>CAVXEB010000004.1:0-2099827 GCA_963760735.1 uncultured Chloroflexia bacterium
ACCTTCGCGGGCACCGAACGTATCCGATGATCATGGGCCACGAGGCAGCCGGCATCGTGTCCGCGATCGGACCGCGCCTCGACGAGAGCCTCCGCGGGCGACATGCCGCGCTCATCCCGCTGGTGCCATGCCACGCCTGCGCCCAGTGTCGCGCCGGACGCTTCTCGGCATGCGCGACATATTCGTTCATCGGCTCACGCCGCGACGGCGCCTTCGCCCAGCTCGTGGCGCTTCCTGCGAGCAATCTGCTGCTCGTTCCGGACGACCTGCCGTTCGAGGCCGCTGCACTCATCGAGCCATCCACGGTCGCGCGGCACATGCTGGATCTGGGCCACTTCCGGTCCGGGGACACGGCCGTCGTCTTCGGGGCCGGATCGATCGGCCTCATGCTCGTCCAGTGGCTGCGCATCGTCGGCGCGCGGCTCATCTTGGCCACCGACCTCGTCGCCGGGAATCGCGAGGCAGCCCGGGCGCTGGGCGCGCACGTCACCCTGGATCCCGCCCACGATGACGTTTCCGCGGAGGTCGTTCGCCTCACCGGCGGGGGCGCGGACCTGGTCCTGGAGGCAACCGGCTCGCCAGCGGCACTTGCTCAGACCATCGAGGTGGCGCGCCCGCGCGGCGCGATCGTGCTCGGCGGCAACCAGCCTCTCGACGCGAGCCTGCCCATGACATTCGTGGAAGGGCTGATGCGCAAGGAGCTCACCCTCGCCGGCTGCTTCATGTCGTATTCGGCGCCCTGGCCTGGTCACGAGTGGACCGACGGCCTGGCCTCCGTCCTCGATGGTGGGCTCGACACGGCCGGGATGATCTCCCACCGCGCCCCGCTGTCCGAGGCGCCCCACCTGTTCGTCGAGATGGCCGCCCATCGGCTCACCCACCGCAAGATCGTGTTCGACCCCAGCTCGTAGAGGAGGTCCGATGCTCAAGACCCGTCTGCTCCACCCCGGGATCCTCGAGGCGCTAGGCGAGGCCGGCCACGGGGCGCAGGTCCTGATCGCCGACGGGAACTATCCGCTTCGGACCCGCTCCAACGACGCAGCGCGTCGCGTCTACCTCAACCTGGCTCCCGGCCTGGTGAGTGTCACGGACGTGCTGCGCGCGCTCGTCGATGCCATTCCGATCGAGGCGGCGCACGTGATGTCCCCCGACGACGGTAACGATCCCGCGATCTTCGCGGAGTTCCGGACACTGCTCGGCGGCATCGAGCTCGAGCGCCTTGGGCGGTTCCCGTTCTACGACGCCGCGCGTGGCCCCGACGTCGCCCTGGCGATCGCGACGGGGGAGCAGCGGCTGTACGCCAACCTGCTGCTCACGATCGGCGTGGTATCGCCCGACTGACTTCCCGGCCATGCGCCGGGCAGTCGGCGCCGGCCACCTTCACGAGTCCGAGCGAGGCACCTACATGGCCAGCATCAATACCTCCGGCCGGTTCGTCGGCGAATGGCCCAGGATCGGCATCCGGCCCGCCGTCGACGGTCGACAGCACGGCGTCCGCGAGTCACTCGATGCGCAGACGCGGGCGATGGCCCTGCGGACGGCGGACCTCATCCGGGCCAACCTCCGGTATCCCGACGGGAAACCCGTCGAGGTGGTCGTGCCCGACCACAACATCGGAGGCGTGTACGAGGCGGCCAAGGTCGCCGAGCTGTTCCGGCTCGAGGGCGTCGGGGTCTCGATCACGATCACGCCCTGCTGGTGCTACGGGTCCGAGACGATGGACATGGACACGCTCACGCCCAAGGCGGTGTGGGGCTTCAACGGTACGGAACGGCCGGGTGCCGTCTATCTCGCGGCAGTCCTCGCGGCGCACACCCAGAAGGGCCTGCCGGCCTTCGGGATCTACGGGCGTGACGTGCAGGATGCCGGCGACGGGGTCATCCCGGCCGACGTGCAGGACAAGATCCTGCGGTTCGCCCGGGCGGGTCTCGCGACCGCGATCCTGCGCGGCAAGTCGTACCTGTCGATGGGCGGCGTCTCGATGGGTATCGCAGGGTCTATCGTCGACCAGCCCTTCTTCGAACGGTACCTCGGGATGCGGGTCGAGACGGTCGACATGTCCGAGTACACGCGGCGCATGGAGGAGGGCATCTACGACCCGGTCGAGTTCGACGCCGCGCTCGCCTGGGCCCGCGCCAACTGCCGCGAGGGAGAGGACCGGAACCCCGCGGACAAGTCGAAGAGCCGCGAGGAGCTCGACCGCGACTGGGAGGTCGTCGTCCGCATGGCGCTCATCACACGGGATCTGCTGGTCGGCAACCCACGGCTCGCGGAACTCGGGTTCGCCGAGGAATTGCTGGGCCGCAACGCGATCCTCGGCGGGTTCCAGGGCCAGCGCCAGTGGACCGACCACAGCCCGAACGGCGACTTCATGGAGGCGATCCTCAACTCGAGCTTCGACTGGACCGGCGTGCGAGCTCCGCACGTCTTCGCGACGGAGAACGACTCGCTCAACGGCGCGACGATGCTTCTGATGTACCTGCTCACCAACCGGGCGCAGATCTTCGCCGATGTGCGGACGTACTGGAGCGCAGATGCGGTCGAGCGAGTCACGGGCCACCGACCGGAGGGGCTTGCGGCCGACGGGTTCATCCACCTGATCAACTCGGGGGCGGCGACACTGGATGCGACCGGCGCGATGACGGATGCCGCCGGTGCGCCGGCGATGAAGCCGTTCTGGGAGATCGACGACGACGATGTCGCGGCGGCGCTCGTGGCGACGACGTGGTACCCGGCGAACCGGGGCTACTTCCGAGGCGGTGGGTTCTCATCGCAGTTCGTGTCGCGCGGCGGGATGCCGGTCACGATGGCGAGGATCAACCTCGTGTCGGGGACGGGGCCGGTGCTCCAGATCGCGGAAGGCTGGACCGTCGACCTACCGAGCGAGGTTCACGACGTCCTCGACCAGCGCACCGATCCCACCTGGCCGACGCACTGGTTCGTGCCCCGGACAACGGGGCACGGTCCGTTCCGGGACGTGTACACGGTCATGGCCAACTGGGCCGCGAACCACGGCGCGATCAGCTACGGTCACGTCGGTGCGGACCTGATCAGCCTCGCCTCGATGTTGCGGATCCCTGTCCATATGCACAACGTTCCCGAGGAGGACGTCTTTCGGCCGTCTGCCTGGTCGAACCTCGGCACGGCGGACCTCGAGGGCGCTGACTTCCGGGCGTGCGCGAACTTCGGGCCGCTGTACGGGCGACGATGACGCGCGGCGCGGCGTCGCCACCACCTGCCACCGCCGAGCTGCTCGAGGCGGCCGCGCGCATCACGCGGCGGTTCGGCGAGGATCCAGAATACTCACGGGCGGGCAGCGGCAACAGCTCGGTCAAGGTGGGCGGAACGCTGTACATCAAGCCCAGCGGGGTGTCGCTCGCGTCGATCACGGCAACGACCCTGATGCCGCTCGCGATCGGCCCGCTGCTGGAGTTGGCGGCCCACGGCTCTGAGGAGGCGGCCGTGCCCGGGGGGGACCCGGTGATGCGCGTCGCGATGGCGGCGCGCCTGCGGGACGAGGGCGACCAGCGGCCCTCGGTCGAGTGCGTGTTCCATGCCCTGATCCCGAGGCGATTGGTCGTCCATACGCATCCGACCACGGTCAACGCGCTCACCTGCGCGACCGACGGGGAAGCGATCGCCCGCGACCTATTCGGGGACGAGGTCCTATGGGTGCCTTACACCGATCCCGGGCTGCCGCTGGCCAGGGAGATCGACCGCCGTAGGCGCTCCGGGCCCGAGGTGGGTCGCGCCGGCACGACGGAGGTGACGCTCCTCCAGAACCACGGGCTCATCGTGGCTGGGGACGACCCAGCGGCGGTCGTCGAGCGCTCGGAGCGGGTCGTCGGCATGATTCGCGAGCTGCTGGCGCAGCGCAGCGCGACCCCCGGGTTCGGGGCTGTCGTTTCCGCGCCGCAGCCGGACCCCGCGCTGGTGAAGCGGCTCTCACACGTGCTGGCCATGCGGCTCGGCGAGGCCGCCGCGCCGGCCGCCGTGGTCTTCGACGGCTCGCCCGAGGCGCTCCGGGTCGCCGGCACCGCCGAGGGGCGTGCGATCGTGGGCGCAGGGCCGCTGACGCCGGACCAGGCGGTGTACGCGGGGTCGTGGCCGCTGTGGCTCGACATCGACTCGACCGCCGATGGGGCGGCACTCGACCGGGCCGTATCGGCCGGGGTCGCGGCGCACGCCGCCACGCGGCGCGCCGGGCCGGTTGTCGTCGTGGTTGCGGGCGTCGGCCTGTTCGCGTCGGGTCCGACGCCGCGCAGAGCCGAGACCGCCCGTGAGCTCTACGTCGATGCCATCAGGGTGGGCTTCGGGGCCCTCGCCCTGGGCGGCCTCCGGGCGCTGGCCCCGGCCGAGCGCGCCTTCATCGAGACATGGGAAGCGGAGGTCTACCGTCTGAGCATCGATGCTGGATGATCGGTTGATGCCCGGAGGAGACGGAGCCGTCGCGGCGATCGACCTCGGCGCGTCGAGCGGCGGCGTCATCGTCGGGCGGGTGTCGGATGGGCGGCTCTCCCTCGAGGAGGTGCACCGCTTTCCGAACGAGCCCGTCCAGCTCGAGGACGGACTCTACTGGGACGTGCTCCGCCTGCACCACGAGGTGCTTGCGGGGCTCCGGCACGCGTCCCGTTCAGCGCCGGACCTGCGCAGCGTCGGCATCGACACATGGGGTGTCGACGTCGGCTTCCTCGACGCTGCCAAGAGCCTCGTCGGCAATCCGGTCCACCATCGGGATCCGCGCAACCTGCCGGCGGTGGAGCGGGTCCATGCGCGAATTGACCCGGCCGTCCTCTATGCGCGCAACGGCCTCCAAGTCATGCCGTTCAACACCCTGTACCAATTGGAGGCCGCCCGCCGGACGCCGGCCTTCGGCATCATGCGGCATGTCTTACCCCTGCCTGACCTGCTCGGCTATTGGCTGACGGGGGTCGTGATCGCCGAGCGGACGCACGCGTCGACGACTGGCCTGCTGGATCCACGGACTCGCGATTTGGGACGAGGAGCTCGTCCGGCTGCTGGGTCTCGACGCCACGGCGCCACTGAGACGCCAGATCAGGCCCGCTCGCGCGTCCTGACCGCCGCCTCGCCCCTGATCACTGATGCCTCGGCGGCGTGAACCGGCTCTGGAGCGTCGGCCATCACCGGCTCGGGCTGGTTGGTGGCAAGTTCGGCGAGCCGTGCCTGGAACGGATCCGGACGAAGGCTGTCGGCGACGAACCGCGCATGGCTGAGGAGTCCGTCCGCCTCGCGCCGGTAGGTGCGCGTAGCCATCTCGTCGAGTCGGCTCTCGATCAGCACCAGCTGCTCGTCCAACACCTCCTGGGCGGATCGGCCGTCGAGGACCGGCTCCGAGGCCAGGTCGGACGGCAGCGCGATGTAGTGCTCCAGGGCGCCCGGCAGGTAGTCGATGCAGATCTGGCGCACCAGCCACGTCTCGTGGTTGGTCAGGTCGAGTGGCCCGTCCGTCGTCGGGAGCGCGAGCGCGGCGCTCTGGCGAATGCGGAGCAGGATGGCCATGTCGGTCTCCGACACGAACCCGCGCACATTCGTGATGAGACGTTCGAGTACGGCCAGGACCTCGGCGCGGGTCCGTGGGTCGGTGTCCTCGACCAGCCGCGGCCGTTTGGTCATGGGTGCCGCCGTCACTTCCGGCGCCCCGACGGTTGAGGAGGATCGCACACCCTGGGCCTCAAGCTCCGTCGTCGCAGCTCGAGCACGTTCCGTCGGGGCCAGGCTCGCGCGCGCGAGCTCGAGCTGAAGGAGGCCCGCCTTGCGGCTTCTGTCGTCCGTCTGGATCCGGTCGCTCAGCGCGCCACCGGCGATGATGATCACCAGCGGCACGAACAGGCCCAGCCATCCGAACTCGCCGTTCGTCATCATCACGAACGCCGCGATCCCGGCGAGGATGAACCCGACGCCTCGGACGAATGACGCCCCGGACGAACCGGGATCCACCCGGCTGGCCAACTTCAGCGCCTCGTCTCTCGTCGGCGGCGAGATGTCCACCGGACCCCCCGCACGAGTGGTGACGACCGCGTGCTCGAGCTCCCGCATCCGCGCTTTCGCCGCGAGCCTTGCCTGCGCCTCGTCGGCCGCGGCGGACACGGCCGTCAGCGCCGCCGTCGCGGCGTCGCCCGCAGCGTCCACGAGCTGTCGGGCGCCCGAACGCTGACCGGCCGTCCGCTCCTGCGCCTCCTGGAGGCGACGGGCGGCCCGGCTCGCTCGCCGGGCCGCGCGATCAGCCCGATCCCGGGCCTTGCGGACCTCGCGCGTCTCGAACGACTCGACGGTCCACCCTGGCGACCTCGGTTCAGGCAGGTCGGGGGGCGGAGGCGCTGCCGGTTCCTCGGACGGCTCGCTCGGCGGGTGGAATGGCTGCTGGCTCACCGTGTCAAGGTGCGCCATGTCGGGCAACGGCGCAACCGCCCGGGATCAGCGAAGGCGCCGCGGCAGGGTGCACGGCCTGAGCGAGGAGTGGAGTGCGTCACGCGTCCGGGCCAAGGACGTTGCGCAGCCTCACGGCCGGGATCTCAGCACGGCGACCTCGGGCATCTCCTCGGGCGGGCCGTAGCCGTGCTCGACCAGCCAGCGGACGTTGGACAGGCATCGCAACGACCACCACGCGCGGATGAGGTCGCGGTCGACGTCGGTGCCGTAGCCGGCGACGACGTCGCCGAGGTGCTCCTCGTGTCCGAGCGTGAGGGTGGCGAGGTCGAAGAGCGCGTCGCCCTGGGACGCCTCGGACCAGTCGATGACGCCGGTGACCTCGTCACCGGCGACGAAGACGTGGTCGACCTGCAGGTCGCCGTGGATGAACACCGGTGTCCACGGCCGGAGCGCAGTCTCGGCGAGCCGGCGGTTGCGCGTGACCACGTCGGCGGGAAGGACGTCGTTGGCGACGAGCCACTCGCACTCGCCGGCGAGGTGCGATGCGAGCTCGTCGACGCTCCGACCGGGCCATGGCGGCAGCGGCGCGTCGTGCAGCGTCCGGACGGCGGCACCCGCCGCGGCCCACGCCGCCGACGACGCGGTCGACGGCTCGCCGAGGTGGCCGAGTGCCGTCCCCGGGAGGGCGGCGAGCGCGAGCACGGGCGGCTTCCGCCACAGGATCTCCGGGGTCGGGACCGGCACCATCGCCATCGCCTCGACCTCGACGTCGGTGCGGGTCTGATCAGCGTCGATCTTCAGGAACACGTCGCCGACGCGCAGCGTCGCGCGCTCGCTGATGGGCGACGACGACCTCGACCTCCTCCACGTCGGCCATTATCGCGGGACCGTCATTGCCGGGCGTTATCGCATGTGGCGGCGCGTCCCCGAGTCCGTTCGGGGGCGCCATGCCGGCGCAGTCCTGCGCCCCAGTTGCGGCGCTTAGGGCCGCTCTGCCTACCGGCCGTCAGCCGCCTCGGCCTCGTTCAGTGTGCCGGCCGGAGGTAGACCGGATACTCGCGCACCGCGACCGGCTTGCCGGAGTACTCCGAGATGTCCCAGACCCGCAGGGTTCCCCACTGGGCGCTCGAGACGTCGTACCGCAGGGTCACGTCGAACGTGCCCCAGCAGCCGGTGCCGCAGCTCGCCAGCACCGGAACATCGACCAGGACCTTGTCATTGCGATCGAGCAGGGTGATCCGGAACTGCGCCTCGTAGACGTTGGCGAGCCCGGTGACCCGGCCGGGGTTCAGCAGGGCGGCACCCCACTCCGGCCGATCGACGAAGATCAGGGGCAGGAAGTGGTCGCGGTACGAATAGTGGTCGCGGTCCGTCGCGCGGGTGACGGGCTTGTCCATGGCGATTGCCTCGGACGCACCGCTTTCCGGGTCCGGCATTCCGAACAACACCTTGACCGGCTTGCCGTCGAGCTTGAAGGTGACGCGATCCACCGTCGTGAATTGGGTCAGGGTGTAGACGACCTGGGCCACACGCCCGTGAAGCGAGTAGCTTCCGCCGTCCCAGACGTCGTCAGGGGATAGCGAGGCGAACTCGGCGGACAGGTCGACCGTCGCGAGGCCTCCCGAGATCTCGATCCCGAGGAGCTTCGTGCCGGCGGGGATGAGCGTCTTGATCGGCCACTTCGGCGCTCGCTCCTTGGCCGATGGTCCTGCGAGCAGCGCCTTCATCGCGGCCGTTGCCGTCGCCGTGCTCCTCGGCACCGTCCGGAGGACCGGAACGAGAGTCGGCTCGTTGACGACCTCGCCGCCGCTGCCATCGCGCATCAGGAAGTAGGCGCGAACGACCATCGTGGTGGGCGTCGGCGAGGGCGTCGGTGGCGCGACCGTCGGGCTCGGTGTCGCCGGAATGGGCGTCGGCGAAGACGTCGGCGCGGCTGTGGGCGACGAGCGCGGCGACACCGTCGGCGACGGGAGGCTGGCCGTTGGCGTTCCCGAGACCGCGGGGCTCGGGCTGGCGGCAGAGCCGCCGCAGGCGGCGACGAGGACGATGACGAGGAGCGCGACGACTGGCTGACGGCGGAACATGTCCTGGCCTCCCAAGGGGAGATTCACCCACCCTCAGGATCAACATTCGGCTCGCCGCCGACATCTGCCGGGAGTCATCAACTCATCGGGCCAACCGGCCCCACCCGCGGCGGGTTCGGATCTCCGGAATCGGGCTCGGTCTAGCAGGATCCTTCCTGCAGCATCCATGCCGTTCTGGAGCGGTCGCCGGTCGCCACGGAAGATTCGCCCCCGGGTGACGTGACCAGACGCCCAACTCCGAGGCGGTCATTGGCTTCGGGCTTGCCAGCTGATGCTGGTGAGCGCCGGGTGAAGGCGGCGTATTCGCGGCGTCAGTCGGAGGTCCTGAGCGTTCACCGGGACGCGACCTGACCGCCCTGCGACGGTTCCGCCCAACGCCCTCTTGCGACGCAACGTCCATGAGCGTTGAGGTGGCCTAGCCACCATCATCGATGGACGGATCCTGCTGCAGACCATCGCAATGGGTCGCGATCCTGCCCCGTGCCGAGTCCCCCGGGTCCGTCCTGGGCGAGGCAAACCGGTATCGACCGGCCCTCCGTACAACCTCCGAAACGTCATCCCACACCGACCACCTCCGGCCGATGAGAGACACCGGATGGCGGCAGGAGATGACATGACTCGCAAGACCTTGCTGTTGGCAACAGCCCTGGCGGCGCTGTCCGCGTCGATCGCGGTGCCAGCCGTGTCCGCGGCGCCGACCGTCAGGGCGCAGATCGTCCACCGCACGCTCCGCGTCACGGGGAGCCCGTTCGCGGACCGGATCGCGCTGCGGCTCAGTGCTACCGATCCCAACCAGCTCCAGGTCGACATCAATGCGGACGGATCGGCCGACGACACATTCAACATGAGCCGCTTCGCCTCGATCGTCGTCAACGCCGGCCGCGGCAACGACTTCGTCCTGCTCGACACCGCCCACGGGCCATTCACGACCGCCCGCCCGACGGTCGTCAACGGCGGGCGGGGCGATGACACCCTCCTTGGCGGCAGCGGCAACGAGCTCTTCGTCGGCGGCCGAGGCAACGACTTCGTCGACGGCAACGGCGGTGCCGACATTGCCTTCCTCGGCAGCGGCAACGACACCTTCGTGTGGGATCCGGGCGACGGCTCCGACACGATCGATGGCGGGTCCGGCTTCGACCGGCACGTGTTCAACGGTTCGGGCGGCAACGAGATCATGGCCGCCACGCCTGACGGCCACCACGTCCGGTTCACCCGGAACCTGGGCCCCATCGTCATGGACCTCAACGACTTCGAGGCGCTCGATGTCAACGCCGTGGGCGGGACCGACAGCGTCGCGATCAACGACCTGGCCGGCACCGGCCTGACCGACGTCACCGTCGACCTGGCAAACACCGCGGGCAGCGACTTCTCCGACGGCGTCGCCGACACGGTCCAGGTCGAGGGCACGGCCGGGGTCGACACGATCGCCGCCACGGCGAACGGCGGAGCGGTCGACGTGGCCGGCCTCGCGGCCTCGGTGCGGATCGCGCACACAGACCCCGCGCTGGACGAGCTCGTGGTCGACACCCTCGCGGGTGACGACAACGTGTCCGTCGCGGCGGCGGTCAATGGCCTGATCCAGGTCACCGTCAAGTAGCTTTCGCTTCAGCCGGATCGGTGGGCTCCACCCGGGATCCCGCCGATCCGGTGTCTATGCGGGCCGCTCCGCCCTTGATTCGGGTGATCCCGGCGGTCAGGGCAGGGGTATCACCACGATCTCAGCGAAGGGTCCGAAGTCTGACCAACCGGCCCACGGCCCCGGCCGGCAGGGTGAGGCCTCGCTGGGACACCGGGACGTTCATGGTGGTGGACGCGATTGACGGGCCGACCCCGCGGAGCCTAGGCTGAGATCAAGGGCGCTGCGCCGCACGCGCGAGGCTGCCCCAGGGTGGAGGGCTTCGCAATGATTCGGCGGATCACCGGGATCATCCTTGGAGTCGTGGCGTTCTTGATCGTGTACTGGCTCACCGGCGGAACGGCGACACCGGCCACGCCCAACTGGGCACTGGCGATCCTCATCGGCCTGGTGGTGGCGCTGATCTGGCCGTGGGTGATGGGCTTGATCGTGGTCAGGCGCACTCGGCAGCGCCGCCAGAACGAGATCGATCAGGAGGTCCAGAAGCAGCTCGCGCAGCAGCAGAACAACCCGCCACCCTCCTGAAACCCGGGCCCAGCGCGCCGTACGCCTGATGGCGGTTGATCTCGGGCCTGGAGCCCGTCGGCGCGAACGCTGAATGGCTGCAAGAAGCAGGATTGCCGCTCGTCCTCGAAGCGAAGCCGACTGCTCGGCATGGCGGCGATGACGTTGTGCGCCAACCGCCGGCCTTGACCGGGGCAGATCGTCAGGTTTGGCACGCAAGGCCGGAACATCGGACCCCTGCCTCCCGTACCCGTTCGGGCGCCCGCTTGCACCACCCTGCGGTGTTCGGCTGATCGGGCCCGACGCCTCGGGGCCGGGGCGAGATCCGGGTCAGCGGCGATCGGCTGCGACTCGCTCCAGTGGTCACGCCCTGAAAACTTGTCCGTTGAAGGGCGGCGCCGGTCAGATCACTGCAATTCCAAGTGAGGCCACTTAGGCCGTGTTGCCGTTCGCGACGACGGTCGACGGACAGCACCTGACGTCGATCGCTGCCATCGAGTCCGACTCCGACGCCGAGCTGGTGGGCTCATCAAGTCCGTTCCGACCGGCGTGATCGTCGGCGCGATCAGCAGCGACGGAGACAACCGGACCCGGAATCGATACCCCGCCGTCGTGAAATGGAGCCAGACATGAGCAGTGCCAGTCGCGCCCCGACAACCGAACGAGCACCGTTCGACCCCACGCGAAGGACCGCGGTTGTCGCGGGCATCCTGTACCTGATCACCTTCGCGAGCTCGATCCCGGCGGCGTTTCTTCTGGGCCCGATCCTGAACGACCCCACGTTCATCACCGACAGCAGCGGCGGCAACGAGGTGCGCTTCGGCGCTCTCCTGGACATCGTGAATTGCCTCGCGGCCATCGGGACCGCGGTCGCGCTCTATGCCGTTGTGAAGCGCCAGAACCTGGGCTTCGCGATCGGCTTCGTCAGCAGCCGCATCTTCGAAGCTGCCGTTCTGATGATTGGTACCGTGAGCATCCTCTCGATCGTGACCCTGCAGCAGCCCGGCGCAAGCGGTGCCGAGGCCTCGGTTCTGGTCACCCTTCAGCGTGCGCTCGTTGCGGTGCGCGACTGGTCCTTTGCGCTGGGGACCGGCGTGCCTGCGCTCAATGCGTTCCTGCTCGGCTGGCTGATGTACACGTCGCAGCTCGTCCCGCGTCCAATCCCCGTGCTGGGGCTGATCGGAGCGCCACTCTTCACGTCCTGGATCGTCGGCTACATCCTGGGCATCACCGACGGCGGGAGCGCGTGGCATGCGATCGCGGTCGCTCCGATCTTCTTCTGGGAGCTGTCGATCGGCCTGTGGATGACCTTCAAGGGCTTCAACCGGTCGGCTCCGATCGTGGTATCGGCCATCGCCGAGTCGGCGCACGCAACGTCGTCGACGGCCGCTGCGCCACCGGCCGCGATCGCGACCTAGACGTCTTCAGGTACCTGGTTGATGACGTCGGCCCCGCGGGGAGGTGAGCCTCAACGGGCGGGAATGCTCGCGATCTGGATCAGGTTGCCGCAGGTGTCGTCGAACACGGCCGTCACGACCGGGCCCATCTCCGCCGGCTCCTGCGTGAATCGCACACCGGCGGCCTTGAGACGCTCGTACTCCTTGCGGGTGTCGGCGACGCCGAACGACGTGTACGGGACCCCATCGGCCACGAGCGCCTCCTTGAAGGGCTTGGCGGCCGGGTGTTCGTCGGGCTCGAGCAGCAGCTCGACGCCGTCCGGCTGCTCCGGCGAGACGACGGTCAGCCAGCGATGCTCACCGGTCGGCACATCGGTCTTCTTCCGAAAGCCGAGGATATCGGTGTAGAAGCGGAGCGCCTTCTCCTGATCGTCGACGAGGACGCTGGCGATCGTGATGCGCATGTCATTGCTCCCTTCCATCGAGCCAACGGTCGGCGACATGCCGGAGTGGCTCGCGTTCGATCGAGTGGAACTTGTAGCGGCCTTCACGCCGGGTCCGGATCAGACCGGCCGACTCGAGCACGTCGAGGTGCTGGGAGATGGCCTGGCGGGTCGACGCCAGGCCGTGCTTCGTGATCAGCCGCGAGCAGATCTCGAAGAGCGTCTGGTCGTCGCGATCGGCCAGCTCGTCGAGGATCGTCCGCCGGGTGGGCTCGGCTAGCGCCTTGAACACCTCGTCGCTTCCCACGACCGGGACCATATGCAAGTCTGGACTTGCATGTCAAGGGCCTTTGGATTCCGCGAGCGTGCCGGCGCCTCCGGGGTCGCACCGAACCGGCTCAGCCGAGGAGGTAGAACACCTGCACCTCGAGGGTCGCGGGGTCATCGCCCGGATCGCCGTAGATCTCCCAGGACGCACCGCCCAGTGACCGGTGATTGGCCAGGCACCACTGTTCGATGGCGGCATTGGCGTCGGCGAGCTGATCGGGCGGTCCGATGTGAACCGTCGACGCGGCCTGTCCGGCAGGCGTGTGGGTGAACACGATCTCGTCGTCGCCCACGAACGGGCTGCTGACCTCGACGCCGAAGTCGACATCCATCGGCGCCCCGGGTCGCGCCGGGTGGTGGTAGACGAAGATGTTGTGGCCGTCGGTTCGAAGGCCTCCGTGCCCGCGCAGGAAGGCCCAGACCTTGTCGAGAGCCGGCCGCCAGGCTGCAGCGACCTGACCAACCGGAACGATCGAATGCACCGCCGCGATCGGGCGCGCCACGACGTCCTCGAGGACGATCTCGTACCTCATGCACCACTCCCGAAGGGGGAGCGGATGCGAACCGTCGAGGATCGCCTGAAGCGGTGCGTTGCCTGCGAAACCGGGGTCCTGGGGCCGCGATCAGCCCAACAGCGGGATCGCGATGTCGTTGCAGAAGTCCGCGTAGAACGCCGGATGAGAGCCCGCGTCCTTGAGCAGGCTGAAGCTGCCCTCGACGAAGACGTCGTTGTCGAGGTCGGAGTCGCCGAGGGTGTCGACGACGAAGGTCGTGAAGAGCACTCCACGATCCTTGAAGACGATGGCCCCGTTCATGTCGCGGACCGTGTAGGGATGCCCGGACTCCTTGGAGACAAACCGGTACAGGGTTCCCTCGACGTTCGTGATGTGGAGGTCCTTGTAGAGACCGTTGTGGTCGATCGTGAAGAACTTGTCGTTCGCGCTCAGGACCTCGTGGCTGTCGTAGTTGTCGGAGAGGAGCGGCGTGGGGTCGCCGTGCTTGCCGGGCTTGAGCATGAACAGCCCGCGGAACGTGACGTCATCGTGGATCGTGAAGCCGCAGTTGTCGAAGTCGAACGAGTCGGTTCCGCTGTAATGCTCGTGGACCAGCGGCTTGGCCGATGCCGGTGCCGCCACGAGGAACAGCGCGGCCACCAGGCCGAACAGCAGGTGCTTCTTCATGGGTCCCTCCCGTTGCGACACCATACTCCTGCCATTCAACCGGATCACCGCGATGTCGACGTGCCACGATAGGGGCAGCGGAGACGTCCCGGTGCGGCTGCAGCGGACTCGTCCCCGCGGCGAGGGAGTCCGTCATGCGTAGACGCGCAACCGTTGCGACGATCGCGGCGCTGGTGATCCTGTTGGCCGTTGCCTTGCCTGTCGCCGCCGACAGCGAGTACGCGGGGGCGGTGCATTCGATCGACTGGCGACTCGTCGTGATCCTCGTCGCCCTGGCGTTGTTTGCGTTCTACGCTGTCCTGGAGGTCGTGAATCGGGGCCGCTGACGCATGACGGAGGCAACGTGACCGCGGCCCGCCTCGTCCTGACCCGGGACCAGATCCTCGCGTATCGGCGTCAAGTCTCGGCGCTCGACGAGCGCCTCCCGCCCGGGGTGGACTCGCTTCGCCGAGCCGCGTGGGCCGGTCTCACGGACAGCATGCCGCGGGCGGCGCTCCATTCGATCCACGCCCGCGTCGAGGGCACGGACGGGACGATGTGGGAGCACCCGTCGCTCGTGCAGGTCTGGGGGCCGCGGTTCAGCGCGTACGTGATCTCGGCCGAGGACCGTGCGGTGTTCACGCTCGGGCGCCTCTCGGACGCCCCCGCCCGTCGACGGCGCGCGGAGACGATCACGGACCACCTCGAGGCGTTCCTCGGGGGTCGTGCCCTCGAGTACGGCGAGGCCGGCCGCGGGATGGGCATCCAACCGAATGCGCTGCGCTACGCGGCGCCGACCGGACGGGTCCTGATTCGGTGGGACGGCGCCCGCCGGCCGACGCTGTGGATCGTTCCGGCGCCCGGGGACGATCCGCGCGACGCCCGGATGGAGCTTGCCCGCCGGTTCCTCCACGTCTTCGGCCCGACGACCGTCGCTGCGTTCGAGCATTGGGCCGGAATCCGGCCGCCCGGTGGTCGGGCGCCGTTCGACGCCCTGGCCGCCGAGCTGGTCGCCGTCGAGACTCCGATCGGAGACGCCTGGATCCTCGCGGCCGACGAGTCTGCCGTTCGCCGCGCCGGCGGATCGGGCGATGCGGTCCGGCTGCTGCCGAGCGGCGACACCTACACCCTGCATCAGGGAGCGGACCGCGAGCTCCTCGTGCCCGGTGCCGCGCAACGTCGCCTGCTCTGGACACCACGTGTCTGGCCGGGCGCCGTCCTGGCCGGCGGGGAGATCGTCGGGACGTGGCGCCGAGCCGACACGCTGGTCACGATCGAGCCGTGGCGCGGCCTGTCGTCGTCCGAGCGCGTCGCGATCGAGGACGAGGCGGCCGCCCTCCCGCTCCCGGGCGTCAGCCAGGCGATCCGGGTTGGCTGGGGCGCCTGACGACCATTGGCACCACCGCGAATAGTGGTGCCGAAACGGTGGTGTCGACCCGCGAGAGCGCGTAGCATCCGGGGCCCGGCGGAGGGATCGGGTACGCGTGCGCAGTGCATCGCCCTCGATCGTCCGGAACGAGGAGGTGCACGACCAGGTCGGTCAACTGCCCATCATCGCCACCGTGGCTCCCGCTGGAGCGCCGCGCGACCTCGGATCTCGGACACGCCCTGACGGCTGCGGGTGTCCCCGGTTGCGACATCGATCCGGCGACCCACTCACTGCGCCATCGAATGCACCCGACATGAAGGAGACGAGTCGAATGGCCGAACAGAAGGCACAGACCCTGGCGGCATTCGTCGTGGAGAACGGCGCTGCGGCGCGACGGCTCCTGGCGGAGATCGAGAAGGTCGACAAGGTCGACAACAACGTCCAGATCGTCGATGCGGCGATCGCGGAGCACACGAAGCTCACCGGCCGGGTCAAGGTCCACCAGACCAAGGACATGGGCGCGCTCAAGGGCGGCGTCCACGGCACCGCGATCGGCGTCGTCGTCGGCGCGATCATCGCCGGCCCGGCCGGAGCCGTGGCGGCCGGCGCGGCCGGCGGTCTGCTCCACAGCCTGCGCAGCAAGTTCCACGATGTCGGCATCGACGACAAGTTCATGAAGACGATCTCGAAGGAGATCGACAAGGGCAAGGCCATTCTGTTCGTCCAGTACGAGGGCGAGTGGGCAGCCTCGATCGGGCTGATCGAGAACGCGATCAAGGCGGAGAATGCCCTCCTCGTCTCGAGCACGCTGCCACCCGAGAAGGCGGCCGCGCTGCAGGCCCTGGTGCTGCCGGCGGCCGAGGTGCTCGGCGGCGACGAGGTCGTCGACGACTTCGAGATTCAGGTCGAGGAGGAGCCGGAAGAGGCGGCGCCGGCCGCCGAGGAAGCGGTTCCGGTCGCGGCCGCAGCCGCCGTGGCCGCCAGCTCCGGCAATGGCTCCGGTCACGGTGATGACCTCACGCAGCTGGTCGGGATCGGCCCGAAGGCTGCATCCGCGCTCGCCGCGGCGGGGATCGCGAGCTACGCCGCGCTGGCCGAAGCCAACGAACCGACGATCCGCCGCGCGCTCCACGAGGCCGACATGATGCCGCCCGGCAATGTCGGGACGTGGCCGATGCAGGCCTCATACGCCGTCAAGGGCGACTGGCAGGGCCTGATGAAGCACAACGCGAAGGCGACCCAGGCCAAACCGGCAGCGGCGCGCACGGCGACCGCGGTCGCGACACCGGCCGACGACCTCACCCAGATCAACGGGATCGGCCCGCGGATCTCCTCGATCCTCAACGAGGGCGGGATCACGACCTACGCCGAGCTCGAGCACGCGAACTCCGGCGACCTTCGCCAGATGATCGCCGTCGGTGGGGCCCTGCCGCCGTCGAGCCTGGACAGCTGGCCGACCCAGGCGTCGTACGCGTCGAAGGGCGACTGGTCCGGCCTCGCGAGCTACAACCGAAGCCACCACTGATCCTCGGGCGGTCTGCGCGCGGGCCGAACGGCCCCGCGCCGGCCGCCCACCTCGCCGAACCGTTCGGCCGGCCCCGGTGTCGTCGTATCCGACGTCACGGGACCGGCCGATCTGATTCCCGACCGGGGCGGCGGGTTCGACCAACGCGTGCGATGCGTCATGCCGGCGAACATGACGCGCCCCGTCCCGATGCGGTGCGACGATCACGGCGCCGCCCCAACGGCGGTCGGCACGCCACGCTGGAGGTCAGGCATGACGGATTGGATCACGCCGAGCCAATTCCACGAGTCGGACGGGACGGAGGACTGGCGGGTATTGGCCGAGGGGGCGCATGCATTCTTCCGCACCGGGTCGTACGCCGCGGGTACGCGACTTGCCCGGGCGTTCGGCGAGCTCGAGGGCGTCGACGATCACGTCACGGCCATCGACGTGCGGCGGGACGGCGTGACCGTCCGGCTGCTCACGATCACGGACGACAACCGCTCGATGAGCCAGGGTGATGTCGAGGTTGCGCGGCGGATCTCGGCGGTGGCACGCGAGCTGGGCGCCACCGCCGACCCGACCCTCGTCCAGGACATGCTGATCGTCCCCGGCGCGCCGGATATCGGCGCGGTGGTGCCGTTCTGGCGGGCCGCGCTCGGCTACGAGCCGCGGAGCGACAGCCCGGACGAGGACCTCGTCGATCCCCGCAGCCGGGGGACGTCGTTCTGGTTCGAGGGGATGCAGGAGCCGCGCCCGGATGGCGGCGGCGCGGTCCATGTGGGAGTCTTCATCCCGTACGAGCTGGCGGAGGCGCGTGTCGCCGCGGCGCTTGCCGCGGGCGGCCACCTGGTACGCGACCGCGGGCCGATGTGGTGGACGCTGGCCGATGCCGCCGGCAACGAGATCGACGTCGCGACGACAAAGGGCCGCGACTGACGCTCCCGCCGGCGGCTAGCATCGCGAGGTGCCGGAGCCCACTCCCGATCCCGTCGCCGGGCCGGGATCCGAACCCACGGCGGACCCGCTGACCGACCGGCCGCCCGAACCGGTCGACGAGCCGCTCGGCCGGAACCGCGACTTCCGGGTCGTCCTCGGCAGCCAGGCGGTCTCGGCCCTGGGCGACGCCGTGAGCTTCACGGCACTGCCGCTGCTCGTGCTCGCCCTGACCGGCTCCGGCGTCGCGATGGGAAGCGTCGCCGCGATCACTGCGTTCTCGGACTTCCTGTTCGCGACGTTCGCCGGCGCGATCGCCGACCGCGGCGACCGGAAGCGGATGATGGTCGGGGCCGACGTCGGCCGGGCGATCCTGACGGCGCTGATCCCGCTCTCGGTCGCCGTCGGTGGGCCGACGATCGGCGTCATCGTCGCGGTCGCCGCCCCGATGAGCATCCTCCGCTCGCTCTTCATGGCGGGCTGGATCGCGTCGCTCCCGGCGCTGGTCGGGCGACCCAATCTCGGTCGTGCCAACGCGATCGTCGAGACCGTCGCCTCGACGAGCTTCATCCTCGGGCCGCTGATCGCCGGCGTGCTCGCCGCATCGATCGGACCCGGACCGACGCTCGCCATCGACGCGTTGTCATACGCGGTCTCGGCCACGGGCCTCTTCCTCGTCCGTCGTCCCCTGCGGGCACCGGCCGATCGTCCGCCCAGCCGGATCCGGGACGACATCCGCGAAGGATTCCTGTACGTCGCCCGGAGCCCGCTGCTTCGTTCCGCGATCCTGATGTTCGGGCTCGCCACGATGGTCATCTCGCCGATCACCCTCGCGGCGACGGTTCGGATCACTCGGGACCTGGGCCTGTCGGCGGTCGTGCTCGGCGTCGTCCTTGCGGCGTACTCGATCGGGACGGTCGTGGGCGCACTCGGGGCGACGCGGCTTCGCGCCCGGATGAGCGTCGCACCGATCCTACTCGGCGGAATCCTCGGGATGGGCCTGGGCCTGATCGGGATCGCCACGTTCGACCAGCCCCCGGTCTTCGTCGGGTTCGCCGTCCTTGCCGGCGTCGCCGAATCGATCCTGGTGGTCACCTACGTCACCCTCCGGACGGCCTACTCGCCCGACCGCCTCCTCGGCCGGATCGGGAGCACCGCCCGGACCATCTCCCTCGGGCTCCAGCCGATCGGCCTCCTGATCGGCGGCATTCTGATCGACACGATCGGCGGTACGTTGACGATGGCCGTCCTGGGTGGGGCCCTGTGCGTCGTGGCGCTCGTCTTCGTGCCGGTGAAGGCCCTCCGAGCCGCCTCACTCGGGCCGCGGGCGGCGACCGCGACCCCGGGCTGAGGCCTACCCCCGGCGCAGCTCGCGCAGGTTGTCGCGGAGGATCAGGCCACCGATCGTCAGCAGGGCGGCCGCGACGAACAGGACGAAGTTCGTCACGAGCAGGATGACCCCGGCGACGACGGCGAGGATGATCGTGAGGTCGAGGAGCAGCCGCAGGAACCGGCGACGCACGAGCGCCTCGATCGAGACGGACACGATGATGATCAGCAGCAGTCCGACCCAGAGGTATTCCGGCGCGACGAACAGGAGGACCGCCAGGATCAGGATCGCCAGGGCGACGCCGACGGCGGACCAGACGTCGAGGAGCCGGCTGAGACGGATCTCGGACGGGTCCTGGGGGTGGACGACATGGCGGAGGTGGGCCCGGGCGTCGCCGCGGTCTCCGGCCTCGAGGCGGGCCAGCTCGCTCTCGCTGTCGCTGATGACCGACAGGAAGCTCGCGTTCTGGACGCGGAGCCCGCGCATCTTCGCGACGATCTGGTCGCGCTCCGCCGTGAGCGTCTCGACGAACGGTCGGGACCGCCCGGCGTGCTGGACGGTCGCGACCCGGACCCCGAGGCGCTGAGCCTCGCCTTCGAGCTCGAGGATCTTCCCCTCATTCGCCTCGACCTCCTGGCGCAGGTCCTGGATCTCGCTCGTGAGGGTCTCGATCGCACGCCCGGGCGGTGGCGTCGCGTCGAGCCCGGCGAAGGCGACGGGATCGAGCCACGACTGGCGGGGCCGCGCCTCGCGGGTCCACTTGGGTCCCGCCGGAGCCCGCTCGCCGGCGAACCGATCCTCGGTGTCGAGGCCGAACAGGCCGTCGTAGTCGTTGACCCATGGCGTGGAGTCGTCGATCAGGATCGGCGTCCACGCGTTGGCCTCGCCCGGCCCGACGCTCACGCCGTCACCCCGGGCGTAGTCGACGAACGGGACGGCCGCGATCGGGACCGATTTGCCGGCATCCGAACCCGTGCCCCGCTCGACCGCGCTGGACCACCAGGACTGGAGCGTGGCCGTAACCGAGCGGACGCGGGGCGGCATCTGGAGTGGCACGACCTGGAGGTACTCGCCACGTTCGATGTAGGCGGCGTGGGACCCGGCTCCCGCGAAGATCCGCGGATGATCGCCGTCGCGCTGGAGGAGGGGATCGTCCCAGCGACGCCGGAGATCCGCTCCCACCTCGTCGTGCGCCGCCCGGGCGAACCACACCGGCGTCGACGACCCGTCCTCGTGCTCCTCGAGGAACACGAAGCACTGCTCCCAGTCCGCCTCGTGGTCGTTTGCCCCCTCGAAGGACGACCGCCAGTCGTTGATCGCGTAGAAGAAGAGGTAGTGGCAGATGGTCCAGCCGGCCTGGCGGACGACCCGGCCGTGGTAGCAGTACCGCTGGTCGCGCTCGCGGATCTTCTCGTACTTGATCTGGGCGGCGGCAACCGTCCCGCCCGGAACGGTCCCGCGGACGAGGAGCGAGAGGTCGAACCCCGCATCGATCATCCGGGCCACGATCCCCACGCGGGAGAGACGGCTCGGGGCGCTGAATCGCGGCCGGCCCGCTCGATTCCGCCATGTCGTGAGGGCTACCGTGCCGAGCGGCTCCTGGACGAATCGGAGGAAGAAGCCGCGGGGCGGAATCGCCGGGCGCCAGGTGCCCAGGTTGTCGATCGTCATCGAGCCGACGGGGGCGATGAGCGCTCGCCGGCCGGCCAGGTCGACGGCCCACATCTCGGATCCGGCGAGGTACTCGTCGACGGCCATCGGGAAGAACATCTCGCCGTTCGTGTAGTGGACGATCGGCTCGTACGTCCGGAGGAGGTCGAGATCGCTGGCCATCACCCGGCGACCACCGTCTCGCCCGGGGCGAGAGCCTTCCGGCGGACGATCCCGAACCTCTCCTTGACCCCGCGCTGGTTGAGGTAGAAGACCGAGACCACCTCCACGAACAAGACGAGCGAGCTGGTCGACCCATGTGTCCACCAGACCCACAGGAAGACGGCCAGGGTCAGGCCGTTCAGCAGCATTGCGAGGGTCCAGCCGAGACGCTGGACGCGCAGCAGCAGGACGGAGGCTGTCAGCGAGACCGCGGCGAGGAATCCGAACGTCGCGACGACCAACGGGGTCGACAGATCGGCGATGGGGCCTTCGCCGAACCGGCTCGACGCGGTGATGAAGGCCAGGGTTCCGACGCGATCATTCGCCACGCTCAGCGCGATGGCACCGTAGCCGATGCCGGTCGCAAGTCGGATGATTGCGAGGACGGTAACCGGCGCCGGGCGATGGACCGGCGGATCGACGGCCTCGATCGGCGCGGCCGCCTGCCCGGCAAGGGGTTGTCCCTCCCGGTCGCCGCCCGTATCGGATGGAGGCTGTGCCATCTGGGCGAGAGTCTACTGAGTCGCGACGGGCGGAAAGTGTGCCCGTACCCACGAGGTTGGTCGTGCCGGCCTCGACCGGCCGGTGCGATCAGTCCGGATACGCCTCCAGAGCCGCCAGCAGCCGGTCCACGTCGCGCTCGTCCGCGGCGATCCCGACCGAGGCCCGGACCGCGCCGAGCGCCTTCGGCCCGACGATCGACCGCAGCTCGTCCAGCGACGGCTGATGGCCGAGCGCGAAGGTCTGACGCATGTCGTCGGCCGTGATCCCGCGGGCGGTCTCGCTGGCTCCCGGGTTGCAGAAGCAGCCGGTCCTGACCGAGATCCGCCGATCGGCGGCATACGCCTCGACCGCGGGGAAGTCGACGATCGCGCCGAGACGGTCCAGGAGGTTGAACGGGACGGTCCCGCCGCGTTCGCGATCGTCCGGCGGCCCGTACAGCCGGATCTTCGGCGAGCCGTCGGGATGGCGGAGTCCGACGAGGCCGGCCAGGAGCCGACGGGTGAGGTGCTGGACCCGGTCGTGGATCGTTTCGATGCCGACGACCTCGAGGTGCCCGATGCCGATCTCGATCGCCGGCAGCGACAGGAAGTCGATCGTGCCGTCCTCGAAGCCGGTGGACCCGGGCGCGAGCGTGTGGGTCGGCTCCACGACCGATGCAACCCCGATCGCTCCGCCGGCGAACCAGGGGCGACGGAGGCGGGCGAGCGCCTCGTGCCGAGCGATCAGCGAACCCACGCCGGTCGGATAGCCGAACGCCTTGTACCAGGAGACCGTGACGAAGTCGGGCTTCCAGCGCGTCAGGTCCAGCCGGTTCGTCGGGACGAACGCGGCTGCATCGAGCAGGACGTCCCAGCCACGCGCGTGGGCGGCCGCGATCCAGTCGAGCGGATGGCGGACGCCCGAATAGTTCGACTGGGCGGGGTAGGCGAAGAGATGACGTGCCCCGCCGGGCGCCCGGTCCAGCGCTGCGAGGACGGCCGCGCCGTCGTGTCGCAGCTCGGGCAGCGCGAGGGGCAGGTAGGTGACCTCCGCCTGACCGGCGCGGGCAAACTCGCGGATCCCGTTGACCGAGTTGTGGTTGTCCGCCGTCAGGAGCAATCGACTTCGATCGCTGAACGGGAACGACTCGCCGACAAGCTTGAGGGCCGCGCTGGCGTTCGCGGTGAACACGACCGTGTACTCGTCGGGCGACGCGCCGACGAAGGACAGGATCGCGGCGCGGGCACGGTCGGCGAGCTCCGTGGAGGCGCGCGACGTGGGGCTGTCGGAGTGTGGATTGCCGAAGACGTCGCGCTGGAGCAGCACCTGATGGGCGCGGAGCTGGGATTCGGCGTACAGACCGGCGCCCGTGTAGTCGAGGTAGACCTGGTCGTTCGCGTCGAGCCTCGAGTACTCGGTCCTGCGAAGCGCCCGGACTGCGGCGGCGTCCCACACGGGCTCCGACGGCTCGGCCTGGACGGCCGGGCTGGTGCACGCGTCGCTGATCACGATGGCCCCCATCGACCGGGACGGTACGCCGGGATGCCGATCGGCAGGTGGAACATGGGTTCCACCATTCCGGTCAACTCGCCGACTCCCTCCTGCGGGGCCGACTACCGGCGCGCGACGGCCGCGGGCGGGGGCGGCGCGAACAGAGACTCGTTGGGCTGGATACCGGCCTCGGCGAGAGCACTCGCGAGCCGGCGTCGGAGCTCCGCGTCGACGGCAAATCGGTCGCCTGATCGGACTCGGCCGGACATCCGGAGCGTGACCCCGGTCGGGGTGAAGGCGACCGTCGAGCTGTACGACGGAGTCTCGAGCACCTGCGATGACCACGCCGCGTCGGCGGCCAGCCCTTTCCCGACGTCGTCCATCACGGCAATCACGCGTTCCACGTCGGCTACCGCGATCCCGCCGATCTCGACGACGCTCATGCCGAACATCCTCGTCTGGTTCGATGCGATCCGGATCTCGCCGTTCGAGATCGAGTGGACCGTGCCCCGGAGGTCGCGGACGACCGTCCGGCGGAGCCCGACCTCCTCGACCGTCCCGTCGACCCCGACCAGGCTCACGACATCGCCCTTGAAGTACGGCCCCTCGACGAAGAGGAGGATCCCGCTGAGGTAGTCGAGGACGATGCTCTGCCCGGCGAGCGTGAGCGCGGCCGCGAGGAGGCCGAGGCCGGCCACGATCGACCATGCGTCGAATGCCGACAGGATCAGGATGAAGATCGCGATGATCACGCCGAAGCGGATCAACTTCGCGAAGAGATCCTCGAGGGTCGCGACCCGCTTCTCGACCTCCGCTTCGCCGGTGATCCCGAGGTCCCCGACCGACATCGGCGGCTTGACGACGCGCAGGAGCACGCGATGGACGAACGGCCTGGCCGACCGATAGACGATGAAGAGGACGACACCCCAGAAGACGAGGGCGAATGCGTGGTCCGCGAGCCAGGTCGTGAGGGTCTGGGTCTGGGCCGACACATCGGGCACGTCGCGGCGAACCTCCGTCGGGCCGTCCGGTCGGCCGGCCTGCAAGGCGAGTGTAGGCGACGTGCTCCGCGCGGCCTGCACGCCGACCGTCGACTGGCATCCGCGTGACGGACGACCTCCATACTCGGCGAGCCATGAGGACCGTGCCGAACACCCTCGACCTGGACCCGCTCGCCCTGGAGCGCGAGGAGATGCGCCGGATGGGCCACGCGGTCGTCGACCTGCTCGTCCGACGGATCGCCGAGCTCGGGGACGGGCCCGTGCTCCGGACGGCCGACCGCGAAGCGCTCCGCGGGCGCCTCGGCGAGAGCGCGCCCGAGGATGGGCGCGAGTTCGACGCTCTGCTCGATCGACTCGATCGGGACGTGCTGCCGTTCGTCGGCCACTTCGACCATCCGCGGTTCTTCGGCTACATCCCGGGAGCCGGCACCTGGCCCGCCGCGCTGGGCGACCTGATCGCCGCCGCGACGAACATCGACGCGGGATCGTGGCGGGAGGCGTCCGGACCGAGCGAGCTCGAGCTGACGGTGCTCGACTGGTTTCGCGACTGGATCGGCTACCCGGATGGGTCGGCGGGTGTGCTCGTCTCGGGCGGCTCGGCGGCCAACCTCACCGCGATCGCGTGCGCCCGGGAAGCACTCGTCGGCCCGATGTCGTCGCGGATCGTGGCGTACGCCTGCGACCAGACCCACTCGTCGGTCGCGCGGGCCGTGCGGCACCTCGGCTTCCGACCCGATCAGCTCCGCGTCATCGCTTCCGACGATCAGTTCCGCGTCCGCGGCGACGATCTCCGGGCCGCGATCGACGCCGATGTGGATGCGGGTCGCCTGCCGTTCCTGGTGATCGCGAACGGGGGCACGACGAGCACGGGTGCCGTCGACGACCTGCCGGATATCGCCCGCGTCTGTCGCGAGCGCGGCCTGTGGCTTCACGTGGACGGGGCGTACGGCGCGTTCGCCGTCCTCACCGAACGCGGCCGGCGCGCGCTCGAAGGGCTAGAGCTCGCCGACTCGGTGACGCTCGATCCCCACAAGTGGCTCGCGATGCCGTTCGAGGTCGGCTGCCTGATGGTCCGCGACGGCGCCACCCTGGAGCGGGCCTTCGCCCTCCACCCGGAATACCTGCTGGAGCGCGAGGACCCGCGGTGGCCGGTGAACTTCGCCGATCGCGGGCTCCAACTGACCCGGGCCAGCCGCGCCATCAAGGTCTGGCTGTCGATCGAGACGTTCGGTCTCGATGCGTTCCGGACGGCGATCGACCGCTCGATGGATCTGGCCGTGGAAGCGCAGCGGCGGATCGAGGCGGACGACCGCCTCGACCTGGTCACGCCCGCCGCTCTCGGGATCGTCACGTTCCGCCGCCGGGCAGAGCCCGGCGAGTCGGCCGAAGACTGCGATCGGCGGAACCGGTCGATCGTCAGGTCGATCGCCGACGGCGGTGATGTGCTCCTCACGTCCACCGTGCTGCGGGGGCGCTACGCGATCCGGTTGTGCATCCTCAACCACACCTCCGGTCCGGCGGATGTTGCCGCCGCGATCGAGGCAGTGGCGAGCGCGACGCCCGAGGTGTCGACCGACGCGCCGGCGCGACCGGAGCGCGCGTCCGTCCAGGCCCGGCTCCACGCCGACGGCACGGCCGCCGGGATCACGACCGGCGAGCTGCGGGCGATCAGGTCGTTTGCTTCGATCACGGACGACGAGGCGGTCCGGTTCCTCGGGACCGGCCGGGCGGAACACGCCGACACCGGCGACCGGATCACGGAGCGCTGGGCGCTCGCCCGGACCTTCTACCTCGTCCGTTCCGGCCGTCTCTCGGTCCGCGTCGGCGACCACGAGGTGAACGTCCTCTCGCCTGGCGACCATCTCGGCGAGATCGCGGCGATGGACTGGGGGCGGGACTTCAGCTACGGCCGGACGGCCACCGTCGAGGCCCTCGAGCCGACCGAGCTGATTGCCTTTCCGGCGGCGGCGTTGCGGGAGCTGATGATCGAGAACCCGGAGATCGACCGGGCGATCCGGCGGATCGCCCAGGAGCGTCTCGGCTCGCGCTAGCCGGTGGACGGCTCCGACGATTCCGGCGACTCGCCGGCCGGGGCCTCGGCAAGCACGTAGCGAAGCGGCTCCAGCCTCCGGAACCGGAAGGCGATGTCGCCGCGGTCCACGATCGTCAGGCCGAGGTGCTCGAAGAACATCTCGAGCCGCTCCAGGCTGAACGGCGTCCCGCCGGACGCGGGCGTGCCGTGCGAGTGGACCGTGCGCTTGCCCGGCTCGGGAGTCCCGAGGTCGACGACGAAGAGCCGGCCACCCGGGGCGATGACGCGGCGCACCTGGAACATCGTCGCGTGGAGCGCGTCGGACGGGAGCTGATGGAGGACGAGCGAGATCAGGACGACGTCGAAGGCATCGTCGGGGAAGGGGAGGGCCTCGCCCGCGGTCGCGATGAACGCCGCATCCACGCGCGCCCGGCGGGCTTTGGCCGCCGCACGCCCGACCATCTCGACGCTCGGGTCGATCCCGGTCACGCGGCCGCCCGGGAGCACGGCCCGGGCCGCCGCAATCGTCAGCGACCCGGTCCCGCAGCCGACGTCGAGGACCCGCTCGCCGGGCCGGAGTCGGGCGAGCCCGACCTCCTCGTCGCGGAAGCGGCCCTCACGTCCCCACGAGGCCAGCCAGAGCCGCAGGTCGTAGCGGCGCGGCGTGCGGATGACGAGACCGGTGGTCTCGGTCGACGGCTCGGTGGGGTGCGCGCTCGCCACGGAGGCTCCTTCAGCGACCGGCACGCTCGACGACGGCGTCGAGCTGCGGCTTGTGCTCGCGCTTGTGTCCGTACTGCGTGTAGACCGTGAGGTCGTCGAGGGCGTACTCGGGGCCGTACCAGGGGATGGTCCCGACCTCGGACCAGCGGCCGGCCGGGATCCGCGCCGCGAGCGTCGTGACCCGTTCGGTGGCCGTGCGGTACTCGGCGAGCACGTCGTCCACCGGCCAGTCATGGCGGATCGCGGCCTGGTCGTCGTTGAACGTCGCCGTCCGGGCCTGCATCAGCTCGGACATCGGCTCGCCGAGGAACCATTCGAGCATGTCGGCGTAGCGGACCTCGAAGGCCCCGAGATGGCCGATGAGATCCTTCGTCGTCCAGACACCGAGCGCAATCGCGGTCCAGTCGTCGGAGCGGAGCCGGGCAACCACCTCGTCGATGTCACGCTGGCCGTAGCGGAGGACGTCGATCGGGTTCATCGCCCGCCCCGTCAGGCCGCCGTCGCGGATCGGTCGTCGACCCACGATCGGACGACGCGATCCAGCACCGGCAACGGCATGAGCCCGGAGCCGAGCACGACGTCGTGGAAGCCCTTGATGTCGAAGGCACTTCCGAGGTCGGCCTCGGCGTCGCGCCGCATCCGCTGGATCTCGAGCCGGCCGATCATGTAGGCGAGCGCCTGGCCCGGCGTCACCGCATAGCGATCGATCTCGGGCACGATCTGGCTGGCCCGCATCGGCGAATTGTCCGTCATGTAGTCGATGGCCTTCTGGCGGCTCCAGCCCAGGGCATGCATCCCGGTGTCGACGACGAGGCGGCAGGCGCGCATGGAGTCCGCCTCCAGCATGCCCATGCGGTCGAGCGGCGTGGAGTAGAGGCCCATCTCGTCGGCCAGCCGCTCGCTGTACAGGCCCCAGCCTTCGCCGTAGGCCGCGATGAAGGCGCGCTTCCGGAACTCCGGGATGCCGGTCAGCTCGGTCGAGATCGAGAGCTGCAGGTGATGGCCCGGAATCCCCTCGTGGTACGAGGTCGCCTCGATCTGGTATCGGCCCCAGCCGGTCGGGTCGGAGGTGTTCATGAAGAAGACGCCCGGGCGGCTCCCGTCCCTGGCGGGTGGGAAGTAGAAGGCGATCGCTCCCGACTGCGTCTCCTCGACGTCGCACGCGGCCTTCGGGAGGATCCCGAACCAGTCCCCGGTCGCCGCGGTCGCCTTGGCGAGGGCGGTCTTCGAGGCGGTGACGATGTCCGCGCCGTTCGTGTGGTGGAGTGCGGGATCCTCGCGGAGCCGGCGGAAGATCTCCGGAACGTCGCTCGTGCCGAGCACCTCCGGTCCGAGGGCGCGGTACTCGCCGGCGAGCTTCTCGATCTGCTCGAGGCCGATCTGGTGGATCTCGCGTGCGGACCGCTTGAGGGTCGTGTGGTAGCGGATCATCCGGCCGTAGGCGTCTTCGCCGTCCGCCAGCCAGGCGAGTCCGACGTGGTCGTCGTCCCGGGCGTGCGGCCGGACCCGGTCGCGGATCGTTTCCCGGTACTGGGCCATCGCCGGGCGCACGTCCGCCTCGATCACGTCGCGCAGGCGCGCGCGCCAGCCATCCGGATCGGCGACGCCGGTCGGCTCGGCGGTGTGGAGGAGCGGGTCCTCGTCGATCGGCTTCGCCAGCCAGGCGTCGATCTGGGCGACGGTGTCATCGACGGCGAACGCCGGCGGGGTCCGGTTGCTGGCGACGCCCTCGAGGACCCGATCGCTCATGTCCCGGAAGTTCGTGGCGATCAGGCGGGTCTTCGCGAGCATCGCCTCGGCGACGTCGGCGTTCGGGATCGGCAGCTTCGGCATGTAGACGGGCAGGCCCGCGACCGGTCCGAAGATCGGGTCGACGCCGAACTCCGCGAACCGCGCATCGAGAATGTCGGCGTTGCGGCGGCCGTCGAAGATCAGCATCTCGCGGGTGATTCGATCCTGGGCTGACAGACCGTCGACGGGAATCGCGTCGGCACGATCGGCGTATTCACGGCGGCGTCGGATTTCCTCGTCCTCGCCCGCGCGGCTCGCGTCGTCGTACAGGTCCGCGTGCTGGTAGTTGCCCATCAGGTGACCCCAGGTGGGCCAGACCGTCAGGAGGTAGTCGAAGTAGTCCTGGGCAAGGGCGTTGACGTCGTCGGCCACGACCGAACCTCCGCTGCGGGTCCCCGGGATGTTGCGCCGATCCTAGCGGGCAGGTCCGTGTTGCGGCACGGGGATGGAGGTCGCCACACTGCGACGATGACCGAACCCACCGTCCTCCCCATCGTCGAGCAGCTCCGCTTCACCCGCTCCGAGTTCCGGCGCGGCCTCCGCGGCACGCCGGACGCCGACGGCATCCGGAAGCTCGAGCCGATGAACTCGATCGGCTGGATCGTCGCCCACATGGCGTGGCACGAGCAGCGCTACTGGCTGACCCGGGCCCAGGACCTGACGCCGCAGCCCGACCTGAACGAGATCGCGCGGAACGGCGGACCCGCGACGACTCCACCCCTTCGGCCGATGCTGTCGGCGTGGAAGGCCGTGACCGAGGCGGCGGACCCGTGGCTGGACGGGCTGACCGGCGCTGACCTGGCCGAGCCGCTCCGCGGGGCGGGCCCGCGACGGACGATCGGCTCGGCGCTCCAGCGGGTGACCTACCACTACTGGTTCCACACCGGCGAGATCCTCGCAATCCGGCAGGTCCTCGGCCACGCCCGGCTACCGGAGTTCGTCGGCAACATCGACGACGAGGCGCCGTACCGGGCCGGTTGAGGCGCGCCTCGATCGCGCGTGCGATCCTGCGACGGTGAGTCGACCGCGCATCCCGGACGAGGTCCTGTCCGCCGCCCACGAACGCTCGGCGGCGCGAGCTGCCCGCGACTGGGCGGAGGCCGACCGGCTCCGGGCGGAGATCGAGGCGGCCGGCTGGAAGATCGTCGACCGCGGCACGGACTTCGCCCTTCAGCCGTCCCACCCGCCTACGATCGAGGCGGAGGGAGCCGTTCGCTACGGCATGAGCGACGCGGTTCCGTCGCGTCTCGAGGAGCCGGCCGTCGGCGTGGCGACCGTCGTCCTGGTCGCGACAGAGTGGCCGGCGGACGTGGAGCGGGCGCTAGCCGGTCTCCGCCGGCACGCGCCGGACGGCATGTCCGTCGTCGTGGTGGCCGACGGTCCGTCCGACCAGCAGACGGCGGCGCTGTCGGCAGACCTCGACGGCGTCGAGGTGACCTGGACGAGCCAGCGCCTCGGGACCGGTGCGGCCTGGAATGTCGGTCTTCGCCGTTCGACCGGTTCGATCGTCGTCCTCCTCGACCCGTCGGTCGAGCCGACCGGCGACATCGTGTCGCCGCTCGTCGCCGCGCTCGACGACCCCGGTGTCGGCGTCGCGGGTGGGTTCGGGATCGTGAGCGACGACCTGCGCCGCTTCGAGGAAGCCGGACCCGGCGACGTGACCGCGATCGAGGGCTACGCGATGGCCTTCCGGCGGGCAGACGCCGCGACCCGCGGACCGATCGACGAACACTTCCGCTTCTACCGGAACCTGGACATCTGGTGGAGCCTCGTGCTCCGGGACGAAGGGGAGGGGACCGCGCCACGGCGAGCCGTGGTGGTCCCGATCCCGGCGACCCGCCACGAGCACCGCGGCTGGACATCCGTTCCCGAGGCGGAGCGGGAGCGCCTGAGCAGGCGGAACTTCTACCGGATCATCGATCGGTTCGGCGGCCGGCACGACCTTGCGACCGGGCCCGTCGACGCCGTCAGGTGAGCGGCCGAAGCGTCGAGCCGTCCGGGCCGTCCACGACGTCCCAACCCCGCTCGGCCAGCTCGCCCCGGATCGCGTCCGCCCGGGCGTAGTCGCGAGCGGTCCGGGCGGCCGCCCGCTCCGCGAGCAGCGCCTCGGCCTCGGGCGGCACGTCCGCGCTCACGGGCTCCGCCGCCGTCCTGCCGAGATCCAGCCCGAGAACCGCGTCCGCATCGAGCACGAGCCAGCGTCGCTCGTCCACCGGCCCATTCGACCGGAGCGTCTCCCGGACGACCGCCGCCGCCGTCGGCAGGTCGAGGTCGTCGTCCAGGGCCGCGACGAAGCGGTCGTGGAGCGCGCGGCCCGCCGGCGAGAGCGGCGCCGTGGGCGCATGCGCCCGGTCACTCGGCAGGGGTGCCTCGCCGTCGCCATTGCCCGCCACGCCGTCGGCCGTCCCGATCGGCCGAGCACCGGCGGTCCCGGCCCGGACCACCGGCGGCGCGGCCCACGGGCCGTCGTCCGGTGGCGGGCCGAGGGCGGCCAGCCCCGATCGGAGCGAGGAGAGGCCGGCCGCTGCCGCCGCGAGCGATTCGTCCGTGTACTCCAGCTTGTGCCGGTAGCGCGACGTCAGGCACAACGCGCGGAATGCGAGCGGGTCGATGCCGCGAGCGGCGACGTCGGCGATCCGCTCGATGTTGCCGGCGGACTTCGCCATCTTCTTCCCGCCGACCTGGAGGAACTCGCCGTGGACCCAGATCCTCGCCGGCGGGCCACCGACGATCGGCGACGACTGGGCGATCTCGTCCTCGTGATGCGGGAAGACGTTGTCGATCCCGCCGCTGTGCAGGTCGAACCGCGGGCCCAGATGGCGCAGCGCCATTGCCGAGCATTCGAGATGCCAACCCGGGAAGCCCTCGCCCCAGCGCGGCGTCGGCCACTTGAGCTGACGGCCTTCGCCCGCGGCCTTCCACAGCGCGAAGTCGGCCGCGTCGCGCTTGTCGCCCTCGACCTCGCCGCGATGGCCCGCCCGGAGGGCATCGAGCGTGTTCCCGGACAGGGCGCCGTACGAGGGAAACGACGCGACCGAGTAGTACACGTTGCCGTCGCCGCTGACATAGGCGTGGCCGGCATCCACGAGCTGCTCGGCGAGCTCGACCATCTCGGGGATGTGCTCCGTCGCCCGCGGGAAGACGTGGGCCGGGAGGAGGTTCAGCAGCGCCGCGTCGGCGTGGAACGCGGCCTCGTACGCGTCGGCGATCTCCGCGGTCGTCTTGTGCTCCAGGCCCGCCGCCACCAGCATCCGGTCCTCGCCGCGGTCGAACCGCTCGTCCCGGAGGTGTCCGACGTCCGTGATGTTCTGGACGTGGGTGACGGGGATTCCGTGATAGAGGACGACGCGCCGGATCAGGTCCGCGAGGAGAAAGGTCCGCAGGTTGCCGACGTGGGCGTAGCGGTAGACCGTCGGCCCGCACGAGTACATCCGGAGCCGCTCGCCGTCCGCCGGCTCGACGGGATCGAGCACGCGCGTGAGGGTGTTTCGGAGGCGGAGCGTCATCGCGAGGTCGTCGGTTCCACCGGTGGGCCCCTCCCGGGGCGTCTACGTCGTTTGGGGGATTTCACGAGGAATTGCCCTAACAATTCTCGCGCGGCCTCGTTATCGGGACATGAGGCCTCGCGGCCAATGCATCGTTCCCCCGGCGGTGTGACTTGCGAGGCCTCATTTCCTGCCCGCCGAATCGTGGCCGACAGGGCGCCGAGCGACCCCACCCTATACTCCCGCCATGCGTCGCTGGGTCTGTGTCGTTGCGCTCCTCGCCGGGTTCACCCGGGACGACTACGTCCGCGGCATCCGTCTTCGTGACCCCGTTGCCGTCGAACGATTGATCGATCCGCGCCGGTCGGGCACCCATGGACCTGCGCCGACGGGGGCATGGTGGTCGCGAACCAGCGGATGACCCACCGGCGGCGCCGTCTCGGCGCCGCCGTCGTCGCGATCGTCGCGGCGACCCAGCTCCTCCTCCTGCCGACGTCCTTCCCGACGAAGATTCCGGTCGCGCGCGCCGCGTCCGACACTCCGGTCCGGATCCTGATCGGTCGGGCGGACTCCGTCGATCCGGCCGGACAGGGCGACATCGGCAGTGCGGCCGTCTCCGCCCAGCTGTTCGAGACGCTGACCGCGATCGACGCCGGACTCCAGACGAGGCCGGCCCTCGCCGAGTCGTGGGAGTTCCGCGACGGCGGGTCGACGGTCGTCTTCCACCTCCGCCCGGACCTGACGTTCAGCGACGGCTCGCCGCTGACGGCCGACGACGTGGTCCGGAGCTGGTTCCGGATCATCGATCCCGCCAACCCCTCGCCCCTGGTCAGCCTCATGGGCGACGTCGACGGAGCGCTGGCGTACGCGCATGGCAAGACGTCCGATCGGGCCTCGGTCGGGCTGACGGCCACCGGCAACGACGTCGTCGTCCGGCTGGACCGGCCGGCGGCCGACTTCCCCACGATCGTCGCCTCGCCGACGTTCGGGATCGTGCCGCCCGGCATCGACGCGACGCCGGGCAGCCTCCGGCCGGGGACCGGTTTCATCGGGAGCGGCGGCTACGTGCTGACCGCGAGCGATGACACCTCGACCACCCTGACCGCCAACGATCACTACTGGGCCGGGCGACCGGCGGTCGGCACGATCCAGCTCGTCCACGACATCGGCGGCCGCGGTGCGGTGACCGCGTTCGAGGACGGCGACGTCGACCTCGCCGACGTGTCGTCGTTCGACGCGTCGTGGATCGCCTACGACACGAGCCTCGGGCCGCAGCTCCGGCGATCCGACGGGCTGTCACTTCGGTACTACGGGTTCGACACGACGAAGCCGCCGTTCGACGACGTCCGCGTCCGCCAGGCGTTCGCCCGGGCGGTCGACTGGCGGCGGCTCACCGCCCTGTCGTCGACGGCCACGAGCCGGCCGGCGACGGGCATGGTGCCGCCCGGCATCCCCGGGCGGAGCGACGCCGACTTCCTGCCCACGCTCGATCCGGCCGGGGCTCGGGAGCTGCTCGCCGCGGCGGGCTATCCCGGCGGTCGCGGCTTCCCGTCGGTCGTCCTGCTCGGCGGCGGGCCCGAGGACCGGGCGTTCGCCGCGGAGATCCAGCGCGAGCTGGGCGTCACCGTCAACGTCGAAGTCCAGGGCGACGGCTTCTTCGAGCGGCTCGAACAGGACCCGCCGCAGATCTTCTCGATGGGCTGGGTCGCCGACTATCCGGGTCCGAACGACTTCCTCGGGATCCTGCTCGGGAGCGGGGCATCGAACAACTACGGGCGCTGGTCGTCCCCGGCGTTCGACCAGGCGATCGGCGATGCCTTGAAGACGCGCGATCCGGCGGCCGCCCGCGCCGCGTTCGACCGGGCGGAGGGCGTCGTCCGCGACGAGGCGCCGACGATCCCGCTGACCTACGACGTCGAATGGTCGCTTGCCCGGACCGGGTTGCTCGGGGCGTACGCGAACGGCCTCGGGATCATCCGGATGGCGGGGCTGGCGTGGCGGTCGTGACCCGGCGCCGCGCCGTCGTCCGGGCGGTCATTGCGGCCGCGCTGGCCGTGGGTTGGGTGATCGGCGGGACCACGCCCGCGGCCGCTGCCGAGCCGATCTCCTTCGGGACGCCGACCGCCTCCTCGTCGTTCGGCAAGGGCGTCGACTTCGACCAGCCGGTCCGCCTCCCGGGCGACCAGAAGCGGATCGAGATCCTGATCACCACGCCCGGCTCGGTCGGCCCGGAGGTCCAGCCCGTCAAGGCCTCGGCGACGACCGGCTCGACCACGCTCCACTACCGGGTCGCCACGGCGGACGGCCACGTCGTCCCGAACACGAGGTTCAGCGCCCGCTGGCGGATCGTCACCGCCGACGGCTCGGTCGTCCTCGGGCCGCCCGTGACGCGGACGTACGCGGATGACCGGTTCGACTGGAAGACGATCAACGGGGATGTCGTCCGGGTCCACTGGACCGAAGGCAATCGGGCGTTCGGCGAGCGGGCGCTGAAGATCGGCGACACCGCCGTGAAATCTGCGGCGAAGCTGCTCGGCGTCACCGAGACGGAGCCGATCGACTTCTTCATCTATGCCGACCAGGGCTCCTTCTACGATGCGCTCGGCCCGTCGACGCGGGAGAACGTCGGCGGCCAGGCCCATCCGGACATCCGGACGTTGTTCGCGCTGATCACGCCGGCCGACATCGACGCGAGCTGGGTCGAGAGTGTCGTCCCGCACGAGCTCACCCACGTCGTGTTCCAGACCGCCGTCGACAACCCGTACCACGACCCGCCGCACTGGCTGAACGAGGGGCTCGCCGTCTACGAGTCGGACGGGTACCGCGACTCCGACCGCCAGCAGGTCGAGGCGGCCGCGCGCGACGGCACGCTGATCCCCCTGGACGGGCTCGCCGGCGCGTTCCCGACCAGCCGCGAGCGCTTCTTCCTCGCCTACGCGGAGAGCGTCGCGGCGGTCGATCGGATCGTCCGTGTCAACGGCCGCGATGCCCTCGTCGCACTGATCCGCTCCTACCACGACGGCGTGTCCGACGACGAGGCATTCCGGACGGCGCTCGGCACGGACGCCGCGGGCTTCGAGTCCGGCTGGCTCGCGGAGCTGCACGCCGCGGCGCCGCCGCAGCTCGGACCGCGTGCCGCGCCTGCAGGCCCGCTGCCCGAGGGCTGGACCGGCCCGCAGCCGGACCCGTCCTTCGACGTGCTGGGGACCGAGCCGCCGCAGCCGCCGGGTGCGCCGCGACCGCACGGGATCGAGGACGACCCGATCGCCCGGATCGTCGCCCCGACGGCGGGGGTGCTCGGGATCGTCCTGATTGCGGTGATCGGCGTCCTCGCCTCGCGCCGGATCGCCCGGCGCGGCGCGGGGGGCCCGGAGGCCGGCTGGAACCGCGTCTACGGCCGGCCCACGATCCAGGAACCGCCCGAGGATGCGGCACCGGACCCGGCGGCCACCCAGACGACGCCGGTCCTGCCCGGCATCCACTTCGGTGCCGGCGCGGACGACGACGACGAGCCGGATGTGCCGCGATGACGACGCTCGGCGGGCGGCTGCGATCGATCCCCACCTGGCAGCTCACGCTCGGCGTCGCGCTGCTGCTGCTCGGGTTCCTGATCGCCGCCCAGCTCGCGGCGGAGGGTCCTCGCGTCCGCTACACGAGCCAGGAGCGGACGCCCCTCGTCGAGACGGCGCTGTCGCTCCAGGCCCAGCAGGATGAGCTGAAGGACCGGATCGTTGCGCTCCGGACCGCCATCCAGGGGATCGAGCACGACAGCGCCGGGTCGCAGGTCGCCTTGCGGACGCTCAACGACCAGCTCGAGGAGGCCCGGATCGCCGCCGGGCTCATCCCGCTGACCGGAACGGGGATCGTCCTGAAGCTCGAGGACTCGACGCAGCCGATCCAGCCGGGCGGGAACGAGGCCGACTACCTCGTCGGCGGGGCAGACCTGCGGACGATCGTCGACCAGCTCTGGCTCGCCGGCGCGGAGGCGGTCGCAATCAACGACGAGCGCGTGACGACGTCCACGGCAATCGTCGACATCGGCGGATCGGTCCTCGTCAACGCCGCCTACCTGGCCGGGCCGTACCAGATCAAGGCCATCGGCCCGACCGATCTCTTCTCGAGGCTTTCGTCATCGCCCGGCTTCGAGGATCTCGTCCGGACCCGGCGCGGCTCGTTCGGGATCGGGATCTCGTGGGCCGAACCGGCAGCGGTCGATATCCCGGCGTTCGCCGGGTCGGTGACGCTTCGTGAGTCGCGCGCCGTCCCGTCGCCGACCGCGTCCGCGGCCTCCCCGAGCCCCGAGCCCGCGGGGACCCAGCCGTGACCGCAGCGTCCCGGCCGCGAACATCGGCCGCGATGCGCGATCCGAGGAGCCAGATCACGATCGCCGCCGTCGCATTCCTGCTCGGCCTGCTCGTCGTGGTCCAGCTCCAGACGCAGACCGGCGGCTCCGCCCTCGAGAGCAAGTCCGCCCAGGACCTGACGACCCTGGTCGGCAGCCTCAATACCCGCAACGACCAGCTCCGGTCCGAGATCTCGAGCCTCCAGAACCAGCTCGACGAGCTCCGCGCCGACCACGCCAACGGGGCGACGTCGGTGGAGCAGATCCAGTCGGAGCTCGCCCGGATCCGGGCCTGGGCGGGGCTCGATGCCGTGGCCGGGCGGGGGGTCACGATCGTCGTCAGCGGCCGCGTCGACGCAGCCTCGGTCGACGACCTGCTCAACGAGCTCCGGAACGCGGGCGCCGAGGCGATCGCGGTCGAGGACATCCGGGTAGTTCCCCGGACGACCGTCAGCGGCGTGCCGGGCTCCCTGGACGTCGACGGGTTCCTCCTCCGCAATCCGTTCATGATCCGCGCGATCGGGCGCCCGGACACGCTCGTGGGATCCCTGACCCGGGCCGGCGGGATCATCGCCCAGCTGGCGGCCACGAATCCGTCCGCGACGATCGACCTCCAGCCGACCGAGGAGCCGATGTCGTTGCCGGCATCCCGGGAGGATCTCGTCCCGGATCATGGCCATCCACGTCTTTGATACCCTCGGCCGAATGACCGACCGGCCCGCGATCGTGCTGTACCTGGGCGATGTCGTGCGCCTCAAGCGGCCCCATCCGTGTGGCGGCGACACCTGGCTGGTGGACCGGCTGGGGGCTGACATCGGCCTTCGCTGCCAGAGCTGCGACCGTCACGTCCTCGTCGATCGACGGACCGTCGAACGCCGGCTGGCGGAGTTCGTCCGGCGCGGCGACCCGGTCCTCAGCGCCGCAGCGGCGCCGCGGCCCTCGGTCTCGTGACCGCGGGCGGGAGCGCGCCCGCGACGACGGCGCCCCCCGGAGGCGCCCTCGAGGTCTTCCGGAACCGGCCGTTCCTCCTCCTCTGGCTCGCCCAGGCGGCGACCCAGATCGGCGGCAACATGGTCATCTTCGGCCTGACCGTCATCATCTCGAAGTCGACCGGATCCACGACCGCGGTCAGTGCCCTGATCCTGACGTTCCTCCTGCCGGCCGTCCTGTTCTCGGCGCTCGCGGGCGTCTTCGTGGACCGGCTCGATCGGCGCAAGGTGCTGGTCTCGACGAACATCCTGCGGGGACTCGCGTTCGTCGCGATCTACTTCGTCGGCGACCACCTCCTGCTGCTGTATCTCCTGAACATCACCGTCTCGACGATCACGGTGTTCTTCTCCCCGGCCGAGGCCGCGATGATCCCGATGCTCGTCCCGCGGCGCCAGCTGATGTCGGCGAACGGCATCTTCACGCTCACCCTGAACGCCGCCTTCGCCGTCGGGTTCACCCTCCTCGGGCCGCTGATCGTGAAGATCGCCGGAGCGCCGGCGCTGATCGCCGTCGTCGCCGTCCTGTACTTCATCGCCGCCGTCTTCTGCTGGACCCTCCCGCCCGCGCCACCCGCGATCCGGGAGGCCGGCCCGGAATCCGCCGGCGGACGGGCCCGCGAGGCTCGGGCCGCGATGCAGACCGTGTCGGCCCAGCTCCGCGAGGGTCTCGCGTTCATCGGGGCCCACCCCGAGGTCCGCTGGTCCCTGAGCTACCTCGCGATCGCGGCGTCGCTCGTCGGCGTGCTCGGGGTCCTCGGGCCGGCGTTCGCGCAGAAGACCCTCGGCCTGAGCCCCGAGGACTTCGTCGTCATCGTCCTGCCGCTGGGCGTCGGGATCGTGATGGGCATCCTGCTGCTGAACGCGTACGGGCGGCTGGTCCCCCGCCGGCGCGTCATCGAGGGCGGGCTGATCGCCCTCGGCACCCTCCTTGCGACGATGGCGCTGTCCGGCCGGCTCAGCGCCTTCCTTGACCGAACGGTCTCGGGCACGGGCCTGCCCGACCTGTCGCTGCTGACCTCGCTGCTGTCGATCGTGGTGGGCGTCGCGTTCTTCGCCGGGATCGCCTACGCCTGTGTCGCGATCCCGGCGCAGACCCAGCTCCAGGAAGATCTGCCGGACGACGTCCGGGGTCGCGTGTTCGGTGTCCTGAACATGCTCGTGTCGGTCGCGAGCTTCCTGCCCATCCTGATCGTGGGGCCGCTCGGCGACCTGATCGGCACGACGGCCGTGCTCGTGTCGGTCGCCGTCCTGATCGGCGCTTCGGGGGTTGCGTCGATCTACCTGCGCGGTCCGCTCCGCCCCGTGGAGCGGACCTCCAGGGCGAGCGTCGGAAGCCGAGGCGACCCGTTCGTCGAAGCCCTCGGCGCGGAGGTCGCCGGCCCCGAGGACTTCCTCGACGAGAACGGCGACGGCATCCCCGACGCCACGGGACCGGACGCCCTCCACGGCGCCGACGCCCCGCCGACGCCGCGGCCCGTCCCGGTCGTGGTCGGCGACCCGTCGCGCGAGCAGGACCCCGACCTCGATCGCGAACACGACCGCGATCCCCGACCCGCCGGCTGACGAAGCGTCGTGCCGCGGGTCGCCGTCGTCTTCACCGGGGGGACGATCAGCATGCGCCACGACCCGGCGCTGGGCGGCAACGTCCCGGTCCTCGCCGGCGCGGATCTGCTCGCGAGCGTCCCCGGCATCGAGACGATCGCAGATCTGGAGCCGGTGGACCTCGGGCTGACGCCCGCCAGCCACTTCCAGTTCGACGCGCTGTTCGCGATCCGGCGGGCACTCGAGGGGGCGCTCGCGCGTGATGACGTCGACGGCGCGGTCGTCGTCCAGGGCACCGACGCGATCGAGGAGACCGCGTTCTTCTTCGACCTCCTCCACGCCGGTCCGAAGCCGATCGTGGTGACCGGCGCGATGCGGTCCGCCAGCCAGCCCGGCTACGAAGGCCCGCGCAACCTGACCGACGCGGTCCGTGTGGCCGCATCGCCGGACGTCGCCCGGGCCGACCTGGGCGCGGTCGTCGTGCTCGACGGCACGGTCGAGGCGGCCGATGACGTCACGAAGACCCACGCGTCGTCGTTCGACACGTTCCGGAGCCTGAACCGTGGGTCCGCTCGGCCGGGTGGACGACGAAGTGGTGATCCTCGACCGCGATCGTGGCCGGCGGCGGCACGTGACGGCGACACGGGCGGCCAGCCGGGTCCACCTCGTGACCGCGACCGTGGCCACCGACGGGTCGCCGATCGCCGCCCTCCACGCCGCCGGATCCGACGGGTTCGTCGTCGCGGCCACCGGGGCCGGCAACACGGACCCGTCGCTCCTCGTCGCCGCGGAGGCGGCGATGGCCGACGGCCTGCCGGTCGTCCTCGTCACGCGCTGCCCGGCGGGCGCCGCGGGCACCGGCTATGCGTTCCCGGGCGGCGGCGCCACGTGGGAGCGGGCCGGGGCGATGCTCGCCGGGCACCTGTCGGGTCCGAAGGCGCGGATCGCCCTCGCGCTCGGTCTCGGCGCCGGCCTGGACCGCGACGGCCTGGCGGCCCTCCTCGCGGATCCCGAGCCGCTCCACGATCCCGACCGGTTCTGGGAGGCGCACTGATGCCGCTCGACGTCCTCGTCACGGGCGGCCGGATCGCGACGCTCGCCGGCGATCGCGGGTTCGGCTGGGTCGACGCGATCGGGATCACGGACGGCCGGGTCGCGTTCGCCGGCTCCGCGATCGAGCTCGAGACGCGGGCGGATCCGCACACGCGTCGCGTCGAGCTGGATCCGGACGAGGTCGCGATCCCCGGTCTGACCGACGCCCATCTCCATCTCGCCGAGGGCGGTCTGTCGCTCGACCGGATCGACCTGTCCGCGACGCCGACGCTCGACGCCGGGCTGGAGGTGATCGCCGCCGCCCACGCGGCGCAGCCGCCGGACGCCTGGCTCGAGGGTCATGGCTGGCACAACGACCGCTGGGGCGTCTGGCCGACCGCCGACGATCTCGAGCGGGTCGCGCCGGGCCGTGTCGTCGGGCTGTGGGCCCACGACCACCACGCCTTGCTCGTCAGCCGGCGGGCCCTGGCGATCGCGGGGATCGACGACACGACGCCCGACCCGGCCGGCGGCCTGATCCGCCGCGACGAGGCCGGTCGGCCGACCGGGGTCCTCCACGAGTCCGCGGCCCGGCTGGTCGTCGATCTGGCGCCGCCGCCCACTGCCGAGCGGTACGAGCAGTCGATCGTCCGGCTCTCCCGCGACCTCCTCCGCCTCGGCGTCGTCGCGGTCCATGACCCCGGCGCACTCTCCCTCCAGGAGGGCCTCGGGCGGGCGATCGCGGCCTATCGCTCGCTGGATGAGCGTGACGAGCTGCCGATCCGGGTCCATGCCTCGATCCGCTCGGAGCAGCTCGACGCGGCGATCGAGCTCGGGCTCCACAGCGGGGATCCGCTCGGCCCGATCGGCGGGCGTGCCAGGTTCGGCTGGCTGAAGCTCTTCGCCGACGGGACGCTGGCCTCGCGGACGGCGGCGCTCCTCGAGCCGATCGAGCCGGAGGAGGGGAGGCCCGTCCCGACCGGCACGGAGCGCGGGATCTGGCTCACGCCGCCCGACGAGGTCGCGGCCCTCGCCCGGCGAGCGGCCGACGCGGGGATCGCGACCCAGGTCCATTCGATCGGGGATCGTGCCTGCCGGACGACGCTCGGCGCCCTCGAGCCGCTCGCGGGCCGGACCGCCCAGATGCCGCGGCTCGAGCACGTCCAGCTGCTGCACCCGGACGACCGGGCACGGTTCGGCCGGGCCGGGATCGCCGCCTCGATCCAGCCCGTCCACGTGCGGGCGGACGCCCCGATCGCCCATCGCCTGTGGGGCGACCGGGCGGAACCCCACGGCTACCCGATGCGGTCCCTGCTCGACACGGGGGCGACGGTCGCGTTCGGGACCGACGCACCGGTCGAGCCGATCGATCCGTGGCCCGGGCTGTCGATGGCCGTCACCCGGATCGACGGGACGTGGCCGGAAGGAAGCGAGCCGTTCGGACCGGACGAGCGGATCACCCTCGAGCAGGCCCTGCGGGCCGCCTGCGTCGCGCCCGCGGTCGTGGCGGCCGAGCCGGATCGGGGACGGCTGACGCCCGGCCAGCGCGCCGACCTCGTCGTCCTGTCCGCGACCACGCTGAGCCACCCCATCGAGCCGGGCGGCGCGCTCGCGACCGCCCGCCCGCGGCTCGTGATGGTCGACGGCGAGGTCGCATTCGAGCGGTAGGGCGCGCAACCCGCCGGACGGCTACGTCGGCGCGAGGTCCTTGACGGCCTCGGCGAACAGGCCGTTGAGGATCCGCGACGTCGAGGGGAACGCATGGATCGTGTCGGCGAGGACCTCGACCGGGACCCGGGCGCGGATCGCGAGGACGCACTCGTGGATCGCCGCCGAGGCGTCCGGACAGGCGATCGCGGCGCCGACCATCTGGCGGGTCTGCCGATCGAACGTCAGGGTGACGTGCCCGATCTTCGCCTCGAGGGCGTAGCCGCGCGACGAGGACGCGAAGTCGGCCACGTACTCGACCGCGTCGATCCCCTCGGCCTTCGCCTGGTCGAGCGTCAGCCCGACCGACGCCGCCTCCGGATCGGTGTAGGTCGCCCGCGGCAGGGCCCGGTAGTCGGGGCGGACGTCGAGCCCCAGCGCCATCCGGATCGCGAGCTCGCCCTGGTAGTGGGCCTGGTGGGTGTGGAGCTCCGGACCGGCCGGATCGCCGATCACCCAGAGGCCGTCGGCGATGTGCAGTCGACCGTCCCGCGGGAAGGCCATCCGCCCGCTCGTGTCGATCCCGTAGTGCTCGAGTCCGAGGTCGTCGAGAGGGAACGTCCGCCCGACCGCGAGCAGGATCGCGTGGCCCTCGGCGGTCGAACCGTCGTCGAGGTCGATCACGTCCGCGCCGTCGCTGCCGGCGCCGGCGCGGGCCGCCTTGGCGCGAACGCCGAGGCGAAGGTCGACGCCGTCGCGACGAAGGAGCTGCGCGACCGTCTCCGCGTTCCGGTGGTGCTCGGTCGGCATCAGCCGGTCGCCGGACTGGACGATCGTGACCGGGACGCCGAACCGAGCGTAGACCTGCGACAGCTCGCATCCGGTCGGACCGCCGCCGAGAACCACCAGGCTCCGCGGCAGCTCGCGCGCGAGCGTTGCCTCGCGGTTCGTCCAGATCCGGACGCCGTCGAGGCCGGGCAGATCCGGCACGCGCGACCGCGACCCGACCGCGATGACGACGTTGGCGCCGTGGATCTCGTGGGCGACATCGTCGTGGCGGATCTCGACGCGGCCCTGGCCGACGATCCTGGCGCTGCCGCGGTAGCAGATCGCCCCGGCCTCCTCCAGCCTGCGGACATGGGAGGAGTCGTCGGGCTCGGCGGCGTCCGGCGGCCGGTTGACCATGTAGTCGCGGGCCTTCGACGCCCGGTCCCAGGAGTACCGGGCGGGGTTGGCGGCGTGCTCCGCGGCGCCGTGGAGCAGGGACTTCGACGGCAGGCAGCCGATGTGCGGGCAGCTCCCGCCGAACCAGCGCCGGTCGACGACCGCGACGGTGGCGCCGCGGGCGCGGGCCTCGAAGGCGGCCGCCTCGCCGGCCGGTCCGGCGCCGATGACGACGAAGTCGAAGGTCTCCATCGCGTCAGTGTCGCGGTTCGCCGCCGCCGGCACGTTGCCGAACCGCCTCGTAGAGCAACACGGCGGCGGCAATGGAGACGTTCAGGCTGTCGGCCAGGCCGCGCCATCGGGATCGACACCGGTGTGACCCGCGGGTCCTGCCACGTTCCCGTCAGGCCGTCGGCCTCGCTGCCGAGGACGATCGCGACCGGGCCGGAGAGATCGACATCCGTATAGGTCGTCGCGGCGTCGACGGTCGCGGCGACGAGCTGGACGCCGTGGTTCACCAGCCAGTCGAGGACGGTGGCCGACGTTGCCGATACAACCGGGAGGGCAAAGATCGTCCCGAGGGAGGCGCGGATCGCGTTCGGGTTGAACGGGTCCGTCAACGGATCCGCGACGATCACCGCGTCGGCGCCGGCCCCGTCCGCGGACCGCAGCACGGCTCCCAGGTTGCCGGGCTTCTCGACCCCCTCGACGACCACGACGAGTGCCTCGGGCGGCAGTGCCAGATCGTCAAGGGCGGTCCGCGGTGGCGCCACGATCGCGACGATGCCGTCGGACCGTTCGCCGAACGCCACCTTGGCAAGGACCGCCGGGCTGGCCTGGATCGTCGACGGACGGTGGCGGATCCGGTCGGCCACCGCCTGCGCATCCGCCGTGCGGATGAGGTCCGGCGCGAGGAACGCCGTCTCGATCCGGACCCCGGCGTCGAGCGCCCGCCGGATCTCCCGGGCTCCATCGACGATCGTCAGGCCCCTCGCCTCGCGCTCGCGGCGATCGCGGAGTCGGACCGCGGCCTTGACCCGCGGGTTCGTCAGGCTCGTGATCGGGTCCGACGAGACGCCCCGATCGGCGGTCCTGTCCAGCGCTCATCCCCGGATCATGCGGGCTGCGGCGCCGAGCGACAGGACCGCGCCGCTCTCCGCGGTGATCGCGACGGCCTCGGCCGCGATGGTCCCGGCGCCATGGAAGGCGTCGTCGAGGACATCGCGGAGGTCGTCCGGTTCGAGACCGGTCGTGTGCGCCGTGAGCAGGACGAACGCGTCGTCCGCAGCCACGGCCGCGACGGCGTCGAGCAGCTCGGGCAGTGCCGTTCGCAGCTCCCAGCGGGCGCCGTCCGGGCCATGCCCGTAGCTCGGCGGGTCGAGGACGACGCCGTCGTAGCGCCGCCCGCGTCGAGCCTCCCGCTGCGTGAAGGACAGGGCGTCGTCGACGATCCAGCGGATCGGCCGGCTCGCGAGATCGGACAGCTCGGCGTTGTGCCGGGCCCAGCCGACCGTCGGTCGCGACCCGTCGACGTGGGTGACCCGGGCGCCGGCCCGGGCGAGGGCGAGCGTCGTCGCCCCGGTTGCGGCGAACAGGTGGAGGATGGCCGGCTCCGCCCGGTCGGCGACCGCGTCCCGCAGCCATGGCCAGAACCGGAGATGCTCCGGAAACAGCCCGACCTGGCCCTGCGGCGTCGGTCGGAGCTCCACGATCACGCCGTCGACGGCGATCGTCCACGGCGACCGATCGAGTCCGGACCAGCCGGGCGTGCGATCGAACCGGAGGTCGGCCCGTTCCCATGCCGCCGCGTCGCGTCGCGGGTCCGCCGCCCCCGGCGCCGGGCGATCGACCACCCGCGGACCGAAGCGTTCCAGCCGTCGCCCGGCGCCGCAGTCGAGGAGCGCGTACCCCTGCAGATCCCGCACCGGTGCATCATGGCGTCCGTTCGGTCGTCGCCGTCCAGAACCGCCGGCAGAACAGGAGGCGTACCGAGGCCCATGAGACAACCCGGACATTCCACGGCCAAGTTGGCCCTGATCCTGGTTTCTGGCGCGGCGATCCTCGCCGCGTGCACGCCCGGCTCGGGCGGCGCGACGCCCCAGCCAGCGACGAGCGCCGCGCCGGCCGACGCGCCCGCCGCCTCGGTCGCCGCGCCGGCACCCAGCGCCAGCGGCGGCAAGGCGGGCTACTGATCCTGCCCGGGCGTCGGGCCTAGGGTCGCGGCGTGACGTCCCGGAGCGCGTTCGGCGTCCCGACCCCGTTGAGCTCGTTCGCACCCGCCGAGGGGTTCGGGTTCGGCATCGGCGAACATGCGACTGCCATCGCCAGCACGAGCAGGCCCAGGATCAAGCGTCTCATCGTTCGCACCCCCATCCGCGGATTGTCCGTCGAGCCGTCCGAGGCTACAATGCGCCGAGCCGTCGCGCCCGAATCGGGACGTGGCGACGTCGTCGGCGGGGACTGGAACACCCCGTATCCCAAACGGTGGCGTCGGCACGGTTCGATGCGGACACGATGGTCAGGCCCCGTCCGAACGCCCCCAGCCAGGGTCGCGACGCCGGAGCCGCCCGGGCGGCTAGCTCAGCTGGTTAGAGCACTTGCTTGACATGCAAGAGGTCACTGGTTCGAGTCCAGTGTCGCCCACCAATCACACGCACCAGCGCCGTGGCGCGATGCACTCGCGCCCCGTCGCCGTCTCCCTGGACTCTCCCCATGGAGCCTCGGACCCTCCGCAGGATCGGCAACATCTGCCTCGTCTCCGGGATCGCCGGGTTGGCATTCACGGTCATCTTCGTCGGCCTCGTGGTAACGGGAATCACTGAGCCGACCGCTGTGGCCGTGTTGGTGACCATCCAGTCCGCTGTCAACGTGGCAGCCGGATGGAACCTGAGGAGGCAAGCCCCTTCGTCGGTCCGCTGAGCGCGGGTCATCCACATCGTCCGGGGCATCCGGCTGGCGCTCGCCCTCACGATGTTCTGGGCCGGCGGGCCTCCTGCAATCGTGGTCCTGCTCGCGCGCAGCGGTGACGTTGAGCGGCGCGACATCGGGCGAACCTTCCTCGTCGGGGCCGCGGCCGGGCTCGGCGCGACCTGGCGATCGGGCCCAGTCGATCAACAGTCATCCCGCCCTTGACCCGGAGCTCGACCCCGGTATCGCTGCAGCATTCCTGCAGTCGAACCGGGGTCGTTCTGCAGACAAGCGCCGTGGGACCCGGGCTCGCTTCCGATCAGGATTCCGGATGTCATTTCATCCCAATCACGAGTCCATCGGAGGACACATGTCCATCTTCATCACCAAGCGCCGGCTGGTCGGCCTGGTCTCGGCGTCAGCCGTCATCGGCTCGATGGCCGTGGCCGCACTGCCGGCTTCGACCATGGCGGCGTCGCCCTGCACCCCGACGGGCTTCGAGCGCGACGGGATCAACCTCACCGCCGCCAGGATCGGCGTCGCGGTCACCGGTTCGGTCGACGCGACCGGCTGCGACATCGCGGTCTACAACCCCAGCCGCGTCACCAACGCCGACATCCACGGCGCGAAGTACTTCGGTGTCGTCGTCAACGGCAAGGCCGTCAACACGACCAACAGCAAGGTCCACCAGATCGGCGAGCAGCCGTTCGACGGCACGCAGCACGGCCGCGCCATCCTCTATATCAACGGCGCGAGCGGCACGATCAGCGGCAACAAGGTCTATGCCTTCCAGAAGAACGGAATCGAGGTCAGCGGCCTGAACGCCGATGGCGACGGTGCCTCCGGCCACAAGACCTCCGCGACGGTCGTGAAGAACGTCATCACCGGCCAGGGTCCCATCGACTACATCGCCCAGAACGGCATCGTGATCAGGAACGGCGCGAGCGCCACCGTGAAGGACAACACCGTCAGCCGCATCTGGTACACGCCGGCCGGCACCGAAGCTACCGGTCTGCTCAACTACAACGCCGGCAAGATCACGGTGTCGGGCAACAAGTTCGTCGCCACCGAAGTGCGCATCGACGGCGCGGTGACCGCGAACGTCCTGGGCCATTCGACGACCACGGTCCGCCCGCACGGCGTCCGCGTCGACCTCCTCAGCGGTGCGAAGCCGGCCGCCCAGGCGGTGCTCGGCGCCAAGCTCGACTGGAAGATCAAGGTCGACGGCAACGTCAGGCTGCACATCAAGCAGGGCTTCCGCGAGCACGCCGTGTACTACCAGCACTTCTCGACCGGCTCGGGCCGGCACGTGATCAGCATCTTCAAGAACGGCCACCTCGTCCGCAGGGTCGTCGCCCACTTCTGATCCACACCAGTTGCACGCAAGCGAGCCCCGGCCCAGTTCGGGCCGGGGTTCTTCCTGTCTGTCGCGACGACAGTCGAGAAAAGCCGCCCACGTCGCACACGGTGCCGTCGACCGTGACGGCCTCGCCTGTCGCGAAGCCGGTTACCGATCGGCCCACCGCCCCGATCATGCCGCGTGGTCCATGATCGGCGGCCGGACGCGCCGGCCGCATCGCTCCGGCGTAGCCCGGTGGTAGAGAGCGGGCGGCTGTTGACCGCCTGGTCGTCGGTTCGAGTCCTACCGCGGAAGCCAGACATTTCCTGCGTCCCGCCCACGCATCCGGCCGAAACCGCCTGCGCAGGACGCGCATGAGCCAGCGCGGCCGGCGTGGCGACGACGCGGGATCAGTTGGAGAGCGTCCAGCGCGGCTGACCGCCCGAACCACTCCTGAAATTGACACCCCAGCACGCTCACCGGCACTATGTCGCCACGGCGATCCTGACATGCAGGAGATCACTGGTTCGAGTCCAGTGTCGCCCACCACATCCTGAACGCGACGATCGGGACACGCCCGTCGCCGTCGCCTCCAGAGAGCCGGGCCATGGCTGCGAGCCCGGCGGCGCACGACGATCCAGGCACCACCCGTGAGCGACCGGTGAACCGGTCCGGGATCCGCCCGTTAGCGCGGCCACGAGGGCGCGGCGCCGGGTCGACCGATGACGCGAAACGCGGGTGGAACCGCGGGAGGCCAAGAACCTCTCGTCCTGCACGGACGAGAGGTTTCGTGTTTCTCGGAGGATCGAACGGTGGCAGACGAACAGGACGACGCGGACGACGAGCCGCTGTTCGAGGCGCCCGAGCGGGACTCGGCGGACGAGCTGCTCGACGCCGGCGCCCACGACGAGCTGGACGCGATGCGTCACTCGGCCGCCCATGTGATGGCCGAGGCGGTGGTGGGCCTGTTCCCGGGCGCCCAGCTCGGCATCGGGCCGGCGATCACCGACGGCTTCTACTACGACTTCAAGCTCGATCGGCCGCTCACGCCGGACGACCTGGCGGCGATCGAGGAGCGGATGGCGGCGTCCATCGCGGCCGACCATCCATTCGTCCGGCGCGAGCTCTCGCCGGAAGAGGGGAGGGCCTTCTTCGCCGAGCGGAACCAGCCGTTCAAGGTCGAGATTCTCGACGACCTCGCGGCGAAGGCGGCGGCTGACGGCACCGCGATGCCGCCGACGAGCGTCTACGAGCACGGGCCGTTCGTCGACCTGTGCAAGGGCCCCCACGTCGCGAGCACCGGAAAGATCGGGCCGTTCAAGCTGCTGGCGGTCTCGGGCGCCTACTGGCGCGGCGACGACAAACGACCCGCACTCCAGCGGATCTACGGGACGGTCTGGCCGACACAGGATGAGCTCGACGCCTACCTCTGGCGGCGCGAGGAGGCCAAGAAGCGCGACCACCGCCGCCTGGGCGTCCAGCTCGACCTCTACAGCTTCCACGACGTCTCCCCGGGCTCGGCGTTCTGGCACCCGAAGGGCCAGCGGATCTGGCGGACGCTCGAAGGGGCGATGCGCGAGCTCCAGGCGAAGTACGGCTACGAGGAGGTCGAGCACCCCGATCCTCGTCAGCCATCGCGTCTGGCAGCAGTCCGGCCATTGGGACCACTACCGCGACAACATGTTCATTCTCGACATCGAGGGCCAGCCGTACTCGCTGAAGCCGATGAACTGCCCGGAGAGCACGTTCATCTACCGCAGCCGGCTGCGGTCGTATCGCGACCTGCCGCTGCGCTACGCGGAGTTCGGGCGACTCCATCGGAACGAGCTGTCGGGGGCGCTGTCGGGCCTGACGCGTGTGCGCCAGTTCATCCAGGACGACGGCCACGTCTTTGTTCGGCCCGACCAGCTCCAGGACGAGATCTCCAGCCTGATCGGGATGATCCGCGAGGCCTACGGCTGGTTCGGGCTGGAGCCTCGCTACACCTTCGCGACGCGGCCGGACGGCGCGATCGGCGATCCGGCGCTGTGGGACAAGGCCGAGGCCTACGTCCAGGCCGGGCTCGAGGCGGCCGGCGTGCCCTACCGGGTGAAGCCGAAGGACGGCACGTTCTACGCGCCGAAGATCGACATCTACATCGACGACGCGCTCGGCCGCGAATGGCAGATGGCGACGATCCAGGCCGACCTCACGATGCTCCCCGAGCGGTTCGACCTGACCTACATCGACGAGGAGGGCAAGCCCCAGCGGCCGATCGCCGTCCATCGTGCGATCTACGGCTCGCTCGAGCGCTTCATCGGGATCCTCGTCGAACACTTCGGCGGGGCATTCCCGCTGTGGGTCGCCCCGGTCCAGGCGGTCGTGATTCCGATCGCGGATCGCCATGTCGACGCGGCCCGCGAGCTCGCCGGCGTCCTCGGCGGGCGCGGGCTGCGGGTCGAGGTCGATGACTCGTCGAACCGGATGCAGTACAAGATCCGGACGGCCCAGGAGCAGAAGGTGCCGTACATGATCGTGCTCGGCGACCGCGAGATCGAGGCACGGACGGCTTCGCCCCGGACGCGCGGCGGCGAGCAGCAGCCGGCCGAGGGCTGGGACGACCTGGCCGAGCGCCTCGCGGCGGAGGTCCGGGAGCGTCGTCCGAGCTGATCGGACGAGCCGTCCGGCGTCCCAGTGGTGATCCCGGGGTAACCGGCGGCGAATTGCGCTTCGGCATCGTGGACGCGTGGACGGACTACGCCTCGGCCGCCAGTACCGCGCGCTGCGGATCCGGCAGCGCAAGCGCCAAACGGACCTCGCAACAGAGTCCGGGCTGTCGCGATCGCTCATCGCCGCGATCGATCGGGGTCAGATCGGAGGAGTGACGATCCAGTCGCTGATCCGTGCCACGGCTCCGCTTGGCGCGGACGTCGATGTGAGGCTTCGCTGGCGCGGCGAACAACTCGACCGGCTCCTCGACCAGGACCACGCACTCGTCGTCGAGGCAGTCGTCAGCCGTCTGCGACGCGCCGGCTGGGCGATCGAGGTCGAGGCATCGTTCAACATCTGGGGTGAGCGCGGATCGATCGATGTCCTGGCGTTCCATCCGGAGTTCGGCGCGCTGCTCGTCATCGAGTGCAAGTCGGTGGTCCCGGACTCGCAGTCGATGCTCCACGCTCTGGACCGGAAGACCCGCCTGGCCGCCGAACTTGGGAAGGCTCGCGGCTGGAAGGTCCTCCATACGAGCCGACTGCTCGTCGTGGCTTCGGCGGCCACTGCACGCCGCAGGGTCACGGCGCTCGAGGCGACGTACGGCGTGGCGTTTCCCGCGCGCGCCGCGGCGGCTCGAACGTACCTCCGTCGGCCGATCGCCCCGATCAACGGACTGCTGTTTGTCTCCATTGACAGTCACGATGGCGCAAGGCCGCGTTCGGCCGGACGGCAGCGTGTCCGGAAGCGGAAACAGAGCCATTCGATCACCCAGGACGGCGATTGAGCCTGCTCGAGATGGTGGCCACGGCCGCTGGGTGGATACGGTCACCCTCGGTGTCAAATGAGCTGCTCTGGCGCCGTCGGGCGGGGGCCCGATCGATTGCCCGCTTCCGAACCCCTGTGCTATCGTTCCCGTCCGACTGGCGCCCCGGCGCCGCGTCCCCGCGCGCCGGTCGAAGCACATCGATTCGTTCGAAGGGGTCAGCCATAGCACGAGACCTGCGCGTCAACCAGATGATCCGGATCCCTCAGGTTCGGGTCGTCGATGAAGAGGGAGCCCAGCTGGGTGTGATGCCCACGCCCCAGGCCCTCGCCATGGCGCAGGAGCGGGGGCTCGACCTCGTCGAGGTTGCCCCGCTGGCCGCACCGCCGGTCGTGAAGTTCCTCGACTTCGGTCAGTACAAGTACGAGCTGACGAAGCGCGAGAAGGAGAACAAGCGTCGGCAGCGCTCCGTGACCTTCAAGGAGGTTCGTCTCTCGCCGAAGATCGGCGTCGGCGACTTCGAGACGAAGGTCCATCGGGCGATCGAGTTCCTGGAGGACGGCGATCGGATCAAGGTGACCGTTCGCTTCCGAGGTCGCGAGCTGACCCACCCGGAGCTCGGACGCAACATGCTGCAGAGGTTCACGGAGAGGATCAAGGAACACGGAGTCGCCGAGCGGGCGCCGTTGCTCGAGGGCAAGTCGATGCACCTGACCGTTGCATCGCTTCACAAGCCCAAGGAGCACGAGCCGAGCCCGAAGGCGCGACAGACGGACGGTGAGGCTCCGGCGGCAACGCCGGCAGCGGCCTCGACAGAGCCGACAGAGGCTCCGGTCGCAGCGGCTCCGGCCGCCGCGGCGAAGGCAGTCGAACCCGAGAAGGCAGTGGAGCCGGCGAAGGTAGCGGATCCGGCCAAGGCAACAGCCCCGGCCACGCCGGCGGCGGCCCCCGAGCCCGCGAAGGCGACGGCGCCGGCAGCGAAGGTGGCGGTGCCGGCGAAGGCGCCCGCGAAGGCCGCGGAGCCGGCGAAGGCGCCCGCGAAGGCCGCGGAGTCGGCGGAGGCGCCGGCCACGGCAGCCAAGGCGCCGGCCGCCGCAACGACGAAGACGACAACGACGCCCGCGGCGCCACGAGGCACCTCGAGCGGCAACGGAGCAAGCCAGGCGGCCCCAGCGGCCGCCGCCAGGACGACAGAGACACCCGAGCCGGCAACGCCGGCGGCCACAGGAGAGTAGGACCAGGTGCCGAAGATCAAGAGCCACAAGGCGGCCCAGAAGCGGATCGGGGCGACGGGCAGCGGGAAGGTGTACCGCGTCAAGGCGTGGCGCGGCCATCACCTGGAGATCAAGTCGTCGCGACGGACCCGGCGGTACGCGGGCAAGGCGCTGATGACGGGCGTCCATGCCAAGCAGGTCCGGCGCCTGCTGCCCTACCTGTAGGAGCTGATCGATGGCACGAGTCAAGCGCGGCGTCACGTCCCACGCACGCCACAAGCGGCTCCTGAACGCGGCCGAGGGTCGCAAGGGCGCCAAGTCGCGCCTGATCAAGGTCGCTCGCGAGGCGAACCTCCACGCGATGGCCTACGCGACCCGCGACCGGAAGCAGCGCAAGCGCCAGATGCGCGAGCTGTGGATCGTCCGGATCAACGCCGCCGCCCGCCAGAACGGGATGACCTACGGCGCGTTCGTCGCCGGCCTGAAGAAGGCCGAGATCGAGCTCGATCGGAAGACTCTGGCCGACGTCGCGGTGCGGGACGCCGGCACCTTTACGAGGATCGTCGAGGCCGTGAAGGGCGCCTGAACCAGGCAACCGACCGAACCCTCGGCCAGTGACAATGGTCGAGGGTTTCTGATTCTCCGGACGAGGAACGAGTGGAGCTGACCGAACTGACCCGCGATCTCGAGGCGCTGCGCGACGAGGCGCTCGCGTCGATCGCGGCCGCCCCGGACGTCGCCGCCCTGGAGGCGATCGAGGTCGACGTCCTCGGCAAGAAGGGCCGCCTCACCGCGGTCCTCCGCGGGATCGGCGGGCTGCCGTCCGAGGACCGGCCGCGGGTCGGCGCGATCGCCAACGTGGTCCGCGGATCCATCGAGGCGGCCCTCGAAGAGCGTGGCGGCGGTCTCCGCGGCGCCGCGCTCGAGACCCGGTTGCGGGCCGAAGCGGTCGACGTCACCACGCCCGGCCGGCCGATCCGTCGTGGCGCCCTCCACCCGATCCCCGAGACCATCCGCGAGATCGCCGACATCTTCGGCCAGTTCGGCTTCGTCACCTACGAGGGCCCCGAGGTCGAGGACGACGTCACGAACTTCCAGATGCTGAACATCCCGCCGGACCACCCGGCCCGGGACCTGTGGGACACGCTCTATGTCGACATCGAGGGACACCTCCTCCGGACCCACACCTCACCCGGCCAGATCCGGGTGATGACGTCGACGCCGCCGCCGATCCGGGCCCTTCTGCCGGGGCGCTGCTACCGATACGAGGCGATCGACGCGAGCCACGCCTCGGAGTTCTTCCAGGTCGAGGGACTGATGGTCGACGAGGGGACGACGATGGGTGACCTGAAGGGTCTCCTCGACCAGTTCGCGAAGGCGATGTACGGGTCCGACAAGCGGACCCGGTTCCGGCCTGGCTACTACCCGTTCACGGAGCCGTCGGTCGCGTTCGACGTCGAGTGCCTCGTCTGCGGCGGCTCCGGCTGTCCCGCCTGCTCGCGAACGGGCTGGATGACCATCCTCGGGGCGGGGATGGTCCATCCGGTCGTCCTCCAGTACGGCGGCCTGGATCCAGAGCGGTACCAGGGCTTCGCGTTCGGGATGGGCGTCGAGCGGATCGCCAACCTGCGCCACTCCGTCGGCGACCTCCGGCTGTACATGGAGAACGACCTCCGCTTCCTCGACCAGTTCGTCCGGGCCGGGTAGGGCAACAACGTGCGAGTGCCGCTGTCCTGGCTCCGCGACTACGTCGACTTCGACCTCGAGCCCGAGCCGCTCGCGGAGCGCCTGACGCTGCTCGGGATGGAGGTCAAGGGGATCGAGCGCTGGGGCGCCGACTGGCGGAACGTCGTGGTGGGCGAGCTCCTGAGCGTCGACAAGCACCCGAACGCCGACCGGTTGTCGCTCACGACCGTCCGGATCGACGCTGACGGCGGGGAGCCGCTCGCGATCGTCTGCGGGGCGACGAACATCGCCACCGGGCAGCGCGTCCCCGTTGCCCTGCCCGGCGCCGTCCTGCCCGGCGATCGACGGATCGAGCGGACCGAGAAGATGGGCGTCGTCAGCAACGGGATGCTGTGCTCAGGCGACGAGCTCAACCTCACCGGCGACGCCGACGGGATCCTGATCCTGCCGCCGGACGCGCCGATCGGAATGCCGCTCGCCGACCTCTACGGCGACATCGTCCTGGATGTCGACGTGAAGCCCAACCGCGGCGACGCCCTGTCCCTGATCGGGCTGGCCCGGGAGGTCGCGGCGATCACCGGGTCGCCGATCCGCTGGCCGGAGACGGATCCGGTCGAGGACGACCGGGACGTGACGTCGTTGCTCGACGTCGAGGTCCGCGACGAGGCGTGGTGTCCGCGGTTCGTCGGCCGCTGGGTCGACGGCGTCACGATCGGGCCGTCGCCGGATCGGGTCCAGATGCGGCTGCGCGCCGCGGGCCAGCGGCCGATCAGCAACGTCGTCGACGTGAGCAACTACGTGATGCTCGAGCTCGGCAAGCCGATCCACGCCTACGACGCCGACGGCGTCGCAGTGGACGCCGCCGGGCGCCGGGCGCTGGTCGTCCGGCGAGCCACCCCGGGCGAGCGGCTCGAGACGATCGACCACACTGTTCGCGAGCTGGACGCCGACACGCTCCTGATCGCCGACGCACGCGGTCCGCTCGGCATCGCCGGGATCATGGGCGGCGCGGAGTCGGAGGTCTCGGACGGAACGAGCCGGGTGATCGTCGAGAGCGCGATCTTCGATCCGACCCTGATCCGGCGCACCGGCCAGCGCTACGCCCTCCGATCGGAGGCCAGCCTCCGGTTCGAGAAGGGCCAGGAGTTCCGTCTCGCCCGGATCGGCGCCGACCGTGCCGCGCGGCTCGTCGCGGAGTGGGCCGGTGGCTCCGTCGCCCGCGGCCGCGTCGACAGCCATCCCGCCGAGCCGGACCCCGCCCGGATCCCGTTCCGGCCGAGCCAGGTCAACCGCCTCCTCGGGACCGCCCTCGCGGTCGACGAGCAGCGCGCGCTCCTCGATCGCGTCGGGGTCCGGACCGACGCGCCCACGAGCGACCCGGCCGACCTGCGCGTCCCGATCGCCGCCGGTTCGCGACCGCGTGTCCTGAACCGGGACGACCCGGGCGGGCTGCAGGTCGCGGTCGTCCCGACGTGGCGCCGGGACATCGCGATCGAGGCCGACGTCACCGAGGAGATCGCGCGCGTCCGCGGCTACGAGACGATCCCCGACATCCTGCCCCACACCCCGATGCCGGCGTTCCGTCGATCGCCGCTTGCGATCCGCGACCGGATCCGCGAGACGCTCGCCGGGGCCGGCCTCAGCGAGGTCGTCAGCCATGCCCTCGTCTCGCCAGAGGCAGCCCGGCGCTTCGCGTGGTCGATGGAAACCGCGCCGGTCGTCGACGGAACGGCTGCCGCGGGTCGCCCCATCCACGTCACGAACCCGCTGTCGGCGGATCACTCGGTCCTCCGGCCAACCGTCGTCGGCAGCCTCGTCGAGATCGCCGGGTCGAACATCCGGCGCGGCCGCGACGACGTCGCGATCTTCGAGATCGGGAAGGGCTACGGCGACGACAACGGCGTCGTCCGCGAGTGGTGGCGCCTCGCGATCGCCTGGACCGGATCCGCCGATGAGCCGGCGTGGAACCAGCCCGCTCGCCCGGTCGACCTCGACGACGTGAAGGGCGCGATCGAGCTCGTCTGCCGACGAGTCGGGCTGGCCGCGCCGTCCTACAGCCCCGTGACGGACGAGCCGCTCCTCCATCAAGGCCGCAGTGCCTCGGTGATCGCCGTTCACGCGGCGGGCAGGAACGAGGGGCACCCCGGCCTCGCCGGCGTCGTCGGGGAGCTCCACCCGGGCGTCGCCGACGCGATCGATCTGCGCGGCGCGCGGCTGATCGTGGCCGAGGTCGACATCAGCGGCCTGGGCGGTGGTCAGCCCGACGATCATGCGGTCTCCGCCCCGTCCCGGCATCCGGCCGTGGAGCGGGACCTTGCCGTCGTCGTCCCGGAGTCCGCTCCGGCCGCCGCGGTCGAGCGAGCGATCCGCTCGAGGGCCGGCGACGACCTGACCGACCTGCGGCTGTTCGACGTCTACCGCGGTGCGCCCCTCGCGTCGACCGAGAAGAGCCTCGCCTGGCGGCTCCGATTCCAGGCGGCCGATCGGACGCTGACGGACGCGGAGGTCGACGGCGCTCTCACGGCGGTCACCGCCGCGCTGGCCGCGATCGGCGGTCGAATCAGGACCTGAGTCCTGTTGTCTGCGCCGAATCGGCGCTGCTACCCTGTGCCGGCCTCACGCCGCCGTAGGCGTCCGTGGGCATCGTCGAGGAGCGTTCGTGGACATCGGCGCCATCAATCGGTTCGACATCCTGGTTGTCCTGCTCTGCTTCGGGTTCTTCGTCCTGGGCTACGTCCAGGGCACGATCCGGCGGATCCTCGGGATCGCCTCGATGCTCTTCGCGTTTCTGTTCGCGATGAACCTGCGGGATTCGCTCGGCAGACTACCTCGCCGCGAACTGGAACCAGTTCCCCGACGAGTACGCGGTCATGCTCGGCTTCGCGACCGTGTTCGTCGCTGCCTCGATCGCGTTCACGATCGTGATCCAGGCCTTCTATCACAAGCAGGACCTGTTCAAGAAGGCGACGTTCGCCGACGAGCTGATCGGCGGCCTGCTCGGCATCGTCCAGGCGCTGCTCCTCGTCCTCTGCGTGATCGTGATCCTCGACTCGTTCTTCAAGATCCCGACGATCGCCCAGAGCGACAGCGAGCTCCCCTTCCTGCGGAGCTTCTGGGAGGTCATGAACACGTCCACGACAGCGGAGCTGTTCCGCGAGCGGATCATCCCCGGCTTCATCTCCGTCTTCGGGATCCTGGTCCCGCAGGACATCCAGAACATCTACTTCGCCGCCGCCTGAGCGACGCGAGCCGCCGCCCGGCACGCGCTCGGGACCGGTGGCGGTCGTGACCGGCGACCTCCGGGAGGTTCTGGCGGGCCCCACGCTCGAGGCGGGCCGCGGGCTGCTCGGCACGCAACTGGTTCGCGACGACGCGACGGGCAGGCGGGTCGCCCGGATCGTCGAGGTCGAGGCGTACATCGGCGAGGACGATCGTGCCTCCCATGCCCGGTTCGGGCGAACGGCCCGGAACGGGGTCATGTACGGGTCTCCCGGCACGGCCTACGTGTACCTTGTCTACGGCATGCACGACTGCCTGAACATCGTCACCGAGCCCGTCGGATGGCCCGCGGCGCTCCTCGTCCGGGCGGTCGAGCCGCTCGAGGGGCTGGACCTGATGCGGGCCAGTCGCGCCCGCCGGGCGATCGAGCGCCGACGGGCCCTGCCGTCGAGTCTCGCCGGAGGGGCAGCCCACGGCGGCGCCCGGCCGACGGCCGACCTCCGGCTCGGATCCGGTCCCGGGCTGGTCTGCGCGATCCTCGACCTCGATCGACGCCTGACCGGTCACGATCTCCTCGATCCCGGCGCGGCCGTCCGGATCGAGCCGCGCCCGTCGAACGAGCCGGCACCGGCCGTCGTCGCGAGCCCGCGGGTCGGAATCGGCTACGCCGGCGAGCCCTGGACCTCGCGGCCGTGGCGGCTGTCGATCGCGGGCAACCCCTCGGTATCGCGCCCGTGGCCCGGCGCCCGGCCGGAGCGGCCTCACCGACTCGACGCCGGCGTCTCCCGCGCTCGCTGAGGTGGACGCCCGATCGGTCGCGCTCCTGGAGTTCCCAGTCGTCCGCGAGCGCCTCGCCGAGAAGACATCGTTTCCGCCGTCCCGACGGATCGCCGAGGCCCTGGTGCCCGAGAACGACCCGGTCCGCGTCGCCCGCTCCCTGGACGAGACCGACCAGGCTCGGGCCCTCCTGTCCGAGCGGCCCGGCGTGGGCGTCGGGGCTGCCCACGACATCGGCCCGGCGATCGAGCGGGCGGCCCGCGGCGGCCGGCTCGACCCGACCCAGTTCCTGGAGCTCGCCGACACGCTCGATGCGACCGCTCGGCTCCAGACCGCCCTCGCCGACGACCGCCGCCCGTTGCTCCATGCGCTCGCCCGCGAGCTCCACGCGCTACCGGCCGTGCGTTCCACGCTCGCCCGCAGCTTCGATCCGACCGGCGAGCTGCTCGACACGGCATCGCCGCGGCTCGGCGGCCTGCGGGCGGCCGTCCGGGTCGCCTACGACCGCCTCCGGCGGCGTCTCGACGCGCTCGTGGGGTCGGAGCTCGGTGGCGCCCTCCAGGACCCGATCATCACGCTCCGCAACGGCCGTTACGTCGTCCCGGTCAAGGCCGAGGCGCGGGCGCGGGTCAAGGGGATCGTCCACGACGCGTCCGGCAGCGGGGCGACGCTCTTCGTCGAGCCGCTCGTCGCGGTCGAGCTCGGCAATGCCTGGCGCGAGGCGCAGGTCGCGGCGCAGGAGGAGGTCGAGCGGATCCTCGACGAGCTGTCGGCGCTCGTCGCGGCCAATGCCGTGGCGCTCCGGGAATCCCTCGAGGCACTCGCTCGGTTCGATTTCTGGGCGGCGAAGGCGGGTCTCGCCGCGGATCTCGACGGGACCCGGGCAGAGACCGCCGATCGGCCGGAGGTGATCCTCCTCAGCGCCCGCCATCCGGGCCTGACCGGCCGGGTCATCCCGATCGACATCCGGCTGGGCGACGGCTACACCGCGCTCGTCGTGACCGGCCCGAACACCGGCGGCAAGACCGTGACGCTGCGGACCCTGGGCCTGCTCGCGCTCATGCACCAGGCCGGGCTGCACATCCCGGCCGAGGCCGGATCCCGCCTGCCGATCTTCCGCGACGTCTTCGCCGACATCGGCGACGAGCAATCGATCGCCCAGAGCCTGTCGACCTTCTCCGGCCACCTCCGCTCGATCACCCGGATCGTCGAGGCGGCCGGACCGGGCACGCTCGTCCTCCTCGATGAGCTCGGCGCCGGCACCGACCCCACGGAGGGATCGGCGCTCGCCCAGGCGCTCCTCGACCACTTCATCCGGGCCGGGGCGCTCGTCGCGGCCACGACCCACTACGCGGAGCTCAAGGCCTACGCCCACACGACCGACGGCGCCCGCAATGCCTCGGTCGAGTTCGACCTCGAGACCCTGTCGCCGACCTACCGGCTGACGATCGGGCTGCCGGGCGGCAGCCAGGCGTTCGAGATCGCGGCACGGCTGGGGCTGGACCCGGCGATCGTCGCCGACGCCCGGTCGCGCCTGTCGGAGAACCAGCGAGCGTTCGAGGAGACCCTGGCCCGCATCCGGGAGACGGAGGGCGAGACCAGCGAGGCCCTCGACCGTGCCCGCGCCGCGGAGGCTCGGGCGGCCGATGCGCTCCGGGTCGCGGACGAGGAGCGCCGTCGCGCCCGTCGAGAGCGGGACGAGGCCGTGCGGGCGGCCCGCGCCGAGGCCGAGAAGCTCGTCGACACCCTCCGCGACGAGGTCAGGGCGACGCGCCGGGCCCTCGAGCGCGAGACCGTGACCGCCCCGTCGCTCGACGCCGCGGTCGCCCGGGCCGAGGCCCAGCTGGCGCAGCTCCCGGACGGATCGGTCGCTCCCGTCCAGGAGGCCGCGCCGGTGTCGGTGGAGCACGTCTGGCGGCTTGGCGATCGGGCTCGCAGCCGGAGCGGTGGCTGGGAGGGCCGGATCGCGGCGCTCGAGAAGGGTGGCAAGCGGGCGACGCTCGAGTCGGGCGGGATGCGGATCAGCGTCGCGACCGACGACCTGGACCCGGTGGCAAGCCCACCGGAGCCGATCGACGAGGACCGGACGATCGCGCGGAACGCCCGGATCAGCCGTTCCGGAGACCGGGCGGGTCAGGGCGCCGGGATCGGCGCGCTCCAGCTCGAGCGCGCGCGGACGGTCGCGTCGTCCCTGGATCTCCGCGGCGCGCGGGTCGACGAGGCGCTCGCCGCCCTGGATCGCTACCTCGACGACGCGGCGCTTGCCGGTCTCGACCAGGTGGTCGTGATCCACGGTCTCGGAACGGGGGCATTGCGGGATGCGGTCCGTGACCGGGCGGCGGGCCATCCGCTCGTCGCGTCCACCCGCCCCGGCGAACGCGGCGAGGGCGGTGACGGCGCGACGATCATCCGGCTCTAGCGAGCCGCGACCCGCCTAGGGCTTCGGCGGCTTGCCGGGGCCACCGGGATTGCCCGGGTCGCCGGGGTTGCCGGGCTGGCCGTCCGGTGGCGGGCAGAACAGGCCGAACGGGTTGTCGCAGGTCGGCGGCTCGCTCGGCGGCGGCGCGAGCGGGCAGAGGCCCGACGGGGCGAAGATCCCGCCCCACGTCCTGCCGTTCGGGAAGAAGCCCGAGCCGTAGAGGTACGCGGTGTGGGTGCCCTTCGGCCCGCCGCCCCGGCCCGCGCCGCGGGCCGCCCGCTTCAGCCAGTTGTTGTCAGCGCGCTGCCAGTTCGGGTGCCCGGCGTCGACCGAGCTGTAGTCGAGCGCTCCGACCGTCTTCTTCGGCCCGACGCAGCCATCCTGCCAGAGCTTGCCGCTGGCCTTGTCGATCACGACGGAGCGGTGGAAGTCGTCGGTCTGGGTCGGCTCCGTGCCGGGCAGGAAGAGCTCCTTGACCGTTCGCGTGGTGAAGGGACCAGGGCGGTAGCCGGTGATCGCGTCGACGCTGGCGGTCACGAGGCCCTTCGGCTGGCGGAAGTTGACGATCGGCGTGCCCCTCGTGACCTCGGACAGGATCCGCGACCAGAGCGGCGCCGAGGAGCCGAGCGACAGGGTGTCCGTGTCCGGCGAGTTGTCGCTGTTGCCCATCCAGACGCCGACGACGATCGCGGGCGCCTTGGGGTCCTTCGGCGGGGCGACGAAGCCGTAGGCGTGGACGTCGCGGTTGTCGTTCGTCGTCCCCGTCTTGTATGCGGCCGGCCGGCGGGTTCCACCATCCTTCACCGCCCACTCGCCCCAGAACGGGTTCGTCTTGGGCTCGGTGTTGCCCGCGAGGATGTTCGTCATGATGTAGGCGGTCTGGGGGCTGATCACGACCGACGCCTTCGGCTTCTTCACCGCGGGATCGGGCCAGACGACCTTGCCGTTCGAGTCGACGACCTTGAGGATCGTGGTGCGCGGCATCAGCCGGCCACCGTTGGCGATCGCGCCGTACGCGCCGATCATGTCGATCGGGTGGACCTCGAGGGTTCCGATTCCCATCGACGTCACGGGCACGGAGCCCGGCACGTACCGGACCCCGAAGTCCTTCGAGCGCGTGTAGAAGTGCTTCAGGCCGTTCATCAGGCCGGCCTTGATCGACGGGATGTTGAGCGAGAACTGGAGCGCCTGTCGCAGCCGGACCGGGCCGCGCTCGGCCTTGTCCGCCTGGGTCGGGATGAAGCTGCCGCCGAAGTTCGTCGTGACGTCCATGAACAGCGTCGCCGCGGTCATCGTCCCGTCCTCGATCCCGATCGCGTAGTTGATCGGCTTGATCGACGATCCGGGCTGGCGCCAGCCGTCGGACAGGACGTCGAACTGGGGCTGGAAGCGCGTCGTCGCCCGGGCGTTGAAGCTCGCCGAGCCGGCAGTAGGCGAGGACCTCGCCCGTCCGGTAGTCGAGGACCGCCGACGCGCCGTTGTGGAGGTTCTTGCCCTTCAGGTTCGTGAGCCAGCTCCAGTCCTTGCTCGGGATCTTCAGGTTCTTCAGGGTCGTCCGCGTGTTGGCGTGGTTCGGGGCCCAGGCCGCCGCGTACAGCCACTTCTCGACCGTCGCCTGCATCTTCGTGTCGAGCGTCGTCGTGACCCGGTAGCCACCGGTGTCGATCTTGTCGCACTGGTCGACCGGGAGATCCGGGCAGAGGATGCCGCCGAGCTCGCTGCGGACCTGCAGGACGAACTGCGGGGCGCGCCAGTGGTTGCCAAGCTGCGGCGCCAGGACGAGCGGATCGCTCTTCGCCGCCTCGTACTCGTCGGGCGAGTGCTCCGAGGCGGACAGCGCGCTGCGGGTCTTCATCAGGTCGAGGACGTAGTTGCGACGCTTGTAGATCTCGGTCGTGTCCGGGACCTGGAGGCTGATCTTCTTCGGGTCGCAGTCGTCCGGGGCGACGTTCGGTGTCGCGCAGACCTCCTCCGCGTTCCGGACGAGGTCGTAGGCCGTCGGCGACTGGGGGATCGCCGCGAGGACGGCCATCTGGGCGAGCGTCAGGTCCTTGAGGTTCTTCCCGAAGTACGTGTGGGCCGCTGCCTTCACGCCGTAGCTCTGGTTGCCGTAGAAGTTCTGGTTCAGGTAGGCGGTGATGATCTCCTGCTTCCCGATCTCGCCCGGATAGGCCTGGGTGAGGCGGAGCGACTGGATGATCTCGCGGATCTTCCGCTCCTCGCGGCTGCCGTTGAACGCCTCGGCGGGCAGGAGACGCGCTCGGACCAGCTGCTGGGTGATCGTCGAGCCGCCGCGCGGCCGGCCCTGGAGGGTGTCGATCGTCGCGGACACGAAGCCGGCGACGTCGAAGCCCGGGTTGGACCAGAAATCCTTGTCCTCGATCGCGGTCGTCGCATCGAGCAGCTCGGGCGGCAGCTCGGCGAACGACACCAGCTCGCGCTTGAACTCACCGAGCCGGGCGAGGACCGTCTTGTCGGTCCGGTCGCTGATCGTGGTCTGCTGGTCGAAGACGAGACCGCTCAGGGTGTGCTTGGGGTCGGGCAGTCCCTGGCTGTAGTAGTTGTAGGCGGCGGCGACCGCGACCAGGCCCGCCAGGCCGATCAGCAGGAAGATCGCCAGGAGCAGGATGGGGATCGCGATGAGGACTCGTCGAAGGTTCGACGAGCCACGAGGCCGTCCGCGTCGGAGGCCGCGCCGATGGCGCTGTCGCCGCGCGAGGCTGGTCTGCATGTCGGGCCGCACGATAGCATAGGGGTCGTGGAATTCCCCCCTCTCCGGACGGTCGAGACGGCTCGGCCGAGCGTGGTGTGACGCCTCCGGACGAGTCCGCGACGGCCTCGCCGACGCTCGGAACGCTCCTCGACGAGCTGACGTGGCGGGGCATGCTCCACGGGACCACGCCCGGGCTCCCGGCACGCCTCGCGAGCGGCCGGCCGATCGCCGGCTACAACGGCTTCGATCCGAGCGGACCGTCTCTCCACGTGGGACATCTCGTCCCGATCTTCGGGCTCCTCCAGTTCCAGCGGCACGGCGGCCGGCCCGTCGCCCTCCTCGGCGGCGGCACGGGGATGATCGGCGACCCGTCCGGGACGTCGGCGGAGCGAAATCTCCTGGACCGCGAGACCCTCGCCGCGAACGTCGCCGGGATCCGGTCGCAGCTCGAGCGGTTCCTCGACTTCTCGCCGGCCGCCGGCGACCGCGGCGCCGTCCTCGTGAACAACCTCGACTGGCTCGGCGAGATCGGCCTGATCGACTGGCTGCGCGACGTCGGCAAGCACTTCACGATCCCGTACATGCTCGCCAAGGACTCCGTCGCGACACGGATGGACCGCGGGCTGTCGTTCACCGAGTTCAGCTACATGCTGATCCAGGCGACGGACTACGAGCACCTCCACCGGACGCTGGGGGTCGACCTCCAGATGGGCGGCGCCGACCAGTGGGGCAACATCACGGCGGGTCTCGAGCTGATCCGCCGTCGCGTCGGCCTGGCCGACGACGCCGATCGCGGCGCGGACGAGCCCGCCCATGCGCTCGCGTACAAGCTCCTCCTCTCGCCGTCGGGGACGAAGTTCGGCAAGACGGAGGGCGGCACGTCGGTCTGGCTGGACGCCGAGCGGACCTCGCCGTACGCCTTCTACCAGTACTGGCTGAACACGGACGACCGCGACGTCGGCACGTACCTCCGGTGGTTCACCCTCAAGGGCCGCGAGGAGATCGAGGCGCTCGAGGCGGAGATCGCAGCACACCCGGAGACCCGGGCCGCCCAGCGTTCGCTCGCCCTCGACATCGCGGCGCGGACGCACGGCGACCTGGCGGCAGATCAGGCCGAAGCGGACAGCGCCGCGATGTTCGGGCCGGGTGACCCGACGGATCCGACGCAGCTCGCTCGGCTGTTCGGCAGCGTTGACTCGTTCGAGTTCACGCGCGACCAACTCGCTGCCGGATCTGGAGCATTCGGCTTCTCGAGCGACTCGTTCTCGTCGAATTCAGAAGCCCGGAGGGCGATCCAGCAAGGCAGTCTCTGGATCAACGGTCAGCGGATCACCGCCTTCGACCAACCCGTTCCGGATCCGATCGGCGGCGAGTTCCTGGTCGTCCGGACCGGCAAGCGCAAGAAGCGGATCGGGCGACTCAAGGGCTGACGCGAGGGCGATCGATGAAGCTCGATGTGCTGGTCCTGGTGGCGCTCGTTGCGCTGCAGTCCGCGCTCCTGACGTTCTACTGGAGCCATTGCGCCGGGCCTGCACTCGTGCACGCCGGTGCGCGACCGCGAACGCTTCGCGTCGTCCAGACCGTCGGCGTCCTGAGCCTGGTCGGTTTCGTCATCGCGATCGCGATTCGACTGAGCCGGTTCGATGTCCCGACCTGGCTCTGGGTCGTCATCGCCGGCCTGACCGGGTGGTACCTGCTGGCCTGGCCGAGGCCACTCTGGGTCGCCCGCATCTCCGGCGGTGTGGACGATCGCGAGATCCTCCGTCAGGCGATCTGGCGGCTCAACTGGGCATCGAGGGAGCTGATGAAGGACCCCGACTCCGTGTCGCGGCGGAACACGGTCGAGCAGTGCCGCGAGGCGGTGCGACGGCTTCCGCGGTCGGTGGAAACGGGAGCGCTGATCGATGCGTGGCTCGCCGAATCCGAGGCGGTCCTCGAGGGCGGCCCGGGTGCGGCCGAATCGAACCGACAACGCTACTCGGCGATCGTGGCGGAGGCCCAACGCCTCTGGCCGGACGCGGACACGGGCAGCGTGGCCATTCCGTCCCGCCCGATCGAACAAGCGGAGCGGGAACCGGCCTAGGGTCTCATCGCGGCGGTCCGTGGCGGCCGCGGAGGACGTCGATCGCGTTCGACGGCGGGACGCCTCGCTCCGCGAGCAGGACGAGCGCGTGGTAGAGCAGGTCGGCCGTCTCGCCCGCGAGCGCATCCCGCGTCGTGCCTCGATCGGCGCCGCCGGCCTCGGCCGTCGCATCGTCCTTGGCCGCGATCAGGACCTCGGTTGCCTCCTCGGTCACCTTCCGTCCGGCGACGTCGACGCCGCCGTCGAGGAGGGTCGCCGTATACGAGCCCTCGGGTCGCTCGTCGGCCCGCGACGCGATCGTCGCCCAGAGGCCTTCCAGCCAGGCGAAGCCCTGCGTCGTCGGCTCGGCGGGTGCGCCGTCGGGGTCGAAGCAGCTCCGGGTGTCGCGATGGCAGGTCGGTCCGACGGGGTCGACCGAGAGCAGGATCGCGTCGGCGTCGCAATCGAGGACGATCTCCCGGACGAGCAGCTCGTGGCCCGACGATTCCCCCTTCCGCCAGAGCCGGTCGCGGGTCCGCGAGTGGAAGTGGACCACCCCGGTCTCCTGCGTCACCCGCCACGCCTCCTCGTCCATCCAGGCAAGCATCAGGACCCGGCCGTCGGCAGCGTCCTGGATGATCGCCGGGGCGAGCCCGTTCGGACCCCAGCGAGGCTCGGTCCGGGGCGCGGCGGCGTAGGTCACGCCGCGACCTGCTCGACGAGCCGCACCGGCAGGCCGGCGGCGGCCATCGCCGCCTTCACGTCGGCGATCGAGTGGAGCCGGCGGTGGAAGATCGACGCTGCGAGCACCGCGTCGGCGCCGCCGTCGCGGATCGCGGCGACGAAGTCCGCGGGACCAGCGGCACCGCCCGACGCGATCACCGGGACGCGGAGGCGGCTCGAGATCGCCCACAGCAGGTCCGTGTCGAAGCCCGAGCGTGTTCCGTCCCGGTCGATCGAGGTCACGAGCAGCTCGCCGGCCCCGAGGTCGACGACGCGCTCCGCCCAGGCGATCGCGTCGAGGTCGGTCGGCTCGCGGCCACCCTTGACGACGACCTCCCACGATGGCCCCGCCTGCGGTTCGTCGTCCGGCACCTGGCGGCGCCTGGCATCGATCGCCACGACGACCGCCTGGCGGCCGAACCGGGCCGCACAGCGCGAGACGAGCGTCGGGTCCGCGACGGCAGCGGTGTTCAGGGACACCTTGTCGGCCCCCGCCCGGAGGACGTCTCGCATGTCGCGGACGCTCCGGACACCGCCGCCGACCGTCAGCGGGATGAAGGCCCGGCGGGCCGTTCGCTCGACGATGTCGAGGAGCGTGCCGCGTCCCTCCGGCGCGGCGCCGATGTCGAGGAAGACGAGCTCGTCGGCGCCCTCCGTCGCGTATCGGGCGGCGAGCTCCGGCGGGTCGCCCTCGTCGACGAGGTCGACGAACTGGGTACCCTTCACGACCCGGCCGTCCGCGACGTCGAGGCACGGGATCACGCGCCGGCACAGCATCAGGCGGACACCGGGGTCGCACGGGTGGGCTTCGTGGCGCGCGGCCATGCGCCGTCGCGGATGAGCGCGACGACGTTGCCGAGAAGCCGCAGCCCGTCGGTGCCGCTCCGCTCGGGGTGGAACTGGACGCCGAGGATGTTGTCGCGCGCGACGGCGCTGACGAACGAGCCGCCGTGGGTCGTCCGGGCGAGCACGACGTCGGTCGAATCCGGCCCGATCGGCGCGCCGGCGTACGAGTGGACGAAATAGAAGTCGGCAGAGGGGCGGATGCCGGCGAACAGGGGATGCTCGCGGGTCCGCTCGACCTGGTTCCACCCGATATGGGGGAGGGTCGGGGCGTCGTCGAGGAGCGCGGTCCGGCCCGCGAGCACGCCGAGCGTCGCCGCGCCGTCCTCATCACTCCCTTCGAAGAGGAGCTGCAGCCCGAGGCAGATGCCGAGGTACGGTCGCCCGGCGTCGATCCAGCCGAGGATCGCTCCTCCGAGGCCGCGCCGCTCGAGCCGCTCCATCGCCGGCGCCGCCGCCCCGACGCCCGGGACGACGAGGAGGTCCGAGCCCCGGATCGCCTCTGCGTCACGGACCACGACGACGTCGGCACCGACGCTGCCAAGCGCCTGGTCGATACTCACGAGGTTGCCGGCGCCGTAGTCGACGACGGCGACGCGCGGGCGGCCAGGGGAGGGGCCGGTCATCAGGTCGAGCCCTTCGTCGACGCCACTCCCCGGCGACGCGGGTCCGGGGCGACGGCGGCGCGCAGCGCGCGGCCGAGGGCCTTGAACGCGGCCTCGGCCAGGTGATGGTCGTTGCGGCCCGACCCGCGGACGTGGAGCGTCGCACCGGCCGTGCGCGAGAACGCCTCGAGCGCGTGCTCGACGAGCTGCAGGCTGAGCTCGCCGGCCCGATGCCCTCGGAACGGCAGATCGATCACCGCGTACGGCCGCCCGCCGACGTCGATGATCGCGGTCGCCACGGCCTCGTCCATCGGCACGCTCGCATCGCCGAATCGCTCGATCCCGGCCCGGTCCCCGAGAGCTTCCGCAACCGCCGAGCCGAGGACGAGCGCGACGTCCTCGACGGTGTGGTGGTCGTCGACGTGGAGGTCGCCGCGGGCCTGGACCGTGAGATCGAACAGGCCGTGATGGGCGAAGGACCCGAGCAGGTGGTCGTAGAAGCCGACGCCCGTCTGGACGTCCGCCTCGCCCCTCCCGTCGAGGTCGAGCGTGACCGTCACGTCGGTCTCGCGGGTCGTCCGCTCGACGGTAACCCTCCGGCCGACCCGATCCCGGACGTCGATCGAGCCGAGCGGCGTCGTCATGCCCGCGCTCCTTCGATCTCGCGGGCGGCCGCAACCAGCCGGTCGTTGCCGGCGTGGTCGCGGATCGTCAGTCGCAGGCAGTGGGCCAGGGGATGCCCGGCCGGGAACGTCCGCGGGACCAGGCCGCGCTCGAGCATGCCCGTCGCGACGGCGGCGGCCCGCTCCGGGCGGTCGAGGTCCACGAGCAGGAAGTTCGTGACCGACGGACGAACCGTCCAGCCCGCGCCCCGGAGCTGCTCCGCGAGGCGATCGCGCTCGCGGTCGACCCGGGCGACGTTGGCCGCCATCGCCTCGGGATCCGTCAGCGCGGCCGTCACGACCGACACGCTCACCGTGGACACGGACCCGGGCGGCCGGTACGGCGCGATCCGCGCGATCGTCCCCGGTTGCGCGATCGCGAAGCCGACCCGGAGCCCGGCGAGGGCATAGGCCTTGCTGGCGGTCCGGACGACGACGAGGTTGTCGTGCGTCGATCGCAGGTCGAGCAGGCTCCGGCCGACGAACTCCGCGTACGCCTCGTCGAGAACGACCATCGCCGGAGCGCGCCCTGCCGCCGCGGCATCGTCGGCGATCCCGTCGAGCAGGGCCGCGATCGCGCCGTCGGGCTCGGGCAGCCCCGTCGGGTTGTTCGGGCTGCAGAGCCAGACGAGGTCGGCATCGGCGGCCGCGACGCGCGTGGCCGGAAGGTCGAGCCGGTAGCCCTCGTCCGGTCCAAGCCGCGGAACGGCCACGACGGTCGCGCCCCGCTGCTCGGTCACGACCCGGTACATCGCATAGGTCGGGCCAGGCACGACGGCGCGGCCGCCCGCGGGCAGGAATGCCTTGCCCACGAGATCGAGGATCTCGTCGGCCCCGGCACCGACGAGCAGCTCGTCCATTCCGACGCCGTACACGCGGGCGGCGGTCTCCACGAGTCGGCGGTAGTCCGACGGCGGGTACTCCGACAACGGGGCCTCGAACGCGCCCGCCGCCAGGATCCGGGCCGCGAGCTCCGGCGGTGCGGGCGACGTGTTCAGGTCGAATCGGAGGATGTCGCCGATGGGCACGCCGTAGCGCGCCGCGACTTCCTCGTCGGTGGCCTCCCAGCTGTAGCTGGCCGGATGGGTCGGGAGGCTCGTCGTGACCGGCGTGGGGCTCACGGTCGGGGCTCCGCCGGGGCCGGCGAGCCGACCCCGACCCCGGCGCCGAACCGCGTCTCGACCGCGTTCCGGTGGGCCGTGAGACCCTCGGCCGTCGCGAGTCGACCGACCGTCGCCCGGATCGCGGTCAGGCCCCGCTCGTCGATCCGCTGAATCTGGGTGTACCTGCCGAATGCCTCGACCGCCAAGGGATCGCACGCACGCGCGAGCCCGCCGGTCGGCAGGACGTGGTTCGCCCCGGTCGCGTAGTCGCCGGCGGACTCCGGGGCCCACGGCCCGACGAAGATGGAGCCCGCGTGGCGGATCCGGTTCGCCACCTCGTCGGCGTCGCGGACGTCGATCGAGAGGTGCTCCGGGGCGTAGGCGTCGACGAAGGCGATGGCCGCGTCGAGGTCGCCGGCCAGGGCGATGCGGCCGTATGCGGCCAGCGCGCGGGCGAGCACCTCGCGCCGTTCGAGGCGCGGAAGGAGCGTCGCGATCTCCCGCTCGACGGCATCGGCGAGGCCGGCGCTCGTCGTGACCAGGATCGCCGGCGAATCCGGTCCGTGCTCGGCCTGGGTCACGAGGTCGGCGGCGACGATCGCCGGATCGGCGGCATCGTCCGCGAGGACCATCCCCTCGGACGGCCCGGCCGGCAGGTCGATCCCGACCAGGCCCGCGACCTCGAGCTTGGCCGCGGTCACCCAGGGATTGCCGGGGCCGACGATGCGGTCGACGGGTTGCAGCGCGGGCTCGCCCGACGCGGGGTCGGCGTCCCAGCCGAACGCGAGCGCTCCGACGGCCTGGGCTCCGCCGGCGACGAGGACGGCATCGACCTCGAGCAGCCCGACTGCCCCGAGCAGCACCGGGTGGATCGCGCCCGTTGCGTCGGCCGGTGTCGCGACGACGATCTCGCCGACGCCCGCGGTCCGCGCCGGCACGACAGTCATCACCAGCGACGAGGGATAGGGGGCCGAGCCGCCCGGCACGTAGCAGCCGACACGATCGAGCGGCAGCCATCGACGCTCGATGTCGATCCCCGAGACGATCGTGGTCCGGTGGGTCACTGGGCGCTGGGTCGTCGCGAACCGGGTCACGTGGTCGATCGCCTGGTCGAGCGCGGCGCGGTCGTCCCGGTCGAGGCGATCGCGCGCGGCGGTCAGCTCGCGACGCTCGAGCAGGAGGCGCCCGTCGACCGAGCCGCCGCCGAACCGGGCGTTCGCCTCGCGGACGGCGCCGGCCCCGCGCGCCCGGACGTCGTCGAGGATCTCCCGCGCTCCGGCCCGGATCCGCTCATCGGGGACCGCGCCACGCCGGAACAGGGCTCGCCGTTCGGCGACGGCCTCCGCGCGCGTGTCGCCGAGGTCGAGACGCCGAAGGGTCACTGCCGCATCCGCAGGCGCGGCGGTGTCCGCGGTCACGGAACGATCTTCTCGATCGGGAGGACGAGGATCCCCGACGCGCCGGCCGATTTCAGGCGGGGCAGGAGGCTCCACACATCGTCGGCGCCGACCACGGCATGGATCGCGATCATCCCGGCGTGGGCGAGCGGGATCACGGACGGCGACTCGAGCCCCGGCAGCAGCGTCTCGAGCTCGTGGAGCCGGCTCGCCGGGGCGTTCATCATCAGGTACTTCCGATCCCGGGCGGCGATGACGGCGCTGAGCATCGTGTCGACCGCGGCGACCTCGTCGGCCCGCTGGACCTGGGCGGTGGGATTGGCGATCAGGACCGCTTCGGACGCGAGGACGTCCGCGATGGGCCGCAGCCCGTTCATCACCAGCGTGGACCCGGTCGAGACAAGGTCGACGATCGCCTCGGCCAGGCCGAGTCGCGGCGCCACCTCGACCGCGCCGGAGATCGAGATGACCTCGACCGCGAGCCCGGCGTTCTCGAAGAACCGTCGGGTGGCGTTCGGATGGGCGGTGGCGACGCGCAGGCCGGCCAGATCACCGACGGTCCGGTAGGAGCTGTCGGCGGGCACGGCCGCGGCCAGGCGACACTGCCCGAAGCCAAGGGGTCGAAGGCGGGGCAGCTCCGCGCCGGTCTCGGCGAGGAGATCCTCCCCGGTGACGCCGAGGTCGGCGACGCCGTCACCGACGAACTCGATGACGTCGTTCGTCCGGACGAAGAGGATGTCGAGGTCGAAGTTGCGCACGCGGGCGACGAGGCTGCGCTCGTGCTCCTCGAAGACGAGGCCGGCATCCCGGAGGAGCTCGACGGTCGGTTCGACGAGGCGACCCTTGTTCGGGATCGCCAGTCGCAGCCGCTCCCGGCCCTCGAGGGCGGTCATCGCTCCCGCCCGGCGGGGTAGGGGATCCCGGTCTCCCGCGCCGCGGCCAGGCGGCCGAGAGCCTCGCGGTAGCCACCCTCGCCGTGGTTGAGCCACGTGGCGATCCTCGTGATCGTGGCGGTGCTCGCCCCGGTGTCGCGGGAGATCGCGGCGTAGTGCTCGCCCTGATCGAGCCGCCGCACGACCGCCCACCGCTGAGCGAGGTCGCGAATCTCCCCGAGCGTGCAGAGGTCCCGGAGGAAGCGGGCGGCCTCGTCGCGCGTCTCGAGGCGAAGGAGGGCCTCGATCAGCTCGTCGACGTCGCTCGTTCGCCAGTCTTCCATGTGCCTCGCCCTCGCGTGGTCGTCTGTCAGCGTGGTAGCGTGCTAGCATGGTAGCGTGGTGACATCCGAGGCGTCAACCTTCACGCTCCTGCCCGCGATCGACCTGCGTGGCGGGCGGGTCGTGCGACTCGAGCAGGGATCGTTCGACCGCGAGCGGGTCTACGCCGAGGATCCGGCCGTTGTTGCATCCGGCTTCCGCGCGGCCGGCGCCGCCTGGGTGCACGTCGTCGACCTCGACGGGGCCCGGACCGGCACGCGATCGCACGATGATGCGACCAGGGCGATCGCAGACGCAGCCATGGCACCGACGGATCGCCCCGCGATGCGGGTCCAGGTGGCCGGTGGACTGCGCGACCGCGGCGTGGTCGCGGCGGCGCTGGACACCGGCGCAGCGCGTGTCGTCCTCGGGACGGCGGCGCTGCGGGAGCCGGCGCTCGTCCGCGACCTGGTCGACCGTCATGGCGCCGAGCGGGTGGCCGTCGCACTCGACGTCCGCGACGGCCGTGCCGTCGGCGATGGCTGGGTGCCCGGCGCGGCATCCGTGCCGGTCGACGACGCGACCAGGACGCTGCTCGATGCCGGCGTCACCACGTTCATCGTGACCGCGATCGTGCGCGACGGCCTGCTCGGCGGTCCGGACCTCGCACTGCTGGAACGCCTCGTTCGGATCTCCCGCGCCGAGGTCGTCGCATCCGGAGGCATCGCCTCGATCGACGACGTCATCGCCACGCGCGACCTCGGCTGCCGAGGTGCGATCGTGGGTCGGGCACTCTACGACGGGCGGATCGACCTGACGGCCGCGCTGGCCGCCGTCGGGACCGTCAGGCGACTGGTCGACCGGCCGGCCCTTCCAGCTCCCGGTGACGTGCGTGCTCGAGTCGAGGGGCGGCGGGATCAACCGGACGGATGCCTCTCAGTGGGAGCCGTGGGCGCCGGCCGTTTCGGTCTCCTTGCGGTGGCTCTCGATGACCTTCTCGGCGAGGTGCTGCGGCACCTCCTCGTAGTGGTCGAGGGACGAGGTGAACGTGCCCCGGCCGCGGGTCATCGAGCGCAGCTCCGTCGCGTACGAGAACAGCTCGGCCTGCGGGACGTGGGCCTGGACGACCTGCACGCCGTCCGAGCTGTCCATGCCGAGGACGCGTCCGCGCCGCGTGTTCAGGTCGCGGTTGACGTCGCCCATGTACTCCTCGGGAACGCGGACCTCGACCGACATGATGGGCTCGAGGAGCGCGGGCCTGCACTCCTGGACGCCTTTCTTCAGCGCCATCGACGCGGCGATCTTGAACGACAGCTCGTTCGAGTCGACCGTGTGGAACGAGCCGTCGTAGAGCGTCGCCTTGAAGTCGGACAGCGGGTAGCCGGCGATCACGCCCTCGGCCGCGGTCTCGCGGATGCCCTTCTCGATCCCGGGGAAGAAGCCCTTCGGAACGGATCCGCCGACCACGTGCTCGGCGAACTCCACGCCTCCGCCCGGGTTCGGCTCGATCTCGAGCCAGACGTGGCCGAACATCCCGTGGCCGCCCGTCTGCTTCTTGTACTTGCCCTCGACCTTCGTCGTGCCCCGGATCGTCTCGCGGTAGGGGACCTTCGGCTGGCGCGTGAGGATCGCGGCCCCGAACTTCCGCTTGAGCCGCTCGCCGATCACCGCGATGTGGGCGTCGCCCATCGCGACGAGGAGCTGCTCACCGGTCGTCGATCGCTCGACGCGGGCGGTCGGCTCCTCCTCGAGCATCCGCTGGAGGGCGGCGCCCATCTTGTCGAGGTCGGCCTTCGTCTGGGGCTCGATCGCCACCGACAGCGACGGCTCGGGGAACGCGATCGGCGGCAGGATGACGGCCTTGTCACGGACGGAGAGGGTGTCGCCCGTCTCGGTCGAGACGAGCTTCGCCACGGCGCCGATCTCGCCGGCCTGGAGCTCCCCGATCGGCTCCTGGTCCTTGCCGTGGAGGAGCAGCAGCTGGCCGATCCGCTCGTCCTCCTCACGGCTGGCGTTCCAGACATGCGCCTGGCTGTGGAGCGTGCCGCTGAGGATCCGGAGATACGTGAGCCGGCCGACGAACGGGTCGGCGGCGGTCTTGAACGCCCGGGCGACGAGGGGGCCGTCGGGGTCCGGGGTGATCGTGACCGCGTTGCCCTTCGCGTCCTTCGCCTCGAGCGCCGGCTCCTCGGCGGCCGTCGGCATGTACCGGATGAACGCGTCGAGGAGAGCGTTCATCCCGATGCCCTTCGTCGCGCTGCCGACGAGGACCGGAGCGAGGATCGAGTCGCGGACCCCGCGGTGGAGGCAGGAGTCGAGCTCGGCGTCGCTCACCTCCTCGCCGTCGAGGTACTTCGCCATCACGTCGTCGTCGGCCTCGGCCGCAGCCTCGAGCAGCTGGTCGCGGCGAGTCGCGATCTCGCCCGCGAGATCCTCGGGCACCGGGACCTCGACCTCCTTGCCGCCCTGGAGCTCGTACGCCTTCCGGTGGACCAGGTCGACGTAGCCGGTGAAGTGCTCGCCCTTGCCGATCGCGATGTGGAGCGGGGCGATCTTGTTGCCGAAGCGGGCGCGGAGGGTATCGAGCGCCGCGAGCGGATCGGCGTTCTCCTTGTCGCAGCGGTTCAGGAAGAAGCAGGCCGCGCGGCCGGTGGACCGTCCCAGTGCGACCCCGTTCTCCAGGCCCGCCTCCACCCCGCCGGTGGCGTCCATGACGAACAGCGCGCCGTCGGCTGCCGCGAACCCCGAGATGACCTCGGCGACGAAGTCCGGGTAGCCCGGCGTGTCGACCAGCGTGATCCTCGTCGCGTCGTGCTCGAAGGTCGCGACGGCGAGGCTCAGCGACTCCTTGCGCTTCTGCTCCTCGGGCTCGAAATCGAGGTGGGCCGTGCCGTCGTCGACCCGCCCGAGACGCTGGACGGCGCCGGCTCGAAAGAGGAGCTGCTCGGCGAGCGTCGTCTTGCCGCCACCGGCGTGGCCGGCCAGGACGACGCTCCGAAGGTGGGCGGGATCGACGCTCTTCATCGTCATCGGCGGAGTGGACCTCACGGCTTCGTGAACGACGGGCGATGGGGCTCGGAAGCGGGCCGCGATACGTGCGGCACGGGGCCCTTCCGGGGAGGGTCGGGCCATTCTAGTCGGCTATACTCCGGCCCGCGATGTCCGGACACTCCAAATGGTCCACGATCAAGCGCCAGAAGGGCGCCAACGACGCGAAGCGGGGCGCGCTCTTCACGAAGGTCGCTCGCGAGATCAGCGTCGCAGCGCGCCAGGGCGGCGGCGATCCGGACGCGAACTACCGCCTCCGCCTCGCGATGGAGAAGGCCCGCGCGGTCAACATGCCGGCCGACAACATCAAGCGGACGATCGACAAGGCGACGGGCGGCGGCGACGGCGAGCAGTTCGAGGAGATCGTCTACGAGGGCTACGGCCCCGGCGGCGTCGCGGTCCTCGTCGAAGCCGCCACGGACAACCGCAACCGGACTGCCGCCGAGGTCCGCTCGATCTTCACGAAGACCGGCGGCCAGCTCGCGGGCTCCGGCGCCGTCGCCTGGCAGTTCGAGCCGCGCGGCCTGATCACGATCCAGCGTGACGGCGGGGTCGATGCCGACGAGGTCGCGCTGACCGCGATCGACGCGGGGGCCGAGGACGTCGACACCGACGCCGACGAGTCCATCGAGATCTACACCGAGCCGGGCTCGCTCGAGAGCGTTCGGAAGGCCCTCGAGGGTGCCGGCGTCCCGGTCGAATCGGCCGAGAGCACGATGATCGCCAAGCAGACCGTCGAGCTGGACTCGGCCAAGGCCCGCCAGGCGCTTCGTCTCGTCGAGCTTCTCGAGGACCTCGAGGACGTCCAGCGCGTGACCGCCAACTTCGACATCCCGGAGGATGTCTTCGCCGAGGTCGCCGGGTGACCTCGGCCGCCCCGTCGACGGTGCATGGGGCGGCGCTGGGATGATCGTCCTCGGCATCGATCCGGGGACCGCCGCGCTCGGCTGGGGCGTCGTCGACCTGACCGCCGGGCGACTCCGCGCGGTCGACCACGGCTGCGTCGTCACGTCGGCGGACGAGCCGCTCGGGGAGCGGCTGCTCACGATCCACACCGCGTTGCGCGAGCTCATCGAGATGCACGAGCCGGCCGTCGTGGCGGTCGAGAGGATCTACTTCTCCCGGAACGCCCAGACGGCGATGGCGGTGGGGCATGCTCGGGGGGTCGTCCTCCTGGCCGCCGCCGAGGCGGCTCGACCGGTCCGCGAGGCCACGCCGAACGAGGTCAAGAGCGCCGTCGCGGGCTACGGTGCCGCCGACAAGGAGCAGGTCTCGCGGATGGTCCAGCTGGTCCTCGGGATGCCCGCCCGGCCGACACCCGACGACGCGGCCGACGCGCTCGCGATCGCGATCTGCATCGCCAACGGCGTCGGCCAGGTCGGCCGTTCGTCGAAGCCGGCCGGGGCGGCCGTGCTCGACCGCGGCGCGTCCGCGCCGATCGCGCGCGGTGCCTCGCCGTACGAGCAGGCGGTGCGCGAGGCGCTCGCCCGGGAGAAGCGCGAGGCCCGTGGCGTTCGCTGATGGGGCGAGCCTCACGTTGGTTCAAACGACAGCCGTGACGGCCGTATCCACGCGATCGGGGCAGCGACCGATGGCCATCAGTCGTCGACGGCTGACCAGGCGCCCGAGGCCGAGCCGATGGGCTGTCAGGCTCGCCCAAGGTCATCGTCAGTGTCGGATGAGCTGAAGTGATCGCTTCCGTCGAGGGGCGCGTCGGGGCGGTCGCGTTCGACTCGCTCGTGATCGAGGTCGGTGGGATCGGCTACCGGGTGTTCGCGTCGCCGGCGATCCTGTCGACCGCCCAGCCCGGCTCCACGATCAAGCTCCACACGTACCACCTCGTCCGCGAGGACCAGCAGTCGCTGTTCGGGTTCCGGTCGGCCGAGGACCTCGGGTTCTTCACGCTCCTGCTGACCGTCACCGGCGTCGGGCCGAAGGTCGCCCTGGCGATCGTCGGGTCACGGCCGACGCCCGACCTCCAGCTCGCGATCATGGCCCAGGACCAGGCGGTCCTCGTGTCGATCCCGGGTGTCGGCAAGAAGCTCGCCGACCGGATCATCTTCGAGCTCAAGGAGAAGGTGGCCGCGGCCGGGGTCGCGGCGTCGGTGCCGGGTGCCGTCGGGGTGGGCGCCGCGGAGAGCGAGGTCGTCGCGGCGCTCCAGGCGCTGGGCTACTCGCTGGCCGAGGCCCGCGAGGCATCGCGGATCGCCCTGGCCGACCCGACGATCGGCGGCACCCTCGAGGATCGCGTCAAGGCCGCGCTGCGGAGCCTCCTCCGCGAGTAGTCGGGCGACCGGCTACGGCCGCAGGCCGGCCAGGGCGTCGGCGTGGATGCCGCGCGGATCGATCGAGGCCCGACCGGGCCTGGCGGCGAGAGCGGCGAGCGACTCCTGGTCGAGGATCTCGAGCATCGCGTCGCGGACGTCGAGCATCACGTCGCGGAGGGTGCACGTCGCCTCGTCCGGACAGGAGCACCGCTCGTAGTAGCGAAGGCTGACGCACGACAGCGGCGCGAGGGCCCCGTCGAGCAGCCGGATGACCCGGCCGACCGACACCGTCGAGGGATCGACCGCGAGGGCATAGCCGCCGTGCGCCCCAAGCGTCGTCCGGACGACGCCGCCGTGCTTGAGGGTCGACATGATCTGCTCGAGGAACTTCGGCGGGAGGTTGTTCCGCTGGGCGAGGGTCGCGAGGGCGACCGGGGAGGGGTGCGGGTGAGGATGGTCGTCGGCGCGCGTCGCGGCCTCGCTCCGGACGAGGTCGACCAGCGCCCGGATGCCGTACTCGGACCGGCGAGAGAGACGCATCTGGTGCCATTCTGGACCGAATTCCTACCCTTCGGGTGGGGATTTCGCACGGACGCGGCCCGGCGCCGTGGGGTGGCGTGCGCGCCCCCTGCGCATTGTGTCGAACCAGTGCGGTGCCGGCCGATGACGTGCGCACATGGAGCGCGAACGGTGGGAGGACAGACTGCCGATGCCGTCCGAGCGTCGACGGGCCGGCCGTTGTTCGACGCAACGCTCACGGGCTGCGCAACGTGGATCAGCCCGTGTTCCGACGGTCGTCTGGCGGCCCGCTGCGCGCGGCGTTCACGGTTCCCCGGCGACGAGCGGCGCATCGGGAGTTCCGATGGTCGTGCACGCGCCGGCGCGTCGGCCCGGCGGGAGTACTCGGTCGATGGTTGGCACGCCTCGTGTTCGGCGCCCGCTGGGAGTCGAACATCCGTGCGAAAGCGCGACCGACCGTGGTACGCTCCGGTCCGATGACCGACGACCTCTCGCGGATCCTCGCCCCGGACCTGGTCGACGACACGGATCGCGTCGTCGAGGGCGCGCTTCGGCCCCGGACGCTCGACGAGTACATCGGCCAGCGCGAGGTCAAGGCGAACCTGTCGGTGCTGATCGCCGCGGCGAAGGGCAGGGGAGAGGCCGCCGACCACGTCCTCCTGTACGGTCCGCCGGGCCTCGGCAAGACGACCCTCGCCACGATCATCGCCCGCGAGCTCGGCGTGAACGTCCGGTACACCAGCGGCCCCGCGGTGGAACGTGCCGGAGACCTGGCGGCGATCCTCACCGCGCTCGACGAGCGCGACGTGCTGTTCATCGACGAGATCCACCGCCTGAACCGGGCGGTCGAGGAGATCCTCTACCCGGCGATGGAGGACTTCGCCCTCGACGTGATGATCGGGAAGGGGCCGAGCGCGCGGAGCCTCCGGCTCAGCCTGAAGCCGTTCACGGTGGTCGGCGCCACGACCCGGGCGGGGAGGATCAGCTCACCGCTCCGCGACCGGTTCGGCGCGACCTACCGGCTCGACTTCTACGAGGAGGACGACCTCGCGGCAATCGTCGACCGGTCCGCCCGGATCCTCGAGGTCCCGATCGACGACGGCGCCGAGCGCGCCATCGCGCGGCGCGGCCGGGGCACGCCGCGGATCGTCAACCGTCTCCTGAAGCGGACCCGCGACCACGCCCAGGTCCACGGCGACGGCCGCGTCGACGAGGCGACCGCGACCGCGGCGATGCGCCAGATGGAGATCGACGACGAAGGCCTCGACTCCACGGACCGCAAGCTGCTCGCCGCGATCGTCCAGAAGTTCGCGTCGGGGCCGGTGGGCGTCCAGGCGCTGGCCGCAGTGCTGGCAGAGGAGGTCGAGACGATCGAGGACGTCTACGAGCCGTTCCTGCTCCGGCTCGGGTTCCTCGATCGAACGCCGCAGGGCCGGATCGCGACGGAGGCGGCCCGGGCGCACCTGGCGAAGCTCGGCTACGAGATCCCGCCGCCACGCCGCGGTGACGCCGACATGCCGAGCCTGTGGGACGCCCCGGCGACCAGCTCCGACGAGGATCCGGCCGGCGAGTGACGGTGAACGGGTTCCAGGGTCTCGGCTGGGCGTTGGTCGTGCTCGGCGTCGTGATCGCGACCGTCGGTCTCGTGATCGCGCTCGGCCCGCGGATCCCGATCCTCGGTCACCTGCCGGGAGATATCGTGATCCAGCGGGACAACGTCACGATCTACATCCCGCTGGGAACGATGGTCGTCGTCTCGGTCATCGTCTCCGTCGTCCTCGCCGTCATCAACCGCCGCTGACGGTGAGCGGCCCCGCCAGCTTCACGGTCACGGTCCCGCCGCCGGCCGACGGCTCGACCCGGGCACGGCTCGGTCGGCTCGAGCTGGCCCACGGCGTCGTCGAGACGCCGCAGTTCATGCCAGTCGGGACGAACGCAACGGTCAAGGCGCTCCACCCGGACGACATCCGCGAGGTCGGCGCCTCGATCATCCTCGCCAACACGTACCACCTGTACCTCCGGCCCGGGCACGAGCGGATCCGGCGGCTCGGCGGGCTCCACCGGTTCATGGCCTGGGACGGCCCGATCCTCACCGACTCGGGCGGCTTCCAGGTGGTCTCGCTCGGCGACCTCCGGGTCGTGGACGAGGACGGCGTCACGTTCCGGAGCCATCTCGACGGCTCGACCCATCGCTTCACGCCGGAGGTCGCGATCGGCGTCCAGGAGGCGCTCGGGTCGGATGTCGCGGTCGCCTTCGACCAGCCGGTGTTCCCGAGCTCGGCCCGGTCGGTGGTCGCGGACGCGACGGCCCGGACCCATCGCTGGGCCGAGCGGTCGCTCGCCGCCCATGCGCGCGACGACCAGGCGCTGTTCGGGATCGTCCAGGGCGGGCTGGAGCCGGACCTGCGCGCCGAGAGCACGCGGTTCATCGCCTCGCTGCCGTTCGACGGGATCTGCATCGGCGGCCTCGCCGGCGACGAGACGCCGATCCAGCGGGGCGCGGCCCTCGACGTGGCGGTCGGGGAGCTGGTGACCGACCCGCGGCCCCGCTACCTGATGGGGCTGGGCTCTCCCGCGGACCTCCTCGACGCGGTCCATCGCGGCGTGGACCTGTTCGATTCGGTCCTGCCCGCCCGCGTCGCGCGGAACGGCCAGCTGTGGGTTCCGGGCGGCCGGCTGAACCTTCGCAACCAGCGATTCCTCGACGATCCGGAGCCCGTCCAGGCGGACTGTCCGTGCCTCCTCTGCCGGTCGTTCTCGCGGGCGTATCTGGCCCATCTCCTGCGGGCCAACGAGCTTCTCGCGTACCGTCTCGCGACTTGTCACAACCTGACCTTCACCCTAGACTTCATGGTCAGGATCCGCGCCGCCCTGGGGTCTGGAACCTTCCCCGCTGAGTTGCCCGATCTGGCCCTGCGCGCGGGCCGGTCGAGTGGCAGTGAAGCCGCGGAGCAGTCCGCGTGAATGGCCGTTCGGTAGTCTGCGTGCCAACGCGGAGGAGCAACGATGGGCTCGCGAGATCGTCCTCACCGCGAAGCGAAGAAGAAGCCGAAGGACAAGTCGGGCCAGCCCAAGCTGTCGTCCCTCTCGGAGCCGCCGCCGATGCAGGCCGAGCTGATCCGGAAGGAACGGAAGCCGCGACGGGTCACCGAGGAAGAGACGACCGACGAAGGCTGATCGTCCGAGGTCCCGCCCGGGAGCGTGACCTGTCGGTACGGCCACAGATCGACAGGAGCGTGACGGATCCATGGCGTTGACCGGCGAGCGGACGACGGACGAGCGGAACGGCGGCGATCGCGGCGCGGACCGCGCCCAGGCGGAGCGCGGCAAGGCCGTGGCGGCCGCGATCCAGGCGATCGAGAAGCAGTTCGGGACCGGCTCGATCATGAAGCTCGGGGCCCACTCGATCACCGCGATCGACGTCATCCCCACGGGCTCGATCGCGCTCGACCTGGCGCTCGGTGTCGGCGGCATTCCGCGTGGCCGGATCACCGAGATCTTCGGGCCTGAGTCATCGGGCAAGACGACGATCTGCCAGCACGTCATCGCCGAGGCCCAGCGCCGTGGCGGCGTGGCCGCGTTCATCGACGTGGAGCACGCCCTCGATCCGGCGTATGCCCGGGCCTGCGGCGTCAACGTCGACGAGCTCCTCGTCAGCCAGCCGGACACCGGCGAGCAGGCCCTCGAGATCACCGAGACCCTGATCCGCTCGGGCGGCATCGACTGTGTCGTGGTCGACTCGGTCGCGGCGCTCGTGCCGCGGGCGGAGATCGAGGGCGAGATGGGCGACAGCTTCGTCGGCATCCAGGCCCGATTGATGAGCCAGGCGCTCCGCAAGCTGACCGGCGCCGTGTCCCGCTCCAACACCTCGCTGATCTTCACGAACCAGCTCCGCGAGAAGATCGGCGTGATGTTCGGCAACCCCGAGACCACGCCGGGTGGCCGGGCGCTGAAGTTCTACGCCAGCGTCCGGCTCGACATCCGTCGGATCGAGACGATCAAGACGGGGACCGAGTCGGTCGGCAACCGGGTCCGGATCAAGGTCGTGAAGAACAAGGTCGCGCCGCCGTTCCGCGTCGCCGAGTTCGACGTGATGTACGGCGAGGGCGTCTCCAAGGAAGGCGGCCTGCTCGACGTCGGCGTCGCGATGAGCGTCGTCAACAAGACCGGCGCCTGGTTCACCTTCGAGGAGACCCGGCTCGGCCAGGGTCGCGAGGCGTCGAAGGACTTCCTGAAGCAGAACCCGGACGTCGCGGCCGAGATCGACCGCCGGATCCGCGGGAAGATCAACGAGATCGAGCTGCCGGTCGAGGGCATCGAAGAGGCCGAGTAGGCGTGGCCGCGCGGCGACCACGAGAGACGCCGAACGAGCGTCGCGAGCGGCGGTCCGAGATCGACGACCCCGAGGTCGTCCTCGCCGCGGCCCTGCGGTTCCTCGAGGCGCGGTCCAGGTCGGTCGCGGAGGTCCGGAAGCGGCTCGGTGGGGCCGGCTACCGGTCGGAGCTCGTGGACGGCGCGATCGCGCGGCTGACCGAGCTCGGGATGCTGGACGACGCGGCCTTCGCGACGCAGTGGGTCGAGTCCCGCGACCGGGCTCATCCGCGAGGCGAGCATGCGCTGATCATCGAGCTCCGCCAGAAGGGGATCGACGCGTCGACGATCACCGCCGTCCTCAAGGCGCGGCGCGAGGTCGCCGTCCGATGGGAGGACGGCTCCGACGCCACGGCCGGCGCGGCGGACGCGGCGCATCCGTCGGAGGCGGCCCCGGCCGACCCGGATGCGACCGCCGCCCGGAAGCTGCTCGACCCGCAACGCTCGGGCGCTCGAGCGGGTTGCCGACCCGCGCGTCCGTCGGCAGAAGGCCTACGCGCTGCTTGCGCGGAACGGCTTCGCTCCCGACGTCTGCCGCGAGGCGAGCGCGCAGCTCATCGCCGCGATGTCGGCGGCCGACGACGAGCCCGACGGCTGACGCGCCTACCAGTTGGCCGCAAGGGCTTCCGCGTCGCGGGCGACGCCGACCAGGTTCGCTGAGCCCATGTCGACCATCCAGGGCGTTCCGATGAAGCTCAGGCCGGGCACGGCGGTCGCTCCGGCGGTCGTGACGGGCAGACCGAACTCGTCGAGAACCGGGAGCTCGATCCAGTCGAATGCCGGTCGATAGCCGCTTGTCCAGATGACGGTCGAGATCTGCTCGTCGACGAGGTCGAAAACGCGGACCTGCGGTGGCTCGAAGGCGAACTGGTCGAGCTCCTCCTCCGGCAGCGACTCACCGATGCGGTCGACGAAGGTGTCGAACAGGCCCTTGAGGCGGTCGTCGAAGAACGTGTCCGCGAGCCGGAGATTCTCGGCCAGGTCATCGGCGAGCCGGACCACGGTACTATGTGCATCCTCCAGCCGGCCGAGGAGCGCCAGTCCGCTGCTGCCCATCCGTCGGAGGTTCGTGTCGTGGCCGCCGTCGTGGCCCGAGAGATGCGGGTTGCAGGCGAACCGTGCCCCCGGACCGGCAAGCTTGTCCGGCGTCGGGAGCGGCGTGCCCACAAGCGCCCCCCGAGTCCCCAGCTGGCGTAGCCACCAGAACACGTCCTTGCCTCGGTAGCGGCGTGGCGCCCGCCCGCATCGCCCGACTGCCATCGCGACCCGCCGCCCCGCCGTCATCAGCTCATCCGCAAGCTGGACGCCTGTCTGCCCGCTGCCGATCAGGAGCACCCCGCCGGGCGGCAGCTGATCCGGGTTGCGGTAGTGATGCGAGTGGAGCTGGACGATGCCCGGGGCAAGGCCGCCGCCGGCAGCCGGGATCATCGGCCGCTGGAAGGGACCGCCGGCGACGATCACGTCGCGGGCATCGATCTCGCCGTGGTTCGTCGTGAGCCGGAACCGTGCGGCGCCGCCGGGATCCAGCGCAACCAGCCGGCGCACGTCCGTGTCGAGCTCGACCGGCGCGGGAATCGACGCGGCGTATGCCCGGAAGTGGTCGATCACCTCGTCGCGGGGCATGAACCCGTCGGGATCGTCGCCGCGATAGTCGAACCCGGGCACCGACGTCGTCCAGTTCGGCGACACGAGTCGGAACGCATCCCAGCGGTCCTGCCACCCGCCGCCGAGTGACGATCGGCGATCCAGGAGGACGTGCTCGCGGCCCGCATCCGTCAGCAGCCGGCTGACGATCAGGCCGGCATGTCCCGCCCCGACGACGACGACCTCGACCGAACGCATCTGACTGGGTATCCCTCGATCGCCACGAGCCAACAACCGCCACGTGGCGGTCCGGCGCTCGCCGCGCGGGCTCGGACTGACCGCCGCCCGGCTCGCCCCGCCGCACCGTAGTAGGCTACGTGCCAGATTTCAACGGCGTCGCTCCGAGGCGGCGCGGGAAGGCAACCGGCGTTCGTCACCGCCCACGACCGGCCCATCGGTCGATGTCGCCGTTCCCGGCACGGGCGACGCCGTACAAACCGACGTCAACCTCCGGCACTCCGAGCGCCGGACGGGAGGTACAGATGGAGACACCGGTCGTCATCGCCGTGGCGCTCGCCGCTGCGATCGGCGGAGTCGTGCTCGGCATGATCATCCGCGGGGTGTTCGCGTCCCAGTCGATGAAGGCGGCGCAGTCCGAGGCACGACGAATCGAGGCGGAGGCACGAGCCCGCCAGAAGGAGCTGATCCTCGAGGCGAAGGACGAGAAGCTCCGCCTCCAGCGCGAGGCCGAGGACGAGGCAAGAGCCCGTCGCAACGAGCTGAGCACGCTCGAGCGTCGCCTGCTCGCCCGGGACGAGCAGCTCGACCAGCGGACGGACATGCTCGAGCAGCGGGACCGCAAGCTCCTCGACCGCGAGCGCGACCTCGACAAGACCCGCGAGGACCTCGCGAAGGCGCACCAGGAGCAGGTCGAGGCGCTCGAGCGCGTCAGCGGCGTCAGCGCGGAGGACGCGAAGAGCCTCCTGCTCGAGGCGGTCCGCGAGGAGGCCGAGCACGACGCGGTGAAGCTCGCCCGGTCGATCGACCGGCGAGCCCGCGACGAGGCCGAGGAGAAGGCCCGCGACATCGTCGTGACCGCGATCCAGCGGGTCGCGGCGGACCATACGGCCGAGCACACCGTGACGGTCGTCCACCTGCCGAACGACGAGATGAAGGGCCGGATCATCGGCCGAGAGGGCCGCAACATCCGCGCGCTCGAGCAGGCGACCGGCGTCGACCTGATCATCGACGACACCCCGGAATCGGTCGTCCTGTCGGGCTTCGACCCGGTCCGCCGGGAGATTGCCCGCCTGGCCCTCACGAAGCTGATCGGCGATGGCCGGATCCATCCCGGACGGATCGAGGAGGTCGTCTCGAAGGCCCGGGCGGAGGTCGACCTGATCATCCGCCAGGCGGGTGAGACGGCGGCGTACGAGGCCGGGGTGCCCGGACTGCCGCCGGAGCTCATCAAGCTGCTCGGGCGGTTGAAGTACCGGACGAGCTACGGCCAGAACGTGCTCAACCACGTCGTCGAGACCTCGCGCCTCGCCTCGGTGATCGCGGCGGAGGTCGGTGCCGACGTCCAGATCGCGAAGACGGGCGGGCTGCTCCACGACATCGGCAAGGCCGTCGACCACGAGGTCGAGGGTCCGCACGCCGCGATCGGGGCCCAGATCGCCCAGCGGAACAACCTCAGCCCGAAGATCGTGAACGCGATCGGCGCTCACCATCAGGAGATCGAATACACCTGCCTCGAGTCGCCGATCGTCCAGATCGCCGACGCGATCAGCGCCTCTCGACCGGGCGCTCGGGGCGAGACGATGGACGCGTACGTGAAGCGCCTGGAGGACCTCCAGGCGATCGCCGACAGCTTCCAGGGCGTCGAGCGCTCGTTCGCGGTCCAGGCCGGCCGCGAGGTCCGGATCCTCGTCCGTCCGGAGGAGATCGACGATCTCGCTTCGTCGCGGCTCGCCCGCGACATCGTCCGCAAGATCGAGGAGCAGCTGACCTACCCGGGCCAGATCAAGGTCACCGTGATCCGCGAGACGCGCTCCGTGGAGTACGCGAAGTAGCCCATCCGCGGCGACTGGTCGGCGTGGCCGTCCTCGTCGCGGCGTGCTCCGGCGCCGGACCGGCCGCCAGCGGGCCGGCAGCTCCGTCGACCTCGGCAGCGGCGACCCTGGCCGCCCCGACTGCGTCCGCTCAGCCGAGCCCGCTCGCGACGGCGACGCCCGTGCCGTCGCCGACCGTCACGTTGCCGGCCGTCGTCCCGCTGGAGTCGCTGCCCGGCGTGACGGCGATCACCGGGATCGGACAGCCGGACTGGATTTCGCTGGCGGGCGCCTCGGCGTGGTCGCCCGGTGTCCAACCGGGGCTCGGGCGGTTCGACCTCGCGACGGGCCGGCAGCAGCCGGGCACCGCCATGGGCGGCGTCTGCCTGGCAATGGACGTCGGATTCGGCTCGCTGTGGGTCGGCGACTGCGATGCCCGCACGCTCGTGCGGATCGATCCGAAGACCGGCAACGTGGCCGCGACGATCCAGCTCGACGGCGCCCCGGACGAGGAGTCGTCGGTGGCGGCCGGCGAAGGGTCGGTCTGGATCACGATCAACGGCCCGCCGAAGCTCGTCCGGATCGATCCGAAGACGAACAAGATCGTGGCGTCGATGGATCCGCCGGCCTCGCCTGCGGCCCTCCGCGCGGGGGTCGGCGGTCTGTGGCTCGCCTCCGACACGGACATGGTGGTCCGGCTCGACCCGAAGACGGGATCGGTCGTCGCCGAGATTCCGGTCGGGGGCGGGCCTCGGTTCACTGCCACCGGCGGCGGGAGTGTCTGGGTCCTGAACCAGCGGGACGGGACCGTCTCGCGCATCGACCCGACGACGAACTCGGTCGCCGCGACCATCCCCGTGTCTGCGGAGCCCGTCGAGGGTGGCGACATGGCCTTCGGTGGCGGGTTCGCCTGGGCGCGAGTGAGCGACTCCCTGGTTGCCCAGATCGATCCGGCGACGAACATGGTCGTCCGGCGGCTCGGCACCCCGGCGGGCAGTGGCAGCGTTGCCGCCGACGACGACGCCGTCTGGATCAGCGCACACGACGTCTCCACGCTGTGGCGCGTGCCGCTCCGTTGAGCGGCTCCTGCGGCCGCCGTCCGGTATGGTCCCGGCGTGACCGCTGACACCTCGGGTTCGCCGATCGGGCGAACGCGACCCGGGAACCCGCCGAACGGTGACGCGCCGCGGCCGCCGGGGGCGTGCCGCGTCCTGATGATCGGTGATCTGATCGGGAAGCCGGGACGGGTCGCGATCGAGCAGATCCTCCCGGCTCTCCGCGAGGAGCGCGGCATCGACTTCGTGACCGCGAACGGCGAGAACGTCGCCGGCGGGATGGGGCTCACGGCCTCGACCGCGCAGGCCCTGCTCGGTGCCGGCGTCGACGTGATCACGTCCGGCAACCACATCTGGGACAAGCGTGAGATCTACCCGCACCTCGAGTCGAACGACCGGATCCTCCGCCCGCTGAACTACGGCAGCCACGACGTCCCCGGCCGAGGCTGGGGCACGTATCAGGCGTTGGACGGCACGGACGTCGCGGTCATGAACCTCCAGGGTCGGACGTACATGCAGCCGATCGAGAACCCGTTCACCGATGCCGACCGACTGCTGGACGAGTCGTCGGAGCCGCTCCCGCCGGTCCGCCTGGTCGACTTCCATTGCGAGCTGACGTCCGAGAAGAACGCGTTCGGGCTGTATCTCGACGGGCGCGTGAGCGTCGTCGTCGGGACCCACACGCACGTCGTCACGGGCGACGAGCGGATCCTGCCCGGCGGCACGGCCTACCAGACCGATCTCGGGATGACGGGGCCGATCTGGAGCGTGATCGGGTTCGACCCGAAGACGGTCCTGCCGCGGTTCATCAACGCCCTGCCGACCCGCTTCGAGGTCGGCGATGGGCCGGTCATCTTCAACGCGGCCCAGATCGACGTCGATCCGGCCACCGGCCGAGCCCTCGCGATCGAGCGCGTCTCGCGCCTCATCGAGGTCTGACCGTGCCTCGACCCGGGCGACACGCCGCACGGGCGACGGCACTGGCGGCTGCGACCGAACCGGGTCGGTCGACCGTCGACCTCCACACGCACACGCTTCGATCGGATGGCGTCCTCCAGCCCGTCGAGCTCGTCCGAGCGGCCGCGGACGCCGGCATCCGGACGCTCTCGATCACCGATCACGACAATCTCGCCGCGTACCGTGAGCTCGTCCTCGGCGGGGCGATGCCGCCGTCGATGGAGCTGATCTCCGGCGTCGAGATCAACGCCCTCGCGAAGGGCATCCCGCTCCAGGACGGCGAGCTCCACATCCTCGGCTTCGGGATGGACCCGGCCGACGAGGCGTTCGAGGCGGCGATCGCCCGCCAGCGGGCCGCCCGGCGCGTCCGGTTCGAGCGGACGGTGACGCGGCTCCGGGAGCTCGGCCTCGGCATCGACGAGCAGCTCGCCGGGCTCGACCTGACGCGCGACGACGCGCTCGGCCGGCCGACGATCGGGCGGGCGCTGATTGCCGCCGGGCATGCCACGAGCGTGGAGGACGCGTTCCGCCGGCTGATCGGCTGGAGCGGTCCGGCCTACGTGCCGCGCGAGGGGATGGGCCCGCGCGAGGCGATCGAGGCGATCCGCGACGCGGGCGGCGTGCCGGTGCTCGCCCACTTCTCCGAGGCGCCCGACCAGGTCCCGCTGCTCCGGGAGCTGATCGAGATCGGGCTGGTCGGCATCGAGGTCTACTACATCTCCTACGACCCCGCGACGGTCGACGCGGTCGGCGCTGTCGCCGACGAGCTCGGGCTGATCGGCACCGGCGGCACGGACTATCACGGCGACACGACGAGTTACGCCGAGACGCACGCCGCGTTGCGGGTCCCCGAAGAGGTCGCCGCGACATTGCGAGCGAGGATCGGCGATGCCGCGGATCCTGCCCGGTAGCCCGGGCCTTCTGTTCGAGGCGGGGCTCGCGTCCAGGGTCCCGCCACGGGCCTGGTTCCATAGCCCGCCGCCGCGCGACGTGGATGTCGCGGGTCTGATTCGGACGACCTACGGGTCCCTCACCGGCAAGTCCATGGTCGGTGTCGGCCTCCTGCTCGGGATCCCGTTGCTGGTCATCGGAATCGCCGCCATGGCCAGTGATCCCCGGCACATCGTCACGGCCACGCTCGGCGGGCTGTTCGCGGCGTTCTTCGTCCTCATCCCCGCCCTGCCGGCCCTTCGCTTCGCCCGAGCGCTTCGGCTTGGGGTCATCGATCACGCGACCGTCGCCGCGAGTCCCAACGCGATCGGGCCTGGCTATCGGATCGTCGATCGGCGCGGCCGTGACGTCCCGTTCGACCCGGTGATGATGTGGCGGACCAGGCTCCGCGTCGGCGTCGACGTCGAGCTGCTCGTGGATCCGAGGCGGGACCGCGTCCTCTGGATCCTCGGGCCTGCCGAGGAAACGTGGGCGGTCGAGGACGATCCACCCGGCTCGCGTACCATGCCCGGGCGATGACCCTCACCCGAACGCGCGGTCGCGAGCTGCCCGTCCTGGACCTGGCGATGCCCGCCGGCTCGGCTGCACCGGCCGAGCCGCCGGTGGTCGACGACCCGCGCCTCGCCGAGTACCGGCCCGAGGCACCGGCCCTGCCGACCTTCCACGTCTGGACGCTCGGCTGCCAGATGAACCGGAGCGACTCCGAGGAGATGGCCGGCCGCCTGCTCGCCGCCGGTTGCGCCGAAGCGGCGTCGATGGACACGGCCGACCTGGTCGTGATCAATACGTGCGCGATCCGCGAGGCGGCCGAGCAGAAAGTGATCGGCCGGCAGGGCCATCTCCATCGGTTGAAGGCCGCGAACCCGGGTTTGCGGGTCGTGCTCACCGGTTGCGCGGTCCGCGAGCCGGACCGTGCCGGATTGCGGCGACGCTTTCCCGCCGTCGACCTGTTCCTGCGACCCGATGAAGAGCCGGAGCTCGTCGACCGGCTCGGGCTCGCCTCGGCACAGGGTGCCGTCGGCCTGTCGAGCGCCGCCACGACCGTCGTCGGCCGGACCACCGTCGGGGCCGCCGATCGCCTGCCGGGGATGCGCGCCGGCGCCGTCGCGGGCGATGCCGTCCACCGCGAGTCCTCGATCAGCGCCTGGCTGCCGATCGTCTACGGCTGCGACAAGACCTGCACCTACTGCATCGTCCCGTTCAGCCGCGGTCCGGAGCGGAGCCGGCCGTTCGACGAGATCCTCGACGAGGCGCGCGCGCTCGCATCGGCCGGCTATCGCGAGGTGACGCTGCTCGGCCAGAACGTGAACTCCTACGGCCACGACCTGCCGGCCGAGCCGCGCTTCGCGGACGTCGACACCGATCGCTGGGCGGGCCGCCGGCTCGACCTCCACGGCCGGCCGGACCTCGCCGCCCTGATCCGCGCGATCGACGGGATCCGGACGGCCGACGGGGTGCCTGCGATCCCGCGCCTCCGGTTCGTGACGTCGCATCCGTGGGACCTCTCGGACCGGCTGATCGCCGCGATGGCGGACTGCCCGTCGATCTGCGCCCACCTCCATCTCCCGGTCCAGTCCGGCGACGACGCCGTCCTCCGGCGGATGGGCCGTCAGTACACGATCGAGCATTATCTGGAGCGGCTGGACCGGATCCGCGGCGCCGTTCCCGGGATCGCGATCTCGACGGACGTGATCGTCGGGTTCTGCGGCGAGACCGACGCGCAGTTCCGCGCGACGCTCCGATTGCTCGAGACCGTCCGCTACGACCAGGTGTTCGCCGCCGCCTACTCCGAGCGCCCGGGGACGCCGGCCACCCGCCTGGCGGACGATGTCCCCGCGGACATCAAGCGGGCGCGGCTGAACGAGCTGCTCGCCGTCCAGGAGGCGATCGGGCTGGAACGGAATCGCGCCTGGATGGGACGGCGGGTCGAGGTCCTCGTGGACTCGGTCACGCCGCCACGGAGCCACGACCACGACGACCAGGGGACCGAGGCGGGTGCCGCGTCCGGCCCGCAGGTCTCCGGTCGGAGCCGCGAGCACAAGCTCGTCCACCTGGCCGGCCGCCCTGACCTCGTCGGGCGCCTCGTGACCGCCCGCGTCGACCACGCGGGCCCGTACGCGCTGCGGGGCACCTTCGTCGACGCGTGAGCGCACCGCCGCTCCTCGTCATCGCGGGCGCCACGGCGACCGGCAAGACGGGGCTTGCGATCGACGTCGCCGAGCGGCTGGCGGGGGAGGGGATCGCGGCCGAGATCATCTCTGCCGATTCGCGCCAGGTCTACCGCGGCCTGGACATCGGGACCGCGAAGGCGACGCTCCGGGAGCGGCACGGGGTCCCGCACCACGGCCTCGATCTCGTCGAACCCGATCAGGCGTTCACGGTCGCCGACTTCACGGCCCACGCTCGCGAGGCACTCGCGGGGATCGGTGAGCGGGGTGGCGTCGCCATCCTCGCCGGCGGAACGGGCCTCTACCTCCGTGCCGTCGCCCGGGGCCTCCCGACCGAGAGCCTGCCCGCGGATCCTGCCGTCCGGGCCCGGCTCGAGGCCGAGTTCCTCGCGGTCGGGCTGGAGCCGCTCGTGGAGCGACTCCGCGCCGTCGCCCCCCGCCGGGCTGCGGCCGTCGACACCGCGAACCCACGTCGCGTCGTCCGGGCGCTCGAGATCGCCACCGTCGCCGGTGGCGAGCCGGATCTGCCCGCGCCGCGCGGCTACGACGGCCGAAGCGCCTGGATCGGCCTCACCGTCGAGCCGGCGGAGCACCGCGTCTGGATCTCGAACCGCGCCAGAGCCCAGTTCGACGCCGGGCTGGTGGAGGAAGCTCGGGGCCTCCGCGAGCGGTTCGACCCGGCGCTCCCGGCCTTCTCCGCGATCGGCTACCGCGAAGCCTGGGCAGAGCTCGACGGCGAGCTCACCCGCGAGGCGGCGATCGCCGAGGACGCTCGCCGCAACCAGGCGTTCGCGAAGCGCCAGCGGACGTGGTTCCGCGCGGAACCCGGGATCGAGTGGCTGGACGCGACCGGTGGGCCACCCATCGAGCCGACGCTGGACGTGGCCCGGCGCCTGGCTCGTTAGAGCCCCGGGAACTCCGTCTCGTCGCGGACCTCGTCGATCCCCTCGACCTGGCTCGCCACCTCGAGGATCGCGTCGGAATCCTCGATCCCGTCCACCTGGCCGCGAATGATCGCGGTCGACCCGACCACGGCGATCTCGAGCCGGTCGGCCAGGGCGCTGATGGCGGAGTCCGATCGAAGCGCCTCGCGGATCCGGGCATTGACGGACCCCTCCGCCTCGTCCAGCTCCTCGAACCCGGGGACCTCGATGCCGTCCGGATCGCCCGAGACCGGCACGATCGGCGGATCGGTCGGCGGCACCCAGGTCTCGCCCTCCTCGATCGCCTCGATCGGGTCGGTCGTCTCGCCCTCGCGCAGCTCGCTTTCCGTCAGCTCGTCGAGCGACGCCGCATCCGGCCGCAGCGCGGTGACGCCGGTCCGGTCCGACGGGTCGAAGAGCCCGTCGGCGTCGGTCAGGAGCAGGTCCTCGTCGGCCTCGACGAGGAGCTCGCGAACCGGCGCGGACGCGGCGCCGGTGTCCAGCTCCGTGAGGGTCGGCCGGCGCGATCCTTCGATCTCGTCGGGTTCGAGGATCGCGTCCTGGTCGATCGGCAGCTCCTCGCCCTGGAGCTCCTGGATCTCGACCTCGAGGGCCTGGCTGCCGACGTTGGAGTAGTCGTCGGGGCGCCCGCGCGGATCGGTCATCGTGGTCCTCCGTCTCGTCGGATTGTCCACCCATCGACCGCTGCAGGCCACGACGGCGGCACGTCCGGTGCTGACGCGCATCCGACCCGGGGGTTGATCGGGGCTGCGACAATGGTGCGTGCGCGCATCACGCGTGAGCCGGGGAGGACGGGGATGACGGGGGTCATTCGGAGCCTGCGCCGCATGGGGATCGCCCTGGGCTCGTTCGTCGCGGCCGCCCTGTCTGTCGGGCTCGTTGGCAGCATGGCCCTGCCGATGCTCGGGATTCCGTTCGCGGTGTTCTTCTTCGGGCTCTCCGGCGCCGGCTCGATCTCCACGCTCGTGATGACCGCGATCCTCGGCTACCTGGTCTACCGGGACATCCTGCGCCAGGACCTCGTCCGCGCCTGAGGGCTCCGCCACTCGCGGGAGAGACGTCCGGATGGGGCTATCCTTCGCCGATGCCCCGGAACGAAGCCATCGATCTCACCCCGCCCGTCGAGAAGGCGTTCCTGCTCGCCGTCGACACCGGCGACGACAGCGGCTGGTCGGCCGAGGACTCGCTGACGGAGCTCGCCAACCTTGCGACGACCGCCGGCGCGGACGTCGTCGGCGCGGAGTGGCAGAACCGCCGCCACGTCGACCCGAACTGGTACGTCGGCAAGGGCAAGGCCGAGGAGCTCGGCCAGGCGAGGAGCGAGACCGGTTTCAACCTGCTCGTTGCCGACGACGAGCTGTCGCCGAGTCAGCAGAAGGCGCTCGAGAGCCTGCTGAACGTCAAGGTGATCGACCGCAGCCGCCTGATCCTCGACATCTTCGCCCTCCACGCCCAGACCCACGAGGGCCGGCTCCAGGTCGAGCTCGCCCAGCTCGAGTACCAGCTGCCGCGGCTGACGAAGCTGTGGACCCACCTGTCGCGAACCCAGGGTGGGATCGGCTCGCGGGGACCCGGCGAGAGCCAGCTCGAGACCGACCGCCGGATCATCCGGACGCGGATCGCGAAGATGAAGGAGCGGGTCGACCAGGTCCGCCAGCAGCGCCAGACGGCGGCCCGTGGCCGGGATCGCCGGATGATGGCGACGGTCGGCATCGTCGGCTACACGAACGCCGGCAAGTCGACGTTGCTGAATGCCCTCGTCGGCAGCGAGGTCGCCCGTGCCGCGGACCAGCTCTTCGCCACGCTCGACCCGACCTCGCGGCAGGTCAAGCTCGGCGACGGCCAGACCGCGATCGTCACCGATACGGTCGGGTTCATCCACAAGCTGCCCCACCAGCTCGTCGACGCTTTCCGGGCGACGCTCGAGGAGGTCAACCGCGCCGACGTGCTCGTCGAGGTCGTCGACGCCTCGGATCCGCACCTGCGCGAGCACCGGGCGACCGTCCAGACGGTCCTCGACGAGCTCGGCGCCGGTGACAAGCCCCGACTCGTCGCGTTCAACAAGGCCGACCTGGTCGAACAGGCGGCGAACGACGGCGAGACCCCGGCCCCGGCGCTCGCGGGTTCGGTCTTCGTGAGCGCCCTGACCGGGTATGGGCTCGACACGCTCCGGGCCGAGATCGCGGCGCTGCTGGCGTCGATGTGGGTCGACATCGACGTCCACGTCCCCTACGCGGCCGGCGAGCTGCTCGCGCGCGTCCGCGAGCGGGGCACGGTCGAGCTCGAGTACGGCGAGCGGGACGTCCGCGTCCACGGTCGGGCGGCACCGGCGCTGGCCGGTGAGCTCGCCGCGGTCGCCGAGACCTGGACCGCGACACTCGGCGACACCGGCAACGGCACGGGCGCAGCGCCGGTCGCGTCCGCCCGAACGCGCTGAGCTCGTGCAGGACTGGCTGCGGCGGGGCGGTCACGGTCGGGCACCGGATGGCTCGATCGTCACCTGGACGGTCGCCGAGGGCCGACGGGGTCGGCGCTGGCGGGAGGTCGTCGTGGCAGGGGAGGGGATCCGGTCCTCGCTGCTGCACGAGCTGGATCCCGATGGCCGGTTCAGCCATCTCGAGCTCTCGACGGCTGCCGGCCTCCTGACGCTCCATCCCGAGGGCGATGGGACGCTCCATGGCAACGTCGTGACCACGGGCGGGGTCGAGCACGTGGTCGGCGTGCCCTGGGATCCGGACACCGCGGTCATCCTCGAGGGATCGACCGTCTGCGTGGCGGCGGCGCGGCAAGACGTGGATGGACGTGGCTGGCTGCAGATCACCCTCGACCTGCACCTTCGGCCGATGGCCGGACCACTCCCCCAGGTGGCCGTCGACGCCGACGGCCTGCCGGCGCTCGAGGGAGGCGGAACTTGGCCGCTCGAGCGCGAAGGATAGGCATCCACGACGATTCCCGACCCGTTCGTGGACGGACCGTGGACAACCTTCGTGGAATCGGCCCTGAAACCGCGAAACTCGTGGACAAGTGGGCTAGGCAGGCCGTCGTCCGCCACCTACTGTAGGTCTTGCCCGAAGGGGCCACGAGACCGAAAGTGACGACGCAGGTGCTTGCATCGGCGGCGGAGGCTGCGGACCCGAGGTTCCTTCGGGCGTTTCGTTGTGCCTCGAACCCGACGAGGGGCGGATGAGCATCCTGGGGATCGGCGGCACGGAGCTGCCGCTGCTCCTGACCGACCCCGAATGGCACGGCCTGCCGTTCCTGGACACCGGCCGGATCCACGCCGAGGCCGCGGTGGAGGCGCTGATCGCGCTCGCACGACGCACCGACCAGGCGATCCGCCGGCGTCCGGCTGGTCCGGCGGGCGGGACGATCGTGCAAACGGTGTGGACAACCCCTCCAATTGCAAGCCCGGCGTCACGAACCTCGTGGATAACCGGGTATACACGAGGTGAATCGCCGCCTAGAGTCGGTCTTGCCCGAAGGGGCCTCGAACGTCTAGTGATCCGATTGGTACTTGTATTGATCGGGGCAACTAGTGATCGACGGTTCCTTCGGGCGTTTTCGTGTGTGCGCGAAATCGGCTCGCGGGCCGGCCGCTGTCACAATCGACCGATGAAGATCACCGACGGCATCCACCGGCTCGGACCGGGCCTCGTGAATGTCTACCTCGTCGAGGAGGCCGGGGCCGTCACGATCGTCGACGCGGGCATGCCCGGCGACTGGAAGGACCTGCCGGCCGAGCTCGCCGCGATGGGCCGCTCGCTCGACGACGTCCGGGCGCTCGTCCTGACCCACGGCCACTCCGACCACATCGGGTTCGCCGAACGCGCCAGGACGGAGCGGCATCTCCCGGTCTCGGTCCACGAGCTCGACGCGGCGCTCGCCCGGGGTGAGGTCCCGAACCCCGCCAAGGGTGGCGGCCCGATCCGTCCGCTGCCCCTGCTGAAGTTCATGCTCCTGGGCCTGCGACGCGGCGGACTCAGGTCGGTCCATGTCGGCGAGGTGGCGACGTTCGGCGACGGCGTCGTCCTCGACGTCCCGGGTGCCCCGACGGTGATCCATCTACCGGGTCACACCCCCGGGAGCGCCGCCCTCCATGTCGAGTCGCGCGGCGCGCTCCTCATCGGGGACGCGATCGCGACCGTGGCGGTCACGAACGGCTCGACCGGGCCGATGATCGCCCCGTTCACTGCGGATCCGGCCGGCGCGATCGCCTCGCTCGACCGGCTCGAGGGGATCGAGGCAGCCTGGGTCCTGCCGGGCCATGGCCAGCCCTGGACGGGCGGCATCGCCGAGGCGGTCCGGCGGATCCGAGCGGCAGGACCCGAGGGGATGGGCCGGCCGGCGGTCTGACACACGAAGAACCCGCCGGCGGCGTTCGAGGCGCGCAGCCGGCGGGGGAGGGGGTGCGAGGGGAGGGACGGACGACCCCCGCGTCGACTACGGGTTGGCGACCGCCCAGTTCGGGATCGCCGACCCGTTCGTGTCGCCGGCGGCCTTGTCCGCGGCGAAGTAGTAGAGCGGCATCCCGTTGTAGGCCAGCTGCTTCGAGCCGTCGTCGCGCGTGACGATCGACAGCTTGCCGGCCGCGGCGCTGTCGGCCTTCACCTCACTGAGATCGTCGGCGGCGTACGGCGGCCAGTTGTCCGCGCAGTTGCCGTTGCAGACGCTCTTGCCGTTGTCGGCGGTGTCCTTCTTGAAGATGTACAGCGTCTTGCCGTCCTTGCCGGCCAGGAAGCTGACGGTGGCTCCACCGACGGTGCCGCTCGCGACCTTGAGCGGATAGTCCTCCGAGGCCGCTTCGGAGCCCGTGGGGCTGGCTTCCTCGCTGGCGGCGGTGCTCGGTGCGGCCTCGCCGGCGGCCGCGCTCGGCGGGGCGACGCTCGCGGCAGTCGATGGCACCGCGGTCGCGCCGCCGCTGCTCGAGCACGCTGCCAGAACGAGGATGATCGGCAGCGTGCCGGCGAGTCGAATCAGGCGATGGTTGGTCATGTCGGGCAGTCCTCCTGCGGGCATCGTTGGTCCCGTCCCACACGTCCCGTACGCCGACGCCATGCCCCCGGTTTCAGCGCGCCGTCCCCTTGCCGATGACCCTGATGCGATCCTGCCTGCCATCATGGGTCGACCACGCACGGACACTGGGGGTACGCCATGGCCACAGCAGCGACGATCGAGGACACCGAGGTCATCGAGCGCGAGCCGCAACCCACGGTCGCGGTCCGGATCCAGCAGCCGATGGCCGAGCTGGACCTGGCGAAAGCCTTCGACACGTACCTGCCGCTCGTCGGCCGGCGGGTCGGCGAGCTCGGGGCCGAGATGGCTGGTGCGCCGTTCGGTCGATATCACGCGTTCGGGCCGACGCACCTCGACGTCGAGATCGGGATCCCGGTCGCGAGTCCGCCGGCCGGCCTGCCCACGCTGCGTTCGGTTCCCGCCGGCGAGGTCGGCACCTCGGAGCTCCCGGGTGGGCTGGTGGCCCGGACGATCCATCGTGGCTCGTACGACGGCTTGAAGGACACCTACGACGCGCTCCACGAGTGGATCCACGCGCAGCCCGGCGTCGACGACGGCGACGGCCCGTGGGAGTCGTACATCGACGACCCGACGACCGTCGAGCCGTCGCAGCTCCGGACCGAAATCAACTGGCCGCTCCGGAAGGTCTGAGCGCCCGACTCGGTCGGATCGACAATCGTCCATGACGCCGGAGGCCTCCCGACGATGGCCCACGAGGCGGGCGCGGCGGAGGATTCGGGCATGGACTTCCTCTCGCTCCTGTCCGCCGTCACGCTCCTGGTTCTGGTCCCGGTCGGACTGGGCCTTGCGATCAGTGCGTTGGCCGGGGATCCGGACGACGCGCCGGTCCAGACGCTCTTCGCGCCGCCCATGAGCCCCGACGCCGTTCGGTCCCGACCGATCGTCCCGGAGGTCGAGCACGTTCCGTGGCGCTTCGGCAGCCCGCAGCCCGCGGACGCCGCTCCTGGGCCGGCGCGTCACCGCACAATCGTCGGCCGCGCGGCGCCCCTCCCGCACTGACCCCGACCGCGTCGACAGCAGGCGTCACGCTGCCGCGATCGTTCGTGGAGCGCGGGCTCAGTCACTTCCGATAAGGGAAGTTATGTCTGTTAGGAGCGGCAAAGAGCAGTCGGAGCGGACGCAGCGACGAATGCTGTCATGGCCAGAGGCCCACGTGGCGTCCAGAGCGGGGTCGTCAAGGCTTATCCGCAGTGAGCCGCCGCAACACGAGCCAGGTTCGCGGCCTCGGGCCGGAAACGGCATCAAGTGTGTTGGCTCATTGACGAGAACGGGCGCACAACGCGTCGAAAGCTGGGTGCAAGCAATCCGTGCCTGAGGCACGGCGTCGCGGATCCCATCGATGATCGACGGCTGCGGAGTGTTGTGTTGCCCACGACCTAGTGAGATGACGACGGTCGACGGGCTGACGGCGCTGGTGAGCTGGCGAGCGAATGTTCGCGGATCAGCGTCACCAGGAAGGCCGCCGTGATGCGGGAATACGAGAACGTCGGCGCGAGGGTTCCGATCAAGAAGGGCGGCTGATGCACGAGACGAAGGCCACGCACGTGTCGGGAACGATCTTCGAGTTCACGAGCGTCAACGCAGGTCAGCCGTTCGTCGTCCGGGATTCGGACGGCAACCTGATCCTGCGCGATCGCGGCGTGATCCGGCAGGTGATCCAGGTCGACACGCTCGGCGACGTCGTCCCGGGCGGCGCGTTCGTCGCCGACGTCTCTCTCGGTGCACGGACCACACCCAGGACTCGACTTCGACATCTGCGCGGCGCTTGGCTGACACGTTCTGGGCGACGATCGGCCGGTTCGGCGACGGCATGGAGACACGCCATCCCCTCCCCCGCGGGCCTGGCCGAGCAGCGCGCTAGCGGTCTTCAACGGCCCGGCGACTTTGGACGTGCATGAGCCGGGCCGGAGGGTTCCTGCGCTCAAGCTCCGACTCGTCCCGGCGCCGGGCCATACACCCGGCACGCAGTGACGCTCAGCCGTCGTGGGTCGGCGGCCATGTTCCCATCACCTGGCGCAGGATCGCGAACTCGCCGACGTGGTAGGCGTTGTGGTCGGCGACGACCCGGATCTCGCGCAGGAGCGTGTGCCCAGGGGTGCCCGGGATGACCGCGAGCAGGTCGCGACCCTCGTCGGTCACCATCGTCCGGATCGCGGCGCGATCGGCAAGGAAGCCCGCCACGCTCGCATCCCAGGTGGCGCGGGTCGCGGTCGCGGTGGGGTCCGGCCAGTACTCATCGGGCCACGCTCGTTCGACGTAGTCGGGGTTCGTGATGTAGTCGAGGATGTCCGCCTGGGTCAGGCGGAGGTGCTCGACGAGGTGCCATGGGGTGTAGTCGACGTTCGGCGGCCGGCGATTCATGTCCGAATCCGGGAAGTCTGCGACGGCCGCCTCGAAGGGCATGTGAGCGTCGAGCCCGTCGAGCAGTCGGAGCAGTTCGGCACGCAGCGGATCGCCGGTCATGGAACCTCCTCGATCGATGCCGGCACGATGCCATGGCTCATGCCCGCTCGCCCACGATATCGCGGCGACGGGAACGCGCACGAAGTCCCTCGAAACGGCGCCCGCGCGAGTGGCAGGCGGACCGGCCTCGATCGATCGGGCTGATCGGCACTGGCGAGCGCGCCCGGCCGGTACCGATCATCGACAGGCGCGACGGCCGGGCTCGGCATCGGATCGACCGGTCGGCTCGCGCGGTGCCGCATGGCGGTGCCGCGCGGGAGCTCCGGTCCGTCGATCTGGACGACAAGGAGACGACATGGCGACGACGGCAACCCTGCTGAACAAGGAGGCCGACCTCGCCGGCCCCGGCATCGGCGACTACGCGGAGCTCGAGCGGGTCCTGCCGAGCGACTACCGCTCGCTCCTCACGCCGCGCGAGACGCAGCAGGCGATCTTCGCGGTGAAGGGCTACATCGAGGAGCACCTCTGCCACGAGCTCGACCTGATGATGGTCCAGGTTCCGCTGATCGTCGACGCCGAGTCGGGCATCAACGACATGCTCGATCGTGACGGCTCGCGGACGCCGGTCTCGTTCCACATCACGAACGACCGCGACCGCCATCCGATCGACGCCCAGGTGGTCCAGGCGGCCACCAAGTGGAAGAGGGTCGCGCTCCGCCAGTTCGGCCTGGCGCCGGGCGAGGGCATCTGCACGGACATGCGGGCGGTGCGCAAGGACTACTTCCTCGATCACGACCACAGCGCGTATGTCGACCAATGGGACTGGGAGCGGGTGATGACCGCCGACCAGCGCAACCTCGCCTATCTCGAGGAGACCGTGCGCGCGATCTGGCGGGTCCTGCGCGGTGCCGAGCGGCATGTCCAGGAGCTGTTCCCCGCGCTCCGCACCGAGCGCTACCCGGACCTGCCCGAGGAGCTGACGTTCATCCACGCCGAGGACCTCCTCGATCGTTATCCCGACCTGCCGCGCAAGCAGCGCGAGACCCTGATCCTCCAGGAGTACCCGGCGGTCTTCATCATCGGGATCGGCTGGCGGCTTGCCGACGGCTACCCGCACGAGATGCGCGCCGCCGACTACGACGACTGGGCGACCGAGACGACTTCGCCGGACGGTCGGCTGTTCCACGGGCTCAACGGCGACATCCTCGTCTGGAATCCCGTGACCCGCCGCCGCCACGAGCTGACCTCGATGGGGATCCGGGTTGACGCCGCGTCGCTCCGCCGCCAGCTCGAGATCACCGGCCAGCTTGATTGGCTCGATCTGCCGTACCACCGCGGGATCGTCAGCGGCGAGCTGCCGCTCAGCATCGGCGGCGGCATCGGCCAGTCGCGAACGCAGATGCTCCTGCTCAAGAAGGCGCACCTCGGCGAGGTCAGCGTCACCGTCTGGCCCGAGGTCCTCAAGGAGATGTGCCGGGCAAGGAACATCGACGTCCTCGAGTAACGCGACGAGGTGGCGCTCGGTCAAACGGCGACTCATCGGCCGGGCGCGGCAGGCCCGGTCCTGACGATACGCTGAGACGGTGTCCAGGTCCGACGCGAGCATTCGTTCGACGGCCACGCGGATCACCGGTCTTGTCGTGCTCGTCGCCGCCTTCGCCGCCGGCTGCTCGGGCTCAGACGGCTCTCCGCCTGGCGACCGCGACGGTGACCGCCGGTGCCACGAGCATCGCCTCGCAAGGCCTCCGAGGCGCACACGTCCACGTCCTCGGCCTGTGGAGCGGACCCGAGTTCGACAGCTTCGAAGCCGTCAAGTCGGCCTGGGAGAACGAGACTGGTGCGATCGTCGACTGGGAGGCGACGGACGACCTGCCCGGCGCCCTGGCTGACCACGTGCAGGCCGGAGATCCACCCGACATCGCGATCCTGCCGAACCTGGCGCTGATGGACCAGCTCGCCGACGACGGGACGTTGATCCCGCTCGACTCCGTCCTGGACATGAAGGAGGTCACCAGGGACTACGCGCCGGCATGGATCGAGCTTGGCAGCCACCGAGGGAAGCTGTACGGCATCTTCTACAAGGTCACGAACAAGGCGGCGATCTGGTACAACCCGAAGGCCTTCGCGGCTGCCGGCTACCGCGTTCCCACGACGTGGGACGAGATGATCACGCTGGCCGACAAGATGGTTGCCGACGGCAACACTCCGTTCTCGGTGGTGGCCGCGAGCGGCCCGGCGAGCGGCTGGGCGCTCACCGACTGGATCTCGGAGATCGTGCTCAACAGCTGCGGCCCGGATCTGTACGACCAGTGGATCGCATCCGAGATTCCCTGGAACGATGCGTGCATCAAGCAGTCGTTCGAGCTGTTCGCCGACATCGTCTCGACCAAGGGATACGTGCTCGGCGGCAGTCAGCGGATCATCGCGACGGGTGACGACGTCGGAGCGGACCCGCTGTACACCGACCCGCCGACAGCCTACTTGTGCTATCTCGCGTCGTTCGCCCAGGCCTTCATCGCCGCGAGCCACCCGGACCTCGAACCCGGTACCGACTACGACGTCTTCAAGTTCCCGACCATCAACCCCGAGTACCAGGGGGCGGTCACCGTCGGCGCCGATGTCCCGGTGATGCTGAGCGATGCCCCCGCCGCTCGCTCGTTCATGACGTACCTCGCGAGCGCCCGGGCACAGGAAACGTGGATCAAGCTCGGCGGCTTCACCTCCGTGAACCGCAGCGTGTCAGCGGACACCTACCTGGATCCGGTGGCGCGAACGGTGGCCGAGGAGCTCACCGAGGCCGAGGTCAGTCGTTTCAGCGCCGGCGACATGATGCCCACGTCTCTGCAACGGGCCTGGTGGGCGGCCATGCTGGACCTTGTCAAGGATCCGAGGGAGGTGGACTCGATCCTCGACAGGCTGACGGCCGCCGCCAAGAACGCGCGATAGGTCTCCGGCTCGGTACCCGAATCGATCTGCTCGCTTGGCGTAGAGCGCCCGGTTACTGGCGAGGAGGAGAGAATGCCTTTCCATCTTCCGCAGATCAGCTGGGAGGACAAGCCGCTCACCCTCGATCGTCTGATCGGCGTGGCGACGGCCGCCGAGCGGTTCGGCTTCGGGACGGTCTCGGCCAATGACCATCTCGTGTACGGGCGGCCCTGGCTCGATGGCCCATCGGCAGTTGCGGCGGTCCTTGCGGCGGCTCCCGCGGTCCGGCTGATGACGAGCGTCGCGCTGCCGGTCGTGCGCGGGCCCTTCGCTCTGGCAAAGACCCTGGGCGCGATCGACGTCCTGTCGGGAGGTCGCCTCGACGCCGGCCTGGGGCCGGGCTCTTCGAGGCTGACTACGCCCTCGTCGGCATCCCGTTCACGGAGCGCTGGGGCGCTTCGACGAAGCCGTCGCCGCCGTGCGGGCACTTTGGGACCGCGACGCGCCGACCGTTCGTCGGGCGCTACTACGACACGACCGGCGTCACCTTGTCGCCGCCTCCGGCGCAGCCGAAGGGACCGCCGATCTGGATCGGGAGCTGGGGGTCGATGGCGGGCCTGGGCCGCGTGGCGCGGCTCGGGGACGGCTGGCTTGCGTCGGGCTACAACACCACCCCCGAGGGGTTCGCGTCCGCGTGGAGGACGCTCAGCGGGATGCTGGAGGCCGATGGACGCGATCCCTCGACCTTCCCCAGCGCCATGGCCACGACGTGGACGTACGTCACGGACGACGACTCAGAAGCGAGGGACGTCAACGAGCGGCTCAGTCTGATGCTGCGCCGCCCGTCGAGGAGGTGACGGGCCGCCTCCCGATCGGTTCGCCGGCCGCGTGTCTGGACCTCCTGGGGCGCTACCAGCGCGCCGGCCTGCAGCGGCGTGATGCTCTGGCCGGTGAAGGACGAGGTGCAACAGCTCGAGCGTGTCGCGCTGGAGATCATCCCGCAGCTCGGACACGCGTCCTGATCTGAATCGCCCGCCGAGTCCGGAACATCGCGCCGGTCGTGGAGCAGCTCACCGAGGCACGGGCCTTGGCCACCATCCGGACACGCTGGACCCGAATCCGGACCGAAACCGGTCGTTGAGCGGACTGCGGATCGGACAGACGATGTCGGGATAACGGAGGTCGTCATGACTCACATGACCAGCACGGCGGCGGTCGGTACACGATGAACGCCACCGCCCCGATCACCATCACGCCAATCCGAGTCGCCGACCTGCTCGCCGAGGGCGAGCGGATGCCGGTCTATGTGCACGTCATCGACCATCCCGATGCGAGTGTTCTGGTCGACACCGGCTTGACGGAGCTGCACCCGGCGGTGGCCGACTGGATCCGCGCCTCAATCCACTGAGCAAGCAGGACTTCGACCTCGCCGGGATCGACATCGTCGTCAACACCCACCTGCACTTCGACCACTGCGGCGGCAACCACCTCTTCGCCGGTAAGCCGATCTACGTCCAGCGCCGAGAGCTCGACGACGCGCGCAGCCAGGACGACTACACCATTCGGGACTGGGTCGATGCGCCCGGCGTCCAGTACGTGCCGGTCGACGGCGAGCTCGAGCTGCTTCCCGGGCTCCGACTCGTGCCGGCACCGGGCCATACGCCCGGCACGCAGGTGATCGTCGTCGCGACCGGCGAGCATCCGGTGGTCATCGGCGGCGACGTGGCGGTCTGGTTCGGCGAGCTCGATGAGCCGCACACCGAAGGCCAGCGGCTGGTGCGCGCCCTCGACCCCGAGCTCGTCTGGCTCGCGCACGTGGACGAGCCCTGGCGACCCGCACCGTCCAAGGCATAGCGACTCGACCACGACCAGCGGACATCGATCGGATCGCGCGCGTTCGTGCCGCTGCGTTGGCCATGAACGACGCCAGGCGTTACGCGGCAACGGGCCGATCGGCATCCGGATCGGTCTAGCGCTCCGGATCGACGGGTGCAGCGCCCGTGCGAGGCGCGATCCGGGTGACCTCCTCGATCGTGAACTCGCCGCGGTGGCTCCGGATCCAGGCTCGGGCGCCCCGGTAGCGGATCGCCTCGTAGGCGATCAGCGCCACGCAGACGGCCGCCGCCAGGGCCAGCGCGACGAGCGCCGGCACCATCGTCGCGACCGGGATCAGGACGAGCAGCGCGACCGTCGCCGTCGGCCGGCCGTGGCCCCATCCCCCGCTGATCCGCAGCCGCAGGGCGACGTGCGCGGCCATGTAGAGCGCCAGGCCGCCGCACAGGCCGATCGCAGGGATGGTCCCCAGCGGCTCGTCGACGTGCGCCAGCGTCACCTTCATGCCGAGCGCGAACAGGACGATCCCGAAGACCATCGGCATGTGGAGGTACGAGAACAGGTCACGCGCGAGGTTCGCGCGCTCGGCACCGGTCGCATCGGTGATCCTGGCCTGCGAGACGTAGATGACCCAGTCGAAGTACGACCACCACAGCGCCGCGGCGACGACCATCCCGAGGAGCGCGGCCGTGATGTGGGCCGCATCGAGCGGCAGCCCTGCCGCCCCGACGCCGATCGCCACGATCGACTCGCCGATGGCGATGATGATGATCAGCCCGTGGCGCTCGACGAAGTGCGCCGGCGAGAGGCGCCAACCCCGCCCGCGGCCGACCAGCGCGCTGCCGTAGTCGACCGTCAGCGCGGCGCCCCACAGCGCGAGCTCCGCCGGCCCATCGAAGAAGGCGGCGATCGACCAGCAGCGACGGTCCGAGGACCGCGCCGGGCGCGAACCGCAGGACCGCCCCGCGCAGGTCGGGTCGTCGCGGCCGGCGATCGCGTAGAGGACGAGGTGGAGCGCGCGGACGATGAAGTACGCGACGCCGAAGACGAGCGCGTCGGCTCCGAACGCCTCCGGCGTCGCGAGGGCCACGATCAGCATCGCGCCCGTCGTGGCGAACACGGCCAGGCGAACGGCGCCTTCCTCGGGGTCGAGCGTGTTCGTCAGCCAGGCGTAGGCCTCCCACGCCCACCACAGGGCTGCCGAACAGGAGCGCGCCACGCAGGAGCCCTTCCCCACGTCTCGTTCGCGGCGAGGAACCCCGTGACCTGGGTGAGGGCGAAGACGAAGACGAGGTCGAAGAACAGCTCGAGCGGCGTGACCCGCTCCTCGCCCTCGACCGAGCGAACGTGCATCGCCGCTCAGCCTAGCCCAGCGTGGAGACTCGCAAGATCGCGTCTGGGAGCGTCGCTGCACCTCGACCGCCCGGCTACGGCGACCCCGAGGGCCACAGCCGCGCATCCCGCACGATCGACGTGGCATCCTCCGGCACACGATGACCCGCTACCTCGTCCTCCTCCGGGGCATCAACGTCGGCGGCCGGAACAAGGTCCCGATGGCCGGCCTGCGCGAGCTCCTCGAGTCACACGGCCACACGAAGGTCTCCACCTACATCGCCAGCGGCAACGTGATCCTGAGCTCCGATCGATCGGCAGCCGCGATCAAGCGCGAGCTCGAGGATGCGCTCCCCAGGGTGTTCAAGCTCGACAGCGAGCTCATTGCGGTCCTGGTCCTGACACGGGCCCAGCTCCGGGCGGTCGTCCGGGATCGGCCGAAGGGCTTCGGCGACAAGCCGGACACGTATCACAGCGACGCGGTCTTTCTCATGGGGATCGACGCGCCGACGGCGATGAAGGTCTTCGACCCGCGGCCCGGCGTCGACGAGGTGTGGCCAGGCAAGGGCGTGATCTACTCGCAGCGGCTGAGCGCTCAGCGGACGAAGAGCCGCCTCGGCAAGATCGTGGGCACCCCGGCCTACAAGGCGATGACGATCCGCAGCTGGGCGACGACGATGGCGCTGCTCGAGCGGATGGAGGCGCCCGAGGCCGACGCGTGACCGCCGGGCCGCTCGTCTCGGCGAGCTATCCCGTCTTCAACGGTCCGGCGGGGCTCATCGTTTCCCGAAACCGGGGATGGCCGTGGCCTGTTTCATCCACGACGCGAGCTGGCGTTCGTCGAGGTCGTCCAGTGATTCGAGGTCCACGCCGCGCGAGTCCTTGCCCATTCCGATCGGCGCCACCGGCGGCACGGGCACGAGCGACGTGCCGCGCCCGAAGGTGAGCTTGACGTGGCCGGCGAAGCCGCCGCACGAGAAGCACCAGCCGTCGCCGACGCCATACCACGCCATGCCCCACTTCACGGAGCGCTGCAGGCCCGGCAGCGTCTCGGCCGCCAGGGCATCGACGCGTTCGGCGATGGAGCGTTGCGGCTGCGGCAAGCTGCTGATGTAGGCGAAGACCGGCTTGTCGCCGAGCGCGGCCTTCGCGGGGCTTGCCCGGCCGGTCATGGCGGCCGGCAGGGTCGTGAGGACGTTGCCCTCCGCGGCTGTTCCCTTGGTGGGTTTGGATGCCTTCGCCGGTGACGTCATGGTCGACTCCTCGCGAGATCCGGTTCCGCAAGCACCGCGTCGAGCTGGGGCATCGCGGCGCGAAGGCCTTCCTCCATGCCCGGGATCGTCTGTTCCATGGCTTCGACGCTCGAGAACGTCGTCACGCACGTGAAGCGCGATCCCGAAGGCGTGGCTTCGAAGGCGAACGTCATCGCCGCCGGCATGGTCTCGTCGTCGACGTTGTCGTCTCCGTCCAGCGCTTCGAAGGAGGTCGTCGGATTCACCGCGGTGAACTTCCAGGAGCCGCTCCACCGCTCCCCATGCCGGCCCGGTCAGGAAGTACTCGGCGCGACCGCCGACCGTGAAGTCATGACGTGTGAAGGTGGCCGGCGCGAAGGGCGGTCCCCAGAAGCGCTCGAGCTGGCGCGGGTCGGCGAAGGCGTCCCAGAGGCGCTCCCGTGGGACGGGATAGTCGCCCACGACGGTCAGCGTGAGCGTCGCGGCGTCCTTGGTGACCGAGGTGAGCGGCATGATCACGTTCCTTTCGGGAGAAGGACTTCGTCGAGCTGCGCCATGCGCTGACGCCAGATGGATTCGAACTCGTCGAGGAGCTCGCCGGCGCGCTCGAGCCGCGCATGGTTGGTCGAGACAAGTTGCTCGCGGCCGTTGGCGCGCTTCTGGATGAGCCCCGCGCGTTCGAGCACGGCGACGTGCTTCTGCACCGCGGCGAAGCTCATCTCGTACCGCGCGGCAAGCGCGGACACCGACGGCGTTTCGGTGAGCGACCGCGCCAGGATGTCGCGACGAGTGCCGTCGGCCAGCGCCCGGAAGAGCTGGTTGAGCGTCTCGTCGCTGTCGGTTTGAAGTACAACCATCTGGTTGTACGTTACTCTCGTCCGATCACACTTGCAAGCCGGCAGCGTCCGTCGGGTCGGAGAGGTCCTGCGCCCAAGGTACGAGCCCCCGATGGGACGGGTTGGAAGGTGCACAGGCGGTGCGCGCAGGCATAGGGTTCCGGAGACGGCGATCGCCGTCCCAGCCTGGAGGCTGGCCGACAAAGGCAAACCCGGGGTGACCCGGGGACGCAAAGCCACGGGACTCGCGCACCGGCCAATTGACCGGCCGTTCGAGTCAGCCGGGCTACCGAAGTCAGGAGGTCGGTGTGGCCACGGCCCGCCCGATCCTCGGCGCGCTTCTGCGCGTCGCCGCCGTCGTGTCGCTCGCGCTTGCAGGCCTCGCGTCGGCTCGTCCCCTCTGACCCGGGTGGGCTCCGGCCCACCCAACAGTCACGACGCCCCCGGGGTCCTCGACCGCGGGGGCGTCTTCACGCCGATCGAGCGTTCTCGAACGCCAGCGCGAAGTCCTCCGAGGGTCCGCTGTGGCCGGCGGACTCCTCGGGCGTATGCGTCCGCGCGAACGCGAGATGCGCCGCCTCGTGGCGCACCACCGTGCGCAGCTCGTCCTGGCTGGTCCAGTTCGCGAAGATCCAGATCACCTCGGGCCGATCCGTGGTGTACGCGCCCATGAAGCCGTAGCGCAATCCGAACCGCGGCGGCGCGACCACCGTGTCGACGAACGCGATGTCGGCATGCGGGACGCCGAGCTCCCGACAGGCGTCGGCCAGCGCGGTCAATCCGGCTTCGACGTAGCCGGGCGGCGGCATCGCGATCCGGACCTGGTCCGACTGGATGTGGACCCCGTGCCCGGCGTACCGCTCGAAGTCGGGAAAGGCTTCTCGGCCGATCGTGAACGTCCCGTCGGCTGCCGTGACCTCGATGTGCGCAATGCCGACCCGTGGCTCCATCGCGCCGTCAGGCGGTCGCGCGGGCGGGCGCAGTCGCGGCGCCAGCGCTCCCGGGCGGTGAGCACGAGCGGCCCGTCGGCGGTTATCGCCACGGTGTGCTCGACGTGGACGCCCCGAGACCGGTCCACCGACCGGATCGTCCAGCCGTCACGGTCGATGACGATCTCCGGGCGGCCCGCCAGGAACCAGGGCTCGATCGCGATGACGAGCCCGGGCTGCAATGCGAGGCCACGCCCGGCGACTCCGTCGTTCGGGACCTCCGGTGGGTCGTGCATGACCCGCCCGACCCCGTGTCCGCCGAACGCGATGTTGACCTGATACCCGGCGCCCCGAATCACGCCGCCGACGGCCGCCGAAACGTCGCCCAGGCGGTTGCCCGGCTGCGCGGCGGCGATCCCTGCAGCGAGCGCGTGCTCCGCGGTCTCGATCTGGCGCAGGTCCTCTTCGCGTGGCGTCCCGACCGGGATCGTGATCGAGGAATCGGCGACCCAGCCGTCGACCGCCGCGGCGAAGTCGAGGCTGACGAGATCCCCGTCCCGAAGCCGCCGGTCGTGCGGCAGCCCGTGGAGCACCGCGTCGTTGACCGAGACGCAGAGCACCTTGCCGAACGGCATCGCGCCGAACGACGGGTGGTAGTCGATGTAGCAGCTCGTCGCGCGGTGCTCGCGGATCATCGCGTGGGCGATCCGATCGAGCTCCAGCACATTGACGCCCACCCGAGTCCGCTCGGCGAGCTCCGTGAGCACGGCCGCTACGAACCGGCCGGCGGGTCGCATCGCCTCGATCTCGTCGCGGCTCCGGAGCTCGATCACGCCCTGATCGTAAGCCGACGCAGCCCGCGATCACTGCCCGGCGTTGCCGAACCTCGCCCGCCCGGCCGGCCGATAGGTCTGAAGCATCACGCCGGACTTCGTCGATCGCGACTCGACCAGCTCCAGGTTGTGCGTCTGGCCGCGCTCCGGGAACAGCCGAAGCCCCTCCCCCACCACGACGGGGTAGATCCGAAGGTTGAGCTCGTCGACGAGGTCGCGTTCGAGCAGCCACCGGAGCAGCTCGCCGCTGCCATGGACTTGGAGCTCGCGGCCGGGCTTGGCCTTGAGCTCGCGCACCGCCGCCTCGACGTCGCCCTCGATCACGTGGGTGTTCTGCCACGTCGGGTCCTTGAGCGTGGTCGAGGGCACGTACTTGGGCAGGACGTTGATGCCGTGCGAAACGACATCTCCCCCGTCGTGGAGCGGCCAGTACGGCTCCCAGATCGCCCACGTCTTGCGTCCCAGCAGGAACGCGTCCGCGCGCTCGAACCACGAGAGGAGGAACTGCCAGCCCTCCTCGTCGCCGTAGGCCGCGGTCCACCCCCCGCGATCGAACCCACCGCCGCGATCCTCGTCCGGGCCTCCCGGGCCCTGGTACACGCCGTCGAGGGTGAGCATCTCCGATGCGGTCAGCTTCATGGTCGTCTCCTTCACGTTGGGTCGATGCTGGGTAGACGATCGACGAATCGGCGGCTCATCGGCCCGGTGCGGCAACGAAGTGCCGCGGCGGCATGCCGAGACGTTGACGCGCAAGGCGACGATCCGCCGTCGGGCCTACCATCGGTCGATGAGCGTCTGGTTCGGCTTCCACCTTCCATCCTTCACCCACCCGGATACCCCGCCGGAGCAACTGTTCGACCGCGTCGTCGAGCAGGCCCAGGCGGCGGAAGAGGCCGGCTTCGACCTCGTGACCGTCATGGACCACCTCTACCAGATCGGCGGTGTCGGCGATGTGAACGAGCCGATGCTCGAGGGCTGGCTGGCCCTGGCCGCTCTGGCACGCGAGACGAGCCGGGTCCGGCTCGGGACGCTGGTGACGGGCGTGACCTACCGCAACCCGGCGATGCTCGCGAAGGAGGTGACGACGCTCGACACGATCTCCGGCGGCCGGGCGATCCTCGGCATCGGCGCCGCCTGGAACGACGTCGAGCACGAGGGATACGGGATCGATTTCCCGCCGGTCCGCGAGCGGATGGACCGTCTGGAGGAGGCCCTCGCGATCATCAAGGCGATGTTCACCGAGGACCGGCCCAGCTTCCAGGGCAACTACTACCGGATCGACCAGGCGCTGAACGTGCCGCGGCCGGTCCAGGCCGGCGGGCCGCGCATCCTCATCGGTGGCGGCGGCGAGCAGCGCACGCTTCGGATCGCGGCCCGGTACGCCGACATGACCCACTGGTTCGCGATCGGCCTCGAGGCGCTGAAGCACAAGACCGACGTCCTCATGCGTCACTGCGAGGAGATCGGCCGGGACCCCTCGACGATCGAGCGAACGATTGGCGCGCCCGTGATCGTGACCGGCTCCGAGGCAGAGACGAAGGCCATGCTCGAGGTGGTGCCGCCGGAGCGCCGGCCGTACGTCAACGCCGGACCGCCCGAGCAGGTCGCGGATGGCCTTCGACCGTACATCGAGGCCGGCTTCACGGGCTTCACGTTCAACAACACGCTCTACAGGACGCCCGAGCAGATCGGCCGGGTCGGCGAGCTGCTGGAGCTCGTCGCTCGCGAGTCGCCCGTCGGCGCCCGCTGAGGATCGCACCCTGCCTCACTCGAGCAGGTATCGGGCGACCTCGTTGATGAGGGGCTCGCCGGCCGCGAACCGGCGGACCTGGTCGCCGGCAAGCTCGAAGGACCGGATCGTGCTGGCCGGAGAGTCGCCGGCCATGTGCGGGGTGATCAGGACGTTGGGCAGCTCCCACAGGGGGTGATCCGGCGGGAGCGGCTCCGGGTCGGTGACGTCGAGGGCGGCCCGGAGCCGCCCGGCCCGGAGCTCGTCGACGAGCGCCGAGGTCTCGATCGTGCGGCCTCGTCCTGCGTTCACCAGGAGCGCGCCGTCCGGTAGGAGGCCCAGCCGTCGCGCGTCCAGCAGGCCCGCGGTCTCGCCGGTCAGCGGCAGGACGTTCACGAGGATCTCCGCGTCGCGGAGGACCTCGTCGAGCTCGGACAGACCGCGCACGCCGTCGCGTGCCGTTCGACCCACACCGATCACCTCGACGCCGAACGGGCGCAGCCGGTCCGCGATCGCCGTCCCGATCGACCCGAGGCCGAGGATGACGACCCGCCTGCCGGCCAGCTCGGGTGGCTCGATCGTGTCCCATTCGCGCCGCGCCTGCGCGTCGCGGGACTGCACGAGGCCACGCTGCATCGCGAGGATGGCTCCCACCACCCACTCCGCGAGCGGGGCGTCGTAGACGCCTCGGGCATTGCAGACCACGACGTGCTCGGGCACGCGTCCGATGAGCCAGTCGACGCCGGCACTCGTCGTCTGGATGACGCGCAGCCGACCCCCTCCCCCGGCGAGCAGCTCGAGCAGTGGCTCGCGGGTCCGCCCGGACGGCACGATGAGCTCGATCTCGGCGAGATCGGGCACTGGCTCGGGCTCGGGCGGGACGAGCCGGACGTCGACGTTCGCCGGCAGCTCACCCATGTGCGCCCGCTCGGGGATGTCCGGCAGGCACACGACGACGGTGTCAGGACCGGCCGCCACGGGCATGTCTGCCATCTCGACTCCGACGGTACCCGGCCCGGACATCAGCCGGCGAGGCGCCCGTCGCCGGCACCGCTCTCCTCTCCGACGGTCACGAGGACCTTGCCCTTCGCCCGGCCCTCGTGGACCCAGCGGAGCGCGTCGACGACCTCTTCGAGCGGATACCGCCGATCGATCGCCGGCCGGACGGCTCCGTCCGCGACGAGCTGCGTGACGGCGGCGACGTCGGTCGGATCGAACGGATGCCACCACAGCATCAGGCCCATCGACCGCCGGCTCGCGAGGCCGATCAGCGGCCCCAGCACGAGCGCTCCGAGGAGCGGCCAGGTGGTCCCGCCGAGCGTGACATAGACGCCGTCCGGTCGAAGGCACCGGCGCATCGCCAGGATCGAGTGGTGCGAGTCGGTATCCAGAACCCAGTCGTAGCGAACGCCGATCCGGGTGATGTCGACCTTCGTGTAGTCGATGACGTGGTCGGCGCCGAGTGATCGGACGAAGTCCATCTTCCCGGTCTGGCAGACGCCCGTGACCTCGGCGCCGCGAGCCTTCGCGATCTGGACCGCGAACGGCCCGACATTGCCCGACGCGCCGACGATCAGGACCCGGTCGCCGGCCTTCACCGCGCGTCCTCGCCGGTGCCGGAGTCCCTGGATGGCGAGGACCGCGGAATGCGGAAGCGTCGCGGCCTGTTCGAACGAGAGGGCGTCCGGGATCTCGATGAATCTCCCCTCCGGCGCGCAGACGAGCTCGGCGAATGCCCCTGCGCCGGCCGGATACAGGTCCGCGAAGACGCGGTCGCCGGGCCGGAAGCTGGTCACTCCCCCACCGACGGCCTCGACGACGCCGGCAACATCGATGCCGATGCGGTGATTTCGCGGTGCCCGCAGCCCGAGGAAGAGGCGGGTGAACGACGGACGCGGTTCGATCCCGTCCAGATCCGCCCGGTTGACGGACGCGACCTGGACGCGAACCAGGATCTCGCCGTCCGACGGGATCGGCGCATCCACTTCCTCGATCCGGACGACCTCGGGACCGCCGTATCGATCGCGAAGGGCGGCCTTCATGTCGGTTCGCCAGGCGGGAGTCTCACCTCCCTACCTTCTCACGTCCACGCCGCCTGGTTGGCTCGGACCGGGTTGACGGGCCCGCGCCCCGACCCGGCGGATCCAGGACGATCTCGACGATCCAGGCCGACCGAGGGACGGCGAGGCCGAACGTCGGCCGGCGCCTGGCGACGTGCCAGTGCGCCGGCCGAGGTCCGGGTCAGAAGGACAGGTGCCCGGAGTAGACAGCGCATCCGTTCGGCAGATCGTGCATCTGCAGCACGCCGGACACGCCGGTGAATCCAAGGTCGCCGTCCACGATCGGGTGATGGCATCGGCCGTGGGTCTCGACACCGTCGACGATCTTGTAGGTGAAGGTATACGTCGTCCAGAAGTGGCCGCATCGATCGGCGAGGCAACCCGAGAACACTTCCTTGCCGCTCGCGCGGATGGCACCCGACGGGGTCTCGTTGTGGATCGTCCACTCGTCGATGTACCAACAGCCGCTCAGCGATCCGGTCACCGTGTAGGTCGCGACGGACGCGGAATCTTCCGTGCAGGTCCCCGCCGTGTCCGGAGTGAGGAGGCCCCTCACCTGGGTCTGCGATCGGGCCGCCGCCGGGGCGGCAAATGCCACGGCGATCGTTGCCGCGAGGCTGACGGCCAGCCCGACTCGCCGGATAACGTGTTTCGACACCCTTCGTCTCCTTTGCCAGTCCGATTGGATGGCCGGGAGTGTCCGGCCGCCCGATCGCCGGGACCAGAGACGAAATGCATCAAACCGGGGCAAATCGGCCACCCAGCCCGACTCCGAGGCGTTACCCGACGGCGAGACGCGCTGCCGGGCGCTCCGCGTGCGGCGCGATGGTCGCGAACTTGCGGCGGTAGGCAGCCGGCGTGAGCCCGGTCTTTCGCTTGAACAGCCGACGGAAGAACGTCGGGTCCTCGTAGCCGACGCTGAACCCGACGTCGTCCACGGGAATCGAGCTCGACTCGAGGACCCTCCGCGCCTCGTCGATCCGGACCTCATGGACGTACTCCATTGGTCGTCGGCCCGTAGCGGTTCGAAATCGGCGACCGAACGTTCGCGGCAACAGGCCCGAGCGCTCGATCATCGCCGCGACGGGGTTGTCGACCCCGTAGTTGTCGGCGATCCACGCCTGGGAGCGGGCGATCGCCGCGTCGTTCGGATCGCTTCGACGGACCATCGCTGCGTACGGGAGCTGCCCATCCTGGTGCCCGGCGAGGAGGTGGACCTTGGCCGTCCGGATCGCGTGCTCGGGCCCGCACAGTCGAGCAATGACGTGGAGGGCCAGGTCCTGCCAGGCTGTCACGCCTCCGGCGGTGATGACGCCATCGGTCTCCGTCGCAAGCACCAGGATCGCGGCCGCGTCGAACGTCACCGCCGGATATTCCGATTCGAACAGATCGGCGTACGCCCAGTGACCGGCGCATGGCCGGCCGTCGAGCAGGCCGGCCTCGGCGACCAGCAGCGAGCCTGTACAGACCGAGGCGATGAGCGTCCCCCGTCCGTGCATCGCACGCAGCCACGCGGCCTCGCGGGCGAACCGACCCCGCGGCGCCGTCGTGATGGGCGTGTACAGGTCGCAGACGATGATCACGTCATACGAATCCGCGTCATCGATGACGGCGTTCGGCTCGACGAGGATGTTCCCGAAGCAGCGGAACGGCTCGCCGGTTGCTGCGACGATGCTCAGGTCCAGGACCGCGTCGCCGGGCTCTCCGGTCGTCATGTCCGGGTAGACGGCGCCGACCGAGCTCAGGACGTCGTACAGGCCGAACAGGATCGCGGGCGACGATTCGGGGGCCGCGAAGAGGGCGACCCTCGGCCTAGGCGAACCACTCATGAGATTCCTCGATCAGCGCGTCAGTTTTGCCCCGAAATCATGCAATCTGTCTCTGGTCGCATCGTACGGCGCCGCGGACACTCCGTCGCAGCGATCCCGGCCTGCACCTGGCGGCTGCGGCGATCATCCGGTGGAGAGGACGATGGACGTCGTGGTCGAGCCTGATCTCGAGGCGGTGACGGGGTTTGCCGATGAGGCGGTGGGCCGACTGCGGGCGGCCGTGAGTGGCGAGGTGCTCGTCGCCGGCGATCCCGGCTACGACGCGGCGCGTGCGGTCTGGAACGCGATGATCGACCGCCGCCCGGGCGTGATCGTCCGGTGCCGGACGAGCGCGGATGTGGTCGAAGCGGTCACGTTCGCGCAGGGGCATCGCCAGCCAGTGTCCGTCCGCGGGGGCGGCCACAACGTGGCGGGTCATGCCGTGTCCGAGGGCGGGGTGATGGTCGACCTGTCGCCGATGCGTGACGTTCGGGTCGATCCGGAACGTGCCCGCGCCTTCGTCCAGGGTGGCACGACGTGGGCGGCGGTCGACCTGGCGACCCAGGAGTTCGGGCTGGCGACCCCCGGCGGTCTGATCTCGGATACCGGCGTCGGCGGGCTCACGCTGAGCGGCGGGATCGGTTGGCTGCGCAGCCGGTATGGCCTGGCGATCGACAACCTCGTGTCGGCGGAGGTCGTCACCGCAGACGGAAGGACACGGCGCGCAAGCGCCACCGAGAACGAGGATCTGTACTGGGCGCTCCGTGGCGGGGGCGGCAACTTCGGCGTCGTCACCGAGTTCGAGTTCGCCCTGCATCCGGTCGGACCGACCGTGATGTTCGCGGCGCCGGTCCTGCCGATCGAGGCGGGCTCCGGCCCGATCCGGGCGTGGCGCGACTTCCTTGCCGACAAGCATCGCGACGTTGGATCGCTCGTCGAGTTCTCGACGATCCCGGCCTCGCCAGACTATCCGGAGGCCGCCTGGGGCAGGCGCGCGTACACGATCGCCGCCCTCTACGCCGGCGATGCCGATGAAGGCGAGGCGCTCCTCCGGCCGCTGCTCGAGCTGGGCGAGCCGCTCGTGGACTTCACGGGCAAGCTCCCCTATCGCGATGTCCAGCAGCTGTTCGACGCCGTCATCCCGTTCGGTCGACACCGCTGCTACTGGAAGAGCACGTTCCTGCGCGGCCTCGACGACGAGGTCATCGACCTGATCGTGGACGGCAACCGTCGGCCACCGTCGCCGAATACGTTGTCGTCCATCTGGAACCTGGGCGGAGCCACCGCTGACGTCGACGCCACCGCCACGGCGTTCGGTGACCGCTCAATGCCCTGGATGGTCTCGATCGACTCGATCTGGACGACCGCCGACGAGGACGAGGCGAACATCGCCTGGACCCGGTCCTTCTGGAGCCGCCTTCAGCCCCATTCCGACCGCGGGAGGATCTACCTGAACTTCCCTGGTCACGGCGAGGACAACGACGAGCTCACGCGCGGCGCGTTCGGACCGAACTACGACCGGCTCGCGGAGATCAAGCGTCGGTACGACCCGACCAACATGTTCCGCTTCAACCAGAACATCCGACCGTCCGCCTGACCACGCCTCTATTCCAGCGGCTGGTAGACCCCGAGGATGTTTCCGAACGGGTCGGCGAAGGTGAACCGCCGTCCACCGGGATATTCGTGCAGCTCCACCTGGATGCGACCTCCGGCATCCAGGACGCTCGCCAGCGCGGCATCGGCATCGTCCGTGCGCACCAGCGCCAGGACACCCTCGCCGCGGGACGCCGGCGTCTGCGGCGACAGCCCGCCGAACTCCTGGCCGGGGTTCCGGGGATCCTTGATGCCCGCGTAGTCAGGGCCGTAGTCGTTGAACGTCCAGCCCAGCGCCTTCGCGTAGAAGGCCTTCGCCTGGTCGAGGTCGTCGACGGCGAGCTCGACGTAGTCGATCACGTGAGCCATGCCTCAAGCCTACGCCGGGTCCCGGCGGCGGTCGCCGGCGACCAGTCAGGGCTTCGCGCCGGCCGCCTCGAGGGCTGCCGCGATCTCGGTCTGGCCCCGCGCCTGGGCATGGGCCAGCGGTCTGACGCCGTCCTTGTCGGCGATGTCGAGATCGGCGCCGTGCTCGATCAGCAGTCGGACGATCTCCTGGTGGGCCGCGTCGCCGTTGGCCAGCACGATCGACTCGAGGAGAGCCGTCCAGCCCAACCGGTTCACGTGGTCGATGTCGACGTCGGTCTGCTCCAACAGATAGCGGACGACCTCGACGTGGCCGCGTTCGCTGGCCGGGATCAGCGCGGTCCCCCCGTATCGGTTCGTGATCGCCGGGTCCGCACCGGCCTCGTTCATGAGCCGCACGATGTCCAGCAGGCCTTCGGCGCCGGCGTAGAGGAACGGGTTGTCCAGCTGGTAGTCCTGGATATCGACATCCGCCTCGGCTTCGAGGAGCTGGCGGACCGCATCGGTCTTCCTCGCGACGGTCGCGACGAGCAGGGCGGTCCGGCCGCTCGCGTCGCGGGCGTTGACATTCGCGCCGCCATCGAGGGCTGCCATGATCCCGGAGGCGTCACCGGTCTCCGCCGCCGCAAGCAGTTGGTCGTCCATGGAGGTGGCTCCTGTCGAACGGGCGCTGGGCATCGAACAAGCGACGACGACGAGCACCGCGAAGACCGTCCCCAGTGACCCGAGGCTCGACGCTCGAGCATGCGAGCGGGTCTTGGCTAGCTTCGAACGGCGAACATGTGCCACGAACCCGGGACGCCCTTCAGATCGTGATCACCCCGATCGTCGAAGTCGAGGCCGGATCCGACGACGAGGTCCTTGACCGTGCTCGAGACGAGGATCTCGCCGGGCCCGGCCTTCGCCGACACCCTCGCCGCGATGTGGACGGCGAGGCCGGCGATGTCGTCCGGGAGGACTTCGATCTCACCGACATGGATCCCCGCGCGGATCTCCAGACCGAGCTCGCGAACCTCGTCGCGGATCGCGACGGCGCAGCGGACCGCCCGGGCCGGACCATCGAAGGTGGCAACGAAGCCATCGCCGATGACCTTGACCTCCAGACCGCCGAATTGGTCGAGCTGGCGTCGGACGATCCCGTTGTGGTCTGCCAGGAGCCGCTGCCATCCGGCGTCTCCGCGTTCGGCCGCCAGCTGGGTCGATCCGACGATGTCGGTGAAGAGCACCGTCGCGAGCACGCGGCGGGGATCGAGCACGGGTCGGAACCCGGTGACGAAGTCCTGGATCTCGGTGACGATCGCGTCCTGATCGCCGGCCCAGATGAGGTTGTCGGACCCGGGCAGCTCGACGTACTTCGCGCCCGGGATGTGCTCCGCGAGGTAGCGCCCGTGGGCGACGCCGAAGCCCGTCGCGGCCTCCCGGTGGATGACCAGCGTCGGGACGCGGATCGCCGGGAGCACGTCCCGGACGTCGCTCTCGTAGATCAGGCGAACGATCGCCTTCGTGCTGCCGGGCGTCGCGGCGCTCCGCTCGTACCGCGCCCAGGACCGGCGGATGCGTTCATCGTGGGCAACCGACGGCGCGAACATGTCGATCATCACCCCGCGGCCGGTCTCGCCTTCGGCGATGTCGAGCGATGGCGCCATCTCCTCGATCGGTGCCCCGATCGGGAAGTCGGGAGCCTCGAGGAATTGCGCGAAGCAGTCGACGAGGATGAGGCTCGAGACCCGGTCCGGATGCGCGGCCGCGTACGGCATCGCCAGGATGCCGCCGCCGATGTTCGCGATCAGCGCCGCTCGGTCGGATCCGACCGTGTCGAGCACCGCCGGAATGTCGGCCATGAACTCCTCGAGGGTCGGCAGCGTCGAGGTCGGGATCGGGTCCGACAGACCCGTCCCCCTCTTGTCGAACATGATCAGCCGACCGAACCCCGCCAGCCGTTCCCGGAGCGAGGCCAGCGGCGGCACGTCCCACTGGGCGTCGAGATTGCCGAACCACTGGTCGAGCAGGAGGATATCGGGCGGCCCGTCACCCACGACCTGATAGGCGAGGTGGAGCTCGCCGAGCCGGGCGTACCGCGTTTCCGGAAGCATCTGGGGCAAGCGTAGCGGCCGCGCAACGGCCACGAACGCAGGGGACCGTGCTCGGGCAGAGTCAGGCGGGCTGGGGGCCCCCGGAGTCAGCGTCGGGCTTCGGCTTGGCGCTCCGCTTCGACCTGGTTCTGGCGCCGCCGGGCGCCGCGCTTGCCTTTGCCCGTCCCTTTGCCCGTCGCGCGCGGGCCGCGGGCTTCGGTTCGTCGATCGACACCGGGCTCGCGACCGGCGTCTCGTCGACGCTCGGGCCTGGCTCGGTCGCGGGGTCCGCCGCGGACGCCTGGCGTGGTCTCGCCCAGACGGGCGTGAACTCGGCCGGGTCGAACAGCACCTGGCGGAAGATTGCCGCCGGGAGGAGCTCCGGCGGGGGTTCGGGAGCGACGTCCTCGACGGCGGTCGCAGCCTCCGCTGCCACGCCGTCAGCTCGGGATCGATCCTCCACGCGCCGGTGTCGCCCCAGGAGTCGCTCGAACGCCTTGGTCATCGATCGAGGCTAGGGCCTGGTCGCGCGCCGCGTCTGTGACGCCAACGACGTCATCGGCTGGTACGTTCGTCATCAGGCCGGCCGCGGTGGGCGCGGTTCGAACACGACGACCGCCGTCTCCCGCGATCGCCGCGCGGCAAACGCATCGAGGTTCGGCTCGCGCTTCTCGATCTCGGACCAGAGCCGCGCTCGCTCGTCGCCGGTCGCGGCGCGCGCCCGGACCTGGAGAATTCCGTCGTCCAGATCGATCGTCGCGTCGGGATTGGCCTGCAGGTTGAGCCACCACGCGGGTTCTGGATCACCCCAGCCATTCATCGCGAGCGTGAACAGGTTCGGCCCGTCCTCGAAGTAGCCGAGGATCGCGACCCGCTCCGCGCCGGTCTTGCGGCCCTTCGTGTGGAGTCGGATCGTCCCATACGTCCTGGCCGTCGGCTTCCCGAGTCCGAGTCGGCCACCGCTGACCGTGTACAGGCCGCGATGGACGACCCAGGCGCCGCGGATGAACCAGCGGGGCGGAAGGAAGGGCGATCGTTTCTTCTGCATGGCCTGCACTTCCCGGTCGGTTTGGCCCGTCGTCCAGGCTCGTGCCTACGAACGGCCGGAGGAACGACGCGATGGACCTTGGTGCATTCTCGGTCAGCCTGGCGGTCAAGGATCTGGCGACGTCGAAGTCGTCCTACGAGACCCTCGGGTTCGAGGCCTTCTTCGGGGAGGCCACGCAGGGCTGGCTGATCATGCGGAACGGCGATGCGAGGATCGGGTTGTTCCAGGGCATGTTCGAGAAGAACATCCTCACGTTCAACCCCGGCTGGGACGGTGACGCGAAGCCGCTCGGGTCGTTCACCGACGTCCGCGAGATCCAGCGCGGCCTGAAGGCCGCCGGTGCCCATCTCGAGATGGAGGCGGACGAGACGACGACCGGGCCGGGAAGCGTGATGATCCAGGATCCGGACGGGAACCAGATCCTCCTCGACCAGCACGTCTGACCGATCGACGAGTGACAGGTGCCGCGCCCTCGGACACGTGCCGTGAGACCAGGGCGCGACGCCCCGAGCGTAGGCTCTCGACCGACGTGGGCTCGGAAACACGCCCGGTGGACGGGCTGTCGAGGAGGACGATCGTGGCTGAGCTGACCGATGACGGCTGGAACGAGCTCGCGCGGGACCTGACGTCTCGCGTCGCGGCCTTCTCCCCGGAGTGGACCGACCGGGCGGAGGGCGATCCGGGTGTGACGATCGTGGAGCTGTTCGGATTCCTCGCGGAATCGATCCTCGGTCGATCCGACGCGTCATCGGCGGGTCGGGCCCGTTTGCTCGAGATCATCGAGCGGCTCGATCGAGTCCATCCGGCGCCGTGTCCGGATCGCACCCTGACCCGGAATCGCTTCTTCGCGGGCAGGATCCTCACCGCCGACGATCTCGAGCGGGAGCAGGAGTACCACCGGACCAAGCACCGGCGCCACAACCGGCTGCTCCATGGGTACGGGATCGTCGAGGGTCTCGAGGTCACGGTCGAGTCGAACGCGTCCGGCGGGACCACGGTCACCGTTTCGCCGGGCTTCGCGATCGATCGCAACGGCGAAGAGCTGCTCATCTGCGAGCGGGCGACCAGTGACCCGTGCCCGGGCAAGGCGGATTGCTACGTCACGATCCGACTCGTCGAGCGGGCCGCGGATGAGCGGCCGGACGGCGAGCCATCACGCATCGACGAGTCCGCGGAGATCGCAGTCCTCGAGGAGGTCCCCCCGGATCACCTCGCGATCGCGCGTCTCGCACGTTCCGGTGACACCTGGCAGCTGGACGTGACCTTCGTCGCGGCGCGCATCGCCGTCTGACGACGCGCTCAGCCGACGGCGACGGGCGTCGCCGTCGCCACGTCCCGAGCGATCTCGCGAGCCCAGGCTTCGATCACGTCCCACTCCCGGTAGTCGCCGGGTGGCAGGAGGCCGCCCGAGGCGGGCATCAGGCGCACGACCCGCTCGGCGAACGTCTTCGGCGGATCCTTCGGGTCGAAGGCGCCGTAGAAGACCCGGTGCTCCCGCACTCCGATCGCGGCACTGAGCTCGGCGACCTTCCTGCGGCCGGCGCTGCCGGGCCCCGATTCGGGTCCCAGCGCATCCTCCATCGGGTCGGAGCCCGGCTTCCCGGCGCGCGATCCGCGCAATGGACCGCTGCTGAACAGCCAGGTCGGCCGGGCCGCGAGCGCGGCCTGGTTGCGAGAGACGTAGTCCGTCGCCTCCTTGAGCCAGCTGCCCATGTAGACGCCGCTCCCGATGACGCAGGCGTCGGCATCGACGACGTCACGGATCGCGTCGGTCGAGCCCACGGTGGACTCGACGCCCTCCGATCGGAGCACCTCGCCGATCTTCTCGGCGATCCCGCGAGTCCCACCGTGGCGGCTCGCATAGATGACCAGAATCTTCGCCATCTCATTCCTCCTCGACTCAGCCATTGGACGCCCTGCTGCGTGGCACCGCCAGTGCCGCTCGGCCCGATCTGCGCCCGTCGAGGTCGATGGCTCGTCAACCGCGCCTGGCCAGCGACGCCAGCCACGCGTCGCGGTCGAGGGGACTCGGGGTTGAGCGTTCGCGGCGCGGCGGGTCGCTGCCGATCGGCTGATAGCCGTCGGGGCGGGCCTCCAGGATGCCCTCCCCCATCGACAGGCCCGGAAGCTGGTGCTGGAGCCCGCGGACGCGGCCGACCGGCAGCACCGCGCCGATCGTCGACACGCCGTTCGCGGAGAACTGCCCGGTCACGCGCCCTCCGAGCCGCCCCAGCGCCGCCACGACGCCCGGCGCTGCCGACGACGGCACCTCCAGCCTCAAGTCCGAGAGCGGCTCGCAGACCCAGGTCCCGGCGCGGTCCAGCGCCGTCATCAGCACGAGCTGGGTGAGGCGCCGGAAGTCGGCGGGCGACGTCGCGGGTGAGGCGTAGCCGCAGTCGGTCATCGTGACCCGGCAGTCGGTCACCTGCCAGCCCGCCAGACCCTCGGCCAGCGCCTCGCGGACGTTCGCCTCCATCTGCGCCACGAACGTCTCGGGCGTCTTGAACAGGTAGAGCGGGATGAGGCGTGGCTCGACGTGGTGGCGGAACTCGACCCCCGAGCCGAACGCCGCCGGCTCGATCCGCAGGGCGAGTGTTGCCTTGAACGGGTTGGTGCTCAGGGGCGAGCTATGACCGGTGATGTTCGTCTTCGTCTTCGCCCGGATGACCTCGTCCGCCTCGCCGATTCGCGCCGGTCGCTCGATGCAGACCGTCGTTGTCTCCCGAAAGTCCGCGCCGATGCCGTATTCGCGCTCGAGCGTCGCCTGGATGACCTCCTTCTGGACCTCCCCGTACAACGAGACGGTGATCTCGTGCCGGTCCTCGTCCTGGCGGACGTCGATGAGGGGGTCCTGCTCGGCGAGCTGGGCGAGGGCCGCCCGCAGGGAGCCCTGCTGCGCCGGGTCGTCGGCGAACACGACCGCCTCGAGCGCCGGCCGGGGGAAGCGCGCGGCCGCCTCGTCGCCGGGTCGTGGCTCGCCGATCGCATCGCCGACCCGGACCGTTCCGAGGCCGCGGATCGTCGCCATCTCCCCGGCGGCGACGACATCTCGCCGCGGCGCACCTGCAGGGGCGAAGACGCGGATCGAGGTTGCCTTCTCCTCGTCTCCCCCGCCGACGCGGACGCGCTGGCGCGGACGGAGCATGCCGTCGAACAGCCGGGCGTAGGCGACTCGCTCGCCGGCAGTCGTCCGCTCGATCTTGAAGACACGGCCCGAGACCGGCGCGTCGGGGTCGCCACTCGCGCCACCGAGGAGCTCGACGACGCCCACCAGCAGCTCGTCGACACCGACGCCGTACCCGGCCGAGCCGAAGAACACCGGGTGGACGGCGGCCGCGCGCGTCTGGACGGCGAGCGCCTCGCGCATCCGCGGGTACGCCGGCGGGGCGTCCTCGCGAACGAACGCCCGGAGGATCGCCTCGTCGTTGTCGGCGACGACCTCGGTCAGTGCCTTCCGGTGGGCCGGATCGTCGGGCCCCAACGGGACGACGCTCGCCGATCGTGAGCCGGCCTCGCGGACGGCCTCCATCGGAACGACCGACGGCGTGAGCCGGCGGCGCATCGCCTCGACGACGCGGGCCGGGTCGGCGCCGGCGCGATCGATCTTGTTGACGAAGATCAGCGTCGGGACGTGGAGCCGCCGCAGCGCCCGGAACAGCAGCGGGGTCTGCGGCTGGACGCCTTCGACGGCGGACACGACGAGAACCGCACCGTCGAGCACCGCGAGGACGCGTTCGACCTCGGCGATGAAGTCCGGATGGCCCGGCGTGTCGACCAGGTTGACCGCGAGGTCGCCGACCTGGAACGAGGCGACCGCCGAGCGGATCGTGATGCCGCGTTCGCGCTCGAGCTCGAGCGAGTCGGTCTGGGTGGTTCCGGCGTCGACGCTGCCGACGTGATCGATGGCGCCTGCGGCGTAGAGCAGACGCTCGCTGAGGGTGGTCTTACCGGCGTCGACGTGAGCGAGGATTCCGAGATTGAGCGTGCGCATGGAGCCTCATGTCGTGCAAGGAGGTGGAAACCTTCTGGCTGGACACGGTTGCTCCCATGACGCTCCTTTCTCGCGAATTGGCGCGGCTGCGCCCAAACAGGGTCGCACGACCGGTCAAGTCGGGCCGCGCGGCGTCGTTGACATCGTGATACCAGACGGTATCATCCGGTCAATGCCGATGACCCTGCGACTCTCCCCAGCGGAGACGGAAGCCCTTCGGGAGACCGCGCGCCGCGAGCACCGATCGATGCAGGAGGTCGCTCGCGAGGCAATCGCGGCGTACGTGTCGAGCCGCGTGCGGCGCCGGGATGAGCACCTCGCGCGGATCGTCCAGGAGGATGCCGCGCTTCTTCGGCGCCTCGGCAGCAATTGACCGAGTACCTCGACCTCGAGGACCTCCTCGCAGCGGCAGACGCTGCCGTTGGCGGCCACGCCGACGTTCGCGACATCGGGCTGCTCCAGGCCGCCGCTGCACGACCGCAGGCGACCGCATTCGGCGATGACGCGTATCCGGACCTTGATTCGAAGGCGGCGGCCCTGCTCCAGTCGATCGTCACCGGGCATCCTCTGGTCGACGGGAACAAACGGCTCGGCTGGGTGGCGGTCCGACTCTTCTACCTGATGAACGGGTCCGACATTCACCCGGGCGCGGACGATGCGTTCGAATTCATTGTCAGGATCGCAGCCGGCGAGCTCCGTGAGGTTTCCGACATCTCGCAGATCCTCGAGGCGTGGCGGACTGAACCAGGCTGAGGTGGACCGACTCGCGCCGCGGTGCTTCAGTCGGGCGGCTTGTCGTCATTCGGGCGGTCGGGTGCCTCCGCTGCCTGCCTTGCTCGGTAGGCAGCGAGGTCGCGCTTCGCCATCCGATCGAACAGGGGCATCACGAACGGTGCCATGCACAGGCCCGCGACGAAGAGCGGCACGATGAGGAGCAGGACGTCCTCGGCATCGTGGGGGAGCCCGAGGCCCGACAGGATGTTTGTCGTGACGACGTAGCCGATCGCGCCGGCTGGAAGGGCGAGGACGGCGAGGATCGTCGGGCGAGAGATCACGGGACTCCTGCGAGCGAGACGGACGGCGACCATGACGCTTCGGGGGTCGGAGCGCAAGGGCAGGGACGGCCACGCGCCCGCTCACCGGGACTTTCAGTCGTTCGCGGTCAAGGTCAGCGTCCAGGGATACCCGGTTCGAGCCGGTTCCGCGAGTCGCACGGGCCACCGGTCCGCCAGCAGGTCGGCGAGGGCATCCGGGTCGTCCGGCTCCGACCCGGAAGCGAGGAGATGGCGCGCCGCTTCGCCGCGGATTCGCTTGGCGATGACGTCGCCGATCCGTTGCCCGTCTTCGCCCGCCTGGTCGACCTTGACGGCCACGCATCGATGGCCGACTCCGGCGGGCATCCCCAGCGATTGGAAGCTCGGCGGTCGGAGGTCGACGATGACGCCGGCAGGTCCCGCGAGGTCGGCGAGGAGGCCCGCGAGCACGGCCCGCCACATTGGCTCGACGCGGCCCACGCCGACGAGATCCGACCAGGCCCGCATGCGGTAGGCGGGGATCCGATCGGCCGGCCGGAGCGCGCCCCACAACGCCGACGTGATGACGACGCTGCGCTCGGCTCGCTCCCGGGCCGCGCCGCGGAGCGAGGGGAGATCGAGCCCCACATGCAGCGGCCCCGCGTAGACGTCGGCCGCGGGTCGCGTTGCCAGCTCGAGAAGGCGCGTGTTGCGCGCGATCTGGGCGGCCATCGTCGGTCGCTCGAACAGCCGCTCGAAGGCATCCGGGCCGGCGCTCGTCTCGATCAGGGCATCGAGGACCCGGATCCGGAGCGGCGTGAGCTCCGGAAAGGACAGCTGGTCGAGGGCGACCGGGCTGCCGTGATCCGGGGCGGGCCGCTTCGTCTCCGACGGCGGCACGATGATGAGCACCGTCGCATGGTCACATGACGGCCCGCTCGCGGGTCAAGCCGTCATGGGACCAACCCGGAGTGAATCCATGCACGATCAGGAATGGCTCGCCGACCGCTTCGAGGCCAACCGCTCGCACCTTCGCGGTGTCGCCTTCCGGATGCTCGGCTCCGTGACGGAGGCGGACGACGCGGTCCAGGAAGCCTGGATCCGGCTGAGCCGGACCGACACGACCGATGTCGACAACCTCCGGGCGTGGCTGACCACGGTCGTCGGCCGGGTCTGCCTGAACATGCTGCGGTCGCGCAGGACCCGACGCGAGGCGTCCCTCGAGACCCACCTGCCGGATCCGATCGTCAGCCCGGAGGAGGGCCTGGATCCCGAGCAGGAAGCGCTGATCGGCGACTCGATCGGGCTGGCGATGCTCGTCGTCCTTGACTCGCTCACGCCGGCGGAGCGCGTCGCATTCGTGCTCCACGACGTGTTCGCCGTGCCGTTCGACGAGATCGCACCGATCGTCGGCCGGACGCCCGCGGCCGCGCGGCAGCTCGCAAGCCGGGCGCGTCGTCGCGTCCAGGGTGCGCCGGTGCCCGATGTCGATCTCGACGGCCAGTGGGCGGTCGTCGACGCGTTCCTCGCGGCCGCGCGCGACGGCGACTTCGAGCGCCTGGTCGCCGTCCTCGACCCGGACGTGGTGCTCCGCTCCGACGGCGGCGAAGCCCGGCCGGAGCTGGTGTCGCTCGTCCATGGAGCGCGGGCCGTGGCCGAGCAGGCGTGGACCTTCCGCCGGTTCGCCGACACGGCGACGCGGGTCCTGGTCAACGGCGTCCCGGGCGGCGTGGCGTGGGCGCCCGACGGGAGCCCGTTCGCCGTGCTCGCGTTGACCGTCAACGGCGGGCGGATCGTCGCGATCGACATCCTTGCGGATCCGCATCGGCTCGGGCAGCTCGACCTCACGGTCGTTGCGGGCTGACGGTTCGCATCCGTCTGCAACGGTCACGTCCGGGCGTTGACGCGGGTCTCATGTGTGACCCCCCGACGATCGACGCATGGAGGAGCGATGACGACATGAGCAACTCCGCCGGCAGGGCCTTTGCCGCTCCCCGCTACGTCACGGTCTTCAATCCGATCACGAGGCGGGTGCTGGCCGCCGGTGTTCCGCTCGGCTTCAACGGGCTGGTCACCGTTCGCGGCCGGAAGAGCGGGATCCTCCGCACGACGCCCGTGGCGATCATCTCGGCCACCGGGCGACGCTGGATCTGGGCCCCGTGGGGCGAGTCCCAGTGGGTCCGCAACCTGCGCGCCGCCGGTCGGGCGACGATCACCGTCCGCGGCCGCGAGGAGGACGTGGTCGCCAGCGAGCTGGACGCGACCCAGCGAGTCGGGTTCTTCCGCGACGTCCTGGGACCGCTCGCACGGGGCATGCGGTTCGGGGTCTGGTTCATCCGCACCGTCGACCAGACCGATCTCGACGATCCGGAGGAAGCGGCCCGGGGTCGCGCGGTGTTCGAGCTCCACCCCGCGTAAGGTCCGATTTCGAGGCGGCCAGGGGGTCTTGACATGCATGACGTACGTTCATGGCATGACGACCAACGACCTGGCCGGACCCGATCCGGCGACCATCATCCAGTACATCCGGGAGACCTGGCCGGAGACCGACGTCCTCGAGGCGGGCGGGACGTGGTTCTGCTCCCTGGATCCGGAGAAGCACTTCCCGAACTACGCCACGATCGTCACGAACAACGACTACGACGACGGCTCCGACCTCGATCGCGAGGGGGTGTTCCGGCTGAACCTGGGACTGACCCGGGCGACGTTCGAGCGGCTCCTGGGCGACCCCCTGGATCCGGCGTCGCCGCCCGACTACACGGCCCTCGACACGCTTCTCCCCCACCCCACCTACGCCGCTCAGCTGTGGATCTCGATCCTGAACCCGTCGGCGACGACATTCCGTGAGACCGTCATCCCGCTGATCGCCGAGGCCCACGATCGCCTCGCGGCACAGCGGGCTCGCCACGGCATGACCTGAGCCCCGGCCGGCGGCGAAGGCCTCTTAGGCGTCCGGGGCGAACCAGTCGAGGACCCGCATCGCGCGGAGCGTGTTCCAGCGGCTCGGCCTGCCCTCGCCGTCATCCATCTCGACGTCGACCTGGCCCTCGTGCACCTTCAGGAGCGGCCATCGGCCGTCGGGATCCCGCTGACCCTTGACGACCTCGACCGCCTCGGTCACGCGGTCGTCGTCCGTCAGGCCCGTGTCGCGGAAGTAGTCGAGGCCGCGGAGCACGTCGTAGTGCCACCACGTCGGGAACGAAGACTGGAGCCAGTCGGGATCGATCACTTCGCCGGTCGACTTCCGGCGGAACAGCCGGCGTTCCAGCATGTACTCCTCGCCGCGCCGGCGTGCCGCGGCCCAATCGGCCGAGCCGCCGATCGCCTGCTCGTGCGCGAGCAGGCCCTCGACCACGTTGATCGTCGTCCCGAACGACGACACGGTCGCGCCGTTCTCGACCTCGCAGTTCCAGCCGCCATCGGCGAGCTGCTCGCCGAGCAACCGGTCGACCAGCGGCGTCACGTCCACCCCGAAGTACGAGCCCGTCGAGACGACGTTGCCGTTGATGCACGGCTCCACCTCGCCCTCGAAGAACCGGCTCTCGGCCCAGGGCGGATTCCACCAGGCGCCGTCTCCCCACGTGACATGCTCGCGAACGAGACCGATCGCGCGCCGTGCACCCTCGCCCTCGGGATCGAGGCCGAGCCGGCGGAGCAGCTCCAGGACATGGAACGTGTCGGTCCGTTCCTGCGAGAAGGCGTTGCCGGCCCACAGGCCATCGGGCGCCTGGAGCGCCAGGAGCCGGGCGCCCCAGCCCTCCGTGGCGATCCTCGACCGCTCGGTGGCAACGACGTCTGCAGGCTCGTGGGTCAGGTCGCGCATCACCTGCCAGCGGATCGAGGGATCGGAGTCGAGCAGCCAATCGATGACGGTCATGTCCCTACCTCGCGGCGCTCCCCGTCGGCGGACTCGGGTGCACGACGAGCATCGGGGCCAATGGTGACAACGGCCGTCATGCTCCTGAAAAGGGCGGTCGGGTCGTCGCGGGCGTCACGTTGTGGTTCCGCCGGAAGACGTTGTCCGGGTCCCACGTCCGCTTGAGGTTCGCGAGCCGCGCGACCTTCGCGTCGCCGTAGATGATCCGCGTCTCGGCCGGGCCGACGTCGGCGTTCTCGTTGGCGTAGCGGCCCTCGATCGCGTCGGGTTCGACAACGGCCATCGACCGGCGGACCCAGTCCCGGTTCGCGTCGTCCTCCGCGGCGTCGTCCCAGGTCGCATCGGCGCTGAGATCGAACCGCGCGGCTCGTCCCGAGAACGCCGTCGCGGCCTCGTCGACGCGCGCGATCGCGCCGCCCTGGGCCGTCACCGAGAACGACCCGTCCGCAGGCCCCGTCGCCGTCAGCTCGACGAGCTCGTCGAGCGCCTCGGGTCGGAGCTCGTTCGCATACAGGCCCTTGATGAACGAACGCCTGCCCCAGCCGAGGACGAGATCGTGCGCCGTCTGCGCCTCGAGGTAGGGCTGGCTGCCGCCACTGACGGACTGCGGCTCCGGACCGCGGCGCAGACCGGCCGTGTCGCGCTCCACGGCCTCGGCGCTGCCGCTGTGGTTGAACGACACGAAGACGACGGGATCCCCGCCGCCCGAGCCGGAACCGTCGGTGGCCAGGTCCTCGTGGGCGATGCCGTAGATCATCGAGACCGTGTCCGGCGCGTCGGCGGCGTAGTCGCGGAACACCTCCCAGACCTCGCGGGCGGTCGACGCCGGGTACGTCCGAACGCCTCGATGGAGATCCGGACCGAACGGATGAAGCCCGAACTCCAGCGCGGTCGCGATCCCGAAGTTCCAGCCGGCCCCGCGCATCCCCCAGAAGAGCTCCGGCTCCTCGGTCTCGCTCGCCCGGACGAGCCGGCCGTCGGCCGTCACCAGCTCCACGGCGCGCAGGTTGTCGATCGTCAGGCCGAAGTTCCGCTGGAGGCGGCCGATCCCGCCGCCGAGCGTCAGGCCGGCGACGCCCGTGTGCCCGATCACGCCGATCGGGCAGACGAGGCCGTGAGCCTGGGCGGCGACGTCGAGCTCGCCGAGCAGCGCGCCGGCGTTCGCCCGCGCGGTTCGCGTCGCAGGATCCACGCTGACGCCGCGCATCCGCGACAGGTCGACGACGAGGCCGCCGTCACAGCTCGAGTGGCCCGCAGCGCTGTGGCCGCCGGACCGGACCGCCAGCTCGAGGTCGTGCTCGCGGGCGAACCGGATCGCGGCCGCGACCTCCTCGCTCGTGGTCGGTCGCACGACGACGGCGGGTCGCAGATCGTGGACGGCGTTCCACAGCCGGCGAGCCTCGTCGTACTCGTCGTCGTCCGGCGTGACGACCGCGCCCGGAAACCGTTCGCGGAGCCGGGTGACCTGGTCGCCGGTGAGCCCCGCGGCCGCGTGCACCATTCGTGGATCCTCCGTCTTGCGCTGTCCGACATTCGATTGAGGGTTGGACGACCCCCGGAACGGGAACTCATCGCCCGAGCGGTGCTGCGTCAGTCCTTCGGGCGCTCGCGGATGACCTTCCGTGGATCCTTCTCGAGCTCGATGCCCTTGTAGGCCGCCTGGCGAACCAGGCCGTCACCCGTCCAGCCGGCGAACTCGGCGCGGACGACCAGCTCAGGACGAAGCCATCGGGCATCGCGGGCCGCGGCCCGGGGAGGCGGCGGCGTGAACGGCGGGGCCTCGTCGGCCAGCGGCGCCACGGCGGCCAGCAGCTCGGCCCGGCTGTCGGTCGTGAACCCGGCGCCCACCTTGCCCGCGTAGCGCAGCCGGCCGTCCTCGTAGACGCCGACGAGGAGCGCGCCCAGGTCGACGGCCTTGCCGGTGCCGGCGGCCCAGCCGCCGACGACGAGCTCCTGCTCGGGACGGATCTTGACCTTCTGCCAGCGGTCACTCCGCTTGCCCGGGACGTATGGCGATCGCCGGTCCTTCGCCATGATCCCCTCGAGGCCCCGCTCCCGGGCGGCCTCGAAGAACGCGATCCCCGCACCTTCGACGTGCTCGCTCATCCGGACTCGCGGGTCCGGCCGCAGGACGCCGGCGAGGAGCCGGCGACGCTCCTCGAGCGGCTCGTCGACGAGCGGCCGGCCGTCGAGGTGAAGCAGATCGAAGATCTCGTAGACGAACGGGTTCGGTTCGGCGGTCAGTCCGCGTCCCTTGATCCGTGCCTGGAGCAGGGCGAAATCGGGCTCGCCGCGCGGATCCAGCGCGATGACCTCACCGTCGACGATCGCGTCGCGAGCGTCGATCCAGGTCGGCGGGTCGAGGAACGGCCCGAAGTAGCGGGACGCGTCCTGCTCGCCGCGAGTCCAGAGTCCGACTTCGGTGCCATCGACGATGGCCTCCACCCGGAAGCCATCCCACTTGATCTCGAAGAGCCAGTCGGGATCGTCGAAGGCCGCCCCGACGAGCGTCGCGAGCATCGGTGGGACGAAGGCCGGTCGGGCTCGGGCCTTGCTGGGCATGGGTCTATCATGCCGCGCCGGCCGCATCGCACGGACCGCGACGTGACCGACGTCGTCGTGCCTGTCCTCGACGCCGGGCGTTCCTTCCTGACCCACGTTCCGGCAACGGTCATGGTCGATAGTTGGCGACCGGCACGGACCTCGCGTTCGCGTCCCTCGGTCACGAACTCGGTGAGGACCAGCCGTCCCATCGGTCGGACTACAGGATGTCGGCGGCCGAATTCGAGCCGGTCAGGCGTCCCGCTGCAGCGTCCGCCAGCCACCCGCTCGGTTGTGCTCGATGATCTGCCGGAAGATCGCCATGAGGGCCGGCTCGTTGATTCGCTCGCCCTCATGGATTGCGATCTGGCGCCCGGTCTGGTTGTCGTGGCCGGCCGTGATGATGCCCTCGGGATCGGACACGAGCGGGTCGTAGAGGAAGACGTTCACGTGATCCCTCGCCGCCAGCAGGGCAGCGACGTTGCCCTGGAGGACGAAGTACGGCTGAACGGTTCGCTTGATTGTCTCGACGACCTCGGGGTCGGCCTCGTGCGCGAGGTCGCGGACACGCCGGCAGATCGCCTGCTGCCAGTCGGGCAACGCCTCGATGTAGGCGTCGACGCGGCGATCCTTCGCGTAGCTCACGGGAGCGAGCGTGTCAGCCGGGAAGCTTGGCCGCCAGGACGTCGACGTTCCCGATGTCGGGCGGCTCGCTGAAGAGGTCCGCGGCCTGGGCCATCAGGGCCTCCGCCACGCGTCCCTGCAGATGCGCCTGACGACCGGCGTCGGACGGGAAGACGTCGAAGATGCCGTAGCTCGACGGCCCCATCTTCACGGCGAACCAGGCGGTCGTGTCCGGCTCCGCGTTGACGAGCGCCAGCCCGCCCTCGAGGAACCGCTCGACATCCGCCTCCATTCCCGGTTTGGCCTCGAGAAGGACGAGGAGACCGACGGTGACCATGGCACGCTCCTTCCACGGGCGGCGTCCGGATGATGGAACGTCGAATCATCGCAGGACCGTGCCAAACCCGCCGTCGACCACGGCTGTTGCCGGTCCTTCCTAGCGCTCGCGATCCTTCTCGTACAGGCGGGTCGACCAGACGTAGGCGACGACCGAGAGCGCGACGCACCACGCGATCGAGACGATCCCGCTGTTGCCGATGGGCGTCCCGAACAGGAGCCCGCGAAGGGTCTCGATGACCGGAGTGAAGGGCTGGTTCTGGGCGAACCAGCTGAGGCCGTCGGGCATCGACTCCGTCGGCACGAAGCCGCTGCTCAGGAACGGCAGCAGGATGAGGAACATCGGGAGGTTGCTCGCGGTTTCGACGCTCTTCGTCGACATGCCGAGGGCGACGCACAGCCACGTGATCGCCACGGCGGCAAGCACCAGGAATCCGGTCGCCTCGAGCCATTCGATCGGTCCCGTGGTCGGGCGGAAGCCGATCAGGACCGCCACGATCACGACGAGCCCCAGGGCGAGCATCGCCTGGATCACGCTGCCGACGACGTGCCCGATCAGGACGGATGACCGCGCGACCGCCATCGTCCGGAACCGGGCGATGATGCCCTCGGTCATGTCCATCGCGACCGAGATCGCGGTCCCCTGGCCGGCGCCCGCGATCGTGATGATCAGGACCCCGGGAATGACATAGGCGAGGTAGTCGGCGCGGGAGCCGGAAACGCCCGGGAGGCCGGCGCCGAGCGTGCCGCCCAGGACGTACACGAACAGGAGCAGGAACACGACCGGGATCCCGGCCACGAAGAACGTCAGCGACGGGTAGCGACGCATCCGGCGGAGGTTGCGGCGCAGCATCGTGGCCGAGTCGGCCACGGCGAGCGGGTACGTGATCATGGGACGGTCACCTTCTCGGGTTCGTGGTCGGCGGTGAGGGACAGGAAGACGTCGTCGAGGTCGGGCGTCTCGACCGCAAGCTCGCCGACGTCGATCGCTGCGGCATCGAGCCGGTCGAGGAGCTCGCGGAGCGTGCGGGTCCCTCCCTCGTTGGGGATCTGGAGCGTCAAGGTCTCGTCATCGGGGGTCCCTTCGTCCAGGATCCGCGTCGCCCGCTCCAGCTCGACGGCATCGGCGAACGACAGCCGGATGTGACCGCCCGACACGAGTCGCTTGAGCTCGGTCGGCGTTCCCTCGGCGACGAGCCGGCCGTGATCGAGCACGGCGATTCGATGCGCGAGGCGGTCCGCCTCGTCGAGGTCCTGGGTCGTCAGGAAGATCGTGACGCCGCGGCCGACGAGCTCCCGGATGATCTGCCACATGACCCGGCGGCTTCGGGGATCGAGCCCGGACGTCGGCTCGTCGAGGAAGATGATCCGCGGGTCACCCACGAGGGTCATCGCCAGGTCGAGCCGCCGGCGCATGCCGCCGGAGTACGTCGCCACCGGCTTCCGCGCGGCATCGACGAGGTCGAAGCGCTCGAGGAGCTCGGCGACGCGCCCGTGACCGTCGGCCTTCGGCAGGTGCCGGAGGTCCGCCATCAGCTGGAGGTTCTCCTCGCCGGTGAACAGGCCGTCGACCGCCGAGAACTGGCCGGTGAGTCCGATGACGGCCCGGACGGCGTCGGCCTCACGGGCGACGTCGTGGCCGGAGACCTGGACGTCGCCGGCGTCGGCCGGGATCAGCGTCGAGAGGATGTGGACCGCCGTGGTCTTGCCGGCGCCGTTCGGTCCGAGCAGCGCGAAGACGGTGCCTTCGGCGATCTCGAGATCGATGCCATCGAGGACGACCTGCTTGCCGTAGGCCTTGCGCAACCCGGTCGCGCGAATGGCCGGTCGGGCCGGGGTGGACGTCACGACGCACCTCCCCACCCGAGCCCGAGGCGCGGGTCAGACGTCGAGCTCCTCGACCTCCGGCTGATTCTTGACGCGGGCAACCATGTCGTAGAGCTGCGGCGGAACCTTGGGCTGGAGCTCCTCGAGGGTGTCGATGACTTCGAGTGTCGACTGGGCAGGGCTCGAGCCGTAGCTGAGGTTGCCGATCCCGAGGTAGCCGCGCCAGCCGGCGTTCTTGCCGTCCTGGTCGACCATCGTGAACCCGGCGCTCTGCTCGACGTGGAGGACGTACTTGCCCTTGCGTCCGCGCCAGACCCGGTACTGCTCGAAGCCGCTGTTGTTCGAGTTGGCCCACTCACCGAGGCGGACACCGGTGAACCGGACCTTGTGGCCCTTCCCTGTTCCGACCCGAACGGTGACCTCGTCGAACCCCTCGCGCTTGCTCTCTTCGACGTCGACATAGCGACGGAGGGCTGCGGAGATCGCGGCGGACAGGTTGTCTCCGGCGAGCTCCTGCGCTCGCTGATAGAGCGGAAGGTCTCCCTGTGAGACGTAGATGGTCTTGTTCGGCACGTGTGCATCGTATCTCCAGGCTGCGTGGTCGGCCATGCGTAGGAGTATACGTATAGTGCTAGGCAGAGTCAAGGGTCGCCGTCGGAGCCCGACGGACACGGTCAGACCTGGAAGTCGATGCGCATCACGACGCGGCGGAGCGTCGGGTGGCTGACCTCCTCGAACCCGGCCTCCGCGAAGACGTCGCGGCTGCCGACGTGGGTCTCGCCCCACGTGATCTCCTCGCCCGGATGCGTGATCATCGGGTAGGCCTCCAGGGCGCGAGCACCGCGCTCTCGGGCGAACGCCACCGTGGCCCGTGCCAGGGCACGGCTCACGCCGCGTCGGCGGTATCTGGCGCGGGTCGCGAAGCAGGTCACGGCCCAGACGGACGCGTCGTCCGGGTCCTGCCCGCGGACCTTCAGGACGGTCCGCTGCGGCGGCAGGCGCGGGTAGGCCGTCCGAGGCTCCACGGCGCACCAGCCCACGGGCTCCCCGTCGAAATAGGCGACAAGTCCACTCGTGGTGGTCGAGTCCGGGTTCCCGCAAGCGGCCTGGGCGCGCAGGCGCCAGGCGCGCTCCTCGACGTCCATCGACGTCCAGGGGTACGGGCCGGCTTTGAAGCGCTGGCACTGGCAGGTCGCCGTGTAGCCGCGCATGCCGAAGATCGCCTGGAGGTCCTCGCACGACGCCTCGTTCGCGGGAACGATCGTCAGGCGATCCGTCAGGATCTCCCCGGGTCGCGGGGTCGAGCTGGGCATTCGATCGGGCGTCCTCGTGTTTGTGGCGGCCAGCCTGCACCGGGTACCTGTCACGCTTCGACACCAATGATCGCCAGAATGCGGGCATGAGCACACCGATCGTTCTTGTTCCGGGATTCTGGCTGGGCGCCTGGGCGTGGGACGAGGTCGCCGCGGCGCTCCGCGCCGACGGCCACGAGGTCAAGGCCATCACCTTGCCCGGCCTGGAATCGGTCGATGCCGACCGTTCCTCCATCACGTTCGCGGACCACGTCGACGCGATCTGCGATGCGGTGACCGCGGCGGGCCGGCCGGTCGTCCTCGCCGTGCACAGTGCCAGCGGCTTCTCCGGCTACGCCGCGAGCGACAAGGTCACCGACCGGATCGCGGCGATGGTCTACGTCGACACGGCCCCCGGCATCGCGCCGCTCGACCCGGGCTTCGAGGGCGTCGAGAAGCCGATGGTGTGGTCCGAGATCGAGGCGGAGGAGAACCTCGACGGGCTCAGCGACGCCCAGAAGGAGACGTTCCGGCAACGAGCGGTGCCGGTGCCCGGTGGCGTCCTCCGCGGGTCGGTGGAGCTCACGAACGATGCCCGGCGCGACATCCCGAGCACGCTGATCTGCACGGCGTTCACCGCCGAGCAATACCAGACCTATGCCGCGCAGGACCCGGTTCCGACGTTCCTCGCCGGGATCCCCGAGCTTCGCAACCCGACCTGGATCGACCTGCCGACGAGCCACTGGCCGATGTGGTCGCGGCCACGGGAGCTCGCCGCGATCATCGGCGACGTCGCGAAGGGCGTCTCGTCGTCCTGACCGTTCGATCGCCCGGCGGCCGCCGGCTCAGGCGGACGGCTGGGCGGTCGCGGCCTTCTGCAGGGCGTCGATCATCGCCCGTGCCTGATCGTGATCCTTGGCGTTCGGCTCCATGTGATCCGCCATGATCCCGCAGTACACGTCGTGAATCGCCTGGCTCATCGTGTCCTCGTCGGCGATCGCGAGACCGTTGGCATGAAGCTGACGGACCGTGTCGCTGTCGGCCGGCAGGTGCATCGCGTTGATCAGGGCGTCTTGCATGGACATCGAGTCGGACCTCCTTCGCTTGGTCGCACTGTACGCTCGGCGGACCGAACGGTGAACCCCGCTCGACACGGGAGGCGAATGCCATGCGTCGCGCTTCGATGAGGCTCCGGGCGATCCCCGTGCTGGCGACGGCCCTGCTGATCGGCTGCTCGGGCCCGCCGAACGCGAGCAGCTCGTCTCCCGCGGCGCCCTCCCCATCCGGCCCCGAGCCGTCTGCTCCCGCGTCCGTCGCGGCTTCGGCCGTCGCCGACATCGTCGTGGGCGGGGATCGGCCGGTGACCGTGCACGTCCCGCCGGGCTACGACCCGGCCCGGCCGGCGCCGCTGCTGATCGTCCTCCACGGGTACGGCTCGTCCGGACGCGAGATCGAGGACAGCTTCCACGTCCAGGCGGCCGCCGACCAGCGAGGGTTCATCACCGTCTACCCCGACGGGACGAAGAACAGCAACGGCGATCGATTCTGGAGCGCGACCGACGCGTGCTGCGACTTCGAACGATCCGGCGTGAACGACGTCGCCTACCTCACGAACGTCATTTCCGAGGTCCAGGAGAAGCTGTCCGTCGATCCGAAGCGGATCGACGTCGCCGGCCACTCGAACGGTGCGTTCATGAGCTACCGCATGGCGTGCACCCACCCCGAGACGATCGCCGCGATCGTCAGCCTGGCCGGCGAGACGTTCGCCAACCCGGCGGACTGCGCGCCGGCCACGCCGGTCGCCGTTCTGCAGATCCAGGGCACGGCCGATGACGTGATCGACTACAAGGGCGGGACGATCCAGGGTCTCCCGGCCGGCCAGGGGATGGCGTCCTATCCGGGTGCGGAGCAGACCGCCACGACCTGGTCGACCTACGACATGTGCAGCGGAGACCGGTCGACGCAGCCGGATCGCGTTGATGTCGACGCCGATCTCCAGAACGCCGGTCAGCCGGCCGAATCGACCGTCGACCGGTGGTCCGGCTGCCGACAGGGTGGAGGCGTCGAGCTGTGGACGATCCCCGGCGGTGGGCACGCGCCAACGCTCTCGAACGCGTTTCCGGATGCCCTCCTCGACTTCCTCGAGGCGCACCCGAAGCCGTGACGATCACGGCCCGGCAGCTCAACCGGGCCACCCTGGCGCGGCAGCTCCTCCTTCGACGCGAGTCCGTCGGCGTCGTCGAGGCCGTCCATCGGGTCGTGGCGCTGCAGGCCCAGGAGCCGGCATCGCCGTACCTGGCGCTCTGGAACCGGCTGAAGCGGTTCGATCCTGCCGAGCTCGATCGCGCGTTCACCGCTCGCACCATCGTGAAGGGCTCGCTCATGCGCGTCACGCTGCACGCGGTCGACGCGGCGGACTACCCGGCCTTCCATGAGGCGATGCAGCCGATCCTTCGCGCGGCACGGCTGCACGACGCCCGGTTCAAGGTGGCCGGGCTGTCGATCGCGGAGGCCGACGCGCTCGTGCCGGAGGTCCAGGCGTATGCCTCGGAGCCGCGGACGAGCCCCGAGGTCGAGGCGTGGCTCGACGAGCGACTCGGCGTCCTCCCCAAGCCGGGGTTGTGGTGGGCGTACCGGCACTACGCGCCGTTCGTCCACGCCGCGACCGGCTCTCCGTGGTCGTTCGGGCCGCGGAACTCGTACGTTGCGGCGCGCCGGCAGCCGCGTCCGAGCGACCCGGAGGCCGCGCTCCGCGACCTCGTCCGGCGCTACCTCGAGGGGTTCGGCCCGGCGACCATGCAGGACGTCTCCCGGTTCGCGATGGTCAAGATGCCCCGGGTTCGCGCCGCGGTGGCGGCGCTCGGCGACGCGATCGAACCGGTCGAGGCACCGGACGGCATCCGGCTCTACGACGTGCCCGGCGGCATCGTGCCGGGCGAGGACGTCCCCGCGCCTGCGCGACTGCTCGGGATGTGGGACAACGCCCTGCTCGCGTACCGCGATCGAAGCCGGATCATCCCGCCGGACCATCGCACGGCCGTCATCCGGGTGAACGGCGATGTCCTGCCGACGCTCCTCGTCGACGGCTACGTCGCCGGCGTCTGGCGGCCGGTGGACGCAGGCATCGAGGCGACGGCCTTCGAGAAGCTGACGGACGACGCGTGGGCCGCGCTCGACACAGAGGCTCGGGCGCTCATCGCGTTCCTGACTGAACGCGAGCCGCTCGTCTACGGCCGCTACGGGCACTGGTGGGCGAAAGGGCTGCCGAGCGTGGACGTTCGGGTCCTGGGCGGCTGATCCTCGGGCTCAGGCCACGAGCCGCTTGTAGCGGATGCGGCGTGGCTGGTCGGCCGCCGTGCCGAGCTCGTGTCGGCGGAACGCCTCGTAGTCGCTGACGTTGCCCTGGAAGAACCGGACCTGGCTGTCGCCCTCGAAGGCGAGGATGTGGGTCGCGATCCGATCGAGGAACCAGCGGTCGTGGCTGATCACGACGACGCAACCCGGGAACGATTCGAGGCCGGCCTCGAGGGCCCGGAGCGTGTCGACGTCGAGGTCGTTCGTGGGCTCGTCGAGGAGGAGGACGTTGCCGCCGGTCTGCAGGAGCTTCGCGAGGTGGACGCGGTTGCGCTCGCCGCCGGACAGCGTCCCGACGAGCTTCTGCTGGTCGGTTCCGCGGAAGTTGAACGACGAGACATAGGCTCGCGCCGGGACCTCGCGGTTGCCGACCTTGATCACCTCGACCTCGTCGGTGATCTCCTGGAACACGGTCCTGTCCGGGCGCAGCTCGTCCCGTCCCTGGTCGACGTAGCTGAGCTGGACGGTGTCGCCGATCTCGATCGAGCCCGCGTCCGGCGGCTCCTCGCCGACGAGCATCCGGAAGAGCGTCGTCTTGCCCGCGCCGTTCGGGCCGATGATCCCGACGATCCCGGCCCGCGGCAGCGAGAACGTCAGGTCCTCGATCAGGAGCCGGTCGCCGTAGCCCTTCCGCACGTCCTGCACCTCGATCACCGTGTCCCCGAGGCGCGGACCGGGCGGGATCGCGATCTCGAGCTCGCGGGCGGTCTCCTTCGCGTCGTTCGCCTCGGCGAGCAGCTGCTCGTAGGCGGACAGCCGGGCCTTGCCCTTCGCCTGGCGGGCCTTCGCTCCCATCCGGACCCATGCCAGCTCGCGCGCGAGCGTCCGCAGGCGGGCGTCGGCCTGCTTCTGTTCGCGCGACATCCGCTCGATCTTCTGCTCCAGCCAGCTCGAGTAGTTGCCGGAGAACGGCACTCCCCTGCCCCGGTCCAGCTCCAGGATCCACTTCGCGACGTTGTCGAGGAAGTACCGGTCGTGGGTGACGGCGACGACGGTCCCCGCATAGTCGTCGAGGAAGTGCTCGAGCCACTCGACCGACTCGGCGTCGAGGTGGTTGGTCGGCTCGTCGAGGAGGAGCAGGTCGGGGTGCCGGAGCAGGAGCCGGGCCAGGGCGACCCGTCGCTTCTCGCCGCCGCTGAGGGTCGCGACCGAGGCGTCGTCCGGCGGACAGCGGAGCGCCTCCATCGCGATGTCGACGTTGCGCTCGACGTTCCAGGCGTCGGCGGCGTTGATCCGGTCCTCGAGCGCGGATTGCTCCGCGCCGACGGCCTCGTAGTCGGCATCCGGGTCGGACCACTTCGCCATGACCGCGTTGTAGGCGTCGAGCAGGGCCTGGACCTCGTGGACGCCGTCCATGACGTTGCCCTTGACGTCCTTGGCCGGGTCCAGCTGCGGCTCCTGGCTCAGGTAGCCGACCGTGAAACCGGGCGTCAGTCGGGCATCGCCGGTGAACCCGTCGTCGAGGCCGGCCATGATCCGGAGCAGGCTCGACTTCCCGGCGCCGTTCGGTCCGATCACGCCGATCTTGGCGCCCGGGTAGAACGAGATCGAGATGTCCTCGAGGACGGTCCGGTCCGGCGGGTAGTGGCGGGCGAGCCGGTAGGCGCTGTAGATGAACTCGGCGGGCATGGGCCAAGGGTAGCGGCGTCCGTGGGACCCCGCGACGATGCCAGAATTCGGGCGTGTTCTGGCGACGGCGGACCGGGCGGGACCTGTTCCGCCCATACGAGCTGGCGGTTCTGGACGGCGTGCTCGCCGAGCTCGGACCGGCGGCGCGCGCGCTCGTCGAACGGCAGATCGCGGCAACCGGGCACGTCCAGCGGCTGTTCGATGACAGCGACGTCGCCCTCTACCCGGGTCGCGGCCGGAACCTGGAGCGCGACGAGGGGATCGCGCTGCCCAATCGATCGAAGGAGCTCAGGCTGGCCACCGTCGGGATCCGTGGGTCCGCGGGGTCGGGCAAGGTCGTGGTCACGGCGGTTCTGGGACACGTGTTCGAGCTGGCGTTCCGGCCCTCCCCGAAGAAGCTCGGCGATCTGGCGAGGCTCGAGGTCGTCCGGGTGACCGTCCATGCCGACCCGATGCTCCCCGATGAGGGCGCCGGGACCGAGGCTCGCCTCGCCGGCCTCGATCCGGTGCTTCGCGCCGACCTGGAGACACGATGGGCGGATGGCTCGGCGGCGTCGGACGGACTCCTGGCCCGCGACGAGGTCTACACGGTCGACCTCGACGATGGCACCTACCTGATGCTCGGCCAGCTCGACGACACGACGATGGTCGCTCGCGCCGGTCGACCCGCCCCGCAGCGGCGTGCGCCGCTTCGACAGCGACGGCAACCCGGAGAGCGAGCACGCGACCCTCGGCGAGGCCCTCGCGGCGGCGCGTCGCGATGGTTGAGGGTCCAGGCGCGGTTCGCCTGACGTCCGAGCCCGCGGCATCGCCGCAAGGAGCTCCGACCGCCCCGATCAGACCTCGCTCGCGTGCACGATGTTGTCGAACTGACGCCACAGGACCGCGACGAGCAGCGCCGAGCCCACGAACCCGAACCAGAACGGCGCGGTGATCCCGAACGATCGGGCGAGCAGGCCACCGATCGGCGTGCCGACGACGATCCCGAGCACGATCGCGACCGTGTAGACGCCGGTCACCCGCCCGAGCAGCTCGTCGGGCACCGCACGCTGACGGACGACGGTCGACGTCGTGCCCCAGACGAAGGCGTGCGCCCCGAAGACGACCATCGTCGCGAGGGCGACGACCGATGATGTCGTCAGGGCCAGCACGAGATGCGTGAAGGTCTCGATGAGCAGGCCGACCCGCATGATGTCCGCGAGCGAGAAGCGGCGTTCGAGCCCGCCATACGCAGCCGTCCCGAAGATCCCGCCGACGGCGACCGCCGTGGTGAGCAGGCCGAACCCCACGGCGCTCATCCCGAGGCGCTCGTTCGCGTAGAGGACCAGCACGCCCCAGGCCGCCCCGAACGTGACGTTGAACGCGACGATCGTCAACGCGAGAGTCCGCATCGGCGGATGCGCGACGAGCCAGCGGAACCCCTCGACGCTGTCGCGCCACCAGCTGGAGCGCGCGGCGGCGGCCCGGCCGACGGTGGCCGATGCCGTGTCCGTGACGACCCGGAGCACCAGCAGCGCTCCGAGTGCGAAGCAGGCGGCATTCGTCGCGAACGGCAACGCCATCCCGATCGTGAAGAGGAGGGCCCCGATCGGTGGTGTGATCAGCTGGTTCGCCAACAGGACGGAGCCCTGGATCCGGGCGTTGGCCACACCGAGGTCCTCGCGCGGGACAACGCGCGGCAGGAGGCTGCTCGTCGAGACGTCGGCGAAGATCTCGGCGCTGCCGAGGACGAACAGCGCGAGGAGCACCGCGCCGATGCTGACCGCGCCGGTGACGATCGTGACGGCGAGCACGGCCAGGACGATGGCGCGGGCGACGTTCACGACGGCGACGATCCGGCGGCGATCGAACCGATCGGCCGCCGTGCCGGCAATGACCCCGAACAGCAGGTTCGGGAGGTACTGGCTCAGGACCGCCAGCGAGACGAGGAACGGGTCGCGCGTCTGCGAGGCGACGAGGAGCGGACCCGCGGCGAGCGCGATCCCATCGCCGGTGTTCGTGACGACCGACGACGCGAGGAGCCAGCGGAAGCTCGTGCCGAGACGCGCCGGGGCGATCGTCTCGCTGATCCGGGCGGGAAGGAGGCGCACCGGCGGCAGGATACCGGCCCCAGCGACCGCCCCGGCACCGCCCGGACGCGTTGACAGCGGCGGAGTTCGCGACCACGCTCCGGCGACGGGCGCGCGGGAGGGTGGCGGACGATGCGGATCCTGATCGTCGGCGGCGGGATCGCGGGCCTGTCGACGGCTCGTGCGCTCCGGCTTCACGGCATGGAGAGCGAGATCGTCGAGCACGCCGATGGCTGGCGCATCGCCGGCGCCGGCGTGTTCATCCCCGGAAACGGGACCGCGGCCCTCGGACGGCTTGGACTGGCAGACGCCGTCCTGGAGCAGGGCGCTGTCGTCGAGCGCCGGCGCCTGCGCGACGATCGCGATCGTCTCCTCATCGACTTCGACGAAGCCGCCTTCTGGCGCGAGGCGGGTCCGCCCGTGGCCCTCCACCGCCGTGAGCTGCACGACGTCCTCGCCGGGGGCGCGGCCGGCGTCCCGATCCGGTTCGGGACGACGGTGACGTCACTGGCCGACGACGGCAGCCATGTCCACGTCGGGTTCGACGACGGCACGACGGGGGACTTCGACCTCGTCGTCGGCGCGGACGGCATCCATTCGGTGATCCGCCGGCTCGCGTTCGGCGGGCCGCAGCCGAACCTCGTCGGCCAGGCCGGCTGGCGGTTCGTCCTCGACGGACATCCGGAGATCAACGGCTGGAATGGCTGGATCGGCCGGGATCGCGGGTTCCTTGCGCTCGCGATCGGTCGCGGCCGCGTCTACTGCTTCGCCGACGTTCGGTCCTCCGACGCCGCCGATCCGACGGCAGGCGATCCGGCCCGCCTGGCATCGATGTTCGCCGCGTTCCCGGACCGGGTCCCCTCGCTCCTCCGTGAGATCCCGCCCGCGTCCGACGTCTGGTTCTCACCGGTCGAGGAAGTCGCCCCGACGTGGTCGAGAGGACGCGTCCAGCTGGTCGGCGACGCGGCTCACGCGAGCTCGCCGAACATGGCGGAGGGTGCGTCGCTTGCGATCGAGGATGCGATCGTGCTCGCGGAGGAGCTGTCGGCAGGCGACACCGTCGAAGCCGCGCTGGCGGCGTTCCGGACGCGTCGTGCGGCGCGCGTCCAGTGGGTCCAGGACACGACGCATCGCCGGGACCGGCTGCGCTACCTCCCCGCGCTCGCCCGGATCGCGATCATGCGGGTCGCCGGGGAGCGCACCTTCCGGCGGCACTACCGACCGCTCCTCTTGCCGCCGTGACGGGCAACGTCCTTCCAGAGCGCCGCGGTCGCGATGATCCGGGACGTCGCCGGATCGGCGAACGACGGATGATGCGGTCATGACGACGCGACGCGTGGCCTGGCGACGATCCGACGAGGTCGAGACCGACGAGCACTGCACACTGACGCTCCGCGACGGCGGGCTCTCGATGGTCGGCACGGTGCTTGGATCCGAGGGGGGTCTGCCGGTCCGCGTCGAATACCGCATCCTCGCCGATCGGGCCGGCACGACGACCGCGGTCCACGTCCGCGACCTCCGCGGGTTCGAGACGCGGACGCTCTCGCTCGAGCGCGACGCCAAGGGTCGGTGGACCGTCGACGGCGCCGCGCGCGGGACCCTGAAGGGATGCACGGATGTCGATCTCGGCTGCAGCCCCGCGACGAACACGCTGCCGATCCGACGTCTCCGCCTGGCGATCGGGGCTTCGAAGACGATCCAGGCCGCGTGGGTCCGGTTCCCGGATCTGGTCGTCGTCAAGGCCGCCCAGACCTACACGCGGCTGGACGAGCTGACCTGGCGCTATGCGAGCGGCACCTTCGAGGCCGACCTGACGGTCGACGAGGACGGGCTCGTCGTCGCGTACGCGGACTGGCGCCGGACGGGTTACGCCGTCGGCCCGGACGACACGGAGCCCCTGGACTCCCGCGGCTGACTCCGCGTTGCGACGGGCTCAGTCGACGAGGCGGTAGACCTGCCGCAGGCCCGACAGCCCCTTCAGCTCATGCGCGCCCGCGTCCTCCAGCCGGATCCCCGATCCCTCGAGCAGATCGCTCGTCGTCGACGAGACGAGCACTTCGCCGGGACCGGCCAGGGACATCACCCTCGCGGCCGCGTGGACCGCCACGCCCCGGACGTTGGATCCGGCGAACTCGACCTCGCCCGTGTGCAGTCCGACCCGGATCTGCAGCCCGATCGCCTGCACCGAGCGGGCCATGGCCGCGCCGCACCGGACGGCGCGCGTCGCGCCGTCGAACACCGCCAGGAAGCCGTCGCCCGTCGTGGCGACCTCGCGGCCCCGGAAGAGGTTCAGCTCGCCACGCAGCCGGGCATCGTGCTCCCGGAGCGTCGACCGCCAGGCGGAGTCGCCGAGCCGCTGGAGGGTCGCGGTCGAGTCGACGATGTCGGTGAAGAGGACGGTCGCGAGGACCCGCTCGCCGGGTCCGTCCGGCGCGACGCCGACGATGCGGGCGCTCGTCCATTCGACCGTCTCCCACGGCTCGTCGCCGACCACCCATGCGTCGTGCCCGGGCGGGATCTCGTAGACGGAATTGGGCGGGATCTCGATCGACTCCCCGTCATCGAGGACGACATGGAGCCGGCCGGCCACCGACAGACCGAGATGATGGGTCTGGCACGTCGCGGTGCCCATGATCGGCGCGAGATCGACCGTCCACCGCCAGCCCGGCTCCCAGCGTGACCGGCCGATGGTCGCATCGTCGAGGGTCAGGACCTCGGCGCTTCCCTTCGGGAACTTCCGGTGCTCGTCCGGCAGATCGAAGGTCTTGACCTGGAGTCTGGGCATCTGACGTCGGGCCTCGATCCGTGTCCGGGTCCGCGCGGCTTCCTCCGCGTGGGCACCCGTCCAGTATGGTCCGGGCTCCGTGGCCGCCGGCGCCCGCGGCATCCTCGACATGTTGCGGATGACGTTCCGAGCGATGGAAGGCGACCGGGAAGCCTGTCTCGCGGGGGAATGGACGACTACGTTTCGAAGCCGATCCGCCCGCGCGAGCTCGCGGCCGCGCTGGCACGGGCAGGCTCGCCGGACGACCTGTCGGCCAGCGAGGGCGCTCAGGCGTCCCGATGAGTTCGCCGGTGCCGGGCCGTCTGGACCATCGATGGTGACGACCGGGGAGCTGACGCTGCGCGATGGCCGACGTCTCGTGGTCCACGACGCAGGTGCCGCGGGAGCGTCGGACGAGCTCGTCGTCGTCTGGCACCACGGCTCGCCCCAGACCGGCGCGATCCTCGAGCCGCTCCGCGCCGCCGCCCGCGAGCGCGGGATCCGGCTCGTGTCGTACGGACGTCCCGGCTACGGCGGCTCGAGCCCGAACCGTGGCCGTGACGTCGCGTCCGCTGCAGCGGATGTCGGGCGGGTCGTCGACGCCCTCGGGATCGAGCGATTCGCGACGATGGGTGCCTCGGGTGGCGGGCCGCACGCCCTCGCCTGCGCCGCGCTCCTGCCGGATCGCGTGGTCGGGGCCGTTGCGATCGCCAGTCCCGCGCCGTTCACGGATGAGTTCGACTGGTACGGCGGGATGGTGGCGCCGGGCGGTCTCCGCGCTGCCGAAGGCGGTCGGGCGTCCCGGGAGCGGTTCGCGGAAACGGACACGTTCGACGAGAGCAGCTTCACGCCCGTGGACTGGACGGCCCTCGCCGGCCCCTGGGCGTCACTGGGGCAGGATGCCGCGGAGGCGGGCTCCGCCGGGCCGGAGGGCCTGGTCGACGACGACCTCGCGTTCGTCGCTCCGTGGGGGTTCGACCCGGCCGGCATCACCGTGCCGGTCCTGCTCGTCCAGGGCGGCCACGATCGCGTCATCCCGCCCGCGCACGCCGATCGACTTCTGGGATCCATCCGGTCGGCCCAGCTCTGGCGCCGTCCGCTCGACGGCCACGTGTCGGTGCTCGACGCCTGCCCGGTGGCGATGGACTGGTTGCGGGCGCTCCCCCGCCCCGACGACGCCTCGTCTGCATGAACCTCGCCCGCCGCATCTGGGCGGGGCGGGACGGCGTATCGTCTCGCGATGGAGTCAGGCTCGCCGCCACCCGCCGCGCCGTCACCGGAGCCCGCCCCCGAGGCGACCCCCGCGGCCGGCCCGCCGAAGGGGTCACGCGGCCCGCTCCTCGGTGAGATCGCCATCGCGATCGTCGTCGTGGCGGTGCTTGCGGGTGCCGTCTGGGGCCTGCCGGCGCTGACCGCGAACAACGCCACGCCCTCGCCGGTCGCATCGGACAACGCGTCGCCCGTCGCGGTCCTTCCCTCCCCGATCGCGTCACCGGGCCCGAGTGCCAATTCGTCGTCGCCGGGCCCCAGGCCTGCTCCGACGCTCCTGCCTGGTGGGCCGTTCGCGTCCTCGGGCTCGATCGTCGTCGAGGGCGGCGATGGATCGCTCCGGCTGATCGCGTCGTCCGGGCGGTCGATCGTGCTCGAGGCGGCCGGGGACCACTCGTTCCTGTTCCCGGCCTGGTCGCCGGACGGATCGAGGATCGCGGTGATCCGCTACGGGACCGGCACGAACGAGATCCTCGTCTACGACGTGGCGAAGGCCATCGCCGTCGACCCGGCGAAGCCGGTCGAGCCCGTCGTGATCTTCAAGAGCTCCTCGATCGGCCCGTTCTACCTGTCGTGGACACCCGACGGCCGGGACGTCTCGTACCTGGCCGACGACCCGGCCGGACTCGCGCTCCGGATCGCGCCGGCCGACGGGAGCGCGCCGCTCGACGGCAGTGGGCCCGGATCGAAGGTCCGCACCGGCAACCCGTTCTACTTCGACTGGATCGACGACGACCGGCTGCTGGCACATGTCGGGACCGGACCGGACGCCCTGCTCGACGAGCTCCGGGCGGACGGGACGCCGGCGACCCCGGCGATCCCGACGCCGGGCGACTTCCGGTCCGCCGTCGTCAGCAACGACCGCGACTGGATCGGCTACGTCCGCGCCGGCACAGGCGGCGCGTCGGATGTCGTCCTGGCCGCCCGCGACGGCTCGAGCGAACGGACGATGCCGGTCTTCGGGACGGCGGCCGTCACGTTCGATCCGGTCGGCGACCGGATCGCGTCGATCGGCCCGATCGAGACCCCCCAGACGGCGTACGCGGTGCCCCTCGGCCCGCTTCGGATCCTCGACGCGAAGACCGGCAAGGCGCGGACCCTCGTCGACGGCAACGTCGTCGGCTTCTGGTGGTCGCCGGACGGCAAGACGATCGCGGCGCTCCGGGTCGCCACCCCAGGCGCGGGCCCGTCCGGGAACCCCGCCGCGAGCGCAGGGGCGTCGTCGGCCGCGGCATCCGCGGCGCCGGCGATCGACGTTCGCGTGCTGTTCGTCGACGTCGCCTCGGGCGAGATCCGGTCGCAGCCGGTCGTCGATCCGGGACAGCTGTTCATCGACCAGTTCCTGCTCTATTTCGATCAGTACGCGCTCAGCCACCACCTGTGGGCGCCGGACAGCTCGTCGTTCCTGATGCCGGTGGTCGATCGCGACGGCACGACCCGGGTCGCCGTCCTGTTCGCCAACGACGACCCACCGGTGATGATCGACGGCTCGATCGCGTTCTGGAGCCCATAGCGAACATCCATCGAGGTGTCGAGCGTGACCTCAGCGCACGTAGCTCGCACCGTTGATGTCGATCGTCGTGCCCGTGGCGTGCCGGGCAAGCCCGGATGCCAGGAACGCGATGACATTCGCCACGTCCTGCGGTTGGGCGACCTCGCCGAGGCCGGTGTCGCGCGCGGCGACCTCCACGCCGAACTTGTCGGCGAACGGCTGGTTGAACGGCGTGTCCACGTAGCCTGGCGCAACGGCGAACGCGGTCACACCCTGGCGACCGTACTGACGAGCGATCGTCCTGGTCATGGCGACGATCCCGGCCTTCGCGGCGGCGTAATGCCAGAACTCCGGGTCCTCGCCGCGAAAGGCCGCTCGGCTGGCGAGGTTGACGATGATTCCGCCGCCGTCCTGGTCGGAAAACGTCGCAATGGCTTCGCGACACAGGATCGCGGGCGCGATCAGATTCACGCCGAGCGACAGGTCCCAGACAGCGGTCCAGTCCTCGAGCGAGCGGTCGAGCTCGGCCGGCGGATAGATCCCGGCATTGTTGACGAGGACGTCGATCCGGCCCGCGACGGCCAGCGCGTCGCGCCAGAGCGCCTGCGTGGCGGACCGATCGCGGAGGTCGGCGAGCAGAGGGTGGGCCTGCGGTCCCAGATCGGCGGCCAACGCCGACAAGCCCGTGGCACTCACGTCGTGGATGACGACCGTGGCACCCGCGGCTGCCATGGTCCGGGCGGTCGCAGACCCGATCCCGCCAGCCGCTCCGGTGATCAGCACGACGCGGTTCTTCAGGTCGATCATGGCTGCCCTCCCCGATCCCGTCCGGCGCCATCGACGGCCGACGGCCGACGGTCCTCCGATCGGCTTGACCCCGATTGGCCCAAGCGTAAGACTGTCGGCGTGAGGAGCGGGCCAGTGCTCGGAAATGATCCGTCGACCTCTGACGGATGACAAGTCCGGGACACCAACCCCCTTACACCGCCGAACCACCGGAGCTCGCGCCGGTCGTTGCCCCCGGCGTCCTCCTCGAGGTCAGCGGGCTGTCCAGGTCGTTTCGCGGCCTCCAGGCGCTGAGCGACTACGACCTGAGCCTGCCGGCGGGGACCATCCACGGCGTCATCGGCCCCAACGGCGCAGGCAAGACCACGCTGTTCCACGTCCTGTCGGGGTTCCTCCGGCCGTCGGCTGGCTCGATCCGCTTCGACGGCCGCGACATCACCGGATCCCCGGCCTACCGGGTGGCACGGCTGGGGATCGCCCGGACGTTCCAGAACATCCGCCTGTTCGGCGACCTGCCGGTGATCGACAACGTCCGGGCGGGCCTGCAGGGGCACGCCCGACGGTCCCTGGCGGGAATGCTCCTCTCGAACGCCACCTTCCGCGCCCAGGAACGCGAGCTGGCCGAGCGCGCGATCGAGCTCCTCCGGCTGTTCGGGTTGGACGGGCAGCGGGACCGTCTTGCCAGGCACCTGCCGTACGGCGATCAGCGGCGGCTCGAGATCGCCCGGGCGGTCGCGACGGGTCCGCGGATCCTCCTGCTCGACGAGCCGAACGCCGGCATGAACCCGGTCGAGACGCAGGAGCTGCTGGCCCTGATCCGGGGGATCCGCGACGAGCAGGGGATCACGATCGTCCTCGTCGCGCACGACATCCCGCTCGTGATGAACCTGTGCGACCGGATCCAGGTGCTGAACTACGGCCGGATCATCGCCGAGGGGAACCCGGCCACCGTGCGTTCCGACCCGGAGGTCATCGCGGCGTATCTCGGGAAGTCGCGTCGTGCTTGAGCTCGCGGACGTCCACGTCCGCTACGGGAACATCCGGGCGCTGCAGGGCGTTTCGCTCCGGGTCGAGACGGGCGAGCTCGTGGCCCTCATCGGCTCGAACGGCGCGGGCAAGACCACGACGCTGCGGACGATCTCCGGCCTTCTGCGTCCGACGCAGGGCTCGATCGCGTTCGAGGGCGCCGACATCACGAGCGCGCCGACGGATCGCATCGTCGCGCTCGGGATCTCGCACTGCCCCGAGGGGCGGCGAATCTTCGGCAGCCTGTCGGTCTCGGACAACCTCCGCCTCGGCGCCGTCTCGCGATCGGACGCTGCGGGCGTCGCAGCCGACCTGGACATGGTGCTGGAGCTCTTCCCGCTCCTTCGCGAGCGTCTTGGCCAAGCCGGCGGCACGCTATCGGGGGGCGAGCAGCAGATGCTCGCGATCGGCCGGGCGCTCATGAGCCGGCCGCGGTTGCTCCTGCTCGACGAGCCGTCGCTCGGCCTTGCGCCGCTCATGGTCGAGCGGATCTTCGCGACGATCGCCGAGCTGAAGGAGCAGGGCCGGACGATCCTCCTTGTCGAGCAGAACGTCCACCAGGCGTTGGACGTAGCCGACCGGGCCTACGTCGTCGAGACCGGCCGGATCACCCTCGACGGTCCGGCCGATGTCCTCCGCCACGATCCCAAGGTCGAGCAGTCGTACCTCGGCGTCGGTGGCGTCGCGCTGTGATCGACTACGCGATCCAGCAGGTCGTGAACGCCCTCAGCGCGGGCAGCCTGTACGCCCTGATGGCGGTCGGGCTGGCGATGGTCTTCGGCATCCTCCGCCTGATCAACTTCGCCCACGGCGACGTGATGATGGTCGCCGCCTACATCGCCGTCTTCTGCCTCGGCGCCGGCCTCTCGCTCGCGGTCGCGATCCCGGTGATGATCATCGGAACCGTCGGGATTGGCTTGATCATGGAGCGGGTCGCCTACCGGCCGATCCGCGGCGCCCCCGACGTCGCGATGCTGCTCACCTCGTTCGCGGTCGGGCAGATCCTCCAGAACGGCACCCTGCTCACGACCCGCCTGGCCGGTCAGCCGACTCTGATCGCCTTCCCGAGCCCGGAGCTGCTGAACGGCGTGGTGACGGTCGGCGCCATCACGATCCCCAAGGTCAACCTTGCCAGCTTCGTCGCCGGGTTCGTCCTGTTGGGGCTGCTCAGCGTCTTCGTCACCCGGACGACACTCGGGCTGTCGATGCGCGCCGCAGCCGAGGACCTCGCCGCCGCCCAACTGGTGGGGATCAACGTGAACCGCGTCGTCGCGACGGCCTTCGCGATCGGCGCTGGGCTCGCGGCGGTCGCGGGGCTGCTCTACGCCGTCCAGGCCGGCCAGGTCAACCCGTACATGGGGTTCACGCCGGTCCTGAAGGCATTCATCGCGGCGGTGATCGGTGGCTTCGGGAGCATCAGCGGCGCCGTGCTCGGCGGCTATGTCCTCGGCTTTCTGGAGGTCCTCGTCACATCGCTCGCCGGGATCGGCGACCTGCTGCCACCGGGCTCGGTTCCACCGGAGATCCGGTCGTTCCTCCAGCAGTGGCTGCCGAGCGGCCTCGCCAGCTGGCGCGATGCGGTCGTCTTCGTCGTCCTGATCGTCGTGCTCCTCGTCCGGCCGCAGGGGATCCTCGGCCGACGCGTCCGTGAGGACGAGCTGTGAGTGCCCGCCGGGCCGCCGGCCCACTGCTCGTCGTCGCGCTCGCGTCAGTGGCGCTGGCCGTCCTCGACGCCAGTGGCCAGTCGTTCTGGCAGGGCCTTGTGATCAACCTCGCGATCTTCACGATCCTGACGGTGTCACTGAACCTGACGAGCGGGTTCACCGGCGTCTTTTCGCTCGGCCAGATCGGGTTCATGGCCCTCGGCGCATACGTCTCAGCGATCCTCACCCTGCCGCTCCCCGAGAAGGCCTCATACCTGCCGAACCTGCCGTCGTGGGTGGCGGGCGTCCATCTCGATCAACGACTGGGCCCGGTGCCGGTCGGGTTCCTGGCGGCGACGTTGATCGCGGCTCTCCTGGTGAGCATCGTCGCCTGGCTCGTCGGACGGGTGCTCATGCGCCTGTCCGGTCACTTCGTCGCGGTCGCGACCCTGGGCTTCCTGGTGATCGTCCGGGTCGTCCTGTTCAACGCCGATTCGTTCACCCGCGGCTCGCGCACGTTCTCGAATGTGACGCCGTACACGAACCTGTGGTGGTCGTGGGCGTGGGTCCTCCTCGTCGTTTACACCGTCTGGCGGATCAAGCGCTCGGCCTACGGCCGCGACATGTTCGTCCAGCGCGACGACCGGGTCGCGGCCCAGGCGGTCGGCATCCGGGTGATGGACCCGCGGCTTCTGGCGTTCGTGATCGGCGCGTTCTTCTCGGCCGTCGCGGGCTCGCTCTACGCCCACTTCATCACGTCCTTCTCGCCGACGGTCTTCTACTTCGACCTGACGTTCCGGGTGATCACGATGCTCGTGATCGGCGGCATGGGCTCGGTCAGTGGGTCGATCCTTGGTGCGATCGCGATCGTCGGGCTCACCGAGGCGCTCCGCCGCGTGGAGGACGCGACCCTCCTTTACGGGCTGAGCCAGATCATCCTCGCCGTGATCTTCATCGTCGTGATCACGGTCCGGCGAGAGGGCTTCCTCGGCCAGCGCGAACTGCCCCTGGATCGGCTGTTCCTCCGTCGCCCGAAGCCGCCGCCCACCGAACCGGAGCCGTCGCCGGGTCAGAGCCCGTAGACCGCCTCCGAGTTGCGCCACAGGATCCGCTCGGCCCAGTCGAGTGCCACTGGCTCGTCGATCGCGCCGTCGGCGATGTGCTCGTCGAGGACCCGACCGAGCGCCCGTCGGCCCAGGCGGGCGCCGACCCAGTACAGCTCGGGCACGAGCGACGCGTCGGTGCTGAAGAGGAGCTTGCTCGCCGGAGCCAGCCCCAGCAGCTCACGGTAGATCTCCGTTGCCTCGCCGGCGGCGAACAGGATCGACTCGCCCATGTCGGCGTAGGCGTTCGGGAACATGGCCGCGAGGTACGCCAGGGAGCGGACGTACGGGTAGCCCGTGTGCAGCAGCACGATCGGGGCGGCCCGGAATCGATCGCTGAACAGGAAGCGCAGAGCGGCCGGGTCAACGAGCGTCAGGTCGAGATCCGGGTCGCCGAGGCCCGTGTGGAACTGGATCGGCACGCCCTGGCGAGCCGCCTCCTCGACGGCGATCACCACGAGGTGGTCGAGCAACGGCTTCGACTCGATCCGCAGCCGGCCGGCCCGACGTCCGGCCTCACTGACGGCCGCGAACGCCGTCGCCGCGTCGTCGCGGTCGATCTCGCCCACGTGAAGGCCAGTCCGGTAGGCGATCACCGACTTCATCGCGACGATGCCGCGGCTCCGGAGGTCGCCGATCGCCGCCCGATACGCATCGAGGAACCCCGCGAACGTGTCACCCTCGAGGATCAGCCGCTCGATCAGGGGCTCGAGTCGGAGGATCTCCTCGATCCGGCAGGGCGCGAGCGTTCGGAGCTCGTCGAGCGAGTACGTCGTGTCGCCGCCGTAGCCGGTGTCGATGAGCCACGTCCTGAAGTTGGCCCGCTGGACGACCTCCTGGGTCAGCCACTCCACGCCCCGTTCGCGCCGGGCGGCGTGGATGACGTCCGGCGTCGGTTCGCAGTCGAGGAGCACCGCCAGCTCGCGCAGCGTCCACTGGTAGAGGAGCGAGGTCGGAACGTGGTCCCGCGCGATCTCCTCGAACGTCGATTCCGTCAGGTGGATCCGGAACGTGTCATCGTCGGGCGGTTGGCGCCGGAGGAGCGAGTGGCAGTGGTTATCGATGATCGGGATCGCGCCGAGGTCGAGGGCCACCGTCGGTTGCGAGCTCAGTACTTGAAGAAGTGCTGATCGAGCTCGAAGGCCTCGTCCTTCGCGGCGTAGGCGGCAGCCTCGGCGCGGCGCACCTTCAGGTACTCGGTCGCGAGGCCGGGAGCAAGGGCATCCATCAGGACCTCGTCCCGCTCGAGCTCGTCGAGGGCCTCGCTTGCGGTCAGCGGAAAGCGCCGGATTCCCCGCTGCTCCCGCTCGGCGTCCGTCAGGTTGCCCGGGTCCTCGTCGACCGGATCACCCGGGTCCAGGCCACGTTCGATCCCGTCGAGGGCCGCGGCCATCATCCCGCCCAGCGAGATGTAGGGATTGGCGCTGGCATCGCTCGCCTTCAGCTCGAGATTGGTGGAACCGGCTTCGTCGTCCCAGTAGCGGCTCGGGACGCGGACCGCGGCCTCGCGGTTCTCGATCCCCCAGGAGGTGTACGCCGAGCTCCAGAAGTGCGGCTGGAGACGGCGGAACGAGTTCACGCTCGGCGTCGTCAGCCCGAGGAGGCCGGGCAGATGGGCGACGACCCCGGCGATCGCCTGTCGGGCGAGCTCGCTCAGTCCGGCCGGAGCCCCCTCCTCCACGAGCCGGTTCACCGTATGGTCCGTGTTCCAGATGCTCCAGTGCAGATGGGCACCGCTGCCCGCCTGATCAGCCCACGGCTTCGGGGCGAGCGAGGCGACCAGGCCGTGCTGGGCGGCAACTGCGCGGACCGTCTGGCGATAGGTAATCTGGTTGTCGGCGGCCCGCACGGCTGGCGCATGCCGGATCGACAGCTCCTGCTGGCCCCAGCCGAGCTCCGGGTGCGACAGCTCGACCGTCAGGCCCTGGGCCGTCAGGGCCGCGATGATGTCCTGGATGACCGGCTCGGTCGACTCCATCCCGATCGCGCTGAAGCACAGGCTCCGGTCGACCGGCGCGAAGCCGTCGTCCTTGCGGTAGGCGAGGAAGAACTCGTTCTCGAAGGCGGCGTCGAAGGCGAGGTCCCGGGCCGCCGCCCTGGCAACCATCCGCTGCAGGAAGCTCCGCGGATCGAGGGCCCATGGCTGATGGTCGAGCTCGATCATGTTCGCGATCATCTGGCCGCTGCGCGGGGCATACGGGAGGACCACGAAGGTCTCCAGGTCCGGCACAAGCCGGATCTCGCCGACCGGGCCGTAGCTCGCGTCGGGAGCCAGGAAGTCCAGGCTCGTGAACGACTGCATGCCCTTCACGAGCCCGATACCGCTCGACATCCGTCGCGCGAGCTGCCCGACATGGGTGCTCTTGCCCCGGATCACGCCGCCGTTGTCGCAGTACAGGAAGCGAACGAGCTGGAGACCCTGCTCGTTCGCCTCGCTGACGATCTGCTCCGGTGTCATGGGCTGCCTCGACGAGGTTACGGTGCGGGGACCTTCTCCGGGACGACCTCGCCACCGAGGGTGAACTTGCCGTCCTTCACCGAAATCACGGTGACACCCTTCTGCGGGACGTGGGAGTCCGCGGAGAAGGTGATCTTGCCGGTGATCCCAGGGAAGTCCTTCGTCGACTCGATCGCCGCCTTGACCGCAGCCGAGTCCGTGCCGCCTGCCCGCTTGATCGCGTCGGCCATGAGGTAGACCGTGTCGTAGCCGAGGGCCGCGAACGCGTTCTCCGGGTCGTTCCCGTACTCCGCCTTGTAGTCGGCCATGAACTTCTTGATCCCGTCGGTGCCGCCGGTCGCGTCCATCAGGGCGTGCGTCGTAAAGAAGACGTTGTTCGCCGCCGCGCCCCCGACCTTCACGAGATCGGGCGTGTCGTAGCCGTCGCCGCCGACGATCGGTCCGGTGATCCCGGCGTCCCGGAACTGCTTGACGAGCGGGCCGATGTTGTACGGCATCGCCGCGACGTAGTAGAAGTCCGGCTGCGGGCTCAGGGCCTTGATCTTCGTGATCTGGGCCGAGAAGTCGGTCGCCTTGTCGTCGTACGAATCCTCGAGGGCGATCGTCCCGCCGAGCTCCGTGAACCGGCTCTTGAAGTACTGCCCGAGGAGGGTTGTGTACTCGACCCCCTTGTCCCAGAGGAAGTACGCGTTCTTGCCGAACGTCTTGAAGGCGTACTCGGCCCCGACCGCCGCCTGGACGTTGTCGCCGAAGCAAGCCAGGAACATCATGTCGCCGACCTGGCTCGGGATCTTCGGCGACGTCGCGCCGACGGTGATGAACGGGATCTTCGCGCTCTGGAAGGTCGGTCCGGATGCGAGGACGGAATCCGTGTCGGTGTATCCGACCATCAACGGGACCTTGTCCTGCTCGACGAACTGCTTCGCGGTCTGGGCCGTGACGTCCATCTTGTACTGGCTGTCGTGGACGATGAAGTCGATCTGCGAGCCGTTGACGCCGCCGGCCGCGTTGATCTGCTTGACAGCCAGCTTGGCGCCGTTCGCGGCGGGAAGGTCCAGGGCGGACTCGTCGCCGGTGAGGGCGAACCCGCCGCCGATCTTGATCGTGCCACCGGCTGCGGCGGCACTCCCGCCGGCGGCGCTGCTACCGGCGGCGCTGCTGCCGGCGCCGGCCGATGCCGGGGCCGATGCGCCTGCCGAAGAGCTCGGGGTGGACGTGCTGCACGCGGCGACCAGCACGATCGCGCTCGCAAGCGCGAAGACGTTGCGCGCCATGGCTCCTCCTCAGTTCCTCCGGGCCCCGGGGTTGCGGACCTTGACCGCGAAACGCATGCGTAAGACGATCGACCGCACTGAGACTCCGGCGGTCGGGAGATGATCCCGCACCGTCTGGCAGATGACAAGACCCGCCTCCCTGGGGGCTTACACGATCAGCAGACGCGACGCCTCTCTGGCCGGCCTCAAGGAGGTGGCGATGCCTCCGGTCGATGTCGTGCCGCTCGATGACATCGACCTGGCGCTCATTCGCATGCTGTGCCGCGACAGCCGGACCTCCCAACGCCAGCTCGCCCGGCAGCTCGGCGTCTCGGCGCCCACCGTCGGTGAGCGGATCGCGCGCCTCGAGCGGGTCGGCGTCCTCCGTGGCTACACCGTCCTGCTCGACTGGGAGGCGCTCGGCTACGGTGTCCGCGTGTACCTCTCGGTCACGGCGGGCGACGGGTTCGACGTCGCGGCCATCATGAAGAGCCTCTGGGCGATTCCCGAGGTCGAGGATGTCTCGATCGTGACGGGGAGCATGGACATGGTCGTCCGGATGCGGGTCAGGGACCATGCCCACCTGCGAGCGCTGCTCCTCGACCACGTCTGGCAGATCCAGGGGATGCAGCGCACCGAGACGCACATCGCGATGGCGGAGATGCCGGCCAAGGACTACGCGGCGCTCCTGCTCGATCGGATGCGCGAGGCGGTCGATCGGGGTCGCGGCGGCGTGTCCGCGAACGGGTCGGCCGCGCCGTCCGGAGCCAGGAGCCCGTGACCGACCCGGAGCGGCGTGGCCCGCGGATCGTGGTGACGGTCGCGGCACCCGAGGACAGCCCGAACCCGGCGCTCGCCGCCCGCCGCAACGACCTGTATGCCGCTGTCGTCGAGCGACACGGGGCGGTCCCGATCCGCGTCGACGTACGAACGCCTCGGGCGGTCCGCGAGGCGGCGTTCCGGACCATGGACGGACTGCTGTTCAGTGGTGGCGCAGATCTCGACCCCGCTCGCTACGGCCAGCCGCCGGGCGGGTCCGACGCCGTCGATCCCGATCGCGACGAGCTCGAGTCGGTCGCCTGGCACGCGGCGGCGGATCGCCTGATCCCGGTGCTGGGGATCTGTCGCGGCATGCAGGCGATCAACGTGTTCGTCGGCGGATCGATCCTTCAGCACGTCGACGGGCACGCCGGCGCCGCCTGGGGCAGCGGGCCGGCGGCCACGCATCCATTCCGCCTGGTCCCGGGCACGCGCCTGGCGGGACTCCTCGGCCCATCCGACGTCCTCGAGGTCAATGCGTACCACCACCAGGGCATCCGGGCGGCGGACCTCGCCCCGGGTCTCCGACCGGCCGCGTGGGCCGACAGCCCGGCGGGTCCGCTCGTCGAGGGGCTCGAGACGGCCGACGACCGTTTCGTGGTCGGCGTCCAATGCCATCCCGAGCGAACCGAATCGACGCCCGCCGCCTTCGACGGCCTGTTCGTCGCATTCGTGCGTGAGGCTGCGCGGCACTCCGGCTCCTGATCACGGCCGGATCGGTCGCCTCAGCCGGCGGTGACGAGGACCATGTTTCCGTCCGGGTCGTCGACAAGGGCCATGTACGCCCCGAAGTCGGTCAGGAACGGCGGCCGGCGGCCGTGATGCCCGGCCGCGGTCAGCTCCGCGTACAGCCGGTCGACATCCCCATTCGAGGATACGAAGAACTCCAGGGCCACGGGTGAACCCGACGGCGCAACCCGGTCGGGGTCGTTCCGGGCGAACGTCGTGGTCCAGACGATGTTGTGGCCGCCGCCCATGTCGACGACGACATCGCGTCGCTCCTCCACACCCGGCGGGAACTCGACGCCGAGCCGACGGTAGAACGCGACGGATCGCGGCAGGTCCGCGATCATCAGGACGACCATCGTGAAGCGCGGCGCGGTCATCGGATCACCTCCAGCCTCTCGCCCCACGGTACCGGGCGGCGTGCCCGACGCGTTCCATCCGGGGGGCTGATCGTTGTGGATGCAACGACATCGGTACAATGGCCGGGCTCACCCCCACCCCTGGAGATGTGATCGCGCCGGGTCTGCGAAGATCGCGGGCGATGCCCGCCCGTCCTCGCCTGCCGGCCGCCCGATGACCCGCCGGGGGATCGTCCTGTTCGCGCTGATGTCGGTGATCTGGGGCATCCCCTACCTGTTCATCCGGGTGGCCGTCGCCGAGGTCACGCCCGCCTTCCTCGTCCTCGCACGCACGTCGATCGCCGCGGCGATCCTCCTGCCGATCGCGCTCATCCGGGTGGACCTCCGGCCCGTGCTCGACCGCTGGCGATGGCTCGTTGGGTTCGCCCTGATCGAGATCGCGATCCCATGGGTGATGCTCGGGTCGGCCGAGCAGCACCTGACGAGCTCCCTGACCGGGATCCTGATCGCGGGCGTGCCGCTCGTCGGGACGGTCTTCGCCCTGGCCACGGGCGGCGCCGACCGGCTCGACCGGACCGGCTGGCTCGGGCTGCTCGTCGGGATGACCGGCGTCGTCGCGATCGTCGGCGGCGATTTCGGCACGACCGATCCCGTCGCCCTGCTCCAGGTCGGTGTCGTCGTCGTCTGCTACGCGGTGGGTCCGGCGATCCTCGCCCGGCGGCTCGGCGGGCTGCCGTCCGTCGGGGTGATGTCCCTGTCGCTCCTCGGCACGGCCCTGCTCTATCTGCCGGTCGGCGTCCTGCAATGGCCCGCGACCACACCGTCGACGAACGTGATGGCCTCGATCGTCGTCCTGGCCGTCATCTGCACGGCTGCCGCGTTCCTCGTGTTCGCGGCGCTGATCGAAACGATCGGGCCGGTGCGGGCGACGGTCATCACCTACGTCAACCCGGCGGTGGCGGCGATCCTCGGGGTGCTCGTGTTGAACGAGACGCTGACGACGCCGATGATCATTGGCTTCGGCCTCGTGATCGCCGGCTCCATTCTCGCCACCCGGCGCCCGGCCGAACACGCTGCCACGATCCCGCAACCCGTCCGTGAGGGAGCCTGAGACCCGTCCGAACCCCGCGATGCGCCAGAGTCGGGCGACGCACACGGAGGATCACCATGCGACGCGTGATCGTGAACAACAGCGTGACGCTCGACGGCGTCATGCAGGCGCCGGGCCGGCCGGACGAGGACCGCCGCGACGGCTTCGAGCACGGCGGCTGGGCCCAGCCCTATTTCGACGACGTGATCATGCGGGAGGCGACGAAGGGAATGGCGGGCCCCGGCGCGATGCTGTTCGGCCGTCGGACGTACGAGGACTTCGCCTCGATCTGGCCGAAGCGCCCGGCCGACGACCCCTTCGCGAAGTCGCTGAACCGCTCCGAGAAGTACGTGGTCTCGAACTCGCTCAGATCGCCCCTGGAGTGGGAGCACTCGACCCTGCTCGAGGGCGATGCCCCGGACGCGGTCCGCCGCCTGAAGGCGGAGGACGGACCGGACCTCGTGATCCTCGGCAGCGGGCAGCTGATCCGATCGCTGCTCCCGCACGGGTTGATCGACCAGCTCCGGCTCCTGATCCACCCGCTCGTGCTCGGCTCGGGGCAGCACCTGTTCGACTCCGACGGGACGCTCGAGAAGCTGAGGCTGGTCGACTCGAAGCCGTCGACGACCGGCGTGATCCTCGCGACGTACGAGCCCGCCTGGTGAGGAAGCCGGCACGGCCGCGTGGGCCGTGCCGGGCAGTTCATTGGCCCGAACGGTTCTGACTTCGGCGGAACGGGCGCTAGACGACCTGGTCCCGGAGCGCCTCGCCGGCGAGGAACCGGCGGATGTTCGCGGATGACCGCTCCACCACACCGGCCATGCTGTTCCGGCTGCCGCCGCCGACGTGCGGCGTGACGATGACCTCCGGCACGTCGGCGAACGGGTTCGTCCCGTCGGTCTCGTGCTCGAGCACGTCGAGGGCAGCGCCGGCGAGGTGACCCGCCTCGATCGCGTCCCGGAGCGCTGCCTCGTCGACGAGGCCGCCTCTACCGCAGTTCACGAGCCAGCTGCCGGGCGGCATCGCGGCCAGCTCACCCGAGCCGATCAGGTGCCGGGTCTCCGCGGAGAGGGGCACGTGCAGGGTGACGATGTTCGAGGCGGCGAGGAGCTCGTCGAGCGGCAGCCGGTGGGCGCCGTAGCGCGTTTCGGCGTCGGGCACGGGGCGGCGGGCGTGGTAGACGATCCGCGGCGCGAACGGGACCAGCCGCTCGGCCACGGACTGGCCGATCTGGCCCATCCCGACGATCCCGACGGTTGCGTCGGCGAGATCGTCGATGCCGCGACTGATCACCTCACCAGGCGCGAACCGGCCCGCGCGCGTGACGGCGACGCTCGCGGGCAGGCGCTTGACCAACGCGAGCATCAGCATGATCGCGTGCTCGGCGGCGCCCGTGCGATTGACGCCCGGGTTGTAGGCGACGGCCACGCCGGCTGCCTGCGCCGCCGCAAGGTCGATGGCGTCGATCCCCACCCCGATCGCCTGGATCAGCCGTGCCTGCGGCGCCAACCGGAGGGTCGCCGCATCGATCGGACGGCGGGCGTTCACGAGGACCTCGGCGTCCGCCGCCAGCCGCGCGAACTCGTCATCGTCGAAGCTCGCCACAGCGACGATCTCGACGCCGTCGGGCAGCCGATCGGCGAACCTCCCGGCCAGCGCCGCGAGGGCCGGATCCGTGAGCAGGACCTTGACCATGGGCCCGTCAGTCTAGCCAGCCGGCATGCCGCGGGCCGCGCTCAGCCGGGTCCGGAGATCCCGCGCGTCCTGGCGTTCAGGCCGCCCTTCAATGCGATGCCCCCTGTCCGATGCGATCTGGCGGACAGGGGGCGTGCTCGGGCCGCTGCGTCTCGACGGCCGTCTCCGGTGCTTGGTTCAGGAGCCCCTTACGGCAGCCGTCGCTGCCACGCCGGGGGGCTCGTCGCGGACCACGGTGCCGCTGTTGCGGTGCCGGTTGTCGGATCGACGAGGAGCTGCTGGATGGAATCGCCGCCATCCTGGGCGATCGGGACGAACAGGATCGACGTGTCCGCGGGAGACCAGTCGAGCTGGTTGCCGCAGCAGCCGGTGATCTTGTGCTTCGTCTCGATCCCGACGCCAGTCCCATCGACGGGAACGATCGCCAGCGTCATGTCCTGGTTGCGGGTGCCGTACCCGCGGGTGATCGCCAGTCGCGTTCCGTCGTTCGACCAGGCCGGCGAGTCCTGGAAGATCGCCCCGGCCGGCAGCGGCAAGGCAACGTCCGAGCTCCCATTGAGCGCGACGACATGGACCTGGTACGTGTTGTGGCCATGCTCCATGTCGTTCTGGACCGCCACCTCCGCCCTCGAATAGGCGATCCGTGACCCGTCGGGCGACACCTCCACGAAGTCGCGGCCGATCCCGGCCTCCGGCGCGACGACCGTCCGGACGGTCCCGGTCCCCGGATCGACCGCGTAGATGCCGTTGCCGCCCCCGTTGCCGCCCACGGGCGCGGAGGACCCGAAGACGATCTCTTTCCCGTCGGGCGGTCGCCACGACGGCTCCTGGACGGGCATCTTGACGTCGACCTTCCGAAGGCCGGTCCCGTCAGCCGTTGCGATCCAGAGATCCTTCATGCCGTCGGGACCAGCCGCGAAGGCGATCTCCTTGCCATCGGGCGAGAACGAGTAGTGGCTGATGCCCTGCAGCGCGTTGGGCGTGACGAAGACCGGCCCGGAGCCGTCGACGTTGCTCACCACGAGCGAGCCCAGAAGGGAGTCAGCGGCTCTCCGGTTCTCGAAGGCCATCTTCTGGCCGTCGCGCGAGAAGACGGGGTTCAGGTCCTCGCCGGACCCGGATGCAACGACGGTGTCCGCCTTGGTCACGGGGTCGACCGTATGGATGTCCCCGTTGGCGGCATACGCGACGAGACCGTTCGCCGCGGGGCCGAACGGCGCAACGACGTGTGGCCGGGATCCGGCGACCACGAGGGCGCCGAGCAGGGCGAGGACGAGGAGCGCGGCGACGGCCAGGATCCGCCACGGGACCCTCGGCACCACGTTCGCGCGTGACGTGACGGCAGACATCGGAAGCCACCTTTCGGGGAACGTCCAGGCAGGCCGCTGCCGCATGGCTGCGGTCTGCCGGACGATGTCGTCTCGGTAGTCGGGCACGGACGGACGGCCCGTGCGGGCGAAGAGCTCGGGCAGGTCCTGCTCGAAACGCTGTTCGGAGGTCATGCGGGATGCCCTCCCACGACGGCCGCGCCCACCGGGTGCTCCGGCAGCACGGTCGAGCGCATGGCCGCGAGTGCGTAGTGCAGCCGCGACTTGGCCGTTCCGAGCGGAATGCCCACGGACGCCGCGACTTCGGGCAGCGGCATCCCCAGGTAGAAGTGCAGGACGACGACCGCGCGATGCCCGGGGTCGAGGCGCGCAAGGGCCTCGTCGAGCAGATCGCGGTCGGCCAGGGCGCCGGCCGTGTCGGACACGGTCGGCGAATCGATCGGTTGGAGCTCGACCTCGATCACGCGCCTGCGCCGGCGCCGATCCAGGTCGAACGATGCGTTGACGAGAAGTCGATGCAGCCAGGCCTCGAACCGATCGGGGTCGCGCAGGCCCCGGAGATCGCGCCAGGCGTGGATGAGCGTTTCCTGGACCGCGTCGCGCGCGAGCTCCGGGTCCCGGAGGATGAGGCGGGCTGCCGTGTCCAGCCGCGCGATCGTCAGGTCGACGAGCACGGTGAAGGCGTCATGATCGCCAGCCCGGGCACGCTCGACGAGACTTCGCTGATCCACGGTCCGCCTCGGATGCGGCACGGCCTGTGCGGTCGTGCTCGACAGGGTATGACGCCCGCCCTCGTCGGATCGTTCACTCCCGCACGACGGGCGGCCCCATCCGGAAATAACGGCTCCGGGGACGGGCGACTAACGGATTCTCCCGATGCGCGGCCGCGGCCCCTGCGCGAGGCTGGGCGACGAACCACCGCACCACATCACGTCCACTCCGGAAGGGGGACTCCATGACGATCACGCACTCGCCGGCCACGATGAACCGGGGCGAGCCCATGTCGACCACGATGCCGACGCCCGATCTCGAGGCCATCAAGGTTCGGCAGCAGACGACCTGGGCGAGCGGCGACTATCACATGATCGGGACGCAGATCCAGATCGTGAGCGAGCTCCTCGTCGAATCGCTGGACCTCCGCTCGACCGAGCGGGTCCTCGATGTCGCGACCGGCAGCGGCAACGCGGCGATGGCCGCCGCGCGGCGCGGCTGCGAGGTCGTCGGCGTCGACTACGTCCCCGCCCTGCTCGAGCGAGCGCGCCGGCGAACGAAGGCGGAAGGCCTGAGCATCGACTACGTCCAGGGCGATGCCGAGGCGCTCTCGTTCCTCGACGGCAGCTTCGACGTCGGGATGTCCGTGTTCGGAACGATGTTCGCGCCGAACCAGGAGCAGGCGGCGGCCGAGCTCACGCGAGTCGTCCGGCCGGGCGGCCGGATCGGCATCGTCGCGCACACCCCGGACGGCTTCATCGGGCAGCTGTTCCGGACGATCGCAAAGCACGTCCCGCCGCCGCCCGGACTCCGGTCGCCGATCCAGTGGGGCACGGAGATCCGCCTCCGTGAGCTGTTCGGCGAGCGGATGTCCGGCATGACGACGCAGAAGCGGTTCTACGTCTTCCGGGATCGATCGCCGGAGTCGTGGGTCGACTACTGGAAGCGCTGGTACGGGCCGATGACGAAGGCGTTCGAATCGGTGAGCGGCGTCTCCGGCCGGCTGGCGCTCGCGACCGACGTGCTCGAGCTGATCGCCCGCTTCAACCGGACCGACGACGGCACGATGGTCGTCCCGACCGAGTATCTCGAAGCGGTGATCGTCAAGGCCTGACCTCCCGCTCGTTCTCCCAGCGCCGGCACCGGTCGACCTCTCCCGCGTCGATCGGTGCTCGCGCCGGGCCCGGGGCGGCCCGCCGACCCGACTACGATGACGCCATGCCGCTGACCGGAGCGTACGAACCCAGCACTGCCGGCTGGGCCCGCAAGCAGGCAGAGGCCTACGAGGCATCGGGCGGCGAGGCGTCGGCCACGCTGCGCGGCCGGCCCGTCATCGTCCTGACCTCGATCGGCGCGAAGACCGGCCGGCTCCGCAAGACCGCCCTGATGCGGGTCGAGCACGACGGCGTGTATGCCGTCGTGGCCTCGCTCGGTGGCGCACCGAAGCATCCGGTCTGGTACCACAACCTCAAGGCCGATCCCCACGTGGAGCTCCAGGACGGCGCGACGAAGCGCGACTACCTCGCCCGCGAGGTCGTCGGCGACGAGAAGGCGATCTGGTGGGTGCGGGCCCTCGAGACGTGGCCCGACTACGCGAAGTACCAGGAGAAGACCGACCGGCAGATCCCCGTCTTCGTCCTCGACCCGATCGAGGAGACCGGGCCGGGCTGACGGGCCGTCGCCGTCAGTCGTACGAGAACGAGAACGACGGATCCGGGAAGAGCGGCTTGAACGAGCCGAACGGCGGCCAGGACGGCAGCACGCTCTTCGACGGCAGCTCGAAGTCGGCGGTGCCCGCCTGCTCGACCACGCACACACCGAACAGCTCGAGGACGATGCCGCAGCGCCCGCCGGAGATCCCCCAGACGAGCGTGTGGGACGGGAACGCGAGATCGTCCGCGGACAGGTGCTCGTAGACGAGGGCAACCTGCTGGGGCCGCCGGTGCGGCTGGACGCACGATCCCGACAGCGCGTCGACGCGGCGTCCGGCAAACGGCTCGTCCAGCGTGAACGCGAGGCACTCCTGCACGTCGGCGAGGCTCGTCACCGCCACCTGGAGGTGGAGACGGTGCTTGTCGCCGGGCAGGTTGTCGATCGTGTAGCTCGCGACCCGCACGGAGACGCCGTGCAGCCGATCGGCGGCCGGCGGTGGCCGCAATACGTTCGTCGACGCGACGATCCCGCCGAAGGCAAGGGCGATCGCACCGAACAGGACGAGGACGAGGCGCATCGCGCGCCAGTCTGCCCGGGCGCGCTCCGTTGGCGAGGGGCGCGTTCGTACCGCGTCGTGTGGGAGGGTCGGCCGTCAGGCCGTCGGTCGCTGCACGATGTAGAGCAGGTTCCGGTCCGGGTCCTCGAGGACGAACATCGGGACCGGGTCCGGGATCAGCTCGGACGCGACCTTCGCGCCGGCGGCGCCGAACGCGGCATGGTCGGCCGCGGCATCCTCGGTCGTGAGCCGGATCCCGGTGTCGATCCCGGCCGTGTAGCCGTCGTGGGCCCGGACGAGGGCCAGGGAGGTCGCGGCGCCGGGCGGGGCGAGCTCGACCCAGCGATCTCCACCGAACCGGGCGTCCATCCGCACCTCGAACCCGAGCAGGTCGCGGTAGAACGCGATGGCGCGATCCTGATCCGAGACCGGGATCGCGATCGTCGCGATCTGGCTGATGCGTGTGGTCGTCGCAACCATGGCAGCCTCCTGATGAACGTGACTCAATCAGTCAGACTGCCTATTCCGCCGGTTCTCATCGGCGGTGTCGGTCAGGCGGTGGCCGGCTCCATCTTCTCGACGAAGTCCGCGCGCCAGGCCGGGGCCTCGAACGGGTTGGCGAAGTACTCGGTCATCTTCGCGATCTTGCCGCCGCGTAGCTCGCCGATGCCGATGTAGCTCACCGGGACGCCATCGCCGTAGTCGATGGAGCCCTCGACGACGAAGAGATCCCCGCCCCCGAGCATCCGCTTGTAGGCGAACGTCGGCGACGTGCCGGACATCTCGGGATAGTGATCGGCCAGACGCAGCGACGCCGCCTTCGACAGGCGCTCGCCGGACTGTGGCCATTCCTCGACGAAGTCGTCGGTCCCGAACTCCTGGATCAGCTGCGTGAGCTTGCCGAAGTCGCCGGTCTTGAGGACGGCCTCCATGGCCGTCGCCAGTTCTCTCGTGTCCGCCATCGGAACCCCCTCGTGCTGGTTTGGACCCTCAGATTGGACCTCGCCCCAACCCGCTTCAAGGGAGTTATCCACCAACTCCTTCGACTCCTTCGTTCGATGCCCACGGCGATCGCGCCATCCAGCCCACGAGGTCCGCGTCGTTCAGGAGGCGGGCGCTCTGGCACCTCGGACGACGCGACGCCTCGCGCCGGATCGCGTCGACGAAGTGGCGGTCGAACGCGCCGCGCGGAAACGCGGCCATGACGCCCGGGCGGACCGCGTCCACGAGCGCGTAGCCATCGCCCCGGACGTCGAGCCCGGTCGAGCGGTCGAGGAGCACGGCCTCGACGCCGTCGTCGAGGGTCACGCCCTGTCGCATGTGCAGGATGATCGCGATCGCCACCCGTTCGGCCGCCTCCGGGGACAGGCCCGCCCGCTCGAGGAAGCGACGGGCGAACTCGGCTCCTTCCACCTCGAAGCACATCGTGTTCGCGGGGATCGTCCGAAGACCACCGTCGTGCAGCAGCGAGGCAGCCCACAGGACCTGCCGGTCGAAGGCCCAGCCCTCACCGTCGGCGATGGCCGCACCCCAGCAATAGGCGCGGACCGAGTGCGTCAGCAGGTAGTCGGGCAGCCGGTCGTTGGCCCACTGCCACGCCGCGTCGGAGACGTCGTCCTGTGGGACGGCGATGCCGGCGATCGAGACCGGCAGGCCGGGGTCGGGTCGCATCCCCGCGATCCCGCCGGATCAGATGCGGCTCAGCAGCTCGCTCTTCTTGGTCTCGTATTCCGCGGGCGTGATCGCGCCAGCGTCGCGGAGCTTGGCGAGGTCGCCGAGCGTCGCGGTGATCTCCGCCGACGTCGGGGCCGCGGGGGCGGTCGCGGCTGCGGCCGGCGTCGCCTGGGCCGCGACGATCGCGTTCGCGACCGCCTGACCTGCCGCGGCGGCGGCCCCGGTCTTCTGCTCGATGATCGCCTTCTGGAAGGCTTCGACGCCCCGGATCGTCGTGAGCGTGTCGGCACCTGCCGCGCCCGAGGCCGACATGATCCTCAGGTTGCCGTACCCCAGGCTACGTCCGATGGCGGACACGTTGCTCTTCACGTCGGCGATCGAGGACAGGAGTGTGTCGTAGGTCCGGCGCCGGATCAGGCCATCGTGGCCGATGACCCGCTGGTTCGTGACCCCGTACTCGGCCGTGCGCCAGGCGATGACGTTGTAGACGATCGACCCGGCGGCGCCGATCGCCAGGACGACCTCTGCCAACCCCAGGATCCGGTTGAAGAAGCCCACGATCCCGTTGGTCTGATCGGTCTGGAGCCAGGTGAGGATCAGCACCCCGATGATCGCCAGGATCGCCCACTTCGAGTCGGCGAGCGGTGCCATCCAGTGCTTGCTCGTCCGGGCGACGACTGCCTCACCGGCGATCAGCTTTTCGTCGAAGTCGCTCATGGCTTCCACCTCGAATGCGAGCGCGGCCTGGGCATGTCGGCTCCCGTCGGCAGCGTCGCAACGGCCGGGGGACACGTCAACGGGGTGCGCCACCCGTCTCCGAGGGGACGGACGCACGGCCAGCTCGCCCCTTCCGGGACCGGGTCCCGGCGCCGGACGAACGGAGGCGGAGGGGCCGGCTCGCGGCTCCCTCCGCCGATGGATGCGTGATGAGCGGCAACCGCTACGTGGCGACCGGCTTCTCCTGGACCGCCCAGCCGTTGCCGTCCGGATCGCTGAAGAAGGCGAACGAGTTCCAGGGGCCGCCGTGGCCGTCCCTCCACTCGCCGTCCTCGATGAACCGGACGGGTGTGATCTCGACGCCGGCGTCGGCGAGCTGTGCACGGGCCGCGTCGATGTCGGTGACGCACAGCTGGAGGCCCTGCAACGTGCCCGGATCCATCTTCGCGAGGCCCTTGCCGATCGAGATCGAGCAGGCCGACCCGGGCGGCGTCAGCTGGACGACGCGGAACGCTTCGCCGACCGAGTGGTCGACGTCGACGTTGAAGCCGCAGCGCTCCGAGTAGAACGCCTTGGCGCGGTCGACGTCCGAGACCGGGACGACGACGAGCTCGAGGGTGAAGTCCATCGCGTTGCTCCTTGGGGTTGGTGGGTCAGACCGGCGTCGCGAGCCGGGCGAGGAGCTCGTCGAGACGGTCGAAACCGTCGTTCATCCCCTCCTCCATCCCGGACTCGATCATCGCGTCGCGGTCCGCGACGGACTGATAGACCGAATGCGTTCGTGCCGTCGTCCGGCCATCACGCTCCTCGAGTGTCAACGTGTCGAGGGACACGTGGCCCGGCGCGCCTTCGAACTCGAAGGTCTGGGTCATCCCGTCCGGCGAGAGGTCGCCGTGGAACACGCCGTGGAAGCCCCACGCGTTCTCGCCGTCCTTGTGAACGAACCGCCAGCTGCCGCCGGCACGCGGCTCCCAGGTGTCGATGACCATCTCGTACTTGCGCGGGCCCATCCACTGGACGAGCAGCTCGGGGTCCGTGTACGCCGTGAACACGAGGCTGCGGGGCGCGTCGAACTCGCGGCTCACGTCGATGAACGGCTCGCCCTGGGGTGCGTTGATCTGCGTCTTCGACATCGATCGATCCTCCAGTTCCTCTGTGCGTCGATGGGTTACTCGGTGGGTTCCGCGGCCGGCCGCGATGCGGTCGGGTCCGCCTGAAGGCGGGCCAGCAACGCGTCGAGTCGAGCGTGGCTCTCGTCCCAGTAGGCCTGGTATCGGGCGAGCCACTCCGTGGCGTCCCGCATCGGGGCCGCTTCGAGATGACTCAGTCGAGCGGTCGCTCGACGGGTCCGCGAGATCAGCCCCGCGCGCTCGAGAACCTTCAGGTGCTTCGAGATCGCCGGCTGGCTGACGTCGAACGGCGCCGCCAGCTCGGCGACGCTCGCGTCGCCGCTCGTCAGCCGAGCGAGGATCGCGCGCCTCGTGGGGTCGGCCAGCGCCCCGAACACTGCATCCAGCTGTTGCTCCACCACCACTCCATAACCACTACGTTATAGAACAATGTGGTGATTAAACAGTCAGTCGCCGTCGTTGTCAACCCCTGCCCGCTGGAACGACATCCGCGGATCCCGTCGCGTGGGTTGGAGCGTCGGCGAAGCGGTCGCGATGGACCCAGACCCACAGCGCCACGACGAACCGTGCAAGGAGGCTCAGGCCATAGGTCGCACACCAGACGCAGACGGCCCCGATGACGAACAGCTCCAGGTAGGTGAACCAGCCCTCGAACATCACGCCGACCAGCGACAGACCGTAGTGGACGGCCAGAAGGCGGCTGTCGCCCGTTCGCCACCAGGCGATCGCAAGGCTGAACAGGACCAGCGAGAGCGCGACGCCGAACACCGCCACGGGAACGCCACCGATCCGGCTGTACTCGGACCGGGCGACGTCCTCGCAGCCGTGGAGCGGCCCGCAGACGGGCAGCTCGCCGCGCAGCTCGACGGACGCCAGGTACCCGGCGATCGCCAGACCCACGAGATCGAGAGAGGCGAGGACGAACGCCGGGTGGATCCGGCGGGCTCGTTGCCACCCGTCCGCGATCGTGCTCACCGAGCGGCGGCCGCGATGGCGGCCGAGAGATCGGCGTAGCCCGCACTCCCGACCAGCCGGCCGTCGATCACCAGCGAGGGCGTCCCGGAGATGCCCGCGGCGGCGGCCGACGCACCCGACTCGGAGACCGCCGACGCCGATGCCGCGGAGTCGAAGTCCCTCACGAACCGGTCGTGATCGAGGCCGACGAGATCCGCCATCGCGATAAGGCGGTCCCGCGAAAACGCGCCGGCGTTCTCCACGGATCCCTGGTTCTCGTACAGCGTCGCCCACATGTCCCAGAACCGGTCCTGACGCTCGGCCGCCCAGGCGGCCCGGGCCGCCGCGATCGACTCGGGGCCGAGGAAGGCGAAGCTGTGGAAGACGAGCTTGACGCGGCCGTCGGCGAGCTCGTGCCGCGCCAGCGTCGGCAGGACGTCCCTCCCCCATCGGAAGCAGGCCGGGCACTGGAAGTCCTCGTAGACGTCGATGGTGACGGGCGCGGCCGCGCTTCCGAGGACGAGTCCGGCAGTCGGGATCCCGGCGGGTGCAACGGCCCGAACCAGCGGCGCATCGAGGGCTGGCGGCTTGCTGCCGAACAGGACCAACGCAACGATCAGGCCGAGACCGGCGACCACCGACAGCCCGGTGACCTGGAGGATCCCGAACCGGAACCGCGGCCGGACCGGCGTTCGTGACGCAGCCCGTCGGGCTGCCATCTGGGCAGCGCGGCGCTCCCGGCGGCGAAGGCGTGGTGAGGTCGTGGACACGGGGTCTCCCGGGCTACGGACGTCCGACCCACCATCGCCGAGCGGGGCGATCCACCGCACATGCCGTTCGGCCCGATCGATGGCGTCCATTCGTCGCAAGGTGATCACCGCGGCCGCAGGGACGGTCTTCTCGCGTTGCGGTGAACTAGTTGCGCACGCAACTATCCGTGTGGTACCGTGCAACGCGAGGCAGGCAACCGGATGGACCTGCAGGAACGACAGGACAGGCCAGGACCAGATGCAACTCGGAGTCTTCACCGTCGGCGACGTGACGCCGGACCCCACGACCGGACACGCCGTCAGCGAAGCCGAGCGGATCCGGATCATGGTCCAGGTCGCGCTGAAGGCGGAGGAAGTCGGACTCGATGTCTTCGCCACGGGCGAGCATCACAATCCACCCTTCGTTCCCTCCTCCCCCACCACCCTGCTCGGGTACATCGCGGCGAAGACAGACCGCCTGCTGCTGTCGACCGCGACGACGCTGATCACGACGAATGACCCGGTGAAGATCGCCGAGGACTACGCGATGCTCCAGCACCTGGCGGACGGGCGGGTCGACCTGATGATGGGCCGGGGCAACACCGGGCCGGTGTATCCCTGGTTCGGCCAGGACATCCGGAACGGGATCCCGCTCGCCTACGAGCACTACGCCCTGCTCCACCGGCTGTGGCGTGAGGACGTCGTCGACTGGGAAGGCAAGCTCCGGACGCCGCTGACCGGGTTCACCTCAACGCCGCGGCCGCTCGACGGCGTGCCGCCGTTCGTGTGGCACGGTTCGATCCGGAGCCCCGAGATCGCCGAGCAGGCCGCGTACTACGGTGACGGCTTCTTTCACAACAACATCTTCTGGCCGTCGGAGCACGTGAAGCGGATGGTGGAGCTGTACCGCCGCCGCTGGGAGCACTACGGTCACGGCCCGTCCGACACCGCGATCGTCGGGCTCGGCGGGCACGTCTTCATGCGCAAGAATTCTCAGGACGCGATCCGCGAGTTCCGGCCGTACTTCGACCACGCACCCGTCTACGGGGGTGGCCCATCCCTCGAGGAGTACATGGCCCAGACGCCGATGACGATCGGGAGCCCGCAGCAGGTGATCGATCGGACCCTCGGCTTCCGGGAGTTCGTCGGCGACTATCAGCGCCAGCTGTTCATCGCCGACCATGCCGGTCTGCCACTCAAGACGGTCCTCGAGCAGATGGACATCCTCGGCGCGGAGGTCGTGCCGGTCCTCCGTCGAGAGTTCGCGGCGCTGAAGCCCGCCCACGTGCCCGAGGCGCCGGTCCACCCGCGTGTCGCGGCGGCGCGTGGCGTGGCGAGCCCTGTGGCGGTGCCAGCATGAGTGGACCGGCACCGGAGCCGGCGCGCCCCGCCGCCCGGTCGCTCGTCGTCGTCAGCGCCGGGCTCGGCGTCCCGTCCTCCACCCGGCTCCTCGCCGACCGCCTCGCGGCGGCGACCGAGCGCCACCTCGAGGACGGCGGGATCACCCCGTCGATCAGGGTCGTCGAGCTCCGTGAGCATGCCCAGGAGCTGATCAACCACCTGTTGACCGGCTTTCCTGCGCCCGCCCTCCAGGAGGCGATCGATGCGGTCGTGGCCGCGGACGGGCTCATCGCCGTCAGCCCGATCTTCAATGCGTCCTACAGCGGCCTGTTCAAGCTGTTCTTCGACGTCGTCGAGAAGGACGGGCTCGCCGGGATGCCGACGCTGCTGGGCGCGACCGGCGGAACCTCACGCCACTCGCTGGCCATCGAGCACGCCCTGCGACCCCTCTTCGCCTACCTGAACGCGGCGGTCGTCGCGACCGGCGTGTACGCCGCCTCCGAGGATTGGGGCGCCGGCGACGTGGCCCGGGACAGCGGCCTCGTGGACCGGATCGATCGAGCGTCGGGCGAGCTGGCAACGGCGATGGCCGCCCGGACCCGGCGCGTCAAGGTCGACCCGTTCGCCGACCCGGTGCCGTTCGAGGAGCTCCTGGGGACGAGGCCGCCGAAGAGCTGACCGATCCGTCGGTCAACCGTCTTCCCAGAGGGCATACCGCCAATCGTCGCAGCGGCTCCAGTGGCCCGTCGGGTACTCGATCTCGGTCTCCTGGACGAGATCGGATTCAACGGCGATCGCCTCGATCCGCCTCCGCCCTTGGCCTGGGCGGATCGCCCTTCAGCCCAAGGCGGCGAACCGGTCCGTGGCCGCGACCATGATGTCGGTCATCTCGTCGTTGCCTCGATGGCCGGCCGACACGAAATGCAGCTCCGCGTCGGGCCACGCCCGGGCCAGCAGCCACGCGACGTCGGCGGGCCCCTCGATGTCCAGTCGACCGTGGACGAGCACGCCGGGGATCCCGGCGAGCCGGCTCGCGTTCCGCAGCAGCTCGTCGTCCTCGAGCCAGGCGGCGTGCGCGAAGTAGTGGGTCACGAGCCGCGCGAAGGCCATCCGGTACGGTCGGTCCGCCCAGCGCGGATGCGGGATCTCGTAGCCCTCCTCGAGCGACAGCAAGGCGTCCTCCCACGCGACCCAGTGTTCGGCGGCCTGCTCCCGGAGCTCGTCGTCCGGCTGGTGGTTGAGCAGCCGGTCGTACGCGGCGACCAGGTCGTCGCGCTCCCCAACCGGCACGAAGCCCCGGAAGCGATCCCAGTCGCCCGGGAAGAACCGTCCCGCGCCGTGGGCGAGCCAGCGGACGTCGACCGGCCTGGTCATCGTGATCGAGGCGAGGACCATCGCGATCACGCGGTCCGGGTGCCGCTCCGCGTAGGCCAGGCCGAGCGTCACGCCCCACGAGGCTCCCCAGACCACCCAGCGGTCGATCCCGAGGTGCTCGCGGAGCCGCTCGATGTCGGCGATCAGGTGATGCGTCGTGTTCGCGGCGAGGTCCGTGGCGGGGTCTCCGGCATGTGGCGTGCTCAGGCCGCAGCCACGCTGGTCGAGCTGGACGATCCGGTACCGGGCGGGATCGAAGTCGCGGCGTGATCCGGGATGGCTGCCGCTTCCCGGCCCACCGTGGAGGATCACCGCGGGCATGCCGGCCGGGTCTCCCGCGACCGACCACCAGATCCGCTGACCGTCTCCGACGTCCAGCATTCCGTACTCGCTCGCCTCGATCGCGGGATATCGATCGCGCATCGAGATCAGAAGTCGCGTCGGCCGCTGAATCCGTCCACGACGCCCGGCCTCGTCAGCTCGTAGATCGCGAGGCGCTGGCCACCGGGTGTCTCGAACGACCGGACCGGACCCTGCGGGATCTCGAGATCGTGCCCGCGCGGCCAGCCCCGCGCGTCCAGGTCACGCTCCGCGGCCGCCAGATCGGCGACCCGGTAGACGAGGATCGGCCGGTCGCCCTCGAGATGACCGGCGAGCACGATCCGGGGCGGGCCGTCGGTCAGCTCGACCATCGCCACGCGCGTGCCCATGGCCTCGATCGCGAACACGAGTCGCCCCCCGAGGTCACCGGTGAACGCGTGGACATCCGTCGCGACGTCACGGCTCGGGACGTAGACGTAGTCGAGCGATTCGAACATCGTCAGGCGCCTCCCGGCTCCGGCTCCGCCGGCGCGATCGGCGGAGCGGGCTCCGGCTCCGCCACGGCGTAGAACTCCCGATAGACGACGTTGACGGCCGCCGCGATCGGGACGCCGAGCAGGCCGCCGAGGATCCCGTAGACGCTCAGTCCGACGAGGACGGCGAAGATCGTGACGACCGGATGGAGATGGACCGACCGACCGATCACGATCGGCGAGACGACCTGATCCTCGACCTGGCGGATGACGAAGTAGATGACGATGACCACGATCGCCAGCTGGGTCCCGCCGTGGGCGAACGCGTCGATCGCGGCGATCGCGGTGGCGACGAGCGGTCCGATCAGCGGGATGATCTCGAGGAATCCGGTGAGGATCGCGATCCCGAGCGCATACGGCAGGTGGAGGATCGGTCCAAGCGCGATGTAGACGACGACGGTGACGAGCGCGATCAGGAACAGCTGGCCGCGGAGCCACTTGCCGAGGACCTGGTGGATCCGGGCGAGGATCGCGAGCGAGCGGTCGCGATGGCGGAGCGGCAGGACTGCGATCGTCCGGTGCCAGAGCGTCGGACCGTCGATGAGGAAGTAGAACGTCACGATCAGGGCGAGGACGACCTCGAGCGCCGTCGATCCGATCGTACCCGCGACGTGCGCCGCGTCGCCGGGCGACGAGACGACGGCACCGATCCGCGCCTGGAGCTCTCGGGCGATGTCGGCGACCGCGATCTCCTGTCCCCCGATGTCGATCGTGTCCTTGCCGACGAGCTGGCGCAGGAGCGCCGCGAGCGAGTCGGGTCCAGATGCCGCGACGAGGCTGATCTCGTGGGCGATCCGCTCGGCGAGCAGGACGACGAGGAGCACGAGGATCGCGACGACGAAGACATAGGCGACACCGACGACGGCGATCCGCGGCCAGCCGGTGCGTCGCTGCGCGGCCGTGACCAGCGGGCCGAACGCGTAGGCGAGCACCGCCGCCACGATGAACGGCCCGAGCACGTCCCGAGCGAGCCACAGGATGATCGCGGCGCCGACGACGAGCCACAGGAACGGACCTCGGTCGCGGAGGACATCCATCGGGGCCGGTGCCGGGACGATCGGGGCCTCCTCCGCCATGCCGGCCTTACTCGACCAGGGTCGCGAGGCGGATTCCGGCGAGGAACCCGCGGTACGCCGTGATCGGGTCCGGGCCCAGGTGGCGGACCGTCCGGTCGCCGACACGTTCCGCGCCCGGGACGATGGCCGCGTAGTCCGCTTCGAGGCCGCGGCGATAGTCGACCTCGATCACGACGGGCTCGTCGACCGCGAAGGGCCGTAGGTCGCCCGCGGCCGCCCGCTCGACCGCGCGCGACGCGCCGACCCGGATCGCGTCCCGTGCCCGTTCCGGATGGAGCGACGCGGCTGCGTTCGAGCCGAAGCCCTGCTTGACGACGACCCGCTCGGCCCACGGCAGCCAGCGCTCGACCTCGGCTGCGAGGGCGTCATCGCCCGCGACGAGCCCGACGGGAATCCCCCACGCGCCGAGGACGAGGGCGTTGAACCCGTACTCGCCCGTCGGGCGGCCGTTCAGCCGCGTCTCGACCGGCCCGCCGGTGTAGGTGTGGGCGATCGTGCCCGTGGGGTGCCCGGCCCGGGCGTGATAGCCGACGAAGAGCGCGACGTCGAAGGCTCCTCGTCCGTCGCCGGCCGCCGCGCCGGCGACCATCGACCAGGGCTTCTGGCCCTGGAGCAGTCGCGCCGCGGGGTCGACGTCCGTTGGTCGCAGGTTGTACATCCCGCCATGGCTGTCGTTGACCAGGATGTCCGTGGCCCCCGCCGCCGCCGCGCCGGCGATCGCCGCGTTGGTCTCGCCGACCATCAGCTCGGCGGCCGCCGGGTATTCGCTGTCCGTGCGGCTCGTCGGCCGCGGATGGCTGACGCCCGCGATCCCCTCCATGTCGACGCTGATGTAGACGCGCATCCGGCCTCCGATCCGCCTGGCGTGCCGGCCCTTCCGCCGGCCGCCCGTCCGGCCAGCGTAGCGCTACCAGACGTCGCCGGGGCGCCAGTCGCAGCTGATCGGGCCCGTGTCGTCGAGCGTGGGCGTCGTCGGCGTCCTGAGGACGAGGATGAAGCCGTCGTCGCCCGGGGTCCGCCGCTCACCGTCGTCGGTGCGGACCGCGGTCGGGCCGCGCCATGCCGTCCAGCCGAGCCGCTCGTAGAAGTGGTAGGCGCCGGTCCCGAGGGCGCCCAGCTCGAAGCCGTCGCGGATCAGGTCGCCGACGTCCTTCATGACGATCGTGCCGAAGCTCTGCCCATGACGGGCGGGAACGGTCGCGACCGCCTCGACGTAGCCCGTCCGGACCGACCGCCCGTCGGCCCGAAGGTCCCGCGGGACGACGCTGGCGTGGGCGACGATCTCGCCGTCGAGGTCCAGGACGACATGCGTCCCGCCGAGGGCGTGCTGCCAGTCGTCCTCGCTGAACCGCTCGTCGGGGTCTTCGTGGTCGAATGCGGCGTCGAGCAACGCCCGGATCGAGGTCCGCTCGGCTGGCGTCAGGTCGCTCGTGGCGAGCCGCCGGAGACGGCGCTGGGACGGGTCCATCCGGCCTCCAGCGTAGCGGCCCGGATCGCTTGCGTCCCGTGCGATGATCCGCGCATGGTCGAGTACGGGAACGGGGTCAGTCAGGGAGCCGGCCAGGTCTCCGGCGGAAGCGGCGGTGGAGGCGGCGGGTCGCTCGATGTGGGCCGGGAGGTCGGGAACTGGGTCTCGAGCGCGGCGCACACCATCCAGACGATGCCACCGGCGGAGCTGCTCTTCATCGCCGTCGTGCTCGTCCTGGGGCTCTTCGTCGTGAAGCGGGTGCTGCTCTAATCCTCGTCTGACCCGACGGGGGCAGCCCGCCCGACCGTCGAGAGCACCTCGAGCATCCGATCGAGGTCGTCGTTGAGCCGTCGCAGACGGCTCTCCCCCGCGGCGGCTCCCACGGCGTTCGCCCAGGGGCGCTGCGCGCGCTGGATCCGTCCGAGCGCCGTCCGTCCGTGGTCCGTCAGCAGCATCAGCCGGGCACGCCGGTGGTGGGGGTTGTCCGTGAAGGCGATCCGTCCCTCCGTCTCGAGGAGGTCCGCGACCCGCTGCACGCTCTGACGAGCGAGCCCGAGCGTCCGGGCGGTCTCGGCGACCGTATGCGGCTGGGCCTCGAGCATCGCCAGGACCTGCCAGCGGGCGCTCGTCTGACCGGCCGGACGAGCCAGGGCGTCGCCGGTTGCCGACAGGAGGCCGTTCAGCCGGAAGACGCGCGCCACGAACCTGCTGAGCGCGTCGCCGGCCGGCGATCGTTCGGGGACGGCGACCGTGACAGCAGCAGGCCGGTCTCGCGGGCCATTCATGACAGCATTCTGTCACTTCGGATGCGACAATGGAAGCCGATCCGCAGCAGAGGATGGACGCGATGGACTGGAAGCTCGAGCTGATCACGGTCCCGGTCTCCGACGTCGACCGGGCGAAGGCGTTCTACGTGGACAAGGCCGGGTTCCATGCCGATCACGACCAGACGGTCAGCCCCGAGCTGCGGTTCGTCCAGATCACGCCGCCCGGCTCGGCGTGCTCGATCTGCTTCGGCATCGGCCTGACCGAGGCTGCCCCCGGCTCGGCGCCGGGCCTCCAGATCGTCGTGAGCGACATCGAGGCGGCCCACGCCCGGCTCGAGGCCGGCGGCGTCGACGTCAGCGCCATCGACGACCAGGCCTGGGGCCGGTTCGTCTACTTCCGCGATCCGGACGGCAATCCCTGGGCGATCCAGCAGCTGCCGCCGCGCTCGACCGCCGGCTAGCGTCGCCGCCGGTACGCGCGATACGTGACCCCGGTCGCGAAGTCGTGCGATCCGACCAGCTCGAGCGAACGGCGCGGCATGCCCGCCGGAAGGTAGGGCTTCCCTGCGCCGATCGCGACCGGATGGGTGTACAGGCGGTACTCGTCGACCAGGTCCGCCCGGACGAGTGACGCAGCCAGGGTCGCCCCACTGACCGCGACGTCGCCGTCGTTCTCTTGCGCGAGACGCCGGACCTCCGCGACACCGTCGCCGCGGACGAGTCGGACGTTCGGGCCCTCGACCTTCTCGAGGCCGCGCGAGACGACGACCTTCGGCGTCGACTGCCAGATCTTCGCGAACTCGACCTGGAACGGCGGCTCACCGGGGTTCTGGTCGGCGGTCGGCCAATAGGCCGACATGGTCTCCCACATGCCGCGGCCGTAGACCTCGGCGGCCGCGGCAGCTGCCTCGGCGTTCGCGAATCGGTGGATCTCTTCCTCGATGATGACCCAGTCAAGCGAGCCGTCCGGAGTGGCGACGTACCCGTCGAGCGAGACCATCATCGAGTACACGACGTTGCCCATCAGGCGACGGCCGGCGGCACGTTCTGGTTGCGGTGGAAGACGTTGTCGGGGTCGTAGCGGCGCTTGATCGCGGCGAGCCGATCCCACGTCGCGCCGGGATAGGCGTCATGGACCCGCTCAGAGCCCTCATCGCTCAGGAAGTTCACATAGGCAGCGTGATCGTCTCCGCGAAGGTCGTCCGTGAGGCGCTCGACCCACTCGGTGCGGTTCAGGCGGTCCGCCTCGCCTTCGTAGAACGCCGCCACGTTGACCATGATCGGGCGGCCGCGATGGGCGTAGGCGGTGGTGTCCGACGGCACCCGGTCCGCGGCGCCGCCGAGGACCCGGATCTGCGCGACCCGCATCGAGGCGTCCGACGCCACGAGCCGGTCCACGATCGTCGCGGCCTCGTCGATCTCCAGGCGATCCATGAACAGGTTCCGCGAGACGGCGGTCGGGTGATACGACGGGTCCTCCGGCGGGAACATCTCGGCGTACGGGCTCGGGTGGACGAGATCCGCAAGCGCGGTCGCGAGTGATCGGAACGGGGCATAGACCGCTTCGGCGTCCGCCGGGTCGCCCGACCAGACCATCAGGGCGAAGATCACGACTTCGCCGTGGTGCTCCTCGCCGACGAACGGCAGCGGAGGGCAGGGCATGACGTTGGCGATCGTCGAGAGGTCCTCCGGCGCCGCGTCGGCCGCCGCGACGAAGCCCGCGACCGTCGCCGGGGTGACGGGCAGGACGAGGATCCCACCGACGATCCCGGGGAGCTCCTGGAGCCGGTAGTGGAAGCGGGTCGCCACCCCGACGTTGCCGCCGCCGCCGCGGATCGCCCAGAACAGGTCCGGCTCGTGGTCGGCGTCGACCTCGTGGATCTGTCCGTCGGCGGTGACGATCTCCGCGCCAACGAGGTTGTCGATCGTCAGGCCGTGCTTCCGGACGAGGTAGCCCACGCCGCCACCGTTCGTGATCCCGCCGATGCCGACGGAGCCGGTGTCGCCGAAGCCGACCGCGAGACCGTGCTCGGCCAGGGCGGTCGTGACCTCGATCGCGGTCAGGCCGGCTCCGGCCCAGGCCGTCCGCCCGGGGACGTCGACCGCCAGATCGTTGAGGTCCCGGAGGTCGATGACGACGCCGCCGTCCGTCGAGCTGTGGCCGGCGCCGCTGTGGCCGCCGCTCCGGACGGCGATCTCGAGGCTCCGCTCGGTCGCGAGGCCGATCACGGCCGCGACGTCCGCGGCATCGACGACCCGGACGATCGCCGCCGGCCGCTGGTCGAAGCCGCCGTACATGATCTCGCGGGCCGCGTCGTAGTCCGCGTCGTCCGGGCTGATGACCCGGCCGCGCACGTGGTCGCGCAGGTCGGCGATGAGCGCGCTGGCGTCGGTGGTGGTGTCGATGCTCACGATGATCCTCCTGGGATCGGGCGGCGTTGTGGATGTCGTATCCGTTGTGACCCGGCCGGGCGCCGGAACTCATCGGCACGACCGGAACGCGAGCCGCGACCGATGAGTTGCTGCTGTGCGGTCCGTCTGGTCGACATGAGGCTGCGATGACCGGGTCCCCGCACGGGCGCCGCTCGAGGCCCCGTCCCGGCGACGCGGTCGAGATCGACGTCCGTGCGCTGGGCCGCTGCGACGTCGGCACGATCGGCGATCTGGCCCGGATCGCCCTGGCAGCGCGCCGCGCCGGTCGTTCCGTGCGCCTCGTCGGCGCGCCGCCCGAGCTGGTCGAGCTCGTCGCCCTCAGCGGCCTGACCCGGGTGCTGCCGTGCGAGCCCCCTCCGGTCAGTCGAGATGCGACGGCAGGCCGAACATCGGAAACCAGCGGGCCGTGTCGAGAAAGAACGTGATGGCCTTGATCTCGTTCCCGTCGAGCTCCACGACCTGCAGCGACCACGGGGCGTGCCCGCCGGCCGGATCGGGCTTGTACTGGCCGTAGGCCGGCATCCCGTTCGCGCTCGTCGGGAGCAGCCGCGACCCCTCGCACCCCCGGCCCGGGCCGAGGCACCACTTGACGATGTCGTCGTGCGACTGCAGCCACAGGTCGTACGGCGGCATGGACCACTCGGCGTCCTCCCGCAGGAGCGACGTCAGCGCATCCATGTCGTACCGCTCGAACGCGCTGACGTAGCGATCGAGCAGGGCCCGCTGCTCGTCGTCGAGGGGCGCCTCCGGCGCGGCAGCGTCGAGGTTCCGGCTTCCGAGGGTCGCCCGCGCCCGCTGCAGCGCGCTGTTGACCGACGCAACCGTGGTGTCGAGCAGCGTCGCGACCTCCTCGGCCTTCCAGTGGAGGACCTCGCGGAGGATCAGCACCGCGCGCTGCTTCGGCGGCAGGTTCTGGAGCGCCGCGACGAAGGCAAGCCGGATCGATTCGCGGGCGATCGCGACCTCGGCCGGGTCCGTCTCGGTCGGGACGACGCGGGCGTCGGGGACCGGCTCGATCCAGACGTCCTCGGGCAGCGCATCGGGGAGCGGCGTGTCCGCACTCCGGGCCGGCTGCATGTCGACCGGGCGCGCTCGCCGCTGGCTGGCGCCGAGCATGTCGAGGCAGACGTTCGTGGCGATCCGGTACAGCCAGGATCGAAGGCTCGCCCGGCCCTCGAACGTGGCCAGGCCGCGCCAGGCGCGGATGAAGGTCTCCTGGACGGCGTCCTCGGCCTCGAACGACGAGCCGAGCATCCGGTAGCAGTAGGCGGTCAGCTCGACGCGATGACGCTCGAGATCGACGGTCGGCGCGGCACCGGGCGGGGCGGCCTCGGCGGCCGGGCCTGCCTGGGCATTCGCAAGTTCGGTCATGGAGCCATTGTGGCCGACGACGACGATCCCGTCGCGCACCCGGTTGCTATCGTTCGGCGGAGATGCCGATCGTCGACGTCCACACCCACATGTTCACCCGCCGCTGGCTGGAGCTCGTCCGGACCAACGGCGCCCCGTACGGGATCGTGCTCCGGCCGGACGGCCGCGAAGAGGTGTTCCGGGGCCCGACCCCGGTCGTCTTCCCGCAGCCGGGGCACTTCGACTACGACCTCCGGCTCGCCGCGATGGACGAGGCCGGCATCGACGTCTCGATCGTGTCGTTGACCTGCCCGAACGTCTACTGGGGCGGCGAGGAGACGAGCGCGGCCGCGGCCCGGGACTCGAACGACTCGATGGCCGAGGCCCGACGGACGTACCCGGATCGGGTCCGCTGGTTCGCGTCGCTGCCATGGGAATACCCGGAGCGCGCCGTCGAGGAGCTGGCCCGGTCCTGCGACGACGGCGCGAGCGGCGTCATGGTCCTCGCCAACGTCGCCGGCCGAAGCCTGACCGAGGACGCCTTCACCCCGATCTGGGCGGAGATCGACCGGCGGGCGCTGCCCGTGCTCGTCCACCCCGGCGAGCCGCCCGGGGCCGACCTCATGGACATGGGCCGGTACGATCTGAGCTGGTCGGTCGGGTTCATGTTCGACACGACGTTTGCGTTCGTCCGGATGATCTTCGACGGCTTCCTCGACCGGTACCCGAGCCTCAAGCTGATCGCGGCGCATGGGGGCGGGACGCTTCCCTATCTCGTCGGGCGGTTCGAGAAGGGCGATGCCGTCGAGCTCGCGGAGCGCCGCAGGATGACGGCCCACCCGACCGACTACCTCCGCCGGATCTGGTACGACTGCATCACCTACGACCCGGGCGCCCTGCGCTACCTGATCTCGGTCGTCGGGGCGGATCGGGTCCTGTTCGGGACGGATTGGCCCCACCAGGTCCACGATGTGGCCGGATCGCTCGCGAACACGGCCGCGCTGCCGGCGGACCAGCGCGAGGCGATCCGCGGCGGGACGGCGATCCGGCTGTTCGGGCTGTAGCCGGGAACCTCGCCCGGAGGAGGGACGACGCAATGGCGATGGTGACGAGCCCCGCGCCCGCTGCGTCGATCGCCGCCTACGACCGCCTGATCGCGACGCGGCCCGGGCTCGAGCGCAAGGGCGCGAAGCTGCCCTACACGTCGATGAACGGGAACATGTCGAGCTACCTCGACGAGACCGGCCGGCTGGTCCTCCGGCTTTCGAAGGCCGATCGCGACACGTTCATCACCACCTGGCAGACCGGCCTGCACGAGGCCCACGGAACGGTCCAGAAGGAGTACGTCGACGTTCCCGACGCCCTCCTCGCGGACACGGAGGCGCTGGTCCCCTGGTTCGCCCGCAGCGTCGACTACGTCGCCGGCCTCCGCCCGAAGCCCACCCGGCGCGGCGGGTCGGGCGGATGACCACAGCCAACCGGCCGCTGGGCGTCGCCAATCCCGTGCCGCCCGCGTGGTATCTCCTCCTGCTCCTGCCGGTCATCGGGCTGGTCCTGCTCATCGTGCAGCCCGGCCTCGATCTCCAGTGGGAGCACCATCCCAGCCACTTCTGGCTCGTCCTCGCCACGGCCCTGGTCAGCGTCGCCCTCGCCTACGTGACGAACGTCGTCGCCGGTCGCCAGCGCGACGCGCGGCTCGTCCTGATCTCGCTCGCGTTCTTCTCCGCCGCCGGCTTCCTCGGGCTGCACGCGCTCGCGACCCCGGGCGTGCTGCTCGCCGGATCGAACAAGGGCTTCGTGATCGCCACGCCGGTCGGGCTGTTCATCGCCTCGGTGTTCTCGGCCTGCTCGGTCACCGCGCTCGCCGGGCCGCGGGCGCAGCTCGTGCTCCGGTACCGCACCGCGATGCTTGTCGCGCTCGGCGGCCTGATGATCGGATGGGCCGTGTTCTCGATCCTCGGAATCCCACCCCTCGACGGCGCCCTGCCGCCCGGCGAGGCGAGCGGCCCGCTCACCGTCCTCGCGATCGTCAGCGTCGCCCTCTACGCGTTCGCCGCGTGGCGCAGCTTCGACTTCTACCGGCGACGGGGCGGCACGATGATCCTCGCGATCGCGGTCGCGCTCGTGCTGTTCGGCGAATCGATGGTTGCGGTCGTTCTGAGCCGGAACTGGCGGCTGAGCTGGTGGGAGTGGCACCTGTTGATGCTCCTCGCCTTCCTGGCCATCGCGGCGGGGGCGCGGAGCGAGTACCGGCGGAGCGGCTCCCTGACGGCGGCGTTCGGCGGCCTGTACCTGGACGCGACCCTCGCGCGCCTGGATCGCTGGCACGCCCGGGCGATCGCCGAGGTCGCGGCGGCCGACGAACGGGGCGATTCGACCGAGCCGATCCTCGAGGAGCTGCGCCGGGACGGCGCGAGCAGCGACGAGGTGGCCCTCGTGGAGCAGGCCGCCGTGGAGGTCCGCCGGCTCGATCGGCTCTTCCGGCCATACCTCCCGTCGCAGGTCGCGAACCGGCTGGTGACGGAGCCGGCCTCGGGCAACCTCGGGGGCGTCGAGCGCCGGGTGAGCGTCCTCTTCGCCGACCTCGCCGGGTTCACGACGTTCAGCGAGACCCGGAGCCCGTCCGAGGTGATCGGGATGCTGAACGCCTACTGGGCGGTCGTCGTCCCGGTCATCGAGGCGAACGGCGGCGTCATCGAGCAGTTCGCCGGAGATGGCGTGATGGCCAGCTACAACACCGCGACCGACCAGCCCGACCACGCGATCCGCGCGGCACGCACCGCCCTCGCGATCGTCGACGCCGGCGGGCCCCTGGCCCGCTCCCATCCTGGCTGGCCGATCTTCCGGATCGGCGTCAACACCGGCACGGCGGTCGTCGGCAACGTCGGGGCCGAGGGTCGCCAGAGCTTCGCGGTGATCGGCGACACGACGAACACCGCGTCTCGTCTGATGTCCGTCGGGGGGCCGGGCCAGATCGTCGTATCCGGCTCCACGTGGGACGCGCTGGGTGACCAACGCGACGGAGTCGGGCTCGGGCCGGCATCGGTGAAGGGCAGGAGGCTCCCGGTCGACGCCTGGATCCTCACCGGGCTGGAGCCGGACGAGTCGATCGTGCCGGGCGCCCCGTCGTGAGCCAGCGAGGCGCGTGAGCCGTCCTCACGCGATCGAAAGGTCGGCTCGCATACGGTCGAGGCGATCACACGAACTGCCCACCGGAGAGCGCGACATGACACCCGCACCGCCCACCGGGCAACCGGCCGTCCCGACGTTCGAGGGCCGGCCCTTCCACGACCCGAGCGAGCCGCTGTTCGATCAGGGCCTGGCGTTCGACGTCGAGACGCTCCTGAGCCGACGGTCGATGCTCAAGGCGATCGGGTTCGGCGGCGTCAGCGCCGGGCTCGTGACGCTGGCCGGGTGCAGCCCGAGCGGCTCGAGCTCCAGCGGTCCGAGCGGCACCGCCGCGGGGACGACTGCCGCCCCCACCGCCGGAGCGGCCGGCAGCGCGGCCACCGCCGACTGCACGATCATCCCCGAGGAGACCGCCGGCCCATTCCCCGGCGACGGCTCGAACGGCCCGGACGTCCTGACCCAGTCCGGGGTCGTCCGGAGCGACATCCGGTCGAGCTTCGGCACCTCGACGGCCACGGCCCGGGGCGTGCCGCTGACGATCCGGTTCGCGCTGCTCGACGGGTCGAAGGACTGCGCGCCGCTCGCCAACGCGGCGGTCTACGCCTGGCACTGCGACCAGGACGGGAACTACTCGATGTACTCGCAGGGCGTCACCAACGAGAACTACCTTCGCGGTGTCCAGGCCGCCGGCGCGGACGGCGTCGTCACGTTCACGAGCATCTTCCCCGCGTGCTACTCCGGCCGCTGGCCGCACGTCCACTTCGAGGTCTATCCGAGCCTCGACAAGGCCACGAGTCCGGCAAACCGGATCGCCACGTCCCAGATCGCGCTTCCCGCGGACATCTGCCAGCAGGTCTACGCGACCGATGGCTATGCGAGCAGCCTGACCACGTTCCCCCGGGTCAGCCTGCAGACCGACATGGTCTTCCGCGACGACGCGGCGATCCACCAGATCGGCGCGATGTCGGGCTCGATCGACTCCGGGCTTACGGTGGAGCTCCCGGTCCCGGCCCAGGCGGCCTGACGTCCGTCGGCGCCTACCGCCACCAGGTGTCGTGGCGGAGCGTGAACGCCGTGCGCTCCTCTGTGGACCTCCGGCTCGTGGCCGGCGGGCCGGTAGCTCGCGTTCGCGAGGCCCGGCTCGCCGGTATAGACCGGATCGGGATCGGCGATGTCGGGGTGCGACATCGCGTCAGTCCCCGAGGAACGCGGCGATCACCGGTCCGAGCACGGTCGGGTCGACGTTGTGGCCCTGTCCCTCGAGATGGCGATACGTCGCATTCGGGATCGCCTTCGCGAGTGCCTCGCCGGTCTCGGGCATCCACGGGATGTCCGAACCGCCAGCGACGACGAGCGTCGGGGACACGACGCGTCCGGCGACGTCCGAGGGGATCAGGTAGTCGCCCATGCACAGCGCGTCGTAGACGAGCGTGTGGGCGATCTTCACCTGGCCCTGGAAGAACGGCTGGGTCTTCGCGAACGCGACGAAGTCCGGCGGCATCCGGACGACATCGGTCATGAAGTACTCGACCGCCTCCTCCGGATGACCGGCGTCCAGGCGCTTCCGGTACTGGGCGACGGTGTCGAGCGGCGGCCGTGCGTCCGGGTTCACGAGGTACGGGACCTCCCACAGGACGAGCCTCCGGACATCGGACCCGAGAGCGGCCGCCGCATGGAGGGCGAGGGCGCCACCGGACGACGTGCCGTACAGGCCGGCCGGCCCGCCGATCGCGGCGATGACCGCCGCGATGTCCTCGATCTCGCGGTCGACGGCGTACGGCAGCGTGTCGCCGCTGTCGCCCCGTCCGCGGCGATCGAAGTTGTAGACGGTGCTCGCGCCGGACAGGACGGCCGCGAGGCCGGCGTTCGAGCCGCGGTCAGTCGAGCCGCCGCACACCAGGACGACGGCGGGTCCGCTCCCGGTCTTCTCGTAGGCGATGGTCGTGCCGTCCGCGGACGTCACGCTGGCGAGGGTTGCGTTCTCCGGCATCGGAGTGTCTCCTTTTCGAGCGATGCTCGTGCTCCTGTTGGTGATCAGGACCGGCGGATGGCCACGAAGTGATCGGCCAGCCGGTCGAGGAAGATCAGCATGCCGCGCATGGCCCGCGAGTATTCGTCGGCGGGCAGGTTGCCGCCGGTCTGGGTGAAGGTCATCTCCGTCTGCCCGGCCCCGAGGTCGCGGAGATCGACCGTGAACAGGTCCACGTTCGGGCCGTCGGGGTTCTCGGGATCGGCGATCGTCATCTCGAGATGTCGAGGCGGTTCGACGACGCGGAACCGGCCGGTGAACGGGATCTCGATCCGCTCGGGGCCGTGGTACATCGTCGCCTTCCACAGGCCGCCGGGTCGCGGATCCATCTCGCAGCTCTCGAGCGGGATCTCGGAGCCGTGCTCGCCGAACCACGTGATGAAGTGGTCGGGCTCGGTCCAGGCCGCGAAGACGAGCTCCGGAGAGGCGTCGAACACACGCACGATCGTGATCCCCTTCGCGTTGCTGCTCGCGGAGACGACCCCCTGGGCAATGGCGGCAGTCATCGATCGGTTCCTTTCTGGATGTCACGGAGATGGTCGGCCAGATGGTCGAAGCGTGTCGACCAGAAGGCGCGGTAGTGCTCGAGCCAGGCATCGGCGTCGCCGAGCGGCTGGGCGCGCAGACGAGCCGGTCGCTGCTGGGCCGTCCTCCCCCGCGTCACGAGACCGGCTCGCTCGAGGACCTTGAGGTGCTTCGAGACGGCCTGCACGGTGACCGGGAACGGCTCGGCGAGCTCGAGGACGGTCGCGTCGCCCATGGCCAGCCGGGCGAGGATCGCCCGCCTGGTCGGATCGGCGAGTGCAGCGAACGTCGTCGTGAGGGGATCGATCGGCATCTGTTCATCCTGTTGGTTGTGCAACCGAGTGGTTGAATACTGCGCGGCCGACGCTCCCGTGTCAAGGGTCGTGCATGCCCCGACGCGGCCCGTGCCTAGACTCTCGCCATGGCCGACAGCCCGAGCTGGGGATCTCTTCTCCGGGGCAGTCCCGAAGCGCTCAACCGGACCCGCGCCCGGTTCCGCCATGTGCCGAGTCCGCCGCGCTGCAAGATGTGCTACGCCCCGTTTGCGGGGATCGGCGGCGTCCTGCTCCGGCCGTGGTTCGGTCCCTGGGAGGCCAACCCGCGGCTCTGCAAGACCTGCTTCGGGACGCTCGCCAAGGCCGGGCCCGGCGGCGCCGAGGTCGAGCTCAGCCTGCTGTTCGCCGACATCCGCGGGTCGACCGGCCTGGCCGAACGCGTCGGGCCCGGCGCGTTCTCGGCGGTCGTCCAGGCGTTCTACGGCCACGCCGTCGATGCGATCGATCGCTCGAACGGGATCGTCGACAAGTTCGTCGGCGATGAGGCGATCGGGCTGTTCATTCCGGGCCTGACGGGCCCGGACCACGCCGCCCGGGCCGTCGAGGCCGGCCGATCGCTGTTGGCGGCGGTCGCGACCCCGGATGCGAGCCGCGACGGCCCGATCCCGGCCGGGGCCGCCGTGCATACCGGCATCGCCTATGTCGGCACGGTCGGGCCGTCCGGCGATGTCGGCGACTTCACGGCCCTCGGCGACCCGGTCAACACCACCGCCCGGCTCGCGTCGCTGGCGGGGCCGGGCGAGCTCCTCGTCTCGATCGACGCGGCCGAGCGCGCCGGGCTCGACATGACGGGCCTGACGCGTCGCGCGGTCGAGGTCCGCGGTCGCGAGGCGACGATCGACGTCGTCAGCCTGGGGTCGACCGGACGGACGGACCCGGCCTCGAACGCGGTACCCTGAGCGACCTGATGACCGGATGGCTCGCCCGGCGCCCCGAGGACGCTTGGCGCTCGTTGATCTCGAACCAGAACGGCTGATCCGCCCCTTCCAGCACCAGCGTCAGTGGAAGGGGCGAGGACCGGACGCGTGCCGCTCGTCGCAGCCTGATCGGCTGCGCGCCACGCGTCGCTGCTCGCCCGTCGAGGAACGGAGCCAGTCCCATGCCCATGCCGCATCGAACGTTCGCCGCCGTGGCGAAACGACGCCTCGTCGGGAAGGAGGGTCGCGAACGGATCCGCGAGGTCCGCGCGCTCCTCGCCGAGCTGCCCGACTACCGCAACGGGCCCTACGCGGACCTCCGCAAGTCGCTCCTCGCGGAGATCGACGACACACGAGTGCGGTCGAGCGCGGTCCACCGCGATTCGATCGCGGTCCGGCGAGAAGGCGCCGCCCAGATCGCGCTGGTCGGACCGCCGAACGTCGGCAAGTCGTCGCTGCTCCAGGCCCTGTCCGAGATCCAGATCAAGACCGGCGACTACGCCTTCACGACGCTCCGCCCGGTGCCCGCGCTCACCCGGATCCGCGGTGTCCTCGTCCAGCTCGTCGAGATCCCGGGCCTGATCGAGGGCGCGGCCGAGGACCGCGGCGGCGGGCGGGCGCTGCTCGGCGTCCTGCGATCGGCCGACGCGATCCTCTACTGCGTCCGGGCGAGCGACGATCCGGCCGAGCTGAACGTCGTGCGGAACGAGGTCGGGGCGGCCGGCATCGAGCTCCCGGCTGCGGTTGCGATGACGCGTGCCGACGAGGCCGACCCCGGCGCGCTCGATCGGATCGTCCTGGCCGTCCCGGACCTGCCGGTCCTCGCGGTGTCCGTGCTCCACGAGGCGTCGCTGGACGCCGTCCGATCGACCGTCTGGGACCTCACCGGGCTGATCGCGGTCCGGCTCCGGTCCGACGGCGTCGTCGAGGAGGAGCCGCTCGCGCTCCACCCGCCCGCGACGGTCGAGGACGTCGCCGACACGATCCATCACGACCTGGCCGCCTCGTTCGCGGGCGCCCGGGTCTGGGGTCCGTCGGCCAAGTTCGACGGCCAGCGCGTCGGTCGCGATCACGAGGTGGCCGACGGCGACGTGGTCGAGATCCTTCGCTGATCGCCCCGTCGAGGACGCCGATCGCTAGGCTGTCGGAGTGACGCGAACGATCGGGATCGGCGTGATCGGGATGGGCTGGATGGGCGACGTCCACAGCCGCGCCTACCGGCTCGCTCCCGATCGCTTCCACGAGCGCGGCGTCGAGACGCGCCTGATCGCCTGTGCGGACGTCGACGCGGGGCGGGCCGACGCGGCGCGCGGCCGCTTCGGGTTCGAGCGGGCTTCGACGGATTGGCGCGACGTCGTCGCCGACCCACGGATCGAGGCGATCAGCGTGACCGCGCCGAACGCCGCCCATCTCGAGGTGATCGAGGCCGCCCTCGACGCCGGCAAGCACGTCCTGTGCGAGAAACCGGTCGGCCGGACGCCGGAGGAGACGATCGCCGCGGCGGACCTCGCCCGCGGCCGCGGGCTGATCACGTTCGCGGGCTACAACTATCGCTGGGCCCCGCTCGTGCAGCGAGCCCGGGCTCTGATCGCCGCCGGCGAGATCGGCGACGTGACCCACTACCGCGGCCGGTTCCTGAACGGCTACGCGAAGGACCCCAACGGGGTGCTCTCCTGGCGGTTCCTCGCGGAGCAGGGCTACGGGACGCTGTCGGACCTGCTGTCCCACGCGATCGACATGGCGCTCCTCCTCGGGGGAGCGATCGCGGAGGTCGTCGGCAACCGGGCGACGTTCATCCCGGAGCGACCCCTCCCCCGCCCCGGCGGGACCCACTACGACACGGCCTCGGCCGACGATCCGCGGGGGGCCGTGACGAACGAGGACTACGTCGGGGCGCTCGTCCGGTTCGCAAACGGGGCCCAGGGTACGCTCGAGGCCTGCCGGGTGATCACGGGTCCCGCGTGCGATCTCGCATTCGAGATCCACGGGTCCCGCGGAGCGCTGGCCTGGACGTTCGAGCGGATGAACGAGCTGCGGCGGTACCGCCGCGTCGACGCGGCCCCGGCCGACGAGGGCTGGACCGTGGAGCTGAGCGGACCTGCCCACCCGTTCCACGCGGCCTTCAACCCGGGCTGGGGCACCGGGCTCGGCTACGACGACCTCGCGGTCATCGAGGTCGCGGAGTTCCTCGACGCGATCGTCACGGGGACGCCCGGGTCGCCGAGCTTCGAGGACGCCGCAGCGGTGGCCCGCGTCCAGCTCGCGATCGCCTCGTCGTGGTCGACCGGAGCGTGGTCTCGAGTCAGTCGGCCGGGATCGGCTCGCTGATCGAGGGCGCCGTGTCACCGGCCGGCTGTCCCAGCGGCCTCGGGTCGGTCACGGGGCGGGTCATCGTGGAGCTCGTCTGGCGGACGTCGTAGAACACCGGGAAGAGGTCCCGGATCGAGGCCCGCATCATCGTCTCGATCGCCGTTCGGTCGAACGGTGTCGCCAGGCGGAGCGTGGCCTCGTCCGCACCCGGATCGTACGTCGCCGGCATCACCGCGGAAGGCAGTCGTGCCAAGATGCGGGCATGACGACACCGATCGCGATGGTCTCGATCGCCGAGCTGCAGCCGGACGCGATCCGGGCCGCCCGGGACGCGATCGACCCGGTCTTCCTCGACGCTCCGCAGTATGTCCACGAAGGCCTGTCGGCCCGTCTCGGCGTCCCGGTGATCGTCAAGGTCGAGACCCTCAACCCGATCCGTGCGTTCAAGGGCCGGGGCACGTCGTTCGTCATCCGGGCGCTCGCCCGGGAGGGTCGGATCGGCCCGGACCGCCCGGTCGTGTGCGCCTCCGCGGGAAACTTCGGCCAGGGGATCGCGTACGCCGCCCGCGAGCTCGGCATCCCGTCGGTCGTCTACGCGTCGGTCCGGGCGAACCCCGGCAAGGTGGCCCGGATGCGGGCGCTCGGCGCCGACGTCATCCAGGTCGGCGAGGACTTCGACGGCGCGCGGGCCGGGGCCGATGCCCATGCGGCGCGGACCGGGGCAGTCCTGCTGATCGACGGCGAGGACCCCCGGATCGCGGCCGGCGCGGGAACCCTCGCGGTCGAGATCACCGACGCCGTCGCGGCGGGGCGGCTACCGGCTCCCGCGATCGTGTCCGTCCCGGTCGGCAACGGGGCGCTGATCAACGGCATTGGCTCGTGGTTGCGAGGCGCCGCGCCGGCGTGCCGGGTCGTCGGCGTCCAGGCCGAGGGAGCCGCCGCGATGACGCTGTCGTGGCGCGCCGGCCGGCCGATCGACACCGACGCCGTCACGACCTACGCCGACGGCATCGCGGCCCGGGTCTCGATTCCGGCGGCCGTGGAGGCGATGGCGGGCCGAGTCGACGAGATGCGGCTCGTCGACGACGACGCCCTGCGGGCGACCCAGGCGGAGCTGACGGCGGAGCTCGGGATCACCGTCGAGGGCGCGGCTGCGGCGTCCTGGGCGGGTCTCCTCGCTGGACCACGACCCGACGGGCCGGCCGTGGTGATCATCACCGGCAGCAACATCTGACCGACGGCTCGGGGGTCGGCGCCGCTCGGCGCCGCCCGCCGGTTCAGCCCGCCGTCGGCAGGCGCCCGTCGCGTCGGGCGTCGTGCAGGATCGTCCAGACCTCCTCCTGGACGCCGCGGAGTCGCATCGCGGCGTCGAGCGCGGGCCTGCCGTGCCGTTCGAGGAGCACGCGCTCCACGTCCGGATCCCGCGTCCGCCGGAGGAGCGTCGCGTCGTCCCAGACAGCTGGGCCGGAACAGCAGTCCTCGAGGTCGATCCAGACCACGCCGTGCTCGCCGACGAGCGCGTTCCGCGGGAAGGCATCGCCGTGCAGGAGCCCGCGGTCGGAGGTCTCGGCAAGCAGGTCTGCCAGGGCGACATCGCGGTCCGCCGCGAGCCGCGCAGAGCGGGCCGGCGACAGGAGGCCGCTCGCCACCGCGAAGGCAAGCGCCAGATCGAGATCGTCGACGGCCGGGACGAGGAGCGGCAGCACCGGCGGCGACGGCAGCGTGGCCATCGCCGCATGAAGCCGATCGAGCGCCTCGAGCGCCGTCGATGGCCGCGGGACCGTCCCGTCCTCGTGATCGACGAACGCGCAGGGCGTCATCCACCACCCGTCGAGCTCATGCGGACCGGGCGGGATCAGCGGGCTCGGAGCCATCACGTCCGCCCCGACCGAGGCCAGCGCGGTGACGAGCGCGACCTCCCGCTCGAGCCAGGGTCGTGGGTCGCCCCGGATCTGCGCCGTGAACGTCGCCACTCGGACGACCACGGGCGTCGGTGCGAGGTGGACGACGACGTTGCTGCCGTCCTTCAGGATGCGTGGATCGCTCACCTCGAGGCCGTGGCCGCGACCCAGGGCGATGGCGGCGGCGACCGGGTCGCCGCGACCCCGTCCGTCGATCGGCACGGACGTCACGGCCGGGACCGGGTCGTCGAGCCGCAGGACGAGCTGGTCGACGGACGTCCCGCGGGCAGCAGACAGCTCCAGGTCCGCGCCGATCACGCGGAACCCGGCATGCTCCAGGATCCGGCGCGACGCGATGTTGTCGGCGGCGACCCATGCGTGGAGCGGGCGGTCGGGGACGATCGCGACGAAGAGCGCGAGCGCCCGGCGCCCGATGCCCCGTCCCCACCACGCCCGATCGAGCCAGTAGCCGACCTCGACGTGGCCGTCACGCTCGAACCGGGCGATGCTCCCGGCAACCGCGTCGTCGGCGAGGATCGTGCGCGCGACCACCGACGGGTCGGACCGGATCCGCGCCCAGTGGGTGTCGAACGCCACCCGATCGTCGCTGTCCGGGCTCGTGAACGCGACCATCCACCGCGCGACGGGGTCCTGCTGCGCCCGGAAGAAGCCGTCGAGGTCATCGTCCTCGACCGGTTGGAGGCGCACGACGGCCGGGGGCGGGCCCGCAACCGCCTCCACGCTCGGCCGCTCGGGATCCGACATCGCCCCTCCGGCACCGCACGGCCACCGCCGCGCGAGGAGGTTGCGTGGTTGCCCGGGCGACGGACCGCGGGGCGATTCTAGCCCGGGACGAAGGTCCGGCGGGTCGATACCGTCCAGCCGTCGGGCGGTCCGTCGGGGCGCACGCCCGGACGCTCGCCGTCGATGGGCCACGGCAGGATCGTCATCGGCCCACCCTCGCGATGGATCACCGTGTCGAGGAAGACGACGTCGTACTCGAGGACGTTCGCCATCGCCTCGGCCTCGTTCGCCTGCCACCAGCCGGTGCCGTAGTAGGCCGCCTTCCGGGCCTCGCGATCGGCCTCGTCGGCGTAGGTCCGCAGCCAGACGAACGTGCTCGTGTCCCGGTCGACGCCGGCGAACTCGACCTGCGAGCCGCCCGCCTCGTTGCGCCGGGCGGCCTCCTCGAAGAAGGCGATCCACCACGACATCCGGTCGCGCTTGATCCGGTATCGGCGGAGTTCGGTGATCATGCTCGGTTGGTCCTCCCTGTTTGCTCGCAGGGTCGCTGTCGTTCCGGTCATCGTCCGTCAACAATCGACACCTTGACGCCCATCCTCGGGCGCCGGACGATCGCCCCGTGGACGACGATCCCGGTCTGGACCCTCGCGAAGCCGCCCGCGCCCGTCGTCGCGATCACGACGCGAGCGCGGAGGCACGCGACCTTCTCCGCCCCGGCATGGGCAAGGTCTTCAAGCAGATCCAGGATGCCCAGAAGCGCGCGGCGGACGAGACCCCTGCGCCGGTCTCCGGACCGCGCCGTCGCCGGCGTCGGCCGAGCGCCTGAGCCGTTCCGTCGAACGGTGTCAGGCGCGGGCGGCCCGGATCGCGTCGAGGACGATGGCGAAGGCGGCGGTCGTCGAGGGTGAGACCGCGAGCTGGACGTGGTCGGCCCCGGTCGCCTGCCACTCGCGGAGGGCGTCGGCGATCGCGCCGGCATCGAGGGGCAGCGCGGAGCCACCATCCGCGGCCTCGTCGACCTCGACCCCGACGGTGACCTGGAGGGTCGACGGATCGCGGCCCTCTGCCGCGCACGCCGCCAGCAGATCGGTGTGGCGACCGCGATAGCGTTCGTCCGGGCGGCCGAACCAGGCGGTCTGCCACGCGTCGGCGTGTCGGGCGGTGAGGCGGAGCATCCGCTCCCCCTTGGCGGCGACGAGGATCGGCAGGTCGGGGCGGATCGGAGCCGGCCGGATCTGGGCGTCGCGAAGCTGGCTCCAGGTCCCGTCGATCGACACCCGCTCCCCATGCACGAGCGGGACGATGATCCGGAGGGCCTCTTCGAACCGGCCGACCCGATGGTCGAACGGGTAGCCGAACGCCTCGTACTCGGGCTCGTGCCAGCCGCAGCCGAGCCCGAGGATCACCCGGCCGCCGGACACGTCGTCGACCGTCGCCGCCATCTTCGCGAGCAGGCCGGCAGGGCGGAACGACGTCGCCAGCACGAGCGTGCCGAGCTCGACCCGTCGCGTCGTCGCGGCCAGGGCGCTCAGGAGGGTCCACGCCTCGTGGTAGCCGGTCTCCGACCCGACCGGCTTGCCCTCCTCGCGGTAGAAGAAGTGGTCGCTGAGCCAGAGGCTGTCGGCCCCGCCGTCCTCCGCCTGGCGCGCGAGGCCGAGGATGTCCGTCCACGTCCCGCCGGCGCCATCCTCGGCCGCCTGGGGGAGCATCAGCCCGATCTGCATCGGCCGAGTCTAGATCGCCCCGACGATCGATCGCGCGGTCGCCCGCCGCTTGACGGCGAGCGGACGATGAAGCCGTGGCGACGACGGAGGCGACCGACCGCTGGACGGGCCCCGAGACGCGCCCGGCCGGCATCGCCCACGGGCTCGGCCATCTCGTCGTCTACGGCAACCCGGCGTTCCGGGCGATGTTCGGCGAGCGGGCGGTCGGCCTGCCGGCACGGGAGTCGATGGTCGACCTGCCGCCAGAGGCGTTCGCGCTGCTCGACAAGGTCCTGCGCGAGGGCCGCCCGCTGGCTCGCTGGATCCGTCGCGACGGACGCGAGTGGCGCCTGACGGCCGTACCGCGGCGCGAGCTGGACAGCGACGAGGTCTACGGCGTCGGCTTCCACCTCCGCGCACGGGACGACCTGCCGATCCTTCCGCCCGACTGACCCTGGCGTCCGGTCGGCCGACCTCGATCAGCCGCGGCTGCGACCGCGCTTCGGCGCCTCGACGAGGATCGGCCGGCCGTCGCCGTCGACGATCCGCCAGCGGACCCCGAGCCGCTCGTCGCGGCCCTCGGCGAGGATCTCCACGACATCGGCCGGCGACGCGTCGGTCGGGAGCTCCGTCAGACGGGCACCGATCGCATGGGCCGCAAGCGCCGGGACCCCGCCCGCAAGGTCACGACGGACGATCGACTCGGCGTCGGGGACCCCGTCGGTCGTGAGCCGATCGATGAGCCGGCGCGCGCGGCCCCGCTCCGCGGGCTCCAGGTCCCGCATCCAGCTCGGCTCGGCCGGTTCGGCGACGGCCGCCCGGAGCGGTGCGGAGGCCTGCTTCGATCGCGGGGCCGGAGCAGCCGGGGCGTCATCGACCCCGGCGACCGCGCCCTCGGCCGGCGTCGGCTTCGACGCCTTCGGCTTCGACGCTGACGCGGACGCGGACGCGGACGCCGGGCTCGACCGTCCTCGCTCCAGCCGTTCCGCGAGCGGCGACTCGGCGGGCTCGCTCGTCCGGGCCGCGGCGATTGCCGCCTTGGCGTCGGTCAGGCTGCGGAACGGGCCGCGGACGAGGGGCAGCCCCAGATCGTCGGTCGCCTCCGCGTCGACGACCGCCCACGTGCCGGACTGGGGCTCGATCGTGAACCGCTCGTCACGGGTCTGCCATCGCCCGCCGCCGAGTCGCTTCAGGGACTCGTCGGCGTCGTCCGGGTTCGCCTTGGCCGGGGTCATGCCCAGACGATAGCGCCACGGCCCGCCGGCCGGGCCGTGTCAGGCGTCGAACGCGAGGAACGTGCCGTCGGCCGCTCGTGGCATCGGTCGAGCGGCGACGATCGCCTCCCGATCGATCGGCCCGAACACGTGCGGGTAGATCCCACCGGCGTCGTCCACTTGCCACGGGCTCCCGACGCGGTCGAGATCGATCGTGAGGACGACGAAGTCGCGCGGGTCCTCGCGATAGTGGCGATTCGCCGTGGCGACCATCTCGACAGCACCGATCGTGCAGTGGATGAAGCCCTCGTCATCGAGCGATGGCGCCCCGAGCGCGGCCGACGGGTCGGCGGCCGACCACCACTCGACCGGCGTCAGGTGGTAGGTCAGCGCCATGCCCGACGCGTCTCAGGCGTCGCCGGCGAACGGCTCGTCGGGATGGACCCAGCCACGATCGAGAGCGACCTGGATGACGGTCGGCCGGTCGTTCGCCATCGCCTGGCGGAGCGCCTGCTCGAACGCCGCGTCGGTCTCGACCCGGATCCCACGTCCACCCGTCGCCCGCGCGATCGCCGCGAAGTCGATCGGACCGAGGTCGGTCGCGATGGCGCCGTCGGGACCGCCGCCGCGCCGATCCTGGTGCATCCGGATCGTCCCGTAGCGCTCGTTGTCGAAGACGATCGCGACGAGCCGGACCTTCTCGCGGACCGCCGTCTCGAGCTCGGCCATCGTCATCGCGAAGCCGCCGTCGCCGGCGAACGCCACGATCGTCCGGTCGCGGTGGACGAGACCGGCGGCGATCGCCGCCGGCAGCGCGTAGCCCATCGCCCCCGACGTCGGGCCCAGGAACGTGCCGGGCCGCCGGAACCGGAAGTGACGGGCGACCCACAGCCCGAAGTTGCCGGCGTCCGTGGTGACGATCGTGTCGTCGGGCAGGACGCGCCGCGCCGTCGCCATCGCATGGGCGGGGTGGACGCCCGGACCGGTCCAGGTCGTTTCGTCGACCCCGGTCTCCGCCTCCCAGGCGGCACGGTCCGTCTCGTTGACGGCCTGTCGCTCGTCGGCGGACGCCGCGTCGAGCACGCCCTGCTGGAGCCGCGTCACCGCCGCGCGCAGGAATGCCCGGGCGTCGGCCTCGATCGTCCGGGCGGCTGGCGGGAGCCCGTCTCGCTCGAGAAGCGGCTCGACGTCGACGTGCATCCATGGCTGGCCCGGCGCCGGGATCGAGTAGCCGAACGAGGTGATCTCCGACAGGCGGCAGCCGAGGACCAGGATCGCGTCGGCTGCCTCGAGTCGGGTGCGGACCGATGCGGGGCTGCCGAAACCGGTCATCCCCAGGTAGAGCGGATGATCGTTCGGGATCACGTCGGCGCGCCGCCAGCCGGCGATGACGGGCACCCGCAGCAGCTCGGCGAACCGGACGAGCTCGGTGGACGTCCGTGCCCGGAGGACACCGCCACCGGCAAGGATCACGGGGCGTCGGGCGCAGGCAAGGAACTGGATGGCGGCCCGGATCTCGTCGGGCTCCGGGCGGGCGGGGGTCGGGCGGGAGCCGTCGAGGGCGGTCCCGGCGGGGAGGACGTCGTCGATCAGGTCCTCCGGCACCGACAGGTAGGCGGGACCCGGGCGACCGGAGATCGCAGCACGAACCGCGTCGCCGACGACGATCGGGACATCGGCGAGGCCCGTCAGCTCCGCGGCGTGCGCGGCGAGCCCGCCGATCGTGGTCACCTGGTCGATCTCCTGGAACGCCTCGCGGCCCCGGAACGGGCGGTCCACCTGGCCGACGAGCACGAACATCGGCGACGAGTCCTGGCGCGCGGTATGGATGCCGATCGCCAGGTTGGCGGCGCCCACGGCGCGCGTCCCCAGCGCGACCGCGGGGCGACCGGTCAGCTGGCCGTGGGCCTCGGCCATGAACGCGGCGCCGTTCTCGTGGCGGGTCGCGACGATCCGGATCCCGGCGGCCTGGAGTCCCTCGAGCAGGCCCAGGAAGCTCTCCCCCGGGACCGTGAAGGCGTACCGGACGCCGGCGGCCCGAAGTGCGTCGGCGATGAACCGGCCGACGCTCCGTGGGGCCTCGGGCTCCGGCTCCGGCGCAGGCTCGGGTGCCGGGGCGACCTCGGCGGTGGCCGCGGGCTCATCGGTCGCCGGCTCGGACGGGGTCGTCGGTCCGACGTCAGGCGTGGGCTCGGGCTCCGGCGCCGGCTGCGGCCCAGTCCAGGGCTCCGGCGCCGGCTCGGCGTCCTGCTCCGGCTCGGGCGCCGGCGGCTGCTCAGTCGAGGGCTCGGCCTCCAGCGCGGGCTCGGGCGCGGGCTCCTCGGTGGTCGCCGGCGCATCGTGGCCGCCGGACAGCACCGCTTCCAGCACGCCCGGATCGGGATCGGGGGCGGGGTCGCGCTCGGGCTTGGCCGGCGCCGGGCCGTCCGTCTCGTTCGCTGCGTTCCCGATCGGCAGGTTCTCCGCCATCAACCCAGCACCGGGATGGCGACCATCGACACGATCATGCCGACGATGACGACCACGGCGACGACGATCATCACGATCCTGGCGTAGCGGGTGCCCGGCATGGGGCTACCGGTAGTTCTCGAACTGGAGCGGAACGGGCACGTCCTCCAGCTCGCGGAGCCGCACGATCACCTTCTGCAGCTCGTCCTTGCTCTTCCCGGATACGCGGACCGCGTCACCCTGGATCTGCGGCTTCACCTTCGGGAACTCCTCGCGAATCAGCTTGCTGATCTTCTTCGCGAGCTCGTCGTTGAGGCCGCGGCGGAGGGTGATCTCCTGGCGAACCTTGTTGCCGCCGGCGGGCTCGACCTTGCCCCAGTCGAAGATCTTCAACGACAGGTTGCGGCGGACGGCCTTCGACTCGATCAGGTCCTTGATCGCGGCGGCGCGGTGCTCGTCGTCCGTGACGAGGACGATCTCGTCCTTTCCCTGGGTAAGATCGACCGTCACGCCCTTGAAGTCATAGCGCTGGCCCGCCTCGCGGCGGACCTGATCGAGGGCGTTGCGCAGCTCCTGCTCGTCGAAGTCGCTGACGACGTCGAAGGAAACGTCTCCGGCCATGGGCCTCCCTGTCGGGTGCGGGATCGGCGGCGCCGCGGTGCGGCCGGCGCGCTCGGGAATGCCCCAAGTATGCCTTGGAACGCGGTCAGCGGTCCGCGAGCGCCTCCAGCAGGAGCTCGCCGATGCGGTAGCTCCGGCCGCCGCCCATCACCAGCACCGCGTCTCCCGGGCGGACCTCGCCGGCCAGCCAGCGGGCGGTCTCCTCGACCGACCCGGGCGCGGCGACCGCGATCGACGGGCGGCGGCTCGCCACCGCCGCCGCGAGCCGCTCGGCCGAGGCGATCGTCGTGTCGGGGTCGCGACCGGCCCAGATGTCGGCGACGACCACGCCATCGGCGGTCGCGAGGACAGCCGCGAAGTCGTCGAGCAGGGCGGCGGTCCGGTGATAGGTCAGCGGCTCGTAGACGGCCCACACCCGGCGACCGGGTGCCCGCTGGCGGACGGCGGCAAGCGTCTCGCGGATCGCTGTCGGGTGATGGCCGTAATCGTCGAACACGACGACCCCCGCGACCTCGCCCTTCCGCTCGAGCCGCCGCCCGACGCCGGCGAAGGACGCCAGCCCGCTCGCCACGCGATCCGCCGGAATGCCGAGCGCCAGCGCCGCGGCCGCGACCGCGAGGGCGTTCGCGGCGTTGTGCCGTCCGACGAGCCGCAGGGCGACGCTGAGCGGCTCCAACCGATCGCCGAGACCCGCGGAGCCGCTCAGCTCGATCGTCGTCGTGTCCGGTCCGGCCGCGACGATCCGGCCCAGGAGGACTGCCGCGGGCCCGGCGGGCACGGCGTACTCGTCGGCGAGTCCGCGCGCGATCGTCGCGATCCGCCTCGGCTCCCCTTCGACGAGAGCCGTCGCGACGAGTGATCCGGGCCAGTCGGGTCGCAGACGGCCGGCGAGCTCCGCCCCGCCGGGGTCGCCGACGTTGGCGTGGATGGCCGGCCGGGCGCCGCCGGCCGCCGCACGCCGCAGCCACGCTTCGAGGGCGTCGATCACGGCCGCTCGATCCGGGAAGACGTCGGGGTGGTCCCATTCGATGTTCGTCACGACGGCCAGCGACGGACGATAGGCGTCGAAGTTGCCGGCGTACTCGTCCGCCTCGACGACGAAGGGGGCGCCCTCGCCCCGGCGGGCCGTTGCCGGGACCCCGCCCGTGACAGACGCGGGCAGCAGCGCCCCGACGAAGGCCGACGGATCGGCGCCGGCAGCCGCCAGGACGTGGACCAGCCAGCCGGCCGTGGTGCTCTTTCCGTGGGTACCGGCCACGCCCACGAGCGTCCGGCCCACCGCCGCGTCGGCGATCACCTGCTGCCACGGCTCGATCGGGATCCCCTCGGCGCGGGCGGCCTCGAGCTCCGGATGGTCCGGGGCGATCGCCGTGAGGGCCTTCGTGACGGCGAGCCGATCCGGCGCGGGCGATCGACGGATGTGGGCCGGGTCGTGCGCCCAGGCGATCGGGATGCCGGCGTCGGCCAGGGCCGCCGTGTAGGGCGACGGGCCGCCCGGGTCGCAGCCGTCGGGGTCGCCGCCCGCCCAGCTGGCGTGGAGCGCAGCGGCACTGGCCCCGGCACCGGCCGCCCCGACGACGTGGACCCGCTCCCCGTCACGGACCGGGCGGGGGTCGCGGACCGGGTCCAGACCGGTCTCCGGATGGGCGGGGCTGCTCACACCCGGATCATGGCCGACGATCGGGCGGTCCTGCGCGTCGGCGGCGTCAGGACCCCGGCACCCGTGCCAGGATCGCCTCGATGACCGCCGCCGCGCTGTCTCGGCGGTTGGCGGATCGATCGCCGGGCCAGACGACCCGCCGGATGTCGACGCCGGAATCGTCGGCGACGCCGATGTAGGTCAGCCCGACCGGCTTCTCGTCGGAGCCCCCGTCCGGCCCGGCGATCCCCGTCACCGACGCCGCCACGGATGACCCGAACCGTGCCCGCGCGCCATCGGCCATCGCCCGCGCGACCTGGGCGCTGACCGCGCCGTGCGCCGCGAGAACGCCCGGATCGACGCCCAGCAGGTCCCGCTTCACCTCATCGGCGTACGAGACGACCCCGCCGAGGAAGTAGCCACTCGAGCCGGGGACGGAGGTCAGCGCGGCGGCCACCAGCCCGCCGGTGCAGGATTCCGCGAGGGAAACGGTGAGGCCGGAGGCGAGACAGGCGGCCTGCAGCCGCTCGGCCAGCGAGAGGAGCGGGTCGTCCCCCACCCTTACTGGTGCTGCGTCAGCGCCGGCGCCGCGGGCGGCTTGAAGAGCCACGTCTCGGGGATCCCACGCTTGCCAAGGGCGCCGAGGCCCTGGCCGTTGAGGGTGAACTGGGTCGCGCCGGACGATCCGGTCCGGACCTCGACCGAGTTCTGGCCCGTGAAGGTCAGGACGGACCCGGCCGGGTACGTCCGCCCGGCGCGTCCGACGGTCGAGTCGAGCTGGCCGTCGACCCAGACCTTGATCCAGGCCGGGCCGCCCTTGATCGCGACCACGAGGTTCACGCCCTTGTAGGCCACGGCGACGTGGCGCGTCTGCGAGGCCGATTTGCCCTGGTCGTTGGCCGCGGTGACCGTGATCGACCAGCGACCGGTCGTCAGCTGGAGCGGGTCGTTTCCGGTGCTCCAGGTGCCGTCGTCGGCGACCGGGATCGTCATCGGCGCAGGGCTCGCGGGCCGGGCCGGCGCGCTGCTCGGCTTCGCGCCGGCGGCGGGTGCGCCGGCGACCGGGCCGTCCCACGTGGCCGTGATCGTCACGCTCGGTGCGTTCGATGCGGTGCCCTGGACCCGGATCGCGCCGTTCTGGAACGTTGTCCCTTCGGCCGGCTGGTCGACCGTCAGCGTGGGCGCCTCGATCTCCCGGAACGGGACCGTGATCACGATCTGGACCGGCTCCTCGGCGTGCTTGCCGGTGTCGGGGTCGATCGCGTCGACCTTGAACTCGTTCTTGCCGCGCCGGACGTCGACGGGCATCGTCCACGACCCGGTCGAGTCGGCGGAGGTCTGGCGCGTCCCGCCGGCGAGCTCCACGGCGATCGTGGCGCCGGGGATCGACGAGCCCGCGAGGGTATAGCTCGTCGCGTCCTCGGCCAGCTGGACGGTCGCCTCGCGGGGGTTGGTGACCTCCAGGGTCGGCGGCTTGGCGAACCGCATCACCTGGACCCCGAGCCAGACGCCGATCGCGGCGATCAGGATCGTGAGCAGCGCGGCGACGACGACGCCCGGCGAGAACTGCAGCCCGGGCCTGGGCTGGGCGATCGGCTTCGGGACGGCGAGGACCGTCTTGGGAGCCTGGGTGGCACCTCGCTCGCGCCGCCACTGGCCGATCACCTCCTCGGGATCGAGCCCGAGGTAGACGGCGTAGTTGCGGAGAAACCCCTTCGTGTAGACGTCGCCCTGCAGCTCGCCGTACTCGCCCTGCTCGAGGGCGGCGAGGTAACGGGCCCGGATCTTCGTGTCGCGTTCGGCGCGGTAGAGGTCGACGCCCTTCCGCTCGCGTGCCGCGTACAGCCGCTCCGGCAGGCTCATGGCGGCAGAGCTCGACGTCGAGCGGTCGGCGTCGCCACGCGCGGCGTCGCGGTCGGCGGCATCCCGCCCGGATCCGAGCCGAGGCCCGTCCGGACGGGTCGTGGCCGCCCCCCGTCGCACGTCGCGTGTCGTCATTGATTCCCGTCCTCGGCGGCCCAACCCGCTCGCGCGCCGGCGGTTGACCTCTGGGTGCAAGGATACCCCGACCTCGCCCGACATCGAGAGGACGGCGATGGGTCGTTCGTCATCCCCCGCGCGTCACCGGCCGCCGGCGGCCCCGTGGCGGGTCGTCCGTGCCGCCTCAATCGTCCGCGTCGTCGCCGTCGTCGATCGAGCGGAGCCAGTTGTCCGGGCCGTAGATCTGGCGCGGGGTCGCGGGGTTGCGCGGGTCCTGGGGACCGACAATCCCGTACCGCTCGAGCTCGTCGATCACCCGGCTCGCCCGGGCGAAGCCGAGCTTCAGCTTCGTCTGAAGCATCGACGTGCTTGCCCGCTGCGAGGATGTGACGAGCTCGGCCGCGGGGATCGTCATGTCGTCGACGTCGTACTTCCGGAGCCAGGCGAACTGGCCGCCGTCGGGGCCGCCGCCCTCCTCGGCCTCGGTGTAGGCGAGGATCTCCTCGTCGTAGAACGTCCGGCCGCCGGTCTGGTCGAGCCAGTGCTTCGTGACCTCACCCACCTCGCGGTCGCTGACGAAGACGCCCTGCATCCGGACCGGACGCGGCAGGTCGACCGGCTGGTAGAGCATGTCGCCGCGGCCGATCAGGTCCTCCGCGCCGGGTGCGTCGAGGACGGTCCGACTGTCGATCATCGAGGCCATCGCGAACGCGATCCGAGACGGGACGTTGGCCTTGATCAGGCCGGTCACGACGTTCACCGACGGTCGCTGGGTGGCGAGGACGAGGTGGATCCCGACGGCGCGCGCCTTCTGGGCGATCTTCACGATCGGGTCCTCGACCTTCCGGCCCTCGCGCATGATCAGGTCGGCCAGCTCGTCGATGATCAGGACGATGTAGGGCATCCGCTCGGCGGTGTCGGTGGTGCCGACCTCCGGGCGCTCGTTGAAGCCGGCGATGTTCCGGACGCCGTGCGCGGCCAGGAGCTTGTAGCGCTCCTCCATCTCGCGGACGGCCCAGTTCAGGACGGCCTTCGCCTCGTTCGGCTCGACGATCACGTGCTGGAGGAGGTGGGGCAGCCCGTTGTACGGCGCGAGCTCGACCCGCTTGAGGTCGACGAGGATCAGCCGGACGTCGTCGGGGTGGGCCCGCATCAGGAGGCTCGTGATGAGGGCGTTGACGCAGACGCTCTTGCCGGACCCGGTGGCGCCGGCGATCAGCAGGTGGGGCATCTTCGCCAGGTCGACCGCGTAGGACTTGCCCGACACGTCACGGCCGAGCGCGAACGTCAACGGGCTCGTCGCGGCGAGCATCTGGCTCTCCTCGACGAGCGGCCGGAAGCCGACGACCTCACTCACGCTGTTGGGGATCTCGATCCCGACGACGTCCTTGCCCGGGATCGGCGCCTCGATCCGGATCGAGCGCGCCGACAGGGCCATCGCCAGGTCGTCGGCGAGGGCCTCGATCCGGCTGACCTTGACGTGGTGCTCGGGCTTGACCTCGTACTGCGTCACGACCGGCCCGGAGTTGACCGCCACGACCTTGGCCGGGATCGCGAAGCTGAGGAGCTTTTCCTCGATCCGGCGCTTGTTCGACTCGTGATCGATCGCCGCGCCGACGCGGGCCGGCCCTCGAGCCTCGAGCAGCTCGACCGGCGGCAGCGTCCAGTCGACGGCCTGGAGCGACTCGAACGCGGTCGGCTCGCGGTCCTCGGTGAGGACGCCGCCTCGCGTCGGCGCGGCCCCGTGGCCGTTGCCGTTGCCGCCGCTCCGGACGGGCACGCCGTCCCCGACGCCGGTCCAGACCGTCTGGCTCATCGGCGCGGCGCCGGTTCGCGGCGCCGGTTCGTCGAGGATGCTCGTGGCGGTCGCGAGCGCCGCGCCGGTGGCGAGGGGCGATGGCGCGACCGGCGGACCCGCGTCCATCACAGGCACGCCGGCCGCCGGCTTCTCGGCTCCCCGGGCGGTCCTCGAGGACTTCGAAGCCGGCTGATCGGCAGGGTCGCGCCGCAGCGAGGCCGCGGCCGTGGTGCCGACCCAGTTCGCCGTCCGCGTCACCGGGTGGAGCAGCTCGCGGAGCTGGAGGTTGAACGCGAGCATCAGCCCGACCGCGAGGATCGCGACACAGATGACGAATGCTCCGGGACCCGTCAGGAGCGGCTCCATCGTCGTGGCGAGGAACCGCCCGATGCGGCCGCCGCCACGCTCCTCGCCGAGGATCGTGAGGTTCAGGATCTCGAACGCGCCGAGGAATCCCACGAAGGCCAGCGTGATCCCGATGAGCGTCGCGCCCCAGCCGGAGTCCGGCTTCTTGCCGGGCCCCCACTCGAGGTACCAGCCGGCACCGAGGAGGAGGAACGGCAGGAGCCAGCGGCCGGTCTCGAACCACGGCGCGATCGAGTCGCGCCACCAGTCCGTGAGCGCGCCCTGGCCCGGCAGCGCAAGGGCGATCAGTGTGACGGCGCCGAGGACGAGGAGGCAGATCCCGACGATCGAGCGGGCGACGTCCGGCGAGACCGAGACCGACGGGACCGCGAGCGGCGGCAGCGACGAGCTGTTGCTCGTCCGGCGTCGCGCCGGCGTCCGGCGGGTGGTCCGTCGCTTCGTCGCCACGCTCAGACCTCGACCACGACCGGAAAGACCATCGGCCGGCGTTTCGTCTGCTCGTAGAGGTAGCGCGAGACGCCGTCCTTGATCTGGCTCTTCAGGAGGGCGATCTCGCTGATGTGGTCGCCGGGGTTCTGGATCGACGTGAGGATCCGGTCGATCGCCTCGTTCATCATCGGGTCCTGCTCGTTCTGGTGGACGAAGCCGCGAGTGATGATCTCCGGCCGGCCGACCACGTTGCCGGTCTGCTTGTCGACGGTCACGACGACCATGAACATCCCGTCGTTCGCGAGCGCCCGTCGATCGCGGAGCACGATCTCGCCGACCTCGCCGACCGACAGCCCGTCGACGAACACGTAGCCGGCCGGGACCGGCTGTCCGCGGCGTGCGACGCCCTCGTCGTCGATCTCGATCGGCTGGCCGTTCTCGATGATGAAGACGTTCTCCGGCAGGACCCCGGTCTCGATCGCCAGGCGGCCGTGCTGGACCTGCATCCGGAACTCGCCGTGGATCGGGATGAAGTAGCGGGGCTTCGTCAGCCCGAGCATCAGCTTCAGCTCCTCCTGGCTGGCGTGGCCGGAGACGTGAGCACGCTTGATCGTGTGGTAGTAGACGTTCGCCCCGGCCTTGAAGAGGTTGTCGATCGTGCGCGCCACGTACTCCTCGTTGCCGGGGATCGGGCTCGCGCTGACGATCACCGTGTCGCCGGGCTGGATCTCGACGAAACGGTGGTCGCGGTTCGCCATCCGGGCCAGGCCGGACATCGGCTCGCCCTGGGCCCCGGTCGTGGCGATCACGAGCTTGTTATCGGGGACCTCGCCGATCTTGTCCTTGCCGACCATCCGCGACGGCTCGTAGGTCAGGTAGCCGAGATCGGTGGCGATCCGGGTGTTCTGCTCCATCGACCGGCCGATCACCGCGACCTTGCGGTCGAACTGGGCGGCGGCGTCGATCACCTGCTGGATCCGGGCGATGTTGCTCGCGAAGGTCGCGACGATCACCCGCCCATCGAGCGGCTCCATGATCTCGCGGAACGCCTCGCCGACGGTTCGCTCCGAGGGGGTGTAGCCCGGGTTCTCCGCCCGCGTCGAGTCCGACAGGAGGCAGATCACGCCCTCGGCGCCCATCTTCGCGAGGATCGCGAAGTCCGACAGCTTGCCGTCGACGGGCGTGTGGTCGAACTTGAAGTCACCGGTATGGACGACGACCCCGACCGGCGTGCGGAGGGCGATGCCCATCGCGTCGGGGATCGAGTGCCCGATCCGGAACGCGACAACGCCGAACGGGCCGATCTGGAGCTCGTCGCCCGGCTCCAGCGCCTGGAGCGGGTTGTTGTGGAGCTTGTGCTCCTTGATCTTGTTCCCGAGCAGGCCGCGGGCCAGCGTCGACGCGTAGATCGGCACGCCCGGAAACTCGGGGAGCACGTACGGCAGCCCGCCGACGTGGTCCTCGTGGGCGTGGGTGATCAGGAACGCCCGGACGTTGGCCTTCCGCTCCTTCAGGTAGGTGATGTCGGGGACGACGAGGTCGATGCCGAACATCTCCTCGTCGGGGAACATCAGCCCGCAGTCGATCACGACGATGTCGTCGCCGTACTCGAACACGTACATGTTCTTGCCGATCTCGCCGACACCGCCGAGCGGGATGATCCGGAGGACCGGGTTGGGGGTGGGCATCAGTGGTGGTTGTCCGTTCCTGGCCGTGGGTCAGAAGATCGTGAGGTCGGTGGACGCCGGTGCGGGCGAGGCGTCGGCAACCGCGGCGATCATCGCCCGCTCGTCGTCGGGCGACACAGCCTCCGGACCGTTCACGGCCGCGGTCGCCGTCGCAGTCGCGGTCGCTGTGGTGGCCGCTTTCCCCTCGCGGCGGGCGCGAGCGTCGAGCAGGGCCCGCGGCGCGCCGCCGATGTCCTGGTAGCTCTCGCGCTCGATCGCCGGGGTCCGCAGCGCCGCCGCCGGGTGGTACATCGCGAGGACCGTCGCGTCGCGGGCGCCCGTGGCGGGGTCGACGGGCGCCGTCGAGCCGTGGACCTGGGAGATCCGCGCGCCGGGCAGGAAGCGGCCCATCGAGTGCCGTCCGAGAGTCACGACGAGGGCGGGGTCGAGCACCTCGAGCTGGCGCTCCAGGTACGGGGCGCAGGCCGAAATCTCGTCGGGCTCCGGGTCGCGGTTGTCGGGCGGACGGCACTTGACGATGTTCGTGATGAAGACGTCCTCGCGTCGCCACTCGATCGACCCGAGGAGCTTCACCAGCAGGTCGCCGGCGCGCCCGACGAACGGCCGGCCCTGGCGGTCCTCGTTGAACCCCGGTCCCTCGCCGACGAACACGACCTCGGTGTCCGGGCTCCCCTCCCCCGGGACGGCCAGCGTCCGCGTCCCGGCGAGCCGGCAGCGCGTGCAGGCGCGGACCTCGGTGGCGATCCCCTCGAGCGCCGCTTTCCGGTCCTCCGGGGTCACGCTCCGGCCCCGATTGCCGCTCCCTCGACTGCCGCCCGTGCCGGGCCGAACGGTGTCGCGCCGCGGGCGGCGGCCGAGCGGACCCAGTCGCGCTCGACGAGCGCCTCGGCGATCTGGATGGCGTTCGTTGCGGCGCCCTTCCGGAGGTTGTCCGACACGACCCAGAACGCAAGGCCGCGACCGTCGTCGATCGAGGGGTCCTGGCGGACACGTCCGACGTAGATGTCGTCCGTCCCGGCCGCGACCGTCGCCAGCGGGTAGGTCGAGGTCGACGGATCGTCCTGCACGACCACGCCCGGAACCGCCGAGAAGAGCTCCCGGGCCCGGTCGGGACCGATCGGCGCGAGGGTCTCGACGTGGACGGCCTCGGAGTGGGCGACGAAGACCGGGATCCGGACGGCGGTGCACGAGACGCGCAGGTCGGGCAGGTGGAGGATCTTGCGGCTCTCGCCGACGACCTTCCATTCCTCCTTCGTGTAGCCGTTCGGGAGGAACACGTCGACCTGGGGCAGGGCGTTGAAGGCGATCTGGTGGGGGTAGACCGAGACGTCCTTCGGCTCGCCGGCCACGTGGGCGCGAACCTGGCCCTCGAGCTCGCGGATCGCACCGCCACCGGTGCCCGACACCGCCTGGTAGGTATCGACGATCACCCGCTCGAGGCCGACGGCGTCGCGGAGGGCCATCAGGACGGGGACGAGCTGCATCGTCGAGCAGTTCGGGTTCGCGATGATCCCCGGATGCCCCTCGAGGTCCTCGGGGTTGACCTGGCTGACGACGAGCGGGATCGACGGGTCCATCCGCCACGCGGAGCTGTTGTCGATCACCGTCGCGCCGCGGGCGGCCGCGAGCGGGGCAAGGGTCCGGGAGGCGTCGCCACCCGCCGAGAACAACGCGATGTCGACGCCCTCGAAGGCCTCGTCGCTCGCGAGCTCGACCTCATGGGTCGCGCCCTCGATCGAGATCGTCTTGCCTGCCGATCGCTCCGAGGCGAGCAGGCGCAATTCCCCGACGGGGAACTCCCGTTCGAGAAGGATCTGGATCATCGTCCGCCCGACGACGCCGGTGGCGCCGACGACCGCGACGGTGAGGTTCTGGCGTGTCATGTCGGGCATGGCTCCGCGATCACGGTCGCTGGCAGGGCACGGCGGGAGTATAGCAGCGGGGTCCTTCGGTCCCGGCCACACACCGATGCGTTGGCGCTGCAGGAATCCGGGCGTCTGCTGCGTCCTGATCAACGAATCGTCCGGATGGGCGGCGTTCGAGAGGAGCCACGGTGACGTTCCGGGCCCAGATCGAGGACTTCGCCGCGCTGTACGAACGAACCGTTGGGGTCCTGATCAGGTTCTCGCAGGCGCCTCGGCCGTGACGGTCAGGTCGACCGATCCATCCAGCGGTCGGGTGTCGCCAGCAATCGGAAGCCGTGGCGCTCGTACAGCCCGTGGGCGTCCCGGGTCGACAGGACCATCCGCTTGAGCCCCTGGAGGCGTGGGTCGGCGACCACCGCCCCGATCAGGGCATCGCCGACGCCCCGGCCACGCTCGGACTCGTCGACGAACACGTCGCAGACCCAGGCAAACGTCGCGCCATCCGTCACGACCCGGGCGAAGCCGATCTGGCGGTCACCCCGGTAGGCCCCGAAGCAGAGCGAATTCCGGATCGATCGATCGATGAAGTCCGGCGTGCGACCGACGGCCCAGTAGGCGCGCTCGGACAGGGCGGCATGGAGCCAGTCCCGGTCGAGGTCGGCCGGGTCCGTGCTGATCCGGACGTCGCCCGTCATCGCGTGCGCCTCCAGTTGGAGTCAATTGACAGCGCAGACGACCTGATCCAAGCACTCGGCCGGTGTCCGGTCCGATTCGTGCCGAATGAGTCCTCACGCCGGCAGTTGGACACGGATTCGCCCCGTACCTGGACGCCCGCCGGCTCCCGTTCGTGGATACGGCTCGCGTGGCTGTCATTCGGCGGGAAGTGCGGACGCGCGAGCGACGCGAATCGAAGAGCCGCCGGCGGTGCCGGCGGCTCGGGTGCAATGCGATGAGCGAAGGATCAGCTGCCGACCGGCTCCTTCGCCAGGTGCCGCTGCATCGCCGCCTTGCGGGAGAGGTTGACGCGACCCTGCCGATCGATCTCCATCACGACCACCATGACCTCGTCGCCGACGGACACGACGTCCTCGACGGTCGGCACGTGGTAGTCGGCGAGCTCGCCGATCCGGACGAGGCCTTCCTTGCCCGGGAGGATCTCGACGAAGGCGCCGAAGCCCATGATCCGGGTGACCTTGCCCAGGTACAGCGCACCGACCTCGACGTCGCGGGTCAGGCTCTCGATCCACTGGATCGCCTTGCGAGCGTTCTCGCCGGACACGGCCGCGATCTCCACGGAGCCGTCGTCCTCGACGTTGATCTCGGTCTGGGTCTCTTCCTGGATCTTCCGGATCATCGATCCGCCCTTGCCGATGATCTCGCGGATCTTCTCGGGGTTGATCTTGATCGTGGTGATGCGCGGCGCGAAGTCGCTCATCTGGCCGCGGGCCTCGGGCAGGACGTCGACCATCTTGTCGAGGATCTCGAGACGAGCGGCAAGGGCCTGCTTCAGGCCGTCGCGGATGATCGCCTCGTTGATGCCCTGGACCTTGATGTCCATCTGGAGGGCCGTGATCCCGTCGCGGGTGCCGGTGACCTTGAAGTCCATGTCACCGACCGAGTCTTCCTTGCCGAGGATGTCGGTCAGGACGACGAACCGGCCGTCCGGCTCGCTGATCAGGCCCATCGCCGCACCAGCAACCGGGGCCGAGATCGGCACGCCGGCATCCATCAGGGCGAGGGTCGAGCCGCAGGTCGAGGCCATCGACGTCGAACCGTTCGACGACAGGCACTCCGACACGAGCCGGATGACGTACGGGAACTCGTCGTGGGGCGGAAGCACCGGGATCAGCGCCCGCTCGGCGAGGTTGCCGTGCCCGATGTCGCGGCGGCTCGGGCCACGCATCGGCTTGTTCTCGCCCGTGGAATAGGGCGGGAAGTTGTAGTGGTGGATGTACTTCTTCTCGGTCTTGGGGCTGATCGTGTCGATCCTCTGGACGTCCGAGGACGCCCCCAGCGTCGCGATCGTCATGACCTGGGTCTCGCCGCGGGTGAAGAGGCCGGAGCCGTGGGCGCGCGGCAGGAGCCCGACCTCGACCGAGATCTGGCGGAGCTCCGTGGTGCCGCGTCCGTCCATCCGGACGCCCTCGTCCAGCGCCAGGGCACGGCAGGTCTTCTTGAAGACCAGGTTGTAGAGGTTCTTGCTGACGCGGGCCTTGCGACGCGCGGCATCGAGCTTCGTCTTCGCCTCGTCCTTCGAGGTCCGGTTGGTCCGGACCGAGTCGGCGATCTCGCTCTTCAGCGTCGCGATCCGGCCCGGCAGGTCGTTCGCGAACCAGATCAGGAGGTTGGCAGTCGCCTCGGCGTCCGGCAGCGCCCGGTGGTTCTGGGTCAGGTCGACCCCGAAGAACGACGCGAGCGTGTCGAGCTTGTAGTTGGGGAGGTCCGGGTAGCCCTCGCGAGCGATCGTCAGGGTGTCCAGGAACCGACCTGCGTCGTAGTGGGCGGCGCTGCCACCGGCCTCCTCGAGGAAGCCGAGGTCGAAATTGACGCTGTGGCCGACGACGAGCGCGTCGCCGATGAAGTCGACGGCCTGCTTCGCCGCGTCAGCCGGCGATGGCGCCTTCGAGACGTCCTTGTCCGTGATCCCGTGCATCTGGTTGCCGAGGATCGACTGGGACGGCTTGACGAACGTCGACCAGCGGTCGGTGATCTTGCCGCCCTTGACCTTGACGACGCCGATCTCGAGGAGATCCGCGAGCTTCGGGTCGGTGCCGGTCGTCTCGACGTCGACGATCGCGAACTCGCGCTTCGCGTCGACGGCGGCGACGAAGTCCAGGACCGAGCCGGTGCCCGGCTCGAGCGACGGCGAGAGCTTCGGCTTGCCGACCGCCTCGCGGAGCTGCTCCTGGATGTCGATCAGGGGCTGGATCGCCCGGTGACCGAAGAGGATCGCCTCGGCCATGACGTCCTCGGACAGGAGCCTGGCGCCCGCCTCGACCATCATGATCGCGTCGCGCGTGCCGGAGACCACCAGGTCCAGCTCGGACTCCTCGACCTCGCTGTACGTCGGGTTCACGACGAACTCGCCGTTGATCCGGCCGATCCGCACGGCGCCCACCGGGCCCGCGAAGGGGATCTCGCTGATCGACAGCGCGGCGCTCGCGGCGATCGTGCCGATCACGTCGGGCTCGTTCTCCTGGTCCGTCGAGAGGACGGTGATGACGAGCTGGATGTCGTCCTTGTACCCCTCGGGGAACAGCGGCCGAATCGGCCGGTCCGTCAACCGTGCCGCCAGCGTCGCGGCCTCGGAGGCGCGAGCCTCGCGCTTGATGAAGCCGCCCGGGATCTTGCCCGCGGCGTACATCCGCTCTTCGAACTCGACCGTGAGCGGGAAGAAGTCGAGTCCCGGGCGCGGGTCCGACCGGTTGGCCGTCCCGAGGACGAGCGTGTCGCCGTAGCGGACGGTGACGGCGCCGCCGGCCAGACGGGCGAGCTTGCCCGTCTCGATGGTCAGGGTGCGACCACCGATCTGTGTCTCGAATGTCTGAGACAAGGGAATGTTCCTCCTTGGTCGTGGAGGAGGAGCGACCTGTGACGCGCCGGCCGGCGCGATCCCTGGGTCTGACGCGACGGGACCCCGGAATGACCGGGGTCCGGGAGCGGCGGGACCTAGCGGCGGAGTCCGAGCCGTCCGATGACGGCGCGGTAGCGCGTGTTGTCCTTCTTGATCAGATAAGCAAGAAGGCGACGGCGCTGGCCGACGAGCTTGAGGAGGCCGCGTCGCGAGTGGTTGTCCTTGGGAAAGCTGCGGAGATGCTCGGTCAGGCCCTTGATCCGCTCCGTCAGGAGCGCGATCTGGACTTCCGGCGATCCGGTGTCACCTTCCTTGGTGGCAAACCCGGTGATGATCTCCTGCTTCTCGACAGGCGCGAGCGGCACTCGGTCCTCCGAACACGATGATTGTCTGATCTGTTCCTTCTTTGACCGGCGGATGGTATCAGGGGGACCGATACCGGGCAAATCCGGGCCCCGCGCTTCGTGCCCGTCGCGTACCAGTTGGACGAGTAGTCCGCGAAGCAGGCGGCGACGGTTGTGCCCCACACCACGGCGACGAGTGCATGTCTCTCATCGCCTGCGCGATCGCGCGGATCACCCGTCGCGCGAGTGCGGCTGAGTTCCGGGCCTGGGCGCCACGCGTGGGGATGGTATTCCGCCGGGACCGGAAACCGGTCGGCCGCGCGGCACCCCGACGACGCGCCCATTCCGTGCCCGCTTCCGTTCGCCACTCGCGACGCTGGTCGAAGCCAGAAACCAGATCCCGGCGAGGTCTCCGACTGGATGGGCGACCCATCGACGCGCGGCGACGGTCCGGGCCGGGAATGCCACGGCGAACGTCCGTGCGTGCTGGTCGATGGCGTCCCGCACCGACCGCGAGTCCGGCACGACCAGGAGTCGGCCCACGCCGAGGGCATTCCAACCTCGCTCCCTGGGCAGGATCTCCCGAACGACGCGGACCTTCCGGTCGACCTTCGCCAGGAGATCCTGGACGTCGACGATCCGGGTCTTCACCTCGACGACCGCGATCGCCCGCGCTGATGGATGCCAGGCGAGGACGTCGACCGAACCGCGATCGCCGAAGTGGTTGAACGACCACTCGGGGATGACCGTCCAGCCGTGAGCCTCGAACGCACCGACGCACCGCTCGACCAGTGCCGCGTGATCCCGATCGAGGAGGCGATCGAGCTCCGGACCGCGCCAGCGGGGCGCGAATGGCACGGCAATCTCGAGGACGCGGCCGACGCGTCGAAGCGTGTCGAGGTCCACGGCATCAAGTCGCCCGCGTTCGATGACCGAGACGGTCTGCTGCGACACGCCGGATGCCCGCGCCACATCGAGCTGACGGAGTCGCCGGCGTCGCCGCACGGCGCGGAACACGTTGCCGACCGTCAGATCGTCCACCTGCCAAGCCTGCCCGGCCGCGGTCATCGGACGCTTGCGCGCCGCTTATCCCGCTCCCGAGGTCATCCCGCGGGCGTCGAACTCGAGGCGGACCGGGCCGGCCGCGGTCATCGGACGCTTGCGCGCCGCTTATCCCGCTCCCGAGGTCATCCCGCGGGCGTCGAACTCGAGGCGGACCGGGCCGGCCTGCCGCGCCGGAGCTCGAACGGTGCCGGCGGCGACTGTCGCGGCGCCGGTCGGCGTCGCATACGTGCCGTCCGGGGGCAGGGCGACGGGCATTCCGAACGTCAGGCGACCGGTCGGATCGGCGACGCCGCTGACGGCGTACGGACGGCCCAGGAGCCGCTCGGCGGCTCCGAAGTCGCCGGACGCGATCGCGGCCCGGATGTCGGACGACCGGACCTCGCGGCCGTCCATCGAGAACGGCGGGACGACCACGACCTCGAACCCGTCGCGCCGGCCGAGCTCGGTGAGGGTCGCGGGCGTGCCGCCCCGCTCGTGGCCGAACGCCGCGTCCGGAGTCATCACGAACCCGGCCAGGGCGCACCGATCCGCGATCCCGTGGACGAACGCGTCGTACGGCGTCATCCGCAGCTTGTCGTCGAAGTGCTCAACGACGACCAGCTCGACACCCATCGCCGCGAGCCGCTCGAGCCGCTCGGCCGGATCCATGAGCAGCGGCGGCGCGTGACCGAGAAGGACCGCGTCCGGGTGGGCGTCGAACGTGATCACGGTGGGTCGCGCGCCGCGATCCCGCGCCTCGCGAACGAGGTGATCGATCAGCCAGGCGTGGCCGCGATGGAGGCCGTCGAACACGCCGACGGCGACGAGCAGCGGGCCGTCGGCCGCCTCGAGCTCGCCTCGACCGTGGACCGTCCGGACCGTCATCGGGCCGGCTCCGGCGCCGGTGCGTCGACGAGGACCTTGTCGGGCGCGAGCTTCGTCCCCGCGAGCCGCGCGATCGCGAGGAGCATGCCCGAGCTGTCGAGCAGCCGGATCGGCTCGTCGGCGGAGAGTGCGCCCACGCCCGCCGGAACGCCGATCGCCTGGCCGCGCGCGATCGACGCGACGGCGCCGTCCGGCACGGTGATGGACGGTAGGTCGAGGCCGTCGTCGATCGGGCGGAGGAGCGCTTCGATGGAACTCGGCCCGTCCGCGGCGGCGGCGCGGAGGGCGTCGAGATCGGTCGCGTCGGCGAGATCGAACGGGCCGCTCGCGGTGCGGACCAGGGCTCCGAGATACGCGCCGTTCCCGACGGCCTCGCCGAGGTCCCGGGCGAGGGACCGGACATAGGTCCCCGCGGAGCACTCGACGTCGACGATCGCGACGGGCTCGCCGGGGGTGGTCTCGTCCCAGGACACGAGGTCGAGGGCGTGGATCGTCACTGCTCGCGGCGCCAGCTCGACCGCCTCGCCCGCCCGAGCCATGGCATACGCCCGCCGGCCGGCGACCTTGATCGCGCTGTAGGCCGGCGGCCGCTGCAGGATCTCGCCGCGGAAGCGGTCGGACGCTGCCTCGACGGTCGCCCGGCCGGGCGGCGGGCCCGCGACCGGACTCAATGCCCCCTCCAGGTCGTCGGTCGTGGACGACGCCCCGAAGCACACGGTCGCCCGATACCGCTTGCGGTCACCGAGGTGGTACTCCACGAGCCGCGTCGCCTTGCCGAGGAAGATCGGCAGCACGCCGCTCGCGAAGGGATCGAGCGTCCCGCCGTGCCCGACCCGCTTCGTCGCGCTGAGCCGCCGGACGAGTCCGACGACGTCGTGCGACGTGGGGCCGACCGGCTTGGCCACGATGAGGATGCCGTCCATCGATCGGGCGACCGCGACGATCAGCGCCGGACGGCGGCGACGAGTCGCTCCGCCTCCGCGAGCACGACCCGGCGGGCCTCGGCAACCGGGAGGACGAGGGTGGCGCCGGACGCTCGAGCATGGCCGCCGCCACCGAACAGTCCGGTCAGGACCGTCGCATCCACGCCGCCCGGCTTCGTCCGGACGCTGAGGCGGGTCCCCTCCCCCGCCCCCTTGAACAGGATCGCGACCTCGGCCTCGTCCGCCTGGGCGAGGAGGTCGATGATGCCCTCCGAGTGCGGCGGCAGCGCACCGGTGGCCGCGAGGTCCGCGTCGAGCAGCGTCGAATGGATGATCCGCCCGCCGGCGGCGGTCTCGAGACGGTCCAGGACCCGCCCGAAGAGCCGGAGCTGAGCGGCGGGCTTCGAGCGGTAGAGGAGTCGCGAGATCTCCGACAGTGGCGCGCCGGCCTCGACGAGCGCCGCCGAGACCGCCAGGGTGCGCGGCGTCGCGTTCGGGTGGGCGAAGGTCGCGGTGTCCATGACGATCCCGGCCATCAGCTCCGCGGCGAGCGCACCGTCGGCGAGGTCGAGCGGCGCCCCGAGCCGCGCCGCGAGGAGCGCGACCATCTCGCACGTCGCTGCGCTGGCGGGTTCGATCCAGTCGGCGTCGCCCGTCGCGCCGTTCGAGGCGTGGTGGTCGACGACGATGCGCGGCAGGCGATCGAACAGCTCGGCGTGACGGGTCGCGACCGCACCGACCCGGTCGAGGGTCCCGCAGTCACTGACGACAAGCAGGTCGTAGTCGATCGACGGGTCGGGGTCCGTGCGCGCCCGTGTCGCCGCGGGCAGGAAGTCATAGAGCGGCGGAACCGGGTCGGCGAAGACGGCCGTCGCGACGCCACCGCCGCGCTCGACGAGGCGGCAGATCGCCAGCGTGGCGCCGAGCGTGTCGCCATCGGGGTTCTCGTGACCGACCGCCAGGACGCGCCGGGCCGCGGTCAGCCGTTCGACCACGACCGCCGGGACGGCCCCGAGCCAGGGGGCGAGGTCGATCATCGAGGACGGTGCGTGGAACCGGCATGACGCGGCTTCCGCGGCACGGCGCGACGCGCCTCCTCCAGCCGCGCCTGGCGGGCCGCTTCGTCCGCCGCCGCGCCGCCATAGCCCTGGGCCCGCGCCAGCTCGTCGTCGGTGAGCGGGCGAGGGGTCGGCAGGGTCTCGCCGTCGGGCGTGACGTCATCCGGCGCGTGGCCCGCTTCGAGCTCATCGAGAAGATGCAGGATCCGCGTCCCGCGCTCGAGCGTCTCGTCGAGCTCGAGGTGGAACTCCGGGATGCGCTTGAGCCGCAGTCGCTTGCCGAGCTCGTGCCGGACGAACGGCATCTTCCGGCCCATCGCGACGATCGTCGCCTTCCGCTCGTCGGCCGGCCCGATCACGCTGACCAGCACCTTGGCATGACGCAGATCCGGCGTCGTCTCGACGTCGGTGATCGTGGCGAACCCGATCCGGGGGTCGTCGACCTCGCGGGCCAGGATCTCGCCGATCTCCTGCCGGAACAGCTCGTCGATCCGGTCCGTGCGCTGGGTCATCGAGGCGCCTTCGAGGCGGTCGGCCGGTTCGTCAGGCGACGACGCGGCTGACCGTCTGCGAGGTGAAGCATTCGATGATGTCGCCTTCCTCGAGGTCGTTGAACCCGGCGAGGCCGATGCCGCACTCGTAGTTCGTCGCGACCTCGCGGACGTCGTCGCGGAAGCGTCGGAGCGACTCGATCCGATCGGTCGCCACGATCTTGCCGGCCCGCCAGACGCGGGCGCCGCCGCGGACGATCCGGCCGTCCGTGACGAAGCAACCGGCGATGACCGTGTTCTTGCCGACCCGGAAGATCTGGCGGACCTCCGCGCGACCCTCCACCACCTCGACGATCTCCGGCTCGAGGAGACCCTGGAGCGCGGCCGAGATGTCGTCCGTCAGCTTGTAGATGATGTCGTACAGGCGGACGTCGACGCCCTCGGCGTCGGCGGCGCGGCGAGCCGTCTCGGTGATCTTCGTGTTGAAGCCGACGATGATCGCGTCCGACGCCGACGCCAGCATGATGTCGTTGTCGGTGATGTCGCCGGCGCCCTCGTGGAGGACGTTGATCCGGATCTCGTCCTGGTTGAGCTGCTCGAGCGCGTGGGTGATCGCCCCGAGCGAGCCCGACACGTCGGCCTTGAGGATGATCCGGAGCTCCTTGGCCTGACCCGCCTGGATCTGGCGGTAGAGATCCTCGAGGGTCGCCCGGCCACTGCCTTCGCCGCCCTTTGCGGCGGCCTCGGCCTGACGCGTCTCGACCATCGTCCGGGCGGCCTTCTCGTCGGGAACGACCCGCAGGATGTCGCCCGCCTCGGGCACGGCCGACAGACCGAGCACGACGACGGCCGACGACGGGCCGGCCTTCTGGAGGCGCTTGCCCTCCTCGTTCTCGAGCGCCCGGACCTTGCCGAACGTCTCGCCGACGACGATCACGTCGCCGACGCGGAGCGTCCCGGTCTGGACGATCGCGGTCGCCACGGCGCCGCGGTTCTTGTCGAGCTGGGCCTCGACGATCGTGCCGACGGCCGGTCGCTTCGGATTGGCCTTCAGCTCCTGGAGGTCGGCGACGAGCAGGATCATCTCGATCAGCTCGTTCAGCCCGACCCGGGTCCGCGCCGAGACCGGCACGAGCGGGGTGTCGCCGCCGTAGTCCTCGACGATGACGCCGGCCTCGGACAGCTCGGTCTTCACCCGGTCCGGGTTGGCGTCCGGCTTGTCGATCTTGTTGAGGGCGATGATGATCGGCACCTTCGCTGCCTTGGCGTGGCTGATCGCCTCGAGCGTCTGGGGCATCACCCCGTCGTCCGCCGCGACGACGACCACGGCGATGTCCGTGACCTTCGCCCCGCGCGCACGCATTGCGGTAAACGCCTCGTGGCCCGGGGTGTCGAGGAACACGACGCGCTTGCCGTCGTGCTCGACCTCGCTCGCGCCGATGCCCTGGGTGATCCCGCCGCGCTCGCCGGCAGCGACCTCGGTCGTCCGGATGGCGTCGAGCAGGCTCGTCTTGCCATGGTCGACGTGACCCATCACGGTCACGATCGGGGCTCGCGTCTCGAGGTCCGCCTCGTCGTCGGCCTCGAAGAGAACTTCCTTGGCGGCCGGGGCGGACGCCTGGGCCTCCTCGCCCTCGACGGCAACGCCGGCGGTCGGGGCGATCGTCTCGGCCACTTCGTAGCCGAGCTCGCCGGCGACCAGCGACGCGGTGTCGCGATCGATCAACTGGTTGATGGTCGCGAAGATGCCGCTCTTGATCAGCTCGCGGATCACGTCCGCCGGGTTGACCGCGAGCAGCTCCGCGAGCTCCTTGACGGTGATCGTGGTCGGCAGCTCGATCGCGCCGCGTTCACGCGGATCGATCGTCTGGACTGCCGATTGCGCATCGCCGGGACGACGCGGCGGCTTGCGCGGACCGCGTCGGCCGCGGGTGCCGCTCCTACTCCTGGCCACGGGCTCCTCCTTCGGTGTTCAGTGTCGACGGCCCGGCCGCCAGCGCCTCGCGCAGGCTGGCCGGGACCGGTGCCGCGAGCGCCCGCCCGAGGGCGCCACGCTCGACGGCGAGGCTCCAGCAGCCGGCATCCCGGCAGAGGTAGGCTCCCCTGCCGGCCAGCCGGCCGGTTTCATCGATTCTCATGTCGCCATCCGGCGTCCGGACGATCCGGACGAGATCGCGTTTCGGTCGGGCCGTGCGACAGGCGACGCACGACCGGGTCGGGATCCGCCGAGGCGCATCCGGACGGGCCCGGCCTACGATGCCACCTCTTTGGCGGTCGTCGTCTTCCTGGCTCGTGTCTTCCTGGCCGGCGTGGCGCCGTCCGCGTCCGGCTCGGCGGGCGTCACGGCGACGGCGTCGTGGGCGACGCCACCGTCGGCGACCACGGCAGCGGCCTTCGCGGTTGCCCTGGCCTTCGCCGGCGCCTTCGCCTTGGCAGGCGCCTTGGTCTTGGCCGGCGCCTTCTCGGCAGCCGGCTTGCTGGCGCGGGGAGCCTTCGCCTTCGGCGCCGCGTCGGCCTCGGTCGGCTGCCCGGCGACCGCGTCGGCCACTCCTGCCACGGGCTCGACCGCCGGCTCCGCGGCCGCGATCACGGGCTCGCCGGCCGGCTCCGCGGCGGCCTCGGCCTCGGTGCCGTCATGCCCTGTCCCGTTCGACTCGTCCTCGGCCGCCTTGGCCGCGACCGAGACGTCGCTCCGGATGTCGATCCGCCAGCCCGTCAGACGGGCGGCGAGGCGGGCGTTCTGGCCCTCGCGGCCGATCGCGAGCGAGAGCATCCGCTCGGGCACCGTCACGTTCGCGATGCGGTGCTCCTCGTCGATATCGACGCCCAGCACCTGGGCCGGCGACAGGGCGTTGGCCACGAAGATGCTCGCGTCGTCGTTCCACGGGATGATGTCGATCTTCTCGCCGCCGAGCTCGGCGACGACCGCCTGGACACGCGCCCCGCGCTGGCCGACCGTCGCACCCACCGGGTCGAGGCCCTCCTGGCGCGACGCGACCGCGACCTTCGAGCGGGAGCCGGGCTCCCGGGCAATCGCCTTGATCTCGACCGTCCCGCTGTGGACCTCGGGAACCTCGAGCTCGAACAGGCGCTTCAGGAAGCCCTTGTGCGTCCGGCTCACGAGGATCTGCGGGCCGCGGCTCGACCGACGGACCTCGAGCACGTAGGCCTTGACGTTCTGGCCGATCCGATAGTGCTCGACCTGGGACTGCTCGGAGGTCGCGAGGACCGCCTCGACGTTGTTGCCGACGTCGAGGATGATCGCCCGCGGCTCCACCCGGTTCACCGCCCCGGTGATCATCTCGCCTTCGCGGTTCGCGAACTTGTCGAAGACCTGGTCGCGCTCGACCTCGCGGATCCGCTGGAGGACGATCTGCTTCGCGGTCTGGGCGCCGATCCGGCCGAAGACGTCGTCCGGGAGCTCCTCGGTCTCGACGAGATCGCCCGGCTGGGCGTCCGGCTTGAAGGCGCGGGCCTCGTCGAGCGTGAACTCGATGAGCGGATCCTCGACCTCTTCGACCGCCGTGCGCGCGCGAAACACCCGGATCTTGCCGGTGTCGGCATCGATCCGGACGTGGATGTCCTCATCGCCGGCGACGCGTCGATAGGCGGACTGGATGCCGTCCTCGACCGCGTTGATCAGCTGCTCGCGAGAAACCTGCTTCTCGGCGTTGAGCTGGAGGAGGGCACCGACGAAATCGCGACTCACGGCGCCTCCTCGCTGCTGCCAAATTCCCGGTGGGCCGACAAAAAGAAACGTGGGGGTCACCCACGTCACGGAGCGGCCGTTCAGTTCGCCCGGAAGTATACACCCGGGAGCGTGGATCGTCCTCAGGTCATGCGGTCGGCCGGAGTCAGCAAACACGCGACCCGATGCTACGCTTCCGCGCCATGCCGACCGTCGGATCGTCCGGGCGACTCCCAGTCCAGGAGGTTCATCAGGACGAAGTCGACGGCGTCCCGGTGTTCTGGAGCGAGGTGGACGGGCCGCGAACGGCGGCGCTGATGTTCGGCGCCGGTCGGTCCCATGAGCGAGCGGTCACGGCGGGGATCAGCCACCTCGTCGAGCACCTGGCTCTGGCGCCATTGACACAGCAGGAGTTCAGCCACAACGGCTTCGTGTCGCCGACGCGCACGGTGTTCCATGCCACGGGCACGGACCAGGAACTCGTCGGGTACTTCCGCTCGGTCAGCGAGTCGCTCGTCGACCTGCCCTTCGCGAGACTGGGCATGGAGCGCCGGATCCTTCGCCAGGAGGGCCGGCAACGGACCGACGGGGTCGCGTCGCTGTTGATGTGGTTCCGGTTCGGCAACCAGGGCCACGGGTTGAACGGCGTGGCCGAGATCGGCCTCGACTGGCTCGGACCCACTCCGGTTCAGGACTGGGCTCGATCGAAGTTCGGGCGAAGTCTCGCGGCGATCTGCTTCAGCGGCCAGCCTCCCGACGACCTGCGTCTCACCCTCCCCGAGGGGCATCCGCCGTCCGCCCCTTCGACGGAACCGATCTCCTTGATCCGATCTCCGTCGTACCTCTCGTGGACGTTCGATCGGGTGTCCGTTTCGTATCTCGCATCGGCGTCACCTGTTGCCCAGATCACGCTCGAGGTGATCGCGCGTCGCTCCCGCGAACTTCTGCGCTTCGAACGGGGCCTGGTCTACGACGTCAACACGGACTTCGAGCGCCTGGACGCCACCACGGCCCACTGCATCCTGTCCACGGACTGTCGACGCGAGCAGGCAGACACGGTCCGCGACGAGCTCCTGCGCGAGATCGATTCGGTCGCCCGGGACGGGTTGACGACCGGCGAGATCAAGCGTGAGCTCCGATCCCTCAACGAGGCCCTCGCGCTCCCGCGGGCGCAGTTGAGTGTCCTGGATAGCATCGCGATCGATCGCATCATGGGAGCGCCGTTTCAATCAGCCGAGGAGGCCATCGCCGAGTACGAGTCGATCGATGGAGCGTCCGCGAGTGCGGAGCTCGAGCAGTCCCTCGGGACCTTGCTGCTATGCGCGCCCGGGCCACCACCCGACGCGTCCCGTTGGACGCCGTATGAGCAGTGGTCGTCGGAGCGGGTTCACGGTCGGACCTTCCGACCCCCGGGCCGACGAGTTGCGGGCGTTCGACTTCCGAGTCGAGCACCGGAAGAGACGCTGATCGTCGGGGCTGATGGGGTGACATGGCGATCACCATCGGGCCAGGCGTCGACCGTTCGCTTCGACAGCTGCGTCGCGTCCCGCCATTGGCAGGAGGGTCACCGGGAGCTGTGGGGAGCGGACGGCTTTCGCGTCCGGATCAATGCGGCCGAATGGAAGGACGGGATGGCTGCCGTGCGCCTCGTGGACGCGGCTGTCAAGCCCGACGTCGTCGCGTGCGACGAGCATGGAGTCGGTGCGTACCAGGACCTGGCCGATCGCACCCAGGGCGGGCGCTGAGATCCCGGATCATGGTCTCGGCGGCGGGATTGCCAGTCGCGGTCACGAACACCAACGGACGTCAGATGGGTGCCGAATAGCGCTGATCCACGTACGTCTCGAGGATCTCGATGAACTCGGCCACGAGACCGTCGCCGCGGAGCGTCCGGTCCAGCTTGCCGTCGATGAAGACCGGGGCGACCGGGTCCTCGAACGTCCCCGGGAGCGAGATCCCGATGTCCGCGTGCTTGCTCTCGCCCGGGCCGTTGACGACGCAGCCCATCACGGCGACCCGCATCTCCTCGACCCCGGGATGGGTCTCCTGCCAGGCCGGCATCCGGTCCTTCAGGTGCTGCTGGATCTGCTGGGCCATCTCCTGGAAGAACGTCGAGGTGGTCCGGCCGCAGCCGGGGCAGGCGCTGACCTGCGGCAGGAACGAGCGCAGGCCCATCGACTGGAGGACCTGCTGGGCGATCTCCACCTCGCGCTCGCGGCCGGCGCCCGGCTCCGGCGTGAGCGAGACGCGGATCGTGTCGCCGATCCCCTCGTTCAGCAGGATCGAGAGGCCGGCGGTGGACGCGACGATCCCCTTGTCGCCCATCCCGGCCTCGGTCAGCCCCAGATGCAGCGGGTAGTCCGAGCGAGTCGCGAGCGACCGGTAGACGTCGACGAGGTCGCGGACCCCCGAGACCTTCGCGCTGAGGATGATCCGGTCGTGCCCGAGGCCGGTCTGCTCGGCCAGCTCCGCCGATCGCATGGCCGACTCGATCATCGCCTCGATCATCACGTCGCGGGCGTCGCGCGGCTGGGCGGCGGTGGCGTTGGCATTCATCATCTCGGTCAGGAGCTGCTGGTCCAGCGAGCCCCAGTTGACGCCGATCCGGACCGGCTTGTCGTGAGTGATCGCGACGTTGACGATCGTCGCGAAGTGCTCGTCGTGCCGTTTCGACCCGACGTTGCCCGGGTTGATCCGGTACTTCGCGAGGGCCTTCGCCATCTCCGGGTACTCGACGAGGAGCTTGTGGCCGTTGTAGTGGAAGTCGCCGATGACCGGGACGTCCACGCCGAGGTTGTTCCGGAGCCGGTCGACCATCCCGGGGACCGCCGCTGCGGCCTCCTCGGTGTTGACCGTCACCCGGACGAGCTGCGATCCCGCGTGGGCGAGGCGGGCCACCTGGATCGCGGTCGCGTCCGGATCCGCCGTGTCTGTGTTCGTCATCGACTGGACGACGATCGGGTGGGCGCTGCCCACGAGCACGCCACCGACGTCGACGGACACCGTCGAGCGGCGGCGGGGCCTCAGGGCGTCGGTCGCGGGCACGCGGTCTCGCGGCGGGCGACTACGACCCGCCGAACAGGCGGACGAGGTCGAAGCCGCTGACCCAGATGAGGAACCCGAACAGGAACGCGAAGCCCACGACGTACGTGAGCCGCTCGGCGCGGACGCTGATCCGGGCGCCGAAGATCGCCTTCAGGAGGATCATCAGGATCCGGCCGCCGTCGAGGGGCGGGAACGGCAGGATGTTCACGAGCGCGAGGTTGGCCGACAGGATCGCCGCGACGTAGAGGGTCAGAATCGGCCCGCCGTTGAAGAACACGTCGCCGATCGTGGTCGCGATCCCGACCGGTCCGGCGACCGGCGGCGGAGCGGTCGGGTTGGTCGCGACCTGGCGGACGAGGTCGCCGAGCCCGCCGAGGATCACCCCGAACCAGTGCACCGTCTGGTCCGCCCCGATCGCGACGGCGCTTGGCAGGTCGCGCGAGTAGCTGCCGAAGTAGCGCGCCTCGAACGGGGTCGCTTCGCCGTTGATCCCGAGGGCTCCGTGCTGGTCGTCGACCTGGGCCGGCGTCCGGAGGGTGACCGTGACCGGCTCGATCTTGCCGTCGGCCCGCTCGATCGTGAGCGTCACCGTCTCGCCGAGCTTGGAGCGAAGGGTCGCGAGGATGGTGCTGTCGCCGAAGAACTCGTGCTGCTCGCCGTTGATCGCAAGGATCGCGTCGCCTGGCCGGAGCCCGGCGGCGGCGGCCGGTGAGCCGGCCTGGACGTCGAAGAAGCGGAGGCCGACGAACGGCGTCGCGAGCCAGGCGATCAGCGTGAAGATCAGGAACGCGGTGAGGAGGTTCATCGCGACGCCCGCGACGAGGATGATCAGCTTGACGGGCAACCGCGCGTTGACGAACGAGCGCGGGTCGCTCGTGTCGTCCCCGTCCTCACCCTCGAGCTTCACGAATCCGCCGATCGGCAGCCAGTTCAGCGTGTAGAGCGTCTCGCCCTTGGCCCGGATCACCCGCGCGCGGGGCGGGAACCCGATCCCGAACTCGAGGACCCGGACGCCGGCGAGCCGGGCGGTCACGAAGTGGCCGAGCTCGTGGACGAGGACGAGGCCGCCCAGCACGACGAAGAACAGGACGACGGTGATCAGGACGCCGAGCGGGCCGGTCATGCCGACGCTCCGATCGGGCCGCGGGCGAACGCCTGTCGCACCTCTGCGTCGAGAGCGACGAGGGCGTCGACGTCGGGCGCCTGGTCGGCACCCTCGCCGTATCGCGCGACGGCCGCGGCGAGGAGCGTCGGGATGTCGTCGAAGCGGAGCGTTCCGTCGAGGAACCGGGCGACGGCGACGTCGTCGGCCGCGATCAGCGCGGTGGTCGCCCCCTGCCCGATGCGGCCCGCCTCGCGGGCGATCCGCAGCGCGGGGAACCGGGTCTCGTCCGGCGCGCGGAAGTCGAGCCTGGCCGCCTCGACGAGGTCGACCGCAGCGGACGGCGAGGGACGGCGGTCGGGGTAGGTCAGGGCGTACTGGATCGGGGTGCGCATGTCGGGGGTGCCCAGCTGGGCCTTCAGCGAACCGTCCACGAACCGGACCGCTGAGTGGACGACGCTCTGCGGATGGACGACCACGTCGATCGCGGCGTCGTCGCAATCGTACAGCCAGCGTGCCTCGACCACCTCCAGGCCCTTGTTGGCGAGGGTGGCCGAATCGATCGTGATCTTCGCTCCCATCGACCAGATCGGGTGACGCAGGGCCTGCTGGGGCGTGACCGTGGAAAGGTCGGCCGGCCCGTCGAGGAACGGTCCGCCGGAGGCCGTGAGGATGAGCGACGCGACCCGATCCAGCCGCTCGCCGACGAGGCACTGCCAGATGGCGGAGTGCTCACTGTCGATCGGGCGGAGCCAGGCGAGCGGGCTGGCGAAGGGATCCGCCGGCGCCGTCGCGGCGACCTCGGCGGCCCGGGCCCGGGCGATCGGCATCACGAGATGGCCGCCGGTCACGAGGGTCTCCTTGTTGGCCGTCGCGACGACCTTGCCGGCGGCAAGCGCCGCGAGAACCGGCCGGAGGCTCACGATCCCGCCGGTGGCCACGACGACGAGGTCGACATCGTCGCCCGACGCCAGCTCGACGAGTGCGTCCGTCCCCTCCCCGCGAATCCGCGCCGTCCCGGCCGGAAGGTCAAGAGGATCGTCCGAAGCGAGCGCGACCGCGGCCGGCCTGAACCGCGCCGCCTGCTCGGCGAGCCGCGCGGCGCGCCCGCCCGCCGCGAGCGCGACCACCTCGAACAGGTCGGGATGCGCCGCCAGGACGTCGAGGGCCTGCGTCCCGATCGAGCCCGTGGATCCGAGGACCGCGACGCGTCGTCGCCGTCCCGGTTCAGCGGTAGGCGACGAGGACATACAGCAGGACCACCGGCGCGGCGAACAGGAACGAATCGACGCGGTCCAGGACGCCGCCATGGCCCGGGATCAGGTTGCTGGAGTCCTTCGCGCCGGCGGCGCGCTTGAGCATCGATTCCGCGAGATCGCCCGCCTGCGCCGCGATCGCGACGAGCGGACCGAGGACGAGCGCTCCGACCGGCGACTGCCCGAGCCCGGCGAGCATCAGACCGGTGACGACCGTCGACGCCACGATCCCGCCGACAAGGCCCTCGTACGTCTTCGAGGGCGAGATGTGGGTGAGGAACTTGCGCCGCCCGAACCGGCTGCCCGCGAAGTAGGCACCGGTGTCGTACGCCCAGACCGCGAAGACGAGCAGGAGGATCCAGCCCTGCTCCGCGCTGAACCACGATAGCGGCGAGCCCGCCGGAATGGCCGGCGCCCGCTCACCGAGACGGAGGACGAACCCGAGGAACGAGGCATAGATCGCCCCGAAGACCGTCGCGAACCAGGTCGGCAGGCCGTCACGGGGATCCCGCTTGGTGAACGCACCGGCCGCCGCGAGGATCGTGCCGATCGCGAGGAGCACGCCGCCGTTGGGATCGATGGCGGGCGCGGCGGCGGCATCGAGGACGAGCGCCACCGCGAACGCGATCCCGAGCCAGGCCAGGCTCGGGTAGCCGGCTCCGGTCAGCAGGCCGAAGACCTCGCGAGCGGCGAGACCGGCGGCGACCGCGATGAGGACGACGATCCACGGGCGCCCCAGCAGGAGCGCCAGCAGGAGGACCGGGATCAGGACGACGGCGGAGATCGCGCGCTGACGAAGCATCCCTTCGAGACCGATCAGCCGGCGATCAGCGACCGAACCGACGGGTTCGGCTGGCGAACTCGAGGAGCGCGGCATCGAAGGCATCGGCGCCGAAGTCCGGCCAGAGGACCTCGGTCGTGTACAGCTCGGCGTAGGCGGCCTGCCAGATCAGGAAGTTGGAGAGCCGCTGCTCGCCGCCGGTCCGGATGACGAGATCCGGGTCCGGAAGCCCGGCGGTGTACAGGGCGTCGGCGATCGTGGTCTCGTCGATCGTGGAGGGGTCGACGCCGCTGGCCGCGATCCGCCGGAACGCGTCGACGAGCTCCGTCCGGCCGGCGTAGTTGAACGCGACGTTCAGCAGCAGCCGCGTGCCGTCGGCGGTCTCGTCGAGCGCCTCACCAATCGATCGGCGCGTATCGTCGGGCAGCTCGTCCAGCCGGCCGAGGAGCCGGATCCGGACGCCCTGGTCCTTGAGCTCGGCGGTCTCGCTCCGGATCGCCTGCTCGAGGAGGGCGAAGAGGGCACGCACCTCGTCGTCGGATCGGGCCCAGTTCTCGCGGCTGAAGGCGTAGACGGTCACGACCGGTACGCCGCGCCGGACGGCGTGCCGGAGAAGCGTCCGGATCGCCTCGACCCCGGCCGCATGGCCCTCGACCTCGGGGAGGCCGCGCTGGCGGGCCCAACGGCGGTTGCCGTCCATGATGATCGCGACATGCCGCGGCAGGTCGGCCTCCGGCAACAGGCGATCGGGCGCAGGAGCGGGGGTCTGGGCGGGCGCGCTGGCGGCCTCGTCGGACCGGTGGGCCGTCGGCGGCGCGTCGGTCGGGCGGGCGAGCGGCGAACCGGTCACTAGACCTCCATGACCTCCTGTTCCTTGACGGCGCCGAGGCGATCGACCTCGCCGATCCAGCGATCGGTGGTGCGCTGGAGCTGCTCGAGCTGGCGATGCGACTCGTCCGCCCCGACCGAGCCGTCGCGCTCCTCCTTCTTGAGGTCATCGGCGGCGTCGCGGCGGAGGTTGCGGATCTCGACCCTGGCATCCTCCATCCGTTTGTGGACGCTCTTGACGAGGTCCCTGCGACGCTCCTCGGTCAACGGCGGGATGTTCAGCCGGACGACCGTGCCGTCGACGTTCGGCACGAGGCCGAGCTCGCTCTTCTGGATCGCCTTCTCGATGGCGCCGAGGACCGCCCGATCCCACGGCTGGATCACGATCTGGTGCGACTCCGGGACGCTGATCCCGGCGAGCTGGTTGAGCGGCGTCTGGGTCCCGTAGTAGTCGACGGTCAGCCGCTCGACCAGGGCGGTCGAGGCGCGACCCGTCCGGAAGGCCTGGAAGTCGCGCTCCATCGCCTCGACGGCGCGATTCATCTTGTGGTCGGCGGACGTGATCGTGTCGCTGCTCATCGGCTCCCTCCCACGGCGGCGGTGCCGGAGATCCGGGTCCCGACCGGCTCGCCGGCGGCAACCCGCGTGATGTTGTCGGGCTGGTTGAGGTCGAACACGACGATCGGGAGATCGTTCTCCATGCAGAGCGAGACAGCCGCAGCGTCGAGGACCTTGAGCTGGTCGCGGAGCAGATCGGCGTACTCGAGCTCAGCGTAGCGCCGGGCGCCGGGATTGGTCAGCGGATCGGCGTCGTAGACCCCGTCGACCTTCGTCGCCTTCAGGAGGACCTCGGCGCCGATCTCCACGGCGCGGAGGGCAGCGGCGGTGTCGGTCGTGAAGTACGGATTGCCGGTGCCGGCGACGAACAGGGCCACCCGGCCCTTCTCGAGGTGGCGGACCGCGCGGCGCCGGATGTAGGGCTCGGCGACCTCGTTCATCGCGATCGCGCTCATCACGCGCGTCTGGACCCCGGCCCGTTCGAGGGCATCCTGGAGCGCGAGTCCGTTCATGACGGTCGCGAGCATCCCGATGTAATCGCCCGTCGCCCGGTCCATCCCGCTCGCGGCGGCCGCGAGCCCGCGGAAGATGTTCCCGCCGCCGACGACGATCCCGACCTGGACGCCGAGACGGTGGACCTCCGCGACCTGGCGGGCGATGAACGCGCAGAACGCCGGGTCGACACCGTACTGGCGGTCCCCGAGGAGCGCCTCGCCGGACAGCTTCAGCAGGATCCGCCTGTAGCGGAGTGCCTCGCTCACAGCTCCTCCCCGAGCGCGTAGCGGGTGAAGCGTCGCACGCGGATGTTCTCGCCGATCGTGGCGATCTTCTCCGTGATCAGGTCCCGGACCGAGCGCTCCTCGTCGCGGAACGGCTGGTCGAGCAGGCAGACCTGCGAGTACCACTTCTTCAGCTGGCCCTCGACGATCTGCGGCCGGATGCTCTCCGGCTTCTTCTGGACCGACTCGTCGCGGAGGAGCTCGGCCTTCTTCGCCTCGAGCTCCGCCTCCGGGATCCCGTCCGGGTCGACATACAGCGGGCTCATCCCCGCGACCTGGATCGCGAGGTCCTTGACGAGTCGCTGGAACTCGTCGGTCCGCGCGACGAAGTCCGTCTCGCAGTTGACCTCGATGAGCACGCCGACCTTGCCGCCGGTGTGGATGTAGCTCGCGACGAGACCGTCGTGGGCCTCGCGGCTCGACTTCTTCGCGGCCGCGGCGAGCCCGCGCTCGCGAAGGATCGCGATCGCCTTGTCGACGTCGCCGTCGGCCTCGACGAGGGCGTTCTTGCAGTCCATGAAACCGGCGCCGGTCCGCTCGCGCAGGTCCTTGACGCTCGCGGCAGAGATGTCCGCCATGTCGATCGGGTTCTCCTGGTTCGGTGCGCCGCCTCGCGAACGAGGGACGCGGCTGGGCGTGTTCGGTTGGCGGCCGCGGAGTGGCCGTGGATCAGCCGGCGGTGGCCGGCTCCTCCTTCTCGGCGGCTTCGCGAGCGAGCTCGGCGGCGATCTCCTCCGGAGTCGCCTCGGCCGGCGCCGGCGTCGCGTCGATCGCGGGCGCGGGCGGGCGGGCGCCGGGCAGCAGGTCCTCGTCGTCGGCATCCGGCTCGAACGTCAGCGCCGCGCCACCCGCGAGGGCGGCCACGAGCTCGTCGGAAGCGGACTCGTCGTACTCGGGCTCGGCGGTCATCGCGACCTCGGGCTCCGGCTCGATCGCCCGGGCGGCGCGCTCCTGCTGGCCCTCGATACAGGCATCCGCGACGAGCTGGCAGAGCAGCCGGATCGAGCGGATCGCGTCGTCGTTGGCCGGGATGATGTGATCGATCTCGTCGGGGTCGACGTTCGTGTCGCCCGTCGCGACGACCGGGACCTCGAGCTTGTTCGCCTCGGTGACGGCGATCCGCTCGCGGTGGGGGTCGATGATGAACACGGCGCCGGGCGTCCGCTTCATCTTGCGCATCCCGCCGACGGTCAGCGTCAGCTTCGTCATCTCGTCGGTCAGCTTCGCGGCTTCCTTCTTCGTCATCCGCTCGAAGTCGCCGGCCTGCTGACGCGCCTCGAGCTGCTCGAGGAGCGAGATCCGCTTCTTGATCGTCGTGAAGTTGGTCAGCATGCCGCCGAGCCAGCGCTTGTTGACGAACGGCTGGCCGGCCCGCGTCGCCTCCTGGGCGATCGGCTCCTGGGCCTGCTTCTTCGTGCCGACGAAGAGGACGTACTCGCCGCGGGCAACCGTGTCACGAACGAACTCGAGGGACGAGTCGAGGTGCTTGACGGTCTGGGCGAGATCGATGATGTGGATCCCGTTGCGCTCGGCGAAGATGAACGGGCGCATCTTGGGATTCCAGCGGCGCGTCTGGTGACCGAAGTGGACACCGGCTTCCAGCAGCTGCCGCATCGAGACGGACGGCACGGGGCGAGACCTCCTGTTCGGTTTCGTTCCTCCGCGGACCTCGTCGCCGGGTTTCCGGACGCCCAGACCGCGTCGATGCGGGTGGGTCGGCCGGCACCGTCCCGGTCGGAACGGTCCGCGTGTGATCTCCGACGGCCGGTGGGACCGACCTTCGGGTGGGTGCCACGGGGGGTCCCGCGGCGCGCCGGAGTGTAGCACGGGCTCCGCGTGGGCCCGACCGGCAGGCCCCCGAGCTCAGAACGCCGAGCGGTGGTGGCGCATCGTCGGCGGTGACCCCGCACGCGCGGACGGCTCGACGACGACGAGGTCGAACCTGACCGGTGCATTCGGCGGGTTCGCGGCCTCGTCCAGCCAGCGCCAGGCGCCCTGGTGAAGCCGCCGGCGCTTGCGATGGTCGACCGTCTCCTCCGGCAGCCCGAACGCGCGACCGGCTCGCCAGCGGACCTCGACGAACACGAGGGTCTCGGGGGGCCCTGGATCGATCGCGATCAGGTCCAGCTCGGCCCGGCCTGCGTGGACGTTCCGGCCGAGGATCGTCCAGCCGGCGGCCGCAAGATCCTCCGCGACACGCGTCTCGGCCGCCTCACCGAGATCCTGGGCCGCTGTCCGCCTGCGATCGACCACGCGGCGATCATCGGCGGGCCCGTGTATCGCCGGCTTGGCGCCCGTCTGCCGCGCGGTTCACGGCCGGTCACCGCGCGGGTGGCAGGCCGTCCCGGTCAGTCCTCCTCGTGCTCGATGTAGTCCTCGATCGCCTCCGTGAGCGTCAGCCCCGGGACGATGTCGACCCACAGCGTCCGGTCCGCCGCGAACTGGCTGTTCCGGTCCAGGAAGGCCTCGAAGCGTACCGCGTCATCGAGAGGAACCGCGATCACGAGCCCGCTCCTGCCGCTCGCCATCAGGTGCGAGATCGACTCGAGGTCCTTGTCCTTGATGCCGCTGTCCTTCAGCCCGGCGGTGATGGCGCCGATCGCCGCCCCGCCGACGACCGCACCGATGCCGATCGGACCGCTGACGACCGCAACGACGGCGCCGGCCAGACCTCCGAACCCGGCTCCGCGAGCGGCCCCCGGATCGACCGATCGATCGGTCGTGATCGTTGCCTTCCCGTCGTCTCCCTTCTGGATCATCGCCCAGTCGGAGACCGAGATGTGCTCCTGCTTCGCCGACTCCTTGATCAGCTCCAGCAGGGACGTCGCGCCACCCCCCTCGCCGAAGCCCAGGAAGAACAGTCGGTCGCGCCGCTTGTCGGCCATCGCCTTCTCCTTTCGGTCCGGTCGTTGATCACTCGATGCGCCACTCGACGTGGCCGCCGTCACCCGTCCCCGAGCTCACTCGACCGCCTGCGCAGCGGCCTGTTGCTGCTGTCGGTACTCGTCGATGGCCCGGGCCAGCGAATGGCCGGGCGTGATGTCGACCTGCATCCGCCGGATGACGGACTCGAACTCGACGTGCTCCTTCGTGAATGCCTCGAACGTGTCGGCGTTCTCGAGCGGGACCGCGACGATGAGTCCGCTGCGGCCTTCCGCCATCAGGCCGGAGATCCCCTCGAGGTCGCCGTCCTTCATGCCGCTGTCCCGCAGCGCGGCCGCCACCGCCCCGACGGCGGCACCTGCAACGATCGCGCCCACGCCGATCGGGCCGCTGATGCCGGCCAGGACCATGCCGGCCACGCCGCCGAACCCGGCGCCGCGGGTCGCGCCCGGGTCCACCGACTTGTCGGTGGTGATCTTCGGCTCCTGGCCGGCGTTGTGCTGGATCATCGCCCAGTCCGAGATCACCAGCTGCTTGTCCTTCACGGCCTTCTTGATCATCTCGAGGACGTAGGGCGGGATGCCCGAGTCCGTGAACGCCATCAGGAACAATCGAGTCGGCTTGTCATCGGCCATCGGGACGGGACCTCCGGGTGCGGTTCGTGCGCGTTGTCGTAGTTGGTGACCGCCGACGCACCGCGTCGAGGGTGCGCGCCCGTGTGTCAGGCGCCGGCGCCGACCTCGAGGAGCATGAGGTCGTCGGCGTCGAGCATCGCGTCGTCGGCCATGACCGGGATCGACTCGCGCTCGAGGACCTCGACGACGTCCTCGGAGGCGTTCGGGTCGGCGAGGAGGTCGAACGCGAGCTGGTCGCCGGCAAGCGTCCGTTGCAGGGCGAGGAAGGAGCGGCGATGGAACGGCGTCAGGCCCATCCGCCGGATCGCGTCCCGGTGGTCGCGCGTCGCGTAGCCCTGGTTGTGCTCCCAGCCATAGCCGGGATACCGGGCGGCGAGCCTCGTCATCATCCGGTCCCGGACGACCTTGGCGACGACCGACGCGCAGGCGATCGAGTAGACCTTCGCGTCGCCGTCGACGATGTTCGTATAGGGGCCGACCTGGGCCTCGAACCCGACGATCCGGTTGCCGTCGACGAGGACGTGGTCGTGACCGCCGAGCCGCGCGATCGCCCTGCGCATCGCCAGGTGCGTGGCGTGATAGATGTTCAGCTGGTCGATCTCGCGGACCGACGCGGCGCCGACGCCGACTGCGGCCGCACGCGACCGGATGATCGGGGCAAGGCGCTCGCGCTGGGCCATCGACAGGGTCTTCGAGTCGCGGACGCCCGGGATCCGATGACATCCGGGCCTCATGATCACCGCGGCGGCGACGACCGCTCCACAGGTCGGCGCGACGCCGACCTCGTCCACGCCCGCGACGCGGTCGCGACCGTCGTTCCAGAGCCGGCGTTCGTGGCGAAGGGTCGGGACGATGACGGTCATCGGCCCTCAGGGTAGCGGCTCCGGTCTGTCGCCGTCGGCGTCGGCCGGGAATTCGAACGACCCCGGCGCCGGGCCGGGGTCGAGGGTCATCCGCGCGAAGGCGTCAGCGGCTCGTGCGGCGCTCGCGGAGGGTTGCGGCCTTGCCGACGCGATCGCGGAGGAAGTAGAGCTGCGCCCGCCGGACCTGGCCGTGGCGAACGACCTCGATCTTCTCGATCCGTGGGCTGTGAATCTTGAACGTCCGCTCGACGCCGACGCCGCTGGCGATCCGGCGGACCGTGATGGAGCGGGTGATCCCGCCGCCGCGGAGGCGCATCACGATGCCCTCGAACACCTGGATCCGCTCGCGGTTGCCCTCGATGACCTTCGCCGAGACCTTGACCGTGTCACCCGAGGCGATCTCGGGGAGGTCCGTTCGCAGCTGGTCGGAGACGATCTCGTCGAGCACGTTCACTGGGCGTTCCTTGTGCGTTCGTCGGCAGCCCGAAGCTGCGAAGGAAATCGGGGGTCGGGTCGAACCGATCGACCGGCGGCGGAGTATAGCATGACGACCGCGTGCGCCCGCTCGCTGGAGGAGGAGTCATCTCGATGACTCGGGGTGCGGGGCCGTGGCGCCGCGGTCGCCGTCTCCGATCAATCCGCGAGCAGGTCCGGGCGTCGTGCGCGGGTCCGCGCGCGGGACTGCTCCTCGCGCCAGCGGGCCACGGCGCCGTGGTCGCCCGAGCTGAGGATCGCCGGGACGTCCATGCCGCGGAACGTCGCGGGGCGGGTGTACTGCGGGTACTCGAGCAGCCCCGCGGCGAACGATTCCTCCGTCGTCGAGGCGTCGTCGATCGCGCCCGGCAGGAGCCGGATCACGGCGTCGATCACGACGAGCGCGGGCAGCTCGCCCCCGGTCAGAACGTAGTCGCCGATCGACAGCTCGAGGTCGACGAGCGACCGGACCCGCTCGTCCACGCCCTCGTAGCGGGCGCAGACGAGGACGAGATGGGACCGCGCCGCGAGATCATGGGCGCGGGCCTGGCCGAACACCTCGCCGGCCGGGTCGAGCAGGATCACGAGCGAGTCGTCCCGCCGGACGGCGTCGATGCCCGCCGCGATCGGCTCGGGGCGCATGACCATGCCCGCGCCCCCGCCGTACGGCGCGTCATCGACGCTGCGGTGCCGCCCCAGGCCCCACTGTCGGAGATCGTGGGTCCGGACGGTGGCGATCCCCCGCTCCTGGATCCGTCCCGGGATGCTCGCGGCGAGCGGCTCCGCGACCATCGCCGGAAACAGCGTCAGGACGTCGATCTCGAGGGTCACGACGATGCATCCGGAGCGTGATCGGGACCCTGGTCGGAGGATGCGGCTTTCCGCCGTGAGCCCGGCCGGCGGCGGGGCGCCCGAGGTCGCGAACCGTCGACGGATGCGCCGGACGAGCGCACCGGGACCAGGTCCAGCGCCGCGACGTCGACCACGATCTCGCCGCGCCGCGGGGCGAAGATCCGGACGAAGTCGCGGACGCCCGGGACGTCGAACTCGCCGTACGGTCCCCCGTCGACGAGGTAGACCTCGGCGCCGCCCGACCGGTAGACGTCACGGACCGTCCCGAGGACCTCGCCCGTGGTGGACGTCACGGTCGTGCCGACGACCTCGTGCCAGAAGTACGAGCCGCGCGGGAGCGCGGAATCCGGCCCGGCGTCGATCTCGAGGTACGCCCCGATCAGGGCTTCGGCGCCCGCGCGATCGGCGACCTCGGCGAACTGGAGCCGCCAGCCCGGCCCGTCCGCGACCGCCGACGACCAGGTCACCGTCAACGGCGTGTCGGAGCCCTCCCGGTGGAGGACGGAGCCCGGCGCGTAGCGGTCCTCCGGGCGGTCCGTGAGGATCTCGACGCGGACCGCGCCGCGCAGGCCGTGCGCGCCCCGGACGAGGGCGACGACGAGGCGTTCGGTTGCGGGATTGGCCGGTTCGGCCAACGGACCGCGCCTAGAGGATCTCGAGCGAGACCGGCTCGCCGTCGCGCGCCGCGGTCACCTTCAGGAGGGTCCGGAGCGCCTTGGCGACGCTGCCGTTCCGTCCGATGACCTTGCCCATGTCGTCCTCGGCGACGTGGAGCTCGATGACGGTTCCACCCTGGTCCTGGACCACCTCGACCTTGACGGCCTCGGGATCGTCGACGAGGGACTTGGCGACGTACTCGACCAGATCGGCTGCAGCCATCGGATTCCCTACTTCTTCTCGGCGGGGAGGATTCCGGCGGACCGGAACAGGCGGGCGACCGTGTCGGACGGCTGGGCGCCCTTGGCCATCCATGCGGTGGCCTTCTCGGCGTCGATGTTCAGCTCGATCGGCTCCGTCCGGGGGTTGTAGTGCCCGATCGTCTCGATGGCCCGGCTGTCGCGGGCGGACCGAGCGTCGGCGACGACGACACGATAGGTCGGCTGCTTGGTCGCGCCGACGCGCGTCAGCCGGATGCGGACTGCCATGTGCGATGAACTCCTCCGTGGGCGACCGCCGGCGTCTGGGGCGCCGGCTGGTCAGGGCGTGGGGACGGGCGGGTGCCTAGTGCACCGTCAGCTGGCTCGACCCGCTGTCAACCGAGCCGTCCTTGCGGACGGCACCGATCAGCGCATCGAAGTGCTCGAGATAGGGCCGATACTCGGCCTGGTACTCCGCCCACTTCTCGGGCGTCATCTGCTGCTTGACCAGCGGCTCGATGAGCCCGCGGATCCCGGTGATGTCGACGTAGCTGAGCGAGATGTTCTCCGAGCCGACCCGCTGGAGCAGGCTCTTGAAGCGGGCGTCGTCGGCGAGCGACGAGCCCGGCCCCGCGTCGAGCACCGCGGCCACGAAGTCGCGGCCGTAGCCGACCACGGCGACCTGGTCGTTCGTCGCCCAGGCGATCTCTGGCTTGTAGCCGGCGGGCAATGCGGCCGACGACATCCCGGAGACACCGCTGAGATCGGCCACCGTGATCGTCGTGCCGTTGTGGTCCTCGGTCCGGATCGTGATCCCGGCGGACGCACCGGCGAGCTTCAGATCCGCGGTCAGGACGTCGAACAGCCGCTTTGCCGCGGCGGGATCGGTCGGCTGGACGAGGAGTCCGGCGCCGATCGTGCCGTCCGCGAGCGGGGTGACGGCGACGCCGGCGTCGCCCCACCAGCCGTACACGGCGTCGGCGCCGCCGACGAGGGCTACTGCCTGGTCGAACGCATCGAACGCCGGCTTGGCCTCCGGAAGCGCCCGGAACTTGGCGAGGACCGCGGTGAGGGTCTTGCCGACGTCATGCGCCTCGGCGTAGGCCACGGTCCTGGCCGGGACGTGTCCGAGGAGCTTGCTCGCCCGGTTGGTCGTGTCGTAGCCGATGGACCAGGCGGGGCTGGAGGACGCGAAGCTCAGCGCGTCATTCTCGAAGCGGACGAACGTCGTCTGCCACGCCGGGATCATCCCGAGCAGCGTCTCGTCGATCTGCGTCTTGTCGAGGCTCGTGGCCGCGATCGAAATCGACCATCGCGAGCGCCCCGTCGAGGTAGGCGCGGGTCCGGATGAGCGAGAAGCCGACGTTGTCGCGGTCGATCGTGGCGAGCGCCGTCTTGACGTCATCGTTGTCGGCGAAGGAGCTCTTGCCGTTCGTGTCGACGGCGGCCTTCACCGTGGCCTCGGTCCCACCGAGCATCACCTTGTCGGTGATCGCGATCGCGGACCCGCCGTTCGGGTGATCCGCGTTCACGTAGAGATCGGCGCCGTTGTACGTGGAGTGGTTCAGCGAGGCCTTGTCGCCGAAGGACGTCAGCCAGGCAGCGGCCTTGGTCCGATCGGTGACCGTGGCGACGAGCAGGGCCCCATCCTTGCCCGCCATGCCTCCCATCCCGGTCGTGCTGACGAGCGTTGCGGCCGCATTCGTGGCCGGCGAGCTCTGGGGGGTCGATGCATCCGGCAGCTTGACGCCGATCGCGAGCTGACCGCCGAACCACGGGGCGATGTCCGTGGTCCACGTCTGCTTCCCGTCCGTCGCCGAACGGGTCGCGCGGTCGAGGAGCTCGTTCAGCTTGGTATCGAGCTGGGCCTGGTCGTCGAAGCCGGGCAGCGCCGTCTTCAGGAACGAGCCGAGCTTCTGGCGCTGGTCGCCGGGCAGGTCGAGCCGGGCCTCGGCGTACATGACCGTCGAATCGGGCATGTAGCCCATCGCGATCGACGGCGCCGGTCGGCCCGCGGCGAGCGACACGACGACGGCGCTGCCGCCGATCACGACGATCACGCCGAGCAGGGCGACGAGCCAGCGGGCGCCCAGGCGGCGCCGGGTGGCTGCCGGGGCCGCGGCGGATGCCGCCCCGGTCGGGGTCGGTGGGACGACCGGATCGGGGACGGGTGCAGTCCGGTCCCACTGCGACGGCTCGATGTCCTCGATCGTCGTCTGGTCGGCCGGCCGGATTGGCTCGGTCATCGTTCGGTACCTACCCTCTAGCGCCGGCCCATCAGGCCGGACATCGCGGCGGCGCGGCGGCCGCCTCCGCCGCTGAGCTGCTTCATCAGCTTCGACAGCTCGGCGTGTTGCTTGATCAGTCGGTTGACTTCGGTGAGATCGGTGCCGGCGCCGGCGGCGATCCGCCGTCGTCGCGAGCCGTTGAGGAGTGCCGGATCGCGCCGCTCGCGCGGCGTCATCGACCGGATGATCGCCTCGACCCGCCGGAGGTCACCGCGGTCGACGGCCGCCTGGGCCTCCTTGGCCATCCCGCCCATGCCCGGGATCATCCCCATGAGCTGACCCATCGGGCCCATCTTCTGGACCTGCTGGATCTGCTCGAGGAAGTCCTCGAGCGTGAACTGCGACTTCCGGAGCTTCTCTTCGAGCTTTGCGGCCTGGTCCGCGTCGACGTGCTCCTGGGCCCGCTCGACGAGCGTCATCACGTCGCCCATCCCGAGGATCCGGCCGGCGAGCCGGTCCGGATGGAAGACCTCGAGGGCGTCCGTCTTCTCGCCGGTCCCCATGAACTTGACCGCGAGGCCGGTCACGGCGCCGATCGACAGGGCGGCACCGCCGCGAGCGTCGCCGTCGATCTTCGTCAGGACGAGACCGGTCACCGGAACGGCCTCGCGGAACGCCTGGGCGACGGTCACCGCCTCCTGGCCGGTCATCGCGTCGACGACGAGGAGGGTCTCGACCGGGTGAACCGCCGCGTCGACCCCCGCGATCTCGTCCATCAGCGCCTGGTCGACCGTCAGCCGGCCGGCGGTGTCGAGGATCACGACGTCGCGGGCGAGGCGGCGAGCCGCCTCGACACCACCACGGGCGATGTCGACGACCGGCGTCCCCGTGGGCGCGCGATGGACCGGGATGTCGAGCGCCTTGCCGAGCGTCTCGAGCTGGTCGGCGGCGGCGGGCCGGTACGGGTCGGCGGCGACGAGGAGCGGCCGGCGGCCCTGTCGGACCAGATGACGGGCGAGCTTGGCCGACGAGGTCGTCTTGCCCGAGCCCTGGAGGCCGACCATCGCGACGACGGCCGGGTTGCCCGAGAGATGGAACGTCCGATCGCCCGCCCCGAGGAGCGCCACGAGCTCGTCGTGGACGATCTTCACGATCTGCTGGCCGGCCGTGAGGCTCTGGAGGATCTCCGCCCCGACGGCCTGCTCGCGGACGCGGGCGATGAAGTCCTTGACGACCTTGAAGTTGACGTCCGCCTCGAGCAGGGACAGCCGGATCTCGCGCATCGCGGCGTCGACGTCCGCCTCGCTGACGCGGCCGCGGCCGGTCAGGTCGGCGAGGGTCTTTCTGAGGCGCTCGCTCAGGGTGTCGAACACGGTCGGAATCGGACTCCGTCGAGGTGAAGGACCGGCCGACGTCGCGCGGATGCGGCGACGACCGGGTGATGCGCGGGTTCTGACGCACCGAGGCGGCCGAAGTGTAGCGCAGACCCGTCACGAAGCCAGCGGGACGATGGTCCCGGGCCGGTGCGCGGTGGCCCCGATCAGGCGAAGAGCGCGGCCACGAACGCGTCGGGATCGAACGGCAGGAGGTCGCCGGCCTGCTCCCCCACCCCGACGAACCGGACGGGCACGCCGAGGTCGTGCTCGATCGCGAACACGATGCCGCCCTTGGCGGTCGAATCGAGCTTCGTGAGGACGATCCCGGTCAGCCCGACGGCCTCGTGGAACGCCTGGGCCTGGTGGAGGCCGTTCTGGCCGGTCGTCGCGTCGAGGACGAACAGGGTCTCGGGCTGGGCGCCGGGCAGGCGCTTGTCGACGATCCGGCGAATCTTCGTGAGCTCGTCCATCAGATTGGCCTTCGTGTGGAGGCGGCCGGCGGTGTCGGCGATCACGAGGTCCGCTCCCCGCGCCACGGCCGCGTCGAGCGCGTCGTAGACGACCGCGCCGGGATCCGCGCCGGGCGCGTGGGACACGACCTGGACGCCCGCTCGATCCGCCCAGATCAGGAGCTGGTCGATCGCCGCGGCGCGGAACGTGTCGGCCGCCGCCAGCAGCACGGTTCGGCCCTCATGGGTGTAGCGGCTGGCGAGCTTGCCGATCGTCGTCGTCTTGCCGGTGCCGTTGACGCCGACGACCAGGACGACCGCGGGCTGGTCCGGGGCCGCGGGTCGCGGCTGCCAATGCGTGTCGCGGGCCACGAGCAGGCCGGCGAGCTCGGCCCGGACCGCGGCCTCGGCGCCGGCGGGGTCTCGACGACGGCGGGCGCCCTCGACCACGTCCATCGCCAGGGCCGCGCCCACGTCGCCCGCGATCAGTGTCTCCTCGACATCGTCCCAGGACGGGCCGTCGGGCCCAGCGGCGAGGGCGCCACGGAGGCGGTCCATGAAGCCCCCGCGGGTCCGCTCGAGGCCGTGCTCGAAGGCCTCCTCGATCTGCTCCTCGGAATCCGCGAAGAGGGGCTTGAAGGCCGCGGCCCGGGCGAGGGGGCTCAGCGCTTCCGGCTCGGCCGGTTCGACCGGCACGACCGGCTCGGCCGGTTCGACCGGCACGACCGGCTCGGCCGGTTCGACATCGGGCTCGATGACGGCGGAGTCGGCGCCGAAGTCGGCCGGGTCGGGCTCGGGAGCCTCGAGATCGATCTCCGGCGACGGCTCCGCTTCGGGCTCTTCCTCGTCGCGCTTGCGGCGCCAGAACATCAGCCGACCTCGGCGAGCTCGTCCGCCGGCGACTCGTCGGCGGAAGCCCCGCCCGGACCGTCCGAGGGATCGGCGACGCGCTCACCGCGCTGCCGGTCGGCGATCGCGCGCGCCTCGTCGAGGCGGAGGCTGATCACGCGACTGACCGAGTCGTCGCCGACGGTCACGCCGTACAGGGCGTCGGCTGCCTCGATCGTGCCGCGATTGTGGGTGATGACGACGAACTGCGTCCGGTCGGCCAGTCCGCGAAGCGCCTCGGAGAACCGCCCGACGTTCGCCTCGTCGAGGGCGGCGTCGACCTCGTCGAGGACGCAGAACGGGACCGGCCGGACCTCGAGCATCGCGAACAGCAGCGCGACGGCGGTCAGGGCCCGCTCGCCGCCGGACAGCATCGCGAGCGCCTGGGCCTTCTTGCCCGGCGGTCTGGCGACGATCTCGACACCGGTCGCCGAGAGGTCGTCGGGATCGGTCAGCGACAGCCGGGCGAAGCCGCCGCCGAACAGCTGCTGGAATCGGGCGTCGAACGCCGTCTCAAGCGCCGCGAACGTCGTCCGGAACTGGTCCGCGATCATCGTGTTGAGCTCGGCGATCAGGACGCGCGTCTTGTCGATCGCCGATCGAAGGTCGAGCTGCTGCCCGTCCAGGATTTCGAGCCGCCGGCGGAGCTCGTCGTACTCCTCGACCGCGAACGGGTTCGCGGCGCCGAGCTCGTGGTAGCGCCGGCGAAGGGTCGCCAGACGGCCCGGCCCGGGAATCTCGCCGATCGGCGGCTCGCTGCTCCAGCGATCGGTGACGGCGTCGAGTGCCGCCTCGAGGGCAGCGGCCTCGTCGGGCCTGTCGCCGTCGTCGGCGTCATCGGTGTCGGTTGCATCGGCCGTCATCGCGCGGTCGTCCGCAGCGGATGCAGCTGCCTGGGACGCTTCGATCGAGCCGGGTCCGACGGCAACCGGCACGATCCCGGCCTCCGCCTCGAGCCGCCGGCGCCCGAGCTCGCCCATTCCGGCGAGCTCGACGAGGAGCTGTTCTCGCAGCGCGTCCCGTCCGAGCCGCGCCTCCAGGTCGGACCGATCGGCCGCCCGGAGCCGCTCGTCGGCACCGCGCAGGCGTTCCCGGGCGGCCGCGGCCTCGCGCTCGGCCCGGCCCAGCCGGTCACGATCCGCGGCGTCGGCGTTCCGGGTCTCCACCAGCGCCGCTCCCGCTCGCTCTTCGCGCTCGGTGACCTCCGCGAGCTCGGCGGCGATCGCCCGGCGATCGGCGGCGATCTCCTCGGCGCGCTCGGCGAGGATCACCAGATCCCGCTCCGAACGCACGAATCGCTCCTCCTCCATCGCGACCGTCGCCTCGGCCCGGGCGCGCTTCGCCTCGGCATCACGGCGGGTCGCATCGACGGCTGCCTGGTCCGCCGCCAGTCGATCGCGCCGGGCCCGCACGTCGGCCGCTCGTGCCTCCCAGGCGGCGAGTGCGGCGGGGTCGTCCGGCGGGGTCGCTCCGGGCGTGCCCGCATCACCAGTCTCGGCGGAGGCCCACAATCCGCCGCCGTCGAAGGCCGCGACGGCCTCACGGGCCCGCTCGACGTCGGCCTCATGCCGGGCCACCTGGGCGGCATGCCAGCCGGCCTCGCGGGCGACGCCCTCGAGCTCGCGGGCCGCCGATCGTTCGGCATCCTCGGCCCGACGGCGCTCGGCGGAGGCACGGCTCTCGCTGACGGCGGCGGCATCGGCGGCCGCGCGTGTCGCGTCCGCGGTCTGACGGGCCGACGCGGCCTCGCTCGCCGCTCCTTCGGCCTCGCCGGCCAGACGCGCGACCTCGGTTCGGAGCCGGTCGGCCTCGGCTCTGCGCTCGAGCGGCGCATCGCCGCGGCCGAGCCGCACGGCGAGCTCGGTGACGATCGCGGTCCCGTCCCGGGTCGCCACCGACCAGCCTGCCGGCAGGTCCGCCTGGAGCCCGAGCGCCGTCGCCAGATCGTCGACGACCGCCGCCCGGGCGAGGATCCGGGCCACCGACTGGCTCGGATCGCGTCGGATCGCGTCGGCCAGCAGCGTCCCGCCCGCGGTCGAGAGGCGATCGAGGAACCGGCGCGTGGCTGCGTCGGTGGCGACCGCGTCGACGGACGCGCGCTCGCGGACGATGAGGAGGCCGCGCTCCCCGGCCAGCGCCGCGGCGGCGCTCGCATCGACGACATAGGCGCGGGCGAGCTCGTCGAGCGTCGCCTCGACCGCGGCACGCAGGCCCGGCTCGACCTGCAGCTCGTCGTCGAGCCGGCGCCCGCCACGGCGTCGGGCCGCCCTGGCGATCCCGCGTTCCTCGTCCTCCCGGAGCCTCGCGTCGAGGGCCGCCAGACGCGCCTGATGGGCGGCGAGCGCCGCGGTGCTGCCGCTCTCGCGTTCCTCGGCGGATCGACGCCGCGCGTCCGCGTCGGTTGCCGCAGCCCGGGCCGCCTGCAGATCCCGCTCAGCGGCCTCTGCCACCGCTCCGGCCGACGCGAGCGCTTCGCGCGCCTCGGCGGCGCGCTGATCCAGCCCGCTCCGCCGTCCGTCGGCGGTCGTCGCGGCGGCTCGTTCCGCCTCCAGGCGACGCGTGGCCTCCGCCAGCCGTCGCCGGGCCGTTTCCGCTTCCGACTGACGGGCGGTCTCGGCCCTCCGGATCGCGGCGGCCTCCTCGCCCCGAGCACGGCTCGCCGCCCGCAGCGACGCCAGCTCGCCGTTGGCCTCCGCCAGCAGCCGGTCCGCCTCGGCGACCGCCGCGTCGAGGTCGAGGTCGCGCGGCGGGATCGGCAGGGCAAGACCGCGTCGCTGGACCGCGAGGGATGCGTCGGCCGCCTCCCGTTCGCCGACGAGGCGCGCCCGGTCGCGCTCGATCGCCTCGAGGTCGCCGGCCAGTCGGGTCTCGCGAAGGCGGAGCTCGGTCAGCGCCGAGCGCGCGGCTTCGTGCGTGGCGAGGCGCTCCCGTTCGGTGGCCGCGCGCTCGCCGAGCTCCGCGGCGATCGCCGCAGCGGCCTCTTCGGCGGCCTGGAGCTCGGCCATCGCCCGGTCGGCGTCCGCCCGCTCGCGCTCGACCCGGGCGGCCGCAACCGCCGCCTGACCCGCGGCCTCGTGCCACCGCGCGTGGGCGACGGCGAGCAGAGCGGTCGCCAGCTCCTCCCCGGCAGTGAGCCGCGTCGCCTGCTGCTCCGCCTGGGCGGCGAGCCGTCGCGCCTGGGGTCGGAGTTCCGCCAGGATGTCCTCAACGCGGGCGAGGTTCGTCTCCGACTCCGCCAGCTGCTCCTCCGCCTTGCGACGGCGACGCTCGTGACGCCGGACGCCCGCAACCTCCTCGAACAGCGGCCGGCGCTCCTCGGGCCGGAGCGCCAGCGCCTGGTCGACCATGCCCTGGCCGATGAACAGGAACGCGTTGTCGGCCAGGTGCGCGCCGTCGAGCAGGTCGACGAGGTCCCGGAGGCGGATCCGCTGCTTGTTCAACAGGTAATCGTTCTCGCCGCTCCGGTAGAGGCGCCGGCCCAGCTCCAGGACCGAGAAGTCGACCGGCAGCAGCCCGTCCGCGTTGTCGAGGACGAGGGTGACGTCGGCCATCCCGAGCGCCGACCGCTTCTCGGACCCGGCGAAGATCACGTCCTCGGACTTGCGGCTCCGGAGAGCCCGGCCCTGCTCGCCCAGCGACCAGCGGAGCGCGTCGGCGAGGTTGCTCTTGCCCGACCCGTTGGGTCCGACGACGGCGCTGATCCCCGGTCCGAACTCGACGACCGTCCGCTCCGCGAACGACTTGAACCCCTGCAACCGGAGGGCCAGGAGGCGAGCCGGTGCCGTCATCGGCGACGCCGCGTCGTCGGCGCGGTCGCGGCAGGCACGGTGGTGGCCGGACCCTGCTCGGCCGCGGCGGTCGCGACCGGTGGGGCTGCCGGGAAGATCCCGTCGCCGGCGGGAGCCGCGCCATCCGGCGATGCCTCTCGCCGGAGGACCTCGATCGCGCGCTGCGCGGCGGCCGTCTCGGCGACCCGGCGCGACGGGCCCCGGCCCACCCCGAGCGACCGGCCCTCGACGAGCACCTCGACCTGGAAGAGCTTCTCGTGGTCGGGGCCCGTGGCATCGACGACGTGGTACTCCGGCCGCGAGCCGGTCTGGCGCTGGGTGAACTCCTGGAGCCGGCTCTTCGGGCTCTTCAGGCTGGAGACCGGTGCGTCCATCGCGATCTCGGGCGCCGCGAGCTCCGTCAGCCAGGCCCGTGTCGCGTCGAAGCCGACCTCGAGCAGCAGGGCGCCGGCGAGCGCCTCGAACGCCGAGGCGAGGATCGACGGGCGCCGGCTGCCACCGCGCTGGGCCTCGCCCTCGCCGAGGAACAGGAGCGAGCCGAGGTCGATCCGGTTCGCGAGGCGCGCCAGACCGACCGTCGACACGATCGATGCGCGACGGGCGCTGAGGATCCCCTCGTCGTCGGCGGGATGGGCGGCGAAGAGCCCGTCCGAGATCGCCAGGTTGACGACCGCATCGCCGAGGAACTCGAGCCGTTCGTTGTGGCCGGCTGCGTCGTCGGGGTGTTCGTGCAGCCAGCTCGTGTGGACGAGCGCCTGGGTGATGAGGTCCGAGTCAGCGACGGGGAGACCCAGCCGTTCCGCGAGTGCGGCGGCGGGTCGCACGGCTCCCGGGAAGGACCGCGGGCCTAGGTGGACCGCTCGTCGATGTAATCGACGGCGTCCTGGACCGTCCGGATCTTCTCCGCGTCCTCGTCCGAGATCTCGGTCCCGAACTCCTCTTCGAGGCTCATGATGAGCTCGACGAGGTCCAGCGAGTCGGCATTCAGGTCATCGACGAACGACGCCTCGGGCTTGACCTCGTCCTCTTCGACGCCAAGCTGCTCGACCACGAGCTTCTTCAGCCGCTCGTACGTGGTGGACACTGAGACTCCCTCCTCGGAGCTGGAAGCCGGCTACCGGCCGACCGTGCTGGCGATCCGCCCGAGAACGCCGTTCATGAGGCGCCGCATCGGATCTCCACTGTAGGTGCGGGCGAGCTCGACCCATTCGGCGATGGCCACGCGGGCCGGCGTCGGCGAGTGTAGCACCTCGCCGATCGCGCAACGGAGCAGCGAACGGTCCATCGGGGCCAGCCCGCCGACCGGATATTGGGGCGCTGTCCGGGCGATCTCGGCGTCGATCGTGTCGCGATGTTCGACCACTGCGGCGACCAGCCGACGGGCCAGTTCGGCGGCCCGCGGGTCACCCTCGGTCTCCGTCAGGTGCCGCTCCAGGATGGCGGTCGCGGTCCGCTGGCCGAAGTCCGCCTCGAAGACCGCGGCGAGGGCCAGCCGCCTGCCGGCCCGCAGGGCCCGGACCCGATCCGACCCGCCGTCAGGCCCCGACGCCATCGACCGTCACCGTGACCGACTCGAGCCTGAGGCCGAGCAGCCGCTCGACGGCGGCGCCGACGGCCCCGCGCACCTCGTCGACGAGATCGACGAGCTTCTGGCCGGGTCGGGCGACGATCCAGACGCGGACCCGGACGCCGTCCGACGAGCAGTGGGTGACGACCGGCGGACCCGCGAGGAACGTCCGCCAGGCCGGACCGCCGCGCGAGACCCGGGCCACGCCCGGGATCTCGAGGGCCGCGAACCGGACGATCTCCTCGACGACGCGCGCGGTTGACGGACAGCTCGGGCCCGCTCACGTGGCGGGCTCCAGCGCCTCGCCGACCGTTGCCGGCTCCGGGTTGGCAGCTGTCGGTGCGTCGGACGAGGATGCGGACGGGCGGAGCGCTTCGCCGATCAGCTCGGGGACGCGGGTACGGGCCATCGTCGCCGCCACGGCGACGCCGTAGCCGACCATCCGCCTGCGGGCCCGACCGTGGGTGATGATCACCGTGCCGCGAACGCCGAGGAGCGGCGACCCGCCGACCCGTTCGTAGTCGAAGACGCCCCGGATCCGCTCGATCCCGGGGCGCATGAGCAGCCCGGCGATCTTCCCTCGGAGCGAGCCCCGGAACTCGTGCCGGAAGAGGTCGAAGATGTAGCCGGAGAGTCCCTCGAAGAACTTGATCACGACGTTGCCGACGACCGCATCGCAGACGACGACGTCGGCCTGGTGCCGGGTCAGGTCCTTGCCCTCGACGTTGCCGACGAAGTGGAGGTCGGTCTGGTCGAGGAGCTCGGTCGCCTGCTGGATCCGGAGGTCGCCCTTGCCCTTCTCCTCGCCGATCGACAAGAGCGCGACGCGCGGCCGCGCCACGCCGAGGACCCGCTCGCTGAAGATCGAGCCCATCCGGGCGTACTGGGCGAGGTTCTCGGCGCTGGAGTCCGGGTTCGCGCCGATGTCCAGCAGGACGAGGGTCCCGCCCTCGGTGATCAGCTGGACGGCAAGCGCCGGACGGTCGACGCCGGGCAGGCGCCCCAGCCGGAGGACCGCGGCGGCCATCCCGGCGCCGGTGTGGCCGGCCGTCACGAGGGCGTCGGCCTCGCCTCGCTTCACGAGGTCCATCGCGACGAGGATCGTCGAATCCTTCTTCTCGCGGAGAGCCATCGCCGGATGCTCGTCCATCCCGACGACCTCGGAGGCATGGACGATCGAGACGTTGGCCGGGAGCTCGCCCGCGATCCGTCGGACCGTCGGCTCGTCACCGACGAGGATCACGCGATCGCCGGGGTTCGAACGGGCGTGATCGATGGCGCCGGGCACGACCTCGGCCGGCCCGTGATCCCCGCCCATCGCGTCGACGGCGATGGTGACGCCGTGCCCGTCATCGGTGGCGGCACCGGCAGGCGACGGGATCGGCCGATCGAGGGCGGCGACCACGTCAGGACGCGGCGTCGGTCGCGGTCTGCTTGAGCTCGATCGCCTGGCGGCCGTTGTGCCAGCCGCAGTTCGGGCAGACGTGATGCGGCAGCTTCGGCTCGTGGCAGTGATCGCACTCCACGAGCTGCGGCACGCTCAGCGCCAGGTGCGCGCGCCGCTCGCCCTGGCGGGCATGCGAGACGCGTCGCTTCGGAACACCCACGGTCCGTGGTCTCCTTCGATGTCGATGATCGGGCGGCCGAGGGTCTGGGACGCGCCGAGATGCCCGCCGCTCAGGCGGGTCGAGCGCGGAGTGTACCGGATGCCGGGCGTGGACGCGAGTGCGCGGGCCGGGGCCGACGGGAAGCGCGGCGGGCGTCCGCGCTCACTCCGGGCGGAACGCCTTCAGCGCCTCGAGTCGCGGATCGATGTCCTCGTCCGGGTGATCGTGCGACCCGTCGTCGAGCGGGAGGCCGCAGGTCACGCAGAGTCCCGGGCAATCCTCACGACAGAGCGGCGCGATGGGCTCGGCGAGGAGGATCGCCTCGCGGACCGACCGCTCCAGGTCGAGCTCGTGGTGGTCGGTGAGCAGGATGACGTCCTCGTCGATGTCCTCCTGCGTCGGCTCCACCGCCGCGCCGGTGTGGATGTCGATCGACGGGAGGGCTTCGTCGTGGATCTCCACCGCGATCGGCACCTCGATGTCGCGCAGGCAGCGGGCGCATTGCGCGGCCAGCGTCGTCGTGAGATCGGCGTCGACGAGCAGGCCGCGGTTCGTCCGGGCGAGATGGAGGCGGCCCTCGATCGGCGCCGCGAGACGGAGATCCTCGCCGAGATCGATCGTGACCCCGTCGAAGACGTAGTCGCGCGCCGAGCCGGCGCCCTCACCGAGCAACCCCGAGACGTTCCAGACGAGCGGCTGATCGGCGGTTGTCCGGCGATCCCCGCGGGTCATCGTCGGGCGGTGGCCGTCGCGCCCTCGTCTTCGGCGACGTCGATCGCGACCTGATCCTCGAATCCGTCGTCCGGCCCGGCCCCGTTCAGCTCGTCGGCGCGGAGGTCGGTCCGCCGGGTGTCGAGGAGCTCGATCCCCTTCTTGATGCTCTGGAGCGTCTTCACGACGTCGCCCTCGAGGCCGACGAGGACGTTGACGGCGTATTCGTCGGCGCCGCGCCGGACGTCCTCGGCATCGGCCTCGGCATCGCCGAGAATCCGGCGGCTGTCGGCCTCGGCCTGCTGGGTCAGACCCCGCTCGTCGATGAGGAAGGCGGCCTGCTCCTGGGCGCGGGCGACGATCCGCTCGGCTTCCTCCTGGGCCTTCTCGATGATCCGCTCACCCTCGGAGTTGATCCGCTTCGCAGCACGGACCTCCTCGGGCACCGCGACCCGGAGCTCGTCGATGAGGCCGAGCGCGGCCGTCTGGTCGACGACGACGTTGTTCGTCAGGGGAAGCTTCTTGCCGTTCGCGATGATCGACTCGAGGCGCTCCACGAGGAAGATGATGTCGATCGGAGGGCCCTCCGTGGCGTCGATCGATCGCCGGCGACGGGGGTCCGGCCACGCCGCCTGGGCGTCCGGGGGATTATCGCACGGCGGAGGCGCCCCGGCGGCTCGGGTCCGGAGCCGTGACGGTCAGCGACCGCCGTTCCGGCTCGCCAGGGCCGCGACCGCGGCGGCCGGGATCATGCCGCTCACGTCGCCGCCGAACGACGCGATCTCCTTCACGAGCGATGACGAGACGTAGCCGTGCTCGACCGCGGTCATGAAGAAGACCGTGTCGACGTCGGGCGCGAGCCGGCGGTTGTTGTGAGCGAGCTGCATCTCCGTCTCGAAGTCGCTGATCGCGCGCAGGCCGCGGACGACGAACCCGGCCCCGACGGAATGACAGAAGTCGACCGTCAGGCCCTCGAAGGTGTCCACGGCGACGCGGTCCCGATCGAGCCCCGACTCCTCGGCGAGCGACGCGAGGATTACGGCGACACGCTCGTCCGCGGAGAGCAGCGGCTGCTTGCGCGGATTGGCGAGGACGCCGACGATCACCCGCTCGAACAAGCCGGTCGCGCGGCCGATCACGTCGAGATGGCCGTTCGTGATCGGGTCGAACGAACCGGGATAGACGGCGATCGTCATCGGGGTTCCGGCGCCTCCGCGCGACGATAGAAGGTGAGCGCGGTCTCGCCGAACCGGCGCTCGCGCTCGATGGCCAGCATACCGAGCCGCTCGGGCGGTCGGTCGCGCCAGAAGTGCTTCGCGACGACCCGCGAATCGTCGGCCAACGGCGCGTCGGGGGCGCCGAGGATCGCGAGGACGCGGCGGAGGATCTCCGGATCGGCATATGGCGGGTCGACGAGCACGAGGTCGAACGGCGCGCCGTACGGGCCGCCGTCGAGCCAGCGGAGCGCGTCCGCCCGAACGATGACGGCCCGGTCGCCGGCGAGGTCGGTCGCGCGGAGGTTCGCATCGATGACCGCGGCCGCGCCCGGATCCTTCTCGACGAACGTCGCGGCGGCCGCCCCTCGAGACAGCGCCTCGATGCCGCCGGCGCCGCTGCCGGCGAACAGGTCGAGGACGCGGGCGCCGTCCAGGTCGGGCTCGAGGATCGCGAAGAGCGTCTGCTTCACGCGATCGGCGAGCGGCCGCGTGCCGGGTCCCGGTGCCCGGAGGCGGATGCCCTTCGCGGTCCCCGCGATCACGCGGCCCGCGTCGGCCATCTAGGCGCCGCTCGCCGGGTCGCCGGCCCAGACGCGCTCCAGCCAGCCCTTCTCGAGCTCACGGCGGAGCGGCGCCGCTTTTGGAGAGAGCCGGCCGCCGGCGTCGAGCAGCGCCTCGGCCTGGTCGCGTGCCTTCCTGGCGAGCGCCACGTGCTCGCGGTTCTGGAGGGACGCGACCCGGAGTCGAGGCAGGCCGGACTGTGCCAGGCCCAGGACGTCGCCCTCCCGGCGGAGCTCGAAGTCCTTCTCGGCGAGCTCGAACCCGTCGCGGATCTCGGTGACCGCCTTCAGGCGGGCCTGGGCGGTCTCGTCGGTCGAGTCGGACACGAGGACGCAGAAGCTCTCCGCCGTCCCGCGGCCGACCCGGCCACGAAGCTGGTGGAGCTGGGCAAGCCCGAACCGGTCGGCGCCCTCGACGATCATCATCGTCGCCTCGGGAACGTCGACCCCGACCTCGACGACCGTGGTTCCGACGATCACGTCCAGGTCGCCGTCGCGGAACCGGGCCATCTCGGCGTCGCGGTCGACCGCCCGCATCCGGCCGTGGACCATGCCGACCCGGAGCGGGGCGAGGAGCTCGCGGAGCCTGACGGACTCGGCCTCTGCGGCCGGCGCCGACGAGTCGAAGATCGTGGGCTCCGCGTCGTCGCCGGGCTCGGCCTCGTCGATCAGGGGCACGACGACGAACGTCCGATGACCGGCCGCCGCCTCCTGCCGGACACGATCCCACGTCGACGCCAGCTGGTCGGGCTGGCGGATCCCTGTCCGGATCGGGATCCGCCCGACCGGCGGCGTCCGGAGGTCCGAGACGTCGAGGTCCGCGTACAGGACCTGGCCCAGCGTGCGGGGGATCGGCGTCGCGGTCATCAGCAGGACGTGCGGGGCGTGGCCGCCGGCCTTCGCCTCCAGCTGGCCGCGCTGCTCGACGCCGAACCGGTGCTGCTCGTCGATGATGACGACGCCGAGCCGGGCGAACTCGACCTTCTCCTGGATCAGGGCGTGCGTCCCGACGACGACCGGCGCCTGTCCCGACTTGACGAGCTCGCGAACACGACCGGCGGCCGCCGCCGTCTGCGAGCCGGTCAGCAGCTCGACCGCGATCCCGGCGTCCTCGAGGAGGCTCGCCAGCGTCACGTGGTGCTGGCGGGCGAGCAGGTCGGTCGGGGCGAGGAGCGCACCCTGGCGGCCGGCGAGCGCCGCGGCGCCGAGAGCCCATGCCGCCACGGCCGTCTTGCCGCTCCCGACGTCGCCCTGGAGCAGGCGGAGCATCGGCGTCGGCCGGGCAATGTCGCTCCGGATCGCGTCGATCGCTGCGTCCTGGTCCTCGGTCAGGTCGACGTCGTCGGCCAGCTTCCGGCGGATCGACGCCACGACGGACGCGAGGAGGGTCTGGTTCGCCGCGTCGTCCACCTCGATCGCCTCGGCCGCGTCGCGGCCGCGCTGGCGTCGCCGGCCGACCATTCCGAGCTGGAGGGCCAGGAGCTCGTCGAAGGCGAGTCGGCGGAGCGCCGCGTCGCGACCCTCGAACGACGCCGGGTAGTGCGCCTCCTCGAGCGCGCCGACGATGCCGACGAGCCCCTCGTCGTCGCGGATCCCGCCCGGCAGGTATTCCTCGTAGCCGCTCCCGGCGCGATCGAGGGCCTCGCGCATCGCGATCCGGAGCCGGGCGGCCGTCAGGCCGGCGGTCAGCCGGTAGACCGGGACGATCCGCCCGACGTGGAGCATCTCGTCGTCGCGGCCGACGGGCTGGAAGTCCGGGTTGTCGATCGTCAGCTTGCGGCCGAACCGCTTCAGCTTTCCGGAGACGATGATCTCGGCGCCCGGAAACAGCCGCCGCTCGATGTAGCGACGGCCGAACCAGGTCGCGTCGATCGTCCCGGTCGGGTCCTCGAGGACCGCGATCGTCCGCTGGATCCTGCGGCGGAAGGACGGTTCGACCCGGACATCGGCGACGCGGACGCGAGCGCTGACGACGGTGCCCTCCTCGACCCAGACCAGCTCGCCGAGCTGCTTCATCTCGCGCAGGTCGTCGTAGCGCCGTGGCAGATGGAACAGGAGCTCGCGGACGGTCAGGAAGCCGAGTCGCCGGCCGGCCCGCTGCAACAGGTTCGCGGCACCGAGCCCGGACCGGTTCAGCATCGTGTCGAGCAGCTCGGCCGGGTCGGTCGGCGGCGGCGGCACCGCCTGCCGGGGTGCGCGCGCCGCGCCTGGCCGGGTCGGTCGCTTCGTGCCGGGGCCGGTCACTCCCTATTCGGCCGAGATCAGGTATCGATAGTGCGGCTGACCGCCGTGGACGACCTCGACCTCCGCCCCGAGCTTCTCGCCGATCTTCCGGGCGATCGCCTCGGCTTCGAGGAGGGTCGCATCCTCGCCGTAGTAGAGGGTCACGAGCTCGACGCCGGCCGGGAACGCCTCGACGGCCTTCAGGACCGCGCGGTCGCGATCCCCGTCCACGGCCATCAGCCCGTCGTCCGGGTCGAGGGCGATCGTCTGGCCCTTCCTGACCTTCCTGCCACCGATCTTCGCGTCCCGGACGGCCTCGGTCACCTGGACGGTCGCGAGGCCGCGTCCCGCGGCCGTCATCGGTTCGACGTTCGCGGCCGCGTCGGCGTCCGGATCGAAGGCGAGCAGCGCGGCGACCCCTTCGGCGGCGTTGCGGGTCGGCACGACCACGAGCCGCCGGTCCTCGCAGATCCGCGCTGCCTGCTCGGCCGCGAGCCGGACATTCGGATTGTTCGGGAGGAGGATCACCTCGCGGGAACGGGCCAGTCGGGCGATCCGGAGCAGCTCGCCGGTGCTCGGGTTGGCCGTCTGGCCACCGCGAAGCACGTGCGCGACCCCGAAGTCGCGGAACAGCTTCTCCAGGCCGTCGCCGGCCACGACGGCGACGATCGCCGGACCGAGCGCCGGGTCGACGCTGACCTGGGAACCAGGCGCGGCCGCGACAAGCGAGCTGCCGGCACCGTTGCCGCTCGGCGCCGGAAGGTCGCCCGGCGTGGCCGGCCGGGTCGCGCCGCCGACGCCCCGGGATGCCGCCATTGGCGCTGCCTTCGTGGCGACGGCCGCTGCTGTCGCCCCGCCTGCCGCGGCGGTGGACGTGGGCCCTTCGCCGACGAGCGCCGACGCCCGGGCCTCGCGGACGTCGTCGGCCATCGTGTCGAGGTTCTCGACCGTGATCCGGGTCAGCGACCCGAGGGAGAGGCCGTAGGCGATGACCTCGTCGGGTCGCTCGTTGTGGACGTGGACCTTGATCATCCGGCCGTCGCCGCCGACGAGGACCGAGTGGCCGATCGCCTCGAGATGGGCCTGGATCGCCGGAACGTCGAGGCTCGAGTCCGGCGTCGCGGTCAGGATGAACACCGTCTCGTAGCCGAAGGCGTCGTCCTCGAGCGCCGCGACACCCGGTCGGAATGCCGGCGCGACGACGTGTCGATCCTCGGCGTGCGGCACGGCCGCCGCCGGGCCGGCCCCGACATGGACGGGTCGGCCCTGGACGCTGAGCAGGGCCCCTTCGAAGAGCCGGAACAGACCCTGGCCGCCCGAATCGACGACCCCGGCTTCACGAAGAACCGGGAGGAGCGACGGCGTCTTCGCGACCGAGCGACGCGCACCCTCGACGGTGGCCGCGAGGACGATGTCCATCGCGTCATCGCGCTCGGCGGCCTCGACCGCGGCCGCCGAGGACTCACGGATGACCGTCAGGATCGTTCCCTCGACCGGCTTTCCGACGGCTCCGTAGGCGGTCTGGGTGCCGAGCGTCAGCGCGCTCGCCAGGTCGAGCCCGTTGAAGCGCCGCTTGCCGGCGAGCCCCTCGGCGAGCCCCCGCAGGATCTGGCTCGTGATGACGCCCGAGTTGCCGCGTGCTCCCATCAGCGCCCCGTGGCTCACGGCGGCGGCGATCCGCTCCGCCGGCGCGTCGCGGCCGGCGGCCTCGGCCTCTTCGAGCGCGGCCCGGACCGTCGCCAGCATGTTCGTGCCGGTGTCGCCGTCGGGGACCGGGAAGACGTTGAGGGCGTTGATCTCGTCGACGTTCGCCTCGAGGTTGGCGACGGCGCTCCGGATCGCGTCGAGCAGCCCGGCTCCGGTGCAGTGGCTGCGGGCCATCAGGCGACGTCGGTGCCGCTGGCCGCAAGGTCGTCGGGACCGACGCCGTCGGCGTGTCCGGCGCGGCCGTCGCCCGGCCCGCCGGGCAACGCCTCGAGAGGACCCGTCCGGAGCCCGTCGACGTGGATCGTCAAGCGGGTGACCTCCCGGCCCAGGGCTCGCCGGATGGTGTAGCGGACCGCCGAATCGACCTGCCGCGCCACCTCGGCGATCGGGAGCCCGTGGGCGATCGTCAGGTCCAGCTCGATCGTCAGCTCGTCGCCGAGCCCGATCCGGATGCCGCGCGGTGCGAGGCCGAGCCGCTCCGCGAGCCGATCGGGCCAGCCCCCGGCAAACCCGGTCACGCCGTACGAGCCCAGGGTCGCGGCCCGGACCAGGTCGGTCAGGGCACGCCGACTGACGAGGGACCGGCCGGGCGTCGGGGCAGGCGTCGAGGGGGTCGGTGGACCGGTGGGACGGGTCGGCATGCCGCGGGCATCCTCCCTCGGGCTGGGTCGTGGACGCGCGCTGGCCTCGAGCGCGAAGCGAGTGCTATCATACCGCCCCGCTCGAGCCTCCCGGCCGGGCCCGTCCGTGCGTCCGCGTCCGGACTCCAGATGATCAACCCGCTTCCGACCCGTTCGAGGACCACGATGGCCCGCTCCTGTGCGATCTGCGGCAAGGTGTCGATGGGCGGCTTCAACCCGCAGTCGTCGGGGATGAACCGCGTCCGCGCCCACCGCCGCTACCAGCCCAACCTCCAGCCGTACACGATTCGCGAGAACGGCTCCGAGCGGAAGGCGCTCGTCTGCACGCGCTGCCGGCGAACTGCCCTGAAGTCCGCCAAGTAGCCCGCCGGCCGCCACGGCGGCCGTTCGACGATCCGACGCCCGGCCACCGCCGGGCGTTTCCGTGTCCACGGGTTGACGGCAGCCTCGCCCTCAACGCTCTGCCGTATCGAGCCAGATGGTGAACGGGCCGTCGTTCACGAGCTCGACGGCCATGACGGCCCCGAAGCGGCCGGTCGCGACCCGGACGTCGAGCGCCCGCAGGGCCGACGCGAACCGCTCGTACAGGCGCTCGGCCTGGTCGGGCGACGCGGCGCCGGTGAACCCGGGCCGGCGGCCCCGCCGGGTGTCCGCGTAGAGCGTGAACTGGCTGACGACGAGGACCTCGCCGCCGACATCCGTCAGCGCCAGGTTCGTTCGCCCGGCATCGTCATCGAAGATCCGGAGCTCCGTGACGCGACGGGCGAGGGCGTCGGCGGTCGGCTCGTCGTCGTCGGGACCGACGCCGAGGAGCACGACCAGCCCGGCACCGATCTCGCCGACGATGTCGCCATCGACCCGGACGCGGGCACCCGAGGTCCGCTGGAGGAGCGCCCGCACGCCTCAGTCGCCGGCGGATCGCGCGGCGGGCCGCGCCGCGGGCGAGACGTCCCCTGCCCCATCGGCGATCCCGTCCCCCTCGTCCATCCCGGGTCGCTGGGTGTCCGGAGGCCGAACGCCATGCTCGGCGATCCAGGCGTCGCGCCAGCGGTCGGCCTCCTCCAGGTAGCGGGCCCGGTCGGCCGCGTGGCGCTCGAGGGTCAGCGCCTCGGCGGAGGCCGGCACGAGAAGATCGTAGTCGCGGACGCCGTCCGGGTTGAACCTGCCGGTGCCGCGGAGCGGGATGACCGGGATCCCGCCGGCCTCGATCTCGCCCATGAACCGCCAGGCGAGGTGCTTCGGGAGCTGGGCGAACGTGACCATCGCGTCGCGCGGGATCGGCGGCTTGCCGTTGTTCAGGCCGTACTGGTAGCCCTCGTCCGCGAGCGCCCGGACGAGCCGGATCTCGCGGCCCATGTCGCGGCCCTTGATCCAGAGGACCGACCCGACCACAAGGATGTCGACGCCCAGCCCGCCCACGAACTCCGCCGACTCGCGGTTCACGCCGCCGTCCACGTGGACCTCGGCGCCGACCGGCTTGTGCGACAGGTAGTCGCGGGCGGCCAGGATCTTCTCGGCCGCGACGTCCTTCATGAACATCTGTCCGCCGAACCCGGGCTCCACCGTCATCACGAGGACGATGTCGAGGAGCTCGCGGTACGGCTCGAGGGCAGACAGCGGGGTCTTCGGCTTGACCGCGAGGCCGGCCGCCCGTCCGGCGCTGCGGATCGCGAGGAGCGTCGGCTCGATCTGGGCGGGGTCGACCTCGACGTGGAACGTGATCGAGTCGCAGCCGGCCTCGAGGAACTCGTCGACGTACTGGAGCGGATCCGTGATCATCAGGTGGGCGTCGAGCGGCAGCTCCGTCCGCGGCCGGATCCCCTTGACCATCGCCGGGCCGAAGGTCAGGTTCGGGACGAAGTGGCCGTCCATGACGTCGATGTGGAAGCGGTCGGCGCCCTCCGATTCGGCTCGCCGGATCGCGTGCGCCATGTTCGAGTGGTCGGCGTCGAGGATGCTGACCGCGACGCGCGCCCGACCGCCCGCCATCGCTACTCCCCCACCCCAGCCGGGACGGGCTCATGGCTCCGCTCGCCGCGCAGTGCGTGGGCGCTCTCGTCGACCAGGCGAGCGCGACGACGGGCGACGGCCGCGGGGGCGGGCTCGCCGGCGCGCTCGGCGGCAAGCTGGCCGCAGGCCGCGCCGATCTCCTGGCCGCGGTTCCGCCGGATCGTGGCGGTGACGCCGGCGGCCGCAAGCGTCGCCGCGAACGCCTCGATCACGGGATCCGGCGATGCGGTCCACGGGGTATGCGCGACCGGGTTCATCGGGATCAGGTTGACATGCGCGTGGTCCCCGCGGAGCAGCTCGGCCATCGCCCGGGCGTCCTCGTCGGTGTCGTTGATCCCGCCGATCATCGTCGCCTCGTAGGTGACGCGCCGGCCGGTCGCGGCGGCGTGGTCCCGAGCCGCGGCCACGACCTCGGCGATGGGCCAGCGGCGGTTCAGCGGGACGAGCACGTCGCGGAGCGCGTCACGGGCGGCATGGAGCGAGACAGCGAGCGTGAACTGCGGGCCGAGCGCCGTCAGCCGGCGGATGCCCGGGACGACCCCCGAGGTGGAGACGGTGATGTGCCTCGCCCCCAGCCCGAACCGCGCTCGGTCGTTGAGCGCATCGACGCTCTCCAGGACGCGGTCGAGGTTGAGCAGCGGCTCGCCCATGCCCATGAACACGACGTTCGTCAGGCGACGATCCTCAGCCGCGAGCCGGCGGGCGGCGTGCCGGACCTGGTCGACGATCTCCGCGGTCTCGAGGTCGCGGGTGAACCCGAGCTCGCCCGTCGCGCAGAACGGACAGCCGACGGCACAGCCGGCCTGGCTCGAGATGCACAGGGTGTGGCGTTCGCGCTGCGAGCCGCGGGCCGGGTAACGCATGAGGACCGACTCGACCAGCGCGCCGTCCGAGAGGCGATGGAGGCCCTTCTCGGTCAGCCCGCCATCGGACAGCCGGATCTCGGTGTCATCGACGGTGTCGAAGCGGAACGCGGCCGAGAGGTCGGTCCTGAGCTCGGCCGGGAGGGTGAGGACCTCGGCGATGGACGATGCGCCGCTCCGCCACACGGAGTCGGCGACCTGCCGCGTGCGATAGGCGGGATGGCCGCGGTCGCTCAGCCAGGCAGCGAGCTCATCCGGACGGACGCCCGACAGGCCCGGCCGCGGGTCGCGGACCGCGACCGGCAGTGCGATGCCGGCAAGAGTGGTCCCCACGCGACGAGTCTACGCGGACCCGACCGAGGGACCGGCGATCCGTCGGCCGAGGATCGATGGGCGGCCGCGGAGGAACGCCTCGCCGGACATCGGGCGGCCACCGGCCGGCTGGACCTCGAGCAGGACGAGCCGGCCATCGGCCGTGGCGAGGGCGAGACCCGCGGGATCCGGGACGATCCGACCGGCCTCGTCGTCGGCGTCGGAAGGCGCCACGGCGCCGGCCAGCACGACGAGTCGCTGGCCGTCGGTCTCGAGGAACGATCCGGGCCACGGCAGGTAGGCACGGACCTGGCGCTCGAGAAGCCAGGCCGGCACCTCGGGATCCAGCCTGCCGTCCTCGCGATGGAGGGGCCGGGTCATCGTCGCGCCGTCCTCGGGCTGTGCAACGGCCTCCAGCTCACCGTCGATCCACGGGTCGATCGCCCGAGCGAGCATGCCGGAGGCGGCGATCGCGAGCCGCGCCTCGAGCGCCGGGGCGGTCGTCTCGTCGAGGCCGAGCGTCGATCGCTCGCTCGAGATGATCGGACCCGTATCGACGCCCTCGTCCATCAGGATCAGGGTGACGCCGGTCTCGTGGTCGCCCGCAAGGATCGCCCCGGGGATCGGCGTCGCTCCTCGATGCCGCGGCAGCAGCGACGGATGCAGGTTGAGTGCGCCGAACCGCCGGTCCAGCAGGCTCGCCGGGACGATCTGTCCGTAGTCGGCGAGGACGACGAGGTCGGGGTCGAGGCCGAGCAGGTCTGCCACCGATGCCGGATCGCGGAGCCGCTCCGGCGTCATCACGGACAGGCCGAGCTCCCGCGCCTGGGCGTCCACCGGCGTCCGCGAGAGGATGCGGCGGCGGCCCACCGGCCGGGGCGGCGCGGTGACGACGGCGACGAGGTCGATCGATGGGTGCGCCGCCAGGCGACCGAGCGTCGGCTGGGCGAACCGACCGCTCCCGAGGAACACGGTCCGGACCGGCCGGATGCGGTCGCCGGTCGGCTCCTCCCCCTCGACCCCGTCAGGCGGGGTCACGCGAGCGCCCGCGCCGCCTTGTCGGTGTCGACGTGCTTCCAGTCGCCCTCGCCGTCACCGGCATCGTCGTCGGCGCCGACCGGGATCAGCTCGTCCAAGGACCCGAGGTAGTCGATGAAGAGCTTGCCGTCGAGGTGATCCAGCTCATGCTGGAGCGCTCGGCCGAGCAGCCCGCCGCCCGACACCTTGATCTTCTTGCCGTGGCGGTTCTGGGCCACGACCCAGACCTTCTCCCGGCGCGTGACGTAGGCGTAGTAGCCAGGGAGTGACAGGCAGCCCTCGAGGTCGCGATCGTCCCCCGAGGACCGGACGATCCGCGGGTTGATCAGCTCGTAGAGCCGGTCCTGGACCTCGATCACGCACGCCTGGAGCGCCTCGCCGACCTGTGGCGCAGCGAGGCCCACACCCGGGGCGTGGCGCATCGTGTCGGCCATGTCGTCGAGCAGGCCGTGCAGGAACCGGCCGAAGCTGTCGACGGGCAAGCCCTTCAGGCGGAGGCGCGGGTCCCCGAGGAGGACGATGGGGCGGACGCTCATGGCGGGAGAGTATATCCGCGGGTCCGCCCCGCTCGGATCGAGTCGGTCAGGCGCTCGGGCTGTTGCCCGCGTCCTTGCCGGTCGCCTCCTCGATCGCCTCCTCCGCCTCCGCGATCGCGACACTGCCCCCGGTGTCGTGCTCGTTCGTGCCGTTCTCTTCCTCGGCGGCCTTGGCCCGGAGCTCCGCGGCCCAGTCCCGCGACCGCGTCGCGAGGATCTCGGCACCGTGGGCGGTCGCATCGGCGGCCCGGATCGCGAAGGGGCCTGCACGGTCGGCCGCCGCCGCAGCGAGCTCCGCCGCCTTCGCCCCGACCTGGCGCGCCACGGGCGCGGCCTGCGTCGCGACGGAGTCGATCATCGCCTGGAGCTGCGACACCATCCGCTCCCCGGCGGCCTTCGCGTCGCCGGTGGACGGCTGATCGCTCGTCCAGCCGAACGTCTCGTCGGTGGCGTTGCCGATCGTCTCCGCCCCGTCCGCGACCGCGTCGGCGACCGCGGCTTCGGCGTCGTCGGCCGCGCCCTTCACCTGGTCCGCGGCATCACCTGCGGCGTCCTTCACCTGGTCGGCCGTATCGTCGATCTTCTTCTGTGCGTCGTCCGCGAAACCATTCGTCGCGTTCTGCATATCGTCCATTGCGCCCTCCTGCTGGCCGCTCATTGTCCACCCGATCGCCGATCGGCGTCGGCCGATCCGCGGGCAGGAGGCGCCGCCGCGATGGCGCCGCCGACGTCAATGCACCCAGAGTTGGTCGTACAGGAGCATCACGGGGTTGTCCTCGAAGCCGCCGACCCGATTCGACAGGAGCGTGACGTCGGTCGTGTTGAACGGCATGACGGCCGGGCTCGCGTCGACGATCGCGTGATCGATCGCTGCCCACTGCTCGTCCGCGCCGACAGGATCGGTGTCGCCAAGCCGCAGGGCGGACGTCATCCGGGCGTCGAGCGCCTGACTGCACCAGCCGACCGGGTTGCGCTCGATCGCTGTCTTGAGGGACGGGCAGCTGAAGCCGCCGACGATCATCGTCGCCGGTGCACGATCCTCGTCGCGGACCCAGTAGCCGGCCATCTGGACCTGGTCCGGGTGGTCGCCGAGGAACGTGAAGTAGGAGTCGAAGCCCATCAGGCGCGTCGTCGCTCGGAAGCCGAGCGAGCGCAGGAGGTCGGTGAAGTACCTCGCAACCGCCACGTGTTGACCACCGTCGTCCGCACCCAGGACCGTGACAGCCGTCCCGCGCACGCCGGCCTGGCCGATGAGCCCTTGCGCGCGGTCGAGATCGGGCCCGAGCCAGTTCCCGTTCGCGGTTCGGTCGACGGTCCACGGGCAGTAGCGCTCGTATCCGATGAAGCCCGGGGGCAGGAGCTGGCAAGTCACGGTTGCGGTCAGCGAGCCACCCCAGGCGTCGACGAGTGCCGTCCGGTCGGTTGCGAGATTGATCGCGTCGCGAACCCGGACGTCGTCGAATGGCGGATGGTTCGTATTCATGACCTCGAGCCAGGTCGCCAGGGGCGGGGCGACGTGGAGCTGACCCGGAACCGTGGTCCGGAGCTGCCCCAGCCGCGCGGCCGACTCGGTCTCGATCTGGAGAACGTCCGCGTTGCCGGACACGATCTCGGTCGTCGGGTCGGTCGCCGTAGAGGCGGTTACGTCGATCTCGTCGGGGTTCCCGTCCGGCTCGGCGTCCGCCGACCAGACATGGAACAGCGGGTTGCGAACCAGTCGCACGGATCGCGCGGCGCCGAAGGTTGCGACCTCGTACGGGCCGGTCGCCGGGACGGGGGCGCGAACCTGGGCGAGGGGCGTGTCAGACGGCAGGATCGGGACCCCGAAGAGACGCTCCGGGAAGTCTTCGTCGGCCGCGGCGAGATGGAACGTGATCGTCCGGGCCGCATCATCGGTCGTGATCCCGCGAGCCAGGTCGCACGGCGGCTTGGCGCCGCATGCCGAGGAGCCGACGATCTCGGTGTTCCCGAACATGCCGGCCTGCGTGACCGCACCAGCGATCACGCCGCGCTCGAACGACCCGAGTGCGTCGCCGGCCTGGACCGCCCGCCCGTCGGAGTACCTGAGACCGGGCCGGAGGCGGAAGGTCCAGGTCAGGCCACCGTCCGCGGAATCGGGGATGTCCTCGGCCAGGTCCGCCACGAACGTCAGGCCGTCCGGTCCGCCGACACGCTTGTAGGTGACCAGCGGGTCATTGGTCATCTGGGGCGTCCAGCCCAGCCCCCACGGCCAGTAGGTCGGATCGGGCGACTCAGGAACATCGCCTGGCCCGGTGAGGACGCGGAGGGCGCCGCCGCGATGGCTCCCGGCCGGCGCGTCAGCGGTGAACACGACCCTTCCGTCCTCGTCGGTCAACGCTCGCGGAGTGGCCTGCAGGGCTGTCCGTCCCACGACCTGTGCCGACTCGGGATCGAGCCGAAGAATCTCGTTCGTCGACGACACCGCGACCCAGACCGCGCTCCGATCGACGACGATTCCCGTGGGCCGGTCGCCGACCTTCTGGGCCGCGGTGACCGTCGCGGTCTCGGCGTCGATCCGGAAGACGGTTCCGCTCCCGGTGTTGACGACCCACAGGGCGTCGCCGTCCGGCGATGCGGCGATTGACGTCGGGTCACTGCCGACCCCCACGGTCCGGGTCACGGCGCCGCCCACCGGGTCGACCCGTTCCACCAGGCTGTCGCTACCGTCGACGACCCAGATCGAACCATGGGCGGCGGCGATGCCGATCGGCGTCGAGCCCACCGCGAAGTCCTTCGTCGCGCCGTCGTCCGGATCGATCCGGGTCACGGAGTGATCGAGGCGATTGGTCACCCAGACCCAGTGGTCGTCGGCCGTGACGCCCGTCGGCGCCGCGCCGACCCCGATCGTCGCCACCACGTCGTTCGTGGTCGGGTCGATCCGGGAGACCGTGCGCTCGTCGCTGTTGGCGACCCAGATGGATCCGAACCCGAACGCGATCCCGGCCGGGGCATGACCGACGCGGATCCGCTGGAGGACCGCATCGGCCGCCGGGTCGACCCGGATCACCGCATCGTCCGGCGGGCTCGAGATCCATAGCGAACCGGCGCCTGCCGTGACGGCATCGGGGCGCGCAGCAAGCGAGACGCTGGCCGTCACCTGCCCGCTCGCGTCGATCCGACCTACACCGTCGGACGCGAGGATCACGGCGGGGGCGACCGACGCAAGGACCAACGCGCTCGGGCCGATCGGTGTCGGCGTCGTCGGGAGGAGTCTGGAACCGGACACGACGACGACGACCGCGATGCCGAGCGCCGCGATCGCGAGCGCGGGACGATGCGGTGGCACCGACCAGCGCCCGGCGGTGGCTGACGTCCGGATGGTCGTCGCGGCTTCGTCGGGACTCGCTTCAGTTCGAGTCCTCCGGAGGTCCGGAGGACCGCTCCCGCCGTCCCGGATCCGGGCCGCAAGCGCCTGGAGCTCCGCGCTCGGCGCGACGTCGAGCTCGTCACGGAGGACAACCGTGGCGTCGCGGTAGGCGATGAGTGCCTCGGCCTTCCGGCCGGTGGCTGCGAGCGCCGTCATCAGGCTCGCCCACCACGGCTCGCGGTAAGGCGCCTCTCGGAGCTCACGGCGCAGTTCCGGGATCACGGCGGCAGGATCGCCGAGGGCGAGCTGCAGCCCCACCAGCTGGTCGACCGCACCGTTGCGGAGCTCGGAGAGCCGATCCAGCTCGGCGAGCGCGGCCGGCTCCTCGCCGACGTCAGGCGCCCCCGGCCGGCGCCAGAGCGCCAGTGCCCGCAACAGCTGCTGGACGGCGGCTCGTGGGTCATCCGCCGCGAGCCCGCGAGCCTCGGCGAGGTGCGACTGGAACCGCTGCGCGTCGAGGGCCTGCGGCGCGATCCGCAACCGATACCCTCGGCGATCGGTCTCGACCGTCGCCCCGTTGCCTTCGTCAGGCGTGGTCCCGGGTCTGGACTGCTCCGCCGCAAGGGTCCGTCGAAGCTGGAACACGTGCGACTGGAGGGTCGCGAGCGCGCTCGGTGACACGTCCTCGCCCCACAGGGCGATCATCAGCCGATCGGCGGAGACGGCCGCATTGGGCTCGAGGGCGAGGACGGCGAGAAGCGTCTGCTGCTTCGCGGGCAGCCGGATCGCGCGACCCCCGACGGTGACGAGCAATGGCCCGAGGACGCCGATCTCCACAGCGACACGATAGACCTGCATCGACTCGGCGTTATCGGCGAGACCGTGCCGCCCAAATCGGTCGATTTCAGCGCGATTCGAGGAATTCTTGAGCGGCCTCTGCTTGCCTCGGACGAGTGGCACTTGCCACCGATGTCCACAGGAGGTTTGCGTGATGCGACGACTCTTCGCTCTGGCCACCGGTGTGGCCCTGGTCGCTTCGATTGCGGTGGTGGCCCAGGTATCGGCGACCCCCGCATCCGGCGTCACCAGCAAGACCCTCGCGACCGGGACACTTCCGCCGGTCAACCTGCACGTGAAGAACGGGGACTGGCAGGTCAAGCTCCAGACCAAGACCAATTCGACCGTGACCGTCGTCGAGAATGACGTCGACCCCGGCGGCTCGTTCGGCTGGCACTCCCACCCCGGCCCGAGCCTGATCGTCGTCAAGTCCGGAACGCTGACGTTCTACGACTCCGACGACCCGACCTGCAGCCCCGTCGTCCACTCGGCCGGGGATGCGTTCATCGACGCGGGCACGGACGTGCACATCGGGATCAACAAGGGGACGGTCCAGGCGGTGGTGCTGGTCACCCGGATCCTGCCCGAAGGCGCGAATCCGCGGATCGACGAGAACGAACCGTCGAACTGCCATCTTTGATCGCCGACCCGGATGATCGATCCACGGCAGCCCCCTCCGGGGCTGCCGTGGGCTTCACCCACGTGCGAGCTCAGAGCAGGCTGTCGGGGTCGACGTCGACCGACCATGGCGGCTCGAGGCCGCCGTCGAGCAGCGCCCGGGGGTCCGAACCGCGAAGGACGACGTTCCAGCGCCATCGGTCCGCCCGTCGCGCGATGTAGGCGGGCGCAGGCCCGAGGACGACCGTGTCGCTGCCCCGCTCCACCGCCCGGGCCCGGAGCCGCTCGACCATCGCGGCGCCCTCGCGCTCGGCGGCCTCGCGGTCCGGCAACGCGACGGTCAGCTTCACGAACGCCCCGAATGGCGGCGACGCGAACCGGCGGCGGAGGTCGAGCTCGGTGTCGTAGAACCGTGCCGCGTCGTCCGTCGCGACCGCCTGGATCGCCGGATGGTCGGGCTGGTAGGACTGGATGATCGCGAGGCCGGTTCGGTCGCCCCGGCCGGCGCGGCCGGCCGCCTGCGCCAGGAGCTGGTAGGTCCGCTCCGCGGCGCGCTCATCCGGCAGGTTCAGCGCGACGTCGGCGGACACGACGCCGACGAGCGTGACCGCCGGGATGTCGAGGCCCTTCGTCACGAGGCTCGTCCCGACGAGGACGTCGAGCACGCCGCCGGCGAACGCGTCCACGACCCGCTCGGCAGCGCCGCGCCGTTCGATGACGTCCCGGTCCAGCCGGCCCACCCGCAGCCCCGGGAACCGCCGCCGGACCTCCTCCTCGACCCGTTGCGTCCCGCCGCCGAGGTAGCGGATCCTCGGCGAGCCGCAGTTGGGACAGCGCGTCGCGATCGGCGTCGCCCGGCCGCAGTGATGGCAGCGGAGGGTCGTCCCGGCCTGGTGGTAGACGAGCGGCCGCTCGCATTCCGGGCAGGTCTGGACGTGCCCGCAATCGCGGCACAGGACGACTGACGCGGTCCCGCGGCGGTTGATCGTGAGGATCGCCTGGTCACCCGCCTCGCGGTCCATGGCCGTGATCGCGGCGACGAGCCGATCCGAGAGAAGCCCGCGGTTGCCGGCCTTGAGCTCCTCGCGGAGGTCGACGACCTCGATCCGAGGTCGCGCGCCGGTCGGCCGGGCCGGCAGGACCACCCGCCGGTAGCGCCCGTCACGCGCCCGACCCATCAATTCGACCGACGGGGTCGCGCTGCCGAGCACGACCGCCGCGCCGGCCAGCTCCGCGAGCCGGATCGCCGTGTCGCGGGCCTGGAGCCGCGGCGTCCGGTCGCTCTTGTAGGCAGCATCGTGCTCCTCGTCGACGACGATCAGACCGACGTCGGCAAGCGGCGCCACGACCGCGAGCCGCGTCCCGACCACGACATCGACGTCGCCGCTCCGGATCCGCCGCCACTCGTCGGCTCGCTCGCCCTCGCCCAGTCCGGAGTGGAGGAGCGCAACGCGGGCGTCGAGATCCGCTCGCAGCCGGTCGACGAGGGGCAGGGCCAGGGCGATCTCCGGGACGAGCAGGAGGGCCGGCCGGCCACGCTCCAACGACTCGACGATCGCCTCGACGTAGATCGCGGTCTTGCCGCCGCCCGTCACGCCGTCGAGGAGGACCGGCTGCGGATCGCCGGCGACGACCGCCGCGCGGATGACCGCGACGGCATCGGCCTGGGCGTCAGTGAGCACGGCGCCGTCGGGTCGACCTCCCCGCAGACCCGGCGGCCGGGCGTCGAGCGGTCGCCGAGGCCGTTCCCGGATCTCGATCTCGACGAGCCCGCGGCGAGCGAGCGACGCCAGGGCCGCGGTTCCGTGCCGGTCGCCGAGGCCCGCCCCGGGCAGGCCCGAGCCGGCCGGATCCGGCGCGTCGGCCAGGAGCTCCGCCAGCACGCCGAGCTGTCGCGGGCCGAGCGGGCGTCCGGGCGCCCGATCGCCGGTGGCCGCACCCGTCGCCGTCGCTACCCCGGCGCCGGTCAGCCGGACCCAGCGCTCGTATCGCGGACCGGCGCCGGCGGCGAGGAGCGTCCAGTCGAGGGTGACGAGGCCGCGGTCGGCGAGCGAGCGGAGGCGGCGAAGCAGTCCTGCCCGGCCCTCCACCGAGACGAGGTCGCGCACGGGCCGCTGCCCGCGACCCAGCTGGTCGAGCAGGTCCCGATCGCCCGCGATGAGGTCGTCGGGCGCGTCGGTCGCCGTCCGCTCGGCGAGGAGCTCGAGACGCTCGAGGAGGCCCGGCGGCAGCATCGCCCGGACGACGATCGCCGGGGGCGCGAGGTAGTGGTCCGCGATCCATCCGGCGAGGCTCAGCGAGAGCGCGGGGAGGAGCGGTCCGTCGGAACGGACACGCGACGCGATCGGCTTGGCCGTGATCCCGTCCGGCGGCGGGGCGTCCCCGAGCACGACCGCGACCGCCTGGCGACGACCGAACTCGACGAGGACGGCTTCGCCCGGTTCCAGGTCCTCGAGCTCCGGCGGCACGACGTACGTGTAGCGGCGGATCCCGCCACCGCCCGCGGCGTCGATCGCGACCGCGACATGGCGCGCCGCCGACGTCGGGACGTCGAGCATCGCGTCCATCACGAGCTCAGACGCGGACGCGCCGCGTCGGGTGGAGGCGATGCTGCTCGGCGATGACCTGCTCGATGCGGGAGGCCGTCTGCTCGACCTGGCCGGTCTCGTTCGTCTCGACGTGGTCGTAGTCGCCCTGGCGCGCCAGCTCGAGCGCGGCGTTCCCTTGGCGGATCTCGAGCTCGTCCGCCGTCTCCGTGGCGCGGGTCCGGAGGCGCTGGAACAGCGCTTCCATCGTCGGCGGGACGACGAAGATCAGGAACGCCTGCGTCACCTGCTCCTTGACGACCTGGGCGCCCTGGACGTCGATCTTCAGGATCACGTCCTTGCCGACCGCGAGCGCGGCCCGGACCTGGTCACGCGGCGAGCCGTACCAGTTCCCGTGGACCTCGTTCGCCTCGAGGAAGCCTCGCCGCTCCCGGATCCGGAGGAACTCGTCGCGGCTGACGAAGTGGTAGTCGACGCCGTCGACCTCGCCGGCTCGCGGCGTTCGCGTGGTCAGGGTCACGACGTAGTGGCGCGCGTTCTCGCGGCCCTCCTTGCGCTCGGCCTGGCGCATCGCGTCGATGATCGTGTCCTTCCCGACCCCGGACGGGCCCGAGATGATGATGAGCATCGCGCCCGGCGCGCCGTCGATCGTGTAGTCGGGGCGACCCGGATCGTCCGAGACGTGGCCGTCGCCGACGATTGCCTCGTCGGGCGGCAGGCCGGGGCCGTCGTCCGGCGGCCGCTCGTCGCTCATCGGCGACCCTCCGGACCGGCGAGGTCGTGGGGGCCGGCGCGGAGACCGACGAGGACCCGCTCCAGCTCGTCGGGGAGCGGTGCCTCCGCCCGGATCAGGCTGCCGTCGCTCGGCGACGTGAGCTGGAGCCGCCAGGCGTGCAGGAACAGGCGCTCGAGGGGCGCCCCGGACGGACCGGGTCGCGGGCCGCGGCGCGACGTCCCCGTCCCGTACACGGGATCCCCCGCGACCGGATGGCCGATCGCGTCGAGGTGGACGCGGATCTGGTGCGTCCGGCCGGTCACGAGGTCCAGCTCCAGCAGCGTCCAGCCGGTGAACCGCTCCCGCACCCGGTAGCCGGTCGTCGAGGCCCGCCCGTCGGGGACCACCGCCATCCGGGTCCGGTGCTTCGGGTCGCGCCCGATCGGGGCCTCGATCCGGCCCACCTCGGCGGCGACCTCCCCGAGGACGAGGGCGAGGTACGTCTTCTTGATCCGGCGCGCCTTCAGCTGAGCCATCAGCGAGTGCTGGGCGGCGTCCGTCCGGGCGACCATCAGCAGACCGCTCGTGTCGCGGTCGAGGCGATGGACGATCCCGGGCCGTTGAACGCCCGCGATGCCACCGAACCCGCCGGGTGCATGGGCGAGCAGCGCGTTCACGAGCGTGTCGCCCGCGTGACCGGCCGATGGATGGACGACCAGGCCCGCCGGCTTGTCGACGATCAGCAGGTCCGCGTCCTCGTGGACGACGCGGACCGGGATGTCCGGCGCCGGTGCCAGATCCAGCGGCTCGGGCTCCGGCACGACGAGGCGCAGCTCCGCCCCCGGCCCGATCACGGCGTTGGCCTTGAGCGGCAGCCCATCGGCCGTCAGGTTGCCCGCCGAGATCAGCTTCTGGACGTGGCTTCGCGACAGGCCGGTCACGTCGGCGACATACCGGTCAACGCGCTGGAGCGCGGCACCCGGTGGGACCTCGAGCGTGTGGATGCCCGGTCCGGTCACCGCCGGGCCGCCGGGTCGTCCGGGGGCGGCTCGACGTCCTCGTCCCAGGGGTCCTCGTCGCCCTCCACGCTGGGCGTCGGGGATCGCCGCGCCTTGCCGGCCTCGTCCCCAGCTGGCGGCGTCCCGCCGTCGACGAGTGACGGCCGGATCGCCGCGATGAACAGGAGGAGGATCGCGAGGCTGATCGCTGAGTCGGCCACGTTGAACGTGTAGAACCGGGTCGAGCCGATCCCGACGTCCACGAAGTCGACGACATAGCCGAGCCGGAGCCGGTCGACCATGTTCCCGACCGCGCCGCCCAGGAGCAGCCCGAGGGTCACCGTCAGGTAGAGGCTCGTGCCCGCACGCGCCTCGTAGATGACGATCAGCGCGATGACCACGAGCGAGACGATCCCGAACATCGCGGCGTTGTCCTTGAACAGCCCGAACAGCGCGCCCGAGTTCTGGCCGAAGACGATCCGGAGATACTCGCCGATCACCTGGATCGACTCGCCCGGCGAGAGGTTCGAGGTGACCGCCGCCTTCGCGAGCTGGTCGACGATCACGACGCCGAAGGCGAGCCCGAAGAAGATCGCCCAGCGCGCCATCCGACCGAGCGCCCCGCGGGTGGCGGTCGCCGCCACCGGCGGCGTTCGCGGGCTGGTCGACTCGGTCACGAGGCCGGTCCCGTCGTGCGTCGAAGGGCGATCGTGACCGGCCCGGCGGTCAGGGCCAGGTCCGCGTGGGTCGTCACGGTCCCGGCGGGCACCGGCGAGCGGTGGACGGCGTCGGCGAGCACCTCCTCCGCGACCGCTGCGAGGTGAGCCGCGACATCGTCCGCGAGGCCGTCGACCCACAGCTCGATCCGGTCGTCGAGGGCGAGCCCGGCGTCCTTGCGAAGGTCCTGGATCGCGCGCTGGAGCTCACGCGCGTCTCCCTCGGCGCGGAGCTCGTCCGTGAGCTGAGTGTCGATGACGACCACGAGGCCTTCGTTGTGGGCGACTGCGGTGCCCGGCCTCGGGCTCGCGAGGATCTCGACCTCGTCGGGCGCGAGCGTGACGCCGCCGAGCGTGACCGACCCGTCCGGGTGGAACTCGACCGCGTTCTCGCGCGCGGCGGCCATGATCGCGGGGATCGCGGAGCCGTGCTTCCTGCCGATCCTGGGCAGGAGTGGCTTCACCCGCCGCTCGACCAGCTCGGACTCGTCGCCGATCAGCTCCACCGAGCGGACGTTGACCTCGTCCCGGACCAGGTCGATCAGCGCGTCGCGGTCCGGCAGGTCGCCCCCGGGCAGCGCCAGCCACATCCGGGCGAGCGGCTGGCGGGTCCGGATGCCGGCCGAGCCGCGCAGCGTCCGGGCGAGCTCGACGGCGGTCCGGGCCGTCTCCATCGCTTGCTCCAGCGCGACGTCGCGGGCGGGAGCGAGCTCGTCGGCCGGCCAACGCGTGAGATGGACCGAATCCGGAGCGCCATCGAGGTCGACGGACAGGTTCCCGTAGATCGCATCCGTGAGGAACGGCAGGAGGGGCGCGGCAAACCGGCTGAGTGCGAGGAGCGTGGCGTGGAGCGTCGCGAACGCGCACGCGCGATCGGCCCCGTCGTCGTTCCTCGAGAACCGCTTCCGCGACAGGCGGAGGTACCAGGTCGAGAGGTCGTCGATGAACGTCGAGATCGCCCGGCTCGCCCCGACCGCGTCGACGTCGTCCAGCCGGTCCCGGACGATTGCGGCGGTGGCCGCCGCCCGTGACCGGATCCAGCGATCGAGGACCGTCCCGCCGGAGACCGCGGACGCCGCAAGCGATGCGTCGGCTGTCCAGCCCGCCAGACGGGCATAGGTCACCAGGAACGCGTACACGTTCCAGAGGACCAGCAGCTCGCGTCGCGCCTCGTCCGCGGCGTGCCAGCCGAAGTTGATGTTCTCCTCGGGTCGGGCCTTGGCGAACAGCCAGCGCATGACGTCGACGCCCATCCGCTCGGCAGCCTCGTCGAAGTCGATCGCGTTGCCCGAGCTCTTGTGCATCGGCCGGCCGTCCTCGCCGAACACGAGGGCGTAGCCGAAGATCGTCCTGAACGGCGGCTCGCGACGGAGGACGGTCGACATCGCCAGCATCGAGTAGAACCAGTTGCGGAACTGGCCGGGGAAGCTCTCGGTGATGAAGTCGGCCGGGAACCACTCGCGCCAGTAGTCCGGCTCCTCGCGGAAGTGGAGCGTCGAGAACGGCACGATCCCCGCGTCCAGCCAGGGGTTGCCGACGTCCTTGATCCGCTCGACCGGCTCGCCGCAGGACGGGCAGGCGATCGTCACCGCGTCCACGTACGGCCGATGCGGCGTGTGGCCCTCGAAGGCGTCCCAGCCGGCGACCGCGCGTTCGTGGAGCTCCTCGCGACCGCCGACGACGTCGAATGTCCCGCACGACCTGCAGTCGTAGATCGGCAGCGCCAGCCCCCAGTAGCGCTTCTTGCTGATCATCCAGTCGTGCATGTTCAGGAGCCAGTCGAGCTCCCGGTCATAGCCGAAGCCGGGGATCCAGCGGATCTCGTCGACGACCTCCATGATCTGGTACCGGAGGCTGGCGTCGACCTCCGCCTTCGTGAGATCGGCCCGCGGCCGGTCGTAGACCGGGCCCATGTCGATGTACCACTCGTCGACGAGCCGGAAGACGAGCGGCGTGCCGCACCGCCAGCAGTGCGGATAGCGGTGGTGATAGGGCTCGAGGCAGTAGAAGCGTCCCTCGCGCTTCAGGTGCTCGACGATCGGATCCGTGACGTCGCGGACGTCACGCCCGGTCAGGGCGCCGAACCCGTCGATGACGATGCCGCTCTCGTCGAGCGGCGCGATCATCGGCAGACCGAGCGCCTTGCCGAGCGCGAAATCCTCGGCGCCGCAGCCCGGGGCGATGTGGACGATCCCGGTCCCCTCTTCCTCGCCGACCTGGTCCCAGGCGACGACACGGTGCTCGTAAGGGGCCTCGGCGGCGATCGGCGACGCGCCGGCGGCGAATGCCGTGCGGACGGCCGGGAGCTCGTCGAACGGACCCGCATACCGCCAGCCCACCAGGTCCGTGCCGGGCCGCTCCTCGAGGACCTCGAACGGCCCGGAGAGCGCCTGCTTGAGCGTCCCCTTGCCGAGCCAGTGCACGGCGTCGCCCTGGCGGACCTTGACGTACCGGAGCTGCTCGCCGACCGCGGCCGCGACGTTCGAGGTCAGCGTCCACGGCGTCGTCGTCCAGACGAGGAGGTCCTCCCCCGGCCGGTCGACGAGGGGGAACCGGACCGTCAGTCCGGGGTCCTCCCGATCGGCGTAGCCCTCGTTCATCTCCATCTGCGAGATGCCGGTCCCGCAGCGGGCGCACCACGGCATCGTGTCGTGGCCCTTGTACAGCCAGCCCCGGCGGTGGCACTCCTTCAGGAAGCCCCAGATCAGGTCGTTGTTCTCGTTGCTGAACGTGAAGTAGCTGCCGCCGAGGTCCGGCATCCCGAGCCGCCCGACCAGCATCTCGACGGTGTCGGTGACCGGTCCGCGCGGCCCCTCGATCGTCGCGACCGCCGAGGGCTCGACGGCGAGCAGGTCGCGCAGCCGGAGCAGCTCGTCGGGATCGTTCCAGTCCATCCACATCCCGAGGCGGATGCTCTGCTCGGTCTGGCGGGCGGCGAACGTCAGGACCCGCTGCTTGCAGAGCGAGACGAACTCCGCGATCCCGTGCTCCTCGATGTCGCGCTTGCTCGTGAAGCCGAGGTCGCGCTCGACGTTGACCTCGACCCACAGCCCCTGGCAGTCGAAGCCGTTCTGCCAGCGCTGATTCTCGCCGAGCATGGCGTGGAACCGCTGGTACACGTCCTTGTAGGCACGACCCCAGGCGTGGTGGACGCCCATCGGGTTGTTCGCGGTAATGGGACCGTCGAGGAAGCTCCAGCGTGGCCCGTCCGCGTTCTGGGCGCGGAGTCGCTCGAACGTCCGACGCTCGCGCCATTCGGCGAGGATCTCGTGCTCCTGCGCGACGAGGTCGGGCTTCGCGTTGACAGGTCGGAACATCGGGCCTCGGGCTGGGGAAGGCGTTCAGGATTCGAAACCGCGTTCGAACAGGCGTCCGGGTATCCTACCCGCGATGCAGCGCGCGCAGGAGTCGCGGCCGCGGGCGAAGTCCCCCTTCGTCGCCGCGTTCCTCTCCCTCCTCTTTCCGGGCCTTGGACACGCCTACGCGGGCGCGTACCAACGCGCCCTCGGGTTCGCCGCGCCGATGATCCTGGTCCTGGCGCTGGGCGCGGGCGTGTTCCTCCGGATGGATCCGCCGCAGCTCATCGCGTTCGTCCTGACGCCGTGGGTCCTGCCCGGCCTCTTCTTCGCCAACCTGATCGTGCTGATCTACCGGCTCGTTGCGATCGTCGACTCGTACCGCGTGACCGTCTGGCTCAACGCGATGGCCGCCAACGCGGGCGGGCGGCTCGGGCGGCCCCGGCTCGTCTTCCACCCGGTCTCCCTCGCCGGACTCTTCGCGGTGATCCTCGTGATGGCCGGCGGTCACGTTGTCATCGCCAGGTACGACCTCCAGGCGAACGACTTCCTCAGCGATCCGTGCGTCTTCATCACCGACCAGTCGCCCGATTCGTGCGACCAGACGCCGTCGACGTCGGACGTCGCCGGCGCCTCGAGCGGGCCCACCGACGAGCCGATCGACAGCCCGTCGCCGACGGACACGCCGCCGCCCGTCCAGGGCTCGGACCTGCCCGACGCGACGATCCCGCCGTGGGACGGGACGGACCGGTTGAACATCCTCCTGATCGGATCGGACCAGCGGCCCGGCGACGGGACGTACAACACGGACACGCTGATCGTCGTCTCGATCGACCCGAAGACGAAGCAGGTCGCGATGTTCAGCCTCCCGCGCGACTCGACGAACATCCCACTCCCGGCGGGCCCGCTGTCGAACGCCTACGGCGGCGTCTACGACCGGAAGATCAACTCGCTCTTCACCGCCGTCCGCGGCCGCGGCGACCTCGTCCCGGGGACGAGCCGGACCCGCGGCTACAACGGGCTGAAGATGGTCCTCGGCAACCTCTACAAGCTCGACATCAAGTACTTCGTCGAGGTGAACTTCACTGGCTTCAAGCGGGTCGTCGACGCGATGGGCGGGGTGACGATCAACGTCCAGGTGCCGGTCCTCGATGACAACTATCCGAGCGACACCGGCCGATCGTCGCGGGTCTACATCCCCGCCGGCATCCAGCACATGACCGGGTCCGAGGCGCTCGTGTACGCCCGGTCGCGGCACGGCTCGGACGACTTCGACCGGGGCGCTCGTCAGCAGCGCGTCCTGACCTCGATCCGGGAGCAGGCCAACGTCGCGCAGCTGATCCCGCGGATCCCGGAGCTCCTCGCGGCCTTCAAGTCGACCGTCAAGACGGACATCCCGCAGAGCCAGCTCGCGAAGCTGGCGGGACTCGCAAGCACCGTCGACACGAAGAACATCCGCTCCTACGTGTTCTCGTATCCGCGGTACGGGTCGCAGATCCTCGCGCCGATCTACAAGTACCTGCCCGACGTCACGAAGATCCGCTCGACCGTGGCGAACGCGTTCAAGGTCGACCCGCAGCTCGAGGACACCCGGGCGGCGATGGCCGAGGAGAACGCGTCGGTGTGGATCCTCAACGGCAGCGGCCGGCCGACCCAGGCCCAGAGTCTCGCCGGCTACCTCGCCTACTACGGCCTGATCGCCTCGGCTCCGAACGCGAAGGCCGATACGAACGGGGTCTCGGGCACGAGGATCGTCGTCTACAACGGCGCGGAGGCGGACCTCACCGAGACGATCGCCTTCCTCGAGGACACGTTCGACACGAAGGTGGTCCTCCAGGACGACCCGAAGATCCCGGTCGACATCGTCATCACGACGACGACCAGGACGAAGACGCTGACGCCGCCGCCCACGAGCTGACCGGCTCCGAGGCGCCGATCGCGGGCGCGGTCGGCGGCGCCGATCGCGGGCGCCTTCCCGATCATCGCCATCGCGCGATTTCTGTCAGACGGCCGCCAGGTGGCCGCTCGTCAAGACCCAGCATCGAGACGCCGCTGCTTCGTGCGTGAGCACGCGAGGAATCCCCGTCATCCGGCCGCCCTGGGGATCAATCGCCGAGAGCGCGCTGACGAACGCCCGCCCTGGGGCCGGATGACAGAATCTTGACATCGGTCGCGAACTCGGACTCCAGGGCTCGCGCGACAGCCCGGTCAGGCGGAGGGGATCTCCGTCAGCCAGTGGCTGTACTCCGGGAGACGGCCGCGCACGGCGTCGAAGTAGCGGTCGCGGATCAGCTTCGCGATCGGGCCGACCTCGCCGGATCCGATCGGCCGATGATCGATCTCGATGACCGGCGAGATCTGGACGCCGGTCCCGCACAGGAACATCTCGTCGGCGACGTACAGCTCGGACCGGTCGATCGAGCGGATCTCGATCGGGATCTTCTCGTTCGCGAGGAGCTCCAGGATCGCCTTGCGGGTGACGCCCTCCAGGAGGTCGTCGTTGACCGGCGGCGTGAGCGCGACCCCGTCACGGACGATGAACAGGTTCGCGGCCGACGCCTCGTTGACGTGGCCGTCGGCCGTCAGGACGACCGCCTCGTCGTAGCCGTTCATCTCGGCCTCGGACTTCTGGAAGGCCATGTTCACGTAGCCGCCGACGATCTTGCCCCGCGCGGGGAGTGCCTCGTCGGCGTTCCGCCGCCAGGTCGAGGTCATCACCCGGATGCCGGCATCGGTGTCGATGTAGTTCCCGAACGGGATGGCGATGATGTAGAGCTCGTTGTCGAGATGATGGAGGCGGACGCCGATCGCCTTCGTCGACTTGTAGAACGAGGGGCGGACGTAGACATCCTCCCGGAAGCCGTTCCGGGCGACCGTTTCGATGATCAGCCTGGTCAGCTCGTCGACCGACGGGACGTTCTCCATCAGGAGGATCCGGCACGATTGGCGGATCCGCTCGACGTGCTCGCGGAGCTTCAGGCCGTAGAGCTTGCCCTGATCGGCGTTCCAGTAGGCGCGGATCCCCTCGAACGTCGCGGTCCCGTACATGAACGCGTGGGTCATGATGCTGACCCTTGCGTCGCGCATCGGGACGAAGTCGCCCTCGAAGTAGCAGATGACGCTGCCGAGGTCGCGCTGGGCGGGCGCGGCGGCGTGGGGGTCAGAGACGGGCGCGGTCGACGACGCGGTCGTCGCTGCGCCTCCGGCCGGGCTCGACTTCTGGGTCAGCATGCGGACGCTCCTGCGCGAATCGGCGGCACGCGGGCGAGGGATCGCCGCAGCGCGCCGCTCGGTGATCGGACGGTCAGCCGAGGATAACACGGGCCCTCGGCGACCTCGGACCGCGGGTCGGGCGCGAGCTAGAAGACACCCAGTAGCGACAGGCCGACGATCGCGAGATAGACGACGTAGAACCCCCCGCCGAGCAACAGTCGCCGGCCCAGCAGGCGACCCGATCGGGCCATCGGGATGAAGATGGCAGCGGACGACGCGAATGCGATCCCGGCCGAGAGGAAGGCCAGCCGGCTGTCGTCGCTGATGTGCCAGGCGTTGGCGGCGAACAGCAGGGCCACGATCGTCGGGATCGTCGACTGGAACACCATCGCGCCCGTGATGTTCCCCATCGCGAGGGTGTCCTTGCCCAGCCGGACCCAGATGACGGAGTTGAACTTCTCCGGCAATTCCGTGGCGATGGGCGCGATGACGAGGGCGAGGATCAGCGGGTCCACGCCGAGCGACGTCGACAGGTGCTCGACCGCGTCGACGAAGAAGAACGCCCCGACGACGATCAGGGCAAGCGCCGCGAGCACCTGGAGGTTCACCACGCGGAGGCGCGGCACGACCCCCGCTCCGTTCGGGGTCGCGGGATCGAGGCGGTTGAAGCGGAGCGGTGCGAGATCCTCGAGGTCGACGGACGGGTCCTCCTCGAAATGACCCTTCACGTACCAGCCGTAGATCCCGATGAGCACGGCCGCGACCACCCATTTCGGCCACACGGGGTCGAGCGGCAGGAGCGCCGCCCCGATGGCGATCAGGTAGGCGACGGCGAAGAAGCGCATGTCGTGGGCGAGGACCTTCGTGTCGACCGGCATGTCGTCGCCCCGCGGCCGCCTCCGGCCGAACCACAGGACGGCGGCGCCCGTCACGAACATCGCGAGGGTCGAGAGCATGAACGGCGCGCCGAGGATCGCTCCGACGCCGACGCTGTGCGACGCCTCCGAGCCCGCCCCGGTGAGGATCGCGATGATCGGGATCATCGTCTCCGGCAGGGCCGTCCCGACCGCCGCCAGGACCGATCCGACGGCACCCTCGGCCAGGTCGAGCTTTCGCCCGAACCACTCGATCCCGTTCGTGAACAGCTCGGAGCCGATCAGGATGACGACGAAGGCGATGACGAGGATGGCGACGTCCACGTCAGCCCTCCAGACCGGACGCGAGCAGGACGCTGAGGCCGATGACAACGAGGATCGCGACCGCGACGAGCGCCATCCGCCGCTCGCCCTGGCGGAGATAGCCGACGAGCGACGCGGCGACCCGCGCCGCCGGAGTCGCGACGACGACGATCAGGCCGAGCCACAGGAACCCGACCGGCTGCAGGGCGAGGATGTCGGCCGGGATCGCGGCCGCGTCGAACGGTGGCGCGCCATCGAGCGGGCTGATCCCGGCGGCCAGCATCAGGACGAACCCGATCGCGAGGAGGACGATCGACGCGTAGGTGCCGACGGTGAGGAGCCGAGCGATCGATCGCTCGAGGCGGACGCCGGACGGGCCGGCTGGGTCGGCGGGGGCCGAGCGGGTCACGCGAGGGCTCGCTGCAGCATCTGCCAGGCAGTGTAGAGGAGGATCGCGACGAACAGCCCGCGGAGGATCCGGAGGTCGATCCGGTGGGCCACCCGCGACCCCACGCTCGCCCCGATGAAGACGCCGATCGCGGTCGGGGCCGCGGCGTAGGCGTCGAGCCCGCCGCGGATCAGGTAGATGATCGCGCCCGCCGACGCGGTGATCCCGATCATCAGGTTGCTCGTGGCGGTCGCGACCCGGAGCGGCACGCCCATCACGACGTTCATCACCGGGACCTTGATCAGCCCGCCGCCGATGCCGAGCAGCGCCGACGTCAGGCCGGCGCCGAGGCTGCCGAGGATCCCGAACCCCATCCGGTGCACCCGGTAGCCGGGACCGGACAACGTCTCGATGAACGGCCGGTCCTCACCAGACGGCGCGAAGGCGCCCGGGACGTCGTCATCGGAGGGCTCGATGTCCGCGGCCTCGGCCGCGCCGTCCGGCTCGGGCGATGCCGCCGCGCGCGGGGCGTCGCGCCGACGCGCCATCGTCGCGGCGACATAGACGAGGAGTCCGGCGAAGATCAGCTCGAGGGTGCGCTCGGGCAGGAGGAACGCCACGAGGCCCCCGACGAGGGCGCCGATCGCGGTGAACAGCTCGAGCGTCATCCCGAGCCGGAGGTTCGCGACGCGGCGCTCCAGGTAGACCCCGGCCGCGGCGCCGCTCGTCATGATCACGCAGACGAGGCTGACCCCGACCGCGGTGATCAGCGGCAGGCCGAATCCGAGGGTCAGCAGCGGGACGATCAGGATCCCCCCGCCCAGCCCGAGCAGCGATCCGAACAGCCCGGCGGCCGCACCGCCGCCGAGCAGGAGCAGCCCGACGATCATGCGCGGGCGGTCGCGACGATCAGGGGCGAAGGTGCTGCGGGGCGTACGGCAGCAGGGCGACGATCCGGGCCCGCTTCAGGGCCACGGCCAGCTCGCGCTGGTGCTCGGCGCACGTGCCGGTCTTGCGACGGGGCTCGATCTTCGCCCGCTCCGAGAGGTAGCGGCGGAGGCGGTTGACCTCCTTGTAGTCGATCGAGACGGTCTTGTCGGCGCAGAAGGCGCAGACCTTCCGGCGACGTCGGTCGCGGTAGTAGTCGTCGCGCTTCTTCGAGCGGGTGGGCGGCATGAGGTTCTCCTGGAGGCGCGGCCATCAGGCCGCGCGGGATCGGTCGGTCAGATGGTGAGGTGGGTCAGAACGGCAGGTCGTCGAGCTCGGTGTCGTCGATGCCGCCACGAGGCTGGCTTCCGCCAGCGGGCCCGCCGGCGCCCGCCGCTGCGGGGGTCCGGGCGGGTGCGGCGGCGAACTCGCCGTCGCCGTCCTCGCGGCCCTTCCGCTCGAGGGCGATGACGTTGTCCGCGGTGATCTCGAGGGACGTCCGGTGGGTGCCGTCCTTGGCGTCGTACTCACGCGTCCGGAAGCGGCCCTCGACGAACACCCGATTGCCCTTGCGGAACTCCTCGGCTGCCCGTTCGGCGCGATCGCCCCAGATCGTGACCCGGAACCAGTCGGTTCCCTGGTCCGCCCATTCGCCGGTCTGCGGATCGCGACCGCGATGGGTGACGGCCACGCTGAACTCGGTCACCTGCCGGCCGTTCGGGGTGTAGCGCATCTCGGGATCCCGTCCCAGGTTCCCGATGATCATCACCTTGCTGAAGGCCATCGTCGCGCTCCCTCAGTCGATCGCGGCAGGCGCCGCTTCGCTTTCGGACTCGTCGATCCGCTCGGTGCGGTCGTCCTCGTCCTCGTCCTCGTCGGACGACGACGGCAGATCGACGTCGTCGACGTCCTCGCCGCCCTCCTCGGAGCCGTCCGGGCGGGCCGGCCGGGCCGGACGCTCGTCGCGGGTCACGAGATGGCGGAGGACCTCTTCGGTGATCTGGAGCGTCCGCTCCATCTCGGAGATCGCGTCGGCCGGGGCCTCGAAGAGGACGATGTGGTACGAGCCCTCGCGGTACCGGTCGATCTGGTAGGCGAGCCGTCGTCGACCCCACGGGGCGACCTTCACGATCTGGCCGCCGGAGGCCACGATCCCGCGGGTGGTGCGGTCGATGACCGCCTGTGCCTTGTCGTCCGCGACGTCGGGCCGCAGGACGAGCATGAGTTCATATCGGCGCATGCGCCAGGACACTCCTTCCAATGGGAAACGCCCCGCTGACGGCCCGGAGACCGGCGCGGAACCGAAAGGAAACAGGCCCCGAGTGTAGCAGACGACCCCGTTCGAGCCCTCCGTCGGCCGCTCGATCGATCCGCTGCGACGTCCGACGAGCCCGACCGTCGATGTATCCTCTCGGCCATCGGTTGACGATCACCTGACCCAGAACGTCCCTCCCAGACCGCCCCGCGGAGGCCCTGTGCCGGCCAGCACCATCCTCGTCATCGACGCCGAGCCGGCGTCGGCCCAACAGATCGCGAAAGCCCTCTCCGGCGTCGGCTACACCGTCACCCTGTCACCGGATCCGAACGACGCGTTCCCGAAGATCACCGAGCACCAGCTCGTGATCGTCGACGTCGTCGCGGGCGAGCGCTCGGCCGTCGACGTCTGTCGCGAGATCCGCTCGACTCCGGCGATGGCCTCGATCCCGATCCTGTGCGTCGGCCAGAGCGACGACGTCGAGGAGCGGATCCGGTTCCTCGAGGCGGGGGCGGACGACGTCATGGGCCGGCCGTTCGACGCCCGCGAGCTCGAGGCGAGAGTCGAGGCGCTGCTCCTCCGGTTCCAGCGATCGAAGGACCTCGGCTCGGTCCTGTCCGCCGACGGGCTCACGGTCCAGCGAACCCGCCGGGTGATCGCCGTCCACAGCCCGAAGGGCGGCGCCGGGACGTCCACGGTTGCGACGAACATCGCGATGGCGGCCGCCATGCGGAAGCCCGACCGGGTCGTCATCGTCGACTTCGACCTGCAGTTCGGCCAGGTGTCGACCTATCTGAACGTCGAGCCGCGCCAGACCCTGGCGGACGTCGTCCGCGACGACGCCGCGATGCGGGAGTCGGAGCTGCTCCGGACCTACGCGACGAAGCACGACGTCGGGCTCCACGTCCTCGCCGCGCCGAACGGCCCCGAGCTCGCGGAGCTCGTCACGCCGGAGCACGTCGGCCGGATCCTGACGACCCTCCTCGATACGTACGACCAGGTCGTGATCGACACAGGCTCGTGGCTCGACGAGCGGACGCTGACCTCGTTCGAGCACGCCGAGAACGTGCTCTTCGTCGTGAACCCGGAGATCGCGACGCTCAAGGCGGTCAACGGGCTCATCGAGTACCTCAACGAGGCGGGGACGGTCGCGGCCAAGTCGATGTTCGTGCTGAACAACATCTTCGGGCGGGAGATCGTCAAGGCGCGCGACGTCGAGCAGGCGCTCGGCAGCAAGATCGAGATCGAGCTCCCGTACGACGCGTTCCTCTACCTGCGGGCCGTCAGTGAGGGAACGCCGGTCGTCGCCGGCGCCCCCCGTTCGGCCGCGGCGGAACGGCTCAACGCCCTGTCGCTCGCGGCATTCGGAGCCGCCGACAGGATGCCGGTGCCCGCGACGTCCACGGAGAAGAAGTCCGGCCGCTTCGCGTTCCGCCGCCGCTGATCCGGCCGGCTGGAGCGGGAGCAGGGTCGAACCCTGCAGCTCGCAGCCGGCCGGGATGACAGCGGCGACTAGGAGCCGACGTGCACCGAGTCGAGGACCTGCTCGACCTTGGCACGAGCCGCCTGGCCACCTGTGTCCGGAAAGTAGGCACCGGCGATCATGACCCGTACGCCGCCGACGTCCACGATACGAACGAGGTTGACCTCGCCCAGTCCGACGCCGTTCGTTCGATCGGCGGTCGCCCAGGTCCTGAGCTCACAGGAGGCGCTCGCCGGGGCGGTCACCTCGAACTTCTTGCCTGCGTACCCATCGAGTGTGATGGGGGTGGGCGCGGTGGCCTGGAAGCCCTTGAGGCCGGAGATCGCCGCGACGAGGTCGTCGACGGTTGCGCCAACCGGCGGAGACTGCAGGGCCGGGCCGCACGGGTCCGCAACGACATTGCTGACGATGGAGATGCCGACGGCGGACGGCTCAGCGCCGGTACCCGGACTGCACACGCCCTGTTCGACAGGACTCGCGGAGCAGGCCTGCCAGTCCTGCGGCACATCCAGCGTGATCCGGACGGGAAAGCCGGGACTCAGGGCGTGTCTCCCGGGCGCGACCGAGCCGCCCTCTGGCGGCAGGGATGGCAGGATCGTGGGCGACGGTGCCGAGGCTCCGCCGACCCCGGACGTCGATCCGGGGCGAAAGAGCGCGATCCCGACGGCAGCCACGGCGATCACGGCAACAATTGCCACGCCGGCCTTGGCGAAGGTGTTCATGTGACGGAGCCTCCACGGCAGGGCGATGACCGCCCGCCGCTGTGGGGTGGTGTCGACGGCGGCGAGGGTCGACGCGAGCACCCAGTCGGGCGACCGCGCCGGGGCCTCGGACTCGTAGAAGTCGGCGATCCGGCGTTCGAGGTCGTCGTTGGCAGTCATGCCGTTCGGCCCTCCCGGAGCGCGCGGACGGAGGAACGCTCCTCCGCGACGATCGCCGCGCGGAGCGCCTCGATGGCGTAGTGAAGCCGGGACTTGGCGGTCCCGACGGGGATGGCAAGGGCGTCGGCCGCCTCGGTGGGCGACAGGCCGACGTAGAAGTGCAGGATCAGGATCGTCCGTTGCGGCTCGGTGAGCCGGCGGAGTCCGCGCTCGACCTGATCGCGATCCGCCAGCTCCGACGTTCGATCGGACTCGGACGGTTCGGCGGCCAGGATCGTGAACTCCGCGCGAGAACGCTTTCGATGGCGCCCGATGTCGGCGCAGGCCCGGACGACGAGCCGGTAGAGCCAGGCATCGAACCGCTCGACGTCGCGAAGCGTCGGGAGATAGCGCCAGGCTCGGACCAGGGCTTCCTGGGTCGCATCCTCCGCGAGTTCGGTGTCGCGCAGGATGAGGAGAGCGATCGCGTACAACCGATCGACGGCGCCGCCCGCCAGGACACCGAAGGCCTCACGGTCTCCGCGTCGCGCCAGGCTGACGAGTTCCGTCTGCACGTCTCGCTCCCGTCCGGAGGCGACCGATCTGGACGCTCACACCTTACGGCGGATGTTTGCGTGCGCCGGTTCATTTTCCGCAGATCGATCGCCTGACCAGGAGCCACAGCCCCCGCGAGGGTCTGGCCGGTGCAGCGATCATCGCGCCTCACCCGGAACGACGAACAGGTTGGCCCCGCTCGTGTCGGTGCACGTGACCGATGTCGAGTCGCCGCGATGCGGCTTCGGGGCGGGCGTGTCGGATGAAGTCCCGACGGCGACCGCCTGATCAGTCGCGGCGGATCCACGCAGACGTCGAGGCGGCAGCAACGGCCCCGACGAGCGGCCCGACGACGTAGATCCACAGGTCGCCCAGGTCGCCGCTGACGAGCGCGGGCCCGATCGAGCGGGCGGGGTTCATCGACGCCCCCGAGATCGGGCCACCCACGAGCGAGCCGAGGGCCACCGTGGTGCCGATCGCGAAGGCGGCAGCCACACCCGGGACTCGGCGGCCGGTCGAGACCGCGGTGATGACCAGCACGAGGACGAAGGTGAGGATGCCTTCCCAGACGAGCGCCTGGAGGCTCGAGCCGGCGGGCTTCGTGACGCCGAGATCGGCCGCCGGCCCGAGTGTCGCGCGCAGGATCAGCGCTCCCGTGATGGCGCCCGCGACCTGGACCAGGGCGTAGGCCGGGATGCGACGCCACGCGAAGTGGCGGCCGGTCGCCAGGCCGACCGAGACGGCCGGGTTGAAATGCGCGCCCGACGTCGGGCCGAGGGCGGCGATCATGACCGCGATCACGGCGCCGAAGGCGAGCGCCACGGCGGTCGGGTCCAGGCCGTTGGCAATTGCACCGCAGCCGAAGAAGACGAGGGCGGCGGTGCCGATGAACTCGGCGGCGAGCGCGCTCAGGCGGCGGCCTGGGGTCGGTAACCGCGTGCCTCGCGCAGCTCGCCGGCGAACTCGTGGGGCAGGTCCGACGCTTCGATCGCTCGGGCTGCCTGCTCGACGTCGTACGCGACTCGGCGCAGCTCGACGGTCATCGCTGTCGTGTCCACGAGCGCCCACCCTGCCCGGGGATCGCCGTCCTTGGGCTTTCCGACCGAACCGACGTTGACGAACCGGGCCTCCCCGACGACCTTGTCGTAGCCCCGATGAGTGTGACCGCAGACGATGACGTCAGCGGCAGCGCCCGCCGCGATCCGGGCGAAGGTGGCGTCGGGCTTGTCCTCGAAGAGGTACTCGTTGATCCGGCGAGGGCTGCCGTGCACCAGCAGGAAACGGAGGCCGTCCGCCTCGAAACGGATCTCCGCGGCCAGCGTGCGGAGCCAGCCCTTGTTCACCTCGATCGTCTGGAGCTTGGTCCACGCAAACGACCGATCGCCGAGAGCCTTCTCGGTCGGATCGATGTAGGCGCAGCCGCACTCGTCGCGGTCGAAGCCCGTGCCGTCGTCGTAGTTGCCCATGACGATCGGGATCGCCTCGGCACGGAGTTGCTCCAGGACTTCGTTCGGCCACGGTGCGTACCCCACGAGGTCTCCCAGGCCATATCGGGCGTCGACGCCGGCCGCGGCGATGTCGGCGACGACGGCCTCCAGCGCAGGCAGGTTCGCGTGGACGTCGGAGAAGATCGCGAGGCGCATCAGCTTCGCGGTTGTGGCTCGACACCGAGCTCGGCCATGAGGCCCCGGACGCGGCCTTCGATGTCGTCGCGGATCGGGCGGACCTCCTCGAGGGGCTTGCCGGCCGGGTCGTCGAGCTCCCAGTCCACGTAGCGCTTGCCCGGGTAGAACGGGCAGGCATCGCCGCAGCCCATCGTCACGATCACGTCCGCCGCCCGCACGATCTCGTCGGCCCACGGCTGGGGCAGCTCGCGAGCGATGTCGATGCCCTTCTCGGCCATGGCCGCGACCGCCGCGGCGTTCAGCTCCGCCGCCGGCTCCGAGCCGCCGGAGAACACCTCGACTCGGTCGCCCGCCAGATGGCGCATCCAGCCCGCGGCCATCTGCGAGCGACCGGCGTTGTGGACGCACAGGAAGAGCACGCTCGGGTTGAGATCGGTGCGACCCGACTCGAGGCGGGAGAGGGCCCGCAATCGGTCCTCCGTCAGGCGCTCGGCCAGGACCGGGACCCACGTGCGGATCCGGGCGTTCGGCATGATCAGCTCGAGCGACTCCGCCATGAAGCGCTCGATCGTCTCGATGTTCATCCGGCCCTTCCAGCGCCGCTCGATCGCTGCAGCCGAGTGGCGGATGTTGATCCGCTCGGCCGTGGTGAGCGTCGCGATGGCCGGCGACTCGGGGATGCGCGTGGTCATCGGAGCTTCCTCCTATCCGGCAGCGAGCCGATCGATCCGCTGGGAGAGGTCGGCGAATGCCGCACGGAAGGCGCCGATCGAGCCGGCCCGCACGGGATCGGGCACCGACCAGTGGACCGCCGGGGCGTCAAACGGGACACCCGCCTCGTGGGCGCGATCGCACACGGAAATCACGAGGTCCGGCGTGATGGAGATCGCCTCGTAGCCCCTGGGCGTGGCGCCGGCGAGATCCAGGCCGAATTCGGCCGCCGCCCGGACGGCTTTGGGATGGACGCGCGTTGCCGGGTTGTTCCCGGCGCTCTGGGCCGCGAGGCCGGTCCGATCCTGCCACGCAGCCGCCGCGAACTGCGAGCGGGCCGAGTTGTGGGTGCAGACGAAGAGGACGACCTGGGGACGGGTCGACGGCCCGCCGATTGCCTCGTCGAGCAGGCCCGCCCGGAGCGTGATGTAGCGGCGTCGGTGGTCGCCTTCCGACACACGCCGTTCGATCAGGCCCGCCTCCTCGAGCACGTCGAGGTGATGGGCGGCCGCGTTGGTCGGCAGCCCGGCGGCGACCGCCAGCTCCTGGAACGTCCGATCGGAGAGAGCGAGCGCGTCGACGATCCTCAGTCGGTGCGCGTCACCGAGGGCGGCGTGGATCCGAGCTCGCTCGTCGATTTCCATTGCTCAGAGGATACTGACTCAACACTTCGTGAGTCAATCCAGACTCCGAGGACCGCGACGAGGACGATGAGCGCGCCCAGCCACTGGCGAGCATCCAGCCGGTCACCCAGGAGCGCTGCGCCCGCGGCCAGGCCGACGATCGGGATGAGGTAGAACGCGACCGAGGCCAGCGAGGCCGGGACGCGGCGCAATGCGCCGAGGTAGAACCAGTAGGCGCCCGCGTAGTACAGGAGGCCGGATCCAACAGCACTCGCCAACCCGAGCGGCGTGAGCGAGCTCGGCCAGATCGTTCCGCCCAGGATCCCGAGGGCGACGACGAAGATGAGCGCGAGCCCCAGGGCGTGCGCCTGCTGGGCCACGATCACCTGGCTCGTGTCGCGGGCGCCCGGGATGAACCGGCGGGTGAGGACCGTGTACACCGCGCAGCAGGCGACGCCGGCCAGGCTGAGGACGACGCCCACGAGCTGACCACCGGTCGCCGGCCCGAACACGACCAGGACGATCCCGGCCACCGCCGCGAGCGAAAGGACGGCCAGCCGCGGCGTGACCCGTTCACCCAAGGTCGCGGCGGCGAGCACGAGGATCATCAGCGGCTCGAGGGCCCAGACAAGCACCGACAGGCTCGCACTGATCGTGACGAGCCCCAGCAGGCCCAACGCATACGCAAGCCCTGGGTTGAGCAGGCCGAGGCGTCCGAGCAGCGGTGGGTCGCCGGATCGCAGGGGAGTGCCCAAAGCACGCATGACGAGCGCCAGCACGAGGACGCTCGTGGCGAGTTGGACGGCGAGGAGAGAGAGCGGCGGGATCTCGTCGAGGGCCGCCTTGCTGACGACCGTGCCGGTCCCCCAGCAAACGGCCGCGAGGACCAGGGCGACGAGGTCACGTCGGGCGATCGATGGACGCGACATGGTGATGCTCCGAGCGGAGGAAGTCAGGAGCGGGCGGACGCCTCCGCTACGTCCTCGTCGTCGCAGTTGATCGTGGCTGGGCTGCCGCCGGCGGCGTACGGCTCGACCGCGGCGCAACCGACCAGGCGATCGCCCTCCGTGGCGACGACGCCGGTCGCGACCGCTCGGCCGCATCGTCCAGCGGCAGGCCCACGTCGGTCAGCAGAGCGCGGACCGAGGGCCAGTCGTCGGGCGTGGCGCGGCTCAACAACAGCCGCCTCCGGCGCAACAGTCTGCCTCGGCCACCGGCAGGTCGCGCCGGGCCGAGAGATCGATGAGCGGTCGCGCGGAAGCCGGTTTGGTGGCCTTGACGATGGCGCTGATCATCCCGTCGGTGATGGTGTGGGTCGGGGTGATCGAGACGTCGGTCAGTCCGACCGCCTGGAGGCCGGCCCGGAACTCGGAAACCGACAGGGCGCCGGCGATGCAGCCGGCGAAGGAGCCACGCTCAGCCCGCTCCTCGGCGGTCAGGGAGTCCTCGGCAACGATGTCGGTGATGCCGATCCTTCCGCCGGGTCGGAGGACGCGGGCAATCTCGGCGAAGACCGCACCCTTGTCGGCGGCCAGGTTGACAACGCAGTTGCTGATCACGACGTCGATCGACTCGGACGGTAGTGGCAACGCCTCGATGTGGCCCTTCAGGAACTCGACGTTGGTGGCGGCCGCCTCGGCGGCGTTCTTTTGGGCCAGGGCCAGCATCTCGTCGGTCATGTCCACGCCGAAGGCACGACCCGTCGGGCCGACGCGCTTTGCCGAGAGCAGGACGTCGATGCCGCCGCCCGAGCCCAGGTCGAGCACGCGCTCACCGGGATGGAGATCCGCGACGGCGGTCGGGTTGCCACAACCGAGCGACGCCAGGACGGCGGCGTCAGGGAGCTCGTCACGCTCGAGGGCGGAGTACAGGTTGGCGCCGATCGTCTCGGGGTCGCTGCAACAGGAGTTCCCGTGCGAGGCCCGGAGCGCGGCGGCAGCGTAGTGCTCGCGGACCTCTTCGTGGATCGTCTCGGTCGTCATCAGCGGGCTCCCAGCGGCGTGATGGCGTATTGATACTTGTCAAGATAGACATCTGTCAATACAGTGGCCACATGAAGCGTCAGACCGATCCGGACGTCCTGCTCCTCCAGGCGGCGGCCGACCCCACTCGGCTGGCGATCCTGCGCCAGCTCAGCGACTGCGACGAGGTGTGCGCGTGCGACCTCACCGCCTGCTGCGACGTCAGTCAGCCGACGGTCTCGCACCACCTCAAGGTCTTGCGGGAGGCCGGCTGGATCGAGGGCGAACGACGCGGCACCTGGATCTGGTACTCGCTGCGGCCGCAGGCGGTTGCGCGCTTCCGCGAGCTTGCCGGCGGCTTCGGCCCAGCCATCAGCCTGCCACCCACCTCGCGCCGGCTGCCGGTCGTGGAGGCACGCGCCTAGCCTCGAACAGGGGCGCTCGCGGGATCCGCCCAAACGATGGCAGCGATCATGGCCCCCGACCAGCGGTCCGGCGGACCACGTGGTGGCCGAGCGGCAGCACCACGACAGCACGACACCCCGGTCCCCGTGGCCGGGGCGTTCTTCGTGGTGGCGGGGCGTTGATCGCCAGGAACTCCGGGGAGTGGTGCCGCCGGTGGGAGTCGAACCCACAAGCCCGTGAGGGCCCCCGATTTTAAGTCGGGTGCGTTTGCCGGTTTCGCCACGGCGGCAGGTCCATCGTTCGGTGCACCAACGGGTGTACCAAGGGCCTGGACATCCCTCCGAAACGGTCGTCTTCCGCACGAAGTCCCCGAGCCAGTCCGGACCGGCAACCATGTTCAAGGCCGCCGCGTCTGCCTGTTCCGCCACTCCGGGCCCCGCCGCCATCGTAGCGGGCCGGATCGTCCACGTGCCGACGTGCGCGCGGTGCATGGCATCCTGACGGCATGTACGTCCCCGACCACTTCCGGCCGACCGACGACGACGTCCGTCACCTCCTCGCGAACCTCGGCGCGGCCGACCTGATCACGCCGACCGACGAGGGACTGCTCGCGACCTTCCTGCCACTCATCCACGAGCCGGCCGACGCGTCGCCCGAAGCCGGTGAGCAGGGCCGGCTGATGGGTCACGTCGCCCGCAACAACCGCCAGTGGAAGACGCCGCCGACGGGCGAGGCGCTCGTGATCGTCCGCGGCCCCGAGGCGTACGTCTCGCCGGCGTGGTACGCCACGAAGCGGGAGCACGGCCGGGTGGTTCCGACATGGAACTACGTCACCGCCCACATCCACGGCCGCTTCCTCGTCCACGAGGATCGCGACTGGATCGAGCGCAACGTCCGGGCGCTCGTGGCCCGGCACGAGGCCCGACGGGCGGCGCCATGGTCGGTCGACGACGCTCCGGTCGAGTACATCGAGGGCCAGCTGCGGGCAATCGTGGGCGTCGAGGTGGTGATCACCAGGATCGAGGCGAAGCTGAAGCTGAGCCAGAACCGCTCGAAGGCCGACGTCGAGGGCGCCATCGACGGGCTCGAGGACGTCGGCGATCCGCGATCGCTGGCGACAGCGGCGGCGATGCGATCGGCGGAGGACGCGCAGAGCCGCTAGGTCCGCTCGAGCATCACGACCGGCAGCTCTCGATCGGTCATCGTCTCGTAGCGTTCGAAGATCGGGATCGCCGCCTTGTGGGCCTCCCACAGTCGCTGCCGTTCGTCACCGGTCGTGATCCGGGCGATCGCGGGACACGCCTCGGTCCCGACCTCGACCCCGACATGCGGATCAGCGCGGATGTTCGCGACCCATGCCGGATCGTGGGCGTAGCCGCTGTTCGATCCGACGACGACCCATCGCTCGCCGTCCCGGCTGAACCCGAGCGGTGAGACATGCGGCTCCCCGGACTTCGCCCCGGTCGTGGTGAGGAGCAGCAGGTTCGAGCCGGTCAGCGGCCCTTGCGTGATCCGGCCGCCGTGCGCGCGGAAGTCGGCGACGTGGGTCTCGTTCCAGGTGACCTCGGAAGGCGGGATCGGCATCGCGGTGGCTCCGACGTGGGGGTTGCGAGAGCCGCGATTCTAGCGTGTCGTTGCTTCGGCAACGATCGTGGCCGAGGCGCCGCCGGAATCGAACGACCCGCCGGTTGACCGGCGGGTCGTGCTCAGGACCGACGTCAGTGCTCGACGACGGACTCGAACGTGCGCGCCTCCGCGATCCAGGCCGCGATCTCGGCCTCGCTCGGCGTCCGCCGGACGATGCCGGGTCGCGCGGCGATGACCTCCTGGACCGTGATCGCGAGATTGGCCGGGTTCCGCTGCGCGAGCTCGGCCGGTGAGTCGACGCCCGCGGCCTCGAGCAGGTCGCTGTACTGCGGCCCGACGCCCGGGACCCGCATGAGGTCGACGATGTTGACCCAGTCGCGGATCAGCTCGTTGCTGATCCCGGTGGCCGCGGCGATCCGCTCGCGATCGTGCCGCTTCGCACCGGCCGCCAGCAGCTCGTCGGTCGTCGTGATGCCGGCAGCGGCGAGCTTCTCGGCATTCGCAGCACCGATCCCCTCGACGTCGGCGATCCGCATCTGGTGTGGAGCGACCGGTGCCGCGGCCGCCTCCGGAGCTGCTGCCGCCGCGACGGGCGCTGCCGCCGCCACGGGTGCCGCGGGCGGCGGGGCCGCCGGCTGCGGGGCCACAGCCGCGGCGGTGGCCGCGAAGGCCACCGGGGCTGCCGGAGGGGCGGCCGCGGCGGCCGCCGCCGGAACGGGGGCGCCGCTCGACAGGTCGTCGAGGCCGAAAGCCACCTTGACCTCGCGGGTGTTCAGGTACCAGAGGATCACCGCCGGCATGAGCGCCATCCCGAAGGCGACACCCGTGCCCGGGAACTGGAAGAACGCCAGGATGGCCTCGAACAGCCCGAAGGCGGCCATGATCAGCGCGAACAGGCGGGCCCACGGCTGGAGCGCCCAGAGGCCGAGCGCCGCGAGGATCCAGACGATCCCGGTGCCGACGGCCAGCCAGCCCCAGAGTCCGACGTGCTCGAACCTCGGGAGGTCACCGAAGGCCCCGAACCAGTCGAACCCGAGGACGCGGAGCCCGAAGAACAGGTATCCGAAGCCCGCGAGGGCGGCAAAGAAGCCGATGATCGCGATGAGGATGGGCGGGTTCTTCACTGGGGTCCCTCCACGCGCGACGATGTGTCTCGCCGAACCATCCGCACTCGCGGTGGCCGCCGGGCAGACGCGATTGGGCAACTCTACAACCCGCGCGGGAGCCGATTGGCGCGTTCGCTGCGCGACGCTCGACCAGGGAGGGGCCGCGAACTGTCCCAGCCGATGGCCCGATGGTGTCGGGGAGTGGAGGCGACGACCGGATTCGAACCGGTGAGTAGGGGTTTTGCAGACCCCCGTGTTGAACCACTTCACCACGTCGCCCCGGGGCGGGCCGGCGACCGGCCGCGGGCTGTTCGTTCTGGCTGCCCCTCGAGGATTCGAACCTCGGTTCACGGATCCAAAGTCCGCTGTCCTACCACTAGACGAAGGGGCAGCGGGCGGTGTCCTCGAGCGGCTCCCGGCACCTGCCGGGCAGGAAAATGGAGCGGAAGACGGGACTCGAACCCGCGACCCTCACCTTGGCAAGGTGATGCTCTACCAACTGAGCCACTTCCGCTCGATCACGCGACCACCGCCGAAGCGATGGTGCCGAGAGCCAAATTCGAACTGGCGACACCGCGATTTTCAGTCGCGTGCTCTACCAACTGAGCTATCTCGGCCCGATGGCCAACCAGGCTCGGTCGCCCGTCGGCGGGGCCGAGGATAGCACGAGGTCCGATCGGCCTTCAACGACCGACCGAGCCGTCCGGGTTCCGTCCGGGCGGGGTCAGCGCCTTCGGCATGCGGCCCGCGGACGACTCCTCGATCAGGCTCGCAAGCCGTCGTTCGCGGGTCTCCGGACGCTTCGCGCTGGCGATCCACCAGACGGCCGCCGTCCGGTACGACGAGGGTCGTGCCGCGAACCAGGACCACGCCGCGTCGTCGGCCCGGAAGGCTCGCTCCTCGTCCTCGCTGAGCCGTGCCTCGCGCCGCTGCTCGTACGAGTAGACGCCGGACCGGGCCTCGATTCGGCGCTCGAACGCCGCCCGTCCGGCCGGGCGCATCCGGCCTTCCGCCTCGAGCCGGGCGACCTTCTCGATGTTGACCAGGCTCCAGTTGCTGCCCTTCCGGCGGGGCGTGAATCGTTGCCGCGACCGTTCCTCGTCGACCGAGTACCGGACGCTGTCGATCCAGCCGACGCAGAGGGCCTCGTCCACCGCCTCCGACCAGGTCAGGCTCGGCCGACCACTCGCTTTCTTGTAGTAGCCGACCCAGAGGTCCGTGGCGGTCTCGTGATTGGCGTCGAACCAGTCGCGCAGGGCCTCGGGGCTGTCGAAATAGAGGGGCTCGGGCGGCGGCGTCTCCCCCACCCCGTTCAGTCCAGCCCGGCGAGCTGAGCCGCCTCCTCGCCGCCGAGCGGGGCGTCGCCGGTCAGCTCGCGGAGTCGGTTGATCCGGTCGAGGGTCGCCGGATGGGTCGAGAAAAGCCCGCTCGAGCGCTCCTCGAACTTCTTGATCGGGTTCGTGAAGTACATGTGCTGGGTTGCCCGGTTGGCCACCTCGAGGACCTCCTGGTCGGTCGAGATCTTTGCCAGCGCGCGCTCGATCCCGTACGGGTTCCGGGTCAGCTCGACCGATGACGCGTCGGCGAGGTACTCGCGCTGGCGGTTGACCGCGAGCTGGACGAGGCGGGCGACGAAGGGCGCGATGATCGCCAGGATGATCGCGACGACCGCGAAGACCGCCTGGGCGCCGTTGCCGCCGCGGTCGTTCCGCCGCCCCCTGCTCGCCCCACCCCAGAACGAGAACCGCAGGAAGAAGTCCGCGAGGAGGGCGATCGAGCCGACGAGGACGCCGACGAGCAGGGCGAACCGGATGTCGAAGTTCCGGACGTGGCTCAGCTCGTGGCCCATCACGCCCTGGAGCTCCTCGCGGTCGAGCTTCTCGAGCAGCCCGGACGTGATCGCGACCGAGGCGTGCTTGGGGTCGCGCCCCGTCGCGAACGCGTTCGGCGCCGTGTCGTCGATGAGGTAGACCTTCGGCATCGGGATGTTCGCGGCGAGGGCCAGCTCCCGGACCACGTTCAGGAGCTGCGGCACCGACGTCTCGTCGGCCTCCTTGGCGCCCGACGCGGCCAGGACGAGCGAATCACCGCCGAAGTACGAGCCCGCCGAGATCAGGACGCCGAAGAAGAGGGCGAGCCCCATTGCTGCGAGACCGCCGGTCGCGTCGCCGGAGATCGCGAAGCCGATCGAGAAGCCGAGCGCGGCGAACAGCGCGAGCACGAGGAGCACCAGCAACGTCGAGTTGCGGCGGTTCGCCGCGATCTGTCCGTAGAAGGTTTCGGCCATGTGGATCCTGCGCCTCGGTCAGGCGGGGCCGATCGCTCGCGTGGGGTCGAGCCCGGCCGGGCGCCTAGGAGAGGTTCAGGTCGACCGTCGGGACCGCCGCCGCCTCGGGCTCGGCGTCGAAGAACTCGCGCTTCGCGAAGCCGAACATGCCGGCGAGGAGGACGGCCGGGAATGTCTGGATCCCGGTGTTGTAGTCGAGGACGCTCGCGTTGTAGTGCTGGCGGCTGAACGCGATCTGGTTCTCGGTCGTGGTCAGCTGCTCCTGGAGGGCGAGGACGTTCTCGTTCGCCTTCAACTCCGGATAGTTCTCGACCACCGCGAACAGCGAGCGGAGGGTGCCGGTCAGCGCGTTCTCGGCCTGGGCCTGGGCCGCGGGACCCTGCGCCCCCGCCGCGACGGCCGCCGCCCTGGCGTTCGTCACGTCGGTCAGGACCTTCTGCTCGAACCCCATGTAGCCCTTGACCGCGTTCACGAGGTTCGGGATCAGGTCGTGGCGCCGCTTGAGCTGGACCTCGATCTGCGCGAATGCCTCGTCGATCCGGTTGCGACGCTGGACGAGCCCGTTGTACAGGCTGATCAGGAAGATCACCAGGATCACGACGATCGCGATCAGGATGATCACGCCCCAGTTCATGCATGCCCTCCCGGACAGGTGACGGCGATGTGGATCCCCCTCCGACGAGTCTACCAGCCGTCCCGCGTCGACCGATCACGGCGGGCCGGTGGTGGGCGGTACTGGGCTCGAACCAGTGACCTTCTCGGTGTAAACGAGACGCTCTGACCGACTGAGCTAACCGCCCGCCACAGAGCGTACGACACGCTCGACACCCGGGACCCGGGTCGATCGGCCGATGCCGATCGTACGGGTTGACCCGGGAACGGGGCGATCGGAGACTCGCCGTCCGCCACTCGAGGGACCGATGCATCGAACCGCCCTGGTCAACGCGTCCCGAATCGTCCTGACGATGCTCTGCATCGCCGCCGTCGTGCTCCTCGGCCTCGCCCTCGCGATCACCGTGCTCGGCGACCCGCCGGAGGTCCAGGGCTGGCTCCGCACCGTCTTCGGCAAGGTGTTCGGCGTGGTGGCGGTGGCACTCGCCGCCGTGCTCGGCATCCCCGCGGGGGTCGGCCTCTGGGCGATGTCCGGCTCGACCGCCGAGGGCGCCACGCCGGCCTTGTCGGAACGGACGCGCCGGATCCTCGTCGGACTGGCGATCGTCACCGTCGTCGTGACGGCCGTCGTGCTGGTCGTCACCGGCAGCAGCGCCGCCGTCCTGAACGCCGGGCTGTTCGCCCTCGTCGCCCTCGCCTCACTGGGCCTCGCCGGCGCCATCGACTTCTCGCCGCACGGGGGTCGCGCCACTGCCTCGGCGGTCGCGCTCGTGCTGGTCGTGATCGGAAGCGCCTGGGTGCTCGAAGCCGCGTTCATCGGGACGCGCGGCTGACCGAGGGCGATCAGGGGGAGAGTGGTGCCCAGGCCGGGACTTGAACCCGGATGAGTTGCCTCATACGCCCCTCAAACGTACGCGTATACCAATTCCGCCACCTGGGCAGGTGTGTCGCCGCTCGTGACAGGTCAGGAGGGTTGAGGTGGTACCGAGGAAGGGACTTGAACCCATACGCCCTTGCGGGCACTAGCTCCTGAAGCTAGCGCGTCTGCCAATTTCGCCACCTCGGCGTCGACCCGTCGACCGGGTCGCCGAGAGGCTCACCGGTCGTCAGCGAGGCGCCATGTTAGCACATCCCAGAATCGCTCCGACCCGTCGGCGACGGTCCGACTCACGGGTCCCTGGACCCTCGGACCCAGCACGACGACGGTGTCCGGCCAGGCGATCGGGAGCACGAAATCGCCGGCCGAAAGACGCTTCTGGATCTCGCTGAACGCCGTCGCCCGGGTGTTCGCCGGGCCGGGCTCGCGGGCCGTCTCGAGGAGGTTGTCGAGGGACGCGTCCTGCAGACCGAAGACGTTCGCACCGCCGGTCCGCGTCTGGGTCGACGCGAGCAGCGGGTACAGGTCGGGATCATGCCCAACCGCGACCGAGACGATCGCCGTGGTGAACTCGCCCGTCCGGAGCCGGTCGGCCGCGATGACCGCGGGGTCCATCTCGGCGACGGTGACGGTGAAGCCGAGGGCGGTCCAATCGGCCGCCACCTGCGATCCGACGGCGGCCAGCACCGGGCTCGTCGCGTGGTCGGGGATGATCAGCTCGAGGCGCTGCGGCTCGCTCGCCTTGCCCAGATGCCAGCCGTCCTTCTGCTTCGTCCAACCGGCCTCCTTGAGCGCCTTCGCGGCCGCCTTCAGGTCGTGGGCGATCGGCGGGCTTGCGGCGCCGTCGAACGCCCACGACGACGGCGGGATGAGCCCCTCGGCGCTGCTCGCGAGGCCACCGTAGGCGACCGTCAGGAGCCGCCCGCGGTCGATCGCCCCGAGGAGGGCTGCGCGGGTCCGGGCGTCACCGAGCTCGGGGTGGCTCGGCCGGAGGTTCAGCGCGACCGCGGTGAGAGTCGTCGACGGCTCGCGGAGGACCCGGCTGCCGGGTTCGTCGCCGAGGGTGGCCGCAGCGGCGGGATCGAGGCCGGAGGCCGCATCGAGCTGGCCGGAGCGGAACGCGTCCCCGAGCTCGTCCGGATCGTCGAAGAAGCGCAGATCGATCCGATCGATGGCCGGCCTGGCGGCTCCGTCGCGGATCGACGGTCGGGTCGTGGCGAGCGGGTCGATCGAGGGACGATGCGACGCAACCGGACCGTCGGCCGGCGCGGCGACGGTGCTGGCCGGCTCGAGGACGGCGTGGTCGCGGTCGAGCTCGACCAGGGCGTACGGCCCGGAGCCGACCGGCTGCGATCCGAACGGGTCGTCGGCCATCGCTCCCGCCGACGTGTCGCCGAGGAGGTGGAACGGCGCGATCGGCTGCGTCGCGAGGGCCGCGAACCCCGCGAAGGCCGGATCGAGGTCGAACCGGACGGTGAGCGGATCGACCGGAGTGGCGGTGACGCCGGTCCACGAGCCCGCGCCCGGGCCGCGATAGTCGGGATCCTCGAGAGTCGCTACCGTGAACACGACGTCGTTCGCCGTCACCTGCTCGCCGTCGTGCCAGTACGCATCCGGACGCAGATGGAAGGTCCATGTCGCGCCGTCGGGCGACGTCTCCCACGATCGTGCGAGGGCGGGTCGCGGCGCCCCGTCGGGATCCATCGTCACGAGCCCTTCGAAGACGAGCGCGACGAGGTCGCGGTCCGCCTGGGTGCGGGCGGCAAGCGGGTTCACCGCCGTCGGCCGGCCGAGGATGCCCTCGCGATAGGCAGAGACCGCGGCGACCGTGGACGGCGTCGTGGTCTGGGTCGGCGTCGGGCCCAGCGCGGGGCCGCCGATGGCGATCGCGGCGATGGCGACCACCACGACGAGGCCGGCGATGATGGCGCGGTCGAGACGGTTCATGTCGGAAGAAGCGCTCGCGGCGGTCGGACGGCCGCGGGGTGCGACCGGCGGATCAGGCCGTCGTCGGCGCGAAGATGAACGACGCGAGCGAGAAGCAGACGAACAGGACGAGGAGGACGATCGTGAACTGCCACAGCCGTCGCTCGATGCCGCGCCGGCTGCGATAGACCGCCGAGTCGCCGCCGAACGTCCCGGACAGCCCCGTGCCCCGGGCCTGGAGCAGGATCGCGACGACGAGCGCGATACTGACGATGATCTGGCCCACGGCCAGGAACGGGTTCACGCGGAACGACCTCCGTCTGGAAACGGCGCGGATGATAGCACGACCGACCCTTCGAGCCCGTCCGCGGGACTGCCTCAGGAGCGGCCGGCGGGCTCCAGCAGCGATGTCCCCGTCATCCCGTCCCAGCGAGGCAGGCCGGCCAGCTCGCACAGCGTCGGGGCGACGTCGGCGAGGACTCCGTCGCGCAGCGTCCGGCCTTCGACCGCTCGTCCGGCGAGGAGGAACGGCACCGGGTTGAGCGAGTGGGCGGTGACGGGATCGCCGTTGGCGTCGCGCATCTGGTCGGCGTTGCCGTGGTCGGCGGTGACGGCGAGCAGCGATCCGGGACCCGTCGGATCGGTCGCGTCGAGGGCGTCGAGGGCGGCCACGATGCGGCCGAGGCAGGCATCGACGGTCTCGGCCGCGGCGACGGCCGCCGTCCAGACTCCCGTGTGGCCGACCATGTCGGGGTTCGCGAGGTTCGTGACGACGAGGTCGTACGCGTCCGAGGCGAGCGCCCCGATGAGGGCGTCGGTGACACCGCTCGCACTCATCTCCGGCTGGAGGTCGTACGTCGCGACCTTCGAGCTCGGGACGAGCATCCGGTCCTCACCGGGAAGCGGGGCCTCCCGCCCGCCGTTGAAGAAGTACGTGACGTGGGCGTACTTTTCCGTCTCGGCCACGTGGAGCTGCCGCCAGCCCGCGCTCGAGGCGGCGTGGGCGAGCGAATACGCCTCCTCCGGCGGGAAGGCGACCTCGACCGGCAGCGCGGACTCGTACTCCGTCATCGTCACCACGAGAAGATCGCGTGGTCGTGCACCGGCGGCCGAGCGGTCGAACGCGGTGAACCCGTCGCCGTCGGCGAGCGCATGGGTCAGCTGCCGCGCCCGGTCGGCGCGGAAGTTCGCGTGGACGATCGGATCGCCGTCGCGAACCCTGCCGTCGACCCCGTCGATCACGGTCGGGGCCACGAACTCGTCGTTCTCACCCCGAACGTATGCCCGTTCGATTGCGGCGATCGCGGACGGGGCACGCTCCCCCACCCCGTGGACGATCGCGTCGTAGCCGCGAGCGATCCGGTCCCAGCGCTGGTCGCGGTCCATCGCGAAGTAGCGGCCGCCGACGGTCGCGATCCTCGCATCCGGATGCGCGCCGGCGAGACGGGCCTCGAGATCCCGCACGAACTCGAGGGCCGACCGCGGTGGCGTGTCCCGCCCGTCCAGCAGGGCGTGGACCCGGACCGCCGGAACGGATCGGCGAGCGGCAAGCTCGACGAGGGCGACGAGGTGCCGGTCATTGGCGTGGACGCCGCCGGGCCCGACGAGGCTTACGAGGTGGAGCCGGCCGCCCTCACGGGCCGCCCGATCGCAGGCGTCGAGCAGCGCCGGGCGCGTGAAGAACGATCCATCGGCGATCGCGGCGTCGATCCGCGGCAGGTCCTGGAGCACCGGCCGGCCGGCGCCGAGGTTGAGGTGACCGACCTCCGAGTTGCCCATCTGTCCCGGTGGCAGCCCGACGGCGTCCTCTGACGCGCGGAGTCGAGCGTGCGGCCAGCGGGCGAGAAGCCCGCGCCAGACGGGCATCCGGGCGGAGGCGATCGCGTCGTCGGCCGGAACAGGTCCGATCCCGAACCCATCGATGACGAGGAGGACGATCGGTCGCGGGCGACTCACGCGGACGCGGCCTGGCGCGCTGCGGCGGTGACGCCGGCCCGGCCGACGATCCCGGCCATCTCGTCCGGCTTGAGCGACGCGCCACCGACCAGCGCGCCGTCGATCGACGGCTCGGCCAGGAACTCGCCGATGTTCGCCGCGGTGACGCTCCCGCCGTACAGGACGGGGACGTCCTGACCCGTGCCCAGACCGGGGATGCCCGCCAGCACGCGGCGGATCTCGTCGGTCATGCCGGCGGCGTCCCGACCGCTGGCGTTCCGACCGGTGCCGATCGCCCAGACCGGCTCGTACGCGACGACGAGGCCGCCGGCGGCGATCGCACTTCCGGCGTTCGGTCCGAGGGCGCCCTGCAACTGGTCCGTCACGACCGCGGCGGCCGCGTCCGCGCCGGCTTCGCGCACCTCGAGGGACTCGCCCACGCACAGGATGGGCCGCAGCCCGGATGCGAGCGCCCGGCCGAGCTTGGCCGCGATCAGGGCGTCGGTCTCGCCGGCATCGCGGCGGCGCTCGCTGTGCCCGAGGATCACCCACGTCGCGAGACCGTCGAGCATCGCCGCGCTGATCTCGCCCGTGTAGGCGCCGGCCAGCTCGTGGTGGACGTTCTGCGCGCCGACCGCCACGTCCTGGCCGACGAGGGCGTCACGCACGGCGGCCAGGCAGACGTACGGCGGACAGATCACGCGGATCACGCCGGGAACCCGGGTTCGCGAGGCGATCGTGACGGCCAGCTCGCCGGCATCGGCGGGCGTCGTGTTCATCTTCCAGTTGGCGGCGATGACGACGGGACGCATGGCCCGAATCATGCCAGAGGCGCGGACCTCGGCGACCCGATCTCGCGCTGCGCTCGACGCCGGACCGTCGCTGGCGCCTGGTCGGCCGGCGTCGCCGCCAGGCGCTCGATGCGTTCGAGGGCCCGCTGGACGGCCGAGCGATGGATCTGGAGACGCTCCGCCAACTCCGCGAGCGTGGCTTCGGGGGTCTCGCGCCGGGCCTCGGCGACGGTCCGGACGACGAACGGCTGGACCTCCAGCTCGCCGGTCGCGCTCAGCTCCTCGATCGCGGCGACCTGTCGCCCCGCCGCGCCGACCGCACGCTGCAGGTTCGCCGATTCCGCGTTCAGGACGCGGTTCAGGTCTCCACGGAGGGCCCGTGACACCTGGCGCGCCTCGACCTCGAGGAGGGCCGCGTTCGCCCCGATCCGGCGCAGGAAGAGGCCCACGGTGTCGCCGCTCTTCCAGGTGACGACGCCCCGCCCGCGCCGGATCCGCCACGAGGCCGGCAGGTCGATGGCAGTCAGGCGCCGGGCAAGGACCGGGGCGTCGTCCGGGCCGACGACGAACTCGAGGTGCGTCCGGCCGCCGGACAGGCTCAGGGAGCCCCGGGCCAGGAACAGCCCGCGGAGCCATGCGAGCCGGCAGTGCTCGGCCGCCGCGTCCCAGTCGAATGGGTCGCTGGTCGGGCCAGTGCCCGGCCCGTCGTGAGCGGCGTCGCGCCCGAGCCGGACGAGGAGGCGGGCCGTCGGCGCATCCCGGACGATCGTGCGACCGCCCGGTCGACGGTCGCCGGCGAGACCGGCGGCTTCTGCACGGCGGTCGCAGGGCCGGGACGGATCGATGGCGGCGAGCTCCGCCCGCAGCGCGAGGACGAGGTCGCGGTCGGAGCCGCTCACCCGCCCGTCCTCCGGCGCCCGGCCATCCGGGTCAAGCCGTTCGGGCCACCGAGCCGCGACGTCGCGCGCTGCCCTCGCGCTCGAGGATCCGGATCAAGCTCGCGGCGAGCTTGTGCGAGTCGTGTCGCTGCGCCGCTGCGTCGTCGACGACGTCGTCGAGGACGAGCGTCGGCGGAGACTGGAGGTCAGGCGGCCACGTCAGGCGGACCGGCTCGGACGGCGGCCGCAGGGCGCCGCTCAGGATCCGGTTGTTGGCGAGGACGACGTCGACCATGTCCGCGCCGGCGTGGGCGAAGAGCGCCGTCACGTGATCGGCGAGGTCCATCCCCGTCGTCTCGCCGTTCTGGGTGGCCACGTTGCAGACGAAGACACGGAGCGCGGACGACGTCACGATCGCCTCCTGCATCTGGGGCAGGAGGAGGCTCGGCAGGATGCTCGTGTAGAGGCTGCCGGGCCCGACGATGATCAGCTCCGCGTCGGCGATCGCCGCCAACGCGTCGTCACAGGCGGCGATGCCCTCGGGCGTGATCCACGCGCGCTCGATCCCGATCGACTTCGTGATCACCGACTGGCCGTCGCGGATCGTCCCGTCGTGGAGCCGGGCGTGCATCGTCAGCGGCACCGCGGCCGCCGGGAGCACCTGGCCGCGGATCGCGAGGATCCGGTTGGCCCGGCGCACGGCCTCCTCGAAATCGCCTCCCTCGAGCTGGGTCATGGCCGCCAGCAGGATGTTGCCGACGGGGTGCCCGCCGAGCGGCCCGCCTGACTCGGGGGCCGGATCCGACGGCGACCCCACGAACCGGTATTCCAGGACCTCGCCGGCGAGCGTCTCGTCGTCGGCCAGCGCGGCGAGGCACCGCCGGATGTCCCCGACCGGCGGGATCGCCAGCTGGTCTCGGAGGACGCCCGACGATCCGCCGTCGTCGGCGACGGCCACGATCGCGGTGAGGTTGCTGGTGTGCTCCTTGAGGCCGCGGAGGAGCGTCGACTGGCCCGTCCCGCCGCCGATCACGACGACGCGCGGTCCGCGCGCGAGCGACTTGCGGTGGTAGATCAGCTCGACGAGGCGGCCGCTCTCCGAGGGCAGGAACGGGTCGGTCAGGGCCCGGATCGTGCGGTAGGCGCCATACCCGATCAGGACGAGCCCGACCACGATCACGAGCAGGCCGCGGAGCGGGTACGGCAGGAATTGGAGCGTCGCGGCGTCGAGGAGGGCACCCGGCACCCCGCCCGGCTCGACGTCTGCCGTCATCTGGCGGATGACGTGGGCGGCGCCGAGCGCCAGGATCAGCGCGCCGACGAACGTCAGGAGGAGCCAGCGCTTCACCCCGATCCCGGGCGTGAGCCAGCGTCGGAGATTTATCGGCCGTCCCGGTCCGTGGTTCGCCATCAGGCCCGATCCAGCTCGCGATGGAAGACCGCGACGGGCCCGAAGTCCTGCTCCCGGAGCCACGTCGCGAGCTCCTCGGCCAGTGCGATCGAACGGTGATAGCCGCCGGTGCAGCCGAGCGCGATCGTCAATCTCGTCTTGCCCTCGGCGACGTAGGCGGGCAGGGCGAACTGCAGGAACTCGTGGAGGTACCGAAGGAACTCCTGGGCGACCGGCTGGGCGAGGACGAAGGTTCGGACGGCTTCCGTCAGGCCCGACAGCTGGCGGAGCTCGGCGATGTAGTACGGGTTCTGCATGAACCGGACGTCGAACACGAGGTCGGCCTCGAGGGGCACGCCGTACTTGAACCCGAAGCTGATCAGCTGGATGGCGAGGCGGCTCGGGTCGGCCGTCTCGCCGAGCCGGGTGAAGATCCGCTCGCGCAGCTCGCGGAGCGACAGGTCGCTCGTGTCGATGACGACGTCGGCCTCGCTCCGCACCGGATCGAGGAGGCGCCGCTCCGCCGCGATCGAGCTGGCGATCCCCCGCTGGTCCGACAGGGGGTGACGATGGCGCGTCTCGGAAAAGCGCCGGATCAGGACCTCGTCGCGGGCCTCGAGGAAGAACACCTGGGGCCGGATCCCGCGTCCCTCGAGGGCCCCGCGCATCGCTCCGAAGGCCATCGGCGCGTCACCGGAGCGGACGTCGAGCACGATCGCGGTCTTGCCGAAGCGATCGGGCTCATCCGACACGAGCTCCGCGAGCTCGATCAGGAGCTCTCCGGGCAGGTTGTCGACGACGGTGTAGCCGAGGTCCTCGAACAGCTTCGCCGCGGCGGTCTTGCCGCCGCCCGACAGCCCGCTGAGGATCACGACATGCTGGCCCTCGCGATCCACCGGGGTCTGCTCCTCGGCATCCGCGTCGGCGGACGACGTGGCCTGTCGCTCGACCGTCGCTTCGGACAGCCGATCGGTCGTCACCGCGGTCCCGGGGCCTGGTCGTTCGTCACTTGCCGCTCCGCCGGATCGCCAGGACGGTCAGCTCGAACAGGACGTACATCGTCACGCCAAGCACGATCGGGCTCACGAGATCGCCGCCCGGTGTCGCGACCGCCGCGAAGATCGCGATGCCCAGGACGACCATCCGACGCGATGCCGTCAGCCTCGCGGAGGTGGTGATCCCGACGCGCGACAGCGCGTACAGGACGATCGGGAACTCCATCAGGAGACCGAACACGAGGAACATCGTCGAGACGAAGTCGAAGTAGGCGGGCGCCGCGAGGTGGGCAACGATCACGTCGTTCGTGAACGCGAGGAGGAAGCCGATCGCGTACGGGAGGATGACGTAGGCGATCGAGACGCCGAGGGCGAAGAAGAAGAGGGCGAGCGGGATCCACGGTCGAAGCGTGCGCTTCTCCGAAGCGGTGAGGCCCGGCGCGATGAACGCCCAGAGCTGATAGAGAAGCACGGGCATCGCGAGGATGATCCCCACCACGACCGCAATCCGGAGCGTGATCGCGAAGCCGTCGCCCGGCCCGAGGAGCTGCAGCGGGAGGGCCGAAGCCGGCAGTGGCGCGACGAGGATCTTCTGGATGCGATCGGCCGCGAAGAACCCGATCGCCGTGCCGATGGCGATCGCGATGATGCACCGGATCAGCCGGGTCCGGAGCTCCGTCAGGTGATCGACGAGGGTCATCACCCCGCCGCTCGTCGGCGCCGGAGCGCTCGGGACGGGCGCGGCAGAGCCCGGCCCGGCGGTCTGGTCGGGCGCAGGAAGCAGATCCGGAACGCCGGCCCCGCGGACGGCGTCGGCGTCGGCCATCAGCGGTCAGCCGGTCGCGAGGTCAGGCGGGCGGGGCGGTCGCGTCGTCGCCGGCATCCGGCGGGACGACGACCGGTGGCGGGACGGCCGGGGCGGACGGCGCGGCGGTGAGGGTGTTCGGGGTCGTGGCTTCGGCCAGCGTGTTCGGTGCGGGAGCTGCCCCGGTCGGCGCGGGAGCTGCCGGCGCGGCCGCCGCCGTCTGGGGACTCACGTCGACGCGAGCCGCGTCGGTGATGTCCGTCGACGCCTTCCGGAACTCACGGATGCTCTTGCCAAGGGCGGCACCGACGTCGGGCAGGCGTCCGGGGCCGATCACGATCAGCGCGATCACGAGAATGATGATGAGCTCGATAGGCCCGATGTTCGGCATCTGCTTGGGTTCGACCTCGTGTGATGGCGACGGGCCGGCACCGGGCCGGGCGACGCGCTGGCTAGGGTAGCACGGGCAGTCTGGCTGCCCACTCCCGCGCGGCTTCTGAGATTCGGCGCTCGAGGTCCCGATTCGAGGCATCCGACGAGCGTGCCGCGCCCGCGATCCCCCGCGAGACGTTGACGAGCAGGCCGCCGCCCGGGCGCTCTCCGGCCGGGGTCGACGTGGCGCGGCCGTCCCGCAGAACCGCCGCCTCGTCGCCGCCCTGGGCCCCCACGCCCGGGACCAGGAACGCGAGACCCGGCGCGATCGCCCGGATCTCCGCGAGCTCGTGCGGTGCCGTCGCGCCGACGACCAGCCCGACCGTGCCGCCGGGCCCCCACTCCGTTGCTCGGCGGGCGACGCGAGCGTAGAGCGGCTCGCGCGGGTGACCGGCCGCGTCATCGGGCTCCACCATGAGGCCCTGGAGCTCGGCCGCGCCCGGGTTCGACGTCCGGCACAGGACGTAGGCGAACCGGTCCGTCCGGGCCAGGAGTGGCGCAACAGCCTCCTCGCCGAGGTACGGGTTGACCGTGATCGCATCGGCACCGAGCGTGTCGAACAGGGCCACGGCCTGGCGGGCGGCCGTGGAGCCGATGTCGCCGCGCTTCGCGTCGACGACGACGGGCAGGTCATGCGGCAGCGTCGAGCGCAGCCGCTCGAGGGCGGCAATCCCCGGCGAGCCGTACGCCTCGAAGAAGGCGAGGTTCGGCTTCACCGCCGCCGCGAACGGGACGGCCGCCTCGACGACGGTCCGCGCGAATGCCGTGATCCCGGCGAGGTCCGGGGCGAACCCCGGCGGGAGGGCGGCGGGATCGGGGTCGAGACCGAGGCAGAGGACGGTGCCGGTCGCTGCGGACCGGCGGGCGAGTCGCTCGAGGAACGTCACGGAGCCGAGGAGCCGGATGAGGACGGTGGCGGCGCGGCACTCCCCGACGAGCCCGGCACGGCCGAGGGCGCCGGCAGGTCGGAGGCCGGGGTGAACCAGCTCGGGCGCGAGGCGCCGTCGAGGCCGGAGACCTTCGTCAGATCGATCGTCTTGGTGACCGCCCAGTTGCCGGTCGCCGCATCGAGCTGCGCGAGCTTCAGGTCGACGATCGTCCCCGCGAGATGGAGATACGCCACGGCGTCCCCCGCGGGCGACCACACCGGCGAGAACGAATGGTGGTCGTTCGTGACGCGGAGGACCTCCTTGCCGGACCCGTCGAGGATCGCGACGTCGGTCCCGAACGAATCCGTCTTCGTCGCGGCGATGAACCGGCCGTCCGGCGAGTAGGCCGGCGCGATGTAGCCGGGGCCGGTGAGTGCCGAGGACTTCCTGGTGCTCGGGTCGTACTTGAAGATCTGCGGGGCGCCGCGGGCGCCGTCACGGCCGTTCCGGACGTAGAGGAGGACCTTGCCGTCCGGGCGCCAGGCGGGATCCTGGTGGCCGAGGGCGCCGGACTCCGGCAGGTTCAACGAGGTCAGCTTCTTCGTGGCGATGTCGAAGCGCTTGAGGACGACGTCGCTCTGGAGCGGGTTCGGGCCGTCCGAGATCACCATGACGCCCTTCCCGTCCGGAGTGGGCGTCGGCTCGCGCATCCAGTAGAACCACGTCGAGCCGCCGGCCTGGTAGCGCCCGTTCAGAAGCCGCTGCGTTCCCGTGCCGTCGGGCTTGACGCGCATGAGCGCCGGCGTCGACAGGTCGTACCACGTCCGCGAGCCACCCCCACCGGACGGGAACTTGCCGCGTCCCTCGTCGATCCGGATGAAGTAGACCCACTGCCCGTCGCTCGAGAACGCCGGCATCGAGTCCGTGCCCGCGCTCGTGAGCTGATGGACCTCGTCGGCCGTCTGCATCCAGATGTTGCCCGTCTTGGCATAGACGATCGATCCCTTGAACGCGACCTCGGGCTCGATGATCACGACGTTCGATGGCGCAGGCGTGGCGGCCGGGCCGGGGTTGCCGTTGTCACCCGTGTCACCCGGCGCCTTCGTGAACGGCAGCTGGCCGTTGAGCAGGCCGAGCGTGAAGACGGCGATGACCACGAGGGCCACGACGGCGAGCGCGGGCGCGATGAACCCCGAGACCGGGCCGATCCCGTACGGGTCTCGAGGCGTCCTCGGTCGCGACCCTTTCGAACCGGCCGTCATGCGACGCTCTCGACGCCGGCGTCGGCCACCGCCAGGGGTGCGTCCAGGGCAGCCGCGGGTGCCTCGGGCCGCTCGACGCTCGACGAGGCCACGTCGCGAATCTCGAGCTGGAGGGACTCGTAGCCACCGAACGTCCGGCTCACCAGACGAGCGACGACATCGACCACGTCCCCTTCGTGGACGGTCTCGGCCAGGTCGGCCCGGCCGAACGCGATCCCGTCGAGGACGTCCAGGCGGCGGCGCAGGGTGAGCTGGCTGTGGCCGCCGCTGGCGGCACGAACGCGGGTCACGGTGAGCCCTTGGACGATCAGCAGCGGCTCCGTGTTGCCGATGCCGCACGGCGCGAGCCGGGCGAAGTCCCGCTGCAGCGCGTAGTCGACGTCGAGCGCCGGGAGGGCGAGATCGACGTCGAGCGGACGACGAGGATCCGGCGGAGCGGCCAAGGCTGCGAGCGCCTGGAAGGTGTCGACGAACTCGGACCAACGCTCCGTCACGATCTCGAAGCCGGCGGCACCGGCGTGACCGCCGTGGCGGAGGAAGAGCGTGGCGCAGGCCTCGAGGGTGGCCCCGAGATCCAGGAGGCCGTCACTCCGGCACGACGCCCGGATCACCGGCCCGAGGTCGGCGCCGACGACTGCCGGGCGGCCGTGGTCGTCGACGAGACGGGATGCGACGAGCCCGACGATCCCGACGGGCCATGGGCCGTGGACGATCGTCGCCGGCGCGTCCGGCGCCCCGGTTTCCAGGGCCATGGCGGCCTCGATCGCCGTCCGGGCCTCTCCCATTGCCTGGCCCGTGAGGTCGCGTCTCGTCTTGTTGGCCGTCTCGAGCTCGGCCGCGAGCCGATCCGCGTCCGCGCGGTCGTCGGTCAGGAGCAGGGCGGCCGCCGCGGCGGTTTCGCCGATCCGGCCGGCGGCGTTGATCCGTGGCGCGATGGCGAACGACAGCGTCTCGGCGTCCACGGCGGCCGGCGCGATCGATGCCGCGGCGAGGAGTGCCGCGATCCCGGGCCGCGGAGCCCGCGCGATCGCCTCGAGGCCCAGCCGGACGATCGCCCGGGTCTCGCCGAGGATCGGAACGAGGTCCGCGATCGAGCCGATCGTCGCCAGGTCCGCGAGCTCGAGGGCCGCGACGGCGCCACCGGGCTCGTCGGCGAGCAGGAGCTGCGCGAGCTTGAACGCGACCCCGCTGCCGGCCAGCTTCCGCTCCGGATAGATGCTGTCCGCGCGCTGCGGGTTCACGACCGCGAGCGCGGCGGGCAGCTCCGGGGGGACGCGATGGTGATCGGTCACGAGGACGTCGATCCCGCGGGCCAGCGCCTCGTCGATCTCGGGCAGGCTGGTCGTCCCGCAGTCGACCGTCACGATGACGCTCGCACCGGCTTCGAGGGCCGCGGTGAGGGCCTTCCGCGACAGGCCGTGGCCTTCGTCGAGCCGGCTCGGAACGTAGGGGATCGCGTCCATCCCGAGCCGGCGGAGCGCGCGGACGATGATCGCGAGCCCGGTGAGGCCGTCGGCGTCGAAGTCGCCGAAGACCATCACCCGCTCACCGGCTGACCTGGCGTGGGCGATCCGGTTCCGGAACACCGCTGCGTCGGGCAGAAGCAGCGGGTCATGCAGCCCGGCGATCGGCTCGGCAAAGAATGCGTCGAGCGCCCCGACGCTGGCGATCCCGCGTCCGGCCAGGAGCCGGATCGTGCGCGCCCCGAGGCCGTGCCGCGCTCCCGCCTCCAGGACCTCCGCTGACGGGGCGACGGGCGCAGCCAGTCGCCAGGCGAAGCGGGGTTCGATCACGTTGTCAGGATGCCACGCGCCACTCACCGCCGGGTCGACCCGGCGTGCACCGCGAATTCATCGCGGGTGGATCGACGCGGCGTGCCGCGTCGGGTCGGCGAGAGCCCTCGCGCCCGGGCGGCCGGTCGAACCCGCACGGGTCAGGAGGCGGCGCGGCGGGTTCGCGGGGCGCGCGACGAGCCGGTCCGACCGAGGCGCTTCGCCTCCCAGTTGTGCCAGACCACCAGGAGCGGGGAGGCGTTGAAGATCGACGAGTACGTGCCCGAGATGATCCCGATCAGCAGGGCCAGGACGAAGTTGTGGATCGCCGCGCCGCCGAAGAGGAGCAGCGCGAGCAGCGTCAGGACGACCGTGAAGCTGGTCATGATCGAGCGGGCGAACGTCTGGAGGATCGAGTGGTTGACGATCTCCTCGAATGGCTCGCCGGCGTGACGGGCGCGGTTCTCGCGGATCCGGTCGAAGACCACGATCGTGTCGTGGACGCTGAAGCCGATGACCGTGAGCATCGCCGTCACGAACAGCGCGTCGATCTCGACGCGATAGAACGTCCCGAGGATCGCGAAGATGCCCACGACGACGATCACGTCGTGGACGAGCGCCACGAGCGCGGTCACCCCGAACTTCACGTCCTGGAACCGGTAGGTGATCCAGAGCAGGATGCCGACCGAGCCGACGAGGATCAGGATCAGCGCCTGGCGGATCAGGTCGGACGAGACGACCGGGCCGATCGTCGTCAGCGACGCCTGCTCGGCGATCGGGCCCAGCGCGGCTTCCAGCGCCTTCACCATCTCGCCGCCCTTGCCGTCGGTCGGGAGCTCGGTGTTGCCGATCGCCCCCGACGGCGACGCCGAGGGCGACGCGGACGGGGCCGCCGACGAGCTCGGCGCCGGGCTCGGGCTGGCCGACGGAGCCGGACTGGGCGATGTCGGAGGCGGCCGGAGCCGGCGAGGCCGATCCCGCCGGCGTGACGGAACCTGAGGCGGCCGGAGGCGATGCCGATGCGGCCGGAGCCGATGCGGATGGCGCGACGGACGCACTGCTGCTCGGTGCAAGCGTCGGGACCGGTGTCGGTGACGGCTCGGGGGGACGCAGACCGATCGCTTCGGTCTTGATGTCCATGAACCCGTTGCCCTGCCTGACGACGATCGCCTGGAGGCCGTTCGCCTTGAACACGGTGGCGACCTGGTCGGCCGTCACGTTCGGGTCCTCGAACCGGATCTGCCAGGTCGTCCCGCCCGTGTAGTCGATCGTGAACTGGAGGCCTTCCTTGCCGCCCGAGAAGAACGTCAGGAGGATGAAGATCAGGCCGGGGATCGTGACGATCGCGGAGAAGAGGAAGAACCAGCGCCGCTTGCCGATGATGTCATACACGCGAGCGGGCCTCTCCTCGCAGGCGAGCGCGGGCCGGCAGACCGGCGGCGGCGAACTCCTCCTCGCTGACCCCGTAGAGGCTGGCCTTGCGCGACCAGCTCTGGGCGACGACCCAGCGGAGGATCGTCCGCGAGACGACGATCGCGCTGAACATCGAGACGAGCACGCCGATGATCAGGACGAGGGCGAAGCCGCGGATCGTCGAGGAGCCGAAGAGGTACAGGATCGTGGCGGTGATCAGGCTCGACACGTTCGAGTCGAGGATCGAGTTCCAGGCTCGGCCGAAGCCGGCCTCGACCGCGGCCGGCAGGGACTTGCCGACGCGCATCTCCTCTTTCATCCGCTCGAAGATCAGGATGTTGGCGTCAACGGCCATACCGATCGAGAGGACGAAGCCGGCGATTCCGGCGAGGGTCAGGGTCACGGGGATCAGCCGGAAGATCGCCAGGACGACGAGCGAGTAATAGATCAGGGCGAAGCTCGCGACGGCGCCGAGCAGCCGGTAGTAGATCAGCATGAACAGGATCACCAGCAGGATGCCGACCGCGCCGGCGAGGAGGCTCTGGCTGAAGAACTGCTCGCCGAGCGTCGCGCTGATCGTCTGGGCCGACAGCTCGACCACCGGGAACGGCAGCGAGCCGAACTGGAGAACCGTGACCAGCTCGGTCGCCTCGGCGAGCGGATAGCCGCCGATGCTGCTGTCCTGGCTGATCTGGACGTTGCCGCCCGGGATCGCGCTGTTGATCACCGGGGCGGAGATCACCTTGCCGTCGAGGACGATCGCGAAGTAGTCGCGGATGTGGGCGGCGGTGTAGTCGGCGAACAGCTTCGCGCCCTCGTCCTTCAGCTTGAACGTGACGACGCGCTTGCCGAGCTGATCGGTCCCGATCGAGGCGTTCTCGAGCTGCTCCCCGGAGAACAGCGGCGGGAACTGCGTCTCGTCGACGACGTCGCCCTTGTTCTTCGTGACCTGCCCGAGCGGCACGAAGTCGAGCCGACCGGTCTGGCCGACGAGGCGGCGGATGGCCTCCGGATCGGTCACGCCGGGCAGCTCGATGACGACGCGGTCGCTTCCCTGCGTCGTGACGAGCGGCTCCGAGACGCCGGTCGCGTTGACCCGGTTCTCGATGATCTGGCGGATGACCTCGAGGTCCTGCGCGCGCGGGATCTTGTCGCCGACCTGCTGGGCCTGGTACTCGACGCGAAGGCCACCCTGCAGGTCGAGCCCGAGCTTCGTCTCGATCGGACGGCTGCCGGTCTCGCTCGAATCCGGGACGGTCAGACCGGGGGCGAAGTCGATGATGAGGGCGAGGACGCCGATGATGAGGATCAGGATCGGTCCGGCTTTTCGCATCAGCGGCGGATGATACAGGAACCACCTTCCGGACCCGGTTGAGGATTCCCAACGATCTGGCGCAGTCCTCGCAACCGTTCGCGGCCGTCGCCTGGTGCCCGGGCGGCACACAAGAGGCGAGCTCCGACTGCCGGAGCCCGAAATCGGTCACCGATGTTCACGCACGACACGGATTGGGCCGATTCGTCCCTCCCGGGCGCTGGGCCGCGGCTCGTCTTGCCTGATGTGCACACCGGGAGCACCAAACCAGGGGTGATGTCGAGTGAAGGTCCGTTTGGCACCCTGTGGCGATGGTCACCCGCGAGCGCAGGCTGGATCGAGCGCAGCGCCTGCTCCGTCGCGCGCTTGCCGTCACTGGTGACGAGCTTCGGGAGGGCCGGCTCCAATCCGGTCTCACGCAGCGGGAGCTAGGAAGCAGGGTCGGAATTTCGCACTCGCACGTGAGCCGGATCGAACGCGGCCTGATCATCAACGTGCCGTACGGGACCCTCGTCCGAGTCGGTGCCGTCGTGGGGCTCGACATCCCGCTTCGGACATACCCGAACGGTGACCGAGTTCGGGACGCGGCCCAGATCGCCACGCTGGCACGGTTCCGGGCAACCCTGCCGGCCCAGCTCGGATGGCGCGCCGAGGTGCCGCTCCAACGACCAGGCGACCTTCGGGCGTGGGATGCGGTCATCTCCGGACCGGGATGGAGGCTACCGATCGAGGCGGAGACACGGATCCGCGACGTCCAGGCGATGCTTCGTCGAATCGCACTCAAACAGCGCGACGACAATGCCCAGCGAATCATCCTGCTCGTCGCCGATACGCGGAACAACCGATCCGTCCTCAGGCTGGCCGCGGCCGAATTTGCGGCAGCGTTTCCAGCGTCCCATCGCGAGGTGGCGACCGCCCTGTCCGACGGGCTCCCGCCCGCTCGGAGCGGCATCGTCAGGATCTAGCCTTCGAGCGTTGTCTTGATTCGCTCTGCCAGCGCCGTTCCGATCCCCGGGACGGCCGCGATCTGTTCGACCGGCGCGTCGCGGACGCGCTTCGCGGATCCGAAGACGCGGAGGAGGGCGCGCCGACGCTTCGGGCCGACGCCGGGCAGATCGTCGAATGCCGAGTGCGTCTGGCGCTTCGATCGCAGGTCCCGGTGGTACGTGATCGCGAACCTGTGGGCCTCGTCGCGGAGGCGCTGGACGAGGTAGAGGGCCGACGATGTCGACGGCAGGACGATCGGGGTCGTCGCCCCGGGCAGGAACAGCTCCTCGCGCTCCTTGGCGAGGCCGGCCATCGGCAGGTCGTGGAGGCCGAGCTCGTCGAGGACCTCCTTCGCCGCGCTCACCTGGCCCTTGCCGCCGTCGATGATCACGAGGTCCGGCATCGCCCAGCGAAGGGCCTCCTCCGATCCCTCGTCGCCGGCCTTCGCCCGCCGGAAGCGGCGTCGCAGCACCTCCTGGTGCGATGCGAAGTCGTTCGGTCCGACCACCGTCCTGATCTTGAACCGCCGGTACTCCCCCGGCCGCGGCCGGCCCTCCTCGAACACGACCATCGACCCGACGGAGTCGGAGCCCTGGACGTTCGAGATGTCGTAGCACTCGATCCGGAGCGGCGGACCGGGCATGCCCAGCGCCTCCGCCAGCTCCTCCAGGGCTCGCAGGGTCTTGCCCTCGTCGGCGAGCCAGCGGGCCTGCTCCCGGGCCAGGGTCTCCGCCGCGTTGCGGGTGGCGAGCGCCATCAGCTCGCGCTTCTCGCCGCGCTTCGGGACGGACAGGTGGACCGGTCCGCCGCGCCGGAGCGCCAGGAACGCGTCGAGGTCCGCCGCATCCGGCAACGCGAACGGCACGAGGAGCTGCGGCGGGATCGACGTCGCGCGCGCGTAGAACTGCTCGAGGAAGCTCGAGAGGACCTCTTCGTCGGGCGCCTCGTAGACGGCGTCGAGGAGAAAGACGTCGCGGCCGACCAAGGCCCCGTCGCGGATCGCGAACAGCTGGATCGCGGCCTGGTTGTCCTGGCGTGCCAGCCCGACGAGATCCAGCTCGGTCCGCTTGAAGGCGGCCATCTTCTGGCTCTCCATCGTCCGCTCGATCGCCCGGATCTTGTCGCGGATCGCGCCGGCTCGCTCGTACTCGGTGTGCTCCGATGCGATCTGCATGTCCTTCGTCAGCGCCCGGACGACGGACTCCTGGCGACCCTCGAGGAAGAGCTCGATCTGCTCGATCTGGGCTCCGTACTCGGCCTTCGACACGGCCTCGATGCACGGGCCCTGGCAGCGCTTGATGTGGTACAGGAGGCACGGCCGGGCGAGCGCCCGCTCCCCGTCGTTGATGTCGATCGTGCAGGTCCGGAACGGGAAGAGACGACGGACCAGGTTCATCGACTCGTCGACGGAGCTTGCCGAGGCATACGGGCCGAAGTAGCGGCTGCCGTCCTGGACGAGCTTCCGGGTCCGCTCCACTCGCGGGAAGTCGTCGGCCATCGTGATCTTGATGTACGGGTAGCTCTTGTCGTCCTTGAGCCGGACGTTGAACCGCGGCCGGAACCGCTTGATCAGGTTCGCCTCGAGCAGGAGCGCCTCACTGACGGAATCCGTGATCGTGTATTCGACGTCGACGATCCGGTCGATGACCGAGCGGATCCGGTGGCCCTCGAGCGGGCCCTGGCCGGCCTGCTTCTGCCAGTAGCTCCGCACGCGGCTCTTCAGGCTCTGAGCCTTGCCGACGTAGACGACGTCGCCCCGGGCGTCGCGCATGAGGTAGACGCCGGGCCGATCGGGGAGCTTGCGGAGCGTTGCCTGGAGGTCGGGGGTCACGCTCCGATGCTAGGGCACGGGGCGTCGACGTGCGGCTGAGCGAGTAGCAGGTCGGTGGGCGAGGGCGCGCCGGGGCACCCCCATCGCCCCGAGAGTTGCGGCGGCCGGACGTGTCCCCGGCGTCGGGCCGCCGCTGGTGGATTCGTCAGCGCCTGGCGCTGTCCGTTCCTGGCTTGTGGGCACCACGGTGGCCGCGGACCTCGATCGTGAAGCTGCCGAGTGCCTGGCCGTTCACGGCGACGACGGCCTGATAGCAGCCCTTGCCCAGCCCGCCGGTCCAGAGTCGGCCCATCCACCGGCCGTTGTGCTGGCGGTGGAGCGAGAGCGTGCGAACAACGCCGTCTCCGCCGCACTGGGCGACCGACAGGACGACCGGGCCGCTCGTCACGCGCTTGCCGTCCATGACCAGCCGGACCTTGATCGGCAGCATCCGCGCGCCATTGACGACCACCTTGCCGGACCCGTGCACCGGCGACTCCCAGTACGCATGGCCGGTCGCGGGCGGGTTCGACGGCGGATCCGCGGGCGGGTTCGAGGGCGGGTTCGAGGGCGGGTTCGAGGGCGGGGCCGGCGGATCCGCGGGCGGGTTCGAGGGCGGGTTCGACGGCGGGGCCGGCGGATCCGCAGGCGGGTTCGAGGGCGGGTTCGACGGCGGGGCCGGCGGATCCGCAGGCGGGTTCGAGGGCGGGTTCGACGGCGGGGCCGGCGGATCCGCGGGCGGGTTCGACGGCGGGGCCGGCGGGTCAGCCGGCGGATCCGCGGCGGTGGAGGCGGCGGATCCGCGGGCGGGTTCGAGGGCGGGGCCGGCGGATCCACGACCGGTGGAGGCGGCGGGGCGACGAACGCGACATGCGCGACGAACGAGGCCGACGCGGCGTTCCCGCTCGCGTCGCGCACTGTGCACGTGACCGTGGTGTCGCCGACGGGCACGGCGGATCCGGAGGCCGGCAGGCACCCGACCACCGGCGACGCGTCGACCACGTCCGATGCCGTCGGCGAGGCGTACGTCAGCGTTGCCGAGGAGTCGGAGGTGGTCAGGTTGACGTCGGCGGGCATTCCTGCCAGTGCCGGGGCAGTCGTGTCGACGACGGTGATCGTGAACGAGCCGACCGTGCTGAGATCGTCGCTGTCCGTGGCGGTGCAGTTCACCGTCGTCGGGCCGAGCGGGAGGACAGCGCCGACCGCCGGGTTGCAGACCGGCGTCGGTGCGACTGCATCCTCGGCGTCGGTCGCCGTGACCGTGTAGGCCGCCGTTGCGCCGTCGGTCGTGTTGCCTTCGACCGTCGAGTCCGCGGGCAGCTGGAGCGTCGGCGGCGTGCCGACATCGAGGACGAAGTTGATCGTCGGGTTCGTGCCGGACCAGAGCCCGGTGTCGTTCGGGCTCGTCGGGGTCACCGCGCGGTTCCAGGAGAACCGGTAGCGGTAGTCGAGGCCCGACGTCATGGGCGCGGTGAGGATGATGTGGAGCGGCCCGGCCATGTACGGGGCCAGGTCAGTCGGACAGTCTGCACCGTCGACCGGCCAGCCGCTCGGCAGCGCGAACGTCAGCGTCCCGACGCTGAAGCCGCCACCCGACGGAACGGCGCGCGTCCCGGGCGACAGCCGGATCGACTGGCTGGCGTCGACGTGGCTCGTCCCGGAGCAGGTCACCGCGAAGTAGACGTAGTACCCGACGTCCTGACCGGGCGCGACCGTCCCGAGATCGATCGTGTCCTGGAGACCGGCGGTGACGGAATCGCCGTCTGCGCCGACGCTCTCGGCGGCGACCGACGGCACGGTCAGAAGCGTGATCGCCGCCGCGGCAACAAGCGCGCGGCGGGCGATGGTGAAACGCATCGATGAACTCCCGAGCAGTGGAGGCCATGTGGAGCGCGATTTGGAGGCTGATCGTGTTGTGCCCGGTCCCGGTCGTACATGGCCCCTTCGGGCGGTTCGGTGACGGCGTGCGCCGCCCAGGAGTACCGGCCGCCCGTTGCGTCGGTGCCCTGTCGCGACGTGGTCGGCCGCTGGATCCGGCCGTGACAACAGGGGACGGCGGAGCGCCCGGAGGGTCGGGTGCGCTCGCCCGGACGCTCCCCCAGGACTTCAGCCCGTTCCGACTCCGAGCGGTGGCGGGAGCTCAGCGGCAGCGGTCGCCTCCCCGACTCGTGGTCGACCCGTCTTCGACCCGTCGTCGACCGCGGCCTGGCTCCGGTCTGGGGTGTTCGGCCTTCTGTTCGCCGCGCCCGCGGCGCGTTCGTGCTGATCAGGAGAACCCGCCGGCCCGGTCGGTGACGAGCCGACCGGGCCAGACGGGGCGCGCTCGGGAACAGTCGGGCTCAGTGGGTCGCGTTCCTGCGCCAGGTTCGGAGTGACCGATGTCGAGGGCGGCAACGATCGACCCGCGACTCGAGGAGGCCGGACGTAACCGGCTCGGACCGATCTGCGGACCGCGACCAGTGGTCGATGTCCCTGATGGCTTTGGAGTCACCTCGGCGGCGCGACTGCGATCGATCGCCGCCGAGGCGACATGCGGATCCCGCGCATGGCGGGCGTCTGCAACCGCGCCGGGGCCTGGACGACAGGCATCCGCAGCGCCGCGTGATGACGCGATCCGTCGGGGCGCGGGGCGACGCGTGCATCGGGCTGTCCCGACGCCACGGCGTCGGCGACCATGCCGCAGTCGCGATCGTGCCGGCCGCTACCGCCTGTCTGCAGGCGGATGACCCGAACATCGATGCCCACTCCCCGCACGAACGGGTCGCTGGAGACGACTGGACCCGCTCGGTGCGCGCGCTGAGGTGGATCAGCCACCGGTGATGATTGCTGCCGGCCATACGGCCGATGACGGTGCGAGTCCCATCGGGGACCAGCCGACGGTACCAGTCGACCGTCCCACCGCAACCCATCCGCACCGCCCATGGCCGCAACAAGCGGTGCCCACTGTCACCGCCGGAAACAGCGGAAGTCCCGTCGAGTCGACGGGACTTCCGGATCCCCCTGCGATGACGTCGAGGGCTTCGCGAGGGCGGGACCCTGGCAGCGAAGCGTTCGGCGGCAACCCGAATCTGCACCAGCGGCCGGACGCCCGGGTTGCCCCCGCGTTGTCGTCTCGTCAACAGCCCATGTTGCGGTGTGGAAATCTCGCGCGCGGACGCATCTACGGGACGGCGGCGTGAACCTCGGCGATGAGGTCGTTCGCCTCGCTCCGGAGTCGATTGATCGTGGCCGTGTTCGTGGCGTGGCCACCGCGGGCCAGGTCGTTCAACAGGGTTCGGATCCTGCCGGCGATCGCATCGCGACGAGCAAGCCAGGTCGCCAACTGCGCCTGTCCCGCCACGTACGCAGCATCGTCGCTCGACGAGCCCGTCTGGATGGCGGCAGTCGCGTACGTCAGGCTGTCCATCCCGACCGACCCGAACGGCGCGGTGAGTTGCTTGTAGGCCGCGCCGAGCGACTCGAGCCCGGCGCGATGGACCTGCAGGCCCTGGGGCAACGCCTTGTCGTCGAGCAGCTCGGTGATGACCCGCCCGTCGTTGTCGTAGGTGTCCACGAGGCCGAGGTCGGCGAACATCGTCGGTCGGACGTCGGTGTGGTCGGTCCACACGGCACCCGTCTCGCCGAGATTCCGGACACCCGGTCCGACGAACCCGAGCCAGGTGATCGCGATCTCCGGCTGGATGTCGCCATGGTTCCAGGCGAACAGCGGATTGATGCAGGTCAGGCAGGTGCTGGCCGGGAAGTCGGTCAGGAAGTAGTCGGCGTCGGCGAAGTAGGCGAACGATGCGTTCCGGTTCGGGTCGCCCGCTGCCCACATGTGAAGGATCTTCATCTCGGCCTGGTCGGCCATGGCCACCATCAACCGGTCGGTCTCTCCCGTGTACTGGTCCACCGCCGTGAGGTTCGCCACCGACCGTTCGAACGCGCGGCTCGCTGGATCGTTCTGGGCGAGCTGTCCGCCGCCGGCACCCTTCTTCGCAAGGTAGAAGGTCGGAGCGCTGTCGCCGTGGACGGTGAAGGCGTTCGGCGCGGTCGCGCCCTGGAACTGCCCGCTCAGCGCCGCCGGGAACTGGTTGGCGACGAGTGTCGCGATGTTGGCGTTCAGCTCCCCGACTCGCGGATGGCCGTTCTGGAGCGACTCCCAGTCACACGCCGTCGTGACGCCGTCGCAGCTCGGGTTCGAGGGCTCGCTGCCGACGAAGTGGTCGCCCTCGTCGACGGTGAAGACGAAGAGGGTGTTCGACTTGTTGATGCCGTCCTGCTGGAGGCGGCTGAAGAATGCACCGAACGCGTCGTCGTAGGCCTTCAGCTGGTCGACGTAACCCTGCGAACCGGGTCCGAATGCGATGTGCTGATCGCCGGCATTGCCGTGGAAGTCGTGGGCGTCCGAGATGTAGGCGAAGGTCACGGGCACGCCGGCCTCCTGCATCTCGGCGGCATACGCGAGGGACGCCGCGGCAGACATGCCGTCGAAGCCGGGGAACCCCGGCTGACCGAAGGGGTCGACGATCGGCTGGCCGTCGAGACCGGTCACCGCGACGTCGGCCGGCTGTCCGGTCAGGAGCGGGTCGATCGCCTGGGCACCGTGGAGAGCCGTGAAGCCGTCGTATCCGCCCGGCTCATCGGGCAGGACGTCGGCCTGACCCGACGCGCAGGTCGTCGAGCCCTTGGCGCAATGGATCGAGAACCCGACGAAGTCTGTCTGGGCAAGGGTCCGGTCGGCGGTCCCGGCCGGCGAGGTCTGTGAGAACAGGCCCTCGTTCCACTGCGGGGATCCCTGCCCGAAGACCTTCGTCAGGTCGCCGTTCGGGTTCGGCGTGGTCGGTCCGAAGACGGTGGCGCCGACTGCGTGGGCCTTCGTCAACGGGGAGGTCAGGGTGATCCGCGGGCCCAGGGGCTGGGTGGTCGACACGCTGACCACGGTCGCCGTCTCGGCGTTCGCGCCACGGTCGATGGTGATCGTCAGGCCGGCCGTGAAGCCGGCGGTGCTGCCGACGGAAAGCACGGTGTCCCCGACCAGGGATGCCACACGGACGGGCGTCGGGCCCCCGGTCACGAAGACCGCGTTCGCGTTCTCGAGCACCGTGTTCGCGGTCGCAACTGCACCGAAGTCACAGCCGGCGCGGGTGAACGGGACCCACGGCGCCGGAGCATTGGCGCCGGTCGGCGTGATCATGTTCGGGACCGTGGGCGTGTTTGCCGCCGAAACGGGATCGGTCCAGTAGCCGAACGTGCTTGGGAACGAGAACGTCCCCGTCGACGACGTACGCACGTAGCTGTTCGAGACGGTTTGACCGTGGCGGTCGGGATAGACACCGGTCAGCGACGAGAGGATCCCGCCACCGGTGTGCGAGATCAGGATCGTGTGGTCGTCCGAGAGCAGCGTTCCGTTGTTCCGCATGAAGCCCAGGAGATTCGGCATCTGCTCCAGGTCGGAGGGCACGAGCGCCCGATCCTTCCGGAGATGGGTGTTGTCGAACTGGATGTAGACGACGTGCTTGACGGCGTCCTTCGGCCCGAGCGAGCACGCGCCGGCCGGCGGCGTGTGGTCCTTGGCGGCTGCGATCGGAGCAGCGAGCCCCGCGCTGCCGAGCAGGACCGAAGCGACGATCGCGGAGGAGCCGAGAAGGCTCACGACGCGAGGCCGGAGGGAGCGCGAGGTGCGGGGCATGTTCACCTCCAGGGCTTCGAATCACTCGCCGTCGGAGCCTCGCTGGCGCCGTTGACGGGTCACCCGGCATGGCCCTCGGCCGGACGTCTGTCGTGCCCGGGAAGCCGTGACGGCAGTCTGCACCCGCTTCGAGAATGGCGCATTGCAATCCGGTTGACGGCCGGTGAACACCGAGTGAAGTCGGTGGCGATCGCCGGTCGAGTGGCCGGTGGCCCACCTCGACGACCATCGGGTGATGGGCATCCATCCCGAGGTCACCGCCCGTCTCGAGCGCCTGGCGGCGGATCAGCGGGCCGCCGCGACCGCGCCGCCTGGGCCGATCCTGTGCGTTGCGCCCGCCGGCTCCGGCAAGACGACAACCCTGGTCGCGCGCGTCGCGTGGCTGATCTCATCGAAGGCCGCCTCGCCCGAGTCGATCGTCGCGATCACCTTCAACCGGCGGGCCGCCGACGAGCTCGACGAACGGCTGTCGGTTGCGCTCGGGCCGCTCGGGCTCCCGGCCGGCGTCGTCCGCGTACGGACCTTCCACGCCCTCGGCCTGGAGATCCTTCGCGACGCAGGCGACCGGGTCGAGCCGCTCGTCGACCGGATGGACGTGCTCCCTCGGGTCGCGCCGGAGGCCGGTCCGTCCGGCTGGCGTCGGCTCGACACCGCGTTCTCGCGCCTGAAGCTCGACATCGGCGTGACGGCCGACGAGGTCGCGACCGACTCCGAGCCCGGGCCGGTAGCCCGAGCCTTCCTCGCGTACGAGGCGGAGCTGGCTGCGGAGGGCGGGCTCGACTTCGACGACCTCGTCGCGCGGTCCCTCCGACGGCTCGAGGGCGATCCCAGCCTCCTCGCGCGCTGGCGCGCCCGCGCGAGCGACCTGCTGGTCGACGAGGCCCAGGATCTGGATCGGGCGCAGCTTCGTCTCGCGCTGCTCCTCGCGGCGCCACGCAATCGGATCTTCCTCGTCGGCGACGACGACCAGTCGATCTACGGCTGGCGGCTTGCCGACGTGCGACGAGTCCTGGGGCTCGCGGAGGCGCTGCCCGGGCTCGGCCGGGTCGACCTCGTGGTCAACTACCGCTGCCCCGCGACCGTCGTCCGGCGGGCGGTCCGCCTCGTCGAGCACAACCGGGCGCGATTCGCGAAGACGATCCGGTCACGGCCGGATGCGCCCGGTCCGATCGTCCTCGCCGGCGACGGCTCCGACGAGGCGGTCCGGATGGCCCGGATCCTCGAGCGATGGCCGGACGACGACGCCACCCGGGCCATCCTGGCGCGAACGAACCGCGAGCTGCTGCCCGCGATCGCGGTCGCGCTCGCGGCCGGGGTCGCGTTCCGCCCGCCGCCGATCGAGCTGCTGATCGGGTCGCCCCATGTCGACGCGTGCCTCGCCGCCGTCGCTTCGGGGGATCAAGCGTCGCGGCCCGGCGTCCCGCTGCTCGCGCGGATCGAGGCGGTCCGTTCGCGATGGGCCGCCGAGTCGGCCGACGCGGACGCAGATCCCGATGCCGTCGCGCGGGCCGACGTCGCGGCCGCAATCCTGGCCTGGGCGGCACCGTTCGCGACCCTCGAGGGCCTCGGCGCGACGATCCGCGATCGGCGGGCCGACCTCGCCCGACTCTGCTCCGACGACGCGCCGCTGTCGTTCGCGACCGCGCACGCCACGAAAGGCCTGGAGTTCGACCACGTGGCGGTCATCGGGCTGGACGACGGCCGGTTCCCGAGTGCCCGCTCGCTCGCCGACGCCCCGGATCCGGACCAGGCCCTCGAGGAGGAGCGCCGGTTGGCCTACGTCGCCTGGACCCGGGCCCGGCGCTCACTGACGCTCGTCTACGACCCCGCAAGCCCGTCGCGGTTCCTGCTCGAGGCGTTCGACCCCGACGAGCTGGGCCTACGGGTCGACGTCGGGCGGGCCTAGACTGCGCCATGCCCAGCGGCAAGGCTCGCTCGTCGCGATCCCGCGGCAGCGCCCGCAGCCGGGACTCGGGCGCCGTGACGTCCGGAGCACCGCTGCCGATGATCGCCTTCGGCTCCATCTACCTGCGGCCGGCCGAACGCGACGACGTCCCCCGGTTCGTGACGTGGTTCGGCGACCAGCGGACGACGCGGAATCTCGGCATGCGGAGCCCGATCAGCCTGGCCTACGAGGAGGGCTGGTTCGAGCGGATGCTCGAGGCCCACGGCCGCGACCTGTGGCACTTCGTGATCTGTCTCGCGGACGGCGGGCGCCCGATCGGGACGATGGGCCTCCACGATCTCGACATCGTCAACGGCAGCTCGAGCCTCGGGATCAGCATCGGCGACCCGGCTGACACCGGACACGGCCACGGGACGGACGCCCTGCGAGCCTTGCTCGCGTTCGGGTTCGGCGAGCTGCGGCTCGAGCGGATCTGGCTCGACGTGTACGCCTACAACGAGCGGGCCCGCCACGTCTACGAGCGTGTCGGGTTCGTCCTGGAGGGGACGCTCCGGCGGGCGCTGTTCCGCGAGGGGCGGTTCCATGACATCGACCGGATGTCGATCCTGCGGGAGGAGTGGGAGTCCGGCCGGCCGAAGGCCGCTAGCCGGCGTCGCGGCGGTTGAGCTGCTTGAGCAGGCGGTCGACCGCGTCGAGGAACGGCTCGGTGACCTCCTCCGGCAGGGCATCGCGAACGGAATCCTTCGGGCCATAGGCTGCTCGCGCGCGCATGGCGACCTGGCGGAGGCCGCGCGGCTCGTCGTCGCGCAGGCGATCGGCCATCGGCTCGAAATAGGCGAGCCAGCGGTCCGTCCCGAGCTCGCGCGCCGCGGCGATGACCCGGTCCGCCTGGCGGGCGGCGACGAGTCCGGCTTCGTCGACCGCCGGCATCTCGTGGCGGAGCGGCCCGCGAGCGCCGGCCGACCGCGGGATCGTCGTCGGGTGGCCGTCCTCAGGCATCCGGCGCCGTGATCAGGAGGGGCAGGCGCTTCCGCTCGGAGCCGTTGACCAGGATCCGGAACGAGTAGTCGCCGGGGCTCGCGAAGGTCAGGTTCCAGAGATCGATCGAGAAGGTCAGGACGGCGTCACGGCCGTCGCCGTGGCCGCGCGCCGTGAGGTTCCCGGTCGCGCCCGCGACCTCGCCACCATCCGGGTCGAGGAGGACGAACCGGATCTCGTGCTCGCGATCCGTCTCGGGCGCTGTCACGAGCAGGCCCAGCACGAGCGCCAGATGCGCGTGGTGGAGCGGGAAGGTCCGGCCGCCGATCCGCGAGACGCCGCCGCCGAGGACGTGGAACTTCTGCCCCGGCTGGGTCTCGGCCGCGTCGGCAAGGAAGGCGAACTCGATGTCGGGCATCGCGGTCATCGTATCGAACGAGTGTTGCCGGCGGCTCACCGGCCGCCGAGCCAGCGACTAGCGGGAGCTCGCCGCCGCCGCGCGCTTCCGGCTCGGGGCGATCCGGACCCTGGGTCCGTGGCCATTCGTGCCGTTGCCCCGGCCCGCCTCCTCGGCGAACGTCACGTGCGACAGCGGCACGAGCGGCTCGCCGCGGAGCACCCGCGCCAGGTACTCGCCGGTCGCCGATCCGGCCGTCCCCGCCACGGTCTCGGGCGTTCCCTCCGCGATGATCTGGCCGCCGCGCGCCCCGCCGTCCGGGCCGAGGTCGACGATCCAGTCCGCCGTCTTGATGACGTCGAGGTTGTGCTCGATCACGAGGACCGTGTTCCCGCCGTCGACGAGGCGATGGAGCACCTCCAGGAGCTTCTCGACGTCGGCGAAGTGGAGCCCGGTGGTCGGCTCGTCGAGGACGTACAGGGTCCGGCCCGTCGCCCGCCGGGACAGCTCGGTCGCCAGCTTGACCCGCTGCGCCTCACCGCCCGACAGGGTCGTGGCCGGCTGCCCGAGATGGACGTAGCCGAGGCCGACGTCGTTGAGCGTCCGGAGCTTCGCCGCGACGTTCGGCACCGCCGAGAAGAACTCGTCCGCCTCCGCGATCGTCATCTCGAGGACGTCGGCGATCGAGCGCCCCTTGTAGTGGATCTCGAGCGCCTCGCGGTTGTAGCGCTTGCCCTTGCAGACCTCGCAGGTGACATAGACGTCCGGGAGGAACTGCATCTCGATCTTCAGGATCCCGTCGCCCTTGCAATTCTCGCAGCGACCGCCCTTCACGTTGAAGCTGAAGCGACCCGGCTGGTAGCCGCGAACGCGGGCCTCGGGGACGCCGGCAAAGAGCTCGCGGATCGGTCCGAAGAGGCCCGTGTACGTCGCGGGGTTCGAGCGCGGCGTCCGGCCGATCGGGCTCTGGTCGATCTCGATGATCTTGTCGATGTGCTCGACGCCCTTGAGCGACGAATGCGCCCCGACGGGCTCTCGCGAGCCGTTCAGCTCTCGGGCGAGGGCGCGATAGAGCACGTCCGTGATAAGCGTCGACTTGCCGCTCCCCGACACCCCGGTGATCGCCGTGAACGTCCCGAGCGGAACGGTGAAGTCGATATCGCGCAGGTTGTGCTCGCGGGCGCCCTTCACGACGAGCTTCTTCAGGTTGCCCCTGCGCCGCTTCGGCGGCACCGGCACGACCCGCTCGCCCCGCAGATAGGCCCCGGTGATCGACCGGGGCTCGGCGAGCACGGCCTCCAGCGGCCCGTTCGCGATGATCTCGCCGCCGTGCTCCCCCGCCCCCGGACCGATGTCCACCACCCAGTCGGCCGTCCGGATCGTCTCCTCGTCGTGCTCGACGACGAGGACCGTGTTGCCGAGGTCGCGGAGCCGGGTCAGCGTCGCGATCAGCTTGGCGTTGTCCCGCTGGTGGAGCCCGATCGAGGGCTCGTCGAGGATGTACAGGACGCCCATCAGCGTCGTCCCGATCTGGGTCGCGAGCCGGATCCGCTGGGCCTCGCCGCCCGACAGCGTGATCGACGCGCGGTCCAGGGTCAGGTAGTCGAGCCCGACGTCGACGAGGAAGCCGAGCCGGGCCGTGATCTCCTTGAGGATCTGATACGCGATCGTCCGCTCGCGCTCCGTGAGGAGCTTCGGCAGCCGAGCCACCCAGTCCATCGCGTCGGTGATCGACATCGTCGCGACGTCGGAGATCGACTTGTCGTCGATCGTGACCGCGAGGACCTCGGGCTTCAGCCGCTTGCCGCCGCACGTCGGGCAGGGCCGGGTGACCATGTACTTCTCGAGCTCGGTCTTGATGTACTCCGAGTCCGTCTCGCGGTAGCGCCGCTCGAGGTTCGTGATGATCCCCTCGAACGTCGCCTTGTACGTGTTCTCGCCGCGCTCGTGGCGGTACCGGACGAGGACCTTCTCGTCCTTCTGAGCGCGGAGGATGTAGTCGATCGCTTCCGCGGGCAGGTCCTTGACCGGCTTCTTGAAGCTCCAGCCGTGGGACTCGCAGATCGCCTCGAGGATCTTCAGCCGCCACGAGGCGTCGTTCGGCATCTTCGCCCACGGCACGAGGGCGCCCTGGGCGAGGCTCTTCGTCCGGTCGGGGATCACGAGATCCTCGTCGATCTCGAGCCGCGTCCCGAGGCCCGTGCAGACCGGGCAGGCGCCGTGGGGCGAGTTGAAGGAGAAGTTCCGCGGCTCCAGCTCGTCCATCGTGAAGCCGTCGTAGGGGCACGTGAACCGCTCGCTGTAGCGGCGCTCGTCGAACGCCGGGGCGTCCTCGCCGTCGCGCGGCGCCGGCGCGATCAGCACAACGCCTTCGCCGAGCCGGAGCGCCGTCTCGATCGAGTCGGCCAGTCGCGACGCGTCCGGGTCCGGGATGACCGAACCGGTCTCCGGGTCGATCGGGCGACCGTCCGGTGCCCGCTTCGCGCCGTCGGGCGCGTCCGCGTGCCGGACGATGTAGCGGTCGACGACGACCTCGATGCTGTGGCGTTTGTACTTGTCGAGGCTCGGCGCCTCGGACAGGTCGTACATCTCCCCGTCGACGCGGACGCGGACGAAGCCCTGCCGCCGGGCGCCGTCGAAGACGCGATCGCCCTCCGTCTTGCGGTCCTTGATCAGCGGCCCGAGGACGAGGAGCCGGGTCCCTTCGGGCAGCGCGAGGACCTGATCGACGATCTGCTGAACGCTCTGGCGCTCGATCGGGTGGCCGTTGGGGCAGTGCGGATGACCGGCCCGGGCGAACAGGAGGCGGAGGTAGTCGTAGATCTCGGTGACCGTCCCGACGGTCGATCGGGGGTTCCGCGAGGCACCCTTCTGGTCGATCGAGATCGCCGGCGACAGTCCGTCGATCTGATCGACGTCGGGCTTCTCCATCTGCCCGAGGAACTGCCGGGCATAGGCGCTGAGGCTCTCGACGTATCGCCGCTGACCTTCGGCGTAGATCGTGTCGAAGGCGAGGCTGCTCTTGCCGCTGCCGGACAGCCCGGTGATGACGACCAGCCGGTCGCGCGGGAAGGCGACGGTGACGTCCTTCAGGTTGTGTTCGCGGGCACCGCGGACGACGAGCTGATCCTGGGGCATGTCGGGTCCAGTCTAATCGACCGGACCGAAACCGTACAGGTGTTCTAGACGTCCGTGACGAGGATGATCGCCGTGTTCGTCCAGGCGCCGAAGATGCCGGCGACGATCGCGACGGCCAGGATGCAGGCGGCGAGCCGCCCGTGCGACGACCGGCCCTCGCCGCGGACGAGGATCGCGATCACCGCGACGACAAGGCTCAGGGCGGCCACCTTCGTGACCGCGACGAACGGCACGCCAAGCTCGTTCAGCAGGCCCGCGACGATCGGATTGGCCTCGGCGATGGAGCCGTGCATCGTCACCATCCGGACGAACGTCCCGAGGTCCAGCATCTGGGCGACCGTGGCGGTCAGGACGGCAAGGACCATGCCGGGATTCTGTCCCGTTCGCCTCGCGATCCCCTCTATCGCCGCCATCGGACCCTCGGAAATCCATGCCAATTCCGCGTCCCGACCGACCGCGCTCGGCGGCCGCTCCGGGGGCGTTCTCGATGATCTCAGTATTGGTGCGGACCGGAGAAGTGCAATGTGGATCGGTGCCCTCCGGTGCGCTGCGGCACCGCTATCGGCGGCGCCGCCCGGAGCCGGGCTCTCAGCTGGCCCCGGTCACTCGCAGATCAGCCACTTGCCGCCCTCGTTGACGACCTTGACGTCCTGATTGAGGGCCTGCGTGTTCGACAGCTGGCTCGACATCGCCGCGAGCACCGTCTGGACCGTCGCGTCATCGGCCGGCTGGCCGTTCGCCGCGAGCATCTGCTTGAGGATCGGCTTGAACTTCTCCGGGTCGACGGTGGTCGTCATGTTCCCGGTGACGTGGACCGTGGCCTCCTTGTCCGTGCGGCTCGACTCCTTCGTCGCGACGTTGTCGAACTTGATGGAGATCGCGCTCATGAGGCTGTTCAGATCGACGCCGGCACTCGACAGCTGGTCGACGCCGCCGAAGGCCTCGGCCATCTTGCCCTTCTGGGCCGCGCAGGCGAAGTCGTCGAGCTTGGCCAGGCCGCCCGCCTGGGTCGCATCGAAGGCAGCCTTCACGGCGCCCGCGGGGTCCGAGCCACCGCCGCCGGCAGCGCCACAGGCGGACAGCACCAGGACGATCGCGGTCAGCAGGACCAGGCGCAGGCGGAACGTGTTCATCGGTGTGGACCTCCCCATCCTCTCCGAGCGTGGGCTCCGCCCAGTCTAGACGGCGATGCGGGCCGGGACAGGCTCTGCGAGCAACCCTCAGCGCCGGCGGGCGGGTCGCGATCCCGTCCGTCGCCGAACGTTGGGCGTGACCGAGCGATCCCACGTCGGGCGGTCGCGCCAGGCTGCACCGCGGCCCTCGTCGTCGTGCTCGTCGCGGATCCCGGGCAGCCAGTCGCTGGCGGTGTTGAGGTCCGTCTCGCCGTCGTCGGCGCCGTGCGGGTCGCCATCGAGCGTCTCCGACGGCTCCTCCTCGGCGGGCAGCACCGTGACGCTGGTGACCTCGAACGCCGGCATCTCGGCGAGCGCGTCGCCGGCGCGGGCGGACCGCTTCCGGTCGGCCGCTCCGACGAGACCCGATCCGCGCGAGGACGCCGCGCGCTCGGCGGCCCGCCCGACGACGATCGACTCGTCCTGCTCGAGGACGCGCAGCCGGATCGCCTGGACTTCGTCGCGGAGGGCGGCGGCTCGCTCGAAGTCCAGCTCGCGGGCCGCCGACCGCATCTCGGTCTCCATCCGGGCGACGAGCTTCTCGATCGCCGCGGTGTTCTCGAGCGTGAGCGCACGGCCCGCCAGCTCCTGCCGTTCGGACGTGTACACGACCGTCGACTGTGCGACATACCGGAGACGCTCGTTCAGGTCGTGGATCTCCTTGACGATCGTCGTCGGCTCGATCCCCTTCTCGCGGTTGTAGGCCTCCTGGATGCCGCGCCGGCGGTTCGTCTCCTCGATCGCGGCGGCCATCGACTCCGTCGTCGTGTCGGCGTACATCACGACCTTCCCGCCGATGTTCCGGGCCGCCCGGCCGATCATCTGGATCAGGGACCAGCTGCTCCGCAGGAAGCCCTCCTTGTCGGCGTCGAGGATCGCGACGAGGGTCACCTCGGGCAGGTCGATCCCCTCGCGAAGGAGGTTGATGCCGACGAGGACGTCGAAGACGCCGAGCCGCAGGTCACGAAGGATCGCGACGCGCTCGAGGGTGTCGACCTCGCTGTGGAGGTACTGGACCTTGACCCCGAGCTCCTTCAGGTAGTCGGCAAGGTCCTCGGCCATCTTCTTCGTCAGCGTCGTGACGAGCGCCCGCTCGCCCCGTTCCGTCAGCTGGCGGATCTCCTCCATCAGGTCGTCGATCTGCCCGTCGGTGGGGCGGACGTCGATCCGCGGGTCGACGACGCCGGTCGGCCGGATCAGCTGCTCGACGGTCTGCTGGCTGCGCTCGTGCTCGTACGGCCCAGGCGTCGCCGACATGTGGACGACCTGGTTCAGGTGGCCCTCGAACTCGTCGAACGTGAGCGGCCGGTTGTCGAGCGCGGACGGCAGCCGGAACCCGAAATCGACGAGGATCTCCTTCCGCGTCCGGTCGTTCTTGTACATGCCGACGACCTGAGGGATCGTCATGTGCGACTCGTCGACGACGAGCAGCCAGTCGGGCGGGAAGTAGTCGAGAAGCGTCCACGGCCGCGAGCCGGCCTCGCGCCGCGACAGGTGGCGCGAATAGTTCTCGATCCCGGTGCAGAACCCGAGCTCGCGCATCATCTCGAGGTCGAACGTCGTGCGCTGGCGGAGCCGGGCGCCCTCCAGGACGCGACCCTCCGCCTCGAGCTCGCCGACCCGCTCCTCCATCTCGAGGTCGATGTCGACGATCGCCTCCTTCATCTTGTCGGCCGGCGTGACGTAGTGGCTCGCGGGGTAGACGTTGACGTCGCGTCGCTCGGCGAGGAGCTCGCCGGTCAGCGGATCGACCTCGGTGATCCGCTCGACCTCGTCGCCGAAGAACTCGACCCGGACGAGGGTTTCCTCCGAGGCGGGCTGGAACTCCAGGGTGTCGCCGCGGACGCGGAACCGGGCGCGGCTCAGCGCCTGATCGTTGCGCTGGTACTGGAGGTCGACGAGCTGCCGGAGGACCGTGTCGCGACGGTACGAGCCGCCCTGGCGGAGGCGGAGGACCGTGGCGCCGTAGTCGACCGGCGCCCCGAGCCCGTAGATGCAGGAGACCGACGCGACGATGATCACGTCGCGTCGCTCGAAGAGGGCGTGAGTCGCGGCGTGACGCAGCCGGTCGATCTCGTCGTTCCGCGACGAGTCCTTCTCGATGTACGTGTCGCTGCGAGGCAGGTACGCCTCGGGCTGGTAGTAGTCGAAGTAGCTGACGAAGTACTCGACCGCGTTGTCCGGGAAGAACTCGCGGAACTCGGAGTACAGCTGGGCGGCCAGGGTCTTGTTGTGAGCGAGGACGAGCGTGGGCTTCTTGTGAGCCTCGATCGTCCGGGCGATCGTGAAGGTCTTGCCGGTTCCGGTCGCGCCGAGCAGCGTCTGGTGCTTCAGGCCCCGGCCGAGCCCGTCCACGAGGCGATCGATCGCCTGCGGCTGGTCGCCGGTGGGCTCGAACGGGGCGACGAGACGGAAGTCGGGCATCGCTCCGAATGGTAGCCGATGCGACGCATTTCGAACAGATGTTCCGGTGCCGGGCGGGCGGGTTCCGGATGGTCGGGTGACCTGCGGCTGGGACGGGGTGGGACGACCGGGCTATACCGACCGCCGGCGCCGCGGACCAGCATCCCGGTGCACAGCGTCCACACCCCGGTCTCCCCGAGCGGCGGTGTCGGCCACATTGCGACATGACTTGCGGCCACGGGCGGCATACCGCGCCCGGCGGCTCGCCACGGAAAGGTCGGGCATGGATCTGGAATTCCGGGACGATCGTCGCCGAGGAAAGTTCATCATCGTCATCGGTCTGATCCTGGCCGTGGCCGCCGGCGGCGGGGCCTTCTTTCTCGTGAACCAGGCCAACCAGCAGGCCGGCCAGGGCGATCTCCAGAAGATCGCGATCGTGGTGGCCGTTCGCGCGATCCCGGCACGCCAGGCGATCGTCGCCGAGGACGTCGCCGTGCGAGACGTGCCGCTCGACGCGACCAACCAGAACGGCGTCGTGACCGACCCGACCCAGGTCATCGGCCGGATCCCGGCCGTGACGATCCTCCAGGACCAGCCCGTGACCCAGAACATGCTGGCGTCGTCGCAGGCGGGCGACGAGTTCTCGATCCTCGGACCGGACGAATCCGTCGGGCCGGACACGGCAGCGTGGCGCGCGGTGTCGATCACGGTCCCGGATGATCTCGCCGTTGGTGGCGTCCTCAAGGCCGGCGAGACCGTCGACGTCTTCGTCACGACGGTCGTCAACGTCCCGCAGGATATCGCGCTCCAGGGCAAGTACACGACCGACCGGTCCACGAAGATCGTCTACCAGAACGTCCTGATCCTGGCTCGCAAGGACGCGTTCTACATCGTCAAGGCGCCGATCGGGATGGCCGAGGAGCTCGCCCATCTGCAGGCGGTCGGAACCGCGACGATGAGCATGGTCCTCCGCCCCGACACCGACCTCCGACCGGTCGACGCGTCGGCCCTCGGCGAGACGACGAACCGGATCATCCAGAAGTACGGACTGCCGATCCCGCAGAGCTACCCGGCCGGCAACGGGCCACTCCCGATCCCTCTGCCGATCGCCTCGCCGACCCCGTTCCCGAGCCCGACCGCGCCGGCCCCGTCGGCCAGCCCGGCGGCGCCCTGATCGGTGCGGGTCGCGGCGAGCGTCGCCCGGCCCGCGTCCGAGGCTCGGCAAGTTGATGCCGGCCACCGGTACCAAAAGGCCAGCCCGACCCACTTATCGGGGGGTCGGGTTCGACCTAGAGTCGCGAGACCGGATCATCCGCGCAACGGGTGTCACGGCGCCAGCTGACGAGATCACCCCAACGATGTCGACCCTCCCGCGCCCGACCAACAACCGGGCCGCTCCGCGACGGCTCGGACTCCGACGCCCGCTCTGGCGCGATCGCTCGCGCGGCCAGGCGATCGTCGAGCTTGCCGTCATCCTGCCGGTCCTCCTGGTCCTGCTTGCCGCAGGCGCGGACCTCGCCCGGATCTTCCACTCCCAGGTGGCGATCGAGAGCGCGGCTCGAGCCGGCGCGCTCGAGGCAGCCGCAAACCCGACATCGTTCACGTCCGGTGCGGCCTGCAACGCCGCGACGAACCGGGTCATGTGCGCGGTCCTGACCGAATCGAGCGGGTCGTTCTTCTCGATCGCGCCGTCCGACGTCTCTCTCAACTGCACGCCCAGCCCGTGCGCCGAGGGGCTCGGCAACACGGTCGAGATCCGGGTGGTCGGGCACTTCACGCTCCTCACCCCGATCCTCTCGGTCTTCTTCGGCGGAACGAGCATCGATCTCGCCCAGAGCGCCGCCGCCCAGATCGACGTCCGCCCGAACATCTCGGGCGCGACGCCTACGCCGACCGGGACGGCAACGCCGACTCCGACCCCGACACCGACCCCGACACCTACTCCAACGCCCACGCCAACGGCACCCGGCGCGACGCCGACCCCAACGCCGACCCTGGCGCCGACGCCGACGCCGACCCCCGTCTGCGCCCCGCCGATCGCCGACTTCGTGTTCTCACCGTCGAGCGGCAAGAAGAAGAAGACCGACTTCCAGTTCACCGACCTGTCGGTGACGACCCTGCCCGACTGCCCGTTGACCTGGTCGTGGAATTTCGGCGACGGCGCCGGCGCGTCCTCGACCTCGACCATGCAGAACCCCATCCACCAGTACCAGAGCCAGGGCGACTACACGATCACGCTCGTTGTCTCGAACTTCGGCGGCAATGCGACCCGAACTCGAACCGTGACGGTGACGAATTGACGCGCCGTCGACGGTCGCGTACGCGCGGCCAGAGCCTCGTCGAGTTCGCCCTCGGGATCACGATCTTCCTGACGATCCTGATCGGGCTCGTCGACCTTGCCCGAGCCGCCTGGCTGTTCAACGGCGTGTCCGACGCGGCGCGCGAGATTGCCCGGGTGACGAGCGTCCATCCCGGGACCGGCGCCCTCGGTGGCAGCACCGAGACCACGACCGCGGTGTCCGCCGAGCGGGCACTCGTCCCCGGCCTGACGGTGACGTCCTACGCCTGCATCGACATCGCCGGCGCGACCGTGACCGGGTCGTGCACCCCGGGCAACTGGGTCAAGGTCTCCGTCCGGACCTCGTTCCAGCCCGTCCTGCCCGTCCTGAGCGCCTTCGGGCCGTTCGCCTTCACCACCGCCAGCAGCGCAAAGATCCAGTGACCAGAAGGAGCGAGATCGACATGTCCGGTCGTCGGCTGAGCCATCACGGGGACGGCGGGCAGATCCTCGTCGTGTTCGTGCTCGCGATCGTGGCGATCATCGGCGTCGTCGGCCTCGCGATCGACGGCGGTGGGGCCTACGCTCAGCGACGCGATCAGCAGACCGCCGCCGACATGTCGGCGCTCGCGGCCGCCAACGACTACCTCCTGACCAACAACTCGACGCAGGCCGCCACGCGGGCGCGGACGGTCGCGGCCACGAACAACTTCACCGACGGGGCCGGCTCGACGGCGGTAGGCGTCGACATCGACACGAACAACGGTGTCGAAGTCGAGGTCACGATCCAGTCGCCCCATCGGAACTCGTTCCTCGGAGCGATCGGGATGGCGAACTGGGACGTGACGACGAGCGCCACCGCGCTCGCCGGGTTCCCCGACAGCGCCGGCGGCGCCGGGCCGTTCATCTTTTCGATCAGCGCCTTCAACAACGACGGGACGCCGAAGTATCAGACCTCGACGGACTTCGGCGAGACGAACGGCGACGTGCCCACGAGTGAGCTCGATCTGGCCTGGACGAACTACGGCACCGGCAACGTCAACAGCTCCGAGGTCGCCGACATCATCGACGGCTCCACGACGATCAACTCGACCCTGACGTATGGCGAGTACATCGGCCAGCAGAACAACGGCAACCACTCGACCCTCTTCGACGACGTCGATCAGTACCTGGCCGGCAAGGAGATGCCGGTGGCGATCGTCGACGCCAGCGGCAACTTCATGGGCTGGGCGACGTTCCACGTGAACAGCGCCTCGGGCGGCTCGAACAAGCACATCAACGGCTACTTCCTGAGCTCGTTCGTCGGCGCTCGGACGACCATCTCGTCGTGCTCGAACAACGCCTGCCCGCGCTACCTCGGGACCTACGTCCTCAAGCTCACGAACTAGTGTCGCGCGCCCGGCGGTCCGCGTCGGGGACCATCGCGAGCGACCGATCGTGGCACCCGGGCGGCCCGACCACACGGTAAGGTCGGCCAGCGAACAGCGGGCAATCCTCCTCGGAGTCCCGGTACTACCGGGCCAGCCGAAAGCCCTTACCTTGCGGCGTCCGGACGTCCTAGTGTCGACCGGCCGACCTGCCGCCACCGGGGGCGCGGGAGGCGACATACCGGGTGGACTCCTTTGTCAAGCGTGGATGGCCGTGGCCCGCGCACGGATCGCGGCGGCCAGATCCTTGTCGTGTTCGTGCTCGCGATGGTCGCGATCATCGGCATCGTCGGCGTCGCGGTCGATGGCGGTGGGGCCTATGCCCAACGGCGCGACCAGCAGACGGCCGCCGACCTCGCGGCCCTCGCCGCCGCGAACGACTACCTCCTCAGCAACAACGTCAGCCAGGCGACCACCCGTGCCCGGACCCTCGCCGCGACGAACAACTTCACCGATGGAAGCGGCTCCACGGTCGTCGGGGTCGACATCGACACCGACAACGGCGTCACGGTCGCGGTCACGATCCAGTCGCCGCACCGGAACTCGTTCCTCGGCGCGATCGGGATGTCGAACTGGGACGTCACGACCAGTGCGACGGCCCTCGCCGGATTCCCTGACAGCGCGGCCGGCGCCGGGCCGTTCATCTTCTCGATCTCCGCGTTCAATGACGACGGCACGCCGAAGTACCAGACGTCGACCGACTTCGGCGAAGGCAACGGTGACGTCCCGATCAGCGACAAGGACATCGCCTGGACGAACTACGGCACCGGCAACGTCAACACGAGCGAGGTCGCCGACATCATCGACGGCTCCACGACGATCAACGCGACGCTGACGTACGGCGAGTACATCGGCCAGCACAACAACGGCAACCACACCGCGTTGTACGGCGACGTCGACACCTATCTGTCCGGCAAGGAGATGCCGGTGGCGATCGTCGATGCGAGCGGCAACTTCATGGGCTGGGCGACGTTCCACGTGAACAGCGCGTCGGGCGGCTCGAACAAGCACATCAACGGCTACTTCCTGAGCTCGTTCGCGAGCGCCCAGACGACGATCACGTCCTGCTCGGCCAACGCCTGCCCGCGCTACCTCGGCTCGTACGTCCTCAAGCTGACGAACTAGGCTGGCGCGACTGCTGCGCGTCAGTCGGGCAGGGCGCTCGCCCATGCGGCCGCCACGCGAGCCCGGGCATCGGCCATGGGACCGGACGTGTCGATGACGCGAGTCGCCACCGGGCGGAGACGCTCGACGATCCCGGCCTGACCCGCGATCCGCTGGTCGGCGTCGTCGGGGGTGGCCCCTCGGTCGATCACCCGCTCCCGCTGGACCGTGCCGGCGCAGATCACGAGCCAGACCTCGTCGCAGATCTGGGCGAGACCGCCTTCGACGAGCTTGATCGCCTCGATGACGACGGCCGGCGCACCGGCCTCCTCGGCCTCCGCGATCAGCTCGAGGATCCGCGGCCGGACGACCGGGTGGACGATTGCCTCGAGCTGGGCCAGGTAGACGGGGTCGCGGAAGACGACCCGAGCCAGCGCCGCCCGATCGAGTGTGGCGTCCGTCGCCCGGACGCCGTCGCCGAACAAGCTGAGGATCGCGTCGTGGGCGGGCTGGCCGGGCGCCGTCATCTCCCGCGCGACGACGTCGGCATCGATGACGACCGCTCCGCGCTCCGCGAGCCAGCCCGCGACCGTCGTCTTCCCGCAGCCGATCGGTCCGGTCAGTCCGATCCGGATCATGTGCCGACCCTCCGGTCGGCGGAGGTCGACGCCGGATCCGTCACGGTGATCTCCGAGGTCGGAGGCGAAGCTCCGCGACGCCATCCGCCCGATGATTCGCCTCGTCCGTCATGGGGCCCGCTCCTCGAGCTCGAGCCAGGCGTCCTCGGCGGCAGCGAGCGCTCGCTCGACGTCGGCGAGCTCGCTCGTCACCCGCCGCATCTCGACGAAGTTCGCGGAGATCGCCGGCGACCCCAGCGACAGCTCGAGCTGCGTCTTCCGGAGCCCGAGCCGGGTCAGCTCGGCGTCGACCGTGGTGCGCTGCCGGCGATACGCGTCCTTCGACAGCTTCTCGCGGGATCGATGACTGCGGGCCGGGGCGCTCGCGGGGCTCGTGGCCACCGCCACGGCGGCGCCGTTCCGCCCGGTCGCGGGAACGCCGACCTCGGCGCTCGGTGCCGACCGCCCGGCGGGGACGCGGTGCCGAGCTCGCTCCCGCTCGGCGGCATCGGCGACGGTCCAGCCGTCCGCGACGGCCGCCCGCCACTCCTTCCAGCCGCCGGCGAAGGACACGGCCATCCCGTCGTCCACGACCCACAGCGTGGAGCAGACGGTCTCGAGCAGCCGCCGATCGTGGGACACGACGAGGAGGGTCGCGGGCGACTCGACCATGAAGGTCTCGATCGCCTCGCGTGCCGGGATGTCGAGATGGTTCGTGGGCTCGTCGAGGAGGAGCAGGTTCGAGGGCAGGATGCCGAGGAGCGCCAGCTCCAGCCGGGACCGTTCGCCGCCCGACAGCGAGCGGACCTCCTTGAACACGTCCTCGCCGCGGAACAGGAAGCGCGCGAGGAATGCCCGGGCCTCGCCCGGCGTGACCGGGATCGACTCGAGCAGCGCATCGAGGACCGTCGTGCCCGGGATCGCCGCCCCGCGGAGCTGGGCGAGGTAGCCGGGCTGTACGGCGTTGCCGAACGACAGGGATCCGTCGAGCGGCGGCAGGTCTCCTGCGATCGTCCGGAGGAGCGTCGTCTTGCCGGCCCCGTTCGGCCCGACGATCCCGATCCGGTCGCCCCGCTGGGCGGCGAGGAACGGCGCAGTGGCGATTCGCTTCGGCTCGTGGGCCGGTCGCCCGTCGGCGTCGAGCGCGCCGCGACCCGGCAGGTAGCCGACGACGAGGCCCTCCGCCCGGACCACGATCTCCCCGGACCGCGACGCCCCGCCACCCGCCAGGGCGCCGGCCGGAAGGCGGAGCCTCCGGCTCGACTTCGGCGTCTCGAGGCGATCGGCCTGGAGCCGCTCCAGGCGCGCCTCGTGTTCGTGCATCTTGCTGAACTTCCGGTGTGACCGGTAGCGCTGGACGAGCTCCTTCTCGCGCTCGATCAATTCCGCCTGGGTGTCGGCGTCCTTGGCCGCCCGGGCATCGCGCTCCTCGCGCTGCCGGTGGTAGGCGGTGTAGTCGCCGCGGAACGCCGTCAGCCTCCGGTCGCGGAGCTCCCAGACTCGCGACACGGTGGCGTCGAGGAACGCCCGGTCGTGGGACGCGACGAGCAGGGCGCCGTCGCGCCGTCGCAGGTGCTCCTCGAGCCACTCGATGGCGGCGATGTCGAGGTGGTTCGTGGGCTCGTCGAGAAGGAGCAGGTCCGGCTGGGCGATCACCAGCCGGGCAAGCGTCGCCCGGGTCTGCTCGCCGCCGGACAGGGCGGTCGGCGGTTTCGCCCACTCGTCCCGGGTGAAGCCCAGACCGGACAGCGCCTCGTCGACCCGTTGGTCCAGCGTGTAGCCACCGAGGATCTCGTAGGTGTGCTGAAGGTCCGCGTAGGCGGCCTCCTCGACGCGACCGGCCTGCTCGAGTCCGTGCAGCTTCTCCGCCATCTCCTCGAGATGAGCGGCCCCATGACGGACCGCGGCCCGGAGGTCTGGCGACGCCATGAAGGCGGCGTCGAAGTGGGACTCCTGGGCCAGCAGCCCGATCGACAGGCCGCGCTTCCGGGACACGGTCCCACCGTCCGGTTCGTCGCGACCGGCCGCGATCCGGAGCAGCGTGGTCTTGCCCGCACCGTTCGGGCCGACGAGCCCGATCCGATCGTCGACGGCGATCGCGGCCGTGATGTCGTCGAGGATCACGAATGTCCCGACCTCGCGCCGGACGCGTTCGAGCCGGAGGATCGACACGGATCAGCCTCCGACCGACGCCCGGGCCGCGGCCCGTCGCGTCGCGGCGGCACGTCGCGTCCGCTCCGCCCGCGACGGCCGGACACGCTCGCCCGGGCCGCGTCCTCCCGCCGGCCCGACGCTCCCCTCCCCGCCGGGCAGCTCGGACCAGTGCCGGCCCGGCCGATCCGGCACCGACATCGTCCGGAGGATCGCCCGCGCCCCGGCCCGGTCGGCGGCCGGCAGCCGCTGGCACCACGAGCAGAAGTGGGTCGCGCGACCCCCCACGACGACGCGCCGGATCGGATGCCTGTCGCGCAGGCACGGCTCGCCGGTCCGCTGGTACACCGCCAGGTGGTCCTGCATCTCGCCGTCGCCATCGGGCGCGGTGTAGTCGTCGATCGACGAGCCTCTCCGAACCACGGCCTCCGCAAGGATCCGCCGGAGCTCGACCCAGAGGCGACGCTCATCGGCCGGCCGCAGCGTCCGGGCCGTGCGAAGCGGATGGAGCCTGGCCGCCCAGAGGGCCTCGTCGGCGTAGATGTTGCCGACGCCCGCGACGAACGTCTGGTCGAGGAGGAGCGGCTTCAGGCGCCCCTTCCGGGCCCGCAGCCGAACCCGGAACGCCCGGACCGTGAACTCGTCGGACAGCGGCTCCGGCCCGATCCCGGCGAACGGGTCCTCGGCCGCGAGGTACAGCCCGACCTTCCCGAACTTCCGGATGTCGCGGAAGCGGATCTCGCGGCCGTCGTCGAGCGACAGCACGAGCCGGACGTAGGGGTCCTCCGGGCCGCCCTGGGGCACGACGAACAGCTGGCCGGTCATCTTCAGGTGGATCGTCAGAAGGCCGCCCCCCGACAGTTCGATCGCGAGCTGCTTCCCGCGTCGCCCGATCGACTCGATGCGCCGGCCGGCGATCCCGTCGGCGAAGGCCTCGGGCGTGATGTCCCGGAGCGTGCGCGCCCACGACGTCGTCGCGTCGACGATCGTGGCACCGGTGATCAACGGCCGGAGGTCGCGGGCGACCGTCTCGACCTCGGGGAGCTCGGGCATCGCCGAAGCCTACCCGGCGATCGGGGCGAGAGGCGCCTCCAGCGGCAGCTCGTTGAGCTCGGCCGCGATCGCGTCCTCGCGGGTCAGCGGCGTCATCCCCTCCCAGTCGTCGCCGACCTTGATGTCGACCGTGAGCGGAACGTCCAGGGGGAGGGCACCCTCCATCGTCTCGCGGACGACGGCAGCCAACCGATCGACCTCGTCGCGCGGCACCTCGAAGAGGAGCTCGTCGTGGACGCTGAGGAGGAGCCGGGCGCGGAGCCCCTCGGCGGCGACCCGATCGGCCGACCGGATCATCGCGATCTTCTGGATGTCGGCCGCGGTCCCCTGGATCGGCATGTTGATCGCCATTCGCTCCCCCGCCCCGCGGAGCGCGGGGTTCGAGGCGCGCAGCTCGGGGATCTGCCGCTTCCTGCCGAGGAGCGTCTCGACGTAGCCCTGGCGCTTCGCCTGCTCCTTGATCTCCATCATGTAGTAGCTGATCCCGGAGTAGGCGGCGAAGTAGGAGTTGATGAACTCCTGGGCGTCCTTGCGCGGGATGTTCGCCCGGGACGCGAGGCCGAAGTCGCTCATCCCGTAGGCAAGCCCGAAGTTGACCATCTTCGCCATCGACCGCTCGCCGTGGGTGATGTCCTCGGGTGCCTTGTGGAGGACCCGGGCCGCGGTCTCGCGGTGGATGTCGGCGTTGCGGGCGAACGCGTCCTTCAGGTGCTCGTCGCCCGAGACGTGGGCGAGGATCCGCAGCTCGATCTGGGAGTAGTCCGCGGCCAGCAGGGTCAGGTCCGGCTCGCCGGCGACGAACGCTCGACGGATCCGGCGGCCCAGCGGCGTCCGGATCGGGATGTTCTGGAGGTTGGGGTCGCTCGACGACAGCCGGCCCGTCGCCGCGACCGCCTGGTGGAACGTCGTGTGGAGCCGGCCGTCGGCCTCGGCGATCAGGTTCGGCAGCGCCTCCACGTAGGTCGAGCGGAGCTTCGTGTAGACGCGCCACTCGAGGAGCTTGTCGATCATCGGGTGGGCCGGTCGGAGATCCTCGAGGACGGTCGCGTCCGTCGAGTAGCCGGTCTTCGTCTTCCGGCCCTTCGGAAGGTTGAGCTCGAAGAACAGGACCTGCTCGAGCTGCTTCGGGCTGCCGAGGTTGAACTCGTGGCCGACGTCCACGTAGATCTCGCGCTCGAGACGGTCGATCTCGGCGCGGAACTCGCGATCGAGGACGCCGAGGGCCTCGCGATCGAGCGCGACGCCGACCGCCTCCATCCGCGCGAGGACCGGGATCAGGGGCAGCTCGATGTCCCGGAAGAGCCGCTCGAGGCCGACCTCGACGAGCCGCTTCTCGAGCGGCTCGCGGACGGCCATCGCCGACAGGGCCTCGATCCCGGCCCGGGCGGTGGCCGGCAGCTCGTTCGCCGGGGGCAGGATCTGGTCGAGGTTCTCGGCGACGATGTCCGCGATCGTCTGGCTCCGGAGGGCCGCGTTGAGGATGTACGCGGCGATCTGGGTGTCGAACGCAACCGGCGTTGCCGGACCCACGAGGTCGTCGGCGAAGCGGGCGACGAGCAGGGGCTTGACCTCGTGCCCGACGAGCGGGATCCCGGCCGCCTCGACGAGGTGGCGGAGCGCGTCCGCTGCCACCGCCCCATCGGCCGCGACGACGCGGCCGTCCTGGCCCGCGACGGCCATCGCGAGGGGCGTGCCTCGACGCGGGCGGGGGTCGTCGGCGACCAGCGCGCCCGCGATCGCGGGCTGGGCGGCGATCCAGTCGCCGAGCTCCGCGATCCGGTCGGCTCCCCGGACCTCGATCCGGCCGGGATCGACGATCGCCGCCGCGAGGGCCGTCGGGAGATCGCCGGCCGGCTCGACGGGCGCCGTGGCCCCGTTGCGGTCGTGCGCGGCCGAGGGGTCGACGCCGGTTCCGTCCGGTGGCGCGGAGCGGGTCACCGTGTCGAAGTCGAGGCGGAGCTGCAGCTCACCGCTCTCGCGGGTCGGAGCACGGGAGGCGCCCCAGCCGTCGGGGCGACCGGCGACGCGCGCCGCGGGCACATAGCCGCTCTCCGCGACGGACCGCAGCGCCTCGGTCCGCTGCTCGGCGGACTCGCCGGCCATCGGCGGGAGCCGCTCGATCAGCGTCCGGAACTCGTACTCGCGGAAGAGCCGGACGACGGTGTCCCGGTCGTAGTCTCCGAGCCGGGCCGCCTCGAGGTCGATCTGGATCGGCAGGTCCCGGACGATCCGCGACAGCTCGCGGCCCATGTGGATCTGATCGATGTGCTCGCGGAGCTTCTCACCGAGCTTCGGCGGCGTGACCTCGTCGAGCCGGGCGAGGAGCGTATCGAGGTCGCCGAAGTCCCGGATCAGCTTGGCGGCCGTCTTCTCGCCGACGCCGGGGACCCCCGGGATGTTGTCGGTCGGGTCGCCCTTCAGCGCCTTGTAGTCGACCATCTGGTCCGGCCGCAGTCCGTACCGCTCGTCGATCTTCGCGACGTCGTACATGACGGTGTTCTCGACGCCGGAGCGCGTGGTCATCAGCCGGACGCGCGGCGTCACGAGCTGGAGCATGTCGAGATCGACGGTGACGATCGTCGTCTCCAGGTCCTGGCGCGAGTCGAGCTGCTGCGTGATCGTCCCGATCACGTCGTCCGCCTCGTAGCCCTGCATCTCGTAGACCGGGATCCGCAGCGCCTTGACGATCTCGCGGACCTTCGGGAACTGGTCGCGCAGGTCGTCGGGCATCCGCTGCCGGGTCGCCTTGTACTCGGCGTACTGCTCGTGGCGGAACGTCGGGCCGGGCAGGTCGAACGAGACCGCGAGGTAGTCGGGCTGGAGGTCCTGGAGGCCGCGGAGGACGATGCTCGCGAAGCCGAACGCGCCGTTCACGAGGTCGCCTTTCGACGTCGTCAGCGGTGGCAGAGCGAAGTAGCCGCGGTAGACGAGCCCGTAGCCGTCGAGCAGCATCAGGCGTTCGGTGGGCACGAACGGAGTGTACCCGTGGGTCACTGCCAGGTGACCCGTCGACGCCCGTCAGGCCGAGGCGTTCTCGCGGCGACGGGCGACGATCAGGAGCACCACGCCGAGCACGATCGCGAGGATCGACAGGACGACGAGCAGCGACGGCGACGACGACTCGCCGGCCGGCTCCGGGGCGCGCTCGGCGGCACCGCCCTTGGCCGTCCCGCCATCTGCGCTCGGCGATGCGTTCCCGGCGATCGCGACCTCCCGTGGTGGCTGGGACGCGAACGGCTCGCCCTGCACATCGGGGGCCGGCGCGGATGCCGCGGGCGCGCCGCCGTCGGTGATCGCGTTCGAGGCTGCCGGGGCGGCAGGCGCAAGGGAGGCGGCGGCCGCGGACGCGGCCGGAATCGGACCGACCGCCTGGGCGCCGGCGGCGCCCGAGGAGCTCGTCGCCCCGTTGCCGGAGGTCAGGTCCTGGACATCACTGCCGGCCGGCGCGGCCGGAGCGGCCGCCGACGTCGGACCGGCCGGCGCAGCGGCCGACGTCGGACCGCCCGCCGAGCTCCCGCTCCCGAAGCCGAGCGGGAACGAGCCGATCAGCAGCCCGACGATGCCGAACGTCGCGAGCGCGACCCCCAGCGGTCGCGTCAGCGAGCGGGAGGCCGAGCCCGCGGGCAGGAACCGGCGCCAGCCGGTGCGTCGAAGGTCGGCGGCCTGCTCGGCGGTCAGGCGGAAGTCGCGGTTCGGCGCGGCGATCGGCGGCGGAACCGACACCGTCGCCTTCGCGATCGCGAGGAGATCGGCGTGGAGCGACGCGCAGTCGGCGCAGGAGCTGGTCAGGGCGATGGCCTGGTCGCGTTCGGTGCCGGCGAGATCACCGGCGGCGAGCGCGGCCACGAGCATCGAGTCGTGACGGTCGTGGGAGGTCGAGACGACCTCGGGGACGTGGGGCATGGCCGTCAGACGACCTCCAGGCGGCAACGGTTCCGGTCCGGCCGGATCGGGCGGCGGGATCGATGAGAACGGTCAGCCACGGAACAGGTCCATTCGCTCGGCCAGCCGGTCGCGGAGGGCAAGCCGGCCGCGGTGGATCCGCGATTTGACGGTGCCGAGCGAGACACCGGTCATCGACGCGATCTCGGCGTAGTCGTAGCCCTCGATGTCGAACAGGACGATGGCCGCCCGCTGGTCGTCCGTGATGGTGGAAAGGGCCGCGTTCAGGACCCGGTGACGCTCGGTCGTCAGCGCCGTGTGGACCGGATCGGCCTCCTCGCCCGCGGGCGGCTGCCAGCTCTCGTCCTCGAGCTCCGGGTACGGCTGCGAAGGCCGGCGCTTGCGGGCCCGCTGGATGTCCATCGCGGCGTTGACCGCGATCCGGTTCAGCCACGACTTGACGCTCCCGCCACGGAACGCCTTGAGGTTCCGGTAGGCCGAGAAGAAGGCTTCCTGGACGCAATCGGACGCCTGGTCGCGGTCCGGGACCATGCGGACGATCAGCGCGAACAGCTGCTCCTGGTAGCAGACGACGAGGTCGTTGAACGCATCGAGGTCGCCGTCGCGCGCTCGCTCGAGCAGGATCAGGTCACGGCGCTGGACGGGGTCGTCGGCGACCGTCGTCGAGCGAAGGTCCTCCACGGCCAGGGGGTCCCTCCGGACGGCGATTGTGAGGCGCGGCGAGTCTAGCATCGGCTCCCGCGCGAGACGCCGCAGGCGATGGCCCGGTTCCCGCCGCCGGCGTCGGCGGCCACCCGCGTCTCCCTACACTGGGCGGATGCGCCGCGTGATCGCACCCTCGTGGCATCCCGCTGCGGTCCTGCTGACGGTCCAGCTCGTCGGTGTCGTCGTCTTCCCGTTCCTCGAGCGCTGAGACCGCCCATCCGTCGCCTGGGTTCCCGGGGATCGTGACGCTAGGATTGCGCATCGCGCCGAAGTGGCGGAATGGCAGACGCTGCGGTCTCAAACACCGCTGAGGGCAACCTCGTCCGGGTTCGAATCCCGGCTTCGGCACCATCATCGGCAGATCGTGGCACCGCGGCGACGCCGTCGGGACGCGGCCCCGGGACCGATCCGCCGCCGGCGCCGGTAGATCACGTCGCAGACGGATCCGCCGGCAGGACGATGTTCGTGTCTGTGAGGGTGGACGTGCCCTCGATCACGGGCCTCCCGTCGGGTCGAACAGGGCCGCTCCGGCTTCGCCCAGAGCGAGGAGCCTGCCGTCGAGCAGCCGGACCGCGATGCTCGACAAGCCCCAGTAGGTGGGTGCAGCGTCCAGGTCATCCGGGGGAGTCGTCAGGAATTGATGCGGAGGGGCCGGCACGGCTGCCCATGATCCACTGTGCGGGTCATATACGACCGCCCCGTCGGCGCCGAGCACGACTGCGACTCCGTCGGCCAGGAGAGACGCCGTCCCCCATCCGGCGGGCGGACTTCCTGTCGGGGTCCAGGCCCCGGTGAGGGGGTCGTACACTTCGGCCGCGCCAACAAAGTGTCGGCACGGGCATCCGCCACGTCGTACCGGTCGGTCCCACATATCCACCAGCAACACGTTGCCATTCGCCAGGAGGGTTGCCTCAGGCGCAAAGAGCGCCCGCGTCGGGCTCGCCGTGGCGGTCCATCGCCCCGTTCGCGGGTCGAACAGCTCGGACGAGCCCCCATCGTGCGTGACGAGGACTGTTCCGTCCGGCAGAAGCGTGGCGGTCTCGGGGGGCGCGGTCATCGGGCGGGCCGGGCTCCACGTGCCGCTCTCTGGGTCGTACGTTTCCGCGCTTCTTGTCTCAACACCGCCGCCCGGCGGGATCCGGTGAGACGGTCCGGCGTGGCCGCTGGTGCGCCCGCCCAGGACGAGGACCCGGCCGTCGGCCAACGAGATGGCCTTTGAGTCAATCCGCCACTTCGTCATGCTGCCGGTCTCGGTCCATGTCTCGCGGGTCGGGTCGTACAGTTCTGCCGAGGCCAAGGGCCCCAAGTACCCCTTGGCAGAGTCGACCCCGCCGGCGACCAGCACCCGGCCGTCGGCCAGGACGCTGGCGACATGCCCGATGCCAGCGACGTGCATGCGGCCTGTCGCGGTCCACTGGCCGGTGGCCGGATCGTACAGCTCCGCCTCGGCCGTCCCGCCTACCTGTCAGAAGGACCCTGCCGTCCCGCAGGATGGTTGCCGTGTTGCAGCATTCTCGGTGATGGGGTGGGCTCGTCACTGCGGTCCAGAGCACCGGGGCCGCCGCCGGGCTGGGGCTGGGCGACGGGACCGGTGACGGCGGAGCAACGCTCGGCGCGGGCGTGGCCGAGGCCAGGGGCGTCGGGGCGGGGGTCGCGCTCGGCACGGTCGGGCCGGACGAGCAGGCCGTCGCCAGGATCGTGGCGACCACGACAACGGCGGCCATCGGCGACGCCGGTCGGCTGAACGAGCGTTTCATCTCCACCCTCCACATCCGTGAGTCAGTGCCGTGCACGACGCCGACCGGCCTCGCGAGGTGGTGCTCGCCGAGGTCGAACGGCCGGTTCCTGTCCTGCATGACGTGCATCGCGCCGGGATCGTTCACTCGCGACAGCGGGCCGTTTCCCGGGCGCCGCTGGGCGACCACGCACGCCAAGCCGACCGGTTCCTGCCCTGAATGGCGTCCGGAATGCGCGGACCATTCCATCGGGACGCGGCCTTCCGCTTGTGCTCTACCCGGCGAAGCGCACCCGGCAGGCTAAGCGCCGTCGACAGGCCCGCCGCTCCGCGCGCCGGTTGCCCCTTCGACGCCGACGACGGTCACGCTGGAGTACGCGATCCGGATGCGTCGGCCGACCCCATCCGACGCGCCGCTGGCGCTCCGGGCGTGGGTCGTCGAGAATGCGCCAGACCGCGCAACGGTCGAAACAGAGATCTCGTCCGACGGCGTCATCACGGCCAGCGGTCGGGGGACGTTCGTGGCCGTCAAGCCGGGTCATCCGGCCTACGATCGCTGGTAGGAGGCGTCATGTTCCGTCAGTTCCTCGGTCTCGACAAGCCGAAGGCGGCCGCGCCCGCGGCACCCTCGCCGAGCGCGGACACGCCCCCTCCGGCGGCCGGTTCCGCGGCCGAGACCGCGACGGTGCGGCAGATCGTCGCCCGCCTCGAGGCGCTCCCGCCGGACGAGGCGCGCTATCTCGCGAGCTTCGCCTACGTGATGAGCCGGGCGGCGAACGCCGACCTGGCCATCAGCGACGAGGAGACCGCGGCGATGGAGCGGCTCGTCATCGAGCAGGGCGGGCTCGACGACGCGCAGGCCATCCTCGTGGTCGAGATGGCGAAGATCCAGGCGCGGACGGAGGGCGACACCGAGGACTACATGGTGACGCGCGAGTTCAAGTCGATCTCGACGCCGGAGCAGCGACGCGCGCTGGTCCGGTGCTGCTTCGCGGTCGAGGCGGCGGACGGCACGATCAATGCCGAGGAGGCGTCGATCGCCAACGAGATCGCCCGCGAGCTCGACCTGGAGCGGGACGAGGTCAACGCGATCCGCGACGAGTTCCACGAGCAGCTCTCGGCGGTCCAGGCCGCACGTCGCGCCGCAGGCGGCACGACCGCCTGAGGGAACGGCGGGTCAGGTCGCGCGCGCGCGCAGCGTCGTCAGGGCGGGCCGATCGGTCAGACCACCGAACGTCGCGGTGAAGGTCGCCTTGGCGCCGGGCGTGAGGGTTGCCTTCGAGGCGTGACCGGACGTCGCGTTCAGGGTCGTCCCGAACGCGTCGTAGATCGCCGCGATGTAGGCAACGCTGTGCGCTGTCCTGCTCGAGGTGTTCGTGATCGTTCCGTTGATCTTCCACGTCGTCGGCGTCGGCGCCGTGGCCGTGCCCCCGACCGACAGGAGCCGCGTGGCCGTGGACGCCGACGTGCTGGTCACGGAGTACGAGACGGAGGCATAGCCGGACGGCTTGGTCGTCACGATCACGAACGGCGACTTCGACCGACCTGCCATGACCGTGATGAGCGGATGGCCGGAGACCGTCCCCAGGAGCTTGCCGGTCGATGAGTAGAGCCGGGCAGTCACCGTGACGCTGCGTGCTCCGGTCGAGGTGTTGAAGACCTCGCCGACGAAGCGCAGGCCGCTCGACGGAGCCAGATGGGTCGTGAGCAGCGGCGTCGTCCCGCTGAGGGCCTTGATCGACCATCGGTGGCTCGTCGTGCTCGAGACGCCGCCGACCGTCGACATCCGGATGGCGTACGTCCCCGGCGTCAGCGAGCGGAGGATCTCCTCCACATGTGTGCCGGGCGTGTTCGAGGTGACGAGCACCTTCGAGCAGCCCTGATAGAGCGTCAGGACGCCATCGACCGGCAGGTTGCCGAGGACGATGCGATACCAGCGGGTCGACGCGACGGAGAAGCGCACCCAGTCGACATCGTTCGCCTTGGCGAACGTACCGACCGTGGCGGCGCCGGTCGGAATTTGAACGGGCGCCGCCGAGCACGTGTCCGGGGAATCGCTGCCGGTCGCGTGATAGGTCGCCGTCAGGGTCGTCGGAGTGTCCGGCGCGTTCACCGTGTGCGTCCTGGCGCCGCCGTCCGACCAGCCGTCGAACGCGTACATCGTCTCGCCGATCGCCGCGGTCGCCGGCGCTTCAACCGTGGTGGCGTGCCCGACGATCATGTTGATCGGGCCCACCGTGCCGGTGCCCGACACGCCGTCGAGCGCGAGCGGGATGCCGGCCGGGCTCGACTTCACGGTCATGGTCGTCGACTCCGGGTACTCGTCGATGGTGGCGGTGTCCGTCAGGCCACCGGAGTCCTTGACCGTCACCGTGATCCGGAGGAATGAGCCCGAATCGTGGTCCGGGGCAGCGAACGACGTGCTCTTCACGCCGGTCGCGTTGAACAGGTCGTGCTCGTGACAGTCGCCCGCGCTGTGGCAATGCTGGAGGCCGACGTGCCACGAGTATGCCGACGCCGGCAGGGTCTCTTCGTTGTCCGTGGCGTGGGCGGTCAGCGTGATCGGATCGCCGACCTTCCAGCAATCGGTCGTGCAGCTCGGCTCGTCGAGCGTCACGTTCGGGGCGGTGTTGTTCGCGGCGATCGTCTTCGACGTCGTCGAGGTCATCCCGTTCGAGTCGGTGACCGTCAAGCGGGCGGTCCACGTTCCGGCCGCGTACGTGTGGCTCGTGGTCACGCCGCTCCCGTGGCCGGACCCGTCGCCGAAGTCCCAGTCGTACGAGGTGATCGTGGCCGGCCCGGACGAGCCGGAGCCGTCGAACGACACGAACAGCGGCGCCGTGCCGGACGACGGCGTCGCGGTGAACGAGGCGACCGGCGGCTGGTAGCGAATCCGGTGGACCGTGCCGCTGGTGAAGTCGGTGTAGACGATGTTCCCGTTCGGGTCGGTCGTGAGGGTCACGGGCGCGACCGCATCGCTCTCGAACGGGATCGCGGTGCTGCTCAGGACGCCGCCGGCGACGGGCAGGACGACGATGCAGTTCCGCGAGTAGTCGGCGACGAACAGGCCGTTGCGGTACTGGGCGGGGTAGCTCGACGCGGTCGCGAACGCGAGGCCGCTGATCGAGGCGCTCGCCCTGGTCGCCCCACCGCTCGGCGGGCACCCGTCGTTGGTCGCCATGTGGCTGGTCTGCCGGTACGTGTAGTGCGGGCCGGTGACCGACGACGAGTCGAGGCTCGTAGCATGTATCGAGGCGTTCGTGTGTAGTACGTGCCGGTGTCCGTCCCCTCACGGCAGGGCCAGCCGAAGTTCGGTGTCCCGCCCGAGGCGTCGGTATCGGTCAGGCGATTGACCTCCTCCCAGGTCGAGTAGCCGACGTCACCGATGAAGAGCTCGCCTGTCCCCGGCTTGAACGTCATCCGGAACGGGTTGCGCAGGCCATACGCGACGATCCGCTGGCGGATCGCGTCGAGCGACGCACCGCCGTGGTTGCCGGCAGCCGCGGCGCCGCTCGCCGGGTTCAGCCGAAGGACGGTGCCATTGAGGACGGCGGGCTCGCTCGAGTCCCGGCGGAAGCTCTGGGACCGGAGCGCCCCGCCCTCGGCGGTCGGGGCGGTCATCGATCCGCCGATCCCGGCCGGCGGGTCGTCGCAGGGGTTCTCGGGTGTCGGCGTGCCGGCCAGCGTGCCGCCCTGCTGGCCGTAGTCCTGGACGCCCTGGGTGAAGCTGGCACCCTCGCCGCCGCTCACGTACAGCATCCCGTCCGGGCCGAACGTGACGGTGCCGGCCGAGTGGCTCGGGAATTGCTGGCACCAGCCGACGAGCAGCTGCTGGCGGCCGTTGGAGATCCCGGTCGTCGCGTTGACGCTGATCCGGTCGAGCCGGTTCGTGATGACGCAGCCGTCGGTGGTGCCGCCCGGCGTCGCGGGACACGGGTCGTTGTTCGCGTCTCCCGCGTTCCAGTGCGGCGCGCTGCCGCCGGGGAGCGCGTCGTACGCGTACAGGAGGTAGATGTACGGGCTCGCGGGGAAGTTCGGATCGACGGCCATGCCCAGCAACCCACGATCCCAGTAGTTCATGACGTCCGACCGGATGTCGATCGTCGTGACCGGAGCCTGGTTCTGGTTGAGCGCCGCGACGGTCGCCCACGTCTTCACGATGCCCCGCTTCTCGGCGACGAACACGCGGCCGTTCGGGGCGTAGGCGATGACCGTCGGGTTGCTCAGGCCGGTGGCGAGCGTCTCGTCGACGAACCCGGACGGGAGGGTCGCCGCGGCGGCAGTCTGGGCGATCACGGGGAGTGCGACCGGCGCCCCGAACGCCAGCCCCTGGGCGAGGAAGGCGGCGACTGCGAGCACGCTGAGGCCGCGGGCTCGGCCGCGACGGAGCTGGTGCGGACCGGGATGTGACGGTGTCCGCACGGCGCGATGAGTCGCCATGGAGTCGGTGTGAGCCCCCGAGAGGAATGAACGACGACCGGATGAGTGCGGAGTCGTGCCCGGGATTCCCGCGGTCACGCAGGCGGGACCATACACGAAGGATGACCAATGGGCGTTGCGAGCAGTCCACACCCAGAGGAAATGGCGGCGCCGCTCCGCAACGACGCAGCCGGTGAGGTGCCGTCTCGAATAGTCCGGGTCAGAAGGACACGGCCTCGCCGAGGATGGCGTCCACGGTCTCGACGAGCCGGTCGGCGTCCGCGGCCGAGAAGACGAGCGGCGGCTTGATCTTCATCACGTTGTGGAACGGGCCGTCGGTGCTCAGGAGGACACCCCGCTCGGCGGCCACGTCGGCCAGGGTCCGGGCGAGGTCGGGATCGGGGTCGCGCGTCCCGCGATCACGGACGAGGTCGATCCCGATGAACAGGCCCATCCCCCGGACGTCGCCGATCGCCTCGTGGCGCGCCGCCAGCTCGCGGAGCCCGACGATCAGCCGCTCCCCGGTGACCCGGGCGTGCTCGCGGAGCCCTTCCTCCTCGACGACGTCGAGCACCGCCAACCCGATGGCGCTCGAGACGGGGTTGCCGCCGAACGTGTTGAAGTACTCCATGCCGTTCGCGAACGCGTCGGCGATCGGACGCGTCGTGACGACGGCACCGAGCGGGTGGCCGTTGCCGATCGGCTTGCCCATCGTGACGATGTCGGGCAGCGCGCCCTGCGCGGCGAATCCCCAGGTGTCCACGCCGACCCGGCCGAAGCCGACCTGGACCTCGTCGGCGATCGGCACCGTGCCGACGGCCCGTGCCGCGTCGAACAGGCCGGCGAGCCAGCCGGCCGGCGGGACGACCTGCCCCGCCACCGACGGGATCGCCTCGGCGATCAGGGCTCCCGCGCGATGGCCGGCCGTTGCGGACGCCTCGAGGACCGACCGGGCCTCGGCGAGATACGCGTCCGCGACCTGGGTGTCCGTTCCCCGGTGGGCGCCCCGGTACGGATCCGGGAGCGGAACCACCTGGACGTCGTCGCGCTTCCCCGCCCCGCCGGGCCCGGCGAACTTGTACGGGCTGACCTCGATCAGGCGCTGGGTGTTGCCGTGATAGGCGACGTCGACCGTCGCGACATCCGGACGACCCGTCGCGGCCCGCGCGAGCCGGAGGGCGAGCTCGTTCGCCTCGCTGCCCGAGTTCACGAACCAGCAGACCTCGAGGTGGTCTGGCAGGAGCGCCGTCAGCCGCTCGGCGTAGCGCACGACCAGCTCGTGGAGGTAGCGGGTGTTCGTGTTGAGGACCCGCATCTGGGCGACGCCCGCCTCGACGACCCGCGGATGGGCGTGCCCGACGTGGGCGACGTTGTTGACGCAGTCGAGGTAGGCCCGACCCTCCGCGTCGTAGAGGTACGCGCCCTCGCCGCGAACGATGTGGAGCGGCGTCCGGTAGCTGACCGACAGTGACGGGCCGAGCAGCCGACGTCGGGCGGCGAGGAGCTCCCGGGTCTCGGTCATGCCGACGCGGCCACCCGGGTCGCCGCGTCGGCCGGCTCGATGGCGGCAAGCCGTTCGAGAAGCGCCCACGCGGGAGCCTCGGAGATTGTCAGGTAGGGGTCGTCCGGATCGAGCCGGGACTGGTGGGCGCTGAGGGCGACGCTCGTTGCCAGGCGCAGGGCCACGAGCTCGACGATCGCGGCGCGCTCGGCATCGGTGAGCGGCAGCGCCTGCTCGAACCCCGCCCGGACCGCGGCGATCACCGCGAGCGGGTCGTCGGCGTCGAGGGCGGCGTAGGCCGCCGCGACGGCGAGCTCGTTGACGACCACGGACCACACCGCGTCCCCGAGATCGAGCAGGCCGGTGACCCGGAGTGCCTCCACGTCGACGAGGACGTTGTGGTCGTTCGCGTCGTTGTGGATGACGCCGTGACGCATCCGCGGCATGACGTCCACGACCGACTGCAATCGGCGTTGCCACGCGGCCAGGATCGCCGCCCGGTCGGGCTGTGTGACCGCGACGGCGTGCGCCGCGATCACCTGCAGGCCGCGCTCGGCCTCCCACTGGAAGACGCGATGGGCCGCGGGATGATCCCATCCCGAGAGGGCCGCCACCGTCCGACCCATTACCTGTCCGAGGTCGGCGAGGAGATCGGGCGACCGGCTGTTGGCCGGGATGGTGGCGAGCGGCCCGCCCGGAAGCCAGGTCAGGAGCCGGCCGAGGAGCGCCGAACCGTCGGTCGCCGTCACGTCGACGAGCTCCCGGTCATCGGGCGTCGCGACGGGGAGCTGGCACGGGACCCCGGCGCCGGCGAGCCGCCGCATCGCCTCATGCTGGAGCCCGAGGAACGACCGGTCCTCGGCGACGTTCGACACCTTGAGGACGTACCGGTCGACGCCGTCGACGGCAACCGCCCAGTTCCGGTCCCGCTCGCTCGGCAGCGGGCGCAGCGTGCCATCGATCTCCCACTCGGCCCACAGGACGGCGGCGGCGCGGTCCATGTCGACCGCGGGACGGGTCAGGACGGCGCCGACGAGCTCGCTCACGAGCGACAGCGTACTGGTCGCGGTCAGGCGAGGCGGAGATCGACGAGGCCGTCGCCGAGGCGCCGGTTGACCTCGGAGAGCAGGTCCGCGTCGTAGGCAACCCGCCGGCTCAGCTCCATCGGCAGCGTCGACGAACCGTTGGGAGCGGGGACGTGGAGGACGACGCGCGTCCCGCCCGGACGCTCCCGGAGCAGCGTCCGGATCGTCTCCATCGCGAGGATCAGGCGATCCGGCGCGGCTCCGCCGAACCGGACATGCAGGACCTGGTCCGGCTGGCTCTCGACCTGGGAGGTCGGGGCGACCGAGGCAAGCGCGGCGCGGGCCCGGGCCTCGTCGGGGAGCGCCGGCTCGTCGGGGATCTCGTCGGCTCCAGTCGCCGCGGACAGGCTCTCCGGCTCCGCGTAGGTCGGGATGGGGTCGCCCGGGACGATGGCGGGGAGCTCCACGGCTGCCGGCGCTGCCGCCGAGCCGCCGCGCGCGTCGGCACGCAGCGGGGACACGCGCGGCACGCCCGGCCGGACCTCGTCCGAGCGCGGCGGACGTTCCGACGGCAGACCCGGACCCACGGCCACCGGCTCCCCGGGCGTGGCGCCCGGCGCGGCCGACGGAGCCTTCGCTCCGTTCGTCGCGAACCGGCCGCCGCCGTTCGCGTTGCCCGATCCTCCACCCGACGGCCGGCGGCTGCGCTCCCCTGCCGAGACCTCGCGGGCGAACGCCTCGGGACCGCGTCGAACCGCGTCGTCCCAGTCGAGGACCAGGTCCGCGAGCAGGGAAACGTCCTCGCCGCGATGGTCGACCCGTCCGGCCACGAGCAGGATGGCCCCCTCGGTCCACACTCCGGCCGATTGCTCGTACATCCTCGGAAACACGACGACTTCGATCGTGCCCTGGAGGTCCTCGAGCGTCGCGATCCCCATCGTGGACTTCGATTTCGTGATCACCGTCCGGAAACCGGTCACGATCCCGCCGATCACGACCCGCTGGCCGTCGAGTGACTCGTCCTTCAGGTCGCTGCTGTAGGCCGTCACGAACGCCCCGACCTGCTCGGCGACCTCGCCCATCGGGTGCTCGGAGAGGTAGAGGCCGAGGAGCTCCTTCTCCTTCCGGAGGCGCTCCCTGCGGGGCGCTTCGGTCCGGGGCGGGAGCGCCTCGACCGGCGCCTCGGCGAACATCAGGTCGAATGCCGACAGCTGGCCCGTGGCTTCCTGCTGCTGGGCGGCCTGTGCGGACGGCAGGATCGTCGGGAGCGCATCGATGATCTGGACCGGGTGGCCGAATGCGGACAGCGCGCCGACCCAGGCGAGCGCCTCGATGACGCGTGAGTTGACGAGCCGGAGGTCCACGCGCTCGCAGAAGTCGCGCAGGGACTTGAACTCGCCGCCCTCCTTTCGGGCCGTGACGATCGACTCGATCGCGCCCTGGCCCACGTTCTTGACGGCCAGCAGCCCGAACCGGATCGCCGGTCCCTCGACCGTGAACTCGACGTCGGACCGATGGACGTCGGGCGGCAGGACCTCGATCCCCATCCGTCGACACTCGGCGACCGCGGCCGCGACCTTCTCCTCGTTCGACCGGAAGGCCGTGAGCACCGCGGTCATGTACTCGACCGTGTAATTCGCTTTGAGATAGGCGGTCTGGTAGGCGATCAGCCCATAGCACGTCGCGTGGGCCTTGTTGAACCCGTAGCGCTCGAACGGCTGGAACGCCGCGAAGACCTGGTCGATGACCCGGGCGTCGACGCCGCGCTCCGCCGCCTGCGTGACGAACTTCTCGCGCTGGGCGCGCAGGACCGAGGACTTCTTCTTGCGGATCGCGTAACCGAGCGTGTCGGCCTCGGGGCCGGTGAAGCCGCCCAGGGCGATCGCGGCGGACATGATGTCCTCCTGGTAGACGAAGATCCCGTAGGTCTTCGCCAGGTAGGGCTCGAGCAACGGGTGGAGGTAGGTGACCGGCTCCAGGCCGTGCTTGCGCCGGATGTACGAGGGGATGTTGTCCATCGGGCCCGGCCGGAAGAGTGCGACCATCGCGGCGAGGTCGAGGACGGAGGTCGGCTTCAGGTCGCGGATGTAGCGCCGCATGCCCGCCGACTCGAGCTGGAAGATGCCGGTCGTCTCGCCCGAGGCGAGCAGCGCGAACGTCGCGGCGTCGTCGAGCGGGATCGCGTCGAGGTCGATCGAGGTCCCGCGCTCCTGCCGGACGAGATCCACCGCGTGGCGGAGGATCGTCAGGTTCGAAAGGCCAAGGAAGTCGAACTTCAGCAGGCCGAGCGCCTCGATCCCGTGCATCTCGTATTGGGTCATGAGCGCGTCCGAGTTCGTCGCCTTCTGGAGCGGCATCAGCTCGGTCAGCGGCTCGCGGCTGATCACGACACCGGCGGCATGGGTCGACGCGTTGCGGGCGACGCCCTCGAGCTGGCGGGCGAAGTCGATCATCCGCTTCACGCCGGAGTCGGCGTCGACCTGGCCCTTCAGGTCGGGCGAGATCTCGAGGGCCTCGTCGAGCTTGATCCCGAGCTGGTTGGGGACGGCCTTCGCGACGCGGTCGACCTCGCCGTAGCTGTAGCCGAGGACCCGGCCGACATCGCGGATGGCCGCCCGGGCGAGCATCGTGCCGAACGTGATGATCTGGGCGACGTGGTCGGAGCCGTACTTGCGGGAGACGTACGAGATGACCTCGTCCCGCCGTTCGTCCTCGAAGTCGACGTCGATGTCCGGCATCGTCACCCGGTCGGGGTTGAGGAATCGTTCGAAGGGCAGGCCGTACGCGATCGGGTCGACCGGGGTGATGTAGAGGGTGTAGGTGACGATGCTTCCAGGGGCGCTGCCGCGGCACGTCGTCTGGATCCGCTGCTCGCGGGCGAACCGGACGAAGTCGGCGACGATCAGGAAGTAGCCCGCATAGCCCATCTCGAGGATCACGCCGAGCTCGTAGTCGAGCCGTTGCTGGAGTTCCGGCGTCACCGTCCCGTAGCGCTCGGAGAGGCCCCGCTCGCACTCCTTGCGAAGCCACGTCTCGACCGTCTCGCCATCGGGCACCGGAAAGTGCGGGATCCGGAGCTGACCGAGCGGTAGCTCGAGCTCCGTCATCTCCGCGATCCGACGGCTGTTGAGGATCGCCTCCCGCTGGTCCGGGAAGAGCGTCGCCATCTGGGCGGCGGACTTGAGCCAGAAGTCGTTCGTCTCGAACTTCATCCGCCCCGGCGTATCGAGGTTGTTGCCGGTGCCGACGCAGAGGAGGACGTCGTGGGCCTCGGACTGGCGCTCGTGGACGTAGTGGAGGTCGTTGGTGACGACCAGCGGCAGGCCGGTCTCCGGGCCGAGCCGGAGGAGCTTCTCGTTCAGGACCCGCTGCTCGGGCAGGCCATGGTCCTGGAGCTCGAGGAAGAAGTTGTCCTTGCCGAGGATGTCCCCGTACTCCCCGGCGAGCCGCCTGGCGCTGTCCCAATCGTCGATCTCGAGCGCTCGGGGGATCTCGCCCCCGAGGCAGGCGCTCAGGCCGACCAGGCCGTCGGCGTGCAGGGCGAGGTGCTCGCGGTCGATCCGGGGCCGGTAGTAGTAGCCGTCGACGTGGGCGTCGGTGACGAGCCGACAGAGGTTCCGGTAGCCGGTCAGGTCCTTGGCGAGGAGGATCAGGTGGAAGGGCTGGGCGTCGGCCTTGCCCTCCTTCTCGGTCATCGATCGCCGGGCGACGTAGGTCTCGACGCCGATGATCGGCTTGATCCCTTTCGTCTTCGCCGCCTGGTAGAACGCGACGGCGCCGTAGAGGGCGCCGTGATCGGTCAGGGCGAGGCTGTCAAACCCCTGCGCGGCCGCCGAAATCGACGAGGTCCGTGATCCGACCCAGCCCGTCGAGGAGGCTGAATTCCGAGTGGACGTGGAGGTGCGTGAAGTCGTTCGGGGCGAGGGTCGTCACGGGGGGTCAATGGTAGCCGGGCGGCGGTCCGGCGGCGGCCCGCCGGCGCGGCGTTGTGCCCTCAGCCGCCCGCGGCGACCCATTCCGAGATGCACTCCGCGATCATGATCGTCGGGAGCTGCGTGAAGCCGGACGGGACGGTCGGCATGATCGATGCGTCGGCGACGAAAAGGCCGTTCGTGCCGTGGACGTGGCCGGTCGGCGTCACCACCGCACCGGATTCCGGTGCGACGCCCATCGAGCAGGTCCCGACGACGTGCGGGATCGAACGGGCCGTGTCACGCACGAGGGCGAGCAGCCCGGTCGAGTCCGGTGGGGGGTCCAGCCGGAGGCTGCCGACGCGACGGAACGCCGGGTCGTGGATGATCTCGAACGCCCGAGCGCAGCCCTCCACGAGTCGTTCGCGGTCCCGCGCCCCCTCGGCGACCGGGAGCCGGATCAGCGGCGGGTCCAGCGGATCCGCGGATCGGAGCCGCACCCTCCCCCGAGCTTCGGGCTTGAGCAGCAGCACTGCGATCTCGAGCTGCGGGGGGCTGTCCGACGGGTCGGGATCGCCGAGCCAGATCAGGAGGTCCGGCGGACCGCGCCGATCCGCCGAACGGCTGTGGAAGGTGGCAACGGCGTGAAGTGACGGCGCCGACCGGGCCGGTCCCGCGTAGCCCGCATCGATGTCGACCGTCGGATGATCGGACAGGTTGGCGCCGACGCCCGGGAGGTCGACCCGGACCGCGATCCCAAGCGACCGCAGGTCATCCGCGGGACCGATCCCGGACCGAAGGAGGATCGCCGGGCTGCCATACGTGCCGGCGCAGAGCACGACCTGGTCGGCGTGAATCGATTCGCCGTTCGCCAGGCGCACGCCCGTGACGGACGTTTCCGAGAACAGGAGATCGGCGACCGGCGAATCGGGCTGGACCGCAAGTCCGGACCGGATGCCGCGATCCAGGTAGGCGTCGAAGGTCGTGACGCGTGCCCCGTCGATCGAGCTCATCGGCATTGGGCCGACCCCGACGGCCCCCGGCTCGTTGTGGTCGTCGATTGGTGCGAACCCGGCGGCGACTGCGGCCTCGACGAGCGCCCGAAGGGCAGGCGTCGGCTCGACGTCGCGATACCGGTTGACGGGGATCGAGCCGTCGGCCCCGTGCCACGGCCGGTCCCCGAAGTCGACGTCGTACTCGATCCGGCGAAGGACGGGCAGGACGTCCTCGAACGACCAGCCGTCGTTGCCGAGCCCGGCCCATTCGTCGTAGTCGCCCGGTTGCCCGCGCAGCGCGAAGCGGGTCAACCACGAGGTGCCGCCGAGCATGCGGATGCGCCGGACCTTCCTCGTCTCGCCTCGAGCATTCGGCTCGGCCGTGAAACCCCAGTCGTGCTCGCCGGTCATGCCCCAACCGTCGCGCAGGTCGCTCGGGACTGGATCGGGCACCGGCGGGCCGGCCTCGAGGAGGACCACTGATCGGCCGGTCTCCGCCAGCCGCGCCGCGACCACGCACCCGGCGGCTCCACCGCCGACCACCGCGATGTCGAACCGTCCGTCCGCCAAGCCGCTCCCTCGTGACGGTGCCTACGGCAGTGTCGTCCCGGCGGCCCACCGTGTCCATCCGACCCCTCGGGTCTCGTGACCGCGCTCCGCGGCCCCCCGACCGACGGGCCGGGTTTGACGGGCCGGGTTTGACGGGGTCCTCGACGAGGCATCCGTCCCGTGAAGTCCTGACGATCGGCACTGGCCGACGTGGTGCCGCGTGCCCACCCTCCACTCATGGGCACGGAGTCGTCGAACGGCGACGTCGTCATCGCGGTCGGCGATCGGCAGCGGTTCGCGCGCGTGATCGCGTTCTCGGACGCGGTCTTCGCGATCGCCGCGACACTCCTCGTGATCGACCTCCGTCCACCGGAGACCTCGGCCGGCGAGTACCCGATGGCGCTCGCCGACTAGCTCTCGCGCCCCGGGCCGTTCGTGGCGATCGCGATCGGCTTCCTCGTCGTCGGCTCGTACTGGATGAGCCATCGCGGCATCTTCGCCCTGCTGTGCGGGGTGGACCCGCTCGTCGTCTGGGCGAACCTGGTCTTCCTGTTCTGGGTCGCCATCCAGCCGTTCTTCACGGCTGCGCTTGCCGAGCACGACCCCAATGTCGTCTCCGTCGTCGCCTACGCGGCCTGCCAGGTGTTCGCGGGCATCGCCCAGCTGGGCCTGTGGGCCGCAGTCCTCCACAACCGCACGCTCATGGTGCCCGGCGTCGAGCAGCGCCGGGTCCGCTACGTGACGATCCAGCTCCTCCGGGCCCCGGCCGCGTTCCTGATCTCCATCCCGATCACCCTGGTCGCCGGGCCCGTGGCCGGCATGGTGTCGTGGGGTCTCCTCGTCGCGTTCGCTGTCGTCATCCACCGAGTGTTCCGGGACGTGCTTCCAGCCCACGTCCGCACGGAACGAGCGGCAGTCCCGCCGGCCTGACGTTCCTGTCCGGGCCGCTGCCGTCAGCCGAGACCTCAGCCCAGACCCCATCCGATCAGGCGCCAGGCGGCCAGCAGGACCACGAGCAGGACGGCAGTCGCCGCGAGGGCCGCGTAGCGGATCCGATCGGAGGCGGGCCACCACCGGCGAGCCCATCCGACCGCGGCGAGGAGGACCAGGCCGCCGGTTGCGACGGCCAGGGCCAACGGCACGTGCAGGACCAGTCGCGCGGCCAGCGGCAGCTCGAGCCGACCGATGAAGCCTGAGTCGACGAGTCCCGGCACCGCTGCGAGCAGGGCGATCGCGCCAAGGGCAAGGACGGCCGTCAGCGCGGCGACCCCCGCCGCGAGCCAGTGCCGGTCGGGAGGCGCCGGGGCGACCCGTCCGACAGCCGCGAGCCGGAGACGCCGTCGACGGAGCGTGGACATCGCCGCGCCGACGAACCAGCCGACGGCGACCAGGGCCGCTGCTCCGAGGACGGCCCACTGCCAGCCGGCGGGGCCGCCGGTGGCACGAGTCAGCTCGATGTTCCGCCACGTTGGCGGCGCGGCCCGGAAGTCGAGCGTCTCGCCGTTGTCCGCGAGGAAGAGGCCGGGTTCGATCTCTGCGAGGCGATAGCGGATCGTCTTCCCGTCCTCGATGGTCTCGAGGACCGGCGAGCCGGACTCGACCGTGAACCGGCCGGGCGGCGGCCCGAACGGGAGCACGACGCCCCAGGTCGGCGCTTGATAGGCGCCCTCGTATGACGCCCACCGGGTCGCCTCGTCGCCGGTCGGTCGCATCGCCAGACCGGCAACCAGTGCGTCGAAGCCATCCGGTGGCTGGAAGCCCCCGTCGGGCTCGACCACGTCGGACTGGGACGGCAGGGCACTCAGCCGATCGGCGTAGACCGAGCCGGGCTCGTGGACGAGGTCGGCCAGGATCGACAGCGCGAGATCGCCCTGCAGGTGGTGATCGACCGAGTTGGTGAGCACGGCAACCCCGACCCCGAGCTGCGGTGCCCACCACAGGTCAGAGAGGAAGCCGAAGCCGCCGCCACCGTGAAAGAACAGGTCGGCCAGGCCGCCGGCGCGCCACCGGGTCCGCCCCACGCCCAGCGCGTACCCGGCCGGCGAGCCGGCGTTCGGCGCCGGGATCGTGCGCATCTCGTCCATGAGCGCGGGATCGAGCACGGTTCGACCGTCGAACGTGGCGTCGTTCAGCTGGAACCGGAGGAACCGGGCAAGGTCGGCGGCACTGCTATACAGCCCGCCGGCGGCCGTCATCGGCTCGTAGAGCGGGACGTTGGGCGCCGGGGCCGAATGCCCGATCGCCCGGTCGACGGCAGCCGCGATCTCGGATCGATCGAACGTGCTGCGGTCCATCCCGAGCGGCGACAGCAGCGATTGCCGCATGACGTCCGCGAAGGGCCGTCCGGACGTCCGCTCGAGGATCGCTCCGGCCACGTCGATCCCCAGGTTCGAGTAGGCGTATCCGGTCCCGACCGGGTACCGCAGCCAGGTGTCCGAGATGCTCCGGACGTGCTCGTCAAACGTGCCGGGCTCCAGGTCGAAATTGTTTCCGATCGGAGCTTCGTGGGTGAACCCGGCAGTGTGGCTGAGCAGCATCCGCAACGTGATCTTCCGCTCGGGGTACTGCTCGAAGGCGCTGTGGACCGTGAAGTCCGGGAGATAGGTCGTGATCGGCTCGTCGAGATCGAGGCGGCCCGCCCCCACCGCCTGCATCACCGCGGTCGCGGTGAACAGCTTCGACATCGACTGGACGCTGAACATCGTGTCCGGTGTGATCGGGGAAGAGCCGGCACCGTCGGTCGTTCCAAATCCTTCGGCCCACAGCACCCGGTCGCCGTCGACGAGTGCGACCGAGAGTCCCGGGATGCCCTGGTCGGCCATGAGCTGCGGGATCCGGGCCCGGAAGCGCGCGATGGTGGACGCCCCGCCGTCCGACGACATCGGCTGCCCAATCTCCGCGGCCCGACCCGCGGGCGCCGCGACGACCAGCGCAAGCAGCACGGCGCCCAGCAGCGCACGTCCCCTGCGTCTCGCGCGCGGCGCGCCGTTCACGTCCAGTCCGCCTCCGATGCCGGGGCGTTCCATCGCGGGATGCGAGCCCGACCCGGGTCGCATCCCAGCGTCTCCCGCCCGGGCGCCACCGGCCAGAGGCGTTCGGCCCGAATCGTGCAGGGCCGACGGGCCCGACCACGGGACCGCATTCCCCGACTCCACCGTCCGCCCGGTATCGTGGCCGGGTGATGCGGGACGGCAGCGGCGAGGTCGGCGTCGACTTCGACGCGGTCATCGATGACGTCCTCGACCGGTTGCCCGGGCCATTCCTCGACCAGCTCGGCTCGGTCGCGATCGTCGTCGACGACGAGCCGACACCGGATCAGCTCGCCTCGGTCAACGCGGCCGGGCTGTTCGGGCTGTACCAGGGCGTGCCGCGGACGCGATTCGGCGTGGACAACGCGCCCGTCCCCAGCAAGATCACCCTCTTCCGCGGACCCCTCACCCGCTTCAATCCGGGCCCCGAGCGGCTCACGAAGGCCATCGAGGACACGCTCCTCCACGAAATCGCCCACCACCTCGGCATCGACGACGACCGACTGCGCGAGCTGCAGGCCGCGCCCGGCTGATCAGGCCGATCGCCCGATCAGCCGTCTCACCACCGGGCCGATCCGCTCGACCCACAGGGCGTACTGGGCGCCGGACGGATGCAGGCCGTCGCCGGCGAGCAGGCTCCGATCCGTCGCCGCCCGAAGCGACAGGTCGTACGTGTCGACGTAGGCGATCCCACGCGCGCCGGCGAGCTCGGACAGGGACGCGTTGCTGCGCCGGATCCCCTCGGACTGCGTCGAGGGATCGCCGTACGCCGCGCCCTGCGGCGTGACCGTGTAGTCGGGAATCGCGACCGTCACGATGCGGCTCGCGGGGAGCCGCCGGAGCAGGTCGTCCAGGATCCTCGTCGCGTTGGCGCGATAGGCCGCGGTGGATGCGCCCTGGACGACGTCGTTGACCCCGATCAGGACGGACACGAACTCCGCTCGCAGCCCGTCGAGGGCAGGCAGCTCCTTGCGGATCAGGTCGGTCGACGTGAAGCCGTTCACCCCGAGGTTGGCGACGAGCCGGAGCGTCGGTGACCGAGGGCCGAGCCAAGCGACCAGCTGGTCCGGCCAGCGCTCGGAGGCGGATCGGGTCGCCGTCCCGATCGTGTAGCTGTCTCCCAGCGCGACGAACCGCAGGGCATCCGGCCCCGGCTCGGTCACCGGCGGCTGCCCTCGAGCTCGCGGAGGAATCCGTCGACCAGCGACACGAACGCATCCGGCCGCTCGAGCGTGAGCACATGCGCGACCCCGCGCCAGGCGACGAGTCGAACCGACGGTGCCGTCGCGGCGATCCGCTCGGCGGTCGCGATCACGGACGGCTGATCCTCGTCCCCGACGACGACCAGGACCGGGCAGCGCAGCTCGGCCAGCCGATCCGCGACCGGCGGCGCCAGCTCGTGCTCCGGCGCGGTCTCGTCGTCCCATTCGGGCAGCTCGAAGGCCTCCCGCTGCATCCGGCCGACGAAGGCCCGGATCTGGGGGTCGACCGCGTCCGGCGGTCGCGCCGGGCCGTCCACCCATGCCCGGAGATTGACCTCGACGGCGGCATCGAGATCGCCGCGATCGAGGGCGTCGATCTCCGCCGCCCAGATCGGTCGGAGCTCCGCGGGCGGCTCCCCGAACAAGGCGCCGCCGGGCGCGGCCAGGACGAGCGACGCGACGACGCCGGGGCGGGCCAGGGCGACCTCGACTGCGATCCCCGCACCCATCGACGTGCCGACGACGTGGGTCCTCGCGATCAGCAGCTCGTCGAGCAGGGAGAGGACATCGCCGTGGTGCGACCACGGCCCGGATGGCGGCAACGACTCGCCGAAGCCGCGGGAATCCGGACGGACGACCCGGTGATGGGCCGCGAGGTCGGGCACGACCGGCGCCCACATCCGGCGATCGGCGACGCCTGCGTGGAGGAGCACCAGCGGCTCGCCGGATCCCTCGTCGTCGAAGGCGATTCCCGAGCTTGTCCGGCCGCCGAGGGTCTGGCTTTCGCTCTCCGTCACCGGCCCAGTCTCGGCCATCGGGAAACCGGGTGCACGGGCACCTTCCGCCCCCTATCCTTGCGCGACGCGTCCGATGCGACATCAGGGGGCTCACGGACCTTCCAGGCAGCGCTGTTGACGCTTGCCCGGCCGACCCCCCATCGCTACGATGCGCCGATGGTCGCCCTGCGGGGCGAACGTTCCTTCGAGTCCGAGCCGGACCAGCGACTGGGGTCGAACGGCCGGTCGGCACTCGATGATCGAGGAGGACACATGCGCACGCGTTCCATTGGCCTGACGCTGTTCAGCGGTCTGGCCATCCTGGTCTCGGCCTGTAGCACGGGCGCTACACCGAGCCCGTCGGCGTCGACGGCGGCGCCGTCGCAGCCGGCGGCCTCGGCCCCCGCGGCGTCGGAGTCGGCCGCTGCTGCCTCGCCGTCCGCGGCGGCGCTGAAGCCGCTCAATGTCGGCGTCGTCACGGACGTCGGCCAGCTCGAGGACAAGTCGTTCAACCAGTCCTCGAACGAGGGCGCGCAGGCCGCCGCCACCGCAACGGGCGGGCAGCACGACGTCATCGTCACGAAGGCCGTCTCGGACTACGCGGCGAACATCCAGACCTTCGTCGATGCGGGCAAGGATGTGATCGTCACCGTCGGCTTCCTCATCGGGAGCGACACGGCCAAGGCCGCAAAGGCCAACCCGAACATCAAGTTCGTCGGCGTCGACCAGGGCGTCTGCCTCGATGAGAAGGGCGCTCCGGATCCGACCTTCGCCTGCAAGGGCGACGCGGCCACGCTCCTGCCGAACTACCAGGGGATCGTCTTCGCCGAGGCCCAGCCCGGCTACCTCGCGGGCATCGTCGCCGCCAGCCTGACCAAGTCCGGCACGATCGGCGCGGTCGGCGGAACGAACGTCCCGGCGGTCGTCAACTACTGGCGCGGCTACGAGAACGGCGCAAAGTCGGTGAAGCCGGACATCAAGGTCCTCTACCAGGAGACCGATCCGGATCCGTCGAAGGGCTTCAACGATCCAGCCAAGGGTCGCGCGATCGCCGGCCAGTTCATCGGCCAGGGCGCCGACGTGATCTTCCAGATCGCCGGCCTCACCGGCCAGGGCGTCCTCGAGGCCGTCTGCGCCAAGCAGGGCTCGGTCTGGGGCATCGGCGTCGACGTCGACCAGGCCGTGAGCCTGCCGAACCTCTCGAAGTGCATCGTGACGAGCGCCGAGAAGAAGCTCAAGGACACCGTCCAGGCGGTCGTCACGAGCGCGGCGTCGGACACCTTCAAGGCCGGCACCGTGCCGTACAACGCGGCCTCGACCCCGCCGGCAATCGGCCTCTCCCCGTTCCATGACAACGCGTCGCTGATCACGCCGGACGTCCAGGCGAAGATCGACGCCGCGCTGAAGGGCCTCACGGACGGGAGCCTCGATCCCTGCGCTCCGACGAAGTGCACGGTGAAGGGCACCTGACCCTGGAGGGCAACCACGCAACGCCAACGGGAGGCGGTCGCAGGACCGCCTCCCGTTTGCATGTCAGGTCCCTATGATGTCGGGAGCCCCGGAACGTTTCGGCGTCCGTGCCCGCGTTCCCGTCCGAGGTTTGCGTGACCGAACCCACGACTGTTGCCGCGACCGCCCCTGACGGCGAACCCGTGACGGCGCCTGCGCTCGAGATGCGCGGCATCACGAAGCGCTATCCGGGTGTCGTCGCGAACGACGGCATCGACCTCGACGTCCGGCCCGGCGAGATCCACGCTCTGCTCGGGGAGAACGGCGCCGGCAAGTCGACGCTGATGAACATCCTGTACGGGCTGGCAAAGCCGGACAGCGGTCAGATCCTGCTCGACGGGAAGGTCGTCCAGATCGACGGCCCGTCGGACGCGATCGCCCGCGGGATCAGCATGGTCCATCAGCACTTCATGCTGATCCCGGTCCTGAGCGTCGCCGACAACATCCTCCTCGGCGCCGAGACGATGGCGAACCTGATCTTCCTCGACAACCAGGAGGCCCACCGCCGGATCGTGGAGCTCGGCAAGCGATTCGGGTTCGAGATCGACCCGGAGGCCAAGGTCGGGTCGCTGTCGGTCGGCTGGCAGCAGCGGGTCGAGATCCTCAAGGCCCTCTACCGGCAGGCACGGATCCTTGTCCTCGACGAGCCCACCGCGGTCCTCACGCCCCAGGAGACGAAGGAGATCTTCGCGGTCCTGCGCAGCCTCGCCGCCGACGGCCACAGCATCATCTTCATCAGCCACAAGCTGTACGAGGTCCTCGAGGTTGCCGACCGGATCACGGTGATCCGCCGCGGCAAGGTCGTCGGGTCGCGCGTGCCGGCGGAGACGGACGAGGACGACCTCGCCGCGCTCATGGTCGGGCGGAACGTCCAGCTCGTCGTCGATCGCGGCGAGTCCCATCCGGCCGGTCCAGCGCTCACCGTCACGGACCTCCGGGTCGCCGACGACCGCGGCCAGCAGGCCGTGAACGGGATCAGCTTCGAGGTCCGGGCCGGGGAGATCCTCGGAGTCGCCGGCGTCGCCGGCAACGGCCAGGAGGAGCTCGTCGAGGCGTTGACCGGGTTGCGCAAGCCGACGAGCGGCTCGATCACGCTGCGTGGAGTCGACATCACGGGCAAGGGCCCGCGCCAGCTCCAGCAGGCCGGCATGTCGTTCATCCCTGCCGATCGCCAGCGATACGGCCTCGTCCTGAGCTTTCCGCTCGAGGACAACCTGATCCTGACCCAGTACGACGAGGCGCCGTTCGCTCGTGGGATCTTCCGGAACGACAAGGCGATCGACGAGTGGGCCGAGCGGGCGATCAAGGAATACGACATCCGAACGCCGTCAGCCACGGTCACGGCCTCGACGCTGTCAGGCGGCAACCAGCAGAAGGCAGTGGTCGCCCGCGAGTTCAGCCGGAAGCTGTCGATCCTGGTGCTCGACCAGCCGACCCGCGGCCTCGACGTCGGGAGCATCGAGTTCATCCATCGCCAGGTCGTCGCCAAGCGCGACGAGGGGGCGGCCATCCTGCTCGTGTCGGCCGAGCTCGACGAGGTCCTGGAGCTGTCCGATCGCGTGGCCGTCATGTACCGCGGCGAGATCGTTGCCCTCGTGGACGGCCCGTCGGCCGAGCGCGAGGCGATCGGGCTGCTGATGGCGGCAGGCCGCCGATCGATCCCGCCGATCGCGGACGCCCCGGTGGCGGACGCGTTGACACCGAACACGCATGTAGCGGATCCGTCCACGACGGACGCGCCCGTTGTGGAGGCTCCGCCGTCACGGCCGTCGATCGACGACGACCCGCCCGACGTGACGGCCTGATGGGCGCTGCTCGCCGGCTCTGGGCGCTGCTCGCCATTCCGCTCGTCTCGGTCCTCCTCGCCCTCCTGCTCGGCTCGGTCCTGATCATCCTGTCGAGCCTGGCGACGGAGGGGTCCCTGAACTTCTTCCTCCCCGTCATCGCCTACGAGGCCCTGCTGCAGGGCGCCACCGGCCTGTCGTTCCTCGACGTGACGAACAAGGCTGTCGCCTTCCACCTGTCGATCAACCCCGACCAGGCTGCCCGCGCGATCACGAACACCCTCGCGAACGCCAGCCCGCTCGTCCTGACGGGCCTGGCCGTCGGCGTCGGGTTCAAGGGCGGCCTGTTCAACATCGGCGGGACAGGACAGGTCCTCATCGGCGGGTTCGTGGCTGCCATCGTCGGCTCGGCCGTCGCCGGCCTGCCGGTCCCGGTCGCGGTCACGACCGCCGTCATCGCCGGCGCCCTCGGGGGCGCCATCTACGGATTCATTCCCGGAGCGTTGAAGGCATTCACGGGAGCCCACGAGGTCGTGTCGACGATCATGCTGAACTCCCTTGCGGCGTTTGTCATCGTCGGACTCGTGAACGACGTCTTCAAGATCACGGGGCCGTCGTTCGCCCGGACCGCGGACGTCGGCAACGCCGCGCTGCCGATCCTGTTCGGACGCAACGGCAATCTCGGGATCCCGATCTCGTTCATCCTCGTGTTCGTCACCTGGTTCCTGATCTACCGGACGCCGCTCGGCTTCGAGATCCGGACGGTCGGCGCGAACCCGAGCGCTGCGCGCTACGCCGGGATGAGCCCCCGCCGGCTGATCGTCCTCACGATGAGCTTGTGCGGGCTCTTTGCCGGCCTGGCGGGCACCTTCGAGATCCTGTCCCTCGGCTACTACCCCGCGGTGTTCGGCACGAGCATCGGCTTCGCGGGGATCACCGTCGCGCTCCTCGGACGCGCCCACCCTGTCGGGATCCTGTTCGCGGCCCTCCTCCTCGGCGGGATGGAGGCCGGGGCCCCGGCGATGCAGATCACGGCCAAGATCCCGATCGAGATCATCGACGTGATCGAGGGGTTGATCCTGCTGTTCCTCGCCGCGGAATCGGTGATCCGGCGCCTGTTCCGGTCGCGGACGGAGCGGGTCACGCCCACCGAGCTCCGGACCATCTCGCGAAGCTACGGGGAGTCGGCCTGATGGACTTCCTCTTCCAGATCCCCATCCTCGGCTTCATCCTCCAGTTCGCCGGCTACCTCGTGACCGCGGTGTTCACGACGAACCTGCCGGCGCAGACGCTCCAGCTCGCGACGCCGATCGCCCTCGGTGCACTGTGCGGCGTGATGAACGAGCGGAGCGGCGTGGTCAACATCGGCATCGAGGGGATGATGCTGACGAGCGCGTTCGTCGGCTTCATGGTCGCGGTCGTTGTCGTCGACGCGTTCCCCGGCACGCCTGGTCCGGTCTTCGGGGCGACACCGGCGCTCGTGATCGGGTTGCTCGGCGCCATCGCTGCCGGCATGCTCGTCTCCCTGCTGCACGCCTGGATGTCGATCAGCGTGAGAGCCGACCAGATCATCAGCGGCACGGTGATCAACATCATCGCGCTCGGCCTCACGGGCTATCTGAATCGCCTGATCAAGCCGAGCGGCAGCGCCGGGACGTTTGCACCCCTGCAGCCGCCGGAGTGGCTCCTTGACCTCCCGATCATCGGCTGGATCTTCCGGATGTTCCTGACCTCCGGGCCGATCACCACCTCCGTGATCATCTTCGTCGTCGTCCTCCAGATCCTGCTGTTCCGGTCCCGCTGGGGTCTCAGGACGCGAGCGGTCGGTGAGCATCCACGGGCCGCTGACACGGTCGGCATCGACGTCATCAAGGTCCGCTACCGGAACGTGATCCTCGGTGGCGCGTTCGCCGGGCTGGCCGGCGCGTGGCTGACGCTCGAGTACAACGCCTCGTTCCAGAACGGGATGACCGCCAACCGCGGATTCATCGCCCTGGCCGCGGTGATCTTCGGGCGGTGGACGCCGATCGGCGCGTTCGGCGGGGCGCTGCTCTTCATGGTGTCGGAAGCGCTCGGGATCGCGATCCGGTCGAACCCGCCGGCGGGCGACCTCGGCGTGTGGCTGACCGGGATCCAGACCTCGTATCCCAGCCTGTACAACAACTTCTTCGGTGCCCTGCCATACCTGCTGACCCTCATCGTCCTCGCCGGAGTCGTCGGCCGGAGCATCCCGCCTGCCGCCGTCGGCAAGCCGTATGTCAAGGAAGGCGCCAGCTGACGACAGCCGACGACCGCGAGCGCGTCCGCGCACTGCTCGACCTGCACGAAGGACGCGGAGAAGTCCCGGTCCTCGACGACGAGGGCATCGCGACGGTCCTCGGCTCCGCCCGGCGGATTGCCGTGATCGGCGCCTCGTCGAATCCGGCGCGGCCGTCGTTCGGCGTGCTCCGGACCCTGGTCGGCGCCGGCTACGACTGCGCCCCGATCAACCCCAACGAGACCGAGGTCGCCGGGCTCCGCGCCTGGCCGACGCTCGAGTCGGCCGTCGGGGCGACCGGACCGTTCGACATCGTCGACGTCTTCCGCCGCTCGAAGCTGTGCGTCGACCATGCCCGGGAGGCGGTCGCGACCGGCGCCTCCTGCCTGTGGCTCCAGCTCGGCGTCGTCAGCTGGGAGGCCGCACGGATCGCCGTCGAGGGCGGTCTGTCGGTCGTCATGGACCGCTGCACCGCGATCGAGCTGCGTCGGATCGGGGCCGGCAGTCCGGCGACCTGACTCAGCCCCCTCCGGCGGCCCCGGAGTCCGCGGCGAACCGGTCGCGGAGTGCCGCCCGGACCCCGTCGTCCATGAACCCCACCTCGACCGATCGGCGGTGGATGGCCGCGAGATCCGCGGACGTGAGCCCGCCGCCGTGGACGAGGTCGCGCTCCTCATCGGCGAGGGTCCGGTCGATCGTGATCGGGTTGTCGTTGCCGAGGACGACGCCGGCTTGGGCCGCCAGGAATGCGTGGATCGCGTGCTCGCGGAGCGACCGGGCCGCGCCGGTATACACGTTGGACGTCGCGCAGACCTCGAAGGTCAGGCCGTGGTCGACGGCCCACCCGAGCACCTCGGGGTCGTCGGCGACGTGCGTTCCGTGGCCGATCCGCGTCGCGCCGAGCCACTCGGCGGCCTCCCGGGCGGCCCCGGCCCCGCTCGCCTCGGCCGCATGGGCCGTCAGTCCGAGACCGGCCGCGGCCGCGATGCGGTACGGCTCGATGTACGCCTCGTTCGACGGCCAGCGGAGCTCGTCGCCGGCGACGTCGAGGCCGACGACCCCGTTCCCGGCCCGGGCGGCGGCCGCGCGGGCAACCTCGAGGTTCGTCTCCCGATCGCTGTGGCGCAGGAGGCAGACGACGAGCCCGGTCGGCAGCCCGGTGGCGGCGCTGCCGTCGCGGAGCCCGTCGCTGACGGCCCCGATGACCGCGTCCATCGGCAGGTCCGCACGGCGGTGCGTCGCCGGCCCGAACCGGATCTCGAGGAAGTCCTCGCCGGCCGCGGCGGCGTCCTCGACGGCCTCCCGGGCGATCCGCCGCAGTGCATCGGCGAAGCCCATCACCGGATAGGCGGCCGCGACGTGGGCCAGGAACACCGTCAGGTCGGCCGGTGCGCGCATCCGGAGCGCCGCGTCCCAGCCGGCGTCAGGCTCGGGGATCCCGTGGGCGCGGGCGATGTCGGCAGCCGTGTCCGCCCGGACGCAGCCCTCGAGATGGCAGTGGAGGTTCAGGCCCACGGCCTAGAGGGCGAGGGTGACGGCGGTGTCGAGAGCGGCCTCGATGCTCGCGCCCCAGCCGACGGCGAGGCGGCGATGCGCGTCCTCGTCGTAGACGCTCGTGTCGGCGACGAGATTGCTCGAGACGGCGCAGATCATCCCGGCCCGGAGCTTCCGCTGGCGAGCGACGACGAACAGGGCCGACGACTCCATCTCGACGTTGAGGAGCCCGATCGACGACATCTGCTCGGTCCATGCGGGCGACTCCGCGTAGAACGCGTCGTCCGAGACGTTGATCCCGGCGTACACGGCCAGGCCGTGGGCGGGACCTCGCTCGCGGGCGTGTCGCTCGAGCGTGAGGCTGATCTCGAGGTCGGGCACGGCCGGATAGCCCTTCGGGACGTACATGTCCGTCGTTCCGTCGTTGCGGAACGAGCCCTGGCTGACGATCAGGTCGCCCGGGTCGATGCCCGCCTGGAGGGCCGCGGTGCTGCCGACCCTGATGAACGACGTGACGCCGACCCGGGCGAGCTCCTCGACCGCGATCGCCGTCGACGGGCAGCCCATGCCGGTCGACGTCACCGTGATCGGGTGGCCCCGGTACGTGCCGACCATCGTCCGGTGCTCACGCTGGTGGGCGACGTCGCGGGCGTCCTCGAGGTACGAGGCGACCAGCGGCACCCGGAACGGATCCCCGGGCAGGAGCGCCACGCTGCTGACCTCGCCCGGTGCCACGCCGATGTGGAACTGGCGCCCGCCGACGCCGATGCTTGCCTTGTCGACGACTCCCAAGGAACCCTCCGTGGCGCGGCCCCGAGGACGAGGTGCCGCGACATCCCGAGACTAGCGGATCAGGAACCCGAGGAAGATCAGGACGACCCCGACGATCACGAGGATGCCCCACCGCTGGGCCTGCCGGCGGTACAGGAACATCGCCACGGACGCGCCAGTCTCGGAGTCGTCACGGACGCCGCCCCGCCAGGCGTTGTAGCGCTCGGCGTTGGCGCTTTCATCCTTCAGGGCCTGGTAGCGGGCCCACGGCGGTCGAGCCCGGCTGTAGCCGTAGGCGACGAGGAACACGCCGCTGAGCCAGAGGACGATGTTGAGCAGGCCCATCAGCCGATCGTCTTCTTGAGCCGCGCTTCAACGGCTTCACGAACCGTCGCCGCGTTCGCCTGCCCTCGTGTTGCCTTCATCACCTGGCCGACAAGGAAGCCCTCGACGGGCTTTCCGGCTTGAAAGTCGGCCACCGCCTTTGGGTTCGCGGCGATCACGTCGTTCACGACGCCGACGATCTCCAGGTGGTTCGTGATCTGATGGAGCCCGCGGCTCCCGACGACGGAGGCGACCGTCGCGCCGTCCGCGGCGTGTGCCGCGAAGACCTCCTTGGCGTTCGTCCCGGACAGCTCGCCGCGCCCGACCCGCCCGACCAGGTCCGCGAGCTCGCCGGGGTCGACGCGGGCGGCCGCCTCGGGATCGGTCTTCAGCAAGCCGAGGTATGCGCCGGTGACCCAGTTGGCCAGCGTCTTTGCGTCGATCTCCGGAGCAGCGGCGCGAGCAGCCTCGAACAGCTGGCTCGCGCGCGGTTCGGCGACGATCACCGCGGCGTCGTACGCGGACAGCCCGAGGTCGCGCTCGTAGCGCGCGCGACGGGCGCCGGGCAGCTCGGGCAGGGCCTCGCCGATCGCCGCCAGCCACGCCGCGTCCACGCGGAGCGGCGGCAGGTCCGGCTCCGGGAAATAGCGGTAGTCGTGGCTGTCCTCCTTCGACCGCATCACGTAGGTCGTCCCGCGGTCCTCGTTCCAGCCACGGGTGTCCTGGGTCAGCGTCTCGCCGGCATCGAGGGCCGCCGCCTGGCGCTCGATCTCGAAGGCGATCGCCCGCTCCACCGACCGGAACGAGTTCATGTTCTTGACCTCGACCCTCGTCCCGAACGGCTCCGTCCCGCGTGGCCGGAGCGAGACGTTCGCCTCGACCCGCATCTGGCCGCGTTCCATGTCGGCATCGCTCGCGCCGATCGCCCGGAGCAGCGCCTGGAGCTCCTCGGCGTAGCGTCGCGCCTGCTCGGCCGTGCGGACGTCCGGCTCGGTCACGATCTCCATGAGCGGCGCCCCGGACCGGTTGAAGTCGACGAGGCTCACCCGCCGGCCGGCGTCGTCGGTCGCGTGGACGAGCTTGGCCGTGTCCTCCTCGAGATGGGCTCGCGTGATCCGGATCGTGACCTCGCCCTCGGACGTCTCGAAGGTCAGCCGCCCGTTCGATGCCAGCGGCAGGTCGTACTGGCTGATCTGGTAGCCCTTCGGCAGGTCCGGGTAGAAGTAGTTCTTGCGGTCCCAGCGGGTGGCCGGCGGCGTCTCCGCGGCGATGGCGACGCCGGTGGCGAGGACGAGCTCGACGGCGCGGCGGTTGATCGTCGGCAGCGTCCCCGGCAGGCCGAGGCAGACCGGGCAGACGTGGGTGTTCGGCGGCGCGTCGGCGTACGCATTCGAGCAGCCGCAGAACATCTTCGAGGCCGTCTTCAGCTGGCAGTGGACCTCGATCCCGATGACCGCCTCGTACCGCTCGAGGGCGGCGGATCCGGCGTTGTGCGTGGCGGCGTCGACCATGGCGAGAGTTTCGCACAGCGTCCTGTCCGGGCTTCGCCGCGTGTCGTCATGAGCACACACCGGCAGGAATGAGCTTCGGCGCGTCGATCTCCCTCCGCCCGCTTGCCATCCGGGCGATGGAGGATGCTCTCCCGCGGTCTGCCGCGGGAACCGGCGTCACGGGCTCACTCGCTGCGGGCCAGCGCCACGGCTGCGGAGATCGACATCGCCCGACCGTCCCGCCAGGCAGCGTCGAACGCATCGGATGGCAGCATCGTCCGGAGCCGCGCGACGAACGCGTGCAGCTCGGGCTCCTCGTCGAAGGCCATCGGCGAGTCAGCGGCCTCGCGGATCGCCTCGGCCGCCGCCAGGAGGCGAGCCGCACGATCGGGCCGGTCCTGGTCGATCGCGAGATAGCCGACGTTCTCGAGCTGGTTCGCGACGGCCCCCCGATGACCGAGATGGATCCATCCGCCGATCGTCTCGCGATAGACGGCGATGGCCTCGTCGAACCGGCCGCCCCGACGGAGCGCGTGGGCGAGATCGCTCTTCGCGGCGAGGCCCAGCCGGATGTCGCCGAGCTCGGCGAAGCGGGCGGTCGCGATTCCGAATTGCGCGACTGCCTCGTCCGTGCGACCGGTCGCGCTGAGCATCCGGCCGTGGGCGATCGCGACCGCGCCGATCGCGTACGGACTGCCTGACCGCCGGGCTGCCTCGTCGGCCCGGAGCACGAGCGCCTCGGCGGCGACCGGATCGAACGGCGCGAGGCTCGCGCCGGCGAACCCGGCCGCCATGCCGAGGAGAAACCAGTTGCCGGACCGCTCGCCGAGGATGACACCCTGCTCGAACCACTGCTGGACCGCGTCGCCACCACCGGTGAACACCGTCGCGACGCCGAGGCCACTGCGGGCGTGGAGCTGGGCTTCGATGTCGCCGCTGGCGTCCGCGAGGGGCAGGGCGTCCTGGCCCCAGCCGAGCGCGACCTGCGCCTGACCGCCCATCGCCCAGATCCGGGCGGCCTCGCCGAGCAACCGCGCCGCGAGCGCCTGATCGGCCGGGTCGGCAGTCGGGTTCCCGACGGTCCGCGCCCGGGCGATCTCGATCGCGGCGACGAGGCGGGCCTCGCTGTCGGTCGACGCCACGCGGACGGCCCAGTACGCGAGCAGCGCGGTCGCCATTCGGACCGCGGGCCAGGGCTGGGCCTCCAGGCCCCACTCGAGGGCCGTGTCGAAGTTCTCGGCATCGGCGTCCATCCGGTCGAGCCAGTCGACCATCGCCGGCCCGCGCAGCTCGGGCTCGGCTGCCTCGGCCAGCGCGGCGAACGTCGCGAAGTGGCGGTCCGCGAGGACCTCGACCTCGCCGGCCTCGATCAGCTTCTCGCGGGCGTACTGGCGGATCGTCTCGAGCATCCGGAACCGGGTGCTGGGTCCGCGGTCGACGATCAGGAGGCTCCGATCCACGAGCCGGCTCAGCCCGTCGAGGAGCTCGACCTCGTCGTTCGAACCGCCGTCGTCCCCGACGATCCGGGCGGCCGCTTCGGCCGTCCAGCCGCCGGCGAAGATCGAGAGCCGCCGCAGGAGTCGCCGGTCGTCGTCGGTCAGGAGGTCCCAGCTCCAGTCGATCAGGGCGTGAAGCGTCTGCTGCCGGGGCACGGCCGTCCGGCGGCCACCGGCGAGCAGCCGGAACCGGTCCCCGAGGCGCTTCGCGATGTCGTCGGGCGACATCACGGACACGCGCGCCGCCGCGAGCTCGATCGCGAGCGGGATCCCGTCGAGACGGCGGCAGATCTCGGATACGGACGCGACGTTCTCGGAGGCGAGCGCGAAGCCGGGGTCCACGGAGGTCGCCCGATCGAGGAACAGGCGGACGGCCTCGGTTCCCGCGGCCGCGTCGAGATCGGCGCGATCGTCTCCGTCGCCCGCCGAGCGGGACCCGATCGCGACCGGGCAGGACAGCGACTGGAGGTGGACCACCGCTTCGCCCGCGATCGCGAGCGCCTCGCGGCTGGTCGTCAGGATCCGGAGCCGCGGCGACGTCGCCAGCAGGCGCTCGGCGATCCCGGCCACGGCATCGACGAGATGCTCCGCGTTGTCCAGCAGGAGGAGCAGCTCCTTCTCGGCCAGGAACGCCTCGACCGTCTCGAGCGCCGGCTGACCCGGGATCTCGGGCGCCCCGAGCGCCCGGGCGATCTCCGACGCCACCTGTGCCGGGTCACCGAGCGGGGCGAGCTCCGCGAGCCACGTGCCGTCTGCGAACCCGTCCGCCAGTCGACCGGCCGCTTCGAGCATCAGCCGGGTCTTGCCGGTACCGCCGGTCCCGATCAGCGTCACGAGCCGGTGTCGGGCAACGAGCGCCTCGAGGTCCGCCAGCTCGCGCTCGCGTCCGACGAACGAGGTCAGCTGGACCGGGAGGTTCGTGCGCCGGGTGCTGAGCGATCGGAGCGGGGGGAAGTCGCGCGGCAGGTCCGCAACCGAGACCTGGAACACCTGCTCGGGCCGGTCGAGGTCCCGCAGCCGATGCGACCCGAGGTCCCGCAGCTCCGCACCGTCCGGGAGGCGATCCGCCGCGAGCACGACGGCCATCGCCGAGACGAGGATCTGGCCACCGTGTCCGATCGCGAGGATCCTGGCCGACCGGTTGAGCGCAGGTCCGAAGTAGTCGCCGTCGCGGATCTCGGCCGTCCCGGCATGGATCGCCATTCGCACCCGGAGCGACCCGATCTCGCCCCAGTCCCCATCGCGCAGCGCGCGCTGCGCGTCGAGCGCAGCCGACAGCGCGGCCACCGGCTCGTCGAAGACCGCGAGCACCCCATCGCCGGTCGTCTTGATCACGGTTCCGCGGTTTCCCTCGACCGCCGCGCGCAGGATCGCGTCGTGGAGCGCCAGGGCGCCGGCCATCGCCGCGCCTTGCTCTTCCCAGAGCCGGGTGCTGCCCTCGATATCGGTGATCAGGAAGCTGGACAGGGCCCCACTCGTGGCGCTCGCCGAGCCACCCGGCGCCGAGCCGTGGTCCGCGCCGGCCGGCGAAGCCGCCCGGGATGTCGCGGACGACTCGATCATCGCGAGGTCACGGTCGGCCGACTCGATGACGCTCGACGAACCGGCCGATCCGGCCGATGGCCTCCTCGAGCCGCTCGTACGAGGTCGCGTAGCACGCCCGGACGTGTCCCTCCCCGCTCGGCCCGAACGCGGTCCCGGGCACGACCGCGACCCGCTCCTCGCGGATCAGGCCCTCGGCGAACGCCTCGGACGACAGCCCCGTGGCGCCGGTCACTTCCGGGAACGCGTAGAAGGCGCCACGCGGCTCGAAGGTCGTGAGACCGAGGGCGTTCAGGCCGTCGACGACGAGCCGCCGCCGTCGGTCGTACTCGGCGAGCATCCGCTCGACGTCCGCCTCGCCGCCGACGAGGGCCTCGAGCGCGGCATCCTGGGCGGTCGTGGCGGCGGACATGATCCCGTACTGGTGGATCTTCACGATCCCTTCCAGGAGCCCCGCGGGTGCAGCCAGCCAGCCGACCCGCCAGCCGGTCATCGCGTAGGCCTTGCTGAATCCACCCATGAGGATCGTCCGGTCGCGCATCCCGGGCAGCGCGCTGAACGCGCGATGACGATGCGACCCATAGACGAGCCGGTCGTAGATCTCGTCGCTGTAGACGAGCAGGTCGTGCCGGTCGGCGATCGCCGCCAGCTCGTCCTGGACGGCGTCGGGCAGCACCGCGCCGGTCGGGTTGCACGGATAGCCGAGGAAGAGCGCCTTCGTCCGTGGCGTGATCGCCGCCTCGACGGCCGTCGGGTCGAGGGCGAAGTCGCTCGCCATCGAGGTCGCCACGTGGCGGACCTCGCCGCCGGCGAAGACGACCGCGGGGACGTAGGCCACGTAGGACGGCTCGTGGAGGATCACCTCGTCGCCCGGGTCGATCGTGGCCCTGAGGGCGAGGTCGACCGCCTCCGAGGCGCCGACCGTGATCAGCAGCTCGGTGGCCGGGTCGTAGGCGACGCCGTATCGGCGCTCGAGATGCTCGGCGAGGGCCCGCCGCAGCTCGATCGTCCCGTAGTTGCTCGTGTAGTGGGTCCGGCCGTTGTGGAGCGATCGGACGCCGGCGGCGACGATCCGCTCGGGCGTGTCGAAGTCGGGCTCCCCCACCCCGAGGCTGATCACGTCGTCCATCGTCGCGGCGATGTCGAAGAACCGCCGGATGCCCGAGGGCGGGACGGCCCGAACGCGCTCGGCGAGCGCGCGCTCCGCGAGAGGCGGACGGGTGGCTGGCGTGGGGGTCGTCGTCACGGCCGAGCCACTGTAGCCGACCATCGTCCGGACGATGTCGTCCGGATCAGCGATCGGCGAGCGACGCGGCGCGCTCCGCGGGCGTCGGCTGGGACGGATCGGTCGTCAGCGCGAGCTGGGCGGGCTCCCGGTCGCGCCAGTCCGCCGTTGCGGTCAGCGCCTCGTACCCCCGCGCGAGGCCGAACAGCTGCGCCTCCGACCAGGCCGGGCCGATCAGCTGGAGGCCGACCGGCATCCCCTCCGACAGCCCGCACGGGATCGAGATCCCGGGCAGGCCGGCCATGTTCACCGGGAGCGTGCAGGCGTCCGAGAGGTACATCGCCACCGGGTCGGCCATCTTCGCGCCGAATCGGAACGCCACCGACGGCGACGTCGGGGCGACGAGGGCGTCGAAGCCCTGCTCGAACAGGGTGTCGAAGTCGCGCTTGATCAGCGTCCGGACCTTCTGGGCCTTCACGTAGAACGCGTCGTAGTAGCCCGCGCTCAGGGCGTAGGTGCCGAGCATGATCCGCCGTTTCACCTCGGGGCCGAAGCCGCGGCCGCGCGTCGCCGAGGTAGTTGCCGAGGACGTCGCCGTCGCCGAGCCGCGGGCCGAACCGGATCCCGTCGTAGCGGGCGAGGTTCGCCGACGCCTCGGCGGGCGCGACGATGTAGTACGTCGCGAGGCCGTAGTCGGTGTGGGGGAGGCTGACCTCCTCGACGGTCGCACCGGCGCCCTCGAGGGCAGCGACGGCCTCCTCGATCCGGCGCCGGGAGTCGGGCTCCATCCCCGCGACGAAGTACTCCCGCGGCAGGCCGAGGCGCTTGCCACGGAGCCCGGAGGCCGCCTCGTCGACGCCGGCCGGGAGGTGGAGCAGCTCGTCCGGCACGGGCACCGGTGCCGACGTCGAGTCGCGCTCGTCGCGACCGGCGATCGCGTGGAGGAGCGCCGCCGCGTCCCGCACATCCCGGGCGAACGGCCCGATCTGGTCGAGCGACGAGGCGAAGGCGACGATGCCGTAGCGCGAGACCCGGCCGTACGTCGGCTTCAGCCCGACGATCCCGGTGAGCGCCGCCGGCTGGCGGATGGAGCCGCCGGTGTCGGTCCCGATCGAGAGCGGCGCGTGGTAGGCGGCGACGGCGACCGCGGAGCCGCCGCTGCTGCCGCCGGGCACCGTCTCGAGGTCCCAGGGGTTCGCGACCGGACCGTAGGCGCTGTGCTCGTTCGACGAGCCCATCGCGAACTCGTCCATGTTCGTCTTGCCGAGCATCACGGCGCCGACGGCGCGAAGCCGCTCGGTGATGTGGGCGTCGTACGGGGCGACGTACCCCTCGAGGATCCGCGAGCCCGCCGTGCACTGGCCGCCCCGGACCGAGATCAGGTCCTTGAGCGCGACCGGGATCCCGAGCAGCGGATGCGCGTCGGCGTCGCCGGCCCGGAGGCGGGCATCCGCCGCATCGGCCTGGGCGAGGGCGTCGTCGCGGTCGATCGACAGCCAGGCGTTCAGGGCGTGGTTGCCCGCCTCGGCCGCGTCGAGGTGGGCGGCCGTCAGGTCGCGGGACGACACCTCGCCCGCTCGCAGGCGCTCGCCCATCTCGCGGGCGGTGAGTCGGGTGAGATCGGTGCTCATTCGCCGCCCAGGATGGCCGGCACCACGATGTAGCCGCCCGCCGAGTCGGGGGCGTTCCGCAGGACCTCCTCGACGGGCAGCGAGGGCGTGACCGTGTCGTCGCGGAGGATGTTCTCGAGCTCGATCGTCTGGGCCGTCGGCGGGATGTCGTCGGTCGGCAGCTCGGCGAGCTTCGCGTACTGCTCGAGGATGTGGTTCAGCTGCCCCTGGAGCAGGGCGATCTCGTCGTCGGTCAGGCCGAGACGAGCGAGGTGGGCGACGTGCTCGACGTCGGTGCGGGACAGGCCGGGCATGGCCCGGATGATCGCACGATGGGCCGCGTTCGCGCCCGCTTGGTACCCTCGGGCGACCAGCGATCACGATCAGGAGCCGCACGATGCCCGACACCGCAGACGTCATCCTCAAGCGGTTCGAGGAGCCGGACGAGGTCCGCGAGATGCCCTTCGGCCGGTTCGAGCTGATCACGCTCGGCGGCCGGACGATCGGCCGGGCGACGTACCAGCCCGGCTGGCGCTGGTCGGAGCACGTGGGACCCGGGCTGGGGCTCGAGCGATGCCCGATCGAACATGTCGGGCTCGTCCTGTCCGGCACTGCGACGGCGGCGTTCGAGGACGGCCGGGTCATCGAGCTCCGGGCCGGCGAGTCCTTCTACATCCCGCCCCGTCCGCACGACAGCTGGGTGGTCGGCAACGAGCCGTACGTCTCCCTCCACCTGGTCGGCGCCGAGCACTACGCGACGGACGAATGAGCCCGGCGACGTCGCGACGGTTCCGCGTCTGGTACGTCCTGCTCCTCGGCGTCGTGATCGTGGCCTGGCTCCTGCTCGATCGGGCGATCGGCGCCGGCAACAACGCGATCGTGATGGCGCTGGTCTTCGCGGGGCTCGTGTACGTCGTCGCAGCGGGCCTCGTGGCGATCGTCCGGCTGCTCCGCGACCGATGAGGACCCACCGACTCCGGCCGTTCCGCCGGGCGGCCCGGCAGAACCAACCCAGAAATACCGACGTTTCCGTCATCGACCGGTCGGAGGCTGCTGCCCGGCCGGTCCGTCCCGCGGCGTCGTTCGAGCTCCACGACCTCAAGCCGCCGGGAGCCGCCGTGACCCCCGATCGCATCGTCGGAGGTCCTCGGCCGATCGTCGTGGGCCAGTTCGTGAGGGGACGATGATGATCGCGAGCCAGGTGATCCGCGAGATGACGACGACGGACGCCGCGCCGGCCGCCGAGGTGCTCCGGCGCGGTGACTTCGGGGAGCGCCAGGGCTTCTTCGAGTGGGCGGTGACGCAACCGACGGTCACGGCGTTCGTCGCCGAGGACGACGACCGGATCGTCGGGACGGGCGTCGCCTCCGTCCACGGTCCGACCGGCTGGGTCGGGGTCATCTTCGTCACGCCCGATTGCCGCGGGACCGGGCTGGGCCGACGGATCACCCGGACGGTCATCGACCATCTCGAGGCGAATGGCGTCCGCACGATGCTCCTCATCGCGTCGCCGATGGGCAGGCCGATCTACGAGGGCGAAGGCTTTCGCGTGCTCGATCGCCAGGTCCGGTTCACGATCGACGGGCTGTCGCCCGCCGAGACGCCGCCCGACGCCCGGCTGCGGCCGTTCGCGCCGAGCGACCTGAAGGCGCTCGTCGCGCTCGATCGATCCGTCACCGGCGAGGACCGGAACGAGGTCATCCGGGGACTCGTCGATCCGACCACCACGACGGTCGCGCTGGGAAAGCTCGGCGAGATCCGCGGCTACCTGACGCGGGCTCCGTGGCGCGGCGGTGCCGTGATCGCCCCCGACCCGGACGACGCCCTCCGACTCCTCGAGCAGCGGCGCCACGGGACGGGCCTCAGCGGCAAGGCCGGGGCGGGCGTCCTCGCGCGCAACGTGGTCGGCCGGGAACGGCTCCGCGCGGCCGGCTGGCTGGAGGAGCTGGGCGGCGTCCGGATGATCCGTGGCGAGCCGCTCGACTGGCGGCCCGAGGGGATCTGGGGCCAGTTCAACGGAGCTCTCGGGTAGGAGCCGAGTCGGTGGCTGTCGCGCCTGGGGGCGCTGGCGATCAGAGCGGTCCGATCATCTGCCAGAACGCAGCGGCGAGGCGGAGCTCGGCCGCTCGCTCGATGATCGGTCGGTAGAGGCTCAGGACGTCACTCCCGGTGGCCTCGATCGTCTCGACTCGATCACCAATCAGCAGCGTCGCGACGACCGTCGCCGTGCCGTCGCCGACGGTGAGATCGACGTCGTCGATCGCAATCCCGACACCGAGCACCCGTTCGATGTCCCCGGCGAGCCGGCCCGCGAACCGTTCCTCCGCGTCGTTCATCGCGTCACCCCGCCTCTCAGGTCAGGCCCGCTCGACCTTCGAGCCGGCCGCCCGTCGAAGTTGTTCATCGGGCAGCGTCCAGCACGAGGCGATCGTGAACGTCCGCCAGAACCGGTGCGGTTCGTGGAACGCACGCACGCTCGGAATGTCTCGGATCGAGAGGCTCGAACAGATCGGGGCGCGCCTGGACGATCAGAATGGGGAGCCGGACCTTACGACCCGTCGCCTCATCGACGAGGGGGGCCGCGAACGCCAGCAGCTCCGCCCCGTCCCGACCGAACAGATGGCGCCAACGCGCCCGGTGATCGACACCTGACGACGCGCCGCCGAACTCCTCCCAGGGACACGCGCTAGTGGTCCCATTGGTGAGCCGCCACGACACGCCCTTCGCGTCGAGCGTGATGCCGATTGGCCTCTCCCAGAGGACACGAAATGGGCCGCGCGGGCCGACGACGACGAAGACCAGGCCCCAGGTGAACAGCGGTGCCATCCAGACAAGGTCGCCGAGCAGCGTGAACGTTCCGCCGTCCCCGATCCTGCCGGATCCGGTGTGGAGCCAGAACACTCCGAACCCAGCGAACGTGTAGACGATGGCCGCGATCGAAAGGATAAAGCTCAAGGTGTTCGGATCGGGCTGAGCGCGGATCCGGACCGGAAGAACCAACGGCTCGCCGCCGTCCGTCACCGCGATTCGCCCGTCAGCAGCCGGCGGAACCCGTCCGCGTCGAGGATCGGGACCTCCAGCTCCTCGGCCTTCGTGAGCTTCGAGCCGGCGCCCGGCCCGGCGACGACGTAGTCGGTCTTCTTCGAGACGGAGCTCCCCGGCTTGCCGCCCGCGTCGCGGACCGCCTGCTCGGCCTCCTCCCGCGAGAAGCCCTCGATCGAGCCGGTCACGACGACGGTCTTGCCGGCCAGCGGACCCTCCGGAGCCGACTCCGCGCCGGCTGGTCGGGGCGCCGGCAGCTCGGCCTCGACACCCGCATCGTCGAGGTCGGCCAGGACGCCCTCCCCTGGCCCGTCGGGCCCGAACCAGGTCGCAAGCGCCGCCGACACCGTCGGCCCGACACCCTCGACCTCCGCGAATCGCTCCGGGCTGTCCGTGGCGATCTCGCGGAGCCGTCCGCCGGCCCGGGTGAGCCAGCCGCGACCGGGCGGCACGTCGCCGACCTCGGCCGTCAGCCACGGGGCCAGCTCGATCGCGGTCGTCCAGCCGACCTGGGGGATCCCGAGCGCCGCGATGATCCGCTCGAGCGGTCGGCGGCGCGACTTCTCGATCGCCCGGTGGAGATTCTCGGCGCTCTTCCGGCCGAAGCGCTCGAGGCCCTCGAGGTCCTCGACCGAGAGGCGATAGAAGTCGCCCCGCGTCTTCACGAGCCCGGTCTGGAGCAGCTGCTCGAGGACCTTCCAGCCGGCGCCCTCGATGTCCATCGCCGCAACGAAATGCGCGAACTCCTGGGACACACGCGCCGGGCAGGCGAGGTTCGGGCAGTAGTGGCGGACGGCGCCCTCGTCGCGGACGATCGGCGTGTCGCACACCGGGCAGCGCTCGGGCATGTCCCATTCGCGCTCGGCACCCGTGCGCCGCTCGACGATCGGCCCGACGACCTCGGGGATCACGTCGCCGGCCTTCTGGAGCACGACGTGATCGCCGATCCGGATGTCCTTGCGACGGAGCTCGTCGAGGTTGTGGAGCGTGGCCCGGGTGACGGTCGATCCGGCGACCTTGACCGCGGCAAGATGGGCGACCGGGGTGAGCGTGCCGGTCCGCCCGACGTAGGGGACGATGTCCTCGAGGACCGTCTCGACCTGCTCCGGCGGGAACTTGAAGGCGATCGCCCAGCGCGGCGCGCGGCTGACCATCCCCAGGCGCTCCTGGTGGTCGAACCGGTCGACCTTCACGACCACGCCGTCGGTCTCGTACGGCAGGTGGTGGCGCTCCTCGCGCCACGCCTCGGTGAACGCGATGACCCCTTCGATGTCGAGACCGGCGTCACGGTTCGGATTGACCGCGAACCCGAGCGCCCCGAGCCGGTCGAGCGCCGCCGACTGGCTGGCGATCCCGGCGGCCTCGCCGTCGTCCTCGATCAGCTGGTACGACCACGTGCTGAGCTGGCGGCTCGCGGTGACGGCCGGGTCCTTCTGGCGGAGCGAGCCGGCGCCGGAGTTGCGGGGGTTCGCGTACAGCGCCAGGCCCTTCTCCTCGCGTTCGGCGTTGATCCGGGCGAACTCCGCCTTCGGCATGTAGACCTCGCCGCGGGCGTCGAGGGACGTGGGCTCGCGGAGCCGGGCCGGCACGGTCGCGATGGTCCGCAGGTTCGCGGTGACGTCCTCGCCGGTCGTCCCGTCGCCGCGCGTCGCGCCCTGGACGAACCGGCCCCGCTCGTAGCGGAGGGTGATCGCGAGACCGTCGATCTTCAGCTCGGCGACGTACGTCAGCTCCGCCGCCGGCTCCGGCGCCGCGGGCAACCCCAGGCCGCGCCGGACGCGGGCATCGAACGAGCGAAGCTCGTCATGGCTGAACGCGTTCGACAGCGACAGCATCGGCCGGCGGTGGCGGACCTCGTCGAACGTTCCGGCGAGCGGCGAACCGATCCGCTGGGTGGGCGAATCGGGCGTGACGAGGACAGGCCAGGCGGCCTCGAGCGCGACGAGCCGGCGGAAGCGCTGGTCCCACTCGGCGTCGGTCAGGAGGGGCGCGTCCGACTCGTAGTACGCGGTGTTCGCGTCGTCGATCTCGGCCGCCAGCTCGGCGTGGCGCGCGGCCGCAGCGTCTTCGTCGAGGGCGGCCGCCTCGGCAATCAGCGCCGGATCGACGGGCAGTGTCGCGTCGTCGAGCGCGGGCGTGTCCAGATCGGTCATCGTGGACAGGATACGAAGTCCGGCCGCGTCGATCGGCGTGGCCGCCGGGGTCCGGGACGGCGCCGGGTTTGTGATACGGTCGAACAAATTTGGACGAGCGGATGCCGGCGACCCATCGCGCCGCCGGGAACGGAGGATCCAGCCGTGAGCGACGCCTTCTTCTCCGAGGTTCCCGACCGGATCGTGTTCGGCGGACTCGATTCGACCGATCCCCTGGCGTTCAAGGTCTACGAGCCGGATCGCCTCGTCCTCGGACGGCGGATGGCCGACCACCTCCGGATCGGCGTATGTCTCTGGCATTCGTTCGCGTGGGACGGCCGCGACATGTTCGGCGTCGGAACGCTGGATCGACCGTGGCTGGACCCGGCCGCCGAACCGATGCCGGCCGCCCGCCAGAAGATGGCGGTCGCGTTCGAGTTCATCGAGAAGCTCGGCATGCCGTACTACTGCTTCCACGATCGCGACGTGGCACCCGAGGGTTCCTCGTTCGCGGAGTTCCGGGACAACCTCGACGCGCTGACCGACGACGCACTCGGCTACCAGGAGCGGACCGGTGCGACGCTCCTGTGGGGCACGGCGAACCTGTTCACCCATCCGCGCTACCAGGGCGGCGCGGCGACCAACCCGGATCCGGAGGTCTTCGCCTACGCGGCGGCCCAGGTCAAGCACATGCTCGAGGTCACCCAGCGGCTGGGCGGCACGAACTACGTGCTGTGGGGCGGCCGCGAGGGCTACGACACGCTCCTGAACACGGACCTCCGCCGAGAGTCCGCCCAGCTGGCCCGGTTCCTTCATCTGGTCGCCGAGCACAAGCACCGGATCGGTTTCGACGGCACGCTGCTGATCGAGCCCAAGCCGATGGAGCCGACGAAGCATCAGTACGACTTCGACTCGGCGACGATCCACGGCTTCCTCGCGAGGAACGGGCTCGAGGACGAATACCGCCTCAACATCGAGGCCAACCACGCGACGCTCGCGGGCCACTCCTTCCACCACGAGGTCGCCTACGCGGTCGCGAACGGGATCCTGGGCTCGATCGATGCGAACCGTGGCGACCCGCAGAACGGCTGGGACACCGATCAATTCCCGAACTCCGTCGAGGACCTGGCCCTGCCGATCTACGAGATCCTCCGAGGCGGCGGACTTACGACGGGCGGCTTCAACTTCGACGCCAAGCTTCGCCGCCAGAGCACGGATCGGACGGACCTCTTCCACGCGCACGTCGGCGGAATCGACACGCTGGCCCGGGCGCTGCTCGTCGCGGCCGACCTCGTCGAGCGCGAGACGCTGTCGAAGCCATTGGCCGAGCGCTACGCGGGCTGGGATGGACCGCTCGGAACGGCGATCCTCGAGGGACGCGAGACCCTCGCCTCGCTCGAGGCCAGAGTGGCGTCCGGCGAGATCGACCCAATTCCGGTGTCCGGTGGGCAGGAGCGGCTCGAGAACGCGGTGAATCGGGTGCTCTGGACCGCGGACCGTGGGGCGGGCGTCGCGTCCGCCACCCCGCGCTGAGCCGTCGGACCGAACGTGGCTGTCGTCCTCGGGATCGACGTCTCGACGACGGCGACGAAGGCCGTCCTGATCGACGAGACGGGCTCCGTCCGTGGGACCGGCCTCGCGGAGTACGGCTACGAGGTCCCCCACCCGCTGTGGAGCGAGCAGGACCCCGCGCTCTGGTGGGACGGGGCGATCGCCGCGATCCGGTCCGTCCTGACCTCGACAGGCGTGCCCGCGTCGGAGGTCGCCGCAATCGGGCTGACCGGCCAGATGCACGGCCTGGTGCTGCTGGACGATCGCGACGCGGTCATCCGGCCGGCGATCCTCTGGAACGACCAGCGCACGGCCGCCGAATGCGACGCGATCCGGGCGGCCGTCGGCCCCGAGCGGCTCATCGAGATCACCGGCAACGACGCGCTGACGGGCTTCACGGCCCCCAAGCTCGTGTGGGTCCGCGACCACGAGCCGCACGCCTGGCGCCAGACCGCCCACGTGCTGCTCCCGAAGGACTACGTGCGGCTCCGCCTCACCGGCATCCACGCCGTGGACGTCGCGGACGGGGCCGGGACGATCCTGTTCGACCTCGCCGCCCGGACGTGGTCGGACGAGGTGGTCTCCGCCCTGGGGATCGACCCGGCGTGGCTTCCGGAGGTCTTCGAGGGCCCGGCCATCACCGGCTCGATCTCCGGACCGGCCGCGGTAGCGACCGGGCTCCCGGCCGGGACACCGGTCATCGCCGGCGGCGGCGATCAGTCGGCGAACGCGGTGGGCCTCGGCGCCGTCGACGAGGGAACACCCGTCCTCTCGCTCGGGACGTCCGGCGTGATCTTCGCCCCGACGAGCCGGCCGATCATCGAGCTGCACGGGCGCGTTCACGCGTTCTGCCACGCCGTCCCCGGCCGATGGCACCTGATGTCCGTGATGCTGTCCGCGGCGGGCAGCCTGCGCTGGTTCCGCGACACCCTCGCGCCCGGGGAGCCGTATGGACATCTGACCGATGCCGCGGGCGCCGTCCCGGCCGGCAGCGACGGCCTGTTCTTCCTGCCCTACCTCTCCGGCGAGCGCAGCCCCCATCCGGATCCGCTCGCACGCGGGGCCTTCATCGGGCTCACGGTGGGCCACGACCGCCGGCACCTGACCCGGGCCGTCCTCGAGGGCGTGGCCTTCGGGCTCCGCGACGGCCTGGACCTGATGGTCGCGGCGGGCATGCCGGCGCCGAGGGTCATCCGCGCATCGGGCGGCGGGACGGCCAGCCCGGTCTGGCGGCAGATCCTCGCCGACGTCCTCGAGGCGGACATCGCGACGGTCGCGACGACGGAGGGCGCGGCATACGGGGCCGGTGTTCTCGCAGCGGTCGGGGCCGGCTGGTTCCCGTCGGTGCCCGCGGCGACGGACGACTGGGTCGAGACGAGCGTGGCCGCGGCACCGGGTCCGGACGTCGCGACCTACCGCGAGCGGCATGCCGCTTACCGCGAGCTCTACCCGGCGCTCGCCCCGACGTTCCACCGCGCTTGACGGTCCAGCCCGCGCGGAGTCGCGGGCGGCCGACCCGCGCCGGGGCTCAGGCGCGCAGCTCGATCTGTTCGCGCTCGTGCTCGGTGACCTCGCCCGGCTTCTTGCCGAGGATGATCATGCCGAGCACTTCGTCCGGTGTGACGTCGCTCTTGTTCACCGTGTCCACGACCCGGCCGTGATACATCACGCTGATCCGGTCGGACAGGTCGAACACATCGTGGATGTCGTGACTGATCAGGAAGATCCCGATCCCCTCGTCCTTGAGCTGGCGCACGAGGTTCCGGACCTGGGCCGTCTCGGCCGGCCCGAGGGCAGCGGTCGGCTCGTCCATGATCAGGATCGTGGCGTTGAAGTAGACGGCTCGGGCGATCGCGACCGCCTGGCGCTGGCCACCGGACAGGGTCTTCACGGGCTGCACGAAGTTCTTGAAGTTGGGATTCAGCCGGGCCATGATCTTCCGGGTCTCGTCTTCCATGCTCGAGTCGTCGAGCGAGCCGAGCCGGGTCGTTCGCTCGCGACCCAGGAACAGGTTCCCTGGCGCGTCGATGTTGTCGGCCAGGGCGAGGGTCTGGTAGATCGTCTCGATGTTGTAGCCCTTGGCGTCGCGCGGATTGCGGATCGTGATGACCTCGCCGTTGATGAGGATCTCGCCGCTGTCGGCCGGATGGGCGCCGGACAGCACGCGCATCAGCGTCGACTTGCCGGCGCCGTTGCCGCCGACTAGGCCGATGACCTCCCCGGCGTTGAGGTCGATCGTGACATCCCGGACGGCGTGGACGCCGCCGAAGGCGACGTTGATGTCGCGCATCTCGACCAGCGGCTTGCGCTCGGCGGCCGCCTTCGCGGTGCCCGCCTGCTGCTCGGTGGTCATGAGCCCCGCCTCCGGTTCAGGTTGTCCAGGCCGACGGCGACGATCAGGACGATGCCCGCCACGATGTTCTGGCCCGGCGAGGTGACATTGAGGAAGCTCAGGCCGTAGGCCAGCGCCTGCAGCACGAACGCCCCGAGAACGGCGCCCGGGATCGTCCCGATCCCACCGGCGAACGACGTCCCGCCGACGACGGCCGCCGCGATGACGTAGAGCTCGTAGCTCTGGCCGACATCGAGGGTGGAGCCGTTGAGCCGAGCCGACGCGACGGCGGCGGCGAGCGCGCAGAGGATGCCCATGACGACGTAGGTCTTGAGGATCGTCCAGCGGGTGTTGATGCCGGCCAGCTCGGCGGCGTCGGGGTTCCCGCCGTAGGCAAACACGTAGCGCCCGAAGCGACGTCGGTTCGCGATGAACGTCATCACCAGCGTGACGCCGATCAGGAGGATGATCGGGTCCGGGAAGCCGGCAGGGGTCTGGCTCCGCGCCAGGAAGTTGTTGTTCGCGAACAAGGCGAGCCCCAGGACGATCGTGCAGCCAACCACGGCCAGCAAGACCTCCGCCCACATCGGCCGGAGCGGGAAGCCATATCGTCGACGTTGACGTCTGCCGTTGTAGAGCAGGCCGACGATCGCGACGCAGCCGATGATGCCGAGTGCCCAGGTCAGAGGGCCGCCGATCGAGCCGTCACCCCCGCCGCCGATCTTCTGAAAGCCGGGGTCCAGGCCCGAAACGGCCGCCCCGTTGGACAGGTAATAGACGACGCCGCGGATCGACAGGAGACCGCCCAGCGTCACGACGAAGGACGGCACGCCGATGTAGGCAATGATGAACCCCTGGCCGGCGCCGACGAGGGCGCCGAGACCGATCCCGATCGCCAGGGCGATGACCCACCGGAACGGGAAGTCCACCCCGATTCCGATCGCCGTGAGCCAGTCGGTCATCAGCAGGGCGTACATCATGGCGATCAGGCCGACCAACGACCCGACCGACAGGTCGATGTTGCGCGACACGATGACCAGCACCATGCCGGTCGCGATGATGGCGATGCCGGTCGCCTGGATCGACATCGTGACCATGTTCGTCGGCGAGATGAGCTTGCCGCCGCTCAGGACGTGGAACGTGAGCAGGATCGCGATCAGGGCGACCAGCATGCCGAACAGACGGAGATCGACCTCCGTCTGGGCGAGCAGGCCGCGGATGGACGTTCGGGCGGGAGGCTGGGTCTGACCGGGTACGGGTGTCGCGCCGGCCACGTTCGTCACGCCGACCCTCCTGCTCCTGGGTTGCGAAGCGACCTGCGCCCCGGGGCGAACCCCGGGGCGCAGGCGTTGCGAGAACTAGCGGTCGGAGACCGTCACTTGCACGCAGCGGCGCCAGGATCGGTGTCCTTGACGCCCTTGCAGATCTGATCCTTGGTGGCGTACCACCCGGCTTTGATGACCTGGTCGAGCTTGTCGGCGGTGATCGGCGTCGGCTTGAGGATGATCGACTTCACGACCTTCCCACCCGGGGTGGTGAAGTCGGCCGGAGAGTTACCGGCAGCTGGGGCGACCGACGGGTCGACGTTGACCGCGACCTTGCTGATGTCCGGGTCCTTGCAGAGGGCGAGCGCGGCCTGACCGGCCGCCTTGCCCAGCTCGTTGCTGTTCTTCCAGATGTCGACGTACTGCTTGCCGAGCGCGACGTTGTTCAGGTTGGCCGGGTCGCCGTCCTGGCCGGACAGCGGCGGGAACCCGTACTGCTTGCCCTCGAGGGCGGCCGCGACGCCGAGCGCCGTGCTGTCGTTCTCGGCGAGGACGGCATCGATCTTCTTGCCGTCGGCGACGGCCTTGTCGATGATCGCTTCCATGTTCGCCTGGGCCTTCTCGGTCTTCCACTGGTCCGTGAATGTGCCATCGGGCCCATTGAGGATCGTGATATCGCCGGAGGCGACCTTGTCCTTCAGGCCGGCCTGATCCCAACCCATGGGCAGGAACGTCTTGGCGTTCGGGTCGCCCTCGTTGCCCTTGATGAGCACATAGTTGCCCTTCGGGACCTTCGCGAGGATGGCCTCTGCCTCGGCCTTGCCGACGCCGACGTTGTCGAAGGTGAGGTAGAGCACGCTGGGATCCTCGATCAGCCGGTCGTAGGCGATGACCGGGATGTTGGCGGCCTTCGCCTTCTCGAGGGCCGGTCCGACGACCTTCGTGTCCGCCGCCAGCAGGACCAGGACCTTGGCACCCTGCGAGATCAGCGTGTCGACGTCCGTGAGCTGCTGCTCGGTGCTGAGGTTCGCGTCCTTGTCGATGTACTTGCCGCCGGCGCCCTCGACCACCTTCTGGATGTTCGGCTTGTCGGTGGCGGCCCAGCGCGGCTGCTGGAAGTTGTTCCACGAAACGCCGACGGTGCAGTTGCTGGCGGTGCCACTTCCGCCTGCGCCGCCCGAGGCGCCCGGTGAGGCCGTGCTGGAGCATGCTCCGAGTACGACGACGGCTGACGTCACAAGCGCAGCCAGTCTCCGATTGATCATCGTCTGTCCTCTCCTCAATGGACCTTGTCGTTACTGACGGCGATGGTCCCGCGCTAGGCTACTCTCCTCCTCGATCCAGCGGTTCGGTGTTTTCGCGCGGTCGGATCCAGTCCTCCGAATGCGGCGACGGGTCCCTCATGCGCTCGCGCGCTCGCGAGCGGACTCCCGGCGGGCAACCCACGCGGCCGGATCGTCAAGCAACGGCTCGAAGGCCAGCTCGGCCGCCCCGAGCAGCGGGGCGTCCTCGCCGAGCGAGGCTGCCGTCAGCCGCACGAGCCGCCGCGGGGCCGACAACGCCCTGCGATCGAGCTCCTCCTCGATGGCCTCAGCGACGAACGGGAAGATCGGCTCGAACAGCCCGCCGAGCACGATCAGCCTGGGGTTGAGGACGTTGATCAGGCCGGCGAGCCCGATCCCCAGCCAGCGACCCTCCTCGCGGAGCGCGTCGAGGGCCACGACGCCGCCGGCCCGGGCCTCGTCGAGAACAGCCGCGACCTCCGTGCTCCCACCCTCGACGGGATGGCCGGCTCGTCGCAGCAGGGCGCGGGCACCGACCTCCGTCTCCCAGCAGCCGGTCGACCCGCACGCGCACGCCCGACCGTCCGGGTTGACCGGCAGGTGGCCGACCTCGCCGCCATACCCGGCCGCGCCGTTCAACGGCTGGCCGTCGGCGATCAGGCCTCCACCGACACCGATCTCACCCGAGACGTAGAGCACCTCGCCGGCACCGATCGCGGCCCCTCGGCGGAGCTCCCCGAGCGCCCCCAGATCGGCCTCGTTGGCGACGACGAGCGGCACATCGGTCCCGAGCGCCGCCCGGAGCCGGGCGCCGAGGGCGACGTCCGTCCACCCGAGGTTCGGGGCGATCGACACGAAGCCGTCGAGCCGGCGAACGATCCCGGCGATGCCGACGCCGATCCCGACGACCGCGTCGGGCGCGAACCGCGAGCGGACGTCACTGACGATCTCCGCCAGGTCGCGCGCGATCTCGTCGACCGTCCCCCGGCCCGGATCGCGCCGGACGCGCGTTCGCTCGATCACCCGCCCACCCAGGCCCACCGCGGCCACGGCCAGGGAATCGACCGCGATCTCGAGGGCCAGGACGACGGCAGCCTCGTGGTCCGGCCGGACCAGGACCGACGGCCGTCCCGGCGTCCCGAGGGGCTCCGCCTGCTCCTCCACGACGAGGCCGGCGGCCACCAGCTCACCGATGAGGCCACGGATCGCACTCCGCGTCAAACCCGTCCGCGCCACCAGCTCCGATCGCGAGAGGGAGCCGCTGCCGTGGATCTCGCGGACGATCGCGGACAGGTTCGCCCGGCGAACCGTCCCGCTGCGTTGCCCGATCTCCTCGCGGCGCATGAACACGGGGTTTGTGTTCCTCTCTTTCAAATCGCTGTGCTAGGGTCGTACACCCACGGCGCCGGCGTCAACCCCGATCGGGCAGGCGCGCGCCCGGAGGCAATGGAGGCGACGACCGGGTGAGCGGATCCTCGACGGGCCGGGCTTCGCTCCGGTGGGGCATCCTCGGACCGGGCCGGATCGCACCTCGCATCGTCCGGGCGCTCGACGGGAACCCGCGCGGATCGCTCCACGCGGTCGCGAGCCGCGATGGGGACCGGGCCGCCGCGTTCGCGGCCCGCCACGGCGCGGTGCGTGCCCACGCCGGCTACGAGGCCCTCCTGGCGGATCCCGAGATCGACGTCGTGTACATCGCCCTGCCGAACGCCCTCCACGCGACCTGGACGATCCAGGCGCTCGAGGCAGGCAAGCACGTCCTGTGCGAGAAGCCGCTCGCCCTGACGGTCGCCGAGGTGGATGCGATCGCCGACGCGGCGACGCGCAGCGGCCGGATCGCGGTCGAGGCGTTCATGTACCTCCACCACCCGCAGACCCAGCGTGCACTCGAGATCGCGAGGTCCGGGACGCTGGGGGCGCTCCAGGTGGTCAGTGGCCAGTTCTCGTTCCTGCTGAGCTACCCGAACGATCCCCGGATCGATCCCGAGATGGGCGCGGGATCGCTGTGGGATGTCGGTTGCTATCCGGTCAGCTTCGCGCGACTCATCGCCGGCGCGGAACCCGAGGCAGTCTCCGCCTTCGCCCGGTTCGACGAGCGCGCCGTCGATCGGACGTTCGTCGGCCAGCTTCTCTTCCCGGGCGGTTTGCTCGCCACGTTCATCAGCGGGTTCGCCGGCCCGGATCGGGAGCGGCTCGAGATCGCGGGGAGTGACGCCACGCTCATCCTCGACCACCCGTTCCTGCCGGAGCCGGACGGGCCGCCGCCGACGATGACGATCCGCCGAGACGGCTCCGACGAGCAGATCCCGATCGACTCGATCGACGACTACCGGGCCGAGGTCGACGACCTCCAGTCGACGATCCTCGACGGAACGGCGCCGAGGATCGATCTCGCGTTCAGCCGTGGCACGATCGCGACGCTCGTGGCTCTCGACGTTGCCGCGCGGTCGCACTCGGGAGCCGCCGTCCCCGGCCGCGCTGGTCTCCCGACTGCATGACCCGCGTCCGGCCGCGGGCATTCGCGATCGCGGCGGTCGCCATCGCAGCGATCGCGATCGTCGGTGGAGTCGCGGTCGTGGGGATCGGCCGGATCGCCTCGGGATCCGTCGCGGCGGATGCCCCGCACTTCGTCGACGAGACGGCCTCCGCCGGCGTCACGCTGACCTATTCGGGCAACGAGGACTACGCGACCGGCGGCGGCGTCGCCGTGTTCGACTGCAACGACGACGGGCGACCCGACCTCTACCTCGCGGGTGGCGAGAGCCCGGCCGGCCTGTACCGAAATGACGGCCAGGTCGGCGGCCCCCTCAGGTTCACGGCCCTCGACGATCCCCACCTGGATCGAACGAACGTGATCGGCGCGTACCCGCTCGACGTCGACGCCGACGGACGCGTCGACCTGGCGATCCTCGGGACGGACGGCGCCAAGCTCGTGCGCGGGCTCGGCGGTTGCGCCTTCGCCGAAGCGGACGAACCGTGGTCGTTCGACGGCGGGAGCGGCTGGACGACCGCCTTCAGCGCGACGTGGGAGGGTGCGGCCGCGCTGCCAACCCTGGCGATCGGCCGCTACGTGAGTCCCCAGACGGTCGACGGGCGAGCGACCTGCGGCGACAACACGCTCGTGCGACCCGCGGCCGGGGGCTCCCGGTACGGCCCGCCGGTGGTCCTCGCGCCCGGCTTCTGCACCCTCTCGATGCTGTTCAGCGACTGGGACCGCTCGGGCCGGCGCGACCTCCGGGTCAGCAACGATCGCCAGTACTACGACAACGACCGCGGCAGCGAGCAGCTCTGGCGCATGGACCCGGGCGTGCCGCCTCGCCTCTACACCGAGGCCGATGGCTGGGGACTGGTCCGGATCTGGGGCATGGGGATCGCGAGCTACGACCTCACCGGCGACGGCTACCCGGAGGTCTACCTGACGAGCCAGGGCGAGAACCGGCTCCAGACCCTGGCCGACGGGAACGCCCGGCCGACGTACGCCGACATCGCGGTGAAGCGCGGCGTGAACGCCACCCGACCGTTCACCGGCGGCGATCCACTACCGTCGACCGCGTGGCACCCCGAGTTCGAGGACGTGAACAACGACGGGCTCATCGACCTGTACGTCTCGAAGGGCAACGTCAAGGCGCTGCCCGACTACGCCACGAGGGACCCGAGCAACCTCCTGCTCGGTCAGCCCGACGGGACGTTCAAGGAAGGGGCCGCCGCGGCCGGCATCGTCACGTTCGACCGCGGCCGCGGCGCAGCCCTCGCCGACTTCAACCTCGACGGCCTCCTCGACCTCGTCGACGTCAACTACGGCCAACCGGCATCGATCTGGCGGAACGTCGGCGCGGGCACCGCCGCAGCCCCGACCGCGATGGGCTCGTGGCTGGGCCTGCACCTCACCCAGCCCGGACCGAACCGGGACGCGATCGGGGCATGGCTGGAGGTGAAGGTGGGGGACGCCGTCCAGCGCCGCGAGGTCACCGTCGGTGGAGGGCACGCGGGCGGACAGCTCGGCCCGATCCACGTCGGGCTGGGCCGTGCGGATCGCGCGGACGTCCGGGTCATCTGGCCGGACGGTCTGGCGGGGCCGTGGCAGTCGGTGGCGGCGAACCAGGTCCTCGAGCTCGACCGGGCGGCCGGGACGGCCGCCCCGTGGAACCCGAGTCCTGTTGCCACCCTCCCCTGAGCGAGGATCACCCATGGACCGCCGCCCCATCTCCGAGCGAGAATCCGACGCGATGACCGCCCGGTTCACGCCTCGCCTCGCTTCGCTCGGCCTGCCCGCGTTCGACGAGCCAGCCGCGCAACCGGAGCTGCCGGCTGGCCGGTACGCCGAGCGGGTCGAGACGCTCCGTGCCCGAATGGCCCGCCGCGGCTACGACCGCCTCGTCGTCTACGCCGACCGCGAGCACAGCGCATCGATCTCGTTCCTGACCGGCTTCGACCCGCGGTTCGAGGAGGCGCTCCTCGTCGTCGGCCCGGACGGCGACCCGGCGATCCTCGTCGGCAACGAATGCTGGGGCACGGCGGGAGCCGCTCCGCTCGCGATGCGGCGGCACCTCCTCCAGGATCTCAGCCTGCCGGGCCAGCCGCGCGACCGGTCGCGGGCGCTCGGGGAGATCCTCGCCGACGAAGGGATCGGGCGCAGTGTCCGGGTCGGCGTCGTCGGTTGGAAGACCTTCGCCGACCGGGCGACCCTCGAGGTCCCGGCCTACCTCGTCGACACGCTTCGGGCGCTGGCCGGGCCGGACGGGCTGGTCGAGAACGCGGGCGATCTCCTGATCGACCCGGCGGACGGGCTCCGGGTGATCAACGACGTCGACCAGCTCGCCGCGTTCGAATGGGCGGCGACTCGAACGTCCGGCGGCATCGGACGGCTGCTCGGCGGCCTCCGGCCGGGGATGACCGAGCACGAGGCCGTGGCCCTCCTCGGCTGGGACGGGACGCCGCTGTCGTGCCACCTGATGCTGACGGCCGGACCGCGGGCGACGCTGGGCCTGTTGAGCCCCGGCGACCGACCCATCGAGCGCGGTGACCGGTTCACGGTCGCCTTCGGGATCTGGGGCGCGCTCAACTGTCGGGCCGGGTTCGTCGTCGAGGACGCCGGCGAGCTGCCCGAGCCGATCCGTGACTACGTCGACCGCCTGGTCGGTCCGTACTTCGCCGCCGTGGCGGAGTGGTACGCCGCCCTCCGCGTCGGGGTCGCCGGCGGCGAGCTCCACGGGATCATCGACCGGCAACTCGGCGACCCCTTCTTCGGGATCTTCCTGAACCCCGGCCACCAGATCCACCTCGACGAGTGGGTCAACTCGCCGATCTTCCGGGGGTCGACGATCCCGCTTGCATCGGGGATGGCGTTCCAGGTCGACATCATCCCGGCGACCGGGACCGACTACTTCACGACGAACATCGAGGACGGCATCGCGCTCGCCGACGCAGGCCTGCGCGAGGCCTTCGCCGGCGCGTATCCCGGCGCATGGTCCCGGATCGAGGCGCGCCGGGCGTTCATGGCGTCGTCGCTCGGGATCGACCTGCATCCGGACGTTCTGCCGTTCTCGAACCTGCCCGCCTACCTGCCGCCGTTCCTCCTGCGCCCCGACCGGGCGATGACGGTGGCCTCGTGAGCGGCGCCGGGACGGGCACCGTCGGACCGCTCGTCCGCCTCGGCAGCGACCGCATCCAGCTGGAGATCCTGCCGGACGTGGGCGCCAGGATCCACCGGCTCCGGGTCGACGGCCACGACCTGATCCGGACGCCGGCGGACCTCGAGCGCCACCTCGACGACCCGTGGTTCTGGGGCAGCTACCCGATGGCGCCGTGGTGCAACCGGATCGCACCCGGCCGGACCGCGGTCGCCGGTCGGGTGCTGGACCTCGCCCCGAACTTCCCCGACGGGACGGCGATCCACGGCCAGGTGGCCCGAGCGGCCTGGCGGCAGGTCGACGACGGCATGTTCCGGATCCGCGCCGGCGGCGACGGCTGGCCGTGGCCGTACGAGGTCGAGCAGGCCTTCGTCATCTCCTCATCGGCGCTCGGTCTCGAGCTCCGGCTCACGAACCTGGGCGACGCCCCGATGCCGGGGGGGATCGGCTTCCATCCCTGGTTCACGAAGCCGCTGCACGTGGCGATCGGGGCGACGTCCGTCCACGCCTCGAACCTCGCCACCGACCCGCAGCCCGTCCCGATCGCGGGAGTGCTCGACCGGCGCCGCCTCGAGCCGATGCCCGACGACCTCGACGGCACGTGGGTCGATCTCACCGAGCCACCGATCGAGCTGGAGTGGCCCGAGACGGGGCTCCACGCGGTCATCACGTTCGACGCCCCGACGCGGTTCGTCACGGCGGCGAGCCCGGCCGCGATCGACGCGGTCGCCGTCGAGGCCCAGACGCATGCCCCGCAGGCGATCCGCCGGCTCCTCAACGGCGAGCCCGGCGCGCTCGCCCTCCTCGGCGCCGGCGACACGCTCGAGCTGCTGGTCCGGATCGAGTTCACGACGCGCCAAACGTGACAGGGCCTGTCCGGGATGGCCCGGATCATCCCGGCATGGATCGAACCACGCTCCGGGACCTGATCGTCGCCGGCCGCGGCCGGTTCGACGCCGCGTTGGCCGGCCTCCCGGACGACGCGATGCTCGAGCGGATCGACAAGGAGTGGACGCGCAAGGACGTCGTCGCCCACATCGAGGCGTGGGAGCGCCGCGTGGTCCGCCTGTTCGAGAGCCTCCGATCGGGGACGCCTCATGACGCCGACGAGGAGACAGACGGGCTCAACGCACGGCTCTACGCCCGCGACCGCGATCGGTCGCTCGACGACGTCCGGGCAGGCGAGCGCGCCGCGTACGAGGCGATGCTCGGGTCACTCGACGGCGCATCGGACGAGGAGCTGTTCGATGGGCGGCACTTCGCCTGGACCGACGGTGATCCATTCGCGGAGTGGTTCCGGGCGAACGGCGACGAGCACTACGACGAGCACCTCGAGCAGCTGACGCGCGCCGCCCGATAGGGATCAGCCCGCGACGCGGTCTCGGGTCAGGTCGCCGACCGAGGGCGCCCCGAGCAGGGTCATCGCGAGGATCGTCTCGCGGCGCAGGATGTCCGCCGCCCGGACGATGCCGGGCTCGCCTGCTGCGGCGAGGGCCCACAGGAACGGCCGCCCGACGAGGACGCCCCGCGCGCCGAGCGCGAGCGCCGTCACGACGTCCAGCCCTCGCCGGATCCCGCCGTCGACCCAGACCTCGAACGCGCCGCCGACGGCGGTGACGACCTCCTCGAGCGCGTCCGCGGTCGGCACGGTCCGGTCGAGCTGGCGCGCGCCATGGTTCGAGACGACGATCCCCTCGACGCCATGGCTGATCGCGAGCCGGGCGTCCTCGGCGGTCAGGATCCCCTTGAGGATGATCGGCAGGCCGGTCCAGCCGCGGATCGTCGCGATGTCCTCCCAGACCAGCCCGCGGTCGAACGCGTCCGAGACGATGTCGAAGCCGCCGTCGGGCGATCCGTCGTGGCTCGCGTGGTCCGGCCCGTCGTCCGGGAAGTTTCCGTGGCGGACCGCGAGATCGAAGCCGTTGCGGAGATCGCGCTCGCGGTAGCCCAGGACCGGCAGGTCGACCGTGACGAGGATCGCCCCGTAGCCCGCGGCCTCGGCGCGCTCGACGAGGCTCCGCGTCCGGCCGGGATCGGCCTGGGCATAGAGCTGGAACCAGCGGATGCCATCCGGTGCGGCGGCCGCGACCTCCTCGATGGAACAGGTCGACATCGTCGAGAGCGTGAACGGGACGCCGGCGGCCGCGGCCGCCCGGGCCGTGGCGGCCTCCGCGTCGGGATGGGCCAGGCCGTGGGCCGCCATCGGCGCGATCCCGATCGGGAGGGGAACCGTCGCGCCGGCCATCGTCGTCGCCGGGTCGACGCGGCTGACGTCGACGAGGACGCGCGGCCGGAGCCGGCGCCGGCGCCAGGCGGCCTCGGCCTCGTCGAGCGACTGCTCGTCCCAGGCGCCGCCGGCGACGTAGTCGAAGGCGCCCGGCTCCATGGCGGCGCGTGCCGGCGGTTCGAAGTCCGCGAGGCGGACGATCCGCTCGAGATCGATCGCCGGATCCGTGGCGGTCATCGCCGCGAGCCTAGCCGACGAGGTCGAGGTTGGCGAGGCTCGCGAGCATCGTCTTGCGGCCGACCGCCGGATCCTTGAAGGCGACCGTGATCTCCTCGTCGCTCCGGGTCAGCTTGCTGGTGACGACGATCCCGTCGCCCCACCGCGCGTGCCGCACCTTGTCGCCATCGCGGTACTGGCGCTCGCCGGGGATCAGCGGCCGCGGTGGGCGGGCCACCCCGCGATCGGCCGACGGGGAGGCCGCGCCCGGTCGCCCGAGCGAGCCCGACCGTGCCCCTGCCTCGAACGCTTCCCGCTTCGCCACGAGGTCCCGTGACGGCCGGAACGTCTCGCCGGGCGCGGGGCCGCCCGGCCGGCCGATCGCCTCCCGGTACGCCGGCTGGGCCGAGGGCCGACCCGCACCGCCGAGCGGCCGACCGAACCGCGTCGTCCCACGGGCTCCGAACGCGAGGTCCAGGTCGACGTCCAGGCCGGCCCCGCCGGTCGTGAGGTCCGGCCCGATCATCAGTTCGGCCGGGATCTCGAGGAGGAACCGCGACGGGAGCGACGCCTGGCCCATCCCCCACGTCGCCCGGCGCCAGGCGTGCGAGAGGTACAGCCGCCGCATCGCCCGGGTCATCCCGACGTAGGCGAGCCGGCGCTCCTCCTCCAGCTCCTTCTCGTCGTCGAGCGCCCGGCTGTGGGGGAAGACCCCCTCCTCGAGCCCCGCGATGAACACGACCGGGAACTCCAGGCCCTTCGCCGCGTGGAGGGTGATCAGGGTCACCGCGTCGGCGTCGCCCTCGTACGTGTCCTGGTCGGCGACGAGCGCGGTCTCCTCCAGCAGCCGGTCGAGCGCGTCGATGGGCTCGAGGTCGTCGTAGCGGGTCGTGACCGAGCGCAGCTCGAGGAGGTTCGCCCAGCGCTCCTCGCCGTCCTCGGAGCCGTCCGCGAGCATCGCCCGGTAGCCCGACGCCTCGAGCGTCTCGTCGAGGAGCTCCGGGAGGTTCAGGACGCCGACGCGCGACCGCAGCCGGCGGACCAGCGCGGCGAAGTCGGCCAGCGACGACCGGGCGCGGGGCACGAGGCCGTCGACGTCGCCGCGGCCGGCGGCCTCGATCGCCTCCCACGTCGAGATCCCGCCGCGCAGCGAGGCGCTGCGGACGACCTCGATCGTCTTCTCCCCGATCGCCCGCGCCGGGACGTTGATGATCCGCTCGAAGCTGACCGTGTCGGTGTCGCTCCGCAGGACCCGGAGGTAGGCGAGGGCGTCCTTGACCTCGCGCCGGCTGTAGAACCGCGTGCCGCCGACGAGCTGGTAGCGGATCCCGTAGCGGAGGAACGATTCCTCGATCGCCCGGGACTGGGCGTTCATCCGGTACATCACCGCGATGTCGCGGGCCCGGAGCGTGCCGGCGTCCTCGTCGTCGGCGCGGCGGGTGAGGACGGAGCCGCGTCCGCCGACCAGGCCCTCGACCTGGCGGGCGATCCACTCCGCCTCCTCCTCCTCGTTGTACGCCTCGAAGCGCTGGATCTTCGCCCCGCCCGAGCGCTCGGTCCAGAGCTTCTTGTCGGTCCGCTCCGTGTTCCGGGAGACGACGGCGTGGGCGGCGTCGAGGATCAGCTGGGTCGAGCGGTAGTTCCGCTCGAGCTTCACGACCGTCGCGTCCGGGTAATCCCGCTCGAAATCGAGGATGTTCCGGATGTCCGCCCCGCGCCAGCGGTAGATCGACTGGTCGTCGTCGCCGACGACCGCGAGGTTCCGGTGCTTCGCCGCAAGCGCCCGGACCCACAGGTACTGCGGCCGGTTCGTGTCCTGGTATTCGTCGACATGCAGGTAGCGCCAGCGATCCTGGTAGCGCTCGAGGACCGCCGGTGCCTCCTCGAACAGGCGGACGGCCTGGAGGAGCAGGTCGTCGAAGTCGAGGGCCCCGACCTTGCGGAGGCGCTCCTCGTAACGGACGGCGAGCTTCGCGATCGTCCGCTCGTGGAGGTTCACGGCGTTCTCGCGGAGGAAGGCGGCGTCGAGCATCTCGTTCTTCGCCCGGCTGATCGCGCCGAGGACCGCGCTCGGGCGGAACTCGCCGGTCAGGGGCAGGTCCTCCTCTCGGAGAAGGAGCTTCATCAGGCTCTGCTGGTCTTCGGTGTCGTACACGACGAACCGTCGACTGATCCCGATCGCCTCGCCGTCGCGGCGGAGGACGCGAGCACACAGCGAGTGGAACGTCCCGGCCTGGACGTCCCGGCCCGGCTCGCCCACGAGGCTGATGATCCGCTCGCGCAGCTCACCGGCCGCCCGGTTCGTGAAGGTGACGGCGAGGATCTGCCAGGGCCGGACGCCCTTCACGCCGACGAGGTACGCGACGCGATGGGCGAGGACGCGCGTCTTGCCGGAGCCGGCACCTGCGAGGATCAGCAGCGGGCCCTCGGTCGTGGTCACGGCACGAGCCTGCTCCGGGTTGAGGGCCCGGACGATCTCCTCGATCCGGCGCTTGCGGGTCGCGTCCGTGGCACGGGTCGCGGCGGCGTCGCGAGCCACCCGCTCCTCCGGCGAGAGCCGATCCCAGGGCGCCTCGATCGGACCCGGCGCGTCGACGAGCCAGGCGGGCTCCTCGGGGGCGGCTTCGGCCGCCGGTCCGGCCTCACCGACCGCGGTTCCGACCGGGTCGCGGACGTCGTCGGGCACGGGCGGGTCGGGAATGCGACGGGACCTGGGACTCACCGGGTCATTGTAGGTCGGGGCCCTTCCGCGGGACCCATCACCGTCGGGAATCACGAGGCCCGGATCGGCGATCCGGGCCCCGACTGGCTGGCGTCCGCGCGACGCGGACCGTGGCCTACTGGCTGACGACCTGGTCGGCCGGCGGAGCCTCGACGTTGACCGCGACGTCGTACTTGAGGTCGAGCGTCACGCCGAACGTGCCCATGTCGACCGACGCCACGCTGACCGCGATCTTCGCCGGGCGGTAATCGCTCTTCCGGGTCCAGACGTCGATCTTCACGTCGCCGTTGACCGAGCTCGTCGGATCGAGGGCCTTCATGTCGGCCGCGGTGACGGTGAGCGTGACGTGGTAGCAGTCCTGGTCGCCGCACTTCTCGTCGGGCTGCTTGACCGGCGCCGGGAGCTTGGCGAGGGCATCCTGGATCTGCTTCGCGGCGGCCGCGGGGTCGGTCACGTCGCCGGCCGGGCTGGTCGACGCGTCAGGGATCTCGACCTTCGTCCACTTGTCGGCCGACGCGTTCAGGGGGATCGCGAGGGGGCCCGCGACCTTGTAGTAGGCGGTCATGTCGACGAGCAGCGCGTCCAGCTTCGTGCCCATGAGAGTGGGCGCGTCGAGCGTGACCTTGGCCTTCTTGTTCGGGACGTCCATGGCGCCCGCGAGGGTCATCGTCGAGAGGTCGATGTCGCCGAGCTGCTCGGCCTTGACGGACCCGGTGAAGGCGCCGGTGAACTCGAAGGTCTTGACGCCGCTGAGCGACGTGGCGGTCTTGGTGAGGATGTCCTTGGGATCGGTGAGCGCCGGTGCCGCAGGCGTGGACGAGCACGCACCGAGGACGATCGCGAAGATCGCCATGAGGGCGAATACCGGGACGATGATGGAACGACGGGACACAGAGACCCCCAGCTGATGGGTTGACGGGTCAAGCCTCACCTTCGGTGCGCCGCCCTGTCAAACGGCCGAACGTCCCGGTCGGGTCCCGGTCCTCGCGAGGCCGCCTCGAGTCAGCCGCGGCGTCGCCGACGCTGCGTGCGGACCAGGGCCACAAACGCTCCCGCGACAGTCGAGCTGACGAGGAGCGCACCGCCGAGCAGACCATCGGACCCGCTCGGTCGGTCGCGGACGTCGACGTCCGTCGGGGGAACCGTCACCGTGACGGTCGAAGCGGGGGCCGGCGTCGGCGTCGGGACCGCCGGGATCGAGACCGTGAAGCCGACCGCGTCGAGGAAGTTGCCGACCGAATCGTCGCCTGATCCCGCACTCACCGCGCGGAAGGCGAAGCGGGTGCAGGTCTGTCCGGCCGGGACGACATAGTCCGCACCGTGGCTGCCCCAGGCGCCCGTGTCGTCCGTGAGATCCGGCGAGACGAAGTTCCAGCCGGTCGCTCCGTTGACGTCGGCGACGTTCGCGTCACCGATCAGCACCTGCATGACGTCGGTGCCCTGGCGCGCCCGGTGGAGGAGGCTCCAGCTCATCGTGGCGCCGGGCGTCGTGACGACATCCTGGTACAACGTGCCGGCACTGTTCGCGTTGAGCTCCGCGAATGCGTTGCCCGCGCCGGCCGGGACCCCAAGGAAGCCCGTTCCCCAGATCTCGATCTGCCCCGCCGAGTCGGTCGTCTGCCATGGCGGCACGGAGGCGGCCGGAAACAGCGTGAAGGTGTCCGGGCTGACGGGCGGCGACTCGAAGCCGCCATTCCCGAGTGTGTCGGTCGAGCTGTCACACACGGCCGCGAGTGCCGGGGCAGCGCTACCGAGGCTCGCGAGCGCCAGGGCCGACGTTGACACGATGAGCGCGATCAGGCGTCGCATGACATCTCCCTCCCGACGGCACGCGAATGAGGGCCGCGAACCTCGTCCATCCTGCCACGGCGACAGAACGTTTGCGGCCGTGAACTGCACAAGAACACACCGGATCGACGCAAGCCCGCCCGTGGCCGAGAGGCGCACGACGCCGATCCACAGCGGAGAGGGGCGTCACGTGCTGCGCGTGATCGCCTCCTGGTCCGCCTCGCGTCGCGAGTCCGATGGGTCGCCCTCGGGATCGACCCCTGCCGGCACCCTTGTGCCGTCGGTCGGTTTGAGCGACACCGTTGGATGCGCAAGGGGGTAGAGAGGCGCCGGATGCCACGCCCACGGTTCGCCGCCCTTCCGCTCATCGTCCTCGTATCTGCGGCCGTCTGGAGCGCGCTCCCGGTCCAGGCCGCGGCGCCGAACGTCCGTGAGGTGACTCCGGCCGGCATCACGATCAACGGCTCGTCGTCCGACTGGAACTCGCTGAGCGCCGACTACCTTGCCGACATGTACGAGGCCGGCAAGCCCGACAAGGACGTCCTCGCGAAGGCCTACGGCCGCTACGACTGTGGCACCGGGACGTTCTACATCCACGTCGTGACCCAGCCCGGCTGGACCGTCCTGCCGTCGAACAACGACAACTACGTCAAGCTGGGCCAGACCGACAAGCTCGTCGACGGAAGCGATCCACCCGGTAGCACGCCGCCCGCGTTCGCATACATCGGCTCGACCAAATGGGAGGCGTCCTTCAAGCTCGCGCCCGGCAGCTATCTCGGCGACGGCGGGCTGAACATCCACGCGGAGGTCGTCCCCACCGCGCGGGCGTCGACGGCGGCCGTTGCCGGTCGGCGCATGGACGCTGTCATCGAATGCCCGAAGCCAACTCCGACACCGACACCGAGACCGTCCGCGACCCCGACCGCAGCGCCATCGATCCAACCCTCCACGGCCCCATCGACCAGCGTCGAGCCCAGCGGCAGCGTCGAGCCCAGCGGCAGCGTCGAGCCCAGCGGCAGCGTCGAGCCCAGCGGCAGCGTCGAGCCCAGCGGCAGCGTCGAGCCCAGCGGCAGCGTCGAGCCCAGCGGCAGCGTCGAGCCCAGCGGCAGCGTCGAGCCCAGCGGCAGCGTCGAGCCCAGCGGCAGCGTCGAGCCCAGCGGCAGCGTCGAGCCCAGCGGCAGCGTCGAGCCCAGCGGCAGCGTCGAGCCCAGCGGCAGCGTCGAGCCCAGCGGCAGCGTCGAGCCCAGCGGCAGCGTCGAGCCCAGCGGCAGCGTCGAGCCCAGCGGCAGCGTCGAGCCCAGCGGCAGCGTCGAGCCGGCGGCAGCGTCGAGCCCAGCGGCAGCGTCGAGCCCAGCGGCAGCGTCGAGCCCAGCGGCAGCGTCGAGCCCAGCGGCAGCGTCGAGCCCAGCGGCAGCGTCGAGCCCAGCGGCAGCGTCGAGCCGTCGCCGAGTGGCTCGGAAGCGCCGGCCGAACCGCCGCCGCTGATCGTCGTGAAGGTCGCCGACCAGGGCACCGCCACGATCGACGACGACAAGATCGTCGGTGGCGCGACCTTCGAGCTCCGCCTCGACGACGGGGACGGGAAATATGAGCCCGACGGGGCCGACGGACCCGTGCTGGCCACGGTCGATGCGACGAGCGGGTTCGCCGTCTTCCATCCGGAAGTCGCCGGCAGCTACTGGATCACCGAGGTGACCGCGCCGCCCGATCTGGCGATGACGGATCCGGTTCTCGTCCCGTACGACGGTTCGGACAAGAACTGCGGCTGGTACCGCGGCCAGATGAAGTGCGTCGCGGATGACGACGGCGTCGCCGGCTTCGTCGTGGTGGCCTTCAAGAATCCGCCGACGGGCAGCGTCGAAGCGCTGGAAGGCGGCGGCAACCTGCCCGCCACCGACACGGCTGACGAACCCCAGCAAGCGTCGACGCCGAGCGACCCGACCTGGGCCGTGCTGCTCCTCGTCTTCGTCGTCAGCCTGGTCGCCTTCGCGGTGGCGCCGTCCCGCCGACCGCGGGCTCGATCCTGACGTCGGCGGCAGCAATCGGGTCTGCCGCAGGCCACGGGACCCGGACGCCATGACCGGCGGAGTAGCATCGTCCCGACCCGCGGGTCCGAGAGTCAGGGAGGTCCGATGTCCGAGCCGAACGAGCCGCCCCGGACGACCGAGGACGCCCTGGCCGAATGGCGGGCCGCCGAGCGAACCGTTGCCGTGGCTCGCCGCGGAACGATCGCTGCGCAGGCCGCCGCGGCGGCGGCCAGGGATGCCAGTGAGGCCGCGGCGGCGACCGCCGCGGCCGCGAAGACGGCGCTCGAGGCAGCGACACTCGCCGAGGCTTCGGCCCGGAAGACAGCGGCCGCTGCACGCGTCATTGCCGAGTCGACGCTGGTCGACGTAGCCGACGCCGAGTCGGAGGCCGCGATGGCCGACGTCGACGAGGCGTCCGCCCACGAAACGTACCGACAGGCAACGCGGCGCGCGGCTGAGGGGACGTCAGGCTCCTAGGTAGCCGTCAGCAGCGCGCGCCCGGCAATCTCGACAGCAAGAAAGCCGGCCATCCGCGGACGGATGAGCCGGCTCCCTGCCTGTTTCGTGGGCGGCGTCATTGACGGACGCCGACGGACGATCTAGAAGTCCATGTCCCCGCCGCCGTGGCCGTGGCCACCGCCGGCGGCTGCAGCCTGCTTCTCGGGAAGGTCCGTGATCAGCGTCTCCGTCGTCAGGACCATCGCCGCGATCGAGGCCGCGTTCTGAAGAGCGGACCGGGTCACCTTGCGGGCGTCCACGATCCCCTTCTTGAACATGTCCCCGTACTCGCCCTTGAGGGCGTCGTAGCCATGGCCGATCTTGGCGGCCCGGACCGCGTTGATCACGACCTCGCCGGACTGGCCGGCGTTGTCCGCGATCTGGCGGGCGGGGGCCTCGAGCGCCTTCCGCACGATGTCGACGCCGACCTGGGCGTCGCCCTCGAGCTTCAGCTTGTCGAGCGACGGGATGGCCTGGAGGAGCGCGGTGCCGCCGCCGGCGACGAGGCCCTCCTCGACGGCCGCACGGGTCGTCGAGAGCGCATCCTCGATGCGGTGCTTCTTCTCCTTCAGCTCGACCTCGGTGGCCGCCCCGACCTTGATGACGGCGACGCCGCCCGACAGCTTGGCGAGACGCTCCTGGAGCTTCTCCTTGTCGTAGTCGGAGGTCGTGTCCTCGATCTGGGCCTTGATCTGGCTCATCCGACCCTTGATCTGGTCAGCGGAGCCTGCCCCGTCGATGACGGTCGTGTCGTCCTTCGTGGCGACGACGCGGCGAGCCGAGCCGAAGTCCTCGAATGCGACCGAGTCGAGCTTGCGCCCGACCTCTTCGCTGATGACCGTGCCGCCGGTCAGGACGGCGATGTCGCGGAGCATCTCCTTGCGGCGGTCGCCGAAGCCGGGGGCCTTCACGGCCAGGACCGAGACGGTGCCACGGAGCTTGTTCACGACGAGCGTGGCGAGCGCCTCACCGTCGATGTCCTCGGCGATGATCAGGATCGGCTTGCCCTGCTGGACGCCCTTCTCGAGGGCCGGGAGCATGTCCTGGACGGTCGAGATCTTCTTGTCGGTGATCAGGATGAGCGGGTTCTCGAGAACCGCTTCCATCCGATCGGGGTTGGTCACGAAGTAGGCCGAGAGGTAGCCCCGGTCGAACTGCATGCCCTCGGTGTATTCCTTCTCGAGGCCGAGCGACTGCCCTTCCTCGACGGTGATGACGCCGTCCTTGCCGACCTTGTCCATCACCTCGGCGATGATCTCGCCGACCTCGGGGTCCGCGGCGGAGATCGCCGCGACGGCCGCGATCTGCTCGCGGCTGCTGACGTCGACCTTGTGCTTCTCGAGCTCGTCCACGACGGTCGCGACCGCCAGCTCGATCCCGCGCTTGACGACCATCGGGTTGGCGCCGGCCGTGACGACCCGGAGGCCCTCGTTGACCAGGGCCTGGCCGAGGACGACCGCGGTGGTCGTGCCGTCGCCGGCGACGTCGTCGGTCTTCGTCGCGACTTCCTTGAGGAGCTGGGCGCCCATGTTCTCGAACGGGTCGTCAAGCTCGATGTCGCGGGCGATCGTGACGCCGTCGTTCGTGATGGTCGGCGAGCCGAACTTCTTGTCGAGGACGACGTTCCGGCCCTTCGGGCCGATCGTGACCTTGACCGCGTCGGCGAGCTTGTCGATGCCCTTCTTGAGACTTCGGCGAGCGGTCTCGTCGAAGATCAGCTGCTTAGCCAATGTCGGTGTCCCTCCTGGAGACGCTAGGAATCGGGTAGTGACCTCAGTGGGGAGCGATCAATCGCCCTCCGGCGGCCGAGCGCGCTCACCCGAGCGCATCGGTTGAAGGGTCAGTCCTCGACGATCGCGAGGATGTCCTTCTGGCTGACGATGAGGAGCTCGTCGCCGTCGATCTTGAACTCGGTCCCGGCGTACTTCGCGTACAGGACCTTGTCGCCCTTCTTGATGTCCATGGCCTCGCGCTTGCCGTCATCGAGGATCCTGCCCGGGCCGGCGGCAATCACCTTGCCCTCCTGGGGCTTCTCCTTGGCGGTGTCCGGCAGGACGATGCCGCTCTTGGTCATGTCCTCTCGCGGGGTCGGCTGGATCACGACACGATCGCCCAGCGGGCGAAGCTTGGTCGTGGAAGCGGTGGCGGTGGCCAACGTGCGTTCCTCCTGGGACGACGGCACGATGCCGGCGTCGCTGCTCGATGCGTGGGGATATGTCGGGCGCGCCGACCGTTCCCGGGGCGTTGTTGTGAGTGCCGCGACGGGCAAGCACCGGAGCCCCGGTCGGGCCGTCTCGTGAGTCCCTTGGCCACAGCCTTCGGGGAGGACGGACTCGTCTCTGTGGTCTCGGCGGGCCGTGCTTAGCACTCTCGATGTGAGAGTGCTAATACTGTAGCCGCGGGATCATGACGGTGTCAACCCCGGCTCGGCCGACGACTCAGCCGCCTGTCTCGGTTCCTGACGACGCCGCTGCCGGGCGCGGTCGCCGGGCTCGCGGCTGTCGCAGCGGCGTGGCGGGAGGACGGTCCCGGGGCTCGCCGAGCGTGATGCGGACTGCGTGGACGGCACCGTCGTCGACGAGCGCGATCGGCGCGGTCGGATCGGCGGGGACGTTCCCGTCGATCTCGACCCGGGCGATCCCGCGGCATACCCCGGCCGCGTTGTCGACCGTGATCTGGTATCGCGCCGTGCCATGCCTGAGCTCGACCTCGAACCCGGGCCAGCTGCGGGGGATGCAGGGGTCGATCGCGAGCGCGTCACCCTGCAGCCGAAGCCCGAGGATCCACTCGACCGCTGCCTGGTACATCCAGCCCGCCGAACCGGTGTACCAGGTCCAGCCACCACGTCCGACGTGCGGCGGCTCCGAATACACGTCCGCCGGCATCACGTACGGCTCGACCTTGTAGCGCAGGACCCCCGCCCGCGTCCTCGCGTGGTTGATCGGGTTCAGCATGGCGGCGAGCTCGCCGGCCCGGTCGCCGTCGCCGAGGCGAGCGTGGGCGATGATCGACCAGATCACGCCGTGCGTGTACTGCCCGCCGTTCTCGCGGATCCCGGGCAGGTAGCCCTTGATGTAGCCCGGGTCGAGGACCCCGGCGTCGAACGGTGGCGTGAACAGCAGGGCCAGTCCGTCGTCGCGGCGAACCAGCTGATCGTCGGCGGCAGCCATGGCCACGGCAGCCCGGGCGGGATCCGCCGCGCCGGACAGGACGCTCCACGACTGGGCGATCGCGTCGATACGGCATTCGTCGTTGAGCGCGGATCCGAGCGGCGTCCCGTCGCCGAAGTACGCGCGCCGATACCAGCTTCCGTCCCAGCCGTGGCGTTCGAGGGCCTCGCGCAGCGCCGTGGCGTGCGTTCGCCAGCGTTTCGCCCGGCGTCGGTCGCCACGCTCCTCCGCGATGGGCACGAACATGGTCAGCACGGTGGCGAGGAACCAGCCCAGCCAGACGCTCTCGCCGCGGTCGCGACCGACCCGATTCATGCCGTCGTTCCAGTCGCCTGACCCCATCAACGGAAGCCCGTGTGCGCCGACGGCGAGGCTGACGTCGATCGCCGCGGCACAGTGCTCGTAGAGCGACGTCGAAGGGCCGGCGACGTCGGGCCGAAAATATGCGTCATCCTGGTCGGGTGGCAGCGCCGGACCCTCGAGCCACGGCACCGGCTCGTCGAGGATCGAGGCGTCGCCGGTGGCGTCGCGATAGCGGCGCACCACATACGGCAACCAGAGGCGGTCGTCCGAGATGTGCGTCCTCACGCCGGCGCCCGACGGTGGGTGCCACCAGTGCTGAACGTCGCCCTCGACGAACTGCCGGGCAGCCGCCACGACGATCTGGTCGCGCGCGATCGCCGGCTCCGCCGGCAGCAACGCCAGGACGTCCTGGAGCTGATCGCGGAACCCGAAGGCGCCGCCGGCCTGGTAGAACGCCGTGCGGCCCCACACCCGGCAGGCGAGCGTCTGGTAGAGCAGCCATCGATTGACCATGACGTCCATCGCCCGGTCTGGCGTCCGCACCTCGATCGCTCCGCTGACGCGGTCCCAGTGGCGGTCGACGTCGCGACGCGCCGCCTCGAGGTCCAGCGATCGGCCGCGAAGGACGAGCTCGGCGGCCGCGGTCTCGTCGGCGGCCTCGCCGAGGAGGACGACGACCTCCGTCCGCGCCCCGGGTGCGAGCTCGATCGTCGTCTGGAGCACGCCGCACGGGTCGAGCCCGGCACCGGACCGGCCTTCGAGGCGATGGCCGAGGTCGAGGCCGGCCGGGCGGTCCGGCCCGCCATTGCGACCGAGGAACTCGGTCCGATCGGCGGTCCAGGCCTTCTGGCGTCCACGAAGGGCCAGGATGCCCAGCCGCCCAGCGAACTCCGTATTCCACGGGTCGCGTGCCAGCAGTGCCCCGGTCGCCGGCTCCACGCTGGTGACGATTCGGTGAGCGCCGGCGGAACGGGCCACGCCGAGGACCCACTCGACGTACGCGGTCACGGACAGCCGCCTGTGCCGGCTCGAGCGGTTCTCGATCGCCAGCGTCGAGACCTTCAGGCGGTCGTGCAGAGGGACGAACTGGACCAGGTCGAGGCTGATGCCGTCGTGGTGGTGCTCGAATCGGCTATATCCCCGCCCGTGGTGGACCACGTAGGTCGACCCCTCCAGGCGAACCGGGTGCGGGCCCGGGCTCCAGACCTCACCGGTGTCGTCGTCGCGCACGTAGATCGCCTCGCCCACGGGGTCCGCGACTGGGTCGTTCGACCACGGCGTGAGCTGGTTCTCCCGGCTGTTGCCGGCCCAGGTGTAGCCGCCGCCCGATTCCGTCACGAGGAACCCGAACTCCGGATTCGCGATCACGTTCGACCACGGAGCGGGCGTCGCCTGGCCGGGCCCCAGGACGACGACGTACTCGCGGCCGTCATCGGCGAACCCGCCGAGGCCGTTGAAGAACTCCAGGTCCGAGGGGACTGCCGGCGGCGCGTCGGTCTGGTTCGTGCGGCGGACGGCCGCCGGCGACGGCTGCCGGGGGGCGGCCCGGTCGACCCGGATCACCTGATCGGCAAGGGTGCCCCGGCGGCCGACGACGACGACCCGCGCGATGGCCTCGATGAGCGTCCGGTCCTCGGCCGAGAGCAGCTCGGCAGGGAGCAGGTGGACGCCGCCCTGCGTGGCGTGCACGTCGTGGACGAGCCGCGACTGGCTCGTCCGCACGAGCGCCTCCAGCTGCGCCGCGAAGTCGTGCGCATACGTGGCCCCGTGCTCGTTGAGGATCACCAGATCGACCGGCAACAGCTTCAGCCGCCAGTATTCGTGGGCCCGCAGCAGTTGACGGACGATATCGAAATCCTCCGCCTCGGACACCCGGACCACGACGATCGGGAGGTCGCCCGAGATCCCGTGGGCCCACAGCCCCGGGGCGCCGCGCCAATTCCGGGCCAGGCGCTCCGACGGCGGTCGAAGGGACGGATCGGAGTACACGATCCGGTTCGCGATCCGCTGGAACAGGTGCGCCTCGTCGGACTCGATGCCGAGGTGGTGGAGCTGGACCTGTGCGTGGGTCCAGGCCAGCGTTGAGGCCCGCTGGAAGGCGCCCGGCTCCCGGAACTTGTCGATGAGATCGACGACCTCCTCGCGCGATCCGGCGACGACCGTGGAGAACGTCGCGTGGAGCGTCGACCCCGTCGCGAGCCGGAGGCGGCAGCGGAGGCTGAAGATCGGATCCAGGACCGGACCCACGCTGTTCGACAGCGGTCGGCCGTCGTGGATCGAGATCGCCGTCCGGGCCGACCGCCCGCGGCCGATGAAGCGGGCCCGGTCCGTCTCGTACTCGATCGTCCCCGTTGCACTGTCCTCGACCGCGAGGACGTGGCCCGCCCACAGGGACGGATCGGTCGGCGACCGCTGTCGGCGCGTCGCCAGGAGAGCCCCGAGATCGGGGACGAACTCCGTCTCCACGAACAGGTTCTGGAAGGCGGGATGGGCGACGTCGGCGGCCTGGGACGCGAGCGCGATCTCCGCATACGAGGTCAGGTCGACCTCGCGGACGCGTGACCCGAGGTTCGAGACGGTCACCCGGCGGAGCTCGGCGTCGTGCTCGGCGGACACCACGACGCTGAGGCCGGTGGCGATCGGACCGTCGCGTCTGGCGAGCTCGACATGGTCTTCCGAGTAGATGACCTCGTACCGATCGGCCTCGGTGCCGCTCGGCTGATGGCCCGCCGACCAGACGGCGCCGCTTTCCGTGTCGCGCACGAACAGGTAGCTGCCCCACGAATCCCGGGTCGCGTCCTCGCGCCATCGGGTGACCGCGATGTCGCCCCAGCGGCTGTACCCGGAACCCGCGGCGGTCATCATCACGGCGTAACGACCGTTCGAGAGCACATGCGTCCGGGGGATCGCGTCGTGGGGCGAGGTGAACCGACGGACCGCGGGTGGGACGAGGTCGCGGACGTCGGCGGCACTCTTCGCCTCCTCGGCCCGCGGTCGCGCGACCAGCACGTCCCGTGGCATCCGCTCCTGGAGGAGGAGCTCCGTGGCCTCGACGATCGGATCGGCGTGGAACCGGTCGACCATCGCGGCGCCGTTGAGGACATTCCCGATCGCGACGAGCGCCATCCCCTGGTGGTGCGCCATGTAGCTCTGGACGATCGCCACGTCGGCGCCCTCCGGCAGCCGACGGGTGGTGTAGTCGAGCGCCTCGCGAAGGCCGTAGCGACCGGCGGCGCCGGCCTCGACGAGCCGCCCGATATTCCGGACCGCCGAATGCGGCCGGATCATCGCGCCCAGCGCGGTTGCGTAGGGCGCCACGACCAGATCTTCGCGGAGGCCGCGCTTGAGCCCGAGACCGGGGATTCCGAAGCTCGAATACTGGTAGGCCTGCTGCAGGTCGCGGGCGTTGAACGCCGATTCCGAGATCCCCCACGGAACGCCGCGATCCGCCGCATAGCTCATCTGGCGGGCGACGACGAGTCGGGCGGTCTGGCCGAGGAGGCTGTGGACCGGTTCGCGCATGACGAGCCCGGGCATCAGGTATTCGAACATCGACCCGGACCACGAGATCAGGGCCGAATCGCGGCCGACCGGGGTCAGAGCCCGGCCGAGGCGGAACCAGTGCTCGGCCGGCACGTCCCCCTTCGCGATCGCCAGGAAGCTGGTCAGCCGCGCCTCGGAGGCGAGGAGGTCGTAGTAGCTGGGGTCAAGTGAGCCATCGAGCGCACGGAACCCGATCGAGAAGAGCTTCCGCGTCGGGTCGAAGAGGAAGCCGAAGTCCATCTCGTCGAACAATCGCCGGGCGTGCGTGGCGATGCGTTCCAGGCGCTCCACGAGGTCGGCCGAGCCGCCCGGGCCGGCGGAGGACCCCGAGGCAACCGCGTCGCTCGGCAGGTCCGAGGAGAAGGCGGCCTCGGCGAGGTCTGTCAATCGGGGGTTCGCGTCGCCGGGCGGCGCCGCAGCAAGGACGCCGAGATCGCGGACGTGGCTGGCGACGCACGAGCGGGCCGCTTCGGCCCAGCTGACGAGCTCGCTCTGGTCCCGGTCACCGTGCTCTTCGGTGAGCGTCGCGACGACGTCGCCGAGGGTCTGGACGCCGGCCGAGAGCTCGGCGAGGCGCCGCGCCCAATCCTCCGGCGACGCGGGCACATCGATCGACACCGACAGCGGCTGCAGCGCCTCGTCCAGGTGCCGTCGCGTCAGGGTCTGGGTCCGGCGGTCCGCTCGGACCTCGCGGGCCGCTCGGCCGGTCAGGGCGATCGCGTCGTCGATCCCGCTGCGGGCGGCGCCGATGGGCAGCGGCTCCTCGACCATCCGGCGGCACGCACTGGCGAGGGTGAGCAGGTGACCGGCCAGGTTGCCGCTGTCGACGGTCGACACGTACATCGGGTCGAGCCGGCGCAGGTCGGCCGTGTCGTACCAGTTGTAGAGATGCCCGCGGAACCGCTCGAGGCGATCGACCGTGGCGAGCGTCGCCTCGACGCGCTCGACCATCTCGATCGTGCCGATCCAACCGAAGTCCCGCGCGGTCACCGTTGCGAGCAGGTACATCCCGATGTTGGTCGGCGAGGTGCGCTGGGCGATGAGCGGCGCCGGGTCGTCCTGGAAGTTGTCGGGCGGCAGGGCGTTGGATTCCGGACCGACGAACGTCTCGAAGAAGCGCCAGGTCCGGCGGCCAACCAGGCGCAGGTCGGTGGCGTCGGCGTCCGTCAGGCGCTCCTGTCCGGGCTCCACTCGGGGCAGGCTCAGCCATCGAGCGATCGCGGGCGACAGGAGCCAGGCGACGACGAACGGCGCCGCGATCCATGCGGCGGCCGGGTTGAGCGCCAGGACCAGCAGGCCGGCGATCGCCGCGATCGCCACCCCACCGGCCATCTGGCCGAAGAACGCCGAGGTCTCGAGGCGACCTGTCGCCTTGGCCTGCGCAGCCGTCGTCCATTCGAGCAGGCCACGATGGCTGACATACACGCGCGCCAGCGTCCGCACGATCGCGTCGGCCATGAGCCAGGTCTGGTGGGCGAGCAGCGCCAGGCCGATCGCGATCCGGGACGCGCCGATTGCAACATCGGCGCCGATGGCCCGTAGGTGGCTCCGCTTGGAGATTCCCTGACGCCGCGGCCGAAGGCCGGAAAGGACGGGCAGCGCGGCGGGGACGACGACGGTCGCCAGCACGAATCCCGTCCAGACGGCCGCCGTGATTCCCGGCACGACCCACGAGGCGACCAGCGTTGCGACCGCGAACGGGGCCGACAGCGTCCGGCGAAGGTTGTCCACCATCTTCCAGCGAGCGATGCCGGGCATCGCGTTGCGGGCACGGCGGCCGGACGCGTCGCGCGCGCGGCCGAGGATCCACGGCAGGAGCTGCCAGTCGCCGCGGGCCCAGCGATGCTGGCGCGAGGCCTCGACCAGGTAGTTCGCGGGGAACTCGTCGAAAAGCTCGATGTCGGTCACGAGCCCCGCGCGGGTGAACACGCCTTCGAAGAGATCGTGGCTCAGCAGGGCGTTCTCGGGGACGCGTCCCTCGAGCGCCTCACTGAAGGCGTCGACGTCGTAGATGCCCTTGCCGGTGAAGCTGCCCTCGCCGAACAGGTCCTGGTAGACGTCCGACACGGCCGAGGCGTACGGGTCGATCCCGGCCGGGCCGGAGAAGGCGCGCTGGTAGATCGACGCATCGCGCTCGATCGGGAGCGTCGGTGTGATCCGTGGCTGGAGAATGCCGTAGCCCCGGACGATACGGCGCCTCACCGGATCGAACACCGGCCGGTTGAGCGGGTGCGCCATCGTCCCGACGAGCCGTCCGACCGCTCCACGCGGCATCCGCGTATCGGCATCGAGCGTGACGACGTACCGGACGTCGCGAGGAGGTGTGGACGACGGCCGATCCGTCAGCAGGAGGTCGACCGCCGGCGACCCGCGCAGCAAGGCGTTGAGCTGCTCCAGCTTGCCGCGCTTGCGCTCCCAGCCCATCCAGCGGCCCTCGGCCTCGTTCCAACGACGCTCGCGGTGGAACAGGAGGAATCGCGGCCCACCGCCCGGCGCCTCGCCGTGTCGTTCGTTGAGGCCGTCGATCGCCGCGACGGCGGTGGCGAGGATTGCGTCGTCGTCCGGCATGTGCTCGTCGGGGGCGTCGAGCCAGTCGGAGAGGAGCGAGAAGCGGACATCTCCATCCCGGTTCGCGAGGTAGTGGACCTCGAGCTGGCCGACCTGCGCTTCGACGTCCGCTTCGTCGGCGAAGAGCGTCGGAACGACGACGAGCGTCCGCAGCGATTCAGGGACGCCGTCGTCGAGATCGAGTCGGGCCAGGGGCACGGGCCCGAGCAGGCTCGGGATGGCCCGATTCACGAGCGCGATCGCGAGGTCGGACGCCGGGACCAGGCCGAGGAGACCGAGCCCCACCAACGCCATCGACGGCACGCCGGCGACAGCGGACAGGGCAAGCGGGATGGCAAGAATCAATGCCGTGACCAACGCAATCGACCCGAGGTAGGCGCCCGTAGCCTCGTGGGCGTAGGCCCGCCGGAGACGGACGGCGAGTGGCGGGGTGATCCCGAGGGAGTGCTCGAAGGCGGGCCGGCCGTCCGCGATGAGCCAGTAGCCGGGGTCCGACGACGCGGCCAGGACGTCGCTCGCCGCCAGTGCCTCCGCTGCCGCGGCCGGATCGCGAGCCGCCCGGGAGGACCCCGGATCCGGCGAGACCGGCTTCGAAGCGGCAGGCTGCGGCGGCAACGGCAGCGCCCCGGACGAGGATGCCAGCGCGACGACCCGGCGCGCGACGTCGACCTCGTCGAGGCCGGACCGTTTGGCCAGGCTCTCGATCGCGTGGCGGTAGCGATCCCGCGTCGCGAAGTCCATCGCCGCGAACGACCCGGCGCCGCGCAGGACATCGTCGACGACGCTGACACTCTCGACGAACTCGGCCCAGTCGAACCACGAGATCAGGCGCATGCTCGTGATCGCGTTCCGGACCGTCACGTTCATCGTCGCCTGCCGCTGGTGCTCGACGCGGACGATCTCCTCGGGCGACGTGCCGTCGGCCACGACCAATCGCTCGAGCCAGCGGAGCCCGGGTGTCACGTCCGGGTCCTGGTCGCGCAGCCGCTGGAACAGCTGGACCCGCGCGGCGACCGAGAACGACGCAGGCGGCAGTCGGCGGAGCGCCGCGGCGGCATCGTCCGGCGAGTCGGGGCCGAGTCCGAGGAGGCTGTCGGCGAACTCGTCGGCGCGCTGGCGGTCCGCCCGGCTGCGGACGATGCGGACGGCGATCCGGCGAAGGTTGTCAACGAGGAGGAATCGAAGACTGATCGCAATCGCCCACAGCTCGCCGACCGTCAGGGGCTCGACCTCCTGGTAGGCCCGGACCATCCGCCGGAGGCTGTCCGGCTCGAACAAGCTGTCCGTGTGGGCGATGTACGCCCAGGCAAGGCCGACGACCCTGGGGTACCCGGCGAGGTGGCCGTCGGCGAGCTTCGGGAGCTCCTCGTAGTAGTTCGCCGGAAGATCGTCGCGAATCTCGCGGAGCTGCTCGTCGATCACCGGGAAGTTGTCGACGAGCCACTCGGCCGCCGGCGTGATCGCTCGCTCGTCGTCGATGGCGCGCGCGAGGGCCCGATAGGACTCACCGAGGACGCGGCCGTTCTCGGCCAGCCGGGACGAGACCGACCGCCCACGGCTCGGATCCGTCGTGATCGCCTGCGCCCGGGCAAGACTGCGAGCGTGGTCCTCGAGCCGTTCGACGCTGAAGAGCTCGTCCCGGATCGGCTCCTCGAGATCGAGCTCCGGTCGGACCCGCCGCCGAACGCGGTTCGGCGGCGGCCGGAGGGGCTCGGCGGCGCTCATGCCGGCGCCTTGCGCCGTGCCCGGAACGTGGAATCGTAGACGCCGACCAGCGACGACCCGAAGTCGTCGAGATCTGCGTCGCGCAGATCCGCGACCCATGCCGCCGTCACGCCCACCCACTCCGGAGCGTTCCGGCCGCGCGGCGCGCCAGGCGGCGACAGGAACGGCGAGTCCGTCTCGACGAGCAGGCGGGAGTCCGGGACGAGCCGGACGACATCGGCGGTCGCCTCCTCGCCCTCGCGAAACGCGAGACCCGAGATCGAGATCACCGCCCCGAGCTCGAGCATCGAATCGGCGTAGTCGACGGGGCCACTGAACGAGTGGACGATCACCCCCGGCGGCTCGTGCCCGAACTTGCGCAGCTCGGACAGCAGGGCGTCCTGCGCCTCGCGCTCGACCTGCTCTCGACCGGCAGTGGAGGATCGCCGGCTTGCCGGTCTCGACCGCCAGCGCGAGGTTCCGCCGCAGGTTCGCGAGCTGGGCGAGGATCGGCGAGAAGACCCGGTCGTAGTCGAGGCCGGTCTCGCCGATCGCGACGACCCGGGGATCACGCGCGGACGCCACGATCCCCGCCCAGTCCTCGTCGGTGGCGTTCGCCGCGTCGTGCGGATGGATGCCGACGGCGGCGTCCATCCACGGATGACGCTCGACGAGCCGGAGCGCGGCCGCCGACGACCACGCGTTCCAGCCGGGGACGAGGATCCGCTCGACCCCCGCCTCGCGCGCCGCGGCGATCACCGGGTCGGCGTCGTCGTCGAAGCGATCGGCCTGGAGGTGGCAGTGGCTGTCGACGAGACGCATCGGCCGAATTGTCGCCGATGCGCCGCTTCGAGCCGGCCCGTCCGCCGGCGGGCGGTCAGTCGTTCAGGCCCTTGTACAGCGACAGCGTGTTGCCCTCGCTGTCGGTGCCGACGGCAAACCAGCCCATGCCGGGGATCTCGGTCTTGCCCTCGGTGATCGTGCCGCCGAGCTCCTTGACCTTCGCGACGGCGGCATCGATGTCGTCGACGGCGATGTAGTTCCGGACCGTCTGGCCGGCCATCTCACCGCGCTTGCCGAGGCCGCCGCCGAGCTCGCCGGGACCCGAGGTGTACAGCGGATAGCCCTCGAAGCCGGGCGTCTCGCGGAACTGCCAGCCGAAGACCCCCGCGTAGAAGCGCTTCGCGCGCTCCTCGTCGTCGAAGGGGATCTCGATGTGGTTGTACTCGCCGTGAGCCATGGCGCACTCCTCCTGCGGGCCGCGGGATCGGGCGGCCGCTCTGCATCGGACGCCTAGTCTGACGCCGTTTCGGTTTCCAGTCGGGGAAAGAGCGGTTCCGGTTTCGTCAACGTTCCGGGCTCACCCGCGTGGGCGCCCCAGTGGAGCTCGTCCAGGAGCGGCGGACCGCCGTTCCCGTCGGGCCCGTACGGCCAGGCGAACCCGAGCTGGGCGTGGACCCGAGGTGCGGTCGCCGGCAGGAACGGGGCCGCGGCCAGCGAGATGAGCCGGCAGACCTCGACCAGGTCGCCGAGGACCTCGCGGAGTCGATCGGCCGCTGCGGCGTCGCCGGCCTTCGCCGCCTTGCTCAGCTCCCACGGCTTCTCGGCGTCGACGAAGCGGTTCGCCTCGCCGACGACCGACCAGATCGTCCCGAGCGCCTCGTGGAGGAGGCAGTCGTCGACGTTCGCGCGGAGCATCGGGACCCGGCTCGTCCAGCTCCACAGCGCGTCGGCCTCCGCCACCGGCCGCGGGTCCGGTCGCTCCGCGTCGAGGTAGCGGTTCGCCATCGAGACCGTCCGGTTGACGAGGTTCCCGAAGTCGTTCGCCAGGTCGGCGTTGTAGCGGCGGACGAAGCCGTCCCACGACACCTCGGCGTCCCGGTCGAACGGGACCTCGCGCAGCGCGACGTAGCGCGCGCCGTCGCTGCCGAACGCCGCGACGAAGTCGGCCGGGTCGAGGAAGTTGCCCCGGCTCTTGCTCATCCGCTCGCCACCGGCGGCCAGCAGCCAGCCGTGGGCCCAGACCTTGCGCGGAGCCTCCAGGCCGGCGCTCCACAGCATCGCCGGCCAGAAGATCGTGTGGAACCGGAGGATGTCCTTGCCGATGATGTGGAGGTCGGCCGGCCACCAGCGGGCGAACTCGTCCGGATCGCGATCGAAGCCGGCGCCGGTCACGTAGTTGATCAGCGCGTCGAACCAGACGTAGATCCTGCCGGCCTCCGGGTCCCACGACCCGTCCTCGCGACGGGCGGTCTCGCCGTTCTCGGCGATCGGGAACGGAATCCCCCAGCCGGCCCCCGCCCGGCTGATCGAGAAGTCCTCCAGCCCCTGCCGGATGAAGCCGAGCATCTCGTTGCGCCGATAGTCGGGCTGGACGAACTCCGGGTGGTCCAGGAAGTGACGCTCGAGCCGCTCCTGGTAGGCGGACAGGCGGAAGAACCAGTTCCGCTCGGTCAGCCACTGGAGCGGGACGTCGGGATGGTTCGGGCAGATCGTCCCGCGGGCCGTCTCGACGACGTCGCTCGCGGTCCGGAAGCCCTCGTTCGGGCAGTACCAGCCCTCGTACGTCCCGAGATAGATGTCGCCGTTGGCATGCGCCCGTCGGACGATCTCCTGGGCCGTCCGGACATGGTCGGGATCGGTGGTCCGGATGAACCGGTCGGGCCGGATCCCGAGGAGGTCCTCCGCTGTCTTGAACTTCGGGACCTGCTCGTCGACGTAGACGCGCGGGTCGACGCCCTCCTCCGCGGCGCGCATGGCGATGTTCACGGAATGCTCATCGGTCCCGGTCTGGAAGCGGGTGTCGTCGCCGAGCATCCGATGCCAGCGCGCGATCGCGTCGGCGCCGATCACCTCGTACAGGGTGTGGATGCCGGGCTGGCTGTTCGCGTAGGCGATCGCGGTGGTCAGGTAGAACCGAGGGCGTGGGTCGTCGGGCATGCGCGTGCTCCGGGAGGGCAAGTCAGGGTGCGGGACGGATGCGGCGCTGGGCGCCGCGGAGTTCGGCGGCCGACGCTCGGCGGGCCCGGGCCTGGGTCAGGCCGGTCGCGAGCGGGGCCGCCCGGGCATCGCCATCAGGCTCCGGAGCCGGTCCACGACCCGATCATGGCCGAGGCGGTCGGGAGCGGTCAAGTCGGGCGGCTGAACGGCGCCGGGCCCCCGATGCGGGCGGCCGCCGGGTGGGCGCTCGGGGTTGCTACTTCAGCGAGTCGCGGAGCGCCTGCTCCTCCTCGTCGTCGAGCGTCGTCTGGACGACGGTCCCCTCGAACGGGCGCATCGCGGCGATCAGCAGGCCGGCGGCGCCGCCCTTCGTCAGCAGGAAGATCGCCGATCCGCCCGCGGGCAGCTTCTCCTCGACCTCCTTGACGAAGGTGCCGTCGATCCCGGGCTTCACGGCACGACCGATCAGGCCGCCCGCGATCGCGCCGCCGACGATCGCGCCGACCGGGAAGACGACCCAGAGCAGGCTGCCCAGGATGGCCCCGACCACTGCGCCGGTCTCCGTGCCGCTCGACGCCTCGTTCTTGACCTGGATCTTGCCGTTGGCGTCCTTCGTCACGACCGCTGTGTCCTCGAGGCCGATCTGGCCCTCCTTCTCGAGCGACCGGATCGCGCCGAGGGCGCTCGTCGCCGAGTCCTCGGTGTTGAAGGTGATGGCGATGAGATCCGACACGATCGTCCTCCACGATTCGCTGTTCCACCCTGCGCCGGGGAGCATGCCGCAACCGGCGCGTCCCGACCACCGTGCGCGCGCCCCCGATGGCGATCCGCCCGTCAGTGCCGGAAGTGGCGGACGCCCGTGAGCAGCATGGTCGCATCGGCCGCGTCGGCGGCGGCGATGACCTCGCCGTCGTTCTTCGATCCGCCGGGCTGGACGAAGGCCGTGACGCCGCAGGCCAGGCAGGCCTCGACCGCGTCCGGGAACGGATAGAACGCGTCGGAGGCACACGCCGCACCCTGGACCGCGTCCGATCCGGAGATCGCCACGGCCTTGTCGACGGCCTGGCGGGCGGCGTCCACGCGTGACGTCTGGCCCGACCCGAACCCGATCAGCCGGCCGTCCTTGACGAGGACGATGGCGTTCGAGGTGACGCCCCGGACGAGGCGCCAGGCGAGGTCCAGATCGCGTCGCTCCGCGTCGGTCGGGGTCCGGCGGGTGGCGGTCTCCCAGCCCGTCACGGGATCGGGTGCGTTGTCCGGCGCTCCGACGAGGACCGCGCCGCCGGCCGTCCGGATCGCCGCCAGCGGGCTCGGCACGACCGAGGGCTCGTCGTTGGCCAGGAGCGGGTCGACGATCAGGCGCAGGGCGGGCTTCGTCGCGAGGATCTCGCGGGCCGCCTCGTCGAACCCGGGCGCGACCACCACCTCGAGGAAGAGGCTTGCGAGCCCCTCGGCCGTCGGCCGATCGACCGGTCGCGTGAGCGCCACGACCCCGCCGAACGCCGACACCGGGTCGCCCGCCAGCGCCGCGTCCCAGGCATCGCGGAGCCGGGTCCGCTCGGCCGCGCCGCACGGGTTCGTGTGCTTGACGATCACGCACGCGGGACCGCGGAGCGTGCGCCCGATCGCCGCGGCGGCCGAGGCGTCGAGGACGTTGTTGTAGCTGAGGGCCTTGCCCTGGAGCGGCGCGTCGCTGCCGGCGAACGGGCCGTCGGCGGCCGTCGTCCCGGGCCGGCGGTAGCGGGCAGCCGGCTGGTGGGGGTTCTCGCCGTAGCGGAGCGTCTCGACCTTCACCAGCCCGATCGTCAACGTCGGCGGGAACGGGTCGCCGGCGCCGGGCAGCCCTGCCTCGTCCGGGAGGTCGACACCGGCTTGCGCCATCCGCCCCGGCAGCTCGGCGGCGATCCGGGCGTCGTAGGCCGCGGTGTGGCGGAACGCCTCGACCGCGAGGGCGGCGCGGAGCCCCGGCGGCACCGTGCCGCCGTCCGCGACCGCCTCGAGGATCGCGGGATAGCGGTCGGGCGACGTGACGATCGCGACGCTGGCGTGGTTCTTCGCGGCGGCGCGGACCATCGAGGGGCCGCCGATGTCGATCTCCTCGACCAGCTCGTCGAACGTGATCCCGGGTCGCTCGGCGGCCGCGGCGAACGGGTAGAGGTTGACGACCACGAGCTCGAACGGGGCGATCGACGCGGCGACGAGCTGCCGTCGATGGTCGGCGAGTCGGCGGTCGGCAAGGATGCCGGCGTGGATCCGTGGGTGGAGCGTCTTCACCCGCCCGTCGAGCATCTCCGCGGCGCCGGTCACCGCCGCGACGTCGGTCACCGGCAGGCCCGCCTCGCGCAGGGTGCGGGCCGTCCCGCCGGTCGACACGAGCTCGAAGCCCGCCGCCACGAGACCCCGGCCCAGCTCGGCGAGACCTGTCTTGTCCGAGACGGACAGCAGGGCGCGGCGCGGGACGGGCAGCCGCGTCTCGGCGGCGTCGATGTCGACCGCGACCGTCCGCCCGGACCCCGACCGGCGGCGCGATCGCGCCGGCGATGAGCAAGGCCACGGCCCGCGGCAGGAGGCGATGCTCGACGGCCAGGATCCGGTCGTGGAGGACGGCTTCGTCGTCGCCGGGCAGGACCGGGACCGCCTCCTGGGCGACGATCGGCCCGGCGTCCAGCGTGGCATCGACGAGATGGACCGTGGCTCCGGTGACCCTGACCCCATGGTCGAGTGCGTCGCGCACGGCGTGGGCACCCGGGAAGGCAGGGAGCAGGCTCGGGTGGGTGTTGAGGATCCGCCCGCCGAAGGCCTCGAGCACCGGCGGCCCGACGATCCGCATGTAGCCGGCGAGGACGACGACATCGGACCGAGCGCCCTCGAGGGCGTCCCGCAGAGCATCGTCGGCTCCGCCCGGGACGAGCGCCGTGTCGATCCCCTCCTCTGCCGCCCAGTCCAGCGCCCGGCACGGCCGATCGGCCACCACGAGGACGATCTCCCCGCCGAGCTCGCCGCGACGCGCGGCCGCATGGAGCGCCCGGAGATTGGAGCCGGCGCCCGACACCGCGACGGCGATCCGGCCGCTCATCGAGCGCGCTCCAGCGGGCCTTCGAGATAGCGCAGGCCGCCATCCGCGGGCAGGACCTCGCCGATGACGGCCACGTCCTGGCCCGCGTCGCGAAGCCAGTCGATCGCCGCGCGCTCCGCGTCCGGGGCGACGACGACCACCATGCCGACGCCCGCATTGAACGTCGCCCGGACCTCGGCCTCGTCGAGGCCGCCGAGCGCGGCAAAGAGCCGTTCGATCGACGGGACCTCCCAGCCTCGTGGGTCGATCCGGGCGGCCAGCGACTCGGGCAGAGCGCGGGGCACGTTCGCGACGAGCCCGCCGCCGGTGATGTGGGCGAGGCCGTGGATGTCGTGTCCGGCGGCGCCAAGTCCGGCGCGAAGCCGGCCGAGCAATCCGGCGTAGATCGTCGTCGGCGTCAGGAGGACCTGGCCGAGGGTCGCGAGGGCGTGCTCCGGTTCGTTCGTCATGACCTCCGCGGCCGCCGCCGTGCCGAGCGTCCGCTGGAGCTGCTCCTGGTAGGGCCGCGTCAGGTCGATATCCCAGCTGGCGACGAGCGACCGGATCAGCGAGTAACCGTTGCTGTGGAGGCCGCTGGCGCGCAGGCCGAGGATCGAGTCGCCGGGCCGCGCGGCGCTGCCGTCGATGCGCTCGTCGGCCTCGACGACGCCGACGCAGAAGCCCGCGAGGTCGAACTCGCCGGGCTGGATCAGGCCCGGATGCTCGGCCGTCTCGCCGCCGACGAGCGCGCAGCCCGCCTCGCGGCAGCCGTCGGCGATTCCACCCACGAGCTCGGCGACCTGCTCCGGGTCGAGGACGCCGACCGCGACGTAGTCGAGGAAGAACAGCGGCTCGGCCCCACTGCAGGCCACGTCGTCCGCGCACATCGCGACGAGGTCGCGACCGATCGTGTCGTAGCGGCCGACGGCGACGGCGATCGCCGTCTTCGTCCCGACGCCGTCCGTCGACGAGACGAGGACCGGGGAGCGATAGCCGGGCGGGATCGCGACCGCCGACCCGAAGCCGCCGAAGCCGCCGAGGACCTCGGGGCGATGGGTCGCCTCGACGGCGGCGCGGATCAGGTCGACCGCCCGCTCGCCGGCGTCGACGTCCACCCCGGCCGCCCGGTAGGCCGCGCGATCGGACGCGCGGGTCTCAGCCACGACCGAGAACCAGTGCCTCCTCCTCGAGGAGGAACTTCCGGGCCGCGGTGTCGTACGGCACGGGCTCCGGGTAGACCCCGTCGAAGCAGGCGAAGCAGAACCGGTCGTACGGCAGGTCAAGGGCGGCCAGGACGCCGCGGATCGAGAGGTAGCCGAGCGAATCCGCCCCGATGAAGTCGCGGATCTCCTCGACCGTGTGGGTCGCGGCGATCAGCTCCGTCTCGACCTGGGTGTCGATCCCGTAGAAGCAGGGGTGGTAGATCGGCGGGGCGCTGATCCGGACGTGGACCTCCTCGGCGCCGGCGCGGCGGAGGAGCGCGACGATCTGTTTCGTCGTCGTGCCCCGCACGATCGAGTCGTCGACGACCGTCAGCCGCTTGCCGCGGACGACCTCGCGGAGCGGGTTGAGCTTCAGCGTCACGCCCCGATGGCGCATCGTCTGGCTCGGCTGGATGAACGTCCGCCCGGTGTAGCGGTTGCGGATCAGGCCCTCGCGGTACGGGATCCCGGACACCTCGGCGTAGCCCGCTGCCGCCGGCGCACCGGTGTCGGGCACCGGCATCACGAGATCGCTCACGGCCGGCTGCTCGCGGGCCAGCTCCTCGCCCATCCGGCGGCGAGCCTCGTACAGGTTCCGGCCCTCCATGTACGAATCGGGCCGGGCGAAGTAGATCAGCTCGAACACGCAGAGGGCCTGCGGGCCGCGGGGGGCGAAGCGCACGGAGCGCGGGGCCCGGCCCGCCTCGAGGACGACGATCTCGCCGGGCTCGACGTCCCGGACGAACTCCGCGCCGACGATGTCGAGGGCGGTCGTCTCGCTGGCGAGGACCCATCCGGCGTGGACGTCGTCGTCGGGGTCGGTCCAGAGCCCCGGGCCGGCGCCATACGGGTCGGCGACCCGGTCCGGGCCGGGCAGACGGCCGAGGACCAGTGGTCGGAACCCGAAGACGTCGCGAACGCCGATGACCCGGCGCTCGTCGAGGATCACGAGGCTGTACGCGCCCCGGACCCGGGGCAGCACCCTCACGAGGGCGTCCACCGTGTCGACGGCCGGCTCGTCGGCGAGGAGGGCGGTCAGGAGCTCCGTATCGGTCGACGCGGGGAGTCGGCCGCGCCCGCCGCTCAGCTGGCCGAGGAGCTCGCGGGTGTTGACGAGATTGCCGTTGTGGCCGATCGCGAGCGCTCGCCGCGGCCCGAGGCGGAACGTGGGCTGGGCGTTCTCCCAGATCGTCGACCCGGTCGTCGAATACCGGCAGTGGGCGATCGCCAGCGATCCCTTCAACGACGGCAGGCGACGCTCGTCGAGGACCGACGCGATCATCCCGAGGTCCTTGTAGAGCATCAGCTGCTCGCCGTCGCTGACCGCGACGCCGGCGGATTCCTGGCCGCGGTGCTGGAGAGCGAACAATCCCAGGGAGGCCAGCGCCGCGGCCCCCGGGTCGCCGCCGGGCGGCATGACGACACCGAAGACGCCGCACATCAGCGTGCCTCCCGATCGGTCGGCCAGCCGAGGGCCCGGGCGAGGCCGCCGTCCCACGCGTGGCGGAGCTCGCCGAGACCGACGATCAGGGCGTCGGCGACCCGGCTGCCGCGATCCTCGGACGCACCGGTCGCCCCGGCGCCATGGAGCTCGATCACGAGCCGCGGCGGCGGGGCATCGGCGTCCTCATCGGCGACGCCGCTCCCGATCGCACCCACTTCGCCGACCTCCTCGATCGGCAGGCCGTGCTGACGGGCGAGCAGGATGAGGGCCGGCACGTGGCGTTCTGCCGCCGAGACGACGAGCCGCGACGGACTCTCGCCGAAGAGGTCGACGGCCGGCGAGCTGGCGACGGGCAGCCGGACGAGCGCGCCCAGGCCGCGGTCGCGGTCGGCCCACAGGCAGCACTCCGCGAGGGCCACGGCGAGCCCGCCGCCCGAGACGTCCTGGGCGGACGCGAGGAGCCCGCGTGCCGCCGCGTCGCGGACGAACGCCTGGACGCGGCGCTCCCGGTCGAGGTCGAGGGACGGCGGGCCGTCCTCCGCCGCGAGACCGGCGAGCTCCGCGTAGGCGCTCCCGGCCAGGCCCGGTGTCGCCGCGCCGACGAGCAGGATCCGGTCGCCGGTCTCGCGCCAGCCGGGCCGGACCAGCGTCGCCACGTCGTCGAGCAGCCCGACGACGCCGATCTCGGGTGTCGGCGCGATCGAGCCCTCCGGCGACTCGTTGTAGAGCGAGACGTTTCCGCCGGTGACCGGCAGCCCGAGCGCGCGGCAGGCGTCGGCGAGGCCGCGGACGCCCTCGGTCAGCTGCCAGAAGGCCTCGGGCCGGGTCGGGTCGCCGTAGTTCAGGCAGTTGGTGACGCCCAGCGGCCGGGCACCCGTGATCGCGACGTTCCGCGTGGCCTCGGCGACGCTCAAAGCGGCTCCGAGCCACGGGTCCAGCACGCCGACGGCCTGGTTCGCGTCGGTCGTGGCGACGAGGGCCTTCGGCGTCCCCTTGATCCGGATGACCGAGGCACCGTGGCCGGGTCCCTCGACCGTGTTGGCCTGGACGGTCGAGTCGTACTGCTCGAAGACCCCGCGTCGATTGGCGAGGTTCGCCGAGCCGAGCAACGCGACGAGGACCGCCCCCGGGTCCATGCCGCGTTCCGGCAGTCCATCCGACGCCGTCTCCGGCGCGCCCGGCGCGGGCGCGGCGCGACGGCGGACGGGTGGAGCGGCAATGCGTTCGTGGACGATCGCGTCGCTCGTGAGCGCGGATGCCGGGATCCGGGCGATCTCCAGGTCGTCCGCGTCGACGACCGCGATGTCGCCATCGCACGTGACGCGGCCGATGACCGCGACCGGCAGGCCCCATCGCTCGCAGACCGCGCGAACGGCGTCCCAGCGGTCCGGCTCGACGATCGCGAGCATGCGCTCCTGCGACTCGCTGATCATCACCTCGAACGGCACCATCCCGGGCTCGCGCCGCGGGATCGCGTCGAGCCGGATCCGCATCCCCGTGCCGGCCCGATCGGCGGTCTCGGAGGTCGCGCAGGTCACGCCGCCCGCGCCCAGGTCCTGGAGCCCGACGACCAGCCCGCCCCGGATCAGCGCCAGGGACGCCTCGATCAGGAGCTTCTCCGCGAACGGGTCCCCGACCTGCACGGAGGGTCGCTTGGACGCGTCGTCTTCGGCGAACGTGGCGCTGGCGAGGACGCTCGCCCCGCCGATCCCGTCGCGGCCCGTCGTCGAGCCGAACAGGACGACGAGGTTGCCCGGGCCCGGGGCGGCGGCGCGGGTCAGGTCGCGCTCGTCCAGCAGACCGATCGCCATCACGTTGACGAGCGGGTTGCCCTGGTAGGACGGGTCGAAGACGAGCTCGCCGCCGATGGTCGGGACCCCGACGCAGTTGCCGTAGCCGCCGACCCCCTGGATGACGCCGTCGACGAGGTGTCGCGTTCGCGCGTCCGACGGAGCGCCGAAGCGGAGCGCGTCGAGGACCGCGATCGGCCGGGCGCCCATCGTGAAGATGTCGCGGAGGATCCCGCCGACCCCGGTCGCCGCGCCCTGGGTCGGCTCGACGGCGCTCGGGTGGTTGTGCGATTCGATCTTGAATGCCACCGCCAGCCCGTCGCCGATCGAGATGACACCGGCGTTCTCGCCCGGGCCGGCCACCACCCCATCCTCCGCGGATCCGGTCGGCAGCGTCCGGAGCAGCGGTCGCGAGCTCTTGTAGGAGCAGTGCTCGCTCCACATCACGCTGAACATCGCGAGCTCGAGCTCGTTCGGCTCCCGACCGCCGAGCCGGTCGCGGATCGCGGCGAGCTCGTCGTCGGTGACGCCGAGCCGGCGATGCAGCGGCTCCGTGTCCACCGGGGGCTCCGCGACGCTCACCGGGACACCGCCACGACCGCCGGGCCGCCGGCGCGCTCGCGCTCGGAGGCCGACGCGACGAAGGACGCGATGATCCCGAGCCCGTCGTCGCTCCCGAGGACCGCCTCGACCGCGGTCTCGGGGTGGGGCATCAGCCCCGCGACGTTGCCGCGGGCGTTCATCACCCCGGCGATCGCCCGGAGCGAGCCGTTCGGGTTCGCCCGGTCGTCCTCGCCGCCGGCCGTCGTCCCGTCGGGCCGGACGTAGCGGAACAGGACCTGCCCGGCGGCCTCGAGCTCGTCGAGGGTCGCGTCGTCGGCGTAGAACGCGCCCTCGCCATGCGCGACCGGCATCCGGAGCGGCCGCCGCTCCCCGATCGCGTGGGTGAAGGCGGTGTCGAGCCGCTCCGGGGCGATCGTGATCTCGCGCGACACGAACCGCAGGCCGCGGTTCCGGAGCAACGCCCCCGGCAGGAGGTGCGCCTCCGTCAGGACCTGGAAGCCGTTGCAGATCCCGAGAACCGGCCCGCCCTCGTCAGCGAAGGCCGCGACCGCCCGCATGATCGGGCTGAACCGGGCGATGACCCCGGCCCGAAGGTAGTCGCCGTAGGCGAACCCACCCGGGACGAGCACGCCGGCGACGCCGGCGAGGGAGGCGTCCTCGTGCCACAGGACGACCGGCTCCGCGCCGGCGACCTCGAGGGCGTTCACCGCGTCGATGTCCCGGTTCGAGCCCGGGAACAGGACGACCCCGATCCGGACCGTCACTCGGCAGGCCCCGCGGCGGACCCGACGAGTGAGGACGTCGCGCCGAGGGGCTCCACGTCCCAGGCCTCGATCAACGGGTTCGACAGGAGCTCCGAGGCCAGCCGGTCGACGACGGCCCGGGCGTCCGCCTCGGAGGCTGCCGTGACGGTCAGCTCGACCCGCCGACCGACCCGGACCGCGCTCACCCCGACGATCCCGAGGTGGTCGAGGCTGCCCTCGACCGCCCGGCCCTGAGGGTCGAGGATGCCGTCCTTCGGCCGCACGTTGACCGCGAAGCGGACCTCCATCGTCGCCGCCGTCACCCGCCGACCACGTCGTCGTCGAGATAGCGCTGGAAGCTCGCGCCGGTGATCCGCTCGAACGCCTCGACATAGCGGGCCCGCGTCCCCGCCACCACGTTGTCCGGGAGCTCGGGACCTGGTGGCGTCTTGTCCCAGTCGAGGGTCTCGAGCCAGTCGCGCACGTACTGCTTGTCGTAGCTCGACTGGGCGCGACCCGGCTCGTAGTCGGCGGCGTCCCAGAACCGCGACGAGTCGGGCGTCAGGACCTCGTCGATCAGGATCAGCTCGCCGGTGGCAGGGTCCGTCCCGAACTCGAACTTCGTGTCTGCGAGGATGATCCCGGCCGGCTCGGCGATCTCCGCGCCGCGGCGGTACAGGGCGATCGCGATCGCGGCGACCCGCTCCGCCAGCTCGCGTCCGACGAGGTCGGCCGCCTGGTCGATCGAGATGTTCTCGTCGTGGCCCTCCTCGGCCTTCGTCGAGGGCGTGAACAGCGGCTCGGGCAGCCGGTCGCTCTCGCGCAGCCCCGCCGGCAGCGGGATCCCGCACACGGCGCCGGTCCGGCCGTAGTCCTTCCAGCCGGAGCCCGCGAGATAGCCGCGGACGATCACCTCGATCGGCAGGGGCCGGACGCGTCGGCAGAGCATGATCCGGCCGCGCAGCTCGTCCGCATCGCCCGGCGCCCCGCCCGGGATGTCCTCCGGCGCGACGCCGACCAGGTGGTTCGGCACCAGGTCGGCGGTGCGCGAGAACCAGAACCGCGACAGGCCGGTCAGGACCCGGCCCTTGTCGGGGATCGCGGTCGGCAGGACGACATCGAACGCGCTCAGGCGATCCGAGGCGACGAGCAGCAACCGGTCGTCCGAGACGGCGTACAGGTCGCGGACCTTGCCGGAGCGAAGGAACGTGTCAGCGAGCGGCATCGAGCTGGGCCTCCAGGCTGTCGAGACGGGCGATCACGGTGGGGACGTTGCGGAGCACGGCGGTGTCGTCGAAGCAGGCGTCGAGCTGGGCGAGGGTGACGCGCTTCGCCACCTCGGGGTCGACCGCGAGCAGGTCACGGAGCGGCGCGCGCTCGTCCGCCGCGCGGAGGGCCGCCCGCTGGACGACGGCGTACGCCGCTTCGCGGCTCATCCCGCCACGCTCGACGAGCAGCCCGAGGACGCGGCTGCTGGCGTGGAGGCCGAGGCCGCGCTCGATGTTCTCGCGCATCCGCTCCGGGCGGACGATCAGCCCGTCGATGAGCCCGGTCATCCGCACGAGCATGTAATCGAGGACGATCGTCGAGTCCGGCAGGATCACCCGCTCGGCGCTGCTGTGGCTGATGTCGCGCTCGTGCCAGAGCGGCTGGTCCTCGAGCGCGGTCCCGGCATAGCCGCGCAGGAGGCGGGCCAGCCCGGCGATCCGCTCCGCGAGGATCGGGTTGCGCTTGTGGGGCATCGCGCTCGAGCCCTTCTGGCCGGCCTTGAACGGCTCCATCAGCTCGCCGATCTCGGTGTGCTGGAGGTTCCGGATCTCGGTCGCGAACCGCTCCAGCGAGCCGCCGATGATCGCGATCGCGGTGAGCAGCGCCGCGTGCCGGTCACGCTGGACGATCTGGGTGCTCACCGGATCCGGTCGCAGGTCCAGCTCGGCGAGGACCTCGGCCTCGACATCGGGCCCGAGGTGGCTGTACGACCCGACCGGCCCCGAGATCTTGCCCGTGGCGATCTCGTCGACGGCCTCGGCGAGGCGACGTCGACCGCGGTCGACCTCGAACGCCCAGCCGGCGAGCTTCAGCCCCAGCGTGATCGGCTCGGCGTGGACGCTGTGGGTCCGGCCCATCATCAGGGTGTCGGCCTCGCTCCGGGCGCGGACGATCAGCGTCGCGAGGAGCCGGTCGCAGTCACGGAGGAGGAGACCGCCGGCATCGCGAAGCTGGAGGGCGAGGGCCGTGTCGACGACGTCGCTGCTCGTCAGCCCGAGGTGGAGGTAGCGGCCCTCCGGCCCGATCGTCTCGGCGACCTGGCTGACGAACGCAATCACGTCGTGGTCGGTCGTCTTCTCGATCTCGGCGATCCGATCCGGGTCGACCGCGGCACGGGCCTCGATCGCGGCCAGGGCGTCCGCCGGCACGACGCCCCGCGCCGCCTGGGCGCGGCTGACCGCAAGCTCGACCCGGAGCATCGCCTCGAACCGGCTGCGATCGGTCCAGATCGCACCCATCTCCGGGAGCGTGTAGCGGCGGATCACCGCGCGGCCCCCGCGGGCGACCCATCGACCGCCACGCCGACCGCGACGCCGATGTCGTGACGACGCTGCATCCCGGCCCATGAGATGCGCGCCGCTGCCGCCTCCGCCGCCGCACGCGCCTCGTCGAGGTCCCGGCCCTCCCCGACGACGGTCAGCACGCGTCCGCCGCTCGTGGCCCAGCCGACGGCCGTGCGGCTCGTCGCGGCGTGGAAGACGAGCGCTCCGGTCGCCTCGGCAGCCTCGATCCCGTCGATGACGTCGCCCGGCCGTGGGGCAGCCGGGTAGCCGGCCGTCGCCAGCACGATCGCCACGGTCGATCTCGACAGCGCCGGAAACCGCGAGCCGAGCCCGGCGAGCGAGCCGGTCGCCGCGGCTGCGAGCGCCGGTCCGAGCGGCGCAGCGAGGCGCGGCACGATCGCCTGGGTCTCCGGGTCCCCGAAGCGCGCGTTGCACTCGAGGAGGCGCGGCCCGGCGTCGGTGAGCATCAGCCCCGCGTACAGGACGCCGCGGAACGGGATCCCGCGGCGCGCCAGCTCCGCCAGGATCGGTCGATGGAAGCGCTCGACGATCGCGTCGGCGTCGTCGTCCGACAGGTCCGGGAGCGGCGAGTACGCGCCCATGCCGCCGGTGTTCGGCCCCGTGTCGTCGTCGCCCAGTCGCTTGTGATCGCGGGAGACGGGAAGCGCGACCGCGTCCCGCCCGTCGCAGATCGCCATGACGCTCGCCTCGCGGCCGGTGAGCCGCTCCTCGACCACGATCGCGCCGGGCTGGGCCGCGATGGCCTCGGCGGTCTCGTCGAGCGACTCGCAGACCGTCACGCCCTTGCCGGCGGCGAGCCCATCGGCCTTGACGACGACCGCCCCGTTCGCGGCGAGCCCCATCGCGAACGCGAGCGCCGCCGATGGATCCGTCTGGGCGAACGCCCGGCCCGCCGCCATCGGGACACCCGCGGCCTCGGCGATCTCCCGGCAGAACGCCTTGGAGCTCTCGATCCGGGCCGCCTCGGCCGTCGGGCCGAAGACGGGGAACCCGGCACTCGCGAGGGCATCGGCGACGCCGGCGGCCAGGGGCGCCTCCGGCCCGATCACGACGAGCTCGACGGATCGCCGGCGGGCGATCGCCACGACCGCAGACGGATCGAGCGGGTCGACGGCGACGCAGCGCACTCTCGGCTCCCGCGCGATGGCGTCGGATCCCGGGGCGACGACGACCTCGTTGACGCCCGGCTCGGCGGCGAGCTTCCACGCGAGGGCGTGCTCTCGGCCGCCGCCGCCCACGACGAGGATCCGCGTCGGCTGCGTCGACCCGACCGTCATCCGGCCACCGCCGGCGTCCGGTGGCGGATCGGCCGCCAGGCACGCTCGATCGTCTGGGTCCGCTCCGGCCCCACCGACACGAGGACGATCGGCGCCCCGGCATGCTCCTCCAGCGCTGTCACGTAGCGCCGCGCTGCCTCGGGCAGGTCGCCGAGCGTCCGGACGTCGTGGATCGGCTCGGACCAGCCTCCGAACGACTCGTACACGGGCGTCGCGCGAAAGAGGAGGTCGGCCGAGGACGGCCACGCCTCGACCCGCCGTCCATCGATCTCGTAGGCGACGCACATCCGGATGGGATCGACGCCCGACAGGATGTCGAGCTTGTTCAGCATGATCGAGCTGACGCTGTTGACCGCGACCGCGTAGCGCACGGAGACGGCATCGAACCAGCCGACCCGTCGCGGCCGGCCGGTGGTGGTCCCCACCTCGCGGCCGCGAGCCGCGATCCCCGCGCCGACCCCATCCTCGAGCTCGGTCGGGAACGGCCCCGACCCGACCCGCGTCGCGTAGGCCTTCATCACCCCGAAGACCTCGTCGACCTGGCGCGGCCCGATCCCGCCGCCCGTGCAGGCGCCGCCGGCGATCGGCGACGACGACGTGACGTATGGATAGGAGCCGTGGTCGAGGTCGAGGAGCGTCCCCTGGGCTCCTTCCAGCAGGACGTGATCGCCCCGGGCGAGCGCGTCCTGGACGAGCCACGTGACGTCGACGAGATGCGGGGCGAGGCGGCGGCCCCAGCCGAGCGCCTGGTCGACGAGCGCATCGACCTCGAAATGGGCCTCGGCGCCAAGCGCCGCCAGGAGGGCGTTCTTCTCGGGGATGGTCCGCTCGAGCTTCGTCCGGAGCGCGGCCTCGTCCAGGAGGTCCTCGAGGCGGACCCCCCGCCGCGACGCGCGATCCTCGTAGGCCGGGCCGATCCCCCGACCCGTCGTGCCGACCTTGGCGCCGGCCAGACGCGCCTCGCGGGCGACGTCGAGCGCCCGGTGGTACGGCAGGATCACGTGGGAGGCGAAGCTGGCCCGGAGCCGGGAGACGTCGATCCCGCGGATCGCGAGGGCGTCCAGCTCGTCGATCAGGGTCGCCGGGTTGACGACGACGCCCGGGCCGATGACCGGGACGATGTGCGGGTAGAGGATCCCCGACGGGACGAGGTGGAGCTTGAAGACCTCGTCGCCGAGCATCAGCGTGTGGCCGGCGTTGTCGCCGCCCTGGTAGCGGACCACGAGAGCCGTCTGCTCGGCCAGGAAGTCGGTTGTCTTGCCCTTGCCCTCGTCACCCCACTGGAGCCCGACCACGACCGTTGCCGGCATCAGTCGGGGCCTGCAGTCGGCGATCGCCGCCCATGAAAAACGGCCCCGACCGGGTGGTTCGGGACCGGGATACACGTCTCCCGCGGAGCGTCGCCGATGCGACGCCGGAGCGGTTCGAAGACTCGTCCTCGCCTCACGGGACGAGCCACGTGCCTTCCTCGAGCAACGGCGTTCTCCTGTCAGGCGGGTGGACCCCGCGGACGTTCGAGGACGCGGCGAGTATAGCAGTGGCAACACCCCGGGACGGGGCGCCTGACAGGGCCGATGGGACGTTCGGTGGCGACCGGCCCGGACCTCCGGCGGGACCGTTGGGAAGGGCCGACCTATAGCCTGTGGGACGTGACGCGCCTGCTGGGGGGCCTGGCTCTCCTTGCCTCGTTCGGAGTGATCGCCGCCCTCGTCGCCGTGCCCACCGCGACGGACTCCTGGTTCGATGGCGGGATCCGGTCGATCATGGCGGCCGTCATCGCCGGCCTCGTCGGCGTGATGATGACCGCGCTCCTCGTCTTCATCTACGCCCGCTTCCGCCTGCCCCGCCTCGTCAAGGCCGCCGAGCGGATGGCCGATGGCGAGCTGGACGTCACGGTCAACGCCAAGCCGAGCGGCGGCGGGCTCGAGGGGCGCCTCGCGCGGGCGCTCGATCGACTGTCCGTCACCCTCGGCGAGACGACCGACGCCGCGACCATGGACCGGCTCACCGGGGTCAGCAACCGCGCCACGCTGCTCGCCGCCCTGTTCGCCGAGGTGGAGCGATCGAACCGCTACGAGCGGCCGCTGTCGGTCGCGTTCGTCGACATCGACCACTTCAAGGCGGTCAACGACACGTACGGCCATTCGGCCGGCGACGTCGTCCTCCGCGGCGTGGCCCAGACGATCAAGACGAACCTGCGCGCGTCGGATGCGGTCGGCCGCTACGGCGGCGAGGAGTTCATGCTCCTCCTGACCGAGACCGACATCGAAGAGGGCGCGGTCCTCACCGAGAAGATCCGCAACCTCGTCGCCCGCCAGAAGTACGCCATCGGGCCCGACCAGGAGATCAGCGTCACGATCTCCATCGGGATCGCGGGCGGCAGCGGCGGGCTGCTCCGGACCGACACGCTCGTCCGCGACGCGGACGCGGCGATGTACTCGGCGAAGTCGCTCGGCCGCAACCAGACCTACGTCTTCGCGGAGCCCGACGAGGACGCCCGCGTCCCGCGGGCGCCGATCTCGCCGGCCGGTCGGGCGCTGGCGGTCGAGGTCGGACGGGCGGCCCGCGAGGCCGCGACGGCGAGCCTGACCTCGGTGATCGCGCCGCTCCCCCACTACCGGGGCCAGCCGTCGCCCCTGATCGCCTCGATCGTGACCGTGATGGCCCGCAACCTCGACCTGTCCGAGGGCGAGGTCGACCGGATCCGAGTCGCCGCGCTGCTTCACGACGTCGGCAAGGTCGCCGTGCCGCAGGACATCCTCGAGAAGCCCTCGGCGCTGACGTCGAACGAGTGGCGGACGGTCGTCCAGCACCCCCGGATCGGCCAGGTGATCCTCGAGCAGGCGGCCGCCCTCAAGGAGGCCGTCCCGATCATCCTCCACCACCACGAGCGCTATTCCGGTCACGGCTACCCGTTCGGGCTGCGCGGCAACGACATCCCGCTCGGCGCCCGGATCGTGGCGATCGCCGATGCCTACGACGCGATGACCCACGACCGGCCCTACAAGCGGGCAATCAGCCATGACGACGCGATCAAGGAGCTCCGGCGCCACGCGGGCACGCAGTTCGATCCTGAGCTCGTCACGCTGTTCTGCGACCTGTTCGCCAGCCGCGCGCCACTGCCGGATCCGACGGTCGTCGCGATCACCGAAGCGCCGGCGGCGCTCGCGGTTGCCCACGTCCGACGCCGGCGCCGACGCACGGATCTGCCGGCCGGCCCGTCTGCGGGTGACGGGACGTCGGTCGCCGGCTAGGAGCCGCCCGCGCCCCTGAGCCGAGCGCGTAAGCGGCGGTGCAGTCGGCGCCAATCGCGCGCGAACCAGTCCCTGCTACGTTCGGGATGCCCGCCAGGCACCAGCCGGCTCCGCCGAGCGAACCCCGTCCACGGTCCGCCGACCATCGAAGGTCCGCCGACCCGCCGGATGGCCCGACCGCCGGGGCCGGCGCCTTCCCCGCCGCCGAGACGCGCCGCCCGGGGCGGCGCACCGAGCACCCGCCGCGTCGTTCCCGCCGGAACGCAGGGCCGTCGACGGTTTCCGTCGCCGGTCAAGAAGGAGAACGCGGACCGTGAACAAGGTCCTGTTGACCGGGCGCCTGACCCGCGACCCGGAGATGCGCAGCCTCGCGAGTGGCAAGGCCGTGACGCAGTTCAGCATCGCGACCAACGAGTACATCGGCCAGGGCAAGGAGAAGGCCGAGTACCACAACGTCGTCACCTGGGATCGGCTCGCCCAGACGTGCGGCGAGTTTCTCGGCAAGGGCCAGCAGGTCGCCGTCGAGGGCCGGATCCAGACCCGGAGCTGGGACGACGATCGCGGCGTCCGGCACTGGAAGACCGAGATCGTCGCGAGCCATGTCGAGATGCTTTCGGGCCGCCGGAAGAAGGACTACGCGGCCGAGTCAGCGGCGAACGGGCTCGCCGCACAGGCCGCGGCCTACGGTGACGCAGCGGACGAAGACGACGAGGCCGCCGCGATCGCCGCGGCGGCGGAGCCGCTCGCCGAGGATCCCGAGCCCGATGGCGAGGAGGCCGTCGCCGCGGCCTGACCCGGCATTCCGATTGCTCCGTCCGGACCGGCGGCGGCTCCCCCTCCCGTCGCCGGTCCGTCCTCGCCCGTCGGGCGGAACGGCGGCGCTAGACCTCGAAGAACGAGACCGCGAGGATGGCGTAGACGATCACGAGGAGGGCGCCCTCGAGCCAGTTCGACTCGCCGTCGAGCGCGATCAGGGCGCTGATCCCGACGGCCGCGGCGACCGCCGCGACCTCGAGCGGGGTGAACACCAGCGTCATGTCCTGCCCGATCAGGACGCCGATGAGGACGAGGACCGGTGCGACGAACAGCGCGACCTGGAGGCTCGATCCGTACGCGACCGCCATCGCGAACTCCATCTTGTTCTTGTACGCGAGCTGGACGGCGACGAGGTGCTCGGCGAGGTTGCCGATCGTCGGGATCAGGATCACCCCGACGAAGATCTCGGACAGCCCGAACGTCGCGATGAACGGCTCGATCGCCCCGACGAGGATCTCGGAGAGGAACGCGAGCAGGCCGGCCGCGATCAGCAGGACGACGACCGCCGTCCGGCCGGTCCAGGCAGGGCCGCCGTGACCCGCGGCCGGCTCGTGTCCACCGAGGGTCTCGGAGGGATGCGTGAACTGGAAGACGAGCGACAGGCCGTAGCCGACGATCAGGAGGATCGCCACGAGGACCGACTCCTCGACGACCGTGTCGCCGGAGCCGCCCGTCGAGATCGAGAAGATGGCCGGGATGAACAGGCCGATCGCGGCGAGGACGAGGAGTCCCGCGTTCGAGCCGGCGATCCGCTGGCTGAAGTGCTGCGGCCCGTTCTTCAGCCCGCCGACCAGGACGCTGATCCCGAGAACGAGCAGGAGGTTGCCGATGATCGAGCCGGTCAATGACGCCTGGACGACCTGGATGAGCCCTGCCTGCAGGGCGAAGAACGCGATGATCAGCTCGGCGATGTTTCCGAACGTCGCGTTCAGGATGCCGCCGACCTGCGGGCCGGTCAGCGCGCCGAGGCGCTCGGTGGCGAGCCCGACGATCCAGGCGAGCCCGAGGATCGAGACGGCCGCGAGGACGAACACGAGCGTCTCGTTCGGCTCGTGGACGAGCTGCTCGAACGCGATCGTCGCCAGGCTCACGATGAGGGTGAGCACCATCGCGACCCGGACGGGCGGCGACATCACCCCGAGGATCGGGATCCGGCTGCCGGCCGAGGCGCTGGGCGGCGTCATGCCCCGATCCTAGCGGGCGGTCGGAACCGCGTAGAGGCTGCGTCGCGGGATGCCCGTCTCCGCCGCGATGCGCCGGGCCGCCTCACCCCGTGGCGTTCCCGCGGCAACGAGTCGCTCGACCTCGGCCAGGGCGTCAGCCACGGCGTCGGTCGGGGCGTCGGCCGCCGTCCGGCGTGCAGCGGCGTCCGCCGAGGCACCGACGACGATCGCGAACTCCCCGCGGAGCGTCAGCTCCCCGCTCCGGGCCCGCTCCGCCAGGTCCCCGAGCGGTGCCCGGACGATCTCCTCGTGGAGCTTCGTCAGCTCGCGGCAGAGGGCGCCCGGTCGGTCCGCGCCACACGCGAAGGCCAGGTCGCCGAGCGTCGCGGTGATGCGCCCCGGCGCCTCGTACAGCACGCTGCCCCGCGGATCCGCCGCGATCCGCGCGACGCGTTCCTTGCGCTCGCGTCCGGACCGGGGCAGGAACCCTTCGAACGACCACCGCGGGCCCGCGACCCCCGACCCGGCGACGGCCGCGAGGACCGCGGAGGCGCCCGGGATCGGGATCACGATCCCGCGCTCCGCCGCCCACGCCCCGACGAGGTCGTCGCCGGGATCGCTGATGCCGGGGGTCCCCGCATCGGTGACGAGGGCGACGTCGTCGCCCGCGCGCAGCCGCCCCAGCAGCTCCCGCGTCCGGCCCGGTCCGCTCCTCGCGTGATAGCTGATCGTGCGCGTGGCAATCGAATGGCGATCCAGCAGCCGGCGCGTCAGCCGGGTGTCCTCCGCCGCGATCACGGCGACCGACCGGAGGACCTCGATCGACCGAAGGGTGATGTCGCCGAGGTTGCCGATCGGCGTCGCCACGACGAAGAGCCGACCCGGCGCGCGATCCTCGGCCGCGGCGCCGGTCACTGCCGGGCGGAACCGGGACGCCGCCGCGGATAGAGGTAGTCGACCCCGGCCGTGCGCGGCCCGAGCTTCGCGATCGGCGGGACCTGGCGCTTGAACTCCGACGTCGCGATCATCCGGTCGACCCGCGCCACCAGCGCCGGATCGAAGCCGAGCGCGGCCATCTCCTCGTCCGACCGGCGGCGGTCGACGCGCCAGTACAGCAGGCGGTCCAGCACCGGGTAGGTGAAGCCGGCCTCGGTCTCGTCGGTCTGGCCCGGCCAGAGATCGGCCGATGGCGCCTTCCGGATGATCGCCTCGGGCACGCCGATCGCCGCCGCGACCTGGCGGACCTGGCTCTTGTAGAGGTCGCCGATCGGGTTGAACGCGCACGCCGAGTCGCCGAACAGGGTCGTGTAGCCGATCAGCGACTCGGTCTTGTTGCCGGTCCCGACGACGAGCCCGCCCCACGTGACGGAGCGGTCGTACAGGACGGTCATCCGCTGGCGGGCCATGACGTTGCCGCGCCGCAGGGCGGTCGCGTCCGGATCGGACGCGAAGAACGCGTCGACCATCGGGCTGATCTCGACGAGCTCGCTCGCGGTCCCGAGGCGGCGGACGACCTCGGAGGCGTCCTCCCTCGAGGCGTCTGCCGAGGTCCGGTACGGCATGAGGACGCACAGGAGCCGATCGGCTCCGATCGCCTCCGCCACGAGGTACGCGACGAGCGCCGAGTCGATGCCGCCCGACAGCCCGAGGACGGCCCGCTCGAAGCCCGCCTGGCGGAGCTGACCGCGGATGAACTCGCCGATGACCCGCCGGGCGACGTCGGTGTCGATCGCCAGCTCCTCGGGCAGCTCGAACAGGGGCTCTGGAGGGGGCAGGACCGACGCGTCGGTCATCGACGCGCTTCCTGGGCCGCGTCAGCGGGGTCGGCCGCCTCGCGGAACCCGATCGGCTTGCGGACCGGTTCGCCGGGCGCGACGTCGAGGCCCGCCTCGGCGAGATCGTCGGCCGTCGAGTCCGGAGCGAGCCCGGCCCGCTCGGCCACGATCCGGGTGAGCTCCCGGACCTGGAGCTCCGGCCGCTCGTCGCGGAGGAGCGGGAGGGCGAGCCGCTCGCGCCGGAGGTCGCCGAGCGGCACCTCGACCGTGAACAGGCCCTCCTCGAACAGCGGTGCGCTGAACAGCGCCTGGCCGTTCGGTGCGATGACCTCGGAGCCGCCCCAGAACGAGATCGATTCGTCCACGCCGACCCGGTTGCAGAAGACCGCGACCGACGTCGTGAGCTGGGCGTACGTCCGCATCAGCGTCTTCCACGAGGTCGCGGTCCCGAGCCCGACCTCGTTCGTCGAGGCGAGGTCCCGGCCCGGCGACGACGAGACGTTGATGAGGATCTGGGCGCCGTCGAGCGCGAGCAGCTGGGCGACGGTCAGGTGCCAGAAGTCCTCGCAGATCGCCAGGCCCACGCCGACCCCGAGCCGCGACGGCGTCGCCCGCAGGAGATCGCCCGCGGCGAAGAACCGCCGCTCGTCGAAGAGGCCGTACGTGGGCAGGAACAGCTTGCGGTGGACGTGCCGGATCCGCCCGTCCTCGAGCAGGGCCGCCGCGATGAACAGGCGATGGTCGGCCGACTCCTCGACGAACGAGACGACCGCCGACAGCCCGTGCGTCGCGGCCGTCAGGCCGGCCAGCCGCGGGTCGTCGAGCCGCAGGGCGACCTCGGCCGCGAGGTCCTGCAGCTGGTAGCCCGTGAGGCCGAGCTCGGGGAACACGACGAGGTCCGCGCCCCGCGTGCGGGCCTCATCGAGCAGGGCGTGGTGCCGATCGAGGTTCGCCTCCAGCTGCCCGAGCTGGGGGGCGATCTGGGCGAGGGCGATCGTGAGGCTCTGCACGGGCCGAGCATAGCGGCTGCCGTCCGGCGGGCCGAGCGAGAACACCGGCTCTCCTCGTGCGATGAACGATCGACGCGTCGGGGAGGTACCTCCATCCAGGCGTTTCCGACCATGGCGACGCGCTGATCTCTGCGTGCTAATCTGCCCGGCACCCGCGACCTGCGGCCCCAGGGCCGATTGCGCGCGGAACGGACCGCTCCGACCGGGGTCGTTTCCGACGAAACCTCTCTCGGAGTCGTTTGAGGAGGAGCCACCGCATGTCCCGTACCAAGGGGACGTCGCTGCTTGCCTTCATGGGCACGGCGGCGATGATCTTCAGTGCCTGCGCCGGGAACACTCCGAGCCCGAGCTCGGCCGCTCCGAGCGTGGCCGCTCCGCCCAGCCAGGCGGCACCGTCAACCGCCAGCGCCGAGGCATATGCCGGAAAGTCGTATCCGGAGACGGCCGTCGACTGCGCCAACCCGCCCAAGTACACGTCCGGGGCGAACAGTGCCTCCTACACGGGTGGGTTCAGCCAGATCAAGGCCGTCGACCGACTGACGGTCGAGATGCACCTGTGTGCGGCCGACGTCGCGTTCCTGTCCAAGATCGCCTTCTCGTCGAACAACATCCAGGACAGCGATTGGCTGACCGCCCACGCGGCCGACAAGAGCATCACGCACACCGCGATCAACGGCACGGGCCCGTACATGGTCAAGGAATGGGTCCCGGGCGATCACGTGACCCTCGCCGCCAACCCGAACTACTGGGGCACGGCACCGAAGGCCCCGACGGTCGTGGTCAAGTGGTCGAAGGAGGCCACCCAGCGGCTCCAGGACCTCCAGGCGGGCAGTGTTGACGGAATCGACAACGTCGGTCCCGATGACTTCGACACCGTCAAGGCCGACAGCAACCTCCAGCTTCTCCCCCGCGAGGCGCTGAACATCCTCTATCTCGGCTTCAACGTGAACCAGGCACCGTGGAACAACGAGAAGGTCCGCCAGGCCGTGGCCATGGGGATCGACCGGGCGCGCATCGCCCACAACTTCTACCCGGCTGGCTCCGAGGCGGCGGACTACTTCACGCCCTGTGCCATCCCTCTCGGTTGTGGCGGTGACAAGTGGAACGCCACCGACGCCGCAGCGGCCAAGAAGGCACTCACCGACGCCGGCTTCGACTTCTCGAAGACGTACGACTTCCACTACCGGACGAAGTCCCGGAGCTACCTCCCGAGCCCGACGCAGGTCGCGACGGACATCCAGGCGCAGTTCAAGGACAACCTCGGGATCAACATCAACCTCGTGGTCGAGAAGGACGACACCTACCTCGGCGATGAGGCCAAGGGCAAGTTCCCGCTGTTCCTCCTCGGCTGGGGTGCCGACTACCCGGACGTCACGGACTTCCTCGACGTCCACTTCGGCACCGGGGCAAACTCCGGCTTCGGTCCGAAGTTCGACGACATCACCGCGGCCCTCACGGCCGGCGCGGCCGAGACCGACGAGACCAAGCGAACGGCCGACTACGTGACGGCGAACAACGCCATCCGGACTCACGTCCCGATGGTCCCGCTCGTCCACGGTGGCTCCGCCACCGCCTGGAAGGCCGACGTCCAGGGCGCCCACTCCTCGCCGATCGGCAACGAGTACTTCGCCACGATGACGCCGGGCGATCGCCAGCAGCTGGTCTGGTCGCAGAACAGCGAGCCTTCGGGCCTCTACTGCGGCGACGAATCGGACGGCGACGCCCTCCGGATCTGCGCCCAGGTCTTCGATTCGCTCTACAACTACAAGGTCGCCGGCCTCGATCCCGAGCCGGCCCTCGCGACGAGCTGCGATCCGAGCACCGACCTCAAGACATGGACATGCCACCTCCGGGACGGAGTCAAGTTCCAGCAGGGCGGCGAGCTTGACGCCAACGACGTGGTCAATTCGATGGCTGCCCAGTGGGACGTGAAGCACCCGCTCCACGTGGGCAACCTGGGGTCGAACTGGTACTGGCCGACCCTGTTCGGCGGGTGCCTGAACCCGAACTTCGACAAGGACGGGGCACAGACCTGTGCCGTGGCGACGCCCGGCAGCTGACCATCTGACCGTCTTGCGTCCATAGATCTCAGGCTGGGGCGCCCTCGGGACGCCCCAGCCTGTTTCGAAGGAACACGATGACCACCTATGTCCTTCGCCGGCTGCTGGTCAGCATTCCGGTGTTGTTCGGGGTGATCACCGTCGTGTTCGTCGTGACACGTCTCCTGCCAGGGGATCCGTGCAGGGTCCTGATGGGCGAGCGGGCCACGGAGGCCGCTTGCCAGGCGTTCGATCACGCTCACGGGCTGGACCGCCCGATCCCGGAGCAGTTCGCGATCTACCTGACGATGCTGTCGCATGGCGACCTCGGGACGTCGTTCCGAACGTCGCTGCCGGTCTCCGACCTCCTGGTCCAACGACTCCCGATGACCCTCGAGCTGGCCGCGTTCGCGTTGGTCTTCGCGACGGTCGTCGGGATCCTGCTTGGCATCACGTCGGCCTACCGGCGCAACTCGAAGGTGGACACGTTGACCATGGCCGGTGCGAACATCGGAGTGTCGATCCCCGTCTTCGTGCTGGGCCTGCTCGCCGCGTTCGTCTTTGCCATCCTGCTGAAGAACACGCCGTTCGCCCTGCCGCCGTCCGGCCGGCTGACACCGGGCGTGTCGGTGGTCCCGCTCGCGGTCCGCTGGGGCCTGACGGGGGTCGAAGGGCCGCCGCGAGCGCTCGTCGACTTCGTGTCGAACATCTACACGGTCAACGGCCTGCTCTCCGCCCAGTGGGGCCTGTTCGTCGACGCGTTCCGACACATGATCCTGCCGGCGATCGTTCTCGGCACGATCCCGCTCGCGATCATCGCTCGCATCACCAGGTCCAGCCTGCTCGACGTTCTCGGCCAGGACTACGTCCGGACTGCACGCGCGAAGGGACTCGCCGAGGGCGCCGTCGTCCGGCGGCATGCCCTCCGCAACGCCATGCTCCCGCTCGTCACGATCATCGGACTGCAGATCGGCGGGCTTCTGTCCGGCGCGGTCCTGACCGAGACGATCTTCAACCTGCCGGGCGTTGGCCAGGCGACCTACGATGCGATCACGTCGCACGACTTTGCCGTGATCGAAGGGTTCGTCCTGGTGATCGCGATCATCTTCCTCTTCGTCAACCTCGTCGTCGACGTCAGCTACGCCTTCCTCGACCCGAGGCTTCGCCCGAATTGAGCGCCACGTGACCACCCAGGCAGCCTCCGCCGATCTCCTGATCGATCCTGCCGCCCGAGCGGGTACGGCGAGCCTCTGGCGTGACACGTTCGGCAACATCCTTCGCCAGCGCAACGCGCGCGTCGGGCTGCTGATCCTGGGCGGGCTCCTGTTCTGCGCGATCTTTGCGGACGTCCTGGCGAGCTACGACCCCGACAAGGTCCTCTTCTCCACGGGCGTGAAGCGTCTCAGCCCCCCCTGCATCCATCTCCTGGGCTGTCCGGCAGTCCAGCCCGAGCACTTGTTCGGGGTCGACGCGAACGGCCGGGACGAGTTCAGCCGTGTCCTCCACGGCGCCAGGATCTCTTTGCAGGTCGGGATCGTGACGGTCGGCTTCGCGATCGTCATCGGAGCCCTGCTCGGCCTCATTGCCGGCTACGCGTCCGGCGGGCTCGACACGGTGATCATGCGTCTGATGGACATCCTGCTCGTCTTCCCCGCCCTGCTTCTGGCCATCGCGATCGTCTCCGGGCTCGGTCCGGGACTGATCAACGCCCAGCTTGCCATCGGCATCGTGGCGATCCCGATCTACGCCCGGATCATGCGGGCGTCCGTCCTGAGCGTCCGCGATGCCGACTTCGTGACGGCGTCGCGCGCCCTCGGGGAGAACGCGAGAGGACTCGTCTTCCGGCAAATCCTGCCGAACAGCCTGACGCCGATCATCGTCGCCGGCACGCTCGGAATCGCAGGCGCCGTGCTCGACGTCGCCGCGCTCTCGTTCCTCGGGCTGGGTGCCCAGCCGCCGACTGCCGAGTGGGGCTCGATGGTCGGCCAGGACCGGAGCTACGTGTTCACCGCGCCGCACCTGGTCTTCTTTCCGGGGATCTTCCTCGCCCTGACCGTCTTCGGCTTCAACCTGCTCGGCGACGGGCTCCGCGACGCCCTGGATCCGCGGCTGAACCGGTGAGCAACGAACCGACCGCCACCACCACCGCACCCCCGCTGACGCCGCTCGAGTCCAGCCTCGAGAACGAGGTCTCGATCGTCGAGGAGCTCGTGCCGGCGTCGCGGCGCCGCCCACGGCCCTCGGCCGGGAGCGGCCCCCTCCTCGAGATCAAGGGTCTCCGGACGTCCTTCTACACGCGCGATGGCGTCGTGCGCGCAGTCGACGGGATCGACTTCCACGTCGAGCGCGGCGAGATCATGGGTCTCGTGGGGGAGTCCGGGTGTGGCAAGAGCGTGACGTCCCTTTCGATCATGGGTCTCGTTGCCGGCTCCGGGCGCGTCGAGGGCGGCGAGATCCTCTTCGACGGCAAGGACCTGCGACTGCTCAAACCCGACGAGATGCGGAAGCTCCGCGGCGACCGCATCAGCATGATCTTCCAACAACCCCAGTCATCCTTGAACCCCGTCCACGACGTGGGCAGCCAGATCGCGGAGGTCCTCGAGATCCATCGAGGCATGAAGAAGGACGCCGCGCGTCAACGGGCCCTCGAGCTGCTTCGGATGGTCGGGATCCCGGACCCGGAGCGGCGACTCAAGTCGTTCCCCCACGAGATGTCGGGCGGCATGGCCCAGCGGGCGATGATCGCCATGGCCCTCGCCTGCGAGCCCGAGCTGCTGATCGCCGACGAGCCGACGACGGCGTTGGACGTCACGATCCAGGCGCAGATCCTGGATCTGATCCGGAATCTCCGGGACCAGATCGGAACGGCGGTGATCCTGATCACCCACGATCTCGGGGTCGTCGCAGAGATGTGCGACCGCGTCGCGGTCATGTACGCGGGGGAGATCGTCGAGCAGGCCGACGTTTCGACGCTCTTCCGTGTCCCGCGACATCCGTACACCCGCGGCCTGATTGCCTCGATCCCTCTCCTCGGCGACGTCCGCGAGGAGCTGAGCGTGATCCCCGGCAACGTTCCCAATCTGATCGACCTGCCACAGGGATGTCGATTCGCGCCGCGCTGCGCATCCCGCGTCGCAGAGAACAACACGATGGCGATCGATGCACATCCGGGCCTCCATCCCCTCGAACCGGGCCACGAGGTCCGTTGCTGGCTCTATCACGACGTCAACGGCGTGCGGATCCCCCGCGCGGAGGGCTGGGTGCCACGCACCGATGTGTCCGCCGAAGAAGTCCTCGCGACCGGCGCGGCGGCCGACGGCGGGCTGGCCGCGGGAACCACGGTGGAGACGGACCCGCTCGGATTGCTCAAGTCGGAGAAGGCGCTACCCGAGCACGAGGCATTCGAGGACGAGTCGGACCACCGGCTGTGACGACGACGATCGCGGCAGCTCCCCGAGCCACTCTGTTGGCCGCCGCTCCGACCCTTGTCGAGGTCCGCGACCTCGTCAAGAACTTCCCGATCCGCGGCGGGATCCTTCAACGGACGGTCGCCAACGTCCAGGCAGTCGACGGGGTGAGCTTCACGATCCGCCGAGGCGAGACCCTCGGGCTCGTCGGGGAGTCCGGCTGCGGCAAGACGACCGTCGGTCGGCTTCTGCTCCGCCTGATCGACCCGACGTCCGGGTCGATCATCTTCGACGGGGTCGACATCGCGACGATCAAGGGCTCGGCCCTCAAGCCGTACCGGAGGCGGATCCAGATCATCTTCCAGGACCCGTACGCGTCGCTCGACCCACGAACCCCCATCGGCGACAGCATCGGCGAGGGCCTCCGCATCCACGGGCTCGGGACGGCGGCCGAACGACGACGGAAGGTTGCGGGGATCATGGATCTCGTCGGGCTGGCCCCGTACCACGCCCGGCGCTATCCCCACGAGTTCTCGGGCGGGCAGCGCCAGCGGATCGGCATCGCCCGTGCTCTCGTCCTGGAGCCGGACCTGATCGTCTGCGACGAGCCCGTGTCGGCGCTCGATGTCTCGATCCAGGCCCAGGTCCTCAACGAGCTCAAGGCGCTCCAGCGCGACCTCGGCCTGACCTACCTGTTCATCGCCCACAACATGGGCGTGGTCGAGCACATCAGCGACCGGGTCGCGGTCATGTATCTCGGAAAGATCGTCGAGCTCGCCGACCGGCGCCAGATGTTCCGCCAGCCCGAGCACCCATACACCCAGGCCCTGATGTCGGCGATCCCGATCCCGGACCCGGACCTCCGCCGGAAGCGGATCATCCTCCGCGGCGACGTGCCGTCTCCGGTCAACCCGCCGAAGGGCTGCCACTTCAACCCGCGCTGCCAGCTCCGGGCGGAGCTGGGCGGGCCGGAGATCTGCACGATCGACGAGCCGCCGCTCCTCGACTCGGGCGAGGAACACTTCGTGGCGTGTCACTTCCGTGGAGCATCCGCCGGCGGGTCGCCGGTCCGCTGACGTCCGTTTGATTCGATCGATCGACTCGAGGAGCGGCCGGCACGGAGAGCGGAACCGGGCCCTACTTGACGAGCATCCGCTGCTGCTCCGGAGCCTGCTCGACCCACGCGGCCAGCTCCTCGCGAACCTGCCCATACGCGACCATGCCCCTCGTGACCTCCTCGATCGCGGTGACGATGCCGGGTGAGTCGCCCGCGTCGAGTGCAGCAACGAGGGCCTTCGTCCCGTCCTGCATCGGCCCGAGTGCCGCCCGGTACTTCGCAACCAGCCCCGCCATCGGCGGGTAGGTCGCGATCCGGTCGACATTCGGGCTCAGTGCGGTCGCCAGGTTCTGCAAGCCGATCGCGGCGCCTCGCATCCGGACCAGATCCTCTGCGGCCGTGGCCTCCGAGAAGTCCGCCACGGCCTTGCCGATCTCGTTGTCGCCCGCACCGAGCTGGTTGAGGCCGAGGACGGCCTCGCCCGCCCAGGGCGTGGACTGTGGTTCTGTCGAGCCCGAAGACCCCGGACTGGCAACCTCGGCAGACGTGGCCGGGCTGTGCCCGGACGACGAGTGCGGACTTGCGACGGGCTGTTGCTCAGAACCGGAGCAGCCGATCACCGCGACCGCCAGCAACGCGGTCGCGGCCGCACCCCGGAACCGTGCGTGCTGCACCCCGAAGCGCGGGCGCGCGGGCCCGGCCGATTGCAGGGCTGAGATCGTCCGCCTCGTCACCGGCCATCGACCGGGGGCCGGATCACGCCGGATCTGCCACCGCCGTGTCGACCGCCGACTGGGTCTCGACGGCCTGACCGACCGCCGCACTGCTGATCTCCTCGGCGAAGTGGCAGGCCGTCGTGTGGCCGGGGGAGATCGGTCGAAGCACGGGGTCCTCGGTGCTGCAGCGCACCGGGTTGCCGAGCCGCTCGCGGAGCCAGCAGCGCGTATGGAACCGGCAGCCGCTCGGCGGCGCAGCGGGCGATGGCACGTCGCCCTTCAGGACGAGGCGCTTCCGCCGGCGGCGCGGGTCGTGGTCCGGGATCGCCGAGAGCAGCGCGATCGTGTACGGGTGGCGCGGGTCGCGGTACAGCTGCGTGACGCTCCCGAGCTCGACGATCCTGCCGAGGTACATCACGCCGACCCGGTCGCTGAAGTACTGGACCACCGAGAGGTTGTGGCTGATGAAGAGGTAGGTGAGATTGAAGTCGCGGCGCAGGTCGAGCAGAAGGTTGAGGACCTGGCTCTGGATCGACACGTCGAGTGCGGACACGGGCTCGTCGCACACGATGAACTCGGGCTCGAGGGCGAGTGCCCGTGCGACGCCGATCCGCTGGCGCTGGCCGCCGGAGAACTCGTGAGGGTAGCGACGGGTGTAGTCGCGACGGAGTCCGACGATCTCGAGGGCGTCTTCGACCTTCTTGTCCCGAACCTTGCGGCTCTTGACGCCCTGGGCCAGCAGGCCCTCGCCGATGATGTCGCTGATCGGCATTCGCGGGTTCAGCGACCCGAACGGGTCCTGGAAGATGATCTGCATGCGCCGCCGCATCGGGCGGAGCTCGTTCGGGGTCATCTTCGTCACGTCGAGGCCACTGAACACGACCTTGCCCGCGGTTGGGTCGGTCAGGCGGAGGATCGTCCGACCGAGAGTCGTCTTGCCGCACCCGGATTCACCGACCAGGCTGAAGGTCTCACCGGCCCTGACCTCGAAGTCGACGCCGTCGACCGCGTAGACCGTTCCGATCTGGCGGCGGAGGATCCCGCCGTGGATCGGGAAATGCTTCTTCAGGCCGGTGACCTGGAGGATGGCCGCTTCCTGCACCAGGTCCGAATCCGGCCGGTCCTCCACGGGCGCAACCGATGCGGCGTCCGCGGTCCCTTCGGCGTCGAGCGGGCTGAGCAACGGTCCGGCCGGCGAAAGTCCCGGCTCCGGAATCCGGTCGGGCGGACTCACGACGGCGGCCGTCGGCCGTACCCCGGGCTGGATGGCGGCCGGCATCCCGCCCGCGCCTTCGTTCTCGTCGGGCGTCTCCGAAGAATCTCCATCGCGATCGATCACCTCACTTCCCCGCCACGGGAGTCAGGTTGAGGGCGTCGAGATGGTGGTCGCGCGCAGCAGTCCAGCGGCCTTCACCCTGTGGCGTGTGGAGGAGACAGCGCGCGGCCTGACCGGGTCCGCCTGCCGGATAGAGCTCGGGAGCCGTCTCCCGGCACTGCTCCCAGTGATACGGGCAGCGCGGCTCGAAGCGACAGGCCGGCGGCAGGTTGAACGGCGACGGCACGGTCCCCTTGATCGCCGAGAGGCGCCCACCGCGCTTGTCGACCGTCGGGATCGACTCGAGCAACCCCATCGTGTACGGCGCGCGTGGGTCGAGCAGGACCTGTTCGACCGTGCCCTGCTCGACGATCTGGCCCGCGTACATGACGATCACCTTCTCGACCATCTCCGCGACGACGCCGAGGTCGTGAGTGATCAGCAGCAGGGCCGAGTCGGTCCGCTCCTGGATGGATTTCAGGAGCTCCAGGATCTGGGCCTGGATCGTCACGTCCAACGCCGTCGTCGGCTCGTCGGCGATCAGCAGCTTCGGCTCGCATGACAAGGCCATGGCGATCATCACGCGCTGACGCATCCCGCCCGACATCTCGTGGGGGTACTGCTTGACCCGCTGCTCGGGACTCGGCATGCCGACGAGTCGCAGGGATTCGACTGCCCGGTCCCATGCCTCCTTGTGCTTGACCTTCTTGTGGAGCATGACCTGCTCGGAGATCTGGTCCCCGACCGTGAACACCGGGTTCAGGCTCGTCAATGGCTCCTGGAAGATCATCGCGACATCGTTGCCGCGGACCTTCCGCATCTCTTCGATGGGCATCGACAGGATCTCGCGACCGTCGAACCAGACCTCGCTGCCCGCGATGACCTCGGCCGGCGGGATGTCCAGCAACCGCATGATCGTGAGCGCCGTCACACTCTTGCCCGAGCCCGACTCGCCCACGATCGCGAGGCTCTTGCCGCGCTCCAGGCTGAAGCTCACCCTGTCGACGGCGGGGACGATGCCGTCGAGAACCTTGAAATGGGTCTGCAGGTTTCGAACGTCGAGGATGGTGTTCGGGGGCGGCGGTGCGCCGGCCGGCTGGGGTGCGTCGATGACGGTCGTCATGCGCGCGACCGCGGGTCGAGCGCGTCGCGCAGGCCGTCCCCGATGAAGTTCACCGCGAGGACGGTCAGGATGATCGCCAGCCCCGGGAAGAACGGCCACCACCAGTTGCCGACCGGGATGAACGTCAGGGCACTCGAGAGGATGTTCCCCCACGTCGGGTAGATCGGGTTGACGCCGTAGCCGAGGAAGCTCACGAAGGCCTCGCCGATGATGACGCCGGCGATGAGGAGCGAGGCCGAGACGACGATCGGGCTGACGGCGTTGGGCAGAATGTGCCGGAAGATGATCCGCCGGTCCCGGACGCCGACGGCCTTGGCCGCCTCGATGAACTCACGTTCGCGGATCGAGAGGAACAGGCTCCGGGTGAGGCGGGCAATCGACATCCAGCTCAGCAATCCGAAGATGACGATGATCAGGGCGACGTTGCCGTTCCCGAAGAACCGGCTCGCGACGAGGATGACGAACAGGAGCGGCAGGCTCAGCATCACGTCGACGATCCGCATCAGGAAGTTGTCGGCAAACCCGCCGAGATAGCCGGCGATCGATCCGACGATCGTCCCGATGAACACGCCGATGAACATCGCGGTGAACCCGATCAGGAGCGACGTCCGGGAGCCATTGATGACGAGCATGAGGACGTCCCGCTGGAGGCCACCCGTCTCGCCGAACGGGTGCTGCAGCGACGGCGGCCGGCCCGCATAGACATGGACGTCCGGGTTCGGGATGTCGTTGAAGACGAACGGATTCAGGATCGGCCCGACGATGGCCACGGCGAACAGGACGGTCAGGATCCCGAGTCCGATCAGGGCGAGGCGATGGGCCTTGAACTTCCGCCACGCCAGCTGCCCCTGGCTCAGCGATTCCAGCTGGACCTCGTAGTCTGCGCCTGCTTCCTCGATCCGGCGCTCGAGTTCTGACTCGTCGACCGGGGACGACGAGATGCTCGGTGGAAGAGTCACGTGATCCTCAGTACTTGATGCGAGGGTCGACGACCGCGTAGGCGACATCGGCCACCAGGTTGGCCATGACCGTGATCAATGCCGTGATCAGGAGGACGCCCATCAGGGTCGGGTAGTCGAATTCCCTGGTCGCATCGATCGTCAGCTTGCCGATCCCGGGCCACGAGAAGATCGTCTCCGTCGCGATCGCGCCGGTGAACAGGAACGGGATCTCCAGGCCGATGTTCGTGACAACCGGGAGGAGGGCGTTCCGGAAGGCGTGCTTGAACGTGACCGTCCGGCCCGGCAGGCCCTTCGCCTTGGCCGTCCGGACGTAGTCCTGGCTCAGCGCCTCCAGCATGCTCGCCCGGACGAACCGGGAGTCGCCGGCCACGCTGACGGCGACGAGGGTGATGACCGGCAAGATCAGGTGGCGGCCGACGTCGGCAATCGCCGCAAGCGGCTGCTGCCCGAAGTACGTCCAGTAGGCGTCGCTGCCAAACGGTGGCGAGATCCGCGTCGTCGTGATCCCGCCCGCGGGCAGAATGTTCAGGCCCGGCCCGCTGAAGATGTAGATCAGCATGATCCCGAGCCAGAACGTGGGCATGGCGAAGCCGACGTACGCGAAGATCGTCGAGGCCTGGTCGAACTTGGAATAGCGTCTGACCGCGGAGTAGACGCCGATGATGATCGCGAAGGTGATCCAGATCACGAAGGCGAAGCTGGCGAGGATCAGTGTCGGCAGGAAGGCCCGGGAGATCCGCGCCGCGACCGGCTCGCCACTGTCGACGGACACGCCAAGGTCGCCGTGGAGCACGCCGTTCGAGGCACCGCTGACCGCCGTCGGGAGGAAGTTGGGCCAGCCGCTCGGACCGAGCAGCGCGGCGGGCGGCGGAAAGACGCCGAGCACCGTTCCCGAGACCTCGGGATTGCAGACTCCAAGCCAGCGGCAGTACTGCACCGGGATCGGCTGATCCAGCCCCCACGCCTTCTTGAACTGCTCCTTGTCCGCGTTCGTCACGCGTGGATTGTTCGCGAAGCGCGCGGTCGGGCCGCCCGGGGCGGCAAGGAGGATGCCATAGACCACGATCGTGATGCCGAACAGCACCGGGATGGCCTGGACCACACGCCGGATGACGTATTTCGTCACGCTCGGACCGCCTTACCTGTGAGGGGCCACCCGACCTGCCTCGGGTACCGGATGGCGGGACTGTAGACGGAAACCACTCGGGACGCCAGCCAAAGCCGGCGTCCCAAGTCGTTTCGTTGCCCGCGGGCGGAGCCCGCGAGGCGTCAGGCTCGCGGAAAACCTACTGGGTGATGCTCCAGTCAAAGGCGTTCCAGGTCGGGCCCTGGGAGGTCGGGTTGCCGGTGAAGCCGGTGACCTTCGGGTTGACCAGGTAGACCTCCTTGCGGAAGTACAGCGGGATCTCCATCGTCTTGTCGACGTAGACCTTCTGCCACTGCGCCATGAAGTCCTTGATCTTGGCGAAGTCGACGGTGCCCTTGACGCCGTCGAGGATCGCGTCGACGTCCGGGTCCTTGATCGACGCATCGTTGCTGCCGTCAGGCTCGAGCTGGCTCGAGTGATAGCTGGGGTAGTTCGCCAGCGGGTCGAGGGGCACCGAGAACGCGTGCTCCGCGACGTCGAAGTTCGACTTCGACAGGGCGCAGGGCGTCTGGTCGGTGGCCTCGTTGTACGTCGCGAAGATGTCGTTCGACGAGACCGCGTTCACGACGCCGTCGATGCCGACGGCCTTCAGGTACGACGAGATCAGGGCCAGGGTGTCCTGGCGGACCTGGCGCGTCGTCGTGCAGAGCTCGATCCGGGCCTTCAGGCCGTTCTTCTCGCGGATCCCGTCAGCACCGACCTTCCAACCGGCGGCGTCGAGGACCGACTTGGCCTTCTCGGGATCGAAGGAGTACGTCGGGGGGTCGCTGTAGAACCACGCGTTCGGCGAGATGTTCGTGAAGCCCTGGGCGGCGGCGCCACCCAGCAGGCGGGTGTTGATCTCGTCCTTGTTGATGGCCCAGCGGAGCGCCTCGCGGATCGCGGGGTCGGAGGCCGGGCAGCCCGTGCCGCGGTCCTTGATGTTGGGCGAGCACTTGGTCGGGTTCCAGTTCGGGCGGAGGAACTCGTAGGTCAACGAGTCGAGCTGCTTCACCTGGTCGCCCTGGTCGACGATCTTCGGCAGGTCGGCGTCGTTGAGGTCGTTCGCGATGTCGAAGTCGCCGCTCTTGTAGCCGGCGATCATCGCGTCGGCATCGCCGTACCACTTGAGGATGAGCTCGTCGAGGTTGGCGGGCTTGCCATCAAACGGGTTGGCGTAGTTGTCGTTCCGGACGAGGTCGATCTCCTGGCCCGGCGTGACCGACTTGTACTTGAACGGGCCGGAGACCGGAACGTTCGGCATTTCGGCCGCGGTGAAGCCCTTGTGGGCGACCGAATCCTTGACCGTGAACTTCGACACGTAGTGCTTCGGCAGCGGCGAGCCGTACATGCCGAGATAGCCTTCATAGATCTTGCCGAAGTGGAGGACCATCGTCTGCGGGTCCGTGCACTCGAACTTCGTGACGTCCTCGTATCCGGTCCGCCCGGCGTAGAGTCCGGTGTTGTCCTTGTCCATGATCCAGTCCTGCGTGAACTTGTAGTCGTCGCAGGTGAGGGGCTGGCCGTCGGACCACTTCAGGTCCGGGCGCAGCTTCCACGTCACGGTCATGGCATCGCCGTTGTCGCCGGGAACCTTGACGCCGCCGTTGTCGAGCGTCGGGATCTCGGTCGCCTGGTCCGGCGCGTACTTGAAGTCGTCGGTGACCGTCACGAGCCCGCCGTTGGTCGCGGCGTTCAGGTTCGCCTCGGTGACCTGGCCCTGATAGTAGAAGTTGAACTCGGTGGCTTCCTGCCAGTCGGCGTAGATCAGCTTGCCGCCGGGCGTGCCGGGAACGCGCTTGTCCTTGTACTTCGTCCCGAACAGGTCAGGCTTGCCCGCCGTGGCCGATCCGCTCGGCGCGGTGGACTCGGTGCCGCCCGTCGACGGCGCCGGCCCACTGGCCGCCGGACTGCTCGGCGATGGGGTCGCCGCTCCCTGGCACGCCGCGAACACGAACATCGCGCTCGCGAGGACGCCAGCTAGACGCTTCCGCATGTAGATCTCCTCCTGGAGTGGGTCTGTCCCACACTGGTCTCCCGCAGGGTGGACACGTTTTCCTCGGCACCCCGGCCCGCCACTCGGTCCCGCGGTGCAACGGCATCGGGACGGACAGATCAGGTTCGGGATGCGCGGTCTCCATGGCGTCCGGGTCCTGCGCTCGGCGTACTATCGTCACGCCGCCACGGTGTGTCAAACGGGCTCGGGGGCCCGAGCGCTCGGCTTGGCCGAGTGCACCTCCTTCCGGACTTGCCAGACTTCCTGGGGGATGTTTCTCGGCAGGCTGCCGGTCACTTCGTGCGGCCCGCCGTTGGGCATTCGCCGGCTGGCGGCGAGGTAGGCGGCTTCGGCCCGATGGTCCGCCTCGACAATCCTGGCGTCGGCGGTGGGCGTTGCATCGGCGCCGAAATCGAGGGCCGGTCCGCCCGTGATTCGGAGCGGCAGGAGCAGCACGGCGACGATCGCGAGGCTCATCCCCATGCCGGCGAGGGGCGACATCACCATCGGTCGCTTCCAGCGGGTGATCCGGCTGCGGAGCCTCGGCCAAGCGTCCTCCGCGGGCTCGGCCGTGGCGATCTCGTCCCCCAGCCGGCGCAGGGCGGTGATCGTGAGCATCGTGGACTCGATCGCCGCGGTGCAGCGATCGCATCGATCGAGATGGGCGAGCGCCTCACCCGTGCCAGGGCGAACCTCGCCGCGGTCGACGAAGTCCTCGAGCAGCGGCCGATACCGCGAGCACGACCGTCCGCGGGTGATCACGAGGCGTTCGCCTCGACCTCGTCCGTCGGCGCAAGATAGGCGCCCCCGAAGCGGCGATCGCCCTCCAGGTGGGTGCGCAGCCCGCGCAGGGCGTAGTGGAGGCGGGACTTCACCGTGCCCAGCTGGATCCCGAGGACCTCGGCGGTCTCCTGCAGCGAAAGACGCTGGAGGTAGTACAGGATGACGACGCTGCGATGCTTCTCGGGAAGGGCGGCAATGCCGTCGCGGACGATCTCGCGGAGCTCGTTCCGCTCGGCGTGCTCCGCGGGGAGCGGCGCGTCGTCCGCCCGGGTCGCTTCCGTCGCCTCGTCGATGGGTCCGGTCGAGACCCGCCGGCGCGACAGGCGCGAGTAGCACAGGTTCAGCGACACGCGATGAAGCCAGGGCAGGGGTGAAACGTCGGTATGGAGGGTGTGCCGTCGCTGGTACGCGCGCGCGAACGTGTCCTGGAGGATCTCCTCCGCTGCCTGCCGGTCGCCCGTCAGGCCGTATGCGGTCCGATAGATCGAGGATCGATAGCGCGCGAAGAATTCCTCGAACGCGTCGAGGTCATCAGCCTGGACACGGCGCAGCAGCTCCGCATCCATGGCCTGTGTCGTCCGCGACGTGGCGCCTCCCGCAGCGTCGTTCGTCGTCAGGTCTCCATGCAGGCGATGAAGGCCCACGGGCCATCTGTTGACAACAAGATACGCGGACCTGCGCGCAAAGGTTCATGACAAATTCGCTACGGTTCCTGAACCGATCGGTGCGAATCGATCTCGCGCGCGGGGTCGAACTCGCCGCGCGGGCCGGCGCGATCCAGCGGCGCGATGAGTCGCCTCTCGACTCGAATGGCGGTCGCGCGCGCTCGCAGGTGCGCAGATCAGCTCGGTGCGGAGCGTGCCCGGGCGAGATTCGAGTCACCTGTCGACTCATGACAGCGCAGCCATGCCCAACGTGCATGAAGGCATCTTCGAACCAGCTCGACCGGCAACCCACGCCGGCGACTCGCACGGCGACGGAGCGCATCCGATGCCGCCGCCGCATGCGATGTGGCGCGACCCGCCTGCCCGTACCGGTCAGTCCGGGCAGGGCATCTCCGCGCCCGCCATCGGTCGCCAGCGGAGATTGGGCTGGCGAGCGGCCGTCGCCTCGTCGAGCCGGCCGACCGGGGCGGTATGCGGCGCCGACGTGACGAGCTCCGGATCGCTCTCCGCCTCGTGGGCGATCTCGATCAGGGCGTCGGCGAACGCGTCGAGCGTCTCGACGGATTCGGTCTCGGTCGGCTCGATCAGCATCCCCTCGTCGACGGTCAGCGGGAAGTAGATCGTCGGCGGGTGGAAGCCCTTGTCGATGAGCCGCTTGGCGATGTCGAGCGTCCGGACGCCCGTCCGCTTCTTGATCCCGGTCGCCGACGCCACGAACTCGTGCTTGCACGCCCGGTCGAACGGGATGTCGTAGGCCTCGCCGACGCGCTTGCGGAGGTAGTTGGCGGCGAGGACCGCGTCGTCGCTGACCTGGCGCAGGCCCGAGCCGCCATGGGCCCGGATGTACGCGTACGCGCGCACGAGGACGCCGGTGTTGCCGGTGAAGCTCCGGAGGCGCCCGATCGACGTCGGCCGCTCGTCCATCCGCTCGAGCCGGAACGTCCCGTCGTCCGAGCGGAGGACCCGCGGCGCGGGCAGGAACGGCAGGAGGGTCTCCCCCACCCCGACCGGACCGGCACCCGGGCCGCCGCCGCCGTGCGGCGTCGAGAACGTCTTGTGGACGTTGAAGTGCATGACGTCGAAGCCGGCCTCACCCGGCTTGAACCGGCCGAGGATCGCGTTCAGGTTGGCGCCGTCCATGTAGGCCAGCGCGCCCGCCTCGTGGACGAGATCGAGCAGCTCGCCGATTCGTTTCTCGAACAAGCCGAGCGTCGACGGGTTCGTGATCATCACGGCCGCGGTCTTCGGCCCGAGCGCCGCGCGGAAGGCCTCGAGGTCCACGCCGCCGTCCGGGGCGGACGGGATCGTGATCGTCCGGAACCCGGCCATCGACGCGGTCGCCGGGTTCGTCCCGTGGGAGCTGTCGGGGACGAGGACCTCGTCGCGATCGGTGTCGCCGCGACTTCGGTGATAGGCCCGGATCATGAGGATCCCGGTCAGCTCGCCCTGGGCTCCGGCCGCCGGCTGGAGGGTCACGGCGCGCATCCCGCTGATCTCGCACAACGCCCCCTCGAGCTCCCACAGGAGCTGGAGCGTGCCCTGGGCGATCTCGTCGGGCGCGAGCGGGTGGAGCGAGGCGAACCCCGGCAGGCGGGCCGCCCATTCGTTCAGCTTCGGGTTGAACTTCATCGTGCACGACCCGAGCGGGTAGAACCCGGTGTCGATCGCATAGTTGAGGTGCGACAGGTTCACGTAGTGGCGGACCACCTCCGGCTCGTTGAGCTCGGGCAGGGCCGGCGGCGTCACGCGGCGGGCGTCCGCCGGGATCCGGTCGAGGGCGTCCTTCGGCGGATGCGGGATCTTGCCGTCGCCGCGGCCGGGCCGCGACCGCTCGAAGAGGGTCGGCTGGAGCTTCTCGCCGACGATCGTCATCGGGCCGTCTCCACCGCCACGCCGGGCGCGGCCGAGCCGCCCGCCGGCGCGGCATGGTCGTGGGCGGCCAGCTCGGCGGCCAGCCCGCTCGCGAACCGGGCGATCTCGTCGTCCGTCGTGACCTCCGTTGCGCAGACGAGGAGGGCGTCGGCGAGGGCCGGCTCGTCGGGCAGGACGTCGCCGAGGACGAGCCCCGCCAACACGCCGCGCTCGATCAGCCGGCGGTGGACGGCACGGGCGTCGGGGACGCGTACGGCGAACTCGTTGAGGTAGGGCCCGGGATGGACCCGCGCGACGCCGATCGCGGCGAGCGCGGTCTCGAGGCGGGCGGCCCGGGCGGCGCCCTGGGCGGCGACGTCGCGGAGGCCGTGCGGACCGATCGTCGCGAGATAGATGCTCGCGGCGAGGGCCAGCAGGGCCTGGTTCGTGCAGATGTTGCTGGCGGCCTTGTCGCGCCGGATGTCCTGCTCGCGCGCGCGAAGCGTCATCACGAACGCCGGCTGGCCGCGGACGTCGGTCGTCATCCCGACCAGGCGGCCCGGGATCTGGCGGACCAGCCCGTCGGTCGATGAGAGGATCCCGAGATACGGACCACCGTACTGGGGCGGGATGCCGAGCGGCTGGCCCTCGCCGGCGGCGATGTCGGCGCCGTACGCCCCGGGCGGGGCGAGGACCGCGAGCGACACGGGCTCGATGACGCTGACGAACAGCCCGCCCGCCGCGTGGGCCAGCCGGCCGATCTCGGCCATGGGCTCGAGCAGGCCGAGGAAGTTCGGCTGGGCCGCGACGACGCCGGCGACCGGCGCGCCGTCGGCGAGGAGGCGCTCGAGCGCGGCGAGGTCGGTCGTGCCGGCGGCCGTTCCCTCGACGACGAGCGGGACGGTCGTGAGCTCCAGGCCGCCGCCGAAGTACGTCTCGAGGGTCTGGCGGTAGTGAGGGTGGATCGCGGCACTGACGAGGACGCGCTCGCGGCGGGTCGCCCGGCAGGTCATCAGGGCGGCCTCGGCCGTGGCGGCCGCGCCGTCGTAGTGCGAGGCGCTGACGACGTCGAGATCGACCAGCTCGGCGAGGAGCGACTCGTACTCGTAGATGCTTTGGAGCGTCCCCTGGCTGATCTCGGGCTGGTACGGCGTGTAGGCGGTGTACCACTCGCCCCGAAGCAGGATCTGGTCGACCGCGGCCGGGGACCAGTGACGATAGACGCCGGCGCCGAGGAACGATGCGAGGTCCGTCCGGTTGCGGCCCGCGAGGCCCTGGAGCCGCGCGGCGAGCTCCAGCTCCGGCTCGGGCTCGGGGAGGTCGAGCCGGCTCGCCCGGAGCGCTTCCGGGATGTCGGCGAAGAGGTCGTCGACCGACGAGAGGCCGAGGCTGGCGAGCATCCGCTCGCGGTCAGCGGCCGTATGCGGACCGTACGGCATCGGGCTCAGCCGGCGGCGATCAACGCGTCGTAGGCCGCGGCGTCGAGGAGCTCGCCCACCTCGGCCGGGGTGGCGAGACGGATCCGGACCATCCAGCCCTCGCCGTACGGGTCGCTGTTCACGAGCTCCGGTGACCCCGTGAGGGCGTCGTTGGCCGTGGTGACCTCGCCGGTGAGGGGAGCGAACAGGTCGCTCACGGCCTTGACGGACTCGACCACCCCGAAGGCGGCGAACTGGGTCAGGGCGCGACCGGCCTCCGGCAGCTCGACGAAGACGATGTCGCCGAGCTGGTCGGCGGCGTAGGCCGTGATCCCGACCGTCGCCTCGTCACCGTCGACCCGGACCCACTCGTGGTCCTTCGTGTAGCGCAGCTCCGCAGGGACCATCGCGTGCTCTCTCCTCCTCGCCGGGGTGGAATCGAACGCACCTGACGTGCGGGTCGCGGTCGCGGACGGCTCGGTGTCCTCGTCAGCGGGCCCGGCGGTAGAACGGCAGGGCGACGACCTCGGCGGGGACTCGCTGGTCGCGAATCTCGACGTCGAGCATCGTACCCGGGTCGGCGTCGGCCGTGGCGACGTAGCCCATCGCGATCGCCTCGCCCAGCGTCGGCGACTGGGTCCCGCTGGTCACGACGCCGGTCGGTCGGTCGCCCGCATGGATCGAGTAGCCGTGCCGGGCGATCCCGCGACCCCGGAGGACGAGCCCGACGAGGCGCCGCTCGACGCCGTCCCGGGCGACCTTCTCGAGCGCCGCCCGGCCCACGAAGTCGCCGGGCTTGTCGAGCTTGACGACCCGGCCCAGACCCGCCTCGAACGGGTTGGTGGTCGCGTCGAGCTCATTGCCGTACAGCGGCATCCCGGCCTCGAGCCGGAGCGTGTCCCGGGCTCCGAGCCCGATCGGGAGCAGGTCGTCGCCGCCCGCCGCCGTCATCGCGTCCCACAGCTCGACCGCCCGGTCGGTCGTCGACGAAGACCTCGAACCCGTCCTCGCCGGTGTAGCCGGTCCGGGCGACGAGCGCCGGGATCCCGGCGACGGTGCCCTCCGCGATCGCGTAGTAGCGGAGCGCGTCGAGGTCGACGTCGGTGAGCGGCCCGACGATGTCCACGGATCGCGGGCCCTGGATCGCGACGAGGGCGGTCGCGAGCGATCGGTCGTCGAGGACCGCCTTGAAGCCCTCGAGCCGCTCGGCGAGCAGGTCGCTCACGACCTGGGCGTTGCCCGCGTTGGCGACCACGAGGTACCGCTCCTCACCGAGGTGGTAGACGATCAGGTCGTCGAGGATGCCGCCGTTCGCGCCGACGATCATCGAGTAGTGGGCCCGACCGTCGGGCAGGGCCGGTGGGTTCGAGACGACCGAGTAGGCAAGCGCCGCGCCCGCCTCGGGGCCCTCGACGAACAGCTCGCCCATGTGCGAGAGGTCGAACAGGCCCGCCCGCTCGCGGACGGCGCGGTGCTCCTCGATGATCCCGCGGTACTGGACCGGCATCTGCCAGCCGGCGAAATCGATCAGGCGGGCGCCGAGGGCGACGTGTCGGTCGCGGATCGGGGTCTCGTGGAGCGTCTGGGGCAGCGTGTCGGCCACGACGGTCAGACGCCGCCGAGCGGCTGTTCCGCGGTGGAGCGACTCGCCGTCGGTGGCTTGGTCGACCGGGGCGCTCCCGGGTCGACGACCTCGGCCGCCTTCGCGACGAGCGCCCGCTCGGTCTCGAACGTCAGGAGGGACGACGCCTGGTCGAACGGCACCCAGCGGACCTGGTCGAACTCGTGGTCGTGGCGCGACAGGTCGCCGCCCGTCGGCTCCATCAGGTAGTAGTGGACCGTCTTGTGGATCCGGGCTCCGCGCTGGACGAACCAGTATTCGATCGAATCGAGGACGTCGGTGATGCGGACCTCGAGACCGGTCTCCTCGGCGACCTCTCGGAGGGCCGTCTGCTCGCGGGTCTCGCCGGCATTGGGCGTGCCCTTCGGCAGCGTCCAGGTCAGGATGTCCCGGTCACGCCGGCGCGCACCGACGACGAGCGAGGGAACTCCGTCGTCGAAACGGACGACGATGCCGCCGGCCGAAGTGGCGGTCCCGCTCCTCAGCCGCGCCACGGCGCCGTGGCGGCGCTGGACCGGCGGGTCGAGCCCACGCCGACGGACCCCGTCCACCGGTAGGCGACCATCGGCCGGGGCCGGCCATCCGGCGCGCGACGCGGCCTGGCGGCGGTCACGGCGCGCCAGTCGCCCCGCAGCTGGGCGAGGATGCCGTCTCCGGGACGACGGAGCACCGTCAACCGGGTCGAGGCGGGGTGGAACGAGCCGAGGCCGCCGAGGCCGAGCCGTCGCTCTCGGCGCCCGGGCCGATGGCTGGACGAATCGCGCCGCCGGACGGGCCGCGTACCGCGCGGCGATGCTTCGCTCCATGGGCGGCAATGGTAGCGCTTCAATCCGGCGTTGCAAGCGCCGGGTGCACGGCCAGACGCAGGTCGTCCGCGGCTTCCGGTGTCAGGGAGCCACGGCGTTCGGCGATCGCGATCTCCCGGTCGGCGAGGTGGGCGTAGAGCGCGGCGACCCCGGGAGCGTGTCGCTCCAGCTCCGCGACGTGCGCCGCCACCGTGCCGCGATCGCCGCGGGTCGCCGGACCGGTCAGGGCGGCATCGATCCCGAGCGCCCGGGCGTTGGCGAGCGTCTGCTCGATCAAGGGGCCGTAGATCGCGAGGCTGCCCGCCTCGTCGAGGCCGGCCAGCCGTCCGAGCTCGGCGATCGCGTCGAGGAGCGCATCGAAGCCGCCCGCGGCGAGGACCGCAGCGGCGTGGTAGGCGGGCTTTGATCCCGCGGCGAGCCGGACGGGCGTCGCGCCGATGCGCCTCCGCCATCCGGGCGAGCAGCTCGACGAGCTGGTCGTCGCCCTCGATCGCGACCGTGGCCCCGTGGAGGGCCGCGACGGCGCGCTCCAGATCGGCGAACGCGACGAGCGGATGGAACGAGCCGACCTGTGTCCCGGCCGCCATCGCCGCGGACAGGGCCTCGGCCCCGACCAGGCCGCTCGTGTGGATCATCGCCTGGCCGCCGTACATGTGGAGACCGCTCGCGACCGGGCGGATCGCGTCGTCGGGGACGGCGAGGATGATCAGCTCGACCTCCTCGACCAGCGGCGTTGCCTCGTCGAAGCCGCGCGCCCCGGGCACGAGGCCCCGGAAGCGGTCGCGCCGGCCCGGGTCGCGGCTGGCCACGGCGTGGATCGGCCAGCCGGCCCGGTCGAGGGCGACCCCGAGCGCCGTGCCCACGGCACCGGCCCCGACGATCCCGATGATCGGCGGCTCGCCGGGCGCGCTCTGCTGGTGGGGGTGGCTGTGCGGGTGGGCCGTGTGGTCGTGGTCGTCGCCGTCGCGGCCGCCGGCCGGATCGAGGTCGATGCCGGCTTCCTCGATCGCCCGGAGCGTGTCCTCCCGGTCGTCGCCGGGGCGGGCGTCGTCTCCGCCCCATGCCTTCATCGGGCGTGCCGGCGGCGGCCGATGCGTGGTCGGCGGTACTCTTCCACGCACCGAGTGTACCGACCGAACCCACGGAGGACAGGTGGCGAGCAGCGACCCATTCGGCGCCCGGGCGAGCCTCGGCGCCGGCCTTCCAGACGTCTACCGGCTCGACGTGCTCGCCGACCGCATCGACCTCGACCGGGCCCCCGTCACGCTCCGGATCCTGCTCGAGAACGTCCTCCGCCACGCGGGCGGCGGGATCGTCGACTCGGCCGACGTCGAGACCCTCGCCTCGTGGCGGCCCGCTGCGCCCGCGGAGGCCGAGGTCCCGTTCATGCCCGCCCGGGTCATCCTGCAGGACTTCACCGGCGTCCCGGCGATCGTCGATCTCGCGGTCATGCGCGACGCCATGGCCGACCTCGGCGGCGACCCCTCGCTCGTCAACCCCCTCGTCCCGGCGGACCTCGTCATCGACCACTCCGTCCAGGTCGACCGGTTCGGGACGTCGGCCGCGTTCGCCTTCAACGTCGAGCGCGAGTACGAGCGGAACGGGGAGCGCTACCAGCTCCTGCGCTGGGCCCAGACCGCGTTCCGCGACCTCCGGGTCGTGCCGCCCGGGACGGGCATCGTCCACCAGGTCAACCTCGAGTTCCTCGCGACGGTCGTGATGGACGTCCCGGACGGGTCGGGCGGCCGGATCGCCTACCCGGACACGCTCGTCGGGACCGACTCCCACACGACGATGGTCAACGGTCTCGGGGTGCTCGGCTACGGCGTCGGCGGGATCGAGGCCGAGGCCGTCCTGCTCGGCCAGCCGCTCTACCAGCCGATGCCGCGGATCGTCGGGGTGCGGCTCCACGGCGAGCTGCCGCAGGGCTCGACGGCGACCGATCTCGTCCTCGTGGTGACCCAGCTGCTCCGGGCCCACGGTGTCGTCGGCGCGTTCGTCGAGTTCGCCGGCGACGGGCTCGCCGGGCTGGCACTGGCGGACCGGGCCACGATCAGCAACATGAGCCCCGAGTTCGGGGCGACATCGACGCTCTTCCCGATCGACGACGAGACGCTCGCCTACCTCCGCCTGACCGGCCGGCCCGCCGACCGGATCGCCCTCGTCGAGCGCTACGCGAAGGAGCAGGGCCTGTGGCGCGAGCCGGGCCTCGGACCGGACTTCGACGAGACCCTCGAGCTCGATCTCGGGACGGTCGAGCCGTCGGTCGCGGGTCCGCGGCGGCCACAGGACCGGGTGCCGCTGACGGGGCTGCGCGCGAACTTCCGGACGGCCTTCCCGGACGGGCTCCTCGCCCTCGACGAGGCCGGGGTCGAGGCGAAGACGCCGGTCGGCGGCGACGTGGAGGAGTCGTCGGCGGGCTCGTTCCCTGCCAGCGATCCGCCGTCCTTCGCGGCCGACGACGCGCGCGACCAGCCCGGCATCCCCGATGCAGCCGCCACCGCGACGGCCCCCACGATCGACGACGAGGGCTACCGGCCGGTCGCGATCCAGGTCGGCGACCGGACCGCGACGCTCCGGACCGGCTCCGTGGCGATCGCCGCGATCACGTCCTGCACGAACACGTCGAACCCGACCGTCATGGTCGGCGCCGGGCTGCTTGCCCGGAACGCGGTCGCGCTCGGGCTGACCGTCCCGCCGACGGTCAAGACGTCGCTCGCCCCGGGCTCGAAGGTCGTCACCGCCTATCTCGCCGCGGCCGGGCTGATGGCCCCGCTCGAGCAGCTCGGCTTCGCCCTCGCGGGCTATGGCTGCACGACATGCATCGGCAACTCCGGGCCGCTCGACGAGCCGATCGCGAAGGCGATCGAGGAGCACGACCTGGTCGTGGCGGCCGTCCTCTCGGGCAACCGCAACTTCGAGGGCCGGATCCACCCGCTCGCGCGGGCGAGCTATCTCGCTTCGCCGCCGCTCGTCGTCGCCTTCGCCCTCGCGGGCCGCGTCGACATCGACCTCACGACCGAGCCGCTCGGCACGGGCTCCGACGGTCGGCCGGTGATGCTCGCCGACATCTGGCCGTCACCGGACGAGATCCGCCGGGTGATCGGCAGCTCGATCGACCCGGAGCTGTTCCGGGCGACGTACGCCGTCGTCTTCGACGGCGACGAGCGCTGGAAGGCACTGCCGATCCCGGACGGCGACCGCTACGACTGGACGGGCGACTCGACGTACATCGCGAAGCCGCCGTTCTTCGACGGACTCGAGGCGACGCCGGCGCCGGTCGCCGACATCGAGGGCGCCCGGGCCCTCGTCGTCCTCGGCGACTCGATCACGACCGACCACATCTCCCCGGCCGGCTCGATCGCGGCCTGGTCCCCGGCCGGCCGCTGGCTGCAGGAGCGCGGGGTCTCGCCGGTCGAGTTCAACTCGTACGGGGCCCGGCGCGGCCACCACGAGGTGATGGTGCGCGGCACCTTTGCGAACATCCGCCTCCGCAATGCCCTCGTCCCCGGCAAGGAGGGGCCGTACACGGTCCACCTCCCCGACGGCGAGGAGCAGTTCATCTACGACGCCGCGATGCGCTATCGCGACGAGGCGACGCCGCTCGTCGTCCTGGCGGGCCGCGAGTACGGCTCGGGCTCGTCGCGCGACTGGGCGGCGAAGGGGACGATGCTGCTCGGGGTCCGGGCCGTCCTCGCCGAGAGCTACGAGCGGATCCATCGCTCGAACCTCGTCGGGATGGGCGTGCTGCCGCTCCAGTACCAGCCCGGCGAGAGCGCGTCGTCGCTCGGCCTGACGGGTCGCGAGACGTTCTCGATCCATGGGCTCGCGGACGACCTCTCCCCGCGGAAGCGGCTGACCGTCGTCGCCCGGGCCGATCCGGCGGACGGCGGCGGGGAGCGCCGGTTCGAGGCGATCGCCCGTCTCGACGGCCCGATCGATGTCGGCTACTACCGTCACGGCGGGATCCTGCAGGCGGTCCTCCGGCGGATCGCGGCATCGGCGAGCGCGTAGGCTTCTGAACGACGGCGTCGGCCGTCGCGTATCCCTGACGAGTCGACCCTGCCCGAGGAGCCTGCCACGGACACCACCACGGACACGGACCTCGCACCGGACGTCGTCCCTGGCGACGACATCCCCGTCGCGGGCCCCGGTCGTGGATCGCGGCAGCTCCGGGACGACCTCGTGGCCGCGGTCTCGCGCGCGGTCGTCGGGGCCGACGAGGCCGTCCGGCTCGTCCTGACCGCGCTCCTCGCCGACGGCCATGTCCTCGTCGAGGACGTCCCGGGCACCGGCAAGACCCTGCTCGCCCGGGCGATCGCGCGGGCGCTGGCCCTGGGCACGAACCGGATCCAGGGCACGCCGGACCTGCTGCCGGTCGATGTCACCGGATCGAGCCTGTACGAGGGCGGGTCGCTCCGGTTCGCCCCGGGACCCGTCTTCACGAACGTCCTGCTCGTCGACGAGATCAATCGCGCGACGCCGCGGACCCAGTCGGCGCTGCTCGAGGCGATGCAGGAGCACCAGGTCTCGATCGAGGGCACGACCCGTCCCCTGCCCGAGCCGTTCGTCGTCCTCGCGACCCAGAACCCGATCGAGTTCGAGGGAACGTTCGCCCTGCCCCAGGCCCAGCTCGACCGGTTCCTCGTGCGGATCCGGCTGGGCTACCCCGACGAGCCCTCGGAGCGAGCGATCGCCCGACGCCACCAGGCCGCCGCCGAGCCGCTCGACGCGATCGAGCCCGTGGCCGACGGCCCCCGGATCCTCGCCCTCCGCGACGAGGTCCGCCGGGTCCACGTCGCGGACGAGGTCGAGGCCTACATCGTCGCCCTCATCCGGGCGACGCGAATCCACCCGGACCTCCAGCTCGGGGCGAGCCCGCGGGCGACGGTCGCCCTGTATCGCGCGGCGCAGGCGACGGCCCTGATCGACGGCCGCACGTTCGTCCTGCCGGACGACGTCAAGGCGATCGCCCGGCCCGTGCTCGTCCACCGGCTCGACGTCGACCTCGACCAGAGCCTCCGCGGCGCATCCGCCGACGCCGCCCTGTCGTCGATCCTCGACCAGGTCCCGGTCCCGCCGGTGGCGACCTCCTGACGCGGGGTCCGGACGGCCATGACCGGCACTGCCTTCCTCGCAATCCTCCTGCTCCTCGCCGGCGTCTTCGCGGCGGTCCCGGTGGCCATCGTCCTCGCGATCGTCATCCTCCTGCTCGAGATCGTCCGGGCGATCTGGGCAAGGAACGGGCTGCGCAACGTCCGCTACACGCGGACGCTCGCCCGCCACCGGATGACCTGGGGCGAGGAGATCGACGCGACCGTCGAGATCTGGAACCGGAAGAGCCTGCCGCTGGCCTGGCTGACGGCCGACGACGGGGCGAGCAGCGGAGTGACGGTCCGCGAGCGGTCGCTCGTGATCGGAGACGAGGGCGGCCCGGTCCTGCGAAATGCCTGGACGCTGGCCCCGTTCGAGCGGGTGACTCGCCACTTCCACATCGGGGCCGCGCGGCGCGGCGCGTACGAGGTCGGGCCCGTCGACCTCGCCGTCGGCGACCTGTTCGCCCGCGAGGCCGCCACCGAGCGCCTGCCTGAGGTCGACCGGTTCCTCGTCCGGCCGCGGACGGTCCCGACCGGCATCCTGCCGCGCCGCGACCGGTGGGGCGGCGTCGACCGCGCGCTGGCGGGGCTCATCGAGGATCCGTCGCGGTTCGCCGGCGTCCGCGAGTACGCGCCCGGCGATCCGGTCCGGCGGGTGCACCCCCGGGCCAGCGCCCGGCTCGGGCGACCGGTCGTGAAGGTCTTCGAGCCGTCCCGCGACCGCGAGGTGATGATCGCGCTGGACGTCCAGACCCACGGCGGCCGCGCATGGGAGACCTCGATCGACGACACCGAGGTCGAGTCACTCTTCGTCGTTGCCGCCTCGCTCGCGCGCTCCTTCGCGGCAGAGCACGCGGCCTTCGGGATCGCCGCTGCCGGGTATCACGGCGCCGAGAGCCGCTTCGCGGTCATCGCCCCGTCCGAGGCACCCGGCCAGATCGAGCGGGTGCTGGACCTGCTGGCGCGCCTGTCGTCGCATCCATCGGCCGACTTCGACCGACTCCTGACCTCGATCGCCCGGACGACGCGGCCTGGCACCACGGTCGTCGTCGTCTGCGCGCGGGATCCATCACCGTACCTCCGGCACCTCCGCCGTCTCGAGCAGGCGGGTTGTTCGGTCGTCATCGTCGCGTGTGGACCGAACGGCGCGGCCGATGCGGCGAAGGCCCGGTCGGCCGGGTTCGCGGCCCGCGTCGTTCGCCTCGACGGGCCGTGGCAGACCGCGACGAGGCTTGGCGCGGTCGCACCGGCGCGAGTCGCGTCGGAATGAGCGGCACAGCCGCTCCAGCTCCGGGCACGGCCGCCTCGCATCGCGTCGCGCGCGTCGTGGAGCTCGCCCCGGTCGCGCTCGTCGTGGTCGCCGAAGCCGCATGGATCTCCGTCCTCGGGGGGCTGATCCAGGAATTCACCCTTCACGATCCCCAGCTGGGGATCGCGGAGCTTGCCGTCTTCGTCGGAATCGGCGCGATCGCCGCCCATGTCCTCGGGCCGCGGCTCGGGTCGCGCTGGCCGTTCATGTCCCTCGCACTCGTCGTCGGCGCGGGCCTCCTGGGGATCTTCGCCACCGGGACCGCCAGGGCCGCATTCGCGACCGGGATCGGTCCGGCGCTCGCCGCCCATCCGGCGGGGATCCTCGCCGGCCTCGCCATGCTTCGTGGCTTCGCCCACGCCCGGCTGCCGCTTGCCGAGGGCACCCTGACCCATCTGCTTGCCCTCGGGACGCCGGCCCTGGCGTTCGCCGCGTTGATCGGCGGCTTGATCGTCGAGCCCTATCGGTCCCGGTTTCTCGACGGACGCCCTGACCGCCTCGATCGTCTTCGTCGGTTCGACCGTCCTCGCCCTTGCCTTCGCCCGGCTGGGGGCGATCGGCGACGATCGCGGCGTCGACTGGCGACGGAACCCGGCATGGCTCGGCCTCGCGCTCCTCCTCCTGATCGCAATGATCGCTGCGGCCCTGCCGATTGCGGCCGTCGCCGGGATCGCGATCCCGGTCCTCATCAGCGTGTCCCTCGGCCCGATGCTCGTCCTCGGCCTTGCGGCCGGACTCGACCGGACCGGCCGGCGGATCCTCGCGTTCTTCGCCGGCGTCGTCGGCCTGATCTTCCTGTGGTCACTCTTCGGGTCATCGCCGATCACCATCCCGGTCCTGACGCCACCCGAAGGGTCGACGACACCGACGAACCCCGACGCCGACCGGATGGTCACGATCGGGATCGGCGGCCTCCTCGTCGTCGCGGGCGTCGCCGCGATCCTCGTCCTCGTCTTCCTGTGGATGCGTCGGCGGCAGGTGACCGACGACGACGACGTCGCAGAGACGCGAGTCGTCGACCACGGCGACGGCGAGCCCGGCGCTCGCGGCCGACGCCGGTCGTGGTTCGGGCGTCGCGCCGATCCGGCCCGGCGCGGTCGATGCCTACGTGGCGCTCCTTGCCGACATCAACCGCCACCCCGAGCTCCGCCGGGAGCCGGCGGAGACGCCGTCCGAACACGCCGCCCGGCTCCGCGAGGCCGGCGCGTCGGGACTGGCCCTCGACCTCCTCGCGGCGGACTACGCGCTCGTGCGGGACGGCGGGCGGATCCTCTCGCCCCACGAGGACCGTCGCGCGGTCGATCGCTGGCGGACGCTGCGAGCGAGCCTCCCCCACTGGGCGAAGGAGCGGGCACGCACCGCGGGCGCGCTGGCCGGCGACGCCGCGGTCCCGCGCCCGGCCGGGCCGACCGAGGGCAGCCGAACCGGCGTCCGCGCCGGCTGACCGACGACCGAGCCGACGGCTCGACGGGGCAACCCCTCGCCGCGGGCGGCCTCCTCGGCCCGCGCTCGTCCGGGACCCGCCGGCCGTCTCCCGCTGAAGCTTCGGTCGTCGCCCTCCGACACCTTCGGCCCGGACACCCGAACCGTCAGACGCTGCTGCTTCGATTGGTCAGGAGCTGGGCCAGGAACACGACGATCGCCAGAACGAGCAGCAGGTGGATGAACGCGCCCCCGACGCTGGCGACGACGCCGAGCAGCCAGAGGACGAGGAGGATCGCGAGGATCGTCCAGAGCATCGAAGTTCTCCAATTCGGCCGGCGGCGCCCATGGTGGGCGACGTGGACGGTGGTCCGATCATCAGGATCGGGCGATCCAGAACCCTCGCGCGTCGTCGGCCGGCTGCTCACAGCCACGTATCAGTCGCGGGACGCAGCTCATGGGCCGGAGACGCGTTGTCATGACGACGCCAGATCATTCCGGGCGATCGGTCTGGTGCTCGCATCGGTCTCCGGTGGATCCTGGTCGCATGGACGAACCGCCGAACACGCCTGGCGATGCCGCCGCCTTCGACGAATCGGTCCGGCTCCGCGCCCAGCTTGGCGACGCGGCGATGCCCGTGACGGATCAGCGCCTCGTCGTCGTCACGCGTGATCGCCATCTCCTCGATGTTCCGATCGACGAGGTGCGACGCATCCAGTTCGACATCGAGCGCAGCCGCCCGGCGACGCTGGTGATCGTGCCCGAGCACCCGAACCACGAGCCGCAGGTCCTCGCCGTCCATCACGACCACTACAAGGACGTCGCGGAGGCCCTCGTTCTGGTCGGCCTGCGTCTCGCCGAACCGGCCTGACCAGCCGACGCGGGCGATCCGACGAAGACGAAACAGACCCGAGCCCCATGGCCCGGGTCTGTGAGATCGCGCTGGTGGGCGATACTGGATTCGAACCAGTGACCCCGCGGATGTGAACCGCGTGCTCTAACCACTGAGCCAATCGCCCGAGGGGACGGGCCGCTCAGGGTCCGCCGACGCGCCCGATCATACCCGCAGGCCCGGCCACCGGGCAACGATCGCCTCCGGGTCGACGCCGTCCACGACGATCAGCTTCTGGCGTCCGGTCGCGCCCGCGACGAGGCGGACGGACCGGCGCGGGACGTCGAGCTCGTCGGCGAGCAGGCGGAGGAGCGACTGGTTCGCGGCGCCCGAGATCGCCGGCGCGGCGACGTGCGCCCGGAGCACCCCGTCGACGACGCCCTCGACATGATCGGACCCGGATCGCGGGGTGAGTCGGACGGCGAAACGGACGTCGGTGTCGCCCAGGACTCAGATCAGCCGCAGCAGGACGGTCAGGACGATCAGAACGATCATCGGGGACAGGTCGATCGCGCCGGTCGAGGGCAGGGCCCGGCGGACCGGCGCGAGGATCGGCTCGGTCGTCTGGAACACGAACGAAGTCAGCTGTGACCGGCCGCCCGGGTCGACCCACGAGAGGACCACCCGCCCCAGCACCAGCAGCGTCATCGCGATCAACGCGAGCTGGATCAGGTTGGCGAGGAACAGACCCACGATTCGAGTCTACCAGCGATGTGCGGCGCGGCCGCCGGTCGCGTCAGTGCGAATGGGCGTGCGGATGCACGTCCGGCCGGTCGCCGAACAGCGCCCGCCCGACACGGATGATCGTCGCCCCCTCCTCGATCGCGACCTCGAAGTCGTCGGTCATCCCCATCGACAGGTCGGGCCCGAGCCGCGGCCACGACTCGCGGAGTCGCTCCGCCGCGTCGCGCAGGCCGCGGAACGTCGGCCGCGCCTCGTCCGGCCGCTCGACGAGCCTGCCGACCGTCATCAGGCCGCGGACGTCGAGCCGCTCCAGCCGGTCGAGCGCGCGCCCGATCGACGCGAGCCCCTCGGGAGCGAGGCCGGCCTTGGTCGGGTCGCGGTCGACGTTGACCTGGAGCAGAACCGGCACCGGGGCATCCGGCCGGACCTCCGCCGCGACGCGATCGAGGCGCTCGGCAAGCTCGACGGAATCGACAGTTTCGATCGTCGAGAACGTCTCGAGCGCCCGGCGGGCCTTGTTCGACTGGAGCGGGCCGACGAGGTGCCACGTCGCCCCGGCCAGCAGCGGGGCCTTGCGCTCGGCCTCCTGGACCCGGTTCTCGCCGAGCGTCGTCAGCCCGGCCTCGATCCCGAGCGCGATCCGCTCCACCGACACGGTCTTCGTGACGGCGACGAGGGTGACTGCGGCCGGATCGCGTCCCGCCCGCGCGCAGGCGAGCTCGATCCGCTCGAGGACGCGTGCCCGCGCGTCGCGGAGGGCGGCGAGGTCGGCCGGCCCGGACTCGCCGCCGGCAGCCGCTACTTTCGCCGGAGGAACGAAGGGATCTCCAGGTCGTCGGCGTCGTAGGTCGTCGGTCGCTTCGCGGGGGCCGGCTCGCCGACCGTCCGCTCGACCTTCGACGGCGTCATCACCGCGGCGGCCTGGTCGGTCCGGCCGGTGTCGGCCGAGCCGTTGCCCGACTCCTGGCGCTGGCGCTCGAGCTCCTCGAGGAAGTCGCGCTCGCGCGGCGCTCGCAGCGAAGCCTGGTCCGCCGCCGGCTGCGCGGCCTGGGTGTGCCGGCTGGATTCGCGCTTGCGGCCGCCGTCGAAGCCGGTGGCGATGACCGTGATCATCACCTCTTCGCCGAGGCGCTCGTTGAAGCTCGTCCCGAAGATGATGTTCGCCTCGGGATCGGCCGCGGCACGGATCTCCTCGGCCGCCTCGGTGACCTCGAAGAGGCTGAGGGTCGAGGACCCGGTGATGTTGAACAGGATCCCCTGGGCGCCGGTGATGTTGACCTCGAGGAGCGGGCTCGCGATCGCCTGGCGGGCGGCCTCGACGGCGCGGTTCTCGCCGGTCGCCCGACCGATCCCCATCAGCGCCGACCCGGCGTCCTTCATGATCGCCCGCACGTCGGCGAAGTCGAGGTTGATCAGGCCCGGCATCGTGATGATGTCGCTGATCCCCTGGACGCCCTGGCGGAGCACGTCGTCCACGACCCGGAACGCGTCGATGATCGAGGTGTTCTTCTGGACGACGTCCTTGAGCCGGTCGTTCGGGATCGTGATCAGCGTGTCGACCTGGGCCTTGAGCTCCTCGGCCGCCTTCTCGGCGATCAGCTTTCGCTTGGCACCCTCGAACGCGAACGGCTTCGTGACGACGCCGATCGTGAGGGCGCCGGCCTCCTTCGCGAGCTGGGCGACGACCGGGGCCCCGCCCGAGCCGGTCCCGCCGCCGAGGCCCGCCGTGATGAAGACCATGTCCAATTCGGCGAGGGCCTGGGCGATCTTCTCCGAGTCTTCCTCGGCCGCCCGGGCGCCGATCGAGCTGTCGCCGCCCGCACCGAGACCGCGGGTGATCTTGTCCCCGATCCGGATCTTGTGGGGCGCGTCCGACTGGAGGAGTGCCTGGGCGTCCGTGTTGCAGGCGATGAACTCGACGCCCATCATCTCGGCCCGGATCATCCGGTTGACGGCGTTGCTCCCGCCGCCGCCGACACCGATGACGCGGATCAGCGCGAAGTTCTCGGAATCGGACCGCAGCGGCATCGCCATCCTCCGGGGCTTGTCCTGGCTCGGTGGTGACGGCCGGGCTGCTCGGCGACGACCGTCGGGTGTTCTGCGCAAGTCGTCGTCGGACCTCCCCCCGGGTACGCCTCTCGGGGGTCCGGCGACTGGGCGGGAGTCTACCACCGGCCCGAGCGAGCGGTAGAGGGCAATCCAATAGGGCATTCGCCCGATGGACACGCCTGCCGCCGGGCTGCGAGCCTGCCGCCCCGGTCCCGGCATGGGGGCCATCGGTGGAGAGCGCGCGCGTTGGGACTTCGAGATCGGGCACCCCGGGCCGCCGCTTCCGCGTTGCTCATCGCCACCGCCATCGGCTCCGCCGGCATGACCGGCGTGTCGTCGGTGCTCGCCTTCGATCCCCCCTCGACCGTCGCCGTGACGGGCAGCCTGCGCGACGAGACGGGCGTGCCGCTCGAGGGCATCCGCCTCGCGATCGCCGAGGAGCTGCCACCCGACGGTGGGCTCGCCGGCGTCCACGTCGCGACGACCGGCAATGGCACGTTCGCAGCGTCGATCGAGCGGTGGGGCACGGCGGACGAGCCGGCGACGCTGACGATCCGGACGGTCGCGGACCAGCAGATCGAGATCATCGGCGAGGCCTGCAGCCGGACGCTCGCGGTGACCGTTCGCGAGCGTCGCGATGTGGCACTCCGCGACGCCGTCGATCCCCTGCCTCCGATCGATCTCGTCGCGACGACGACGGTCCTCGGCGAGGTCTGCGACGCGACGTCGACGCCACGGGTCCATGCCGCGGCGCCCGCGGGTCCGGCCGATCCGCTCGTCGACCCGACCCCGCCGCCCACCGACACGATCGCCCCGGCTGCCGGGCCGTCGCCGCGGATGGCCACGGCGCTCCTCATCGGCTTCGTCGTCGGCCTCGTGGCGGCCGTCCTGCTGCTGGTCGCGCGACCCGGCGCCCGCCGCGACTGACCGACGGCGGGCGCGCAACTGACGCGGCTCAGCCGGCGAGGAAGCCCAGGAGCACGGTCCGCTCCGCGTTGTCGGCGTTCGGGTCGAGGAGCGCGATCGACTGCCACGTCCCGAGCGCGAGCTCCCCGCCGATCACCGGCACGGTCATCGACGGGCCGGCGACGAGCGGCAGGACATGGTCCGCGCCGTGACCCGGCGAGCCGTGGCGGTGACGCCAGCGATCATCCCGCGGCAGGAGGCGGTCGAGGGCGTCGAGGGCGTCGGCGTCGGACCCGGCCCCGAGCTCGAGGATCACGACGCCGGCCGTCGCGTGCGGCACGAAGATCGAGAGCAGCCCGTCGTGCCCGTCGGCCTGCTCGGCGACGAACCGCCGGCAGGCGCCCGTCAGGTCCGTGAACCCGCGCTCGGAGCCCGTCCGGACGGTGAGCCGGACGTGGGTCACCCGGCGGCCGCCGGGACGCGGGGCCGGCCCGCCCGCCACGCCCAGTCCCGCCGTCCACTGATCCCGTCCATCGACATCGCGAGCTGATCCGGCCCGGCGTAGAACCAACAGGTCGTGGGCCACGTCAGGGGCCCGAGCGCGACGAGCCGGGTGAGGTCGGCGAGGAGGTCGTCGGGCGTCGCCGCGCCCGGTGCCGGCCGGCCCGGCCCGACCTCCAGCTCGCAGCCGCCGAGGACGAGCTCGAGCAGGGCCATCTTCAGGAGGAAGCGTGACGTCCGCGGGTCGGCGATCCGGCGGCCGTCGATCACGTGCTCGATCCAGACCCGCGGGTCGGGCAGGTCGGCGTCCGCGAGCGAGAACCCCCAGAAGCAGGTGCCCTGCGGCTCGACGAGGAACCGGGCGATGCCGTCGACGGCATCGATGTCGTCGACCGCCCGGAGCCGGTTCTGGCGGAACGCCCCAGGCCAGCCGGAGAGCACCGCGAGGCCGGACGCGAGCGCGGCCGGCAGGGGCATCGAGGCGGGACCCGGACGCGGATCTCGCGGCAGGCCCAGCCACCGCGTCAGGAGCCGCGGGAGCACGTCGGGCGGCGGCTCCAGCAGCAGGTCGAGCGGGAAGGGATCCTCGCTCACGAACTGGCACCGTCCACGTCAAGCAGGCAATCGCTCGCCGCAGACGGAGGCCGAGTTCCGGGAGGCCATCCGTCTAGGGAAAGATGCTCCGCAGGGCGTCGCGGAGGCGGCCGATGCCGCCCGACGCCGGAGCCGACTCGTAGCGCTGCGGCTCGTCGGCGTCGATCGCGGAGGCTCCCCAGAGGAGCAGCCCTACCGCGGTCGAGTAGCCCGGGTTCAGGATCGTGTCGACGAGCCCGCCGATCCCGGTCGGGGCGGCGATCCGGACCGGGATCCCGAGGACCTCGCGGCCGAGCTCGGCCGTTCCCGCGAGCTGCGCCGCGCCGCCGGTGAGGATGATCCCGGCGGGCAGCATGCCGGCTCCGGCGCGGGCCATCTCGGCCCGGATCAGCTCGAAGGTCTCGCGCATCCGGGCCTCGATGATTTCGCAGACCTCGCGCCGGCGGATCGTCCGCCCGGCGTCCTCGCCGAGGACGGTGACCGAGATCTCCTCCTCGTCGTCGACCGTCTCGAGGTTGCAGGTCCCGTGCGAGATCTTCAGCTCCTCGGCGACCTGGAGGCTCGTCTTCAGGCCGAGCGCGACGTCGTTCGTGACGTTGTTCCCGCCGATCGGCAGGACGGCCGTCCGGAAGGGCGAGCCGTCGGCGAACATCGCGAGGGCGATCGTCCCCGCGCCGATGTCGGCGACCGCCACGCCGAGCTCCTTCTCGGTCTCCGAGAGGATCGCGTCCGATGCCGCGAGGCCCGAGGCGACGAGCTCGTCGATCTTCACGCCGGCCGCGTTGACGCACTTCGAGAGGTTCTGGACCGCGGTCGCGGCAGCCGTGACGATGTGGACCTCCACCTCGAGTCGCAGCGCGCTCATCCCGAGCGGGTCCTTGACGCCCTCCTGGCCGTCGACCTTGAAGCCGCGCCGCTCGACGTGGAGGACGACCTGGCTCGACGGGATGGAGACGGCCCGGGCGACCTCGACCGCGCGGTTGACGTCCTCGCGGCTGACCTCCTTGCGGGGGCCGCTGACGGCGACCTGGCCGGGCGAGTTCTGGCTCTCGACGTGCTGCCCGCCGACCGACACGAAGGCGCGGTCGATCTTCCAGCCGGACAGCCGCTCGGCCCGCTCGACGGACTCCGCGATCGAGCGGACGGTCTGGTCGATGTTGACGACGACGCCCTTCTTCAGGCCGGACGAGGCGACGGTCCCGTGACCCATGATCGTCAGGCGGCCGTCGCGGCTGACCTCGCCGATCAGCGTGCAGACCTTCGACGTCCCGACGTCGATGCCGACGAGGACCGCTTCTCTCTCCACGTGCGTCGTCCGTGCCTCCTCGGTCTAGACGAAGTGACGCCGGATGAGCGCCACGTTGTTGAAGATCCGGATCCCGAAGGTGATCAGCGCCACCAGGTAGAGGTCGAGGCTGAGGCGGTCACCGATGAAGGTGAGCAGCACGGCCACGATCGTATTCGTGATGAACCCGCTGATGAAGATCCGATTGTCATAGACGCCGTCGAGCTCGGCCCTGACGGCACCGAGCACCGAGTCGAGCGCGGCGAGGATCGCGACGCCCGCGTAACGGGTGAACTCGAAGCCGACATTGACGTTGAGGATGAGCCCGGCAAGCACGCCCAGGAGGAGACCCGCCAGGGGTAGGAACACGCCTTGCCGCCCTCTCTCCGGTGCGTTTGGGCAAGGCTACCCGACGCAAGGGTCGCCTGCCAGCCTCGCTCCGTGGGCGCGACCGCCTCTCCGGCTGCGCCCTCCGACGAGCCTGCGCCGCATCGCTTCGCTCGCGACAACGGCGTCGCCGGCGGGCGATCCTCCGGGCGGTCGCGGTCGCCGGTCGGGTGGCAGGCGACAGTTGGCGCCGGGTCACGGCTTGCTGGTTGGTTTTGGGGTTGCGGACGGTTTGGGGGTTGGCTTGGGGATGTAGGTGCCGTCGCGGTCGTCGCCGAGGACGATGCTCTGGATCGTGTCCTCGCGGCCGGCCAGCAGGGCCGCGAGGAGCTGGACCTGGCCCGGGATCAGGGCGGGCGTCCGCTGGCTCCGGCCGTAGAAGCCGAAGACGGCCGACCAGCCCTTCGGGCCGCCGTTCACCGTGAAGCCGTTCTCGTCGGTGATCGCGACGGCGAGGCGCTGGGCGTGGCTCCCGATCTGCTCGGGGGTCAGCGAGGCGAGCCGCTTGGCCGCGTCGAGATCGACCGGGTCGAGGACCGACCGGATCCCGATCCCGGCCGCGCTCGCGCGCTGGTCGACGACCACCGGCAGCCCGGCGACGCTCGGCGGCGGGTTCTCGGCGACGTCGGCGAACACGAATCCGCCGTCGTCGACCGCGAACCGGTGCGGTCCGACCGCCCAGATGACGACAGGCGCGCGCTCGGTGACTCCCACCCGGAGGACGTCGGGCAGCCCGACCGCGACCGTCGCGTCCCCGATCGACGGGATGCCGAGGAGGCGCTCGACGATCGGCTGGGTCGTCAGCGAGACGAGGTTCGTCCCGGGGTCGACGGCGACCTGCTCGCGGATCCTGTCCTCTGCGGTGATCGTGTTGCCCGTGACCTCGAGCCGGTCGAAGCCCGCGACCGGCGTCGTGGCGAGGCCGTACACCGCGCCGGCCGTGATCAGCATCGCGAGGATCGCTCCCGCCCGGACGGGAGTCAGACCCGCCGACGCCCGACGGACTCGCGGGCGGCGGCGCGGCGTCCCGGCGGCGGCGCGGTAGCGGCGGGTCGCGGGGGGCGTCATCGCGGAAGATCCGCGGGCGTGAGCCGCCGGGCGACCCGCCCTGCGTGGCGCTCGAGGGCGAGGTCGACGACCCGGACGCAGACGTCGCCGAACGTGTAGCCGCCGTCGGCCGGCATCGTCGGGAAGAGGCTGATCGGGGTGAAGCCCGGGATCGTGTTGATCTCGGACAGGAAGACGTCGTCGCCGCGGACGAGGAAGTCCACACGGGCGAAGCCCTCGCCGCCGATCCCCCGATAGGTGTCGCGGGCGATCTTCAGGATCGCCGCCCGCATCGGGGCCGGGACCTCGGCCCGAGTCGACGTCTCCGACAGGCCGGCGGTGTACTTCGCCTCGTAGTCGTAGAACTCGTGGCCGGCAAGGATCTCGCCGGGTCCGTACAGCTCCAGCCGGGCGTGGTCGTTGCCGATGATGCTGACCTCGAGGTCCCGGGCGCCCGCGAGATACGCCTCGGCGAGGGCGACCCGGTCGTGACGGAACGCCTCCTCGAGCGCACCGGGGATCTCGGAGCCATCGTGGACGAGGGTGATGCCGACCGACGATCCGAGACCCGACGGCTTCACCATGAGGCGACCGCTGTCCGTGCCGCGAGCGAACGCCTCGAGCTCCGCCAGCACCGCCGCAGGATCGGCCCGCCAGCGATCCGCACGAATCTCGAGCCAGTCGACGACGGGCAGCCCGAGGCCCCGGACGAGGCGCTTGAAGATGGCCTTGTCCATGCCGAGCGCGGACGCAGTGACGCCGGAGCCGGTGTACGGGAGATCCGCCGCCTCGAGCAGCGCCTGGACCGACCCGTCCTCGCCGAACGGGCCGTGGAGGGCGATGAACACGAGCGGCCGCGGCTCGCCCGAGGCGAGCCGGTCGAGCGCGGCACCGGCGGTCGACGGGCCGTCCGCACCGAGGGCGGCCGGGTCGTCGTATGCCGCCTGGGGCCGGTCGCCGCGGCGGTGATCCGCCGGCAGCCACCACCACCCGCCGTCCAGATCGATCAGGACCTCGCGGACCCGCTCGCCGCGCTCTCGCAGCGCGTCCGCGATCGCGGTCCCCGAGACGATCGACACATCGTGCTCCGCCGACGGGCCGCCGAGCAGGACGACGATCGGCGGGTGCTCCGGCCGGTCGGTCACGCGTCCGCCTCCGGGCCCCAGTCGCCGAGGAAGACGACTTCCGCCTCGAGCCGGATGCCGGTCGCCGCCTCGACGGCCGCGGCCACGTCGCTCGCGAGGCCGCGCACGTCGGCGGCCGTGCCCTTCCGGTCGTTCACGACGAAGTTCGCGTGCTTCTCGGACACCGTGGCGCCGCCCCGGGTCCGGCCCTTCCAGCCGATGGAGTCGATCAGCCGCCCGGCCGAGTCGCCCGGCGGGTTGCGGAAGGTCGACCCCGCCGACGGGATCCCGAGGGGCTGGTGCTCACGACGCCACCGCCGGATCTCGTCGAGTCGTCCCGCGATCACGGCGGGCTCCGCGGGCGTGAGGCGGAACGTCGCGCCGAGAACGACCTCGTCCGCGTGCTTCAGCCGGCTGTCGCGGTAGCGAAGGTCGAGATCGCCTGCCTCGAGGCGGACCTCGGTCCCGTCCGCCAGCAGGACCTGGGCCGACTCGAGGACCGCCGCCACGTCGTTGTCGTGGGCCCCGGCGTTCGCCCAGACCGCCCCGCCGACCGTGCCCGGGATCGCGAGGCCGAACTCCAGCCCGGTCAGGCCCGCCTTCTGGGTCTCGGTGGCCGCCCGCGCCATCGGCACGCCCGACTCCGCGACGTAGCGGTCGCCGTCGATCCGCGAGCCCTCGGCCCGGTTCTGGACGACGAGGCCGCGGATGCCGGCGTCGGCGATCACGACGTCGCTGCCCCGTCCGAGGAGCGTCAGGGGGAACCCCTGCGCCCGTGCGTAGCGGACGATCGCCCGAAGCTCGTGGATGTTGTGGACGGTCGCGAACAGGTCCGCCGGCCCGCCGACCCGCATCGTCGTGAACCGGGCCAGCGGTTCGTCGCGGGAGGTCTTCACGCCGATCCGGCGCTGGATCGCGGTCCCGACCGCGGCCGCGTCGAACACGGTGGTCGGCATCGTCACGCCGTCACGCCCCGGGCGATCGCCTCGATCGCCTCGGCCGATGGCAGCGGGCGTCGCTCGGCGAGGGCGAGGGTCAGGTCCGCGACGGCCCCGGCGGCTCCCGGCCGGCCCAGGCTCCGGGCTGCCCCGGCCATCGCGGCTCGCGCCGACTCGTCGAACAGGAGGTCGGTCGCGCTCACGAGCGCGTCGGCGTCGAACGCCTCGTCGGGGATCACCCGGGCCGCGCCGGCCTCGACGAGCGTCGACGCGTTCGCAGCCTGGTGGGCCCCGGCATGCGGATACGGCACGATCACCGACGGGATCCCGAGGGCGGTAACCTCCGCGAGCGTCGACGACCCCGCCCGGCCGACGACGAGGTCCGTCGCGACGAGGGCGGCGAGCATGTCCTCGCGCAGGAACGGGAACGGCCGGTAGCGGGGGCGCTGGTCGGCCGGCAGGTGCTCCCGCTCCGCGAGCGCAGCGGCGTAGGCGCTCTCGCCGGTGACGTGGAGGACCTGGACCCGCTCGACGAGCCGCGGGAGGGCGGCGGTCACGGCGGCATTGAAGCGGCGGACGGCCTGCGACCCGCCGAAGATCAGGATCGTGGGGAGGTCCGGCGGGACCTCCAGCCGGGAGCGGGCAGCGGCGCGGTCGATGGCCGTGACGTCGCGGATCGGGGTCCCGGTGCGGTAGATCGGCACGCCGGCGGACGCGAGGGCCCGGCCGGCCGCCTCGTACGTCACCGCGATCGCGTCGGCGAGGCGAGCGGTGGCCCGGACGGCGCGTCCCGGGATCGCGTTGCCCTCCCACAGGACGACCGGGATCCGGAGCGGGGCGGCGGCGAGGAGGACCGGGATCGCCACGTAGCCGCCGGTCGTCAGGATCGCGACCGGCCGCTCGGCGGCCAGGATCGCGGCGGCCTGGGGGATCGAGAGCGCGAGCCGGATCGGGTCGAGGATCGTGTTGGCGGACAGGTCGACCGTCCGGAGGGAGCGCAGCGCCAGCCGCCGGAAGCGGAGCCCCGCGTCCCGGACCAGGTCGGCCTCGAGGCCCCGATGCCCGCCAAGCCAGACGAGGTCAGGCTCGCTCGGATGGTCGGGTCGCTCGCGGAGCGAGCGGGCCACGGCGAGTGCCGGGTAGATGTGCCCGCCCGTCCCGCCCCCGGCGATCAGCAGCCGCATCGTTCCACGTCCCTCGTACGACGGTCTCGCGCGAGATCGACAACAGGATGCCGACCGCCGCGAGGCTGATGGTCAGCGACGATCCGCCCGCGCTGATGAACGGCAGGGTGATGCCGGTCACCGGGATGAGGGCAACGACCACGCCGATGTTGATGAAGGCCTGGATGCACAGCCAGGCCGTGATGCCGGCGGCCAGCAGCGCCCCGAACGTGTCGGGGGCGGCCAGCGAGACCTTGATGCCAGAGTAGGCCAGGGCGACGAACAGCAGGATCACGATCCCGGCCCCAACGAGCCCGAACTCCTCGCCGATGATCGCGAAGATGTAGTCGTTGCTCGCGTTCGGCAGGAACAGGCCGCCGGCCAGGCGGCTCTCGCCGAGGCCCGCGCCGAGCAGCCCGCCGAGCCCGAGGGCGAGCAGGCCCTGGATCGTGTGGAAGCCCGTCCCGAGCGGGTCCGACCATGGGTCGATCCAGGTCCGGATCCGGTCCATCTGGTACGCCCGCAGGCCGACCATCACGATCGCTCCGAGCGCGACCACGCCCATCACCGCGAGGTGGATCAGACTGCCGCCGGCGACGAAGAACATCGTGAGCCCGGTCAGGCCGATGACCATCGTCGTCCCGAGGTCCGGCTCCTTGAAGACGAGGGCGACGATCGGGCCGAGGATGATCAGGAACGGGATCGTGCCCGCCCAGAAGCCCTTGACCCGGGTCCCGCGCTTCGCGAACCAGTGGGCGAGGTAGACGATCAGGGCGAGCTTCGCGAACTCGGCCGGGTGGAGGGCCGGCAGGAGCGGCAGCTTCAGCCAGCGGGCGGAGCCGCCGACGACGATGTTCAGGCTCGGGACGAAGACGAGGACGAGCAGGACGAGGGCCAGCGCGTAGAGCGGCACCGACACGAATCGCAGGTAGCGGTAGTCGACCCGCATCATCCCGGCCATCGCGACCATCCCGAGCGCCGCCCAGCCGATCTGCGGACCGACGATCGACAGCGTGTCGTCGGTCGCGATGTAGGCCTTCATCGCGGAGCTCGAGTAGACCATCAGGATGCCGACCGCGGTGAGGGCGACGACGATCACGAGGATCGCGTAGTCGGCCTGGTGGCGCTCCCGGACGAGGGCGGTCGCCTTCTGCCGGGCCGGCGTCCGGGCGGTCGAACCGGCGGATGGGTCGGCGCCGCGCACGCGCTCGTCGCCGGTGGCGCCGCGTCGCCCGATGCCGACTGGCGTCCGTCGCCGAAGGGCGTCGGTCATGGGGTCCTCCCTCCCTGTCGCTCGGCGGCGATCGCAGCGACCGCCTCCTTGAAGGCCCGCCCCCGGGCGGCGTAGTCGACGAACATGTCGAAGCTGGCGGCGGCCGGGCTGAGGAGCACGGTCGCGGGTGTCGTCGCACCGGCCGCGATCCGCTCGCGGGCGATCCGCTCCGCGATGCGGACGGCCTGGTCGAGGCTCGTGGCCCGCTCGGTCCGGGCGAGACCGGCGGCACGGAACCGGACCGCGAGGTTCGGACCGCTCTCCCCGATCAGCACCGCGGCGACGGCCCGCTCGGCGACCACCGGTCCGAGGGCCGAGAGGTCGACGTCCTTGTCACGGCCGCCGGCGATCAGGACGATCGGTGGGTCGAAGGCGCGGAGCGCGGCGATCACGGCGTCCGGTTGCGTGCCCTGCGAGTCGTTCACGAAGCGGACGCCGTCGACGACGGCGACGGTCTCGAGGCGGTGCTCCACCCCGGTGAAGGCGGCCGCGGCCCGTCGGATGGCCGCGGGTTCGATCCCGACGTGCAGCGCGGTGGCCACCGCGGCCAGGGCGTTCGAGACGTTATGCCGGCCCGGGATCGCGAGCTCGGACGCCGCCATGACGTCGATCCCGCCATCGGCAACGATCCGCCCGTCGACGATCCCGACGCCGCCGGGCCGCGGCGCGTCGAGGCCGTACCAGATGACCTGGGCCCGGGCGTCGTCGGCGTAGCCGGTCACCACCGGATCGTCGGCGTTCAGGACGATGGCCCCGGCAGGGTCGACGAGCTCGGCGAGCCGGCGCTTCGCCGCCCGGTAGCCGGCGAGCGAGCCGTGCCGATCGAGGTGGTCGGACGTCACGTTCGTGTAGACGGCGATCGAAGTTCCGCGCGACAGCGTCGGCAGCTGGAGCTCGCTCAGCTCGAGGACGACGCGATCGTCCGGCGTCAGCTCGAGCAGACGCTCGACGAGCGGGATGCCGATGTTCCCGCCGAGGACGGCCGGATGGGCCGGGTCCTCCGCGAGGAGCGCCGCGATCAGCGATGACGTGGTGGTCTTGCCCTTCGTCCCCGTCACGCCGATTGTCGGCGCCGGACAGAGGCGCAGGAACAGGTCCGGCTCCGACACCAGGGCCGGAGCCCCTTCCTTGCCGGCTGCGCGGGCTGCGACGAGGGCCCGCAGCGCGTCGCGGAGACGCGGCTCGGTCGTCGGATAGTCGGGGTTGATCGACGGCGAGGTCGTGACGAGCGCCGCGCCCGCCCAGGCCGTCGCCGGGTCGACGTCCGGCCCAGCGAGCAGCCGCACCGTGCGACCCTCGAGCCGGTCGACGGCGTCGGTCAGCTCGTCGGCCGGCCGGGCGTCGTAGATCGTCACGGCCGCGCCGGCGTCGAGCAGGAACCGCGCCAGGGCGATCCCGCTCCGGGCGAAGCCGAGAACGGTCACCGGCCGGCCCCGGAGCGCGCCGTCGCGAACGGTGTCGAGACTGAGCCGATCGAGGTCCACCGGTCCCTGGATCGTCATCGTCGCGCTCACGCCAGCTTCTGGATCGAGGCGAGGAACAGGGTCACCCCGAGGAGGCCGGCGAGGATCCCGATGATCCAGAACCGGAGCGTGATCTTCTCCTCGTCCCAGCCGGACAGCTCGAAGTGGCCGTGAATGGGCGTGAACTTGAACAACCGCCGTCCGCCGGTCGCCTTGAAGTAGGCGACCTGGATCAGGACCGACCCGGTCTCGATCACGAAGATCAGCCCGATCAGCGGCAGGACGAGGATCTGACCGGTGATCAGGGCGATGACCGCCAGCGTGGCACCGAGGGAGAGCGACCCGGAGTCGCCCATGAAGATCTGGGCCGGGTGGACGTTGAACCAGAGGAACCCGAGGAGCGCGCCGATGATCAGCGCGCAGAGGAACGCGAGGTTCGGCTGGGCCGGCACGTTCAGGAGTGCCACGAGCAGGAACGCAACGTAGGCGAAGACGAGCGTTCCGCCGGCGAGCCCGTCGAGGCCGTCGGTGATGTTCACCCCGTTGCTGGCGGCGATGATCGCGAACGCCGCGAACAGGACGTAGACCACCGGGTCGATGTGGACCGCGCCGACGAACGGGACGGCGATCTGGTCGATCTGGTAGGTCCGCTGGATCAGGAACGCGGCAGCGAACGCGAACACCACCTGCCAGAGGAGCTTCTGGCGGACGCTGATCCCCTCGCCGGTCTTCGCGTTCAGGTAGTCGTCGAAGAATCCGAGCATGCCGACCGCGGCGAGGGCCCCGAGCGGCGCGAAGATGCCACCTTCCGGCGGCCAGCGCAGGAGCAGGTACAGGGCGAGGACGACGGCGATGACCAATGCGCCGCCGCCGGTCGGCGTCCCGCGCTTGATGTGATGGCTGCCCGGCTCCTCGATCCGGATCTGCTTCGTGAAGCCCGTCGCCTGCAGGAGTCGGATGAACGGCGGCATGAGGATGACGACGATCGCGAACGCGAGGAGCAGGCCCTGGATCAGCTCGACGGTCATCGGCCGGCCGCGTCCGCACCGCCGAGGGCCGCGACCAGGTCGTCGACGAGGACGTCGAGGGCGATCCCGCGGGAGGCCTTGACGAGGACCACGTCGCCCGGCTTCAAGGTGTCGAGCAGGACGACCCGCGCCGCGTCGCGGTCGTCGACAGTCGCGATCGCGGAGGGCGACAGGCCGGCTTCCCGGGCACCCCTGGCGATCCCGGCAGCTCCCGCGCCGACGACGACGAGCCGGTCGACGAGGGCCGCGGTCACGGCACCTGTCCGTCGATGGCCGTCCTCGTGGTCGTCGCCGAGCTCGAGCATCTCGCCGAGGACCGCGATCCGGCGTCCGGGCAGGCCCGAGAGCAGCTCGAGCGCCGCAGCGACGGACCCTGGCGAGGCGTTGTAGGTGTCGTCGACGATCGTGACCGCACCGGCCTGGACGAGCTGGGCCCGATGCGGCGCGCTCCATCCGGTGGAGAGCGCGGCGACGATCCCGTCGAGCGGCAGACCGGCGGCCAGACCGGCCGCCGCGGCGGCCAGCGCGTTGTGGACCGCCAGCCGGCCGAGGGCGGGCACGACGGCCGGCCGGCGGCCATCTTCGGTCACGAGGTCGAACGCCATCCCGTCGACGCCGCGCGAGGCAACGACCTCCGCGCGCACGTCGGCGTCCGGGGCGAAGCCGTAGGTCATCGACCGCGCGCGCGTCCGCGTCGCCATCCGTCGGACGCGCTCGTCGTCGGCGTTCAGGATCGCGACCCCGTCGTCCGGCAGTGCCTCGACGAGCTCGCCCTTGGCCTGCTCGACGGCCTCGATCGTCCCGATCCGCGACAGGTGGACGGGCTGGACCGCGGTCACGATCCCGATCTCCGGGCGGCCGATCCGGGCCAGGTCGGCGATCTCTCCACCGACGTACATGCCCATCTCGAGGACCGCGGCGCGGTGCTCCGAGCGAAGCCGGAGGACCGTCAGGGGCAGGCCGATCTCGTTGTTCAGGTTGCCCTCGTTGCGAAGGGTCGGCATTGCCGCGCCGAGCACGGTCGCGACGGCCTCCTTCGTCGAGGTCTTCGCGATCGAGCCCGTGACCCCGACAACGAGCGGATCGAACCGGCTCCGCCACGCCGCCGCGACGGCCTGGAGCGCCGACAGCGGGTCGTCGACGATGACGACCGTCGCGTCCGCGGCGCCAAGCTCCACGTCGTCCGGGACCCGTGACACGAGCACCCCTGCCGCGCCGGCCGCCAGGGCGGCCCCGACGAACCGATGGCCGTCGGTGTGCTCGCCCGGCAGGGCAACGAACAGGTTGCCGGGCCGGACCTCGCGGGAGTCGACGGCGCCGCCCAGGATCGGTCGGTCGGATCGGGCGACGAGCGTGCCGCCGGTGATGCCGCCGAGGTCGTCCGCGGTCAGCCCCCGATCGGGCCCTCCGCCGTCCGACGGCGACGGATCACGGCGATCGGTCACGCGGCCCAGTCTCGCACAGGCCGTCGTCACCGGGTCGCGGTCGTCGCGGGCGGGGCGTCGGTCCGCTCCGGGAGGAGGTCCGGGGTCGTGATCGCGTCGTGGGCGATCCGCCGGAAGAGCTCGAACGACATGACCGGCATCTCGAGCTGGCCGAGCTTGGCAACCGTCGGCGTGCCCTCCTCGATCCGGATCGCGACGATCAGGTCGGGGTGACCGGGCTGCCGCGCGATGTACCCAACGAACGAGTAGTTGAAGATGTTGTGCTTCCACCTGCCGCGGCCCTTGTTCGCCCTGGGATCCCAGATCTGGGCGGTGCCGGTCTTGCCGCCGACCTCGAAGCCCTTGATCAGCGTCCGGTCGCGGTAGAACGGGACCGTCGAGATGACGTGCTCCATCATCCCGACGAGGGTGTGCGAGAGGTCCGCGCTGATCACCTGGCCGCGCGGCGGGATCTGGCGGGCATTCAGCCCGACCGCCTGGACGACGTGTGGCTGGATGAGCTGGCCGCCGTTCATCATCGCGGCGTAGGCGGTGGCGAGCTGCAACGGGGTGACGGCGACGCCCTGGCCGAAGGCGCCGTTCGCGAGGTCGATCTGGCGCCAGGCCCGGTTCGCCGGATCGCGGACGATCCCGCCGACCTCGCCCGAGACGTCGACGCCGGTCGGGCTGCCGAACCCGAACCGCGTCCACGTCGAGTGGAGGATCGTCGCGGCGCCCTTCGTCGTCCGGTCGAGCCCGAGGGCGACCTTGGCGGCGACGACGTTGCGCGAGTACGCGATCGCGTCCTCGAACGTCAGCCAGCCCATCGCCCGGTGGTCGGCGTCGTCGACATGCGTCCGCCCGCCGTCGAGCTTGAGGATGCCTGTGTCCTTGACCTTCGTCTTCGTCGTGAGCTCGCCGCGCTCGAGGGCTGCGACCGAGGTCAGCATCTTGAACACGGAGCCAGGCTCGTAGACCGAGCTGACGATCGGATCGACGAACCGCGACGGGTTGCTCGCGGCGATCGCCGCGTAGTCGTTCCCGTCGTAGGACGGATAGGACGCCTCGGCCAGGATTTCGCCCGTATAGGGGTTCATCACGACCGCGGACACGGACTTCGCCTTGTCCGCGGCCCACGCCGCGAGGATCTCCTGCTCGACTGCGGCCTGGAGGCCGGCGTCGATCGTGAGGCGGAGGTCCTCGCCGGGCGAGCCGCTGTCCTGGACGACGGCCGTGTCGGGAATCTGGCGGGAGGCCACGTCGCGCTGGGCCTGCACGATCCGGGGACGGCCCGCGAGCTGCTCCTGGTAGAACTGCTCGACGCCGTACTGGCCGACGCCCTCGCGGTTGACGAACCCGAGGACCTTCGCCGCGAGTGTCGTGTTCGGGGCGCCACCCGGCTGCGGATAGACCCGGACCGGCTCCGGCTCGAGGGCCAGCCCTTTCAGGGAGCCGCCCGCGATCGCGGCCTGGATCTGGCCGGCGACCGTCGTATCGAGCGCGTGAGCCAGGACGACGTACTTCCGCTCCGAGGTCTCGCGGTCGGTCAGGGCCTGCGCGTCGTCACCGGTCAGGCCGAGGATCGTGACGAGGCTCGCCGCGACCTCGCGCCTGGTCCGCGAGTCGATCTCCGACGGGGTCGAGACGAGGCGCTGGCGCTCGATCGTCGTCGCGAGGACGACGACCCCGGTCCGGTCGTAGATCTCGCCACGCCGGCTCGGCGTCTCCTCGCGCATCGTCGTCTGCTGGAACGCCTCGTCAGCCAGGCGGTCGCGCTGGCCGACCTGCCAATAGGCGAGGCGGGCCAGCAGCGCCGACCCGACCGTCGCGAAGACGATCAGGAGGAACAGGGAGCGACGGCGCGAATCGGTGCGACCCATGACCGGTCCGTCGATGGCCTACTGGCCGCCGACGACGATCGGAGCCGACAGCTGGGTCAGCCCCGCGTCGATCGCCAGCTTCTTGATCGCCGGCTCCTGGCTGAGCCGGTTGAGGTCGGTGAGCAGCTCGGACTTGCGGACGAGGAGGGCGTCGCGTTGGGCGCTCAGCCGCTCCACGTCGTAGCCGGTCGCCGAGACCCGCATCGTCTGGGCGAGCGAGAAGAACGCCAGGACGAATGCCACGACGATCGTGCCGAGGACGAACGGCAGGCGGTTCGTCCGGCGCTTCGCGCGGATCGCGCCGCGGACCCGCCGGCGGGGCAGCGTCGGGACGTCGACGACGCGAGAGCGAGAGCGCTGCGGCAGGAGGCGTGAGCGAGGGCGGGCCCCCGTGTAGACCGCCACTAGTCGCCGAGCACGAAGCGGAGACGTGGTGCCCGCGGATCGAGGAAGGCGAGCGGGTCGGCCTGGGGCACGACCCCGAACCCGTCGACGTCGAGATCGTCCTCTGCCGGGTTGTGGCGACGGACGATCTGCCGCTCGTGGAGCTCGTGCTGGCGCCGCCCGTACGACCTCCGCCGATGGGACTGATGACGCTTGCTCACGAAGATTCCTCCTCTCCCTGCTCGATGAATGGGGACGGTCAGGCGGCGAGGCGCTCGGCGGCCCGCAGGCGGGCGCTCCGGGCACGCGGGTTGGCGGCGATCTCGGTCGCCGTGGGCGTCAGCGATGGATGGGTCACGAGGCGAAGACGCGGGTTCCGTCCGCAGACGCAGACCGGCAGCTCGGGTGGGCAGGTGCAGCCCCGGCGTTCCGCGGCGATGAACCGCTTGACGATCCGGTCCTCGAGCGAGTGGTAGCTCAGGACGACGAGCCGGCCACCGGGCCGGAGCAGGTCGAGAGCGGCGGCGAGGCCCTCCTGCAGAGCGTCGAGCTCGGCGTTGACGGCGATCCGCAGCGCCTGGAAGACGCGCGTCGCCGGATGGATCCGACGGCGGACCCGCGGGTTGCCCGGCGCGACCCGTTCGACGAGCGCGGCCAGCTCCTCGGCGGTCGTCACGGGTGTAGTCGTCCGCCCGGCGACGATCGCACGGGCGATCCGCGGGGCCTGCGGCTCCTCGCCGTAGCGTCGGAAGAGGGCCGTCAGCTCGGCGGTGTCGAGCGTCGCGAGCAGCTCGGACGCGGGAACGCCACGGCTCGTGTCGAACCGCATGTCGAGCGGACCGCCGGTCCGGAACCCGAAGCCGCGGTCCGCGTCCGCGAGCTGGAAGCTCGACAGGCCGAGGTCGAACAGGAGCCCGTCGACCGCACCGAAGCCGGCGTCCGGGGCGACGGTCCGCAGCTCCCGGAAGTTCGCCTGGCGCAGCACGAGGCGGTCCCCGAAGCGTGGGCGGAGGCGACCGGCCACTCTGGCGATGGCCGCCCCATCGGCGTCGAGGCCGAGGAGGCGGCCATCAGGGTCGGTCGCCTCCAGGATCCGCTCGGTGTGCCCACCGCCGCCGAGGGTGGCGTCGATCTGCAGGCTGCCGGGAGCCGGAGAGAGCATCGACATGACCTCCTCCACCAGCACCGGCATGTGCCCTTCCTGCATCACTCCTCCAACCGTTCGACTTCGGATCCCGAGCGGACCCTGGAAGCGCATGTGGTCCGTCGCCCGGCCCGCCGCCGGGTGACGTTGCCCTCAGATCCCGAGGCCGCCGATGGCCTCCGCGAGGGCGGCCGGATCCTCGAGGCTCCGGCGGTACGGCTCCCATCGATCGGGAGCCCAGATCTCGGCGTGGTCGCGGGTGCCCACGACGACGGCTTCGGGGCCGAGGCCGGCCATGTCCCGGAGGTAGCCCGGGATCAGGACGCGGCCCTGGCCGTCGAGCGTCGTCTCGACGGCGCCCGCGAAGATGAATTGCTCGAAGCGGCGAGCGCCCTCGTCGGTGATGGGCAGCGTCGCCACCTTGGCGGCGAGCGCGTCCCAGCTGGCCCGGGTGTGGATCGCCAGGCAGTTCTCGAGCCAGCGCGAGACGACAAGACCCGCGTCCAGCTGGGCGCGGAATCGGGACGGGACGGCGAGCCGTCCCTTGTCGTCCACCGTGTGCCGGTACTCGCCGGTGAACACTGACGGGCTTCCCCACTACGGGAGCGATGCCTGGACGTGGCCTGCGTGGTCCGGGGCCCGGGGAGTGCCTGACTCCCCACTTTGGGCCACTTCACGCCACTTCCCGGCATGATAGCGCGTGGCGAGAGCGCGTCAATGGGGAATCCGCACACGGCGGGAGGGGGACGGGATGGCTGACAGCGGCCATGGAATTGTCAACGCGCGCGGCCATCTGCCTGCCCGGTCGGCCGATCATGGAGCTCGTGAACGCGGCCGTTCAAGGCTCACGTCCCGCAACCGTTCAGGCCGTGCGACCGTGTGTCTTCAGGTTCTGCTTTCCCTTGACAATGGGCTCCCGCCTCAGGCGGTCGGGCGGCGGTCGGTGCTCGTCACCGGGTCGGGGTCGGGATTCGCAGCCGATCGCCGGTGTGGATCGGGATCCGGAGGTTCGGGTTCATCGATCGCATCCGGTCGTAGTCCACCCCGAACCAGTTCGCGATGCTCACGAGGTTGTCCCCGGACCGGATCTCGTAGATCCAGCAGTTCCGCGTCGACGGGCAGGGGGTCAGGACGGCGTACCGGTTGCTCGACGGGGCCGGCGTCGGGGTCCGCCCCGGCGTCGGCGACGGTGAGATTGCGGCCGACCCCGACGGCGACGGCGACGGCGACGCGCTCGGCGCGGGCGAGGACGATGCGTCCGCCGGCGACGGCGACACGGTCGGCGGCGTCGACACGGCCGGACCGCGGGAGGCGCCCGGGGCCGCCGAGGTCGTCGGGACCGCCGCGACCAGGCCGGGCGGCGGCGTCTCGATCGCAAGGTCGAAGCCGCCGCGGATCGCCAGGAACCCGAAGGACGCGGCGACGGCCGCCAGGAACACGAGCGCCGCGACGATAACGGCGTTCGAGACGGGCTCGCGCGCCGGTGCCGCCGGCGGCGCCGCGGCGAGCTGGACGCCGTGGAGGTAGCGCGGGCAGTTGACGTGGGCGGCCGTCAGGCAGACGAGCTCCTGCTGGCGCGACGACTGCGGCACCGGGTCGCCGAGGGCGACGCATCGATGGGTCGGGTCGACCGCGCCGGTGGCCGGCCCGAGCAACCGATCGGGGGTCTCGCGGGCAAGGTATGGGCAGAGCGGGATCCCGTCTCCGGGTGCCGGAATCGGGGCCGGTCGGAACAGGGTCGCCCTCGGTCTCCGCCGCGTGGCCCTGGTCCCCGGCCCGGCCTGCTCGCCCTCCAGCACCCGCCCTCCGCGTTCGCCCCGCCGTGAACGGCGCGGAGTCTAGTACGTTTGGGATGTTGCCGTTCGGTGCGGGGCAGTGCTATCGTCCGCCGCCTGATCGGCCGTGGACCGATCTCGCCGTCTGAGGCATGCCAGCCCCCATGGCTCTGCCGCTTCCCATCGCGACACCGGAGCCGGATCCGTACCGACTCGCGCCGCAACGGATCAAGCGCTGCACGTTCCGCCGCCTGATCCAGCTCGAGAGCGGCGCCGATCGCGTGTACGACGTGGAATGCCTGCTGCCGGACCGCCGGGTGCCGATCCCCCTCGGCCATCTCGATGCGGCAACGCCGATCTGCAACTCCTGCTCGGCGCCCCACACGTTCCGTCCCGACGAGGACTGACGCGCGGCTCTCGACGTTGAGCCGCCACTCGACTCAATTCGGCGATCAGCACGCTCGCCCAGGTCGCAACCGCGACGTGCTCCAGCGTGCCCGGATTGGACTTGAGTCGTTTCGCGACTCAGCCGGCCGAATCGGTTTGGAAGAGCGTCAGCGAGGCCGTCTGTAAGCCGAGTTCTGTCGCGGCGGCTCGCGCCGTCGCGGATGGCCATCCATCTGGGGCCGCCGGTTGCCCGACGGCTCATGCGGCCGACCCGAGGGCTGGGCAGCGCACCTCTCCCCCGACGGGTTGCCCCGCGCGGGTTGCGCCCTCCTATTTGGCCTTGCTCCGGGTGGAGTTTACCCGTTTCACTCCGTCATCCGGCTTGCGCCGCCGACGGCATCGTCACTGTGGCACTGGTCCTCGTCTCGCGACGGACGGGGGTTACCCGCCACCCTGCGCTGCGGAGCTCGGACTTTCCTCACGCCGTTCACGGGGTTGCCCCCGACGTGGCGCGCGGCCATCCGACGGCCTCGCTGACGGCCGCATTCTAGCCCGCCGCGTTCGCCCGGCCCGGTTTCAGCCCTCGACCATCTTCGCGAAGACGACCTCGCCCGACGGGCCGCTGACGTGGAGCCGTCCGTCGGCGTCGAGGTCCAGCCGCGTCGCGCGTCCGATGACCTCGGCGAAGTGCGACTCGATCGCGGTGATCCGGTTGTCGATGCAGCCCATCGCCGTCATCGCGAGGCTGCCGAACGCGATCGTGCCGGTGGCCGCGTCGTAGCGGTACGTCCCGCTGAACTGGTTGCAGCCGCCGGTCCCCTGCACCTGGGTCTCACCGAACGTCATCGTCGGCTCGGCGCCCGGGACCGGCGCCTCGCCACGAACGGCGATGGCAGACCACCGCGGGCCGACGAACGCCGACGCCGGTGGCCCGGGGCTCGCCGCGGGTGCCGGCGGCGCCGCCTCGTCACAGGCGGCGAGCAGGACGGACACCGTCACGGCCACCATGAGCAGGGTCCGGACGGCAGTAGAGGTTCGCATCCCGCGCCAGACGGCGAACGGACCGGTCAGGTTCCGACGACGGTGTCCGGGCGGCGGACGACGACGGCGGGACCACCGGCCGCCACGCGATCGATCGCCTCGTTGCAGAGCGCGTCGGCCAGCGTGTTCTGGGCCCTTGGAACATGGTTCGCCGACCAGCGGTCGAACCCGCGCAGCGTCCGGCGCGATGCCTCCCAGAGCGGGATCAGCTTTGCATCCTTGACCCGCCACCGTCCGGAAAGCTGCTCGACGATCAGCTTCGAGTCGAGGAGCATCGCCACCTCGCGGGCGCCGAGCTCGGCCGCAAGGGCGAGGGCTCGGACGACGGCGGTGTACTCGGCGACGTTGTTCGTCTGGACGCCGAGGAACTCCGAGATCGTCGCGTCGGGGACGGCCCGCGGGTCGCGGGCGTCCGGCCGGGCGAGGTCGATCAGGACGGCTCCCGCCGAGGCTGGACCCGGGTTGCCGCGGGCCGCTCCGTCCGTCCGGACGACGAAGCCGCTCAGGACGGGGTTCCGTCCGACGTGCCTGTGGTGTCGTCCGCGGCGTCGTCCGGGGCTGCCGACAGCACGGGCAGCGGCGTACCCGCCGCGCTCCCGGGTCGATCGCCGCGGATCCGGTGCCAGATCATCCGGACCGGGTCGTAGTACCTGTCGGCGACGCGCTCCTTGAGCGGGATGATCGCGTTGTCGGTGATCTTGATGTGCTCCGGGCAGACCTCGGTGCAGCACTTCGTGATGTTGCAGTAGCCGATCCCGGCGTCGTCCTTCAGGTAGCCGAGTCGATCGGCCTGGTCCGCCGGGTGCATCTCGAGCCCTGCCGAGCGGACGAGGAACCGCGGTCCCATGAACGGCTTCTCGATCTCGTGGTTGCGGAGGACGTGGCAGACGTCCTGGCACAGGAAGCACTCGATGCACTTCCGGAACTCCTGGACCCGCTCGATGTCCTCCTGCTGCCAGCGCCAGTCCTCGACCGGCACGTCGGTCGGCGGCGCGAACGGCGGGATCGACTTGTTGATCTCGTAGTTCCAGGAGACGTCGGTGACGAGGTCGCGGATCAGGGGGAAGGCCCGCATCGGCTCGACCGTGATCGGCTCGGCCGGGTCGAAATCGGACAGCCGCGTCTTGCAGGTGAGGCTCGGGCGACCGTTGACCTCCGCGCTGCAGGAGCCGCACTTCGCGGCCTTGCAGTTCCAGCGGACCGCGAGGTCGGGCGCGGCGTGGGCCTGAATCCAGTGGAGGGCGTCGAGGACGACCATCCCCTCCTCCACCGGCACCTCGAACTCGGCGAAGGTACCCTCCTCCTTCGGCGACCCGCGGAAGATCCGCATCAGGATGTTCGGCATCAGTGCCCTCCTCCGGCCTCGGCCAGGGATCGCAGGTCATCGGACATCGGCGCGAGTGGCGTGGTCGACACCAGCGTCTGCGACCCCTCGCGGCGCACGGCGACGTTCACCTTGCTCCACTTGTCCTTTGTCTCGGGGAAATCGAGGCGGCTGTGCGCGCCGCGGCTCTCCTTGCGGGCGAGCGCGCTGCGGGCCACCGCCTCGGAGATCTCGATCAGGTTGCGGACCTCGAAGACGAGGTTCCAGCCGGGGTTGAAGACCCGGCCGCCGGTGGCCTTCAGGTCGCGAGCCTGCTCGCGGATCTCGTCGATCCGCGTGATCGCAGCCTCGAGGTCCTCCTTCGTCCGGAAGATCCCGACGAGCGACTGCATGACGGCCTGGAGCTCCTCGCGGAGCCGATACGGGTCGGTCCCGGTCTCCCGCGCGAGCGGCTCCTCCAGCTCAGTCTCGGCGGCACGGACCTGGCTCGGGTTGACGTACGGCTCGTCGGTGATCGCCGCCGCGTGCGCCGCGGCCCCGGCCCCGGCCCGCCGGCCGAAGACGAGGAGGTCCGAGAGCGAGTTGCCGCCGAGGCGGTTCGCGCCGTGCATCCCGCCCGACACCTCGCCCGCGGCGAACAGCCCGGGCACGGTCGTCGCGCCGGTGTCCGCGTCGACGCGGATGCCGCCCATCACGTAATGGGTCGTCGGTCCGACCTCCATCGGACCGGCCGTGATGTCGACGTCGGCGAGCTCCTTGAACTGCTCGTACATCGAGGGCAGCTTCCGTCGGACGTGCTCGGCCGGGAGGTAGCTGATGTCGAGGAACACCCCGCCGTGCGGCGAGCCGCGACCCTCCTTGACCTCGGTGTAGATCGCCCGGGCGACGTTGTCGCGGGTCGACAGCTCCGGCGGGCGGCGTGCGTCGGTCTGGCGTGAGTCCGACAGGGCTTCGACCCAGGTCCGCGCCTCCTCGTCGGTCGCCGCGTATTCGTGGCGACGGTCCTCCGGGAGGTAGTCCCACATGAACCGCTTGCCGTCCTTGTTGCGGAGGATTCCGCCCTCGCCGCGAACGGCCTCCGTCACGAGCAGACCGCGGACGCCGGGCGGCCAGACCATCCCGGTCGGGTGGAACTGGACGAACTCCATGTCGATCAGCTCGGCGCCCGCGCGCAGCGCCAGCGCCTGGCCGTCGGCGGAGTACTCCCACGAGTTCGAGGTGACCTCGTAGGCCTTGCCGATGCCGCCCGTCGCGAGGAGCACGGCCCTGGCCGGGAACAGCACGGGCCGGCCGTCGACCCGCCGGTAGCCGAAGGCACCCGTCACTCCGGCGCGGTTCGTCGTCAGGTGGGTGATCGTGTGCTCCATGTAGACCGTCATGCCCATCGCCACGGCCCGGTCCTGGAGCGTCCGGATCATCTCGAGGCCGGTCCGGTCGCCGACGTGGGCCAGCCGCGGATAGGAATGCCCGCCGAACGGCCGCTGGAGGATCCGCCCGTCCCGGGTCCGGTCGAAGACGGCGCCCCACTGCTCCAGCTCGCGAACCCGGGCCGGCGACTCGAGCGCGTGGAGCTGCGCCATCCGGGGGTTGTTCAGCATCTTCCCGCCGACCATCGTGTCGCGGAAGTGGGTCTGCCAGGAGTCGCGGTCGTCGACGTGCTGGAGCGAGGCGGCGACACCGCCCTCGGCCATCACCGTGTGGGCCTTGCCGAGGAGCGACTTGCAGACGAGGCCCACGGAGGCCCCGGTCGAGGCCGCCTCGATCGCCGCTCGCAGCCCCGCCCCACCGGCGCCGATGACGAGCACGTCGTGCTGGTGGCGATCCGCCGGGCCGATCACAGGTGGATGGCCGGGTCCGTGATGAGCCCGAGGGCGAGCGCTCGGACGTACACGTCGGCGAGGGTCACCGTGAGGAGGCTCGACCAGGCCCACGCCATGTGATGGCGGTTCAGCGACGTGATCCGCTGCCAGGCGCCGTATCGGATCCGCTGGTTGCGGGTGCACGAGAAGCAGTCGAGGCGGCCGCCGACGACGTGCCGGAGGGAATGGCACGACAGCGAGTAGCCCGTCAGCAGCGCGGCGTTGAAGAAGAGCACGAAGACGCCCAGTCCGATCCGGATCCCGCCCTGGTTGAAGATCGATGCCGTGGCGTCCACCCAGAGGAAGAAGAGCGGCACGAAGGCGAGGTAGAGGAAGTAGCGGTGGACGTTCTGGAGGATGAATGGGAACGCCGTCTCCATCCGGTACCCGCGATGGGCGGACGGCTCACCGACGGCGCAGCCGGGCGGATCGGCGAAGTAGAAGCGGTAGTACGCCTTCCGGTAGTAGTAGCAGGTCGCCCGGAACCCGAGCGGAATCCACAGGATGAGGAGGCCCGGGCTGATCCAGGTCGGCAGCCACGCCGGCGTGATCAGGGGCGAGAACAGGGGCGAGAGATAGCCGCCGACCTCGTAGGCCGTTCCGAAGATCGGCGTCCAGAGGATGCCACTCACGAACAGGTACGTGGCACAGACCGTGAAGAGGATTCCCTGGATGGTCGGGGCGATCCACCACGAGTCCCGGCAATTCGTCCGGCCGAGCCCGCGCGGGGCGGTGCCCGCAGGCTTGAGGACCGTCGAGGGCGTCGTCGGGATCGACTCGGGGGCGGCCGTCATCGGGCGGGAGTCGCGGCGACGTCGAGCCGTTCGATGATCGCGTCGGCGAACTCGCTCGTCCCGGCGTCGCCGCCGAGGTCGGAGGTCGTCCGGCGGCCCTCGGCGATGACGGTCCGGAGGGCCGTCTCGACGCGCTCTGCGGCACCCAGCTCGCCGAGGTGGCGGAGCATCAGGACGCCGCTGAGGATGAGCGCGGTCGGGTTCGCCTTGTTGAGCCCTGCGTACTTCGGCGCGGAGCCGTGGACGGGCTCGAAGACCGCGGCGTCAGTGCCGATGTTGGCGCCTGGTGCGACGCCGAGCCCGCCGACGAGGCCGGCGCACAGGTCGCTGACGATGTCGCCGTACAGGTTCGGCAGGACGAGCACGTCGTACAGCTCGGGCTTCTGGACGAGCTGCATGCACATGTTGTCGACGATCCGGTCCTCGAACTCGATCCGGCCCGCGTAGTCCTCCGCGACGGTTCGGCAGCTCTCGAGGAACAGCCCGTCGGACAGCTTCATGATGTTCGCCTTGTGGACGGCCGTGACCTTGCGCCGCCCGTTGGCGACCGCGTACTCGAACGCGAACCGAGCGATCCGCTCCGACGCCCCGCGGGTGATGATCTTGATGCTCTCCGCGGCGTCGCGGCCGACCATGTGCTCGATCCCCGCGTAGAGGTCCTCGGTGTTCTCGCGGACGATCACGAGGTCGACGTCGTCGTAGCGCGTCTTCAGGCCCTCGATCGATCGGGCAGGCCGGAGGTTCGCATAGAGCCCGAGCGTCTGGCGGAGGGTCACGTTGACGCTGCGGAAGCCCTCGCCGACGGGCGTCGTGATCGGGCCCTTCAGGGCGACCCGGTTCCGCCGGATCGACTCGAGGACCGCCTCCGGCAGCGGCGTCCCGTGGGCCTCGAGCATCGCCTCGCCTGCGTCCTGGACCTCCCACTCGAACGCCACGCCCGATGCGTCGAGGACGCGACGGGTTGCCTCCGCCAGCTCCGGACCGATGCCGTCGCCGGGGATCAAGGTGACTCGGTGGGCCATGGCCCCGATTGTATCGGGGCGACCGGCACGCTGGCGGCCGGCTCACCGGGGGGCGAGCCGGCCGTCGGGCAATACGTGGCCTGGATCAGGGCGCCCGCCGCTGCATGTCGATCGCGGCGAACGCTCCGTGTCCGAGCTTCACCCCTGGCGAGCCATCGACCGGCAGCCACCAGGCGGTCGCGGTCGTGGTCGACGGGTCATCCCCGTAGGTCACCAGCAGCGCCGACCCGTCCGGGACGAACGCGAGCCCCACGGGTGCCTCGTCGCTTCCATTCGCCGGCAACGTCATCGTCGGGCCCAGCATCCCGACGGCGTCGTGGCCATCCACCGGTGCGATGGCGACCTGGTAGGCATTCTGCTGCGGACCGATGGCACGGAGCAGCGGATACGCCAGGGTCCGACCGTCCGGCGAGAAGAGGCCGCCGCGCGCCATCGTCGACAGGGGGATCGGCAACATCTGCTCCGCCCCGGTCGAGAGGTCCAGGAACCAGATCCGCGGTCCGAGCTCGCCCCACCGGGTCACGGTCAGTGTCTGGCCATCCGGCGAGACCGAGCCGGTGTCACAGTCGCAGATATTGACTTGCCGGAACCCCGTTCCATCCGGCCTGATCGCGAAGACGCCGTGTTGCCCCGGCCCGTCGCCCCGGAACACGATCTCGTTGCCATCCGGCGGGCGCCAGGCGATCAGACTGCACCCAACCGAAACCCCGGGATCCAGGCTGGTCGACACGCCGGTCGCCACGTCCACGATGTTGAGCAGGCCATACCCGTCGGGGCGTTTCGAGGAGTAGACGATCCGGCGCCCGTCGGGCGACCAGTCCGCCCAGCAGTTCCCCTGGATCTGGCCGGTCAGGGCGCGGACATTCGATCCGTCGGCGTCGGCGACGACGATCGCGAGGGCCGGATCACCAGCCGCGGCCGCGGGCGCGGACGCGAGTCGCGCGAACGAGAACCTGGACCCGTCGCGTGAGAACCCCAATCCGAAGTCCCATGTCTCGCCGCTGATGAACGGCGTCCGCTGGTGCGTGACGGGATCCATCCGATCGATATCGCCATCCATGCCGATGACGAGCTGGCCGTTCCGGGCCGGGCCGTACGGCGCCGGAAGCGCCAGCCTCGATCCGCTGACGATCAGGAACGCCGCCGACAGGGCGATGATCAGGGCCACGATGAGGAGAAGCCAGGCCAGCCGCGGAGACGGGGCCAGGCGAAGAGTCGCTTGCACGGGGAGCCACCTTTCGGGGCTCGACCACCACGGCCGCTGTCGCGTGCTCGCCGTCCGCACGAGCACTTCCGCGAGGTGGTCGGGCACGCGGTGCTCGCCCTCCTCCTGGAGCCACGTGGAGAGGTCCTTCCCGAACGAGTCGTTCGTGATCATGCCGGGCGGACCTCCACGAGCTCGGAGCCGTCACGCGCGTCGGCATCGAGGGCCGCGCGCATCAGGCCCAGGGCCCGGTGCAGACGAGACTTGGCCGTCCCGAGCGGAATGCCCAGGCTGGCGGCGACAGCGGGAAGCGGAAGGTCGAAGTAGTGGTGAAGGACGATCACGGCCCGCAGCTCCGGGTCCAGCCGGAGGAAGCCGCGTTCGAGCTGGTCACGGTCGGCGATCGTCGCTTCGACGCCGCCGCCCGTGGGCACGGAGATCTCGGTGAGCTCGACGTCGACGCGGTGGCGGCGAAGCCGGCGGGCCTCGTCGAGGCAGGCTCGCACCGTCAGCCGGTTCAACCACGCGTCGAAGCGATCCGGGTCGCGCAGGGTGGGCAGATCACGCCAGGCCCGGACGAGCGCATTCTGCACGGCGTCCTTCGCCTGGTCGGCGTCCCGGAGGATGAGCCAGGCGGCGGAATCCAGCCGGGAGATCGCGGCGCCTGCCAGCTCGGAGAAGGCGTCATGATCGCCCCTCCGCGCTCGCTCCACGAGGTCTCGCTGCATCACGCCCCTCGGCGATCGGCTCGGCCGTTCGGCCGCGCTCGACGAGTATGGCGAGGCAGGCGGGCCGGACCGTTCCCGAATCGCTCCCGGGCGTGGCCGACGCGCTACCATCGACCGCCCGAGTCGCGTCCCTTCGGAGCCCGCCGCGCGTGAAGATCCAGGAAGCCGACGCCAAGTCGTTGCTCGTCGCCCAGGGCCTGCCGGTCCCGCCGTGGGCCGTCGCCCACACCGCCGCCGCGGCGCGCGAGGCCGCGGAGCGGTTCTTCGCCGACGGCGCCCAGCAGGTCGTGATCAAGGCCCAGGTCCTGGTCGGCGGCCGGGGCAAGGCCGGCGGCGTGAAGCTCGCCGGGTTCGCGGAGCAGGCGGAGCTCGTCGCCCAGTCGATCCTAGACCTCGAGATCAAGGGCATCCCGGTCCGGAAGGTGCTCGTCGGGCCGGCGGCCGATATCGCGAAGGAGTACTACCTGTCGGCGGTCCTCGACCGGGCCGGGCGGCAGATCCTCCTGATGGGGTCGGCGGAGGGCGGCGTCGAGATCGAGCAGGTCGCGGCCGAGCGGCCGGAGGCGATCGTGACGGTTCCGGCGGACCCGTTCCTGGGCCTCCTCCCCTTCCAGGCCCGGGAGATGGCGTTCCGCCTCGGTCTCGGCGACCACCTGAAGGACGCCGTCGCGATCGCGACGGGCCTGGTCCGGACGATGCACGCGTACGACGCCGACCTCGTCGAGATCAACCCGCTCGCAATCGTCCGAGAGACCGGGGGCGATGGCAACGTCACCGAGCGACTCCAGTGCCTCGACGCGAAGATCACCCTCGACGACTCCGCCCTCGAGCGCCATCCCGGGCTGGAGGACCTCCGCGACCCTGACGACGAGGACCCGACCGACCGCGAGGCGCGTGAGGCCGGCCTGACGTTCATCAAGCTCGACGGGACGATCGGCTGCATGGTCAACGGCGCCGGTCTGGCGATGACGACGATGGACCTCGTCAAGCGTGCCGGCGGCGAGCCCGCGAACTTCCTCGACATCGGCGGCGGGGCCCGGGCCGACAAGGTGGCGGCCGCGATGCGACTGATCCTCGCGGACCCGAAGGTGAACGCGATCCTCGTCAACATCTTCGGCGGGATCACGCGTGGCGACGAGGTGGCCCGGGGGCTCATCGAGGCGCGCGCTCAGCAGGAGCGCGACGTGCCGATGGTCGTCCGGATCGTCGGGACGAACGCGGCCGAGGCCGCCGTGCTGCTCCGCGAGGCGCAGTTCCACACGGCGGAGACGCTCGACGATGCTGCAGCCCAGGCCGTCGCGGCGTCAAAGGGAGCCGCCGCGTGAGCATCCTGATCGACAAGGCCAGCCGGGTCGTCGTCCACGGCCTCACCGGCCGCGAGGGGTCGTTCCATGGCGCTGCGATGCTCGAGTACGGAACCCAGGTTGTCGCCGGCATGACGCCGGGCAAGGGTGGCCGGACCGCCCTCGACGGTCGCGTCCCGGTCTTCGACACGGTGGCCGACGCGGTTCGCGAGACCGGCGCCGACACCTCCTGCATCTTCGTCCCCGCGGCCGGCGCGCCGGATGCGGTGATGGAGGCGGCCGCGGCCGGGATCAAGACGATCTTCTGCATCACGGAGGGGATCCCGGCCCTCGACATGATCCCCGTGGTCGAGCGGGTCCGGGACGCCGGAGCCCGCCTGATCGGGCCGAACTGCCCCGGCGCCACCTCGCCGGGCCGGGCGAAGGTCGGGATCATCCCGGGCTCGATCCACAAGGAGGGCCGGGTCGGCGTCGTGTCCCGCTCCGGCACGCTGACGTACGAGGCAGTCCAGGCGATGAGCGACGCCGGGATCGGCCAGTCGACGTGCGTCGGGATCGGCGGCGACCCGATCATCGGGACGACGTTTCTCGAGGTCCTCCAGCTGTTCGCGGCGGACCCGGAGACCGAGGCGGTCGTCCTGATCGGCGAGATCGGCGGGGCGGCCGAGGAGACCGCGGCGGCGTGGGCCGCCGAGCATCTCCGTGACGTCCCGAAGGCCGCGTTCATCGCCGGCCGGACGGCCCCGGAGGGCAAGCGGATGGGCCACGCCGGCGCGATCATCTCGGGCGGTGCCGGGACGGCGGCGTCGAAGGTCGAGGCGCTCGAAGCGGCCGGGTTCCGGGTCGCCGGCTCGCCGACCGAGCTCCCGCAGCTCCTCCGTGACGCCGGGTACCGGGGCTGAGCGCGATGCGGATCGCGGACGTCCGGTTCCTGGTTGCGTTCGATCGCTGGGCGACAGACCGGATCCTCGGCGCGATCGAGCGTGACGGCGGAATCGACGCCGCCGCCTGGAGCGCGCCGAACCTGGTCGACGAGCGCGGCCTCGGGGCGATCCTGATCCACCACCTCGGAGCGACGCAGCGCTGGAGGGTCGGGCTCGCCGAGCTCGCCGACGACCCGCCACGCCCGGAGCGGCTGGCGCTGCCCGATCCGGCGTGGCTCCGTGCGGCGTGGGACCGCGAGTGGTCGGCCTGGGAGAGCTGGCTGGCGACCCTCGACGACGCGTGGCTCGAACGCGAAGGCGATGGCGTGCCGTTCTGGCAGATGCTCGCCCACGTCGTGAACCACGGAACCCAGCACCGATCGGAGGCGGCGGTGCTCCTGACCGACATCGGCCGCTCGCCGGGTGACCTCGACATGATCGACTTCGCCGAGGCACAGGCGAAGGCCACAGAGACGCGCGACGCCCCAGGGGCGCCGTGAGCGCCCTCATGGACCTGATCGCGGGTGACGAGCGGTCGATCCTGCTCGCGATCTCGGTCGACGACTGGGCCGGCTTCGACGATCCGTCCCGGTTCGACGCCCATCTGGCGCTCGGCGGCGGTCTCGACCCGACCTGGCTGGACCTCTTCTCGGAAGCCGTCCGGAGCACGACCTCGGGCGACGGGCCGAGCGACTTCCTCGACGCGCGGCGCGAGCTGGACGGGGCGAGCGACGCAGGCGATCGTGTGCTCGAGCGGGTCGATCCGGCCTGGGTCGGGACGATCGCCCGGATCCCCGACCAGGACGTCGACGCCGTCGCCGGCCGCTGGATCGATCTCGTCGAGGAGGAGATGGGCGAGCTCCCGCGCGAGGAGAAGCCCTGGATCCGCCAGCTCGCGGCCGACATCGTCGACTTCGCCCGGGCCGCGGACCGCTCGCAGGACGTCCTGTTCGCCTGGTCGTTGTGAGGGTTCGATGGCGACGTTCGACGAGCGCGCGAAGGACTGGGACACGCCGGAGCGGATCGCCCGGGCGGCGCAGCTTGCGGACGCGATCCGGGCGGCCATCCCGCTCGACCCATCCGATCGGCTCGTCGACGTCGGCGCCGGGACTGGGCTGCTCGGCCTGGCGCTCGTCGACGACGTCGGCGAGGTCGTCCTCCTCGACCCGTCGGCCGGGATGATCGAGGTGGCGACCGGCAAGCTCGCCGGCGGCGCGCTGCCGACGGTCAGCGCGGCTCGCCACGACCTCCTCGTCGACCCACCGCCCGCCGAGCCGTTCGACGTCGCGGTCTCGTTGCTCGTCCTCCACCATCTCGCCGACACCGGCGCGGCCCTCGCGGCGATCCGCGACCTGCTCCGGGTCGGCGGCTGGATCGCCCTGGCGGACCTGGACACGGAGGATGGGTCCTTCCACGCCGCCGACGCGGAGGGCATCCACCACCACGGCTTCGACCGGGCGGCGATCGAGTCGCTCGCAGGCGACGCCGGGTTCGTCGAGGTCTCGACGCGAACCGCGATGACGATCGACGACGAGGGCCACTCCGGCTATCCGGTCTTCCTGCTGACGGGTCGGCGCGGCGGCGCCGAGTCCATCGAGGGTCAGTAGCCGAGGCTCGTCCAGGACGGACCGCCCGGGGCCTCGATCAGCTCGACGAGGACGCCGTGGCAGGACCTCGGATGGATGAACGCGACCGGGCCCTCGGCGCCGCGGCGCGGCGCGCTGTCGATCAGCTCGAGCCCGTCGATCTCGAGGCGCAGAAGCGTCTCCGACAGGTTCGGCACCTCGAAGCAGACGTGGTGGAAGCCCTCGCCCTTGCTCTCGAGGAACCGGGCCACACCGGTCGAGGTGTCCGTCGGCTCGACGAGCTCGACCTTCGACTCGCCGACGGTCAGGAAGGCGATCCGGACGCGGTCGTGGGCGATGTCCTTGACCTCCTCGAGCTCGAGGCCGAGCGTGTCGTGCCAGAGGCGGGTCGCTGCCTCGATCGATCGGACGATCAGCGCGACGTGGTGGACCTTGCCGAGGCCGCGGATCCGCGGCGGTACGCGATCGGCACTGGACGGCATGGCGATCCCCCTCAGACGGTGATCAGCTCGCGATGGACGCCGAACGCCGTTCGCAGGCGGTCGCTGATCTCGCCGACCGTCGCGTGGGCCTTGACGGCCTCGATCATCGGCGGGAGCAGGTTGTCCGTGCCGCGGGCGGCGGCCTCGAGGCGGTCGAGGGCGGCCCCGCAGGCCGCCGGGTCGCGTTCGGCACGGACGCGGCGGACCCGCTCGATCTGGCGCCGCTCCCCTTCCGGGTCGATCCGCTGGATCGGCGCCTTCGCCTCGCCGGCCTCGTCGTCGCGGTACCTGTTGACCCCGACGACCACCAGGTCCGCACGCTCGATCGCCTGCTGGACCCGGTAGGCCGACTCCTGGATCTGGCGCTGCTGGAACCCGCCCTCGATCGCGGCGAGCGTCCCGCCCATGGCATCGATCTCGTCGAGATAGTCCTGGGCCGCCCGCTCGAGGCCCGTGGTCAGCGATTCGACGAAGTACGAGCCCGCGAGCGGGTCGGGCGTCTCGGTGACGCCACTCTCGTGGGCGAGGATCTGCTGGGTCCGCAGGGCGAGCCGGGCCGACGCCTCGGTCGGGAGCGCGAGGGCCTCGTCGCGGGCGTTCGTGTGGAGGCTCTGGGCGCCGCCGAGCACCGCGGACAGCGCCTGCACGGTCGTCCGGACGACGTTGTTGTCGATCGACTGCGCGGTCAGGCTCGAGCCTGCGGTCTGGACGTGGAACCGGCACGCCATCGAACGTTCGTTCGATGAGCCGAAGCGATCACGCACGATCCGGGCCCACATCCGGCGGGCGGCGCGGAACTTGGCGACCTCCTCGAACAGCTCCGACCAGGCGGCGAAGAAGAAGCTCAGGCGCGGTGCGAAGTCGTCGATCGCGAGGCCCCGGGTGACTGCCGCCTCGCAGTAGGCGATCGCGTCGGCCAGGGTGAAGGCGAGCTCCTGGGCCGCCGTCGCGCCCGCCTCGCGCATGTGATAGCCCGAGATCGAGATCGTGTTCCAGCGAGGCAGCTCGGTCGAGCAGAACTCGAAGATGTCGGTCACGAGGCGCATCGACGTCGTCGGCGGGTAGATCCAGGTCCCGCGGGCGATGTACTCCTTCAGGATGTCGTTCTGGGTCGTGCCCGCGATCCGGTCCCTCGCGACCCCCTGCCCTTCGGCCGCGGCGACGTACAGCGCGAGCAGGATCGGCGCCGTCGCGTTGATCGTCATCGAGGTGCTGACCTCGCCGAGCGGCAGGCCCGCGAGGAGGATCTCCATGTCCGCGAGGCTGCTGACCGGGACGCCGACCCGGCCCACCTCGCCCGCCGCCTCAGGGGCATCCGAGTCGTAGCCCATCTGCGTCGGCAGGTCGAAAGCGACCGACAGCCCGGTCTGGCCCTGCTCGAGGAGATACCGGAAGCGCTGGTTCGTCTCCTCGGCGGTCGCGAAGCCCGCGTACTGGCGCATCGTCCAGAACCGGCTTCGGTACATCGTGGGCTGGACGCCGCGGGTGAACGGCGGCTCACCCGGGAGGCCGAGGTCGCGCTCCGGATCGAAGCCGGCGGCCGCGAGGTCGTCGGCGGTGTAGAGGTCGGCGATCTCGATGTCCGAGCTCGTCGCGAACCGGTCGCGGCGCTCGGGCGCCGCGCGAAGGGCCCTGGCGCGGGTGGTCGTCCGCCAGCGCTCGACGCGGTCCTCGCCCCGCTCGTCGGTCATCGCCCGATGCCCGTCATCGGAGCACCAGGAGGAGGTCGCCCCGGTCGACCGTCTGCCCATCCCCGACCGCGACGCGCTCGACGGTGCCGGATCGCGGGGAGCGCAGCTCGTTCTGCATCTTCATCGCCTCCACGACCAGGAGCGTCTGGCCGGCCTCGACCGTATCACCGACCGTGACCCGGACCGCCGCGATCCGTCCCGGAATGATGGCGCGGATGTCCGCCGGCCCGCTCGCCGCGGACGCGTCGGCCGCGCGTGTCGCTCGACGGCGCAAGCGTGCGCGCGACGCGTCCTCGACCTCGAGCTCGAAGCGCCAGCCGTCGACGACGACCTCGTAGCGACGGGAGCCACCAGGCTCGATCGGGGGAACGGCGGCGATGACGCCGGTCCGGACCGCCCCGGCGTCGTGGGCCGCGCCCTCGATCCGGATGCGGCCGCGGCCGAGGTCCGTGACCGCCAACGCGTCCGAGCCGCGGGGGTCCAGCTCGCGGGCGGCCCTGTCGTCCGGATGGCCGCTGAGCCCGATCGGGACGATCCGGATCGGGCCGGTCATCGGGGCCATCGGTCGAGCCCCCGGAGGCGGCCGGCCCGCGTCCACGACGATGGTTCGTCGACGTGTGGACCGGTCGTGGCGCCCGGCGCGGGGGGAGCTCGGGCCCTGCCGTCGGCGCGACGCTGCCCGCGACGGCCGCCGCGGCGATCCAGCCGGCGGCCTCGAGGGCGGCCGCGCGACCCGTGAGCAGGGCCTCCGCCCAGGTCGCATCGACCCAGTCGGTCGGCGGTGGCCCGGCGCGGAACCCGGGATCGCGGACCACGAACCGATGGAAGGGCAGCGTCGTCTGGACACCGCCCACCACGGTTTCGTCGAGGGCCCGGGCGAGTCGCTCCAGGGCGAGGTCACGCGTAGCGTCGACGACCATCAGCTTCGCGACGAGCGGGTCGTAGTCGGGCGGGACCCGATCGCCGGCCTCGACGCCGGCGTCTACGCGGATCCCGGGTCCGCTCGGCATCTCCCATCGGGTGATCCGGCCTGGAGCCGGCGTGAAGTCGCGTCCGGGATCCTCGGCCGACAGCCGGACCTCGATCGCGTGACGCCCGGGCTCTGCCGCCCGCTCGGCGGCGTGGAGGATCGACTCGCTCAGTGGGCGTCCCGCCGCGACGGAGAGCTGCTCCCGGACGATGTCGATGTCGGCGACGAGCTCCGTCACGCCGTGCTCGACCTGGAGCCGCGTGTTCACCTCGAGGAACCAGAACCGCCGATCCTCGTCGAACAGGAACTCGGTGGTCGCCGCGTTCTCGAGGCCCACCGCCCGGGCGGCCCGAACGGCGAGCTCGTGGAGGTGCCGCCGCTCGTCCACGGTCAGCCCGGGCGCCGGCGCCTCCTCGACCAGCTTCTGGTGCCGGCGCTGGAGGGAGCAGTCGCGTTCGCCGAGGGCCACGATCGTGCCGTCGCGATCGCCGATGAGCTGGACCTCGACGTGACGGGCGGGGCGGATCTCGCGCTCCAGGTAGACCGTTCCGTCCCCGAACGCCGACCGTGCCTCCGCGGTCGCGGCGGTCAACGCCGCCGGCAGCTCGCGGATGCCATCGACCCGGCGCATGCCCCGCCCGCCCCCGCCGGCCGCGGCCTTGACCAGCAGCGGGAAGCCGATCCGCTGGGCGTCGGCGACGATCGCGTCGAGCTGATCCGGGCGATCGACGGGGGCCGGCTCGAGTGTCCCGGGTACCACGGGCACGCGAGCATCGGATGCAGATCGACGCGCGGCGAGCTTGTCGCCGAGGGCCGCGATGGTCGCGCTCGACGGCCCGACGAACACGAGCCCGGCGCCCTCGACGGCTCGCGCGAATGACGCCCGCTCCGCGAGGAACCCATACCCCGGGTGAACGGCCTCGGCACCCGTCTCCAGCGCCGCGGCGACGATGGCGTCCCCGCGCAGATAGCTCTCGGTCGCCGGAGCCGGCCCGATCCGGACGGCCGTCGTCGCCGCCCGGACGTGACCCGCCGTCGCGTCCGCGTCGCTGTAGACGGCGACCGTCTCGATCCCCAGCTCGCGACAGGCACGGATGATCCGGATGGCGATCTCGCCGCGATTGGCGATGAGCAGCCGACCGAAGGGCCGAGCGGCCATGGCGTCTTTGCGCAAAGACGGGCGGGTCGTGACGTCGGTCAAAGAGGGATGTTCCCGTGCTTCTTCGGCGGGTTGGTGTCGCGCTTGCCGGCAAGCAGCTCCAACCCGGCAATCAGCCGCGGTCGCGTCTCGGACGGCAGGATCACGTCGTCGATGTAGCCGCGCGACGCGGCGATGTACGGATTGGCGAACCGCTCCTCGTAGTCGGCCACGAGCCGGGCGCGCTCTGCGGCGGGATCATCGGCGGCATCGATCTCGTCGCGATAGATGACATTGACGGCGCCTGCCGGGCCCATGACCGCGATCTCCGCGGTCGGCCACGCGATGTTGAGATCCCCGCGGATGTGCTTGCTGCTCATGACGTCGTAGGCGCCGCCATAGGCCTTCCTCGTGATGACCGTCAGCTTCGGCACGGTGGCCTCGCAGTACGCGAAGAGGAGCTTCGCCCCGTGGCGGATGATCCCGCCGTGCTCCTGGTCGACACCGGGCAGGAAGCCGGGCACGTCGACGAAGGTCAGAAGCGGAACGTTGAAGCAGTCGCAGGTCCGGACGAACCGAGCGGCTTTCGTCGATGCCGCGATGTCGAGCGCGCCCGCGAGGACCGCCGGCTGCTGGGCGACGATCCCGACGCTCCGACCACCGAGGCGGGCGAACCCGACGATGATGTTCTGCGCCCAGCCCGGCTGGATCTCGAGGAAGGCGGCGTCGTCGACGATCCGGCCGATGACGTCATGCATGTCGTAGGGCTGGGCGGGATCGTCGGGAACGATCCGGTCGAGCTCGGAGTCGCGACGGTCGATCGGATCGCTCGAGTCGATCCGCGGCGGATCGTCGACGTTGTTCTGCGGGAGGTACGACAGGATCCGTCGCGCGGTGGCGAGCGCCGACGCCTCGTCCGGCGATGCGATGTGGGCGACCCCGCTCAAGGTCGTGTGTGTCGTCGCGCCGCCCAGCCGCTCGGCGTCGACGTCCTCGTGGGTGACGGTCCGCACGACGTTGGGCCCGGTGACGAACATGTAGCTCGTCCCCTCGACCATCACGGTGAAGTCGGTGATCGCCGGTGAGTAGACGGCTCCCCCGGCGCATGGGCCCATCACGACCGACAGCTGGGGCACGACGCCGGAGGCCAGCGTGTTGCGGAGGAAGATGTCGGCGTAACCGCCGAGGGACACGACGCCCTCCTGGATTCGCGCGCCGCCCGAATCGTTCAGCCCGACGATCGGTGCGCCGACTTTCATCGCCAGATCCATGACCTTGCAGATCTTCGTCGCGTACGCCTCGGACAACGAGCCGCCGAAGACGGTGAAGTCCTGGCTGAAGACGAAGATCGGCCGGCCGTCGATCAGCCCGTGACCGGTGACGACGCCGTCGCCGAGGATCGCCTCCGGATCGTGGTCGTCGCCACGAGCGGTGACGAACGCGTCGATCTCAACGAACGAGCCGGGGTCGAGCAGCAGCTCGAGTCGCTCGCGAGCGGTCAGCTTTCCGCGCGCATGCTGCTGATCGACACGGGTCCGGCCGCCACCCTGCGTCGCGCGTTCGCGCATCTCACCAAGCCGGCTCATCCGTTCGTCGTTGGTCGGCACGGGCTCGCTCCCTCTCGGCCGTCTTTGCGCAAGGACACCGCCGTCGCGGCATCGCTGCATGATACGGGCCCCACACTGCCGCGACGCCGACGCGGAGATATCGGCCGCGGAGCCCGCCGGGGCGCCGAATCGCGTTCGTCGACATATCCACAAAAACGTGAACAACTCGCCTGTTCTGTGGATAACCTCGCCGCTCGCCCACCGAGGCGCTGGAGTAGCATCACCGCATCCCCGTCAGCGTCGACCGTCCCGACGCCAACCCAGATTTCGAGGTGATGCCCCGGTGACGCAGGTGATCGCGATCGCGAACCAGAAGGGCGGGGTCGGCAAGACGACGACGGCCATCAACCTCGCCGGTGCCCTCGACGAGCAGGGCTACCGCGTCCTCTGCATCGACATGGACCCGCAGGCGAATCTCACCGCGGGTCTCGGCATCAATCTCAACACGGTCGAGAAGTCGATGGCGGACGTCCTTGCCGACGGACGCTCGACGCTCGCCGAGGTGATCCGGCCGACCGACAGCGCGGGCATCGATGTCGCTCCCGCGAACATCGACCTCGCGAGCACCGAGGGCGAGCTGTTCACGGCGCTCGGCCGTGAGCAGGTCCTGCGCGACGCGCTCGAGGGCCAGGTCGGCGCGTATGACTACGTCCTGATCGACTGCCCGCCGAACCTCGGTCTGCTGACCGTCAATGGACTCGTCGCGGCGAACAGCGTGATCATCCCGGTCCAGACGCAGTACTACGCGATGAAGGGGCTCAACAACCTCGTCAAGGTCATCAACCAGATCCGGATGAAGCTGAACCGCGACCTCCGCATCCTCGGACTCCTGCCGACCTTCTTCGACAGCCGAACGAACCTCGCCCGCGACATGCTCGACGAGCTGCGCGTCGTCGGCGATCACCACGTCTTCAGCAGCATCGTCCGCAACACCGTGAAGCTCGGCGAAGCGCCGTTGGCCGGCCGGCCGATCACGTCGTATGCCGGCGCGTCGGAAGCGGCGCGCACGTATCGTGAGCTCGCCCGGGAGGTGATCGAACTTGGCCAGGCCTGACTTCCGCGCCGTTGCTGCTCGTCGCCTCTCCGAAGACCGTGAGCTGTCGCCCGCGATCGTCAGCCTGGTCTCGTCCGACAGCGTCGGGCGCAGGGGCGGCGTCAAGTTCATCCCTGTCGATCGGATCGAGCCGAACCCGGAACAGCCTCGGATGGTCTTCGACGCCGACGCGCTCCGCGAGCTCGCCGGGTCGATCCGCGAGCACGGCGTCCTGCAGCCGATCCTCGTCCGACCCAGGGGTGAGAACCAGTTCCAGGTCGTCGCTGGTGAGCGACGCTGGCGGGCGTCCAAGGAGGCCGGACTCGCGACGATTCCGGCGCTCGTCGAGGAGATCGACGACGACACGGCGCTCGAGATCTCGATCATCGAGAACCTCCAGCGCGAAGACCTCTCGCCGCTCGAAGAGGCGGCGATGTACGACCGGATGGTCCACGAGCACGGCTACTCGATCCGGAAGCTCGCCGAGAAGCTCGGCAAGGACAAGGGCTACCTGGAGAACCGGCTTCGGCTCGCCGATGCGCCGGAGGAGATCCGGGAGCTGGTGTCCTTGCGCAAAGACACCCTGTCGCACGCGTACGAGCTCCTGAAGGTCGACGACCCGAAGAAGCGGCGGAAGCTGGCCGGCCAGGTCGCCGCCGGCGAGCTGTCGCTGGTCAAGCTCCGGGAGAAGATCGAGGGGCGGCGGCCCCGCGCGGTGCGGATTGACGAGGCCGACGTCGCGATCGTCGAGCCGGTGCCGGAGCCGACGACGGCCGCGAACGATGAGCCCGACTGGGCGACCGGGCGACCGATCGGTCCCCTCTCCGCCGACTCGCTCCAGAACGCCCGTCACCAGCTCAACGACGCGGTCGAGGATCTGGTCGCGGTGCTCCGATCGCCCGACGTCGTCCGCTCGATCCCCGAGGTCGACCGCGCCAACCTCGCGAAGTACCTGACGATCGCCAAGCTCAAGCTCGAGAACGCGATTGCCCTCGTCCGCTCGGGTCACACCGACCGGGACTGACGCCAGACAGACACGGAGAAGCCGGCGCCCGGGCGCCGGCTTCGTCGTGTTCGGGTCGGACCTCGCGTCCGACAGCCGGACGGCGTGGTCGCGCCGGCTACGGCTTCGGGTTCTTCTTGCCCTTGGTCTTCGCGTCCGTCGACGTGTCGTGGCCATGGTTGGCCTTGGCGACCGTCCGGACGTACGCGCCGTGGTTGTCGAACCCGGCCGGGGTATCGGCGTGGGCGGCCTCGCTGACGAGCTTTCCGTGGTTGTCCGGGTGCTCGCCGGTGGCCGCGTCTGCCGCCGCGCCGGGATCCGCCTCGTCCGTCTCTGGCGGCTCCGCCTCGTCGGTCTCCGGCGTCTCGGCCTCGGACTCGTCGGCGTCGTCGCCCTGCTCGCCGTCGGCACCCTCGGCTGCTTCGCCCTGCTCGCTTGCGTCACCCTGACCGGCGGCGGGCTCGGGGTGCCCGTTCGTGGTCGGGTGGGCCGCTCGTCCGGCGAGGGCAACCCCCGCGGAGAGGGCGAGGACGGCCAGGGCGATCAGCAGGCTGCGGAGACGGCGCTTGAGGGGATTCACGACGATCGGACCTCCAGGGTGGAAATGCGTCACCCCTGACAACGACCGGCACGGTGATCGGTTATGGGCACGAGATGGGTACCTTCGTCCCAATCCGTGCCCGAGGGCATGACCCGATCAGACGATGACGGCCCGGACCCAGGTCACCGCCAGCACCGCGAGAGCCAGGGCCTGGATCCGCCAGGCCCACTCGCGACGCGCGGGAGACCCGTCCGCGGCGACCAGCGCCGCTCCGGCTGCGACCAGACCGGCGACGAGGATGCCGACGACGCCCGCGACGGGGACGTCCGCCAGGAGGGCCGACCCGGTGGCGATCGCCGCGACAAGCGCCAGGAGGGCCGCGGCGACCCTGGCGGCCCGGTGTGGGCCCAGGCGGTCGGCGACCGACGTCCGGCCCGCGGCCCGATCCCGCTCGACGTCGACGAGACTGTTGCCGATCGCGAGGGCGGTGCCGGCGGCGACGGCGGCGGGGACGAGCGCGGCAAACGCCGGGGGCAGCGTGCCGGTCGCCCCGAGCCAGCCATAGACCGGCAGGATCGGGATCCCGATCGCGAACGGCAGCCACGACCACGCGGTCCCCTTCAGCCGCAGGTCGTAGGCGAGGCCGATCCCGATCACGATGATCGAGAGGCCCGCGATGGCCAGGCTCACGGTCACGGCCAGCGCCAGGCCGGCCAAGAAAAGGACGACGGCGGCGGCCCGTGCGGCCCCGCGATCGACGAGACCCTCCGGGATCGGCTTGCCCGCCTTCCGATCCGCATCGTGCGGGGCGTCGACGAGGTCGTTGACCGTCCCGATCCCGAGCTGCAGGAGCGTCATGGCGAGGCCGATCCGGATGGCCAGGTCGGGTCCGGCGCCGGCCACCACGGCCACTCCCCCGCTGACCAGGCCATCGAGGACCGACGGGAAGGGATGGCCGAGCCGGACCCAGCCGAGCAGGCGGGCGCCCCCGGACGGCGACGCGGCTGGAGCCGCCTCAGACGTAGACGAGCTCGGCGAAGTTGGCGACGAGGTACTCGATCAGGCGGTCGCGACCGTCGGAGACCTGCGATCGGATCCCCGGCACGAGCGCGAACAAGGAGATCGCCGGGACCATCAAGCTCCCGTCGCGATCCCGACCGACGACCGCCGGCGGACCGCCACCGGAAGCGAACACCCGTTCGAAACCTGCCTCGTCGAGGCGAGCCGCCTTCCGGAAGTCCGAGACGACCTGGCGAACGCCGCGGCGGATCGCCACGTCGCGCATCATCTCCGCGGCCCAGGCGTCGATCTGGTCGTCGCTCTGCTCCGCGAGACGGGCGCGGTACTCCCTGGGGTCGGCCGACAGGCCCGACGTCGCCACGTGGTCTCCTGGCAGGTGAAGTCGCCGGCAGTATGCCAGAGATCAGGCGGCGTCAGACCCCGCGAGGCGGGTCGCCGGACGCCGCGGCAGACTCGATCCGGAGACGGGCAACGCGGTCGAGCTCCGCCGCCTCGGCGGCCTCGCGGCTGCCCTCGGGCCACTCGTTGAACAGCTCCGTCAGCCACCGCCCGAACGGACCCGGACGGCCCACCTCGGGCTGGTCGGCGACCATCGCGCCGAGGGCGGCCTGACAGCGAGCGGTCATCTCCGCGACGCCCTCGCGACTTCGGCTCCCGGTCGGCGGGATCGGCTCGCCGATCCGGACCGTGATCCGCCGGCCGACCCCGAGCCACGACGTCCCGGCGATCGCGATCGGGACGACGGGGACCCCTTCGCGCAGCGCGAAGTAGGCCGCGCCGGCATCAAGCGGACGGAGGTGCGACTCGAACGGCTGGATCCTCCCCTCCCCGGCAATCGCCAGGACGCGACCGGCCTCGATCGTCCAGTGGACCCGGCGCGTCGCCTCGAGCAGATCGCGCTTGCCCGGGTGGTACGGGATCGTCGCTCCGGTCCAGTTCATGAGCCGGTTCCGGCTGCCGACGGACATGTCCTCCTCGCGCGGCCCGAAGAACATCAGGCGCGGCCGCAACGGGAGCGTCGCCATCAGGATGAACGGATCGACCCAGCTCAGGTGGTTGAAGCAGTAGATCGAAGCGGTCCCCGGCAACCGGTCCCGGCCGACGAGGCGGGGTCGGAAGAGCGCTCGGCAGACGAGCCACGCCCCGGCCCGGGTCAGGACGGTCCGGATCGTCCGACGCCACGGATGGATCGTGTCCGGTGGCGGCCCATGGCGCGGTCGATCGACCGACGGTGCCGCCACCACCGCGCCGGGTGGCGCCCGCTCCGGCACGTCGATGGTCGCCGGATCGAGGTCGGCGAGGCGTGGCAGCACGACGTCCGCCTCCTCCTCGGCCCCCGGCGCCGGTGGAACAGCCGCATTCGGGACGAGGACGGTGACCATCGCGGCGGCACGACCGGCGCGCAGGCCGTTCAGCGAGTCCTCGACGACGAGCACATGGGCGGGCTCGACGCCGAGCCGGTGGGCGGCCTCGAGGAAGACATCCGGGGCGGGCTTGCCGTGGGCGACGTCGTCCGACGACACGACGACCCGGAACGTGTCCGCCAGCCCGGTCGCAGCGAGGGCCGCGTCGATGACGGCCCGGTGCGACGACGACGCGAGCGCGACCGGAAGGGCGCTTGCGATCCGGCGGACCGCGGCCACCGCACCGTCGATGGCCGGGGCGCCCAGGCGCGCGTAGCGCTCGATCATCCCGTCGACGATCGCCTGCTCGATGTCCGCGGCGGGCAGGTCCAGGTCGAGCCGACGGCGCATCGTCTCCGACCATTGCCGCGAGTTCGCGCCCATGACGGCGTGCCGGTCGTCGACGGTCCACACACGACCGTGCTCGGCGGCGAACGCCTTCCGAACGTCGTCCCACCAGATCTCCGAGTCGACGATCACGCCGTCGAGATCGAAGATCACCGCGCCGATCGAGCGACGAGCCACTCGATCCCCGCGGCAGGTCGGGATGCTCAGCGACCGGCCGTGCCGGGCGCCGCAGGCTTCGTCGACGGGCGGGTCGTTCCCGGCTTGGCGCTCGTCGCTGCCGCGCCGGCCGGCGTCCCGGCCGGCTTCGTGACTGCGGTCGTCCGCGACGCGGACGGACGCTTCGTGGTGGCCGTCTTCGAGCCGGCGCGCGCCCGTCGCCGCCCTCTCGTCTCCTCGACGGGCGGGAGCGGGCGGCCGTCGATCGCGGCGATCACCCGCAAGGCGAACGCCGCGACCTGGTCCGCCTCGGCGTCGATGCCGCGGAGGACCTGCTGCTCCAGCTGGAAGCTCAGCAGCCGGTGGCCGCCCTGCGTCTCGACCGCGAGCTCGCCGATCGCGACCCGGTTCCAGCGGATGAGCTTCGTCGTCGCCCGCGGGCCCTCGCCGGGGATGATCCGGACGAAGCTCGAGACGAGGCCGGGGTCGGTGGGGGCGAAGATCGTGAACCGGGACGAGGGATCGTCGCCCCAGGCCACCCAGCAGTGCGGATCGCGGCCCGCGCCGAACGTCTCGAGCACCGGATCGATCACCGCCGCGATCCGCGAGGACTCCGCGTTCTTGTGCGGGGCACGCGCGCGCCACTCGCTGAGTCGCATCGATCCCTCCGATCCGAATCCGCCGCGAGCCCGGGGTGCACCGGTCGGCCCGAGGCTAGCACAGTCCTGTACCGTTCCCGTCGCGTCCGTCGTGGGTCGGCGAGGCGAGTCGAGCGAGGGAGACGTGACGGGGATCTGCACGTGATGGCGATGCCGCCGGGAGCGCTCATCGGGTCCGGCGACGGCCAGGTCGACTTCGCCGTGATCCTCATCCTCGGGGGCGGCATCGTCGGTGGCCTGATCCTCCTCGGTCGGGGTCTCGCGGACTATCGCGCGGGCGGACGGATCCGCGGGATCTCCACGTCGCGGATCGCCTCGATCGCGGTCGGCGAGGTCCTCGTCAGCGGCACCGCGGAGCCGATCGAGCTGACCCTCGTGTCGCCGCTCCAGAGTGCACCGTGCCTGTTCTACCGCGCCCGCGTGACCGATTCGAGCAGCGAGGGCGGCGACGTGTTCCACGAGGAACGAGCGGTCGGCTTCCGCATCTCGGACGGGACCGGATCGGTTCGCGTGTTCCCGGGCCGAGCCACCTTCGACGTCCCCGACCGCTTCGACGAGGAGGGCGGTCGATGGGACGGCGATCCTCCGGGGCTGATGCCGCGGACCGGCTCCGCGTTCGGGCCGGGCATCGATCGCGAATCGCAGATCGCAGCGCTCCTGACCGTGCGCGACCCCGGCCGCGACCCGTGGTCGACGCCGTTCACGACGGCCGCCCAGACGCCGTTCGGGAAGGTCTCGCTCCTGACGGCCGGGAGCAGCCATCGGCACTATACGGAGGGGCGGATCGAGGCCGGTGACGTCGTCACGATCGTCGGCCGCGCCCTCCCGTTCGGCGACCTGTCCGATCCGGCGGCGGCGAACATCCTCGACGAAGCGATGGTCCCCGCGGGCGATGCCGAGGTCGCGGCCGACCTGGCCGAGGCGCGCGCGGCCGGTCTGCTCGCGGCGACCCCGGAGGAAGCGTGGGGCAATGCAGCGATCGAGGGCTTCGGGATCGGGCGGCCCGCACGGCAACCGGAGCTGGACCCGGCCGCGACCCTGCCCCCGCCACCCGACCCGGCGATCGCCGCCCGCGCCCGCGACGCCTTCGACATCGCGCCGGAGACCCTCGTCCTTGCCGGCTCGTCCGACGCCGCCCTGTTCGTCTCCCTCGGGGCGCCGGCCGCCGTCACCGACCGTCACCGCGGGACGATCGTCGTCGGCCTCGTCGGCGGGGTCGTCGCGATCGTGTCGGCGATGGCCCTCGCGATCCTCGCGACGGGCGCGGGCTGATGCCGATCGCACTCGCGACGGCCTTCGCGGTCGGGCTCCTCGTCGCGATCGTCCTCTTCTTCGTCGTCATGATCTACAACGACGTCATCGCCATGGAGCGCCGGATCGACAAGGCGTGGGCGAACATCGAGGTGGTGCTCCAACAGCGCCACGATCAGCTGCCGGCCCTCGTCGACGCCGTTCGGGGCCTGATGCGGTTCGAGCGGGACGTGCTGACGGCGGTGACGACCGCCCGGGCCGCGTTCTCCCCCACCGCTCCGATCCCGAACCAGGCCGCGACCGCTGCCGAGACCACCCGGGCCGTCCGGACGCTGTTCGCCACGGTGGAGCGCTACCCCGAGGTCCGCTCGGCAGGCAACGTCCTCGCGCTCCAGGAGGAGATCGAGCGGCTGGAGGGGATGCTCGCGGACCGCCGGGAGCTCTACAACGACCAGGTCTACCGGCTGAACTCGCGGATCGCGCAGGTTCCAGCCGTGATGCTCGCGCGGCTGTTCGGCTGGCGGCCGCGTCCGTTCTTCGACGCGGAGCCCGGTGCGGACGTGCCACCTCCCGGCCTGGCCGACGCGATGGACGCGCCCCCACCGCCGTGACGGGCTCGGCCGAAGCGGCACCGCCGACCCGCCTCGTGCTCGTCCGTCACGGCGAGACTGACTGGTCCAGGGACGGCCGGCACACGGGCCACACGGACATCCCGCTCAACGACACCGGCCGCGCGCAGGCCCGGGAGCTCGCGACGGTCCTCGCGGGGCGATCGTTCTCGCGGGTCGTGGCGAGCCCGTTGGCCCGCGCCGCCGAGACGGCCAGGCTCGCGGGCTTCGGCGATCGCGTGGAGCTCGACGACGACCTCCGCGAGTGGGACTACGGCGTGTTCGAGGGCCGGACGCGGGCCGAGATCGCCGAGAAGATGCCGGGCTGGACCGTCTGGAGTGTCCCGATCGTCGACGGCGAGACCCTCGAGGAGCTCGGCGTCCGGGCCGACCGCGTCATCTCCTCGCTCCTCCCCGCGGGAGGCGACGTCCTCGTGTTCTCGCACGGGCACTTCGTGCGCGTCCTGGCCGCCCGCTGGATCGGCGCCGCGCCCGTCGTCGCGAGCCGGCTCGAGCTGTGGACGGCCACGGTCTCGGAGCTCGGCTGGGAGCAGGATCGACGAGTGATCGAGATCTGGAACGCGGGCCCGCGACCCGCGCCGGACGGGTCGGGATCCTCGCCCGATCCGGCCCGGTCCGCGGCGGCCGGAGGCGCTTCGCGGTAGAATGTCGGTCTCGCGTCCCCCACGCGACCCGTCCCCGCTCTAGGTCGTTGGCCCTCCCGGACCGGCCTGATGCGTCGGCCGATCGTTGTTCGAGGAGAGTTTTCGCCCATGGCCAGCGGCACGATGCGTCCCTCTCGACCCTCCGCGCAGGCGGCGAACGAGCCCCTGAAGCACGTCATCGCCGAGTACAAGCACCAGGCCCAGACGATCACCTGCGTCTGTGGCTGGCACGGCAAGAGCTCGTCGACGGATGGCCGGACGTCCGAGTGGACTGCCCACCTCGCAGCGAACCGGACCAAGCCCCGCTGACGCCCGGGCCGCGTCCGCGGCCTGTCCGAGCCCCCACGACCGGTGCGAACGCGCCGGTCGTTTCGATTTCATCGGGCGATCGGTACGATTCGACCCGTGGCCACGCAGGACGACGTCCGCCGGATCGCTCTCTCGCTGCCCGGGACGACCGAGGGCGAGGGTCGGTTCGCGTTCTCGGTCGATGGGAAGGGGTACGCGTGGTCGTGGATGGAGCGGGTCCATCCGAAGCGGGCACGCATCGAGAGCACCGAGGTCATCGCCGTCCGCGTCGCCGACGAGCTCGCGAAGCAGACGCTCCTCGCGACGGAGCCCGACGTCTGCTTCACCGAAGCCCACGACGACGGCTACCCGGCCGTCCTCGTCCGCCTCGAGCCGATCGACCTGCCACGACTGGAGCGAATCCTTCGCGAGGGCTGGCAGGCCCGGGCCCCGAAGCGGCAGCGGGCCGCCTCCGGCTGACCCGGCCGGGTCCTCAGGCCAGCGCGGTCGCGGCCAGTCGCGCGGCCACGTCGACGGTCCGCTCGCCGTCGCCGCCGGTGCGGAAGTTCATCGCCGTCGCTCCGTAGCCGACCACGGGGATCGTCGACGCCAGGATCCGGACGATCTCGACGGCGACCTCCGACGGCACGCCGGCGACCTCGGGCATCGTCACCGCCCAAGCCGCCTCATCCGCGTCGAGGACGTCGTGGTCGATCGCGATGTACAGCCCGTCGACCTCGGTGGCGACGGCGCCCGCCCACGCGCGAAGGGCCGCCAGCCCCGCCTCACTCCGGACCATCCCCGCGCCGAAGTGCGCGACCGCTGACGCCGCCAGCCAGCGGGACTCGGGCCCGTCGAGGACCTGCCCGCCGATCAGGGCGGCGTGCCCGAGCTCCACGGTCGGGCCGTCGACGGCGGCCACGAGGTCGTCCGCGCCGCGGCCGAGGAGCATCGCGAACGGCATCCCCCAGACATGGCCGGACGGGGTCGTGTCCGGCGTGTTGCAGTCGCCGTGGGCATCGAACCAGGCGATCGCGAGGCGCCGATCCGGTCGGGCCCGGCGGAGCCCGGCCATCGCCCCGGCATGGGCGCAGCAGTCACCGCCGAGGACGAAGAGGCGCTCGCCGCTCGCGACCGCGGCCGCCACCATCGCCGCCTCACGCGGCAGGAAGGCCGCGATCTCCGCCCGGTTCTTCGCCCGCGGATCGGGATCGTCGCGGACCCCGGGCTCGATCGAGAGGTCGCCGTCGTCACGGAGCTCGAGACCGGTCGATCGGACCCGGTCGAGCAGCCCCAGACGGCGGAGATCGGCGGGCGCACTCGCCATGCCGACATGGCGGCCCTCGGACAGCGAGCCGCCGAGGGCGGTCGGGACACCGACGACGGCGACGCTCGCGTTCACCTCGCCAAGCCTACCCGCCGGAGCCCGGTGGGTCGGCCGGGCGATGGTGGGACCGGCCCGCCGGAACGCTCGTGCCCGCTCCCTTGGGGCATGGCGGGACAGTCGCTACCGTCCGGGACGTACGGATGGCGAATCCAATCCCCGGATGAGGGCCGGGCTCGATCATCCAACCTGGCCGGAGGGGAATCGACCCGCCCATGGACACGCCCACGCTGATCGGCACCGGCTTCTTCGCCCTGTCGGTGTTCGTCTGGTTCTTCTGCGCCTTGCTGGCCTACCAGACGGCGGAGAAGCGAGGCCGGCGCCCGGTGACCTGGGGCGTGCTCGGGGTGATCTTCGGGCCGTTCGCGCTGTTCGCCGTCTACCTGCTGCCGCGCGGGCACGTCGAGTCCCACCACGACAAGCAGCACCCGAGCGCCAAGCAGCACCCGACCTCCAAGGCCGACCAGCAGGCCGCGCTCTACGAGGTCCCGAAGAAGAAGCACTGACGGGCGGCCGCCGCTCGCCCATCTGCGGGGGTTCGCATGGACCCAGAGTTCCTGTCCCGGATCCAGTTCGCGCTGACGGCCAGCTTCCACTTCATCTTCCCGCCCCTCTCGATGGGGCTGGGCCTGATGCTGGTCATCATCGGGATCATCTACGTGCGGACCAAGGACCCGAAGTGGCGGCGCCTGTCGTTCTTCTGGGTCAAGGTCTACGGCCTGATCTTCGCGGTCGGCGTCGCGACCGGGATCGTGCAGGAATTCGAGTTCGGCATGAACTGGGCCGACTATTCCCGGTTCGTCGGCAACGTCTTCGGGAGCCTGCTGGCGGCGGAGGGCGTGTTTGCGTTCTTCCTCGAGGGCGGGTTCCTCGGCCTGATGCTGTTCGGGGGCAACCGGCTCGGCCCACGGCTGTGGCTGTTCTCGATCTTCATGGTCGTCTTCGGGGCGCACTTCAGCGCCCTGTGGATCCTCATGGCCAACTCCTGGATGCAATCGCCGCAGGGCTACGAGGTCGTGGACAACCGGGCGGTCATGACCGACTTCTGGCAGGTCGTGTTCACGCCGACGTTCATCCCGCGCCTTCTGCACGTGTGGGCGGCATCGTGGACGGTCGGGGCGGCTCTGATGTGCAGCGTCAGCGCCTGGTACCTCCTGAAGAAGCAGCACATCGAGCTGGCCAAGTCGAACCTGAAGGCCGCGCTTCCCGTGTTCGTGCTGTTCGCGATCCTCAACGTCTTCGTGTTCGGGGCGAACATGGCGGTCGCCGTGACGAACAACCAGCCCCTGAAGCTGGCGTCGATGGAGGGGCTCTACCAGAGCGAATCATGCGCCCGGATGTTCGTCGTTGGCTGGGTCGACACGGCCACGCAGACGACCAGCGGGATCTCGATCCCGTGCCTTCTCAGCTTCCTCGCGTACCAGGACATCCACGCCACGGTCCAGGGCATCGACTCGTTCGCCCCCGACCCGACGCCGCCCGATCAATCTCCTGTTTCAGGTCTATCACTTCATGATCACGATGGGGCCCGCGCTGGCCGGGATCGGAGTGCTGGCGGGGATCATGTTCCTGTGGAAGCGGCGGCTCTACGAGTCCCGCTTCGTGCTCTGGCTGCTCGTCCTGACCGTGTTCATCGGCGAGGCGACGATCACCGCCGGATGGTGGACGGGTGAGATCGGTCGCCAGCCATGGGTCGTCTACAACGTCCTCACGACCGCCGATGGCCACTCGCCGGTGCTGACCGCGATCGATGTCGCCCTGTCGCTCGGGATGTTCCTGATCCTCTACGGTCTGCTGCTCGTCCTGTTCCTGTACCTGCTCAACCGCAAGATCCACGAAGGCCCGGAGGAGCTGGAGGACGTCGAGACCGTCCCGATGTCCTCGTTGCCGGATACGTTCCGGGACGTCTTCAGCCGCAGCCGGCGCGCCGCCGACCTGGGAGACGAGCCATGACCCTCAACGACGTCTGGTTCTTCCTGTTCATCCTGATCATCGCCGGCTACCTGATCCTCGACGGGTTCGACATGGGCGTCGGCATCCTGCTGCTGCCCATGGCGCGGACCGACACCGAGCGGCGCATCCTCCTCAACAGCATCGGCCCGGTGTGGGACGGCAACGAGGTCTGGCTGGTGCTCGGCGCGGGCGTCCTGTTCGCGGTCTTCCCGCTGGCGTATGCGTCGTTGTTCTCGGGCTTGTACCTGGCCTTCGTCCTGGTCCTGCTGGTGATGATCCTCCGGACCGTCGCCCTCGAGTTCCGGTCCAAGGAGCCAGGCCGACGCTGGCGATCGGCCTGGGACACCGTCTTCGCGGTCGCCTCGACGGGCCTCGCATTCCTCCTGGGCGTGGCCTTCGGCAACATCATCGACGGCCTGCCGCTCGATGCCCAGGGCAACATCTCGACCGGATTGATCGGGCTGCTGACGCCGTTCCCCCTGCTCGTCGGCGCGACGACCGTCGCGATGTTCGCCATGCAGGGCGGGATCTACCTGCTGATCAAGACGGAGGGCGAGCTGCACGACCGGCTCCAACGCGCCGTGCCGCGGATCATGATCGTGTTCTTCGTGCTCAACACGATCGTGGTCACGGCCCTCGCGGTGCTCCACCCGAACATCTCGGAGCGGTACCTCGACGACATCTGGCCGGCCCTCCTCCCGGCGGCGGCGCTTGTCGCACTCGGGGCGGCCTGGGTGTTCGTGCGGCGGGGCGACCCGTTCCGGGCCTTCCTGGCCTCGTCCGCCACGATCGGGCTGCTGCTCATCTCGGGCGGGGTGGGGCTCTACCCGAACCTCATCATCTCGACCACGGACACGGCCTACAACCTGACGATCTTCAACGCCGCATCGGCCGACAACACCCTGGTCGTGACGCTGATCGTGGCAGCCATCGGGATCCCGTTCGTCCTGCTCTACACGACCGGCGTCTACTACATCTTCCGGGGCAAGACCAGGGTCGAGGGCGAGGGCTACTGAGCCCGGCCGGACGCGATCCCGACCGATGACCAGGATCCGCGGGTCGGCTCGCGCTGGCGCGTCGGCGGCACGGATCGCCGAGACGCGCCTCCTCGCCGTGGCGCCCGGAACGCGAGGCCTCGTCGCGGTCGCGGTCACCGCGGGCCTGATCTCGGCCGGGCTGGTCGTCGTCGAGGCGCTGCTCCTGAGCGCGGTCGTGGCGGCCGCGTTCCTCGGGACTCGACCCGCGTCGACGATCCCCGGCCTGGTCGTGGGCATCGTGGTGGTGGTCATCGCCCGGCTGCCGCTCGGGCTGGCGGCGGAGCGGCTCGGCGAGACCGCCGCTGCTCGGCTCACGGACACGGTCCGGACCGGGCTGACCGACGGGCTGCTCGGGGCGGGGCCGGTCGTCGTCGGTCGGGAGCGGCGGGGGGAACTGGTGAGCGTCCTCGTCGGCGGTCTCGACGCGGTCGCCGATCTCGTCGCCGTCTACCTGCCGGCCCGCTGGCTCGCGGTCGGCGTGCCGCTCCTGATTCTCGTGGTCGTTGCCGTCCTCGATCCCCTCTCGACGCTCGTCCTTCTCGTGACCGGGCCCGTCCTCGTGCTCCTCCTCGCGACGATCGGCGGTCGGGCCGGGGCGCTCACCCAGCGTCGGTTCGACGACATGCGCTGGCTCGGGGCGTTCTTCCTCGACGTCCTCGGGGGCATCGCGACCCTGAAGATGTTCGGCCGGAGCGCCGAGCAGATCGACACGATCCAGCGCCTCGGACGCCGCTACGCCGACACGTCGATGGAGGTTCTCCGGACGGCGTTCCAGACTTCGTTCGTGCTGGAGTGGGGCGCATCGATCGCGGTCGCCGTGGTCGCCGTCGAGATCAGCCTCCGGCTGATGACCGGCGCGATCAACTTCGAGCGCGCCCTCGCGGTCCTGGTGATCACGCCGGCCTTCTTCCTGCCGCTCCGTCGGCTCGCTGGCCAGTACCACGTCGGGGCGGCGGGTCGTGCGGCCGCCGGCCGGATCGTCGCGATCCTCGACGAGACGCGGGCTGTGGAGGTAGGCGCCGGCGAGGCGGCCGCGGCGCCGGCGTCCGTCGGCGATCGGCCCGTGGGGATCCGCCTGGAATGCGTGACCGCGGGCTACCCGGAGCGCTCCGTCGCGGTTCTCGACGGCGTGGATCTCGACATCCCCGCGGGCGAGCTCGTCGTCGTCGTCGGGCCGACCGGTGCGGGGAAGTCGACGCTCCTCTCGGTCCTGCTGCGCTTCCTGGAGCCGACCGCCGGGCGGGTGACGGTCGACGGCCATCCGCTCGCGGCGATCGGCCCGCAGACCTGGCGCGCGTGCCTGGCGTGGGTCCCGCAGGCACCGCACCTGGTCCACGCATCGATCGCGGACAACCTCCGGCTTGCCCGGCCGGACGCGACCGCCGACGGTCACGCCATCGCCACCCGCGACGCGGGCGCCGACGGCTTCATCGCCGGTCTGCCTTCCGGCCTCGACACGATCGTGGGGCCGGGCGGCCACGGGCTCAGCGGGGGCGAGATCCGGCGGCTGGCCATCGCCCGCGGGTTCCTCGCGGAGGCGCCGTTCCTGATCCTCGACGAGCCGACCGCGGACCTCGACCCGGCCAGCGCCGCCCGGATCCACGGGGCCCTCGCCGCGATGCGCGGCGAGCGGACGATCCTCGTCGCCACCCACGACCGGGGCCTGATGGACGTCGCCGATCGGATCGTGGTCCTGGACGCCGGCCGCGTGGTCGCGGCCGGCCCGCCGGCTGATGTCCTCCCGGTCCTGCCGTCCGCGATCGCCACGACCCTGCCCGCCCCGCCGGATGCCGCCGGCCCGGAGCGGGACGCAGGCCCGGACGACGCCTCCGGCGGCCCATCCGACAACGTTGCGGACGCCGTCGCCGCCGGGCTGGGGCGACGGCGACCGCTGCTCCGCCGGCTCGTCGGGCTCCTCCGGCCTCAGGGACGATGGATCGCGATCGGCGCCGGGCTGGGTCTGCTCGTCGTCGTCGCGAACGTCGCGCTCGCGGGCATGTCGGCGTACCTCATCTCCCGCGCGGCGATCGTGACGAACGTCGCCGACGTTGCGCTCGCCGTCACGGCCGTGCGGGTCCTCGCGATCTCCCGCGCCGCCTTCCGCTACCTGGAGCGGCTCGTCACCCACCGCGCCACGTTCGAGGTCCTCACGACCCTCCGGACGTGGTTCTACCGCTCGATCGAGCCGCTCGCGCCGGCCCGCCTGGCCGGGATCCGGAGCGGCGACCTCCTGGCGAGGATCGGGGCGGACGTCGACACGCTCGAGACGTTTCCGGCCCGGGTCCTCCTGCCGCCCGTCGTCGCGATCGGGGTGGTCGGGTTCGGGGCTCTCGTCCTCGCTTCATTCGCACCCGCCCTCGGAGTCGCGCTGCTCGTCGGGTCACTGATCGCGGGGGTCGGCGTCCCGATCGCGGTTCGGGGTGCCGCCCGGGGTGTTGGAGAGGCCGCGATCGTCGCCCGGGCGGAGCTGAGTGCCGCGGCCGTCGACCTCGTGACGGCGGTCGGCGACCTCGCCGTCCTCGATCGCGAGGGGCGGTACCGCGCACGGATGCTCGCAATCGGCCGGGATCTGGACCGGCTCCGGCAGCGCGGCGGGATGCTCCGGACCGCGGGCGAAAGTTCGACCGTCCTCGTGGCCGGACTGACAGGTGCAGCGGTCCTGGCGATCGGCGCCGGCCTGGTGGCAGCCGGCCGACTCGACGGGGTCGCCCTCGCCGTCGTGACGCTCGCCGCGATCGCCTGCTTCGAGGCGTTCGGGCCGGTCGCCCAGGCCGTCGAGCTCCTGCCTCGCCACGAGCGGGCGGCGGCGCGGCTGTTCGACCTCGTCGACGTCGCCCCGGCGGTCGTGGATCCTGACCGACCGGCTCCCCGGCCGATCAGCCACGACCTCGACATCCGGCGACTGTCCTTCGCCTACGACGGCGGACCGCTCGCGCTCGATGACGTCTCGCTGTCGATCCCGGCGGGCGGCCGGCTCGCCGTCGTCGGCGCGAGCGGAGCCGGGAAGTCGACGATCGCGAACCTCCTCCTTCGGTTCTGGGACTACGATCGGGGCGAGATCCGCGTCGACGGTCGCGACCTCCACGAGTACCGGATCGACGAGGTCCGGTCGTGGTTCGGCGTCGTCGACCAGCGCGTCCACCTGTTCAACGGGACGATCCGCGACAACCTCGCGGTCGCCGACGCCGACGCGACCGACGCGGACATGGAGCGCGCGTGCCGGATCGCCCAGCTCCACGCCTTCATCGTCGGCCTGCCGGGCGGATACGGAAGCCGGATCGGCCACGACGGCCTGCAGCTGAGCGGCGGCCAGCGCCAGCAGCTGGCGGTCGCCCGGATGGTGCTGAAGGCCGCGCCGATCGTCGTGCTCGACGAGGCCACGGCCCACCTCGACGAGGCGACCGAGGCCCGGCTCCTCGAGGCGCTCGAGCCGTTCCTGGCACGCCGGACCGTCCTCTGGATCTCGCACCGTGCCGCGATCTCGCGGTACGTCGACCAGGTGGTCCGGTTCGACCACGGGCGCGTCGTCGGCGGTCCGGTCGGGCTCGTCCGGATCCGGCCCGATGACGACGGAGGCGACGAGAGCCGGACCGGCTGACGCCGCGACCGCACCACCGAAGTGGCCGGCGGGGCGCGTGACCGCGCCCCGCCCGGGGATCAGGGCAGCTGGATGAGCTTCGTGCCGCCCGCCAGCTGGTTGGCGGCCTGCTTGAACAGCGCGGCCAGGTTGGTGCTGGCTCCGGCCGTCTTCGGGACGCAGAAGAAGTGGTCGCCGTCGTCGTTCGACGTGCCCGGGCAACCGGCGTTGACGGAGTTCGTGGCCATGGCCGCGAGCAGGGCCGTCGCCTTCTTCCCCTGCCATGCGCCCGACGTGTCGGGGCACATGATGTCGTTGGCGCCGTCGAGGCCGAAGCCGATCGTGAACAGCTCGATTCCGCTGCTCTTGACGGCGTTGGCCGCGGTGTTCGACAGCGCGCAGTAGTTGGGTCCGGCCTTGGTGGACGCGTTCGGCTGACCGTCGGTCATCAGGATGATGCCCTTGGTCACGCCGGAGCGGCCGTTGTTCAGCAGGTCGTACGCCGCCGCGGTGATCGGATCGTTGAGGTCCGTTCCGGTGCTCGAGTTCGGGAAGCAGGCGACGGCCTGGGCGAACGTGCTGCCGGATGTCGTGTAGTCCTGGTTGACCGGTGCTCCGATCCCGCTGAGGCCGACCGGGACCCAGCGGCGCAGGTCGGCCGGGAAGTTCGCGGTTCCGATCGACGTGGCGGGGGTCGTGATGCAGCCGCCGCCGTTCGTGCTCGGTCCGAGCATTCCGAACCCCATCCACTGCCGGACCGGGTCGTAGGCCTTCCGGACCGAGTCGGCGGCGGAACGGGCGTTCGCCGTGTCGACGCCGCTCATGCTCGACGTCCGGTCGACGACGACCATGAGGTCGACCGGCGTGATCGGCTCCGTGCCGCACGGACCCCTGCAGGCGGCCGACGTCACGGCCCCGGTCGAGCCGCTGTCGACCCCGACGGCGACACCGAAGTTGTACTTGACCGTCGCGGCGGCCTGGAGAACGATCGTGTTGCAGGTGTCGCCGGCGGCCGGATCGCACACGGCCACGCAGATGGTCGAGTTGCAGGTCCAGGTCACGCCCGCGCCCGGGTCGCAAACGGCCGGCACGTCGGACATGCGCGGCGTGCTGCCGGTGCTCCCGACGACGCAGCGGAACGCAACGGTGGTCCCGGCCGGCAGGCCGCCGGGGAAGTTGCTGGCGGCGTACTGCCGGGCGACCTTGTCGGCGTTCGTCCCGTCGGCGGGCAGCTGCGACGCGCCGGCGAGGGCGCCCGCATCGAGCGCGTTCCAGAGGTTCTGATTGGCGTTGCGGAGCACGCCGATATCGATCGCCAGCGAGGCGAAGCCCATGATCACGACGAGCGCGAGGACGAACAGGATGATGATCTGACCGCCCTCGCGGTCTCGCCTGCGCGATGACTCGGACATCGTGGTTCCCCCGATTGAGCGCGGCCGATGCATGCCGTACCTACTCGATCCGCATCTGGACGGTCGAGGTGAGGTTGAGCTGGGTGCCCATCGCGAGCGGCCAGATCATCCGGTAGGCGTAGTCGACCTGGACCACAACGGCGTCGCCGGACTGCCAGGACGGTGTGGAGCAGGCGACGAAGGCCGAACCGGAGGGCCGCTCGCAGCTGATCGCCACGTTCAGCTTCGACAGGTCGAGGCTGGTCGACATCGCCTTGACGCGGGCGTCGATGCCGGACACGTTGCCCGGCTCGACGACCCCGAGGCGGGCACCCTCGCGGGACGCGTTGATGATCGTCATCTGGGAGTAGAGGCCCAGACCGAAGTCGAGGATCCCGGCGAGGATCAGCAGGAAGACCGGCAGGACCACCGCGAACTCGACGAGGGACTGACCGTGGGTCCTTCGGCTCGAGCGCCGTTGGGCCGACCGGGCTGCCCCGCCGTGGCGGAGCGACCTGGATGTCAAGCGTTCCGGAACCATCCCGACATGAACCCCCGGCTCCTGCTGGGGCTTGCGCCGGGTTCGACGCGTTGCGCCAGCAGACCGGACTTTCGGCTGCCGACATTGCGCCGTTCCTTGCGCCGTTGCGCGGGCGCATAGGCCAAAGGTCCGGGTCCAGGTGCGGTGAAGAACGGCCCGGGACCGGGCGGTGCGGTCTGGAGCCCGCGGTGCAGACTGGGTTGATCGGCCTGATCGGGACGACGCGGACCACGACCCGCCCCGCCCGATCCGGCGATCGAGAAATCAGCGGCAGTGAGATGATGGCGGGCCCGCAACGGGGCCGAGATCGCGTTCCGGACCCGTTGCCCATGCGGGAGATGGCTTGCCACTGGAGGAGAGTGGGATGACTTCCAATGCTGCGGGCGGCGCGACGGGCGAGCCCCTCCTGGCGTGGCTCGAACGACGCTCCGCCAGGGAACGTCAGGGCGAGACCGACTTCGATGATGCGAGTCTCGAGTACCGGCGTCTGTTCAGCGAGGTGTGGGGTACGTTTCTGCTGGTGCTCGTCGCGGCGGGCGGCGGGGTAGTCGGGGCGTTGCCCGTGGGTGGCGACCTGACCCTGGCGATGAAAGCCCTCGCGCCCGGAATGATGGTCATGGGCATCATCTTCTTCATGGGCACGATCTCGGGCGCCCATCTCAACCCGGCGGTCACGCTGGCCTTCGCGGTCCGTGGCAACTTCCCGTGGATGCGGGTGCCGGGCTACATCGTCGCGCAGGTCATCGGCGGCATCCTGGCCGCGCTGTTCCTGCAGTGGGCCTACGGTGGCATCCTCAACGGCGCCACCGAGCCCGGCGCGGGCATCAGCGACGGCACCGCCGTGCTGACCGAGGCGATCCTGACCCTCGGCCTGGTCAGCGTGATCCTGGGCACCGCGTCCGGGGCGCGCAACGTGGGCTTCAACGGCGCGATTGCCGTGGGCGCCTACATCGGCCTGGTGTCGGTCTGGGGCGCACCGATCTCGGGCGCCTCGATGAACCCCGGCCGCTCGTTTGCGCCGATGCTCGTCGGCGGCGACCTGGCCAACTACTGGGTGTACCTCGTCGGCCCGCTCCTCGGCGCGCTGGTGGCGGTCGGCTTCGAGACGATCCTGCGCGGCAGGCCGACCAAGTCCGGCGCAGAGGCGGCCCAGGGCATCCTCGACGAAGGAAACCAGGCGGCCCTCTGATGCCCACGAGAGCGTAGGTCAACCGTGAGCGAGTGGCCCGCGGGCCGGCTGCCTTCGCGTGCGGACCGGACCGCGGCCGGTGTCAAGGCCCGGGCGAAGACGCCTCCGGCCGCCCTCGGGGCATGGGCGCCGAAGCGGGATCGGCCCGACCCGATCGGGCTGCTCGAGGAGCAGGCGACGACCCGCCTGCAGGCTCTCGTGCCGGTCCGCTATGGCCGGATGGCGATCTCGCCGTTCACCTTCTACCGCGGCGCGGCGCTGCCGATGGCAGCCGACCTCGCGACCGAGCCCAATTCCGGCATCACCGTCCAGCTCTGTGGCGACGCCCACCTCTCGAACTTCGGGCTGTTCGCGTCACCCGAGCGTGACCTCCTGTTCGACATCAACGACTTCGACGAAACGCTCCCGGGGCCGTTCGAGTTCGACCTGAAACGCCTCGCGGCGAGTCTCGTGGTCGCCGCCCGCCAGCGGGGCGAAAGCGGCCACGACGCCAGGCACGTCGTGCATCGTGCGATGCGCTCGTACCGCGAGCGCATGGCCGGCTTCGCGTCGATGAGCGCCATCGACGTGTACTACGCGCGTGTCGACGCGACGGAGATCCTCGCCTATGCCGACAAGCGGTCGAAGGCGATGATCGAGGGCACAGTCAAGTCGACCGCGCATCATGACTCCCTCCACGAGCTGCCGAAGCTCACGACGCTCGTCGACGGCAAGCGCCGGATCGTGGAGCATCCCCCGACGCTCATCAAGCTCCCTGACCTGACGCAGCCGCTGGCCGAAACGGCCCTCCGTGCGTACCGCCAGACGCTGCAGGAGGACCGACGCGTTCTCCTCGACCGGTATCGGCTCGCGGACTATGCGCTGAAGGTCGTGGGTGTCGGCAGCGTCGGGCTCGCGGCCTACGCGGGCCTCCTCATCGGCGGCGCGGACGACGATCCGTTGTTCCTCCAGGCCAAGCAGGCGGAGGCGTCGGTGTACGAGCGATACCTCGGACCGAGCGAGTACGACAGCCACGGCGAGCGGGTCGTCACGGGCCAGCGTCGGCTGCAGGCGACCAGTGACATCCTCCTCGGCTGGGCGGTCGGCGAACGCGGTCAGCACGCCTACATCCGGCAGCTCCAGGACCAGAAGGGCAGCGCGGTCATCGACACGATGACGGTCGACGAGCTCACGACCTGGGGCGAGATCTGCGCGTGGGCTCTCGCCCGCGGTCACGCCCGGTCGGGCGACCCGGCCGTGATCTCGGGCTACCTCGGGACCGACGATGCGTTCGAGCATGCGATGGCGACGTTCGCCGAGTCCTATGCGGACCAGAACGAGCGGGATCATGCGGCCCTGCTGACCGCCATCAAGAGCGGTCGGATCACGGCCGAGTACGGCGTCTGACGCTGGTCGACCGCGCGAGGATGGCCATCCCATGACCGCCCTGCAATCCGTTCGCGGGCCGACCATCGATGGCCTCCCTCTGCGGAGCCACCTGGGCCTGTGGGTCGCGGCGCTCGCCATGGGAAGCGTGACCGCTGTCGGAGTCTGGCTCTTCAACAAGGCCATCGATGCCGTCGGCTCGATCGTCAGTGACGTCCTGGAGCCTGCGCTGGGTCCGCTGGGAGCCTGGTCGATCGTGCCCATCCTGGCGCTGGCGGGCGTGCTCGTGGCGGCGATCGTGCGGTTCCTGAAACCCGGGAGGCTGGCCGCGATGGGCCACATCATCGATGGCGTGGCCGAGCGCGAGGGCCGCCTGGACCAGCGCAACGCCGTGGTGACCGTCGCCGGCGCAGCGGTCGGGCTGGGCATGGGCATGCCGGTCGGCGCGGACACCCCGTCGGCGATGATCGGCGGCCACGTCGGCTCGTGGATCGCCCTTCGGCTGGGGTGGCCGACCGTGTTCGTGCAGTCGCTCATCGTGGCGGGCGTGGCGGCCGGCATCTCCGCGACCTTCCTGGCCCAGCTGTCGGCCGTCTTCTTCGGCCTCGAGGTGGTGCTGGGCGGGATCGGAGGGCTCGTGTTCATCGTGCCGGCCCTGCTGGCCGTGGCGGCCGCGGCGGTGACGACGTTCCGGCTGACCGGCACGCCGCCGGTGTACGCCATCCCGCTCGACGCGGTCCACTGGGACCTGAGCCTGCTCCTCTATCTGCTGCCGGCGCTCGTCGCCGCCGTCGCCGCCATCGCCTATGTGCGCCTGTTCCCGGTGCTCAAGGGTGCGTGGGCGGCGGTCACCTTGCCGGCCATCGCGCGGATGGCCATCGCCGGCGCCATCGTCGGGGTCGTGGCGGTCGCGCTGCCCGGTGTCACCGGTTCCGGCACGTCGACGATGAAGGAGCTCTTCGGCGGTGCGACCATCCCGTTGGCGACGCTTCTGGCACTGGCGCTGGCCAAGCTCGTGCTGACGCCGGGCAGCCTCGGTGCGGGGTTCGTCGGCGGGGTCATCGGACCGGCGATGCTGATCGGCTCGGCGCTCGGCGCCGCGGTCGGCACGATCGTCATCCCGATGTTCCCCCACCTCGGGCTGTCACCCGTCATCTTCGCCATGGTCGGCACGACGGCGATGCTCAGCGGGTCGCTTCACGCACCGCTCTTCGCGGCGCTCATCGTCTTCGAGATGGCCGGTGCCTACGAGATGCTCGTGCCACTGATCATGGCGGCGGCCATCGGCCTCGGGCTCGCGACGCCGTTCCAGCCCGGGTCCGTCTACACGTTCGGCTTCGGCAAGCTCGGCATCGATCTGCGGCCGGGCCGGTTCCGAGCGACGCCGACGACGCCGCGCGATGGCCCGACGTAAGGCCTCCGTTCGGAGAATTGGCTCCGGCGGCAGGACTCGAACCTGCGACCAAGCGCCTCGTCGGTCGCGGTTTGCCGCACGGCCGGCGTGATCGAATGCGTTCGCGACGCCATCGCTGCGTTCCCGCGGACTTGCGTTCTAGCGCCAGTCGATACCAACGAACTTCGACCGGCTCGCGGACTCCCTTGAGGGTCAACGCGCGCGGCTCTGAGATCTTGAACCGGGTTCGCCCGGCCTGCTCGAGGACGTCGCTGGTGACCAGGATCTCCTGACCGGACGCCGCGCCGCCGACGCGGGCGGCGATGTGCACGCCCCGACCGCGATAGTCACGGCCATCCGCGCGTCGCCTCGGCTGCGTGCAGACCGATCCGCACCGGACGGGGCGAACCCGTGCTCGCGGCGGTGTCGCGTCAGACCGCCGCTGGATGTCGACCGCGCATTCGATCCCCTCGCCAGCGCTGTCGAAGGTCACGAAGAAGCCGTCGCCGGTGCTGTTGACTTCCTCGCCGCGGTGACTTGCGAAGGCCGACCGAAGCTCTCTGTTGTGCCACGAGAGAAGCTCGGCCCACGCCTCGTCGCCCACGAGTCCGACCAGGTCCGTCGAGGTGACGATGTCGGTGAACATGAACGTCCTGGCGACTCGCGCCGTTGAGGCCGCGGGCCCCTGCTCCTGCCCGAGCAGCACGTCCACTCGCTGCAGGTCGAGCGTCGCGCCCAGCCGCTCGAAGACGGCCCGAGCCGCTCGGAGGTCCATCCGGGCCGTCGCCTGGATCGCCCTCGGCGGCGATCGCTTCGGCGTAGCTGAAGCCGAGCTCGCGCGCTCTCGTAGGGCAGATCGTTTTCCATCCACAGCCGCCACGATCGACCGAGGATCGGGGACGCCTCCGAAGGCCGGTCCTCCCCAAGCAGCAACTCGCCCTTCGCCATCAGGGCGCCGCCCTCGAACAGCGGTCGCTTGTACCCCGCCGCGATCGACTCGAGCTCTTCGACAGCGCTGCGCGCAGCGTCCAGGTCGCCGACGGGCAAGGGCAATGTCGATCGCCGCGGGCAGGAGACGTCCCCGCGTGGCCTGATCCACCGGACCCTCGCCCGTCGTTGTCGCAGCCAGCGACCGCTCGATCGAGCGCCAGGCATCGTCGAGCTCGCCGCGGGCCAGGTGAAGAAGCGCCATGCCTGGCTGCCCGTCATCACCGAGCTCGTACGCGCGCTCGAGGGCATCGGCCGCGCCCTGCAGGTCGCCCATCCGAAGCCGGATCTCCCCGATCTCGTGGTGGGCGAATCCGAGGCTGTCGTTCAGGCCGAACTGCTGGAGCTCTTCGCAGGCCTGACGCGCCTCCAGCTCGGCCTCCGGCCATTGGCCGCGGAGCATCTTCAGCTCCGCTCGGTGAACCCGGCAGACGCCCGGATATCCGCCCACTCCCTGACGGCGCATCCAGCGCTCGCCCTCGTCGGCCCACTGGCCCGCGCGCTTCAGATCGCCGATGTTCCGACAGGCGGCGATCGTGTTGCACAGGATGTCGCTCGCGACCCGGAGACCGAGCTGGCCGGAGGTCGCCGCTGCCGCCGCCTCATCGAGAAATGCCAGACCCTCCGGAATGTTGCCCTGGTGCATCTCGCCGTAGCCCTTGAAGCTCGTCGCCATGAACTGCACGTCGGCGTTGCCGTGCTCCCTGGCCACGGCGATCGCCCGGTCCGCGTGGGCGAGGCCGTCCACCATCCGATGGTCGAGCATGGCACTCATGCCTGCGAACAGATGGAGCCAGGCGTGCATCCCCGACTCGGGCGTGCCCTCGAGGAGACTCGCAGCGCGCCCCAACCACCCTGCGCCGACCGATGGCGCCTGACGGCGGAAGAACATGTATGCGAGAAGAAAGGCCGCGCCTGCAGCTTCGATCGGTCGACCGGCCTCCACGTAGGCCGTGAACGCCCGCTCGAGCATGTCGGACGCCTCATCGGGCTTGCCCACCCACCAGGCGGCCTCGCCCATCCGCTCGAGGTCGTCGGGCGACAGGCCACCTTCGCGGTCGGCCGCAGCGAATGCCTCCAGCGCCTCCGTCCAGGCGTGGCGCTTGATGGCGTCCCTGCCCAGCTCAATTGAACCGGCCGCCGCGGAATCCATCTGTGCCTCGCCGTAATCGAGCAACTGCCGTCCGATTATCTGCGTGGTCCGCAACCCGCTTGAGGCGCCGGTCTCAGGTGGGCGCAGTCCGGCGCAGGCGCTCGAGCTCGCGTCGGAGACGCTTGCTGGGCCGGCCCTCCCCACGTACGGGCGAGATCGCAGGCCCCGTCTGCCGCACCACCGGCGGGCTGTGGTCCACGTAGCAGGTCGCGGCGACGGCGGCCCCGACACGCGACTCGATCGGCCGAACGACATCCACGAGACGCACGCGATCGGCGATGAACGCCTCCACTCGATCGCCTGCCCGAACCTTCGTCGACGGCTTCGCCGGTAATCCATTCACGCTGACGTGACCGCCATCGCACAATCGGGTCGCGATCGGGCGGGTCTTCGCGAGGCGCACCGCGCACAGCCAGCGATCGATGCGAACCTCGTCGCCAGCACGGGGATCGGTCACGCCTTCTAGGATCGCACGGGCCGAGAAGGCGCCGCAGCGCCCGCCACGGCGGGTGGTTTGCGTCGCGCAAGCCATCGGTGCCCGGCCAGGTCTCTCCCCAGTCGGAGCATGGGGCGGCCAGCCATCAACCGTCGCGTCGAACCCGAGCTTCATTCCCCTGCAGTGGCGCAACCTTCGGAAGGAACGGCTCGAGGAGTCCGGCTTCGACGGCCTGGTCCACGGCGTCGCCGCGGGTCGCGGCGCCCAGCTTTCCGTAGATGGCGAGCACCTGCGACTTCACCGTCGTCTCTTTGACGCCGAGTCGCTGGCCGATCTCCTTGAAGGAGAGGTAGTAGGGCAGGAACGACAGCACCCGGAGCTCCGCGACCGTGAGGCTCGTGGCACCCCTGCCCCTCCCGGGTGCCAGGGGGGCTACGGTCGCCCCGAGCGACCTCACATCGGCTGGCAGGACGCCAAGGTCCGGGCGATCGCGGATCACGCCACTCGCCTGCGCGATCAACGCGCGCGCGCCAGTCGGGTCGTCGACCGCGAGGTGGGCGTGGGCGAGCGCGACGAGGAATTGGACGGCCCCTGCCGGGGCCGCGGCGGTCAGGAGGGGTCGCAGGCTCGTCGCGCGAGCGAGCTCGCGACGCGCCCCGGCGATGTCACCGCGGTGGATCATCAGCCTGATGCGGACGGTGCGGGACGGAACGCTCGAAAGGTAGCCGTCGATCGGGGGTGGCGGGTCGATGGCTTCGCTGTCCGCGATCAGGGCCGCGGCGACAGCCCAGTCGCCTCGTTCGACGGCCACGAGCGCGCGGTGTCCGAGCACGCAGTACAGGATCGCGAAGTGGGCCGACGATCGCGCAGCGGCGACGGCGTCGACCAACGCGGTGTCCGCGCCCGATTGATCACCGAGCGTGAGGCGCGCGAAGGCCAGCTGCCATAGCGCGAAGTCCCGCCAGGAGCCAGTCTCCCCTTCAAGCTCCACCGCTCGAGTGGCGTTCGCAAGGGCGTCGTCGGCCCCGTCGCGAGCCATGCCGGCTCGGAGCATTGCCCGCCCGGCCTCGAATGAGGCGGTGCCGTCGGGCGGCCGGCCCTCGAACGTGCCGCGCTCGGCGATATCCGCGAACCGGATCGTCCCCGCGACATCGCCAGCGGCGATCTCCTCCCAGGCTGCCAGCACGGCCAGCCAGGGGCGTACCTCGAGCGCGCCGACACCCAGGCGCCTGGCCCAGGCTCGAATCGTCGACCGATAGCCGGACCAGTGAAATTGGACGAAGCCGTTGCCCACCAGCACGGCGGCGAGGTCCGTGTCGCCAGCCGCGAAGGCGTGATCGATGGCGCGATCGACGATCTGATTCGCCTGGTACCACGCTGCGGCTCGCCGATGGAGGGTGGGCACCAGGTCGGGCTCGCGGACCGCGAGCTCCCTTTGGAGGAAGTCGCGCAGGAGCGCATGGTAGCGGTATGACCCGCCATAGTCGTCCATCAGCAGCGTCGAGCCTGCCAGGCGCAGCAGGACATCGGTCGAACCTTGTCGATCCGCCACTACGTCGCACAGGGGCGCGGGCAGTTGGTCGAGGATCGAGGTCCGGGTCAGGAACGTGATCTCGGCCGCGGAGCGTCGCTCGAGCAACTCCGATCGCAGGTAGTCGTCAACGAGGTGGTCGGTGCCCGCGTCGAGACCCCCTGGATCCGCACTCGCTCCGAGCATCGCCAGCGCGAGCAACGCCGGCCATCCCTCCGTCTCGCGGGTCAGGCGCGCTGCGGCGTCCACCGGCAGCCGCAGGCCGAGTTCGCGGCCCAGCCCGACGGCCTCGCGCTCGTCCATTGCCAGCTCAAGGGGACCGATCTCGAGCACCGAACCGGCGGCGCGCCAGCGGGCCAACGGAAGCCGCGTCCGGTCGCGTCCCGCGATCGCCACCTGCGACCGTTCCGGCAGGTGCTCGATCAACTCCGCAAGGATGTCGAGACACGCCCGTGAGGTGATCTGGTGCCCGTCGTCGATGGCGATCCGGAGCCGTTCCGGGGGAAGGGAGATCGCTGCGAGCAATCGCCCGACGACCGTCCGGTGCGACATCGTGGCTGATGCGATCGCCGTGAACAGCTCCGCGCCCACCGGCTCGAGGCGATCGATCGCCAGCGCGAGGTCATTGAGGAATACGACCGGGTCGTTGTCGCTGCGGTCGGCCGTCAGCCAGGCAACAGGCCGCGAATCTTCGGTCGCCCACTGGACGAGGAGGCTCGTCTTGCCGTAACCCGGCGGTGCCACGATCGAGATCGCGGGTCGGTTCCGATCCGACCGCAGATGGCGCAGCAACCTCGTGCGGCGTAGCGTCCCCACGTGCCTGCGTGGCAGGACGAACCTGGCCTCGAGGAGCGGACCTGGGCGGCCTTCATCTCGGGCGAGGTTTCCACCTTTGATCTCGACAGCCGAGGCGGAGGCAGGTGCGGAGGCAGATGCGGAGGTGGGCATGCGGACTACCGGCTGGCGGCGCGGCCCCAGTGACCGAGCCCGCCCGTCAAGGCTGGCATCCTAGCGGGACAACCACACCCGGTCCAATGGCGTCGCCGGTCACCGCGCCGGACGATGTCGTGACCGGCCCTGGTGACCGTTCTTCCTCCGACGGGGAGGATGCGGCCAGCTGGCGTGCCACCTAGCGTGCTGGTGATCTCTACCAAGCCGTCGGCCGACGTCAGGCGCACCGCAGAACGACGGAACCAGTCGGCGAACACAGGATTGGGTGGTCTGCTGCGTGCGCCGATCCCGATCGAACGGCGCCAAGCAGAGGAAATTCCCCATGCGCAATCGCATTCACCTTCTTGCCCCAGTGCTCGTCTTGAGCGTTGTCGTCGCAGCGTGCGGTGCTGCTTCATCGCCGACCCCAGGAACGTCAACAACGCCGGCCACGCCGGCCACGCCGGTCGCGTCGTTGGTGCCCAGCGCTTCAAGCGCGTCCGCGACGCCGGAGTCATCGTCGGTGCCCACGTCTTCGGGCGCGTCCGCCATCTGCGCCGACGTGGCCCGTCTCCGCACCTCCCTGACGGCGCTCACCAATCTCCAGCTCGCCAGCGTCGGCGTGAGCGGCGTTACCGTGGCACTGACCGACGTCCAGTCGGCCGCTCAGGCCCTCGCCGTGTCGGGCCACGATCTCGTCGGCCTGCCGGTCAGCAATCTGCTCGCCTCCGTCCAGGCGCTCCAGACCACTCTCACCGGGCTCGGCACTCAGCCGAGCCTTGGCGCTGCGCTCGTCGCCGTCAAGGCGGCGATCGAGCAGATCAAGGCGTCAGCCGCCGATGTCGAGTCCGCGCTCGGGAATGCCTGCCCGGCCGATTAGTGACGCGCTCTCGCGCGCAGCTTCCGATGAAGAGTCCGCATTCGCCGCGATTCAACGAGCGACGGCCCTGTCGCTTGAGCATCGGCAAGATGAGTCGATCCGTTTGCCGCGGGTCGACCGCCTTCCGTCACTCCGTCGACTCCTCTCGCCCGAAGGACGTGTCTCTCGCCGCCGAGGGTTCCTGAACGCGGGTGAGCGGCCTGGACGCGGCTCGAGTTGCAGCGCGGGGTTACGACCCCTTCCCGCGGCCGCCGACCGCCGCTCGCTCCGGCGTCCCGAGCCGATGACGGAGCTGCGGCTCGTCGGCCTCCCCGAGCTCCCACGTGCCGGTGGGCGCCATGGCCACTCGCCGACCGTACAGCGCGCCGATCGGGCCCGCGCTCAGCCCGTGGAGGAAGATGGACATGAGCACCGTCCAGGTCACCACATGGCTGAGCGTGAGACTGGCCGGATGAGCCGGACCCATCTGGTCGAAGGCAACAAGCAGGAAGACCACCGATGCGAGACCGCGCGGCCCAAACCAGCCGATCAGCGCGACCGTGTCAGCGCGAAGCGGGAAGCTCACCATCGATAGTGCCACCGGACCCATCCGGACGATCGTGAGGCTCAGGACCGCGTAGACGAGGACAGCCGGGTCAACGCCTGCCGCGAGCACCGGACCAACCAAGCCGATGCCGAAGATGAGCCACACCAGGTAGGACCCCGCGACCCCGATCCAGTCGGCGAACTCGACGGATGGCTCGGCGGCCGCCGTCGCGGTCCGGTAGAAGACCCCAGCCGCGAACGCGGCAACGAACCCGTTGCCTCCGATCGTCGTTGCGCCCGCATAGGCGAGGACCGATAGGGACACCACGGCGAGTGATTCGGACGCCGGCGAAGCCCAGCCACGGCGACGAGCCTGAGCGATGACCTGGCCGCCGAATCCGCCGGTCACGATCGCGACCACGATCGCCAGTGCGATCTCGAGGGTGGCGTCGATGAGCCAGTGCTGACTCGCGGAAGCCTGCTCGGCGACCACGACCGCCAGGAACAAGGTGACGAACGGCGTCGCGATGCCGTCGTTCAACCCGCTCTCGATGTTGATGGCCCGCCGGACCCGGACCGGGATCGCCCGATCCACGAGCAGGGGCAGGCTGAGCGCCGCGTCAGTCGGCGCCAGGATTGAGCCCATCAAGAGGGCGAATGCCAGGCCGAGCGCCGGGAACAGGAGCCAGGCGATCAACGCCCCGGCGCCGATCGTCAGAGGCAGCCCGATCGCGAGGAGCCGCGCCGGGACCCAGGCGATGCTGCCAGCCTGCTTGAGGCCGATGGACGAGGCATCCGAGAACAGCAGCAGGGCCAGCGTCAACTCGGCAAGCAGCTGGACGGACTCCGAAGTCAGCGGGGCCGCAAACGCTCCGACCCCTGACGGCCCGAGGACCGCGCCGATCGTCACAAGGATCATCGGGCCGCTGACCGACAGCCGGTCGAGCCGGGCCGCGAGGAGGGTGTAGCCAAGGATCACGAGCGCGGCGATGGCGAGCTGCGGCACGGGTCCTCCTCGGTGTACTCGCGATCGTCAGCTCCCGGGGGTGGTCAAGGCAATCCGTCCTGCCACGATCTGACCTCGTCCGGTGCGACCCCCGGAGCGCACCGATTCGACTCGAACGTGTCTCGCAGCCGGCTTCCCTGCTCCCACCTGATGGTGTCGCCAGCCGGCGGCGCGATTCAGCTCGCGATCGTCTTGGCCTTGAGCTGGTCGTACTCGGCCTGGGTGATCGTGCCGGCATCCTTGAGCTGCTGCAGCTTGGCCAGTTCGTCCGCGGTGGACACGCCGGCGACCGCCTTGTTCGCCGCGTCCGCCTGGGCCATCATCTGCACGTCGCCGGGCGTGACCTTGGGTCGGGCGATGATGTAGATCAGGCACCCAAGGAACGGCAGGATGAAGATCAGCAAGATCCAGCCGGCCTTCGCGCCGCCGTGGATGTCCGTCCGGCGGAAGATGTCCGAGAAGATCGCGATGAAGACCCAGATCGCGAGGATCAGGAAGAACACCTCGATCGACCAGATCAGAAAATCGCCCAGGTTGTTCATGGGATTGCAGCTCCTATGTGCATGTCACCGACGTCACGTCGGTCTGATCCGCGGGCGCCCCCACGCTCATGGCTCGGAGGCGACCCGGGTCGTTTGGCACGATCCCCAGGTCGCCTCCATGGCTCGCTCAGGTCCCGGACGGGCCTCTCGCCGCCGGGGTGCCGTCAGCCGGCCGCCTTGTCGCCTCCGGCCTTGGCGGCCTGCTTGACCGCAGCAGCGGCCTCGTCGCTGACCGGAGCGGACTTGACTACCTTGGCGTCCGGGATCGTCGCCTCGACGGCGTCGACCGCCGTGATGGACACGAGGGCCACGATGCCCGACGTGCCCGGCGTGATGACTCCGGCGAGCTCGTCGGCCACGTCGCTCTTCAGGAGCACATTGCCTGCCTTGCCAACCGCCGCCCCGGCGATGCCGACGCCGACGGCGCCCGCGATGATCGTGGGCGGGAAGATCAGGCCAATGACTGCGCCGCCCACGGCGCCCCACAGGAAGCCATTCCGCGTCTTGTGGTCGGTCATCTTCTGGATGTGGATCTTGCCCTGATAGTCCGCGTTGGCCACCAGGACGCCGTCGATGTCGACGGCCCGCTTGACCTCGGCGTCGACAAGCGCGTAGTAGGCCGCTTTGGCGGAGTCCATGTCGGCGAACTGCGCCACGATGAGCGCCTGGTTGCCCTGGACGGCGATCCCGGCCACGGCTTCGACACCGAGGTCGTCACTGACCGTGGCCACAGCCGCGTCGATCGGCTGATCCGGCGCTGCCGTCGTGTTCTTCGTCTCGCTCGGTCATGTCTGAGACCTCTCCATCATCCTGTGAGTGCCGTGTCGGGCACTCACAACTCGCGGTGGTCCCCCGGGTAGTCCCTCGCTCAGCTCACGCCGACTTCGACCCTCTCGGCGGCGAGCATCGACGCGAGAGCCTCGTCCGCGGCTTCCTGCTCGATCAAGTCGGCGGCGACAAGCGCATCGACCGCCTCCTGGGCGGCCTCCCGCTCGACGAGGTCCGCCGCGATGAGCGCTCGAACGGCGCGAAGGGCGGCCGCGGCTTCGATCTCGTCGGCCGCGGCGACGGCCTCCTCTGCCTCTTCCGTCGCGGCCTCCTCGACCTCGAGCGAAGTCCGGACGACGTCCTCGGCCTCCTCCTTTGCCGCCTCCTCGATGAGGTCGGCCGCGAAGAGCGTGTCGACGACGTCCTCGGCGGCGGCATCCTCGACCGCGAGCGCCGTGGCCACGACATCGGCCGCCTCGGCGATGGCAGCCTCCTCGATGAGCTCGGCCTCGACGAGCGTCTGGGCGATCTCGATCGCGGCAGCCAGCTTGATCTCCTCGGCCGCCTCGATGGCGTCCTCGGCTTCCATCTTGACCCGCAGTTCGTCGCCCACGATGGCGAGGGCGTCGGGCGCGATCATCGCCTGCATGAGTGTCCGGCCGCCGGCATCCACGATCGCATCGCGGAGGCTCGCCGCCCAGTGGTGCTCGATGACGAGGATCGCCGCGGCGCTGCCGGCGGGGATCGACCCGGCGAGCTCCTGCATCCGGTCGCCCGAGAGGCCGGCGTCTCGCTCGGCAACGGCGAGTGCGCCGAGCTCCGCACCTTCGACCATGCCCTCGGCGCCACCCGCGTGGAGCCCGATGAGTCCACCGGCGATCGCGCCGAGACGCATCCGCTCGGTCTCGGACAGGTCGGTCAGGTGCATCGAGTTCTCGATGCCGCCCTGGCGATCCTTCTGGACGAAGATGACGTCGACGAGGCGGATCACGCCGCGCTTCCGCGCGCGGCGCAGCTCGGCCATGATCCGGCCGGTCGCCTCGAACTTGTCGAACCCGATCACGAAGACCTGGATCGGGCCGGTCACGTGCTTGTCAGTCATGTCGCTCTTGTCTCCTTCGACCATGTTCTGCATTGTCCGGCGCCGATCGCGTCGTCGGACCTGGACGTCGCGTTGCCGGTTCAGGCCGGCGTGGCGGGCACGGCCTGCGCCGCTGCAGCGCTTGCGGCCGCCTTGATCGCCCCGGCGGTGTCGTCGTCGACCGGGACCGTCTTGACTTGTTCCGCCGCCGGCATCTTCTGGGCGACGGCATCCGCGTCCATCGCGGAGACCAATGCCAGGATGCCCGAGGTGCCCGGCGTGATGACGCCGGCGAGCTCCTTCTCGACCTCGGCGCGGTGGTGGAGATTGCGTGCCTTGCCGGCCGCCGCGCCTGCGACGCCGAGCGCAACGGCACCCGCCACGATCGTGGCGGGCAGGAAGACCGCCGCAACAACACCCCCGACGATGCCCCACTTGAGACCCGTGCGCGTGCTGTGGTCGGTCATCTTCTGGACGTGGAGCTTGCCGGACGAGTCGGCGTTGACGACCAGGACACCGTCAATCTGCAGGAGACCCGCGACCTCGGCGTCGATGAGATCGTCATAGGTGCTCATCGCGAGGGTCGGGTCCGCGAAGCGGGCGACCATGAGCGCGTCGGTCCCTTGGGCCGCGACGGCGCCCTCAGCGAGCACACCCTGGTCGTCCGCGACTTGGCCCGCGACGACGACGGCGTCATCGCTCGGCGTCGTCTCGGGTGTTGTCCGTTGTTCTGTCACATCGATACCTCGCTCCTGGCGGTCGACGCGAGCATGTCCCCTTCGGCAGACCGCGCCTCGTGCGCGGCACGATCCGGTCTCGCTCGCCATCACGGTCCAGGCACCTCGACTGCATGTGGGACCACCTGGACGATCCCCACCGTAGGCCACGTCGCGGCCCGGCCGCATCCTCCGCGCCGGAGGAAGGCGATCCGGGGCGAGTGTCCATCGCCCTGGGACCTCGACCTGGGGCAATCCCAGGCATGCACCGGCCGAACAAACGCGGCCCGGTGGGTCCGCTCGGATGCCGCCTTGACGAAGCGGGCCGCGGATACTGGACATCGCCGCCAGCCGCGGAGGCCTGAACCCCAGCGAGGCTCTCGCGGCCCCGACGGCAGTCAGCCCCGATGCCCTGATCGCGCCAGGAGTTCATCGCCGCCGTGCGCCGCCCCGGACTGCCCTCCTCCATCACCGGCCTGTTCACCGATCCGGTGGCACGAGGCGCGTTGCTCGTCGGCTCCGTCGCCCTCGTTGCCGCTGCGATGGATCCGCAGGTCTGGGCTCCCACGCAGCCGTCCGTCCAGGAGGCCGTCCGAGAGAACCCACAATTCGAGACCCTCGTCCTCCTGGCTTCGATCGGCGCGTCGGGACTGATCCTCCTCGGCGGCGCCGTGGGCGATTCGAGGCGAGCCAGGTCGGTCATCCTCGGCGGTCTAGTCGTGGAATTGCTCGCGACCTTCGTGAGCCTGATCGTGCCCGCCGGTCCGATCTTCGTGGTCGGGCGTCTCATCGGGCATGCCGGTGCCGCATTCGTCATTCCGGTGTCGATCGCCCTCGTCGCCACGAGCTACCAAGGTCCGGTGCGGGCAACCGCGATCGGCGTGGCCTATGGCGCGTACGGGGCAGGTGGCGCCGCCGCGTCGATCCTGCTTCGAGTGGTACCGGGAGAGCAATGGCCCGCGATGCTCGCCGCGATCGCCGCCTGCGCCCTGGCGCTCCGCCTTGCCTGGACGCGCACCCTTGAACTGCGTCGGCCATCCCAGGCGGAGCGTCCGCTCGTGGTCGAGGTTGCCGTCTCGGCGTTCGGGATCATCGTCTTCACGGTGGGGCTGACCTGGATCGGCGGCGGCCTCGACAACCCGTTGCGCTGGGCGATGATCGTCGGCGGTCTCGCGCTCGTGATCGGCTACCAGGGCCTCAACCGCGCGCGGACGGCCGGCCCGGCCCGGATCATCCGGCGGCGCGTGACGGTCGCGCTGTTCGTCGGCGTCACGATCGCCGTCTCAGAGACGGCTGCGGTGCTCAACCTGCCGCTCTACTTCCATCTCGTCCTCCGCTACGAGCCGCGGCTGGCCGCCGTGGCCATCGCCCCCCTTGCGGGCGCCCTGCTGCTGGCCGGGCCCGTCGCCGGGGTCTTGCTCAAGCGGGTCCCGCCGCGCTGGCTCGTCGGCTTTGGCGTCATCCTCGTCGGGATCGGGAACCTGGTGCTTGCGGCCGTCGCGACGGAGTCCGCGTCGTATCTCGCCTTCATCCTCCCGTGCCTGCTTGTGGGCGCGGGGTTCGTCGTGGCGACGACCGTCCGCACGGCGATCATCTTCGCCAGCGTTCCGGACGGGTTGCCGGCGTCGGCGGCGGCGCTGAACGAGTCGTCGATCTCGCTCGGGCGGCGGATCGGGATCGTGCTCGTCAGCGCCGTCGTCGCGAACGTGGCCATGACCACCTATACGGCCTCCGTCGCGGGGCTGCCGCCGGCCGATGCCACGGCGGCGATCAATGCCTTCCGATCCGTCCTCGTCGCCGTCGGCACGCCGTCGTTCGAACAGCTTGCGACCACCGTTACCCCCGCCGACATCCAGCCCTATCTCGACGCCTACGCGGCCGGCCTCAACGCAGCCTTCCTCCTGTGCGGAGCTGTTGGGGTCGTCGGAGGGACCGTCGCGCTGCTCGCATTCGGCCGCGCCGATCCGCTCAGGACGAAGTGGTCGTATCGGGGCGAACGCGCGTCGGCCGGGTCCACATGATGGGCTCATCGTGGGCTTATCGGCTTCGGCGGACGTCCAACGGGGTTCCCAGCCCTAACGGGGGGGCCCTCCCCTCGTTTCCCTGAATAGAGGCTCTCGCGTCATCCGTGCGCTGTCCCCCCGGCGGTGTGCTCGATGGCGGGAGCCTCGCTCACTCGTCGACCGATCGGCTCCGGCGGTCGCCGCCGTCGCCCGACTGGCCCTTGGGACGAGACCAAGGTGGGGTTCCCATGGATGCTCTTCGCCCACGGGCCAGGGGACGGGCCGTTCCGGCCGGACCGAGCGGATCTGTGGCTGGTTGGCTGTTCGTTCGCGTCGTCTGGCCCGTTGTCGTCGCGATCGCCGTCATCAGCCTGATCGCGTGGCCACTCATCGTCGACCCGATCAGCACGTTGGCCGCGGCGGTCGTCATCGCCATCCCCTGCGTGATCGTGTGGCTCAGGCGCGCGACGTACTGAGTCATCGGCAAGGATTCGGGCTAGATACCCAGGCGTGCCATGCTCGCCAGCCGGGCAGCGGCGGCCCCCACCACCGCGCGGGGGCGTGAACCATCCGGTCAGAGCGGCGGGCCGCGGCGAGTCGAGGAGCATGTGCTCCGCGGTCGACGCTCAGGGCGCGCCGACGGTGTGATCCGGCGAGGTTCAGCCCTCGGTCGAAGCCCGCTGGCGCTGGCTCCGGTACTCGTGGATCTGGCGAATGGCCGTCGACCCGTCGCCGACGGCCGCAGCCACGCGCTTGACGGGGCTGAGGCGAACGTCGCCTGCGGCGAACACGCCGGGCATGGTCGTGGCGAGGCTCAGCCCGTCGCCGGGATCCTGCCGCTGCTCGCCAGTGAGGATGAAGCCGTGGTCGTCGCGGACCAGCTCGGCCGGCAGCCAGCCGGTATGCGGCGCCGCCCCGATGAGGATGAACGCCGCGGCGGCCGTCATCTCGTCCGAGGCGCCGGTCGTCCGATCCCGCAGGACGAGGCCCTCGAGCCGGAGGTCGCCGCGGACGTCGACGATCTCCGTGTTGAACCGGATGTCGACGTTGTCGGCGTTGTCGAGCTCACGGACGAGGTAGTCGGACATCGTCTCGACGATGGATCCGCCGCGAACGAGGACCGTCACATGGGAGGCATGACGGGCGAGATGCATCGCGGCTGACCCGGCGGAGTTGGCGCCCCCCACGACAACGACCCGCTCGCCCTTGATCGCCGGCGCCTCGCTCGTGCCGGAACCGTAGTACACCCCTCGACCGACGAGCGCCTCGAGACGCTCGATGCCCACCCGACGATAGGACACGCCCGTTGCGACGACGACGGCGCCCGCCCGGAGCACGGACCCGTCATCGACCGCCACGAGAAGATCCTCGCCCTCGGATCGGAGGCCCGTCGCGGTCCGCCCGAGGACGAACTTCGCCCCGAAGGTCAGGGCCTGCTGGAACCCCCGCGCGGTGAGCTCGGCTCCCGTGACGCCCGCCGGAAAGCCGAGGTAGTTCCGCATCATCGGGCTGGAGCTCGCCTGGCCCCCGATGGCCGTCGACTCGATCACGGTCACGCTCATGCCCTCGGACGCGGCGTACACGGCGGCTGCCAGCCCGGCCGGACCGCCGCCGATCACGGCGACGTCGACAGGGCTCTCGACCACGGAGGTCTGGATTCCGAGCGCCATCGCCAGGTCGGCTTGCCCCGGTTGCACGAGGGTTCGCCCGTCGGCCAGGACCACGACCGGCAGCGGACCATTGGTCCCGGCCGCCTCGAGCAGAGCGCGGCCGTCCGGCGACTGGGCGTCGCGGAACGCGAACGGCAGCAGCAGCCGCGCGAACACGTCCCGGAGCTCACCCGCCGCCGTGTCCCACGGATTGCCGACGATCGTGAGGGCAATGCCGGCCCGATCACTCTCGTGCGTCCAGCGCGCGAGTGCGGCCGTCAGAACGGCATGGAACTCCTCGTCAGCCGGCCCGAACGGCCGGGGGAGCCACGTGTCGATCTCGTCGAGGATGATCCCGTGGACGGTGGCGTCGATCGCCGTGAAGTCGGACCAGTCAGTCAGGAGCAACCGCTGGGCAATCGGATGCAGCCGCCGGGACCGAGCGAGGAGCGAAGCACCGGTTTCCCCCGGCATCCACTGGTCGGCCACGATCATCGCGACGAGCCGCCCGGCCGAATGGAGATCCTCCAGACGAGCCATGGCATCCGCGGCGGACGATTCGGCGGTGACGTCATAGTCGTGGCCGTACCGCCGGTCGACGGCCTCCAGAAGCAGGCCACGCGACACGCCGTCGTCGTCGACAAGGAGGATGACCGGAAGCGGGTCGGGGATCGGGTCACGGCAGGTATCCTCAGGAGCGGCTCGACCTGGCGACTTCGGGCTGGAGCCGAGGCGTCGCATCGTCTCCAACCCCGCCGCGAAGGTCCGCGCAGCGTCGCGCCGGAGCGTGAATTATCGGTCGCCGAGTACCGGCGCGCGACCCCGTCGCGCCTCGGGCGAAAACGGGCGACGCAGTCGTCGAGCCTGGCCCGGAGCAGCCGAAGATCGGGCCGTTCGTGCGTGAAAATGGCTCCGGCGGGCGGGAGCCGGCCGTGTACTGAATCTGCAGGGGCCCGCGGCGAGCGTTATCCCGCTCGCCCACCCCGGTCGTTCGCGTGAGTGGCTTGCGGCGGCGGCGTTCGAGTGCGCCCGGTGCCACCAGGTGGTCGAACGACGGTCGCCGGTCCAGCGACACTGCCTGGAATGTCGCGCCTCCCTGAAGGGATCCAGGAGCCTTGCAGCCGTGGCGCGCGCAAGGGGTTCGGGGCATCCTGCGCGCCCGCTACGTGACCCGAGCTGACCCGCGGGACACTGAGGTCGGAGGCTCAAGAGGGATAGCCCCGCCACCACCGACCTTCCGATCACGATGCGGCTCGCCGAGCCTCCGGAGCCCTTCGACTGGCTGCGGAGCGCATGACGCGCCGGCCTCGCTACCGGGCCGAACGCGCCACGGACCGTGAGGTCGGGGTGGTCGCAGCCGTGCTGCTGACCGGGTCGGAGAAGGCAGCCGCCCACCGCCTCGGCCTGGCGCACTCGACCGTGAAGCACCACCTGGCGAATGCCCGGTCGAAGGTGGGGGTGGCGACGACCGCACAGCTCGTGTGGATCCTAGCCCCGCGTCTGCCCGAGCGAGAGGACTCCGATCATCAGAACGAGACGCCTGAACGTCGGTCTCCGGCGCCGGATCTCTCCGGATCAGGCTGAGTGGCACTGGTCCACCGCCAGGCAAACGGACAGACTTGCCAGAGGCCTCGGGGCGCTTTGACGTGCGGTCCTCCAGGTATGGACCCGGTTCAAGCGCGTCCGCAGCCGGGAGGCCTCCGTCCAGCGATGCCCCACCGTGTCGGCTTCTGGGCGGCCATCCTGACCGTGCTCCTCACGGCAGCGACCGCCGTCGCAGGGGTCGCCACGCCCGCCAGGAGTGGCCCGTTCTGTGGCCCGACGACCTGGGCCTGCGTCCCCGCCCCGTACACCGACGTCGCCCAGTTCATTCCCGGCGACTACCTGTGGCTCATCCCGGCGATCCTGCTGGTGCCCGTCTTCGTCGTGCTCATGGCCGCGGTCCACGACTACGCATCTGAGCCGCGGAAGATCTTCAGCCGGATCGCCCTGGCCTTCGCGCTCGCCTACGCGGTCGTGATCGGCATCGACTACTTCGCCCAGTTCGCGGTGGTCATCCCGAGCCTGCGGGCCGGTGAGACCGAGGGCTTGTCGCTGTTCACCCAGTACAACCCGCACGGACTGTTCATCGCCGGCGAGGCGTTCGGCTACCTCGCGATGAGCCTCGCGCTCCTGTTCCTCGCACCCGTCTTCGCCGGCGGCCGGATCGAGGGCGCCATCCGCTGGCTGTTCATGGGCGGCTTCGCCCTGGCCGTCCTGGCATTGGTCGGGCTGTGGATCGTCGGCGGCGACCTCATCGCCTTCGAGGTCGCGGTCCTATCGATCAACTGGATCGTCCTCATCGCCTCGGGCGTGCTCCTGAGCCTCGTCTTCCGGCGCGCGCTGCGGAACACGAGGGCGAGGCCGATCGGCGAGCCGGAGGCGAGAGCGACATGATCCACATCAAGGGAGACATCGTTATCGACCGTCCCGTGGAGGTTGTGTTCGACTACGTCGCCGACGAGTGCAACGAGCCGAGCTACAACCCGCAGATGCGCGTCGCCGAGAAGATCTCGGACGGACCCATCGGTGTGGCCACGCAGTACCGGGCGGAGGTCGTGAGCGGGGGCCGGCCCGTCTCGATGGTCATCGAGTTCACGGCGTACGAGCGACCCCGGCGGCTCGCATCCAGGACCACGATGTCGTCCATGGACATCGCATACACCCTGACCTTCGAGCCCGTTCCGGAGGGGACCCGGATGCGCTGGTCGGGGGAGATCGAGCCGCACGGCATGCTCAATCTGATGGGCCCGCTGGTCGGGTGGATGGGTCGGCGACAAGAACTGCGAATCTGGACCGGCCTGAAGGACCTCCTCGAAGGGAAGGAAGCCTCGGCCCCCTAAGCCCGGTCGGAAACCCACCGACCCCGGGCACTGTTGCCCGTTCACCGTCGCTGCAAGGAGTACGCACGTGTCCGATCAGGCCGTTCGAGTCGTCTGGTTCGGCGTGCTGCTGGTGCACGGTCTCGGACACTTCGGCGCCCTAGCGGCCCTGGCGTGGCTGGCCGCCCGCCCGGGGACCTCGACTGGCGCGTGGACCGCGGCGCGGTCGTGGCTCGTGCCCTCACTCTCTCCAGGCACCGCGACCATCGTGGCGAGCGTGTTCTGGATCGCGGCGCTCGTCGGATTCGTGGCGGCCGCGCTGTTGTTCTGGTTCGGTAGCGGAGACGCGTGGCAGCCCCTCGCCATCGCATCGGCCGTCGTCTCGACGCTTGGGATCGTCCTCTTCTTCGGGACCTGGCCGATGTTCAACACGGTCGCCGCGCTTATGAGCCACGCTCGATGAGAGACGGGCACCTGCGAGGCTCGATTCCGACGACGCCGACCGCCCGTCAGGTCGACGTCCTCGCCGCCTTCGTTGCCGCCGGAGGATCCGTATCGGACGCGGCCGCGCGCGTCGGCATCCGGCCGAGCACAGCGAAACGCCATCTCGCCGATCTGCGGGCGCGGTCGGGCCTGACCACGGAGCAGCTGATCTACCGAGGCAGGGCAGCAGGCTGGCTGGTCGTCCCGTCCCTGGATAGCTAAGGCGTCGCCTCGGCTGGGTGAGCCTTGAGTGCCCGCGGGAGCGGTGGCCCGACGAGCCGAGCGTACTCGTCGCGGATGAACGCGTAGCACTCGCACGTCGCGGCCTCGAGTCCGGGCCGATCGACGATCTCGATGAAGCCACGGCGGGTCGCGATGAGGCCCTGCCGGCTCAGGTCGGACGCCACCGCCGACACGGTCTGGCGGCGCACTCCGAGCATCAACGCGAGGAACTCATGAGTCATCGTGAACTCGTCCTGCGCCACGCGGTCGTCCATCTCGAGCATCCATCGAGCTGCCCGAGCCTCCACGGCGTGGAAGCGCTCACAGCCGATGATCTGGCCGCGGATCTCCAGGACGGCCTGGGTGTACCCATGGAGCACCCTGAGGAGCGGCGCATTCCGGGCGACCTCGGCCTGGAAGGCCGCAGCGCGAAGGCGTAGGAACGCTCCCGGCGCCTGGCAGATGGCCTCCATGGGATAGGTGAGCGCACCGAGATAGACGCCGAGACCCACCATGCCGTCGCTGCCAACCAGGTTGACAGCGACGGACGACCCGTTGCGCATCTGCTGGAGCACGGACAGGACCCCGGTCTCGGGGAAGTAGACATGCCGGATCGGGCGGTCCGGCCGCATGACCTTGACATGCCCCTTAAGGACGACCGGCTCGAGGCCTGCCCGTAGCTGCGCCTCGGCTGCCGGGTCCGCAATGCGGAGAGCCGCGAGGAGGCGGTTTCGTGGCGGGAGGTAGTCCACCAGCTGCATCCGACCCTTTCCGAGCGGCCCACAACAAGACCAGCGTGGCCTACATGGCTACCGATCGTCGGATCCCCATTTTGCCTTCCGCCACCGAGTGTCGCCCAACAGGCAGACGCGTACCCGTGCGAGGCGCAGGTTAGCGAGTCAGACGTGCCACTGGCGTTTGTACGCCTAGGGCCAAATGGCTCCAAACACGTTCTTCCGCCGGGGAGGGGCTGGAGTCTGGCGCTCATTTGGAGCAAGCGGAAGCCCGCTCAGCGCACTACGAAAGGACACCCCTCATGTCTATCGCTTCGCGAGCATCCGCAATGAGCTCGATGCGGAAGACCGCGCTCGTCGCGGGCATCCTCTACCTGATCACCTTCATTTCGGTCGCGACACTGACCCTCTACAGCCCGGTGCTGAAGGACCCGGCCTACATCCTGAGCTCCGGAAGCGACGCCGGCCTGCGCTGGGGCGCCCTCATCGATGTGATCGTCGCGCTCGCCGGCATCGGCACCGCCATCACGCTGTACCCGGTCGTCAGGCGCCAGAACGAGGCCGTCGCCCTTGGGTTCGTTACCTCCCGCGTCATCGAGGGCGCGATGCTCCTCACGGGTGTCGTGAGCCTTCTCTCGCTCGCGTCCCTGCACCAGGTGGGCGCCGCGGCCGGCGCCGACTCGACCGCGCTTCTCACCAGTGGCGCCTCGTTCGTCGGGACGTACAACGCGGCGTTCCTGATCGGCGGGACCCTCATGCCCGCGATGAATGCCCTCCTGCTCGGGTACCTGATGTACCGATCCAGCCTCGTGCCGCGACTCATTCCCGTGATCGGACTCGTCGGCGGCGTCTTGATGACGTCTTCCGTGATCGGACAGATCCTCGGCATCAACGAGAAGATCTCGGTGTGGTCTCTCATCGCGCTCCTCCCGATCTTTCTCTGGGAGCTGTCGCTCGGCCTGTGGATGACGTTCAAGGGCTTCCGCAAGGACGCACCGCTCATGGTCGAGGCTGCTGCCGAAGACGCGAGCCTGGTGGGCCCGGCAGCGCCACTGCCTTCACGACCCATCGTGGCGCCGCTGGCAGGCCCGGCATGACCGCCGGGCAGGAGCGGACTGCCAAGATCCCTCCCCGGGTGTTCGCTCGCACCGCCTGGGTGCTGCACCGCGCCCTCCTTCGGCTCAGCGGGGGCCGGATCGGTCTCAGGCCCCCGGGCAAGACGTTCGGGATGCTCAAGCTCTCGACGGTTGGGCGGCGCTCGGGCCAGGCCCGGGTCGCGATCGTGGGCTACTACGAGGACGGGCCCAACCTCGTCACGCTGGCCATGAACGGCTGGGGCGAGGCCGAGCCCGCGTGGTGGCTCAACCTCCAGGCGCAGCCGAATACGACGGTCGAGCTGAACGAGGGTCGCCGGGCCGTCCGCGGTCGCGCCGCGGAAGGCGAGGAGCGCGATCGTCTCTGGGCGCGGTGGGGCGAGTTCAGCCCCGACTACGACGCCTGGGCGGCGATGCGCTCCGGGCAGACCGCGGTCGTGGTGCTCGAACCTCGCGCCGCCGTCTGATGGGAAGGGGCCCGGATGCACGCTTCTGGGTCCCTCATCCCTGGGCTCTTGCCTCTTTCTGACGGGGTGTCGATCGCAACGGTCGCGTCCCACCTCGTCGTGATCCCACAGGCGTAGCACCGCAGGCGAATAGACCGGCCAGCCACGCCTGCGGACGATCTGCGGGTGAAGCTGTGCACGGTCTGCGGTGTCGTCACCAGCCGCGCTGGTAGCCGCTGCACCGAGCACGCTCGCCAGTCCAACCGCAGCCGGCACAACGCCCTGTACAGCACGCGGGCCTGGCAACGGCTCAGCGCCCGCGTCCTTCGTGCCTGGCGCGGCGAGCACGGCGACTGGTGTCCGGGCTACAGCGCGCCGCCCACCAAGCGTCGGACCTGACCGTCGATCACGTCGTCCCGCTCGCCGCTGGCGGTGCGCCGTTCGACATCGCCAACGCCGTCGTGCTGTGCCGCTCGTGCAACTCGACGAAGGGTGCGTCGACCGACCGGGGCGGGGTAGCCCATGTGGCGACGCGGATGCCCGCAGACCGCGCCCGGCGACTGTGTGCACGCGGCCGGGTTTCGCGGATTATCCCGGTCGCCGATCGGGGATCGGGGCAGGTTCGCCCGTGGGCGCCCACGTTGGCCCACGTGCCGCGATGAGCCCGACCGTGGCCACAGACGCGACCGAACGGAGAAGGGCCCCGGGTTCGCGCCCGGGGCCCGAGGGTGCGCTGGGGGTGACCGGGCTATCCGGCGTCGCCCTGCGCGCCGGCCTCCGGCGTGATCGGCTTGGGTCCGCTCTTGCTGCGCTTCTTGATCGGCTCCGCGATGGGCTCCGGCTCGGCCGCCTCGCCCTCGGCCGCCTTGCGGGCCAGGGCCGCCTTGCGCAGCGCGTTCGTGTACTGGTTCCAGTGGGTCTTGCACATCCGCCCGAGGCCGTCCTTCTGGCTCGGCTGGACCGGGAACTCGTCGGTGGGCGCCTCGTGCGCCTCGATCCCGAACTTGGTCGACCCGATGCACTTCCGCATCTCTGCCATGTTGTTCGTCCTTTCGCTCGCCAACGCCGACCTGGCGTTGCGGCGGACATCCATCACGCTGCCGGCGCGACGATGCAAGGCCGACGATCGGCGGCCGCCCGATGACCACGACCCGGGTGGCCGCCCCGACGGCGTCCTGGCGCAACCGGATCACCGGGTCCGGTGAGGAGGCGCCCGACCAGCTCCTGGCCAACCCCGCGAACTGGCGGATCCATCCGAAGGCGCAGCAGGACGCGCTCGCTGGCGCGCTCGATGCGGTGGGCTGGGTCCAGCAGGTGCTCGTCAACCGGAGCTCCGGCTTCGTCGTCGACGGCCACGCTCGTGTCGCGCTCGCGCTCAGCCGCGGCGAGCCGACCGTACCGGTCCTGTACGTCGACCTCGCGCCCGAGGAGGAGGCGCTCGTTCTCGCGACCCTGGACCCGATCGGCGCGATGGCCGGCCGCGACGACGAGAAGCTCAAGGCCCTCCTGGCAGACGTCACAGTCGACGACGCCGGGCTCCTCGCCTTGCTCGGCGACCTCGGCGGCCACGAGCCGAAGGCCGGACTCACCGATCCCGACGAGGTCCCCGAGCCGCCCGAGGAGCCGTCCGTCAAGCCGGGCGAGCTCTGGCGGCTCGGTAGCGCCCGGTTCATCGACAGGCTGCCGTGCGAGCGCAGAGGCACGTTGGACTCCTCCTTGAGCCGGGCGACCACGTCGACGGCGTCGCCGCGCACGAGGGTCGCGTCGGGCCAATCGAGGGGTTCTTCGAGCGTCGTCGAGACGACCGTGGTCGGCAGGTTCCTCAGCGCGCCGTTGACCGGGTCGACGTCCTTCAAGAACCCGGTTCGCGGGCCAATGGACTGCATGAACATCCGAATTGTGCTCGCGCCGAGGACCAGCCGCTGCGGCTCCCGATAGAGGGCGAGACGGCGGTCGAGGAACTCCGGCCCCTGCTTGCCCCAGTAACCGCCCCAATCGCCTTCGGCGCCGTAGGAGCCGTAGCCGTCGAGGGTCGAGAACACGTCGTAGGTGTAGAGAGCGGTCAAGATGGTTTCCTCGCGTTTCCGGCCTAACTGCTCGCGCCGACGCTTTCCGACTGGTCGTGGTCACCCGAGGCGCCCAAGCTCGGAGTGACGTGACTCGGGGCCCGTGGGAGTAGCATCACCGCCTCGCGGGAGGAGGTCGCTGTCGATGTCGACATCGGAGGCTCGGGTCTTCGACCCAGTCGCATACAAGAACACGACCCGCGAGCAATGGCAGACGGCCGCGGAGGCCTGGCACCGGTGGGGGCCGACGCTGGAGGCCTGGCTTGGCCAAGCGACCCAGGCGATGCTTGACATGGCTGGCGTCAAGGGCGGCGCTCGGGTCCTTGACGTGGCCGCGGGTGCGGGCGGGCAGACGGTCGCGGCGGCCCGACGGGTCGGGCCGAGCGGGACAGTTCTTGCCACCGACATCTCCCCTGCGATCCTGGGATATGCGCAGGCTGAGGCCTCGACGGCCGGACTGTCGAACGTGACGACCCGGGTGACGGACGGCGAGGACCTCGAGGTGGAGCCGGGATCGTTCGATGCCGTGATCTCGCGCCTCGGACTGATGTATTTCCCCGACCTGCAAAAGGCACTCCGGGAGATGCGCCGCGCATTGCGCGAGGGCGGACGGGTCGCGGCCATCGTCTACTCGACGCCCGAACGCAATCCGTTCAACTCGATCCCGATGTCGATCATCAGGCGACGTGCCGCGCTACCGCCGCTGCTGCCCGGACAGCCTGGGCCGTTCCGCCTCGGGGCGCCGGGCGTGGTCGCGGCCGCCTTGGAGACCGCCGGCTTTCATGACGTCGAGACCCGCCTGGTCGACTCGTTACTTCGGCTGACGTCAGCCGCCGAGTGTGTTCGATTCGAGCGAGAGTCGTTCGGAGCGCTGCGCCAGATGCTCTCCGGCTTGTCCGAGTCCAAGCGCAACGAGGCCTGGGTCGAGATCGAAACGGCGTTGGCCACGTTCGAGGGTCCACACGGTTTCGTTGGGCCGTGCCAGCTGGTCGTCGCCGCAGGGATCAGGTAGCCCGGCAACGATGGCAGAGTGCGAGCTCGGCGCGGACGCGATCCGTCTCCGACTCGACGCTACCGCCCGTCATCGAGCTCAACGGGCAACGCTGCTGAGTTTGGTTGGGGCGAGAGGCATAGCCCCGCCACCACCGACCTTCCGATCACGATGCGGCTCGCCGAGCCTCCGGAGCCGTTCGACTGGCTCAGAAGCGCATGACGCGACGGTCCCCTCGCGACGGCGCCGATCGCGCGACCGAGCGCGAGGTCGGCGTGGTCGCGGCTGTTCTTGTTGCCGGGTCGGAGAAGGCGGCCGCCCACCGCCTCGGTCTCTCGCACTCGACCGTGAAGCACCACCTAGCGAACGCGCGATTGAAGGTCAGGGCGGCGACCATGGCGCAGCTCATCTGGATCCTGGCGGCCCGGCTGCCGGAGCCCGCAAGCCGAGTGGAGACGGACGAGTAGCGATCCGCTCGACGTCGGTCTCGGCGCGGGAACGACGGGGTGTAGCCTGCGGCCATGGACTTCGGATTCACGCTCAAGCCTGACCAGGGCATCGAACGGGGACGAGGAGGCACAGGTGGAGGACTGGCCCGGCTCAAGGTCGCGACCGTCGCCGAGGCGACGCGGTCCGCTCCAGAGGGCAGCGACGTCCTGGCGCGGGCCCGCATCAGCAGGGAGCGGGACCAAGCGGCGCTCCGGTTCGCGAAGGATCGCGACCTCGGTCGGCTGGAGGCGACGATGGCGCGCCTCGACGCCGAGGCAGAGGCGGCGGTGGTCCGCCCGTCACGGGTCCCGACCGCAGCCGAGGCGCGCGCGTACCTCGAGTCGCTGCCGGAGCCGTGGGCAAAGACATCGGACGCCGGGCGGCACGCGATCGCAGAGGCCGTGTTCGAGCGGATCGACGTCCTGGGGGTGACCGACTACACGCTCACGCTGACCGCTCGCGCGACGGCCCACGGATGGGATGTGGCCTTCGGGGCCGGCGTCGTACGCGCGACAGAAGGTCGATCTGGTCGGGGCGAGACGGACCAGACCCCGCGGAACCTACCTCATCAAGCCGGGCCGACCACCCGCTCCTCGTAACGGCGCTCCTGCTCGCAACCCTTCACCTCCGTGACGAGATTGAAGGCGTATGGCGATGATGCTGGCGTATTCCTTCATTGTCGATGCGCACATGAAGGGTGGCCGGTCAGGACGTCACCGGATGGTCGCCGCGTGCCGCGGGCTCGAGCCGCAGCATCGACCACGAGACCGGGGGCAGCGTCACCGGGTGCAGGCCGTCGATCGCGGCGGCCGGCGACACGCGCCGAGGCTCGACGCGGGTTGGGGCGTCGGTCGTGTTCCGCGCGTGCGGATCGTCGTCAGCCAGGACGACGTGCTCGACGATCTGCATGGGGCCGAGGCCATCCAGGGCGAGTTCGAGCGTGACCGGCTCCGCGGCATCGCGGTTCACGAGGAACACCGACACGGCATCCGAGGCCGCGTCGTACGTCGCGACGCCGTCCACGGCGGGGACGGGTCCGTGCTCAGCGGTGTCGACCATCGGCACCTCGAGCACCAGCGGCACCACGGTCCCCCTGGCGTGGCGGGCGGTCAGCGAGAACGGGAAGAACGTGGTCTGGCGCCATGCCGGCCCGCCCGCCTCCGCGTGGATCGGCGAGATCACGTTGACGAGCTGGGCGAGGCAGGCGCACGTCACCCGGTCCGCGTGGCGGAGCAGCGAGATCAGCAGGGCGCCCACGACGACGGCGTCGGCGACCGAGTAGTCGTCCTCGGCCAGGCTTGGCGCCACCGGCCAGTCGCCCGGGAGTGGCTGCGCCTGGAAGCGGCGCAGGTACCAGACGTTCCATTCGTCCACCGAGACCTGGATCCGCTTGGCGCTGCCCAGCGCGTCACCGACGCTATCGGCCGCCTCGACCACCGCGTCGATGAACCGGTCCAGCACGACGCCGGAGGCCAGGAAGCTGGCGAGATCACCGGCCTCGCCCTCCTCGAAGTACGCGTGCAGGGACACGTAGTCGACGAGGTCGTAGGCGTGCTGAAGGACCGTCCGCTCCCACTCGATGAAGGTGGGCATCCAGCCGCCCGAGCTGCCGCAGGCGACCAGCTCGAGTCCGGGGTCAACCATGCGCATCGCTCGCGCGGTCTCGGCGGCGAGGCGCCCGTACTCGCCCGCGGTCTTGTGCCCGAGCTGCCACGGCCCATCCATCTCGTTGCCCAGGCACCACATCCGAATGTCGTACGGCGCGGCGCTCCCGTTGACGGGGCGCTCGTCCGACCGCGTCGTGCCGCCGGGTACGTTCGTGTACTCGAGGAGCGCGACCGCCTCGTCCACGCCGTGCGTCCCGAGGTTGACCGCCAGCATCGGCTCCACGCCTGCCCGCGCGGCCCAGCGCACGAACTCGTCGAGGCCGAACTCGTTGGTCTCCGTCGAGTGCCAGGCGAGGTTCAGCCGGCGCGGTCGCGCCGCGGGAGGTCCCACCCCATCCTCCCAGCGATAGCCGGATACGAAGTTGCCGCCTGGATAGCGCACGATGGTGACGCCCAGCTCGCGGACGAGGTCAAGGACGTCCTCGCGGAACCCTGCGGCGTCGGCGCGTGGGTGGCCGGGCTCATAGATGCCGGTGTAGACGGACCGGCCCATGTGCTCGACAAAGGAGCCGAAGAGGCGGCGATGCACCTCGCCGATGGGTTCGCCGATCCGGATCGTCGCTCTGGCCTTCACCAATCGATCCACATCAGGCGCCTCCCGGCGATGCGGCCTTGATGGCGGGGTGCGTGTCGATGATCCCGGCCAACGCGAAGAACCCGACGTATGAGATGCCGTAGATGCCGACCCGTCCGTTGTGGTTCGGCACGTGCGCGAGCAGCCAGTCGATCGTGTCGCGCGTGTCGGTGCTCTCGTCGACGTCATCCGGGCCCCTGGCCGGCAAGTGTGGCCGCACGTGCGTGAACTTGCCCTCCGACATCAGCCGTCCGCGTACGTCCTGCCGCACGAAGATGTAGCGCGCCTCGAGGAGTGCCCCGGTCTGACGCCCGATCGGCACGTCCTCGTCCGGTCCGTACGGCCCAAGCCCGAACGGCGTCCGCATGAGCAGGATCGGGTACGGGCGGGCGTCGTCCTTCGGCACCAGGACGGACGTGAAGAGCCGAACGCCGTCTCGCATCGGGATCCGGTGCTCGTACTTCGTGTAGTGTCCGCGGACATCGAACGTCATCGGTTCTCCCCAACTGATGGCGGGCCTCGCGGCGCGCCGCAAGGATAGGCGCCGCGGGGGGGTAGCTGTCGCGCAGAACGGGGATGCTCACGACAGACGCGAGCACGGCGAGGAGACAACGAGCGTGCGCATGCCGAAGCCGCTGACTGGATCAGTTCTCTCGCGGCTGGCCGCGGAGGCGCTGGCGACCTACCTCGGCCAGGCGGAGGCGTTCGAGCTCGCGATGCACCCGGGGTGTTGCCTGGTGCTCTCCGGCGAACCCGTCGCCGACTTGAACTACCTCGTGGCAGGCCGAGGCGCCGCGGATGGTGATCACTTTGCCGCAGCCTGCATGAGCGGCATCTCGCGCGGCCTCCCGTTCCTTGCCATCGTCTTTCCGGAGGCCGGTGACAGTGTCGAGCGGACCGCGGGCGACCTCGGGCTCGTCCACGTCGTGGATTTTCCGTTCATGGTGCGCGACGGCGTCGCGATCGAGCCCGAGGGAAACGACTCCGTCATCGTGCGGCGCGCGGACGGGCCTGGCGATGCGGAAGCCAACGTGACCGTGCTGAGTTCGGCATTTGCGATCCCTGAGGATCCCGTCCGGCGCGTGCTGCCGGCGTCACTGGCTGACAGCCCGAACGTCGACATCTTCCTTGCCTCGATCGACGACGAAGTGGTCGGAACCGTCACCCTCATTCATCAGGGCGACACATCCGCTATCTGGTCGATGGCAACCGACGCTGGTCGTCAGCGTTCCGGGATCGGCCGGCGGCTGTTGTCGACGGCGATGGCTGAGGCTCGGACCCGGGGGACAGACCGCTTCTACCTGGGTGCGACGCCGGCTGGCTATCGGCTGTACGAGAGCCTTGGCTTCACGACCCGTACCACAGCGAGGGTCTGGGCATCGGGCGAGACGCACCAGGCCTGACCTGGGTGTTCGGGAGAACAGGCCCTGCGCACAGGGGGCGACCGAGGAGCGCGAAACGGAAGTTTCCGGTGACCTCCCGGAGCACCGCTCGACGATCATGTAGGTTTGGTCGGGGCGAGAGGAGTCAGGGCGACGATTTCGATGGCGCCTTAGCGGTGCGTGCCGACTTCCTTGCGTCACCCCTAGGGAGCCCGCGCTTGGCCAGGGCGGCGGCGAAGCCCTCGATGTCCTCGACTGTCAGATAGAGGGCCGGGACTCGGACGCCCAGCTGAGAGACTGGTTCCCTGAAGTCGATCCGAACGCCTCCCCGATTCGTGCCGCCGAATGAGGTCGTGGTCGCGGACGCTAAAGCGGACGCCGATCGCGGTGATCCATCGCCAGGGGCCCATCGATGCGCCAAGAGGCGAGGTTGCTCGTCGGTGTTGCGGACCATCCGGCTCCCGATAACACTCGACGATGCGGTCGCGGCAGTCGTCGGGCTCCTCGGCTCCGGAGAGAGGCCCGTCCGCTGAATCGCGGACGGTCCAGCTCGAACTGCCCAGTAACCTGTCGGCCCATTCGTTCGGCACCTAACGGCTAACGCGCTCGGCGCGCACACCCTGCATGACCGCGCTGCGAGCGGTGGGACGAGGCGACCGCCGATGTAGCCGCTGGTGCCGACGACGAGGATCCGCATGACGTCCCTTGTCGAGACCTACGCCAGGAACCGGTCGATCACGGCCGCGGTCTCATCCGGCTGCTCCAGCTGGGGGAGATCCCCGGCGTGCTCGATCGTGATCCGTTCGAGGGTGCCGTTCGCAGCGACGAGCGCTTCCGCGGCCGCGGGGTCGGTGAAGCGCGGATGATCCCCGAAGACGAGAAGCGTCCGGTTCGAGAGGCGCCGGTAGGCGCCCTCCGCTCGAGGATCGTTGAGTAGCCCGGCGACGAACGCCAGCGGAGCCCGGTAGGCACCTGGCTGCTGGCAGCTTCGCCAGCAGTACCGCTCGTACTCCGTTGGGACTTGCTCCGGATCCGCGAAGGTCTGCCGAAGGAACCAGCGGATCACCTGGCGCCGAGCGAGGACCGCGAAGAGCAGCCGCCCGATCCCCGTCAGGCGAAGGAACCGGTGGATGTTCCGGGAGGTTCGCCCAGCGCTGCCCTTGAAGCGGCCGAATCCGGTCGGACTGATCAGGACGATGCCGCCGAACCGCTCCGGATGCTCCGCGGCGGCGACGACGACATACTGCCCCGGCAACGAGAGCGCGACGACCTCGATCGAGGCCTCGCCCGGCTGCAGGGCGGCAAGCCGGATGCGCTCGAGCTGCTCGCCGAAGAGAGCCCAGCCGTACGGCGCGTCGGGCCGATCCGATGTGCCGAATCCGAGCCAGTCGACGAGCACGACCCGCCGGTGTTCGGCCAGCCGCGACGCCAGCGGCGCGAGCTCGATGCCCGAACCGGCCGCGTTGAAACTATGCAGGAGCAAGACCGTCCGACCCTCGCCCAGCTGGTAGGCGCTGACCCGGCCGGCAGCGGTCTGGACGTCAAACGGGACACCCGCGACGGGAGCGGGCAGGGACTGCGTCATGCCCGTGCCCTGAGCGCTTCGATCAGGTCGCCGAGCCCTCGCGGATCCGCGACCCACCCGTCCGCACCGAGATCGAGCGCCACGCGTTCGTCCGGAACCGCGTTTCCGCCGACCAGGCGCGGAACCGACGGTCGTTCCCGACGCGCGGCGGCCAGGAGGCGTCCGGCTGCCGGACGCCTCTCGATGTCGACGACACTCACGACGACCGCCGCGAGAGATCCCGCATCGCGCATGGCAGCGACAAGGGACGCCGTCGGCGTGTCGGGGCCCAGGTTGAGGACCTCGTATCCGGTGTCGGTAAGGATGTCGGCGAGCATCGCGACCCCGAGTCCGTGACGCTCACCGGGCGGCATCGCCACGATGACGACGCCCTTCTTGCGGCCCGCGTGCACGAACCGGGGGCCCAGCCGTCCGATCAGCGTCGCCGCCACACTGCTCGCGAGATGCTCCTGGTCGACGGAGACGCGACCCGATTTCCACGACGCCCCGATGGAGTGCAGCGACGGCGCAAGGATGCGGACATGGATCTCGCCTGGCTCGAATCCCGAGGCCATGGCAGCCTCGATGACCTGCCAGCTACCCGCGACGTCACCACCGAGCATCCGCGCCTGAAGTCGTTCCTGCCAGATCGATACTCGCGGATGGCTGCCCCCGCGACGGCGGCGACCACGGTCCGGCGTTGTTGTCGCCTGCTCGAGATCGGCAGGATCGACCAACCACGTGCCGCCGATCTTGCGGGCCGGCAGGATCCCCAGCCGGACGCGACGGTAGACCGTCATGTAGTGGACGCCGAGGCGATCGGCCGCTTCGTGCAGGCTCAGATGGTGGGACGGGTCCGGCGGCATCAGCCCGCCAGGGTTCCTGCGAACACCTGCCAGGCGAGCGCCGACTTCGCGACCAGGCTGAGCATGAAATAGGCCCTCTCGCCGAAGACGTACGCCTTCCAGGGACCGATCCGCCGGTACTGGAGCCACATGTTAAGCGCGAAGATGTTGAAGAAGACGAAGAGCGAGACGAAGATCGCGTAGACGAAGGCGGGCGGCTCGGCAGTGCTACCGGGCGACCAAAGGTAGACGCCGACGGCCAGCCACGGCGCGATGCCCACGACGCACCCGAGCCAGAACGGCCACAGTGAGCCTCCCGGTCGCTCGTATCGTTCCTGGACCGCTCCGAAGAAGATCATGGCCGCGTTGGCCGCGAAGATGCCGATCAGCGCCGCGACATCGCTGATCCCGGTGAGCATCGCGATGAGCACGATCATCACCGACGATGAGAGCGAGTACTCGGCCCAGCGAAAGTAGTTGTGCTGCGCAGTCAGGCCGGAGGTGTAGCGCCCGAAGACGCCGGGCAGCACCACGAGCCAGTGGAAGACGGCCGACAGCAGCAGGAACAGGGCGACGCCCCACGCCACGGAGACTTCGAACAGGGTGGTCGGCGCGCCGGCCGCAGTGCCCGGCGGCCCCTCCATGAACGTCGCCGTGACCGGCAGCGCGAAGGCCGTGGCGAGTGCGAGGACGGCGACGGCCTGGGCGGCATGGATGAGGCCGAGTCCGAGGTTCCAGCGCCGCAGGGAGGCAGCCCGCGAAGCCGGGAGCTCCACCATCGGGGTGGAGATGAGCTGGTTGCTGGCGATCACGATGTTGTCCTTCACGGGACGAGGGTGGGGCCTGGAGGAGAGACAGGCCCCACCCTCGGGTGGAATGGGTCGCGGGAGGGTCAGTTCGAGGGCGGCAGGATGACCTTGTCGATGACGTGGATGACGCCATTCGACGCCATCAAATCGGGCGTCACGACCTTGGCGCTGTCGTTCAGATAGACGGTTCCGTCCTTGACGGAGATGGCGACGGGCGATCCTTCGACCGACGTGGCTGACGTGAGTCCGACGACCTTGTCAGCGGTGACTGAACCCGAAACGACGTGGTACAGCAGGACCTTCTTGAGCGCGGCTGGATCCTTGAGGAGGCCGTCGAGCGTGCCGGCCGGCAGTGCGGCAAAGGCCGCATCGGTCGGTGCGAACACGGTGAAGGGACCCTTGCCCTGGAGCGTCTCCACGAGGCCGGCAGCCTGGACCGCCGTCAGCAGGGTCTTGAACGAGCCAGCCTCGGTGGCGGTCTCGACGATGTCCTTGGCCATGGCAGCAGCCGAAGCCGAAGGCGCGATGCTCGGCGATGTGGCAGCGGTGGATGCCGGGGTCGCCGTGGGAGCGGTGGTGGGCGCCGCGCTCGGTGAGGCCGCGCTGGAGCAGGCCGCGATCGCGATGGCGAGCGCTGGCACGAGGAGGGCGATGGATTGTTTCATGACTAATGACTTCCCTTCAGGCTTCGGACTGGATGTTGTCGGGTCGGGTTGACTCGACATGCCGAATTATTTAGCACTAAATCCAGATTGTCAAGCACGGATCTGAGGGAGTGCCTGCTGGACGAAGGCATGACCTACGACAAGATCGTCGCCGCAACCGGCATCTGCGAGAACAAGTCCAGCCTGGCCGCGATCCTCGCCAACCCGATCTATCGCGGCGTTCGCGTCTTCAACCGTGCTCACGCAGCGCCGGCCCGAGAGCTTCCGAGCGGATCAACGTCGAGATCGAGGCGGTTGCGGCCGAGCTTGAAGCGGCCCAGGCGAGAATCGCCGAGCTGGACCAGGCGGAGCGGCCACTCCGGATCACAACGAAGCTCGTTCGGCCGACGATCGACGACATGAACGGGATCCTCGACCACGCGCCGTTGGCGACGCGGGTGGAGTGGGTCCGAGACCTGTTCGAGCGGATCGACGTCGACAGTCGCGACGAGAAGGCTGTCGCCGTCTGGAGGGCCGCGACCGACGAGGGTGTTAACCGGTCGGATTCCGTATACGAGTGGATCCGGCGGTAGGACTCGAACCTACGACCAAGCGCTCCGGCCAGAGCGACGTGCTCCCGTGCGTGGAGCACCAACCGTAGGGGCCTCCGTTAGTTGCACAGTTTCCGCGACGGCCCTCGGCCTGGCCCACGATGTCCCACGGACGCTCTGCCGCCACTCGAGCTGCTGCCCAAGCGTCGACGTCGCGCCCGGACTGCCCAGCGTGCGCCAGACACGCATGACTGGCGAACAAGGCCGTTACCTGACCACGAGAGCCGGTGCGCGGAAGGTGGCCTTGGCGTTGGCCGCCGGTGGCGTATCGACCTCGTTGTTAATCTTCGGGCCATGGCGGAACCCAAGAAGCACACGAGCGCGGCTGACCTGCTCGCGGACTGGCGGTCGGCCGGGCGGGACGCCGCAGCCGCTCATGCCGCAGAGAAGGTTGCCGAGATGGCGCTCGTTGCGGCCGCCCACGCCGAGGAGGCGGCCGACGAGGTCGCGATTGCCGCGGCCGCGGCGTTGGAAGCGGTCGATCGAGCACAGATCGCCGCGAATCGGGCACGAGCTGCCGCTCTCCAGGCAGGTGAGGCGGCCCACCTCGCGCTCACCACTGCCGAGGGCGACCGGGTACGCGCCAGCGAAGGTGTGCAAGACGCGGAAGCGGCAGAGGCAGCAGCGCAGGAGCGATACCGCGGTGCGTCCGAGAAGGGATTCCCTCGCGGCCGCACAGGCTAGCGGCCAGCGGTCGCCTCCCGGTCTTGCTGTCACACAAAGCCGGGAGCGCAGAGCGGCGGGACGGTGGTGACCCTAGCGCGGGTCGCTCATCTGCCAGTTATGTGGGTGACTGCGACCATCAGCAGGCGTACGGTCCGCGCCCACCCCGGCGCGCAGGTCTTCCCCCCGTCGTCGCGTCGGGGCGTCACCACGGTCGCCGGAGTACCGGCCGCGACCCCACCGTCAGGAGGTCGCGATGTCCCGCCGATCCACGCCCGAACGTCTCCACGCGCCCGCCGCGAGGCAACGCGACAGCGCCTCATGGGCGAGGGCGAACTACCGGATCAGGCCGAGCACCTGGTCGCTCGGTGGGAGCTCCAGGCGGCTCAGGACGGCCTCGAGCGCGACGGTCGGTACTGGGAGAGGCCGGTCGGGCGTGGATGCTCGCCCAGCGGCGCTAGTCCGGAGACGGTTCACGGCGCCCAGGCAAGGTAGGTCGTGCCGACCCACTGGAGGATGATTGCGACCGGCACCGACACGACCGGAACGAAGAACGAACGCAGCGGATGGTCTCGCCACCAGGCGATCGTGAGCCCGACCAGGATGAACCACGCTGCGAAGAAGAGATAGCTCGCCGGCGACGGGACGACCAGCAGCGGGTAGAGGAGGTACCAGTAGGCGCTCGCCACCTGGCCGACGATGCCGGCGATCCCGGCGAGGTGGGCCAGCGGCCGGTCGCGTATCACCTGTGTCACTTGATCGCCCTCACGGTGCCCGCCGCTCGGCATGGGTTTGACCTCGCGTCGGAGTTGCAACTCCCTGTGGTCCTGCCGTCAAGGAGACGCTTCGTTCGCCCGTCCGTTACGCAGTCGCAGCCAAGCGGCGGCCCGCCGTCGCCGTCGGTCCAGCCCGAGGGCCGGCCGCTGGATCTCTCGCTACTGGAGGGCTCGGTAACAATGGCGCCCCACTCTGCGTTCCAGTGACGTGACGAACGTACAGAGTCAACTCGAGGCTGGGGACCAACCGCCTGCCCTCGAACGGCCAAGGAGTTCCCGGGCCGACGAGGCCACCCTCACCGCGCTCTACGAGGAGCACAGCAGCGAGATCCTTGGGTTCCTCGTTCGGATGACTCGGGATCGCGGCGCGGCCGAGGACGTGCTCCAGGAGACCTTCGTCAGCCTGATCTCCGAGTCCCGTGCCGGCAAGATGCCCGACCTCGTCAGGCCTTGGCTGTATCGAACCGCTACGAACGCGGTGATCAGTCGCTCGCGCCGTCGGTTGGCACTTGCGCGTCTCCTGCCACGCCTCCTCGACCGCCGCGAGCCGGAACAGCCGGAGGCCGAATCACTCCGGCTTGAACGCGAGTCCGACCTCCATGCTGCGCTGGCGCGGCTCGTTCCCGATGCACGTGCAGCCCTCCTGCTTGCCGCCCAGGGGTTCGCCGGCGCCGACATCGCACTTGCGATCGGACGGTCCGAGGGCGCCACCCGGACCCTGATGTGCCGAGCGCGCGAGGATCTCCGCCACGAGCTCGAAGCCGCGGAGGATCCGCGATGACTCTTTCCCAGCGCTCGGTCCATGACCGCGCCCTTGAGCGTGCTGCGCGTGCCATCGACGGTCCGCTCTCCCCCGCCGAGGCAGCCGACCTCGAGGGCCACATCGCAAGCTGCCTCGCTTGTGCCCGCAGGGCGTCTGCCTTCCGGGCAGACGCGGCGGCCCTTTCGCTGCCCCTTGATCTCGAGCCCGGCCACCGCGTCGACCAAACGATCCGCGCGGCGATCATGCGGCCCGACACCGGGCTCGGCGGCCGCCCCGGACGCTCCCTGCTGCTGGTGGTGGCGGCAGCCCTCATCGTCGTCGCGCTCGTGAGCGCAATGGCCGTTGGCGGCTTCTTCCTGCGCTCATTGCAGAGACCGCCGATCTCGGTCGATCCGAACCCGCCGCCGGTCGCCGTGGTGAGCCCCGCGCCGACCACCCCACCGATCGAGGTTGGCGAGACGTGGGACGCGATGGACTTCCAGGTTGGTTCGGACGGACTGCTCGAGGCCATCACGTTCGACGGGACGAGCCTCGTCGGTGTCGGTCGCGGGAGCTGCGTGGTCGACTCCAACGCCTCGGGCTCGTGCCATGGCGCTGCCTGGACGGCGGGACCGGGGGAGCCATTGGCCGGCGCACCCGAGCAACCCGGGCTCGAGATGGGGACCGGGACGGCGCCGAGTGGTCCTGAGAAGGGGATCTTCGATGTCGTCGCCGGACCGGCGGGTCTGGTCGCCGTCGGGTACGACTACAACCCTCCGCGCTCCTCGTGCACGATCGCACCGTGCACGTCCGGGCCTGCTGTCTGGCGTTCGGCGGACGGCCAGACGTGGGAGCGGATCCCGATCGATCTCGGGCCGGGCGTCATCGATCGGTTCTCCGATCCGATCGCGGCGATTGCCGCTGGGCCGCACGGCTACATCATGGTTGGGTTCGCGTCGGATCAGGGGGTACCGGGTCCGGATGTTCGAGCCCGAGCCACCGCATGGACGTCTCCGGACGGCACGACCTGGACCCGAGCAATCGACTCTGCCGAGATGGACGTCGGGCCGTGCGTGGACACCCGCGAGACGCGAAGCTGCGGTGGCATGCGCGCCGTCGCCGTCACGCCGAGCGGGTTCGTCGCGGTCGGTGAGGTGCGAACGAGCTCGGCGCCGGACCAGCCACCCCAGCCGGCGGCATGGACCTCGCTCGACGGCCTGAGGTGGACGAGGGTGTCCGACGGGCTCGGCTTCGGTGCTGAGACCGTCAACGTCGGCGGCTCCCTGTCGGGCGTGACGGCAGGCGGGCCGGGCCTCGTAGCGGTCGGCAGTGCCTGCAGGCCGGATTGCGGTTCGGCCTACGCCAACGGATTGGTCGCCACATCGGTCGACGGGTCGACATGGAGCCTCACCATTCTGGACGCCGCGAGCGAGCTGATCGACGTCACCACGAGTGGCCGATCATTGTTCGCCCCGGGCGTGCGACAGTCTGCGAGCGGGCCTGCGGAGCTCCAGCTCTGGCGATCCGATGACAGCGGCGTCACCTGGCAGCGGGTGACCGGCCTCCCAACAACCCCCGATGCCCTCGGCTACAGGGCCGTCGATATCGCCGCAACTGCGAATCGGGTGGTCATCGCTGGCTGGGCAGAGGTCACGGGCGGCGACACCTTCCGGAACTTCGGCTTCTCCAGCCCGGCGGCTCGATCGACATAAGGGGGCTTCCGAGATGGCCGCGCCGCGATCTTGGTTCGGAGCCGCGGTTCGCACACGGACGGTTCAGCCTCGAGGGACGTAGCCGACGGCGGCGCGGAGCGGCGGGCCGGTCGCCGACGGCGACTCGTCAGACTTGATCCCTACCGGCGGGTCTGCTGGCCCTCGCGAGCCACCGGGCCATGGAGCGGATGCCCGTCACGATCACGTAAATGGGAGCGCCGAGGAACCCCAGCCAGAACGCGTAGTAGAACGCTGCGAAGACCGCGTAACCGAGGTCGTGCCCGCTGGCAATGGCGGCGGCGATGCCGACAGTCGCGCCCGCGGTCAGGAAACCGAGGACGAGCGTCAACATCCCCAGCCACGTACGCGACGCGATCGCCGCGACGAACCCGATCGCCAGGCCCGCGAAGATCTCGGCAGCGAGGTACCCGGTGAGCGGGTTGTAGACGCCGAGGAACTTGCCGAGCGTCGACTCGAAAAGCAGCGCCAGGGCACCACCGGCCCAGCCCATGACAAACGGCGCCCAGATCCGGAGACGACTCGCGTCGCGAACGATAACGTCGTGGGCGGGGTCCTCTTCCATGGCAGGCAGCATATAAGCCCGCCGTCGCGGCCGGTCTAGCTGTCACACGTAGCCGGCGCGCGGCGCGGGGGGCCGACGAGACGGTAGCGGCGGTGGCCTACCTGCGGCCTATCGGCGTTCGCTGCGACCCTACGGCTTGGGGCCCTTTGGACCGTGACCGTTGCCCATGATCCAGCCGATGCCGGGACCGATCGAGAGCTTGAGCTCGTGCTTGATCTGGCCCCAGCCCTTGCCGGCTTCGCGCATGGCCAGGATCTGCGCGGGCGTCTTGCCGCCCGCGTGCGCGAAGGCGAAGACGCGGACCGCGCCACCGACCCCGACCTTACCGGCAAGGTCGCTCACCTGGGCGGGTGTCGCGGTGATACCAGCATCCTTCAGCCGACTCACGATCCGCGCGATCTCATCGGCAGACGGCGGAGCCTCTGGTGCCTCCGTAGCCTCGGCGGCCTCGGGTGCCTCCGACTCTTTGGACTGCGCAGTCGCGCTGGGCGCGGTCGACGATGCGGCGGGGATCGCAGCGGAGGCACGCGGTGACGCAACGGTGCCAACGGAAGCGCTCGGCGACGTAGACGGCACAGCGGAAGGTGTCGAGCCGGCAGATGCGTCGGGACTGCCGCTCGGAGACGCGGAAGGATCGGCAGCGAGAACGGTGCCCGTGAGGAGGACCAACGCGGCGAGGGCAGCCGTGCCCCGTGCCGCGCTGGATCGGACCTTCATCGCATCGAACCTCCGCTGCGATTGTCGCCAGCCACAGACTGGGCCGGGTAGTTGTCCAGTTCGAAAAACGGTGCGAGCCTGCACCGTGTGATCGAGGCCAAACCGCCCGCCGGGTGAGCCGACGGGCGGGTCCGACCCCCCTGTCGGCACCATCGAGAACGAACTGCCGGATGACCCGTTAGGGCGCGGGTGTGCGGCACAGCGGTTCACAAACCCGCGTTGCGTGGGGCTTATTCGAGCGTGATCCGACGCGTAGAGTCCTCGCCAACCCCGGCGCCCAGTGTCCCCCCGCACTGCCGCGATGGGGCTGATCCACGGTCGCCGGAGTACCGGCCGCGACCCCATCGCAGGAGGTCGCCCGATGTCTCGCCGATCGACGCCCGAACGTCTCCACGCCGCCCGCCGCGAGGTCACGCGGCAGCGCCTCATGGGCGAGGGCGGGCTACCGGATGAAGCCGAGCGGCTGGTTGCCTAGTGGGAGCTCCAGGCGGCGCGTGACGGCCTCGAGCGGGACGGGCGGTACTGGGAGGCGGGCTGGGCGTCGATGCTCGCCAAGCGGCGCCTCGTCTGCGGCTGACCTCGGCCTCGCGATCAACGAGATCAGCCGTGCAGCGTTGGCCGGTAGATGAGCTCCAGGGTGTGGCCGTCGAGTGTTCGGCTCTCGATCAACTCGAGGTCGAAGTCGGCCGCATCCTCGAAGATCCGGCGCGTTCCGGTCTGACCCGTGACGACGGGGAAGATGGTGACCTGCACGCGGTCGACCAGGCCGGCGGCCATGAGCGCCCGGTTCATTGACAGGCTGCCGTGCGAGCGCAGAGGCACATTGGACTCCTCCTTGAGCCGGGCGACCACGTCGACGGCGTCGCCGCGCACGAGGGTCGCGTCGGGCCAATCGAGGGGTTCTTCGAGCGTCGTCGAGACGACCGTGGTCGGCAGGTTCCTCAGCGCGCCGTTGACCGGGTCGACGTCCTTCAAGAACCCGGTTCGCGGGCCAATGGACTGCATGAACATCCGAATCGTGCTCGCGCCGAGGACCAGCCGCTGCGGCTCCCGATAGAGGGCGAGACGGCGGTCGAGGAACTCCGGCCCCTGCTTGCCCCAGTAACCGCCCCAATCGCCTTCGGCGCCGTAGGAGCCGTAGCCGTCGAGGGTCGAGAACACGTCGTAGGTGTAGAGAGCGGTCAAGATGGTTTCCTCGCGTTTCCGGTTTGATCCGTGTGATGTTCGAGACTGGAAGCGACTCCGAAACTCGTCGGGCTTCGTCTATCGCCCGTGTTCGAACACGGGCTGGTGCGTTGCCGCCAGTTGCATGGACACCTTCGTCCCAAGCGTGCGCGTCAGTGACCCGGTCCGCATGACCTCCCACGGCCAGCGTCCATGAGCGATCTGGCGATGTCAGCTACGAACGCCGCGTACCAGTCAGAACGACGGACTTTCGCTCATCGATGCGGAGCCTTACCGCCCGGGCATCCAACGAACTGCGGAAGGCCGAGTATCAATGCAAGGGAAAGGTTCATCGAGCCGCGACTGGTGCTCGCCTCGGAGTCCCGGGGCCGTCCGTTGGAACTAGTCGGAGGGCAACGGTGGGACGCGATCCGGGACGACGTGTGCGGACCCCTGGCGATCCCGTCTGTGGGTCCGCTCAGGGGTCCGCTCGTATCTCGCGAGGGGTCCGGATGGCCGGTTTCCCGATCAGATTGGCTCCGGCGGGCTGGAGCCGGCCGTGTACTGAATCCGCAGGGGACCGCGGCGAGCGAGATCCCGCTCCCCCACCCCAGACGCTCGCGTGAGTGGCTTGAGGCGGCGCTGGTCGAGTGCGCCCAGTGCCACCAAGTGGTGGAACGACGCTCGCCGGTCCAGCGACACTGCCGGGAGTGTCGTGCCTCACTGAAGGGATCCAAGAGCCGAGCAGACGCGGCGCGTGCACGACGTTCGGGACATCGTGCGCGCCCTGCTACCTGACCCCAGAACTGACGAACGGGACAATGAGGTTCAAGAGGCATAGCCCCGCGACCAGCGACCTTCCGATCACGATGCGGCTGGCCGAGCCGCCCGAGCCCTTCGACTGGCTGCGCAGCGCATGAGGCGACGGGCTACCCGCCGCGCAGCCGAGCGCGCCTCCGACCGCGAGGTCGGCGTCGTTGCGGCCGTCCTCGCCGCCGGGTCGGAGAAAGCGGCTGCCCACCGACTCGGGCTGTCGCACTCGACCGTGAAGCACCACCTTGCGAATGCGAGGTCGAAGGTCGGGGCGGAGACGATGGCGCAGCTGGTGTGGATCCTAGCGGAGCGGCTGCCGGATCCCGAGGGCATGGTGCAGGACGGCCCGGTCTGGCCGCAGAAACGTGGGACCGGCGGTCGACGCAGGGCGGCGGAGTCGCGCGGTGAGGCGAAGCATGGTTTCCGAACATCTCGATCCGATGCCATCGCGGAATTCGGTGACGCCCTGAGCCCGAAATCGGTCCGAGCGGCAGGGTCCAGCGGCCCCAATCGTCTGTAGTCTCAGAGAATGACCCAGATCCTACGGGCGCTCAGCGTTCTCGCCGAGCGCACGATGCTCCCCCTCACCGCCGGCGGGCTGGTGCTCGGCCTCGTGGCGACACTCGGCGGCAACGATGCCCTCGCCTGGTGGGCCTGGACCCTCCCGGCCCTGCTCGTCGCCGTCTGGCTCGCCGCGTCGATCGTCGCCGACCTGATCAAGCATGAGGCGGGCGTCGACATCATCGCGGTCCTGGCGATCGGCGGAGCTCTCCTGCTCGATGAGTCGCTCGCCGCCGCCGTCATCGCGGTGATGCTCGCCACCGGAAACTGGCTCGAACGCTTCGCGGCGGGCCGCGCCCATCGCGAGCTCTCCGCGCTGATCTCGCGGGCTCCGCAGACCGTCCATCGCCACGAACGGGGCACGATCGTGGATCACCCAATCGCAGTCGTCGAGGTCGGTGACCGGATCCTCGTGAAACCGGGCGAGGTTGTGCCGGTGGACGGCGCCGTGACGGGCGTTCCGGCGATCCTCGATGAGTCGGCGCTCACGGGGGAATCGCGGCTCGCCACCCGCCAGCCAGGCGACCCTGTCAGCTCCGGGACCCTCAACGCTGGGGCTCCGTTCGACCTTGTCGCCGCCGCGACGGCGGAGCGCAGCACGTACGCGGGCATCGTGCGCCTGGTCGAGGAGGCGCAGTCGTCGAAGGCGCCATTCGTCCGTGTTGCGGACCGCTATGCGCTGTTGTTCGTCCCGCTCGCGCTGGGCCTGGCCGCGCTGGCGTGGATCCTTTCCGGGGACCCGGTCCGCGCGCTCGCGGTCCTCGTCGTCGCGACTCCGTGCCCGCTGCTGCTCGCCGTGCCAATCGCGATCGTGGCCGGGATCAGCCGGGCGGCGCGCCGAGGGATCATCGTGAAGGGCGGGGGCGCTCTGGAGTCCATCGCACGGGCGCGCGTTCTCCTGTTCGACAAGACCGGAACGCTCACGGCCGGGCGCCCCCAACTTGCCGATGTCGTGACTGCGCCCGGCCAAACCGAGCACGATGTGCTGCGGATCGCCGCCTCACTCGAGCAGGTCTCGCCACATGTCCTCGCGTCCTCGATCGTCGCCGGCGCCCGTGAGCGCGGCGTCGCGCTCGTGCTGCCTGAGAGCGTTGTGGAGGTCCCGGGCTCTGGCGTCTCGGGTGGCGTCGCCGGTCACACGGTCCTGGCGGGCACATCGGACTTCGCGAGTGGAGGAGCCGGCCTGCCTGGCTGGGCGCGGGACGTCCGACGCCGGGTGAGCCTGGAAGGCGCGACGAGCGTGTTCGTGGCCATCGACGGGGTCCTGCTCGGGGCACTCGTGCTCGAGGACCCGATCCGCCCCGAGACGCCCAGGGTCATCCGATCGCTGCGCCGGGCCGGTGTGCGCCGGACCGTCATGGTGACCGGCGACCAATACGGCGTCGCCGACATGGTGGCTGAGGCGATCGGCGTCGATGCCGTGCTGGCGGAGCGCACGCCCGCCGACAAGGTGGACGCGGTCACGGGCGAGCGAGTCGAGGCCCGCGGCGTCCTCGTCATGGTCGGCGACGGGATCAACGACGCGCCGGCCCTCGCGGCTGCCGATGTCGGCGTTGCCATGGGCGCCCGCGGCGCGACGGCAAGCTCCGAGGCCGCGGATATCGTCATCACCGTCGACCGGCTGGACCGCCTGCCGGAAGCGATCCGGATCGCCCGCCGGTCGCGCACGATCGCCGTCCAGAGCGTGGCGGTCGGGATGGGCCTGTCGATCGCGGCGATGCTGGCGGCGATGACCGGCGCATTAGCGCCTGTCGCCGGCGCGCTCCTCCAGGAGGCCATCGATGTCGTCGTGATCCTCAACGCTCTGCGGGCGCTGGGCGGTGGCCTGGAGAAGGTCCCCAAGATCCCGGGCTGGACGGAGATCAGCACCCGGCTGCGCAACGAGCACCGCGTGCTCGCGCCGTCGATCGCGCGGCTCCGAGCGGTGGCGGACGGGCTGGGCGACTTGCCGGCGGGTTTGGCCCGCGACGAGCTCGAGGAGATTCGCTCGTTCCTCCTGACGACGCTCATTCCCCACGAGGAGGCCGAGGACCGGGAGGTGTTCCCGCTCCTCGCCGTGGCGATCGGAGAACGACGACGTGACGGCCTCCCTGCACCGCACCCACACCGAGATCTTCCACCTGATCCGATTGATGGACCGTCTCGTAGCGGAGGTCTCCGAGGAGGGTCCGGGGCCCGAGGACCTCACGGACCTGCGACGCGTCCTCTACGGTCTCGACGCGATCCTGCGCCTGCACATGGCCCAGGAGGAGGAGCTCTACTCGGCGCTCGGGGACGAGCACCCCGATGCTTCTGCCTCTCCCGCCATCACCGAAGCGGCCTGATGATGGGCCACTCTCGAACGATAAGCCGCTCAAGGGTCGCACCGTTTCGTGACCAACGGCGCTTGGAGCGCCGCCGTTCCCGGGCTACCGTCATGGACAGAGGAAGGCGCGCCTCGCGCCGAATCAATGGGCCGACCTCGTCGTCAGCCGCCTATCGACTGAGGGATCTCATGACGCCACCCACAACTTCCACTCCGCGCGGAGTCGGAGTCGGCATCGGGGCCGGGATCGGCGCCGGCGTCGGCCTCGTTGTTGCGCTTCTGGTCGGGGTTGAGGTCGGGCTTGGGCTCGCCTTCGGGGCGGCACTCGGCGTCGTCGCGGGACTCTTGCTCGATTCCGCCTGGACCTAGGCGGACCGCGGGTACGACCTGAGAGGACCTCGATGGCAACGCACGCCGACGAAGTGAAATCAGCTCCATTCCCTGGGGGCATGTCGCGCGCGCACTCGAGTCCCGGAGCTCGCACCGTCGGACGGTCGGGCCTCGCGATTCGGTGGCTCGCAACCGCCGCCATCCTTGTCGGCGCCGTCGCCGGCGCGACCGCCGTCGCAGTCCTCAATGGCGTCTGGTTCGACCTCGTGAACGGAATCGTGCACGCGACCGGGAGCATCGCCCGCGGGCTCGTGTACTCGTCGTGGCTCATCGTGATCGGCGTGCCAATCGTCGTTCGGCGGCCACGCGCCTTCGGCTTCCGAGTCGCTCAGATATCGGACCACCTGACCCTCGTGGCGGGTGTCGTCGTCTTGGCCACCGCCGGGACCGTGTTCCTGCTCCAGCTCATCGGCTCGACGCCGTACAGCGACGCATCGCTCTTCATCGAGGTCGTCGACGTGCCGTTCACGGAGGAACTCGTCTTCCGGGCGGTCCTGCTGACGGCACTACTCGTCGTCCTCCGCCGACTGTGGTCGCCGGCGACGACGGTGGCCCTGGCGATCATCATCGACGCGATCGCATTCGGCACGGCGCACCTCGCGAACCTCACGGCCACCGCGACGATATTCACTCTCGGTCAGGCCGTATTCGCCACCGTCCTCGGCGGGCTCTGCGCCGTCTTGATGGTGCGGACGAAGAGCGTCTACCCGGCGATCGCACTCCACGCTGCCGTAAACGCCGCGGTCGTTCTCGCCTCGTGACGGTCGTACGGTCGGACGATGCGTCTGGCGCTGACCCGCTGCTCCGCTCCGCCGGCCCGCTGCTCACGATTGGCGGGTTCGCCCTCGTCCTCGTCGCCGCGCTCGCCCTCCGCGAGGTGGCGTCGCTCGTCGTGCCGGTACTGTTTGGGCTCTTCATCGCTCTGATCGCCTGGCCGATGGTAGGCACCTTCGAACGGCGCGGCGTTCGACACGCGCTCGCGCTGGCGGGCGCGATCGTGGTCGTTCTCGCCGTCCTTCTTCTCGCGGGGTTTATCGTCGCGCTCTCGGTCGGTGAGCTCGTCGTCCAGGTCCCCAGGTACGAGAGCGAGCTGAACGCGGCTTTGGTGGCACTCCGCGATCTCCTCGCACAGGTCGGGATCAACGCCGATGCCGGCGCCATCACAGCGATCATCTCACCGGAGCAGGTCTTCGCCGTCATCCGGCCAGTGGCTTCGGCCGTCTCCGGGGCCGGCGCCGCGCTGTTCGTCCTCGCCCTCACGATGATCTACGCGCTGGCGGGCGGATCGTCGCTCCGGGCGCGGGCGGCGGCGGCGTTCGGCGAGCAGCATCCGCTTCTGGTCGGCATGGAGCGCTTCGGCGCCGATCTGCGTCGATACCTCGTCGTGCGCGCGGAGCTCGGGCTGTTCGCGGCGGTGCTCTCGTTCCTGCTCCTGTTCGTGCTCGGCGTGCCGTTCCCGGTCCTGTGGGCGATCCTCGTGTTCGCGGCCAGCTTCGTCCCGAATGTCGGCACCTTCATCGCCGTCATCCCGCCGACGATCCTCGCCTACCTCGACAGCGGACTGGGGGTGGCGGTGCTCGTCGTCGTCGGCTACACCCTCATCAACGTCGCGCAGGACCAGTTCCTCCAGCCGGTGGTCGTGGGGAGCGAGCTCAACCTGAGCCCGCTGGTCGTCTTCCTTTCGGTCATCGTCTGGGCGTGGATCCTCGGCCCGGCCGGCGCGCTCCTCGCGGTCCCGCTGACCATCGGGCTGGTCATGCTCCTCGAGGCATTCCCGTCCTCGCAGGGCGTCGCGGCCCTGCTCCGCAACAAGGTCGAGCCGCAGCCTGGGATCGTCGACGAGGCAGCCGCGCTGGCTCGGTCAGCCTCGGATCTACCGACATGAGGAGTCTCTGCGGTCGTCGAGCCGGGCCGACCAACCGGTGAAGATGACAAACAGCCCTGCTGCCGTACATGCCGGCGGGAGGATCATCTAACGAGAGTCGATCCCCCTCGGAGGGCAACCGGTGCGGATTCTCCTAGCGATCGACGGCTCGCCGTCGTCGATCCAGGCTCGCGATCTGGTCGCATCGCTGTCGGTCCCGAGTGGGTCGTCCGTGACGTTGCTCACGGCGTACGACTTTCCCCTTGCCTGGTTTGGCGATCCGGTGACGTCTGGAGGGGCCGGCCTGGCGGAGGCCGAGGAAGCGGTGCGCCGCGAGGCGGACGCCACCCTGGTCCGGTTGGCCGCGCCCTTCAGCGGCCGCGACTGGTCGGTCGACCGACGGGTTGTCCGCGGCCGCGCGCCGGGCGTGATCGTCGAGGCGGCCGCCGACGTGGGCGCTGATCTCATCGTGCTCGGCTCCCGAGGTCACGGCCCGATCGCATCGATGCTGCTCGGTTCCGTGTCCGCCGAGGTCGCCGAGCGGGCCAGCTGTTCGGTCCTGGTCGCTCGAGGGTTGGGCGTGTCTCGTCTGCTCGTGGCAACCGACGGCTCGCCGTGCGCGGAGCTCATTCCTGACTTGCTCACCACGTGGGGAGCATTCGAAGGGCTTCCTGCGGTCGCCGTCAGCGTCACGCCGGTCGATTCGCCCGCCTTCGATTTGTTGGTGAGCCTGTACACATTCGGCAGCCTGACGCTCGAGCCCGAACGCGAGGAAATGCGGAAGCGCCACCAGGAGCACGCCGCGGCGATGGCTACACGGCTCTCGGAGAAGGGAATCCCGGCCAAAGCGGAGGTTCGGACCGGGGACGCGGCACACGAGATCATCGCCGCGGCTGCCGAGCGCCAGGTGGACCTCGTCGTGACCGGCTCGCGCTGCCTGCACGGCCTCGACCGATGGCTTCTCGGAAGCGTCTCGCGAAACGTGCTCCTGCACGCGGGCGTTTCCGTCCTGATCGTCCGGCGGAGCGCCTCAGCCAGCGGATCGTGACCCCGACTTCCTGGGACACGTCCCGGCCAGGGTGGGGAATGTCAACCGGCGGCACGATCACCGTGGCGTGCGACTCGCGGCTCGGACCCGTGGACCTGCGCCGACGCTCTCGGTGCCCGGCCGGCGTGCGGCCCGGACGTCCGGCGCCCGACCCACTTCTCGACCTCGACGGCCGTGAAACCGAGGGTCGAGGCGACCAGGACCAGTAGCAGTTGGGGCAGGGTCAAGGCGACCGTCCCGAAGATCGGCTGCAGGGCCGGGACGAAGATGAGGGCCATCTGCACGACGAACGGTGGCCGCCACCGCGATCGTCAGCGGCAGGTTCGATCGGAGGCCGAGCCGGAACAGGCTGTCCGTCTCCGACCGGATGGCCAGCGCGTGCCCGAGTTGGAGGAGCGCCAGGGTCGCGAAGACCATCGTCTGCCACGGCCAGCCCCGGCCGATCGCGTATGCCTGGACCGCGAGAGCGACGGACGCCATCAGCAGCCCGACCCAGATCGTGTGCTGCCACAGGCCGCGGGCGAAGAGCGATTCGGACGGCGATCGCGGCGGCCGGCGCATCGTGCCGCGCTCCGTCGGCTCCACGCCGAGGGCGAGGGCCGGCAGCCCGTCGGTGACGAGGTTGACCCACAGGATCTGGACCGCGAGCAGCGGGAACGGGAGGCCGAGGAACGGGGCGAGCGTCATCACCCAGATCTCAGCGGAGTTGGTGGTCAACAGGTAGCGTACGAAGCGCCGGATGTTGTCGTAGATCCGGCGGCCTTCCTCGACGGCGGCGACGATCGTCGCGAAGTCGTCGTCGGCGAGGACCATGTCGGCCGCCTCCTTGCTGACCTCGGTCCCGGTAACGCCCATCGCGACGCCGATGTCGGCCAGTCGCAGGGCCGGAGCGTCGTTCACGCCGTCGCCCGTCATCGAGACGACCGCCCCACGGCGCCGCCAGGCGTCCACGATGCGGAGCTTCTGTTCGGGGCTCGTCCGCGCGTACACGGCCACATCGGCCACGATCGCGTCGAAGGCGGTCGTCGTCGAGCTGCTCGAGCTCGGCGCCGGTCAGGCTGCGTCCGCCCTCGCGCAGGACGCCGATCCGTCGCGCGATCGCGTTGGCTGTCAGCGGGTGATCGCCGGTGATCATGATCGGCGTGATGCCGGCCGCACGGCAGGCCGCGATCGACGGGGCCGCGGCCTCGCGCGGTGGGTCCGCCATCCCGACGATCCCCAGAAGATGGAGACCGTGCTCGGCGTCGTCGAGCCGGGCAGGGACGTCGTCGATCGTGCGCTCCGCGAATGCGAGCACGCGGTAGCCGTCGACGGCGTAGCGCTCGGCGACGCGCTCGGCCCGCCGCAGCACGTCGGCCTCGATCGGATCGAGAAGGGGTCCCATCGCCTCCAGCGCGCCCTTCACCGCGACCCAGACCTCCGCACCGGCCCGGTGGATGGTCGCCATCCGTCGCCGCTCGGAGTCGAATGTCAGCTCTTCGACCCGCGGGCGGGCGGCCGTGACCACCTGCGGATCCACGTCGAGCTTGGCGGCGAGGGCGAGCAGCGCTCCCTCGGTCGGATCGCCGCTGATGGTCCATGAATCACCGCTGGTCGCCGGGGCGTGGAGCGATGCGTCGTTGCAGGCCGCGGCGACCGCGGCGAGTCGCTCCAACGCGGTGTCGTTCGCCGGCTGGGGATCGAACCGTCCGGTCGGCGCGTAGCCATCGCCGCTCACGCGATAGTCGCCGCTCGGCGTCCAGACCCGCTCGGCCAGCATCCGGTTCTCGGTCAGGGTGCCGGTCTTGTCGCTGCAGATCACGGTGACCGATCCGAGGGTCTCCACGGCCGGCAGCTTGCGGACGAGCGCGTGTCGCTGGGCCATTCGTCGGGCACCCAGCGCCAGGGCGATCGTCACGACGGCCGGCAGCCCTTCCGGGATGGCCGCCACCGCGAGACTCACCGCTGTCAGGAACATCACGTCGGCCGGCTCGCCACGGGCGACGCCGCTGACGAACACGAAGATGCACACGAGGAACGCCGCGACTGCCAGTCGCTTGCCGAGTGTCGACAGCCGCCGTTGGAGCGGCGTCCGGCCACTGCCGTGTTCCTCGAGGAGTTCGGCTACGCGCCCGAGGGCCGTCTCCATCCCGGTCGCCACGACCAGGCCCAGGCCGCGCCCATAGGTCACCGCGGTGCCACTGAAGGCCATGTTCCGTTGGTCGGCGAGGACCGCCGCGGTGACATCCGAGATCGGAGCCGTGATCTTGCTGGCGGGCTCCGATTCCCCCGTCAAGGCCGCCTCGTTGATCCTCAGGGATCGAGCCTCGATCAGGCGCATGTCGGCGGTTACGACGTCCCCCGGGTCGAGCCGCACGAGGTCACCCGGAACGAGCTCGGCCGCCGGGACGACGATCGTGACCCCGGCGCGAATGATCCGCGCCGACGGGCTGGTCATCCGTTTGAGCGCGTCCATCGCCTGTTCAGCCCGGTATTCCTGGACGAACCCGATGATCCCGTTGAGCGCGACGATGATCAGGATGATGGCGGTGTCCTTGAGGTCGCCGATGGCCGCGGTGATGGCGGCGGCGGCAAGCAGGACCAGGATCATCGCGTTCGTGAACTGCTCGGCCAGCAGGCGCCAGGCGGGCTTGGCGGCACGCTCCTCGAGCTCGTTCAGCCCGTGGGTGATCAGACGACGACGAGCCTCATCGGGATCGAGGCCCCGGTCCGCATCGGAGCCGAGGGCGGAGACGACCTCCAGGGCGTCGAGCGCCCACGGGTTCGGGACGCGGTCCACCTCCGCTACGTGCAAGGTCTGCACGCCCGAGGATCCGCCAGCGGCCGGGAGCACGCTCATGTTGTCGGTTCCAGTTCGTCGCACGCGGCGTAGTCGGGGCGACGTCGGCCGGTACGATCCTGAGCCTCGACGCCGAGACGCGCCCGGCAAAAGTGCCGATCGGACCGATCGGCCGCATCGGCCGTCCTGAATCAGGCGATCCGGCACTTCGCGCCGAAGTCGGACCACCCTGGCGTTGGGCTCGGATCGGCCTCGACCGCGCCAGCGGACAGGTCCTGGTTCCAACGGAGACGAGATGGACGGCCCGTATGCGTAGCGCGGCGCTCGACGCTCGATCGCTGCCGCAGGCCTCGGATCCACACGAGACACGGGCGAACAGCGTCCTTCGACCGATCGTCTTCGGTGCGAACGATGGGCTGGTTTCCAACCTCGCCCTGGTGATGGGCGTCGCTGGCGCGACGTCGGACAACGGGATCATCGTGCTCGCCGGGGTGGCAGGGCTCATCGCTGGCGCCTTCAGCATGGGCGTCGGCGAGTACGTCTCGGTCCAGAGCCAGCGGGAGCTGCTCGACTACCAGCTGGCGTTCCAGCGCAAACAACTCCGTGAGGCCCCCGACCAGGAGCGGGCGATCCTGGCCAAGCTGTATGTCGAGCGTGGGTTCGGCCGCGACGAGGCCGACCGGTTCGTCGACGCCGTCTTCGCCGATCCGGACCATGCCGTTCGCTTGCTCATCTTCGAGGAGGTCGGCCTTGATGCCCGGTCGATCGGCTCGCCGCTGGCCGCCGCCGCCGGTTCGTTCGTCGCGTTCACGACCGGCGCGTTCATTCCGCTCGTCCATACCTCCTCGGCGCCGGGATGCCCGCGTTCGTGGCCAGCCTGCTGGTCAGCCTGGCCGCGCTGGCGTTCCTCGGGGCGGGGATCGCCACACTGACCCGCCGACCGGGCTGGTACGGGGCTTTGCGGCAGGTCTGCCTCGGCGCCGTCGCGGCCGGGTTCACCTACGCCGTCGGCGTTGTGATCGGGGTCGGCGCCCGTTGAGGCGATGTCACGATTCGAGAGCTAGCGCGATTCGGCAGACGGTGGGGACCGCGACGTTCGGCGGTACGGCAGGGAGGCCGCAAGACTTCTCCACTCGGCCCCACCGACATAGCGGGTCAGCATTGTCGCGCCACGTCGATCGAGCGGTAGCCTGCCTGGCAGGCACCGGGGCGCTCGGACTGGCCGCCGGAATCCCGAGCGTGATCTTGATCCTCTGCTGTCCGGTGAGAAGGCCATAGCTGGAAGCGGTGCCAAGGGCAGTGCCAGCGGCTGGCAACCTCCATGCCGCGCTCAGCGCAGGAGGTCGCGGCGACTGAAGAGCCACAGCGCGGCCGCCCAACAGACGGTTGCTAGGGCACCGAAGATCGCGAGGCCCTCCAACGGCAGGCTGCCAGCGTTGATCACCGGTGCCGGTGAGAAGTACCGAAAGGCGCTCAGGTACGAAACCCACGACACTTCTGGCGCCAGCTTGGCAATCGTCTGGCCTAGATACATCGTGACGAGGAGCCCGGCGACGAGACCGCCAGCGAGCGAGCGGCTGAGCGTGACCACCGACAAGAGGGTGGTCAGCGACGCGATCGCGCAGGCAAATGTCAGAGCCAGGACGGCGACGACAGACCAGCGAGCAAGATCGACCGGGACACCGACGACGAGGAGCGTTCCGACGATTGCGGCCACCATCACGACCACGAGCGCGCCCAGCACGACGAGCTGGGCCGCAATCGCCGTCATGAGGTAACTCGTCCGTGAGATCGGCGTTGCGTGCGATAGCTCGAGGACGCCGTGATCGAGATCCGCCCCAAGTGTCCGGGTCGGGATCAGGATGGCCGCGATGGCAGCGAGCAGCGGCCATAGCATCGAGAGCAGGTATACATTGAAGTAGGTCCCCTGTTCCGCCAGGTTCCCCTCGAGACCAAATGCAGCGCTCATCGCCTTGGGGAAGTTCTTGATCATCGTCTCGACGAGCTCGGTATCGGCAGCGAGCGTCGGGTAGTACGCGGCGATGAACACGGCGTAGAGAATCGCCGTGAGGCCGAGCCAGAACGACAGGACCCGGCTTCGGCGGAGCTCGAGACGGAGGACAAACGCATTCATCAGGCGATCTCCCGAGTCACAGCGGGTCCCGCGGCGCCGTTGCCGGTCGCGTCGGACTCGTAGAAGCGAAGGAAGACGTCCTCGACGTCGGGGGTGGTGATGGCCACGTCCCGGAGTTCCAACTCGACGATCCGCCGCAGTAGCGGACGTACGTCGCCCCGGACCATGAGGTGCACCTCGCGGCCCGTGTCCGCGATCACCTCCACGTCGGGCATCTCAAAGACACCTGGATCGTGCGCCTCGGCGAGGGCGAGGTTGACCGATCGCCAGTGCTCGCCGAGGAGTGCCTGCACCGGTCCCACTTCAGTGAGGCGCCCCTCCCGGATGACTGCGACGCGGTCACAGCATCGCTCCACCTCGGGCAGGTTGTGCGAGGAGAGGAAGACCGTCCGACCCTCGGACCGCGCCTCGGAGACCAGGCTAAGGAACTCACGCTGCATCAGCGGGTCGAGACCGCTGGTGGGCTCGTCCATGATCAGCAGCTTCTCGCGACCCATGAAGACGGAGACCACGCCGACCTTCTGACGATTGCCGCGCGATAGCTTTCGAATCTGGATGCTGCGGTCGAGCTCGAGTCGCTCGGCCAGCCGCCTCCAGGCGCCCGCGGGAAGCCCACGCAACCCGGCGAGGTAGTTGAGCTGCTCCGCCACAGTCAGCTCGCCGAGGAACCCAGGATCACTCCCGAGATAGGCGAGGTTGCGGTGGACAGCTGCCGCCTGCGCCCAGGTGTCCAGTCCGAAGATGCGGGCCATGCCCCCGTTCGGACGGATCGCCCCGAGAAGCAGCCGGATCGTCGTCGTCTTGCCGGCGCCGTTCGGCCCGAGGAAGCCGAAGACCTCTCCTTCGTCGACCCCAAAACTCAGCTCGACGACGCCCCGACGGGAGCCATATCGCCTGGTTAAGCCTGTCGCCTCGATGACCTCGGACATTGCCGCATCCTTTCAATCTGCAGCGAAGTGTCGGACGCGAGTTCGCCCTTCGTCCTGCTCGGAGCCGGCTCAGCCGGGGACGGTGGCAACTCGTCACCGGGTACATCGATCGGTCTCGCCGGCACCCTGGTCGATCGATTTGGCCGTGCGCTCGCGCCGATCAGGTTGATGCGGCGTTCGACAGCCGGGGCGACGCGCGGCCCGAGGATGATCCCGATCGGAAGCGCCACGATCGCCGGGACCCCGATCAGGAGCAAGGCTGCGTAGGGAACCCCCACGACGCTGAGCATGATGCTGATCGCGCCGATCTCTCCACCTAGTGAGGTGGCCGACGCAAGCGCCCGCGTCATCCGCGCCGAGACATAGATGACGCCGGCCGCGAGGCCCAGGGCAAAGGCCCGGATGCCCCGTCCACCGATCCACGGCGTACCAGATGCCGATGCCTGCCAGCGGCCCTGCGATCGCGACGCCGAGCGCGGGGAGATTCATCGCCTCCCGCTCGCGCATCTCGTCCTCCTTCTGCCCAAGGAGACTTCCGGTGAAGAGGACGCTACGGGACTCGGGACGGCACGGCGTCACCCCGATCGGGGAAGTCCGTCACCCGTATGGGTGAAATCAGGCCGTATGGGTGAAATCAGGCCCGACGGATCAGTCCGAGTTCGCGGGCGCGCGCTGTCGCCTCGAGTCGTGACGAGACGCCGAGCTTCCCGTACAGGTGCTCAAGGTGCGTCTTCACCGTGTTCCCGGACACGACGAGATGTTGGGCGATCTGGCGATTCGACATTCCAGCCACGAGCAGACCGAGGATCTCCCGCTCCCGTGCAGTCAGCGGCTCAACAAGGCTCGTCGATGACTCGATCTCAATCTGACTGCCAATCGCTGCACGGCCTGGTCGCGTGACCGCCGACGCACCCAACACGACGACAAGGAGGAACAGGGACAAGGGCGGCCAGGTCCTCGATCGTCCCAACCGGAAGGCCGCCGGCCGGCCGAATAACCAGCACGACGATCACGGCCGCTGCGCCGAATGCGACAAGCACGGACGGCCAGAAGCCGACCTGACGGGCGAGCAGGATGAGGACGGCCGCGGCTCCGAGCCAGATGGCATCGACCTCATCGCCGGGGATCAGCATCTCGACGGCCACGACCACGACGAGGACGCCGATGGCCGCGAGCGCCAGTCGGCCGAGGAATCGCTCGAGCGAGCCGCCGACGAGGGCTCCGTCGCGCAGCTCGTTGACGGTGGCGAATGTGAGACCGGGCATGCGTTGGTCCTTGCGTGTTGATTCAACACACTCGGGAGGCTAACCGACAGGGCCAGATGGACTCACTTCGCCCTCCGCTTCACCCGTCGGGGCGATGGACTTCGGGCGTCCTCGTTACGACCATCGCGTCACGGCTGCCGAGCCTCGACGCGGGCCTGCGCATAGCGCGACCGAGATCCCGGGCCGCAGGATTCCGGGGCGTAATCACCCCTTCGGGTGAACGATCTCGCCCATCCTCCGGACGAGGATTCGTCTCGTCACAGATAACGTCGATGTCGGCGGACGGTGACTCTCATTGAAGCACCCTCCGGCCATCACTCGCGCAAATGCCACGGTCCGGCGATGGGAACGGACGGTGATGGGGAGACCACAGGCGATGCAGGTGAACCCACGGTCCTTGGGCGTTCCGATCGCGGCCGGCACCGGCGCCGCACTCGGGCTGTTGTTCGGCTTGCTGCTCAACGAGGTGATCCTCGGCGTCGCGTTCGGGATCATGGTCGGCGCCCTCGTCGGTCGACTCGCGGCGGCAGCGCGATGACGCTCGTGATCGACGGGCTGAGGAAGCGGTTCGGAGACATCGTCGCACTCGACGGCGTCGGGTTCAGCGTCGGTTCCGGCCAGGTCTTCGGGTTCCTGGGACCGAACGGAGCCGGCAAGACCACGACGATGCGGATTGTCCTCGACATCCTTCACCCGGACGAGGGCACGGTCACTTGGAACGGCGTCAACGTGACGACCGTGCCACGTCGGACGTGGGGGTACCTGCCGGAGGAGCGCGGGCTCTATCCGCGGATGGGCGTCCTCGAACAGCTCGTCTTCGTGGGATCGCTGTATGGCGTCCGGCGCGACGAAGCCGCCCGACGGGCGCGGTCGTGGCTCGCGCGCTTCCGGATCGCGGACTATGCGGATCGGCCCGCAGAGCAGCTCAGCAAGGGCAACCAGCAGAAGGTGCAGTTCATCGCCGCGATCCTCCATGACCCCGACGTCCTATTGATGGACGAGCCCTTCACCGGCCTCGATCCGATCAACGCGGCCCTCGTGCGGGACGCATTCCTCGAGTTGCGTGACCGGGGCAAGGCGCTGATCTTCAGCACCCATCAGATGGAGGCGGTCGAGGAGCTCTGCGACGCGATCGCGATCATCGACCGCGGACGACTCGTTGTCTCCGGCGCGACAGCGGACGTCAAGCGTGCGAGCGGCCGGCGCGTCGTCCGCCTTGGGGTTGCGGGCGATCGTGATCTCGAGTGGCTCGACGCCCTGCCAGACGTGACCGTCCGTCGCTCGGGCCTCGACTTCCATGAGGTGGAGCTCCGCGATGGGCGAGATCCGGAGCGGATCCTTGCCGAGGCGCTCGCCCGTCACGAGTACGTGACGCGGTTCGAGATCGCCGAGCCGTCGATCGAGGACATCTTCGTCGAACGCGTGGGGGCGCCGACAACGGACGAGCGGACGCTTGCGGCTGATCCGGCCGGGCTGGCGGCATGAGTGCGTTCACGCGCGCCGACCTTCGGAACATCCTCGCCGTCGCACGGCGCGAGTTCACCGTCCGCGCACGAACCCGGACGTTCCTCGTCTCGACCGCGGTCCTCGTGCTCGTGGCGCTCGCCGTCGGCTTCGCGCCCGTCGTGATCTCGTACTTCAACCGGGAGTCCACGCACGTGGCCGTGTACGTCGGCGCGAGCGACCTGCACGGGGATCCGGTGGCCACCCTCGATGCCCTCCTCAACCCCGCGGATAGCGGCGAGCACGGGCGCGAACAACGCTCCAGCGTTCAGCGTGCGGCGATCGACGGACCTCGCCGCCGACCGCGAGCTCGTCCGCACTGGGCAGCTCAATGCCGTGCTCGACGTCGAACGGGGCGCGACCGGCGATGTCGCCTTCACGGTGTATACGAATGAGCCGAGCAGCAGCCGCACCGCCGCCATCAGCCGCCAGGCGGCGACGTCGATCGCCGTCGCCGACCGGCTCGGACGCCTCGGCCTCGATCCGGCATCGCAGACAAGCCTGTTCGTTCCGCCGGATCTCGCATTCCGGTCGCCCGATCCAACAGCCTCATCAGTGGTTCCCGACACGCTCGCCCAGGAGGTGGCCGACCTCGCGGTCATCTCGGCGCTCGAGATGTTCCTCTTGCTGGCGATCATCATGTACGGGACCTGGATCGCCCAGAGCGTCGTCGAGGAGAAGAGCAGCCGGATGATGGAGATCATCCTGGCGGCCGCGACGCCCATGCAGATTCTCGCCGGTAAGGTCCTCGGCGTGAGCGGGGCGGCCCTGCTCCAGTTCGGCGCGGTCCTCGCGGCGGTCGTGGCTGCGTTGCTCTTGCAGGGTCAGGTCGCCGCCGTCGTGCTCGGCGACAGCCAGGCCGGCGTACCGTCCGGCCTGACGGCCGAGTTGCTCATCACTTTCTCGGTGTTATTCGTCCTCGGGTTTGTCCTCTACGCGGTTCTGTTCGCCGCGATCGGCTCCCTCGTCAGCCGCCAGGAGGACGTCAGCCAGATCGTTACGCCGCTAACGCTCGCCGCGTCCGCGGGCTACTTGGTAGCCGTCTACACCTCGATCGGGACGTTCGACCCGAACGCGCCTTGGGTGGCCGCGCTGTCCTGGGTGCCGTTCCTGTCGCCCGTACATGATGCTGTCGCGCCTGGGCGTCGGTACCGCCGGGATCCCAGAGGTCGCCCTTTCGGTACTGATCCTGCTGGTCACGATCGTCGCCGCCACGTGGATCGCCGGTCGCGTCTACGCCGCGGGCGTTCTCATGTACGGGCAGAAGCCGAGCATTCGCGGGATGTGGAAGGCGGTTCGGGAGGCCAGCTAGATGCGGACAGCGTTTCGCAGGATCAGGTCCCGCGCGTGGACACGGCGTGTGGGCCCGCCCAGCGAGGGGAGAGAAGAAGATGCCTGTCACCGGAACGCGTGAGCAGTCTCCGCACCTGCAGCCGCGTTGGTTCATCCGCTCGTTCTGGGTGGCTCACCGGGCCCTCTATCGAACCACCGGGGGTCGGGTCGGGCTTCGACGCCCGACACCCACGCGCTGGGGCATGCTGCGCCTCCGGACGCTCGGGCGTCGCACGGGCGAGGAGCGCAGCGCGATCCTCGGCTACTACGAGGACGGCCCCAACCTGGTCACCCTGGCGATGAACGGCTGGGCCGAGGGCGAGCCGGGCTGGTGGCTCAACCTCCAGGCACGCCCCGATGCGATGGTCGATCTGGTCGATGGGCCGCGCAAGGTCAGGGCGCGCGCCGCCGTGGGCGATGAACGCGCGCGCCTCTGGGCCGGGTGGCGCGACGTTGGCGACGATGTCGACGCCTACGCGCCATTACGGTCCTCCGAGACAGCCGTCGTGGTCCTGGAGCCACTGCCAGCCGATAGCAGTCAGACGCATACGGCAGATGAGCCTGCGCAACGCTAGGAGCGGAGAAGGTGAATACAAGTCGAACGATCGCCGAAGCGGCGAGGGCGCCGGGCATGAGTGCGGATCGGAAGGTCGCCATCTGGGTCGGCGTTCTGTACATCATCGGAACCGTTGGCATGGTCCTCAGCGCGGTCGTCACGAACGAGATCCTGTCGGGCCCGGCGTACCTGGCCCAGGTCGCCGCGCAGCCCAACCAGGTGGCCGTTGGAGCCCTGCTCCTCCTGGCGGCGGGCCTCGCGCTCGCGCTGGTCCCGGTCGTCTTCTGGCCGGTCGGCAGGCGGTACAACGAGACGCTGGCCATGGGTTACGTCGTCTTCCGCGGCGCGCTCGAAGGGGTCATCTACATCGTCGGCGTGCTCTGTTGGCTGCTGCTGATCGCGCTCAGCACGCAGCCGGACGTCGCATCAGTCGCCGGCTTCGTGCGCACAGCCGAGACCGTGATCTGGGATCAGGTAGGGGTCTTCCCGTTCGTTGTCGGCGCGCTGATGTTCTACGTCCTGCTCTACCAGTCACGGCTCGTGCCCCGGTGGCTGTCCATCTGGGGGCTCGTGGGGGCCGCGCTCTACATCGTGGCGCCGCTCGGGAGCATGTTCGGGCTCTCGCTGGGCTTCTTCATGGCTCCGCTCGCCCTGCAGGAGATGGTCATGGCCGTCTGGCTAATCGCGAAGGGATTCAACCCATCTGCCATCGCTCCCGAGTCTGCCGGTGACACATCGCGGTGGCGGGCCACTGCGAGCACTGCGTCCGGGTCAGCCGCGTAGTACGACATCACGATCCCGCGGACCCGAGGGCGTCATCGTCCGCCGGTTCGCTTTGCGCCACTCCGCGGGACGCCAGCGGTAACGCTGATGCCCAGAGAGGAATGATCATGCGATCGCAGGGTAGCGACTCACCGGGCGCCAGGGCCGAGTCGTGGATTGGACTGGCCCTGTGCGTCACCATCGTGCTGGGTTGGGTCTGGCAACAACTCGTTCCGAACCTGGACGGCTCCCAGGCTTTTGCTCCGGACTGGCTACCGCTCGCCGCCGCCGGGGTCGCCGCGGCGGGGTTCGTGCCCCTGATCGGTCCACCTCGGTGGCTGCGCGTGAAGCGGGCGCTGCGCTGGACCGGTCTCCTGCTGATGGTGTGGGCAGCGAATGGCCTGCCGTTCGACGTGCTCACCGCGGCTGGGCTCATAGGTCACCGAACGGCGAGCGGTGCGATCGTCCTCTCGAGCGTCTACTGGCCAGGCTTGGCGACTCGCGCGTTGGCTCTCGCCGCGGTGGTCGTGCTGGCGCGTCTCGCCCTGGCGCGCCCGTCGGCCCCGGCATCCGCCCGGCCAGCTAGCTGGTACGCGTACGCGGCGTTCCTGCTCGCGCTGCCATACCCGGTTCTCAGGGTGCACTGGGCGCTGGGAGGAACGCTCGGGCTCGAGTCGCCCGGAGCGGCCGGCCAAGGCTGGGAACCACTGCTGATCGCGATCCCGTGGGTGTTGGCGGCCGCTCTCTCGCTGCTCCTGGTCTCGCCGCCGCACTGGGTCTCGCGGCGGCTGTTGCTGGCCGGGGGCTGGTCCGCGACCGCCATCGTCGCCATGATCGGGCCGGCGGCCATCTGGGCGTTCGTCAGCGCATTAGCGAGCGGCGGCGATGCCGGCTCAGGTGACATCGCGCTCTGGGTCTTCGGTCTGTTCTACGGCAGCTGGTTCCTCTGGGCCATCGCCGGCGGGGCCGCCACCCGCTCATATCAGTTGCGCAGTGCAACGCCGCGGATGTCCTCGCCGACGTGACCGAGCTGACCTTGCGCGTCGATCACACGCTCCTGACCAGGTTGACCGCATGGACGTCGTAGGCGGGACTCAGCCCTGCCGCTCGAGCCCGCGTCGTACGCGGTGTCGGAGTACCGAGTCCGGAAAGGGGAGACGTCATGGTGAAGACGATGGCCGGCACGCTGCCCTGGGCAGTCGTGCTGGTAGTGATCGGCGGGGCGATCTGGTGGTTGCTGTCGCGGGACATGGCGGCGGGGCGATGGCTGCTGGCCGCCCTGCTGATCGGCCACGGCGTGGTCCACGTCTTCTTCGCCGTTCCCACGCCCGCGGCAACCGACGGTGGGGCTGCGTGGCCCTTCGACATGGCCCAATCGTGGGCGGTCACGCGAGCCGGGCTCGATCTCAACCTCGTTCGTGGCATCGGGTTGGTTCTGATCGCGGTCACGGTCGGCGCCTTCGCGCTTGCGGCGCTGTCCACGGTCGGCCTCATCGTCCCGTCCGGGTGGTGGCAGTCGACCATCGTGCTGGGGGCCACCGCCTCGACGGCCATGCTGGTTCTGTTCTTCGAGCCCCAGCTGGTGCTCGGCCTGGGGATCGACGCCGTCCTGCTGTGGGTGGTGGTGTCCAGAGCGTGGGTGCCCTGAGCGACCTGGCAAAGACCCGCGCGGCTCTGCCTCCTCCCCCCGGCGGCCCATCTTATGCTTGTCCAGGCTCCGGGCTCGGGCGCTGATCCACCCCTCCGCCGGTCCGCTGAAGAAGGAGCTGCGCCGGTGAGGCTCGCGCCTTGAGCCAAGGCGATCCTACCTGTCTCGGCTGCTGAGTCGGGGCTGGGCGATCGACCGCGGGTCTCGTGGCGGGGTACATGACACCCGCGTCTCACTGACGCCTAGGCTGCGGCCGTCCCGCCCAGACTCATCACTCGATCAAACGGATGCGCTCGACGCGCCGCGGGATCCCGCTCCAGACGCTCCGCCAGACACCATCTCGCAGAACCTCGTACGACCTGAATGCGCAGGGAATCGGCCTCGCGACCAGGGGGTCGGCGGCATCCATCAGTTGGAACCTGGATGCTCGCCCAGCGGCGCTAGAGGGTCAGCGCCGGCGGTCCCTAGTGAACGGTCTCCGGCGCGCTGTGCGTCTAGGAGGACGGGAACTTGTCGCCATACCGGAGCGAACGGCAAACCTCCGGGCACCGGCCGGCGTCTTGCACACGACGGACTCACGACGTAGAGGGTGGAGATGAAACGATCGCTGGACCGGACGGGGTGGTCGGTAGGGGCCGTGGTCGTGGTTGCCGCGCTCCTGTCGACCGCCTGCACGGCCGGGCCGGGCGTGGCAAGCGCGACGCCGACCTCGACGCCCCGGTCCTCGGCCACGGCCGGGCCGAGCATGGCCCCGCCGTCGGCCGCCGGATCGACCAGCCCGAGCCCGACGGCGGCCCCCCTGATCTGGACGAAAGCGAGCCTGAAGAAGGATTGGCCCGCGCCGACCCGCAGCGAGCCCGCTGGACCCCCGACCATCGTGCCGGTCTACAGCAAGACCGTGTACACGGACTGTCCCGGGGCCAACTGCGAAACCGAACATGAGGGGGACCCCTACGTCGATCCCACGGGCGACACCGGGTCCGGGGTCCTGCCGTGGGTCGACATCACCAGGGTGGATCTCGGGGACTCGGGCCTCTGCATCTCCCTGGCCTCGGCCCCTGGCTGCGAGGCGTCCGCCGGCCGGCCGGGCGTGGGTCCGACCGAGCAGTGGATGGCGTACGGCATCGTCTTCGACACCGACCGCGACGGCGTCGCCGACCGGCGATACGGGGTCGACAACATGCCCCTCGACGGACCGGTGCCCAGCCACGGCGATTGGCCCCACCGGGCGTGGATCACCGACCTCCACAGCGGCCGGACGGAGTCGGCCGCCGGACCGCCATACGGCGAGGTCGGCAAGACCTTCTTCGACACCTGGTGGAGCCCTCTGCGCTGGAGCATCGGCGGAGAGGCCGCCGGCGGCGGGACGATGGGCAAGACATTCGACGTGCCCTTCTACCTCTGGGCCTCGGAGATCAAGGACGGTCGGGTCGTGGCCACCGACTATGCCCCGGATGTCGGGTGGATCGTCTCGTCAACCAAGAAGCCGTAAGCCTGCCGGCTCTAGAAGAGCCCTCTCCGCACCGAACTACGGCGACTTAGCCGGGCGGTACTGGGAGGCGGGCTGGGCGTGGATTGCCGAGAGGCGAGCCGCCAGCGCCCCAAAGGATTGACGGCGGAAACGACCGTCGCGAGCATTCACCGCGAATGGCCGCCGATCCCTCGCCGGCGGCCGGGAGGTTGACCACCATGACGACGCCAGCGTCGTATCAGGCTCAGGTGAGGCTCGAGGCAGACGATGGCGCCGCGCAGCGGACCCAGCGGGTGGTGATCCGCCACCACCGAACACCCGTGGTCGCGTGGAGCGTCGACGTGCCGTCCGGTGGTCACATGCTTCACCTTGCGCTCGCGCAGTGTGTCTTCAACAACGTCATCCGCATCGCCCAGGACCGCGGATTGACGCTGAGCGACGTCGGGGTCATTGCGGACGGTGGCTTCAACGCCGAGGGCACCGCGTCCACCGGGATCGACTGCATGATCGAGCTATCCGGTGCTACCGATCGGTCGAACCTCACCAGCCTGGCCGAGGCGGCATTCGACGAGTCAACGTTGGTTGCGATCCTGCGCCGAGGCGGCTCGGTCGAACTCACGTCCGTTCGTGCATCGCCGAGCGCAGATACCCAGCGCTCGACCGCGTGACACTTGCCAACAGGCCCGCCGTCGCCGTCGGTGTTGCGCTCGGGCTCCGGTCGCGGGGAGGCGCAATCACTTCTTCGCGTTGGCCGACGGAACGAGCCACCCGGCATCAGGAGCATAGTCCGTCGCCACGACCCGGCCATCCTGGATCACCGATGCCCAGACGTAGAAGCGCTTGGGTACGGCTCCGCGCCTGCCGACGCCGGCGTAGTCGCCCCCAAACGAGAGCCCCGAGTCTCCTGACTGGCTTCCGTGGTTCCCCCAGAACGGTCCGTGACCGCCCTCCCAGAGTGCGACGGCGACCGTCGATTCAGTCCGACCGGTGTGAAGGTCGGTCCGCCACCATCGGCGGGGCGACGACCCACGAGCGCCCGGCGTGGCGACGGGCTCGTTGTCGGTCCCGTACCGCCAATCCGCCACGCCGTCGCCATCGGTGTCCACGACGACGCCGTAGGCGAACCATTGCTGGCCGGGATCGACCCCTGACCGGGGGATGCGAGACGAACCCGATCTTCACGCAGATCCCGCAGAAGGTCACGTCCTTGATGTCCGCCCAGGGGAGAGCATCGGATCCGGCGTCGCCCGTGGGATCGACAAGGTGGCCATAGGTGTCGGTGTAACTGCAGTCGGGACACGTCCCCGTGACGACGCTCTTCCACAGGATGGGTACAACGATCGGCCGTCCGGCAGGCTCGGAGCGAACCAGCCCCGGCCAGTCCTCGTTGAGGCTCGCCGGGGTCCAGGTGATCGGCACGGCGGTCGGGCTCGGGCTGGCCGATGGCAGCTTGCTCGGGCTCGGGGAGCTCGACGTCGACAGGGCGGTTGACGGGCTCGGGCTGACAATCAGCGACAGGTCCTGACGCGGTTCGTTTCGCTCCCGCAGGAGTGCGCCGCCGATTCCAGCAGCGACGAGAGCCATGGTCACGAGCGCGGCGGCCAGCATCATCATCGGCGGTCGAGCCGATCGTCGCCGGACGGGGGTGGCGGCAGGGGTCGATCGGAGGCTCTCGATCTCGTCCCGAAGGCTTGACGGTGCTGCCGGCAGGCTCACTCGGCCGAGCCGTTCCCGGAGCTCCCGGCTCAGGTCGTCAGTCATCGGGGCCTCCCGTCCCGCTCGGACGCCCCGAGCTGCCCACGCATCGCCTTCAAGCCTCGATGGAGGCGCGACTTGACGGTGCCGACCGGGCAGTCGAGGCGAGCGCCAACCGCCTCGAGGGTCAGGTCGGCCCAGAAGTGCAGGATCAGCACGACGCGCTCGTCGTCGCCGAGCGCCCTGATCGCACCAAGCAGCTCATCGTCAGCGTAGACCCGGCGGAATGGGTCATCGACGACGACGGTCCCGGCGACGGCATCAAGGGTCAAGAGGCGGACCTTGCCGCGGCGGCGGAGCCGATCTCGGCAGACGTTGACGAGGATCCGGTCGAACCAAGCATCGAAGCCCGAGGGATCCCGCAGCGTCGCCGCCGCCCGCCACGCTCGGACCAGAGCATCCTGCGTCGCGTCCTCTGCCTCGGACTGATCGCCCAGGATCAGGCCGGCGAGCCGAAATGCCCGGTCCAGACCGCGGTCGGCGAGGTCGAGCACGCGCCTCGTTGCGACGTCTCCGGCCTGTTCCGGTCGTGTCGCATCGACGCTGGATGCCGAACGGTCGCCTGCTGTCCCGATCACATCCACAAGACGAGGCTAGGCGTTCAAACAGTTCTCGGCGCGCGCAAAATGGCAGAAACCGCATCGGTCGCGGAGTACCGGCGCGCGATCCCACGGCAGGAGGTCGCCCGACGTCCCGCCGATCGACTCCCGAACGTCTCCACACCGCCCGCCGAGAGGCCACGCGGCAGCGGCTCATGGGTGAGGGCGAGCTACCGGATCAGGCCGAGCGGCTCGTCGCCCCCTCTGGATCCGGATCGGTGTTTTTTCGACGTCGGCGTGAACCTCGATGATGAGCGCGGCATCTTACTTGCATGGACGTGACGGCAGCGATCCGCGAAGCCGAGCCCGAAGCGGAGCAGATCCGCTCCTTGATTGACATCGAGGCAGCGCTCGGCAGTGACGACGTCGACGCGTTCGACCGCCTCGTCGTGGTCCACCTTCCTCGGACCTATCGGATCGCGCTGGCGATCCTCGGATCGGAGGCCGACGCTGGCGATGCAGTCCAAGAGGCATGGCTCGCCGCCTGGCGGCAGCTCCCGACCCTGCGCGACGCCGCACGGTTCGACGGCTGGCTCGACCAGATCGTTGTGAACGCCTGTCGCATGAGCCTTCGCCGGCGAGGCCGCGTCCGCGAGATCCGGATGCCAGACGGCTTTGAGGCCGAGGCTCCGCAGGCAGCTCCCGACCAGGTCGCGGAGCGCGACGCCCTCGATCGCGCCTTTGGCCGCCTGACCATCGAACAGCGGACCATCCTCGTGCTCCATCACCTCGAGCGGCGTCCGCTGTCGGCGATCGCCGCCGCGCTGGTGATCCCCGTCGGCACGGCGAAGTCCCGGCTGCACGCCGCGCGAGCGGCGCTGGAGCGCTTCCTGGAGACGGAGCGATGAGCGAGCGTTGGCGGCTGTCTGATGAGGAGATCACCGACCTGCTTCGCCGGCGATCGGCGCGTCCTGCGCCAGACGAACTGGCGACAGCAGTCCTGGAGTCCTTGGCCTCGGAGCGCGCACTCCATCCCAGCACGACTGACAGACGGAGATACCTGATGCGTCGCAGACCGAGAAACCTGGGGCTACTTGCTGCCGCCACGCTCATCGCGCTCCTGGTTGGTGCGGCGATCGGCGTGGGCTCGGGTTGGATCCGTTTGTCGCAGGTTGTCCCGCCAACTCCGGACGCCGCCCGGATCACGCCTGCGCCGTCGCGTCCGCCGTCGTCATCCCCGAGCGTGTCGCCCTCGCCGACCCCTGGCCCCACACCGAGCGTCATCCGATCGGGTTCATGGTCGGTCACGGGGGCGCCGCGTCACGCAGGATGTTGCCCCACGGCAACCCTCCTGCGGGACGGCAGGGTGCTTCTCGCAGGAGTCCCGGCGGCGGACGGCAACACGCCGACGGTTGAGGCGGAGCTGTACGACCCGGCCACCGGCCAGTGGACCGAGACCGGCCGCATGCACGTCGCGCGCTATGGGTCCGTCGCCAGCCTGCTTGCCGATGGCCGCGTGCTGGTCGCCGGCGGGGTCGACTCCGCCAAGGGGTACCTGGGGGCCTTGGCCTCGGCGGAGCTGTACGACCCGACCAGCGGGACATGGACCGAGACCGGCAGCATGACGAGGTGGCGGATCTACTCAAAGGCCATCTCGTTGGCCGACGGCCGGGTTCTCGTGCTCGGCGGGCACATCAGCGGCCAGGACACATCGTCCCAACGGATCCCGGCGGGCGGCGGTGGTGAGACAAAGGGCGCGGAAACGTACGACCCAGAAAGCGGTACCTGGAGCTCGGCGAGGCCGATGACCGCGCCACCCCAGACCGCCACGCTTCTGCCGGACGGAGCCGTCCTGGTCACGCACGATGGGGGCTCGTCGGAGCTGTTCGACCCGCGAACCGGGCGATGGACCGCCACGGCGAGCCCGACGCAGGCGCTCTATGCGCCTGAGGCAACGCTCCTGGCCAATGGCAAGGTGCTGCTGGTGGACATGTGGGACCGCCCCGAACGACGTAGCCAACATTTTGTCGGTGCGGCCGAACTGTTCGACCCCCTGACCGGCAGCTGGACCCCGACCGGACGTCCGCCCAGCGGGTGGGGGACGGCGTCACTCCTGGCTGACGGCATCGCCCTCGTGTTCGGGGCCGACGGGGCGGTCCGGTATGACCCGCAAAGCGGATCATGGGCAACCGTGGCGGCCCCTCCGCGTCAGTTCCTGGCCATCCCCCCGAATGATCTGAACGCTGCACCCACCTACTGGGCCTTGTCCAGCGACCATGCAATCCGGCTGCTCGACGGCAGGGTCCTCGCAGTCGGCGAAGCCGGGGCGGCCTTGTTCGACCCGGGACGGTAAACCAGTGATGGCCTCGAGCGCGACGGTCGCTACTGGGAGGCGGGCTGGGCGTGGATGCTCGCCCAGCGGCGCTAGCGACCGGCGCCGCCCGGGTTGGATGTGGTTCACTCGGCAGTGCATTCCGGAGGTCACATCCAGTGAGTGGGCGAGTGATCGTGGAGCGATACGCAGCGGCGGTCGCCGCCAATGACTCGGCGGCACTGCGCGAATGCCTGGACGACGACTACGTCGGACGCTATCCGCAATCGGGCGAGGTGATCCGAGGGGTCGCGAACCGGGTTGCGATCGGGGAGAACTATCCCGGCCAGGAGGATGTCAGCCTCAGCGCGACCATCGGCGAAATGCGCGGGCGCGACGACGAGTTCGTGCTGAGCCCCTCGTGGCCGGCCTGGAGCATGATCCACCTCACCGGTTCGGACGACGAGTTCACGGTGTTGGCGACCATCAATTATCCCAACGGCGAGACCTGGTATGGCGTGATGGTCATTACCGTCCGGAACGGGAAGGTCTGGCGGGAGACGAACTACTTTGCCGCACCATTTGAAGCTCCGGCATGGCGGGAGCCATTCGTGGAGCGCGAGTAAGGCGTCGTCGCGTCGATCGACGCCGCGAGGCGGGCTGGGCGTGGATGCTCGGCCAGCGGCGCTAGGAAGCCGCGGCCCGCCGTCGCCGTCGGTCTAGCTGTCACACGTAGCCGACGCGCGGAGCGGCGAGCCGCGACGGGCTAGGTGTCTCGCGATTTCACCGACACTTAGCCAGAGACGCCCCGGTCGGGACCGGAGCGGTCGGCTCGTCCTTGGCCCTTGCGTGGCCGCGGGATAATCGGGATGCCCCCGGACGCTCAACATCGAGGAGATCCCATGCGGAGCAGAACGCGAGCCTTGGCCGTCGGAGTGTCGCTTGCGGCGTCGGTGCTGCTACTCCAGGGTTCGGCCTTGGGTGCGAACTCAGGGGGCGGCCGGACCATGACCTTCCACGTGGTATTCCAGCCGTTCAACTACACGGATCTCGGTGCGCCAGGTTTCTCAGCAGCGGACGTGATCGTCTTCCATGACCAGCTCTCGCAGAACGGGACGGCGGTGGGCGACGAGATCGGAAGCTGTGTCCTCGTCGACGAGACGGGTCTCTCCAACTGCACCGGTGTCATGCAACTCGCGGATCGCGGGACGATCGCGTTCTCCTTCGTGAACTCGCCGCCCCCCCACAAGGTCTTTGCGCTCACCGGTGGATCTGGAGAATTCAGAACAGTCCGCGGCGACGGCACCCTCGACGAGAATGGAGACGGCACGGCCACCCTCGTTCTGCGGCTCATCGGCTGACACGCGCCGGCACCCAGACCCGAGCGACCCTTTGCCTCCGGCCGAGAGGTCCCCCGGCCGGGTACCGCGGCAACACCCGAGCCATAGCACCCCGGTCGGCCCGGACCGGCTGGCCCTACTGGGACGGGTTCGCGCGAGCATCGGAAGCTCGATTGGCCCGCCGTCGCCGCCGGTCTAGCTGTCACACGTAGCCGACGCGCGGAGCGGCGGGCCGTTGGACCCTAGCGCGGGTCCCTCATCTGACGTTTATCCGTTGACGGGTTCAAGCGGCCACTGGAATGTGAGGCTGGGCCGTTGGCGTGAGTTGCCGACGAGGCTCCTCGAGTCCCTTCACGATGAGCCACGCGGCGAACACCATCTCCTGGACCGCCAATGGCATGGCGAGGAGCATCAAAGGCGAGCCTAGTCCGGCGCCATAGCCCAGGAGGCCGGCAATCCCGTAGCTGAATCCTCCGGCGGCGCCGAGCAGTCCCCAGCCCGACAGCCAGCGGGGCACGAGTCGAGACTCGAACAGGATCGTGTTGAGCACGATGCTGCCGACGCCCGCGAAGATCAGGGTCCCGAGCAGGACCGCCCACTTGTGCACGGCCAGCAATGTCGCACCCAAGACCGCAACGTTGGTTGCCTCCACCGAACCGATGGCGTGGCTCTGGCTGACCGTGAGCATGATGAGCAGCCCCATGGTGCCAGCCACGTAGAACACGTTCTCTAAGGCGCGGAGCCCGACGTATCCGGCTGCCAGGCCCTCGGCGTGCCGGCGCAAGATCGGAAACAGCAGGAAGGCGGTCGCGAAGGCAGATGTCGCTGCGATCAGGAACAGCCCGACCGCGAGGATCACCTGGCCGGCGTGGGCGTCGAGCCCGAGCAGATAGTCGTCCTTATCAAGGACCGAGCCCAGGACGGCGGTGCCGGCGATGGATGCGACTGTCGCCACGATGAACAGGACTCCGACGATCTGCGCCGTGCGCCTCTCAGTGTCCACGGATCGCCTCCAATCTCGGACTACTAGCGCGATCGCCCCCCTCGAGGTCGCGGAACGAATCCAGTGATATCCGGTCAATCAGGCGCCCGCCAGAGCCGATTCGCCTCAACCTCGAGACTGACGGCCGGGCCAGCCGTCACCAAGCGCAAGAAGGACTCTTCGAGCACTTGAGCTCGTCGCCGAGTACCGGCGCGCGACCCCATCGCAGGAGGTCGCCCGATGTCCCGCCGATCGACGCCCGAACGTCTCCACGCCGCCCGCCGGGAGGCCACGCGGCAGCGCGTCATGGGCGAGGGCGAGCTACCGGATCAGGCCGAGCGCCTGATCGCTCAGTGGGAGCTCCAGGCGGCGCAGGACGGCCTCGAGCCTGATGGTCGGTACTGGGAGGCGTGCTGGGCTTGGATGCTCGCCCAGCGGCACGAAGGGCGGGCGGCCCACCGTCGCGGTCGGTCCAGTCTCGCGGCCGTGGCCAACGCCACTACCATCGTCACGGCGAGGAGTACTGCGGCGGCGGCGATACCGCATAGGCCCGGCGGCTTGAGCTTCTCTCCAGCCCCGTTGGGATCTTCGCCTCCACCCGCCTCTGTTGGGTTGGTTGTCCGCCATTGCGGCACTCCCTAGCGAGGTTGACGTCAGACGCGGCCCGCGGTCGCCGCCGGTCTCGCTGTCACACGTAGCCGACGCGCGGAGCTCAGGGTGCGACCACCGGGACCCGTTCGGCTGGGCCGGCCTTGACGAGTTCGATCCCCGGACGACCGTCAACGAGGACGAGCATGTCGCGCACCGCGACGGCCAGCGCACTGTCGGATGCGGGCGGCGACGAAACCCCTTCGGTGTCCACATAACACAGGACGGCCACTCGCTCGGCAGGCTCCTCCGGCCACAGGTCTCCCTGAGCGAACAGCGGCATCGCGCGGATGGCTCCGATCGTCGTCAGGAAGGAGCCGGCAACCCGACCGTGGTACACGATCGCCGCTGGCCCACATGCGTCCGCCGTGAGCGGCGATGGCCTGATCGATGGCTGGGGCGTAAGCGAACTCGGCGAGCACGCCATCGCGGACGGCGATAAGAGCATGACCGCGAGTATCAGGAGGCGCATGAACCACCCTCCGATGCGCCGACCATCTGATCGGGCGGCTCGCGGCCGTCACCGGTGTTGTGGGTGCCGACCCGGCGAACGTTGCTGGGATGCTAACAGCGCAGTGTCGTGGCTTCGGCTCCGACGGACAGCGGCCCGCCGTCGCCGCATGTCCGGCTGCCACACGTAGCCGACGCGCGGAGCGGCCGACTGTGGCAGCTACACCCCACCAGGCTCGTCGGCCGTGCCGCCGTGGAAGCCGAGCTCCTCCTCGCGCCGGCAGCCGACGAGATTCCGGCCCAGCGCGTTGCCGGGCCACGGTCGCCGTCGGTCTAGTCCTCACTGGGGGGACGCGGTGGCGCGGCCGCGTCGGCCCACGCGGTCGACGCCTATGCGTCGCCTGGATGCGAGCATCCGGCCGCGGCGCTGGTGATCAGGGGCCGAAGGGTGATATCGCGAGCTGACTTCGGGCCCGCATCGACGCCTCTGGCTCGGGCAGCCACGCACCCTCGGGCAGGTCGAGCCATCCATGCTCGTCGCGGAGGGTCGTGGCCGCCTCGCGGACCGCGACCACTCCGGCAGGGTGCGACCCGGCCCGCGAGGCCATGGACCAGCAGTAGATCGGGATCGGCTCGACGATCGGGCGCACGATGCCTCCCGGGACCGCCCCGTGGTCGACGCTCGTGAGGATCGGAAGGCCCTGGTGGACGAGGTGATGCGCCTGGTCGTCTCGTCCGACTGCCGAAACGTGATCGGGCGTCGGGCGGGCGCCGGCAAGCTCGAGAACCTGGCTCGCGAGATCCGACCACTCCAACGCATCGGGGACGGCCGGGTTCACGTCGACTTCCATCCCGGCGAGGGCCTTGACCGGCACCGAATTGAGTCTCCCGAGCGGATGGTCTGCCGGTAGGAGCACCGCGAGCGGCTCATAGCGCAGCAACTCGAGATCGATCGACCCGATCTCCTGCCGGCCGCGCCAGTGAGCGCGCCCGAGCGCGACGTCAAGCTCGGCCGCCGCGAGTTGGCGCAACGAGGTGCTCATGCTGCCGCCGTGGCGGCCCCTGAACTCGACCGCCGGAGCGAGGCGTCGGGCCGCCTCGAGCACGCGTATCCCTGTCTGGCGCCCATCGCTCATCAGATCGACCAGGACAGGCCGCGTGGGTTCACGGCCTTCCGCGACAAGCTGGTCGTGCAGCCGGACCAGCTCGCGCGCGATGGGCAGCAGCTGCCGGCCATCGGGTGTCAGGCCGACGTTGCGGGTCGTCCTGACGAAAAGCTTCGTGCCCAGGCGCACCTCGAGTCTCCGGATGTCGCGCGAGAGCGCCTGCTGTGCCACGAACAGTCGTGCGGCCGCGCGCGTGAAGTGGAGCTCGTCGGCGACTGCCATGAAGTAGCGCAACGACCGGATGTCGAGATCGGACCCAGGTTTCGCATTCACGCCCATGTGATGTCAATCGTCGTCGAACAGGTGTTGGATCTCGGGGTTTCGGAGATCGATGGTGATGGGGGACACGCAGCATCTCCCGAAAGGAGAGACCATCAGATGATCGATCCGGCAGCCTTGGGCACGGCGATGATCGGGCTGGCAGGCATCCGACGCGAGGACGAGCTCGATCGGCGTGGCGTGCCGCGACCGGCGCGAGCCGTGCGCCGGCGATTAGCTTGGCGGCACGCGTTGGCCGCGTTGCTCTGGCATTTGTCCGACAGATCCTCCTTTGCAGCGCCACCTGCCGCCGTACGCAGGGAATCCACGCGGGCGAATGGAGCCGACACTCGGATTTGAACCGAGGACCTGCTGTTTAGGCCAGTTGTTGCGACCCCGGCGGACGGGCCGCGAACCTCGGCGAGTGCCATGCTTAGGCCGTGTCGGTGGGTCGCACCGTCCCGCTAGGGTTGCAAAACACTGGCGCGGAGAACACGGCTTACCCTGGTGGTGGTTGCCCTGGCACTACCAGTTCAAGGTCGCCGATTGCGGCGCGCGACCCCGTCGTCAGACGCAGATCTGGATCGGCCCGCCGTCGCCGTCGGTCTAGCTGTCGTAAGTGGCCGACGCGCGGAGCGGCGGGCTCGTGAAACCCTAAGCGTCAACGCCCACCCGTCGCTTACGCGAGCCGTCTTGCCAAGCGTGAAATCTGGTGATTCGCAAACAGCCCGGACCCACAGGTCCGCGGAACGTCGCGAGGATCACTCGGCCTCCAGGAGTTTCGATGCGCTGGCGCGCTTTCGAGGGACTGCCAGTGGTCTGCTCCGTGTGAGGCTTCGGCCCGCAGACCTAGGGTGCGATGGGCTTGTACCCAAGCTTAGCGAGCACCCGGGCGATGGCCTCATTGCCCTTGTCGGACGGGTGGGTGTAGTCGCCGGCGAGCAGTTCGCCGGACGGCTGTCTGCCGTCCTTGCCGTTGAACTCGGTCGAGATGTCGGCGCAGGTGAAGCCGTTCGCCTCGGCTGCACCGCAGATCATCTTGTTCCAGGCGGCAATCACGGCCGCCGTCGCGGCGACCCCTTGGCCGACAGGGGATGGCCAGGCGTGCCGTTCCAGTCGTTGTACCGGTTGATCGCCCGCAGGAGGGTGGGCTGACCTGCACGCAGCGCTGCGATGCGCTTGAACAGCGCCTCGTACTTGGGCGTGTACCAGTTGACCTCGGTCGCGATGCAGGCGGGGTGAACTTCGACCAGTCGGGGTTGCCACCGCCGGCGCCGTCGCAGGCGTCGTCGTCCACGTTCATCGGGACGTCGTTGTGGGCGATGCCGACGATGATGGCGTCGGCGTCGGCTAGCCCTTTGGCTCGTAGGGACCCGTCACCGAGTTCGGCGAGTAGCCCCTGGACCTGGAGGCCGTTGTGTTGCGACAGGTTGTTGACCCCGACGGTCTTGCCCGCCGCGGTCGCCAGGTGATGGGCGAAGCGATCCACGAATCCCGTGCAGCCCGGGCAGTCTTCTTGGCTGTTGAATGTCGCCGAGAAGCAGCCCGAGATAGGGCCAATCGTGCGTGAAAGTGGCTCCGGCGGTAGGACTCGGACTTAGGACCAAGCGGTTAACAGCCGCCCGTCTAGGACCCCTTTCTGAGCACGAAATCGCCTCCCGATGCCGCGTTTGACAGTCACCTTGACAGTCACGGATCCGTGGGCGGGGCGAGAGTGTCGCGGCGGCACACTGCCGCCAGACACAAGAAGACCGGGGCCTCCGCGTGGAGACCCCGGTCTTGCTAGTACGTTGGGAGCTAGGGCTTGATGTGGCCGCCCCGGGTGCCGGTCGCGCCGTAGATGTTCACCTCGTTGCCGGCGAACCTGTTGCCCGACGCGGCGAAGGTGCCGGCATCGTTCTGATAGAGCAGAACGCCCGTGGCCTCGGTGTCGATCGGCGTGTAGTAGAAGCCGCTGACGGTGTTGTTCTTCACGGTGGCGCTCGCGCCGTCCCTGATCACGATGCCGTTCTGGGCGATGTAGCTGATGGGATCCTCGCCGGTGACGATGTTCTTCTGGACCGTCGCGGAGGTCTTGACGCCGGAGAGAACACTGCCATCCGCGGCCAGGTTGATGATCTCGATCCCGTTCTTCTGGAAGTCGTAGACCTGGTTGCCGCTGATCGTGCCGCTCGCGCCGTTGATATAGGTGATGGCACGGCCGTGCTGAGTGCCGTCGAACGGAACATTGCCGATCTGGTGGACCTTGCTGCCGGTCACGTTGACGTTGAGGCCGTCGACGACGACGCCGTAGTACTTCGCGCCGTGGATGTCCGCACCGGCGACGCTCGTCGGGTTGTAGACACCGATGTCGCAGCCGGTCGCGTCGAGCTCACCGGTGACTGACCCGCCGATCTGCGCGGCAGTGAGGTTGAACGTATCGCGGACGAACCCGGTCGGCTGGCACGACGCCGCCGCAAAGGCCGCGCCCGGCGCGGCTGCCACGGCCACCGTGGCGATGATCGCGGACGCCGAGGCCAAGGCGTGGTGGGCGGCACTCGGCCCCTACGCTCGGGTCGCACGCGATCGAGACAACGATCCGACCATCTACGAAGACTTCGAGTGGCTGGTCGGGATCCTGGACAAGATGGACCGCCGCGCCGAGGCGGCTCCAATCCTGGACCTCGACAATTGGCGCGATCGCTCTCTCGCGGGAATTGATGGAATGCTCGCCGCGGAGCGGTCCTTCGAAGCGTCTTGGTCGAGGCGCCAGAGACGCCGAGCCATGAATCTCGCCGAGGCCGCCCTCGCCCATGAAGCGCTGTCGCGTCGCCTCGTGGCGGGCGGCGTGGAGACGTTCGGGAGTCGATCGGCGGGACATCGGGCGACCTCCTGACGAAGGGGGTCGCGGCCGGTACTCCGGCGACCAGAGGACGCTCAGTCTCTCACGCGGGAATGGGAGGTAGTCCGAGATCGATGCGGACGAGGTTGGCGGCGGCCGAGCCCTGACGGGCGCGGGTAGCGAAGACCTTCTGAGCGTCGTTCAGGTTGGCCTGCCTCACCCTTGAGAGCTCGATCTCGCTCGCCCAGGTCGCGGCATCCTTGCGGATGAGGTCCTTCACGTCCGCCACGGTATCGGGCGGAAACTCGATCCTCTTCACGGCGGCAATGAAGCTTCCCTCACCCGCAGCGAGCGCCTTGTAGTAGGCATGGAACCGCTTGAGGGACAGGAACCCCGGATACTTCTTGTCGAGGGCCCTGGCAAGCCAGTCTGTCAACCGTCCTTCTGCACCTGCGCTGCCGTCTCAGCCAATAAGGCGGGTCCACCTGGGCCGGAAGGCGGGTTGAACGCGCTGACTGAGGCACCAACGATTGCCGCGACGACCACGTCCATGTGGGACCTCGCTCGAATTCGTCCAGGGTATGGCCGCGACGTCTGGCCTCCGTCTCACGTGAAGCCAGACCGACGGAGACAGCGGGCCGTTCGTGTGTGAGAACCGTGAGATAAGGGGGCCGCTTCTAGGCTCCATTCCCCGTGCTTGTGCCGCTACGTTGACAGGCTCCTAAGGTCCTCTTGACCGGGCGCCTGACCCGCGACTCGGAGATGCGCAGCCTCGCGAGTGGCAAGGCCGTGACGCAGTTCAGCATCGCGACCACGAGTACATCGGCCAGGGCAAGGAGAAGGCCGAGTACCAGTGCAAGGGAAGGTTTATCCGGTGACGGATCCCCGATCTCCGACTCGTACCCAAGAGCAAGGCCCTTCAGCCGCGTGAGGAGAGCCTGGTGAGGTTGAGTGATCGGGGGTCGCTACCATTCGGCCGCATGAGACGTGGTGCTGTCACGGCGAGGCTGACAAGGCTGGTGTCGATCGCCGACCTCGCGGGGGACGACGACGACACGCGGCTCCGCAAGCGGATCGGCGTCGCAGCCGGGTTGATCACCATCGCTGCGCCATGGACCCTGCCGCTCGTATCGCCGACGCCACTCGGGCTCGGCCTGGCGATCGCGCTGTCCGCTTACAGTGCGATCAACCTTACGGTCCTCGCCAGGACGCGGCGATTCGAGCGCTACGTGGTCCTCCTGATCGCAGCGGGACCCCTATTCGTCTTCGCGGCGAACGCCCTGGCCGGCGGGGTCACGACCAGCGGCGCAGCCTGGGTCTGGGCCTTCCTCACCCCGGCCTACGCGATCCTCGCTCTCGGGCCGCGGCGAGCGACGCCGTGGCATGTCATATTCGTGGCGACCCTTCTGCTGACGGTCGCGCTAGACCCGGTGATCCGGACCTGGTTCGCGCCGCCGCCATATGCGATCCAGCTCGTGTTCTACGCCCAGAACATCGCTGTCCCGTTGACGGTGACGTTCCTGCTCCTTCGTTTCAGCGATCTTCGGAGGCGGGCTGCGGAAGACCGCTCCGACGAGCTGTTGACGAACGCGATCCCGGCGTCAATCGCGACCCGGCTCAAGCGAGGCGAGAGCCACATTGCCGAGGCCTACCCCGAAACAACGGTCGTCTTCGCCGACATCGCCAGCTTCACTCCGTGGGCGCAGCGGACCGACCCCGCCAGGGTCGTCGCCCTGCTCGACGAACTTTTCAGCCGCTGGGACGGCCTCGCACAGGATCATGGGGTCGAGAAGATCAAGACCGTCGGCGATGCGTTCATGGCCGTCGCCGGCGCTCCCGAACCCTGTGGCGATCACCCCCAGCGAGCACTCGCATTCGCCCGATCGGTCCTGGCCGCGGCTGCCGATTGGCGGGCCGCCAACGACCTCGGCCTCGAGGTCCGCGTGGGCCTGGCGAGTGGCCCGGTCGTGGGTGGGGTCATTGGGCGGCGTCGCCTGCTCTTCGACCTTTGGGGCGGGACTGTGAATACTGCCGCCCGTATGGAATCGACCGGTGTCCCCGGCCGGATCCATCTCGCGGGCTCGACACGCGCCCAGCTCGGCGACATCGGCGTGGAGCCGCGTGAGATCGATGTGAAGGGTCTCGGTCGGATGACCACCTACCTCGTCTCGAATGCGGTCCTCGAGCCCAGCTAAATCGTCGGACGCTCCGAGGCTCATATCAGCCCCACCCAGCCCGTGGTCCCTTTGCGTCGCCTTGAGAAGGCTGCGTACCAATACAAGCGAATGATCTATCGGCGTTTGACCGACATGAAGACTAGATCTCGTGCTTGAGTCGGTCGAGGGGCAATGCGCTCGCACCGGTCGATGTCGCGCGAAGGGCGTCCATGGTGGCGCCCCAGTCGGACTCCTGGGCCAATAGGCGCAGGTCCTCGTGCCGTCGGCTGATCTCGGTCGCAACGAGTGGGTGCTCCCAGACCTGTTGCTCCGCGTCTGGCTCTGTCAGGTCGATCTCGTTCGATAGGCAGAAGTCGTCCAAGGTACCGATCAGCGATGCTGGAGGCAAGCACGGCAAACGCCGCCTTGTCTCCCCGCTGAGCCTGAACCACCAGGTCGGTATCCACTCTTCCACCCTCTCGGGCGGCGCCGTTACGCGACGCCGCTCACACGGTATGGGGCGAAGCAAGGGGGTGGCCTTCAAACAACGGCCGACGAAATAGGCGAATGGCGTCCCCGGCAATGTCTGAGTCAGAGCTTCTTCTTGGGCTGGGACGATCTGAATGCCGAGGCGGCCCGCCGTCGCCGCCGGTCTAGCTGTCACACGTGGCCGACGCGCGGAGCGGCGGGCCGAAGGGACGATACGGACGGCGGCTTATCCGCAGCCCATCCGTTCGTGCGATGGGAGCTTCGAGACGAGCTCGGGTTGCCGAGGGATCGGCATCGAGCCAACTCCAGTTGGAAAGACCGCTGCGAGACGGCCACGAGATAGCGTAGGTCTACGGTCCGCGATGTACCACTGCCGGGCACGTGAGACGCGACGCGACCGTCGTGAGAAGTGGATGGGATCGCATGAGCCTGCTGAAAAGACGAGGCTCCATCCGTCGAACGTCGCGAGTTGCGCCGAGCGTGATCGCGGCGCTGATGCTGCTGGCTGTGGCCGTTGTGCCGGCATCAGCAAAGGCATCCTCAGGCGAGTGGCATCGCGACAATTACGGGACCGGGCACGAGCGCGAGATCTGCCGCGAGGCGACGCCGTCCTGGTCGTGCGTGTACGACAACGTGCCAGAGCCCGGTTTGCCGGGGAGCAACTCGGTGGCCCACTTCACCGGCCGGAATGTGACGGACTCTTGGTCGTGTCCGGAGTGGTTCGACGCCACGGTCTGCGACAACGTCGTCGCGGTGTACCGAGGAGTCGCGACGTACACCTCGAGCGGCAACCACCCGGTGACATTCCGGCAGGAATACATCGTGACGAACGTCGGAGGCCAGGAGATCCTGCAGCAGTACTTCGTGGACCTCTTCTACTGCCCCTGGTTCCGGACGTGGGATGAGGCGCTCGCCGCGAACCACGACTGCACGTTCGCGCCTTAGCGAACGGGAGGGCCGATGTCGGCCCGAGATCTGGCAGTGCCGCCCGTCGTCGCCGCCGGTCTAGCTGTCACACGTAGCCGACGCGCGGAGCGGCGGGCGGGTCAGACTCTAGCGGCCGCGACCCGTTTTCAGGAGTTCCGAACAGGTCGGACGTGACATCCGGCACTGACTTCGGCGGCACAAAGCCCGTGATCATCTGATCATGACCTCGGACACACGCGCTCCGCGCTCCGACCCTGTCACGGCACGGGTGCACGTCTTCGTTCCCCGAGAACCCAGCCTCGTCTTTGACTTCTTCGCTGACCTGCGGAATGAGCCGCAATACAACGGGCAGGTGAGTGGGATCAGGAAGACCTCGCCCGGGCCGATCGACCGCGATACCACGTTCGCTGGACAGCACCGCGGCCTCGGGCCGGTTACGTGGCGTCTCTCCGAATACGAACGTCCGAACCACGTCGTTGTCGAGGGCGGCGTCGGTGAGGGTGCGTATCGATGGAGGGGCGACTTCGAGGCGACCGCGGGCGGGACGTGGATGACCGGACGGATGGAATGGCAGCCGCCCGCTCGCTGGCGCATCTTCCGGCCGTTGCTTGCTCCCATCCTTGCTTGGAACGCCCGCCGGTCGTTCCGTCGGATGGCGCGGGTACTCCAAGAGGCGAAGGGGTAACCACCAACCCGGGCCGGGACCGAGTCGGGATTGATGACTTCTCGAAATCGTCCAGTTGGAGCTCCAGGATGCCCGGGACGGCCTCGAACGTGACGGACGGTACTTGGGAAGGCCGGTTGGGCCTGGATGCTCGCGCTGGTGGCCGAGTTCGCTCGCAGTCGGGGAAAGGAGCGCGTCGTGTGGGTCGCATGATGGAGTCGACCAAGTCACGAACGATGCCGGCCGGCAACCCGCCCGCGCTGAGCGAGGTGCGATCATGCGAATCCTAATCGCCTACGACGGCTCCGCCGGCGCGGAGCAGTCCCTCAGACTGGCGGATTCGGTCGACTGGCCAGCTGACTCGACGCTCCGGATCGCCGTGGTGATCGAACCCACGCTGCTTTTCGTGGGCGCTTCGATGGCAGGCGGGATCGATATCCCGTCGCCCGAAGTCGACACCCAGATCACGGCGTACCAACAGGAACAGGTCACGAAGGCGGCCCGGAGTCTCCGATCGGCGAATCGCACGGTGGAGGACATCGTTCTGCGCGGCCGGCCGGCAACGGCCCTCCTGGAAGAAGCGAAGCGATTTGGCGCGGATCTGGTGATCGGCGGATCACGCGGTCACGGCACGATCTCGAGCCTTCTGCTGGGATCGGTGTCGGCCGAGGTCGTCGATCACGCTCCATGTCCCGTCCTTGTTTCGCGCACCAAGTCGATCGATCGTGTCATCTTCGCCACGGACGGCTCCGTTCCTTCTGCGGCTGCCGAGACCGTGCTATCGACCTGGTCGATCTTCGAGCGCCTGCCGATCCACGTCGTCAGCGTCGCCGACGTTGTCGAGCCGTGGCACACCGGGATCGCACCCACGATGTATCGACAGGTGATCGCAGCGCACGCAAGAGACCTCGCCGAGGCCAGGGCTGAGCACACGCGCATCGCCGAAGAGACGACCGCGCGGCTTCGGGCTCTCGGGCGGCAAGCTGAAGCGGCCATGCGGACGGGCGACGCGGCCGGGGAGATCGTCGCCGCCGCTGCAGATGTGGGCGCCGATCTCGTCGTGATCGGCTCGCGTGGTCGAACCGGCCTTGCGAGCGCCGTCCTTGGCAGCGTGGCCCGGAACGTGCTCCATGGCAGCACGGCTTCGGTCCTGGTAGTCCACGAACCCAAGGCCGCGGGCGCCGGACGGTCCTAGCGACTCGGGCGAACTCGACGGGGGGCGATGATCAAAGGCGGACGAGCAATTCGGGCGACGACGCGCCTCAAACGAGTCAGGGGCGGGTGGCCCATCACGGAGCCGTCCCATGGCCCTGCCCGGCGCTCGACTTGCTCGCTCGTCAGTCGGCCGTCGGTCCCGACGCGATCTCGCGCCTGAACGCCTTGACCCCTTCTGTCACGGATGCGTAGAGATGTTCCTCGTCGATCATCGAGAGGAGCCCGTAACGAATGATCGAGTCGCGGACGCTCGATTGGAGCTCGGCAAACGCGAGGTGGATTCCGGCCGCGTTCAACTCGAGGTCGAGATCGGCCAGCATGGTCCCCGCAGTCGTGTCAATGTCGGTGATGGGCTCGGCGGCTACGAGCACCCAGCGCGGCGCCGGCACGGTCGTCTTCACCAGTTCGCGGATTCGGTCGCGGAACTGGTTGGCGTTCGCAAAGAACAGTGGCGCCGACCAGCGAACGATCACGAGACCTGGAATGGGCGTCGCGTCGGGGTAGCGGCGGACGTCGTGGTAGCCCGGAGCCGTTGGGGTCTTCCCCAAGACCGCGGAGTAGGGCGCCCACGCTCGCTTGAAGATGTAGCTGACCGACAGCACGAGGGCGATGACGATTCCCTCGAGCACGCCCACAAAGATGACGCCCAGGGCGCACGTAATCGCGAGCGCGAACTCGGTTGTGCGGATGTGGTAGAGCCGGAGCAGCTCGGCCCGATCGAACAGGCTGATCGACGCCGCGATAACGACCGCGCTGAGGACTGCCTGCGGCATGGCCTGGACGAGGCCCGGCACGAATAGCAGCATTGCAATCAAGAGCGCCGCAGCCACGAGGCCAGTCAACTGGGTTTTCGCCCCCGACTGGAAGGCGACGGCCGTTCGCGAACTGCTGGTGCTCACCGGGAGACCGGCGAAAAGGCCCGCCGCCAGATTGGCCGAGCCGATCCCCACGAGCTCCTGGTTGCCGTCGACCTCGTAGCCCGCGCGAGCTGCAAAGCCTCCGGACACGGAGATCGTGTCGCCAATCGCGACGAGAGAGATGCCCACCGCCGAGGCGAAGAGCAGCGGGATGTCGGCGACCGGCACGTCCGGGATACTCGGGACCGGGATCCCCTGGGGCAACGTACCGATCACCGGAACGCCATGCGTCGCGAGATCGAGCACGATCGATAGCACGATCGCCACGACGACCGCCACCAGGATCCCGGGCGTCCTCGGTGAGAGTCGCTTGAGACTCAGGATGATCGCCAGGCTGAGGACGCCGATCCCGAGCGCCCACGGGTTGGTGCTCCCGACACCCTCGACGAAGGCAACCGACTCGTCGACGAGGCCGCTCTCGACGGTCGAGAACCCGAACAGGGCGGGCAGCTGGCTGGCGAGGATCACGACGGCGAGTCCGGCGAGATAGCCCGTCCGAACCGGGTTGGAGAGAAGGTCGGCGACGAAGCCCACCCGCAGCAGCCCCGCGCCGAGTGTCAACGCGCCAACGAGCAATGCCAGCATTCCGGCGAGAGCGATCGCCTGTTCCTCGCTGCCGGCCGCGAGGGGGAGGATCGTGGCCGCGATCATCGGGCCGAACGCCGAATCCGGACCGAGAACGAGGATCGGCGACGGACCGACGAGGGCGTAGGCGACGAGGCACATCACGGTCGCGTATAGGCCCGTGATCGCTGGCAGTCCGGCCAGCTCCGCATAAGCCATCCCCTGCGGCACCAGGAGCGTGACCAGCACGATGCCCGCGATCAGGTCGCGCGTCAGCCACGTCCGCTCGTATGTGCCGATCACCCGGACCCCTGGGATCCAGCGCTCGACCCACGCGCGAATCAAACCCGTAGTCGCGTCCGTGGTCACACGGATCTTCCTCTCAGCAGCCTGTCCCCTTGGCAGACGAGCGTAGACGTCGTGTGATCAGCGCGGGCGATCGTCCACGTTTGCCGTGGCCCGATTGGATCCGGTTCCGTGCCAGACGACTCTGTGCGTTGCCCGTAAGCCAGACCACGCTGTTCCCCGCGGGGGCAGTCCTGAAGCGTTGTTTCGCGCAACTTCGCCCGAAACGCGCGCGCACGATCTACCGCCCCGTGTGATCTTGGGCCGACGCGTGGGGCCTCCCACGGCCAGCTCCCATGGGTACGCCGGTCGGCCGCCGCCAAGGGGGCCGTAGCCCACGGTCGCGACCGCTCCCGCCGGTCGGCCCGTGCATGCGGACGCGACACCTACTTCAGCAGGTCACGTGGAGGATCGCTGCCGGCGACCCGTTACCGCCGGCCGCGAGCAGCTCGCACGCCTCCCGGGTTGGCCGGGCGACGATCTCGACTCCACGTCGCTCGGCCTCGCGGAACAGACCGCTGGTGATCGGAAGCTGGCCGTTGAAGCCTGTGCCGACGATGAGCCTTCGCGACGACCACGGGATCGCCTCCTCGGCCGAGAGCGGCGTGTGGCCGTACTCGGACCGATGCGGCTTCGACGGGCCTTTCTTGCGGCGCCGGATGCGGTCCCCTTCGATCACCACGTCATGGTCGAACTGTTGTCCGTCGATCTCGATGCGGCCGAAGGCGACGAGCCGGCAGTTCATGGCGATCCTCGAGTACCCCGCGCGTCAACCGATGGTAGAGCCGGACGGCGCGGGCCTCGTCGCCCGGCGCACCGGATCCGCGGGGCGGTCGATTGTGACGAGCGCGGCCTCGGCCCTGGCAGGTGTGTTCCCGGCTTCAGGGTCGCGGTGCCCACCCAATAGAACGTGCCGACGGTGCCCCCTGTCCGAGCTCTCCGGAGATATAACTCGCGAAACGCTGGGTCGGGGCCGCAGGCACCGTCTTGCCTTCCGTCATCGACCCGCCCCCCTACCAGCTGCCGCCACCGACGCGTAGCGCTGACACGATCGGCACTCGGCGCGCACGTTGGCAGGCTCAAGGGCCAGGTCCGGACGCTGACGGATCGGGATGAGGTGGCCGCCGGTCAACGGCAGGCCGCTCGCACCGCAGGCCTGACAGACGCCACCGGCAGCCGCGATAGTCGCAGCGGCCAATGATCGCCAAGCGGACGAGCGGTAGAAATTTCGCTCGCCGGGTGGGCGGGTCAGGTTCTTCCGCTGCCACATCGCGCGCTGGCAGGCGTCGCAACGGGACCTTGGTCGCGTCAACGAGCGAGTTTCGTGCTCGGACGGTGCAACCTAGACGGAGTTGGCTCCGGCGGTAGGACTCGAACCTACGACCAAGCGGTTAACAGCCGCCCGCTCTACCACTGAGCTACGCCGGAGCGAGCGTCGACGGCCGCGACGGGCGCCGACGAATTGACGCGTGACTGGCGCGCGCCGGGCGACAGAATACCAGACAGGGTTCCGGCCGCCCGACACGTCGATCGGAGCGTCGATCGGCGACGATGGTCCCGTGATTCACCTGACACGGGTCGCAAGGCGGGCGACGGCCGCCTCGTCCGGCACGGACGGATTCCCGTTCGGCGTGCCCGCGATCGCGACCCTGCGGGACATCGTCCTGGACCGCCCGGTGACGATCCTCGTCGGGGAGAACGGGTCGGGAAAGTCGACCCTCCTCGAGGCCATCGCGATCGCGGCACGGGCGACGACGGCGGGCACGACCGACGCGGCCGACGACGACACGCTCGCCGGGGTCCGGGCCCTTGCCGCGGATCTGCGCCTGTCGTGGGCGACGCGCTCGGCATCGCGGCTTCTTCCTGCGCGCCGAGGACTTCTTCGGGTTCGCGCGCCGGATGGCCTCGATGCGGGCCGAGCTCGAGGCGGGGCTCGCCGAGGTCGTGCGGACCTACGCGGATCGAGAGTCGTACGCGCGGAGCCTGGCGATGGCGCCGTATCACAAGGAGCTCGGCGAGCTCCGCCGTCGGTACGGCGATGGCATCGATGCCCAGTCGCACGGCGAGGCGTTCCTGGCGTTCTTCCGCGATCGGTTCGTGCCGGGCGGGATCTATTTCCTCGACGAGCCGGAGGCCCCGTTGTCGCCGTTCCGGCAGCTCGCGTTCCTCGCGCTCGTGCGGGAGGCGGTCGCGGCCGATTGCCAGATCGTGATGGCGACCCATTCGCCGATCCTGCTGGCCTTCCCGGATGCCGCGATCTGGTCATTCGATTCCGCCCCGATCCGGCGGGTCGCGTTCGACGATCTCGAGCACGTGACCCTCACGCGCGACTTCCTCAACGATCCCGAGGCGTTCCTTCGGCACCTCTGACGCTATCCTCGGTCGATGGTCGACGCGCCCGTCCGCAGCCCGCTGATCTCCGCGGCGGAGCTCGTCGCGATGCAGGCGGCCGAGCCGGATCGTCTCCGGCTCGTCGACTGCCGCTGGTATCTCGGCCGGCCCGGCGACGGTGCGGCCGCCTACGCCGCCGGCCACCTGCCGGGCTCGATCCATCTCGACCTCGACGCGGACCTTTCCGACCACGCCGGGTACGGAGCGCCCGGGCGGCACCCGCTCCCCTCCCCCGCCGCGTTCGCCGAGCGGCTCGGGCGGGCCGGCATCGGCGACGGGCACCTGCTGGTCGCCTACGACGACGTCGGCGGCTGGGTCGCCGCCCGGCTGTGGTGGATGCTCGACGTCCTCGGGCACCGCGACGTCGCGGTGCTCGACGGCGGGATTGCCGCGTGGACTGCGGCCGGCGGCGAGCTGACCACCGCGGTTCCCTCGTGGCCGCCCACCGACCTCCACCTCGCGGCGGCGTGGACCGGCGTGATCTCACGTGAGGAGCTCAAGGCACGCCTGGGATCCGTCGTGCTGCTGGATGCCCGCGGCGTGCCGCGCTATCGCGGCGAGACCGAGCCGGTCGATCCTGTCGCCGGCCACATTCCCACGGCTCGCAGCGCGCCGGTCGACGGAAACCTCGCCGACGGCCGGTTCCGCCCCGTCGAGGAGCTGGCCGAGCGGTTCCGCTCGCTCGGCGCGGACGGCTCCGACGGTCCCGTCGTCACGTCGTGCGGCAGCGGCACCTCGGCGCTCCACCACGCGATCGCGATGCGCCTCGCCGGCCTGCCCGACCCGATCCTGTACGTCGGCTCGTACAGCGACTGGTCCCGGTCCGGCGAGCCGATCGCGACGGGCGACGACCCCGGCGAGCCGCCCGCGTAAGCGACGGTTGAGCGCCGCGGGGCATCGTGCCGCGGTGGCAACCAGGCAGCGACCTGTAGATATGGGCGCCGCACGCGGACGAACCCTCCTCGGTTCCTGTGTTCGGGAAATCCTCTCCTGCCGGGCGAACGCCGGGCTTTCGCAGATCGACGTGTCGGCCGCTGCCGGCCTGAGTCGCGGTCGATACGGCCGGATCGAGCGTGGCGGGGACGGCCAGGTGTCGGTCGACGAGCTGGCCCGGATCGGCGCGGTTCTCGGGCTCGAGCTCTCCGTTCGGTACTTCCCGGTCGGCGATCCGCTGCGGGACGCCGGCCAGCGAGCTGTTCTCGAGCGGTTCAGGCGCGGCTGCCATCTGCGGCTTCAGCTCCGGACCGAGGTGCCGCTACCGAATCCCGGCGATCTCCGAGCGTGGGACGCCGTCGTGACCGGCTTCCAGCCATCGATCCGCTGTGCTGTCGAGGCTGAGACGCGTCCCGCGGACGAGCAGGCGCTGGCCCGCAAGCTCGCCGTGAAGCGGCGTGACGGCCACGTCGACCGGCTGATCCTTCTGCTCTCGGACACCCGGCACAACCGCGAATTCCTCCGGAGCGCGGTCGGGCTGCAGGCATCATTCCCGATCGGCGGTGCCCGGGCGATGGAACTGCTCGGTGCCGGCGCGGACCCCGGCGGCGACGCGATCGTGCTGCTCTAGGGTGCCGGCCGGCTCCTGGATGACGTCCACGCGGCGAGCGAAACGACCGCGGCGCGGCGCCACGAGCCGGTCCGCCTGGGCGAATGGTTCACCAAGCGAGCGGGCCGACCGAATCCCACGACCCAACCGGGGAGCATCGGCCGTCAGGCGGCTGCTTGACGGTCGCAACGTCCACCAGGCGGACGGTCGCGGTCGCTCGGCTCTGCGGGCGGACGAACCGACCGTTCCGGAGGGCCGGACTGGGGACTGGGCGAGCCGCCGCCCCGGGGACGACTACTCGAGGTAGTCCTTCAGCTTGCGGCTCCGGCTCGGGTGGCGGAGCTTGCGGAGGGCCTTCGCCTCGATCTGGCGGATCCGCTCGCGGGTCACGTTGAACTCGCGGCCGACCTCCTCGAGGGTCCTCGCCCGTCCGTCCTCCAGCCCGAACCGGAGCTGGAGCACCCGCCGCTCGCGGCCGGTCAGGGAGTCCAGCACCGCCTCGACCTGCTCCTTGAGGAGCTGGTGCGACGCCGCCTCGGCCGGGGCCAGCGCGCCGCGATCCTCGATGAAGTCACCGAGGTGGGAGTCCTCCTCCTCGCCGATCGGTGTCTCGAGCGAGACCGGCTCCTGCGAGACCTTGATGATCTCGCGGACCTTCTCGGGCGTGACCTGGACCTCCTGGCCCTTCGACATCGCTTCGGCGATCTCTTCGACCGTCGGCTCGCGGCCCAGCTCCTGGAGAAGCTGCCGCGAGACGCGGATCAGGCGGTTGATCGTCTCCACCATGTGGACCGGGATCCGGATCGTCCGGGCCTGGTCCGCGATCGCCCGGGTGATCGCCTGGCGGATCCACCACGTGGCGTACGTCGAGAACTTGAAGCCCTTCTCGAAGTCGAACTTCTCGACCGCCCGGATCAGCCCGATGTTGCCCTCCTGGATCAGGTCCAGGAACGACATGCCGCGGCCGATGTACTTCTTCGCGATCGACACGACGAGCCGGAGGTTGGCCGAGGTCAGCTGCTCGCGGGCGTCGCGCCCGATCCGGACGAGCTCGCCCTTGCGGTGGGCCAGCTTCGTGTTGAGCGGCACCTCCGGGTCGTAGCCCATCCGCTTGAGGAGCTCGGCGTCGTTGCCCGCGGTGATCCAGCGCTCGAGCGCCGGGAACGCCACGTCGTCGCGCGTCCAGTCGTAGATCGCCCGCAGCCCGACGTTGTCGCGCGAGTCGAGGTCCCCGTTGTGGACCGCGAAGTACGCCCAATCGAGCAGGGTGATGAACGAATCCGGGTCGAGCTTGTCGCCGTAGGCGGCGACGAGCTTCTTCGCCTCCCGCAGGAGGTCCTTGGTCCCGTCGGACTGGGCGTCGCGACCCGCCTTCACGAGGTGGAAGTCCGGGGACGCGATGAGCAGGTCCTTCGCCCCCTTGGCGGTGATCGCCGACCTGACGAGGGCGTGGGCCTCGTCGCCGAGCGGGAGCCGGTGCTGGGGCTTCGTCGACCGGGTCTTGCGCTCGGTATCGTGGAGCGTCCACTCGTGGAGCGAGACGATCCCCTTCCAGGGCTCCTCGACCATCTGCTCGCCGAGCTCGATCGCCTTGGCGAGGACGACCTCCTCCTCGGCGGTCAGGAGCGCGACCTTGCCGATCTCCTTGAGGTACATCCGGACCGGGTCGTCGATCCCGATCATGTCGGCGCTGATCGCGTCGAGCTCCTCGGCCGACGGCTCCTCGAGCTCGGCCGCATCGAGCTTCGCCGGCGCGTCGGCCGGCAGCTTGTTGTCGACGGCCGCGCCGTCCTCGCCGATCACCTCGACGCCGACGTCACCGGCGTTGCCGTCGGCGGTCCCGTCGCCGCCGGGCTCGGGACCCAGCTCGAGGTCGTCGTCCTCGTCCTCGTCGTCCTCGACCTTCGGCAGCACGACCTTCGCCGCTCGCAGGTTGCGGGTCGCGAGCCGGGCCTCTTCGACGTCCGCCTTCGCCCGCCGCGGCCGAGTCAGCACGGCTTCGACCAGTTGCTTGTCCAGGGGATCAGCCATCAGTGCCCTCCAGTTGCGAGGTTGAGAAGGAACGTCGATTGCTTTCGTCGCGGATGGGCGTCGCTGGCAAGGCGGCGGCGAGGACCGGAGCGAGTGCACTTCAAGGTGCGTGAGCGAGGACCGCAGTCGCCAACGCAGTCCAGCGGCGTCCAGGCGCGACAGCCGGAAGTCACGCTCGTACCAGAACGCTGGCCTGTTCGATCTGGCGGTCCACGGAACGGCGCAATTCGTTGGTCTGACGCTGGAGATCGAGCAATCGGGTCACGTTGTCGCGGTCGCCGTGGCCCTCGGCCGAGAGGATCTCGGCGGCGACCCAGTCGGCGCGCTCGTCGAGCCGCAGCCGCTCCAGGCGGAGCAGGCAGCGGTCCACGGCGTAGGCGATCCGGTCGGCAGCGACGAGCGCGAGGTCCGGCGACGGCCGGGCCAGGATCGCCTGGGCGAGGCCCCGGATCTCGTCGTCCAGGCCGGCCATCAGCGCCGACATCGAGAAGGGCGGACGGATTCCGTGGTCATTCGGCGCCCGCTGAAGGACGATCGCCCGGAACAGCTCGCGGGCCGCCGTCGACGGCAGCTGGTCGGGGCCGAGCTCGTCGGCCACCCGGAGCTGCTGGTCGGGCACGAGCAGGATCAGCCGCAGGAGCTCCTCTTCGACCGGCGTGATCGCCGCGAGGATCCGGTCGACCGGCAGGGCGTCGGCGGCCCCGATGACCGCGTCGGCGGTGATCCGGCCCTGGGCGGCGACGTGCTCGGGGCGCCGATGGAGCACCTCGAGAACGGTCCGCTCCTCGACCCCGGACACCCGATGGATCGTCTGGAGGTAGGCGTCGCGCATCACTGGGTTCGGGATCGCCCGAAGCGTCGGCACGATCGCGTCGATGAAGCGAGCCTTGCCACCGGGCGTCTTCAGGTCGACCGCCCGGGCATGCTGGTCGATCAGGTAGTCGACGATCGGCTGGGCCGTCCGGACCTCCTCGCGCCAGCGATCCGGCGCGTCCCGGAGGACCTCGTCGGGGTCCTTGCCGTCCGGCAGCCGCACCACCCGGACCTCGTCGAGCTCGACACCGGTGTCGGCCGCGGCAAGCTGCGGGATGATCGACTCGAGGGCATTGACGCCGAACGTGCCGGCCTTCTCGCCGGCGGCGTCGACGTCGTAGGCGAGGGCGATCTTCTTCGCGTACCGGGTGATCACCGCGACCTGGCCCGGCGTCAGGGCGGTCCCCAGGGAGGCGACGACGTTGTCGAAGCCCGCCTGATGGGCCATCAGCGCGTCGGTGTAGCCCTCGACGATCACGGCCTGGCCCGTCTTTCGCATCGGGCCCTTCGCACGATCGATGAGGTAGAGCGTCCGGCTCTTGTCGAAGAGCGGCGTCGCCGGGGAGTTCAGGTACTTGGGTCCGTGATCCCGGCCGTCATCGGTGGCGTCGCCGAGGATCCGCCCGCCGAGCCCGACCGCCGAGCCGTTCATGTCCCGGATCGGGAAGATCACCCGCTCCCGGAACCGGTCGTAGACGCCGCCGCGCGACGACTGGCGCGGCTGCGCGAGGCCCGCCTCGACCAGATCGTCGGCGCCGATCTGGCGCTTCGTCCCCAGCTGCCGGGCGAGCGTGTCCCAGCCGCCGGGCGCATAGCCGAGCTGAGCGGTGGCGATCGTCTCGTCGGTGAACCCGCGACCCCGGAGGTAGTCGAGGGCCGGCTGGCCGGCCTTCGAGCCCGTCAGGACCGCATGGTAGAAGGCGATCGCCGACTCCATCACCGACCGCAGCCGGGCGCGCCGGGCATCCTCGCGGGTCGTCCGCTCGTCGAGCTCGACGCCCGCCTTCGCGGCGAGGACCTTGAGCGCCTCGGGGAACGTCAGCCCGTCCCGCTTCATCACGAAGTTGAAGACGTCGCCGCCCTCGCCGCAGCCGAAGCACTTCCAGGAGTCGCGGGCGGGCGTGACCGTGAAGGACGGGGTCTTCTCGCCGTGGAACGGGCAGAGGCCCTTGTACGTCGAGCCGGCCTTCTTGAGCTGGACGGTCTCGCCGACGACGTCGACGACGCTCAGCTTGTTCTTGATCTCGGCGGTGACACCGACCGACAAGCCGTCCTCCTGCCCGACCGGGGCCGGGACCGAGTCGTTCGCCACGGCCGGCGTTCATCCAACAGGAGCCGGACATGACAGAGGGCTTGTCAAGACTTGACAAGCCGTTCGCGGGCATCATACCACCCGGTTGTCAATACTGGTGGAGGGTATTGACAGGTTCACCGCGGCTGCCGGATCGGCTGTGAAGTTGCATCCAAGACGGTGGGTGTCAGCATGCATGCGGTGATCGTGACATCCGAGTCACTGTTTCGAGCCGCGCGAGTGTGACAGCTGGCGCTGAACTTGAAGTCCGTCCGGGGCGCCAGGACGTGAGTCGAGCGGCGAAGTCCCGTTTGTCGGACATGCACGGAAATCGAACCTTCGACGGCCAAAGCGGGCGCCAAACATTCGACGGACGTAGCGGGCATGCCCCGACGTATCCTGCGGTACTCGGCAGCCACGGGTCACCAACTCGGAGCAGAGCTGCGGCCCACTCGCGGCGAGTCTGTCAGGGCGACGGGCTACTGGCGGGCCTACGGGCTCCCGCTCGGCAAGCCGAGCGACGTAGGCGCGCCGCAGGCGCCCTGTCGCACGTCGAGTCCCAGGTAGAAGTTCTCCACCCGGCTACCTGTCGCTCTTCACCCGGCGCGCCCAGTCCACCTGGTGTTCCTCACCGAGCCCATCGGCAACGTACCGCAGGCGCCTCCCATCTGCCCGCATGGACGCGAGACCCGCGGTGAACCGCCCGTCAGGGAAGAACAGCCCATGCAGTACCAAGATGGTTCGTCCGTCAGGCGAGAAGACCGGATCCGCGTACCCGTCGCCAACGCCTTCGATCGTCGGTTCCGGGGTCAGATTCTTGAGATGGCGACCGTCTGCGCCCACGACCCACGCGCTGCCCCTCGGGAAACCGGTCGGATTCGCCTCGAACACCAGCTGCATGCCGTCGGGTGACCAGTCCGCGTCGCCGGCGTTGACATCCCAGGGGGTGAGCCGCTGCAGGCCGGTGCCGTCGAGGCGGATCGTGTGGACAGCGGATCCTTCGGACGTGAACCGGGTGAACGCAAGGTGCTTGCCATCGGGCGAGAATCTGGGCGCCCCGTCCCAATCGACACCCGGCGACAGGCTCGTGATCCGGTGGCGGTTGCTCCCGTCGCGCGCGTTCATCACGTAGATCCCAGCCTGTGCCGGGTAGTCGCCGCGATCAGCCTCGAACGCGATGAGGCGGCCATCCGGCGACCAGGTCGAGGCGGCGCCGGCATAGCCCACCGAGTCGGTCAGCTTCCGCAGGCCCGTGCCATCGGGCTTGATCGTGTAGATGTCGTTGATGTACGGGTCAGAGGTCGGGTCAGGGTCCGCCAGGTCGCCATCGAATGCGATGCGCGATCCGTCGGGCGACCAGACGGGCCACCCCGCGTTGCCATCGAAGTGGGCGACCTGGCGGGCGTTCGTCAGGTCCGCGTCCGCGATCCAGATCTGCCAGTGATCGTTCGCGTCGTTCCGCATGAAGACGATCTGGCCATTGCGGCCCGGATACGTCGCCGACGCAGGCGAGCCGACTCCCAGCAGAGTCACCAGGGCGAGGATTAGGGCGAAGCCGATCTGTCTGCGTGGTCGGACTGCGGACATCTGCTCCTCGTAGCGTGGTGTCGCCATGAGGCGAGGCTTCGGCCAGCCTACTCCTCGCGTCTATCCACGCCGCGCGGCGGCCGCCCTCCAGACCCGGTCCGGCGGTCACCCATCGGTCGCCCCACCGATGTGTGAGGCGTCCGCTGCGCTTCAGGTCACGCAATCAGGCATGCCCGGCATGCAACCGCCACGCGTGGGCCGCGATGCAACACTTCAACCGGTTGGGCGGCCTATCGTCGGCACTGGACGACGAGGACGAGTAGCCCATCGAGCGGAGGCAAGGGTGGCGAGCCCGGGGCTTGGATGCCGCCGGACTCGCCCTGGGTCAGTCGAGGTCGAAGGTGAACATCTCGTCGCCCGAGCTGAGGCTCAGGACGAGGACCTCGCCACGCGCGTGCCGATACTGGCCGGTGCCTCCGGTGATCGCCAGCCATCTCGTCGGACTGGCGAATTCCGCTTCGTCGAAGAGGACCTGGGTCAGGATCTTGCCGTCCGACAACGTGAAGGCCGCCTCGCAGAGGAATGCCGACCCGGCGGCACCGGTCACCGAGCAATGCAGCGCGGCGAGGCCGATCCGCTCTGTCGAGGTGGCGGTCTTCGTGAGATAGGCGCCCAGGAAGAGCTCCTCCGCGGCCGCGAAGGCGTTCGGGTCAGCCTGGTTGGTCACATAGCTCGTGGCGTGACCAACCGCGGTCAGCCGGTGCCCGTGGGAGGCGGCGACCGATGCAGCCGCGGCAACCGATGCGAACAGCACCGCGCCCAAGGTGAGTCCGACGGTGAGCCTGCGGACCCTTCGCGTGTTCCAGCCCCGTCTTCGAGTTCCGATCGTGCGTTCGTCCATCGCGGACACCTCCGAGAGTCATCGCGCACCCACGTGCGTCACGGCCGGCGCATCCACCTGAGGTCGACGGACGCCGTCAGTGGAACGACGACGGCGGATGGACTTCGGTTCTTGCGGTTCATTCCGCCGGGCGGGTCGACCTTGGATTCGGCCCCGTAGAACCGCTCCGGCCTTGCCCGGCACCGGATCGTGCAGGGCGTCGGTCAAGAGCGCGGATGGCGGCGCGAAGTCAAGCGGGCCGCGCGCCGGCGGAGGCGGCTGGATCGGTCCGCTCCTCGCGGTGGTCCCAGACCGTCGCGAGCGGATCCCGCGGGCCGAGGGCGATCCAGGCGATCGGCGCCGCGACGAGCGCGAGGACGCCGGTCCCGATCAGGCTCTGCTGGTAGGCCTGGACGGCGGCGGAGGCGTACGCGGCGAGGTCTGTCGGACTCACGGTGCCAAGAACCTGGTCGACGCCGGGCATGCCGATCGCGGCGAGCAGGTCGCGGAACGAGCCCATCAGGCTCGTCTGCTGGGCCGGATCGAGCCCGCTGATCGAGCCGCCGTAGATGTCCAGCGCCCGCTGGGTGATCACCGAGGTCAGGACCGCCAGGCCGATCCGGCTGCCGACGAGGACCGAGGCCTCGTTGAGGGCCGCCGCGGTCGCCGGCAGGCCGCGCGACACGCTGGCGAAGATGATCGCCGTCCGGACGGTCGTCGCGACGACGAACCCGGCCCCGATCAGGATCAGCGGCGGCACGACGGCCGGATAGGCCGTGTGCTCGCCGAGCACGGCGCCGACGAGGACGTTCCCGAGCCCGACGAGGGCCAGGCCCGCCGCGATCAGGCTGCGCGGGCCGTATCGAGCGATCAACGCGCCGGCGACCGGACCGGCGACGACGAGGGCAAGGACGAACGGAGCGGTGGCGATCGTGGCGACGATCGGCCCGTAGCCGAGGATCAGGCGGAAGAACAGCGGGAGCTGGTACAGCGGCGCGGCCTGGGCGAATCCGACGATCACGCCGACTGCCACCGCGACCGTGACCGGGCGCCGGTCGACGTGGAGGACCCGGGCGCGCGAGCGCTGGCGGGTCCGGCGGTCCCAGACCATGTACCCGGCGACCATCGTCAGACCGACGACGAGGAGGCCGATCCGGAACGGCATCGGGAGTCGGTCGCCCAGGCCGACGACGCCGGCGGCTGAGGATGACGATCGCGAATGCCCAGACCGCGGTCGCGATCACGTAGCCGCGATCCTCGACCGCCGCTCCCGGCAGGTCGGGTGCCCGCGACCAGGCGTAGCGGAGGGCAAGCGCCGCCAGGACGAAGGCCACGACGAACGCCGGCCACCGCGGGCCGGTCGGACCGAGCACCGTCAGCAGGACCGGGCTCACGGCCGTGGCTCCGCCGTACGCGGCGTAGACGACCCCGATCGCGGTGGCCCGGACGACGCCCCGGTAGGCGGTGGCGACCAGCGCCAGCGCGAACGGGAGGACCGCATAGGCGGCCCCGCCGGCCGCGATCCGCGAGACCACGAAGGGCGGCCCCTCGGTGACCACCAGGCCGAACAGGTTCGCGGCAGCCAGGACGGCCAGCGCGCCGAGGAGCAGCCCGCGCCGCCCGTCGGCATCGCCGAGGATCCCGCCGAGGAACAGCAGGCCGGCCGAGGCGAGGGTCAGGATCACGATGACCGTCGTGATCTCGGGCTGCGCCCGGATCAGTGCCTGGACGTTCGGCAGGGCGGGCGACGCGACCGGTGGGTTGATGCCGGACGCCGCCATTGCCACAGCCGCGACGAGCAACGTCCGGAACGCCTGCGGGTCCGTCCCGAGATCGCGCAGGAACGGCGGGACCGGCGGTCGGGCCACCCGGCTACCGACGAGCCGCGGCGATGCCGGTCAGGATCGCCCGGATCTCCACCGACGGAACCACGCGCAACGTCCCTCCCAGGCCGGGTCGGCCGGGCCGTCCCGGACGCCGGGTCCAAGTCTGTCACCACCCGGAGCACCGAGCCCGCCGATCTCGAGCGGGGCGTACCATCCCGCGGGGAACATGGCAGGCATCGACGCCCGGCACCCGACCCGGATCTGCTTCGCGTGTGGCGTGTCGAACCTGCCCCTCGCGCCGACGTGTCGAGCCTGCGGCGCCGACCTCCGACTCGAGCGGCTCCGGGTCGCTGCCGCGTCACGCCAGGACCGCGGCCGCGGGGTGCTGATCCTCGCGGCCAGCCTCGCCGTGGCGGCCGCCGTGACGCTGGCCGGGATCGCGATCGTGCCGCGGTTGATGCTCGACCGGAACACGGCCCCATCGGCCATCCTCGCGGCCGGTGCCGGCGCCATCGCCACGGGCACGGTTGGGACGCCAGCCGCGGCGGCGACTTCAAGTCCATCGCCGATTGCGGCCGCGACACCGTCGCCATCGCCCACGCCGCGCGCAACGCCGCGCCCCACGGCCCGTCCGACCCCGCGTCCGACTCCTCGATCGACGCCGCCGCCAGGTCCCCTCACCGTCTCGCTGCCGACGTTCGCCGCGAAGGTCCCCGGTGCGACGACGATCCGCTTCTACAGCGTGGTCGGGAACTCGCCGAACGATCTCGCCCGATCGATGCTCGCCCATGGCCCCGACCATTGCGGTGTCAGTCATGCGGTCGCCTGCGTCACCCCTCGCTACTCGAGGTATGCGGTGTCGGGCATCGAGAACCCGGCGACCGGCTCGTGCACGCTGACGACGGTCCGGATCACCGCGGCGTATACCGTCTGGCTGCCGCGCTGGACGAAGCCGGCGCGCGTCTACCCGGAGCTGGTCGTCTGGTGGAAGAAGGTGCTCGCCCACCTCGCCTGGCACGAGGCCCATCACATCGGGATCGAGAACGCCCGACTGCCGAACCTGCGGGATCGCCTGCTCGGTGCGCCGTGCTCAAGGGGAGCCGCGATCATCAAGGCCTGGGCCGCGAGCCTCGACAAGGCCCAGGCCGCCTTCGACGCGAAGGACCGGAGCTGGCATTGGCCCCCGTATCGCGGTCCGGTCGGCTGACGGCGACGGCGACGACTCGGAGCGCGCGCGCACCGGCCGGGCTTGCGTTGTGGGCGCCGCGTGCGGATGATCCGGGTTCATCCCGGAGCGAGTGGACGGAGGCCCCTTGTCGGTGCGGTGGCTGATCGGCGTCGCCCTGATCGTCGTCGCCCTGATGGCGGCGGCGTGCGGATCGTCCACGACCCCCGAGCCGAGCGGTGAGCCGACCCCGGACTCGTCGGCGGCAGCACCGGTGCCCGCCGGCTCGTGTCCCCTCGCCGTCGCCCAGCTCGCCTCCTTCACGAGCGGCCTCGCCGCCGACCTGAGGAACCTCCAGGGGCCCATCGGGCAGAAGCCGTTCAACGCGACCGACGCAGCGGTTGCCACCTTCCGCGTCTCCGCCACCCTGACGCCGTTCAAGGACGACCGGATGGTCGCCAATCTCGAGGGCTGCCCGACGACGGCGGGCCTCGGGCCGCGCGTCGCGAAGGTGATGGCAACCGCGGAGGCGGCGATCGAGAAGGCCCAGGCGGCGAGCATCACGAACGCGACCTCGCAACGGGCCGCGGGGCTGAGTCTGCTCCGCCTCCTGCCGGAGGTCCTGGCGCTGTCCGACGCGAACGACGTGGCCGCCACGACGCTCGGCCTGCCGCACGAGGTGGCCGTCGTTCCGGGAGGCTCCGGGGCGCCCGGTGGCTCGACCCAGCCCGAGCGTCCGAGCCGGACGCCGCCGCTGACGGGCCCGGGCTCATCGCCGGCCGTCGCCGACACGTGGACGGACGCCGCGAACGGCTACCTGAACGACACGTTCGCCACGTACGGGAACGTGATCACCTGGGGGGCGGCGCTCGGCGGGAGTGGCGACCCGGCGTCGGCGACACCCGACGAGCTCGCGGAGGGAATCCGGCAGTCGCTCGGCGGGCACCTCGGGTACATGGACAATCACCGCGCCCGGAGCTGCTACGCGAGCGCCTACGCGACGGACCGCAGCCTCGCGGGCCAGTGGTCGGCCCTGGTCCGGGGCGGGACGCTCCCGTCCGACACGACGCCGGAGGGCCAGGCGGTCGCCCGGGCCTTCGAGGCGGCTCAGGCGCGGACGACCGACTTCCTCACGAAGATGGGGACGTTCTTCACCACCTGCCGCTAGGTCGCGGTGCCTTCCGTCAGGATCCGCGAATGAACGTCAGCGACGTCGGCCCGGTCCCGGGCGCGTTCATCGTGAGCGTGTTGCCGGTGACGTTCCACTGCGTCGCGAGGTTCAACGCCTGGAGGAACGCGGCCTCGATCGTGGGGCCCGGCTCCGGACACGCGACCTTCGTTGCCGCGACCTGATCGAAGTGGATCATCTGGCCGTTCACGACCGCGATCGCGGTGAAGGTGTTGCATCCGGCGAAGCCGCGAGCGGCGTTGCCGTCGAGCTGGAGCGATGGCGTGATCGCCGCCGGAACGGTGGCTTGCGTGCCGCCGGGGCTCGTGTAGCTCGTGAGCACCCACGTGCCGTTGAGCGCGTTCGCGCCGCTGGCGGCCGCCGACGGAGACGGCGTGGCCGAGCTGCCGCACGCCACGAGCAGCGCGGCCACGACCAGTCCGAATGTCAGGATCGTTGTGCGATCGCGGAGGCGCCGAGGCACCTGAGCCATGTCCAGTCCCTCCTCTGCGACGCCGCTGGGCGCCCTCGGCATGGTGCGCGCGGCGATCTGCCCCCGACACACCGGGGGACCAGTGTATCGAGCCACGCAGGGGCGCCGCGACGGCGGGCCGACAAGGCCTCCGCTACGCTCCCCGGATGGCCGTCGAGCGATACCCGATCCGGGTGGGAGCCCGCTCGGCGGGGTTCCTTCGCCTCGCGTTCGGTGTCCGGCCGGAGAACGCCTGGGTCGACGTCGGCGACGCACCCGATGGGGAGGTCGTCGTGTCGTTCGGCCGGTCGACGTTCCGGGTCCCGCTCGCGAACATCCTGCGCTGGCGCATCGAGGGTCCATGGAAATGGATCACCGCGATCGGCATCCGGAGGAGCTTCCGCCACGGCGACGTGAGCTTCGCCGGGAGCCCGCACGGCGGCGTTCGGCTCGACTTCCGCGTGCGCGTCGGCTGGCTCGTGTTCAAGGTGCCGGCGATCTACGCCGCGGCGGACGACCTCGACGGGCTCGCGGCGGCACTTGCAGCCCGTGGGATCCCCGGCTCGGACGCCCGCCGGGTCACGGCGTGACGGTCGGCCACCCCGACGCAATGGTTCGGCCGCTCGAGCCCCGTCAGGGCACGGACTCCACCGATTCGGCCGCCGGCAGGCGGCCCTCCCGGAAGGTCTCGATCAGGTTCGTGTAGCCCGGCACGCCACGGTCGTAGCCCAGGGCCCACAATCCCGCCCCGGCGAGTCCCCGCTGGTCGGCGAGCGCGAGCTTCGGGGTCAGGCTCTGCGGCGTGTCGTAGTAGATCGCCTTGAACGCGTCGCCGTCCGGAACCGCGACGAACTCCACCCCTTCGAGCGGGTCGTACGTCGGGGTGAGCGATCGATCGCGCAGCGTCGCGAGGTTCTGACGGGGCACCCACACCGCACCCTTCCCCGTCGACGCCGCCCCGGGGTCCGCGGACGCGGACGGCCAGGCGACGCCGTACAACGGCAGGCCGAGCAGGGTCCGCTCCGGAGGGATGCCCGCTGCGAGGTAGCGGTCCAGTGACCACGACAGCGTTCGCTCGTCGCCGTCCCGGCGCTCCAGTGGCGCCGTCGCGCCAGGCTGGCTGCCCGACGTCCGGTAGTCGTAGCCCATCAGGAAGATCCGGTCGGCGCCGGCGCCCGTGGCCGCGAGCGCAAGCGCCGATCCCTGCGCGTCCGGCGCCCGTGGCCACCGTGACGGTCGCGTCCGCGTCGACGGCACGGAGGGCCGTCCGGAGCCGCCCCACGAATGCCCCGTAGGCGGGGATGTCGCCGTCGTCGATCTCCTCGACGTCGACGGCGATCCCGTCGACCTTCAGGTCGGCCTTGAGGGCGACGAGACCCTCGATCACCTTGTCCTGGATCGCGGTCGACCCGAACAGCGCGGCGTTCTTCGCCCGGCCGAAGCTCGTGTAGGTGAGGTCGACCCGGCGATGCCGGTCGTGGGCGTCCGCGATGATCGCCCGGCCGATCGCGCCGGTGATCCGCCTGGCGCCGTTCTGCTTCATGTTCAGGGCGCCCTTGCCGGAGTGGGTCACGGAGAACAGCGCGACCGTGGTCGCGTCGGTCGAGCCGAGATGCCGGACGATCGAGTCGTCCATCTCCCAGTACGGGATGAAGCCGTAGACCTCGTGGCCGGGCACGGGAACTGCGGATGCCTGCGCCGAGGCGGCTGCGGCGGCGGAGCCGGTCGGCTCCCCGGACGCCTCGGGGTTGGTACCGGCAAGCAGCTGTGATCCCACGAGGGCGACGATCCCGATCCCGGCGACCGCCAGCGCGATGCCACCGAGCCTCACGGCCGGTCCACCGAACGATCGCTGCGAAGGCGGACCGGCCATCGGCCGCGGTTGGCTCCGTCTCATCGCGACCAGTCTGCCCTGCGCACGCAAATCGAGCCGCCGTCGACCCAACGGCCTCCGCGAGGTCTCCGCCGGGTGCTCACACCGCCTCCACAGTCCCGGCCCAGGATCCGGTCATCAGCACATCGCCCGATCGGACGGTCCGGTCGGAACAGACATCGGAGCTCGCCCACACATGAACGGTCGAACGATTGCCCAGATCCTTCTCTTCGTCTTCCTCGTCCTCGGTGCCGTCGGCATCGGGGTCACCGCCTACAACGCCGGCGTCACCCAGGGCCTCGTCCAGAGCGACGCGGTCGCCGTTGCGCCGGTCCCGGTGGCCGTCGCGCCGTACGTCGGGTGGGGCTGGGGCTTGGGCCACGGCTTCGGGTTCTTCGGCTTCCTCGGCGGCCTCCTGTTCCTGTTCCTCCTGATCGGCCTGATCCGCGCGGCCTTCGGCCCGCGTCGGGGGTGGGGTGGCGGGCCCGGCTGGTACGGCGGTCGCTACGGCGGCGGCTGGCGCGACGACCAGGGCCGAACCTGGGAGGACCGGGCACACGAGTACCACGACGAATGGCATCGAGCCCACCCGGAGGCTCCCGGGAGCACGGGCCCGTCCGGCCCTGACCGGCCGGCGGCCGGCTGACCTCCCGATCCGGCATCTCCCCTCCCCGACGGCGCCGGGTCCCGACCGGGACCCGGCGCCTTCGCGTCCCTAGGATGACGTCATGAAAACGATCCTCGTCGTCGACGACGAGCCACGGATCGCGGAGCTCGCCCGCGACTACCTCGAGCACGCGGGCTTCGGCGTCCGGATCGCCGCGACCGGCGAGACCGCGCTCCAGTCCGTCCGTCGCGATCGGCCCGACCTGGTGGTCCTCGATCTCGGGCTGCCCGGCATCGACGGCCTCGACGTCACCCGCACGATCCGCCGGGACTCGAACCTGCCGGTGATCATGCTGACCGCCCGCGACGACGAGCTCGACAAGCTGCTCGGCCTCGAGCTGGGCGCGGACGACTACCTGACGAAGCCGTTCAGCCCGCGGGAGCTGGTCGCCCGCGTCCGCGCCGTCCTGCGCCGCGTCGACGCGAGCACGGACCATGCGGCCGACGAGGTGATCCGGACCGGCGACCTGACGCTCGACGTGCCGCGGATGCGGACGGACCTCGCCGGGAGGACGATCGACCTCACGCCGACCGAGTTCACGCTCCTCGCCGCGCTCGCCCGGCAGCCGGGCCGGATCTTCACCCGGTCGCAGCTCCTCGACGCCGTCCACGGCGTCGCCTTCGAGTCGTACGAGCGTGCGATCGACACGCACGTGAAGAACATCCGTCGGAAGCTCGAACCCGACCCGCGGAGGCCGAGCCACGTCCTCACCGTCTACGGCGTCGGCTACAAGTTCGCGGACGAACGAACGTGACCGTGCCGCCCTCGCCGGACGGCGCCTCGTCACCATCCGGACCGCCCGACGAGGCGCCGCCCGGACCCCTCGGCCCGATGCCTCCGCCCGGCACCTGGGATCAACGCGCCAGGCAGCACGAACGGGATCGACGCGTGTCCGAGTCCCGGATGCGTCAGCAGATGCGCCGACACGCGCGGCGCGCCCGCGGGTGGGGTCGACCGACGGCGGACCTCGGCCCGCGGCCCGAGTGGTGGCCGGCCAACGAGCAATGGCCGCCGGTCGACCACCCGCGTCCGTGGAACGGGTTCGGCTGCCTGTTCGGCGCGCTGTTCGTCACCGGGATCCTCGGCGTCCTCGCACTCGCGACCCGGTTCGTGGGCGACATCCTCGACGCACCGGGGCCGTTCGGCGTCCTGATCCGGTTCGCCGCCCTCGGCGTGCTCATCGCGATCCTCGCCGGCGTCGTTCGTGGCGGGTTGGCCATCCGTCGAACCGGGACCGTGCTCGACGACCTCGTCGAGCAGGCGGCCCGCGTCGAGGCGGGCGACTACTCGGCGCGGGTCGAGGCGGCGGATCGGATGCCCGAGCCGGTTCGCGATCTGACCCGCGGCTTCAACACGATGGCCGCCCGGCTCGAGGCGGACGAGGCCCAGCGGCGGAGCCTGCTCGCCGACGTCACCCACGAGCTCCGGACGCCGCTTGCCGTCGTCCAGGGCAACGTCGAGGCGATCCTCGACGGCGTCCATCCGGCCGACGAAGCGCATCTCGGGGCGATCCTCGAGGAGACGCGCGTCCTCGGCCGGCTCGTCGAGGATCTCCGCACGCTCGCCCTGAGCGAGGCCGGGTCCCTGTCGCTCCACCGCGAGCCGACCGACCTCGACGTCCTGTGCACCGACGTCGCGACGTCTTTCGCGGCCGCCGCGGACACGGCCGGCATCACGATCGAGGCCCGCGTCGACGAGAACGTCCCGCTGCTCGACCTGGATCCGGTCCGGATGCGCGAGGTGCTCGCCAATCTCGTGGGCAACGCGCTTCGGCATGTTCCGGCCGGCGGCAGCATCACGATCGGCGCGCGCCGCCTGGACGGGCCGGGCGGTGGCTCGCCGGCGGGCGGCAGAATCGAGCTCGTCGTCAGCGACACGGGTCCCGGGATCGACCCCGAGCTCCTGCCCCACGTGTTCGAGCGGTTCGCCCGCGGACCGGACTCGACGGGGACCGGTCTCGGGCTGTCGATCGCCCGCGGGCTCGTGGAGCTGCACGGCGGGACGATCGAGGCCGCGACGCCACCGAGCGGCGGCACGGAGATCCGGATCACCCTCCCGCTCGGGCGGGCCTGACCCGCCTGACGCGCCCACTGGGCACCGGATTCCCGTCGGGACGACCGGGGGGTTGCCTCGGGGACGATCGGAAGGCACCCTCTTGGGCATGTTCCGACGACTGCGCGCCCCCGGTCGATCGATGGCGCTCGCCGCGCTTGCCGCGACCGCGTTCATCGCCCTGTCCGCGATCCCGGCGTCCGCCGCCAACTTCCCGGCGAGGGATTCCCGGTACCACTCCTACACGGAGATGGTCGCCGACATCCACGCCGTGGAAGCGGCGCACCCCGACATCGTCCACGTGTTCAGCATCGGCAAGAGCTACCAGGGCCGAGCCATCTGGGCCGCCAAGATCAGCGACAACGTCGGCACCGACGAGACCGAGCCCGAGATCATGTTCGACGCGCTCCACCACGCGCGTGAGCACCTGACCGTCGAGCAGGCCCTGTATGTCCTGCACCTCCTCGCCGACGGATACGACGGTGATGCCCAGATCAAGAGCATCGTCGACACCCGCGAGGTGTGGATCGTCTTCGCCGTCAACCCCGACGGCTTCGAGTACGACCTCACGTGCACGAGCGGCAGCCACGCTCCGTACTGCGCCTGGCGGAAGAACCGCCAGCCCAACGCCGGCTCGAGCGCGATCGGAACGGACCTCAACCGGAACTACGACTACGACTGGGGCTGCTGTGGCGGCTCGTCCGGATCGAAATCGTCGATCACCTATCGCGGTGCGAAGGCGTTCTCCGCGCCCGAGACGCGGGCGATCCGGGACTTCGTCCTCAGCCGCCGGATCGGCGGGATCCAGCAGATCAAGGCCCACATCACGTTCCACACGAACGGCAAGCTGATCCTGTGGCCGTACGGTCACACGAAGACCGACATCCCGGCCGACATGACCGTCGAGGATCACCGCGTCTTCGTGACGATCGGCAGGGCGATGGCCGGTGTGAACGGCTACAAGGCCGAGCAGTCGAGCGACCTCTACATCACCGACGGCGACCAGATCGACTGGATGTACGGCCGGCAGCGGATCTTCTCGTACACGATGGAGCTCTATCCCCCGGAGACGGCAACCGTCTGGGGCGACCACTACCCGCCCGACGAGCGGATCGCGCCGGAGACCGCGCGGAACCGCGCGGCCCTGGTCTACTTCCTCATCCGCGGCGGCTGCCCGCAGTCCGTCATCGGGCTGACGAAGCAGGACTGCGGCCCGTTCTACGACGACCTGGAGATCTCGCGCAGCTGGCAGGTCAACCCGGACGGCAACGACACGGCCCCGAGCTCGTCGCGGTTCATCCGGAGCGACCCGTCGCCGACGACGACCTCGAGCGGTATCCGGATCCAGCCGAGCGGCACCCATTCCGGGCGGATGGCGCTCGTGACGGGTCGCTCCGGCGGCTCGATCAACAGCTACGACCTGGACGGCAAGTCGACCGTCCGGAGCGTCCCCATCGCCCTCCCGTCGACGCCCGGACCGCTGACGTTCTGGTACGTCTTCAGCCACGGCCCGGACAACAGCTCGGACTACCTGAAGATGTGGATCGAGGACGAGAACGGCGACCGGAAGCAGGTGTTCTCCAGGTTCGGATCGTCGAAGACCGTCAGCGGCGGCTGGCATCCGGCGAAGGTGTCGCTCGATCCATGGGCCGGCCAGAAGATCCGCATCGTGATCCAGGCGGCCGACGGCGGGAGCAACAGCACCGTCGAAGCCCTGATCGACGACGTCCGGGTCGAGCGCGCCGCCTAGACCGCATCGCGCCCGGGCAACGGTCCCGGGGAACCGCATCGCATCGGGCCGCGTCATGGGCCCCAATCACGCCGGTCCATCCTGGGCCGGCGGCCCCCGGAGGGCGATGCGATGCGGCGACTTCGACTCGATCGGCACGGCCGGACCGGACGCGGAGGGCGGATTGCCCTCTGCCTCTCGGCGGCCTCCCTGGCCATCTTCCTGGCCGCGACCCCGGCCCTCGCCTGCGGCGGGCTGATCGGCCCGAACGGCGCGGTCAACCTGCTGCGGACGACGACGTTCGCCGGGTACCACGACGGCATGGAGCACTACGTGACGGCGTTCCAGTTCGCCGGCGGCGGCGGCGCGTTCGGCTCGATCACCCCGCTGCCCGGGATCCCGACGAGCGTCGAGAAGGGCGGCGACTGGACGCTCCAGCGCCTCGTCCGCGAGACGGAGCCCGCCCGCGACTTCCTGCTGGAGGCGGCATCCCCGGCGGCGAGCGGCGCCGAAGAGCTGATGACGGTCAAGATCGACGCCCTCGACATCACCGTTCTGAAGGGCGGCGCCGCGGACATCGGGCAGTGGGCCACGGCCCACGGCTTCCGGCTCCCGCCGGACGCCCCCGAGGTCCTCGACTTCTACGCCCAGCGCAGCCAGATCTTCCTCGCCGCGGCCTTCGACGCCGACGCGGCGAAGGAGCGCGGCCAGCAGGTCGGCGACGGCACGCCGGTCCACATCACGATCCCGACGAAGAACCCGTGGGTCCCGCTCCGGATCCTGGCCCTGGGCAAGACCGGCCAGGAGCCGGTCCAGGCAGACGTCTATCTCCTCACCGACCGCGCCCCGGCCCTGCTGCCCGTGCCGAACGGCCAGAACGGCATCCGCCTCGACGCGAGCCAGTCCGCGTCCGACGGACTTCTCAGCGACCTGCGCTCGGATCGCGGCATGGAGTGGATCCCGTCGTCAGGCTGGCTGACGAAGGTCGCCGTCGACGGGACCGCGGGTCAGATCGGCTACGACCTGGCGGTTGACGCCTCGGGGGCACACCGGCCGTCGGCGATCGACGCCGGGCTGGCGATGCCACCGACAGCGGCACAGACGCAGGCGGTCGATCTCGGCCGGCTGGCGATCGCCGTGGCGTTCGTGAGCGTCGGGCTGCTCGGGGTCGTGCTCATCGGCGCGTCCCGATCCGGCCGGCGGGCCGCGGGCGCCTGAAGAACGTGGTGGGGGCGGGTCGCACGTCTCCCGCCCCCACGCGACACGAGGGACGACGATGAGCGGACGACGATGAGCGGACGACGGGCGATCCTCGGATTGGCCTTCGGTCTGGCCGTTGCCGCGTTCACCGGCATCGGCGCGAACGCCGTCGCCCACGCGAACGACCCGCTCGTGATCCCGATCGAGATCCACTTCTCGCGGTATGTGCCGGCCGCGATCACCGTCCCCGTCGGGCGACCGGTGACGTTCGTGATCACGAACACGGACCCGATCGATCACGAGTGGATCGTCGGCGACGCCGCCCTCCACGAGCGCCACCGGACCGGGACCGAGCCGGTCCACGACACGCGACCGACCGAGATCACGATCCCCGCCAGGACCGAGCGCCGGACGACGGTCACGTTCGCGGCCCCGGACACGCTCCAGTTCATCTGCCACCTGCCCGGCCACGAGGCGTACGGCATGGTCGGGACCGTCACGATCACCCCGGGCGGCTGATCCGCGGCGATCGTCCGGATCCGCCTTGACGCGGGCTCTGGACCGCGCCCACACTGCGCCGGGGTGTCCTGCCGGAGGTACCGGTGACGACCGGCCTGATCGTCCGCAACGCGCGCGTCCATCCCACGTTCGGCCGTCCGGTCGAGCCCGTCGACCTGTCGGTCGAGGGCGACCGGATCTCCGCCATCCGGCCCATCGGCACGATCGCCGCCGACGGCCGCCGCGAGCTCGACGCCGCGGGCCGGCTCGTCTCGCCCCCGCTCGTCGACCCCCACGTCCACATGGACGCCGTCCTGACCGTCGGCGAGCCGCGCCACAACGAGAGCGGGACCCTGATCGAGGGGATCCAGACCTGGGCCGAGCGGAAGGCCCTCCTGACCCACGACGACGTGACGCGACGGGCGCGTGAGGCGATCCTCTGGGAGGTCGCCCAGGGAACCGGCCTGATCCGGTCCCACGTCGACGTCTGCGACCCGTCGCTGACCGCGCTCCACGCCCTGATCGAGCTCCGGGCCGAGCTCCGCGACCTGGTCGAGCTGCAGCTGATCGCGTTCCCCCAGGACGGGATCCTGTCCTTCCCGAACGGCAAGGAGCTGATGCGCGAGGCGATGCGCCTCGGCTGCGACGTGATCGGCGGGATCCCCCACCACGAGTGGACCAGGGAGGACGGGGTCGAGGAGGTCCACTTCCTGTTCGATCTCGCCCGCGAGACCGGCGCCCCGATCGACCTCCACTGTGACGAGACCGACGACGAGCACTCGCGCTTCCTCGAGGTCGTCGCCGCCCGGACCATGCGCGACGGGATGGAGGGCCGCGTCGTCGCCGGCCACACCACGGCGATGGGCTCGTACAACGACGCCTACGCCTTCAAGCTGCTCCAGATCCTGAAGCGGGCCGGCGTGACGATCGTCGCCAACCCGCTCGACAACATCGTCCTCCAGGGCCGCTTCGACACCTATCCGAAGCGCCGCGGAATGACACGCGTCAAGGAGCTCGACGCGGCCGGCGTCAACGTCGCCTGCGGCCACGACTCGATCATGGACCCGTGGTATCCGCTCGGCCGCGGGTCGATGCTCGACGCCCTGTCGATGCTCGTCCACGTGGCCCAGATGACGGGCCGGACCGAGCTCTTCCGGGCATACGAGATGGTGACGATGAACCCGGCCCGGGCGGCCGGCGTGGAGTGGGGGGTGAAGGAGGGCCTGGCGGCGAACTTCGTGATCTTCGACAGCGCGGACGAGGCCGAGGCGATCCGTCTCCGGCCGGCGGCGCGCTGGGTCGTGCGCAACGGCCGGATCGTGGCAGAGACGGAGCCGGCACGGAGCGTGGTCCACGTCGACGGGAGCCCCAGACCCGTCACGTTCGAGCCCGGGCCAAGCGGAGACGGACCCGGTCGGCCGGGTCCAGAGGTCGCGCGAGCGTGATCGCGCGGAGGAAGGGAGTGGTCGGATGACGGCCGGTCTTCTCACCGGACAGGGGATGCCCACCCGCGAGGGCGACCTGTCGATCGAAGGACACGGGATGGACCCGATCCCCGAGTCGGCCCGCTACGGGTCGGTCAGCCGGGTGTTCACGGTCTGGTTCACCCCGAATCTCGTGCCCGCGGCGTTCTTCCTCGGGACGCTCGCCGCGGCATCGTTCATCGGGCTGGGGTTCTGGACGTCGATCGCCGCGATCGCCGTCGGCAACCTCGTCGGCTCGGTCATCGTCGGGCTCCTCGCGACGATGGGTCCGAGGACGGGCATGGCCCAGATGCCGCTGGCCCGACTGGCGTACGGCAAGAGCATCATCCTGCCGGGCCTCCTGAACTGGGTCAGCTGCATTGGCTGGGACGGGATCAACTCGGTGTTCGGTGCCGCGGCGATCTCGATCCTGACCGGTCTGCCGTTCGTCGTCGGGCTCGTCGTCATCGTCATCTGCCAGGGTCTCCTCGGGATCCTCGGCTACGAGGCGATCCAGACCTTCGAGAAGTACATGGCGATCGTGCTCGGCGTCATGTTCGTGATCCTGACGATCGCGATCGCCGGCCAGGCGAGCACGGGCATCGCCCGGACCGACGGGGTCTCGGGCGCCGACCAGATCGGCTCCTTCGTCCTGTACAGCACGATCATCGCGAGCTTCGTCCTCGCCTGGGCGCTGTACGCCTCCGACTACACGCGCTACCTCGCCCCGTCGACCGACGGCTCGAGGGTGTTCTGGTGGACCGTCCTCGGGCTGAGCCTGTCCGCCGGCTGGGTCGAGATCCTCGGGCTCCTCGTCGCCGACAAGGCGACCGAAGGTGGTGCGGTCGACACGATCAACACGATCCTGTCGGGCACGCCGCTCGCTGCCCTCGCGATGCTCGCGATCGGGATCGGGACCGTGGCGGTCAACGCGATGAACGACTACACGGGCTCCTTGTCGCTCCAGGCGGCCGGGCTCCGGGTGCCGCGGGTCGTCTCGGCGCTGCTCGTGGCCGTCCTCGGGTTCCTCGTGACGCTGTGGCTGAACGCCGGCGACCTCGTCGGCAAGGTCGAGAACATCCTCCTGTTCCTCAGCTACTGGATCGCCCCGTGGGCGGCCGTCGTCCTGGCCGACTGGCGGCTTCGACGCGGCCACGTCGACACGAGCCGGCTTGTCGACTTCGCCCGGCTGCCGAGCGGCCTGCTCGCGCTGGCGGCCGCGATCATCGGCTTCGTCGTGTCCCTGCCGTTCCAGCAGTCCTCGTTCGGCGAGGACCTCCGGAAGGGGACGGGTCTCCCGATCAACGCGATCTCGGACGACGTGCTGCACTTCGCCGACTTCGCCTACGTGATCGGATTCCTCGTCGCGTTCACCGTCTACTGGCTGGGCGCCCGGGCATCCGTCGCGAAGGAGGCAGAGGCGGTCGAGAGCCCGGCCCCGGCCTGAGCTCCCCATTCGCGACCCTGACCGCCCCGGCCGCCGGCCGGGGCGGTTCGACGTCTCCGTCGCCCGACGATCGCGTCAGGGCAGCGTCGGTGGCCGATGGACGACGGGTGCCAGCCCGAGCGTCGCGACGTGGGCCGCGATCTCGTCCGCGGTCGCGATCCACAACCCGTCGATCTCACCGGCCCGCTCGATGAGCCGGCCGAGGGCGACGGCGCGCGACGCCCGACCGGAGACGAACGGATGGTTCGTCAGCATGAACAGCCCGCCCTCGTCGACGAGGGCTTCGAGCTCCAGGGTCCAGCGGGCGACGACGTCGGCCGGGCTGGCGATCACGCCGGAGCCGGTGATGCCCGGCAGGTAGTTGTACGGCTCCCAGTCGTCGAGCGACCAGTGGCCGGGCAGCTCGACGATCGTCGGCGCGCCGGGCTCGGGTCCCGTGGCGAGCACGTACGGATGATCGGCGTCCATCAGCCCCGAGTCGTAGCGGAAGCCGTGCGCGGCGAGGATTCGCGGCGTCGCGTAGGTCAGCTCCCAGTTCGGGGCGCGGTAGCCGGTCGGGCGCACGCCGAGGACCGTGTCGAGCGCCTCGAGGCCGCGAAGGAGCCGCTGCTCCTCCTCGTCGGGGACGGCGCCGTGGGCACCCTCGTGGAGGTAGCCGTGATGGGCGATCTCGTGACCGGCATCGCGGATGGCGCGACAGATCGCCGGGGCCCGCTCCGCCGTGTAGCCCGGGATGAAGAACGTGGCCCGGACCTGCGTCCGGTCGAGGACCCGGAGGAGCCGGGCGATCCCGGTCCGGGCGCCGTACGCCTGGTGGCTCATCACGTCGAGCCAGGCCGCGCTCTCGGGATGCTCGTAGAGGATGGGGCTCTCGGCGTCGGCGTCGAACGTGAAGCAGGCCGCGGCACGATAGCCGGCCGGCCAGCGGAAGCCCGCCGGCATCGGTTCGCGCCAGTCGACGACCTCGGTCATCGCCCGGAGCCGGACAGACGGCGGAGCGCAACGAGCGACAGCATCTCGTAGGCCAGGTTGGCCGCAAGCGTCGCCGTCTGACCGGCCGGGTCGTAGGCCGGGATCACCTCGACCACGTCGAAGCCGACGAAGTCGATGCCGGTGAGCCCGCGGAGGATCGCGAGGAGGTCGCGAGCCGACGGGCCGCCCGCCTCCGGCGTCCCGGTGCCGGGCGCATAGGCCGGGTCGACGACGTCGATGTCGAAGCTGATGAAGGCTGGCCCGTCGCCGACGCGCTCGCGGATCGCCGTGGCAACGGCCGCCGGCCCGATCCGGAACACGTCCTCGGTCGTCAGGAACTCGAGCCCGAGCTCGGTCCGGAGCCCGTCCCAGTCGCCGCGCTCGTAGAGCGAACCGCGGAGGCCCACCTCGATCGATCGGCCGACATCGACGAGGCCCTCCTCGATCGCCCGCCGCATCCACGTCCCGTGGTTGTACCTCTCGCCGAAGTAGCTGTCCCAGGCGTCGGTATGCGAGTCGAAGTCGATCACCGCGACGGGGCCCCGCGACCGCGTCGCCCGCAGATGCGGCAACGTGCAGGCGTGGTCGCCGCCAATGAGGATGGGGACGACGCCCGCCTCGACGATCGGGGCGATCGCCGCCTCGATCGCCTCGTAGCTCCGCTCCGTGTACCCGGGGACGATCGCGACGTCCCCGTAGTCCACGCACGACAGGACGTCGAACGGCTTCACGTCCAGGTTCGGGTTGTACGGCCGGAGCATCACGCTCGCCGCGCGGACCGCGTTCGGGCCGAACCGGCCGCCGACGCGGTAGGTGACGCCGGTGTCGAACGGGACGCCGACGATCGCGACGTCGACCTCGTCCGTCGTCCGCAGGTTGGGGAGTCGGGCGAACGTCGAGGGACCCGTGAACCGCGGGCTCTTGAGCGAGTCCTCGGGGACGTAACGAGGCACGCCATGAGTCTACGGGGCGCTCCGGGCCGCCGGTCGACGATCCGGCGTGCGATGCTGGCGGGATGACCGATCCCGCGGCCGAGACGACGATCCGCGCCGCCGTCCTCGACCGGCCCGGCGTCCCGACGCGGATCGACACCCTCACGCTCGCTCCGCCGGGTCCCGGCGAGGTGCGCGTCCGGATGGTCGCCGCAGGCGTCTGTCACTCCGACCTCCACGTCCGCGACGGCGAGTGGGAGCGGGAAGGCCCGATCGTCATGGGGCACGAGGGCGCGGCCGTCGTCGAGGCGCTCGGCGACGGCGTGGCGGACGGCTTCCCGGGCCTCCGCACGGGCGGCCTGGTCGCCCTGTCGTGGCTCATTCCGTGCGGCCGATGCCGCGCCTGCCGCGAGGGGCGCGTCTGGTCCTGCTCGGCGAGCCCGTCGTACACCCACCGGATGCCGAGCGGCCTGGCGGCTCTGCGCGACGGCGGCGGTCGGGACGTCCTGACCTACTGCGCGATCGGCACGTTCGCCGAGCGCCAGAACGTGCCGGCGGCGGCCGCGATCCCGGTGCCCGACGAGGTCCCGCCGGCCGTCGCGGCGCTGATCGGCTGCTGCGTGACGACGGGTGTCGGCGCCGCGCTCAAGACCGCCGAGGTCCGGCGGGGGTCGAGCGCCGCGGTCATCGGGCTCGGCGGGGTCGGCCTGTCGTGTGTCATGGGCGCGGCGATCGCCGGGGCGCATCGGATCATCGCGGTCGACCGGGTCCCGGCCAAGCTGGAGCTGGCCCGCTCGCTGGGCGCGACCGACGCCGTCCTCGCCGGCGACGACGCGGCCACGACCGTCGCAGCGATCCGGGACGCGACCGACGGCGGTCCGGACACCTGCTTCGAGGCGATCGGGCTGCCGTCGACGATCGAGCAGGCGATCGCGTGCCTGCCGACGGACGGCACCGCCTGCCTGGTGGGGATGACGCCGTTCGGCGTCCGGGCGTCGTTCGAGCCGTTCCCGTTCGTCGACGGCGGGCGACGGATCCTCGGCTCCAACTACGGCTCGGCCGATCCCGCGGTCGACTTCCTCCGCTACGCGGCGCTCCACCTCGCGGGCCGGCTGCCGGCGGATCGCCTCGTGACCGCCCGAATCGGGCTGGACGATCTCGAGGACGCATTCGCCGGGATGCGCCGGGGCGAGGGAGTCCGCTCGATCATCGAGTTCGACTGACCGTCTTCGGCGCCGGCTCCACGCCGTCGTGCGCCGCGGGTGCCTGGTCCGGGGCCGCCGATGCCGCGAACCCTGGGTCCTCGATCTCGGGGATCAGCGGCTGGCCGGTGATCAGGCGCGATCCGCGACCGTGGGTCAGGAAGCTCCACGCCCAGCGGACCGTGACGATGATCCGGTTCGCGAACCCGATCAGGTAGACGATGTGGATCCCGAGCCAGAGGAACCAGGCCGGGAAGCCGGACTGCCGGCCGAACGGCCCGAGCCAGGGGATGTCCGTCACGCCGGCCAGGCGACCGATGACCGCCACGTCGCCGCGGTTGAAGTACCGGAACGGCTTGACCGCATCGCCGTCGAGCCGGGCGCGGATCGCCCGTGCGGCGTACGCGCCGCCCTGGATGGCACCCTGGGCAACGCCCGGCACGGGCTTGTCCGGCTTCCAGGGCTGGTGCGCCGCGTCGCCGACGACGAAGATCTCCGGATGGCCGGGCACGGTCAGGTCGCGCGCCACCTCGATCCGGCCCGACCGGTCCCGTGGCGCGCCCGTCGCATCCGCGACCACGCGCGAGAAGGACGACGCAAGCACCCCCGCCGCCCAGAGGATCGTCCCGGCGGCGACCCGTTCCCGGCCGCCGTCGGCGGTCTCGGCAACGACGAACCGATCGCCGATCTCGATCACCCTGGTCCCTGTCCGGATCGTGACACCGAGCCGCTCGAGCTGGCGGCAGGCCGCCTCCGACCGATCCGGCGGGTACGTGCCGAGGACGCGGGACTCACCCTCCATCAGGAGGATCCGCGCCCGCCGCGTGTCGATCGAGCGGAAGTCGCGGTGGAGCGTGTCGTAGGCGATCTCGCCGAGCGCCCCGGCCAGCTCGACGCCCGTCGGTCCACCGCCGACGATCACGAAGGTCAGCCACTCCGCCCGGCGCGCGGGATCGTGCTCGCGCTCGGCCGCCTCGAAGGCGATGAGGATCCGCCGGCGCATCTCGAGCGCGTCGTCGAGCGACTTCAGGCCAGGGGCGATCCGGGCCCAGTCGTCGTGGCCGAAGTAGCTGTGGTGGGCGCCGGTCGCCACGACCAGGCTGTCGTAGCCGAGCGTCCCGCCATCGTCGAGGCGGACCTGGCGCCGCTCCGGGTCGAGGCCCTTCGCCTCGCCGAGGAGGACCGTCGTGTTCGCGTGTCTTCGGAGGATCGACCGCAGCGGCTGGGCAATCTCGCCCGGCGCGAGGGCGCCGGTTGCGACCTGGTAGAGCAGCGGCGCGAACAGGTGATGGTTCCGGCGGTCGACGAGGGTGACCGAGACACGGTCGTCCTTGCCGAGATCGCGCGCGGCATAGAGACCGCCGAAGCCGCCCCCGACGACAAGGACGCGATGGCGCGTGTCGCTCATGGCAGGACCTCCGGGTCGACCAGCCGGAGGCGGACGACATGGCCATGTGGTGCGAACGCGGTTGCCTCCGTGGACCCGGTCACGAGCTCGATCTCGCGGCCGCCCGCCGCGGGAGGCTCGTGGATCGCGATCGTCGTCTCGGCGATCGCCCCGACCATCGCGTAGAGGGCCGTCCGGATCGCCTTCCGGTCCGGCTCCGCATCGCCGTTCCAACTGAGATCGACGACGAACGAACCGGCCGCGTCCGTGACCGTGCCGGCGATCACGACCCGGCCCGTCGATGCGGCGGCCGCGACGATGTGCGGCAGCAGGTGGAGCTCCGGATCCTCGGCGACCCAGCCGGGTTCCACCGCGCGCTCCCGGAGGGCGTCGAGCACCGGGACGATCTCGCGCGCGTCACCGATGCCGATCCCCGTCGGATCCCCGTCCCAGCGCGGGCGACGACTGGCCATGGACCGTGTCGGCTGACCCGGATCCGCCCGCGGCTACCGGTCCGGCTCGCCCGCGAGGACGGCCTGGGCGGCGGCGAGGCGGGCCACCGGGACGCGGAACGGCGAGCAGGACACGTAGTCGAGGCCGATCCGCTCGCACTTGGCGATCGATTCGGGGTCGCCGCCGTGCTCGCCGCAGATCCCGAGCTCGATGTCCGGCTTCGTCGAGCGGCCCTTGTCGACGGCGGTCTTCATCAGTCCGGCGACCGCGTCGTCGAGCGTCTGGAACGGGTTGACCGGGAGGATCTTGTCCTCGACGTACTTCAGGAGGAAGCCGCCCTCGGCGTCGTCGCGGCTGTAGCCGAACGTCATCTGGGTCAGGTCGTTCGTCCCGAAGCTGAAGAAGTCCGCCTCGCGGGCGATCTCGTCGGCCGTGAGCGCGCCGCGCGGCACCTCGATCATCGTCCCGAACTTGTAGTCGACGTCGACGCCGCCGGCGGCCTCGCGGACGGCCGTCGCCTCCTTCTCGAGGAGCGCCCGCGTCGCCGCCAGCTCGTTCACGTGGCCGACGAGCGGGATCATGATCTTCGCGATCGGGTTGCCGCCGCCCTTCTTGACCGCGATCTCGGCGTTGAGGATCGCCCGGGTCTGGATCTTCACGAAGTCCGGGAACATCAGTCCCAACCGGCAGCCGCGCAGCCCGAGCATCGGGTTCTGCTCGTGGAGGCTCCGGATCGTCGCGAGGAGCTCCTTGTCCTCCTCCGAGGCGCCGCCGGCGTCCTCGGCCTTCGTGACCTTGACGAGCTGCTCCTCGAGGTTCGGGAGGAACTCGTGGAGCGGCGGGTCGATCAGGCGGATGACGACGGGCAGGCCATCCATCGCCCGGAAGATCCCCTCGAAGTCGCCCTGCTGGAGCACCTCGAGCTTGGCCATCTCGGCGTCGAACGTCGCGACGTCCTCGGCCTCGTCGGGGCTCAGCAGCTCGCCGGCGGCGGCCTTGGCCTTCGCCCGGGTCGCCCGGCTCGCGACGAGGATCGCGCCGCGGACGATCTCCAGGCGCTCGCCCTCGCGGAACATGTGCTCGGTCCGGCAGAGGCCGATGCCCTGCGCTCCGTACGAGCGGGCCTGGGCGGCCTCCTCCGGCTTGTCCGCGTTCGTCCAGACGCCCATCCGGCGGATCTCGTCGGCCCAGCCGAGGATCGTCTGCAGCTCCGGCTGGTCCTCGAACCGCGCCTCGATCGTCGGCAGGGCGCCGACATACAGTGCGCCGGTCGAGCCGTCGAGGCTGACCCAGTCGCCCTCCTTGAACGCGGTCCCGGTGACGGCGCAGGTCGCTCCCTTCGCGGCGTAGTCGACCATCAGGTCGGCCGACCCGGCAACGCAGGGCTTCCCGATCTGGCGGGCGACGACGGCCGCGTGCGACGTGGCGCCGCCGCGAGCGGTGATGATCCCCTCGCTCACGGCCATGCCGTGGAAGTCGTCCGGGGACGTCTCGATCCGGACGAGGATGACCTTCTCGCCCCGGTCGACCCATTCCACCGCGGTGTCGGCGTCGAACACGGCCCGTCCGACCGCCGCGCCGGGCGAGGCGTTGAGACCGTTCACGATCTTCCGGGCGCCCTTCAGGGCGGCGGGGTCGAACGTTGCCCGGAGGAGCTGCTCGACGTGGGCCGGCTCGATCCGCGCGACGGCCTCCCGCTTCGTGATCGTGCCCTCGCCGACCATGTCGACCGCGATCCGCACGGCCGCCGCCGCCGTCCGCTTGGCCGACCGTGTCTGGAGCATGAACAGGCGGCCCTTCTCGATCGTGAACTCGAGGTCCTGGACGTCGCGATAGTGGCCCTCGAGACGCTTCCCGATCCGCTTGAACTCGTCGTAGACGGCCGGCATGTCGCTCGCCATCTGGGCGATCTTGGGCGCGGTCCGGATGCCCGCGACGACGTCCTCGCCCTGGGCGTTCGTCAGGTACTCGCCGTAGAGGACGTCCTCGCCCGTGTTCGGGTCGCGGGTGAAGGCGACGCCGGTGCCGGAGTCGTCACCCATGTTCCCGAAGACCATCGTGACGACGTTGACCGCCGTGCCGAGGTCGTCGGCGATCTTGTTGAACTTGCGGTAGTCCCGCGCCCGCTGCCCGAACCAGCTCGCGAAGACCGCCTTGATCGCGAGGTCCAGCTGGTCGTTCGGGTCGGTCGGGAAGTCGCGACCGGTGTCCTGCTTGACGACCGCCTTGAACGCATCGACAAGGGCCTTCAGGTCCGCGACGTCGAGGTCCGTGTCCTGGGCGGCCACGCCGTGGGCGGCCTTGCGCTCCTCGAGGAGCTCGTCGAAGCGCTCGGCCTTCACGTCCATGACGATCCGGCCGAACATCTGGATGAACCGCCGATACGCGTCCCAGCCGAAGCGCTCGTTGCCGGTCAGCGCGACCAGCCCGTGCAGCGTGTCGTCGTTGAGGCCGAGGTTCAGGACCGTGTCCATCATCCCCGGCATCGAGAACTTCGCCCCGGAGCGGACGCTCACGAGGAGCGGGTTGGCCGGGTCGCCGAAGCCCTTGCCGGACCGCCGCTCGACCTCCCGCATCGCCTCCTGGACGTCGTCCCAGAGACCGTCCGGGAGCTGCTCGCCGGCGGCAAAGTAGTCGTTGCACGCCTCGGTCGTGATCGTGAACCCGGGCGGCGTGGGCAGCCCTGCGATCGTCATCTCGGCCAGGCCTGCGCCCTTGCCGCCGAGCAGGTCCTTCATCCCGCCGTTGCCCTCGGCGCCGCCTTCGCCCCACGCGTAGATGTAGCGCTTCCCGGCGCGGTGCGGGCGGTCGGTCGAAGGCGCGGCGGTCGTGGCCATCGGACAAGGCTCCTCGGGGTCAAGAGCGCCGCGCGTGAGCGGCGCGGAGATCGCTTCGCTGCAGGTTGCAATTGTACCCGTGAGCCTCGCGGGCCTCGGGTTGCGGATCGGTCGCGCCGGCGGTCGCCGACCGGCCGGCGACGGCGGTCGCCGGACCGGCCCGCCCGCTACCATTCGGCCCATGATCGAACGTCAGGTGCGGAGCCCCAGGGCACGATGACCCACCATCATGAGGACACCCGAGTCATCGAGGCCGATTCGGAGGTCTACAACGCCACGCTCGTGAGGCGCGTCGACCAGACCGACGACCTCGCCTCGTTCTGGGTGAAGTTCGACGGCGACCCGACGCCCTTCGTCGCCGGCCAGTACATGACCACCGGCGTGATGACCGCGGGCAAGATCCTCCAGCGGCCTTACTCGGTGGCGTCGGCCCCGGCCGTCGCCGGCGACGAGGGCTACGAGCTGTACGTCAGGCTGGTCCCGGTCAACCGCTTCACGACGGCGCTCTGGCGCCTCCCGACCGGCCACCGGATGCGGATGATCGGGCCGAAGGGTCGGTTCATGCTCGAGCCCGACGACGACAGGACCCACCTGTACGTCTCGACGGGGACCGGCATCGCCCCGTTCATCGCGATGATGCGCCAGACCCTGCTCGACCACGAGCCGCGGAAGACCGTCCTCGTCAACGGCTGCTCGTACGCGGACGAGCTCGGCTATCGCGACCTGCTCGAGAACTGGGGGCGGGACCGCACGTACCCCGTGACGTACGTCCCGACGGTGTCCCGCCCGAGCGACCCGCGCAACGCCGGCTGGTCGGGCCGGACCGGCCGCGCCGAGGGAATCATCTCGGCGGTCTGCAAGGACCTCAACCTGCGGCCGGAGAAGACCGTCGTCTACATCTGCGGCAACCCCGAGATGATCCTCAACGTGGAGTCGATCCTCATGGATCGCGGCTTCCCGGAGTTCCACGTCAAGAAGGAGCTCTACTGGCCGAAGGGCAAGACGGCGACGCTGCCCGCGGCCGGCTGAGCCCCGCCGCCCCGATTGGGCGGCTCATTCGACCGGGGGCCACAGACGTGACCTTCGGCCCCCGATTTCGTGCGGGACGGGCCGCGAGCGCGGGCCGCCTCGTGGGTGAGCATCGGAGCACAAGCTGCAAGGTGTGCCGTGCATCCGATCGTTTCGAAGGACCAGCTCTCGCCCAACGTCACTCGCCTCGTCGTCGAGGCCCCCCGGATCGCTGAGATCCGCCGGCCGGGCCAGTTCGTCATCGTCCGTCGCGGTCCGGGCGGGGAACGCATCCCGCTGACGATCTGCGACGCCGATCCGGCGGCCGGCACGATCAGCCTCGTCATCCAGTCCATCGGCAAGAGCACCGCAGACCTGGTGGAGCTCGAGCCCGGCGAGGCGATCGCCGACGTGGCGGGCCCGCTCGGCCGTCCGACCGACCTCATCGACGCGGGACGCGCCGTCTGCGTCGGCGGCGGGGTCGGGACCGCCGTGATCCTGCCGATCGCCCAGGAGCTGCGGCGACGAGGCGTCGCCGTCACCAGCATCGTCGGCGGTCGATCCCGCGAATGGGTCATCCTCGAGACCGAGCTCGCGGTGGCTGGAGCGGTCGTCCCGTGCACCGACGACGGCAGCTACGGCCGCCCGGGCTTCGTCACGGAGGCGCTCGCGGACGCCCTCGAGGCCGGCGACGTGGCGGCGGTCTACGCGGTGGGTCCGGTCCCGATGATGCGGGCCGTCGCGGCAGTCACCGCGCCGCTCGGCGTGCCGACGATCGTCTCGCTCAACCCGGTCATGGTCGACGGAACGGGGATGTGCGGCGGCTGCCGGGTGACCGTCGCCGGCGTCACCCGCTATGCCTGTGTCGATGGCCCAGAGTTCGACGCGGCGCTCGTGGACTTCACGGAGCTCGCCGACCGCCTGACCACCTATCGCGACTTCGAGCGGCAGGCCCTGGCCCGTCGCGAACCGTGTCACGTCGGCCTTCGGCAGCCGCCGGGGGCGGCAGCCGCGGCGCCGGCGGGGGCGGCCCGATGACCGAGCCGATCGAGTCCAAGGCCGCACCGCCCGCCGCGCCGGGCGAGCATCCGGTCCTCACGCCGAAGGAGCGGATGGCCATCGACCGGGTCGCGATGCCGGAGCAGGACGCGACCGTCCGGGCAACGAACTTCCGCGAGGTGAACCTGGGGCTCACCTACCAGCTGGCGATGCTCGAGGCCGAGCGCTGCCTTCAGTGCCCCAAGCCGTATTGCATCGAGGGCTGCCCGGTCCGGGTCAACATCCCCCGGTTCATCAAGCTCCTCCGCGAAGGCGACCTGCCGGCGGCCGCCGAGTCGCTCCTCGACGACAACGCCCTGCCCTGCGTCACGGGGCGGGTCTGCCCGCAGGAGAGCCAGTGCGAGGGGGTCTGCCTCCGGGGCAAGAAGGGCAAGTCGGTCGCGATCGGCAGCCTTGAGCGGTTCGTGGCCGACTGGGCCCAGACCAATTCCGGCGAGCTGCCGACCCACGTGGCGCCGACGAACGGCCGGCGGGTCGGGATCGTCGGGTCCGGTCCGGCCGGGTTGACGGCCGCCGGCGAGCTCGCGAAGGCCGGCTACCAGGTGACGATCTTCGAGGCGTTCCACGCCCCGGGCGGCGTGCTGATCTACGGGATCCCGGAGTTCCGCCTGCCGAAGGACATCGTCCAGGCCGAGGTCGACCGACTCGTTGCCGAGGGTGTCGCGATCGAGGCGAACGCGATCGTCGGCAAGACGTTCACGCTGGCCGAGCTGCGGGACCGCTTCGACGCGCTGTTCATCGCGGTCGGCGCCGGGCTGCCCGTCTTCATGGACATCCCGGGCGAAAACTTCAAGGGCGTCTACTCCGCCAACGAGTACCTGACGCGGGTCAACCTCATGGGCGCGTGGCACGAGTCGGACACGCCGGTCCTCCACGGCCAGCGGGTCGTGGTCGTCGGCGGCGGAAACGTCGCGATGGACAGCGTCCGGACCGCCCGGCGCCTCGGCGCGGCCGAGGCCACGATCGTCTACCGCCGCGGCGCCGACGAGCTGCCGGCGCGGGCCGAGGAGGTCCACCACGCCCACGACGAGGGCGTCGCGTTCGAGTTCCTCGCGGCCCCGGTCGAGGTCCTGGGGACGGACGACCGCTGGGTCCGGGCGATCCGGTGCGTGCGGATGGAGCTCGGCGAGCCGGATGCCAGCGGCCGTCGCCGGCCGACGCCGATCGGCGGCTCGGAGTTCGAGATCCCGTGCGACATCGTCGTCGTCGCGATCGGGACCCGCTCGAATCCGCTGCTGACCGCCACGTCACCGGAGCTGGCCGTCAACGAGTGGGGCTACATCACGACCGACGAGCATGGCATGACGAGCATGCCGGGCGTCTTCGCCGGCGGCGACATCGTCCGCGGCGCGGCGACCGTGATCCTGGCCATGGGCGACGGAAAGCGGGCAGCAGCGTCGATCGACGCCTGGCTGCGCGGGGTTCCGTGGCCGTCCCCGGACGGCGAGACGACGCCCCCGACGAAGGAGGCGGCTGCCGCCGCCGGCTGACGGCGAACGCCTACCGTCGCGCCTCCACGAACGGTTGCGGCGCCGAACCGGCTATCCGAACAGCACCTGCTGGCCGAACCCCGGCGCCCCCTCGAGCTCGAGCATCCGCCGCTTCGTCTCGAGGCCGCCCGGCGCGGAGAACCCGGTGAGCTTGCCGTTCGCTCCGAGGACGCGATGGCACGGGACGAGGATCGGGAACGGGTTCCGGGCGAGCGCCGCGCCGACGTCGCGGGCCGCGTCGGGTCGACCGATGGCCGCGGCGACCTCGCCGTAGGTCGCCGTCCGCCCCGGCAGGACCGCCCGCGTCGCCGCATAGACCTCGCGCCGGAACGGCTCGATCCTGCGCTCGTCGAGCTCGACGTCGCGAAGGTCCCGCATCGAGCCATCGAGGACGTCGACGATCCCTTCGATCGCGGCACGGACCGCGGACGGCACGGCGCCCAAGACGTCAGCCACGCGCGGGATGGCCGACGTCCGCGGGCTCGGCAGGCGGACGCTGGCGATCCCCGCCTCGGTCCACCGGACCGCGCACGTCCCCAGCGGCGTGTCGAATGCAACGATTCCTTCGTCCAGCACGTTCATCACCGACCGGAACCCGTGGACGGACCGTCCGGTTGCATCTCGAAGCGGTCCGCCCGGAACCGATCGATGTCCCAGGGCGTGGCGCCGTCGACCGCGAGGTCCGCGAGGATCTCTCCGATCACGGGGGCGAACTTGAAGCCGTGGCCCGAGCAGGCCGAGGCGAACGCGACGCCGGGTGCCGCCGGGTGACGATCGATCACGAACTGCTCGTCCGGCGTGTTCGTGTAGAGGCAGACCTCGGCATGGGCCAGCCCGCCGTTCGCCTGCGGCATCCGCCGCTCCATGAACGCCCGGATCCGGTCGACCTCCGCCCGGCCCACCTCGCGATCGACGACCTCGGGGTCGACGAACGTGCCCCAGTGGTGGATCGACACCTTCAGCCCGATCTCCGGGTCGTGGCGGATGCCGTAGTAGGCCGTGCCATCGTCAACGAGGACCCAGATCGGCAGGCGGTCGGCCCCGACGCTCGCCGGAGCAACGGTCGGCGCAAACCAGCACGGACACTCACGCTCGATTCGCAGCGGCAGGCCGAGGTCCGGCACGAGGGGCTCGATCCACGGCCCCGCCGCGAGGACCAGGTGCTCGCCGCCGACGACGGCGCCGTTCGCGTCCTCGACCTCGAACCCGCCGCCCGCAGCGGGCCGCCAGTCGACGACCCGAGTGTCGAACCGCAGCACCGCTCCGGCCCGCTCCGCGACCTCGAGATGGGCCGCGTTGGCGCGATCCGCGCGGAGCATGCCGGCCTTCGCCTCGAGGATCCCGGTCGCGTCGTCCGCCGGCCGGAAGATCGGCCAGCGTCGGTGGATCTCGGTGGCATCGAGGACCTCGAACGCGAGCCCGTGGCGGATCGCGCCCAGCCGCGAACCCTCGACCACCGGGTGGCCGGGCGGTCCCGCATAGAGCCCGCCGGTCGGCTCGAGGATCGTGGTCCCGACCTCGTCCCCGAGCGCCAGCCAGCGGTCCCACGACGCCTCCGCCAGGGGCACGAGCCCGGGATCCTCGTAGTGGGTGATCCGGATCATCCGCGACCAGCCGCCGGACGATCCCAGGCCGTGGCCTCGGGCGAAGCGCTCCAGGCCAATGACACGAAGGCCTCGACGCGCGAGGGCCGCCGCCGCCGCGCTCCCGTGCGCACCGAGGCCGACGACAACCGCGTCGAAGGTCTCCACGGTCGGCGGCGGTGCCCTACCCCGCCCGGGCGGCCGACAGGCGGTCGAGGATCAGCCGCTTCACGCCTTCGAGCGGCACCCGATCCTGGGTCATCGTGTCGCGGTCGCGAACGGTGACCGCGCCGTCCTCGAGCGAGTCGACGTCGACCGTGACGCACCACGGCGTCCCGATCTCGTCCTGGCGCCGGTACAGCTTGCCGATCGCCGCGGTGTCGTCGTAGACGGCGAGCATGTCCGTCGCGAGGTCGGCGCGGAGGCGGTGGCAGATCTCGACGATCTCGGGCCGCTTCTTCAGGAGCGGCAGGACGGCGACCTTGTACGGCGCGAGCTCGGGATGGAGGCCGAGGACGACCCGCTTCTCGCCGCGGACCTCCTCCTCGCGGTAGCTGTCGATCAGGAACGTGAAGGCCGCGCGGTCCGGGCCGCCGGCCGTCTCGACGATGAACGGGATGAAGTGCTCCTCGGTCGCGGGGTCGAAGTACTCGAGGTTCTCGCCGGACGCCTCCTGGTGCCGCGACAGGTCGAAGTCGCCGCGGTTGTGGATCCCCTCCAGCTCCTTCCAGCCGAACGGGAAGCGGTACTCGACGTCGACCGCCTTCTTCGCGTAGTGGGCGAGCTCGTCCGGGGCGTGCTCGCGGAAGCGGAGCCGGCCGGGCGTCGCGCCGTACCGGACGTACCAGTCCCAGCGGCGGGGCAGCCACTCCTCGAAGATCCGCGCGGCCTCGTCCGGCCGGACGAAGTACTGCATCTCCATCTGCTCGAACTCGCGCATCCGGAAGACGAAGTTCCCCGGGCTGATCTCGTTCCGGAACGACTTCCCGATCTGGGCGATCCCGAATGGCAGCTTCTTGCGGGAGCTCTGCTGGACGTTCTTGAAGTTCACGTAGCTGCCCTGGGCGGTCTCCGGCCGGAGGTAGATGACCGATGCGTCCTCCTCCACGGGACCCATGAACGTCTTGAACATCAGGTTGAAGCGGCGCGGCGCCGACAGCGGTCCACCGTCGACCGGGCAGCGCAGCCCGAGCTTCTCGACGATGGCCGGGTCGCCCAGCTCGGTCGCGGTCAGGTGCTCCGCGCCCGGGAGCTCATCGAGCCGGAAGCGGCGATGGTCGGTCGCGCATTCGACCATCGGATCGCTGAAGCTGCCCACGTGACCCGAGGTCACCCAGACCTGGGGGTGCATCAGGATCCCGGCGTCGAGACCGACGATGTCCTCGCGCTCCTGGACCATGGCCCGCCACCAGGCCCGCTTCACGTTGTTCTTCAGCTCGGCGCCGAGCGGCCCGTAGTCCCAGACGGCATTGATCCCGCCGTAGATCTCGCTCGAGGGAAAGACGAACCCACGCCGCTTCGACAGCGACACGATCGTCTCGAGGCTGGCGACGGCGGGCGCGACGTCATCGGTCAGGTCGATGGAGGTGGTCACGGGGACTCCTGTGAGCGACCGGCCATGGAAGGGCCGCGCGAGGACTGGATGTCCGATGCTACCAGGCCTCGGGACGCTCGCCGAACGCCGCCGCCATCAGCGCGAGGCCGGCAGCGCCTCCCGGAGGACCCGGATCGCCGATCCGCCCATCACGGCCGCGATCTGCGTCTCGTCCAGTCCCTGACCGAGGAGGGCGCCGGTCAGGAGGCCCATCCCGGAGGCGTCGAACGGGACCGGCACGGCTCCGTCGAAGTCCGAGCCCAGCCCGACGTGGTCGGCGCCGACGATGGCGACGGCGTGGGCGATCGATCGCGCGATCCACTCGACTCCGGCCCCGCCGCAGGCGGTCGGCCAGAACCCGATCCCGACCATCCCGCCCGTGGCGGCGATCCCGCGGAGCTGCTCGTCGGTCACGTTGCGGGCGTTGTCGCAGACGGCTCGGACGCCGGTGTGCGACGCCACGACGGGTCGGGTCGCGATCGCGAGCACGTCGTCGATCGTCGCGGCCGATGCATGGGCGAGGTCGACGATCATGCGGCGGCGCTCGAGCTCCGCGACGAGCTCGCGGCCGGGCGACGTCAACCCGCCCTGGGCGAGTCCATGGGCTGAGCCACCGAAGGCGTTGTCGAAGAAGTGGGCCAGCCCGACCATCCGGAAGCCTGCTGCGTCGAGGCGGGCGACGTTCGCCAGGTCGTCGTCGAGCGCATGAGCGCCCTCGATCGCGAGCAGGCCGGCCACGAGCGTCGGGTCGCCCGCTCGGCGCTCGAGGAAGGCTGTCGAGACCCGCCGCCGTCCGGATCAGCGTCAGCCGACCGCCCGACGCCGCCGCCATCGAGCGGAGCCGGGCCGCCTGGTGCTCGGCCCGGGCGAGGAGGCTCCGCCAGCTCGCCGCCGGCCAGCCCTGGACGAGGGCGACGAGCGTCACGTCGTCGGAGCGGTCGTCGTTCGCCTCGATGTTCAGGTGGCGCGGGACCTTGGTGGCCACCGCGAAGACCTGGACGGCGACGTTGCCCTCGGCGAGACGCGGCACGTCGACGTGGCCGCGGTCGGCGCGCAGGAGCAGGTCGCGGCCCCAGATGAGCGAGTCCGCGTGGAGGTCGACGATCGTCAGGCGCTCGTGGAGGTCGGCGACGGCTGCGGTCAGGACGTACGGTCCGGGATCGGCGACCGTGCACAGCCGCCGCTCCGTCCGGGCGGACAGCCGCTCGCCGGCCGATCGCCGGGCGATCCCGCCGCCGACCGCGAGGGCGGTGCCGGCCACCGTGGCGATGGCGATCGATCGTCGGCGGGGCCTCACGGACGGAGACGGTAGACGATGGCGGGCCGCGCCGCCGTCCCGCTCGGCAAGGTCGCGCCGGCTACGGTCGCCCGACCGTCCCGGTGACGAGGTCGCCGGCCGGCCGGTAGGTGCCGATCACGACGCCGGTCGAGGAGACGACGCTGTCGACGAGCTTCACCGCGGCCGGGATCGTGCCGTCGGCGAAGAGCCGCTTCCCGGACCCGAGGACGACCGGAAAGACCCACAGCCGGTACTCGTCGACCAGCCCGTTGCGGATGAGCGTCTGGAGCAGGTTCCCGCTGCCGTGCACCTGCAGCTCCGGGCCGTCTCCCTCCTTGAGCGCGGCGACCCCGTCGCCCGCGTCGCCCGCGTCGCCGCGTCGCCCGCGTCGCCCTCGATGATCGCCGACGGGCCCCACGCCAGCTCGGGACGGCCCCGTGACGCGACGTACTTCGTCGCGTCGTTCAGGGGCTTCGCCCCATCCGCCTCCGACGCGTGCGGCCAGTACGCGGCGAAGATGTCGTAGGTCCGGCGCCCGAGCACGAGGTCGAAGGGATCGCTCATCGCCTCACCCATGACCCGGCCCATCGTCTCGTCCCAGTAGGTCATGGACCAGCCGCCATGGGCGAAGCCCCCGCTGTCATCCTCGCCCGGTCCGCCCGGCGCCTGCATGACCCCGTCGAGGGTCAGGAACGTGCTCACGATCAGCTTCCGCATCGGTCGTCGTCCTTTCGATCGGCCCCGCATCGTGCGGGCCAGGGCTCTCGGACGTTCAGACGGCCCGCGCCGCCGGGAGTCATCGTGGCCGAGCGGGGCGGGCTACGTCGACGGCGGATGGACGATGAACACCTGATCCGGCGAATCGGCGCGCGAGGACCCCGCCGCCGCCGGAACCGCCGCCATCGTCGTCCGCCGGCTCCTCGACGTCGTCGAGCTCGCCGACCCCGCCGAGGTCCGTCAGGCCGTCGACCGACGCGCCCGTGTAGGCCGCGGCCTGGAGCGTGAAGAGCCGGGCGTACCGGCCGCCGAGCGCCATCAGCTCGTCGTGGGTGCCCTGCTCGACGAGCGCGCCGTGCTCGAGGAACAGGATCCGGTCGGCCTGGCGGACGGTCGAGAACCGGTGCGAGATGTAGATCGCCGTCCGACCGGCCGCGAGCCTGCGGAGGCGGGCGAACAGCTCGAACTCCGCCTGGGCGTCGAGCGCGGAGGTCGGCTCGTCGAGGACGAGGATCCGGGCATCGCGCATGAACGCCCGGCCGAGGGCGATCTTCTGCCACTCGCCGCCCGACAGCTCCACGCCGCCGTCGAACCACTTCCCCAGCGGGGTGTCCCAGCCATCGGGCAGCCGGTCGAGCAGGCTGTCGGCGCCGCCCTTGCGGGCGGCGTCCTCGACCGCGTCCCGGTCCTCGATGCGGGCCAGCTCGCCGAGACCGATGTTCTCGGCCGCCGTCGCCTGGTACGTCACGTAGTCCTGGAACATCCCGCCGATCAGCCGGCGGACGGATGCCGGGTCGAGCTCGCGCAGGTCGACCCCGTCGAGGAGGATGCGGCCGTCGGTCGGGTCGTACAGCCGGCAGAGCAGCTTGATCAGCGTCGACTTCCCGGCGCCGTTGCGGCCGACGACCGCGACGGTCTCGCCCGGCTCGATCCGGAGGCTGACATCGTGAAGGGCCTCCCGGCCGGAGCCCGGGTAGGCGAAGGTCACGCCCTCGAACGCGATCTCGCCGGACGTCGTCGCAGTCGGAACGGCGGCCGGCGCCGGCGACCCGTCGGCATCCGGCCGGACCTCGATCCCGTACGGGGTCGCCAGCAGGTCGAACAGGTCGTTCAGGTAGAGCTGGTTCTCGTACATCGAGCCGAAGCCCGCCAGGATGCCCTGGACCGACGACTGGACCGACGACGCGGCCTGGGTGTAGAGCGTCAGGTCGCCGAGGGTGAGCTTGCCGGCGACCGCCTGGAGCGCCACGTAGAGGTACGTCAGGGAGCCCGCGAGGATCGTGATCGTGTTCCAGATGAAGCCCACGAAGTAGCGGGTCACGACCATTCGGCGTTGGCGGTCCTGGTAGGTTGCCGCCAGCTGCCGGAAGCGATCGATGAAGTACGGCCCGAGGCCGAAGAGCTTCACCTCCTTGGCGTACGAATTGGTCGTCACGAGCGTCGTGAGGTAGTCCATCCGGCGGCGGATCGGCGACGCCCAGCGGGCGAAGCTGTAGCCCCGCCAGCCGTACCGCGTGTCGGCGATGAACGCGGGGATCGGCGAGATGAGCGCCACGACCGCGAGGATCGGGCTGAGCCTCACGAGCAGGAAGATCATCGACCCGAAGACGATGATCGTCTGGATCAGCCCGAACACGCCGCTGACCATGAACAGCGGCCGCGACGAGGCGCCCTGCTGGGCCCGCCGCAGCAGGTCGTACGACGTCGAGTCCTCGAAGAAGCTGAGGTCCAGCCGCGCGGCGTGATCCATGACCTGGAGCTGGATCGTGTTCGTCACCCGCTCCTGGAGGAGCTGCTGGCAGACGTTCCGGAGCGTGCTCAGGAACGACGAGGCGGCATAGACGAGGAACTGGGCGACCGCGAGCAGGACCACGGCGCCGACGGTCGTGACGGTCAACGGCCCGATCGGCACGGCATCGGCGAGGGCCGGATTCGCCGCCACCTGGATCGCCCGGACGACCGCGTCGACGAGGAGCTTGGCGATGTAGGCGGTGATCGCCGGCAGCAGGCCCGCGAGGATCGTGGCCGTGGCGAGGCCGAACGTCAGGCGGCTTGCTCGCTGCCCAGACGAGGCCCAGGACGCGCGGGACGGCGCCGGCCGTCGCGCGAACGGCCTGGCGGGCCTGCGCGATCCGGCCGCGGACGTCGGTCGGACCGTCGTCGGGCGGATCCGGGATGTCGGGCGATCCGGTCAGGCCGCTCTCGCGGCCCTGCGAGCCCTGCCAGGTGCTCCGGCGGACGCCATGGCCTCGGGGGATGATCGGCGGGCCGCTCAGGCTCGGCCCCCGTTCGGCGCGTCCGGACGGGGTCGCGGGCAGGTCGAGCCGAGGATGTCCTCGTCGTCGGCGAGCCGACCGGTCCGGACGAAGCCGAGGCAGGTAGAACGGCTGGGCGAGCCGTCGCCGTCGACGTCTGCTCGTGTACAGGACCTCGCCGTTCGGCTCGTCCGCGGACGTAGTCGGCGACCGCGTCGACCGTCGCCCGGCCGTAGCCACGGCCCTGGAATCGATGATCGATCAGGAGCCGCCACAGGAAGTACGGCCCGACGATGCGGTCGTCGGCGTCGAGGACGTCCCTGGGGATGTCGTCGCTGATCATCGCGAAGCCGACGAGTTCGCCGGTCTCCCGATCGTGCACGGACCACTTGCGCGGGCAGGCGCTGGCGTCCGCGATCGCGTCCTCGAAGTGGCTGATCATCGACCCGAGGTAGCGCTCCTGGCCGGGTCCGCGGCGGAGGCCCATCACGGCCTCGACGTCGTCCTCGGTCACGATCTCGCGGAGCTCGACGCTCGGCATCAGGACGGCAGCACCGCGGCGGCGCCGGCGTCGTCGCCGGCTCGTGGCGGACCTCGTCGAGGAACGCCAGCGAGCGCGCGTCGCGCTCGAGCACGTGGCGGAGGAAGTCGCGCATCGCCGACTCGACCTCGCGCTCCGTGGCCGGGCTCAGACGGAGGCCGGCGAGCGCCTCGACGTCCTGGCGCTGGTAGGCCTTGAGCAGCTTCAGCGCCTCGAGGGTGAGGCCGGTCCGATCGTGGGCGGTCCCGGGCAGCGGTCGCACAGGACGCCGCCGAGCGGCGGGACCCAGCGATACCGGCGGTCGACCTCGAGGACCCGGTCACATTCGACGCAGCGGTCGACCTCCGGCCGGACGCCGAGCTCGTCGGCGAGGTGCATCTCGTACCAGCGGGCGACGCGGTTCGGGGCCATGCCGGCGTCGAGCAGCTCGTAGCCGCGCTTGAGGAGCGAGTAGACCGACTCCGCGGCATGACGCTCCTCGAGCGATCGATCTGCCAGCTCGGCCAGGTACCAGGCGGTCGCCGCGCCCTCGAGCGAGTCGCGCAGGTTCAGCCAGGCGTGGCCGACGCTGACCTGGGTGACGACGTCGAACGTCCGGCCGCGAGCGAGGAGGACCGTGAGCTCGGCAAACGGCTCGAGGCTGCCGCCGATCCGGGACGTCGGCCGGCGGATGCCCTTGGCGATCGCCTTCAGCTTGCCGCCGGACGGGGTGATCAGGGTCAGGATCCGATCGGCCTCGCCGTAGTCGAAGCGCGACAGGACGATCGCATCGGTCGAATATCGGCGCGGGATCGGCACGAATTGCACGGTAGCACCGACGCCGATCGGGCGAGCGGGCCGCCCTCCGATGATCCATCCGCCGACGACTGACGTAGCCATGGTCAGACGCCGGTCCGGTTGCGTCCCCCGGCCCGGCGTCTTCGCCTGCCTCGGGCTCAGCGCGCCCCGGCGACGAGCAGGAAGCGCCGCGTCATGGTCTCGATCGTCGCGTTCATCTCGATGATCCCCGCCCGGACCTCAGCCTCGTCTTGGCCGGATTCGCATGCCAGCTCGGGGACGGCCTCGAGCAGACCCGCCCCCGTCCGATCGATCCGCTCGCGCCAGCGGTCGGTGTCCTCGTAGGCAACGACGTCGAAGCCGGCGGCCTTGGCGAGCGGCCGGTGGTCGGGGACCTGCGGTGGCCGCCCGATGGGGGGGCGGTGGTAGTCCCACGACGTCATCACGAGCCGGCCGCCGTCCCGGAGGACCCTTCGCAGTTCGAGGAACGCGGCCGCCTTGTCCGGCGTGAACAGGAGCGCGTCGATGCTCATGATCGCGTCGACTGAGGCCGTGGCGAGACCGGTCGCCTCGAACTCGCCGCGCTGGAAGGTCGCCGGGCGCCCCAGCGCGGCGGCTCGCCGGCGGGCGTCGACGAGCGCCGACTCGGCGATGTCGATGCCGAGCACGTCGGCGCCTGTGGCTTCGGCCACCCACAGGCCCGCCCCGCCGCGACCGCAGCCGATGTCGAGCAGCGTCCGGCCGGGGCCGACCCGCACCTCCGTAGCGATCCGCGCCAGCTCGCTTCGCGAGACGAAGCTGAACGGATCGACGCCTTCCGGGTACTCGTCGCCGAACACCGACCGCCAGATCCGCTCCTGGACCGGCGACGCGGCGGAGGCGTACGTCGATTCGAAGACGGCGCGCCAGTCCTCCGTCATCCGAAGCCCGCGGATCGTCGCATCGGGCACACGATAGCGCGGCGACGAGCGGTGTCCGCCCCTCGCCCGCCGCGGTGCAACAGGCTACTTGGCGGGTGCACGTTTGCCCGAATCCCGCTACCATGGCCCGCGATGACCACCGCCCAGCCGGTCCTCCAGGCCGCCGCCCTGATCGCCGACACCGAGGAGGAGATCCTCCGACTGGTCGGCGACCACGACGAGTCCACGGCCGGCGTCTACGCGATGATCCGCTACCACCTCGGGCTGGACGGCTCCGGAGCCCCATCCGGCAAGCGGATGCGACCGCTCCTCGGGCTGCTCGCGTACGCGTCGATCGCAGGCGACTACCGTCCCGCCCTCCCAGGCGCCGCCGCGGTCGAGCTCGGCCACAACTTCAGCCTCGTCCACGACGACATCGAGGACGGCGACCTCGAGCGCCGCCATCGGCCGACGGTCTGGGCGGTCCACGGGGTGGCCCAGGCGATCAACACCGGCGACATGCTGTTCAGCCTCAGCCGGATGGCCCTCCACCGCCTCACCGACCTCGGGTTCAGCGACACGAAGGTCCTCCGGCTGATGCGGCTGTACGACCAGACGTGCGTCGCCCTGTGCGAGGGCCAGTACATCGACATCGCGACGAGCGAGGCCGATGACCTGATGTCGGTCGACCTCTATTTCGACATGATCGGCCGGAAGACCGCCGCCCTGATCGCCGCCTCGATCGAGGCCGGGGCCCTGCTCGCGACCGACGACGACGAGGTGATCGCCCGGTACCGTGGCTTCGGCTGGGCGCTCGGGCTGGCCTTCCAGCTCAACGACGACCTGCTCGGGATCTGGGGCGCCGAGCAGGCGACCGGCAAGCAGGCCTCGGACATCGCCCGGCGGAAGAAGACCCTGCCCGTGATCTATGCGTTCGAGCACGCCGGGCCGGAGGATCGCGAGCGGCTCGCGGCGCTCTACGGCAACGGTGGCCCGACCGCCGAGAACGTCGCGGAGATCGTGGCGATCCTCGAACGCGCCGGTGCCCACACGTACACCCGGGACCAGGCCCGGCGCTACCGCGACGAGGCGCTCGCGGAGCTGGACGCGGCCGGGGTCGTCGACGCGGAGGCCCGCGTCCGGCTCGAGGAGATCATCGTCTCGGTGATCGCCGCCTGAGCCGGTGACCGACGATCCGCTGAACCCGGTCGGGATCCGCGCGATCACCCCGTACCTCGCGGTGCGCGACGCCCGCGCGGCGATCGCGTTCTACACCGTCGCGTTCGGAGCTCGCCAGAAGCTGCTGATCGAAGGCCCGGACGGGCGGATCGCTCACGCGACGGTCGGCATCGGATCCGTCGAGCTGTACATCGCCGACGAGCACCCGGAGTTCGAGCATGTCGTCGGACCCGAGACCCTCGGCGGCACGTCGGTGACCCTCGATCTCGACGTCGACGACGTCGACGCGACCGTGGAGCGGGCGATCGCGGCCGGCGCAACCCTGGTCCGGCCGCCCGATCATCCGGAGAGCGGCGTCCAGGCCGGCAAGGTCCGCGACCCGTTCGGCCACGTCTGGCTGATCACCAGGCTCGTCGGGGACGGATCCCCGAGCTAGCGGTCGCCATCCTCGTCCGGACGCGGCTCCCGGTCGTCGTCCGGGCGGCGGACGACGAGGACCTTGCTCACCCGCCGGCCGTCGGTCGACTCGACGGTCAGGTGGAGACCGTCGACGTCGATCTCGTCGCCGGGTGACGGAACCCCGCCGATCCGGTGGTAGATCAGCCCGCCGACCGTGTCGTACTCGTCCTCGTCCTCGAGCCCGAGGTCGATGTCGAACAGCTCCGCGAGATCGTCGACGTCGGCACGACCGTCGACCCGGGCCTCGTCCTCGGACAGCCGGACGACCATGGGCTCCTCGGTGTCGTACTCGTCCTGGATCTCGCCGACGATCTCCTCGAGGAGGTCCTCGATCGTCAGGAGGCCCGCCGTGCCGCCGTACTCGTCGAGAACGATCGCGATGTGGACCTTCCGCCGCTGGAACTCGTGGAGGAGGTCGTCGATCGTCATTGATTCGGGCACGAAGACGGGCGCCCGGAGCAGCGAGCGGAGCGCCGGTCGCGGACCGGAGCCGGACTTCAGGAACGGCAGCAGGTCCTTGGCGTAGAGGATGCCGACGACCTCGTCGATCGACTCCTCGTACACCGGGATCCGGCTGTGGCCCTCGTCGACGACGGTGTCGATCGCGTCCTCGAGGGTCGACGACGCCGACAGCCCGACGATCGCGATCCGCGGGATCATCACCTCGTGCAGGCGGCGCTCGCCGAGCTCGATGACCGCGTTGATCATCTGCTCCTCCTCGGCCTCGAGGACGCCCTGCTCGCCACCCCGCTCGACGATCAGTCGAAGCTCCTCCGCGCTGATCTGCGCCTCGTTCGTCACGTTCGCCCCGAACAGGCCGGCGATCGCTCTCGTCACCCCGGTCAGGAAGGCGATCAAGGGCCCGAGGGCACGGGCGAGGAACTCGATCGGGAGCGACAGGGTCAGCGCGAAGCGCTCCGGGTTCGACAGGGCGAGGGTCTTGGGGACGAGCTCCGCGAAGATGATCGTGAAGAGGGCGAGGATGACCGTGACGACGATGAGGGCGACCCCGTCGGCGGCGTTACCGAGACCGGCCTCGCGCAGCAGCTCGGCGAGGGCCTGGGCCAGGTTCACCGCCGCGAACGCGGAGGCGAAGAAGCCGATGACTGTCAGCCCGAGCTGGGAGACGGCGAGGAACCGGCCCGGGTCCTCCTGGAGGCGTCGGACCCGGCGGGCCCCGGATCGACCTTCCTCGGCGAGCTGGTCGACCCGGCTCCGGCGAAGGGACACGAGGGCGATCTCGGCCGCGACGAAGAACCCTTCGAGCAGGGTCAGCAGGATGATGACGAGGATGTCGAGCACTAGCCGGCCTCGTCGGGCGTGTTCGCACTCGTCTTCGTGTCCGGCGCCGGCGACGCGTCGGCGGCAGGCTCGGGATCGGCTTCTGGCGGCCTCGGATCGCGCAGCCGGGCGGGCATCCCGACGGCGAGCTTGCCGGGCGGCACGTCCTTCGTCACGACGGCGCCCGCGCCGGTCTTCGCGTCATCGCCGATCGTGACCGGGGCACGAAGCATCGTGTCGACGCCGAGGAAGACCCGCTTGCCGACCGTGGTCCGGTGCTTCTTCCGTCCGTCGAAGTTGGCCGTGATCGTGCCCGCGCCGACGTTCGTTCCCTCGCCCAGCTCGGCATCGCCGAGGTAGCTCACGTGGTGCTGCCTCACGCCACGGCCGAGCCGCGTGTTCTTCAGCTCGGCGAAGTTGCCGACGACGGCGTCCTGTTCGAGATGCGTGCCCGGCCGGAGATGGCTGAACGGGCCGACCTGCGCGCCATTCTCGAGGACCGCCGACTCCACGATCGATGCCCACACGGTGCAGCGGGCGCCGATCGTGCTGTCGACGATCTGCGAGCCCGCGCCGATCGTGGTCCCCTCCCCGACCGACGTGGAGCCGCGGAGGATCACGTTCGGCTCGAGGACGACGTCCTCGGCGAGGGTCACCGTCGCGTCGACGTACACGGTCGACGGGTCGCGCATCGTGACGCCCGCGCGCATGTGCTCGCCGTTGATCCGCGTCCGGAGGTCCCATTCCGCCTGGGCAAGCTCCGCCCGGTCGTTGATCCCCATCAGCCGGCCGTCGTCCTCGACGGTCACCGCGACCACGAGCCGGCCGTCCGCGCGGGCCAGCTCGATCATCTCGGTCAGGTAGAGTTCGCCGGTCTTCGGCGAACGGCTCAGGGATCCGATGCGGGAGCGCAGCCAGCCCGCGTCGAAGACGTACAGGCCGGAGTTGATCTCGTTGACCGCGATCTCCTCGTCGGTCGCGTCCTTCTTCTCCACGACGCGATCGACGGTGCCGGCCTCGTCGCGGATGACCCGGCCGAGGGCGCCGGGATCGATCGCGTCGACCGCGACGATCGCGATCGCCGCCTGGTCGAGTCGGCGCTCCTCGAGGAGCTCGCCGAGGAGCGACGCCTCCAGCAGGGGCGCATCGCCGGTCAGGACGAGGACTTCGTCGACTTCGTCCGGCAGGGCCGCGACTGCGGCCGCGACCGCGTCACCGGTGCCGCGCGGCTCGGCCTGGAGCGCGTAGTCGACCTCGTCGCCGAGCGCGTCCCGGACGGCGGCCGTGGCGGGGCTCGTGACAACGAGCGGACGACGGCCTGTCGCCTCGCGGCCCGCGTCCACGACGTACGCGACCATCGGCCGGCCGGCCAGGGGATGGAGCAGCTTCGGGAGGCGCGACTTCATCCGCGTGCCGAGGCCCGCGGCCATGACGACCGCGACAACCCGGGGAGCGGAGCCGGGACTTGGGGGGTTCACGCGTGGCGCGCGCGGGCGGGTGTCGGGGTGTGCGGCGCGATCCCGACGCGGTCAGGGCCCGGCGCGTGTCGGTGAGGTGTCATCGAAGGTGGGCCGATCCTATTGGCGCGTCATGAACGGTGTCAACCGATGGAGGCTGTCGCGCCTGGACGACGCTGGACTGCGTTGGCCGCTGCGCTGCTCGCTCACGGGCCTTCAAGCCCGCTCGCTCCGCTGCTCCCGGCCGCCTTGCCAGCCTCGTCCGGCCGCGACGATCGCAGACGGGTTGATGTCGGATTCGGGCTCATCCTCGGCGGGCGATCATCTCGATCTCGACCAGGGCGCCCTTCGGCAGGCCGGCCACGCCGACGGTCGATCGCGCGGGCGGCGGATCCGGCATGAATCGGGCGTAGATCGCGTTGACCGCGGCGAAGTCGTTCAGGTCGGCGAGGAAGATCGTCGTCTTCACGACGTCGGCGAAGCCGGCGCCCGCGGCGTCGAGGACGGCCTGCAGGTTGCGAAGCGCGCGCTCGGCCTGGCCCTCCACACCGTCGACGAGCTCGCCGCTCGTCGGATCGAGGCCGACCTGGCCCGCGCACCAGATCCAGTCGCCGCTCGTGATCGCCTGGCTGTACGGCCCGACGGGCGCCGGCGCCCCGTTCGTCTGGATCGCCTGTCGGGTCATCCGTCGCTCCTCTCGTCGTCGTGTCCGCGGCCGTCGCCCGCGCGCGTCGTCAGGAAGGTCGTCGCCGCGATGAACGGCTGGCCGCCGCCCGGCGGGGCGATGAACCCCGTCCCGACAGCCGCCCGGACGGAGGCCGCCGCCAGCTCCGCGCCGTCGAGCGAAGGATAGAGCGCCCAGAGCGTCGGCCCGGAGCCCGACAGCCCGATCGGTCGGGCGAGGAGGCGCATCAGCGCCCGGCGGAACGGCACCAGGTCCGCGACGACCATCGTCGCGGCGGGCAGGAGGTCGTTGGCCGCGGCCAGCACGCCGGCCCGCTCCCGGAGCTGGGCCGTCGTCAGGCCGGAGCCGAACTCGCTGGCGAAGTGCTCCGAGCTCCGGGCAGCCACGCCGGGCTGACCCATCGCACCGTCCGCCCAGGCGGCGAACACGGCCGCCGTGTGAACCGGGACGGCCGGCGTGACGATCAGGATCCCGGGCATCTGCTCGCCGGGCGCGAGGCGGATCCCGTGGAGCCGCGTCACCCGCTCGCCTCGACCCTCCACGAGCGCGGGACCGCCGGCGAGGAAGAACGGCACGTCGCTGCCGATGGACGCCGCGAGCGCCATCCGCTCCGACGCCGGCAGCGCATCCGCGGCTGCCCAGGCCTCGAGCGCACCGTCGATCGTCGCGGCGGCGTCGCTGCTGCCGCCGGCGAGGCCCGCGGCGACGGGGATCCGCTTGTCGAGCCGGGCCGCGATCGCCGGCGGCGACTGACCCAGCGCGGACCGGACCGCCCGGCGCGTGGCATCGAGCGCCCGGAGCACGAGGTTGTCCTCGATCGGGCCGGCGTCGAAGCCCTCGACATGGAGGGAGTCCGTCGCGGCCGGCGACGGGTCGATCGCAAGCGTCAGCCGATCGGTGAGATCGAGGGGGACCATCACCGTGTGGAGCGCGTGGTAGCCGTCCGGACGTCCGCCGACGATCGCGAGGGTCAGGTTGAGCTTCGCCGGCGCGAGACGCACCACCGGCGTCACGACGCGTCCCGGATCGGTCATCTCGTCATGCCCGCTGCCCGCGGCGATCCCCGCCGATCTCGCCGAAGGCCGCGAGCAGCGCCAGCCACTCGCCCACATCCAGCGTCTGCGGCCGGCGGTCCGGGTCGATCCCGGCGGCCGCGAGCGCGGCCGAGACCCGTGCCGGCTCGACGGGGAGCTGCCGCGTGAGCACGTTGTGGAGCATCTTCCGGCGTTCCCGGAACCCCGCCTGGACGAGGCGCCACAGAGCGTCCTCGTCGTCGACCGTGGCAAGGCGATCGTCCGCCGGGTACGGCTCGACGACGATCACCGCCGAGCGGACCGCGGGCTCCGGCTCGAAGGCCTCCGGCGGGACGTCGACGGCGATCCGGACGCGGGCGTGGTACTGGACGAAGACGCTCAGATAGCTCATCCGGCCCGGGGCAGCGGCGATCCGCTCCGCGACCTCGCGCTGGACCATCAGGACGAGCCGTTCGGGACGCGGCGTCTCGCCGAGCAGCCGATGCAGGATCGGACTGGTGATGTGGTACGGCAGGTTCGCGACCACGTCGTACGGGGAGGCGACGAGCGTCGTCAGGTCCTGGTCGAGCGCGTCGCCCTCGACGAGCCGGAGCCGCTCGGCCTCGATCTCCGGGACGAACCGGTCGCGGAGGAACGCCGCGAGCCCCCGATCGAGCTCGACCGCGGTGACGATCGCGCCGGCGTCGAGCAGCCCGCTCGTCAGGAGCCCGAGGCCCGGACCGATCTCGAGCACGCGCCGGCCGGGCACCGCGCCCGCCTCGGCGAGGATCGCGTCCAGGACGTCGGGGTCGGCGAGGAAGTTCTGGCTCAGGCTGTGGCGCGCCCGGAGCCCCGCGGCACGGAGCGTCCGGCGGACGGCGGCCGGGTCGACGTGGGGCGGGCTCTGCGACACGGGACCCCCTCAGGCCCGGGCGAGCGGCAGCGAGGGCCGCGCGTCGAGCGACAGATCGGCCCGCTCGCCCGCCGCGAACCGGCGTGCCCCGGCGGCGCCGATCATCGCGCCGTTGTCGGTGCAGAGCGCCGGTCGGGGCACGATCAGCGGCAGCCCGAGGGCCTCGGCCTCGCTCGCCAGCCGGGTGCGGAGGGTCGCGTTGGCCGCCACGCCGCCACCGAGGACGATCGACCGGGCGCCCGTCTGCCCGGCCGCCCGGATCGTCTTCGTCACGAGCACGTCGACGACGGCGTCCTGGAAGCCCCACGCGAGCTCCGCCGTCGAGGCGTCCGAGAGCCGGGCGGTCGGCTCCAGCCCGGCGTCCCGCCCGATCGGCAGCCCCTCGTCGGCGCGCGCCGCATCGATCGTCCGGCGGGCGGCCGTCTTCAGCCCGCTGAAGCTGAAGTCGTAGGTGTCGCCGAGCCATGCCCGCGGGAACGCGGCGTCCTGCCGGGTGGCGGCCTCGGCGGCGTGCGAGACCGCGGGCCCGCCCGGGTACGGCAGGCCCAGGAGCCGCCCGACCTTGTCGAACGCCTCGCCCGCGGCGTCGTCGACGGTCTGGCCGAGGAGCCGGTACGTCAGGTGGTCGCGCATCTCGACGAGGAACGTGTGGCCGCCCGACACGATCAGGGCGACGAGGGGGAAGACGGGCTCGGCGGTCTCGTCCGCCCCGGCGTCCCGCAGCCAGGCGGCATACAGGTGGCCCTCGAGGTGGTTGACGCCGACGAGCGGCTTGTCGTGGACCCAGGCGAGCGTCTTCGCGAAGTTCAGCCCGACGAGGAGCGAGCCCGCCAGACCCGGCCCGTAGGTCACGGCGACCGCGTCGACGTCCTCGACCGCGACGGAGGCATCCGCCAGCGCCTCGTCGAGGACCGGGACGATCCAGCGGAGATGGGCCCGCGCGGCGACCTCCGGGACGATGCCGCCGGTCGCGGCGTGGAGGGCCGCCTGACTCGCGACGACGTTCGACAGGATCGTCCGTCCGCCACGGATCACCGCAATCCCCGTCTCGTCGCACGACGACTCGACGGACAGCATCACCGCCTCGTCGAAGGGGACGGGCCGGGCCGGCAGCGCGCTCACGGACGCGGCCCGGACGGCGGCGGCTCGGAGCCCTCGTCGACGACCGGGTCCTCGTCGGGATCGAACGGGCCCGTCGGCGCCGGACCGTCGTCCAGGTCGACCCGGAGCCGCTCGATCCGCGCCCGCATCTGCCGCTCGCCGAGCGGCTCGGTCGTCATGATCAGCGCGTCCTCGTTGTTGTCGCTGTAGTAGCGCGGCCGGAGCCCGACGGGCCGGAAGCCGTACTTCTCGTAGAGCCGCCGCGCCGCGACGTTCGACAGGCGCACCTCGAGCGTCGCCTCGCGGGCGTGGCGGTCCCGGGCGAGGTCGAGGAACGCGAGGAGCAGACGCTCGCCGAGGCGCTGGCGGCGCCAGGCCGGGTGCACCGCGAAGGTCGTGATGTGGGCCTCGTCGACCATCAGCCACATCCCACCGTAGGCCACGATCCGGCCCTGGGCCCGGGCGACGAGGTACGACGCGAGACGGTTCGTCATCAGCTCGCTGCGGTAGGCGTTCGGCGGCCACGGCGTCGTGAAGCTCGCCTCCTCGATCCGCTGGACCTCGTCGAGGTCCTCGAGGCGCATCGCCTCGATGACGATCTTCACCGGGGGTCGCGCGACCATGCGACCTCCCCGCTCTCCGCACGGACCCCGCGCGGCAGGCTGACGTACTCCGGGACGAGCCGGGCGAGGTCGTCGCCGCCGGCCGCGAGCCTGGCGGCCCCGATCGCCGCCAGCGCTGCCGGCAGCCCGTCACGAGCGGCCTCGCCCCGGACCAGCGCGTCGGCCGGCGCCCGTCCCTCGAGGTCGACCGCGACGAGCACGTCGTCCGCGCTGAGGTGAGGCTCCGAGCCACCGGGCAGGAGCTCGGCATCGCTCCCCGTGCGCACGACATGGCGGTCGTTCGGCCCGGCCGGCAGGAGGAGGACGAGCCGGTCGATCCCGACGTCCCCGGAATCTGTCGCCGCGCGGAGGAGGGCCTCCGCGGTCGACACGCCGGCGATCGGGACGGCGAGCTCGTGAGCGAGCGCCTTCGCCGTCGCAAGCCCGACCCGAAGCCCGGTGAACGCCCCGGGCCCCGTCCCGACGATCACCCCGCGGATCCGCGAGCGGCGCAGGTTCGCCTCGCCATGCAGCCGGCCGATCGCCGGCAGGAGCTGCTCGCCGTGGGTCCGCCCGGCCTGCCAGGTCGTCGCACCGAGGAGCTCGCCCTCCGGAGTCACGGCGGCCACGACGATCCGGCTCGTCGCGGTGTCGATCGCCAGCAGCCACGGCCGCCGGCCGTCGCCGCCGTTCACCGGGCGGCCTCGAGATAGCGCCGGTGGCGCTCGTCGCCGGCGATCAGGTCGATCCGCCGCGGCTCGTCGCCACTCCCGTCGATCCGGACGTCGAGCCGCCCGACCGGCAGGACGGACCCCATCCGGTCGGGCCATTCGACCACCGTCAGGCCGTCCACCTGCCGCTCGTCCACGACACCGCCCGCGAGGGCGTCCGCGGCGTCGGCGAGCCGGTACAGGTCGACGTGGAACAGCGGCAGCCGGCCGTGATACTCCGACATCAGCACGAACGTCGGCGAGTTGACCGTGTCGTCGATACCGAGGCCGCGGGCGATGCCCTTGGCCAGCTGCGTCTTGCCGGCGCCGAGATCGCCCCACAGGCAGAGGAGGTCGCCGGCCTCCGCGACCCGGCCGAGCCGCTCTCCGAGCGCGATCGTGTCGCCGGCCGATCCCGACGTCGTCGAAGCCCGATCCCCGGCGGCGCCGTCGGCCCGACCGACCGCGGCGGCTCCGCCGGCCAGCCGGCCGGCCATCTCAGGCGAACCGCTCGAGGTCGGCGAGCGGCACCGGTCGGGGCGGATCGTCGCCGAAGACCACCCAGCCGGCCTCGAGGAACGTCCCGCCGGCGAACCGCCGGATCCCGGCGAGGCCGGCCCACCGACCCTCCTCGCCGGCGTGCTCGCCCGACCGGACGCGGACGTGATCCGCCGGCGGGGCCGCGACGTCGACGCCCGGCGCGTCGAAGACGAGGGCGGGCGGATCGACCGAGATCGCGACCGTCATCCCGGCGAGCGCCTCGAGGATGGCCGCGATCGGCCCAGCGATCGGACGCCGGATCACCCCGTCGAGGATCAGGACCGCGAACGGTGGCAGTCGGTGCAACGCCGCCCGCTGGCGGGCCTCGGACGCGAGGAAGTCGCGTCGCTCCTTGCCGGCGAGCCCGCTGACGACGACGCCGCGGACGCCCATCGCCCGGGCACGCGTGAGGGCCTCGGCATCGACCCGCGACCCGATCACGAGGATCGTGCCGGCCAGACCGACGTCGAGCGAGGTCGAGCGGAGCCGCCCATGACGGACGTCGCCCCGATCGCCACCGAGCGACAGGCGGCCGCTCGTCGGGTCGCCGAGGGCCTCGACGCCGGACAGGGCCCGGCCCTGCGCCTGGACGCGGACGCCGATCCCGGGCCGGATCTCGCGGACGACGCCCGCGATCGGGCAGTCGATCGCCTCGACGTGCTCCCCGACGGCGATCATCCAGTGGCCGCCGTGCTCGAACGCGAGCTCGCCGCCGTCCGCGCCGAGCGTCCGCCGAAGCCGGGCGGACTCCCCGGCCGCGGTCCACCGGGCGCCGGGACGGGCGTCGGCGTCGGTCGAGCCGGCCGGCAGCTCGACGAGATGCGGGTCGCGGACTCGCTCGGCGATCGTCGTCCCGGCCACGATCGCGTCGCCGGTGCTCACGAGGGGCCGGTCTCCCGGTCCGAGCTGGAAGCCGACCTCGATCGCGTCGTCGAGCAGGGCCCGGCGGGTGACCAGGTCCAGGCCGCGCCCGTGCGGACGGGCGGTGCCGTCCTCGAGATCCTCGGGCCGGACGGTCGTCGTCATCGGTCGCGGGTCAGCCAGAGCGATTCCTGCCAGGCATCCAGCAGCTCGCGGCGCCGTTCGAGGCGGTCCGGCAGGCGGAGCGGCACGTCGCGCAGGTCGACGAGCAGCCCGCCGAGACCGCCGCCGACGTCGACCGCGAACCGCCGGCCCCGGACGCCGAGCCGGATCGCGTCCTTGAAGTGGAACTCGGCCGTGGCGATCTCGCCCGGTGGAAGGTCGACGAGCTCGAGGCCGCCCGGAACGAGGTCGGTTTCGGAAGCACCCGTCCCGGCGTGGATCGTCAGCTTCCCGGCCGTCGGCCCGGCCCGGATCCCGGCCGGGATCACGACGCTGCCGAGCGGGGTCAGGACGTCGTCGACGAGGTCGATCAGGGCCTGGCGGCGCTCGATCGGGTCGGGGATCACGCCGAGCGTGCCGAGCAGGCGGGCGTGGTCCTGGGCGATGGCGATCGCGGCGGGCCGCCGGACGACGTCCGCCAGGGCGAGGGCCACCGCCGGTCCCGGCGCCGACGCGAACGCGCCACCGCCGACGACGACGAGATCCGGCGCCGGCAGGGCGGACTGTTCGGGGGTCGCCTCGACGAGCACGCCCAGCGCGGCCCGGGCCGCGGCGAGGCGAAGGCGCGCTCCATCGCCGGCAATCGCCGACCACGGCCAGAGCCGAAGCTCACGCAGCCGGTCGCGCAGCCGGTGGCGGTCCAGCGAGATCGTCGACCAGGCGAGGACCCGGTCCACCGTGACATCGTCCGGGTCGGGCGGCACGAGGCAGGCATCGGCCACGATCGAGACCTGGGCGGTCGCGTCGCTGCCACCCGTGCCCGGGCTCGCTGTCGCTCGGAGGCCGCCGTCGAAGCCGATCTCGATCAGCTCGATCCGCCGGTCGAGGACATCCGCGAGGGCGGCCGCGACCCGTCCCGCCGCGCGGCGGGGATCGTCCGGTCCGCCGCGGACCTCGTCGAGGAGCGTGCGGAGCGGCTCCCCCGGCGGGTCGCCGGTCAGCGCCGCCGGGGCGAGCACGATCTCGCCGGGCCGACCCGCACCAGCGGCCTCGATCCGGCCGAGGTGGTCGGCCATCGCCCCGGCGAGGATCACCGTGAGCTCCGGACGTCGGGCAACGACACCGGCGACGATCGCCGTGAGCTCCTCCAGTTGGCGTCGCTCGTCGGCGCCGGGCGGGTCGCCGGCCCCGACGAGGAGGACGTCGACCGACGCGTCGAGCAGCTCGCGCGTCAGGGCGAGGGGCTCGAGCGTATCCCGGGTCGCACCCCGGGTCCGCCAGCCGGTGCTGCGAGCGGCCGCGAGGAGGGGTCCGAGCGCTCGATCCGAGACCGCGACCACCGCGAGCCCTCGCGCGGGCGCGCTGCGGGCGATCAGACGTGGCAGGTCGGCGGCGATCGTCGCGGGCTCGACGAGGCCGTCGTGCGGGGTGAGGCCGAGCGCGGCCCCGAGACCCGGGTCGGCGGCGAAGACCCGCCGGACGAGCTCGGTGCCCATCGCGTCGAGGTCCCCGGGGGCCGGCAACGCGAGCGAGCCGACGAGCCGCCAGCGATGGGCGAGCCGGCCGATCAGCGCGGCGGACGTGGTCGCGGCGCCGAGGTCGACGGCGAGGAAGGCCCGAGGATCGGTCACCGGGCCATGCTACCCGGGTGCCGCGACGTCGGCCGACGACCGGCGCCGCCGGCCGGGGCCCTGACGTGGGGTCAGGCGTCCCAGGTGATCTCTTCGTCGATCTCCTCGAGCCGCGCGATCAGCAGCTCGATCCCTGCGTCGTCGGCCAGGATCTGCGAGGCGGATGCGTCCTCGCCGCCGAACAGCCCGCGCAGCACCGGGTCGAAGAACAGCATCGCATTCGCCCCGAGCGGGCGGTACGGGCGGCTGGCCTCGAGGAAATGGACCGCGGGCCCGGTCAGCCCACGCATCTGGATCTCGCGGGCGACCCGTTCGACCAGCTCGTCGCGCTGCTCGTCGGTCCGCTCGTAGGAGAAGCTCACGCCGTGATCGTCCTTCCGACGACCGGGCCGGACGACGTCCCGATCGGTCCGCCGGGCGCCGGGACGGCCGCCAGGGCAGCCTCGAACGCGTGGTACGCGGCCGCGCCGCGCATCGCGAAGATCACGTGCTCGATCGTCGGCGATCGATCCAGCTCGTCGCGCACGGCGTGGACCGTCACCCGCGCGGCCTCGTCGAGCGGATAGCCGCCGACGCCCGTGCCCAGCGCCGGGAAGGCGATGCTCCGGATCCGCAGCTCCCGGGCTCGGGCCATCGCGCTCCGGACCGCCTTGTCGATGATCTCGCCGCTCGTCCGCCGGTCACGGTCGAGCGACACCGCGTGGACGACGACGCGCGCCGCAAGCTCTCCGGCGGGCGTGACGATCGCCTCGCCCAGGGGCACGGGCGCCTGGCGGACCGCGGCGAACTCGATCGTGTCGCCACCGGCCCGCTTGATCTCGCCGCCCACGCCCGTCGACATCCAGAGCGACAGGTTGGCGGCGTTCACGATCGCGTCGACCTCGAGATCGCAGATGTCGCCGTTCCAGAGTTCGATCCGAGCCACGAGGTCTCCAGGGAAAGGGCACGGGTACCGGCGATTCCGGCCGGCGCATCGTACACCCGGGTCAACCGTGCGGACATGGCGGTCACGACCTCCCATGAGTTCGTGGTGCGCCATCGCGCCACCTCGCCCGCCTCGATCGATTCGCCGCCTTGGGTGCCGATGAGCACCACTTCGTCATCGACGTCGACGGGACGGCCCGGCACGTCGGTCACGTCGATCATCGTGGCGTCCATCGCGACGTTGCCGACGGCGGGGACGCGGACCCCACGGACGAGGGCCGCGGCGCGGTTCGACAGCGCGCGGGGCCAGCCGTCGCCGTAGCCGATCGGGAGCGTGGCGACGCGGGTCGCTCGAACGGCCCGCCAGGTGGGCCCATAGGACACGCCGTGACCGACCGGCAGCTCGACGACCCGGACGGGACGGGCGCGCAGCGACAGGACCGGCCGAAGCCCGTCCGCGCCCGGGACGAAGGCCGCCGGCCCGAACCCGGGCCCGGCGAGCTCGTCAGGGACGAGGCCGTACGTGATCAGCCCGGGCCGGACCACGTCGTAGCGCGGGACGTTGCCGAGCAGGATCGCCGCGCTCGCGGCGAGATGCCGGCGGGGCACCTCGATCCGGGCGTCCCGGAGCGACGCGAGGGCGGCCTCGTAGCGCCGGACCTGCTCGACCGTGATCGACTCGACCTCCGCCTCCTGGAGGTGGGTCCAGACGCCGCTCAGCCGCGCACCGGCCGCGACGATCCGGCCGGCGACATCGGCGACCTCGTCGACCGCCGCGCCGCCCCGGCCCAGGCCGGTCTCGACCTCGAGCTCGATCGACAGATCGCCCACGACGCCGGCGGCCGACGCGGCCGCGAGCAGCCCGTCCACCGCCGGCCCGTTGCCCGCGGCGACGGCCAGCCCGGCCCGGGCAGCGACGGCGACCTCGCCCGGCGGGATCGGATAGAGGACGAGGATCGGAGCGACGATCCCGGACTCGCGGAGGAAGACGGCCTCGTCGAGGGTCGCGACACACAGCCCCGCGACCCCGGCCGCCTCGAGGGTCCGGGCGATCGGGACCATCCCGTGACCGTAGGCGTCGGCCTTCACCACCGGCATGACCGCAGAACCGCCCGTCATCGTCCGGATCGCGCCGAGGTTGGCTTCGACCGCGGCGAGGTCGATCTCGATCCAGGCCGTCCTGCGGAGCGCCGGGAGACCGGCCTCGGCCAGCCGCACCTCGATCGGCGGGCGGTCGGCTCCGCTGGTCAGGTGCCGGGCTCCGAGCGCTCGCTCGGTCCGACCGGCGCCGGGTCCCCGGCCGCCGGCACGTCCGCATCCGGGACCCGCAGGCCGAAGCCCAGGCGGCCCGCGGTCGCGCGTCGCTCGGCGATCGCGGCGAGGCGCTTGCGCGCCATCGCGATCGGCTCCGGCAGGTCCGAGGCGAGCAGGCCGGAGTCGCCGAGCCGCTCGCGGACCGCGTCGCCGGCCAGGCCGTGGAGGTAGACGCCGAGCCGGGCCGCGTCGTAGGGCTCGAGGTGCTGGGCGAGGAGCGATCCGATCGTCCCGCTCAGGACGTCGCCGGTCCCGCCGCTTGCCAGCGCCGGGTTCTCGAAGGGGGCGACCGACAGCCGCCCGTCGGGCGCGGCGATCACCGTCTTCGCGCCCTTCAGGACGACGACCTGGCTCCAGGTCGTGGCCGCGTCGCGGGCGGCCACGGCCCGGGCGGCGTCGTCGCCGGTCAGGTCGCCGTCGGCATCGGGCTCGTGGCCGCTGCCCGCCCGGAGCCGGGCGAACTCGCCCGTGTGCGGCGTGAGGACCGACGGCCGCCGGTCGCCGTCCCACCAGTGCTCCTCGGTCGCGAGCGACCGGAGGGCCTCCGCGTCGAGCACGACCGGTGCGGTGCCGCCGTCGTCGCCGGCGGCGAGGAGCAGCCGGACGAGCTCGGCGGTCGCGAGGCCGGGCCGGAGGCCCGGCCCGATGACGATCGCGTCGTGATCGTGGTCGAGGATCCGGGCCATGGCCGGCTCGGGGTCGATCTCCTCGACGTCGTCCTCCGGCAGGGCCATCGTCGTGGCCTCGACGACCTTCGCGGCGAACAGCGGTTGGAGGGACTCCGGGACGGCGAGCGTGACGAGACCGGCGCCGGCCCGGCCGGCCGCGCGACAGACGAGCAGCGCGGCGCCGGCGTAGTCGAGCGACCCGGCGAGGACGAGCAGCTTGCCGAAGGCGCCCTTGTGGCCGCGCTTGTCGCGGGCCGGCAGGAGGCCGCTCGCGATCTGGTCGTCGAGGAGCTCCGCGCCCTCGACCGGCGGCTCCTTGGCCGTCGCGGCCCCTTCCGACGAGCTGACCCGGACGAACCCGAGCGGGCGCTCAGCCACGATCGACCTCGGGCTCCTCGCCCCGCTCCGCACGACGAACGTTCTCTTCGTGGAGCTCGCGAAGCCGGTCCATCCGGGCGAGCAGCCGCCGCTCGCGATCGTCGAGACGGTCCTCGATGTCGAGCGGGAAGACGTACTTGCCGCCGGCGGTCCGGATGCCAAACGCGATCGCGACCGCGTAGTCCGATTCGTGGCTGATCGAGACGGCGATCCGGTCCATCCCGAGCTGGTCGGCCCGCGACGCCGCGCGGCCGTGGAGGCGGACCGCCGGCTGTCCCGTCGGCAGCCGCTCGATCTCGATGTCGCGCCAGCCGATGCCCCGGACCCCGAGCCCGAGGACCTTGCTCACGGCCTCCTTGGCGGCCCACCGGCCGGCGAAGGTCTCGGGCCGCATCCGGACGTAGCGCTGCTCGGCGGGTGTCAGGACCCGCTTCGAGAACCGCTCGCCGAACTTCTCGATCGATCCCCGGATCCGGTCGACCCGGATGATGTCGATCCCGAGCTCCGACGTCCCGATCGGGACGGCCATCCCCGACGCCCCGAGCGACGCGGTGTCGATCCGGCCGGCCATCGTCGCAAGGCCTACTCGACCGTGACCGACTTCGCCAGGTTCCGCGGCTGGTCGACGTCCGTGCCGCGGGCCACCGCCACGTGATAGGCGAACAGCTGGAGCGGAATGATCCCGATCACCGGGCCGAGGGCCTCGTGGATGTCCGGCACGAACCAGACGTCGTCGGCGTACCGCCGGATCCGGGCGTCGCCCTCGGTGGCGACCGCGATCACCCGGGCGTCGCGGGCTCGGCCCTCCATGACGTTGCTGATCACCTTGTCGTAGACCCGCGACTTCGTCGCCACCGCCACGAGCGGGTATTCGGCGTCGAGGAGCGAGATCGGTCCGTGCTTCAGCTCGCCGGCCGCGTAGCCCTCGGCGTGGACGTAGCTGACCTCCTTGAGCTTCAGCGCGCCCTCGAGCGCGGTCGGCATCCCGTACCCGCGGCCGACGAACATGAAGCCCCGGGAGTTGACGTAGCGGCGGGCGATCTCCGGCGCGACGGCCTCGGCGGTGTCGAGCGTCCGCTGGGCCGCGCCCGGCAGCGCGTGGAGTGCGTCGGCCAGCTCGGCCTCCTGCTCGTCGGTCAGCGTCCCCCGGACCCGCGCGATCGCCGCGGCCAGGATCACGAGCGTCGTGACCTGGGTCGTGAACGTCTTCGACGCCGCGACCGCGATCTCCGGCCCCGCCTGGAGGAAGACGACGGCGTCCGCCTCGCGGGTGATCGCCGAGCCCACGGTGTTCGTGACCGCGACGATCGGGCTGCCCTGCTCCCGCGCGTGACGCGTCGGGGCGATCGTGTCGGCCGTCTCACCGGACTGCGTCACGGCGATCACGAGGGTCTTCCCGTCGAGCGGCGGCGGGCTGTAGCGGAACTCGGAGCCGACGGTCGCCCGCGCCGGGAGCCCCGTCCACTCCTGGAGCGCAGCGGCGCCGACGAGCGCGGCGTAGTAGGCCGACCCGCAGGCCACGAGCTCGATCCGGGTCGCGGCCAGGAGCTGGTCGGCGAGACCGTCGATCTCCTCGAGCCGGATCCGGCCGTCGCGGGTCACCCGCCCGGCGATGCACTGGCGGAGCGCCTCGGGCTGCTCGTGGATCTCCTTGGCCATGAAATGGTCGAAGCCGCCCTTCTCGGCGGCTTCGGGTGTCCAGTCGATGATCGTCTCGGCTCGCTGGCGGGGGTTGCCGTGGATGTCCGTGATCACGACGCCGGTGGGTCGGACGTCGGCGACGTCGCCCTCCTCGAGGAAGACGATCCGGTTCGTGTGGGCGAGGATCGCGGCGACGTCGCTCGCGATGAAGCTCTCCTCGCCGTGGAGCCCGACGACGAGCGGCACGTTCTGGCGGGCGCCGACGAGCCGGCTCACCTCGCCCTTGTGCATGACGACGAGGGCGTACGCCCCTTCCAGCTGGCCGAGCGCCGACCGGACCGCGTCGGCCAGGTCGCCGGCGTAGGCCTCCTCGACGAGATGCGCGATCGCCTCCGTGTCGGTCTCCGACGTCAGGAGGTGACCACGCGCCTCGAGGCCGTCGCGGAGCTCGCTGAAGTTCTCGATGATCCCGTTGTGGATGACCGTGACGTTGCCGGTGCAGTCCTGGTGCGGATGGGCGTTCAGGTCGTTCGGCCGGCCGTGGGTTGCCCAGCGCGTGTGGGCGAGCCCGATCGCGGCGTGCGGCGTGCGGTCCGCGATCGCGGTCTGGAGGTTCGAGAGCTTGCCGGCCTTCTTCTCGACGAAGAGGTCGCCTTCCTCGTCGACCAGGGCGATGCCCGCGGAGTCGTAGCCGCGGTACTCGAGCCGCTGGAGGCCCTCGATGAGGATCGGGCCCGCCTCCCGGGGGCCGGTGTAACCGACGATGCCGCACATGTCGCTGATCTCCCTCCGCGTCCCGCGGCAGCGACCGCCGGGCCTGATCGGTGTCCTGCGCCCTGGAGCGCCGGCGCTCAGTTTAGACGCTCGCCCGCCAGAATCGAGATTGCGTCGGCCAACTCCGCCACAAGTGTTGCGTCCGGGCCCTCGACCATCACGCGGAGGGCAGGCTCCGTGCCGGACGGCCGGACGAGCACCCGGCCCGTCCCGCCGAGCCGCTCCTCGGCGTCGCGGATCGCCCGCTGGAGCGCCGGATCGCCCTCCCACTGGTCCTTGTGGCGGGCCTTCACGGCGCGCTGTTGCTGGGGCAGCAACGGGATCCGGGTCGCGAGCTCGGCGAGCGGCCGCCCGGCCCGGGTCATGACGCGGAGGACCTCGAGGGCGGTCACGATCCCGTCGCCCGACGTGGTGTGCTCGAGCACGATCACGTGACCGCTCTTCTCCCCGCCGAGCCCGGCCCCTGACACCTGCATCCCGTCGAGGATGTACTTGTCCCCGACCGGCGTCCGGATCACCTGCCCGCCGGCGTTCTGCACGGCCGTCTGCAGCCCGCCGTTTGACAGCACGGAGACCACGAGCGCCTTCTCGGGCAGCGCGTGGCGCTCGAGCCGATCGAGGGCAAGGATCCCGAGGACCTGGTCGCCGTCGACGATCTCGCCCGACGCGTCCACGGCGATCAGGCGGTCGGCGTCACCGTCGAGGGCGAAGCCCACGTCGGCGCCCCGCTCGCGGACGGCCCGGGCGAGCGACGCGGGCGAGGTGGCGCCCGACGCCACGTTGATGTTCACGCCGTCCGGATCGTTGTGGATCGTCTCGACCGTCGCCCCGGTCGCTGCGAGGATCTCCGGCCCGACGACGCCGCCCGACCCGTTGGCGCAATCGAGGACAATGCGGAGGCCGCCCGCCGGCACCGATCGAGCCAGCGTCAGCCGGTGCTCGCGGTAGCGATCGAGGAGCGACGGGTCGACGACCGACCGGCCGATGTCGGCGTTCCCGACCGAGCCGAGCTCCTCGGTCCGCCAGATCAGCTGCTCGATCTCGTCCTCGACGTTGTCGTCGAGCTTGAGCCCGTGCGCGTCGAGCACCTTCAGGCCGTTGTCGTCGGCCGGGTTGTGGGAGGCGGAGACCATGATCCCGGCGGCGAAGTCAGCGGTGCCCGCGAGGAACGCGAGGGCCGGCGTCGGGACGCAGCCCGTGATCCGGACGTCGGCGCCTAGGCTGGTTGCGCCGGCCGCGATCGCCGCCACGAACATGTCACCGGAGCGGCGGGTGTCCTGCCCGACGACGAGCCGACCGCCCTTCCCGACGAGGTGATGGGCCGTCGCCCGGCCGAGGGCGTAGGCGAGCGTCGGTTTCAACTCGACATTCGCGACGCCGCGAATGCCGTCGGTCCCGAACAGGCGCGGCATGTCAGGGCGCCGCCGACGAGCTGCCCGCGGCGGTGACCGTGAGCGTGACCGTGGGAGGGTCGACGCTCAGCAGCCGGAGCCCGGCCTGGAGGACCGGCGTCGGGTGGATCTCGTGCGTCCCGACACCGAGGCCCGCCACGTCGATGGGGACGGTGAAGCTCGCCGGATCGATCCGGTCGAGGTCGGCGATCGGGCCCGCGACCGTCACGATGACGCTCCCGGTCGAGAGGGCATATTCGAGACCGGGCTGGCGGCCCGTCAGGACCAGGGCCGCGTCGAAGGACCGCGTCCCCGTCACGGCCCGCATCGTGATCGTCACGTGGGCCGAGGTGGTCTCGGAGACGACGCCGGACGGGAGGACGAGCTTGACATCGGTGTCGATCGTGCCGGTCGCGGCACCGACCGAGATCGGGTCCGTGTCCGCCTTCGAGACCGTCGCGAGGACGGGCGCATCCCCCTTGATCGAAACCACGACGGGATCGACGGTGACCGTGTCGACGACGTATCCGGTCGGCGGCGTCCCGACGACGACCGGGTTGACCGGCACCGATTTCGTCTGCGCGTCGCTGAAGACGGCGATCTTCACGTGGACGGTCGCCGGGTCGACGCGGACGGGGCTGAGCGCCTTGCCGAGGTTGTCGACGGGGATGAGCGGGACGTCACGATCCACGGACAGACCGTGCGGATCGATCGCGACGTCGGCCTGGGCGGCAACGACGTAGCGGACCACGGAGTCCGGCCCCGAGACCGTCACGGTGTCCTGGCTCTTCAGCGGCGTGCCGATCTCGAGCCCCTCGGGCGTCGTGCCGGTGTCCACGGTGACGGGAACCTCGTACGAGGTGTACGGGTCGAGCTGGACGTTGATCCCGCGCGGCTCGTAGTCGATGACGATGAAGCGCGGGTCCACCGAGGTCACCTCGACCGTCTGATACGTCGAACCTGCCTCCGGGTCGACTCCGGCGAGGTCCACGGTCGCGAGGAAGCTGTCGACGGTCGGACCGGCCCCGATGTCGCCGCTCTCGATGTACCGGATCCGGGTCACGGGCGGCAGGTTGCCGAGGATGACGGCATCCGTGGGCTGGTTGATCGCCTGGATCGGGACCGGGGTCGTGAACTCGAACTGCGACTGCGAGACGACGAGGCCCGCGTACAGCAGGAAGGCGAGCGCGATCGCGAGCAGCTTGAGAGGCCAGTTGTGGACGATGAGCCCGACGAGTCGCCTCACCGCGGCGCCCGTGCGGCCGCTGCCGGATCCTCGTCGGCGACCTTCGCGGTCCCGTTCGCCCGGCTCCGCCCGACGAACCGGCCGAAGTCCGTGAGTCGCGGGGCGCGGCCGCCGAGCTCGCCGGGCAGCCGGCGGCCGATGCGACCTCGCGCCCGATCCGGGGCGAGCAGCGCCCGGAGCGCCTTCGCGAGCTGGGGCTGGCTGAGGTTCCGGACGATCCGGGCTCGCTCGACGAGGCTGACCTGACTGTTCTCCTCGGAGACGACGACCACCACGGCGTCGGTCTGCTCGGTGATCCCGAGCGCGGCCCGGTGGCGGGTCCCGAACCGCTCCGTGTGGACGGTCATCTCGGCGAGGGGCAGCAGGGCACCGGCCGCGATGATCGTCTCGTCGCGGATGACCACCGCGCCGTCGTGGAGCGGCGTCCGCGGGGCGAAGATCGTGCGGAGCAGGTCCGCGCTGATGTCGGCGTGGATCATCACCCCGGTCTCCGCGACCTCCTCGAGCCCCGTCTCACGCTCGAGGACGATCAGGGCCCCGTGGCCGTCGGCCGACAGGAGCGATGCGGCCCGGGAGACCTCGTCGGCGACGTGGACGATCGTTCGCGCCTCCGTCGAGGAGAAGAGCCAGTAGAACGATCCGACGCGGCCGACCCGCTCGAGGGCCCGCCGGAGCTCCGGCTGGAAGACGACGACGAGGGCGAACAGGCCAACGACCGCGAGGGTCTGGAGAATCTGGGTGAGGAGCCGGAGGTCGAACGCGCGCGCCGCCGCGTACACCGCGAAGAGGACGCTCACGCCAATCACGAGACTGACGGCTCGGGTCCCCCGGATCAGGCTGAACAGCCAGTAGATCAGCAGCGCCGTGATCGCGATGTCGATCAACGCAGTCAGGTCGATCTGGCCGACGATCGACCTGAGAAGCTCCGGCATCGTTCGTGCAGTCTACATCTGGAAGGAGCGCCGACAGCCCGGTCGGCGGCCCGTCGGGACCGTCGCCGGCCGCTCCGTCAGGCGCACAGCTCCGCGACCCTCGGCTCGTCGGCGAGCCGGGTGCTGACCAGCTCGCAGAGACGACGATGGGTCTCGGTGTCGGCATCGAGGTCGGCGAGCCGGCCCAGGAGGAGGAGCTTGTCGGCGGCCTGCGTCCGCCAGCCGCGATCGAGGTAGAGCTCCGCGAGCAGGAGGTGGAGGTCCGGGTCGGACGGGGCGAGGCCGATCGCCAGGTAGCAGGCGTCGACGGCGGCCACGTGGCGGCCCGCGCGGCGATGGGCGCGAGCGGCAGCCAGGAGGCCGGCGTGGGCCTCGGCGAGGTCACCGGCGAACAGGTGGGCCTCGGCGGCGGCCCCCAGCGCGATCCCGAGGCCGACCGGCTCCTTGACCTCCGCGACGGGCGCGGCCTCGACCGCCGCTGCGTCGGGGAGCGCCTCGACGTCGGCCGTCCCGGCCCCGTTGGACGCGTCCGCGTCGAAGGCCCCGGCCTCGAGGGCCTCCGGCTCGACGGGAGCCTCCGGCGGCGCCACGGGTTCGGCGACGACGGCCGGCTCGGCCTCGATCGCGAGCTCGATCGCGGCGTCCGCGACGGGTTCCGCCTCGGCCTCGACCGCGGCGTCGGGCTCGGCCTCGACTTCATCGGCCACGCCCGCGGCGGCTTCGAGCTCCGACACCGCCTCGACGGCGACGGCCGGGGCGGCCGCGGGCTCGATGACCGGGGCCTCGCCTGCCGCCTCGAGCTCGGGGACCGCAGACTCGAGCTCCGGCTCCGCCTCGACGATGACCGGCTCGAGCATCCGGAGGGCCTGATCGAGCGCCCGCTGCGCCGCCTCGTCGCCGGGCGACGCGGTCCGGAGCCGCTCGGCGAGGGCCTCGACGTGCGTTCGGCGCGTCCGCGATTCCGCGAGCTCCAGCGCGCGCCGCGCGGCGTCGGTCGCATCGGCCAGCCGCCCGGCGTCGTCGAGGACTCCGGCGAGGCGGTCGAGCGACTCCGCGGCATCGGTCCGCCGCCCGAGTCGGACCTGGGCCTCGGCGATCCCGCGCAGGGCGACCTCGTCCCGTGGCGCGATCGTGAGGGCGCGCCCGTAGGCCGCGACCGCGTCCTCGGGTCGGTTCATCTTCACGAGGATCCCGCCGATGCTCGCGTGCGGCAGCGCCCGGTCGGGGGCGATCGCGGCGGCCTCGCCGTAGGCGTCGATGGCCGCGGCGTTCCGGCCGCGGAGGGCGGCGACATGGCCCCGCCGCAGGGCGTCCTTGTACCGCTCGTACAGCGTCGCCGATGCGCCCGCGGATCGTGCGCCCGATCTCGGGGTCACGCGCGGCCGCTTGCCGGCGAGACCGTCCTGCTCCGCGCCCGTCGGCCAGGCCGACTTCCGATCCGGGTCCTTCGACGTGCTCATCCGGCGAGGATCTCCACGAGCAGCGCCTTCTGGACATGGAGCCGGTTCTCGGACTGGTCCCAGATGATGCTCCGCGGACCGTCCATGACCGCGGAGGTGATCTCCTCGCCGCGGTGGGCCGGCAGGCAGTGCATCACGACCGTGTCCGGTCCGGCCGTCTCGAGGAGCGACTCGTCGACCTGGTAGTCGGCGAACGCGTCGCGGCGGGCCTCGGCCTCGACCTCCTGGCCCATCGACGTCCAGGCGTCCGTGTAGACGACGTCCGCGCCGCGGACGATCCGGGCCGGATCGGTGCCGAACTCGAGCCGGGTGCCGTTCGCCGCCGCCAGGGCCTCGGCGCGCTCGACGATCCGCGGGTTCGGGCCGTAGTCGGCCGGATGGGCGAGGCGGACCTCGAGCCCGAGCATCGCCCCGAGGAGCGCGAGCGAGTGGTAGACGTTGTTGCCGTCGCCGACGAACGCGAGGACCCGGCCGTGGAGGTCGCCGAAGCGCTCGCGGAGCGTGAACAGGTCGGCCAGCGCCTGGCAGGGGTGCTCGCGCAGCGTGAGGCCGTTGATCACCGGGACCGACGCCTGGGCCGCGAGCTCCACGACGACCTCGTGCGGGCCCGTCCGGGCGACGATCGCATCGACGAACCGCTCGAGGTTGCGGGCGACGTCGCGAACGCTCTCGCGGGCGCCCATCACGACGTCCTCGGTGAGGTAGATCGCGTGCCCGCCGAGCTCGTTCATCCCTGCCTCGAAGGTGACGCGCGTGCGGAGGCTCGGCTTCTGGAAGAGCATCGCCAGCGTCCGCCCGGCGAGCGGGGTCGCGAGCGGTGTCCCGTGCTCGCGTCGGGCGTGCTCTTCGGCCTTGAGCGCCGCCGCCCGGTCGAAGATCCGCTCGACCTCGTCGGGGGACAGGTCGGCGACGGACAGCAGGTCACGTCCGTGCAGGGACGAGACGGATCCGGCCACGGCGTTCACCACGCCATGCTAGCGGTCAGGTGGTCCGTCGACTGTGTGACCTTCGTCCCGTCGCGCCGGTTGACGCCGCGCCGATCCTTCAGCGTGACCCGCCCTCGCCCGCGCGCCGATCATGCGCCCGATGGGTCAACCGAGGGCCGGCGACGAAACCGCTCGCCGATCGGTGCGCCGGACGCATGGTTCGACGCCTGAATGACCTCAATCGACCGGTCGAGCCCAGACGCGCCCGCCGTCCTGCGTCGTTCGACGCGTCGAGCGCGCGAGAGGCACCCGAAGAGCGGAGCGACCCACCGGGGTCTCCGGTTTGCCGGGCCCTACCGCTTGGTGTACTGCGGCGCCTTGCGCGCGCGCTTCAGCCCGTACTTCTTGCGCTCCTTCATCCGCGGATCGCGGGTCAGGAGGCCGGCCTGGCGAAGCGGCAGGCGGTTGGCATCCTCGTCGACCTCGAGCAGCGCCCGGGCGATGCCGTGGCGGATGGCCCCGGCCTGGCCGGTGACCCCGCCACCCTCGACCTTGATCATCGCGTTGAAGTGACCCTCGGTGCCGGTCACGCGGAAGGGCATCCGGACGTCGGACTCGTTCACGGCGTTGCCGAAGTGCTCCTCGAGCGTCCGGCCGTTGATCACGATCTCGCCCTCGCCGGGCAGGAGTCGGACGCGGGCGATGGCCGTCTTGCGGCGGCCCGTCCCGGAGTAGAACGCAGGCGTGGTCATCGTTGGCTCCTCGTCAGGCGAGCGGCTCAGGCCGCTGGGCCTGATGGGGGTGATCGGTGCCGGCGTAGACCTTCAGCTTCCGCAGCTGCTGCGCACCGAGGCGGTTCCGCGGCAGCATCCCCTTGACGGCCCGGCGGATGACCTCCTCGGGTCGCCGCTCGAGGAGGTGCCCGAGGGTCTCCTCCTTGTAGCCCTGGGGATGGCCGCTGTGGCGGATGTAGAGCTTGGTTTCCTTCTTGTTGCTCGAGACGGCGATCCGCGACGCATTCAGGACGATCACGTGGTCGCCCGAGTCGAGGTTCGGCGCGTACGTCGGCTTGTGCTTGCCCTCGAGCACGCGCGCGATGCGCGACGCGAGCCGGCCGAGGGTCTCGTCCGCCGCGTCGACGACGTACCAGCGCCGCTCGATCTCGCTCTCGCGGACCGCGTAGGTCTTCGTGCTCATCAGTCTTCGATCGTCTCCGTCTGTCCTGGCTGCCCCTGCCGCCGTCCGAGGACGACGCGGCGGAGGCAGAGTCCTCGCGCCGGGGCCATCACCCCGTTGCGGGCCGGCGTCCGGGCGGCGATCGCCTCCCGGACCTCCTCTTCCGTCATCTTGTCGTGCCCGACCTCCAGGAGGACGGCCACGATCCGCCGGACCATGCCCCGGAGGAAGGCATCCGCCCTGACGTCGATCGTCACGAGCGATCCCTGCCTCCGGACCCGGACCGCGTGGACGGTCCGGACCGGCGTCCGATCCTCGACCACCGCCCCGAAGGCGCTGAAGTCGTGCCGGCCGATGAAGGCCTGCCCGGCTCGCTCCATGGCGGCGACGTCGAGCGGGTCCCGCACCCCGAGCGCCTGGCGCTCGCGGAGCGGGCTGTGCGGCCCGTTCCAGACGGTGTAGCGGTATTCCCGATACCGCGCCGCGCGACGTGGGTGGAACCCCGGTCGCGTCCGCCGGACGTCGCGCACCGCGATGTCCGCCGGGAGCTGGCCGTTGAGCGCCGCCTCGAGACCCTTCGCGCCCAGCCGACCGGCGTAGGTGAAACCGATCACCTGTCCGGAGGCATGGACGCCGGCATCCGTCCGGCCGGCCCCATCCACCGCCCGGCGCTCCCCATCGCTGAGGCGGGCCAGTGCGGCTTCGAGCTCTCCCTGGACCGTCCGGACCCCACGTCGTTGGACCTGGAACCCGGCGAAGTCCGTTCCGTCGTATTCAACCGTCGCGCGATAGCGCGCCGGCACGCCCTCTCGGGCGTGGGATATGGTCGTGGTGGTCAACCGCCCCTAGATCAGCTCGATCTGGACGATCGGGGCGGCGTCGCCCTTGCGCATCCCGATCTTCACGATCCGGGTATAGCCCGACGATCGATCGGCGTACTTCGGGGCGATCTCGTCGAACAGCTTCGTCACGACGAGCGGCTCGTTCGGGAACGCGGCGACGACGGCCCGGCGGGCCGTCAGGTCATTCCGCTTGGCGAGCGTGATCATCCGCTCGACGCGGCCCTGGACCTCCTTGGCCTTCGCCTCGGTCGTCTGGACGCGCTCGTAGCGAAGGACGGAGACCGTCAGGTTCTTGAAGAGGGCGAGCCTCGGCCCCTGCTTCCGGCTGAGCTTGCGGCCGCCGATGCGGTGCGCCATGTCAGGCCTCGTCCTCGTCCCCGGGCTCGTCCTCGTAGACGCCATCCTCGAGGCCGTCGGTCTCGGTGTCGGGGACGATGAAGCCGCGCATCCGGAGGCGCTCCTTCATCTCGTCGAGCGACTTCTTGCCGAAGTTGCGCATCCGGAGCAGATCGTCGTCCTTCAGCTGGAGCAGCTGGCCGACCTTGACGATGTTGTTGCGCTTGAGCGAGTTGTAGGCCCGCATCGGGAGGTCGAGCTCCTCGATCGGCATGTCGAGCATGTTGGGGGGCAGCTGAGCCATCCCGCCGGGTGCGGCCTCGCCGACCGCGGTTGCGATCCCGATCGTGACGAACGGGCGGAACTGGTTGACGAGGATCTCGGCGGAGCGGCTGAGGGCCTCCTCCGGGGTGATCGCGCCGTCGGTCTCGATCTCGATCGTGAGCTTGTCGTAGTTGGTCATCTGACCGACCCGCATGCTCTCGACCCAGTAGTTGACCTTCCGGACCGGGGTGAAGATCGCGTCGATCGCGATGACCCCGATCGGGAGCTGCTCGGTCCGCTCGGCGCCGAGGTAGCCCACGCCGCGCTCGACGGTGAGGTCCATCTCGATCGTCACGTCGTCCGTGTCCAACGTCATCAGGACCAGGTCCGGGTTGATGATCTCGACGTCGGCCGACTCGGCGACGTCCGCCGCGGTGACCTGGCCGGCGCCGCTCTTGATGAGGCGGAGCTGGACCGGATGCGTCGCGAAGCTCTTCAGGCGGAGCTTCTTGACGTTCAGGACGATCTGGGTGACGTCTTCCTTGACGCCCGGGATCGTCGAGAACTCCTGGTAGACGTCACGGATCTGGATGCTCGTGACCGCGGCCCCTTCGAGCGAGGACAGCAGCACCCGGCGAAGGGCGTTGCCGAGGGTCACGCCATAGCCGGCCTGGAGCGGACCGGCCTCGTACTTGGCGTAGGTCCCGGCTTCCTCGACGGGCTCGATCTGCGGATTCTCGAGTTCGATCATGAGCGGGGCTTACCTCGAGTAGTACTCGACCACGAGCTGCTCGTTGAGATCGAGCGGCATCTGGTCGCGGCGGGGCAGCTCGGCGACAGTCCCGGCCAGCTTTGCGGCATCGAGGGACAGCCACTCCGGAGCCGTGTGGGAACGGAGGGTCTCCTTGGCCAGCTTGAACGGCTCGCGAGCCTGACGGCTCTCGCGAACCTCGATCCGGTCGCCCGGCCTGGTCTGGAAGGAGGGGATGTTCGTGGGGACGCCGTTCACGGAGAAGTGGCCGTGGCCGACGAGCTGGCGGGCCTGGGCCCGCGAGCTGGCGAAGCCCATCCGGTAGACGACATTGTCGAGACGAAGCTCGAGCGTCCGGAGGAGGCTCTCGCCGGTCACGCCGGGGCGCTGCTCGGCGAGGTCGAAGTAGCCCTTGAACTGACGCTCGAGGACGCCGTAGACGCGACGGACCTTCTGCTTCTCGCGCAGCTGGAGGCCGTAATCGCCGACCTTGCGGCGGCGGACGCCGTGCTGGCCGGGCGGGGTCGGGCGGCGCTCGAAGGCGCACTTCTTGGTGTAGCAGCGGCTGCCCTTCAGGTAGAGCTTGGCGCCCTCCCGGCGGCAGAGGCGGCAGACGGATGCGGTGTAGCGAGCCATGTCGTTCCTTCCCCGATCAGACCCGGCGCCGCTTCGGGGCGCGGCAGCCGTTGTGGGGGATGGGCGTGACGTCGGTGATCGCGGTGACCTCCAGGCCGGCGGCCTGGAGCGACCGGATCGCCTGCTCGCGACCGGCTCCCGGTCCCTTGACATAGACCTCGACCTGGCGCATCCCGTGCTCCATCGCCCGGCGCGCGGCGCCGTCGGCGGAGAGCGCGGCCGCGTACGGCGTGCTCTTGCGGGAGCCCTTGAAACCGGCCACGCCGGCGGAGCCCCAGCTGATCACGGCGCCACCGAGGTCGGTGATCGTGATGATCGTGTTGTTGAACGTCGCCTGGATGTGGACGTGTCCCTGGGGGACGTTCTTCCGTTCGCGGCGGCGCTGCTTCACCGCCCGCTTGCGTTCAGCCATGTGCTGTCAGGTCCCTCGGGCTACTTCTTCCGCCGCACGCCGACCGTCTTCTTCGGTCCGCGCCGCTGACGGGCGTTCGTCTTGGTTCGCTGGCCGCGGACCGGCAGGTTGCGCCGATGGCGCATGCCCCGGTACGACCCGATCTCGATCAGTCGCTTGATGTTGAGCGCGACTTCGCGGCGGAGGTCGCCCTCGACCTTGTACCGCCGGTCGATCAGCTCGCGGAGCCGGTTGACCTGCTCCTCGGTGAGATCGCGCACCCGCGTGTCCGGGTTCACGTTCGTCTGGGTCAGGATCTTCTGCGCGGTCGGCAGGCCGATCCCGAAGATGTACGTGAGGGCGATCTCGACCCGCTTCTCGCGCGGGATGTCGACGCCGGCAATGCGTGCCATCGATTACCCCTGCCGCTGCTTGTGCTTCGGGTTGGTGCAGATGACCATCACGGTGCCATGGCGACGGATGACCTTGCAGTTGTCGCAGCGCGCCTTGACGGAAGCTCTGACTTTCAACGGATCCTCGACTCGTGCTCGTGTCGGCCGACGGGCGGCCGGGTTACTTCAGGCGGTAGGTGATTCGACCGCGGGTGAGGTCGTAGGGCGACAGCTCGACCCGGACGCGGTCTCCAGGCAGGATCCGGATGAAGTTCATCCGGAGCTTGCCGCTGATATGGGCGAGGACGCGGTGACCGTTCTCCAACTCGACGGCGAACATCGTGTTCGGCAATGGTTCGATGACCGTGCCTTCCACTTCGATCGCATCACGTTTGGCCACAGGCGCCCAGGCATCCCTTTCTCACGATGAGTGCCGGTCCGGACGGACCGACACACGAACGCGTAGCGTATCAAAACCTCGGCCGGACCGCCAGTCGGCGTTCCCTGTCGTCATCGGACCGTGGTCAGGATCTCGGGAGCCTCGAACCGACTGCCCGCGGAGCTTCGCCCGGTCCCGGTGAGCCCGTCCCAATTCGGCGTCACGTTCGTCATCGTCATCAGACCGTCGTGAGAATCTCGGGTCCGTTGTCCGTGACCGCGATCGTGTGCTCGAAGTGGGCGGCCAGCGACCCGTCGAGGGTGGCGACCGTCCAGCCGTCGGGCCGGATCGCAACGTCGGCGCTGCCGAGGGTCAGCATCGGCTCGATCGCGAGGCAGATCCCGGGCGCGAGCTTCAGCCCTCGGACGCCCGTGCGGTAGTTCGGCACTTGGGGCTCCTGGTGCATCTCGGTCCCGATCCCGTGGCCGACGAACTGGCGGACGATGCCGTAGCCGCCCGGCGCCGCGACGTCCTCGATGGCCGCCGAGATGTCGCCGAGGTTGGCGCCGGGGACGGCCGCGGCGATCCCGGCCATCATCGCGAGCCGGGTGGTATCGATCAGCTCCTCGACCTCGGGAGTCGCGCCGCCGACGATGAAGGTCCGGGCGCCGTCGCCGTGCCAGCCTTCGTAGATCGCGCCGGCGTCGATCGACACGATCTGACCGGGCCGGATCGTCCGCTCGCCGGGGATGCCGTGGACGACCTCGTCGTCGATCGAGATGCAGAGGCTGGCCGGGAACGGGTTGCTGCGATGGCCGTAGCCCTTGAACGAGGGCACCGCGCCGGCCGATCGGATGTGGCGCTCGGCAAGCCGGTCGAGGTGGCCGGTCGTCACGCCGGGCCTTAGCTCGGACTCGACGAGGGCAAGGACCTCGGCCACGATCCGGCCGGCGACCCGCATCTTCTCGATCTCCTTGCGGGACTTGCGGGTGACCATCAGCCGGCCTGCCCGGCCGCGGACGAGCCCGCGGGCCGCGGGTCGTCCGGTGGTGCGTCGAGGGCGGCGAGGACCGCCGATCCGACCTCGTCGATCGACTGGCGTCCGTCGATCGTCCGCAGGACACCGCGTGTCCGGTAGTGGTCGAAGACGTCGAGCAGGGGCGGGATCTGCTTCGCCATCCGGGCCCGGACCGTCCCTTCCTCGTCGTCCGGTCGCTGGACGAGCGCCGAGGCGTCGATGTCGCAGACACCGGCGCGGCGGGGCGGGTTCGAGGCCAGGTTGTAGACGTGGCCGTTCGCGGTGCAGATCCGGCGGTTCGCCATCCGCAGGATCAGGTCCTCGGTCGGGACGTCGACGAGGATCGCCCGGTCGACGCGTCGACCGGCGTCGGCGAGCGCCCGGTCGAGGGCCTCGGCCTGGACGCGGGTCCGGGGGAAGCCGTCGAGGATCGCGCCGCCGGCGGCATCGGGTCGCTCGAGCCGGTCGAGGAAGACCTGGACGATCGTCTCGTCGGGGACGAGCTGGCCGCGGCTCATGTAGCGATCGGCGTCGCGCCCGAGCGGCGACCCCGCCGCGACCGCGGCCCGCAGCAGGTCGCCGGACGCGAGGATCGGCACCCCGAGGTGCCGGGCCAGCGCCGGCGCCTGGGTCCCTTTCCCCGACCCGGGCGCTCCGAGGAGCACGATGACCGTCATGTGCCCCCCTAGCGGATGAATCCTTCGTAGTTGCGCATCAGGAGCTGCGCCTCGATCTGCTTCAACGTCTCGACGATCACGCTGACCACGATCAGCAGGCCGGTGCCGCCGAGGGCGATGCCGCCGAGGGCCGGGAAGAACAGCCCGAGCATCGTCGGCAGCGTCGCCACAATCGCCAGGAACAGGGCGCCGGCGAGCGTGATCCGCGTCACCACCTTGGCGAGGTAGTCGGCGGTCGGGCGACCCGGCCGGATGCCCGGGATGAACCCGCCGTTCTTGCGGAGCTGCTCGGCCGTGTCGTCGGGCTTGAACGTGAACGCCGTGTAGAAGTACGTGAATCCGAACGTCAGCATGAAGTACAGGACCACGTACGGGATCGACTGCGGGTTGAGGAAGGTGACGATCGCCGTTGCGATCGACGCGACCCAGGGGACCTCCGAGCCGGTGAAGTACGACGCGATCTGCTGCGGGAACAGCAGGATGCTGATCGCGAAGATGATCGGGATGACGCCCGCCTGGTTGACCCGCAGCGGCAGGAACGTCTGGCCCCCTTGGTACATCCGCCGGCCGCGAACCCGGCTCGCATACTGGATCGGGATCCGGCGCTGGCCTTCCTGGATGTAGATGATCACGGCGACCGAGGTGATCGCGATGATCGCGAAGCCGACGACGAGCGGGAGGTTCGGCGTCGAGAGGAAGCCGCCGACCGCGTTCGGGATCCGGCTGACGATGCCGGCGAAGATGATGAAGCTGATGCCGTTGCCGATCCCCTTCTCGGTGATGAGCTCGCCCAGCCACATCAGGGTGATCGACCCGGCCGTGAGGGTGAGGATCTGGGTGATCGTGTAGAAGTTGCCGAGATCGAACCCGCTCGAGAGCACGCCCTGTGAGTTCAGGAGCGCCAGGAACCCGTACGACTGGAGGAGCGCCATCGGCACGGCCAGGTAGCGGGTGTACTGGTTGATCTTGTTCCGGCCGTACTCGCCCTCACGCTGCAGCGCCTGGAGCGACGGGACCACGCCAGACATCAGCTGCATGATGATCGAGGCGTTGATGTACGGGTTCACGCCGAGGGCCACGACGGAGAAGCTCGACAGGCCACCGCCCGACAGCAGGTCCAGGACGCCGAAGAGGGCGTTGTTCTGGAGGTACTGGTGGAGCTGGGCCTGGTCGACGCCCGGAACCGGGACGTGGGCGAGGAACCGGAAGACGATCAGGATCCCAGCAACGTAGAGCAGCCGGCGCCGGATGTCGGGCGCGCGGAACGCGTTGAGGAGCGAGTCGAACACGGGTCGCTACGCGTCGTCGCCGGGGACGACGCTGTCGGACTCCGTGTCATCGCCGGGAGCGGGGGTCTCGTCCGTCGCGTCGGCGACGGCGTCCGCCGCATCGGCAAGCCCGTCGACGGACGTGGCCTCGACGGGCTCGGCCTCGACGGTGCCGGCGGCCTCGTCGACGGCAGCCTCGACGGGCTCGCTCGTGGCGGCGGCCTTCGCGGCGCCGCCCCTGGCGGCCTTCTCGGCCTTTGCCTTCGGCGCCTTCGGCTCCGGCGGGGTCCCGGCCTCGTCGGCGGCATCGGCCTCCTCGGCGGGCGTGGCGGCCCTGGCGGCCTTCGCCGTGCTCGCTGCAGCCGCCTCGGCCACCCGCTCCGACGCCGCGGCGGTGCGCGCGACCCGGGCATCGGCCTTCCGGCTGGCAGCGGCCCGGCCGGCGGCCGTTCGGGGCTCGCGCGGCGTGCGCGCGCCTTCTTCACCGACGCCGATGGCCGGACGGCTCTCGGCCGGGACCTCGAGGATGTTCACCGTTCCGCCCGCGGCCTCGATCTTGCCGGTCGCCGACTTCGTGAACGCGTCGGCAACGACGAACAGGGCCGTCGACAGCTCGCCGGCGCCAAGGATCTTGAGCGGCTTGCGGACGTCACGGACCAGGCCGACGGCGCGGAGGACGTCGGCGTTGATCGTCATCGGCTCGCCCTTTCTCGGCGCAGTCCCGGCCGCGGCGAACGCCCCGGCCTCGACGCGCTGGGCGATGTCGCCGACGTTGACGATCTCGTACTCGATCCGGGCCCGGTTCTTGAAGCCGCGGAGCTTCGGGATCCGCATGTGGAGCGGCGTCTGGCCGCCCTCGAACCACGGCGGGATCGACCCGCCCGCGCGAGCCTTCTGGCCCTTCGTGCCGCGGCCCGCGGTCTTGCCCTTGCCGGCCGCGATGCCCCGTCCGACCCGCGTGCGGGCGACGTGCGAGCCGTCCGCGGGGCGGAGGTCGTGCAACTTCACTTCGTCTTCTCCTGGTCCGAGCCACTGACCTCTTCCACGGACACGAGGAAGCGGACCTGGCGGACCATGCCGCGCGTGGCGGGGTTGTCGGGGATCTCGACGGTGTGCCCGATCCGCTTCAGGCCGAGGGCCCGGACCGTCGCCCGGTTGCGGGCGATGTGGCTGATCGTGCTCTTCGTCTGGGTCACGCGAAGCTTAGCGGCCATCGGCAGCCTCCATCGCGGTCGGCGCGGGCTGGCCGGAGATCCGGACGCTGAGCTTGACGCCGCGGCGGGCGCCGAGCTCCTCGGCGGAATGCAGGCTGCGGAGCGCCTCGATCGTCGCCCTGGTCACGTTGACCGGGTTGGTCGAGCCGTGGGTCTTCGCGAGGATGTCGCGGATCCCGGCCGCCTCGACGACGGCGCGGACGGCGCCGCCGGCGATCACGCCGGTGCCCTGCGAGGCGGGCTTCAGCATGACCCGCGAGGCCGAGAAGACCTGGCGGACCTCGTGAGGGATCGTCGTCCCGACCATCGGGATCCGAATCAGGTTCTTCTTCGCGTCCTCGACGCCCTTGCGGATCGCCTCGGGCACCTCGCCGGCCTTGCCGAGACCCGCGCCGACATAGCCCGCGCCGTCGCCGACGACGACCACCGCCGAGAAGCTGAAGCGGCGGCCGCCTTTGACGACCTTCGCCACGCGGTTGATCTGGACGACGCGCTCCTCGAGCGCGAGCTTGTTGGGGTCAATTCGTGCCACGTCAGCTCCTCCCGATCAGAAGTCGAGGCCGGCTTCACGGGCGGCATCGGCGAGCGACTTGATCCGCCCGTGGTACCGGAACCCGGCTCGATCGAAGACGACGCGCTCGACGCCGGCGGTCTTCGCCCGCTCGGCGATCAGGCGCCCGACGACGGCCGCCTCCTCGGTCTTGGTCTTGGAGGAGCCGCGGAGCTCCTTCTCGACGGTCGACGCGGCGGCGAGGGTCCTGCCCGTGCCGTCGTCGATGACCTGCGCGTAGATGTGGATGTTGCTGCGAAAGACCGCGAGACGAGGCCGCGACTCGGTCCCCTCCAGGCGGAGGCGAATCCGGTCGTGGCGCTTGCGTCGTGCGGCGCCGCGGCTGGCGACCTGCGTCATCGTGCTCGTTCCTCGGTGGTTACTTCTTGCCGCCGATCTTGCCGGCCTTGCCGGCCTTCCGGCGGATCTGCTCTCCGGCGTAGCGCACGCCCTTGCCCTTGTAGGGCTCCGGCTTGCGCGTCGCCCGGACGCGGGCTGCGATCTCTCCGACCAGCTCCTTGTCGATCCCGACGACCGCGAGGCGCGTCGGGTTCTCGACCTCGAAGCTGATCCCCGTCGGCGGATCGATCTCGATCGGGTGGCTGTAGCCCAGGTTGAGCTGGAGCTTCTCGCCGACCTTCGCCGCGCGGTAGCCGACGCCGGTGATCTCGAGGCCCTTGCGGTACCCGTCGGTCACCCCGACGACCATGTTGTTGACCAGCGTCCGGGTGAGCCCGTGAAGCTGCTTGTGGGTCTTCTGCTCCGTCGGTCGGGTCACGACGATGGAGCCGTCCTCGCGACTGACGGTCATGTCCGGGTGGAGGTCCCGGGTCAGGGTGCCCCTGGGGCCCTTGACCGTGAGCCGGCGGCCCTCGATCGTCACGTCGACGTTCGAGGGGACGGCGATGGGCAGGCGGCCGATCCGTGACATGTCGCGCCTACCAGACGAACGCGAGGACTTCGCCGCCGAGCTCGGCCTTGCGGGCCTGCCGGTCGGTCATGATCCCCTGGCTCGTGCTGACGATGACGATGCCGAGGCCGCCGAGCACGCGCGGAATGTCGGTCTTGCGGGCGTAGACCCGGAGGCCGGGCTTGCTGATCCGCTTCAGCCCGGACACGACCGGCACCTTGCCGTCGACGTACTTCAGGGTCAGTCGGAGGACGAGCGTCGGGCCGTCCTGCTCCTCGCGGACGTCGGCGATGAAGCCCTCGTCCTTGAGGATCCGGGCGATCTCGCGCTTCGTCCGCGACGCGGGCACGACGACCTCGGTGTGGCGCGCCCGGGAGGCGTTCCGCACGCGCGTCAGCATGTCTGCGATCGGGTCGGAGATGTTCATCGTTCCTACCAGCTCGACTTCGTGACGCCGGGCAGCTCGCCGAGCAATGCGCGCTCCCGGAAGCAGATCCGGCACAGGGCGAACCGTCGCATGTAGGCGCGCGAGCGCCCGCAGACGAAGCAGCGGCTGTAGCCGCGGACCTTGAACTTCGGCACCCGCTGCTGTTTGGCGATCAACGACTTCTTGGCCATCTTGTCCTCCCCCGCGCCTACGAGGCGAAGGGCATGCCGAGGAGCTCGAGCAGACGCTTGCTCTCCTCGTCGGTCTTCGCCGTCGTCACGATGCTGATCTCCAGCCCGCGGAGACGGTCCACCTTGTCGTACTCGATCTCGGGAAACGCGAGCTGCTCGCGAAGCCCGAGGCTGAAGTTGCCGCGCCCGTCGAACGACTTGCCGGGGACGCCCCGGAAGTCGCGGATCCGGGGCAGGGCGAGGGTCGTCAGGCGCTCGAGGAAGTCCCACATCCGCTCGCCGCGGAGGGTCACCTTCGCCCCGATCGTGTTGCCGGTCCGGAGACGGAACTGGGCGATCGACCGCTTGGCCTTCGTCACGATCGGCCTCTGGCCCGTGATCATGCTCAGGTCGCCGACGGCGGCATCGAGCGCCTTGGCGTTGGACAACGCCTCGCCCAGCCCGATGTTCACGACGATCTTCGACAGACGCGGGACGTCCATCGCGTTGCCGTACTCGAACTGCTTCTGGAGCGCGGGCACGACGTCGGACGTGTAGCGCTCGCGCAGGCGGCTGCTCACTGGCGCACCTCCACCTGCTCGCCGCAGTGGCGGCAGACCCGGACGCGACGGCCGTTGTCGAGCGTCTTGTGGGCGATCCGGGTCGGCTTCTGGCAGTGGGTGCAAACCAGCATGACCTTGCCGATCGACATCGGCTGGGCCAGGTCGAGGATCCCGCCCTGGGTCATCTTCGGCGTCCGGTCGTTCGTGTTGGCGCTCTGGCGCGGCTTCGTGTGCCGCTTGGCCACGTTGATGCCCTCGACGACGACGGATGCCGTCGACAGGGGAGACATGGCCGACCACGAGGCGCCGTACTTCGACATCGCCTTCTTCTGGCCCTGCTGGTTGGTGATCACGCGCTCGACGGTGCCCCGCTTGCCGGCGTCCTTGCCGACGAGGACCACGACGGTGTCGCCGCGGCGGATCTCGGGGACCTTCGTCACGCGCTTCTGGGGCTGCCCGGCGGCCATCACAGCACCTCCGGGGCGAGGGACACGATCTTCATGTAGTTCCGGTCTCGAAGCTCGCGGGCGACCGGACCGAAGATCCGGGTCCCGCGCGGGTTGCCCTGGTTGTTGATGAGGACGGCGGCGTTCTCGTCGAAGCGGATGTAGCTGCCGTCCGGACGGCCGTACTCCTTGGCGGTCCGGACGATCACCGCCCGGACGACGTCGCCCTTCTTGACGGCGGCGTTCGGAATCGCCTGCTTGACGCTCGCGATGATCACGTCGCCGACACCGGCCGACGTCTTCAGCGAGCGGCCCATGACCCGGATGCACTGGATCGAGCGGGCGCCCGTGTTGTCGGCCACGCGGAGGCGCGACTGGGGCTGGATCACGCCGGGGCCTCCTCGGTCTCGGCGACCTCCGTGTCCTCGGCGGCCGCGGTCGCGGGCGCCTCGCCGCCATCGGCCGTGGCGTCGTCAGCGGTGGCTGCGTCGGCCCGCGTCCGCCCCGGGTGGGCAGCCGCGTGGATGGCCTCCGAGGTCTCGACCTCGTCGGCCACGATGTCGGCCGTGCTGCCATGCTCGCCTGCACGCTGGACGACCTTCACGAGGCGCCAACGCTTCGTCGCGGACAGCGGCCGCGATTCCTCGATCAGGACGGTGTCGCCGACGTGGGCGTCGTTCTCCGCGTCATGGGCCTTGAACTTCGTCGTCAGCCGGATGACGCGCTTGTAGAGAGGGTGGCGCGTCAGGCGCTCGACGGACACGACGATCGTCTTGTCCATCTTGTCGCTGACGACGCGGCCGACCTTCGTCTTCCGCTTGTTCTGCACCGGGGTGGTTGCTCCTGTCATCGCGTGATCTCCCTCACGCCGTCTTCGCCGGAGCGCCGTGGCGCTCCCGCTGGACGGTCAGGATCCGCGCGATCGTTCGCCGCGTCTGCGGGATCGTGCTGTAGTCCTTCAGCTGGCGGGTCGACAGCGCGAAGCGGGCCTGCCAGAGGTCCTGCTTTGCCTCGCGAAGCGCGTTCTCGAGCTCCGTGTCGGAGAGCTCGCGGACCTTCACGATGTCCATCAGCTCGCCTCCTTCGCGCCGTCACGCATCACGACGCGCGTTGCCACCGGCAGCTTGTGGCTGGCCAGGCGCATCGCCTCGACCGCCGACTCGTGGTCGACGCCGGCCATCTCGAAGAGGATCCGGCCCGGACGGACGACGGCCACCCAGTGGTCCGGGGCGCCCTTGCCCGAACCCATCCGGGTCTCGGCGGGCTTCTTCGTCGCGGGCTTGTCCGGGAAGATCCGGATCCAGATCTTGCCGCCGCGCTTGACGGATCGGGTCATCGCCCGCCGGGCGGCCTCGATCTGGCGGCTCGTGATCCAGGCCGGCTCCTGGGTCGCCAGGCCGTACTCGCCGAACGCCACGGTGTGGCCGCCCTTGGCCATCCCGGACATCCGGCCGCGCATCACCTTGCGGTGCTTGACGCGTCGGGGCATCAGCATCGGTCAGCTCCCCTGCCCGACGGCTGCCGGCTGGGCGGTCGCCTCGTGCGGCGCCTGCCGCTCCGGGGCGAGGTCGCCCCGATAGATCCAGACCTTGACGCCGATCCGGCCGTAGGTCGTGTGGGCATGGATCTGGCCGTAGCTGATGTCGGCGCGGAGCGTCCCGAGCGGGATGCGCCCCTCGCGGTCCCACTCGCGGCGACCCATCTCCGAGCCGCCGAGACGGCCGGCGACGGCGATCCGGACGCCCTTGGCGCCGGCCTTCATCGACCGCTGGATCGCCTGCTTCATCGCCTTCTTGAACGCGATTCGGCGGGTCAGCTGGCCGGCGATGTTCATCGCCACCAGGTGGGCGTCGAGCTCCGGCTGGCGGATCTCCTTGATCTCCAGCTTGACCCGGCGCTTCGTGAGCGCACCGATCTGCTGGCGGAGGACCTCGACGTTGGCACCGCCCTTGCCGATGACGATCCCCGGCTTCGCCGTGTGGATCGTCACGGTGACGTGGTTGATGCCCCGCTCGATCTCGACGCCCGACACGCTCGCGTTGGCGAGGCGCCGCTCGACGAGCTTGCGGATCGTGATGTCCTCCTTGAGGAGGGACGTGTATTCCTTGTCCGCGTACCACTTCGCGGTCCAGGTGCGCGAGACACCGAGACGGAAGCCGTACGGGTGGACTTTCCTGCCCATGTCAGGCCTCCCGGTCCGCGACGACGATCGTGATGTGAGTCATGGGCTTGTGGATCGGGAACGCCCGACCCTGGGCCCGCGGCCGCCAGCGCTTGATCGTCGGGCCCTCGTTCGCGATGGCGTCGGCGACGATCAAGTCCTCGGCGGACAGGTTGTGGTTGTTCTCGGCGTTGGCGGTCGCGCTCCTGAGCACGCTCAGGACGTCCGCCGCGGCATGCTGCGGCATGAACTTGAGCAGGTTCGCGGCCTCCTCGACGGGCCGGCCCTTGATGGCGGCAACGACGAGGTTGGCCTTGCGGGTCGACCCGCGGAGGTACTTGGCAGTGGCGGACACGCGCACGATCGTCGGCTCCTACTTCAGCGCCGTCGATCGCTCGGTGTGCTTGCCGTGCCCGCGGTAGTTGCGGGTATGGGCGAACTCGCCGAGGCGATGGCCGACCATGTTCTCGGTCACGTAGACCGGGACGTGCTTCTTGCCGTTGTGGACCGCGATCGTGTGGCCGATGAACGACGGGAAGATCACCGACGCACGCGACCAGGTCTTGACGACCTTCTTCTCGTTGCGCCGATTCATCTCCTCGACCCGCCCCTGGAGGCGGAGCTCGATGAACGGGCCCTTCTTGATCGAACGGGACATGTGCTCCTCCTCTCCGCCTACTTGCGATGGCGCGAGCGGACGATCAGTCGTCCGGTCGTCTTCGCCCGGCGGGTGCGGTAGCCCATGGCCGGCTTGCCCCACGGCGTCTTGGGCGGCATCCCCGTCGGGGACTTGCCCTCGCCACCGCCGTGCGGATGGTCACGCGGGTTCATCACCACGCCCCGGACCTCCGGCCGCTGGCCGAGGTGCCGGGCGCGGCCGGCCTTGCCGAGGTTCTGGTTCTCGTGGTCGAGGTTGCTGACCTGGCCGATCGTGGCCATGCAGCGCATCGGGACGCGGCGCATCTCCCCGGACGGCAGCCGGACCGTCGCCTGGTCGCCCTCCTTGGCGAGGAGCTGGGCGGCGGTGCCCGCGGACCGGACGATCTGGCCGCCCTTGCCCGGGATCAGCTCGATGTTGTGGATCGTCGTGCCGAGCGGGATGTTGGCGAGGGGCAGGGCGTTGCCGACCCGTGCCTCGGCCTCCGGCCCGGCCAGCACGACGTCACCGACCTTCAGCCCGTGCGGCAGGAGCATGTAGCGCTTCTCGCCGTCGCGGTAGAAGAGGAGCCCGATCCGGGCAGATCGGTTCGGGTCGTACTCGATCGTCGCGAGGCGGGCGGGCACGCCGAGCTTGTCGCGCTTGAAGTCGATCCGGCGGTAGTGCTGCTTCTCGCCGCCGCCGCGGTGGCGGACGCTGATCCGGCCGGCGTTGTTCCGTCCGGAGCCGCGCTTCTGGGGCTCGAGGAGCGGCTTGTGCGGCTCGTCGGTCGTGATCTCCTCGAAGGTCGAGCGAGTCATCTGCCGGAGCCCCGGCGAGGTCGCCTTGTAGGAACGCAGCGGCATGTCAGACGCCCTCGAAGAATTCGATCTTCTGGCCCGGGGCCAGGGTGACGATCGCCTTGCGCCACGGGGTCGTCCAGCCGAGGATCCTGCCCCGCTTGGTTCCGCGGCGCTTCTCCTTGGCCTTCGTCGTCAGGACGTTGACGCTGACGACGGTGACCTTCTCCTTGGCGTAGAGCTCCTCGATCGCGTCCTTGATCTGGATCTTGTTCGCGTCCCGATGGACGGCGAACGTGTACTTGTTGCCGACGCCCGGGTTGCGATCCGTCAGCGTCGAGACGTCGATCGACTTCTCGCTGATCACCGGGCGCAGGATGATGTCGGCGGCGGTCAGGACGCTCATGCGTACACCTCCTCCATCCGGGCCAGGGCCGGCTGCTCGATGAGGACGACGTCGGCCTTCAGGAGGTCGACGACGTTCAGCGAGTCGGCGAGGATCACCTCGACCGTCGGCAGGTTGCGGGCCGACAGCTCGAGCTTCTCGTCACGCCCGGGGGCGACGACGAGGATCCGGCCGTGGGCCTCGAGGGCGCCGAGGACGCCGGCGAGGTCGCGGGTCCTGATCGCCTCGAGCCCGAACGCGTCGATCACCTTGATCGCCTCGTCGCCGAGCTTCGCGGTGAGGGCGCCGCGCAGGGCGAGTCGCTTCATCTTCCGCGGCAGGCGCTGCTCGTAGCTCCGCGGATGCGGTCCGAAGACGGCCCCGCCGCCACGGTAGTGCGGCGCGGTGCGCGAGCCCTGGCGGGCGCGGCCGGTCCCCTTCTGGCGGTACGGCTTGCGGCCGCCGCCGCGGACCTCGCCGCGGGTCTTCGTGTCGTGGGTGCCGGTCCGGCGGCCCGCGAGCTGCGCCGTCACGACCTGGTGGAGGACGGCGGCGTTGACGGGCGCGGCGAACAGCGCGTCGGCGAGCTCGACGCTGCCGACGGACTTGCCGGTCCGGTCGTAGAGAGTGGTCTGCGGCATCGTCAGGCCTTCTTCACGAGGATGAGCGAGCCGCGCGCGCCCGGGAGCGAGCCCTTCACGAGGAGGAGATTCTTCTCCGGGTCGGCGCGGACGACCCGCACCTTCTTGATCGTCGCCCGGGCGTCGCCCATGTGGCCCGCCATCCGGAGGCCCTTGTAGACGCGCCCGGGCGTCGTGCCCGGACCGATCGAGCCGGGCTCGCGGTGATGGTCGGAGCCGTGGGTCTTCGGCCCGCGCTTGAAGTGGTGTCGCTTGATCTGGCCGGAGAAGCCCTTGCCCTTGGAGACGCCGGTGACGTCGACGAGGTCGCCCTCGGCGAACACGTCGGCGAGCGCGATCGTCTGGCCGACCTCGTAGCCGTCGACGCTCTCGAGCCGGAACTCGCGGATCGTCGCGAGGCTCTGGCCGGCCTTCGGCAGGTCCTTCAGCTGGCCCGCCTCGGGCTTCGTCAGCCGCTTCGCCGGATCCGTGCCGAGCTGGACGGCGGTGTAGCCGTCCCGCTCCTCGGTCCGGAGCCGGGTCACGGTATTCGGTTCGATGGCCAGGACGCTGACGGCCACCATCGTGCCGTCGCCCTGGAACACCTGCGTCACGCCGACCTTGCGGCCGATCAATCCGATGCTCATGACTCTCTGATCACATCTTGATTTCGATGTCGACGCCCGCAGCCAGCGAGAGTCGCATCAGGGCGTCGACTGTCTTCGAGCTCGGATCCAGGATGTCGACGAGCCGCTTGTGGGTGCGGATCTCGAACTGCTCCCGGCTGTCCTTGTCGATGAACGGCGACCGGAGGACGGTGAACTTCTCGATGCGGGTCGGCAGCGGCACGGGGCCGACGACATCCGCGCCGGTCCGCTGGGCCGTCTCGACGATCTGGGCCGCCGACTGATCGAGCAGTCGGTGGTCGTAGGCCTTGAGGCGGATCCTGATCCGCTGCTTCGCCATGTCAGCCCTACTCGACGATCGTCACGATCGCGCCGGCGCCGACGGTCCGGCCACCCTCGCGGATCGCGAACCGCTGGCCGACCTCGAGGGCGATCGGGGTGATCAGCTCGACGCTCATCTCGACGTTGTCGCCGGGCATGATCATCTCGGCGCCGTCGGGCAGCCCGATCGCCCCGGTCACGTCGGTCGTGCGGAGGTAGAACTGGGGCCGGTAGCCGTTGTAGAACGGGGTGTGGCGGCCGCCCTCCTCCTTGGTCAGGACGTAGACCTGGGCGGTGAACTTCGTGTGGGGCTTGATGCTGGCCGTCTTGGCCAGGACCTGGCCGCGCTCGATCTCCTCGCGCTCGATGCCCCGGATCAGGCAGCCGACGTTGTCGCCGGCCTGGCCCTCGTCGAGGAGCTTCTTGAACATCTCGACGCCGGTGATCACGACCTTGCGGGTCGGCTTGACCCCGACGAGCTCGACCTCGTCGCCGACCTTGACGATGCCGCGCTCGATGCGGCCGGTCGCGACCGTCCCCCGGCCCTTGATCCCGAAGACGTCCTCGACCGGCATCAGGAACGGCCGGTCGACCGCCCGCTCGGGGGTCGGGATGTAGTCGTCGACCGCGTCCATCAGCTCCTGGATCGGGGCGTAGGCGGGATCGTTCTTGTCGTCGGGCGCCTCGAGCGCCTTGAGGGCGCTGCCGCGGACGACCGGCAGGTCGTCGCCCGGGAACTCGTACTTGCTCAGGAGCTCGCGGACCTCGAGCTCGACGAGGTCGAGGAGCTCGGGGTCGTCGACCATGTCGACCTTGTTGAGGAAGACGACGATGTAGGGGACCTCGACCTGGCGGGCGAGGAGGATGTGCTCGCGGGTCTGGGGCATCGGCCCGTCGGTCGCGGCGACGACGAGGATCGCGCCGTCCATCTGGGCGGCGCCGGTGATCATGTTCTTGATGTAGTCGGCGTGGCCCGGGCAGTCGACGTGGGCGTAGTGGCGCTTGTCGGTCTCGTACTCGACGTGGGCGATCGCGATCGTGATCCCCCGCTCCCGCTCCTCGGGCGCGTTGTCGATCGTGTCGAAGGCGCGGTACTCCGCCTCGCCCTTCAGGGCGAGGTACTTGGTGATCGCCGCGGTCAGGCTCGTCTTGCCGTGGTCGATGTGGCCGATCGTGCCGATGTTCACGTGCGGCTTGGTGCGCTCGAACTTCTTCTTGGCCATCGTGACTTGCTCCTGGCTCCGGCCCCTCGGGGCGCCTAGACCTTCGACTTCTGGACGAGCTCCGAGGCCAGGCTGGCCGGGACCTCGGCGTAATGACTGAATTCCATCGACGACGTCGCCCGGCCCTGGGTCATCGACCGCAGGTCCGTCACGTAGCCGAACATCGCCGCGAGCGGGACGAACGCCCGGACGACCTGGGTCGATCCGCGCGACTCCATTCCCTCGATCTGTCCGCGACGGCTGTTCAGGTCGCCGATCACGTCGCCCATGAACTCCTCGGGCATCGTGACCTCGACCCGCATGATCGGCTCGAGGATCGCCGGGTCGGCCTTCGCGAAGGCGTCCTTGATCGCCAGCGAGCCGGCGATCTTGAAGGCCATCTCCGACGAGTCGACCTCGTGGAAGGACCCGTCGAACAGGGTGACCTTGATGTCGACGACGGGGTAGCCGGCGTAGATGCCGGTCTGGAGGGCTTCCTGGATGCCCTGGTCGATCGGCTTGATGTACTCGCGCGGGATCGTGCCGCCGACGATCTTGTCGACGAACTCGTAGCCGGCGCCCTTCTCGGTCGGCTCGATCCGGATGATCGCGTCGCCGTACTGGCCCTTGCCGCCGGATTGGCGAACGTGACGGCCGCGACCCTCGGCGGCCCGCCGGATCGTCTCGCGATAGGAGACCTGCGGCTTGCCGATGTTGGCGGCGACCTTGAACTCGCGGATCATCCGGTCGACGAGGACGTCGAGATGGAGCTCGCCCATGCCGGCGATCAGCGTCTCGGACGACTCCGGGTCCGTGTGGACGCGGAAGGTCGGGTCCTCCTCGGCCAGGCGCTGGAGCGCGATCGCGAGCTTGTCCTGGTCGGCCTTGGTCTTCGGCTCGATCTTCACCTCGATGACCGGCTCGGGGAAGACCATCGACTCGAGGATGATCTGGTGGTCCGGGTCGGTCAGCGTGTCGCCGGTGAAGGTGTCCTTGAGGCCGACCGCCGCGGCGATGTCGCCGGCGTAGACCTCCTCGATCTCCTCGCGATGGTTTGCGTGGAGCTGGACGATCCGGCCGATCCGCTCCCTCTTGCCCTTCGTCGCGTTCGTGACGTACGAGCCGGCCTTGAGCGTGCCGGAGTAGACGCGGAAGAAGACGAGCTTGCCGACGAACGGGTCCGCGGCGACCTTGAAGGCCAGCGCGCTGAACGGCTCGGTATCGTCGGGGGTCCGGATGACCTCGGAGCCGGTCCGGACGTCGATGCCGATCATCGGCGGGACGTCGAGCGGCGAGGGCAGGTAGTCGACGACCGCGTCGAGCATCCTCTGGATGCCCTTGTTGCGGAGCGCCGAGCCGGTCAGGACCGGGATGATCCTCGTCGTGAGCGTGCCGAGGCGGAGGCCGCGCTTGATCTCGGCGACCGTCAGCTCCTCGCCCTCGAGGTACTTGTGGGTGAGCTCGTCGTCCATCTCGGCGACGGCCTCGATCATGACGTGGCGATGCTTGTCCGCCTCCGCCCGGAGCTCGGCGGGGATGTCGACGACGTCGATGTTGTTGCCGAGGTCGTCGCGGTAATAGATCGCCTTCATCTCGACGAGGTCGATCACGCCCTGGAACTGGTCCTCGCGCCCGATCGGGATCTGGACGGGGATCGCGTTCGCGCCGAGCCGGTCGCGGATCGAATCCACGCCGCGCCAGAAGTCGGCGCCGGTGCGGTCGAGCTTGTTGATGAAGCAGAAGCGCGGCACGCCGTAGCGGTCGGCCTGGCGCCAGACCGTCTCGGACTGCGGCTCGACACCCGCCACGCCGTCGAAGACGACGACCGCGCCATCGAGGACGCGGAGGCTCCGCTCCACCTCGACCGTGAAGTCCACGTGCCCGGGCGTATCGATGATGTTGATGCGATGATCGCCCCAGAACGCCGTCGTCGCAGCCGCGGTGATCGTGATCCCGCGCTCCTGCTCCTGGGGCATCCAGTCCATGGTCGCGGCGCCTTCGTGGACCTCGCCGATCTTGTAGATCTTCTTCGTGTAGAAGAGGATCCGCTCGGTCACGGTCGTCTTGCCCGCGTCGATATGGGCGATGATTCCGATGTTCCGCGTGCGTGCCAGCGGAACCTGTCGTGCCACGGTGTTCTCTAGGCTCCTGGGTCTACCACTTGAAATGGCTGAAGGCGCGGTTCGCCTCGGCCATCTTGTGCGTGTCCTCGCGGCGCTTCACGGCAGCGCCGAGGCCGTTCATCGCGTCGACGAGCTCCTGGGCGAGCTTGTCGCTCATGCTCTTGCCGTTCCGCTTGCGCGCCGCCTGGACGAGCCAGCGGACGCCAAGCGAAAGGCGGCGGTCGCCGCGGATCTCGACCGGGACCTGGTAGGTCGCGCCGCCGACGCGGCGGGGCTTGACCTCGATGATCGGCGTCGCGTTGCGGAGGGCCGCCTCGAGGACCTCGAGCCCCGGCCGGTGGGCCGTCGCCTCGGCCCGGGCGAGGGCCTGGCGGAGGATCCGGTCGGACAGGTTCCGCTTGCCCCTCGCCATCAGCTTGGCGGTGAACCGGGCGGTCGTCCGGTTCGCGGGCTCGGTGTGGTACTTGGTCATCCGCGGGATCGACTGACGGCGCGGCATTACTTCCTGCCTCCGGGGCCGCTCGCGGCCTTCGCGCCGTACTTGCTGCGGCCCTGCTTCCGGTCACGGACGCCGGCCGCATCGAGGGTGCCGCGGATGATGTGGTACTTCACGGACGGGAGGTCCCGGACGGGGCCCCCACGGACGAGCACGACCGAGTGCTCCTGGAGGTTGTGGCCGATCCCGGGGACGTAGGCCGTGACCTCCATCTGGTTGGAGAGTCGCACGCGCGCGATCTTGCGCAGCGCGGAGTTCGGCTTGCGGGGCGTCATCGTCCGGACCTGGAGGCAGACGCCGCGCTTCTGCGGGGCGCCCGGGATCGAGACCTGCTTGCGGTCCAGGCCGTTCCAGTTCTTGCGCATGGCCGGCGCCTTGATCTTGCGGACCTTGCGCGTGCGGCCGTGACGCACGAGCTGACTGATCGTCGGCACGAAGACGCTGCTCCTCTCGGTCGATGTGTCACTGGGCGGGGGTCGCCGGCTGGTCGCCGGGCGCGCAAGCGGTCAGGCTTGCGGGACCCTCCTGGGGTGGTGTTCTCGTCGGGTGGTCGACGCGCAGTCGACCGCGGACCCCTCCACGAGGCCACGAACGCGGAGTGTATCAGCGGCCCGAAAACCGTGTCAAACGAGAATCGGGCCGCCGTCACGCACGAATCGAGCCCTCCGGAGACCCCGGTCCGATGGCGTCGCGGAGCTCCGCCACGGACCTCGGTGAGGGCTCGGCAACCCCGGGCCGGGGCTGCCGAATCTCAGCTCTCGGACGACTCCTCGCCGCCCTCGCCGCCGCCCTCCTCGGAGGCACCGACGGCCGACAGGAAGGGGTTCTCCTCCTCCTTCTCGGATCCGGCGGCGTCGCCCGCGTCGCCCGACTCGTCGTCGGTGACGAACGGGTTGAACTCGCCGTCCTCGCCGGCTCCCGCGATCGTCGCCGCGAGGGCCAGGCCGGCCGCCTCGTCGGCGGGTCGACCGCCCTCCTCGAGGAACGGGTTGTACTCGGAGCCCGTGTCGTCGATCGCCTCGCCGGCGAGGGCCTCGAGGGCCGCCCGACGGTCGCGCTCCTTGCGTGCCGCGACGTTCGCCGGCGCGCCGGTCCCGGCCGGGATCAGCTTGCCGATGATCACGTTCTCCTTGAGCCCGATCAGGTGGTCCTTGGCGCCGTTGATGGCGGCCTCGGTCAGCACCCGGGTGGTCTCCTGGAAGGACGCGGCGGCGAGGAACGACGAGGTGTTGAGAGACGCCTTGGTCACGCCGAGGAGCACGGTCTGGGCCGTCGCCGGCTCGCCGCCCTCGGACAGGACCTTGTTGTTCTCCTCCTCGAAGTCGAGGCGGTCGATCAGCTCGGTCGGGAGCAGGTCGACATCACCCGGCTGGTCGATCCGGACCTTCCGGAGCATCTGCCGGACGATGATCTCGATGTGCTTGTCGTTGATCGTGACGCCCTGGCTCCGGTAGACCTTCTGGACCTCCTTCACCAGGTAGCGCTGGACGGCGTCCTTGCCCCGGGTGTCGAGGTACTCCTGCGGGTTGATCGGGCCGTCCGTGATCGGATCGCCCGCCCGGATCTCCTGGCCGTTCTCGACAAGGAGCTTGGCGTTGTGGGGGATCGTGTACTCGCGCTCGACGACGTCCTCGGCCCGGACGGCGAGGCCGGCGGTGCCCTTGACGAGGATGCCCTTGATCGGCGCGATGATGTCGGACGCGGGAACGCCCTTCTTCTCGGCCACCCGGGCGACGACCTGGTTGGCGTCGACCGAGTCGCCAGCCGCGGCGAGCAGGTCGGCGCCCTTCGGCACGGACAGCTCCGTGTCGTACGCCTCGGTGCTCGTCACCTTGACCTTCGTCCCGGTGTCGCTCCGGAGGATCTCGACGATCCCGTCGATGTGGCTGATCTCGGCCTTGCCCTTGGGGATCCGGGCCTCGAACAGCTCCTCGACGCGGGGCAGGCCGGCGGTGATGTCCAGCCCGGCGACGCCGCCGGTGTGGAACGTCCGCATCGTCAGCTGCGTGCCCGGCTCGCCGATCGACTGGGCGGCGATGATCCCGACGGCCTCGCCGGCGGCGACCATCTCGCCGGTCGCGAGGTTCCGCCCGTAGCACGAGCGGCAGACGCCGTAGCGCGCCTCGCAGGCGAGCGGTGACCGGACGAGGACCTCGGCGATCCCGGCCGCATCGATGCGGGCCGCGATCTCCTCGGTGATCTCCTCGTTCCGGTCGATGATCAGCGGCTGATCCTCGCCCTTCTTGACCTTGACGCTCGGATCGCGCAGCGGCGCGGCCGCGAGCCGGCCCACGAGCCGCCGACGGAACTCCTTCTCGTCGGTCGAGTCCTCGCGGGTGATCCAGCTCCCCTCCTCCGTGCCGCAGTCGTCGTCACGGGTGATGACGTCCTGGGCGACGTCGACGAGGCGCCGGGTCAGGTAGCCCGAGTCGGCCGTCCGGAGGGCGGTGTCGGCGAGGCCCTTCCGGGCGCCGTGGGTCGAGATGAAGTACTCGAGGACCGTCATCCCCTCCCGGAAGTTGCTCCGGACCGGGACGTCGATGATCCGGCCCGACGGATCGGCCATCAGGCCGCGCATCGCGCCGAGCTGGCCGATGTTGCCCTTGTTCCCCCGGGCGCCGGACGCGGTCATCATCGTGACCGGCCCGTCGGCCTTGAGGCCCTTCATCATCTCGTCGGACATCGCCGTCGTCGTCTTCTGCCAGACGTCGACGACCTGCTCGTAGCGCTCGTCGTCGGTGATCAGGCCGCGCTGGAACTGGCGGTCGATCTCGGCGACGGAGCCGTCGGCGGCCTTCAGGCGATCGCCCTTGTCCTTCGGCACCTCGATGTCGAAGAGGCCGATCGTCATCCCGCCACGGGTCGCGAAGTCGAACCCGACGCTCTTGATCCCGTCCACGAGGTGGGCGGTCTCGTCCGCGCCGAGGAGGCGATAGCACTCGTCGACGAGGTCCTTCAGGTCGGACCGCTTCATCACGGCGTCCTTGAACCGCATCTGGTCCGGCAGGATCTGGTTGAAGATGATCCGGCCGACCGTCGTCCGACGGCGCTCGGGCCGGAGCTGCTCCGTCTCGGCGTCCCAGCCGAGGACCTCGGCGTCGACCGGCTCGTGGAGAGTGACGCCGGTCTTCTCGCGGAGCTGGTAGGAGAGGATCGCCTCGTCCTCCGTCGCGAAGATACGGACCCGCTTCGGCTGCTTGCCGAGCGGATCCATCGTCAGGTAGTAGCAGCCGAGGACCATGTCCTGGGTCGGTGCGACGACCGGCGAGCCGTCGGCGGGCGACAGCAGGTTCGCGGTCGACAGCATCATCGTCCGCGCCTCTTCCTGGGCGGCCGTCGAGAGCGGCACGTGGACCGCCATCTGGTCGCCGTCGAAGTCCGCGTTGAACGCGGTGCAGACGAGCGGGTGGATCTGGATCGCGGAGCCCTCGACGAGGACCGGCATGAATGCCTGGATCCCGAGGCGGTGGAGCGTCGGGGCGCGGTTCAGCAGGACCGGATGGTCCTTGATGACCTCTTCGAGGACGTCCCAGACCTCGGGCCGGACGCGCTCGACGATGCGCTTCGCGCTCTTGATGTTGTGGGCGAAGCCCTTCTCGACGAGCTGCCGCATGACGAACGGCTTGAACAGCTCGAGGGCCATCTTCTTGGGCAGACCGCACTGGTGGAGCTTGAGCTCCGGCCCGACGACGATGACGGAGCGGCCCGAGTAGTCGACCCGCTTGCCGAGGAGATTCTGGCGGAACCGGCCCTGCTTGCCCTTGAGCATGTCGGACAGGCTCTTCAGGCGATGGTTGCCGGTGCCGGCGATCGCCCGGCCACGGCGGCCGTTGTCGATCAGCGCGTCGCACGCCTCCTGGAGCATCCGCTTCTCGTTGCGGATGATGATCTCGGGCGCCCCGAGCTCGAGAAGCCGCTTGAGGCGGTTGTTCCGGTTGATGACGCGGCGGTAGAGGTCGTTCAGGTCGGAGGTCGCGAAGCGGCCGCCGTCGAGCTGGACCATCGGCCGGAGGTCCGGCGGGATCACCGGCAGCACCGACAGGATCATCCAGTCGGGGCGGGTGCCGGAGCGGCGGAACGCCTCGATCAGGCGGAGCCGCTTGATCGCCTTCTTGCGGCGCTGGCCGGAGCTGGTCCGGACCTCGACGTGGAGGGATCGCGAGAGCTCCTCGAGGTCCATCCGGCTGATGATCTCGCGGACGGCCTCCGCGCCCATTCCGGCGTTGAACAGGCGGCCGCTGCGGGCGCCCGTGCCATGGCGCTCCTCGAGGCCGCGCAGCTCGAGCTCGCCGAGCGTCTGCATCGACTTCAGGGACTCGATCTCCTCGCGCACCTTGCGGAGCTCGTCCTTGGCCCCCTGGGCCTGGCCGGACAGCTGCTCGCGCTCACCGCGGAGGGTCTCGTCGACGCCCGAGACGAGGTCGGCGACCTTCTGCTCGACCGCGCGCTCCTCGTCCTTCTCGCGCTGCTGGAGCTCGGCGTTGACCCGCTCGGTCTCGGCCGAGACGATCTTGCGGAGGGCCGCGGTGGCGTCCTTGCCGCCCTTGGCGCCGGCCGCGACGACGACCTCGCCGGTCGGGGCGAAGACGATCGTGTCGGCCGCCTCGCCGGTCTTCAGCTCGGCAAGCTGGGCCTCGACGGCCTGGGCCGCCGTGACGATCTCCTCGGTCCGGGCGGTCCGCTGCTGCTCGAGGTCGGCCTTGGTCGCGGCGAGCTCGGAGTTCAGCTCGTCCTTCTTCCGGTTGACGTCGGCGCGGAGCTGGTCCTCGAGCTCGGCGAGCTGCTCGCCGGCCTTGCCGCCGCGACCCTCGGCCTCGTCCTCGAGGGCGAGCAGGGCGCGCTTCCGCGCCTCCTCGTCGACGTGGGTCACGATGTACAGGGCGAAGTAGAGGATGCGCTCGAGGTTCCGCGGGCTGATGTCCAGGAGGATGCCGAGGCGGCTGGGCGTGCCCTTGAAGTACCAGATGTGGCTGACGGGGCTGGCCAGCTGGATGTGGCCCATCCGCTCCCGGCGGACCTTGCTCCGGGTGACCTCGACCCCACACTTGTCGCAGATGATGCCCTTGTAGCGGATGCGCTTGTACTTCCCGCAGTAGCACTCCCAGTCCTTGGTCGGACCGAAGATGCGCTCGTCGAACAGACCGTCCTTCTCGGGCTTGAGCGTCCGGTAGTTGATCGTCTCGGGCTTCGTCACCTCACCCTTCGACCACTCCCGGATCTGGTCCGGGCTGGCGAGCGAGATGCGGATCGCGTTGAAGTTGTTGACCTCGAGCATGGTTCTCCTCGGCGCCACCGCCTGGCCCGGTGGCGCGATGCGGCCTCAGGACGAGCGAGGCCGGTCCGGCCGGGCCTCCACCCGACCGGTGCGAAAGCAGTGTCCCGTCAGTCCTCGAACCCGGCGAGATTGATCCCGCCGAGATCCGGGAGCATGTAGCCGGAGACGTCGTCTTCGGCCAGTTGGATCTCCTCGTCGTTCTGATCGAGGATCTCCGCGTTCAGCCCGAGGCTGCGCAGCTCCTTGATCAGGACCTTGAAGGACTCGGGGACGCGCGGCGGCTGGATCTCCTCCCCCTTCACGATGGCTTCGTACGTCTGGACGCGTCCGAGGACGTCGTCGGACTTGACCGTGAGCAGCTCCTGGAGGATGTTCGCGGCCCCGTAGGCCTCGAGCGCCCAGACCTCCATCTCGCCGAACCGCTGACCGCCGAACTGGGCCTTGCCACCGAGCGGCTGCTGGGTGATCAGGCTGTACGGGCCCGTGGACCGGGCGTGGATCTTGTCCTCGACGAGGTGGTGGAGCTTGAGCATGTAGATGTAGCCGACGGTGATCGGCCGGTCGAAGATCTCACCGGTCCGGCCGTCGCGAAGGTCGATCTTGCCGTCCTCCGGCAGCGCCTTCTCGACGCCGTAGACCTCGTGACGAGCCTCACGCAGCTCGGCCTTGATCTGCTCCTCGGTCGCGCCATCGAAGACGGCGGTCGCCGCTTTCTGGCCCTTCGCGTGGAGCGCCCAGCCGAGATGGGTCTCGAGGATCTGGCCGATGTTCATCCGGCTCGGCACGCCGAGCGGGTTGAGGATGATGTCGACGGGAGTCCCGTCCGGCAGAAACGGCATGTCCTCCGCCGGCAGGATCTTGGCGATGACGCCCTTGTTGCCGTGGCGACCGGCCATCTTGTCGCCGACGCTGATCTTCCGCTTCTGGGCGACCGACACCCGGACCAGGCGGTTGACGCCCGGCTGGAGGTCGTCGTTGAGCTCGCGACGGAACTCGCGGATCTCGACGACCTTGCCCCGCTCGCCGTGCGGCAGGCGCAGGCTCGAGTCCTTCACCTCGCGGGCCTTCTCGCCGAAGATCGCCCGGAGCAGCCGCTCCTCCGCGGTCAGCTCCGTCTCGCCCTTCGGGGTGATCTTGCCGACGAGGATGTCGCCGGGCCGGACCTCCGCCCCGATGTAGACGATGCCCTCCTCGTCGAGGTCCTTGAGGGACTCCTCGCCGACGTTCGGGATGTCGCGGGTGATCTCCTCGGGCCCGAGCTTCGTGTCGCGCGACTCGATCTCGTGCTTCTCGATGTGGATGCTCGTGAAGAGGTCGTCCTTGACGAGGCGATCGCTGATGACGATGGCGTCCTCGTAGTTGCCGCCCTCCCAGCTCATGAACGCGACGAGCACGTTCCGGCCGAGGGCGAGCTCGCCCTCCTGCGTCGACGAGCTGTCGGCGATCGGCTGGCCGTCGCCGACGCGGTTGCCGACGTCGACGATCGGGCGCTGGTTGATGCACGTGCCCTGGTTGCTCCGGACGAACTTCTGGAGCTTGTACTCGTCGAGGTCGCCGGAGTCGGTCTCGACGCGGATCCGCTCCGCCGTGACGCTCGTGACGACGCCGCCGCGGGTCGCGACGAGGACCTGACCGGAGTCGCGCGCGGCGCGCTCCTCCATGCCGGTCCCGACGATCGGCGACTCCGGCTCGAGGAGCGGCACCGCCTGGCGCTGCATGTTCGAGCCCATCAGGGCGCGGTTGGCGTCGTCATGCTCGAGGAACGGGATCAGCGCCGTCGCGACCGAGACGACCTGCTTCGGGCTGACGTCCATGTACTCGATCTGGCCCGGCCGGGCCTCGGGGAACGTGTCGCGGTAGCGCGACGGGACCCGCTCGGCCAGGAAGTGGCCGTCCTCGTCGAGGGGTGCGTTCGCCTGGGCGACGACGTGCTCCTCCTCCTCGTCGGCCGGGAGGTATTCGATCTCGTCGGTCACGATCGGGCGGATCGGGAAGGCATTCGCCTTCTGCTTCTTCAGCTCGGCGATCGCGGCCGGGGTGAACGTCGCGCCCGCCTTCAGGACGGTGTCGCCGCCCTTCGCGAGCAGGTCAGTGCCGGCCTCATACTCGGCGAGCTTGGCGTCGTCCCAGGCGACGGTCCGCTTGACGCGGCGGTACGGCGTCTCGATGAAGCCGTAGCTGTTGATCCGGCCGTAGGTCGCAAGCGACCCGATCAGGCCGATGTTCGGACCCTCCGGGGTCTCGATCGGGCAGATCCGGCCGTAGTGGCTGTGGTGGACGTCGCGGACGTCGAACCCGGCCCGCTCGCGGGAGAGGCCGCCCGGCCCGAGGGCGCTCAGGCGGCGCTTCGAGGTCAGCTCGGCCAGCGGGTTGGTCTGGTCCATGAACTGGCTCAGCTGGCTGCCGCCGAAGAACTCCTTCATCGCGGCCACGACCGGCCGGATGTTGATCAGGGCGTTCGGGGTTGCCTTGTCGATCTCCTGGATCGTCATCCGCTCGCGGACGACCCGCTCCATCCGGAGGAGGCCGATCCGGAAGGCGTTCTGGATCAGCTCTCCGTTGGCCCGGATCCGGCGGTTGCCGAGGTGGTCGATGTCGTCCTTCGGATGGAGGCCGCGGTTCGACTCGATGAGGTTGCCGACGATCGCGGCGATGTCCTCGCGGGTGATCGTCCGCTGCTCGCGCTGCAGCTCGATGCCCATCCGGCCGGCGACGCCGTCGAGCTTCTTGTTGAACTTGTAGCGACCGACGCGCCCGAGGTCGTAGCGGCGGAAGTTGAAGAAGAGGCTCTCGACGAGCTGGCGGGCGTTGTCGCCGGTGGGCGGATCGCCCGGGCGGAGCTTCTTGTAGACCTCGATCAGGGCTTCCTGCTGGGTCTTCGTCAGGTCCTTGTCGAGGGTGTTCGCGACGAACGGGTGCTCGGGGTCCACGTCGACGCTCGAGAAGAGGGCCGAGATCGCGTCGTTCTCCTCGTAGCCGACGGCGCGGAGCAGGGTCGTCGCGGCGATCTTCCGCTTGCGGTCGACCTTGACCCAGAGCTGGTCCTTGTTGTTCGTCTCGAACTCGAGCCAGGCGCCGCGGTTCGGGATGACCTTGGCGCTGAACAGCATCCGACCGGATGCCGGGTCCTCGAGCTCGCTGTAGTAGACGCCCGGCGAGCGGACCAGCTGGCTGACGACGACGCGCTCGGCGCCGTTGATCACGAACGTGCCCTGGTCGGTCATCCACGGGTAGTCGCCCATGTAGACCCGCTGGCGCTGGATCTCGCCCGTCTCCTTGATCAGGAGCTCCACGTTGACGTAGAGCGGCCGGGAGAAGGTGAGGTCCTTGGTCCGGCACTCCTCCTCGGAGTACTTCGGGTCCCCGAACTCGTAGTCGAGGAACTGGAGCTCCATCACCTTGCCGGTGAAGTCCTTGATCGGGCTGATCTCGTCGAACAGCTCTCGCAGTCCCTTGTCGATGAACCACGCGAACGAGTCCAGCTGGAGCTCGATCAGGTTCGGGATCGGGAGCACTTCGGGGATCCGGGCGTAGCGCGTGCGCGCCAACGCGGAGGCCGTCCGATTCGACGACTCAGCAGACAGCATGAAACACCACTCCTTGACGGAGGTTCGGAGAAGGGGAAAGGGCCGCGCTCACAGAATTGAATAGGATACCGCGCGGGGCGCGGATGTCAAACGGATCGCCGGGCGGATCGATCGCGTGACCCCCGGGGCTCGAAGGGCCGGCGCCGTTGCCGGCGCCGGCCCTCCAGTCTGCGTCGCCGGCCGACGGGCCGGGCGCTCGCTCCTTGATCTCGACCTTCGCATCCTCGGGCCGATGGCGTTGCGGAGCTTCGCCTCGGACCTCGGAGATGCCCTACTTGATCTCCACCTTTGCACCCTGCTCTTCCAGGGCACTCTTGATCTTCTCGGCCTCGTCGCGAGCGACGCCTTCCTTGACCGCCTTCGGCGCCGCGTCGACGAGGTCCTTGGCCTCCTTGAGGCCGAGGCTGGTGAGCTCTCGGACGACCTTGATCACCGGGATCTTGTTCGGGCCGACCTCGGTGAGGACCGCCGAGAACTCGCTCTGCTCCTCCGGAGCCGCTGCGGCTGCGCCGTCGCCCGCCCCGCCACCGGCGGCGGGAGCCGCGGCGACCGCGACCGGAGCCGCGGCGGTGACGCCGTAGCGCTCCTCGAAGCGCTTGATGAACTCGGACAGCTCGAGGACGGTCATCTTGTCGATCGCCTCGAGGAGATCGTCCTGGGTCAGGACTGCCATGTCAGGTCTCCTTGTCGATGGGCCGGCGCTCGGCCGGCCGGTGGGTTCGGTGGGGTCGCGCGTCGTGAACCGGCGCGGATCACGCGCCCTCGGCCGCGGCCTTCTGGTCGCGGAGCTGGGCCAGCGCCGACCCGAGGTTCCGGATGTTCGCGACGAGCAGGCCGGCCAGGGTGGCGACCGGTGCCTGCATCCCGCCGGCGAGCTTGCCGAGGAGCACCTCGCGCGACGGCAGGGTGGCCAGGCTCCGGACGCCGTCGGCGTCGATCGCCCGATCCCCGAGCACGCCGCCGGTGATCGTCACCAGCTTGTACGGGCGGGTCGCGTCGATGACCGCCTTGGCGGTCGACGACTCGTCGTTCCCGAAGGCGATCGCCGTCGGCCCGATCAGAAGCGGCCCAAGGGCCTCCCCGATCGAATCCTGGGCGGCGATCCGCATCAGGCGGTTCTTCACGACGCGGTAGCTCACGTCCTGCTTGCGCAGGGCGCGGCGGATCTCCGCGATCTCCTTCACGGTGAGGCCGCGGTACTCGGAGACGATCAGCGTCCGGCTGCCGGCAAGCGCTGCCTGCAGCTCGGCGACGGTCTCCTTCTTGGCCTCGGTGGGCATGGCTGCCCTCCTCTACCTGCGCACGGCCGGTGCGCGGCGGTGGCGCGGCGCGGTCCGGAGACCACGAAGCCCCTGCGACGGCGCCTGTTCGGCTGGCCTGACACGCAGGGGCGCTGCCACCGCGGGGGTGGGTCACGCTGGTCCTGCCTCGGCGTGCTCGCCGTCGTCCCCGGTGCGGTTCCCACCGCGCCGATCCGATCCGGCGGATCAAGCCCCGACCGTCGCTCCGTGTCCGGAGCCGCGGTCCGCGGGCGCAGGCTGTCTCTGGCTGTCCCGTCTCTTCAGTTGTGACGCCGCCCCGCGTGATCGCGGCCGACGCCTCGTGTGGTGGCCGCCGTCAGGCGGCGTTGGCGACGGCGAGGACCGCCGGGACGTCGACCCGGATGCCCGGGCCCATCGTCGTCGCGATCGTGAGGGTCTTCAGGTACTGGCCCTTGGCCCCGGCCGGCCGCGCCCGGTTGATGGCGTCGACGAGCGCGGCGAGGTTGGCGACGAGCGCCTCCTCCTCGAAGCTCGACCGCCCGAACGCCGTGTGGACGATCCCGGCCTTGTCGACCTTGAACTCGACCCGGCCGCCCTTGACCTCCTTGATCGCCCGCTCGAGGTCGAACGTGATCGTCCCGGCCTTCGGGTTCGGCATCAGGCCCCGCCTGCCGAGGATCTTGCCGAGCCGGCCGACCATGCCCATCGAGTCGGGCGTGGCGAGGGCGACGTCGAACTCGAGCCAGCCGGCCTCGATCTTCTTCACGAGGTCCTCGCCGCCGACCTCATCGGCGCCGGCGCGGAGCGCCTCCTGGGCCTTGTCGCCCTGGGCGAAGACCGCGACGCGGACGACCTTCCCCGTGCCGTGCGGGAGGACCACCGTGCCGCGGACCATCTGGTCGGCGTGGCGGGGATCGACGCCGAGGCGGAGATGGGCCTCGACGGTGCTGTCGAAGTTGACGACGGCCGTCTCGCGGGCGAGCGCGGCGGCCTCCTCCGGGGTGTAGACGCGCTCGCGGTCGACCAGCTTGGCCGCCTCGAGGTACTTCTTGCCGTGTGCCATGTCGTTCGTTCCTTTCGCGTCGGCCGGCGGTCCGGCCTCCCCCTCTGGTGACCGCCTCGGGCCGGGGTATGCCACGAAGCGCGAGCGGGAAGGCGGAGGGCTAGACGACCTCGATCCCCATGGACCGGGCGGTTCCCTCGACCTGCTTCATCGCAGCCTCGATGTCATTCGCGTTGAGGTCGGTCAGCTTCGTCTCGGCGATCTGGCGGACCTGGTCGCGCGAGACGCGACCGACGTTCTCGCGTCGCGCCAGGCCGGAGCCCTTCTCGATTCCGGCGGCCTTGCGCAGGAGGTCTGCGGCCGGCGGGGTCTTGAGGATGAACGAGAAGGAGCGATCCTCGAAGACCGTGATCTGGGCCGGGATGATCTGGCCGCGCTTGTCCTGCGTCTTCTCGTTGTAGGACTTGGTGAACTCGACGATGTTGATGCCGTGCGGACCCAGCGCCGTGCCGACCGGCGGTGCGGGCGTCGCCGCCCCGGCGGGCAGCTGGAGAGTCAGGACGATGCGGATCTTCTTGGCCACGGGAGCTGTCGGTCCTTTCTAGAGTTTCTCGACTTGCAGGAAGTCGAGCTCGACCGGCGTCTCGCGGCCGAAGATGCTCACGAGGACCTTGACCTTGTTGCGCTCGGGGTTGACCTCGTCGACCGTGCCGATGAACTCGGCGAACGGCCCGTCGGTCACGCGGACGCTCTGGCCCTTCGTGAAGGCGACCCGGAACTTCGGCGTCTCGACGCCCATGTGCCGGAGGATCTGCTTGACCTCGTTCTCGTCGAGCGGGATCGGCTCGCTGCGGACGCCGGGGATGTTGGCGCCGCCGACGAAGCTCGTCACGCCCGGGGTGTTGCGGACGACGAACCAGCTGTCCGGGTCGAGGATCATCTCGACGAGGACGTAGCCCGGGTACACCTTCTTCTGGACGGTGTGCCGCTGGCCCTGGCGGATCTCGATCTCGTCCTCCATCGGAACGAGGACCTGGAAGATCCGATCCTCCATGCCCATCGACTCGATCCGGTGCTCGAGGTTCGCCTTGACCTTGTTCTCGTAGCCCGAGTACGTGTGGATGACGTACCAGCGCTTCTCGGGCGCCTTGCCGGTCTCGGTCGTCGTGGTCTCGGTCATCGGTGTGTCCGTCATGCGACCAGTCGTCCGATGAGCTGCGCGAAGAAGAAGTCGAGGGCCGTGATGTAGAGGCCCACGACGAAGCTGACCACGAAGACGAGCACGGTCAGGTTGCGGACCTGCTCGCGCGTCGGCCAGGAGACCTTCTTCAGCTCGGACCACGCTTCGCTGAGGAAGCGGCGGAGTCGTTTCACGTGGCTGGTTCTTCTCTCGGGCTACGGTGATGAGTGGCAGGGGCGATAGGACTCGAACCTACAACCGCTGGTTTTGGAGACCAGTGCTCTGCCAATTGAGCTACACCCCTGCGAGCGTGCCGGTTTACTTCGCCTCTCGATGAAGGGTATGCCGGCGGTCCCGGGGACAGTACTTCATCAGCTCGATCCGGTTCGGATCGTTCTTCTTGTTCTTGCGCGTCGTGTACGTCCGCTCCTTGCACTCGGTGCACGCGAGCTGGATCGTGGGACGCGCCTCGACTCGTGCCATGTCAGCCCTACTCGACGATCGTCACGATCGCGCCGGCGCCGACGGTCCGGCCACCCTCGCGGATCGCGAACCGCTGGCCGACCTCGAGGGCGATCGGGGTGATCAGCTCGACGCTCATCTCGACGTTGTCGCCGGGCATGATCATCTCGGCGCCGTCGGGCAGCCCGATCGCCCCGGTCACGTCGGTCGTGCGGAGGTAGAACTGGGGCCGGTAGCCGTTGTAGAACGGGGTGTGGCGGCCGCCCTCCTCCTTGGTCAGGACGTAGACCTGGGCGGTGAACTTCGTGTGGGGCTTGATGCTGGCCGTCTTGGCCAGGACCTGGCCGCGCTCGATCTCCTCGCGCTCGATGCCCCGGATCAGGCAGCCGACGTTGTCGCCGGCCTGGCCCTCGTCGAGGAGCTTCTTGAACATCTCGACGCCGGTGATCACGACCTTGCGGGTCGGCTTGACCCCGACGAGCTCGACCTCGTCGCCGACCTTGACGATGCCGCGCTCGATGCGGCCGGTCGCGACCGTCCCCCGGCCCTTGATCCCGAAGACGTCCTCGACCGGCATCAGGAACGGCCGGTCGACCGCCCGCTCGGGGGTCGGGATGTAGTCGTCGACCGCGTCCATCAGCTCCTGGATCGGGGCGTAGGCGGGATCGTTCTTGTCGTCGGGCGCCTCGAGCGCCTTGAGGGCGCTGCCGCGGACGACCGGCAGGTCGTCGCCCGGGAACTCGTACTTGCTCAGGAGCTCGCGGACCTCGAGCTCGACGAGGTCGAGGAGCTCGGGGTCGTCGACCATGTCGACCTTGTTGAGGAAGACGACGATGTAGGGGACCTCGACCTGGCGGGCGAGGAGGATGTGCTCGCGGGTCTGGGGCATCGGCCCGTCGGTCGCGGCGACGACGAGGATCGCGCCGTCCATCTGGGCGGCGCCGGTGATCATGTTCTTGATGTAGTCGGCGTGGCCCGGGCAGTCGACGTGGGCGTAGTGGCGCTTGTCGGTCTCGTACTCGACGTGGGCGATCGCGATCGTGATCCCCCGCTCCCGCTCCTCGGGCGCGTTGTCGATCGTGTCGAAGGCGCGGTACTCCGCCTCGCCCTTCAGGGCGAGGTACTTGGTGATCGCCGCGGTCAGGCTCGTCTTGCCGTGGTCGATGTGGCCGATCGTGCCGATGTTCACGTGCGGCTTGGTGCGCTCGAACTTCTTCTTGGCCACGAGACCGTTTCACTCCGTTTCAGGCGCGGCTTCGCCGCAACACACTGCCCTGGGGCTGAGATGGAGCCCACAATCGGACTTGAACCGATGACCTCTTCCTTACCAAGGAAGTGCTCTGCCAGCTGAGCTATGTGGGCCCGGAACCTGTCCGCGGGACAACGAGATGAATGGTGGGCAGGGAGGGAATTGAACCCCCACAGCCGAAGGCGGCTGGTCTACAGCCAGCGGAGCTCACCACCTGCTCAACCTACCCACTGGGATGAGCGACGAGTCGAGACTGCGGCCCCGTGGTGAACCCATCGCCCGGACATCTGCACTTGGAGCCGACGACGGGACTCGAACCCGGAACCGGCGGTTTACAAAACCGCTGCTCTACCAATTGAGCTACGTCGGCGCGGCGCAGGGCCATACCGCAGACGGACCCTTCGGCGCCGAGGAATGATACGGTCCGTCCGTCCGGCCGGTCAAGCGCGGCAGAGCCCCGTCAGCGGGTCGCCGGAGCACCCGGCAGCAGCTCGTCGGATCCGCCCTCGTCGGCGTCCGTCGGGGCGGTCTTCGGCCCCGCGCGCGAGCGCGCAGGCGAAGCCTTCGGCGTCACCCTGGCCTTCGTCGCGGTCTTCGTCACCGACGTTGCCTTCGCCTTCGTGGCCTTTGCCTTCACCGCCGCCTTCGCCTTCACCGCGGGCTTGGTCTCGTCCTCCACCTCCTTCACCTCGGCGGGCGTCGACCTGGCCGTCGCCGCCGTGGCGGTCGACCGCCTGGCCTGCGCCCTGGGTGCCTTCGGCGTCTTCGTCGTCCGGGGCCTGCGCTGCGCCGGCTCGGTTGCAGCCCCGGGTTCGACCGGTTGCTCCTCGGCGGGCAGCTCCGCGGCAGGCTCGATCGCCGTCACGATCTCCGTCGACGCCTCGGGCGGCTCCGTTCCCGTGGCGGGCTTCCCTGGCGCGCGTTGCGCAACGGCGGCGAACAGGAGGATCGACCCGGCAACGGCCGCGTTCAGCGATGCGATCGCGCCGCGCATCGGGATCCGGATCGCGAGGTCGGCGCGGCGACGAACAGCCGGCGAGAGCCCCTGCCCCTCGCTGCCCACAACGATGGCCAGCGGTCCCCGAAGATCGGCCTGATCGGCAGTGAGCGGCGCTTCGGCCTCCGCAGCCGCGATCCGGAGTCCCCGGATCCGGAGGTCCGACATCGCGGCCGGCAGGTCGTCCACCGGGCAGAGCAGGAGATGCTCGACGGCGCCGGCCGACGCCTTGACGGCCGCGGGCGAGAGCGGCGCCTGGTGGTGGGTCGGGAACAGGACCCCGTGGACACCCGCCGCCTCGGCGCTCCGCAGCAGGGTTCCGACGTTCTGCGGGTCCTCGAGCGAGTCGAGGATGAGGACGAACGGCGGCTCGCCGCGCTCGACGGCCCTCGCCAGGACATCGTCGAGGCCGGCGTAGGTCCGTGGCTCGACGACGAGGGCGATGCCCTGGTGGCCGTCGAACCCGGCGACCGACGTGAGCGTGCCGCCCTCGACCTCGACGACCGGGATCCGCAGGCTCGTGGCATGGAGGACGAGTCGCTCGAGCGCCTGGCGGCGCTGTGGCACGACAAGCAGGCGGCGGGCCGGGCGCTTGGCGACGAAGGCCTCCTCCACCGGCCGGCGGCCGGCGATCAGCTCCTCGTCGCCGTGGAGGAGATCGGCCTCGGGGACGGCCGGTCGCGCCGGCGGGAAAGGCGGCCGGGCCGTCCAGGGACGGCCGGGTCGGTCGGCGCCGTACGGCGGCCGTCCACCGGACGGCCGGGGCCGGAACGCAGGCGGGCCGCCGTGATGGCGGCCCGGCGGTCGATCGCCGGGTGGTCGCGGGGAACGGAACCCCGGAGCCGCGTCTCGACCGCCCCCCGGTCGCGGTCCCGGCGGACCCCGGAACGGCGGCCGGGCGCCGCCCATCGGGCCGGGCCTCGGATACGAGCGTGGCGCGTGAGGCCCCGGTCGATCGCCCGGGCCCCGGTCCGGTCGCCGATCGCCACCGGATCGTTCCCACGGCCGGGGACCCGGTCCTCCGCCCGGCGCCGGCGGTCCGTCCGGATCCCCGCCGAACCCGAAACCGCGTCGGTCCGGCGGCCTGGCCCCGCGATCCGGCCGCGGCGAGCCGCCGGGCCCGGGACGCGGCGGGCCCCAACGCGTCGGGCCGTGGTCCGGCCGCCCGGCGTCGTGCCGCGGACGATCGGCGTCCGGTCGCGGACCGTGGGGGCCACTGTGTCCGCGGTCGCCGCCGGGACCGGACGGGCGATGGCCGGGCTTGCCGCCGCCGTGCGAGCCCGACCCGCGAGAGCCGCCCGGCTTGCCCGGGCCCTTCCCCTTCGGCCGGTCAGCCATGGGTCGGCTCCAGCTGTCGCCGCCAGCGCTGGCCGTCGCGCGTGTCCTCGACGGCGATGCCGAGCGCCGCGAGCTCGTCGCGAAGGCGGTCGGACGCCGCCCAGTCGCGGTTCGCGCGCGCCGCCGCGCGCTCGTCCAGCAACCGGCGCGTCGCCTCGTCGAGCTCATCCGCCGGGTCCGGCAGGACGCCGAGAACCTCGTCGAACGATCGGAGCGTCGCGAGGGCCCGCTCCGCGTCGTCGGTCGACAACGACCGACCGTCGATCCGCCGGTTCAGGTCGCGGACCAGGTCGAAGACCGCCGCGAGGGCGGCCGAGATGTTGAGGTCGTCGTCGAGGGCGGCACCGAACGCGGCGTCGGCCCCGTCGAGCAGGGCCGCAAGGGAGACGTCGTGGGGGATGTCGTTCCGGTACGCACCGAGCGCTGCGACGACGGCGTCGAGCCGATCGACCGCGGCACCGGCCGCCGCCAGCGCGTCGTCGCTGTAGGTGTTGGCCGCGCGGTAGTGGACCGCGATCAGGGCGAAGCGGAGCGCCCGCGGCGAGACACCGGCGTCGAGGAGCTCGGCGACCCGGGCGATGTTGCCGGTCGACTTCGCCATCTTCGAGCCGCCCGTCTGGAGGTGGGCGCAGTGGAGCCAGGTCCGGACGAAGGGCAGGCCGGTCGCGGCCTCGCTCTGGGCGATCTCGTCCTCGTGGTGGGGGAAGATCAGGTCGACGCCACCGGTGTGGATGTCGAACGACGGCCCGAGGTGCATCATCGACATCGCCGAGCACTCGACGTGCCAGCCCGGCCGCCCAATCCCGATCGCCGTGTCGAACGAGGGCTCACCGGGCTTCGGGCCCTTCCACAGGGCGAAGTCGCGGACGTCGTCCTTGCCGTACTCGTCGCTCTCCACCCGCTCGCCGACCCGGAGCTGGTCGGGGTCGAGCCGGGCGAGCCGGCCGTAGGACGGCCATGACGAGATCCGGAAGAAGATCGAGCCGTCATCGGTCAAGTAGGCGTGGCCGCGGTCGACCAGGATGGAGATCAGGGAGACGATCTCGTCGATGTGGGCGGTGGCTCGCGGCAGGACGTCCGGGCGCGTCATCCGGAGCCGCTCGGCGTCGGCCAGGAAGACGGCAAGCCAGCGATCCGTCAGCTCCCGGATCGTCGTCCCGGCCGCGGCGGCGCCCTTGATGATCTTGTCGTCGATGTCGGTGATGTTCATCACCCAGGTCACCCGCAGCCCGCGGCGGCGGAGGTGCCGGACGAGGATGTCGGCGAACAGGAAGCTCCGGAAGTTGCCGATGTGGGCGGGCCCGTACACCGTCGGACCGCAACTGTAGATCCGGACGTGGCCCGGCTCGAGCGGCTCGAGCGGGCGGGTCTCCCCCGACAGCGTGTCCTGGAGCAGGACCGTCATCGGCCGCGGGTGGTCGGGGTCGCCGCCGGATCGGTGACGCTCGGGACGACCGCCAGCGTCGCGACGGCGAGGGCCGAGATCCCGCGCCCGGCGCCCTCGAAGCCGGCGGAGTTCGCCGTCGAAGCCTTCACGCTCACCGCGGCCTCGGACGTCCCGAGGAGCTCGGCGATCCGGGCGACCATCGCCGGCAGGATCGGGGCGAGTCGCGGCCGGGCGGCGATGATCGTGAGGTCGACGCTCGTGACCGCCAGCCCGTTCGCCGCGGCGCGACGCACGACCTCGCCGAGGAGTCCCGTGCTGGCGATGCCGCGCGGGGTCGCCGGACCGGCCGGGAACATCCGGCCGAGATCGCCGAGACCAGCCGCACCGAGGATCGCGTCGGCGATCGCGTGGAGGACGACGTCGCCGTCAGAGTGGCCGGACAGGCGCGGCGCGCCGTCGATCGTGATCCCACCGAGGACGAGCGGCGAGCCGGGCCCGAACGGATGGAGATCCTGGCCGATCCCGACGCGGATCGTGGGCGCCGCGATGCCCCGGAGGGCCGCGTCCACGCGGGCGAGATCCCCGGGCACGGTCACCTTGATGTTGGCGGGGTCGCCTGCGATCGCATGGACGGGAATGGTACAGGCCTCCAGGAGGGCGGCTTCGTCGGTCCAGGTCTCGGGACCGGCCGGCGGGAAGCGCTCGAATGCCTCGCGAAGGATCGCGCGGCGCACGCCCTGCGGCGTCTGGGCGGTCGCGAGGCCCTCACGGTCGACCGTCCCGGCGAGGCGGTCGCCATCCAGCCGTTTCAGGGTCTCGGTGATCGCGACGACGGGGATTGCCGCCCCGTACGTCGCCGCCGTCGCCGCGACGCGCGACACGAGATCGGCCGGGACGAGCGGACGCGCGCCGTCGTGGACCAGGACGACCCGGTCGCCGGCCGCGGAGGCGTCGCCGAGCGCGTCGAGGGCGGCGAGGCCCGCGGCGACGGACTCGTGGCGGCGAGCGCCGCCGACGACCACGGCCCGGACCGACTCGGGCAGCCAGTCGGAGGCGACGATCCGCTCGAGCCGCTCGGCGGACGTGACGATCGCGATCGACTCGACCTCCGGGGCCGCCGCGATCGCCGCGACCGCGTGGGCCAGGAGGGGCCGGCCCGCGACGATCCGGTCGAGCTTGTCGACACCGTCCATCCGCCGGGACGCACCGGCGGCGACGACGATCGCGTCGGCCGCCGGCCGCTCGGGCCCGCCGGGTCCGGTCTCGAGTCCGGTCGCGTCGCCCGCCATCGGCGAGCGGTGCTAGTCCAGCCGCGGCTGGGCGAAGATCATCCGGCCCGCCACGGTCTGGAGGACGCGGGTGACCGACACGTCGAGATCCTTGTCGATGTACCGGACGCCGCCCTCGACGACGATCATCGTCCCGTCGTCGAGGAAGCCGACGCCCTGGCCCGCCTCCTTGCCCTCCTGGATCACCCGGACGCGGAGTTCCTCGCCGGGCAGGACTGCCGGCTTGACCGCGTTCGCGAGCGAGTTGATGTTCAGGACGCGGACGCCCTGCAGCTCGGCGACGCGGTTGAGGTTGTAGTCATTCGTCAGGATCGCCTTCGACCGGACGCGGGCGAGCGCGACGAGCTTCGCGTCGACCTCGGGGATCTCGGGCAGCGGCTCGTCGACGATCTCGATCGGCGTCGGCGAATCCTTCTGCATCCGGGCGAGGATCTCGAGTCCGCGCCGGCCCCGGTTCCGGCGGAGCGTGTCGGAGCTGTCGGCGATGTGCTGGAGCTCGTCCAGGACGAACTTCGGGACGACGAGGGTCCCGTAGATGAACCCCGACTCGACGATCTCGGCGATCCGGCCGTCGATGATCGCGCTCGTGTCGACGACGATGTGCGGATCGCCGATGGTCCGCCCTCGGTCTGCCTCGGGCAGCGGGCGGCGGACGATGCCGATCGCCTCGGCGGCGATGATCAGGTCCTCGCGCTTCGCGACGGTCAGCCCGAGCATCCCCAGGCCGAGGAAGAGGGAGACACCGAGCGGCAGCCATGTGCCGAGCGGATCCGGGAATGCCGAGAGCGGGAGCCCGAGCAGCAGGCCCATCAGGAGGCCGATCAGGAGGCCGGCGACCGCGGTCACAAACTCCGCGGTGGAAAGCTGCTCGATCTGGCGGATCAGCCAGATGGCGGGCACCACGGTCAGATACGGCAGGATCGCGAAGCCGACGACGATCCAGGCGATGACCCAGGCGAGGAGCAGCCAGCCGCCGCCGTCGGTCTGCTCGAAGAGGCGCGCCGTCGCTGCCAGACCGAGCCCGACGAGGCCGCCGAGGGCGGCGCCGAGGAGGCGGATGTTGCGGATCACGTGGCCCTCGCGTCGTCCCTCTCGAGGCGCCGAGGCACGTCGCCCTCGGTCTCGCCGCAGCCGCCGTACCTTAGCATCGGGCCGATCCCACCGCCACGCGTCCGGACCGCTCCGGACCGCTCGCGAGCGCGGCATCGATCGCCTCGCGGAGCCCGCCGACCGCGACGATCTCGAGCCCCGGGACCTCCGGCGGCGTCGCCCCGCGAGCGGGCCGCGGGACGATCGCCCGGACGAAGCCGAGACGGGCCGCCTCGCGCAGGCGACGGTCGAGCCCGGTGACGGACCGCAGCTCCCCGAGCAGGCCGACCTCGCCGATCGCGACGGTGCCGGCCGCGACCGGCCGGTCGCGGAGGGAGGAGGCCAGGGCGATCGCGAGCGGCAGGTCGAGGCCCGGCTCGTCGACGGTCAGGCCGCCGGCCAGGTTGACGTAGACGTCGTGGCTCGCGAGGCCGATGCCGGCCCGCCGTCCGAGGACGGCGACGAGCAGGGCGACCCGGTTGGCGTCCACGCCGCTCGTCGTCCGTCGCGGCGTCCCGCCGGGACCGGGCGCGACGAGCGCCTGGACCTCGACGAGGAGGGGCCGCGACCCCTCGAGCGTGGAGGCGACGACGCTGCCCGGCGCCGCGCCTTCGTGCTCGGCGAGGAAGGCTCGAGCCGGGTCGGCGACCTCGCGGAGTCCACCGTCGCCCATCTCGAACACGCCGACCTCCTCGGTCGACCCGAACCGGTTCTTCGAGGCCCGCAGGAGCCGGATCGCGGCGAACCGCTCCCCATCGAGCGTCAGCACGGCGTCGACGAGGTGCTCGAGGGTCTTCGGCCCGGCGATCGAGCCGTCCTTCGTGACGTGGCCGACGAGAACGACGGCGATCCCGTTCGGTTTTGCGACTTCCATGAGCCGGAGCGCGGCCGCCCGGACCTGGCCGACACTGCCCGCCGGCCCGTCGAGCTCGTCGACCGTGGCGGTCTGGATCGAATCGATGACGAGGAGGGCCGGCGTGGGCGTCTCGGCGGCGACCTCCGCGATCCGGTCGATGGACGATTCCGCTGCGATCCTGATCCCGGCCGCCACGCCGTCGAGCAGCCCCAGGCGCTCGGCGCGGAGCCGGACCTGGGCGGCCGATTCCTCGCCGGTCGCGTAGAGGACCCGATCCGGACCGACCGCGCCCGCGACTCCGCCGGCGGCCTGGAGGAGGAGCGTCGACTTGCCGATCCCGGGCTCCCCGCCGACGAGGACGACCGAGCCCGGGACGAGCCCGCCACCGAGGACGCGATCCAGCTCCGGCATCCCGATCGCCAGCCGCTCGTGCTCCGATCGGCCCACGTCTCCCAGCCGTTGCGTCGCCGTGAGGCCTCCGAACCCGGGGCCGGTGGCGACGCGGGACGGGCGCGGCTCCGCACGGACCGCCGTCTCGACGAGGCTGTTCCACGCCTGGCAGGCGCGGCACTGGCCCTCCCATCGGAGGAAGGACTCGCCGCAGGACTGGCAGACGTAGCGGGTCTGGGTCCGTCCCGCTCCCTTGGGCATCCCGGTCGCCGTCAGGACCGGCGGGCGCTCAAGCCTCGACCGGCGTCATCGGCTCGGCGGCGCGGATGTCGAGGCCGGCTTCCGGGTCGCGGTCGACGACGATCGTGGTGCCCGGCTCGTACTTGCCGAGCAGGAGATGCTCGGCGAGGACGTCCTCGACCATGTTCTGGATCACCCGGCGGAGCGGCCGCGCTCCGTACGCGACGTCGTAGCCGAGCTTGATGATGTGCTCCTTCGCCGCCTGGGTGACCTCGAGGTTCATCTGCTGGGCGCGGAGCTGATCGCGGACCCGGGCGAGCATCATGTCGACGATCTGGGTGATCTCCTCGACCGTCAGCGAGCGGAACACGACGGTCGCGTCGATCCGGTTGAGGAACTCCGGGCGGAAGTTGTTCTTCAGCTCTGCGGCGACCTTCTCCTTCATGACCTCGTAGGAGGCCTCGGCCTGCGTCTCCGCGCTCTCGCCCCGGTTCCGGAAGCCGAGCGTCGAGTTCGTCTGGAGCTGCTTGGCCCCGAGGTTCGAGGTCATGATGATGATGCAGTTCCGGAAGTCGACCCGGCGGCCCTTGGCGTCGGACAGGTGCCCGTCCTCGAGGATCTGGAGGAGGATGTTGAACACCTCCGGATGGGCCTTCTCGACCTCGTCGAGGAGCACGACCGCGTAGCTCTTCCGGCGAACCGCCTCGGTCAGCTGGCCGCCCTCGTCGAACCCGACGTAGCCGGGGGGTGCCCCGACGAGCCGGCTGACGTTGTGGCGCTCCATGAACTCGCTCATGTCGATCTTGATGAGCGCGTCCTCGCTGCCGAACATGAACTCGGCGAGGGCCTTCGCGAGCTCCGTCTTTCCGACGCCCGTGGGCCCGAGGAAGATGAACGAGCCGATGGGCCGCTTCGGGTCCTTCAGGCCGGCACGGGCGCGGCGGACGGCCTTCGAGACGACCTCGATCGCCTCCTGCTGGCCGATGACCCGGTTGTGGAGGGCCTCCTCCATGTGGAGCAGCCGCTCCGACTCCTCGGCGGCGATCCGCGTGACCGGGATGCCGGTCCACATCGCGACGACCTGGGCGATCTCCTCCTCGTCGACCGTCGGCTGGTCGCCGGAGACCTGCGACTGCCACTCGGCGCGGAGCTTCTCGACGCTCTCGCGGGCGGTGGCCTCGGCCTCGCGGAGGCGGGCGGCCTCCTCGTACTCCTGGTTGTTGATCGCCGCGTCCTTCTCCTTCGTGACGCGGTCGAGCTCCTTCTGGGCCTCGCGGAGCGCGGGCGGAGCGGATGCGTGGCGAAGGCGGACGCGAGAGGCGGCCTCGTCGATGAGGTCGATCGCCTTGTCCGGCAGGTGGCGATCCGTGATGTAGCGGCTCGACAGGTCCGCCGCGGCCTTCACGGCCTCGTCGGTGATCGCGACCTTGTGGTGCTGCTCGTAGCGCTCGCGGATCCCCATGAGGATGTCGACGGTCTGCTCGAGCGTCGGCTCCTCGACCATGACGGGCTGGAAGCGGCGCTCGAGGGCGGCGTCGCGCTCGATGTACTTGCGGTACTCGTCGAGGGTCGTCGCGCCGATGCACTGGAGCTCGCCGCGGGACAGCGGCGGCTTGAGGATGTTCGCGGCGTCGATCGCGCCCTCTGCCGCGCCGGCCCCGACGAGCGTGTGGAGCTCGTCGATGAAGAGGACTGCGTCGTTCGTGTTCCGGAGCTCCTCGATGATCTTCTTCAGGCGCTCCTCGAACTCGCCGCGGTACTTCGTGCCGGCGACGAGCGACCCGATGTCGAGGGTCAGGACGCGCTTGTTCAGGAGGGTCTCGGGGACGTCGCCGTCGACGATCCGGTGGGCCAGGCCCTCGGCGATCGCGGTCTTGCCGACGCCCGGCTCGCCGATCAGCGCCGGGTTGTTCTTCTGGCGTCGCGACAGGATCTGGATGACCCGCTCGATCTCCTTCTCCCGGCCGATGACCGGATCGAGCTTGCCCGACCGGGCGAGCTCCGTGAGGTTGATCCCGAGCTGGTCGACCGTCGGGGTCTTGCTGGCGCGCTTCGTCTCCTGGGCCGGGCCGGCGGACGAGCTCTGCGACAGGACGCGGATCACCTCGTGGCGGACCTTGTCCAGGTTCACACCGAGCGACTCCAGGACGCCCGCGGCGATCCCCTCGCCCTCGCGGACGAGTCCGAGCAGCAGGTGCTCCGTGCCGATGTAGTTGTGGCCGAGCCTGCGGGCCTCGTCGATCGCCAGCTCGATCACTCGCTTGGCTCGCGGCGTCAGGCCGACCTCGCCGACGACCGGCCGGTCACCGCGCCCGATGATGAACTCGACGGCGGTCCGGACCTTGGCGAGCTCGACGTTCATGTTCTCGAGGACCCGCGCGGCGACGCCCTCGCCCTCGCGGACGAGGCCGAGCAGGAGATGCTCGGTGCCGATGTAGTTGTGGTTGAACCGCTGCGCCTCGTCCTGCGCCAGGGTCAGGACCTTGCGCGCGCGATCCGTGAACTTGTCGAAGCGGTCCATCGAGTCGAACGTCTGTTTCCCTGTGAGCGTCCGAACGGACGCCTGAGGCCATGCTAGCACGGAGGCCTGACCCCACAACCAGCCGAAGGAGCCACCCGGTCATGGGTGGTCCGGTGTGGTCCGGAGGCACGTCTCGCCGGGTGATCATTGGCCGGATCGCATCCGGGCGCTGGCGGATTCCGGCCGGGATTCCATGAAGGAATCGATACGACCCGCCGGGGTCCGGCGGGTCGTCTGTGGTGAGTGACCAGTCGCGGATGGTCAGCCCTTCGGCTTGTCCTCGTCGTCGGCCTTCGACTCCGGCTCCGCTTCTGGAGCGGCCGCCTCCGGCTCGGCGGCTGCCGGCTCGGTCTCGGGCTCGGCCTCGGCGGCTGCCTCCGTGGGTGCGGCCTCCGACTCATCGATCGAGGCTTCGGCCTCCGGCTCGGCCACAACGGCCTCGGCCTCGGCCTCGGGGACGGATGCCTCCATCGCGGCCTCGTCCTCGACCACCGTCTCGACGATGTCGGCGATCGTGTCGGCCGCGGCGGCCTCCTCGATCTCCTCGGCAGCGGCGACGTCCTCGACGATCTCGACGACCTCGGCCTCGGCCGCCGGCGCGTTGGCGTCGTTGGCGGCCGCCGCATCGATGAGCTGGTCGACCTGCTCCGCAGCCTCGGTCTCCATCGCGGCCTCGTCGGCGGCGACGTTGTCCATGACCTCGTCGATCGCCTCGGCCGCGACGGCCTCCTCGATCTCCTCGGCGGCGGCGACGTCCTCGGTGGTCTCGCGAGCCCCCTCGGACGCGGCCAGCTGGTCGCGGACCTGGGCGAAGGCCGCGGCAAGCGTGTTGTCGATCCCGCCCTCCGGCTCCTGGACGGCGTCGCTCGCGGACCAGCCGCGATCGGGTCGCGGTCGTCGCTCGCCACCGCCGCGCGGGGCGGCTGCGGGCGCACCCGCCTCGGGTGCCGGTCGAGCCGGCGGCTCCTCCGCCTGCTTGAGGCTGAGGCCGAGGCGATGCCGCTCGGAGTCGAGCGAGATGATCTTCAGCTTGAGGGTCTGGCCCTCGTGGACGACATCACCCGGATGGGCGACGCGCTGATGGGACAGCTCGCTGATGTGGATCAGGCCCTCGAGGCCGTCGCGGACGCGGACGAAGGCGCCGAAGTTGACGAGCTTCGTGACCGTGCCGTCGATGATGTCGCCGACCTTGAAGTCGGCCACCGTCGAGTGCCACGGGTCGGGCTGGAGGCGACGGATCGACAGGCTGATCCGGCCGCGCTCGTGGTTGATGTCGATGACCTCGGCCTCGACCTCGTCGCCGACCTTGTAACCGGCCTCGGGGTTGTTGACCTTGTTCCACGAGAGCTCGCTCTTGTGGACGAGGCCGTCGATCCCGCCGAGGTCGATGAACACGCCGAACGGCGCGATCGAGCGGACGGTGCCGCTGACCTTCTGGCCGACCTGGAGGCTGCTGAACAGCTCGTCCCGCTTCTCGCGGCGCTCCTCGTAGAGAGCGACCTTCTCCGAGAGGATCAGGCGGTTCGCCTTGCGGTTGACCTCGAGGATCTTCAGGCGGAGCTTGCGGCCGACGAACGGCATCAGCTTCTCCGCGATCTCCTGAGCGGCGTCGCGCGGCTGATCGTTCTGTGGTCGGCGCGGGAAGTCGACGATCTGGCTGATCGGCACGAAGCCGCGGATACCGCAGTCGACGATCAGGCCGCCCTTGTTGTGGTCGATGACCGGCGCCTCGATGATGACGCCCGCCTCGAACTGCTCCTGCATCGAGCGCCACTTGCGCTCGAGGCCGGCCCGGCGGAGCGAGAGGACCGCGTGGCCCTCCTGGGACTCCGGCTGCAGGACGTACACGAGGACCGTGTCACCGATCGCCAGCTGGGGCTGCGACTCGGCATGCCGGCCGTAGAGCTCGCGGTTGCTGACGACGCCCTCGGACTTGGCGCCGATGTCGACGAGGATCTCGTCCTTGTCGATCCGGACGACCGTGCCCTCGACGACGTCACCGTGCTTGAAGCTCTTGATGTCGGAGTCCTGCTCGGCGAGCAGCTCCTCCATCGTCGTCGGCTCGGGGCCCAGGTCGCGCGGCGCCGGGGCCGGCGCGGGGGTCTCGTCCTCGTCGTCGGCGGCGGTCGGCGCGTCGGCCGTGTCGTCGCTGTCGAGCTCGGGCGGGAGCGGCATCGTCGCGGTCGCGGCAACGACCTCGTCGCCGACGGCGGTCTCCGCAGCGTCGGGCTCCGGGGCGGGGGCGGGCGCATCGGCCACGGGTGCGGGTGCCGTTGCGGTTGCCTCGTCCACCGCTGCGGTTGCCTCGTCCACGGCAGCCGGCGCCTCGGTCGCCGGATCGGCGACGTCCTCCGCCGCAGGGGCGGGCTGGGCGGTTGCTTCGGCGGGAGCGGCCTCTGTCTCGGTCACGGGCTCGGTGGCGTCGGACGCGGCTGCCTCGGGGGCCGCCTCTGCGGCCGGTGCGTCCTCGACCGCCTCCGCGGCGGCAGGCTCATCGGCAACGGCGGTCGCGGCGGCGGCTCGGTCGGGGTTCTGGTCCGGGCCTGCGGCAGTCGCCTCGGCCGGGACGGCCCCGTCCTTCAGTTCATCGGTCAACGGTTCGAACTCTCCTGTCGATCAAGTCCCCAGACACGACAACGGCCCGGGCAACGCCCGAGCCATTCGGAGACGATCAGAGGTGGTCCGTGGAGGATGGGCCGCGGTCCGCTCCCTTCGTTTGCGAGCAGGCATGGGACGTCGTCTTCAGCTGTCGCCCGCTAGGGCCGGGAGAGTCTAGCACAGGGGTTTCCGCGGCTACAATCGGCCGATCGTGCCGGAATTGCCCGACCTGGCGATCGTCGCCGACGCCTTCCACGCGGCGCTCGCCGGCCGCCGGATCACCTCCGTGGCGGCGCCCGGCCCGCTGGCGGTCCGCGGCACACCGGCCGAGATGGAGGCACTCGCCGGACAGGAGCTGGTCGAGCTCCGGCGGCGCGGCAAGTTCCTCATCGCCCGTCTCGATCGCGATCGGATCGTGTTCAGCCCGATGCTCACGGGCCGCTTCCAGCTCGCGGCGCCGGGCTCGACGCTGCCGACGAAGACGGCGTTCGTGGTCGGGTTCGGCGAGCGGTCCCGGCGCCCTCGTGACACAGCGCGCTGGACGCGTCGGGCGACCTGGATGCCCGCCGACGACGTGCCGGCCGAGGTCCGCTATCGCGATCCGACCCAGATGGGCAAGGTCTACGTGCTGCCGGCGGGTGTGACTCGCCCGGTCGCGGGCTACGACGAGGACCTCGGCCCCGACGCCGACGATCCGGGCCTCACGCTGGAGGTCTGGCGAGAGCGGATCCGCCGGCATCCCGGCGAGCTGAAGAATCTGCTCAAGAACCAGGGGTTCATCGCGGGCATCGGCAACGCCTACAGCGACGAGATCCTCCACGAGGCGCGGCTCCTGCCGTTCCGCAAGCGATCCAGCCTCGGGGCCGACGAGGTCGACGTCCTGTACGCGGCGCTCGGACGAACGCTCACCACCGCGATCGACGAGCTCCGGCGCCGGGTTCCGCCCACGTTCGAGAAGCAGGCCCGCGACTGGCTCGCCGTCCACGACAAGGGCGGCCAGCCTTGCCCGCGCTGCGGCACGAAGATCAGCGAGGTGAAGCCCGGCGGCTTCGTCACATCCTTCTGTCGCGGCTGCCAGCGCTGACGGATCCGTCGCGACCGGCTACGGGATCTTCAGGACCTGGCCGGTCTTCAGCGTCGAGGTCTTCAGGCCGTTGAGCTTCCGGATCGCGGTCGCGGTCGTCTTGAACTTCGCGGCCACCCCGATCAGGGTATCGCCCTTCTTGACCGTGTAGGTCGTCCGGAACGACGCCCCCGGGCCGGCCGACGGGTCGGCCGATGAAGGGTCGGAGGCGACCGCGATCGCGGTCGGGCGTGGCGTCCGGGCAGGCGTCGACGGCGCGACAGCGACGAACGACGGACTCGGCTGCGGGACGGGAGCGCCACCGCCGGAGAACCGGCTCAGCGCGACGATCGCGAAGGCGACCACCATCAGAGCGACGAGCGCCATCTGGCCGGGCGCCCGATCGAGCCGCAACCGCGCGGCCTGGTCGAGGAGGCGTGGCGGCTCGAGGAGGATGGGCGTCGTGCGGGGCAGCGGCCGGCGGGTGGCATCCGCGGTCGCGATCCGCTCGGGATCGGCGCCGGCCGCGAGCGACGTCCGGCGGGCCTCCACGGCCGCGCGATGGATCGAGCACTCGACGTGCTCGGCGGCAAGGCAATGGCGTCGCTGCTTGTCGGCCGGCTGGGGGGCGGGCGGCGTCAGCGCGGTGCAGCGATGATCGCGCGACGGGCTGGCGGATCGCCAGCCGCCGGTCGCCGACGACAGATACGGGCAGATCGCGGTCGCGAGCTCGCGCGCGGACGCGGGCGGCGCGTGATCAGTTGAAGGCGCCGCGACCGGCGACACGACTACGGGGACATGCGGGTCCGCCGCCCCGGCGTCCGACGTCGGGTCGGCGATCGGAGCGGACGGGGCGTCGCCCGGATGGGACCGGGCGGCGGCCGGATCGGTCGGATCGGGGGCTCCGACGGGAGCGGTCATCGCCGCCAAGGATACCGGTCGGACATCGTCGGTCCCGACCGGCCGGGATCGGATCCCCGGAAACGCAAAAATCCTGGCGACGACCTATTTTCCCGAAAGGCTGCCCTCTCAGTATCTTCGGCGCTGGAGAGCTTGACTTCCGTGTTCGGGATGGGAACGGGTATGGCCTCTCCGCCAGTGTCACCAGGATTTCTTGCGTCTGGAGGTTGTTCGGCTGCGACCGGCGCGGCCCGAAGGCCGGCGCGGGCGCCGTTTGGTTCGATCTTCGATTTCGGAGTCGTGTCATGGATCGATCACGATTCCCAGCCACTGACCCCAGGTCAGTTGCTGAAGAGGTCAAGCCCTCGACCGTTAGTACCGCTCAGCTTCATCCGTCACCGAACTTCCACATGCGGCCTATCGAACAGGTGGTCTCCCTGCGGTCTTACCCGGTTGACCCGGTGGGGAACCTCATCTCGAGGCGAGCTTCGCACTTAGATGCTTTCAGCGCTTATCCCGACCGAACATAGCTACCCAGCGGTGCCCCTGGCGGGACAACTGGCACACCAGCGGTTCGTTCACTCCGGTCCTCTCGTACTAGGAGCAACTCCTCTCAAGTTCCCTACGCCCACGGCGGATAGAGACCGAACTGTCTCACGACGTTCTGAACCCAGCTCGCGTGCCGCTTTAATTGGCGAACAGCCAAACCCTTGGGACGTACTTCCGCCCCAGGATGCGACGAGCCGACATCGAGGTGCCAAACGGTGCCGTCGATGTGAACTCTTGGGCACCATCAGCCTGTTATCCCCGGGGTAGCTTTTATCCGTTGAGTGATACCCCTTCCACTCGGAGGTACCAGATCACTAAGCCCGACTTTCGTCTCTGCTCGACTTGTGGGTCTCGCAGTCAAGCTCCCTTATGCCTTTGCACTCTACGGCTGGTTTCCATTCAGCCTGAGGGAACCTTTGGGCGCCTCCGTTACACTTTAGGAGGCGACCGCCCCAGTCAAACTGCCCGCCTGACACTGTCCCGCGCCCGGTTTCACGGGTCGCGGTTAGAACCGAAATCCAACAAGGGTGGTATTTCAACGTTGGCTCCACCGAGGCTAGCGCCCCAGCTTCTCAGCCTCCCACCTATCCTACACAAGCTGAATTCCAATCCAATATCAGGGTGCAGTAAAGCTCCACGGGGTCTTTTTGCCCTGCCGCGGGTAACCTGCATCTTCACAGGTACTTCAATTTCGCCGGATCCCTCGTTGAGACAGCGCCCAGATCGTTACGCCATTCGTGCGGGTCGGAACTTACCCGACAAGGAATTTCGCTACCTTAGGACCGTTATAGTTACGGCCGCCGTTTACCGGGGCTTCGATTCAAAGCTTGCACCTCTCCTCTTAACCTTCCGGCACTGGGCAGGCGTCAGCCCCTATACGTCAGCTTTCGCTTTCGCAGAGACCTGTGTTTTTGCTAAACAGTCGCCTGGGCCTTTTCACTGCGGCTTCGATCAACCGCTGACAAGTCAGCCGTTGCGAAGCGCCCCTTCTCCCGAAGTTACGGGGCCATGTTGCCGAGTTCCTTAACGAGGGTTCTCCCGATCGCCTTGGTATTCTCTACCCGCCTACCTGTGTCGGATTGCGGTACGGACACCGTTGGTCTCGCTAGACACTTTTCTTGCCAGCATGGCTCACTCGAAACGGGGCAGAAGCCCCTTACACTCGCTTCTCGGGGTTGAATGAGAGAACGGATTTGCCTGTTCTCTCCCCCTACCGGCTTGGACGCGTATAGCCAAAACGCGCTCGAGCTACCACACCGTGTCATGCCATTGCTCCCACCTGGGATCAGCTCCCGGACTCGAACTGGCTTTCGCCAGCCAACCTCCGTTCACCTACCCCCAGGCGACACCTTGCGGTGCAAACGACCTCTGGTGGTTCCGGAATATCAACCGGATGTCCATCGCCTACGACGTTCGTCCTCGGCTTAGGCCCGACTAACCCTGAGCGGACAAGCCTTCCTCAGGAAACCTTAGGCATACGGCGTGTGAGATTCTCACTCACATTTCGCTACTCATGCCGACATTCGCACTTCCGTCCGCTCCAGCCGTCCTCGCGGTCGACCTTCACTGCGAACGGAACGCTCCCCTACCACGCATCCGCCGGCGAACCGGCGAACACATCCGTAGCTTCGGTACCAGGCTTGAGCCCCGCTGAATTTTCGGCGCGGATCCACTTGACCAGTGAGCTGTTACGCACTCTTTCAATGATGGCTGCTTCTGAGCCAACATCCTGGTTGTCTGTGCGAACCCACATCCTTTACCACTTAGCCTGGATTTAGGGACCTTAGCTGACGGTCCGGACTGTTTTCCTTTTGACCACGAAGCTTAGCCCTCGCAGTCTGACTCCCGGGCTCTGAAATCATGGGATTCGGAGTTTGGTTGGGGTTGGTAAGCGGGAAGCCCCCTAGCCCATCCAGTGCTCTACCCCCATGATTGAACGCCCGAGGCTAGCCCTAAAGCTATTTCGGGGAGAACCAGCTATCTCCGAGTTCGATTGGCATTTCACCGCTATCCACAGCTCATCCCCTAGCTTTTCAACGCTAGTGAGTTCGGTCCTCCACGGGACATTACTCCCGCTTCAACCTGGCCATGGATAGGTCACTCGGTTTCGGGTCTACTGCACGCGACTGGACGCCCTGTTCAGACTCGCTTTCGCTCCGGCTCCGTCCTTCGCGGACTTAACCTCGCCACGTGCACGTAACTCGTCGGCTCATTCTTCAAAAGGCACGCCATCAGGCTACCGGCAAGCCGGCAACACCCTCTGACTGCTTGTAGGCACGAGGTTTCAGGTACTATTTCACTCCCCTTCCGGGGTGCTTTTCACCTTTCCCTCACGGTACTTGTTCGCTATCGGTCGCCAAGAGTATTTAGCCTTGGACGGTGGTCCGCCCAGTTTCCCGCATGAGAGACCTTCCACGCGGTACTCAGGTGGCCGATCACGGAGATCGATCGTTTTCGTCTACGGGGCTATCACCCTCTCTGGCCCGACTTTCCTGACGGGTTCGACTAACGATCGATTTGGTAACTCCGCCGGGTCCATGCAGGGACCCGATGATCTGCTCCTACAACCCCCACCCAGAAACGGCTGCTACCTATCACGCTGGGTGAGTTTGGGCTCTTCCCGTTTCGCTCGCCACTACTCAGGGAATGTTCTCTTTTCCTCCAGCTACTGAGATGTTTCAGTTCGCTGGCTTACCTCCACCTGGCCTATTTGATTCAACCAGGGGTGACTGGGCGTTACCCCAGCCGGGTTTCCCCATTCGGACATCTCCGGATCAACGTCTGCTCGCGACTCCCCGAAGCTTTACGCAGCCTGCCACGTCCTTCATCGGCTCTTGGCGCCAAGGCATCCACCCCGTGCCCTTTGTAGCTTGACCCCTCCCAGCATCTGACCTGGCGGCCAGTCGCGGGCGGGATCGATCGGGATCGTATCCTTGACTAACTCGGCGAAATCGAAGATCGATTTACTGCCGAACAACTCTTCCAGTTTTCAAGGTGCCGCCCGCCGAGGCGGGCAAGCCGGCCCGTTTCCGGGTCGGGTATCCAGCGGTCCGCTGGTCGGTGAGCTTCCTCTGGAGATCACGGATCAGGAGAACGATGGCGGTGGACACACGAAGACGGCTCGAGGACCTGCCTCGGAGCCGTCCTGGAACAGCGCCTTGGGTCTGGGTCGTCCCGGGGTCCACCCGGTGTCTTCGATTATCGGATTGGTGCGGCCTTGCGCAGGATCGGATCCTCCGCTGTGGTGTCCAACGGCTCGGAGATGGTGGAGACGAGGAGACTCGAACTCCTGACCCTCTCCTTGCAAAGGAGATGCTCTGCCAACTGAGCTACGTCCCCTCGGACGGAGTGTGGTGGGCGTTTCTGGACTCGAACCAGAGACCTCTGCCTTATCAGGGCAGTGCTCTAACCAGCTGAGCTAAACGCCCGCCGGGGCCGTGCCGACCGAAGCGGTCGACGTTCGATCGCCGCCGGCGGCTGCACCCTTGACCGGTGAAGAGTGACAGGAATTCCATCAGGATGACGAATGGGTTTCGGTGTTTTCGTCAGGTCGCTCTCGGTCTCCCCGTGCGTCCTCGCGGACACTCGAGCGTCGCCCACCTGACGGGGGCGACCGATGACCGTGCGATCAACCTGGGAGCCTTCAACGCTGCGACCCCACCGAAGGGTCGGAACTCGGATCTCCCTAGAAAGGAGGTGATCCAGCCGCACCTTCCGGTACGGCTACCTTGTTACGACTTCGTCCCAATCACCGACCCCACCTTCGACGGCTGCCTCCTTGCGGTTGGCCCACCGGCTTCGGGTGTTGCCAGCTTTCATGACGTGACGGGCGGTGTGTACAAGGCCCGGGAACATATTCACCGCAGTAATGCTGACCTGCGGTTACTAGCAACTCCGGCTTCATGTAGGCGAGTTGCAGCCTACAATCCGAACTGAGACCGGCTTTAAGGGATTAGCTCCACCTCGCGGTTTCGCAGCCCGTTGTACCGGCCATTGTAGCGTGGGTGTAGCCCAAGACGTAAGGGCCATGCTGACTTGACGTCATCCCCACCTTCCTCCGAGTTTCTCTCGGCAGTCCCGTGTGAGTGATACAACACACAGTAGGGGTTGCGCTCGTTGCGGGACTTAACCCAACATCTCACGACACGAGCTGACGACAGCCATGCAACACCTGTGGCCAGGTCCCTTGCGGGAAGACGACGTTTCCGCCGCTGTCCTGGTCATGTCAAGCCTTGGTAAGGTTCTTCGCGTTGCGTCGAATTAAACCCCACGCTCCGCTGCTTGTGCGGGCCCCCGTCAATTCCTTTGAGTTTTAGCCTTGCGGCCGTACTCCCCAGGCGGGACACTTAATGCGTTAGCTTCGGCACTGGCGGGGTTGATACCACCAACACCTAGTGTCCATCGTTTACGGCTAGGACTACCGGGGTATCTAATCCCGTTTGCTCCCCTAGCTTTCGCGCCTCAGCGTCAAGAACAGGCCAGGAAGTCGCCTTCGCCACTGGTGTTCCTCCCGATATCTACGCATTTCACCACTACACCGGGAATTCCACTTCCCTCTCCTGCCTTCGAGTCGATCAGTATCGCGTGACCCTCCCCAGTTGAGCCGGGGGCTTTCACACGCGACTTGAACGACCGCCTGCGCGCTCTTTACGCCCAGTAAATCCGGACAACGCTTGCCACCTACGTATTACCGCGGCTGCTGGCACGTAGTTAGCCGTGGCTTATTCGCCAGGTACCGTCATCATCGTCCCTGACAAAAGAGGTTTACAACCCGAAGGCCTTCATCCCTCACGCGGCGTTGCTGCGTCAGACTTTCGTCCATTGCGCAAAATTCCCGACTGCTGCCTCCCGTAGGAGTCTGGGCCGTGTCTCAGTCCCAGTCTGGGTGATCGTCCTCTCAGACCACCTACCGATCGTCGCCTTGGTGAGCCGTTACCCCACCAACGAGCTAATCGGACGCAGGCCCCTCCCGAAGCGCATCACTGCTTTGATGGTTCGATTGAACGAACCACCACATGCGGTATTAGCCACCCTTTCGGGCAGTTATCCCCCACTTCGGGGCAGGTCACCTACGCGTTACTCAGCCGTCCGCCACTAACGATCAGAGCAAGCCCTGATCGTCCGTTCGACTTGCATGTCTCATGCACGCCGCCAGCGTTAATCCTGAGCCAGGATCAAACTCTCCGAAGATACGCGCAGCTTGCGCTGCGACTTCATCCGAGGGTCTGACCACTCGCACATCCATCACGGATTTCCTGTCACTCTTCAGTTGTCAAGGTGCAGCGTCCGGGGCATGACAGACCGCGGCGCAGACCCACAATGATGGGGCGTCGCCGCCGTGGTGTCAAACCCGGCGACCCTCCGGAGACCGTTGCCGGACCCGGCGTTCCGCCCCTCCTGGAGGCGGCGCGGTCGCGAATGGTATGAGGGCTTCAGCGGGCCTGTCAAACGAACCGGCCGCCGCCGTCCGGACGACCTAACGGGCGAGATCCACGACGCAGAACCGGTTGCCCTCGGGGTCGGCGAGGATCACGTAGTCGGCGTCGGCCGGACGCTTGTTCCAGTGGACCTCGGTGGCGCCCAGGGCGAGCAGACGGCGGACCTCGCCGGCCTGGTCCTCGGTGTACAGGTCGAGATGGATCCGGGGCGGGACCTGGACGGTGGAGCGGACCCGGTCGAGCGAGACGTTCGGGCCGGCGCCGTCCTTCGGGCGGAGGAGGACGAACGTGTCGTCGTCCAACGTCCCTCGGCGGACGTAGCCGAGGGCGGCCTCCCAGAACGCGGCCTGGCGCTCCAGGTCGTCGACGCGGATGACGATCGAGCCGATGCGGAGCACGTCAGATCGGGCTGCTCTCGACGAGCAGGATGAAGGCGGCACCGCTGAGCCAGCACAGGAGGGCGAGCTCCGGGCTTGCGGTGGCACCGAACCCGAGCACCAAGACGAACCAGAACAGGATGCCGACGAACAGCGCGGCGGCCGCCTTCAGGAGCCTGAGCAGGACCTCGAACAGGAGGTTCGACATCGACCGGTCAGACCGCGCGCCTGCCCTGGAGCGCCCGGATCAGGGTCACCTCGTCGGCGTACTCGAGGTCACCCCCGACGGGCAGACCGCGGGCGATGCGGCTCACGACTCCGACCGTGTCCTCGAGGCGCTCGGCGAGGTACATCGCGGTCGCCTCGCCCTCGAGGGTCGGGTTCGTCGCGAGGATCACCTCGACGAGGGGCTCGCCGGCACGCTTCGCTTCGTCCGCGCGAGCCAGCAGCTCGCGGACCTTCAGCCGGTCGGGACCGATACCGTCGATCGGCGAGATCGCGCCGTGGAGGACGTGGTAGAGGCCCTTGAACTCCGAGGTCCGCTCGAGGGCGAGGACGTCGAGCGGCTCCTCGACGACGCAGAGCCGCGTCGCGTCGCGGGCCGGGTCGCGGCAGATCGGACAGAGGGGCTGGTCGCTGATGTTGAAGCAGCGCTCGCAGAACACGACCTGGTCGCGGACGGCGACGAGCGCGGCGGCCAGCGTCCGCGCCTCGGCGTCGGGCGCGCGAAGCAGGTGGTAGGTCAGGCGCTGGGCGGTCTTCGGCCCGATGCCCGGCAGCCGCGCGAACGACTCGATGAGCCGGGCGACCGGCTCGATCAGCGTCGAGGTCACGCGCGGGTGATCCTAGAAGCCCGGGATCTTCAAGCCGCCCGTCACGGCGGCCATCTTCTCCTCGCCCATGCGGCGCGAGGCGCCGAGCGCGTCGTTGACGGCGGCGACGATCAGGTCCTGGAGCATCTCGACGTCGGACGGGTCGACCGCCGACGGATCGATCGTCACCGAGATCAGCTCCTGCTTGCCCGTGACGACGGCCTTCACGACCCCGCCGCCGGCGGACCCGTCGACCTGGGCCTCGCGCAGCTCGCCCTCGATGCGCTGCATCTCCTGCTGCATCTGCTGGGCCATCCGCTGCAGGTTGCCCATCCCCATGATCGATCCTCCTGTCGGTGACGCGGCCTTGGTGAGTCTGGCGGAAGGCGACGCCCGCTGCACGGACGGCGGGTCAGGAGACCTCGCCGACGTCGACGAGATCGTCCGCGAAGATCCGCCGGGCCTCACTGATCAGGTCGGCGGTCTCGCCGGACGGCACGGCCGGGACGTCCTCGAGATTCGTCGCCACACAGCGGACGGTCACCGCCCGCCCGAGCACGCGACCGATGCCGTCCTCGAGCATCGACCGGCGCCGCTCCAGGGCGTCCTTGAGGAACGCCTGGTCCTCGGGGAAGCCGAGCGTCACGATCGCGCCGTCGACGCTGACCGGGCGGCAGGCCGCGATCAGGGGCTTGACCGGCGGGCTCTGGCTCAGGATCGCGACGACCTCGGGCCAGGCCGAGCGGAGGCCGTCGATGCCGTCCGATGCCGCGTCCGAGGGCGCCGTCGGCGCCGAAGCCGCCTCGGGCGGGGCCTCCGCGGCTGGCGTCGCGGAAGGCGGGGTGGAGGCGGGGGCGTCCGGCGTCTTCGACCCTGGCGCGACCATCGGGGTCGGCGGCGGCTCGGCCGTGGGCGGCCCGGCCGTCGCGCTCGACGGCTCGGGTGCCCCGTTCGCCGGCTCGGGCGTCTCGGTCGACTCTGGCCTGAGTCTCGCGGTTGGCGTTTCAGGGCCGGCGGCGGTGGATCGGGGCGGGGTGGCTGCCGACGGGACGGCCATGACCCCGATCGCGGCCGGTCGGGTCGCGGCATCGAGGAGGGCCAGCTCGAGCTGGAACCGGAGCCCTCCGACGCCGCGTCGCTCAGGGTCGATCGCCGCGAGGCGATGAGCGGCGGCGGCGAGCGCCGATGCCCGGGTCGTGTCGCCGACGTCGAGGGCCGCGGTGAGGCCGACACGGAGCTCGTCGACCACCTGGTCGAGCACGACCGCCACGTCCCGGCCGCGCTCGTCGAGCGCGTCGAGGATCGCGATCCCGTCGGCGGCTCGGCCGTCGACCAGTGCCGTTGCCAGCCCGGCGACCGCCTCCGCGTCGGCGAGCCCGAGCAAGTCCCGGACCGACGCCTCGTCGATCGTCGTACCCGCGGACGCGAGCACCTGGTCGAGCATTGATTCCGCGTCGCGCATCCCACCCGCGGCGAGCCGGGCGATCAAGCGGACGGCGGCCGGCTCCGCGGCGACGCCCTCGGCCGCCAGGATCCGGTCGAGCTTGCCCTCGATCTCCTCGACCGTCAGCCGCCGGACGTCGTAGCGCTGCAGTCGCGAGAGGATCGCCGGCGGGAACTCCTGCGGATGGGTCGAGGCGAAGACGAAGACGACGAAGTCGGGCGGCTCCTCGAGCGACTTCAGGAGCGCGTTCCAGGCGTCCTTCGTGATCTGGTGCGCCTCGTCGAGGATGTAGACCTTGCGACGGAGGTCGGTCGGGGCGTAGTGGATCCGGTCGCGGAGGTCGCGGATCGCGTCGATGCCTCGGTTGCTCGCGGCGTCGATCTCGACCAGGTCGATCGCCCGTCCCTCGCGGATCGAGATGCAGGCTTCGCAGCGGTCGCAGGGATCCCCGTCCTGGAGGTTCGTGCAGTTCAGGGCCTTCGCGAGGATCCGCGCGAGCGAGGTCTTGCCCGTGCCCCGCGGTCCGACGAAGAGGATCGCGTGGGAGACCCGGCCGCTCCGGACGGCGTTGCGAAGCGTCTCGACGACAGCCGTCTGCCCGACGATCTCGGCGAAGGTCTGGGCCCGCCAGCGGCGATAGATCGCCTGATGCGGCGCCGTCGTCGCCGGGGGGAGCTCGTCGGTTCGGGGGCAGTCGGGCTCACGGCGCTCCTGGTGCATTTCGCTCCGCCGGCGGGATCGCGGGCGGACGGGATCAAATGCCGTGCACCCACCGTCGTATTGTGGTGCCTCGCGCCCCCCACGACGAACGGCTCGGACCAGGCCGTTCCGCGGCACCCGACGATGATCGCTTAGTGCTGCTTCCTTCCGGACCTGACACGGTTCGCGGTTCGTCGCTGCGCGGGACCCGATCCTCAACGTCGCTCGAAGCGGCGGCAGTTCGAGGACGCAATCCTCGGGTGGGAATTCAGCCCTGCTGGAGCGGATTGCAGGTACAGGGCACCGCTAGTTCCCCGCCTAGCACGGCGGGACGAGTCTAGCAGGCGCGACTTCGCGGGCGGTTCACGCGCGAGACCACGGCCGACGGTCGTGGGCGAAGAGGGCCCCGGACCGGCTCCAGCTCGCGGAGCGTCGCGAGCGAATACTCGTGGCTCACTCCCCGGGAGCGCGCCGGATGGGCGTCGAGGGCAAGGGGGTCGCGAGGACCGGAGCGAGCGCACGTGAAGGTGCGTGAACGAGGACCGCAGAGACCAACGCAGCCATCGGCGTCCAGCCGGCGGGCGAATGGCGGAGAGGGCGGGATTCGAACCCGCGACGGGTTGCCCCGAACCGCATTTCCAGTGCGGCGCCATAGTCCACTAGGCGACCTCTCCCCCGGCGTCTCCGAGAGACGAAACAACCGACCGGCGGGTCGCCGGCCGGCTGAACGATGAGTCCTGGCGGAGAGGGCGGGATTCGAACCCGCGGTGCTTTCGCACACCGCTTTTCGAGAGCGGCACCATCAACCACTCGGACACCTCTCCGCCGGAGAGGATAGCAAAGGTCGTCGGCGGGGCCGCCCCGACGATCGTCCCGGCGACGGGCTACGCGATCGCCGTCGTGCCGGCCAGGAGCTCCATCGCCTCGTCCCGCCGGATGCCGCTGACGATCTGGATCCGGCGCTGGAGAGCGGGGTGCTGGGCGAGCTGGATGACCGAACCGGCGGCGCCCTCGGTCTCGTGCGGGAGCGCGTAGACGAGGGCCGCGACGTCGCTCTCGAGCAGGGCTCCGACGCACATCACGCACGGCTCGATGGTCGTGAAGATCGTCGCGTCGCTGAGCCGCTCCAGCCCGAGCTTCCGGGCAGCCTCGCGGAGCGCGACGATCACCGCGTGGGCCGTCGGATCGCCTGACTCGAGGACGCGATCGTGGGCGCGGGCGACCATCGCCTCGTCGACGACCGCCACCGCCGCGTTCGGGCGCTCGCCCGCGGCGATCGCGTTGCGCGCCTCCGCGAGGGCCTCGCCCATGAACAGCTCGTAGTTCATGGGCAGGACGATAACAGGTCACGATTCTGGCTCCGTCGCGTCGACCGTCACCGTCCCGCAACCGACCGACACCGGCGACGAGAGGTACGATGCCGGGCGCGATGAGTGGAGCGCGACGGATCGGCATCCTGACCGGTGGAGGCGACGTCCCCGGCCTGAACTCGGTCATCAAGTCGGTCGTCTACCGGGCGACCGAGATCGGCGACGAGGTCATCGGCATCCGGCGCGGCTGGGAGGGCCTCACCCACCTCCGCTTCGATCCCCTGCCCGACCCGAACTACATCGTCCAGCTGGACCGGTCGAACACGCGGACGATCGATCGGACCGGTGGCACCTGGCTCCACACGTCGCGGACGAACCCCAAGAAGATGCCGGGCGCGTCAATCCCGGCCTGGATGGATCGTGCCCGGGTGAGCGCGATGACCGGTCCCGACGGGGTCGTCGACCTGACGCCCGTGGTCCTCGACAACATCGGGCGGCTCGGGCTCGACGTCCTCGTCACGATCGGCGGCGACGACACGTTGAGCTTCTCGCGGGTCCTCTTCGAGGAGGGCGTGTCGCTCGTCGCGATCCCGAAGACGATGGACAACGACGTCGCCGGGACCGAGTACTGCATCGGGTTCTCGACGGCCATCACCCGGGCGAAGGAGCTGATCAACCGCCAGCGGACCACGCTCGGCAGCCACGAGCGGATCGGCGTCTTCCGGATCTTCGGCCGCGACGCGGGCTTCTCGGCCCTGTACACGGCGTACGTGACCAGCGCTCGCTGCCTGATCCCCGAGGCGCCGTACGACCTAGATCGGCTCGCCGAGATCCTGACCGCCGACCGGGACGCAAACCCGTCGCGCTACGCCGTCGTCGTCACCGCCGAGGGCGCGATCTGGCAAGGGGCGCAGATGCGGGACGTGGGCGACGTGGACGCGTTCGGCCACCGGCACAAGGCGAACGTCGGCGAGGCGCTCGCGGTCGAGCTGAAGCTCCGGACCGGGGTCGAGGCGGTCGCCTCCGAGCTGACGTACGACCTCCGATCCGGCGAACCCGACGCGATGGACGCGATGGTCGCGACGACCTTCGCCAACGTCGCGATGGACCTGCTCCGCGACGGCGTCACCGGCCGGATGGTGGCGATCCAGGACGGCAAGTACGCCCACGCGGAGCTGCCGCATCCCGGGACGCCGGCCCGCCGCGTCGACGTCGCCGACATGTACAACGAGGAGCGCTTCCGGCCGCGCTACGAGGGCCGGCTCGGCGACCCGATGCTGCTCGTCTCCGTCGGTGGCGGGGTCGCGGTCCCCTAGCTCGGGAGGCCCGATCGTTCCCGGATGATCCGGGCGAGGGCCGACATGTCGTCCTCCGCGTGGCCGTGCGCGGCGAGGTCGGTCTCGAAGTCCGCAGCGAGCTCCGCAACCGGGAGCTCCGCGCCCATCTCGCGAGCGAGGTCGAGGGCGATCCCGAGGTCCTTGCGGTGGAGAGCCACCTTGAACCCGAGCGGGTAGTCGTTGACCCGCATCCGCTCGCTCCGGTTCGCGAGGACCCAGCTCTGCGCGGCCCCGCCTCCGAGCGCCTCGACGACCTGGCCCACGTCGAGGCCGGCCTTGATCGCGAGGACGATTCCCTCGGCCACGCCGAGGTAGGTTCCGGCCAGGATCACCTGGTTCACGGCCTTCACGGCCTGGCCCGATCCGCTCGGCCCGACGTGCGTGATCGTCTTGCCGATCGCCGCGAGGATCGGCCGGGCACGCTCGACATCGGCGGCGTCACCGCCGCAGAAGATCGTGAGGGTCGCCTTCATGGCGCCCTCGCTGCCACCGGACACCGGCGCGTCGACGAGGGCAACGCCGTTCGCAGCGAGACGCGTCGCGAAGTCGCGGGTGGCGGATGGCGAGATCGTCGAGCAGTCGATCACGAGCTGGCCTGCTCGCGCACCCTCGGCGACGCCGGCCGGGCCGAACAGGACGGCCTCGACGTCCGGAGTGTCGGAGACGCAGATCACGACGGCATCGGTCGCACGGGCGACGTCCGCGGGACTGTCCGCCCTCGCCACGCCGAGCTCGTCGAGCTCCAGCGCCCGACCCGGCGACCGGTTCCAGGCGATGACCGCGAACCCGGCGCGGGCGAGGTTGGCGGTCATCGCGGCGCCCATCGTCCCGAGCCCGACGAAGCCGATCCGGTCGTCTGCCATGTGCTCCTCGCTGCTACCCTCGCGCCAATGATGACCGACTGACGGAGGTTCCGGATCGATGCCGCTGATCGCCCAGCTCTCGGCGCTGCTCGGTGCGGCGATCCACGTCTGGTTCTTCGTCCTCGAGAGCCTCCTGTTCGGCCGGCCGGGAGTGGCAGCCCGGTTCGGCCTCCGGACCGAGGAACAGATCGCCGCCGTTCGTCCGATGGCGTTCAACCAGGGCTTCTACAACCTCTTCCTCGCGATCGGCATCGCGGCCGGCATCGCCCAGATCGCCGCCGGGGAGGAGGTCGCCGGCCGGGCGATCGTCCTGTTCTGCTGCGCCTGCATGGTCGGCGCCGGGATCATCCTGGTCGCGACGAGCCGGCGGTTCCTGCAGGCGTCGCTCGTGCAGGCCGTGCCACCACTCTTCGCGATCATCGCGACGTTCGTCATCCGCTGATCGCTGGCGTCGGGGCGGGCGGAACGGAAAGCGATCGACCGACCCGCGTGCTGCCCCCAAGCTGCAGCGCGAGCCGATCGACCGCTGGTGAACGCGAATCAGGTCCGGAGTGCCGGGTCCTGTTGCTGTCGATGGTGAGGCGTAGACCGTAGGCGCCGCACCCGGAAGATCCCCATCGCTACCTGTCGATGCGGCGCCTACGTCATTCGTCGCCCGACCAATGGGATGGATGTCGCGATGTCCGGGCGCGACGGCTCGCCGATGTCAGCCGTCGATGGTGAGCGAGCCCCGCCAGCAATCCGTGGTCGCACCGTCATGCTCGCACTTGATCTCGGTGTACTCGCCGGACACGCTCCGGCCCTTGCCCCAGCCGTCGATCACGACGCCCGTCACCACGGCCTTGAGACCCGTCTGCTCGACGTGGACGAGGGCGGCGAACTGCCGCTCCGAACCCTTGAACTCGTAACGAGCCTCGACCGTGGTCGTCGGCCCGGGGTTCATGTCGAGCACCTTCCCGACGTAGGCCCCGTCGCCGACCGAGCCGCCGACGACGCCGGCCATCTCCGGTCCCTCGCCGACCATCCACTTGGTGAACGTGGCCGCGTCCGCCGCAACCGGGGACGTCGTGGTCTCGCTGACGATGGTGTCCATCGCAGATCCTTCCGACCACAGCGCGACGCGGCGCCTTGAACGGTGCCTGCGTCAGGCCGTGAACGCCGACCGTAGCACCGGGCCCGACCGGGCGCGTCTCGGAATCGGCCGCTCGGCGGACTTCGCGCAGGGCGGTTCGACAAGCGTCTCCCCGGGCGCCCGCGTCCACGAGGTATGCCCGTTCCCCGCGGCGCGGGACTCCGCGGTGCACGCGGACGCAATCGGGAGGCGTTCTCGTCCGCCCTAGCCGCAGACGTCGCGTGGCGCCACGTCGTGCAGGTACTGTGCCTGCTCCTGGGCCGTGAGCCGGCGCGAGCCGATGATCGAGCACGCGATGCCCGGCCAGGCCTCCTGGCGCAAGTCCCACCGCTCCAGCCCGGCGCCGGCCACCAGGAGCCGCCGGTCCGCCGAAGGGTCGAACGCGATCGACGGGAAGCCGATCGTCGGGATGGGGTCGCCGACCTGGGCGCCGAGATCGAGGGAGTACAGCCGGACCAGCGAATCGTCGGAGCCAGAAACCAGCCAGTGCCCGTCCGGGCTGAACGATATGGTCCGGACGCGCTCCTCGTTGCCGCCAAGCCTTGCCCGCTCGGTCAGCGAGCCGTCAGGATTGATCGTCCAGAGGGCGATCGTCCGGTCGTCACTGCCCGTGGCGAGTGTTCGTCCGTCCGGGCTGACGGCCATGCTCGCGACATCCGTCTCGTGGGCCTTCGTCGATCGCGGCGAGGCACCGAGGTCCTGGAGGTCGATGATGTGGAGACCACCCTCCGCGTCACCCACGTACAGAGAGCGGCCGACGCTCGCGATGCTTCTCGGTCCCGGTGTGATCGGGACCTCGCGAACGGCACCGTCGGACGTCACGATGCCGACGCCATCCGGCATCGCGATCGCCCAATCGCTCGCACCGATCGGAGCGAGGGCGGTCGCCCGCTGAGGGAGCTGGCCGCGAACGGCGAGAGTCAGTCCGGTCGGGCCACGGACGAACAGGCTGTCCCCGGCGGCGATCGCCCAACGGTGCCCGTCCGTTGCGATCGCCCGCACGGGTCCCAGCTCCTGTTTCAGGCCGACCCGGCCATCCGGACCGACCTCCGTCGCGCCGGTGGCGGTTGCCGCGACAGCCGTCCCGTCGTCGAGCGCGACGACCTGTTTCGCATCTCCGGCCCCCTCGACCATTCGGCCGAGGGGCGTCCGGCCGGCGAGGTCCCACACGATGAGGCGTCCGTTCGGATCGATCGTGGTCGCTCGGGTCCCGTCCGTGGCAACGTCCAATGGGGTCGCCTGGCGGGTGCCGGTCGGCGGCAAGGCCAGGAGTGGGCGGTCCACGACGGCCTCGCCGGGCAGGTGAACAGCGCGGAGTTGGCCGCTCTCACTGGTCGTGGCGACGGTTTCGCCGTCGGCCGCGATCGCGGCGCCCGTGCCGTGGTCCCGACCCGCGGTGGCGACGGAGACGCCGAGCGGTTCGGCGCCGAGGTCGTCGAGATCCCAGAGCTCAAGGCCGTTGACAGGCGTGATCCCGGCCAGGCTCCCGGTCTCGCCGATGTCGACGTCGTTCAGCGGCTCGGTCGGACCGTCGCCGGTCGACGCTCCCTTCGAGACCTGCCAGAGCACCGGGACATCCTTCTCGGTGCCCGCGATCGCGACGAGATCCCGTGCCTCGTCGACGTCCAGCGCCGTGACCGCGGATCCCGGCCAGTCGATCGGGAAGCGCGCGCACGTGCCCGAATTGAAGACGGCGACGTGCGTGGTCAGCTCTGGACCCTCGGCCCAGGCGACCGCGATCTGGCCGCCCGTCCGGGACGGCGCGACCTTCAGGATCCCGGCCGCGTCCGCGGACACCGGGCACGTCTTCGCCGGGCCTCCGGACGGCCAGGGGCCGATCCTCAGTTCGCCGTCCGCGCCGGTCGCCACCGTCGAGCCGTCGCCAGAGATCCCGACGGCCTCAGCGGCCGGGAGCGACCCGGCTTTCGCCCCCGTCACGACGTCCCAAAGCAGCACCCCGTCGCGGGTGCTCAGCACCGCCCGCACACCGGCGTCGTCCAGGCGACCGCCCCGGAGGGCCGAGCCGATCGCCTCGAAACTGCGCGGACCCGGACCGCGGGCGAAGCCGATCAGCGGGGCGGCCCGGAGCTGTAGATCGTCGGTTCGGGCCGCGGCCTCCATCGCGAGCAGGTAGCCGAGGTCCGGTCTCGACTCGAACGCCTGGCGTGCGTCGCCGGCGAGGCGAAAGGCGTCCGCCTGGGTCCGTGCCGTGTCGGCCCGGTCGGCTTCGTGGATCGCCTGGAACGCGAGGGCGCCGACCACGACAGCGACGCCTGCGAGGATCGGCACCGCGACGGTCAACACCCGACGTAGCCGACCCTGAATGACCGCCGCGGCCACATAGGCATGGACCTCCTGGGTCACCTCGTCCGGATGCCGCTTGCTCCAGTCCCGCGCCAGGCTCAGGCGACCACCCGCCAGGACAGCCGTGCCGCGGCCGCTCGTCGCCCACGTTTGGGCGTCCCGGGCGAGCCACGAGCGCGTCTCGAGGTCCGCCCGGCGCTCACGGATCGCCGCCGCCACGGCAGGCCAGGCCCGGAACACCGCCTCGTGGACCGGACGGACGACCTCCGTCGGACGGACGGTCACCTCGTCCGCGGCCGTTGGGCCCGGGGCGCTCGCGACGACTCGCTGGTCGAGCGTGACGAGGCGATGGCTCTGGAGGTCGAGGAGGATCCCCCGCGGTCCCTCCGGGAGCTCGGCGACCGGCACCTCCGCCGCGGTGACCCGGCCTTGATCGTCGACCTGGGCGAGGCGAAGATACGCATCGACGACCGCGCTCTCCGGCACGCCTCGCCGGGCTGCGATCTCGCTCGAGGCGAGCTGCGCTCGCCGCTCGATCACGCGCTCCACCGGGCCGACTGTCGTGTACTGATCGGCCGTCACCACCGCGGGGTTCATCCTCGAGTGGGACGCAGTCAGCTCTTCGAGCAAGGCGGCGAGGAGCGGCAGGGCGTTGCCGGTCCCGGTGTCATCGAGGATCGTGTCGACCACGCTCGCCGGCTCGAACCGGATCCCGACGACGTGCGCCGGTCCGGTGATCACATCACGGAGGGCCGCCCGATCCATCGGCCGGACCCAGACAGGGTCGGTCTCGGCCAGCGGCCCGAGGGCCGGCTCACGGAGCCAGTCGTCAAGGGAGACGCTCCGGACCGCGGTGATCACGACGAGTCGCGCGGGGTCGACGGCGGCGAACCGCCGCGTCACCTCCGCAACCTCGTCCTTCGGGGCTCGCTCGACCAGGTCCTCCGCCTGATCGAGGAAGAGGACGACCCGGTTGCCGCCACGGGCGACGAGCGTGTCGACGGCGAACGCGTAACCGGCAGGCTCGGCCACCAGCCGATCGACCGGCACGCGATCGGCGGAGGACCCGGCCGTCGCGTCACTCAGCGCGATCGCGATCCGCTGGAGGGGGGCATTGCCCGGCTCGACGACGACGATTGCCGAGGTGGCCGGCTGCACCCGGAGGCGGGGCAGCACCCCCGCCCGGACCATCGACGACTTGCCGCTCCCGGACGGACCCGTGACGAGCAGGGGCGGCACCGGGGACCCGCGCAGGCGCTGGAGACATGCCTGGACCTCGGTGTCCCGGCCAAACAGCACCGCCGCGTGCTCGTCGTCGAAGCGGGCGAGGCCCGGGTAGGGCGATCGGTCGAGGTCCCATTCGAAGCGATCGCCAGGCGGCATGCCGGCCCGGCTCAGCGCGAGAACGATCTTCTTGGCGAGCTCGTCGACGCTCGGATCCGGGGGGATGCGCTGCCGGTCGACGAGCAAGGGGTGCGTCGGTTCCGCGGCGAGGGACACCTGGACGATGAACTTCCCCTGTGCCACCGCCACCGCGAGCTCCGTGTGGCACCACGGCGACGCGAGGGACGGCTCGCTCGCGAGGAAGACGACGGCGTCGGCGCGCTCGAGGCTGCCGAACAGCTCCGCCGCCCACTTCGTGCCGCCCGGGATCCCGCCTTCCTCGTCGCGGTCCTGGAAGACGGTCGGGTAGCCATGCGCGACCAGCTGCTCCCGAAGCCGGGTGACGGCAGTCGCGTCCTTCGAGGAGTAGCTGAGGAAGATCGAGGTCAAGCGCCGGGTCCCGGCAGCGTCATGCGGTGACCGTGACCTCGACGAAGTTCCGGAAGCGGGGCTGATTCCGATCGTAGTCGGGCGGGGTGGCCACGACTCGAACCGTGCAGTCGTACGAGCCGCCGCCCGGGTTGTCGAGCGACAGGTTCAGGTGATACAGCGTCCGATTATCGGAGACCGTCGGCCCTGGCGTGACAGTCGCCCCGATCGAATAGTTGTCAGAGCACGACACGTCGTCGACGGCGACGCCGCCGACCCCGTGGGAGCTCTCCGTGAAGTCGATGCTCTGGCTCTGACCCTTGCTGTAGTCCAGGGTGTAGCTCGGCTTCGCGAAGACGATGTTCACATTCGGCACGGCGATCGCGAACGTGGCCTTGACCGGCGCCGGCGTCTCGTAGTTGGAAGACGACGGCGAGTAGGCCTCGACCGTGCACGACTGCTCGAGCGGCGGAAGGCCGCCGAGCTCGGGGATCCCGTTCAGCGTCAGCTTCGTGCCCTGGACTCGACAGGTCTGGTCGAGGGCGTTCGAGGCCTTCCTGAACTTGATCGTGATCGGCAGCGAGGCCGATGCTTTGAGGGAAACCGAGAAGGGCCGCGAGTAGGCGACAGCCTTACCCTTGAACGTGATCTTCGGCAGGCCCTTGCGGATCACGAGGCTGGCCGTGTCTTTGGCCGCCGGCCCGGAGGCCGTTTGGGCGGTGAGCTGGCAGGTTCCGACTCCCTTGATCGTCACGATCCCGTTCGAGCCGCCGATCGCGCACGGGCCGCTCGCGCTGTAGGCGACCTTCGCGCTGTTGCTCGCGGTCGCGACGACCTTGAACGGCTTGTCGCCCCACCGCTTCGCCGGAACGCTGCCGAACCGGACGGTCGCGGTACCCGGCGGGCTCGTCGGTGGGCGAGACGAGGGGGTGCCGTCGTCAGGCGGGGCCGACCCGTCGTCAGGCGGGGCCGACGAGCCTTCGTCGGACGGCTCCGTGCCGTCGTGAGCGGGCCCGGTCGACGCGCTGTCGTCGGACGAGATCGGCTCTTCGGAGGCCGTCGACGGCGACGATCCCTCCGTGCTCGGCGTCGGCGTGGCGCTCGACGCACACCCCCAGCTGATCGCAGCGATTGCGAACACGACCGCTACGCGTTGAACGATGGTCTGTGGTTCGTCTCGGTCCGACATGACCCACCCTCGCGTCCGAGCACCGATCCTCACAGTCGATCGTCACGCCGGCGTCTCGTCGAGAGGCGGTCCGTCGGGCTCGTAGGCGGGCTCGACGGCCATCTAACGGGCGCGTGCGAGCCAGCTCGCGCAGGACCGCGAGGTCCAGGTCGGCGGCCGGGCGAACGTCACGTTGGCGAGCCTGCGGCCGGTCCACTTGCTCGATCCGAGTGCGCGGGCCGCGGTACAGCGGACCTACGGTCTGCCGCGGCCGTTAGCGCGCGGCAGCCAATCGTGATCTCGCTTGAGAAGATTGGCGCGCCCGGCGGGACTCGAACCCACGACCTTCAGGTCCGCAACCTGACGCTCTATCCACTGAGCTACGGGCGCACACGTGCCCTGCGTTCGCCGGTGCGGAACCGGGGCGAATCTGGCGGAGAGGGAGGGATTCGAACCCTCGGAGCAGGTTACCCCACTCAACGGTTTAGCAAACCGTCGCACTAGGCCTCTATGCGACCTCTCCGTCGCGCGGCGGGCGGAATCCTACCACGCGTTTTCGGCCCGGCCGACCGGCCGCGATCTGCTACGTTGGCCCGCTCCCGACCCCCAGGAGGCCGCGATGACCGACTCGGAAGCGAGCCGTCCACAGAGGACGAAGGAAGAGATCCAGTCGATCGTCGTCGGCGAGCTGAAGCCGCTCACCGAGCCGATCACGTTCGTCGAATATGACCCCGATTGGCCCGTCCTCTATGCCCGCGAGGAGGCCCGGATCCGGTCGATCCTCGGCGATCGCGTGCTGCGAATCGAGCACACAGGCTCCACGTCGGTGTCCGGCCTGGCCGCAAAGCCGATCATCGACATCACGATGATCGTGGCCGACGTCCTCGACGAGCCGGCGTACGCCGGTGACCTGGAAGCGGCCGGCTATGTCCTCCGAATCCGGGAACAGGAGCCCGAGTGGTACGACCATCGGGTCTTCAAGGGACCCGACACGAACGTGAACCTCCACGTGTTCTCCAGGGGCTGCGTCGAGCTCGACCGGATGGTCGGCTTCCGCGACTGGCTCCGGACCCATGACGACGACCGCGCCCTGTATGAGCGGACGAAGCGCGAGCTGCTGACCCGCTACTGGGAGTACGTCCAGAACTACGCTGACGCGAAGACCGAGGTCGTCGAGGAGATCGTTGCCCGTGCCGGCCTGCCGGGGCGGCGGCCGTGACGCGTTGGACGTCGGCTCGATCCGCCGAGACCCCGCGTTGACACGCGTGCGGCGTGGCCGTACCGTCCGAGGGACCAGATGAACACGCTCTTCTACTTTCGACACCCGGCATGACCGACCCCGGAGCCTAGGCCCGGGATCGCGGGTCGTGCCGGGTGCAAGCAGAGGTCGCGACCTCTGCTTTTTTGTTTGACCAGCGGAGGAACCGAACGGCGATGTTCGTGGTGATGGCGCGAACGGCGGGCGAGGCCGAGATCCTCGGCGTGAAGAGCGCCATCCTCGGCGAGGGCCTCACGCCCTACGACCGCGCCGGCACCGAGCGAACGGCCATCGCCGTCATCGGGGAGATCGGCTCGCGCAAGGCCGACCTGATCGCGCGGCTCGGCGGCCTTCCCGGCGTCGAGGCCGTGACGCCGATCAGTCGCCCGTTCAAGCTGGCATCCCGCGAGTTCCAGCCCGAGGACACGGTCATTCGGGTCCTCGACGCGGTGATCGGAGACGGGTCACTGACGGTGATGGCGGGGCCCTGTTCGGTCGAGAGCCGGTCGCAGCTGTTCGAGACGGCCACCGCCGTTGCCGACGCGGGGGCGACGATCCTTCGTGGCGGCGCTTTCAAGCCGCGAACATCGCCGTACAGCTTCCAGGGCCTCGGCGTCGAGGCGCTCCGCGACCTGGCCGAGGCCCGCGAGCGGACCGGGCTGCCGGTGATCACCGAGGTCATGGAGCCCAACCAGGTCGACATCGTCGCCGAGTACGCCGACATCCTCCAGGTCGGCACCCGGAACATGCAGAACTTCTCGCTGCTGATGGCGGTCGGGCGGGTCGCCCGGCCCGTCATGCTCAAGCGCGGGTTCAGCGCCACGGTCGAGGAATGGCTGATGGCCGCCGAGTACATCATCAGCTCCGGCAATCCGAACGTGATTCTCTGTGAGCGCGGGATCCGGACGTTCGAGACCTACACCCGGAACACCCTCGACCTGTCGGCCGTCCCGGTTCTCCGCCAGCTGACCCACCTGCCGGTGATCGTCGACCCGAGCCACGCCACCGGGAAGCGCTGGCTCGTCGGGCCGCTGGCGATCGGCGGCGTCGCCGTCGGTGCCGACGGCGTGATGGTCGAGGTCCACCCGAACCCGGACGATGCCCTGTCCGACGCCGAGCAGCAGCTCACCTTCGACCAGTTCCGCGCGATGATGGCCCAGCTGGTGCCGGTCCATGACCAGGTGCGCGGCCTGCGGACCGCGCCGATCGTCGCCGAGGCCGTCTCGGCCGGCGGCGGCGACGGGCTCGGCCGCCACTGATGGTCGCCACGATGCCCGATGTTGCCGTCATCGACCGGGCCGCGCGCCTGCGCGGCGAGCTCGAGCTGCCCGGCGACAAGTCGGTCAGCCACCGCGCCCTGATGCTCGCGACGCTCGCCGCCGGAGAGAGCCGGATCCAGGGCGCGGGCGACGGGGCGGACGTCCGCTCGACGGCGGCGATCTGCCGGGCACTCGGGGCGAGCGTCGAGCGCCATGACGTCGACCGGGCGGGCGGCCCGACCGTCGACTACCGGGTGGTTTCGCCGGGCGTCGACGGGCTCGGCGAGCCCGCGGCCGACCTCGACTGCGGGAACTCCGGGACGAGCCTCCGGCTCTTCGCCGGGATCGTTGCGGGCCTTCCGTTCCGGACCGTCCTCGACGGTGACGATTCATTGCGGCGCCGACCCGTCGCTCGTATCATCGAACCGCTTCGGGCGATGGGCGCGACGGTCCACGCCCGGGCGGACGACTCCCTCCCACCGCTCACCGTGATCGGTCGTCATCCGCTCCGGGCGGTCGACCGCTGGACCCCCGTCCCGAGCGCTCAGGTCAAGTCGGCGATCCTGCTGGCGGGGCTCCGGGCGGAGGGCTCGACGATCGTTCGCGAGACGGTCGCGACGCGCGATCACACCGAGCGGATGCTGCGGGCTCGAGGGATCCCGGTGCGGACGGAGCGCCTGTCACCGGACGAGGCCGAGGGGAGGCAGGGAGCGGTGGCGATCATGGTGGAGGGAGGGCGAGCAATGACGGCGATCGACGAGCGCGTCCCCGGCGACGTGTCCGCGGCTGCCTTCTGGCTCGTCGCCGGCGCGATCCATCCCGACGCGGACCTGACCCTCCGCGGGGTGGGCCTGAACCCGACGCGGCGCGCCGTGATCGACATCCTCCTCTCGATGGGTGCGGACATCACGGAGACCTCCATCGACGGTGCGACGACCGGCACCGACGACGGTGCCGGCGAGCCGCTGGCCGACCTGCGGGTCCGCTCGTCGTCGCTCCGTGGCGTCGACCTGGCGCCCGCGGACGTCGCCGCGGCGATCGACGAGATCCCGATCCTCTGCCTGGCGGCGGCCCGGGCGACCGGAACGACGACGATCCGCGGCGCCGGCGAGCTCCGCCACAAGGAATCGGACAGGATCGCCGGGACCGCCGACGGGCTCCGGGCCCTCGGCGCCGAGGTCGACGTCGACGGCGACGACCTCCGGATCCGCGGCGGCCGACCGCTCGCCGGGGCGACGGTCGACAGTCTCGACGACCATCGGCTCGCCATGACGTTCGCGATCGCGGGGCTGATCGCAGCCGACCGGACGACCGTCCTCCGGCCGGGCAGCGCGGCGATCTCCTACCCAGGCTTCTTCGACGACCTCGGAAGGGTGGCGTCATGACCAAGCGTGTCGTCCTCATCGGCCATCCCGTCGCCCACTCGCTGTCCGGCGCCATGCAGCAGGCCGCCTTCGACGACCAGGGGATCGACGCCGCCTACGAGCTGTGGGATCGAGCCCCGATCGTCCTGCCCGACGCGATCGCCGAGATCCGCGGCGACGACTTCCTCGGGGCGAACGTCACGATCCCCCACAAGGAGCGAGTGGTCCCGCTCGTCGACAAGCTGACGGAGGAGGCCCAGGCCACCGGCGCCGTCAACACGATCACCCGCGAGGGCCAGCGGCTCGTCGGCCACAACACCGACGTGCCGGGCTTCAAGGTCGCGCTCGACCAGCTGGTCGGCCGCCAGAAGATGCCGCGGACCGCGATCGTGCTCGGGGCGGGCGGCGGTGCGCGCGCGGTCGTCTTCGGGCTGATCCGCGACGGGTTCCAGCGGGTCGTGATCTTCAACCGCCACCTCCACCGGGCGGAGGCGCTCGTGAAGCACTTCGGCCGAAGCGCCTCCCACATGGAGCTCCGGGCGATGCCGTGGCACGATTCGATCATCGAGTCCGAGCTCGCGAAGACGAAGATCCTCGTCAACGCCACCTCGATCGGGCTGGTGGGTGACGTCTCGCCGATCCCGGCCGAGATCCTGCCGCCCGAGCTCATGGTCCTCGACCTGATCTACAACCGGACCCGCCTCCTGCGCGACGCCGAGGCGGCCGGTGCGACGACCTCCGACGGCGAGCTGATGCTGCTCCACCAGGGCGCTGCTGCGTTCACGCTCTGGACGGGGCGGCCCGCGCCGGTCGACGTCATGCAGAAGGCGTTGTCGACCGCCCGCGCGGGCGGCGTCCGGTCCGCGGAAGGCGAGCCGACCGGGGAGCCCGAGCCAACGGCCGCCGGCGCCGGGTCGGCATCGGCCGGCCCCGGCGGCGACTGACCAACCGCCGATCGCGATCGCATCCATGGGTCGCCTGCGCTGGCTGACGGCCGGTAAATCGCACGGCCGGTCGCTTGCGGTCACCGTCGAGGGCGTACCGGCCGGGCTGGCGCTGTCGTCGGAGCAGCTCTCGATCGACCTCGCACGCCGCCAGCGCGGCTACGGTCGGGGTGCGCGCCAGGCGATCGAGCACGACACGGCCGACATCGTCGCCGGCGTCCGCCACGGGGTGACGCTCGGGTCGCCGATCCTGCTCCTCGTCGCGAACCGGGACTGGGAGAACTGGACCTCGGTCATGCAGGTCGAGGGCCTGTCCGACGACGAGGCCGCGGAGCTCGCGGCCGCGGCCGCCGACGGCAACAAGCGGGCCGCCCCGGTGACGCGGGTCCGGCCCGGCCACGCGGATCTCGCGGGCGCCCTGAAGTACGGCTTCAACGACGTCCGGAACGTCCTCGAGCGCGCGTCCGCCCGGGAGACCGCCGCCCGCGTCGCCGCGGGTGGGATCGCCAGGGCGATCCTCGCCGAGCTCGGCGTCGACGTCTGGTCGTTCACCGCCGAGGTCGGCGGCGTGGCGGTGGACCCGGAGCGCGCGACGCGCTCTCGAGCGGAGGCCGACGAGTCCCCGCTGCGGTGCCCGGACCCCGACGCGGAGGTCGCGATGATCGCCCGGATCGACGAGGCGCGATCGAACGGCGACACCGTCGGCGGCGTGTTCGAGGTCGTGGCCCACGGGCTCCCGATCGGGGTCGGGTCGTACGTCCACTGGGACCGCCGGCTGGACGCCGCCCTCGCGGCGGCCGTGATGAGCATCAACATCGTCAAGGGCGTCGAGTTCGGCCTGGGGTTCGAGCAGACCCGCCGGTTCGGGTCGGCCGTCCACGACGTGATCGAGGGCCGCGGCGAGGGCGGTCGCTGGATCCATCGCTCGAACAACGCGGGTGGCCTGACCGGTGGAGTCACGAACGGCGAGCCCCTCGTGGTCCGCGGCGCCGTCAAGCCTATCTCGACGCTGGCCCGGCCGCTGCCCTCGGCGGACCTCGTCACCGGCGACGCGGTCGACAAGGCCCACTACGAGCGATCGGACATCAGCGTCGTCCCGGCGGCCGGCGTCGTCGGCGAGGCGATGGTGATGCTGACCCTGGCCGACGCGATGCTCGACACCTTCGGTGGGAGCACGATCGGCGACACCCGGGCGGCCCTCAACGGGTATGTCGAGCGGATCTCGACGGCCATCCCGGCGCCGGTTGCCGGCGGACGACGCGTACCGGGCGGCGACGAGGCCGGCTCCGGCGGCGACGACTAGGCGATCGAGGAGCATGGACGTCGTCCTCGTGGGGCTTCCCGGCAGCGGCAAGAGCGCCGTCGGCCGACGGCTGGCCCATCGCCACGGCGCGACGTTCGTGGACCTCGACGAATCGATCGAGAAGACGGCCGGGCAGCCGATCCCCGAGATCTTCGCCGAGCACGGCGAGGCGGCCTTCCGGGCGCTCGAGCGCCAGGCGGTCGACGACCTCGGCCCGCCGGACGACGGGTCCGGAGTCCGGACGGTCGTCGCGACCGGCGGCGGCGCCGTCATCGATCCGCGAAACCGGTGGGCGCTGTACCGGCGCCGAGTTCCGATCTGGCTCGACGTCCGCCCGGAGGTCCTCGCCCAGCGGCTCCGTCGCTCGCCCAACGTCCGGCCGCTGATCGTCGGCCGGGACCCGATGGGGACGATCCGTGACCTCGCCCGCGACCGGGAGCGCTTCTACTCCGCGGCGAACCGGCTGAACGGCGTCGCAGAGCTCGCTTCGATCGTCGAGCGGGCGGACGACCTCGTCGCCAGGGCGGCCCACGAGCCGGAGCCGACGGTGCTGATGCGCGGTCGCTCCCTCGGTGGAGACCTCGTGATCGGCGAGGGGATCGCGGCCACCGTCGTGGGCGACGCGTTGCGCGGCCTCCGGGCGCGGCGGGCGATCCTCGTCTCGGAGCCCGGCGCATGGGCCGCTGCCGGCGAGGGGATCGCTGCAGCCCTCGCCGACGACGGCTGGCCGATCGAGCGGGTGATGCTGCCCCAGGGTGAGTCCGCCAAGTCCCTGTCGGTCATCGAGGAGGCGGCAGGAGCCCTGGCCGCGCTCCGGGCCGAGCGCGGCGAGCCACTCGTCGCGATCGGCGGCGGTGCCCTCGGCGACGCGGCCGGGTTCCTGGCGGCCAGCTGGCTTCGCGGCGTTCCGGTCGTCCAGGTGCCGACGACGCTCGTGGCCCAGATCGATTCGGCGATCGGCGGGAAGACCGGCGTGGACCTGCCGGCCGGCAAGAACCTTGTCGGAGCGTTCCATCCGCCGGCCGCGGTCGTCGTCGACATCGGCTTCCTCCGCTCGCTGCCCGAGCGACAGCGTCGGGCGGCCCTGGGCGAGGCGGTCAAGATGGCGGCCCTCGGCGACGAGCGTCTCTTCGACCTGCTCGAGCGTGACGGCGAGGCAATCGCCGGCGGCGACGAATCGGCGTTCGATCGCGGCGCCGTCGCCGAGCTCGTCGAGCGCGCCGCCTGGGCGAAGGTCCGCGTGACCGATGCCGACGAACGCGAACATGGCGCCGAGGACGGCCGGATCACCTTGAACCTCGGGCACTCCCTCGGCCACGCGATCGAGGCCGCCGGCGGCTATCGCGACCTGCTCCACGGCGAGGCGGTTGCCCACGGGCTCCGGGGCGCGGTCCGGATCGGCCGCGCGCTGGGCGTGACACCCGCCGACCGTGCCGACCGGATCGAGGGCCTCCTGACACAACTCGGGCTCGCCACCCGATCCCTGCCCTACGCCCTGCCGGCGGTCGTCGGCCACCTCGCGGCGGACAAGAAGCACGCAGATGGCGCGCTTCGCTGGGTCCTGCCGACGGCGGACGGCTCGGTCGTCCGCTCCGACGTGCCGGACGACGTCGTCGACCGGGCCGCCGCGTCGTTGCTCGACCCGGCCGGAGCGGCCGCGTGACCCGGGTCCTCGTCCTGCAGGGGCCGAACCTCAACCTGCTCGGGTCGCGCGAGCCGGCGATCTACGGGACGGACACGCTCGACGACATCCACGCGGAGATCGCGGACCGGGCGGCAGAGCTCGGACTCGCTGTCGACTTCTTCCAGTCGAACCACGAGGGCGCCCTGATCGACCGGCTCCACGAGCGGGATTTCGACGTCGCGATCGTGAATGCCGGCGGCTTGACCCATACGTCGGTCGCGCTGCGCGACGCCCTCCTCGGCGTCGAGCGGCCGTTCTGGGAGGTGCACCTCTCCGACCCGTCGACGCGCGAGCCGTTCCGCCGGGTCAACTTCCTGCACGATGTCGCCGTGGAGTCGATCGTCGGGCAGGGCAAACGGGGCTACCTGCTCGCCCTCGACGCGATCGCGCGGCGCGAGGGCGGCGCGTGAGCGAGGGGAACGGTCGCCGGCGGCCGGCATCCGGCGCCGGGTCGGAGACCGCGGAGCTGCGACGGCTCCGGCGGCGGATCGACGCGCTCGACCGGAAGATCGTCCGGCTCCTGAACGATCGAGCGGAGCTGGTGCGCGAGGTCGGCCGGGAGAAGGCGGCGACGGGCCGGCGCGCAGTCCGCGACGCCGAGCGCGAGCGCGAGGTCCTGCTCCGGGTCTCGATGGCCAATGACGGGCCGACACCGCAGGCCGACCTGTTGGCCGTGTACAAGCGCCTGTTCGCGGTCGCCCGGTCCCTCGAGCGGCGGGACCGTCAGCGCGAGCGGCGTATCGCCGCCATGGGCGCGGCGCCGGGCCCAGCCGAGAAGCCGACGCGGCCCGTCGTGGTGGGGCCGTCGCCGGAGCGGAACGACGGCGAGGGCTGATCTGGGTGGCGGTGGGTCGCCGCCGGCGATCGCGGCAGCGCGTCGGACCCGGTTCGCACCGGCCCCGACCGGCTTCCTGCATCTCGGCCACGTCGCGAACGCGCTCTGGGTCTGGGGGGTCGCCCGGATCGCGGGCGCGTCCGTGCTCCTCAGGATCGAGGACCACGACCGGCAGCGGTCGCGGGCGGCCTTCGACGGCGCGCTGGTCGAGGACCTCGCCTGGCTCGGGTTCGTGGCGGACGAGGGTCCGGTTCGCCAGACGGACGCGGACGCCGGGGCGGCGTACGCGTCGGCCGTGGAGCGGCTGACCGACGCGGATCTCGTCTATCGCTGCGGCTGCACCCGGGCGACGTTCGCGGCGTGGGCGCGGGACCATGGACGCGACTGGTCGGGCAGCGGTTGCCCGGGCGCCTGCCGGAGCCGGGCACTCCCCGGCGACACGGCCACGAGCCTGCGGGTGGCCCTCGGCGACGGCGCGGAGTCGTTCGACGATCTCCTCGTCGGCCGCCAGGAGGCCGAGCCCGCAGCGTCAGGCGATCTCGTGGTCCGCGACCGGGCGGGCAACTGGACGTACGGGTTCGCGGTCGTCGTCGACGACCTTCGCCAGGACATGGACCTCGTCGTCCGGGGCGAGGACCTGCTCCCGGACACCGCCCGCCAGATCCGGCTCGGCCGGCTCCTCGGCCGCGACGAGCCGCCACGCTTCCTCCACCACCCGCTGATCCGCAAGGCGTCGGGCGCGAAGCTCTCGAAGTCGGACGGCGACAGCGGGGTCAGGGACCTCCGTGCCGCCGGCTGGTCTCCCGAGGCGGTCCGCGCCGAGGCGGCGCGTCGCGGAATGATCCCCGGCGCGATCCTGGATTGGGGTCGCCAGGCGATGACGCGCGGTCAGGCGCAGCCGATGTCGGGGTCCGTGGATCGCGGCCAACGCTCGACCCGATCGGGCCCGACGAGGTAGGCGTCGCCCTTCGGATCGATCCAGAGCTGCGTTTCGCCCGATCGATAGCCGCTGTCCTCGGCTCGCTTCGGGTTGCTGGCATCGGCGTCGTACGTCGTCGAGACCCAGTCGGCCATCACGTGCTTCGGATCGCGGAAGAACAGCTGGCGACCGACGTACAGCCAGGTGGCGGACTCGAAGCCGCAGTGAGCCGGTCCCTTGTGCGACCGGATCGTCTCGGTCGAGACGCGCACGCCGGAGTCGTCCGTCCAGACGGTCACCGGGAAGGTCAGCGGCGTCGCGGGGTCGAACTCCGACGCATCGCACGATCGGAGGCCCATGACCGCCCAACCGGTCCCATAGATCGTGGTGTCGGACAGCACGACCACCGTCTTCGTCCGGCCATCTACGGAGTAGCCGAACTCCGTCCAATGCGGTTCGAGATGGAGCGGCTCGAAGCCCGATGCAGGCAGGGTCGCGTATGGATTGCTCGGTCCGAGGAACGTGGCCAGCGCATCCTCGGGCGTGGCGCCGTACGTCTCCGCCGAACCACTGTCTGGGATCTCGCCGCCCAGGCCGACCATGTCCCCGACGCAATCGAGCTGGCCCGCCAGATCGGCGGCCCAGGCCGGGGCCGGGACATCCGGGATGGATGGACGCGGCGTCCCGATCGGCTCGGTCGGATCGGTCGCGGCCGGTCTCGCGCTCGTTGGCGTCGGCGTGGCGTCCGCGAAGCCTTGACCGCTCGTGCTCGGCACCGGGTCGGGAGGCGGGGAGCTGACGCCCGGGATCGCGACGCGCCCCACGAGAACGGCGCCGACCACGATCACGACCGCGATCGTTGCGACGGCCGTCAGGAGCGACCGGCGGCTCACGGTTCGGCGAGGCGGCAGGTGGGCGATCCCATCGGCAGCGTGCTGGACATCCGACGCGGTCGTCCGGCCGCGGTCGCCAAGCCACTCGGCAACCTGCCCCTCGAACGGATCGTCGTGACCGGTCATCGCCGATCCTCCGCGTCGTAGGCGGCGCGAAGCCGTGTCGTCGCATGGTGGACCCGCGACTTGACCGTCCCGGCCGGGATCCCGAGATGCTCGGCCGTCTCGGCCACGGACAGGCCCCAGAAGTGATGGAGCGTCAGGATCAGCCGGTCCTTCTCGTCGAGACGCTCGAAGGCCCGGCCGAGCTGGCGGCGCTCGAGCCGCCGGTCGAGATCGTCCGGAGCGCTCGACGCGTCCGGGTCCAGCTCGACGACCCGCGGATGCTTCGCCGCCCGGAGTGCGGCACGGGTGACGTGACGCCGGAACCAGGCCGGGAATGCCTCGGGCCTGCGGAGGCTGTCGAGCCCGCGCCATGCGGAGAGGAGGGCGTCCTGGACGGCGTCAGCGGCGTCGGAGCTGGACCGCGCGAGGATCCGGGCGGCGCCGATCGCGCCGGCCAGCTCGGGTTCCACGAGCTCGGCGAAGGCGCCGCGATCGCCGCGGCGGGCTGCCTCGACGAGCTCCGTCCGGCGGGTGTCGCGCGTGATCGGTTCCGACGCGGGCGTGTCCAGGGCCGCCTCCATACCCTCAAGTGGCGACTGGATGACGTTTGGTTCAATCGCCGCGCGACGACGTGCAAATCAGCCCTCGGCGGGCGCGCTCCGGTCCTCGATCTCCCAGGCGTGGTCGAGCGCGTGCCACGCGATCCGGTGGGCAGCGTACCGAGCGGGCCAGCGTCGACCGGCGAGCGGGGACCCGTCCCGGGCAGCGCGGATGACCTCGAGCACGCTCGCGCGCATCGCCTCGATCGCGCGCCGGTCGCCCGGCTCCGGAGCGTGGCCCTTGACGCCGATCTGGTTCGCGTATGCCCCGTCTGCCTCGAGGACGTGGGCGACGACCTTCGAGGTATTCCGGCCGCCGCCACGCGGACCCTTCCGGAGCTCCTCCGGCGCGGCGGCCGCCGTCCGATCGAACAGCGCCCACGACGCGGCGACGAGGCCCGCGAGCCGTTCGGCGGCATCCGCGTCGAGCGGCCGTGCGTCCTCATCGGTCGGGCGGCTCGGGACGCCGAATTCCGTGCCGGCGGAGCCGGCGTTCCGCTCGACGACCTCGAGGTCGGCCACGCCGATCTCTGCTGCGAACCGGCGGTGTTCGGCCTGGGCGACGACGGCGTACCGCGGGGCGTACGCGGCCAGCGCCCCGAGCGCCAGCTCCTCGGCCTTGCCGGACCGGCTCCAGCCCGGCCAGTCGGCCGCGGTCGCGAACGTCTTCTTCGGGGTGTGCTCGATCGTGACCCGGATCGGTGTCGTCATCGCGGACAAGGGTGCCACGCGGTCCGGACGGATGGCGTCAGGAATGGCCCCGCCGAGCCGTGGCGCCGGCCAGCTCGCGGACGAGACGGGCCATCGCGTCGACGTCCGTTCCCTCGGGACCGAGGGCGTCCACGAGCGCCGATGCGACGATCACGCCACCCGCGCCGGCTCGGGCAATCGCCCGGACGTGGCCGGGCCGGCTGACCCCGAACCCGACGCCGACGGGGACCGGCGAGGCGGCGACCACGTCGCGCACGAGCCGGCCGACCGACGTCGGCAGCGCGTCGCGAGCGCCCGTGACTCCGACGAGCGACACGCAGTACAGGAAGCCGCCGCTCCGGGCCGCGATCGTGGCCCGCCGGGCTGGCGGGGTGGTCGGTGCGACGAGGTAGACGACGGCCAGGCCCCACTCGCGGGCGACATCTTCGAACGGCGCGCCCTCGTCGGGGGTCAGGTCGGCCACGATCACGCCGGACGCTCCGGCATCGGCGAGCCGCTGCGCTGCGGCCGAGCCATCGCCTCCGCCGAGAAACTGGTTCGCATAGCCCATCGGCACGATCGGCGTCGCCGGGCGTGCGCCCGCGATCGCATCGATCAGGCGGAGGCTGCCGTCGAGGGTCGCACCGGCGGCCAGGGCGACCTGGGTCGCCCGCTGGAGGGTCGCCCCGTCGGCGAGCGGGTCGCTGTAGGGAAGACCGATCTCGAGGAGGTCGCCACCCGCGTCGATCGCGGCGAGGGCCGTCCGCAGGCTCGTCGCCGCGTCCGGATAGCCGGCGACGACATAGGGGATGAGCGCGATCCGGCCGCTCGATCGAGCTCGGTCGAAGGCCGCGGCGATCCGGCGCGCGCCGGCGGTGTCGTTCGTCCCGACGCGTCCGGGAGCCTCGAGTGTCGCGGTCACGTGGCGGCCCGCTCCAGCCATCGACCGAACGACGCGAGGTCCTTGTCGCCACGACCGGAGAGGCCGACGAGGATCACGGCCTCCTCGGGCCAGGTCCCGCCGCGACCGGCGCCGTCGACGCCCGCGAGCACCCGCGGCAGGACCGCGAGGGCGTGCGCGCTCTCGAGCGCCGGCAGGATGCCCTCGGCCCGTGACAGCCAGCGCATCGACTCGAACGCCTCGTCGTCCGTGGCAGCGGCAACGTCCAGCCGGCCGGCGGCGGCCAGGGCGGCGACCTGCGGCCCGACGCCGGGGTAGTCGAGCCCGGCCGAGGCCGAGTGGGCCTCGACGACCTGGCCGTCCGCGTCCTGGAGCATCATCGATCGGCTGCCGTGGAGGATCCCCGGCGTTCCGCCGGCGATCGCCGCGGCGTGCCGACCCGTGGCGATCCCGTCGCCCGCAGCCTCCGCGACCGCGAGCCGCACCGTCGGCTCGCCGATGAATCGATCGAGCAGGCCGATCGCGTTCGACCCACCGCCGACACAGGCGAGGACGAGGTCCGGCAGCCGCCCCTCCGCCTCGACGATCTGGGCCGCGGCCTCGTCGCCGATCCGGCGCTGGAGGTCACGGACGATCGTCGGGTACGGGTGCGGGCCCATCGCCGATCCGAGGACGTAGTGGGTCGTCTCGACGTTCGTGACCCAGTCGCGCATCGCGTCGTTGATCGCGTCCTTCAGGGTCGCGGTCCCCGACGTCACCGGCCGGACCTCGGCACCGAGGGCCTGCATGCGCAGGACATTGGGCTGCTGGCGCTCGATGTCGACCGCGCCCATGAACACGACACAGGGCAGGTCGAGGAGCGCGCAGGCCGTCGCGGTCGCGACGCCGTGCTGGCCGGCCCCGGTCTCGGCGATCACCCGGTCCTTGCCGAGGCGGCGCGTGAGCAGCGCCTGCCCGAGGGCGTTGTTGATCTTGTGCGCCCCGGTGTGGGCGAGGTCCTCGCGCTTCAGGTGGAGCCGGATCCGGCGCGGCAGCGCGGCCGTCGGGTCGAGCGCGACCGCCCGCTCGAGCGTCTCGTAGGCGAGCGTGTCGGCGCGGTAGACCGGCGTCGGGCGACCGGCGTAATGGGCGAGGAGCTCGCGCAGCTCCGCCCAGAACACGGGGTCCTGGCGGATGGCCGCATAGGCCGTCTCGAGCTGCTCGAGCGCCGCCATCAGCGTCTCCGGGACGTACCGCCCGCCGAACTGGCGCTCGACGCCCCAGCGACCGCGATCGTCGGCCAGGAGCAGGCCGGGATGGGCAACCGTCGGCCGGGCGGGGACATGCGGCCGGTCGAGGCGGGCGGCGCGGGCGCGCTTCACGAACAGGGCGACCCGGAGCGGATCCTTGGTGGGTCGCTCCTCGGCCACCCGCGGGCGCTCCGTCCCCGACGCGCTGTCGACGCCGACTGCGGGGATGTCGCGAAGGGCGCCCGCCACGTTGGCCGGATCGAGGCCGCCGGCAAGCACGACCGGCACCTCCCGGGCGACCGCGGCCGCGAGGGTCGTGGCGATGCGGGTGCCGGTCCCGCCGGGATGCGGCCCGCCGGCGGCGTCGAGGAGGATCCGGGTCGCGCCGGCCTCGAGGAAGGCGCGCGCGCGGTCCACGACGGCGGCCGCCGAGTCGTGCGCCTCGGAGACCCGAAGAGCCTTCCAGACGGGCCGGCCCGCGGCGACGACGTCGTCGATCGACTCCTCGCCGGACATCTGGATCGCGTCGGGATCCACGGCCGCCACGATCTCCGCGATCCGGTCGCGACCCGCGTCGGCCGTGACCGCAACGATGAGCGGCGGGCTCGACGCGAGCGACCGCGCGACCCGCGCCAGGGCGACGGCCTCGGTGAGCGCGAGCTCGCGCGGCGTGCCGGGCACGACGTTGAGCCCGATCGCGTCAGCGCCGGCGCGGACGGCCGCGAGGATGCCCTCCGCGTCGGTGACCCCGCAGACCTTCACGAGGGCCGTCGCCGCGCGGTTCGCGGGGTCGTCCGGCGTCCGGCCCGCCGCGACGAATGCCCGCGCCGCGGCGGCCGGATCCGCAGCGCGGACGAGCGCCTCGCCCACGAGAGCCCCATCGAAGCCGGTCGCGCGCCAGGCCGCGATCGTCGACGCGTCGCGGACACCGGATTCCGCGATCACGATGCGGTCGTCCGGGACGAGCGCGCGAAGGCGGATCGCTCGATCGGTGTCGACGTCCAGCGTCCGGAGGTCGCGGTTGTTGATCCCGATCAGCCGCGAGCAGGTGGTCAGGGCGCGTTCGAGCTCCTTCTCGTCGTGGGCCTCGACGAGCGGCTCCAGCCCGATCTCGAGGGCTCGATCCACGAGGCGGGCCAGTCGCTTCGCCGGATGGAGGACGGCCAGGAGCAGCACGACGTCAGCGCCGGCGGCGCGGAGGTGAGGGAGCTGGATCTCCTCGACGACGAACTCCTTCGCGAGGACGGGCACGCTCACCGCCGCCCGGACGGCCCGAAGATCGTCGACGGAGCCACCGAACCAGTGCGGCTCACACAGGACGGAGATCGCGGCGGCGCCGCCGGCTTCGTAGGCGCGAGCGCGCGCGACGATGTCCTCGTCCGCGGCGGCGATCTCACCTGCCGACGGCGACGAGCGCTTGATCTCGGCGATGAGATGGAGCCCCGGCCGGCTCAACGCTCCGAGGATGTCGCGAGGTGCCGGGGTCGCCGCGGCAGCGGCGAGGTGATCGTCGAGGCTCAGCCGGCCCATCTCCTCGCGGATGTCCGCGCGCCGCCGCTCGGCGATCTCCGCGACGACGTTGCGCGCCCGTCGTCGACCGCTGGACCCGCCGGGCTCCGCGGCCTCGTCCTCGTCCGGAGGCGGCAGGCGCTCGACGTCCGGCCGGTCGAGCAGGGTCATGCCGGCGCACCCTCGGCGATCGGCGGCCGAGCCGCTTCGGCGGCGCGCCGCTCGGCCCGGAGTCGCTCGAGCAGCTCCGTCCCCAGGCCGGCGTCGATCGTCAGCGCGGCTCGTTCGATGCCGCCGGCGAGATCGTCGACGACGTCCGCGACGACCAGGCCCGCGGCGGCGTTCAGCAGCACGACATCGCGCCGGGCGCCCGGCTCGCCGCGGAGCACCGATTCGAGGATCCGGGCGTTGTCGGCAGGCGTGCCGCCGGACAGCTTCGCGGTCGACGCCCTCGTCAGGCCGAGACCGACGGCATCGACGGTCCGGACCGTCACCCCCTCGGGCGTCACGTCGTGGATGACCCCGGTCCCGTCGAGCGGCAGCTCGTCGATCCCCTCGCCGCCGACGACGAACGCCCGCTCCGCTCCGAGCCGGTGGAGGACGGCCGCGAGACGTGGCGCGGCGACCGGATCGGCCACGCCGATCACCTGTCGCCTGGCCCCGGCCGGGTTCGTCAACGGGCCCACCAGGTTGAAGGCCGTCCTGACGCCGATCTCGCGGCGGGTCGGGCCGGCGTGCTTCATGGCGGGATGGAAGCCGGGCGCGAACATGAACGCGAACCCGATCTCGCGCAGGGCGGCCGACGCAGACGCCGCGTCGTGGTCGATCCGGACGCCGAGCGCGTCGAGGACGTCGGCCGAGCCCGATTGCGAGGTGATCGCCCGGTTGCCGTGCTTGGCGACCGGCACCCCGGCAGCCGCGACGACCAGGGCGGCGGTCGTCGAGATGTTGAAGGTCCCGCTCCCATCGCCGCCCGTGCCGCACGTGTCGATCGCGCCGTCGGGGGCATCGACCTTGAGAGCCCGCTCGCGCATCGCCGTCGCGAAGCCGGCCAGCTCGTCGACGGTCTCGCCGCGCATCCGGAGCGCGACGAGGAGGGCCGCGAGAAGGGCCGGCGTCGCCTCGCCATCCATCACGCTGCCCATCGCGTCGCGCGCCTCGTCGAGGGTCAGGCTGCGGCCGTCGACGACGGCGGCCAGCGCGGTCCGGACCTGGTCGCTCATCGCCCGGTCTCCGCCGCGACCGGCTCCCCGGCCTCGGCGATGCCGGCGGTCGCGAACGAGCCCGTCGCGTCGTCGAGACGGGACGCCTCCCCCTCCCCGGCGAGGCGGAGAAAGTTCGCGAGCAGGTGCGGCCCGTCCGGCGTGAGCACGGACTCCGGGTGGAACTGGACGCCCTCGAGGGGAAGCGCGACGTGGCGGATGCCCATCACCACCCGGTCGACCTCGCTCATCGCGGTGACCCGGAGCTCCGGCGGAAGCGTCGCCGCGTCCACCGCGAGCGAGTGGTAGCGCGCGGCCATGAACGAGGGCGGCATCCCGGCGAGCAGGCCGGCCCCGTCGTGGGTCACCTCGGACGCCTCACCGTGGACGAGGGTCGGGGCTCGGACGATCGACGCGCCGAACGCGGCGGCCATCGACTGCATCCCGAGGCAGACTCCGAGCAGCGGGATCTCGCGGTCACGGGCGACCTCGATCGTGGCCACGGACACGCCTGCCGACCCCGGGTCGCCGGGCCCCGGCGAGACGACGATCCCCCGCAGGTCCGCGTCGGGATCCGCGGCCAGGCTCTCGATCCCCGCCCGGTCGATCGCGTCGTTGCGGACGACGCGGACGTCGGCGCCGGCCGCCTCGAGCGCCTGGACGAGGTTGAACGTGAAGCTGTCGTAGTTGTCGATCACGAGGATCATCGCGTGGCTCCGGCGCCGGTCCCGGCAGGCTCTGAGCGGGTCCTCGGGGCGTCCGGCGGGGCGGCCGCCAGCTCGATCGCCCGGCGAAGCGCCGCGGCCTTGTGCTCCGTCTCCTCGAACTCCTTCTCCGGGACGCTGGCGGCGACGATGCCGGCGCCCGTGTGGATGTGGGCCTGGCCCTCCCGGAGGACGGCGCTCCGGATCGTGATCGCCGTATCGAGGTTGCCGTCGTAGCCGAGATAGCCCACGGCTCCGCCGTACAGCCCGCGGCGCTCGCCTTCCGCCGCGGCGATCAGCTGCATCGCCCGGACCTTCGGGGCACCGGACAGCGTGCCCGCCGGGAAGACGGCCCGGAGGGCGTCGAGGGCGTCCAGGTCCGGCCGGAGCCGTCCCTCGACGTGGGACACGAGATGGAGGACGTGGCTGTAGCGCTCGACCTCCATGTACTTGCTCACGGTCACCGTCCCGGGTCGCGACACGCGGCCGAGATCGTTCCGGCCGAGGTCGACCAGCATGATGTGCTCCGCCCGCTCCTTCGGATCGCGCTGGAGCTGCTCGGCGAGGATCTGGTCCTCGCGCTCGTCGGCGCCGCGCGGCCGCGTGCCGGCGATCGGGTGAGTCGTGAGGCGGTCGCCTTCCACCTGGAGGAGGAGCTCGGGGCTGGCCCCGACGACCTCGAACTGTGGCGTCCGCACGAAGAAGAGGTACGGGCTCGGGTTGACCCGTCGGAGCGCGCGGTAGAGCGAGATGCCGTCGAGCGGTGCTCCGGTCGCCGGATCCGTCGGCAGGTCGAACGACTGGCGACGGGCGAGAACGACCTGGATCGCCTCGCCGGCGGCGATCGCATCCTTTGCGACCTCGACGGCGTGAATGTAGGCGTCGCGCCCGAGGCTCGTGTCGATCCGGTCCTCGCGGAGGACGCCGGAGCCGTTGCTGCCGGCCCGTACGCCACCGCCCGCGAGCTCCGCCGCGCTGGGCCGGGCGGTCCGTTCGAGCACGTCGAAGATCGCCTCCTCCGCGATCCGGTAGCGGCCCTCGAGGTCCGGCGTCTCGGTGTGGAGCGAGGCGATCGCGCTGATCGTGTGGGTCAGGTGGTCGAAGACCAGGACGAGGTCCGTCTCGATGAACGCGGCCGTCGGGGCGCCGACCGGATCGTGGTCGGGGAGGGTCACGGTCGGCTCGAACAGGCTCACCGCGTCGTAGCTGAGCGCGCCCACCGCCCCGCCGGTGAACCGCGGCATCCCGTCGGTCGGCTGGACGCGGCGACGCGGAACGAAGGCGCGGATCGCGGCGAGCGGGTCGGGCGCCTCGCTGACCTCGACCGGCAGGTTAGGGCTGTAGGCGTCGACCGTGACGGGACGGGTCTGCGTCCGGGCGAGCCCGTCGCGGACCTCGAGGAGGCGTCGTGGTCCGACGCCGAGGAACGAGTAGCGCCCAAGGCGCTCGCCGCCCTCGACGGATTCGAGGAGATACGCCGGCGTGGCGGCGTCGTCGAGGCGCAGGAACGCGCCGATCGGGGTCTCGAGGTCGGCCGGGCGGGTGGCGCGCAGGAGCAGCGTGTCGGCGTTGCCGGCGAGGCGCTTCGCCTCGGTGAGGCTGAGCGGATCGGTTGTCGACATCGATGCGGCCTCCGTGCGGCCGGCGTTCGGCCCGGGAATCAGGAAACGACCAATCGTCCCGGGACGAAAGGTCGTGCCTTCCGCGGTGCCACCCTCATTCGGCGATGCCGCACTCCGTCACCGACGGGTGGTCGCGGGACGCCTGCCCTCGGCCGCCGATCGGCGCTGCCCTGTATCGCTGGCGCTCTGCGCCGGAGCCTACTGGGTCCGCATCGCGTCGCCGCGTCGCTCGCCGTTCGGTCCGGAGGCTCCCGGGTCCATTCGCCGCCGTCGTCGCTCCGGTTTCCACCATCCACCGGATCTCTCTGCCGACGCTCGACGGGTACTCGTCCCGTTCACAGCCCGCTCTTCGTGATGTGGCGGGGAGAATAGGCGCGACCGTGGCGAAGCGTCAAGGCCGGCGGTCCGGCGGCCCGGGTTCATCCGATCGAACGGATGGCTGCGCCTCGAACCCGGTACATGCCACGACGGGCAGGTGCGGATAGCGGGGGAACGCGGGATCGGTCCTCGATCGCTCGCACAGGACGAACGTCGAGCCCCGGTCGTTGCCGACGAGCCGGGCGTGACGACAGCTGCGGCATAGCCCGGCGGCGAGAGGAACGGCCTGCATCGCGGCCACGGTACCGCCCGGCGGTTCGGGACGGTCAGCCGGCGGCGCGACCCGCGGAGCGATGGCGCCGGACGCCGAACGTGCCCAGCCAGCGGCGGATGACCGGGATCCACATGGTCCCGACGACCGCCTGGGCCAGGACCGCGAGGATGAGGAGCAGGCCCGGGACGGCGAGGACGAGCGACGGGACGGCCCATTCGATCAGGCCGTCGAGACCGACGACGCCGGGATCGACGAGCCCGTCGATCGGAGCGGGCTGATCGTGTCCGACGACGAGACCCGTGCCGCCACCCGCCGGTGGCCCGTCGCCACCGGACCCGATCGTGGCGGCTCCCCCGGCGATCGTATGGCTCGGCTCGTCGGCCGGGGATGCCGCGTCCGACGGCTGCGGTGCGGAGCTGGCGGCAGGCTGGGTCGACGGGGCCGGCGACTCGGTCGGCCGTGCCGTCGGGCTCGCGCCGGGGTCCGGCGAGCGAGAGGGTTGCGGCGTCGGGATGAGGGTCGGCAACGGCAACGTCGGCAGCGGGAGCGTCGGCAGCGGCAGCGTCGGCAGCGGGAGGGACGGCAATGGCAGCGTCGGGAGGGGCGGCGTGGCGGTCGGGGTTGGGGCTGGCGTGGGCGTCGGCGCTGGGGTGGTCTGGGCAGCCCGGACGTCGATCGTGACCGTTGCGATGCCGGACGACGTGATGCCGTCGTTCGCGCGGTAGGTGAACGTCCGCGGGCCGACGAACGAACCACCGGACTTGAACGTGAACCCGCCGTCGGGCGACAAGTCCAGGCTGCCGTTGCCCCCGCCGGAGGCCAGAACGGCATGGATGGCATCGCCGTCCGGATCGTGGTCGTTCGCCAGGACGCCGGCCGACGCCGGCACGACGATCTCCTTGCCGGTGATCGCGCTGTAGGCGTCGTCGGCCGCAACCGGCGACGCGTTCGTCACCGTGATCCGGACGACCGCCGACAGCGAGGGCAGGCCCAGGGCGACGGTGTCGTGGTAGGTGAACGCGTCGCTGCCGACGAACCCGGGATCGGGCGTGTACCGATAGCCCCCGTCGGAGCGCAGCTGGACCGTGCCGTGGGAGGGGGCGCCGTCGAGGACGGCCGTCGTCCCGAGGAGTGTGACGTCGTTCGCGAGCACGCCGGGCGGCGCCACGACGGCGGTCCGATCGTGCGTGACGGTGAGCGTGTCCCCGTTCGCGACGAGCCCGATGGCCGCGACCGGCGCGACCAGGGGGCCGGTCGAGAGGGCGGCGAGCACCACGATCACGGCGGCTCCGGCGGCCAGACGGCGACCGGCCCGCGAGCGAACCGAAGCGACCCCCCACCCGGTCACGCGACGCGCCTCGGCGTCCAGATGACCTGGGCCGGAAGGTCCGCGCCGGGGAGCGGGGCGTCGGCGTCGGTCTCGATGCCCTCGACGAAGACCCGAACGAGCCGCTCGTCGAGCTGCGTCCCGGCCGCGTCCTCGAGCCGGGTGAGGGCCTCGCGGAGGTCGAGCCGCTTGCGGTACGGCCGCGTCGTCGTCATCGCCGAGAAGGCGTCGCCGACGGCGAGGATCCGGGCGATCAGCGGGATCTCCTCGCCCTCGAGCCGCTCGAGGTAGCCGTCGCCGTCCCACCGCTCGTGGTGGTGACGGATCCCGGCCCGCACGACCTCGAGGTCCGGCACGTCGCGGACGATCGAGTCGCCGAGGGCCACGTGCTGTTTCACGATCTCGTACTCGCCGTCCGTCAGCTTGCCGGGCTTGCGGAGGATCGCGTCGGGGATGCCGATCTTGCCCACGTCGTGGAGGAGACCCGCGACGTGGATCGACCGGATGAGGTCGGGGTCCAGGTCGAGCCGGCGGGCCAGGTAGACCCCGTACCGGGCGACGTCCTCGGAGTGCCGCTTCGTGTAGCGGTCCTTCGTGTCGACCGCGAGGACGAGCCCGTGGAGGATGTCGAAGCCGGAGGTCGGAGCTTCATCGGCCGCGGACGCGTCGGCGACCTGGATCGTGTCGCCGCCCGATGCCTTTGCCTCGCCCAGGACGCGGGCGACCGTCGCGAGGAGGACGGTCACCGAGGAGCCGTGCACCGGATACGTGCAGAGCCCGGCACTGACGGTGACCGGGAGGCGCTCGGTCGCCTCGAACTGCAGACTCAGATCGGCCAGCGCGGTCCGCAGGCCGATCAGGGCGGGCTCGAGGTCGGCGACGGATTCGGCCGGGGCGATGACGAGGAACTCGTCCGGACCGTAGCGGCCGAGCACGGCCGCGGGCGGGAGCTGTCGGCGGAGCTCCGCGGCGACCGCAAGCAGCGCCTCGTCGCCGGCTCGATGGCCGTGGTTGTCGTTGAGCAGGCGGAAGTTGTCGATGTCGACCAGGGCGACGCCGAGCGGAGTGCCCGCCGCACGTGCCACCTCGATGTCATCCGCGAGGTGGGCGACGAGCGCGCCATGGTTCAGGAACCCGGTCAGCGGGTCCCGCTGGGTCGACTCGACGAGGGCCGCGGTCTGACGCGTCAGCCGGCCCTGGGCGGATCGGAAGATCAGGAACAGGAGCGCGGCCGCGACGATCGCCGCAGTGAGCGTGACGAGCACGACGTCGCGGCGGACGCCGTCGAGCCGCTCGAGGATCGGGACCGCGTCGCGCCAGATCCCGACGACGGCCCGGACCTGGCCGCCCGTGCTGATCGGGAGGAACTCGCGCAGGACGGTCGGCGTACCCAGATCCCCGGGCCCGGCGGCGGCCTCGGCGATGGGCACCAGGCCGACGCTCGCCTGACCCGATTCGATCGTCTGGGCCGGCCCGCCCAGGCCCATGCTCACGCCGGCCAGGGCGGGATCGCTGGCCGCGACGATCGTCCCGTCCAGGCGCCGGAGCTCGACGCGGAGGATCTCGCGGGGACCGGTCAGCGCCGCGAGGTCATCCTGGAGGGCCGCCCGGGTCGAGGCGGACGGTCCGGTCGAGGGATCGAGGTCGCGCAGCTGGAGCGTGCCGTTGAGGACGGCTCGGACCGTGGCGGAATCGCTCGCCACGATCGTGTTCAGCGTGCCCGTCGAGAAATGCAGAGAGACCATGACGGCCTGGGCGGTCGCCGTGATCCCGATGATCGCGAGGAACGCGCCGAAGACGAGCAGGAGCAGCAGCGGCCGGCGCGCCCGCGGCTGGGAGCCGAACATGATCGAACCTCCTCAGGCACGGAACCCGGAAGAGGTCGAGCGTATGGACCGATGGGCGGGCGCCCCATGACCGCAAAGTCCCATCCGCGGGCTAGTCGACTGCGCGCACCACTCCGGCCGCCGTCGACGCCGGCCGCCGGCCTACCAGCGCCAGCCGGGGAGCGCTTCGAGGTCCTCGGCCTGGTCGGGGTCGAGCGTCCCGGCGCGCCGACGGCCCCGGTACGTCGATTCCCAGACCCCGAGCGGGAAGCCCTCTCTCGTCGTGGCGCCGGCAGCGAACGGCAGGCTCACACCGGACGCGATCGCCTCGCGGGCGAACGAGAGCCCGCTGTCGAAGAAGGCGTCGGTCATCCGCCAGCCGCCCGCGCCGTCGGGCGCCAGCGTCTGACGATCGACGAAGCACCACGCCCAGTCCTGGCCGGCCTCGAGGGTCTGCATGATCGGGTGGGCCGAGGCGTGGAAGTGCTTCGTCGCGTGCCGGTTGGGGCTCGAATCGCAGCAGTTCGTGGCGCCGCAGGTCAGGCACTGGCGGAGGTGGACCCATGTGGCGCCGATCGCGAGACACGCCTCGCAGCCGGCGGCGGGCGCCGGCACGTCAGCGGCGATCTGGTCGAGATGCCCACACGTGGCCTGCACGGCCCGACGGTACAGGATTCGCCGTCTGTGGCCTCCCGGCGGCCGGCGACCCGCGCTCGATTCCCCTCGACGGAACGATGGCCGGCCGCCAGAATTGAGGCATGAACGGCAACGGCAACGGCAACAGCCCGCGTCATCGACGGCCGCGGCCGGAGCGCCCGGCGGACGGCGCCGACGGAGCGTCGTCGGCCGGCGATCCGATCGTGGCGCCGACGATCGAGGCGACCGCCACCAACGCCCGGTGGCGTGCCCTCCTCGCCGAAGGCGGGCCGATCCTCGCCGACGGCGCGATGGGCACGATGCTGTTCGCGTCGGGCCTCCAGTTCGGCGATCCGCCCGAGGCCTGGAACGTCAGTCACCCCGAGGTCGTCCGGCGGATCCACCGCGGCTACCTCGATGCCGGCTCGCGGATCGTGATGACGAACACGTTCGGCGGGAACCGGCTCCGGCTCCGGCTCCACGGCCTGGACTCCCGCGTCGCCGAGCTGAACCGGACCGCGGCGATCCTGCTCCGCGCCGAGGTCGACGCCGCGGGCGGACATGCCCTCGTCGCCGGCGACATCGGGCCGAGCGGCGAGATCATGGCGCCGCTCGGGACGCTCGACGAGGACGAGGCGGTCGACGTCTTCGGGGAGCAGGCGGCGGCGTTGATCGCGGGTGGCGTCGACCTGATCTGGATCGAGACGATGAGCCTCCTGTCCGAGATCACGGCGGCGATCCGCGGTGCCCGGCGAGCCTCGCCGACGATCCCGCTGATCGCGACGATGACGTTCGACACGCGCGGTCACACGATGATGGGCGTCTCCCCCGAGCAGGCGGCCCGGGCGCTCCTCGCCGCGGGCGCCGACGCGATCGGCGGGAACTGCGGCAACGGCCCGGACGAGCTCCTGCCCGTGGTCGAGCAGATGCGCGCCGTCGCCCCGGACGCGGTCCTCGTCGCGAAGTCGAACGCCGGGATGCCGGAGCTGGTCGACCTCCGCGCCGTCTACCGGGCCGATCCGGCGACGATGGCCGAGGCCGGGCTCGGGTTCCGCCGCGCGGGAGCCCGGATCATCGGCGCCTGCTGCGGATCGACGCCGGCCCACCTGGCCGCGATGGCCGAGGCGCTGGCGCTCGCCGAGCCGGTCTGACGCGCCGGCCGCTCCTCAGTGGGCGGCGTCCTCGGCGAGCCGCTCGCCTGCCTCGATCCGCACCGGCAGCCGGTTCTCCGCCGGCGTCAGCGGGCACGAGAACTGCGGTGCGTACACGCACGACGGGTGGTACGCCAGGTTGAAGTCGATCGCGTACGTCCCGTCGTCGTCCGGCTCCAGGTCGAGGTAGCGCCCGGCGCCGTAGGTCTCGGTTCCGCTCGTCGCGTCGAGGAACGGCAGGAACAGCGAGCCGTCGTGGTGCGCGCCCTCCAGCTCGTACGCCGTCAGGCGGCGTGGCTCGCCGTCGAGCTCGAACGTGAAGGTCCCCGCCCGGCGGGCCGGCCGCAGCCGGTTGTCCGAGGTCGGGATCTGGAAGTTCGACAGCTCGTCGCCTTCATAGGGCGCCAGGGTCAGCCCCTCGAAGACGAGATCGACGTTCACGGGGTAGTAGGGCAGCCCCGTGAACTCGTCGCGCTCGACCTGCGGGATGGGGCTGCCCGGGGCGGTCTTGAAGAATTCGTCCTTCTCGGCGCGGTACCCCTGGATCGCCCCGACGTAGTCGTGCGGCCCGTCGTGGTGATGATGCTCGTGCTCGTGCTCGTCGCCGTGGTCGTGGTCGTGGTCGGTCGTCATCGTCGCCGAAGTCTACGCGGCGGCGCGGCGACGACGTGTCAGGCGTGCTCCTCGTCGGCGTCGGCCTCGGCCTTCGTCCGGTGGATCGTGCCGGGCGCGTGCTGCGGCGGCGCGTACACCGTATAGAGCTTGAGATCGACCGTCCCGGCGTTGACGATGTTATGGCGTGTCCCGGCGGGCACATGGACGAGGTAGCCGGCAGACACCTGGCCATGCTCGCTTCCGAGCGTCGTGATCCCTTCGCCTTCGACGAAGACGAGGACCTGGTCGACGTCGGTGTGGACCTCCTCGCCGATCTCGCCGCCCGGCGGGATGCTCATCACGACGACCTGGGCGTGCGGACCGGTCGAGACGACCTCACGGAAGAATCGGTTGCGCTTCGCTCGCGCGACAATATCGACGACGTAGGGCTCGAAGGCCTTCTGGATCAGCGTCATTGCGTTCCCCTTTCGCCATGACGCTGCACCGGCTCGGAGCGCGCGGCAAGGGCTACTCGTCACGAATCCACGGAATCCGGACACCCGGTGTCGGCGGAGAGGGTGGGATTCGAACCCACGGACCTTTCGGTCAACGGTTTTCAAGACCGTCGCAATCGACCGCTCTGCCACCTCTCCGACCGCGAGGATAGCGTCAGCCGAGGTCGTGGACGACCCAGACGTTGACGTCGTCGGAGACGCCCGTGTCCCGCTCGCGGTCGATCGAGAGTGTCGACGTGGCGCGCGGGATCACGTACTCGCCCGTCGCGGGCAACGACATCCCACTCCACGACTCCCAATCGGCGACGGATCCCCGCATCGTCATCGACTCGGGCGACCCGCGGACGATGCGGCCGCCGAGCCGGACATGGAGCCGGATCCACGGATCGAACGGTTGACCATCCGCCCGCGTCCACCGGGCGTAGTGGTCGATCGCCGCGAGCGGATAGCGGTCCTTCCATGTCGGCCGGAGGCAGGCGATCACCGCCCGGAAGCCGGCCGACCGCGCAGCTGCCTTCATCGCTTCGACCATCGTGCCCGACAGGCCGCCGCCGTGGAGGTCCGGCCGGACGACGATCTGCATGGCGCCGAGCGTGTCCGGAGCACGTCCGGCGTCGCGGTCGGCAACGCCGCGGAGACCCTGTTCGATCCATCCCGCGGGCAGACCGTCGTCCGTGCCGTCCCAGTGCAACGGCATCGAATTGGCGATCGCGACGAACGCCCCGGCCGCGTCGGTGAGGGCCAGCTGGAAGTCGGGCCAGTCGCGATCCGCGTGCCCGAAGAGCTCGCTCGCCTGCTCGTGCGCCCGCATGAACTCCGGCCAGACGGCCGCCATCGCCGCGTTGAGCCCGGTCTCGGTCTCGGGCCGCTCGGCGAACGTGCCGATCGAGTGGCCGTCCGGCAGGCGGAGACCAATGGCCTCGAGGCGCGCCCGAGTCGTCGAGCTCATCTCGCGTTAGAGGCTGTCGCGACCGAACGCGGGGCGCAGGACCTCGGGCACCTCGACGGAGCCGTCGGCGCGCTGGTAGGTCTCGAGGAGCGCCGCCACGACGCGAGGAAGCGCAAGACCCGAGCCATTGAGCGTGTGGACGAGCTCCGGCTTTGCGCCCGGCTCCGGCCGCCAGCGGATCGCCATCCGACGCGCCTGGTAGTCGCGGAAGTTCGAGCACGAGCTCACCTCGAGCCACTTCTCGACGCCGGGCGCCCAGACCTCGAGGTCGTACTTCTTCGCCTGGACAAAGCCCATCTCACGGGTCGACATCAGGAGGACGCGGTAGGCGAGGCCGAGCCGCTGCAGGAGGACCTCCGCTCGTCCCGTCAGCCACTCGAGCGCGGCGGGTGAGTCGTCGGGCTTCTCGAAGAAGACCATCTCGACCTTGTCGAACTGGTGGACGCGGAGGATGCCGCGGGTGTCCTTGCCCGCGGCCCCTGCCTCCCGCCGGAAGCACGGCGAGTACGCCGCGTAGCGGATCGGCAGCTGCTCCGCGTCAAGGATCTCGTCACGGTGGAGATTCGTGACCGGGACCTCGGCCGTCGGGACCAGGTACAGCTCGTCGCGGGTGACGACGTACATCTGGTCTTCCTTGTCCGGGATGTTGCCCGTGCCGGTCGCCGACGCGGTGTTGGCCACGACCGGCGGCCAGACCTCGGTCATGCCGTTCTCGCGGGTGTGGACATCGAGGAACCAGTTGATCAGGGCCCGCTGGAGCTGGGAGCCAGCGCCCTTGTAGACGGGGAAGCCGGAGCCCGCGATCTTCGCGCCGCGCGGGTTGTCGATGATGTCGAGGTCGGTCGCGATGTCCCAGTGCGGTCGGCGGTGCCACGTCGCGCCGCCGGACGGTGCGTCCGCGCCGATGTCGCCATCGAACGGCTGGTCGACCGGCAGGAGCTCGCCCCACGTCCGGACGGTGACATTGGCATCTTCGCCGCCGACCGGAACGTCCGGATCCGCAGGGTTCGGGATCCGGAGGAGCAGCTGCTCGACCTCGGCCTCGACCGTCGCGAGCTCCGCGTCGATCGCCTCGATCTTCCGTCCGGCCTCGACCGAGGCCGTCTTCAGCTCCGCGACCTCGGGCCCGTCCGGCTTCGCCCCGGCCTTGATCGCCTCGCCGATCTGCTTGCTCGCCGCGTTCCGCTCCGCCTTCAGAGCGTCGCCGTCGCCCAGGAGCGTCCGGCGGCGCGCGTCGAGCTCCAGGACGCGGTCGACGACGGTCGGATCCTCGCCCTTGTCGATCGCGCCGCGCCGGACGGTGTCGGCGTCGTCACGAAGCCGCTGCAGCCCGACGCTCACGCCGGCACCTGCCCGGATGCGACCCGGAGACGCTCGACGACGAACTCGGGATCGAGCGACGCGAGGAGCCAGCCCGCTCGGGGCCCATTCGTCCGGCCGAGAAACGCGGCGTAGATCGCGGCGAAGGCGCGGCCGTTCGCGAGCCCGTGATCGATCGCGACGGAGAAGATCCGGTCCTGCCATCCCTCACCCGAGGTGGGCGCCGGGCCGGCCTCTGCCAGCGCCCCAAGGTACCCACGCTGGTCGTCGTCGAGCGCGAGGAGCGCCTCGATCGGCGGATCCTCACGGACCGCCACGATCGCCCGCTCCGGTGCATAGGCCTCGAGCCACGCGCGCGCCGCCCGGACCCGCTCGTCCAGGATCGCCTCCTCGCGCGTCGTGAGCTCGCTCCCCTTCTCCGCATCGATCCGCGTCCGGATGTCGACGTTCGGGATCTGGGCGAGGAGGGCGAGGTGGCCGAACGCGGGCCGGAACGCCGCCGCCTCGGCCACGACGTCGGCGCGGGGATCCAGCAGCGAGTAGGCGAACGTGCCCGCGTATCCCGGCGGCAGGTCGCCGCGGACCGGCCGGCCCGCCGTCGCGTCGGCGAACTTGTCGAACTCGTCGAACAGGCGCGGCACGGCGTCCGTCCCGACCGGATCGAAGTCGACCGCGTGGTTCGGCCTGGGGCGCAGGAAGAAGAACCGGAGCTGCTCGGGCGGGATCACCTCGACGATCTCGTGGGCGGCGGCGCCGCGGCCCTTGGACGTCGACATCTTCTTGCCGCCGATGTTGATGAACTCGTACGGGACGTTCAACGGCGGCTCCCGCTCGAAGACCTCGCGGGCGATCGCATCGGAGCGATCGCGCGACCCGCCGGCCGTCGAGAGGTCCTTGCCGCAGGGTTCGATCGTCACGCCGAAGAGCGACCATTGCGCCGCCCACTCGAGGTTCCAGGGGAGCTTGGCCCGCCCGCCGAACGGGGAGACCCAGCCGGAGTGGCCGCAGCCCGTCGCCCACGTGACGAGGTTCGACCGGCACTCGTAGAACACCCGCTCGCCGTCCCACTGCGTCACGATCGTGGTCCCGATCCGGCCGCAGCTCTCGCAGATCACGTTGACTGGGTGCCAGCTGTCGGGATGCTGCACGTTCGCAACCCGGCGGTAGATGTCGCGGACCACGGCCGCGCGGTCCAGGGCCGTTCGGATGTAGCCGTCCATCTCACCCGTCGGGTAGATGTCGCTCATCCAGTAGTAGCGATCGGGGACGATGCCGAGGCCTTCGAAGATGTCGATGAAGACCTGGCCGTGGTGACGAGCGTATGACGCGTGGCCGTCCTGCTCCTGGTCCGGGATGTGGGCGAGGGGCTTGCCCATCGCATCCGCGACGGCGTCAGGCGTCAGCAGGGCCTGGGCGTCCATGGGATCGAGGTCGTCGACGCCGTACAGGAACGTCGTCTCGAGGCCGGCGTGGCGCAGGGCCCGGACGATGACATCGAGGATGACCGGTCCGCGGAGGCTTCCGACGTGGACCGTCCCCGACGGCGTCTTGCTGTCGTTGACGACCTGCGGTCCGCTGACGCCGGCCGCGAGCTCGTCGGCCCAGTCCATGCGTCCTCTCCCTGCCGGGTCGGGTGGTCGGTCCGTCCGGCCGCCGACCGCGGCACTCCTCTAGGCGATGCCGACGATCTTGTAGGTGAAGTCGCCCGCGGGCACCTTCACGAGGACCTTCTCGCCCTTCTTCTTGCCGAGGAGCGCTCGACCGACCGGACTCTCGTTGCTGATCCGGCCCTCGGTCGGCCTCGCCTCGGTCGAGCCGACGATCGTGAACGACTCCTCGCCGTCATTGCTCTCGACGGTCACCGTCGAGCCGATCTGTACGTGATCGGTCGAGTGGTTCTCGTCGATGATCGTCGCGTTCTTGATCAGAGCCTGGAGGGTCTGGATCCGGCCCTCGACGAACGCCTGCTCGTTCTTGGCGTCCTCGTACTCGGCGTTCTCCGAGAGGTCGCCGTGCTCCTTGGCGTCGTGGATGCGCTGGGCGACCTCGGGCCGCTTCACGCTCAGCATCTCGTCGAGCTCCGAGCGGAGCTTGTCGAGGCCGTCCTTGGAGAGATACGTGGGCTTGGTGTTCATCGTGCTGGGCGCCTCAGAGGCGGGTGACGGGACGCGAACGCCGCCGTCGGCGGGTTCGGAATAAAGGAAAGAACTCCAGGCTGCGCAACACGTTCGGCGCGCCTGAAGTTCGACCGGCCGACAGGGTAGCGCGGGCCGCTCCCAGTGTCAAAACGCGCGTGCCTTGCCGTGCTTGTCGCCGCCGATATGACCCAGAGTGCTATTTCCCGGCGTTCGGAGCGTGCAAGGGCCCGCGACCGACCGTGCGGAGCACGGCTGGGCGTGGATCGGCCGAAGTCTGGACCAATTCTGGGCCCTTGAGGTCGCCGAAGGCCTGCGGGTAGCAGCCCGGATGATCTTCGGAACCGGAAGGGCCGCACGACCCCCTAACCGGCGAGCTCCCGGATCCGGGCCGCCGCCCGCTTCAGCGCCGGGCGGTCCGCGCAGGCCACGAACACCGTGTCGTCGCCGGCGATCGAGCCCGCCACCTCGGACCAGCGGGCGCGATCGAGCGCGGCGGCGATCGCGTGCGCGGAACCCGGGAGGGTCTTCACGACCAGCAGCTGTCCGGCCTCGTGGACCTCGACGGGGAGCTGGCGCAGGAGCGCCCGGAGCCGGTCCTCGCCGGACGTCTCCGCCTCGAGCAGCCGGGTCGGCAGCGCGTAGGCATGGGTCCCGTTCCGTGCCGCCTTGACCAGGCCCAGCTCGGCCACGTCTCGGGACATCGTCGCCTGAGTCGTGCTGAAGCCATGTTCGCGGAGGGCCGCCGCGAGCTCCTGCTGCGTCCGGATCGGGCGCGCGACGACGAGATCGCGGATCGCCCGCTGGCGGAGCTGCTTCATCACCTCCATCGGGCGAGCGTACCGGACGGACGGCTCAGCGGAGCCAGAAGACGAACACGATGGCCGCGAGCACGAGCCGGTAGGCGACGAAGATGTCGGTGGTGTGCGTCTTCAGGTAACGGATCAGGAACGAGATCGCAAAGACGCCGAACCCGAACGACGCGACGAGTCCCACCACGAGCGGCGCGACCTCGACCTGGATCCCTGACCCTCGGACGACCTGCAGCACCTCGTACGCGGCGGCAGCCGCGGTGATCGGGGTCGCCATCAGGAAGCTGAACCGGGCCGCCTCGTCGCGACGGAGACCGGCGAACAGGCCGGCCGAGATCGAGATCCCCGACCGGCTGATGCCGGGGATCAATGCGAGCGTCTGGGCCGCCCCGATCCCGAAGGCGCTCCGGACCGGCAGCTCCGCCGACGACTTCGAGCGCGAGCCGCTGCGCTCGGCGACCCACAGGATCGCCGCACCCACGACGAGCATCGTGGCGACGAGGCCGATCTGCTCGCGGATGACGTTCTCGAGGTCATGGAGGACGAACCCGACGATCAGCGCCGGAACGGTGGCGACGGCCAGCAGGACCGCCAGCCGGCGATCCGCGTCCCCGGCGGTCGACCGGTCCCTGAGCGTCGCGAAGAAGGCCGGCACGAGCCGTCGCCAGTCGCCCGAGAAGTAGAGCAGGAGCGCGGCGAGCGTCCCGATGTGGAGGATCACGCTGAACTCGAGCGAGGTCAGGAACGGATCGTCGATCCCGAGCAGGTACGGGACGATGATCAGGTGCCCGCTCGAGGAGACCGGCAGGAACTCGGTGAGTCCCTGCACGATCCCCATGATCAGCGCCGCGACGAGTGCATCCACGGCCGGGCCGCCCTCCTGTGACGATCCCGGACCGGGCCGCCTCGACTACCGGATGAAGAGCGGGGCGAGCACGAGCGTGATCGTGGCCAGCAGCTTCACGAGGACGTGGAGGGACGGGCCGGCCGTGTCCTTGAACGGGTCGCCGACCGTGTCGCCCACGACCGCGGCCGCGTGCGCGACGGTCTTCTTGCCGATCACGTTGCCCTGGTCGTCCTTCAGGTTGCCCGACTCGATGTACTTCTTCGCGTTGTCCCACGCGCCGCCGCCATTGTTCAGGACGGTGGCGAGCAGGACGCCCGAGATCGTCCCGACCATCAGCATCCCGGCCGCCGCCTCGGCGCCGAGGATCAGCCCGATCAGGATCGGAGTCGCGACGGCCACGAGGCCTGGCGCGACCATCTGGCGGAGCGCCGCGCGCGTCGTGATGTCGACGACGCGGGCGTAGTCCGGGCGGACGCTGTAATCCATGATCCCGGGCATCTCCCGGAACTGCCGGCGAACCTCGACGATGATCGCCTGGGCGGCGGTGCCGACGGCCCGGATCGCGAGGCTCGAGAAGAAGTAGACGAGCATCGCCGCGATCAGGCCCGCGATGAACACCGAGACGTTGGCGAGGTTGACCGCGTTCAGGAGCTCGGCTCCCGGAATGCCGGCCTCGAGCCGGCGCCCCTGGATGACGTTGATCTTGTCGATGTAGGCGGAGAACAGGAGGAACGCGGCGAGCGACGCGGAGGCGATCGCATAGCCCTTCGTCAGGGCCTTCGTCGTGTTGCCGACCGCGTCGAGGCGGTCGGTGATCTCGCGGGCGCTCGCCTCGGCACGGCTGAACTCGGCGATCCCACCGGCGTTGTCGGTGATCGGACCGAAGGTGTCCATCGCGAGGATGTAGGCGGTGGTCATCAGCATGCCCATCGTCGCGACGGCCGTCCCGAAGATGCCGCCGACGTTGCGACCGTCGGAGCTGATGAGCCCGGCCTGCTCGCCCAGCCAGTGGCTGGCGAACAGGGCGATGGAAATGGTGATCGCGGTGACGGCGGTCGTTTCGAAGCCGACGGCGGTGCCGGCGATGATGTTCGTGGCCGGACCGGTCTTCGAGGCCTCCGCGATTTCCCGGACGGGTCGGAACGTGCCGGACGTGTAGTACTGGGTGATGTAGACGAAGGCGACGCTCGTCGCCAGACCGACGATGCCGGCGGCGAAGAAGTAGACCCACGTCGGGAAGCCGCCGACGCCGGTCGCGCCGTTGGTCTGCATCATCACGTAGGTCGTGATCCCGAGGCCGACCACCGACAACAGGGTCGTGGCCCAGTAGCCGCGGTTGAGGATGTTCAACGGGTCCTCGGTCTCCTTGCCGCGGACGAAGAAGATCGCCACGATCGTTGCGAGGAGCCCGAAGGCGCGGACGACGAGGGGGAAGAAGATCCAGGCGGTCGGGTGCGGCCAGTGGAGCTGGGTCGCGATCCCGAACGCGGCAACCCCGAGGATCATCGCGCCGATGTTCTCGGCGGCGGTGGACTCGAACAGGTCCGCCCCGCGGCCGGCGCAGTCACCGACGTTGTCGCCCACGAGGTCCGCGATGACGGCCGCGTTCCGCGGGTCGTCCTCGGGGATGCCGGCCTCGACCTTGCCGACGAGGTCGGAGCCGACATCGGCGGCCTTGGTGTAGATGCCGCCGCCGAGCTGTGCGAACAGCGCGACGAACGACGCGCCGAAGCCATACCCGACGATCAGGAACGGCGCCTGGGCGACCGCCTTGGGATCGTCGGACAGGCCGCCGAAGGCGGCGAACATCAGGTACACGCCGAGGAGGGACAGGGACACCACGAGGAAGCCCGACACGGCCCCGCCACGCATGGCGACCTGGACGGCCTCGACAAGCGAGCGGCGGGCGGCCGAGGCGGTCCGGACGTTCGAACGGACCGCGACGAACATGCCGATGATGCCGGCCGCCATCGAGCACAGCGCACCGACGAAGAACGCCACGGCGGTCCGCCAGCCGAGATCCGCGCCGTAGACCGAGGTGTCGGCGACGGCCTGTGTCTCGAAGGCCGAGATCAGCGCGAAGACGCCGATCGCGCCGACGATCGCGAGGACGAAGATCGTCGAATACTGGCGGCGGATGAAGGCGACCGCGCCCTCGTAGATCGTCCCGGCGACGTCCTGCATCTCCTTCGTGCCGGTGTCGTGGCTCAGTACGTCGCGCGCCAGGTAGATCGCGAAGAGGATGGCGATCACGCCCGCAGGCAGGATGATCAGCTGGAGCGTTTCAGCGCTCATCAGGGCTCGGGTTCCTCCACTCTCGCTGGTGCCCGGGACGGAGGATCGCGCAGCGGATCCAGCGCCTCGTTCCGGGGATCAGGGCACACCGGCTTCGCACGCGGGTTCGGCGAACGGGCCGCCGGGAGTGTAGCAAAAGACCGGCCGCCGGACGCCGCCGAACCCGGGACGATCGGCCCGGTGCAGCGGGCGCGCCGTCCGTCGATCATCCGCATCGTGACCAACCGACGCGCCGCGGGCCCGACCGGCCCCGCACCGTATACTCCCGGACTTGTGACCAGCACCTCCCCCGCCTCGTGACGAGGCGGCCCGCCTTCGGCTGTCTTCTGGAGATCGTCGAGACCCTCGTCCTGACCCTGATCATCTTCTGGGTCATCCAGTCGTTCATCGCCCAGCCGTACCGTGTCCAGCAGCAATCGATGGAGCACACGCTCGAGCCGGACCAGTACGTTCTCGTCGACAAGCTGACGCCGCGGTTCGACACCTACAAGCGGGGCGATATCGTCGTGTTCAACCCGCCGGCGAACTGGGTCCAGCAGCAGGGCCAGCCGTACATCAAGCGGGTGATCGGTGTCGGCGGCGACACCGTCGAGCTCAAGGACGGGGCCGTGTACGTGAACGGGACGAAGCTGAACGAGCCATACGTCTACGCGGACGAGGACGGGAAGCCCCAGCCAACCGTCGACCTCATCGGTGCCACGAAGTGGGTGGTCCCGACCGGCGAGCTGTTCCTCATGGGCGACCATCGGGCCAACTCGGCCGACTCCCGCGAGTTCGGGCCGGTCGACCTCGGCGCGGTCATCGGCCGCGCCTGGCTGCGGTACTGGCCGGTCAACACCTTCGAGATCATCCCGACCCCGTCTCACCCGGAGCTCGCGACCCCGGCCCCGTGAACGCCCGGTTGGACCGGAGCGCGTCGTGAACCCCGCCCTGGCGGGGATCGCCGTCATCGTCATCGCGGGCGCCGTCCTGGCCGTCTCGGCGCGCGATCCGCGGGCAACGGTCCTGGGGCTCCTCGTCGTCCTCCTCGCCTCGCCGCTCGTGGCGTCGCCGTGGCCGGCCCCCCTGCCGATCCTCGCCCGGGTCGCGGCGGCGCTGCTCGCGACGCGACTCCTGCTCGTCGGGATCCGGGGCGAGGTCGGCGAGTCCACCGGGTCGCGAATTGGCTGGCCGGCCGAGGCCCTCATCGCCGCTGCCGCCGCGGTCGCGGGGTTCGGCAGTCACGGACTCGGGGCGCCGGCGCTCGGCCCGGCCGAGGCGCAGGCCGCCGGATTCGCCCTCGGCGCCCTCGCGGCGGCGCCGCTCTTCGTCGGGCGCGACGCGCTCCGGCTCGGCGTCGGGGCGGTCCTGCTCCTCCAGTCGGCGATCCTCGTCCGGCAGGCCCTCGACGCCCCGGCGACGGACGCGGAGCAGCTCGTCCTCGCCCTCTTCACGATCGCCCTCGGCGGAGCGGTCGCGGTCATCGCGACGGCCGCGCGAGCCGCCGGCGGCCTCGGCGTCGTCGACCAGGCCGGACCCGACGGGACGCGGCGGGTGCGCCGCCCGGACGCCCATCGCCCCACCGACCGCGAGCTCGAGCGCGATCGGGCCGAGGGCCGCCAATGACGGTCGTCCCGTTCCTCGTGGTCGCGGCCGCGGCCGGAACGGCGTCGCTGCTGGCCCGGCACCTGCGTGGCTGGTCGACCGCGATCGCGGTGTTCGGGCTGATCGTCATGGTTGCGACGGCCACGGCCATGGGCTCGACCGCATCCGTCGAGATCGGTGGCTCGCGGCTGGATTCCTCGGACTGGCTGCGCCTGTACGCGATCCTCGGCAGCCTCGTCGGGCTGCTGCTGGTCCTCGTCGACGTGACCGCGGTCCACGAGCCGGACGCACCGGGGGTGATCGTCCTCGGACTCGGTGCAGCCGTGCTCGCGCTGTCGCTGCCGGATCCCGGCATCGCGGTCGTCGCGGCCACGGCCGGCGGTCTGGCCGGGATCCTCGTCGCGGCCCCGGTCGGCGCCGCGGCCCGTGCGGCATTCGTCGGCACGCGCGAGCTCCGGGCGCTCGCAATCGCCGGTTCGCTGGCGATCCTCGCCACGGCCTGGCTGGCCCGGCCGCTCGGCGACCTGGTCTCGGCTCCGGCCGTGTTCGGAGCTGCCTACCTCGCGTTCGCGACCGCGGTCGCGATCCGCTTCGGGGCGATCCCCTTCCACCTCTGGGCGGCACGGGTCGCCGACGCCGCCCCGGGCGTCGCACTGCCGCTCCTCATGGCCTGGGGTCCCGCGGCGTTCGCCGCGGTCGCGCTCGTCTGGATCGACCAGTCGGTCGCGCCGCTCGTCCTGCCCTTCGACGCGGAACGGGCCCTGATCGCGACGGTCGGCGTCCTGAGCATCGTGTTCGGCCTCGTGGCCGCCCTCGTCCAGGACGACCTCGAGCACGTCGTCGGCTACACGATCGTCGCCGACGCCGGGTTCGTCGTGCTCGGCCTCGCCGTCCTCGACCCGGCGATCTGGGAGCCGGTCCGGACCTGGCTGCTGATCTTCGTGGTTGCCCGGAGCGCGCTGGCGGCGTGGGTCGTGGCCCTCCACGGTGGGTTCGAGACCCGCCGGCTGCCGCAGATCGGCGGCTGGGCCCGACGGGCACCCGTGCTCGCGATCGGCCTCGTTGCGATCGCGATCGCCACGATCGGCTGGCCCGGGCTGAGCGTGTGGGAGGTGCGGGCCACCATCGCCGACCTGGCCCTGCCGGGCGTCCTCGCCGTCATCGTCACGATCGCCCCGCTCGGCGGCCTCGTCGTCTACGGCCGGATCCTCGCGATCGGCCTCCAGCCGGAGAGCCAGCACGTCAAGACCGGCCGCGGCGAGCGGCCGTCGTGGCCGGCGCCGCTGCCGAACCGCCCGATGGTCGGGCGGAGCCCGGTCGAGCGCGGGTTCGAGAAAGCCGGCCACGCCGCCGGCGGCATGCTCGATGTCGCGTGGCTGCTCCCGGCTGCCATCCGGCGCAATCGGATGGGTCTCGCGTCCCTCGCGGTGCTCGTCCTCGCGGGGTTGTCGATCACGGTCTCGGCCGGCGGGTTCGGCGTGCCGGCGGCTGCGCGGGCCGTCCCGGCGCTCGTCGAGCCCGGGCCGGGTCAGCCGACCGAGCCGAACGAGACGCCCGGGCCGTCGCCGTCGGCGCTCGAGAGCTTCGCGCCGGTCGATTCGGCCGCGCCGAGTGCCGGACCCGAGGGATCCGCCGAGGTCAGCTTCGAACCGGTGGGTTCCGAGCCGGCGGGATCCGGGGCGGTCGAGAGCGAACCCGCGAGCGCCGCGCCGGGCGAGCCGTCCGGCTCAGCCGCACCCTGACCTCCGCGGGCCGGATGGCGGTCAGTCCTCGGGCGCGAGCACCCAGCGGTCGACCTCGCGGTCGTAGGCGAGGAGCTCGTCGGGCCGGAACCAGAGCGCGACCTCGGAGGAAGCCGTCTCGACGCTGTCCGACGCGTGGACCAGGTTCTGGGCGGTCTCGAGCGCGAAGTCGCCGCGGATCGAGCCCGGCGCGGCCTCGTGCGGCCGGGTGGCCCCGTTCATCGCCCGGACGACGGCGATCGCGTTCGGGCCCTCGAGAACGGCCGCGACGAGCGGCGCGCTCGTGATGAAGTCGACGAGCCCGCCGAAGAACGGCTTCTCGCGGTGGACGTCGTAGTGCCGCTCCGCGAGGTCACGGGAGACCTCGATCAGCTTCAGGCCCACGAGCTTCAAGCCGCGGTCCTCGTAGCGGGCGAGGATCCGGCCGGTCAGCAGGCGCTGGACGCCGTCGGGCTTGATCAGGACGAGGGTGCGTTCGTTCACGAGTCCTCCTGGTCGGGCATGGGCGGTTCGGGGTCGGTCGGGGCGGCGGGATCCGAGCCCTCGTGGGCCGGATCCGCGGTCGCGCCATCTGGTGACTGGTCGGTCACGCCGATCGGCTGGTGGTCCGGATCCGGCGGGTCGCCTCCGGACTCCAGGGGGGCCTCCGTTGGAGGCTCGAGCTCGGCCGGAGCCGCTGCTGCGGGCACGGGCACCGTGATCGGCGCCGCCATCGTCGTCCGATCCGTGGCGAGCCCGCTCGCCGCGGCGGCGTGGTCGCGCATCGCCTCCACGTCGTGCCCGACGATCTGGTAGGCGTCGCCGCGGACGAGGAGCAGGATCGGCTCGGACCGCCCGGACAGCAGATCGAGGACGGCCGGGGCGAGCTCCGGCGACGCACGGAGGGCGAGCGTCAGCCCGGTTGCGGCCGCCGCCGGCTGGCCGTGGTCCAGGGCGAGCCGGGCACGGTGGAACAGCTCGGTCGGGTCTGCCTCGACGGCTTCGGCCGCCGGGGCTGCGCCCGGCACGTCGTCCCACAGCCCGGGGCCGGCCTCGGGTCCGGCCGCGAATTCCGCCGGCAGCGCCGGGTCGAGGGGCGCATACGGCGCGACGTGCCCATTGGTCGGGCGCCGGTCCGTCGCGCGGCGGTCGAGCCCCGGCGCCGGCGTGACCGGTCCGGGATGGAGCTCGTTGAAGAGCAGGCCGATCGGCCCGGTCGCGCCCACCCCACCCTCGACGGGCCAGATCGAGCTGCGTCGCATCCCGGCGAAGATCGGGTCGAGCGAGCCGTCGGCCAGCTCCATCGCCAGACCCGCGAGCCGGCGCGCCTCGCCGGGCCGGCCGAGGTCGGCCTGGGCCTCGGCGGCGATCACCAGCGCCACCACGTCGTCCGGGACCACCTCCAGGTAGGCGACCGCCGCCTCCCCCGCCCCGGTCGTGTCACCCGTCCGCCAACGAGCTTCGGCTAGGTCGCGGATCCCGTCGTCGTCGAGCTCGTCGCGGCCCGCCATGGTCTCGAGCTCGGCACGGGCGAGGCCGAGCAGGCCGAAGCGCAGGTGCGCGCGGGCGAGAATCAGGTTGGCGTCCCGGATGCTCATCCCGTGGCTGTCGGCCGTCCGGTCGGGGACGTTGCCATCCGCGACGGGTTCCGGCACGGGCTCGGGCTCCGGTTCGCCGGTCGTCGATTCGTCCGTGGGCGTGGTCATGCCGGCAGCTTGAGCCGGGCCTCGAGGCCGCGGAGGCGGCGCGCAGGTGCCACGACGGCGAGTCGCAGCCCGGCATCGACGAACAGCTCCCGAGCGAGGCGGCGGATGTCCTCGGCGTTCACGGCCGCGACGGCCTCGAGTGCCTCGTCGAGGGTCAGGACCCGGTCATGGAGCGCCTCCTGGCCGCCGATCCAGGAGGCGAGGTGGCGCGTCTCGTCCATTCGCAGCTCGAGCCCGCCGGACAGGTACGCCTTCGTCTTCGCCAGCTCGTCGGCCGGAACGAGCTCGTCGCGGAAGCGGGCCAGCTCGGCGAGCACTGCGTCGAGGGCGGCGGGCAGGCGCTCCGGGTCGACTCCGGCGGAGATCTCGAGCGAGCCCGCGTCGGCGTAGTCGACCAGACCGGACGAGACGTCGTAGGCCAGACCCTGCGCCTCGCGAACGGACAGGAAGAGGCGGCTCGACATCCCGTCGCCGAGAACGGCGTTGAGGACGGCCAGGATCCACGCGTCGGGATGGTCACGACGCAGCGCCGGGACCCCGACGATCAGCTGGGCCTGGCTCGCATCGCGCCGCGAGCGGAGGATCGCCCGGTCGCCGGCCGGGAGCGCCGGCGCCGGCAGGAACCCCGGGACGACGCCGTTGCCGGTGCCGAACGCGGTTCCCGCGAGGTCGACCGCCTCGTCGTGGCCGACATCACCGGCGAGCGCGATGACGGTGTTGGCCGGCCGATAGGTCGACCGCCAGAAGGCACGGATCGTCTCGGCGGGCAGCGACCGGATCCCCTCCTCGTCGCCGCAGATCTCGCGGCCGAGGGCGCCGTCGCCGAACATCGCCGCCTGGAAGAGGATCTGGGCATGCTCGGCCGGATCGTCGAGGTACGAGCGGATCTCCTCGACGATCACGGCCCGCTCGCCGTCGATCTCCGCCTCGTCGAGCGTCGGGCGGACGATCAGCTCGCCGAGGACGTCCATCGCGCGACGCGCCTCGCGGCGAGGGACGCGGACCCAGTACACGGTCGATTCGCGGTCGGTCGCGGCGTTGAACGAGCCGCCCACGCCCTCGATCGCCTCGGAGATCGCCCGCGTCGACGGAAAGCGGGTCGTCCCCTTGAACGTGATGTGCTCCATGAAATGGGCCACCCCGGCCTGCTCGGGCGTCTCGAGGCGCGAACCCGCCAGGACGTACGCCGCGATGGAGACCGAACGGGCGCCCGGAAGCCTGGCGCTGATCACGCGCGGCCCGCTCGGCAGCGCGGTTCGTTCGAACATCGCGGCCGATGGTACAGGAAGGCCTCGCGGCTCCCGGGCGCCGGACGCCACGGACGGCTTCGTGACCGATCCGTCAGCCGGAATCGGGCGGACGGCCCTCCGTGCGCCACGTGCGGGGGCTATCCTTCCGTCCTGACCGAAGCGGAGCCGGGACCCGCGAGGTCGCCCCGAGCACGCGCGTGCCCGTCATGGCCGCGCGGTCCGATGAGCGCGATCCATGCGGTGAGGAGGAGGTCCTATGGTCAGCACACGGCTGCGGCTCGCGAGCCTGTTCGCGGTGGCGGCGATCGCCGTCGGCGCCTGCGGTTCGTCGACGCCCGCGGCAAGCAGCGCGGCCGGCGGCGGCGGCGACTGCACGGCCGGAGCGGCGCAGGGGGGCGCCAACCTCCAGATCCCGGACGTCGTCCAGGGCAAGTTCAACGTCGCGATGGTCCTGATCGGCCCCCACGACGACGGCGGCTGGAGCCAGGCTCACTACGAGGGTCTCCAGTACCTGTGCCAGAACCTGGCCGGCTCGCACGTCGCCTACATCGAGCTCGTGCCGGAGGGGGCGGACTCGGAGCAGGTCTTCCGGAGCCTCGCCCGGAAGGGCTTCAACTTCATCATCGGCACATCGTTCGGCTACATGGACCCGATGAACACGGTCGCGACCGAGTTCCCGGACACGACGTTCCTCCACCTGACCGGCTACAAGTCGAACGGCAAGAACTTCGGCAACTTCTTCGGCGCGGTCGAGGACTTCAAGTACCTCGCCGGGATGCTCGCGGGGTCGCGGGCCAAGAAGGACGGCGTCCCGAAGATCGGCTACATGGCGACCTTCCCGATCCCCGAGGAGCTCCGCCTCGGCAACGCGATCACCCGCGGGGTGAAGGTCACCTGCCCGGAGTGCACGATCGACGTCCGGTTCATCAACACCTGGCATGACCCCCAGAAGGAGCGGGACGGGGCCGCGTCGCTCTTCGACGCCGGCGCCGACGTCGTCTTCACCGGGGCGGACACGCCGGCCGTCGCCGACGTCGCCAAGGAGAAGGGCAAGTGGGCGGTCACGTACGACCACCCGACGTCCTGCCAGGGCAAGGACGCCTGTCTCACCGCCCCCTACTGGATCTGGGGTCCCGAGTACACCCGGATCGGGCAGCAGGTGAAGGACAAGAAGTACACCGCCGGCTACGAGTACTTCGACGCCGACTCGAAGGCGATGGGCCTCTACGGCTTCATGGACGGCCAGACCCCCCAGAAGGGCATCGCCGACCTGCCGCAGGCCGACGTCGACAAGGTCAAGTCGACCCTTGCGGACATGCTTGCAGGCAAGCTCGGACGGTTCGACGTCTTTGCCGGACCGATCAAGGACAACACCGGCAAGGAGCTGCTGCCCGCCGGGCAGAAGCTCAAGCAGTCCGACCTCGACCAGTTCCCGCCCGGCGCCCCGGGTTCGGAGTGCTCAGTCTGCATGTACTGGTGGAACGATGGGATCACCTCCCCCCTGCCGCCGCTGAGCTGAGACGATCGGTGGAGGCCCGCGGGCGACCGCCCGCGGGCCTCGCCGTTTCGCGACCTCCCCGATGACCCTCGCTCCGGACCTCGGAGCCGTGCCGCCCGCCCCGTCCGGGTCGCCCCTGGCGGTGGAGGCGCGCGGGATCGTCAAGGCGTTCCCCGGCGTCCTCGCCAACGACCGGGTCGACTTCGACCTCCGCCGCGGCGAGGTTCACGCCCTGCTCGGGGAGAACGGCGCCGGCAAGAGCACCCTGATGAACATCCTGGCCGGGCTGTACCGGCCGGACGCCGGCGAGATCCTCGTCGAGGGCGCGGCCGTGGACTTCGGCTCGCCACGGGACGCGATCGCGGCCGGGCTCGGGATGGTCCACCAGCACTTCACGCTCGTCCCGTCGCAGACGGTGACCGAGAACGTGCTCCTCGGGCTGGATCGGCCGCGCTTCCTCATGCACGAGCGCGCATCCGAGGCGGAGATCGGCCGGCTCGCCGAGCGCTTCGGGCTGAAGGTCCACCCCGGGGCCCGGATCTGGCAGCTATCGGTCGGCGAGCAGCAGCGGGTCGAGATCCTGAAGATGCTCTACCGCGGAGCCCGGATCCTGATCATGGACGAGCCGACCGCCGTCCTGGCGCCGCAGGAGGCCGACGAGCTCTTCGCAACGCTCCGGTCGATGACCGCCGAGGGCCGGAGCGTCGTCTTCATCAGCCACAAGCTCGGCGAGGTCCTCGCGATCGCCGACCGGGTCACCGTGATGCGCCGTGGCAAGGTGACGGCCGCCGGGCTGCCTGCCGCCGGAGCGACGAAGGCGGACCTCGCCAGGCTGATGGTCGGCCGGAGCGTCCTCGAGATCGTCGATCGGACGCCCGCCGACTTCGGCGGGGTGACGCTCGACGTCCAGTCGGTGTCGGCCGACAACGACCGGGGCCTGCCGGCGCTCCGTGAGGTCTCCCTCGCCGTCCGGGCCGGTGAGATCGTCGGCATCGCAGCGGTCGCCGGCAACGGCCAGAGCGAGCTCGCGGAGGTCGTGACCGGGCTCCGCCCATGCAGCGGCGAGATCCTCGTCGGCGGCCGGTCCGTGGCCAATCGGCCGGCGTCGGCCGTCCTGAAGCGCGGCGTCGCTCACGTGCCGGAGGACCGGACCTCGGTCGGCAGCGCCCCGAACCTCTCGCTCACCGACAACCTGATCATGAAGCGCTACCGTGACGCGCCCGTCGCCCGCGGGCTGCTCGTCGACGATGCGACCGCGCGGTCCATCGCCGGCGACCTGAAGGACGCGTACCGGATTGCGACGCCGTCCATCGACACGCAGGTCCGGCTGCTGTCCGGCGGCAACCTCCAGCGGGCGATCCTGGCCCGCGAGATCGAGACCAAGCCCGAGATGCTCGTCGCCGTGCAGCCGACCCGCGGTCTCGATGTCGGGGCGATCGAAACCGTCCACCGCCTGCTCCTCGAGATGCGCGCAAAGGGCGCGGCCATCCTGCTGATCTCCGAGGAGCTCGACGAGATCCTCGCGCTCTCGGATCGGATCGACGTGATGTACGAGGGCCGGGTCGTGGGCTCGTTCCCGAGCGACGAGGCGGACATCGGGCGGATCGGGCTGCTGATGACCGGCGGCGGCGAGGATCCGAACGACGAGGGCGGGCTGCACGAGGGGGCCGCGGGCGACGCCCTGGACCTCGCGTGACGATCAGCCTCGAGCCACGGACCACCGCCTCCCGCTGGCTCTCACCCGCGCTGACGATCGGCGCCATCGTCGTCGCCCTCGTGATCTCGGGCGCGATCATCGCGATCGTCGGGGGCGACCCGGTCGCGTCCTACGTCCACATCCTGAATGCCTCGTTCGGCAGCGTCGGCGTCCTGTCGGACACGCTCGTCAAGGCGACGCCGCTGATCCTGACCGGGCTCGCCTGCGCCCTGGCGTTCCGGATGCGGCTCTGGAACATCGGCGCCGAGGGCCAGTTCCTCCTCGGGGCGTGGGGAGCGAGCGCGGTCGTCCTCTTCCCGCTCGTCCCGGCGGGGACGCCCGCCATCGTCCTGATCCCCCTCATGATGCTCGGGGGGATGATCGCCGGTGGGGTCTGGGGCCTGATCCCTGGGATCCTGAAGGCCCGGCTCGGCGTGAACGAGATCATCGTCACGCTGATGCTCAACTACATCGCCCTGTTCTGGATCCAGTTCTGGGTCTTCGGATCATGGAGCGAGTCGGGTTTCCAGCAGACCAGGATGTTCCCGAAGGAGGCGTGGCTCCCCCGCCTGACCGACCTCGCGAGCATCAACCCGGCATTCGGCGGGCTGACGGTTCACCTCGGGTTCATCTTCGCCCTCGCGGCCGCAGGGATCATGAACCTCTTTCTCGAGCGATCGCGGTACGGCTTCGAGATCCGCCTCATCGGCGACAGTCCGCGCGCCGCCCGCTACGCCGGGATCGACATCGGGAAGCGGATCATCGTGGTCTTCGCGATCTCGGGCGCGCTCGCCGGACTGGCCGGGATGAGCGAGGTCAACGGCGCCGTCCACCGCCTCCAGGACCACATCTCGCCGGGCTACGGGTTCACCGCGGTGATCGTCGCCTACCTCGCGAAGTTCAAGCCCTGGCGCGTCGTCGTTGCGTCGATCCTGTTCGGGGCCCTGATCCTGGCCGGCCGCGAGATCCAGCCGTCCGGTGTCCCGGCGATGATCCAGGGGATCATCCTGTTCACCCTGATCGTCGCCGACGTCCTCGTCCGCTACCGCGTCCGGATCGAGCGACGGGCGCCGCTCCCGGCGGCACCGGCCGCGCCTTCGCCGCCCACCAGCGCCGCGCCCGCGCCGGAGGCCGGCGGCTGATGGATCTCGGGCTGATCGCCGCGGCCGGCATCGCGACGGGTACCGTCCTGCTCTTCGCCGCGATCGGCGAGATCTTCGCCGAGCGTGCCGGCGTCCTGAATCTCGGCGTCGAGGGCATGATGCTGATGGGCGCGGTGGCGGGCTTCTCGATCACGCTGACGACCGGCAATCCGTGGATCGGGGTCGTCGTCGCGATGGTCGTCGGCGGCCTCCTCGGCCTGCTCCACGCGGTCGTGACGATCTCGCTCCGGGCCGACCAGGTCGTTTCGGGGCTGGCCCTGACGTTCCTCGGCACGGGTCTCGCCCGGGTCCTCGGCGAGGGTCTGACCAACCAGAACGTCGAGCGGCTGCCGTCGTTCTCGATCCCGGTCCTCTCGAGCATCCCGATCGTCGGGCCGATCCTCTTCCACGAGCAGAGCATCCTCGTGTACGTCGGGTTCGTGTTCGTCCCGCTCGCCTGGTTCTGGATCGAGAAGACCAGGCCCGGGCTGCACCTCCGGGCGGTCGGCGAGGCACCGGCTGCGGCGGACGCCCAGGGCGTCGGCGTCTACCGGATCCGGTACGTGTACGTCGCGATCGGCGGCATGCTCGCGGGGCTGGCCGGCGCGACGATCACCCTCGCCGTCTCACCGGGCTGGTTCGGCGACCAGACGGTCAACGGCCGCGGCTGGATCGCGATCGGGCTCGTGATCTTCGCCCAGTGGAACCCGATCCGGGCGGCGCTCGGCGGCTACCTGTTCGCGGCGATCACGCCGTTCATCCTCGGGCTCCAGGGCGTCGACACGATCCTCGGTGTCCAGAACCCGTTCCTGCCGGGCAGGTCGGCGACGTTCTTCCTCGAGATGCTGCCGTACCTGTTCGTGATCGTGGTTGTCATCCTCGGGGCCCGCGGCGCGGCGAAGCGGCGCCTGGGCGCGCCGGCGGCGCTGGGAATCCCCTACGTCCGCGGCGAACGCGGGCACTGACCCGGAGCAGCCGATCAGGCTTCGGGGTCGGCCTCGCTGATCGGCCGAGCCGCCGGCTCCGGCTCGGTGGCGGCGTCGAGGCCCTGCAGCTCCATCTGGACGAAGCCACTCGTGTCGAACGACAGCTGTTTGGCGCCGTGGATCGCCTCGCCGTCCTCGCCGGTCGTGAGCGGCGCGTACTCGATGATCACCCGCTCGTCGCCCTGGACGAGGGCGTAGACCAGCAGCTGATCGGGCCGCGTGTCGAACTCGAGGTGCTCGAAGGAGTCGACGTTCAGGCTGATCGAGATCGGCGTGAAGTAGGTCGAGGTCTCCGGATCGTCGACGACGATCCGCTCCACCCAGCCGGTCCCGTGGGCGACGAGGTCGCGGCCGCGGTGGTACCGGTAGGAGACGGTCTGCTTCAGGAGCGGACGGAGCAGGTTCTGCATGTCCGTCCGGCTCGAGACGACGCCCTGGTTGACGAAGAACTTCGCGGACCGGGCGCTCGACACGGCGGGTCTCCTGGGGAAGACGGACGGCGGTGGCGACCCCGATGGTAGCGCAGCCGACGGTCCCGGAGCCGCCCCATTCCGGCGGAGGCGCGCCCCACTCGCGGATGCCGGTCGGCGCCGTTGAGCGGGCTGCGGCTCGCAGGCCAGACTGGCACCACCCACCGTCCCTGACTTCGCGCGCGGCCATCGCCCGGGGTCGACACGATCGGAGGCTTGTCATGGCGGCGATGACCCAGGTGGATGCGCGGGCGCTGGCGGCCGAGGCCTTCGTGTTCGGCTATCCGATGGTCCTGATGGACGTCTCCCGCTCCGTGTTCACGAATGCCCCACCGGGTTCGTTCTCGAGCGGACCGGTGAATGAGCTCGTCCATGCCCGGGCCTTCCCCGACGCGTCCTTCACCGCCGTCGTGAGCCCGAATGCCGACACCCTCTATTCCGTAGGGTGGCTGGACGTCAAGAACGATCCGATCGTGCTGAGCGTGCCCGACAGCGAGGGTCGCTACTACCTCGTGGAGATGCTGTCCGCCTGGACGGATGTCTTCGCATCACCGGGGACGCGGACCACCGGCAACGAAGCCGGAGCCTTCGCGATCGTCGGGCCTGAATGGGCCGGGAGCCTGCCGGCCGGCGTCGAGGAGATCCGCTCGCCGACCTCGCTCGTGTGGCTGATCGGGCGGGCGCAGACGAACGGAGCAACGGACTACCCGAACGTCCATCGCTTCCAGGACGGGCTCGCGCTGACGCCGTTGACGGGCTGGGGCTGGGCACCCGAGGCGCACCCGGAGCCGGCGCGCGACCCGAGCGTGGACGTCGAGACGCCGCCACCGGCCCAGGTCGCGGAGATGGATGCCGCGACGTTCTTCGGTCGTCTCGCGAGGCTCATGGTCGACAACCCGCCGGCCCCCGGCGATGCACCTGCCATCGAACGGTTCGCCGCGATCGGCCTCGCGTCCGGCCGGTTCGAGCCTGATCCGTCGCTGACCGGCGCGCTGGACGAGGGCGTCCAGGCGGGGATGGCCGAGATCAGGGCGGGCGCCGCGATGAAGGCCGAGCCGTCCGGCTGGGTGATCTCGCACGGGGTCGGGAGCTACGGCACCGACTATGGCAAACGGGCCGTCGTCGCCCTGATCGGCCTCGGCGCCAACCTCGACGAGGACGCGATCTATCCCCATACCGACGTCGACGCAACGGGTGAGCCCCTGACCGGTGCGAACCGCTACGTGCTCCACTTCGACGCGGGACGGCTGCCGCCCGTCGGGGCGTTCTGGTCGTTGACGATGTACGACGATCGCCACTACTTCGCCGACAACGCGCTCAATCGCTACGCCATCGGCGATCGCGACGGGTTGGCGATGAACCCGGACGGGTCGCTGGACCTCTGGATCCAGCACGAACGTCCGGAGCCCGCCGGCGTGCCGGACTGGCTCCCGGCGCCCGAGGGCTTGTTCAACCTCATCCTGCGCCTCTACTGGCCGAAGCCAGAGGTGCTCGACGGGCAGTGGACGCCGCCAGCGGTGATGAAGGCCGCCTGACGCGCGCCGGCCGGCGCCGGTCGACGCGCCGCGGGCGGCCCGTATCATCGCCACATGCTGCTCGCGATCGACATCGGCAACACGAACGTCACGACGGGCCTGTTCCGGAACGGCGCGCTCGTGGCCACGCGCCGGGCGAACACGCACGCCCGCTCGTCCGTCGACGAGGTCGAGCACCTCTTCGACGCCCTGCTCCGGCTCGACGACGCGTCCTTCGCGGACGTCTCCGCGATCGTCGCGTGCTCCGTCGTGCCCGCCCTCACCGCGGCCATGGAGACGATCGCCGGGCGACGCGAGCGGCCGCTCCTCGTGGCGTCGTCGGGCACCGTCCCGATCGCCGTCCGGACCGAGCGACCTGCCGACGTCGGGGCCGATCGCCTGGTCAACGCGCTGGCCGCGGCCAGGCTTCACGGGACACCCGCGATCGTCGCCGACTTCGGGACGGCCACGACGTTCGACTGCGTCGCCGCGGATGGGGCGTTCGTCGGTGGGGCGATCGCGCCGGGCCTGGAGCTCGGGCTCGAGGCGCTTGCGGCCCGGACGGCGAAGCTCCCGCCGGTCGAGCTGCGCGCGCCCGACCGGGCGATCGCGCGCGACACCGTCGGGGCGATCCAGTCCGGGGCGATCCTCGGCCACCTGGCGCTCGCGAACGGCCTGATCGCCCGGATCCGGTCCGAGCTGGCGGAGGCGTCGTCGGTCGCTCCCGGCGACGTCCGGGTCATCGTGACCGGCGGCCTCTCGGCCGCGCCGTGGGCCCGCGGCATCGAGGACGTCGATGCGATCGATCCGGACCTCACGCTCAAGGGGCTCGCGATCCTCCACGCCGAGGTCGGCGGCGGCGAGCCGCTCGAGCTCGGGCTCTCCGGATGACGCCCGAGACCGGCGGGGCAGGCGGCTCCGGTGGGACCGGCGGTTCCGGAGGGATCGGCGGTTCCGGCGGCTCCGGTCGACTGGCCGGCCGGCTCATCGCAGTTGGCGTCACCGGATCGATCGCGGCCTACAAGGCCGCGGACCTCGTCCGGCGCCTGGGCGACGAGGGAGCCGACGTCGTGGTGCTGATGACGCCGTCGGCGACCGGGTTCGTGGGACCGCTGACGTTCGCGGCGCTGACCCGCCACCCCGTCGAGTCGGATGTCGGCGGGCTGCTGCCGGACGAGCGGATCGGGCACATCGTGGTGGCCGACTCCGCCGACGCGATCGTCGTCGCTCCCGCGACCGCCCACTGGATGGCGGCCATGGCGACGGGCCTCGCCGGCGATCCGATCACGGCAGCCTGCCTGGCCACGACCGCGCCGGTCGTCGTCGCCCCGGCGATGGACGGCGAGATGTACGCCCATCCGGCGACGCGGGCGAACGTCGCCCGGCTCCGCGACGAGTTCCACTACCGGATCGTCGAGCCCGCGGCGGGCCCGCTCGCCTCCGGCCAGGTGGGTCAGGGCCGGCTCGCCGAGACCGCCGAGATCGTCGATGCCGTCGTCGCGGCCGTTGCCGGCCTGCCGATCCGGAGCCCCGACGCGGCGACGCGACCACCGCTCGTGGCGCCAGCTCGTGCCGCCGACCTCGACGGTCGCCATCTCGTGATCAGCGCCGGCGGGACCGCAGAGCCGATCGACCCCGTCCGGTTCATCGGCAACCGATCGACCGGGAAGATGGGTGTCGCCCTGGCCCAGGCCGCGCTCGACCGCGGCGCCCGGGTGACGCTCGTCGTCGGCAGCGTCAGCGTCCCGCTGCCTGGCGGCGACTCGGTCACGATCGTCCGAGCCGAGACCACCGCCGACATGGGCCGTGCGGTTGCAGAGGCGATCCGCGGCTCCGACGCGTTGATCATGGCCGCGGCGGTCGCCGACTTCCGGCCCCGCCGTCCCTCGGGCACGAAGCTCGCCCGCGACGAAGGCGTGACCCTCGAGCTCGAACCGACCGAGGACATCCTGGCCGGGATCAGCGAATCGGTCGGCGGCCGGCCGGTCGCGGAGCGGCCCGTCCTCGTCGGGTTCGCCGCCGAGACGGGATCGCTCGACCGGGCGGCCGACAAGCTCCGCCGGAAAGGGGTCGACCTGCTGGTGGCGAACGACGTCGCCTCGCCCGGCTCGGGCTTCGGGACCGACACGAACCGCGTCGTGATCCTGGCCGCCGACGGCTCCCGCGACGAGCTCCCCCTGCTCACGAAGCGCGAGGTCGCCGACCGGATCCTCGACCGGATCGCCGTTGCGCTCGATGCCCGCTCGCTGGACGCCCGGGACGGGGCCGCGCAGACTGGACGGATGACACAGGAGAGCCCAGCGTGAGCGCGACACCGACCCCCGAGACCGTTCGCCGATTGACCGTCGGGGACATCGCCCGGATGCACGGCGACGGCGAGCGGATCGCGATGTTGACCGCGTACGACTATCCCACTGCCAAGCTCCTCGACGAAGCGGGAATCCCCCTGCTCCTCGTCGGCGACTCGCTCGGGCGGGCGATGCTCGGCTACGAGAGCGAGATCCCCGTATCCATGGCCGACATGCTCCACCACACGGCGGCGGTGACCAGAGGCGCGAAGCACGCCCTCGTCGTCGGCGACATGCCGTTCCTGACCTACGCGACCCCGGAGCAGGCGGTCGGCAACGCCGGTCGGTTCCTCGCCGAGGCCGGCGCCCAGGCGGTGAAGGTCGAGGGTGGCGTCCGCTCGTCCCGGACGATCGAGGCGATCGTGAAGGCGGGCATCCCGACGATGGGCCACATCGGCTGGACGCCCCAGGCGGCGAACGCGGCCGGCAAGGTGCGGGTCCTCGGCAAGAGCCGGGAGCAGGCCCGCGCCCTGCTCCACGACGCGCTCGCGGTGCAGGAGGCCGGCGCCTTCGCGATCGTCCTGGAGCTCGTGCCGGAGCAGCTGGCCGCCGCCATCACGGATCGACTCCGGATTCCGACGATCGGGATCGGCGCGGGCGCGAGCTGCAGCGGCCAGGTCCAGGTGATCACCGATCTCCTCGGCTGGGACGCCTGGCATCCGAAGCACGCGAAGGCGTACGCGGACCTCCGCGGGACGATCCTCGCCGCGGCAAGGGCGTACGCCGACGACGTCACGGCGGGCACGTTTCCGGGCCCCGAGCAGACCGTCCGGATGTCCGAGGACGTCCTCGACGAGGTTCTCGGCCGGAGCGCGTCGGACGTCGGCGCCTACGACATCCCCGAGGGCATCCCGCTCGACCGCGACCTCTAGGGTCGCGAGCGTCCTTGATCGTCGTTCGAACGCGGGATGCGCTTCGCGACGCGCTCGCAGAGCGGCCGCGGCCGTTCGGGCTCGTCCCGACGATGGGCTGGCTCCACGACGGCCATCGATCGCTGTTCCGGCGCGCCCGCGGCGAGAACGAGGCGACGATCGCGACGATCTTCGTCAATCCGCGCCAGTTCAACGAGGCCGCGGACTACCAGCGCTACCCGCGGAATGAGGCCGGCGACCTCGCGATCTGCGAGGCGGAGGGCGTCGATGTCGTCTTCGCGCCGAGCGTCGAGGAGGTCTACCCGCCGGGCTTCGACACGACCGTGGCGGTCGGTGCGGTCGCCCAGCCGCTCGAAGGGGCCGCCCGGCCGGGCCACTTCGACGGCGTCGCCACCGTCGTCGCGATCCTGTTCGACCTGATCGGCGCGGACCGGGCGTACTTCGGCCAGAAGGACGCACAGCAGGTGATGGTGATCCGGCAGATGGCGCGCGACCTCGCGATCCCCACCGAGGTCGTCGCCTGCCCGACGGTCCGCGAGGCCGACGGGCTGGCGCTCTCGTCGCGGAACGTCCACCTGTCGCCCGAGGAGCGCGCCGCGGCGCCGGTCCTGCGGCGGGCCTTGCTCGCGGCGCGCGGGCGATGGGACGCCGGCGAGCGACGGGGCGATGCCCTGCGCGCGACGATGTCCGAGATCCTGGCGGCCGAGCCGCTCGCGACGCCGGCCTACGTGAGCGTCGCCGACGGGCGAACCCTGGCGGAGCTCGACCGGGTCCCGGACGGAGAACCGATCCTGCTCTCGCTCGCGGTCCGGTTCGGCCCGACGCGGCTGATCGACAACGAGCCACTTCCGTGACGGGAACCGGCTTGCGGCGACGGGTGTATCCCGGTCGACACGAACCTCGCCGCACGCTGCCGCTCCAGCGGCCGGAGGACCCGATGACCACCCGCAGCACCGGCCGAACCATCGCCGTCGCCGCCGTCACCACCCTGCTCGCCCTCTTCGTCGCCGCCCCGATCGTCGGGGCGAAGGAGAACGTCGAGGTCGCGCTCGCGGCGCCGATCTCGGCCGACGCCCAGCCCGGCGACCTCGTCGCCCTGTTCTTCACGGCACGCATGATCACGGACACGGGCGAGTCGCCACTCCGCGGGACGGAGATCTTCTTCCGCCTGTACGGCCCGACCGGGGCGAAGACCGAGGCGATCGGTGTCGAGCAACCGGATCACCTGACGTACAAGGCGATGATCGAGATCCCGGCCGGCGGTGCGGCTCGCGCCGAGTTCAGGATTCACGGCGCAACCTCGAATGGCCCGGCGGACATCGTCTGGCCCTACGACGGCGTCCTCGTCGCGACCGGCGTCCCGGCACCCGTCGACCCGAACGCGTTCCAGCTCCCGAACCCGCCGCGCTACGAGCCGGTCACGCCCGCGACCGGGTCCGGCCCGGAGCTTGCGACCGGCGAGGACCCGACGGCGAAGGCAGCTCCCGCGCCTTTCGCGGTCGATCCGCGAGCGATCGGCGTCGGTGCGCTGGCCGTCGCCGCGCTCGCGGTCCTCGCGTTCGTCGTCCTCCGCAAGCGGCATCACGGACAGCCGACGGCGGTCTGACCGGCCCCGGTCCGTTCTCGCTCCCCACCCGGATCGCGCGCCTGCGTCGAGGACGCCCGATCCTGCTGTTCCGGCGTTCAACGCCTCGGATCGAGCAGCCGCAAGCCGGCCGGCAGCAACGGCGTCACCCGGCAGGCGTCTCCCGGGCGACTGCCAGGATCCGCTCGATGTCGAGATGCTCGGCGACGAGGCCCTTGATCAGCTCGATCTTCTCGCGGTCGGCCGGGTGGGTCTTCACGAGCAGGTCGTGGATCTCGGACGCGACGGCATAGGTGTCCTCGCGGACGATCGTCGCGAACAGGTCGGCCTGGCGGATCGCGGCCAGGACCGGGTCGCGCGGGCGGTAGCCGCCGGTCAGGACGAGCCCGATCGCGGCGCCCTCGTGGCCGCCGACGTCGGCGGTCCGCTCGTTCGTCGCCTCGGCCGCGATCTGGGCGATCCGGGCGGCCTCGACCGCCCCGGCGACCCGGAAGCGCCGGGCGAGATGGGCGGTGGTCAGGGTCAGGATCACGTCCTCGCGGTCGCCCGGGACGATCACGAGTGTGCCCGGCCCGACCCGCTCGAGCATGTGGCGCGGCTCCATCGCCCCGATCGCGACGCCGTCGATGACCCGATCGAGGTCCGGACCCGGGTGGATCGTCTCACCGCCGACGCCGTCGAGGATCATCCCGAGGGTCGGGTTCGACAGGATCGGGCGGACCGGCAGCACGCCGAGCAGGCGGATGCCGTTGTGGGCCAGGCCACGATCGAGCACGTCGGCGATCCCGGGCTGGGCGTCGAGATCGACCTTGTTCACGATCGCGCCGGCGACCGGCACGCCGTGCGCGGCGAAGTGCGAGGCGTTGAGGACGATCTCGTCGATGGGCCGCCCGACCCCGCCTTCGCTGACGATGATCGCCGGCGCCCCGAGCAGCGACGCGACGACGGCGTTCGAGAGCCCGATGACGGCGCCGACACCGGCATGCCCGGTGCCCTCGATCAGGAGCATGTCGTTCGCGTTCCGGAACGTGTCGCGGGCGGCAAGGATCTTCGCCCCGAGATCCTCGACGACCTCGCCGGCGATGTACTTCTTCGTGAACCCGCGCGGGATGTGGACCGGGCTCATCGCCCCGTAGTCGGCCGCGAGGTCGAACGTCTCGTGCATGAGGACGGCGTCCTCGTCGGCGGGCTGGCCATGGTCGATGACGGTCCGCTGACCGACGGGTTTCATGAACGCGGTCCTCAGCGCGGCCCGCTGGAACCCATCGAACAGCCCGAGTGCCGCGGTCGTCTTGCCGCGGTTCTGGCCGGTGGCCGCGAGGTAGAGCTGTCGCACGCTCGAAGCGTAGCGGCGCCCACGGCCCCTCGGGGCAGCCCGGCGAGCGTCCGCGGATGACGGTCGGGTCCGGCGCTCGCGGCTGTCAGCAACCGATGATGGAGCAGGGCTCGGCGAGGGGCCAGCCGAAGCGAACCGCCCAGATCGCGTATCCCAGCAGGGTCACGGCAGCCGAGGCCACCGTGAAGACCACGATCGGGTGGCGCGACCCACGAAGTCGCTCCGCGGCCGCCCAGCCCAGGAGGATGACCGAGGCGACGACGCCGAGCGGCCAGGTCTCCCCTTCGGTCGTGACGAAGAAGAACGTCGCGCCCTGGATCGCACCGGCCAGTGCGGGCAGCGTCGGGCCGCTGCGCGAAGCGGGCTCCGATCGCTGCCCGGCGAAGACGGCGAGCGCGAGCATCATGAAGCTGAGGGCGATCCAGGCGAAGTGCCAGAGCCGGTGGCTCAGGACCTCGTCGAGCCAATGGTCGAGGGCGCCGGGAGGCGTCGCGTAGAACGCCTCGCGTTCCGGTCCAGCCGGTAACGTGTCGCCGATCGCATTCGCGGCGAGGTGGATCCCCTGGGCCTCGATCCAGACGGCCGCGATGACGAGGAACAGGACGAGTGCCCGGCCGCGAAGCGGGCGCGTCCCGTCGAGGATCCACCACGCCAGCGGGATGACGACGAGCGGCGTGAGGAGGTCCACCGTCTCCTGGAGAGTGAACCCGCTCGCCGGCCCGACCTGACCGTGGAGCAGCGGCGGGACGAGCAGGAAGACGGCCAGCGCGATCGAATAGGCGAGCAGCCGCCCCGACACGTTCGTTGGGCGTGCGTCCCAACTCATCGGGCGCTACACCCCGCCTGTGACGGCACGATGCCGAGGGAGCCGTGGCGGGCGACGATCAGGATCGGGACGCCGCGGACGGCGATCCGGAAGATGACGACGTTCCGCCGAGCACGCTCGTGCGGGTCGTTCATCAGCCTCGGGCGGCCGTCTTGCGCTCGATCAGGGCGATCGCGTCGCGGATCCGCGACATCGTCTCGGCATCGACGGCGTCCGGCTCGAGATAGGGCCCGAGCCGCTCCATGATGTCGGTGACGAGGCCGAGAAAGACGCTCGCGTCGGCTTGGAAGAACTGCGGCTCGTTGTTGTAGCGGACCAGCGTCAGACGGCCCTGGAGGACCCGCCGCTCCTCCACGTGGGCGACCTGGGTTGCGAAGTTGTGGCCCTGGATCCCGTCGGGGTTGTTGAGGAAGTTCAGGGCGTTGTCGATGGCGAGCCCGAACCGGGCGCGCCACGCCACGAGCCGCTCGTGGACCTCCGTCGGGATCCGGACCTCGGCGACCTCCTCGAAGACCTCCGGCGCCACGGTCAGCAGCCCGACGAGCGTCGTCCCCGCGCGCGACCCGAGCATCACCTGCAAGCTCCGCTCGAGGGTGAAGACCTCCGAATCGAAGCGCGGGCTCGTGATCACGTCGGTCAGGAGGTCCTCGACGTTGTCGAGGGTCCCGGGCTCCGCCACCGCGTTCGCGAGGTGGAGGACCTCCTCCTTGAACAGGAACTTTTCTTCGTGGTCGTACATGCCACCGATGGTATCAGCGGTCGATCGCCCGACAGCGGCTGTCGGCCCCGTCACAATGGCCGCGGAGGGCAGCGATGACGGTCCGACAGGCGCGGGCGGAGGACGTCGACCGCGCGACCGAGACGATCACCCTGGCATTCATGGACGACCCCGTCTGGCGCGTCGCCCTGGCGCGGCCGGATGGCTCGACCGACCACCTCGTCGCGTACTGGCGGCGGTTCGTCGAGGGTTCCGTCGCGCAGGGTGGCGTCTGGCTCCTCGACGATGGCGCGGCCGTCTCCGTCTGGATCCCGCCGGGCGGATCGGAGCTGTCCGAGACGGCCCTCGCGGATCTCGAGGCGTTCAATCTCACGAGCCTCGGGACCAGTGGCGCCCGCGAGATGCACGAGCTCTACGACCGTTTCGACGCGAGCCACCCGACCGGCGAGCAGCACGCGTACCTGAGCCTGCTCGCGACCCATCCGGACCACCGCGGCCGGAGGATCGGCCAGGCGCTGCTCGCCGAGAACCTCGGCCACTGGGACGAGGTCGGGATGCCCTGCTATCTCGAGTCCACGAACCCGGCCAACGACCACCGCTACGAGCGAGCCGGGTTCCGCCGGATCGGCGGGTTCACGGCGGTCCGGGACGACGCCCCGATCTCGACGATGTGGCGGACCGTGGGCGGTGCCGGCGGTTGAACGAGCTCCCATCATCGTCTCTTTGGGCGACGGACAGAGGAGTCAGGCGCCCCACTGTGCGATCGTCGTGACCCGACCACGCTCAACGAGCGCCGCTCGCCCGCCGACGAAGTCGACCTCGAGGGCCAGGTCGGCGCCGCTTGTCCGCCATTCGAGCCGGATCACGCCGTCGCGCTCAGTCCCGGCGCACATTTCACCGTCGAAGGCGGGATGCCCGTTCCGCAGACGGATGAGGTCGACGATCCGACCGACGACGGGCCGCCGCAGGGCATCGTCGATCTCCTCGACGCGATAGTCATGACGGTTGATCGCACGGCCATCTCCCGTGCGACGCACGCCTGCATCGTCGTTCGCGCCCGCGAGCAGTCCGACGTAGTAGACCTGCGGCACGCCTTTCGAAAACAGCTGGACGGCCCGCGCAGCGACGTAACGCTCGTCATCGCAGTCGAGTGCCGAGTAGTAGGTGCAGTTCAGCTGGTGAACGTCAACGCTGTCGGCCGTTGTCTTGGACAGGATGCTGTTGACGTTTCCACCGCTGGCCGCCACGCCGTCCGCCAGGGCGACCATCTCGGCCGGCGACAGGATCCCGTCGAGATCGGGGCGGACCGGGATCCCATCGTGACAGTCCAGCATTGTGAACTGCCGGTCCGGCGATCCATCGAGGTGGGTGGCAAGCCTTCCGGCGTTGCGGCTCGCGAACGTATGCAGGAGCAGGCCCGGGAGGACGAAGTCGTATGTCCAGAAGCCGTGGGTCGAGAGCCGTCGATGGGTCTCGGCCACGTCGTGAACCTCGGGAAGGACGACGAGGTCGAGGGATCCGGCGACCTCGGTGATCCATTCGAGGAAGTCCCAGATCTGCGGTTCGACCATGAAGCAGCTCGTCCCCGGCTCCTTGGTGACGTATCCCACGGCGTCGAGCCGGACAAGGCGGACGCCGTGACCGGCGAACGACCGAAGCCACGAGGTGATGAGCGTGCGGGTCAATGGCGATTGGACGTCGAGGTCGATTTGCTCGGACCAGTCCGCGGTTCCGAACGACGTCCAGATCCGCTCTCCGGCCCCGGTGCGCTCGATCGTCACGGTCGAGAACGGGGCGTTGGGCTTGCGGAGGAAGATCCGCGCGACGTCCTCGGCTGGAGGTTCACCGTCCGACCAGATCTTGTCGAGCGTGATGAACAGATCCGCGAACGGGGACTCGCGGCCGAGCCGCTGGAAGTCCCGGAACTCTCGACTCCTGCGTGAGATGTGATTGACCATCAGGTCCAGCAGCACGTCATGATCAGCCGCGATGCGCTCGATGTCCGCCCAGGAGCCAAAGGCTGGGTCGATGTCGTCGTACGAGACGGGCGCGAAGCCGCGATCGCCCGAGGAGGGGAATGGCGGCAGGATGTGGACCCCGCGGAACAGGCCCGTGAGCCGGCCGCCCAGCAGGCCCGCGAGCGCGGACAATCCGCCCCCCAGCGAGTCCGGGTAGGTCAACAGCTGGGGGCGCGGTTCCACATGGCCGGGCGGCATCGTCAGCCCTTCACCGATCCCTGAAGCAGGGCCGAGATCACGTGGCGCTGAAAGACGATGAACAGAACGAGCGTCGGCAGGAGGATCAGGATCGTCCCAGCGCACAGGAGCGGGATGTCAGTCGCGTAGTGGCCCTGGAAGGCCCCAAGGCCGCCAGCCATCGTTCGCTGGGTCGGGTCCTCAACGAGCACGAGCGCGAGCAGGAACTGGTTCCAGGCCCAGACGGACATCAGGATGCCGAGCGAGGCGATCGGCGCCCGGGCCAAAGGCACGTGGATGCGCCAGAACAGATCCCAGGTGCTCGCGCCGTCGACACGGGCCGCTTCGGACACTTCGCCGGGCATGTTCACGAAGTGAGCTCGCATCCAGAAGACAGCGAACGGCATGAACAGGCCGATGAGGGGCAGGACGATCGCCAGCCGTGTATTGAGGATGCCGATCTGCCGGGCGAGGAAGTACAGGGGAGTGATGATCCCTTCGAAGGGCAACGTCAGGCCGAACACGAACAGCAGGAGGAGCAAGCGCCCCCCAGGGATCCGAAGGAGGCCGATCGCGAAGCCGGCCATCGTCGAGATCACGAGCGAGATGGGCACGACAGCGAGAACGATGAAGACGCTCGACCCAAGGAGCGCCCCCATGTTCGCGGCATTGAAGGCATCGACGAAGTTGCCCCATTGCGGGTCGGCCGGCCAGGACAGCCCGACCGGGACGCTCCCGGACGGGTAGAGGGCCGTCGTGAAGATGCTCAAGAACGGCAGGATCGTGATCGTCACCAGCGCTGCCAGCAGCGCCCGACCCGCGAAGAGCTCCCGACGAGCGACCCTCATCGAGCGTCGTCCCGGCTCAACCGCTGGATCGGGAGGATGACGATCAGGACAAGGATCACGAGGACGACCGCGAGCGCCGAGGCGAGACCGACCTGACGCTCCAGGAACGCGATGATGTAGATCTGGATCCCAGGGACGGCAGTCGAGTTGCCCGGGCCGCCGCCGGTCGTGACGTAGACGATGTCGAACGCAGCGAGCGCGGCGATGATCGTGACCGTGAGGCAGACGCCGATCTCGTAGCGGAGGCTCGGGACGGTGATCGACCGGAACTCCCGGAACCAGCCCGCTCCGTCGATGCGGGCCAATTCGTAGAGCGCGGCGTCGATCTTCGCCATGCCGGTCAACAGGAGCACCGTGCAGAAGCCGAGCAACACCCAGATCCCGATCAACCCGACGGCCGGCAGGGCCGTGTCGAAGTCGCCGAGCCACGCCCGGGCGAGGTCTCCCAGCCCGATCGCGGTCAGGCCCTGGTTGACGAGCCCCGACAGCGACAGCAGCCGGCCCCAGATGATCCCGGCCGCAACGAGCGGGATGACCTGTGGCAGGAATAGCACCGTCCTGGACACGACCCCGAGCCGGCCCGTCGCGATCCGGTGGATGACGCTTGCCGTCACCAGGCCCAAGGCGACGGGCACGATGCTGAAGAAGACGACGAGCCGGAACGCGTTGAACAGCGTCTCGACGAGCTTCGGCTCCGTGAGCATCGCCGCGTAGTTGGACAGCCCGACCCACGTCGCGGGACCCACGCCGTCCCAGCGGTAGAACGAGTATTGGACGGTCAAGGCCAACGGCTGGAGGACGAACAGCCCGTACATCACCAGAGCGGGCAGGACGAACAACCAGCCGACAAACGTCTGCCGGCGGATCCCCTTGGCCCAGGGGATCCGCCGGCTCTGGCGCCGATCGGCCGCCGTCGTGCGAGCCTGGGGGATCACTCGCACGAGTCGGCGTCACCGGCGGTGAAGGTCAACGGTTGAGCTCCTTCTGGTACTCGGCCTGGACGGCCTTCAGCAGACCCGCGGCGTCCTGCTTGCCACCGACCATCTTCTGAAGCTCGGGCGTCCAGCCCTGGGCGAAGATCGAGCCGGTGGCGTTGGCGATGAAGTCCATCGCCCCGTTGTCCTTGGCGACGCCGGACCCGGCGGCCAGCGTCTCGTTGGTCACCGAGCCCGATGCAGCCGGCGGGACCGGAAGGTCGGGCGGTCCGCCCGGGTTCGAGCCGCCGACGGCGACGTCGATCTGGCGGGCCTTGTCGTTGGTGGCGACCCAGTTCAGGAAGGCCGCTGCGCAGTCCGCGTTCTTCGCCTTGGCCGCGATTCCGTAGGTCAACGGCGCCGACATCGCGGCCAGCGTGCCACCGCTCTGGCCGGGCGGGAAGACGAAGAAGCCGATATTGCCCGACATGTCCTTGTCATAGACGGCGTTCTGCCAGTCCCCGTTGAACATGAACACGCCCTCGCCCTTGCCGAAGCGGGAGTTGGCGTCGGTGTACTCGATGGCGTTCGCGTCCTTCGGGAAGTAGCCGGCCTTGACCCATTGCTCGAGATGCTGGGCCGCGGTCAGGTTCGACGGCGTGTCGATCGTCGCGCCGGCCTTCTGGAAGATCCAGTCGTTGATCGGCTGGGTCGGCCCGTATGCCGCCATCAGGTTCTGGAGAGGGAAGGCCAGGCCGCCGCCGCTTGCGGTGGCGTTCCAGGCCATGATCGGCAGGAGGTTGGCAGCCTTCGCCTTGGTCAGCAAGTCCTCGAACTCGGCCACCGTCGTTGGCGGCTGTGTCATGCCGATCTGCTGAGCGAGCTTCTTGTTGTAGAACACGCCAGTGAGGCTGTAGTTCAGCCCGCCTGCGTAGAGCGAACCGGAGCCTCGGGTCCCGTCGGTCTCGACCCGGTTCTGGGCGAGCTGGGCCGGCGGGAACTTGTCCCACCCGAACGCCGTGACGTACTCGTCGAGGTTCTTGAGGAGCCCGTCCTTGACGAGGGTCACCATCGACGGCAGGCGGATCAGGTCCGGCGGGTTGTCACCCGACAGCAGCCGGGGAGTCGATGCCATGAGGTTGGTGAACTGGTCCTGGCTGATCTTCCAGGTCACGTTCGGGAACTGCTTGGTGAACTCCTCGGACAGCTTGAAGGGCAGATCGAAGCCGGTCTCGAAGTAGGCGTTGAGCTCGACCGGGCCGGTCCCGCAGTCAGGACCGGCGGCAGTCGCACTCCCCGACGGTGCCGCACTTTCGCCCGGGCCCGCCGAGACGGCGGTGGACGGTGCGGCGTTCGCTGACGGGGACGGTGTCGATACCGCGCCCGGGGCGGCGCACGCAGCGACCAACAGGGTCGCGACGGTCAGTGCGGCCAGACGGGCCCGGCGGGCGACCCGCCCGGCCTCCGGCGGTGTGAAAGTGACCATGAACGCTCCTCCTCGTTGCTTCCGATCGGGTTGCCACGCCGTCTACGGGCCTCATCCACGGCCCTCCTTCGGAGGCGCTGTGGTGACCCGAACCACGAGCTCAGGGACGAGATGGACGACAGGTGCCTCGTCAGAGCGGGAGCCGATCTCGGCCAGCAGGATCTCGGCGCCTCGTCGACCGGATTCGAACAGCTGCTGGCGGATCGTCGTCAGTCCGACATAGTCCGCGGCCTCGATGTCGTCGTAGCCAACGACGGACAGGTCGTCCGGTACGTGGAGGCCGAGCTCTCGCGCGGCGGCGATGACGCCAAGTGCCTGCGTGTCGCTTGCGGTGAAGATCGCCGTCGGTCGCCGCTCACCGACCAGCATCCGCCGTGCGAGGTCGCGGGCCTCGTACCGGCCGTGGGCTCCGTGCCCGGCCCACTCTTGGGGGATGGTGATGCCGGCAGCCGCAAGCTCTCGACGGAGGCCGTGTTCGCGATCGCGGCTGGACGTGAAGCCGAAGGGGTCCTCGACGGCGTCGCCGACGAACCCGATTGACCTGTGGCCCAGATCCAGGAGATGACGAGCCGCCAGGGCGCCGCCAGCCACGTCGTCGCCGGTCACGCGCGGCGTGGACGCCACCGACGGGGTATGGACGTCGATGAAGACGACTGGGATCGCCGATCGTCCGACGACCGGGACCGCAGTCGCGGGCGGCGGAAGCGACATCACAAGGAGCCCGTCAGCTCGCTGCGACTGGGCGAGCGTGGTCAGGTAGTGATCGCGCTTCTGGACGGACTCGACGTTGTAGATGACCAGGTCGAACTCGCTGTCGGCGAGGACGGCATCGACGCCGCGGAGCCGCTCGGCCGCCTGAGGTCGCGTCAGGAAGGAAACGACCACGCCGACGGTCAGGGTCCGACCAAGGCTCAGGCGACGGGCCGATGCGCTCGGGGTGAACCCGAGCTCCTCCATCACGAGGAGGATCCGGTCGCGGGTCTGCGCGTTGACGATGTCCTTGCCGTTCAACGCCCGCGAGGCCGTCGCGACACTGACCCCGGCTTCCCGGGCAACGTCGCGGATCGTGACGGCCTTTCTGCCCACGTCTGCCTCACAAGTTGAAACCGGTTACATGAGACCGGTCACAAGACCGTAGCAGGGCCGTCAATACTGGCGCGACACCCTCCGGCAAATGCGAAGAGCCCCGGCCGTCCGGCCGGGGCTCGCCTCGCGCTGGTTGGGTCACGATCTACGGGTACAGGCCGCGCATCGCCGTGGCGTCGGCAACCCGCTGGACCGCCAGGAGGTAGGCCGCGGTGCGCATGTCGCACTGCTCGCGGCGGGCGATCGCGAGCGTCTCCTGGAACGCCTTGACCATGATCTCGCGGAGCTTGTCGTTGACGACGCGCTCGCTCCAGTGGTCGCGGTTCAGGTCCTGGACCCACTCGAAGTAGCTGACGGTCACGCCGCCGGCGTTGCAGAGGATGTCCGGGATCATGAACTTGCTGTTCGCGAAGAGGATCCGGTCGGCGTCGGGGGTCGTCGGGCCGTTGGCGGCCTCGGCGATGAGCCGCGCCTTGATGTTCGCGGCGTTGCGGTTCGTGATCTGGTTCTCCAGGGCGGCCGGGATCAGGATGTCGCAGTCGACCTCGAGGAGCTCGTGGTTGGTGATGTCGGTCGTGCCCGGGAAGCCCTGGACGGTGCCGTGCTCCTTCTTCCAGGCGATCACCCGCTTGATGTCGAGGCCGTCCGGCTTGTGGATGCCGCCTGTCGAGTCGGAGACCGCGACGACCGTCGCTCCCTCCTCGCCGATCAGCGTCGCGGCGATCGACCCGGCGTTGCCGAAGCCCTCGATGGCGACCCGCGCCTTCGGCAGCTCGATCCCGAGGTGTCGCGCCGCCTCGATGATGCAGAACACGGTCCCGCGGGCGGTCGCCTCGGTGCGGCCCTCCGACCCGCCGAGGCTGATCGGCTTGCCGGTGACGACGCCCGGGACGGTGTGCCCGGCGTGCATCGAGTAGGTGTCCATGAACCAGGCCATGACCTGGGCGTTCGTGTTCACGTCCGGGGCCGGAATGTCCCGCTCCGGGCCGACGAGGACCTCGATCTCGGTGAAGAAGCGGCGGCTGAGCGCCTCGAGCTCCTTCTGGCTGAGCTTCTTCGGGTCGACGATCACGCCGCCCTTGCCACCGCCGTACGGGATGCCGACGACCGCGCACTTCCAGGTCATCCACATCGCGAGGGCCTTGACCTCGTCGAGGCTGACGTCCTGGTGGTAGCGGATGCCGCCCTTCGCGGGACCGCGGCCCAGGTTGTGCTGGACGCGATAGCCGGTGAAGACCTGGACCGAGCCGTCGTCCATCTTCACGGGGAAGTGGACGGTCAGCTCGCGGCGTGGCTCGCGCAACACGCGGCGCAGACCGGGGTCGAGATTGAGGCGCTCCGCGGCCAGATCGAACTGCTGCTGGGCGACCTGCCACGGATTGATCGACGCGGCGACTTGCTCGGTCGTCATGTCAGAGGTGAACCTCGGTGGCCGCCGGAGCACGCTGGCCGGCCGACGGCGATGGTTGGGTCGTCTCCCGGACGACCCCACGGGGCGCCGTTCGCGACGAGAGCGATCGGTGCGTCATCAGTGCGTGATGGAGTATACCGACGGGCGGCGTCGCGGGTCGTTGGTGTCCACCGTGGCGCAACGTTAGGGCAACCGGCTCGCAACCTTCGCTGGTACGAGAGTCCCGGTCGTCACAACGGGATGACGAACCGCTCGGCGACGGACCCGCCCGAATGTTCCGAAGCGCAACCGAGGCTCTCATTGCGCACCCGGAGAGCCGTTCGAGCCGCGGAATCGCATCCTATCCGCAACGGTGGGTTGCGTTCCGGTCGGAATCGGCCGCCTCGCGCACGGTACGCGACCGCGAGTAGCGTACCGGCGGATGCCGGGCGATCGCGGTCCGTGACCGGCGTCAACGCTGGTAGAGCACCGCCGCGCCGACGCAGCCGGGACCGAGATGCGGGCCGACCGATGCGCCGACGATCGACACCAGGACGTCGTCCGGGTCGAGGTTGCCGCGGCGGGCGACCTCCGCCTTGAACTCGTCCACGTCAGGGGCCAGGGTATGGAGGATGACGACCCGCTCGATCGGTCGGGCGCAGATCATCTCGATGCACCGCTCGCGCGACTTCGATCGCGTCCGTGGCTTGTCGGCCGTTTCGACCGTGCCGTGCTCGACGGCGATGATCGGCTTGACCGACAGCAGGGTCCCGATCGCCGCCTGGGCGCCGCTGATCCGGCCGCCCTTCTTCAGGTACTCGAGGGTCTCGAGCGAGACGTACATCCGGAGGTCGTCGGCCCGGTCCCGGAGGACGTCGGCGATCTCCGTCGCCGGCATCCCGCCCGCCGCGAGGTCCTGGCCCATGAAGCACAGGATGCCCTCGGCCATCGAGGCGCCCTGGCTGTCGACGACGTGGATCTCGCGGTCCGGAAGCATCGATCGCGCGATCTCGGCGCTCTTGATCGCGCCCGACAGGCTGCCCGCGACGTGGACCGAGATGATCGCGTCCGCGCCCTCGGCGAACGCGCCGTCGTAGATCGCCTTCACGTCGCCCGGGCTCGCGGCCGCGGTCTTCGGGAACGGGGCGTCGGCCGCCGTCATCCGCTCCCAGAACTCGGCCGTCGAGAGGTCGACACCTGCCCGATAGGTGTCCGATCCGAACGTCACGACGAGTGGGACCACCCGGATCCCGGAGGTCTGCGCGACCGTCGGGTCGAGGTCCGACGCGGAGTCGGTGACGAAGGCGATCCGTTGCACGGCTCCCTCCAGAGCGGCTCTCCCCGCCTTCGATGATACGGGAGGTCAGGCCGCCGATTTCCCCTTGAGGGGCGCCGCAGCCGTCCCGACGACGTGCTCGTAGGGCCGGAGCCGGCCGATCGGGACCAACGCGATCCCGAGGAGGAGCAGGGTCGCGACGAGGATCCCGTCGATGCCCGCGCGCTGGGCGGCCTGGGCCCCGACGAAGCTGCCGACGATCTGGCCGATCGCGAGGAAGACGGAGTAGAGGCCCATGATCGCGCCGCGGTCGGACGGGTAGGCCTCGCTCATGTCGGCGAGGAGACCGAGCGCCGCCGGGGTCGCGCCGGCGAGGACGAACAGGCCGAACATCGCGAGCAATCCGCCCGCCAGGACCACGAGCGGGACCGACGCCGCGTGGTTGACGATCGCGGCCCCGACGACGGCGATCGCCCCGCCGCCGATCCCGTACGTGATGATCGTCGTCCGTCGATATCGCTTGAACCGGTCGCCCCAGAAGACGAGTCCGGCGAAGAACACGATGAGCCCGACGCCGAGGCCGAGCGCCACCTGGGCGCCGACGAAGCCCCCCATCAGCGCCTGGTCCGCGAAGCGGGGATCGGGCTCGCGGATCAGCTGGAACAGCGACTGGGACGCCCACAGGCCGAGGGCGGCATTGATCGCGATCCACGTCGGGGCGAGGAGCCAGACGTGCGAGCTCATCAGGACCGCGCCGTATCTCCGCCAGCCCGTGTGCTCGCCGGCGACGGCCTCGCGCTCGCCCGGTGGCTCGCCGACGCCATAGCGATAGATCAGGAGCGACACGACGTACATCCCGGCGTTGACGAGGAAGGCGTCCCGGCCGAGGCCCTCCCAGACGCCCGGAATCCCGTCGTACAGGATCCCGGCCGCCACGGCGCCCGCCCCGATGCCGGCGAGGGTGGCGCCCTCGAACCGCGCCGAGGCGCGGCCCCGCAGCAGCTCGTCGCCGGCCGTGGCCATCGCGATGAAGCCGAGGATCGACGGGACCGAGGCCGCGGTCGACGCGCCCTCCAGGAGTCGGGTCGCGCCGATGACGACGAGGTTCGTCGAGGCCCAGGTCAGGACCGCCGCGACGATCCCGAACAGCGGCCCGATCTGCATCACCCGGTGATGCCCGATCCGGTCGGACAGGAGCCCGAACGGGGTGGCAAGGACGAGCTCCGCCGCGTAGAAGCTCGCGGTCATGATCGCCAGCGTCGTCTCGTCGACGCGCGGTCCGCCGAAGTCCGTGTGGAGGTGCGCGAGGTAGAAGAGCAGCAGCCCGCCGGTCAGGCCGGTGCTGAAGCGCAGCGTGAACGTTCCGACGTAGACGGCCGTGAGCGATCGCACGCGGGAAGGGTACCGGGCCGGCCCGTACAATCGCCCGGATGGCGGAGCACCCCCACGTCCCGATGCCCCTGGCCCGCGGCGCCCGGGGCGCGGTCGTCGCGCCCCACCACCTCGCGACGGCGGCCGGCCTCGCGATCCTCCGAACGGGCGGACACGCGGTCGACGCGGCGATCGCGACGAATGCCGTCCTCGGGGTGGTCCTGCCGTCCGGCTGCGGGATCGGCGGCGACGCGTTCTGGCTGATCTGGGACGAGGCCGCCGGGCGGCAGACCGCGCTCAACGGGTCGGGGCGATCGCCCGCGGCTGCCGATGCGGCGGCCCTGCGCGCCGCCGGCCTCGATACTCTGCCGTACCGCGGGCCGCTCGCGGTCACCGTGCCCGGCGCGGTGCGTTCCTGGGGAGACGCCCACGCCCGCCACGGCCGGCTCTCGCGTGCCGACGTCCTCGCACCGGCGATCCGGCTTGCGCGTGACGGCTTCCCGGCCTGGGACGGCTTCATCTCGGCCGTCGAAGGGACGCATCCGGCGATCGTCGAAGCCCTCGGCAGCGGCTGCGGCTTCGAGCGCGTCTACCGACCGAGCGGCCGCCCGTGGCGGCCGGGCGAGCGCGTTCGCCTGCCTGCCCTGGCGGCGACTCTCGAGCGGCTCGCCGACGTCGGGTTCGACGACTTCTACGACGGCGAGATCGCCGAGCGCCAGGCGCGCGGCCTGGCGGCCGTCGGGTCCGCGATCACGACCGGCGACCTGCGGACCCACACGTCGACCTGGAACGAGCCGATCGCCACCACGTATCGGGGCGTCCGCGTCACGACCCACCGACCGAACAGCTCGGGGATCGTCGCCCTCGAGCTGCTCAACATCCTCGAGAGGTTCGAGCCGCCGGCGTCGGCGGCCTTCGGGCCGACCGGCGTCGAGGACGCCCGCTGGATCCACCTCGGGGTCGAGGCGGCGAAGCTGGCGATGGCGGATCGCGACTTCCACGTGTCGGACCCGGAGTTCGTCGACATCCCGCTCGACCAGCTCCTCTCGAAGCCGCACGCCGCCGAGCTCGCCCGGCTCATCGATCCGGCGCACGCGGCGATGCCTCGGGCGGCGACGAACCCGCGGGGCGGCGGGACGATCTATCTCGCGACGGTCGACGCCGAGGGGAATGCCGTCAGCCTGATCGAGTCGAACTACATGGGGTTCGGATCCGGTGTGGTCGACCCGGAGACCGGCATCCACTACCAGAACCGGGGCTCCTATTTCAGCCTCGACCCGGACCACCCGAACGTCCTCGCCCCGGGCAAGCGGACGCTCCACACGCTGCTGCCCGGGATGCTGTTCCGTGACGGGGAGCGGAGCCCGTGGGTCGTCACCGGGTCGATGGGCGGCGACGCTCAGCCCCAGATCCACGCCCAGGTCGTATCGGCCCTCGTCGACGGCGGCGTTGACGTGGCGACCGCGGTCGGCGCCCCGCGCTGGTTCGTCGACGGCCGTGCCCATTTCGCTCCGCCGGTCGACGTCCGCGTCGAGCGGCGCTACCCCGCGGCGATCCTCGACGAGCTGGAGTCGTACGGCCATCCGCTGACCCGGACGATCCCGTTCAACGGCCTGCTCGGCCATGCCCATGCGATCGAGCTCGTCGACGGCGGCCCCGCGGCGGACAACGGCTCGGTCGCCGCCGCAACGGACCCCCGGAGCGCGGGCCTCCCCGCCGTCTGGTAGCGCCGGGTCGGACCGAGCACACCGCAGCTTCGCGTTGAGCGTGAGCCCGCCCCGGTCGGCGAGGTTGCGCCCGGCGCATGAGCCGACGCCCGCATCGCACTCAGGCGTCCCTGGCCCGATCGATCCCGCCGGCGCAGCCGTCCGATCGCGCGTCCCACGCACCGATCGACGACGGACCTGGTCTCCGGCCGTCGTTTGAAGCGTCGGGCGCACGACCGGCCGAGGACGTCGGGTTGTGCGGTTGTTCCAGTGCGACAGCTTTCGAGTTATTCTCCCGGTCACCGGTGGCGGGCTGCGCTCACACGACGCCGCCACCGGTCCTCGATTCCCGGTAGTCGGAGCCGCCGCGTGACCTCGAACGTCGGGCAGAACTACCCGTACTCCAGCGAGACGGAGGCCGAGCGCGCCGCGGCGATCACCACGCTGATCCCGAAGCGGGACGGGCTGTCGGACACCCTGCGGGCGGAGACGACCCCGATCGACGTCGCCCAGATGGACAACGACCGCTGGTGGATCTGGAAGTGCCCGACCGCCGGTTGCGACGGCTTCCTGCATGTCGCGGGCTACGCGCTCGACAAGCACGCCCTCTTCGTGGTCTGCGACGGGACCTGCGGCAAGACCTTCCTCCGCTGAGCGACGCGACCACCGCCGCGACCGAGCTGTCCGCCGCCCGCCGGCGGCTCGTCCTCGACGGCCTCGGGATCCTCGTCTCCGCGGCCGGGTTCGGCTTCGTCTACGGCCTGACCGCCCGGACGACCGGGCACTTCTCCCCGATCGACGCGATGGCGATGAGCCTGATCGCCTTCGCCGGCGCGGCCCAGTTCGCCGCGATCGGCTATGTCGTCGCGGGCATCTCGTGGCCGGTCATCGCGCTCTTGACGTTCCTCCTGAACGCGCGACACGTCCTCTACTCCGCGGCGATCGCGCCCTGGTTCGTCGGAACACCGGTGAGTCAGCGGGCCGTCGCCGCCCACCTCCTGACCGACGAGTCGTTCGCTCTCGCAACGACGCACTTCCGACGGCTCGGGCGGTTCGATCCGTTCGGCTACTGGTTCGCCGCCGTCGCCGTCACCATGATCCCGTGGAACCTGGCGACGCTCGCCGGGGTCACGATCGGGGCGTCGATCGTCAACACCGGGTCGCTCGGGATCGACGTGATCTTTCCCGCGGCAATGGCCGGCCTGTGCGTCGGGCTGATCACCGGCCGGCGGGAGCTCGCGGCCGCACTCGCCGGGGCGGCGATCGGGGTCGGCATGTCGCTGGCGGTGAGCCCGACGGCCGGCGTGATCGCCGGCGGGATCCTCGGGCCGTTCGTCGGCCTGCTCGTCCCTGCGGCCCGGGCCCATGAGACGGCTCCGATCGGATCCGAGGCGTCGGCTCGACGCTATTCCGAGACGTCGGGCGAGGGCGGATCCGACCGATGACGATGGACCTCGTCCCGCTCGCGGTCATCATGTGGGCGGTCACCTATCCGTCCCGCGCGGTCGGCCTGCTCGCGCCGGCCGTCGATCGGCTGCCCCGACGGTTCCTCGACTACCTCCAGCTGGTCGGGCCGGCGGTGCTGGCCGGGCTCGCGGCCGTGAACACGCTGTTCCCGGTGTCCGGCTCGAACGTGATCGTCGTCGGCATCGCGTGGCTGTCGGTCGCCGCCTGCATCGCGATCGTGGCCTGGCGGCGGAACCTCTTCCTCGGCCTGGTCGTGGCCGTCGGCATCGCGGTCGTCGGGCGAGCGATCGGGCTGTCCTGACCGCGACCGCTGAAGGTCGTCAGGAGCGCCGGACGGCGTCCGCCTCGACCTCGACGAGCAGCGACGGATCGATCAGGGCGGAGACCTCGACGAGCGTCGAGGCCGGCCGGACCTCGCCGAAGGTCTCGCCGTGGACACCGGCGACCGTGGGGCCGTCGGCCATCGACACGACGTACATCCGCGTCCGGACGACGTCGCCCAGCGTGAAGCCACCGTCCTCGAGCGCCTTCGCGACGATTCCCCACGCGGCGCGAGCCTGGGCCGCGGCGTCGCCCGGATGCCCGGAGGTTCCGTCCGCGCCCGCGTCCGTCGTCCCGGCGACCCAGCAGCGATCGCCGTCGACGATCGCCCGGCTGTAGCCGTAGCGCGCCTCGTACGGGCCGCCGGACGAGATCCGGCGACGACCGTCCGTCACGCGGGGATCGTGGAGCCGGCCTCGCGCCAGCCGAGGACCTCGGGATCCCGCCCGATCGCGAGGATCAGCCCGGCCACGAGCGCGGTGCGGGGCACGATCGAGGCGACCTCGAGGTACTCCGCCGGCGAGTGATCGTTCCCTCCGATCGGGCCGAGGCCGTCGAGCGACGCCACGCCCATCCCCGAGGTCGTGTTCGCGTCGGACGCGCCGCCGGTGGCGGCGTCGTCGACCGTGAACCCGAGGCGGCCGGCGAGCGCCCGGGCATGGTCGACAAGCCGTCCCGACCGCTCGAGTTTCTCCATCGGCCACCAGCGGGCCATCTCGGTGATCTCCGCGGTCGTGTCCGGGACGGCGAGGCTCCCGAGGAGCGTTCCGATCTCGGCCTCGGCGGTCTCGAGGTCGGCGCGGCGGATCGCCCGGAGGTCGACCTCGAGCGTGCACTGTTCGGCGACGACGTTGGGTCGCGTGCCTCCGCGGATCACCCCGACGTTGACCGTGACGCCATCCCAGCGGCCGTTCAGCGCGTGGAGCCGGGTCGCGATGTCGGCAGCCGCGAGGACCGCGGACCGTCCCTTCTCGGGCTCGACGCCCGCGTGGGCCGCCCGCCCGGTGACGGTGATCCGGGCGTCGAGGATCCCCTTCCTGGAGGAGACGATGTCCCCGTTCGCCCGGGCGCACTCGAGGACCAGGCAGGCATCGGCATCCGCCGCGGCCGCGCGGATGTGCGGGGTCGACGAGATCGAGCCGATCTCCTCGTCCGGGTTGGCGATGAACGTCACCCGCTCGAACGGCAGCGCGCCGGCGGAGACCAGGGCCCGCATCGCGTAGAGCCCGCCGAGGAGGCCCGACTTCATGTCGGTCACGCCCGGACCGTGGGCGATCCCGTCGGCATCGATCGCGAACGGGCGCTCGGCGACGGTCCCGGGATCGAAGACCGTGTCCATGTGCCCGATCAGCAGCAGCCGTGGACCGCCGGGCGTGCCGCGTTCCCCGTCCCACGTCCCGATGACGGTCGCGCCGAGCCGGCCCGCAGGATCCGGCCGCCGCTCGACCGACGCGCCCGACTCGGCCAGGAACGTCGCCACGAACGCACCGACCTCGTCGACGCCGTGGGGCGTGTACGAGCCGCAGTCGATGTTGACGAGGCGCTCGAGATCGACAAGGAACGCGGGCTCGGCGGCGCGGATCGCGGCCTCGATCGCTGCGAGCTCGGCGGCCGCGACGCCGCCGCCCGGCGCGGTGATCGTGTCCATCCGCAAAGTCTAGGTGCGTCGCAAGAGTCCGGGAGCGACGGCCTGCCTCTATGCTGCCGGGACCGTGCGCGTGATCGAGATCCGGCTGCTCGAGGGCCCGAACGTCTACCGGCTCGAGCCGGTGGTGAAGATCGAGGTCGCCGTCGGCCGCCGCCGGACGTGGTACGGCCAGCGGAGCCCCGGCCGACATGCCCTCGTGCACCTCGGAGCGAACGTCCCGCCCCGCGACTGGCCGATCGACGTCGAATCGCTCGTCAGCTGGATCCGGCGTCTTCGCGCCGACCACGGCGAAGGGGTCGGTGGCGTGGCCGTCCATCGATCGTCGGACCCCGGCCACTGGATCGTCACGGCTCCGTGGACGGGCGCCGAGCGCGCCCGGACGATCGCCGAAGCCGCGATCGGGCTGTCGGAGCGCGACGTCTCGCCGGTCCGCCACGCCCGGCTCACCGGATCCCAGGAACGGCTGGTCGCCAGATGGTCGGCGAAGATCGACGAGTCCCGGGCCACGCCACCCGCGTGGGTCCGCGACGCGGACCGGCGGATCCCGATCGTGTCCATCACCGGGACCAACGGGAAGAGCACCGTCACCCGACTGATCACCCACATTCTCAAGGTCGCCGGGCAACGGGTCGGGACGACGACGTCCGACGGCGTCCTCGTCGACGAGCGACTCGTCGAGCCGGGCGACTGGACCGGGCCGGGCGGCGCCTGGCAGATCCTCGAGCGATCCGACATCGACGTCGGCGTCCTCGAGACGGCCCGCGGCGGGCTGGTCCTCCGCGGGATGGGCTACCAGTCGAACGACGCGAGCGTGATCACGAACGTCACGTCCGACCACCTCGACCTGCAGGGCATCCATACCCTGCCCGAGCTGGCCGAGGTCAAGTCGACCGTCGCCCGTGCCACGAAGCCGGACGGCTGGGCCGTCCTGAACGCCGACGACCCGCTGGTCGCCGCGATCGCCCGGCGGACCCGGGCGAACATCGCGATGTTCTCGACCGCGCAGGGTCGCGGCGCGACCACCGTCCGGCGGGCCGTCGCCGCGGGCGGTCGCGGCTACCTGCTCCGCGACGGCTGGCTGGTCGAGATCGACGGGAGCCACGGGGGCGCTGACGGCGCGGATCCGGTCGAGCACCGGATCATCGAGGTCGACCGCGTCCCGATCACGCTCGGGGGCCTCGCCCGCCACAATGTCGCGAACGCCCTCGCGGCCGCAGGCGCCGCACGCGGGCTCGGCGTCACCCTCGCCCAGCTGCGCGACGGCCTCGCCGACTTCCAGCCGTCGTCGGAGCGGTCGCCCGGCCGCCTGAACCTGTTCCGGCTCGGCGCCCGGGTGGTGATCGTCGACTTCGCCCACAACGAGGCCGGGGTGAGCGCGATCCTCGACGTGGCCGAGGGGATCGCCGGCGGCGCCGCCGGCCGGGCCGCACCGATCACGGCGATCATCGGGACCGCGGGCGATCGACCGGACGACACGCTCCGCGGGATCGGCCGGATCGCGGGCCAGCGCGCCCAGCGGATCGCGATCAAGGAGACCCTGAAGTACCTCCGCGGCCGGAGCCGGGAGTCGATCGTCGGCGAGATCCTCGCGGGCATCCGCTCGGCGGGTCGACCGACGGCGGACGTCATCGTCTACGAGACGGAGACGGCGGCCCTCCGCGGCGAGCTGGCGCGGAACGGCGACGGGGGCTCGAAGCCGGATGCGGCGCGGGTCATCGTCCTGATGTGCCACGAGGAGCGCGAGGAGGTGTTCGCGCTCCTCACCGAGCTGGGCGCCCGCCCGGTCGACGTCAGCAGCGAGCTCACGACCCTGATACCCCGCCTCCAGGCACGTCCGCGACGAGGCTGAACCGGTTCGATCAGGCTTCCGCGAGCAACGCGTCGAGGTGCCGGGTGATCGCTCCGGAGCCCTCGGTCACGTTCGACACGACGACGACCCGTTCGCCCGACCGCGGGTAGGACCAGACCCGGGCGCTCGCCCCCGGATCCTCGCCGGTGTGGCCGAACCTGGCCGACGCAGCCTCCCCGACGTGGAGGACGCCGCAGCCGAACCGGAAGAACTCGTCGGCGTCCGCCGCGTGGGGGCCGATCAGGTGCGCCCGCGTCGCGTCGGCGAGGAAGTCGCCGGGTCCGGACCGGCCGGTGAGCCCGTCGAGCAATCGGACGAGATCGGACGCCGTCGACTGGGCGCCACCGTCGGGACCGCCCATCGCGGGCATCGCGTAGACGTTGGTCCGCCAGGCTGCGGAGGGCGAGTCCGGCGCCGCGGCCGGGTCCGGCGGGAGGTACCCGACGGCGAGCCTCGGCTCCACGCCGTCGAGCGGCCAGAAGCCCGAGTCGTCCATGCCGAGTGGCTCGAACACCCGCCGGCGGACGACGTCCGGGTATGACCGGCCGGTCAGCGCCTCGATCGCGATCCCGATCAGGACGAACTCGCCGTCGTTGTAGCGCGCGATCGAGCCCGGCTCCGCGAGCTGCGGCAGGTCGATGAGCAACGGCATCATGTCCCGCGGTCCGCGGATCAGCGTCGACGGTGTGCGCGTCCAGATCGTCTCGTATGACTCGTCGCCGTCCTCGTCGAAGTAGTCGCCGAAGCCGGAGCTATGCGTGAGCAGGTGCTCGAGCGTCACCCGGGGATCGAGGGCCTGGGGGCGGAGCCCCGGCGGGACGAGATCGACGTAGCGCGCGTCCCAGGCGACCTCGCCGGCGTCGACGAGCCGGGCGACCGTCATGCCTGTCAGGAGCTTGCTGACGGAGGCCACCCCGAACCGGGTCGCGGCGGTGTTGGCGATCCCGGCGGCGCGATCGGCGAGGCCGAGAACGATGAGGATCGGCGGCTCGCCCTCGTCACCGGCGACATGGATGACACCGCTGAACTCGTCCGTCGTCAGTCGATCCAGGAGCCGATCGACGTCGATCGCGCCGATCCGGCTCACGTCACCCCTCCGGAGCCTCCAGCTCGCCGGGGTCGGCGAACGCCGTCGTGCCGCGCGCCGAGCCGGCCGCGCCCATCGCCTCCCGGTAGACCGCGATCGCGTCGTCGACGCAGCAGACGACGAGGTCGCCCGGTGCCGCCCGCCGGAGCGCCGCCCGCACGGCGGTCAGCTCGTCGAGGATCTTCTCGGCCTTCAGCGTCCGCGCGCCAGCTGCGCGCGCGGACCGGACGCCCTCGATGACGTTGCCGGCCGACACGCCCGTCTCCCGGCCGCGGAGGTTCTTGTCCTCGCGGACGATGATCTCGTCGAACGCACCCGCGGCGATCGCGCCGTACTCGCGCTGGTCGTCGTCGCGTCGATCGCCGGGGATCCCGATCACGCCGATCGCCCGGCCACCGCGGGAATGACCGTTCGATCGCGGCCCGAGACGGCCCGCCTTCGACTGTGGCTCGGTCATCATCCGGTTGACGAAGTCGGCCAGCTGGCGCATCCCGTCGACGTTGTGGCAGTAGTCGATGACGACGCGGATCCCGCCGACGTCGAGGAGGTTCAGCCGGCCCGGCGCCTGGAAGAACGAGGTCGTGAACGTCCGCAAACCCTGTCGGATGTCGTGGAGGTGAGCTCCGGCGGCCCAGGCGGCAGCGGCCGCCGCCAGCGCGTTCGCGACGTTCATCCGGGCCCGGCCGCCGAAGGTGGCCGGGATGAGGTGGGTGTACAGGACCGGCATCGTCCGCGGACCGTGACGGAGGACGATCAGCTCGCCCTCGGGCCCCGGCTGCAGGACGAACGCGGCGTTCCCGCGGGACGCGTGGCCGTCGACGCGGTCGTAGCCGTCCTGGCCCTTCTCGGTCGCCATGCTGAAGAGGACGACCCGGCCCGCCGAATGGCGGCCCATCCGATAGACGTGCCCGTCGTCGGCGTTCAGGACCGCGGTCCCCGACCGCGGCACCGCCTCGACGATCACGCCCTTGACGTTCGCGAGCTGGCCGATCGAATCGATGCCGCCGAGCCCGAGATGGTCGCCGGTCACGTTGGTGACGACCGCGACGTCGTTGCGGTCGTAGCCGAGGCCCTCGCGGAGGATCCCGCCGCGGGCGACCTCGAAGACCGCCGTGTCCACGGTCGGGTTCTGGAGGACCATCAGGGCCGACTTCGGGCCCGACATGTCGCCCTTCTTGATCAGCCGGCCGTCGATGACGATGCCGTCGGTCGAGGTCATCCCGACGCGCTTGCCCTTCAGCTTGAGGATGTGGCTGATCATCCGGACGGTCGTCGTCTTCCCGTTCGTTCCGGTCACGGCGATGATGGGGATGCGCGAAGGACTGCCCGGCGGGAAGAGGCCGTCGATGACCGGCCGGGCGACATACTGCGGCTCGCCCTCGGTCGGGTTGGTGTGCATCCGGAAGCCTGGCGCGGCGTTGACCTCGACGATCGCCCCGCCGGTCTCGCGGACGGGCGTCGCGATGTCGGGGCAGATGAAGTCGATCCCGGCGATGTCCAGGCCGACGATCTGGGCGGCGGTCTCGGCGATCTCGACGTTGTCGGGATGGGCCTCGATCGTCCGGTCGATCGACGTTCCGCCTGTCGACATGTTGCCGGTGAGGGCGAGCTTGACCAACGCGCCCTCGGGCGGGACGTCGTCGAGCTCGAAGCCCTGGACCCGGACGAGCTGCTCGGCGGCGTCGTCGACCTTGATCCGGGTCAGGACCTTCTCGTGGCCGATGCCGCGACGGGGATCGGCGTTGGCGATGTCGACGAGCTGGCGGACCGTGTGCTGGCCGTCACCCGTGACGCTCGCCGGGACGCGCTCCGCGATCGCGGCGACCTTGCCCCCGATGACGAGGCAGCGGTAGTCGCTGCCCGCGACGTAGCTCTCGACGACGAGGTCACCGCTCCGGCTCTCCCGGAGCGCGCCGTGGAACGCGCCCCGGACGGCCTCCTCGGAGCGCAGGTCGAGATGGACGCCGCGGCCGTGGTTGCCGTCGAGGGGCTTGACGACGCACGGGAAGCCGATCCGGAGCGCGGCCTCGACGGCGGCGTCCTCGGTGTCGACGACGGCGCTCTTCGGGACGGGCAGCCCGGCCGAGTCAAGGAGGCGGTTCGTGAGGCTCTTGTCGCTCGCGATGTCGACGGCGATCCCCGATGTCTTCGAGGTCATCGTCGCCCGGATCCGCTGCTGGTGGATGCCCTGCCCCAGCTGCACCAGCGAGTGGCGGTCGAGGCGGATCCACGGGATGTCGCGGGACGCCGCCTCGTCGAGGATCGCCTGGGTCGAGGGGCCGAACGCCGAGCGCTCGGCCAGCCGGATCAGCCGCTCGAGCTCCGCCATGAAGTCGAGCTCGACACGATCGTCGTTCGGGGCGACGAGGTGGTTGACGAGGGCGACGGCGATCTTGCCGGCCTCGATGCCGACCGCCTCCTCGCGGAACTCGTAGATGACGTTGTACCGGCCGTACTCGCCGGTCGTCCGGGTCTTGCCGTGACGGACGTCGGTGCCCGCGAGGTTCTGGAGCTCGAGGGCGATGTGCTCGGCGATGTGGCCGGCCCATGTGCCCTCGCGCAGGCGGGTGATGAATCCACCGCGCCGGCCGAGGCTGCAGGCGTGGTCCTCGAGGCTCGGCAGAAGGTTGACGAGGGCCTCGGTGAAGCCGGGGATCTTGTTGCTCGGGAACTCCTCGAGCACGCCGAGGTCGACGACCATCCGGACGACGGGCTCGCGCGCCCAGTAGTTCGGCCCGCGGAGGATCCGGGTCTCCACGATCCGGAGCGACGGCTCGGGGCGCTTCTCGTGGGAGGGAGAATCCGCGGCGCGCCGACGGGGCTTGTTCGTCGCGGGGAGGTTCGACGGGGCGTCCGTCAGCGCGGCGGCCTTCTTGCTCCGACGAGGTTTCGGTGCCGCTTGCGCCACGGAGCCCTCCCTGCCGCCTGTCTCCCGCTCAGCCGGGCCCGAGTGTACTCGTCGGGTGCGCGCCCTCGCCATGAGCGTCCTCTTGCCGCGCCGGATATCACCACCATCGTTATCCAGGAGGGTCGATGGCCCACAACGGGCACCAGCAGGGCGGCGCCCAGCACGAATCGGCCATCGTCGAGCGTGGACCGTTCATGGGAATGGGTGTTGAGCCCGGTCAAGCGCCGGAGATATCGATGGCCGTCATATCGGAGAGGTCTGCGCCTGCGACGGGCGACCTACTCGGACGCGGCCTCTCCCCCGCTGATCGCGTGCAGCGTCGGCGTCGCGAGGCGGCGTCGGTGACGCAGGTCGAAGCGGTAGCCGGAGGGCAGCGAGTGCAGGACGACGTTGCTGATCATCAGCGGCTTGTGGCCGCGGACCTCCCACGCGTCCGTCTCGGACTGGGCTCCGTCGACGACCGTGATGCTGCCGCGGCCGATCACCTCCATGACCCCGTCGGGACCGACGACGCCGGCGGTGTCCTCGTCGACGCCGAGTCCCAGGAGGGACGGGTTCTGGGCGATCAGGCTCAGGAGGCGGCCGAGGCGGTTCCGCTGTTGGAAGTGCTGGTCGACGATCACGCCCGGCAGCATCCCGAGCCCGGCGGCGATCTGGGCCATCCGGTGCTTCGGAGTCGCCCCGGACGCACCGAACGCGATCATGTGGCTGCTCATCGCCGAAGCGCCGGCGCTCGTCCCGGCCATCACGGCGCCGTGGCGGAACCGCTCGAGCATCGCGTCGGCGAGGCGCGTCCCGCCGACCTGCGACGCGAGCTTCAGCTGGTTGCCGCCGGTCAGGAACACGCCCGTCGCGTCGCGGAGCGAGATCGCGGCCGACTCGTCGTTGGCCTGGGGCCGTGTCGCCGCGTGGAGCGTCCTGACGGTCTCCACCCCGAGGTCCGCGAAGACATGGCGGTAGCGCTCGCCCGCTTCCGTCCCGAGGCTCGATGCCGTCGAGATGACGACGATGATCGCGTCACGACCACCGGCCAGGGTCACGAACCGGTTCAGGATCACCCGGTCTCGGACCTTGTCCTCCGCCCCGCCGATGATGATCACGGTTCCGTCGGTCATGGTTGGGCGGGAGTATCGCATGCGGCCCGGTCGCCGGGAGTCGGCCGGTCGCTAAGCGCGTGCCAGAATGCCGCTCGATGGGACGACGGTGAGCGCCACGGATGCGGCTGGGACCGGCAGCCACCTGACGGACGGTCCGGTCAGCCCCGGACGCCGCCGGCGGGCGGTCTTCCGGCGGGCGATCCGGCACGAGGTGAGCCGGCTCCACGACCCTCGCAGGATCCTCGCGATGGCGCTCCTGATCTTCACCTTCGGAACGATCGCGGCCGGGATCGTCGCCCGCGGCGAGCCCGCCGGGGCCGACGCCCGCGCCTACTGGGCGGCCGTCCGGATCTGGCTCGGCGGTGGCGATCCCTACCACCCGACCGGCCCGTTCCTGCCCTATGTCTACGCCCCGTGGATGCTCCCGCTGTTCGCCCCGTGGGCCCTGATGCCGTGGGACGTCGCGTGGTACGTCTGGCGCGGCGGGACGATCCTCGCGCTGCTGTGGTCGATCGAGTGGGCGTACCGCCGCCGGCCGCTGATGACCGCGATCACGGTGTTCGTCCTGTTCTTCCCGCTCGGGGCGAACCTCGACACCGGCAACATCAACCTGCCGCTGACGCTGCTCCTGTTCGGGGCGCAGTTCACCGGACCGCTGCTGGCGGGCGTCATCTGGGCCATGGCGACGTGGATCAAGTGGGTCCCGGTGGTCTTCATCCTCGTCCTGCCACCGAAGGCGAGGTTATGGGGCCTGCTCTTCCTCGCGATCTCGGTCCTGCTGAGCCTGGCGACCCTGCCGGAGACGATCGCCCAGCTGGAGGCCCTCGTCGGGTTCGGGCGGCGGCCGATCCGCCTCGACTACATCGTCTTCCTGTGGGCGCTCGTGCCGGTCCTCTGGCGGAAGACCGATCCGGTGGCGTGGCTGCGGCCGAGCTGGTGGCGCGGGCGGTGGGCGACGTTCCGGGCCGAGCGCCGGTCGCGGACGCGCCTCGCCCGCGGCTGGGTGGGGCTCGCCTACGGGACGTCGGCGGATCGGCGACCAGCGACGGGCGAGCCGGCCACGGCTCCGGCTCCCCCGTCCGCGGCGGCGCCGCTCGCGGGGCTCGGGACCGATGCCCGCCCGCCCGACCCCATCGACCCGGTCGTGGTCGAGGCAGCGGATCCGGGCTGAGTCGGGGCTCAGGTGGTGGCGGCCAGGGGTTCGGCAGTCGAAGGCGGGGTCGAGCCGCCGCGCCGCGGCTCCTGGACGGGTCGGAGCAGCAGGATGGCGACGATGTAGTACGCGGCGCCCAGCAGGTACGCCACGCGCGGTCCCGATCCGACGCCGGCGATGTTGTTCACGAAGTCGAGGATCAGCCCGCCGGAAGCGACCGCCAGGAGCGAAGCGGAGCCGGTCGCGACGTTCGAGAGGCCCATGTACCGCCCGGACGACGCCTTCGGGATGATGTCCGTCATGAGCGCCCAGTCGACGGCCAGAAACATCCCGGCCGAGGCGCCGAACAGGAGCCCGCCGAACAGGGCGAGTGGGACGTTGGGAGCCACTGCCGCGATCGCGACACCGACGGATCCGATGACGCAGCTCGCGTAGATCACGGGCTTCCGCCCGATCCGGTCCGAGAGCCTGGCGGCCGGCACGATCGCGATGAGGTTCCCGACGACGACGAGGATCAACAGCACGAAGTTCGTGCTGTTCGCCTGGTCCTGCGTCATCCCGTGGGACTGGTGGAGGTACGTGATGATGTAGTTCACGAGCACGGAGCCGCCCATCAGGAAGAACAGGCGCGACGCCACGAGCCAGACGTACGATCGCTCGCGCAGGATGTCGGTGCCCCACGTCTCACGGGCGATGGTCCCCCACGACCGACCCTCGCGATCGAGCGGGGGCTGACCGCGCCCGACCCGCAACACGACGGCGAGCATCGTGACCAGCTCGACGATGGCGACGGCCGCGATCGCCAGCTCGATCCGGCCGATCGCGACGGCGATCGTCACGAGCAGGAAGCCGGTGACGTTGCCGAGGATCTGCATGAGGCCGACCATCGAGCTCGCCAGCCCGACCTGGCTGTCGGCCACGAGGTCCGGCACGTAGCCCTGGAACGGCCCGCGGGCGATGTTCGTGCTGAACGCGAGGAGCGCGACGAACGCCGCGAGAACCAGCACGTTGTTCGCCGTAGCGATCCCGGCCAGGAAGACGAGGTCCAGCAGGGAGCCGACGACGATGTACGGCTTGCGACGACCCCACTTGCTGACCGTGTAGTCGCTGATGTAGCCGACGGTGGGCTGGACGATGATCCCGATGATGGCCGTCGGGATCGCGATCAGGAACGAGATCCGACCGACGTCCAGCGCGGTCGCAAAGCCGCCGAAGTTCAGGCGGTTCTGGATGAACAGCCCGACGGCACCGTCGATGGCCGTCAGGCCGAGCCAGTACAGCGAGATTCGGGCGAGGTGCCCGAGCGGCAGGACGCTGGTCGGGCGACTGCCGACGGCGTCGTTCGCCATCGCAGCGGACGCGACTGCGTTCACGGTGTGTTCCCTCCGACCCCGGGGATGGGGCCCCGGTCATGAGCCTACGACGCGCCAGTCACGTGAACGTTGCACCTCCTGTCAACGGATCCACCCGATCACGCATCGCGGACGGGTCAGGCTGCCAGGGCGACACCACCCGGCGAAAGGGCCACGGCGAACCCCGGCCGGACCAGGCGCCGCTCGCGCGCGCCGGGTACGGCGAGCTGGAACAGGGACCGGTCGATCGAGTAGAGCGCGGTCGAGGCGAGGCCGATTCGTCCGAGCCGGAACGTGAACACCGGGTTCTCCTCGTTGCCGGCGTAGTGGACGACGGAGCCATTGCGCCCGAGCGTCGCGAGGTTCGACTGACCGGGAAACGTCCGATGCAACTCGCGCAGCGCGGCCGCGGCTGTGGGGCAGGCGTCCCACGTGTCCTCGAGCCAGCGCTCACCGACCTCGGTGTCGGCCCGCCCGAAGATCCGCCCTTGCATGCGATAGCGGCGCCGGGCGTCGGCGACCTGCCGCAGGTCGCCGTTGTGGCTGAAGACGAAGCGGCCCGCAGGATCGACGAACGGCTGCGCGTCGGCCAGCTGGAGGGTCGAGAGCTTCGATGGTCGACGGAGGTGGACGAGCAGGCTCGTCGTCTCGTGGGCGCCCACCTCGGTCGTGGCGGGGTCGTCGGCGAACGCCCGGACGTCGCGATGCGTGTCGATCGTCCCGACCGCCGTCAGCCACGCGGCGCCCCAGCCGAAGCCGGCGATCCCGAAATGCTCGAGCCGTTCGGTGAATGGCCAGAGCTCGTCGATCCGGAACGGCTCGCCGGCTCGCGCGACGAAGTGCTCGCACATGTCGCGATGATACGCGCGGCTCGAGGCGCGTCCGGGGCCTACCGCGCCTCGACGCGCCGCCGGATCTCGGTCTCGTACTCCGGGAAGTAGCGGCCGATCACCGGCAGGTCGAACGTCCGCAGGATGAAGCTCGGTGGCTCGCGTTCGAGCAGAAACTCGAAGGACACGCGGACGAGGAGGGTCGGATCCGTGGCGCCCGGGGCCAACCGGTCGAGATCCGTCGCGGCGACGCGGACGCGGTGGCTCGATGCCTCGTGGCCGTCGTCCCGAAGCACCACATCGCAGGTCCAGCCGTCGTCGCGGCTGCCGTCACAGCGGATGTCGATCGCCGTCATCTTCCGCTCCCTGGCAGGCCGGGCACCAGTACGTCGTCCGCGGGATCACGGTCGCGAGCGGCGCCGATCGGATGAGGGTGCCACAGCGCCGGCATTGGCGACCCGACCGCCGGTAGACCGACATCGGGCCGGCGCCGGCCGGCGTGTCCACGCTCCGTCGCAGCTTCCCGCGAGCCGTCGCGACCAGCGCGTCCAGGGTCGCGTCGTCCACGGCCCGAACCGGCGTCCACGGGTTGACTCGCTCGGCGAACAGCGTCTCGTTCCGCCAGATGTTGCCGATGCCTGCGAGCGCCCGCTGGTCGAGCAGCGCTTCCGAGATCGTGAGGGCGGCGCGTGCCGGGTCGCGCAGCCGGCGGTGCGCCTCCGCCGCGTGATCCGGGCCCCAGTCGTCGTCGAGGAGGTCCGGTCCGAGCCGGGCGAGGGTCGGATGAAGGGCCGCTGCCCGGGTCTCGAACAGCTCGACGACCGGCGCGTCGAAGCAGACCGCGACGGCACCCGGGACCTCGATGACGAGGCGGGCCCGCGATGGCGAGCGGAGCCACCGCTCACCGGGTCGGTAGCGATGCCACGAGCCGTTCATCCGGAGATGGGTGCGGAGCTCGAGGCCGTTGTCGAACCGGATCAGCAGGTTCTTGCCCTGCGCCTCGACGGCCTCGACGGAAGCGCCCACGATCCGTTCGACCTGGGGCCCGCCCGGACGCACTCGCGCCGCCGTGACCGGGTGCCCGACGAGATACGGCGCGAGCCCGGCGGCGGTCCGACGAAGGGTGTCGCCCTCGGGCACGTGCCGGGCCGTCGATCAGTGGAAGCGCGAGCCGGCGCCGGGCTGCGTCGCCCGCGCGGGCAGCGGGCCGGACGGCTCGGGACGGCCGGCGGCCCGTCGCAGGACGAGCCCCCGATAGCCAGGCACGAATCCAGCCGCCAGGAGCCGATCCCGGAACGACGCGGAGCCGACCGGCTCGCCGTCGACCTTCGTGATCACGAGCTCCCGGGTGCGCCCGTCCGCCACGAGCACGTCGAGAGCGCGAGCCGCCGCGACGCCGACGTCGGGATCGTCCCCCGCGGGCAGGACCTGGACGGTGCCCCCGCCCCGCTCGAGATAGAGCGCGGCGACGCCGTCGACGAGCACGACGTACGCGCCGGCCGCCCGTTGGAGCGGCCGCCGGTCGTTCTCGCCGCGCCGCGGCCAGGGGATCGCGGCACCGTACGGGTTCGCAGGATCCGCGGCGGCGAGCAGATGGACCGTCACCTCGTCGGGGCCGCGCGCGGCGTCGCGAGCGGATCGCAGCCGCTCGATCGCTCCCGCGAGGGCGAACTGGGCCGCACCCAGTCCGTCAACGAAGTAGCCGCGCCGGACCCGACCGGCCTCCTCCAGGGCCCGAAACACGGGATAGACGCCGGCGAACCCGCCCTCGACCGACTCCCCGGCGACGCCGTCCCGGGTCACGATCCCCTGCCGATCGAGGAGCGCGAGGGCGGTTGCGTGAACCCGCTCGGTCGGGGTGCCTCCCGACGGCTCGACGAGCGACCATCGCCCGGCGGCCTCGGGTGGTCCGAGGGAGGTCAGGCGACCCGGCCGGCGCCGGACATCCCGGGCGGATCGCTTCCAGCGCAGGGCCCGGAGCGGGGCGAAGGTGTCGTTCGTGACCTCGCCGGCCCAGACGAGATCCCAGAGCGCGTCGAGGACCTCGCGATCCGAGCCGCCACCGGCGGCCGCGTAGAGCTCCCGGTGGAACGAGGCGCCCCGCCGTTCGAGGTGCTCGCGGATCCGGTCGTGCCGCGGATCCGAGGGTCGCTCCGAGTCCTCCGCGAGCGTCACCGGCCGAAGCGCCTCGCGACCGGGCCGGACCAGCACGATCCGCCCGTCGTCCCGGCCGAGGCTCCCCCGCCCCACCCAGGCGACCTCGCCCATCGCCCCGAGCTCGTCGAGGAGGCGTGGCTGGTAGCCGGGAATCCGGGCGGGAAGGATGTCGCGCTCGAGGACCGACGCGGGCAGGGCCACGCCCGCGAGCTGGTCGACGACCTCGGCGAGGCGCTCGAGGGCCGCGCCCTGCCGAAGCGGCGTCGGATCCTCGCCGAGCGCCGCGACCCCGTGCCACGCCGGCAGGAACCGGGCGTAGGCCGCGGGATCGACCGGCTCGACCTCCTTCCGGAGGCGGGCGAGGGAGCGCCGGCGGAGCAGCCGGAGCACGTCTGGATCGATCCACTCGCGCTCGGCGCCGCCGGGCCGGAACTCGCCGCGGAGGATCGTCCCGGCGGACAGGAGTCGTTCCAGAGCGTCCTCCACGACGCCCGCCGGCAGGCCCCAGCGACGAGCGGGCTCGGGCGTGACGAACGGTCCGTGGGTCCGGGCGAACCGCGCGAGCAGGCCGTCCAGCGCCCCGGCGGCCGGCCCGAGGAACGCCTCGGGGACGCCCGTCGGCGGCGAGACGCCGACCCCGTCCCGGTAGCGGGCGACGTCCTCGATCGCGATCCAGCGGTCCTCACCGGCGATCCGCGCCGCGACCGCGCGTCGGGTGGAGATCAGCTCCGTCAGCCATGGATCGCCGGCCGCGGCGCCGCCTTCGCAACGGGCCGCGATCTCGTCGGTCGACAGGTCGCCGAGTCGGCGAAGCAGGTCGTGCAGCTGGTCGGCGGTCGTCGCCCGGCGGTCGTCGGTCAGCGCCTGGAGGCTCAGCTCCAGGTCCGCCAGCGCCTCCGAATCGAGGAGCTCGCGGAGCTCCTCCTGGCCCAGCAGCTCGCGGAGGAGATCCCGGTCGAGCGTCAGCGCGCCGGCCCGTCGCTCGGCCAGCGGCGCGTCACCGTCGTACATGTACGCCGCGACGTAGTCGAACAGCAGCGAGCTGGCGAACGGCGTGGCCCGCGGCGTCTCCACGCTGTGGATCGCGATCTCGCGCCGGGCGATCCCGCCGAGGACGTCCCGGAGCGCAGGCAGGTCGAAGACGTCCGACAGGACCTCGCGATACGTCTCCACCAGGATCGGGAAGCTGCCGTAGCGGCTGGCGACCGCGAGGAGGTCGGCGGCTCGCTGACGCTGCTGCCAGAGCGGCGTCCGGGTGCCGGGACGGCGGCGCGGCAGGAGCAGCGCCCGTGCGGCGTTCTCGCGGAAGCGCGACGCGAAGAGGGCGGACGACGCGACCTGGCCGACGACGATGTCCTCGATCTCGTCGGGGTCCGGGAACAGCGCCGCCTGCGCCGGCTCGACGACGTCGTCGCCGTCCGGGAGGCGGATCGCGATCCCGTCGTCCGACCAGATCGTCCGGACCTCGCCGGCCAGGCGCTCGTTCAGGCGCGCCTCGATCGCGATCGACCACGGAGCGTGGACGCGGCCACCGAACGGCGTCAGCAGCACGAGCCGCCAGTCGCCGAGCTCGTCGCGGAAGCGCTGGACGACGATTCGTTGATCCGTCGGCAGGGCGCCACCCGCCTCGCGCTCGTCCTCGAGGTAGGCCACGAGGTTCTCGGCGGCGAGCTCGTCGAGGTCATGGTGCTCGCGCAGTCGGTCGATCACCGTGGCCCGGCCCCGCGCCCCCCGGGCGATGTCGGTCTCCGCCTCGCGGACGAACGCGCCGAGCGCGCGACCGAGCTCGATCGGCCGGCCGAGGGCGTCGCCCTTCCAGAACGGCAGCCGGCCCGGCACGCCCGGCGCCGGCGACACCGTCACGCGGTCGTGCGAGATCTCCTCGATCCGCCAGCTGCTCGCACCGAGCGTGATCACCTCGCCCGCCCGGCTCTCGTAGACCATCTCCTCGTCGAGCTCGCCGACCCGCCGCCCGGGCGTGCCCGCCTCGCCGACCATGAAGACGCCGAACAGACCGCGGTCCGGGATCGTCCCGCCGCTCGTGACCGCCACGACCCGGGCATCGCGCCGGCCGGTGATCTGGTCCGTCGTCCGGTCCCAGAGGATCCTGGGCTTCAGCTCGGCGAACTCGTCGCTCGGATACGCCCCGGCCAGCATCCCGAGGACGCCCTCGAGGACCTCGCGGCTCAGGGTCTCGTACGGCGTCGCCCGCGTCACGGTCCGCAGGAGCTCGTCGACCGTCCAGGCGTCCATCACGGTCATCGCGACCAGCTGCTGGGCGAGGACGTCGAGCGGCGTGCGTGGGATCGCCGTCTCCTCGATGGCACCCTCGTGCATCCGCCGGGCGACGACCGCGGCCTCGAGAAGGTCGCCGCGGTACTTCGGGAAGATCACGCCCTTGCTCGGCGCGCCGACCTGGTGGCCGGCCCGCCCGACCCGCTGCAGGCCGCGGGCGACCGATGTCGGGCTCTCGACCTGGATGACGAGATCGACCGCGCCCATGTCGATCCCGAGCTCGAGCGAGCTCGTCGCGACGATCGCGGGAACGCGTCCAGCCTTGAGGTCCTCCTCGATCTGGACCCGCTGCTCCCGGGCGATCGAGCCGTGGTGGGCGCGGACCAGCTCCTCGCCGGCGAGCTCGTTCAGCCGCTGGGCCAGCCGCTCCGACAGGCGGCGGCTGTTCGTGAAGACGATCGTGCTGGTGTGCTCCCGGATCAGCTCGAGGATCCGCGGATGGATCGCCGGCCAGATGCTGACGCGAGCCTCCGGGGAGGCCGCAGGGCCGCCGGGCCGCTCGTCGAGCGGCAGGACGTCGCCGGGCTTCGTCATGTCGTCGATCGGGACGACGACCTGGAGATCGAGCGGCTTGCGGGCACCCGCGTCGACGATCGTCACGGCCCGGTCCGGCCCGACGCCGCCGAGGAACGCGGCGATTCTCTCGAGCGGGCGCTGGGTCGCCGACAGGCCGATCCGCTGTGGCGATCGGGCGCCCTCGCGGCCGGCGATCAGGTGCTCGAGCCGTTCGAGGGTGAGCGCGAGATGTGCGCCTCGTTTCGATCCGGCGATCGCGTGGACCTCGTCGATGATCACATGCTCGACACCGGCGAGGACGTCCCGCGCCTGGCTCGTCAGCATCAGGTAGAGCGACTCGGGGGTCGTGATCAGGATGTCGGGCGGACGCCGGGCCAGGTTGCGGCGGTCCTCCGCCGACGTGTCGCCGGTCCGGCTGGCGACCGTGATGTCGGGGGCCGGCTCGCCGAGGCGGGCGGCGGCCAGGGCGATCCCTGCGAGCGGCGCACGGAGGTTCCGTTCGACGTCGTAGGTCAGCGCCTTGAGCGGGCTGACGTACAGCACGCGGACGGTTCCGGGATGGGCCTTCGTCGGCACGGGACGCGGCGGCGAGCCCGCCAGCCGGTCCAGCGTCCAGAGGAAGGCGGCGAGCGTCTTGCCGCTCCCGGTCGGGGCGTGGATCAGGGTGTGGTGGCCGCTGCTGATCGCGGCCCAGCCCTCGGCCTGGGCCTGCGTGGGGGCGGCGAACGAGCTCTCGAACCAGGCGCGGACCGCGGGCGAGAACGGCGCCAGCGGGTCGTCTGGCGCGATGCCGGCTGTGGGCTCGTCGGGCGGGAGCGTCACGGTGGCCACGGGACGATCGAGTATAGGCGCCTCGCCCGATTTCGACCACCCGTTCGAAATCGCGGGTTGCGGCTGCCGCCGGACCACTGGACGGGCGGGAGACAATCGTCGCGGCACCGGTTGCCCCGGCGACGGCGCGCATCGATCCGCGTCGTCGTCTGGACGGAGCCGGAGTCGTGTCGCGGTCGATCGGCGGTTGGCCGGTCCGGCGATGCAGATCGGGAGGGAGTGCGAGATGGCCCGCGACCGGCAACTCGAATGGACGCTCGGGATCGCGGCGGCGGTCGTGCTGTTCTGGCTGGAGAACCCCTGGTTCCGACCGGAGGACATCGGCGACGCCTGGCGAACGGCCGCGACGATCCTCTTCTGGGTTCTCTTCCTGGCGACGGTCGTCCTGCTGTTCCGGGACCGCAACACGTCGGGTGCAACCGAGGTGCAGGTGGAGGAACCGGCGTTCACGCGGTTCCTCTTCTCGAACACCCAGGCCGGCCTGTTCTGGCTGCCGATCCGGCTGTTCCTCGGCTTCGCCTGGCTCGAGGCCGGGACCCACAAGATCACCGGCGGGGGGTGGCTCGACGGCGGGGCCGCCCTGAAGGGTTTCTGGACGGCCGCTGTCGCCGTTCCGGAACAAGGCCGACCACCGATCTCCTACGAGTGGTACCGCGACTTCATCAACTTCCTGCTGACCAACAACGCGCAAGGCTGGTTCGCCTGGCTCATCGTCCTCGGTGAGCTCGCGGTGGCGGTCGGGCTCCTCTTCGGGCTCCTGACCGGGTTTGCCGCCTTCTTCGGCGCGTTGATGAACATGTCGTTCCTGCTCGCCGGCTCGGCCTCGACCAATCCCGTGCTGTTCACGATGGCCGTCGGCCTGATCCTCGGCTGGAAGGTCGCCGGATACATCGGCCTGGATCGGTACGTGCTGCCCCTTGTGGGGGTGCCGTGGGGAGGCACGGTCTCGACGGGCAGACCGATCGATGCGGGGACTTCCGCCACCGGCTGACCCATCGCAGAGGCCGACCGAAGCGGCCGACCGCGTGCAGTCTCCGGGCTTGAAGCCCGCGGACCTCGCGGCGATGTCCGCTCGACCGCGGGCAAGCGGGTGAGTCGATCGCCGGCCACCGCGGTTCAGCCGCGCGCGACCGCCTCGCGAAGCAGCGGCAGGACGGCCGACCGCACCGCGCCGACCGTCCGCTCGATCGCCCGTACGTTGGCCGGCTCCGTGGGCGTCGGCGGATCGTCGAACGTCGCCGGGAGCGGCGCCTGGCCGTACCGCTGCGCGTCCGCCGCCCAGCGCTCTCGCCACGCCTCGGGCGTTTCCTCGGGGACCGCTCGATGGGCCCCGGCCAGCCAGACGAGCGACCAGGCCCGGGGAACGACCCGATAGACGTCGTATCCGCCGCCGCCGGTTGCCAGCCAGCGGCCGCCGGCGTGCTCGTGGGCGAGATCGTGGACCAGGCGAGCGGCGGCGCCCATCGCGGTCACGGTGTTCCGGAGGTGGGCCAGCGGATCCCAGAGGTGGCTGTCCGCGCCGTGCTGGGACACGACGAGATCGGGCCGGAACTCCGCCGCGAGCTCGGGCACCAGGGACGTCACCGCCGCCAGCCAGGCGCCGTCGCCCGTGTCCGGCGGGAGCGGGACGTTGACGACCGTGCCGGCGGCCGGCCCCTCCCCCACATCGTCGGCGAAGCCGGTGCCGGGGAAGAGGTACCGACCGCTCTCGTGGAACGACACTGTCAGGACGCCGGGATCGTCCGCATGGATCGCCTCGACGCCGTCGCCGTGGTGAACGTCGAGGTCCACGTACAGGACCCGCAGCCCGTCGAGGCGGGCCCGGGCGATCGCCAGCGCGGGATCGTCGTAGATGCAGAAGCCCGATGCTCGTGACGGCATCGCGTGATGGAGGCCGCCGCCCGGATGGAAGGCGTGCTCGACATCGCCCCGGAGGATCGCCTCAATGGCCCGGATCGAGCCGCCTGCGACCGCAGCGGCCGCCTCGTGCATGCCATCGAAGGGCGGGTCGTCGCCGCCAGGGCCGATCCCGGCTTCGCTCTCCATCCAGCCGGCCAGGGCCGCCACGTGCGAGAACCGCCGGACCACCTCCAGGTAGTGCTTCGTGTGGCACCACAGCAGCTCCTCGTCGGGCGCCGGCTCGGGCTCGAGGCCCGGCTCGGCCCCGAGGGCCCGCAGGAGGTCGATGCCGGGCCCGAACCGGCGTGGCGTCAGCGGGTGGGACGGGCCGAAGTCGTAGTCGAGCGAGCGTGGGCCGTAGACGAGGAGCGGCTGATCGGGCACGAGTGGCACGATAGCGGCGATGGAACGGGTCTACACCACCCCGCTTCTCGACAAGCTCGGCATCCGGCCGGGGATGCGCGTGGCCATCGTCGGCGACCTCGACGCCGACCCGGAGGCTCCGGTCATCCGGGCGAGCCTGGCTGACCGGACGAGCGACGTCAGCGACGGACCCCCGGAGCCCGACACGGACATCGTCCTGTTCCTCGCCGACTCCGTCGCGGACCTGGCCGCGCTCGCCGACCTCCGCCCACGGATCCGGCAGGCGGGCGCCATCTGGGTCGTCTCGCGCAAAGGCAAGGCGGCCACGATCCGCGATGTCGAGGTCATCGCCGCAGGGCGGGCGCACGACCTGATCGACAACAAGGTCGTCTCGTTCTCGGCGGAACGGACGGGGATCCGCCTCGTGATCCCGGTCGCGCTTCGCCAGCCGAGCTGAGGCGCGTACCATCTGCGCATGACCGATGTCCTCGTCATCCTCGTCATCGCCCTGATCGTCGTCCTCGTCTGGCGCGGCCCGAAGACCCTGCCCGGCATCGGTGCGGCGCTCGGACGTGGCGTCAAGGAGGCCCGGTCGGAGGCGTCGAAGATCCACGAGGGCGACACGCCGCCGTCGGACGACCGGCCGGCCTGAGCGATCCCGGCCGACCCTCGCGGGCCGATCGACGATGACCGACGACCTCGAGGCGCTCCTCGCCCGCCCGGGACCCGGCCCGCACCGGACCACGATCGACGTCGACGGCGTCCCGACGGAGACGCTGGCAGATCTGCCGCCTCTTCGCGACCGCCTCCTGTTCGTCGGGTTGAACCCGTCACCCGTCAGCGTCGAGGCCGGCCACTACTTCCAGGGCCGCCTCGGCCGGGCGTTCTGGGCTCGGCTCATCCGGGCGCAGATCCTGCCGCCGGACACCGACATCGACACCGCCGATGACGCGCTCGTCGCGGCCGGCCACGGCGTGACGGATCTGCTCAAGCGGCCGAGCCCCCGCGACGACGCGACGGACGCGATGCTCCGCGCGGGCGTCGGCCCACTCTGGCAGAAGGCCGCGCTCTGGCGTCCCGCCGCGATCGTGTTCGTCTGGAAGCGCGCGGCCGAGGCCGCGGCGGGCCGGAAGCTCGGCGAGCCGTGGGGTCATCTCGACGGGGTCGCGCTGTCGGGACGCCCGTGCTTCCTGATGCCCGGCCCGTACGCCCCGACCGAGGAGGTCGACGCCGGGCTGAACCTGATCCGGAACCTCGGGGCGTCACTCCCCCGCTGAGACCACCTTCAGGATTGCGCCGCTTGGCTCGCCGAGCCGGACGACGCTGTCGACGTCCGACGGGAGCCGGTCGTCGTCGCCGACCTCGAGGACCTCGTAGGGCAGCCGGCGTCCTGCGCCGGGGGCGACGAGGACGGGCACTTCGTGGGGGATGGCGAGGAGCTCGGCGCCGGCGGCGTGGTCCGGGTCGGAAGACGTGAGAAGGATCGCCCGGATCGTGCCGCCGCGGCGCTCGACCGTCTCCTCGATCAGGCGGATCGCCTCCTCGGACGCGTCGCCGGGATCGACCACGACGACCTCGCGACGGCCGAGGATGGTCGTCTCGCACCGGCGGCCCGGGAGTCCTCCGGCGGCGCCGAACGCCATCCGGACCACCAACTCGGTCTCCTCGGTGACGACCGATACCGCGACCGGACCGAACGCGATCCGCTGGGCCACGTCGGCGGCGGATCGCACGTCGATCTCGAGGAGGCGCTGGAGGACCGAGGTCGTCGGGACCCACATCTCGATCTCGCCGGCGGCGAGGCGATCGAAGGCCGCCGATGGCGTCAGCCAGGCGTGATCGGCGACCTCGTCCACCTCGAAGACCGGCTCGGCGCCGGCGGGCATGTCCGCGACGAAGAACCAGGTCGAGAAACGGCGCGGCATGAAGACCGGCGTCGTGAAGTGGGCGATCGGGGCGAGGACGGCGGCGGGGTCGAGCCGGACGCCGATCTCCTCGTGGACCTCGCGCAGGGCCGCCCGGCGGAGGGCAGCGGCGTCGGCCGGCGACACGTTGCCACCGAGGTCGCCGGCCGCGGCGGGCGGTCCGTCCGCGTCCTCCGGGTCGACGCGGCCGCCCGGGAACACGTGGAGTCCGGGCCCGAACGCCATCGTCGTCGGGCGCTGGATGAACAGCACCTCGGGCTCGCCCTGCTCGTCGCCCCGTGCGGAGGCCGCCGGCCGCAGGAGGACGACCGTCGCCGCCGGGACGGGAATGGCCGCGGTCAGCTCCGGACTCCCTCGGCGAGCTGGTCGCGCAGCGCGGCCGGATCGGTGACCGGGAGGCGACAGGCGAAGTTCCGACAGACGAAGGCGGTCGGTCGGCCGTCGATCATCGTCCGGCCGGTGAGCAGCGGGATCGACGACGAGTCCGGGGTCGGGCTGACCGCGACGACCAGGTTCGGCGGTTCGCCGTCGCGCGCGGCCACGATCAGGGCCTCGGTCGCGGGATCGCCCGGACCGCCGACGATCGCGAGCTCGACGATGCCGCCCGTCGCCAGGGCGGCGGCCGACAGCCAGTTCGCGAACCCCGTCGGGTAGCGGCCGAGGAATGTCGTCACCGATGCGAGCGCGCGGTCTGCCGCGGTCCGATACCGCGTCTCGCCGGTCAGGGCCCCCAGGCGAAGGAGGACCCGCGCCGCCATCGAGCCACCCGACGGCGTCGCGTTGTCCTGCGGATCCTTCGGCCGGGTGACCAGCGTCTCGTGGTCGTCCGCGGTGTCGAAGAACCCGCCGGCCGGGTCCTCGAAGTGGTCGAGGATGGTGTCGGCCAGCTCGCGAGCCACGACGAACCAGTGCTCGTCGAACGTCGCCTCGTACAGCGCGAGCAGCCCATCGGCCAGGTCGGCGTAGTCCTCGAGGACGCCTTCGCCGCTCGAGCGGCCGTCCTTCCATGAGCGGCCGAGCCGGCCGTCCGGCCGGCGGAGCCCGGTGAGGATCGCGTGGGCGGCGGCGATCGCGGCCTCGCGGTAGCGAACGGCGGCCTCGGGACGGTCCGGGGCGAGCAGTCGCGCTGCGTCGGCGAAGGCGCCGATCGCGAGGCCGTTCCACGCGGCCAGCGCCTTGTCGTCGCGCGCGGGCTGGGGTCGCCGCGACCTCGTCTCCAGCAGCTGCGCCCGGGCCTCGGCGAGCCGGGCTTCCCGGGCCGGATCGACCGAGCCGTCCTCGCCGACGGCCGGCTCGAGCCGCGACAGGATCGTCCGACCCTCCCAGTTGCCCCCGTCCCGGACGCCGTAGGTCGCCGCGAACGACGGCGCGTCGTCCCCGAGGACGTCGGCGATCTCGTCCGCGGTCCAGGTGAACGTCGCGCCCTCCACCCCGTCCGTGTCGGCGTCCTGGCTCGCGGCGAACGTGCCGTCGTCGCGGCGAAGCTCGCGAAGCAGGTACTCCAGGACGCCGGTGGCGACGTCGCCATAGAGCCGGATCGCGGGCTTGGTGTCGCGCCCGAGCGTCGCCCACGCACGGAGGTACGTCCGCGCGAGCTGGGCGTTGTCGTAGAGCATCTGCTCGAAGTGCGGGACGAGCCAGATCGGGTCCGTCGCGTAGCGGTGGAACCCGCCGCCGAGCTGGTCGTGGATCCCGCCGTCGGCCATCCGGTCGAGCGTGTAGCGGACCATCGCCGCCGAGCCCATCGAGCCGGTTGCGATCCGGCCGAGCAGGAAGTCGAGCGTCATCGGCTGGGGGAACTTCGGGGCACCACCCCACGAGCCGTTGAGGCTGTCGAACCGCTTTCCGAGCTCCTCCTCAGCCTGGCCGAGCAGCTCGGCGGTCGGCGCCTCGCCGTCGGTCGGCAGCTGGTTCTGGCGGACGAGGGCCTCGACGAGCTTCTGGCCCGAGGCGACGACCTGGAGCCGGTCCTCGCGCCACGCCCGGGCGGTCCCCGCGAGGACCTGTCGGAACGACGGCAGGCCGTGGTGCGGCTCGGGCGGGAAGTACGTGCCGCCGTAGAAGGGCCGGCCGTCGGGCGTGAGAAAGACGCTCATCGGCCAGCCGCCGCCGCCCGTCAGCGCCTGGACGGCGCCCATGTAGACCTGGTCGAGGTCGGGCCGCTCCTCGCGGTCGACCTTGATCGCGACGAAGTCCCGATTCAGGTCCGCGGCCGTCGCCGCGTCCTCGAAGCTCTCGCGCTCCATGACGTGGCACCAGTGACACGCCGCGTAGCCGATCGAGAGGAAGATCGGCTTGTCTTCGGTCTTCGCCTTCGCCAGCGCGTCGGGGCCCCACGGATACCAGTCGACCGGGTTGTGGGCGTGCTGCAGCAGGTACGGGCTCGTCTCGCCGGCGAGTCGATTGGGCATGGCGTCATGGTAGGCGGCGGGCAGCCGCGGGCCGGTCTCTCTACGATCCGCTCATGCGATACGGACTCTGCCTTCCCAACTTCACCGGTCTCGCCTCGACCGAGGCGATCGATGTCGCCGCCGACGCGGCCGCCCGGCTCGACTTCGAGTCGGTCTGGACCACCGACCACGTGCTCGTCGATCGCGGCAACGACGCGGCCGACTACCGGACGAACTTCGACGCGATCGAGACGCTGGCGTGGGTCGGCGCGAAGCATCCGGGCCTGGGCCTCGGGACGAGCGTGCTGGTCGTGCCGCAGCGGAACGCGGTGGTCCTCGCCAAGGAGCTGGCGACCCTCGATGCCCTCTCGAGCGGCCGCCTGATCGTCGGCGTCGGCGTCGGCTGGAACGAGAAGGAGTTCGCGAACATCGGCGCCGCCGACCGGTTCCACGTCCGCGGCGCGTATCTCGACGAGACGATCGCGCTCTGGCGCCACCTCTGGTCCGGCTCGACCGAGCCGTTCGAGGGTCGATTCCACCCGCTGACCGACTTCGTGTTCGGCCCGCTGCCGGCGCAGCGGTCGTCGCTTCCGATCTGGATCGGGGCGCGGAACGAGCCCGCCCTGGCGCGAGTCGGCCGGCTCGCCGACGCGTACCACTCCTCGGCGACCTCGCCCGAGGCCTACGCGAAACGCCTCACCACGATCCGCGAGGCCGCCCACGCCGCCGGCCGCCCGATGCCGACGCTGACGGCCCGCGTCCGTGTCTCGTTCGACGAGCCGGCCCAGTCGGCCGAGGCCCGTCCCTACGCGATCCGGGGCAACCAGGACGAGATGCGCGCCGAGCTCCAGAAATGGGACGACCTCGACGTCGAGTTCCTCGCGCTCTGGTTCGGCGGCGACACACCGGAGGCACTGGTGGCCTCGGCCGAGCGGTTCATGCGCGACGTCGCCGACTAGTCGAGTGACTCCGGGCGAGCTCGCGACCCTGTCGCTTCTCGACGCGGATCAGGGCGTCTGCCCAGCGGGCCATTCGTGTCGGCTTGATCGGCGATCGATCGGCCATCGCTCCTGTGCGAACCACGAGTACGTCGGCCTCGCGGTGGTCTGCTGGGAGGTGACCTCGTCAGCGATCGACCGGGCCGAAGCGGCGGGAGCTGATCCTGTCATCGCAGACTGGGCGAGGGCGTTCCTCGCCGAGCGAGCCACCTGATCAGCCGCGGAGGCGAGGGGTCTCTATCCTGGCGGTCATGGCTGGCTCGTTGCCCCCGGGTCTGTACGAGTCCCTCCTCACGCTCGGCCTGCGAGATGCTGTAACCGAGGTCGAGCGCCAAGGCTGGACCGCATCGATCGAGGCGATCGAGGAAGTCCTCACCGCCGACATCCTCGCCGATCATGTCCGCGACGCGACCCGACGGTCATTGAGCACCTTGGCCGGAGAAGGCCAGGACCGGCTTTCGGCTCGTCTCGACGTCGTGAACCGAATCCTCGAGACCCTCCGCGAGGCGGCTTCGGCAGGCGCCGTGTCCGATGCAGATGCCGTGGCCGCGGACGCGTCCCTGCTTCGAGAAGTTCGCAGGCCCGATCCGATCGTCGGTGACGGGCCGAGACTGCGACCACACATCTCGCTTCGCGAAAGCGCATTGCTCGTCAACGGCCACCGCGACTACCAGGTTGGTCAGCAGGTCGCCCGCGAACTCGCAAGCGCCGACGAGGTCGACCTCCTGTGCGCGTTCGTCCGGTTCGCAGGGATCAACGTCATCCGCCGCGAGCTCGAAGGATTCGTTCGGCGCGGTGGAACGCTTCGGGTGATCGCGAGTGTGTACACGGGATCGACGGAACAGCGCGCTCTCGACGAGTTGGTCGGGCTTGGGGCCGGCGTCAAGGTTTCGTTCGAGACCGATCAAACGAGGCTTCACGCCAAGGCGTGGTTGTTCTCGCGTAATTCAGGCTTTCACACCGCATACATCGGCTCGTCGAACCTGACGCGATCGGCGTTGCTGGAGGGACTTGAGTGGAATGTCCGGCTGAGCGCGGTGGACAACGCGGCCATCGTCGAACGTGTCCGGGCGACATTCGATCAGTACTGGAACGACCCGGCGTTCGTTGAATACGACCCGGCGAAGAATGGACAGGCCCTCGCCGACGCATTGGCTCAGCAGCGAGGCATCGAGCCGGTCAACGCGACCGAACGCCTCCTCGCACTCAACCTTGACTTCCAACCACAACCTCACCAGGACCAGATGCTGGAGGAACTGGCCGCGGAACGAAGTCGCGGCCACAACCGAAACCTCGTCGTTGCAGCCACAGGAACCGGCAAGACCTGGGTCTCCGCGTTCGACTATCGACGGCTCCGTGAGGCCGGACACGAGCGACTCCTCTTCGTCGCCCATCGGGACGAGATCCTCCGACAGTCCCAGCTCGTCTTTCAGCTCGTGCTCAAAGATGCGTCCTTCGGCGAACGGCTCGCGGCAGGCGAGCGTCCGGTGGTCGGCGACCACGTGTTTGCTTCAATCCAATCGCTCCAGCGCCGCGTCGATCGACTCGATCCGTCCCAATGGGATGTCGTCATCGTCGACGAGTTCCACCACGCTGAAGCGCCCACCTATACGCGCCTCCTCGAGCGCCTGCGCCCGACCTACCTCATTGGGCTCACTGCAACACCGGAGCGCGCGGACGGTGTGTCAGTCGTCCGCTGGTTCGATGACCGGATCGCGTGCGAGGTGCGGTTGTGGCAGGCCCTCGAGCAAGGTCTCCTGTCCCCATTCCACTACTTCGCCACGCACGATGGGACGGACCTTCGGACCGTCAACTTCGCGCGAGGTGTCTATGCCGTCAGCGAACTCGAAGCGGTGTATCTGTCCGACTGGGATCGCGCAAACCGTGTCCTCCAGGCCGTCCAGGACCACGTGCTTTCCCCCGGGGCAATGCGTGCGCTCGGGTTCTGCGTGAGCATCGCGCACGCTCGGTTCATGGCCGAGCGGTTCAATGCTGCAGGTCTCTCGGCGGTTGCCTTGCACGCCCACTCGTCGGCGACGGAACGTGCCGCGGCGATCACGCGCCTGCGTCGGGGTGACATCCAGGCCATCTTCACGGTGGACCTCTTCAACGAGGGGGTCGATATCCCCGAGGTCGACACCCTGTTGCTCCTGCGACCGACGGAAAGCGCGACCGTGTTCCTTCAGCAGCTTGGTCGTGGTCTTCGCCGAACTGAGGGCAAGAGCGTCCTCACCGTTCTCGACTTCGTCGGGCAGGCCCACCGCGACTACCGGTTCGACGTTCGATATCGCGCGCTCGTTGGGGGAACGACCAAGCAGCTCGCCCGGGCCGTCGAAGACGGGTTTCCGATCACCCCTCCGGGCTGCGCGATCCGGCTTGATCGGATCTCACAGGACATCGTCCTCGCGAACCTCCGGAGCGCCGTGTGGTCGACGCGCAAAGCGCTCTCGGACGACCTTCGCGCACTCGGCCCTGACACGCGTCTCGGCGACTACCTTCGCGAGAGCGGACGCGAACTCGACGAGGTCTACGCGCGGCCCGCCGCTCGGCACTCGTTCACGTCACTGCGCGCGGCCACCTTTCCGTCGCTCGCGATCGACCGAGCTGAACCGAACCCGATCGATCGGGCGATCGGCCGGATGCTGCATATCGACGACAACGACCGTTTCGACGCGTGGCTCAATTGGCTGACCTTGCCAAGCGCGCCGGCCGGTGAACCGAGTTCGACGAACCTTGGACGTCTCCAATTGATGCTGTTCGCGTCCCTCGGTGGTCGGACGCGCCCCGTCGGTGACTTGCCGGCGATGCTGACCTCTCTGTGGTCGGATACCGCAAGGCGGACGGAGCTCGTCGACCTCCTCGAAGCGCTTCGGGATCGGGCCCGCGCCGAAACGACGCCCGTGTTCTCGAATTCGGTGGTTCCCCTCCAGAGTCATGCGACCTACGGCTTGTACGAGATCATCGCCGCCCTTGGCTTGGTAAGCGCGGCGGGCGTTCTCCGAGATACGCGTGAAGGGGTGCTCAGGGTCGAAGCCGAGCGGCTCGACTGCTTCTTTGTCACGCTCGAGAAGAGCGAAGCCGAGTATTCGCCAACAACGCGATACGAGGACTACCCGATCTCACCAACGCTCTTCCACTGGGAGTCGCAGAGCACCACCGCACCCGAGTCGAAGACCGGTCAGCGGTATATCCATCACAACGACGCCGACGATCGGATCGTCCTCTTCGTCCGCGAGCGCAAGAGGGATTCGAGAGGCGAGACCGTCCCATACACGTGTCTCGGGCTCGCCGACTATGTCCAGCACGAGTCCAGTCGGCCGATGCGTGTGACGTGGCGCCTGCGGCGGCCCATGCCAGCTCGCTTCTTCCAGGAAACGAAGGTCGCCGCCGGCTGAGCCAGCGTTACCGCGGCCGAGCGCTCGAGATCGCGCCCGCCGATCGGCCCTCCGGGTCGATCGCGCCGATGTCGGCCGCGGCCAGGGCGACGGCGCGGACGTTGCGCTGGGCCGGGTGCAGGCGACGGAGCCAGAACCAGCCGCCGATCCCGCACGCGAGGCTGAGCAGGGCGCCGATCAGCAAGGACAGCTGGACGCTCCACGCCGAGGCGATCGCGCCCATCAGCAGCCCGCCGACCGGCACGGATCCCGCGAAGACGGTCGTGTAGACGCTCATCACCCGGCCGCGAAGCTGGTCAGGGACACTGAGCTGGATCGTCGTGTTGGCCGTGACGGCCATCCCGATCCCGCCCGCGCCGGCGATGGCCATCGCGAGCAGTGACAGCGGGAATGACGTCGACCACGCGAGGACCAACGACCCCAGGCCCAGGGCGATGGCTCCGGTCGCGATCACGGTCGGGCTCGGGCGGCGGCTGAACGCGACCCAGAGCGCCGCGATCGTCGACCCGAGACCCGACGCCGCCATGAGGAAGCCGTAGCCGGACGCCCCGACGTTGAGAACCGAGTCCGCGAGCGGCGGGACGAGGACCTGGAAGTTCATGCCGAAGGTCGCCACGAGTCCGACGATCGTGACCGAGAGCAGGACGATCGGCGTCGCGCGAACGAACCGGGTGCCCTCCTTGAGGCTGTCGACGACGGCACCGAACGACGTCGGGCGGGCGATCGGCGGGATCGGGCGCAGCTCGCTGTCGCGCATGGCCAGGTAGGCGATGATCACGGCGATGAAGCTGACTCCGTTGATCAGGAACGCGATCGAGATGTCGAACGCACCGATGAGGAGGCCGGCTGCCGCCGGGCCGATCACGCGCGAGACGTTGAACAGCGCCGAGTTGAGGCCGACGGCGTTCGCCACATCGTCCTTGCCCACCATCTCGACGGCGAACGACTGGCGGGTCGGCATATCGACCGCGTTCGAGGTCCCGAGCAGCGCCCCAAGCACCATCACCATCCAGACCTCGACGACGCCGGTCGCCGTCAAGGCGAACAGGATGAACGCGAGCACCATCGAGACCGTCTGGGTCACGATCAGGGTCTTCCGCTTGGGCAGCTGATCTGCGATCACGCCGCCGAACAGCCCGAAGATGATCACCGGCCCGAACTGGGCCACCGAAACGAGCCCGAGCCAGAGTGGATCGTGGGTCAGCTGGAGGACGAGCCAGCCCTGGGCCACCTGCTGCATCCACGTGCCGACGAGGGAGATCGCCTGGCCCCCGAAGAACAGGCGGTAGTTGCGGTGGCGGAACGCGCGGCCGCCCGCGAACGACGTCATGACCGGACGGCCCGGCGAGCCGGGCGGTCGTGGCTGTGTGGAGCGGGCTCGCGACCCGCGTCGAGCTCCGCGCGGTGACCGAGCAGGTGCTCGCGACGGCCCTCGGCGTCCGCGATCATCGCGGCGAGGCGATCCGCCTTCCCCTGGAGCGACGCGATCTGGCGTTCGACCCGGGCGAGCGCGTCATCGACGATCGCGCGACGCTCAGCCGCATCGCTCGTCGTCCGGAATCGTGCCCGGTTCCGGGCTCGAGCGGCCTCGTCCTCGAGCATCTGGCTGATCTCGGCCAGGCTGAAGCCGGCCTCGTCGCGGAGGTCCTTGATGAACTGCAACCGCTCGACGTCGTCTTCGTCGTAGAGACGGTAGTCGCCGTCGCTGCGGGCAGCGGGCGTCAACAGCCCGAGCTCCTCGTAGTAGCGGATGGTCCGCGCGGTCAGGCCGAGCGTCGCGGCGACCTCCTGGATCCGGAGGAGGCGGGCTGGCGTCTGGGGCGAACTGGTTGGGTCGTCGAGGTGGCTCACGGCCGTTCAGGATACCCGACCTTGCCGTTTACGTAAAGGTTAGCCTTACGGTCCAACAGCTCGGGAACGGTCACCGACGGCCGAAGCGACATGGGATGTCGAGCGGCCGCTCCGGCGGTGGTTGAACCACCAGGCCATCCCGGGACGCCATACCAGTTGGTGACGGTCGTCACCATGAACCGCGAGTGAACCTCTGACGAACGCGGAGCGAATGACTTGTTGGTATGGTCGAGCTCCGCCAAGAGGGCTATCGTCGAGCGACCAAAACATCGATGGACGGCGTGATGAAGGTTCGGCGCACGTGGCGTTTCTGGCTCGTCGCCGCGCTGGGTCTGCTCCTGGTCGGGGCAGGCCCGGTCGCAGCGCGGACGGACACGGCCCGCTCCGGCCCGAAGGTCGTCATCATCGTCGGTCCCGTGGGTGCAACGACGCCTTACTACCGACGCCTCGCGGACGAGACCGCGGCGGCCGCGTCGAAGCTCACCCCGAACGTCGTCAAGGTCTACTCGCCCGACGCGACCTGGGAGCGAGTCAAGGCCGCGCTCGAGGACGCGTCGATCGTCGTCTACCTCGGGCACGGCAACGGCTGGCCGAGCATCTACCGACCCGCCCTCTACCCGCCGACCCAGAACGGCTTCGGGTTGAACCCGCACGCCGGGGCGGCCGACGCGCACCAGTACTTCGGTGAGGCGAAGATCGGGTCCGAGATCCACCTCGCGCCCAACGCCGTCGTCGTCTTCAGCCACCTCTGCTACGCCAGCGGCAACACGGAGCCGGGTCTCGCCGAGGGCACGCTCGACCAGGCCCAGCAGCGGGTCGACAACTACGCCGCGGGCTTCTTCAGGGCCGGCGCGGGCGCCGTCATCGCCGATGCCTATCTGGCCCCGACCTACTACGTGAAGTCCGTCCTGACGGGACGCTCGACGGTCGACTCGATCTGGCGCCGGGCGCCGAACCGGAACGATCACTTCCTGACGTTCAAGAGCGTCCGGACGAAGGGCGCGATCGCCTCGATGGATCCCGACAACGAGTCGTCGGGGTTCCACCGCTCGCTGGTGATCAAGTCGGAGCTGTCGAGCCGTCAGGTCATCGACAACGGGCTCACGCACCCGGTCATCGTCCAGCCGGCGCTCGAGCCATCGCTCGTCGGACTCGGGGTGACGTTCGGCGCACCCGATCTGACGACTCCGCCGACGGCCGGCTCCTCGACGCGACTCGTCCTGCCGATCGCCGCCGACGCGGTCGGCCTGCTGCCGAAGAAGCTGATGGTCGGGACGCGGTGGGACCGCCTCGACAGCCCCGTGGCGGACCCGCTCGCGCCGGCGGCGAGCCCGGCACCGTCGGCCCCGGCTGCCCAGCCCCAGGCGTCACCGAGCCCCGCGGCAAACGACCCGGGAACGACCGCGACGCCGAGTGCCAGCCTGCCCGATCTCGTCGCGCCCGAAGTTCCGGGCCAGGTCGTGGCACCGGTGGCGGCGAAGCTCGTCAAGGGCAGCGGGCTGAGCGTGCCGGTCCGCGTCCCCGCGGCGCCCGGCCTCTACCGCCTCGTGGCGACGCTCCACCAGTCGGACGGCCTGGCATTCGACGCGGCCACGCAGACCCTCCTTCCGGCGCTCGTCGTCCGGGTGACCGGGCCGCGCGCCGCCGTCTACGCTGCGCCGCTTGCCGCGACCGCCCGGGCGGGCCAGCCGTTCTCGCTGAAGGTCGCGGTGTCGAACCTTGGCAGCACGGCGTGGGGACACCCCGCGTCACGTCCGGCGGTCGGCGAGGCCGAGCTCCAGCCCGCGTCGCGAGCGACGCTCCTTGCCCGCTGGGTCGGGCTGAGCGCCTATCTCCCGGCCGGCAGCCTCCCAGTGGGGACGGCGAGCTCGATCCTGCCGGCCGGCCTCGCGCCGGGTGCCACGGCGACCGCGCAGTTCAACCTCACGGCGCCACCGGCACCGGGTGAGTACCTGATCGTCCTCGACGTGCTGGACCCGGTCGCGGGCTCGCTCGCCGCACTCGGCGTCCCACCGGGCGTCGTCCGGGTGACCGTCGGCCTCTGACCTCGGGGCGCCTGACGTCTCCTCCGGGTACGCTGCGGGCCATGGACGTCCGCACGATCGAGGGGTTCCTCCCGAGCACCCACGGGTTCCACTTCGCCAACGCATGGCCGCACGGGCCGACCGTGAAGCTCGGCCCGCTCGACCCGCGGATCGTCGGGATCGGCGACGCGGCCGACGGGCTGTGCGGCGGGATGGTCTACACCGCGGCCGACCTGTTCCAGGCCGGTGTCGCGGTGCCGGCCGATCGCGAGCCGTTCGCGAACGGCTCGCCGCGGTTTCGGGCGATCGTCCGGCGCCAGGTCGAGTCGCTCGCCTGGCTCACCGTGCCGGTCCGCTACTGGTGGCGCTCGGCCGTCGGGGGCTCGTTCGGCGGAGACCGGGCGAAGCAGGCGCTCGAGCGCGAGTGGCCGAGGGCCAGGGCCGAGCTGGACGCGGGACGGCTGGTCCTGATCGGGCTGATCCGGGTCGCGTCACTGGATCCGCGTGCATTGACGATGAACCACCAGGTGATGGCGTGGGGCTACGCTGAGGACGGGCGGGGGGTGACCCTGAACCTGTACGACCCGAACTGGCCGGACCGCGACGACGTGACGATCACGATCCACCTCGACCCGGCGCTCCGCCCGACGGGCATGACCCAGTCGACCGGCGAGCCACTCCTGGGCTGGTTCGTCCTCCCGTACGCCCCGGCGGAGCCGCGCACCTGGCGCTGACCGCGCCGCCGGCCCTCAGCCGGGTTCCTCGTCCGAGCTCGCGTCCTTCGTCCATCCGATGTGCTTGCGCAGCCAGCCGACCGACGCGAGGTGATAGGACGCCACCTCGTCGTAGGGCGCAAGTCCCTCGACCTCGGCCTGCGAGAGCTTCGTCCGGATCTCGTCGCTGGTCAGGGCCGTCACGTCGCCTGACGGGATCATCACGTCCCGCTTCCTGCCCGAGAGGCTGACCCGGATCCCGTGGAAGATGTCCTCGGAATCGGATCCCAGCATCTCCCGGACCGTGCCGATGCGCGCCCCGTCGGCGGCCGCCACCGGTGTGCCATAGACCACGCCACGCCAGCCAATCGGATCGGATTCGGTCACGGAGCTCTCCAGTCGGGTCGAATCGTCGTCGTCGGTCCCAGCGTAGCGCCCGTGCTCGCCGTGCGTTCCAGCCCTCAGCCGAGCGGCGGCAGCTCCTGGGCGTCGGTCTGGGCGGCCGCGAACCGGTCGCCGACCTGCTCGACCCGCTCGACGATCGTCCGGACCGTCCACCGGTCGGGCCGCAGCTCGGGGTCCTCGAGCTCGTCCCAGTCGATCGGCGCCGACACCGGCGCCCCGTCGGCGGGCCGGACGGCGTACGGCGCGACGAGCGTCTTGATCGGCTGGTTCTGGGTGTAGTCGAGCCGGGCCTTGCCGCCCCGCGACCCCTTCGCCCACTCCCACGACACGAGATCGGGCACCGTCGCCCCGATCGCCCGGCTGAGCCCTTCCACCCAATCGCTCGTGTCGCTGAACGTGTACTTCGGCTCGATCGGGATCCAGACCTGGATGCCGCGTTTGCCGGTCGTCTTCGGGTAGCCGCGGACCCCGAGGTGCTCGAGGGCCGTCCGGTACAACCGGGCCAGGACGAGGGTCTCCTCCCAGGTCGTCTTCGTGCCGGGGTCGATGTCGATCAGCGCAAAGGTCGGCCGCGACGGGTCCTCGAGGCGAGCCGTCCAGCCGTGGATCTCGAACGCGGCCTGGTTGCCGAGCCAGCACATCGTCGCGACCCGGTCGGCGATCAGGTGCTCGTTGGCCTCGCGAGCGTCGACCCCGACCTCGCGCCAGCGACGAAGCCACGTCGGCGCGCTCGACGGGATGTCCTTCTGCCAGAAGCCCATGCTGCCCGCACCGTTCGGGAACCGCTGGAGGTTGAGGGGCCGCTCGGCGAGATGGACGAGGACCGTCGGGGCGATCCGGGCGAAGTAGCGGACCAGCTCCCGCTTCGTGACCGGCTCGCCCGACGGGTCGGCCGGATGCGGCCCGAACAGGACCTTGTCGAGGTTCGTGAGCTTCAGGTCCTCGCCGCGCTCGCCGCCGACGTGCCAGGTCCCCTCCCCCGTCATCGACGCGAGGGCTTCGATCTCCGCGGGCGTCGCGGTCCACGGCAGTCCGCCTGGCCCCACCGGTGGCGTGGTCGCGGTTGCGGTCGCGGATCGGCTGGCCGAACGCTTGGGCACGGGTAAATCCTGGACCGGATCCGTGGATTCGGCAGGATCGGGGGCCTCGGCCTCGGCCTCGGCGACCGCCCGGGCCGACGACACGGCCTCCTCGCGGGCCACGAGCCGCGGGTCACGACCCACCTCGATGCCCTTGAACGACGTCTGTCGGACGTGGCCGTCGCGGGTCCAGCCGCCGATCTCGGCGCGGATGACGAGCTCCGGCCGGATCCAGGTCACGCCGTTGAGGTCGCCGCCCCAGCGGCCGCGGTAGTCGCGCGGCGGCGGCGGGTCGAACGGTGGCGCGTCGGCGGAGAGCGGCTCCATCGCGCCGAGCAGCCGCTTCCGGGTGGCTGCCGTGAACCCGGACCCGACCTTGCCGGCGAACCGCAGCCTGCCGTCCTCGTAGACGCCGACGGCAACCGCGCCCAGGTCGCGGGCGTTGCCCTCGCCCGGCGTCCAGCCGCCGACGACGAGCTCCTGCTCCGGCCGGATCTTCAGCTTCAGCCAGGCCGGCGTCCGGCGACCCGGCTCGTAGCGCGAGCGCCGGAGCTTCGCGACGACCCCTTCGAGGCCACGCTCGCGGGCCGCCTCCATGAACGCCTCGCCATCGCCGACGACGTGCGCGGCGTAGCGGACCCGCGTGGTCTCGCGGAGGACCGACCGGAGGAGCCGCTTGCGATCCTCGAGGGGGACGCCGAGGAGCGACCGACCGTCGAGATGGAGAAGGTCGAACACCTGGTAGACGAGCGGCCCCGTGGCCGCCGGCGGGCCGGCCCCGTTCCCGCCCCGGCCCGACCCGGTCCGCCGCTCGCTGATCCGCTCCTGGAGCAGCGAGAAGTCCGGTCGCCCCTCGTCGTCGAGGGCGACGACCTCGCCGTCGACGATCGCCTCGTTCGCGTCGATCCAGGTCGGCGGCGAGAGGAGCTTCGGGAAGTACGTCTCGGCGTCCTTCAGGTTGCGGGTCCAGAGCTTGACCTTGCCGTCCCGGACGACGGCCTCGACCCGGTAGCCGTCCCACTTGATCTCGTACAGCCAGTCGGGGTCACTGAAGGCCTTCGTGGCGAGCGTCGCCGCCATCGGCTCGATCCGATCCGGCATGGCCTTGTCGCGGGCGCCGGTCAGGTCGATCTCCGCGACGGCGGCCGGCTGCTCGCTCACCCAGATCGCGTCGCGGTTCGCCTTCACCTCGTCATTGGTCCGGCCGGTCTTCACGCTCTGCGGGTGGCCCTCCGCGTCCCAGCCCGTCTCGGCATCGGCGTCACGCTTCTTGATCAGGAGCCACTGCTCGCTGTCGTCCTCGAACGCGGTCGTCGGCGCGCTGCCCGGCCGGCGGCTCGTCCGCACGATCGTGAACCGGCCGCGGACCTTCGTGCCGTGGAGGACGAATTTCAGCTCGCCGTTCTCGACGGCGGCCCGCGGATCGGGCGTCTCGGCCTCCGGCTCCCACGTTCCCCAGTCCCAGACGATCACGTCACCCGCGCCGTACTGGCGCGTCGGGATCACGCCCTCGAAGTCGAAGTACTCGATCGGGTGGTCCTCGACGTGGACCGCCATCCTCCGGACCGCGGAATCGAGCGTCGGACCCTTGGGAACGGCCCAGCTGACGAGGACGCCGTCGATCTCGAGCCGGAAGTCGTAGTGGAGGCGGGTCGCCCGGTGGCGCTGGACGACGAACCGCCCGGTCCCGGAGGGCGGAGTCGTCGCCCCGGCGGGCTCCGGCGTCTTCGCGAAGTCGCGCTTGCGGCGGTAGTGCTCGAGCGGCATCGCGGATCAGTCTGGCGCGTCGCGGCGTCGGCGGCAGCGGACCGGCAACGCGCCGCCCAGCCGCCCGGCCCGGCGATGGCCGTGGTCCCCGGAGGCGCGACCGTCAGGCGGTCTTGCGCTTCCGCTTCGCGGGCGCCGCGGTCTCGGCCTCGTCGTCGTCGGCCGCCGCCTTGCCGCGGGCGGTTGCCTTCGCCGGCTCGGCCTTCTCCTCGCGCGCCTTCTTCGCCTCGGCGACGCTGACCGGCTGGTCGCCGGCGCGAGCCGCCTTGGCCGCGTTCACCGACGCCTCCAGGGCGGCCATGAGGTCGACGAGCTTGCCGCCCTCCTCGACCGGCTCCGGCGCCTTGACCTCATGGCCCTCGATCTTCGACTCGATGACCTGCATCAGGGCGTCGCGATACTCGTCCTTGTAGGCGGTCGCGTCGAACTCGCCGGTCATCGCCGACACGAGCTGGCGGGCCATCGCGAGCTCCGCGGGCTTGAACTCGAACTCCTCGTCGGGCAGATCGAGCTCCTTGGTCGAGCGGATCTCGTCGGGCCAGTGGAGCGTCGTGAGGAGCATCGTGTCACCGAACGGGTCGAGCGAGGCGAGCGCCTCGCGATCCTTGATCACGACCTTGCAGATCGCGGTCAGGCCCTCCTCCTGGAGGACCGACCGGAGCAGGTAGAACGGCTTGCGCCCGATCTTGTCCGGCTCGATGTAATACGCCTGCTTCACGAAACGGGTGTTCGTGTCCTCGTCGTCGGCCTTCGTGAACTGCTCGATCTCGATCGACCGGACCGTCTTGAGCGGGACCTTCTCGAGGTCTTCGTCCGTGATGACGACGTACTCACCGGGCGCGTATTCGTAGCCCTTGACCGTGTCGGCCCGCGAGATCGGCTCGTCCTCGACCGGGCACCACGTCTTCATCTGGATCCGCGAGAGATCCTTCTCGTGAAGCATGTTGAAGCGGATCGTGTAGTCGGACTCTGTCGCTACATAGAGCTTGACCGGGATGGTCACCAGGCCGAACTGGATGGCCCCCTTCCACATCGCGCGCGCCACGGCAGGTCCTCGTGCGGTCGATCGAGCAGCAGGTCGGCCCGCCGGCGGGCACGACCGGTTCCGCATGATATCGCGGGGCTGCAAGCCGCCCGCCTCAAGGAGACGGGCGTGGATGTCAACGGAGGATGACGAACGCGTCGATGTCGACCCGGCCGTTGCCGCTGAGGCGCAGCTCGATCGTGTGCGTCCCGACGGCGGGGAACGCGGTCGAGAAGACGACCATCCGGCTGTGGCCGCTCGACGATCGGAAGCTGACCGTCCCACGGTAGACCCCGTCGACGTAGACGGCGGCGCTGCCGCGGGTCTTGTTCGTGGGCCCGACGACCCCGATCCCGCGTCCGCTGAACGTCGTCCGGACCCGGGCCCCCGCGCTCGTCGCGTATGTCGTCGTTCCGCCCGATGCCGAGGACGAGGACACCGCGTGCCACGTGCCGCTCCACGTCACCGCGGATGAGCGCTCGGAGAGGAGGGCGGCCGCGACGCTGCTTCCGGCGACCCAGGGGCTCCAGTTGCCGGCGACATCGCGGGCCCGGACCTGATAGCGATAGGCGTGGCCGAAGGCCTGCGAGCTGGCGGCCGCCCGGACGCTTGCGCTCGTCGATGCCATCGCGACCCAGGCTCCACCGTCGACGCTCCGCTGGACCTCGTAGCCGCCGATGGCGCTCGTGGGATCGGTCGCGGCTGCCCAGCCCGTGCTGATCGGGGCGCTAGTGGTTCCCAGGGCCACCTTCGTCCGCACCATCGTGGACGGCGGCTGGGCCGTCGGCAGGTCGCTCTCGACCACGACGTGCGCCGTGGTCGTGTGAACATGCCCGTGCTCGTTGCCGGCGACGAGGATGTCGTAGGTCCCATCGGACAGGCCGGCGGGCACGGTCACCCTGAGCGTCGACGAGACGCCCGTGAACCCGAACGGCGCCCGGACGTTGAAGGTTCCGGAGAACCCGGACGGCCCGGCCATCGACAGGCTGACCGCCTCGAACAGCGTCGAGGACCGGACGATCGTGATCGGGACTTGCGCAACACCTCCTGAGCGCCCGACGGCCGTCCCCGTTCCGGCCGTCAGGCTGAAGTCGCCGCGGGCACCGATCCGGCCGACGTCGAGCAGTCGCTCGTGTGTGCCGTCGGGATCGGTCGAATAGCGCCAGTTCAAAGAGCCGAGGGACATCAACGCCTGGCGGACCTCGGACGGGGTCAGGTACGGCCGGCTCTCCTTGAGGAGTGCCACCGCGCCCGTGACGTGCGGCGCCGCCATCGACGTCCCGGAGCTGTACCGGTAGCCGCCCGGGATCGTCGACATGATGCACTTCCCCGGGGCGATCAGGTCGACGTCCGAGCCGTAGTTGCTGAAGTCGGCGAACGTGTCGTCGACGTCGTACGTGCCCCACGACAGGCAGCGATGGCCGCCCTTGCCGCCGGGCTTGCCGTCCGTGTCGGCCAGCGCCGAGACCGTGATCACCTCGTTGTACGCGGCCGGGACGCGCTTCGAGGCGCTGGCGTGGTCGTTGCCGGCCGCTGCCACGACCGTGACGCCGCTCGCGACCAGCCGGCAGATCGCCTGGTGGAGGATGTCCTTGTTCGTGTTGCCGCAGTTGACGTCGTCGCTGCCCCACTTCGCCACGCTCATGTTCGCCGCCTCGATCAGCGGCCGGCTGGAATCGTTCGGGTCGCGCTGGGCCGCGATCCAGTCGAGCCCGCACACGTACCAGCTGAGCAAGCCAGCCCCGGAGTCGTTGAGGATCTTCACGGCCCAGAGCCGGACGCCCGGCGCGACGCCGACGACGCCGCTGCCGTTGTCGAGGGCGCCGACGGTCCCGGCGACGTGGGTGCCGTGTCCGTAGACGTCGCGCCATTTCGTCCGGTCGCTGGTCGAGCAGTTGTAGCCGCCGACGACGTTCAGGTCGGGCACCGACGCGATCCCGGTGTCGACGATCGCGACGTCGGCGTCGACGCGCTCGTCGAGCGAGTTGATCTTGGCGATGGGCGAGACCGCGGCGTTGATCCGGGCCACGCCGGTCGGGATCGCCTGTTGGGCCTCGATCCGCTCGTCGGCCACGATCATCGACACCGACGGGTCCCGGCTCAGCGCCCTCACCTGGGCGCGGTCGAGGTGGGCCGAGTAGCCGCGCAGGGCATTGCGGAACGTCCGGTCCGACGTGAAGCCTCGCTGCCTGCCCTGCCGATCGGCCGTCGCGACCGCGTCCGTGCCGGACTTCAGGACGACGATCCAGCGGTCAGTCGGGTCGGCGGAGCCATCGACGACCGGCTTGACCGGCTTCTCGTGGGCCGGCGGGGTCGCGGCGGGCACCACCGGCGCGGCCGCCGTGGCCGACGGCTCCGGTGTCGGATCGTCGGGCGTGGTGGGCGGCGTCGGAGCTGGATCGATCGAGGTGGTCGGATCGACGGACGGGACCGGCTCCGCCGAGGGTCCGGGCTCGACGATCGGGGCGGGGACCGGAGATCCGCCGGGCTCGCCGGCCAGCGTCGCGCCCACCGAGGACAGGAGGAGGGCGAGAGCGGCGATCGAGGCGAGGGCTCGGCGCATGACATCTCCGGTGTCTGGGGCGTGCCGCACTCCCAAGGGTATGGGTGCGTGCAACCCGAGCGTCCCCGAGCCCCGCCACCATGCGTGCCCGGACGGTCGGGAGGCAATGGCGAGGTGGTCCCAGAACGGGATGGCTCACCAGTCCCGACCGCACCGGACTCTTGCCGACCGCCCAGCGCCGGGCTGGCCACCGATCAGCGCGGCGCCGCTCGTGCCGTCCGGATCTCCGCCTCGGCCTCCGCGACCCGGCTCACGATCGCGTCGCGGAGCCGGTCGAGCGTCTGCTGGACGCTGCTCGCGCTGTTCGCGATCGAGGTGAGCGTGGCCTTGATGCCCTTTAGCGCGTCGAGCTCCGCCCGGACCGCCACGAGGCTGGTCCGGACCGCTTCGACGTCGACGTCGGCCTCGACCTCCCGCAGGCTGGCGATGGCCAGCAACTTCGCCAGGCGCACGGCGGCCTCGAGGATCGCGGGGTCCGGCTCCGCCGGGTCGACCACGCAGTAGACGTCGCCGGCCCGGACGTCGAACGGCGCGATGCCGGCGGGCGCGTGGCTCGGGCTGAACACGACGAGCCCGATCGCCGCCGCGCGGTTCTGCTTGGCCTCGCGAAGCTCCTCGCGGATCGACCGGACCGACATCGCCCGGTCCTTCGCCTCGATCACGACCCGCAGGTCCGTCCCGCCCGTCCGTTCCGGGTTGACCGAGATCACGAAGTCGCCCTTCTTCGATCGGAGGACCTCGCCGCCCTCGCCGCCGGTGCGGTCGACGAGGTCCCCGCCGCCGCGGGCGATCTCGGCGAGCATCGACTCGAGGACATCCTCGAAGTCGGCGCCCTTCGCGGCCGATCGGGCGCGCTCGGCACCACGAGCCGCTGCCGCGGCCTCGATCGCGGTGAGCCGCTCGTGGAGCTTCTCGAAGCCGGCCGTGACCTCGCTCCGGAACTGGTGCATCGGCGAGTGCTGGCGGGTCGGGTCGAGGAGCAGCGCCAGCTTCGAGGCGTCGCCATCGAAGTAGGTGCCGAGGAGCGTTCGCATCCGGCCGATCGCGCTGTCCCGCTTCGTCTCGTCGAACAGCTCGCCCACGAAGGTCCGCAGCTGGCCCCGATCGCCGAGGAACTTCTCGAGGGTCCGTGGCAGCCGCCCGTCACCGTCGGCGAAGTTCGACCGGAGCACCTGGTCGAGGGCTTCTGCGGCGCGCACGTTCGCCTGCTCCGACGCGTGGAGGAGCTTCTCGAACTCGTCGCGCACCAGATCGACGTCGACCGTCACCGAGGCGTCCTGGAGGGCCGTGAGGCCGATCTTCAGGGCGCGCTCGACGAGGGCCGGCCGATCGGCAGGCTCGCGGTCCGCCAGGATCGCGGCGAGCGACGGGTCGCGGACCACAAGGCGTTCGACGACGATCCGGTCGCCATCGACGCGGATCTCCGGGGTCGGGAGCGGGAGGATGCGGGCTTCCATGGCGGCATCCTCGACTGCCGGCGTGTCACCTAGGCTGTCACGACTCGTCGCGCCGCCGGATCGTCGCCTCGATCAGGCCGTGCGGCTCCGTGGTCGAGACATAGACCTCGCGATCGTTGTCGATCCCGAACGGGCTCAGGTCGACCGTCCAGTGATGGAGGTTCGGCAGCGACATCGTCACGTCGGCGACCTCGGGATGGCGCTCGAGGATGGCCTTGCCGACGATCCAGATCGACGCCTGGACCGACACGGAGTGGTGATCCGCGAAGACCTCGAGGAACGTCTGCCGGATCGCGCCGTGGCAGGCGTCGAAGTCGATCGGCCGTCGCAGGTCGAACGAATTCGGGTCGTACGCCCACGACGCCGTCACCTTCGTCGCCATGATCCGATCGTCGGTCTCCTTCAGGGTCGTGAAGCGGTCGCGAGGGAACCCCTCGAACGCCGACCGGGTCGTCTTCATCACCGCGAGGTCGGCGATGCCCGCCCGGATCGTGGTCGTCCGCCTGCCGCCTTCGACGACGACGGTCCGGGTTTCCGAGCCGTCGCGGCTGAACGCGTCGGGAGCGGTCCCGATCGGGCGCCACGCGTGCTCGGAGATCGAGATCCGCGCCAGCTCGACCTCGGGACCGGTCTCGAGGAAGTGCGTCGCCAACGCCAGCCCGAACGTCTCGATCGGGCCCGTCAGGTGCTCGCCGGCGAGCGCATAGGCGGTGTTCTTCATCGTGTCCGTCGCGATCACGGCCGAGTTGTCGCCCTGGTCGTACGACGCGGCGAAGTCGCCCTCGAGCGCGATCGCGATCGTCAGGTCGCGGACCCGGTGGGGCGTGATGGCGCGGTCGACCTTGACGAGCCGGATCGCAGACTTGCCGTAGGAGTTCGGGCCGACCTCGATCATCGTCCGACCACGAGCGGCGGCCGGAGCCTTCGAGAACCGGTCCCGGGCGATCGCGACGACGTCGTGGACGGCCCGCTCGATCTCGGCGTCGCGGTCGGCGCGAAGGGCCGCCTCCAGGACGGGCACGAGCTCGGGTCGGCTCCGGCCGTTGACGAAGACGCAGTAGCGGAACGCGAACCGGGCCTCGTACGCGGCGTTCAGCCGGTCCAGGTCGGCGATCGCGGCGGTCGTCTCCCGGTCGTAGCCCTGCTCGCGGAAGGAGGCGCTCGAGACGGTCGCCGGCGGCGCTCCGAGCCGCGGGTGGGCGTCGATCAGCTCGATCTGCTCGTCCTCGGGCATCGCCGCGGCAATGGCATCCGCCCGGGCGAAGAGCGTGGCCGCGTCGCCGAAGGGACGGGCGGCGGCCAGTCGATGGAGGAAGCGCGGCGCGCCCTCGAACCAGGGTGCCGCCGCCGCGACGAACGCGTCCTCGGGGAGCACATCGAGCGCTGCCACGTCCGCGTCGTCCATCAGCTGCCCCGGTACGTCGTCATCGAGTACGGCGCCAGGAGGAGCGGCACGTGGTAGCTCCGGGTCGTGTCGGCGATCCGCAGGTCCACCGCGACCTTCGTGAAGAAGGAGCCGTCCTCGTGAGCCACGTCGAACTCGAGGCGGTAGTCGCCCGCGACAAGGGGTCGCTCGAGGAGGTCCCGCACCCGTCCGTCGCCGTCGGTCAGCGCCTGGGTCATCCGGATCGGACCGTTCCCGACGTCGAGACGCGACAACGTCACCCGCACGCCTGGTGCCGGCATCCCCCGCTCCGTGTCGAGGACGTGGGTCGAGATCGTGGGCCGAGCGGCCTCCGCCACCGCTATCCTCCGTGCATGGCAACGCTCGAGATCGAGGTCGGCGACCTCCACTTTAGCGCCCGCTGGGAGCCCGCCGCGCCGCAGACGATCGAGGCAATCCGGCGGATGCTGCCGATCACCTCGAACCTGATCCACTGCCGCTGGAGCGGCGAGTCGACGTGGATCCCGTACGGCGACTTCCGACCCGGGATCGACTACGAGAACCACACCTCGCACCCGGCGCCCGGGATGCTCGCGATGTACCCGGGCGGCATCAGCGAGTGCGAGATCTTCTTCCCGTACGGGGCCTGCACGACGTCGTCGAAGGTCGGCCAGCTGGCGGCGAACCACTTCGCGTCGATCGTTCCGGACGAGGGCTGGCAGGACCGGCTCCGCGAGGTCGGGCGACGCTGCCTGTGGGACGGCGCCCAGGCGGTCACGATCCGCGAGGTGACCTGAGCGTCGCTCGGAGCCCGGCGTCGACCCGATGCGTGAGCGGATGCGACGGCCAAGTACTACCATCTGGTAGTATCTGGGCGTGATCCGGCGTCCGGACTCCCGCCTCTCGCTCCTGTTCGAGCTCTACGCCGCGGCGACGGCCGCAAGGAGCCTCGTGGCCGCGGCCATGGCCGACAGCCCGCTCAGTCCCGAGGACTTCGCGATCTACAGCATCCTGTTCGACGAGGGCCCGCACGCCCCGACGGAGCTGGCCCGTCGCTCCGGCATGCCGCCGACGTCGATGTCGCACGTCGTCCGGGCGATGCTCGAACGCGGGCACGCGGAGCGCGCGACCAATGCCGACGACCGCCGCTCGTACCGGATCGTGCTGACGGCGGCCGGGCTCGCGGCCCACGCAGCCGCCGCCCGCTGCTTCGCCGAGGCCGACGAACGGTTCACCGAGGCCCTGGACTCGGGCGACGAGGCGGCGCGGGCCGTCCTCCTTGCGATCGGCCGGGCGGCCGCGACCGCCGAGGCTCGGCTGCAGGCCGAGCAGATCGAGACGACGGCGTGATCCTTCGACGGCGGCCGGCGATCCGGATCGCGACCCTCGTCTCGTGCCTCGCGATCGCGGGCTGCGGCACGTCGGTCGCCCCTTCGGTCCCCGCCGACCGAGCGTCGCCCGCCGCGATCGTCCCGAGCCGATCCGCCGCCCAGGCCGCGACGCCATCGCCGTCGCCGACCCCGACGCCGTCCCCGACCCTCGATCGGGTCGCGGGCCTGCGGGCCGACATCGACGCGCTCCTCGATGCCCGCGACCACGTCCATCCGGACGGCTGGCACGGGATGGCCCGCGCGGACTGGATCGCGGCGGCCGACGCCGTGAAGGCGAAGGCGCCGTCGCTCAGCGAGGACCAGGCGCTCGTCGAGCTGGTGCGGCTGGCCGCGATGCCGAGCTGGAACGGCCGCGACGGCCACAGCGGGATCTTCCCGTTCATCCCCGGCAGCGGGACCCACGAGTACCCGGTGCGCTGGTGGCGGTTCAGCGACGGCCTCGTGATCACCGCAGCCCGGGCGCCATCCGAGGATCTCGTCGGGTCCCGGGTGGTCGCCATCGGGGGCAAGCCGATCGCCGAGGTGCTCCGGCTCGTCGAGCCGCTCGCGCCACGGGACAACCCGTCGAACCTCCTCGCCTACGGCCCGCTCTACCTCCGGGTCAGCGAGCTGCTCGCGGGTCTCGGCGTGATCGAGGCGGCCGGTCCCGCGGTCTTCCGTCTGGCCGGGCGCGACGGCGCGGCCCGGGACGTCACGATCGATCCGATCCCGGCCGAGGAGGACGTCGACTGGAACTCCGGCCTGCCGATGCGCCTGCCGCCGCTCGATGCGCCGTGGCTGAGGCGGCAGGAGGAGTCGATCTGGTGGGACTACCTGCCGGCGTCCCGGACGCTGTTCGTCCAGCAGAACCAGGTCGAGGGCGGGATCGCGAACACCGCGCGCGACATCCTCGCCCGGGCCATGCAGGACGACGTGGCCCGGGTCGTCCTCGATCTCCGGCACAACGGCGGCGGCGACAACACGACCCTCGTGCCGCTCGAGGAGACGCTCCGCCACCCCGCGATCAACCGGCCCGGCCGGCTGTACGTGATCCTCGGGCGGATCACCTTCTCGGCTGCGGCGAACCTCGCAACCGACCTCGAGCAGGAGACGAGCGCCACCTTCGCCGGCGAAGCGATGGGCGGCAGCCCGAACCAGTACGGCGACGCGCAGCGGATCGACCTCCCGTCCGGCCGGCAGGCCCTGTACACGGCGACCCGCTACTGGGAGCGGAGCACGCCGAACGACCCACGGATCACGATCGATCCCGAGATCGCCGCGGACCTCTCGTCCGCTGACTACTTCGCCGGCCGAGACCCGGTCCTCCAGGCGATCCTCGACAGGCCGGTCGCGCCCGGCTGAGGCCCTCTTGGCGCAGCCCCGGCGTTGACCGCCGCGCCGGTATCCTCGGCGTGTGGGCACATCGATCGAGGGCATCGGCCCGGACCTGCTCGTCCGCGGCGGCACGGTCGTCACGTCGACGGGATCCCGTCGGGCCGACGTCGCCGTCCGCGGTGGGTCGATCGATGCGGTCGAGGCGGACCTCTCGGCGCTCGCCGCCACGGCGCGCGACGTCGTCGATGCCGACGGGCTCCTCGTGCTCCCCGGCTGCGTCGACGTCCACACCCATACGAGGGTTGCGTCCGACGCGGAACCGGACCGCTTCTACCAGGACTCGCTCGCCGCGGCGTTCGGCGGGACGACGACGTTCCTGGCGTTCAACAACCCGGGCACGGGGTTGTCACCGGCGGCGCATCGATCGATCCGGGCGGGGATCGACGAGTTCCGGCGCGTCACGGCGTCGGACAGCGCGGTCGACTTCGCGCTGAGCCCGGCGGTCCTCGGCGGGATGGACGATCCGCTGTCCGAGCTGCCGGCCATGGTCGATGCCGGCATCCCGACGGCCAAGGCGTTCATGGTCTTCGACTTCCGGCTGGCCGACCGCTCGATCTTCGAGGCGATGCGGATCCTCGGCGAGCGCGGCGGGATGCTGGAGGTCCACTGCGAGGACCCGGTCCTGATCGACGCCGCCGTCGCATCGGCGCTTCAGCGTGGTGATACGGCACCACGTCACCACGCTGCCACGCGATCGACCGAGGCAGAGGCGGTCGCGACCCACCGGGCGATGGCGTTCGCCCAGGCGGCCGACGCGCCCGTCCACGTAGTGCACCTATCCTGTGCGGCCGCGCTCGGGCATGTCGCCGACGCTCGGGCGAGCGGCGTCCGGGCGACGGCGGAGACCTGCCCGCACTACCTTGCCCTGACCGACGCCCGGTACGAGGAGCCGGATCCCCTCGAGTGCGCCAAGAGCGTGATCTCCCCGCCCCTGCGATCCGCCGACGATCGGGACGCGCTGTGGGCCGGCCTGGCCGCCGGCCACCTCTCGATGGTCGCCACGGATCACGTGCCCGACCGCGTCGCGATCGAGAAGGGCCAGGCAGCTCGCGGCGTGCCGTTCGACCGGATCAGCAACGGCGCGCCCGGGATCGAGACGATGCTCGCGATCGTCCACCGGTTCGGCGTTGCGACGGGCCGGATCACCCTCGAGCGGATGGTCGACCTGCTCGCGACGACGCCGGCCCGCCGGTTCGGGCTCCACCGCAAGGGTGCGATCGAGGTCGGGCGCGATGCCGATCTCGTGCTCTTCGACCCAGCTGCCCGCCGGACGATCCGCCAGGCCGAGCTCCACCACACGAGCGACTTCACGCCGTACGAGGGCATCGAGACGGCCGGCGCGGTCCGGAGCACGTGGGTCCGCGGCCGCCCGGCGGTCCGCGACGGGCGCGCTGTCGGCGATCGCGGCGACGGGCGGTTCGTCGAGCGGGGCGCCGTCGCGGGATGATCGACCGTCTGCTGGACCGGCTCGACGGCACCGCCGCGCGCGATGCCGAAGAGGCGCGCATCCGCGCCGAGGGCTATCCGGGTCGCGGCACGGTCGTCGTCGCGCAGGAGACGGGTCGGACCCGGCGCGGTCGTCGCGAGGTCGATCTGACGCTCGACGTGTACCTCGGCCGCTCGAGAACCTTCCGGGCGGTGATCCACCCGTGGCTGAGGGCGGCTGACATCGAGCGTCTCCGACCGGGGAGCGCGGTCCCGGTCGCCGCCGACCACGATGAGCCCGGCCACGTCGTCCTGGCCCTCGACATGGACGACCCGCGGTCCATCGCCGGGCTCGGCCCGTTCGCCGGTGGGAAGGGCGGACCGAAGCCCCCCGAGGACGTCGGTCCGGGTCGACCCTGACCGGTCGCCGACCGGTCATCCGAGCGCCGAGACGTCGACAGGCGGGCATCGCACCTCTTCTTTGTCCACTGTCTTGACATAGGCCCCTCGGCGGGCGCACCATCAACTTTGTCAAGTCTCTTGCCAAAGCCGACCGAGGCAGGAGAGCGGGGTGGTCCTGGTCCAGAGGGGAGCGTCCGCCCGCTCATGAGCGCCAGTCCGGCGGTGCTGCCTGAAAAGGCCACACACCAGCAGACGCGAACGTTCAACCAACGGCTGCTGTTGCGCGCCCTGCACGACCACAGCCCGCTGTCCCGCGCAGACCTCGCGCGACTGACCGGCCTCACCCGAACGTCCGTCGGTGACCTCGTCGGCAGCCTCATCGACGACGGCCTGATCGAGGAGGCCGGCCGCGGCCGATCCAGCGGCGGCAAGTCCCCGATCCTGCTCCGCGTCGCCCCGGACGGCCGTCATCTGATCGGTCTCGATCTCGGCGAAGCGCAGTTCAGCGGTGCGGTCGTCAACCTGCGCGGCGACATCCTGCGCTCCATTGATCTGCCCCTCGAAGGGCGGAACGGCGAAGCCGCCGTCGAGCTGGTCTACCTCCTTGTCGACGCCTTGCGTGCCGATGACCGGTCTCCCCTCCTCGGGATCGGCATCGGTGCGCCGGGCGTCATCGACACCAGCTCGGGCACGGTCCGCTGGTCGGTGAACCTCGACTGGGCGGACCTCCGCCTCGGACCTCTCGTCGAGAGCCGCTACGGCGTTCCAGTGGTCGTGGCCAACGACAGCCACGCGGCTGCCCTTGCCGAGCTGACCTTCTTCCGGCGGCCACGGCCGAACAACCTGATCGTCATCAAGGTCGGCCGAGGCGTCGGCGCGGGGATCATCGTCAACGGACAGCTGTTCCAGGGCGATGGCTACGGCGCCGGCGAGTTCGGCCATGTGTCGCTGGGTCACGACGGAGCGCCGTGCCGCTGCGGTCGGGAAGGCTGTCTTGAAACCCGGACCAGCGTGCCGGCGCTGGTCGATGCCGCCGGGGCCGTGGAACCGACGGTCACCGACGAGATCAGCCTGGTCAACGCCTTCAGGGCCGGGGTTGCGAGCGTTTGCCGGATCGTGCTCGACGCCGCGCGCGAGCTCGGGTTGGCAATCGGCTGGCTGATCGGCGTGCTCAATGTCCGCCACATCCTGCTGGTCGGGCCGGTGGCGGCGTTCGGTGACGACTGGCTGGGCGAGGTCCGGCGCTCGGCGCGTTCCAGCGTCCTGGCTCTGCTCGCCATCGACACGCAGATCGAGTTCGGCCACGTCCAGGACGACGTCGTCGTCCTCGGCGCCTCGGCACTGCTCATGGAGCAGCAGCTGGGCCTGGGGTTGGTGCGATGATCGCGACCCATGAGCCCGGGCTCGATGGGCCGCTGGTCGCCGGTGTCGACGTCGGTGGCACCAAGACATCCATCCTCGTCATGGACGATCGGGACCGCGTCCTCTACGAGCTTGTCACGCCAACGGACCGCTCATCGCTGGTCGGCCAGATCGCCGGACTCGTCGACGACGCCCAGCTCCAGCTGGGGCAGGACGTGGCGGCGGTCGGTGTCGCGATTCCCGGCCACGTCGACCCGGAGGACGGCTCGGTCAGCATGGCCGTCAACCTGGGCATCACCCACCTGGCGCTGGGGCCGCTGCTGCACACGGAGCTGGGCGTCCCGATCGTTGTCGAGCACGACGCCCGCGCGGCTGCCCGATGGCTCAGCGAGCAGGCGGCCGACCGGTCGGCGCCGGGGTCGGCGAGCGTCGCCTTCCTGACCATCGGAACCGGCATCTCGGCCGGCGTGGTTCTCGACGGCGCTCTCCTCCGCGGCGACAACAGCTTTGCCGGCGAGGTGGGCCACGTCGTCGCCGATCCGGATGGAGCCATCTGCGCGTGCGGCCTGCGCGGCTGCCTCGAGACGATCGCATCGGGTCCGGCGATCGGTCGGCAGGCCGACGAGACGCTGGCTGCCGGTCGCAGCACCGTCCTGTCGCCGCATTCGAGCGCCGCAGACGTCTTTCGGGCCAGCTCCGCCGGCGACGAGGTGGCGGTCGAGATCATCGATCGAGTGGCCGACCACCTGGCCCGGGCGATCCGATCGCTCGCCCTGACTCTCGGCGTCAAGCGAGTGGTCATCGGCGGCGGCGTCGCGGCCGCCGGACCAGCCCTTCTCGACGCCATCCAATCGCGGATCGCCCTCGAATGCGCGGCCTCGCCACTGGTCCAGGCCGCCCTGGGCGATGCGACGATCGAGTTGCTGTCGCCAACCGAGGCGCCCGGCGCGCGCGGAGCGGCAGCCATCGCTCGCCACCGCATCGATTTGCACGTGCGAGAGGGGGTGGGCGAACGCTAACCTTCACGGCGGATTGAGTTGGAGTCCGATACTGATGTGAGGACAGAGGGAACGACTCGTCACCCACATTCATGGCAGTTCGCAGGAGGAGGAAACATGGTCAAGAGATTGAGGACAACGTCCGCCCTGGCGGTCGTCGTCATGACGATGGTGAGCGCATGCGGGAGCAGCGCGACGCCATCGCCAAGCACGTCCAGCGCGCCGGCGGCGTCTGCGCCGGCGGCGTCTGCGCCGGCGGCGTCTGCGCCGGCGGCGTCCGGGCCGGCTCCGTCGGCCGCGGCGGCATTGAACCTGCCTGCGGTCCCGACCGGCTACAAGGAGCTTGACCAGGCCCTGACGAAGGGTGCCGACGGCAAGATGCCGCTCGCGGGCAAGAAGGTCTCGATCCAGACGCAGTGGACCGGCAACGAGGCCGAAGGGTTCGCAGCGGCGATCAAGGACTTCCAGGCTGCGACCGGCATCGTGGTCCAGCACGACAGCATCGGCTCGAGCCACGAGACCGTGCTCAAGACCCGGGTCGACGGCGGCCAGCCGCCGGACATGTCGCAGATCGCCCAGCCGACCGCGGTGCTCGCCTACGCCAACAAGGGCAAGGTCAAGGACATCGCGACGATCGTGGGCCCCGAGGGCGCCGCGAAGCTCAAGGCGGAGTTCCCGTCGACGATCGGCCTCACGTCCGAGGGCGACAAGATCTGGAGCATCCCGACCAAGGCCGACGTCAAATCGATGATCTGGTACCCGGTGAAGGCCTTCGCGGCCAAGGGCTACACGGTTCCCAAGACCTGGGACGAGCTGGTCACCCTGGCCGACAAGATCGTCGCCGACGGCAGCCATCCGTTCTGCGTCAGCGCCGGCGGCCCCGGCACGGCGACCGGCTGGGAGCTGACGGACTGGGTCGAGGAAGTCCTCCTCAAGACCGAGGATCCGCAGGTCACCCAGGACTGGATCAGCCACAAGATCCCGTTCACCGACCCCAAGATCAAGGCCGCCTTCGACAAGGTCGGCTCGCTCCTGTTCAAGGACAAGTACGTCGACGGCGGTGGGCAGGCGATCGTCAACGCCGACCTCAAGACCGTCATGGATCCGATGTTCAACCAGGACATTGCCGCACCGGGTTGCTGGATGCAGAAGATCCCGACCTGGTACGGCCCGGGCTTCTTCCCGGACCAGCGAACCAGCAACCAGCCTTCGAAGTACACGATCGGTGACGACGGGGACATCGGCATCATGCCGTTCCCCACGATCTCCGACACCTTCAAGGCCGCTGAGGGCTCCGCCGACTCGTTCATGGTCTTCAACGACCGCCCCGAGGTCCGCGCACTTGCGGAATTCCTGGCGACGCCGGAGGGCCTCGAGGGCTGGATCAAGAGCGTCGGCGTGAACTCGCCGAACGTCAAGGTGCCGGCCGAGTGGTATGCCGGCAACTACAAGCTCAAGGTCGCGAACGACATCTTGGCCGCTGCGACGGCCGTCGGCTTCGACGCCTCTGACCTGATGCCGCCGGCCGTCGGCCAGGGCAGCTTCTGGACCGGCATCTCCGACTGGGCCAACAGCAACGGCTCGAACACGGACACCGTGTTGCAGGCCATCGACGCCAGCTGGCCCAAGTAGGGCGGCGAATCGTCTCGTAACTAGCGCGGGGCGCCCCACCACCGGTGGGGCGCCCCGCTACCATTCCGACAACGTCCGCGGAGGGGCAAGGTGGCGGTGGACCGCACGCACGATTCCGGCTCATACGGATCTTCGCGAACCGTCCTGGTCGGCAGCCTGATCGGGCTGATCCTCGCGGCCTTCGGCGTCAAGGTCCTGATCGAACCCCAGGGGGGTCAGAACCTCCTTGGCTCGATCTACGACTTGCTCGGCAACAGCGTGGGCGCCGAGGCGTTGCGAAACGGGCAGGGCGATCAGTTCTTCGCGAAGCTCCTGCTCGCGGCCATTGCGCTCCTCGTCGGCGTCGGCGGGATCTGGCTCTTGTTCACGGCCGCGAGCTCGCTGGTCGAACGCCTGCCGCCCAGGATCCGTGACCGCATCCTTCCGTTGGTCTTCATCGCACCGGCCGTGGTGCTGCTCGGGATCTACCTCGTGTATCCGGCGGTCGTCACCGTGATCGGCAGCTTCCAGGACACGAACGGCGCGTTCACGCTCGACAACTGGGCGAGCCTCGCCACGCCCCCGTTCGTCGAGATCCTTCGCAACAACATCCTCTGGCTCCTGATCGCGACGACCGGCAGCGTGGGACTCGGCCTGCTCACGGCCGCCCTCTTCGATCGCATCCGACGCGAGTCCCTGGCGAAGGTCTTCGTCTTCCTGCCGCTCGCCATCTCGCTCGTCGGCGCGACCGTCATCTGGAAGTTCGTCTATGCCTGGGTGCCGCCGAGCCAGCCGCAGTACGGGCTCCTGAACGCCGTCTGGACGGCGTTCGGCTTTCAGCCGATCCCGTGGGCCACGCAGTTCCCCATCAACCTCCCGTCGGAGATGGTGATCCTGATCTGGCTCCAGACGGGCTTCGCCATGGTCGTGTTCTCAGCGGCGATCAAGGGCGTGTCGACGGAGATCATCGAGGCGGCCAGGCTCGACGGTGCCTCGGAGCGCCAGCTGTTCGTCAAGGTGGTGGTGCCGATGATCCGCGGCACGATCGTGACGGTGACCACGACGGTCGCGATCGTCACGCTCAAGATCTTCGACATCGTCATGTCGATCAGCGGCGGGCGCAACCACGACGACGTCGTCGCGGTGCGGATGTTCGCGGAGATGTTCCAGTTCTTCAACGATGGGCGCGCCGCGGCACTGGCCACCGTTCTGTTCATCGCTGTGCTGCCGGTGATGATCGTCAACCTGCGCAACTTCCGGCGTCAGGCGGCGATGTGATGGCTGCACCTGCCAAGCCGATCGCGGCAAGCTCCAAGGGACGCACCAGGTTCTGGCGGGCGCCGATGCTCCAGAGCCTCCCGCTTCGCGTCTCCGTCCTCGTCATCTGCTTCCTGTGGACCCTGCCCACGGCGGGGCTGTTCGTCAGCTCCTTCCGGAACCCCCAGCTGATCACGCAGACCGGCTGGTGGACGGCCCTGATCCACCCGTTCGAACAGGGGTGGACGCTGCAGAACTACCAGCAGGTCATCGGGTCGAACGGCATGGGTGAGGCCTTCCTGAACAGCCTCATCGTGACGATCCCGGCCACGGTCATCCCGATCACGATCGCCGCGTTCGCCGCCTACGCCTTCGCCTGGATCCCGTTCCGCGGCCGGGGCATCCTGTTCACGATCGTCGTGGCGCTGCTCGTCGTGCCCCTCCAGATGGCGCTGATCCCCATCCTCAAGCTCTACAGCGGCCTGTCCCTGTACGGCACCTTCATCGGGATCTGGCTGGCCCACACCGCGTTCGGGCTGCCGCTCGCGATCTTCCTGCTCTACAACTTCATGTCGCAGCTGCCGCGCGACCTGTTCGAGTCCGCCTCGATCGACGGCGCGTCCGCGTTCCAGACCTTCATCCGGATCGTGCTGCCGCTCTCGATCCCGGCGCTCGGCGCCTTCGCGATCTTCCAGTTCCTGTGGGTCTGGAACGACCTGCTCGTGGCCCTCGTCTTCCTCGGGCCCGGGGCCGGCGTCCGGGTCATGCCGACGGCGCTGTTCAACTTGCTCGGTGCGTATGGTGGTGCGTGGCACCTGCTCACCGCGGGCGCCTTCCTGACGATGATCGTGCCGCTCGCTGTGTTCCTGCTGCTCCAGCGGGCATTCGTACGAGGGATCCTGGCCGGCTCCGTCAAGTGACGCTGGCGCGGCTCATGATCGCCTTCGCGGGTAGCGAGCTGCCGCGATCGGCGGCGAGGCGGATCCACGATCAGGGCGTCGCCGGCGTGACGCTCTTCCGGGCCCACAACGTCGTCGATCCGCCCCAGATCCGCGACTTGACGACCTCGATCCAGGACGCCCGGCCGGCCGGAAGCCCACCACTGCTGGTGGCCGCCGACCAGGAGGGCGGCCAGCTGGTCGGTCTGGGCGACGGCACCACGCCGTTCGCCGGCGCGATGGCCATCGGCGCGGCCGGCGACGAAAGACTGGCCGAGCGCGTTGCCGGCGCGATGGCGCGCGAGCTGCGCGCCCTCGGCGTCAACGTGAACTACGCGCCGGTCTGCGACGTCGCCAACAACCCGGCCAATCCGGCGCTCGGGATCCGCAGCTTCGGCGACGATCCCGAGGCGGTCGGGAGGCTCGCCGCGGCGACCGTCCGCGGCCTGCAGGACGAGGGCGTGGCCGCCACGGTCAAGCACTTCCCGGGCGCCGGCGACACCGCCTCGGATCCCCACCACGGGCTGCCGTTGGTGCCGCGGACGGACGCCGAGCTCGCCCGACGGGAGCTGGTGCCGTTCCGAGCCGCGATCGACGCCGGCGTGCGGCTGGTGATGACCGGCCACCTCGCGCTCCCCGGCCCGGACGACGACCTGCCGGCCAGCCTCTCCGCCGCGGTCCTGCGCCGCCTGCTCCGCGAGCAGATGCGGTTTGATGGCGTGACCGTCACCGATGCCCTGGACATGCACGCCCTGGCACAGGGATCGGTACAGATCGTCGATGCCATCGCGGCGCTTCGCGCCGGCGAGGACGTGCTCCTGGGAACGCCGGACGAATCGGCGCTGGAGCGGCTGGAGGAGGGCCTCAGCCAGGCTCGGCGGCGAGGGCTGTTCGATGCCGACGACGATGCCGCCGCCACGCTCCGCCTGCGCGAGCTGCGTCAGTGGCTGGAACGGTTCGACCAGCCACCCCTCGACGTCGTCGGCTGCGGCGAGCACCAGGCGCTCGCCGCCGAGCTGGCCGAACGGTCGATGACCCTCGTCCGCAACGACGACGGGCTGCTGCCGCTGAGGCCGACCGCGGACACTCGGATCGCCGTCGTCCAGTCCATGCCCGCCGACCTGACGCCGGCCGACACGTCTTCGACGGTGCGGCCCACGCTGGCAGCGGCCCTTCGGCGGCGGGTGGCGAACGTGGAGGAGATCCTGCTGCCGGCGGCGCCGAGCGGTGGCGACCTCGCAGGTCTCGGCCAGCGGCTGGCCACATCCGACCTCGTCGTCCTCGGGACGTTCTCGGCGCATCTCCAGCCGGCCCAGGCGGCGCTCGCCGCGGCGGTCCTGGCGTCCGGCACGCCGACGGTCACCGTCGCCCTGCGCACGCCGTGGGACCTGCTCGCCTACCCGTCGGCGCGAACCCATGTCTGCACCTACGGGATCCTGCCGCCGTCGATGGAGGCGCTGGCCGCCGCGCTGCTCGGCGAGGCGCCGTTCGCCGGCCGGCTGCCCGTCGACATCGCCGGCCTGTATCCGCGCGGTCACGGGCTCGTGGCAGGGAGCTGAGCGACCTACCCTCCGGCGATGAGCCGTTGATACCAGCGGGCGCTGTCCTTCAGCGTGCGCCGCTGGCTTTCGAAGTCGACGTGGACGAGGCCGAACCGCCGGGAGTAGCCGAGGCTCCACTCGTAGTTGTCGAGGAGCGACCAGACGTGGTAGCCGGTCAGCGGCACGCCCCCGCGCAGCGCCTCGGATGCCGCGGCGACGTGGCGTGCCAGGTAGTCGAGCCTGCTGACGTCGCGCACCCGTCCATCCGGATCGACGGTGTCGGGGTAGGCGGCGCCATTCTCGGTGACCGCGATCTCGGGCGGTGCGTACGTCCGGTTGAGCTCGAGCAGGACGTCGCGCAGACCATCGGCCGCGACGTGCCAGCCCATCTGCGTCTGTTCCGAGCCGGGCACCGCACCGATCTCCCAGTCGAATGGGCGATCCGACCTCGCCCTGACGGAGTCGCGCCGGTAGTAGTTCAGGCCCAGGTAGTCGAGGTTGCCCGCCGGCGGGTCGGTGAGGTCGATGCCCTCGAGGTGGCCCGCCTGGCCGTGCGCCTCGAGCCCCAGCGCCGGATAGCCACGACCGAAGAGCGGATCGAGGAACCACGCGTCGCGAGCGGAGCTCCATCGCTCGGCGGCGAGTCGGTCCCGATCCGAATCGGTCGCAGGTGCGACGTGGTTGACGTCGATGGCGATCCCGACCTTTGCGTCGTCGACCAGCGCGTGGATCGCCTCGGCGGCCGCCGCATGAGCCCGCAGCTCGTTGTCGGCCACCCGGATGGCGGTCGGCCAGTCGTGCAGCCCGGGCGCATGGATGCCGTCGGCGTGGCCGAGGAAGGCAAAGACCGCCGGTTCGTTGAACGTCATCCACCCCTTGACCCGGTCGCCGAGGTTCGACGCGACCAGCTCGGCATAGTCCGCGAACCAGCCGACGACCTGCGCGTCTGCGAAGCCGCCACGGTCCTGCAGCGCCTGCGGCAGGTCCCAGTGGAACAGGTTGACGAGCGGTTGGATGCCCGCGTCGAGCAGGGCGTCGACGAGGCGCTGGTAGAAGTCGAGCCCGGGCCGATTGACGGCGCCGGTTCCCTCGGGCAGCACGCGCGGCCAGCTGATGCTGAAGCGATAGGCGCGCGCACCTAGATCCGCCATCAGCGCGACGTCCGCGGGGTAGCGGTGGTAGTGATCGCAGGCGACGTCGCCCGTGCTGCCGTCGGCGATGGCGCCGGGGTGGCGGGCAAAGGTGTCCCAGATCGACGGTCCTCGGCCGTCCTCCGCCGCGGCGCCCTCGACCTGGTAGGCGGAGGCGGCGAAGCCCCAGGCGAAGCCGGCCGGGAACGGTTCGCCGAGTCGGATCGGGTCCGTGTCGATCGTCGGAGATGTGCTCATCGTTGGATCGTAAGCGGGACGTGCACGTCGGCGGTGGCGCTCCCGCGAGCATGGACGACGGAAGACGAGACCCTCAGTCCAGCAGGTCGCCCGCCCGGATCGTGAGGAACTCCTGGAACTGGTCGTCCAGGACGAGGTCGTCGAGGATCTCGGCGGACTCGGCGAGATGGCCGCCATCGGCCGTCCCGGCGGCGCGGATGCGGTCGAGCTCCTCGTCGCGGATCGCGGTGTACAGGCCCCCGGTGAGCGAGCGGCCGTCGTCGAGCTTCGTGCCGGCGACCCGCCACTGCCACAGCTGCGACCGGCTGATCTCCGCGGTCGCGGCGTCCTCCATCAGGTTGTTGATCGCCGCGGCCCCGTTCCCATCGAGCCACGCGGCCAGGTACTGGAGCGCGACCGACACGTTCAGACGCACACCGGCTTCGCTCACCCGCCCATCGGGGACCCGGAAGTCGAGGAGGTCCGCGGGCACGACGCGGACCGGCTCGCCGCGGCGTCGCTCGAGCTGGCTCGGCCGATCGCCGAGGACGTCGTCGAAGATGTCCGTCGCGAGCGGCACCAGGTCGGGGTGGGCGACCCACGTCCCGTCGAAGCCGTCGCCCGATTCACGCTCCTTGTCATCCCGGACACGGGCCATCGCGGCCGCGTTCACGTCGGCGTCGCGACGGGACGGGATGAACGCCGCCATCCCGCCGATCGCGTGCGCTCCCCGACGGTGGCAGGTCCGGACCAGCAGCTCCGTGTAGGCGCGCATGAACGGCGTCGTCATCGTGAGCTGGACGCGCTCCGGCAGGACCCGATCCGGTCGCGTCCGGAACGTCTTGATGCAGCTGAACAGGTAGTCCCAGCGGCCGGCGTTCAGCCCGGTCGCGTGCGGGCCGAGGGCGTGGAGGATCTCGTCCATCTGGAACGCCGCGTGGATCGTCTCGATCAGCACGGTCGCCCGGGACGCGCCCGCGGGCAGGCCCAGGCGCTCCTCGGCCCAGTCGAAGACGTTGGCCCAGAGCGCGGCCTCGGTCGAGGCCTGGAGCTTCGGCAGGTAGTACAGCGGCCCGCCGCCGCGCGCCACCCGCTCGGCGCCGTTGTGGAAGAGGTCGAGGCCGGCGTCGAACAGGGAGGCGCTCATGGGCCGGCCGTCGATGAGGACATGGCGCTCCTCGAGGTGCCAGCCGCGCGGCCGGACGACGAGCGTCGCGACCCGGTCGTTCAGCCGGTAAGCCTTGCCGTCGGGGCTGTCGAACCGGAGGTCGTGCCGGACCGCCGACCGGATCGCGACCTGCCCGCCGACGACGTTCGCCCAGGCCGGGCTGAGCGAGTCCTCGAGATCGGCCATGAAGACGCGGGCGCCGGAGTTCAGGGCGTTGATCATCATCTTCGGCTCGGCCGGACCGGTGATCTCGACCCGACGGTCGGTGAGGGCGGCGGGCGCGGACGGGACCGTCCAGTCGCCGTCCCGGATCCCGGCCGTCGCCGGGTCGACGTCGAGCTCGAGTCCCGCGTCGATCGCCGCCTGCCGGTTGCGACGAGCCTGGAGGAGCGCCTCGCGGCTCGGCCCGAACCGCGCCTGCAGGTCCCCGAGGAACGCGAGCGCCTCCGGGGTCAGGATCTCGTCGGTGCCGTCAGCCCGGCGCGTGGCGACGATCTCGATCATCGCGCCGAGGATAGGCCGTCGGGCCTGCGATCGGGGGCGATGGCCGAGCCGGCCATCACTCCGGCCCGATGTGGTAGCCGAGCGTTCGCGGGACGCGGGACAACGTCGTGACAGCCCGCGATGGCGACTCGCCCGCTTCCTCGGCCGCCTCGCGCCGCACCATCGCCTCGCGGAAGACCCGCGCACCGGCGCCCCGCAGCGGCTCCGGCGGGAATGCTCGCGGTACGGCCCCGACGACCGGCAGTCCCGCCGCCTCGTCGTCCGCACCGGGTCCGGCGACGAGCGCCGCCACGACCTCCAGCCCGAGCAGGTCGACGTACAGCCGGCGGGCCTCGTCCAGCGATCGGACGGGCATGAACAGGTGGCTCAGCGACGACGGCACGGTCTCACCAGCCGCCCGCGTCACGGACCATCCGGTGGAGGGACCGGGCGGCCACGACCCGGCGATAGTCGGCCGTCGAGCGGACGTCGTCGATCGGGTGGATTTCGCCGGCGAGCGCCTCGGCGGCCGCGTCGGCGGTCTCCGGCGTCGGTCGGGCACCCTCGAGCGCCTGCTCTGCGGCTGCCGCGCGGATCGGCCGGTCGGCGACGGAGCCGAGGGCAAGCCGGACATCGCGCCAGGCGCCGTTCCGACCACCGCCACTCGGGACGGCGCCGTCCTCGCGCCACGAAAGTGCCATCACGACCTTGCTGATCGCCTGCGCGCGTCGGGTCCCGACCTTGCGGAACCGTGTCTCGCGCCCGCCCGCGAGCGGGATGCGGACCCGGAGGATCAGCTCGTCGGGGGCGAGGGCGGTCCGGCGATAGGCCACCCAGAACGCGTCGGCCGGGATCGTCCGCTCGCCCCGCGGACCACCGACGACGAACGCCGCGTCGAGCGCGAGCAGGACCGGCAGCGTATCGCCGGCCGGCGACGCATTCGCGGCGTTGCCGCCGATCGTGCCGCGGTTCTGGATCTGTGCAGCCCCGATCGTCGCAGCGGCCTCGACGAGGGCCGGCAGGTGCTCGCGACAGACGCCCGATCGCCGGATGTCCGTGTACGTCGTCAGCGCGCCCAGGACGACCGCGTCGCCGTCGACGGCGATCCCGCGCAGCTCGCCGAGTCGCGAGAGGTCGACCATCCGTCGCGGCGGCTCGCCGATCTCGCCGGTGATCCGGACCATCACGTCCGTGCCGCCCGCGATCGGGGTGACCTGGTCCTCGGCCGTGGACCCGGCCAGCATGGCCCACGCTTCCGCCAGCGACGCGGGAATCTCGATCGGCGGCTCGACCGGCACTCAGCGCCCCGCGGCGGCGATCGCGATCGCCTCGATGATCTTCGTGTAGCCGGTGCAGCGGCAGAGGTTGCCCGCGATCGACTCGCGGATCGCCGCCTCGTCCGGCCCGCCGCCGTCATCGAGGTATGCCCGCGCGGCCATCAGCATCCCAGGCGTGCAGATCCCGCATTGCGCCCCGCCCGCCTCGAGGAATGCCTGCTGGAGCGGATCGAGCACCGCGCCCTCGGGCGACGGCTCGGCGAGGCCCTCCACGGTCGCGACCGTCGAGCCGTCGACCTGGCAGACCGGCACGAGGCAGGAATCGACCGGAGTGCCGTCGAGGAGGACGGTGCATGCGCCACACTCCCCCTCGCCGCAGCCCTCCTTCGTCCCGGTCAGGGCGAGGTCCTCGCGGAGGACGTCGAGGAGCCGGCGCATGCCGGGCGCCTCGACCTCGACCGCCTCGCCGTTGACGGTGAACTGCCAGCTGCTCACGTGGGCTCCCCGGGGTCGTGCGGGCCCCGCAGCACCTGCGGATCGGTCCGGCCGTCCGGGCGAGGATCGGTGCCCGCCTCGATCGGCTCCTCGACCACGGACCGGACGTCGCCGGCCGACGGCGTGGTCTCGGCCGCAGGCGTCAGACCGAGACCGGCGAGGATGCGCTCCGGGCTCGCCGGGAGCTCGTGGATCCAGGCGCCGGTCGCATCGTGGATCGCGGCGACGACCGCCGGCGCCCCCACGTCCATCGGCAGCTCCCCGACCCCCTTGGCGCCGTGCGGGGCGCCGCTGAACGGAGCCTCGACCAGGATCGTCGCGATCCGCGGCGCGTCGAGCGACGTCGGGATGATGTACGTCGCGAGCCGGTCGTTGAGGTAGCGGCCGTCGCGGAGCTTGATCTCCTCGATCGTCGCGTAGCCGATCGCCTGGAGTGTCCCGCCCTCGACCTGGCCCTCCGCCAGGATCGGGTGGATCACCCGCCCGATGTCGTCGGCGGCGACGACGTCTCGAACCGTCACCTCGCCGCTGTCGAGGTCGACGTCGACCGTCGCGACACAGGCCGCCCAGCCGAACGCGGGGTACGCGTCGCCCCGATAGGTCGTGTCGTCGAAGTGGACGTGCGGATAGGGCTCGAACCGCTCGTCGACCAGCGTCGGGCCGTGGGTCGCGCCGTCGGCGACCCGCACGTCCGCGAACGACCGGCCGCCGTTGCGCTCCTCGACCCGTTCGCGGAGGCGACGCGCCGCCTTGATGAGGAGCCCGCCGACGACCATCGCCGTCCGGCTCGCGACCGTCGGGCCGGAATCGGGAACGAGCGCCGTGTCCTGCGGCGCCATCTCGACGTCGTCCACCGCGACGCCCAGCTCCTTCGCGACGAGCTGCGGAAAGATCGTCTTCGTACCCTGCCCCATCTCGGTCGAGCCGGTCAGGATCCGGACCCGGCCATCTGCGGCGAGCTCCAGCGACGCGACGCTGGCGAGCTTCACCTCGCCGGAACCGGTGAAGCCCGCCCCGTGCCACGCCAGGGCGACACCGATCCCCGACGCCGTCCGGTCGCGACCCGTCCGGAGGGCCGACCCGGGCACGGCCCCGGAGCCAGCCCGGCGGCCACGGGCGCGCTCCGTCCGCGCCCGGACGCCCTCGAACTCGGCGGCCTCCGCCGCCCGCTCGAGGACCTCCTCGGCGGCAACGCTCTCGCGGAGGACCTGGCCCGTCGGGGTCTCGTCGCCGAGCCGGTACAGGTTCCGCCTGCGGATCGCGAGCGGGCTGATCCCGAGCGCCTCCGCGACACGGCCGAGCTGGACCTCCGCCGCGAACTCGACCTGGGGGGCGCCGAACCCTCGGAATGCGCCGTTCGGCGGGGTGTTCGTCCGGGTCGCCCGGGCCCGGATCCGGACGTTCGGGCAGCGATACGGGCCGCCGGCATGGATCGCGCCGCGCGAGAGGACGACCGGCGTGAGCGTGCAATACGCCCCGCCGTCCATCACGACCTCGATCTCCTGGGCGACCAGCGTGCCGTCGGCCTTGACGCCGGTCCGATGGGTGACGATCGCCGGGTGCCGCTTCGTCGTCGCCGACAGGTCCTCGTGGCGGTCGTAGATCATCCGGACCGGCTTGCCCGCCTTCAGGGCGAGCAGCGCCGCGTGCAGGGCGATGATCGAGGGGTACTCCTCCTTGCCGCCGAACCCGCCGCCGGTCTCGGCCTGGACGACGCGCGCCTGCTCGTCGTCCAGCCGAAGGGCCCGCTTCATCGCCTTGTGGATGTAGTACGGGCACTGGAGCGAGCCGTGGACGGCCACGCCGCCGTCCTCGCGGGGCACGGCGATCATCCCGTTGTTCTCGATGTAGAGCTGCTCCTGGTGGCCGACGCGGTACGTCCCCTCGACGACCAGGTCGGCTGCGGCGAAGCCGGCCTCGAGGTCGCCCGACGCGATGTCGTAGTGGGCAAACACGTGGTCGCTCTCGAGCGGGTCGAAGACCGGTGGGAGCGGCGTCGTCCGGATCCGGACGGAGCCACGGGCGTGGCGGAGCGTCTCGCGGTCGGCGGCTGCCAGGAGGACGAGCGGTTCCGCGTGGTGCTGGATCTCACCGCCGACCGGGACCAGGACCGGCTGATCGTCACTGATCAGGCTGACGATGTTCTCGCCCGGGATGTCGGCCGCGGTGACGACCGCGATCTTCGACCAGTCCACGGCCGGATCGAGGTCCACGCCGTCGAAACGGGCGTGGGCGTCGGTCGACCGGATCGTGGCGCCGAACCATGCTCCCGGGAAGACCAGGTCGTCGGCGTACTTCGCCTCGCCGGTGAGCTTGGCGGGGCCCTCCCGGCGCAACGGAGCCGCGGCGCGCGCACGACCGGGGGCGATCGTCCCGGGCTCGACGACAAGGGGATCCGGCGCGCTCCGGCGCGGCGCGACCGGGGTCATCGTCCGGCCGGGCTGGGTCCGGATCGTCATCGCGCGGCAGGTCCCTCCTTTCGGGGAGCGTACCACCGGGCGAGGGGCCCTCGGGACGTCGGTCGAGCGGTCGCGGCGACGGCGGTGGACGGCCCGGAACCCCACCGGACCGCGCCACGGACGGGTCCTCCGCCCTGCTCTCCATCCAGCCGCATCCGACCCGACGAGGACGTTGCGGCATCGCACCGTCAAGTGGCCCAGCGACCCCCGGGACCATCGTCAGGGGGGCATGCCGCCCTCTATCGTTCCGTTGGTTTCATCACTCGATCCCGCCTGCATCCGGTTCTCGGGAGCCCTGATCCATGGACACCCAGACGATCGTCATCCTTGCGGTGGCGGTCAACATCGCCGTCGCGGTCGTCGCGATCGTCGTCCCGTGGTTCCAGGACCGCCGGGCCCCCGCGGCCGGCCCTCCCGGGGCTTCGACGGCCGGACGGGCGTACGGGTCGAACGGCGGATCGATCGGCCATTCGAACGGCGGATCGACGGCGGCAGCGGCAGCGGCGAACCCCGCCGGCACGGTCACGATCACGGCGGCACCGATCGCCGACGGCCCGGCTCCGGTGACCACGTCGTTCCCGGATCGCGCGCCAGCGTCCGGTGTCTCCGGAAAGGGATCGAACGGATCGGGCGGCTTCGCGATCGACACGGCGACCGGCCTGGACCTCGGCGCGGCCTGGGCTCGCTGGCTCGCCGAGGAGGAAGCCCGGATCCAGCGGTTCCAGCGGCCGTCGACCATCGTCCTCGTGGAGCTGGCGGGCCTCGACCGGCTGGCGGAGCGTCTCGGACCGGATGCCGCCGAGCGGCTCATCCCGCCGATCGCGACGACCCTGCGACGCGATGCCCGCGCCACGGATCACCTGGCTCGTGTCGGACCGACGCGGTTCGCGGCCCTCCTGACCGAGACGACGGAGGTCCAGGCGATCCACTACGTCGAACGGGTCCGGAGCGCGTGCGATCTGTGGCTCGAGGCGGGGGCCGTCTCGCTCCGACTGTCGCTCGGCTGGGCCGAGATCGGCCCGGACCGGTCGGCCGACGTCGCCGTCCTCAATGCCGAGCGACGGCTGTTCACCGAGCGGGAGCGCGCGCGTCGCGAGCTGGCCGGATCGGACGACGAGCCACCGATCGTGATCCCGACGCTCCAGCCGTCCGACTCGCAGGTGCGCTCCGCCCAGGCGTGAATCCGGCTGCGCGTCGAGCCACGTGACCGCCGGGTGGCGACGGGTTTCGAGCCATCCGGTCAGCAATCGAAGGCGAACCAGCAGATCGCGTTGCGCAGCCGCTGGTCGTCGAGCACGAGCTCCCGGATCTCGCCCGGGAGCTGGGCGCGCTGCCACAGGCACTCGAGGCGACCGGCTTCGTCGCCCTCGACGTCGGGAGCCGCCGCCCGAGCGGCCCTGATCGCGTAGGCCGCGGCACCCAGCTCGTGGGCCGCCACGTGGCCCACCGCCGCGGCCTGGCCGGCAGCGTACGCGGCATGTCGTGCTGCCCCACGCAGGTCCCTGGCCGCGGCGTTGGCATGGCCGGCCGCCGTGCGGGCCTCCGCCCACGGGATCTCGTCCCGCGCCCAGGCACGCCCGAGGTCGATCGCCCGACGCGGCCGCTCGTCGCCCGGCCGCGCCTGCTCGAAGTGGTGCAGCACGTGCTGCGCGCAATCGGCCGCCCACACCGCGAGCAGGCGGTGATCGTCGTCCTGGAGGCTGCCGCCGCGTCGCACGGTGATGAACCGCGGATCCCGGACCTTGGGGAGGATCATTGCGCTCCTTCGATCGTCGTCGATCGGCGGGGCGAGCGGCCGCCGATCTCCTCTCCGTATCGTCGGCGGATCGCCTGACGCGGGCAAGCGCCTCGCCGGCCAGGAGTCGTCCCTCGATCGGCCGGAGGCTCTCGGTGGGACCACCGGCGACCCGGACCGGTACCGATGGAGAGCACCGCGGGCGCCCCCGTCGACGGAGGATCGCGACGCGCACCACCCGTCCGGCCCGACGCCGGCGGATGAGCGTCGCGAGCGAGCGACCCGTGCCACCGTCACCCGAGGCGAGCCCGTGAACTTCTTCCACCGGTCACCGGAGCCGGAGCCGACCAAAGACCGGCACAACGGCATGTATGCCGGAGCCGGGTCCGATGACGCCCTCTCGGTCGAGCCGCCCGTCGAGCTCGCCCCGGAGCCGGCGGTCGAGGCGGGGCACGTCGTGGACGACGAGGACGCCGGTAATGCGGTCTTCGTCGTCGGCGACGCCGACCCAGCCGAGGACGCCGCGGATCCGGGTCACCTCGCCTGGCCCACCGTCCCGAGCGGTTGGAGCGACTCCGTCACCAGCACCGACGGCCCGCGTTACTGGGATCGCCTGCTCGCGAGCGAGCGGGACCGCGTCCGCCGCTACGACCGGCCGGCGACGATCGTCTTCATCGAGATCGCCGGCCTCGATCGGCTCGGCGTCCTGTGGGGCGACGACGTCGCAGCGCAGTCGCTCGTCCGCGTCGGGCGGACCGTGATGCAGGAGATCCGGACCAGCGACCATGCGGCCCGGATCGACGTGTCGCGCTTCGCCATCTTCCTGCCCGAGACGACCGAGATCGACGCGATCAACTTCGTCGAGCGGGTCCGTTCGGCAATCGACGTGTCGCTGGGCGAGATGGCCAAGTCCATCCAGATCGGGATCGGCTGGGCCAGCCCGGCCGACGGCAAGCTCGACGTCGCGATCGAGATGGCCGAGCAGCGCCTCGAAGCGGACCTCGGCACCCGAAGCTGACCCCGGCGATCACCACGCCGGACGTCGCCTGACGCGGTTCCATCCCCAGGCGGAGAAGCCGCCGTCAGTGTGGATCGGCCGGCCGGTCGTCCACGTCCCGTCGTCCGAGAGCCGGAACGACACGAGCCCGACGACATCCGCCGGCGTTCCGAGCTGCCCCGTCGGCTGGCGGGCGGTGACCGCCTCGCGCAGGCCGTCGTCCATCCAGCCGGTTCCACAGGTCCCGGGTTGACCGCGTTCGCCCTGCCCGCGATCCCCGAGCTCCCGGGCCGCCGCCAGGACGACGCGGTCGAAGGCGCCCTTCGACGCACCGTCTGGCAAGTTGAACGCCGTGTGATCGCTCGTCAGCGCGACGATCGAACCGCCGTCGGTCGCCTGCGGGGCGAAGGCCGCGGTCAGCTGCCAGCTCGCCCGGGCGTTCACGATCATGCGCCGATCGAAGGACTCGACGGTCGTGCGTCGGGCCGGCGCGGACTCCCCGTCCGGCGACACGGCTCCCTGCCCTCCTCGCTACGCACGAACACCGCGCGCCGTCGTCCCATGTCGGACGGGTGTGGGATTCGTCGTGTCCGGCGTCGGAAGGGAGTGGCTCCCTCCGCCCGAGGCGCGCTCGCCTAGCCGGTGATCACGTAGCGCGGGACCCAGCCCTCGAGGCCATCTGGCGTCCGGATCTGGAAGAACGAGGCGTCCTCGCCGATCATCTCGATCTCGTCACCGCGGTCGACGCGGCCGACCTCGGCCGTTCGCACGTCGTCGGGTCCGGCGGATACGCGGACCTGGCGGTAGCCGATCTTCGCGCGCTCGACGCCCTTCGCCGGCTTCTTCGTGAACTTCAGTGGTTCGCGCCTCGCGCCGTAGACCAGGGCGGCCCGCGCGGCAGCGGCGACGGCGATCGGCGCATCGTCGTTGATCGACGACGGGTCAGCCTCCGGCTCGTCCGTCGCTTCCGCGGCGGCGACCGCCGCCGGTTCGACGACCGGCGTGTCGACGACCGGCGTCTGGACGACCGGCGTCTCGACGATCGGCTCGGCCTGGGCAGGCGACACGGGCTCTGGCTCGGCGGTCACGGTCGGGGCCGTCGCCTCGGCGACCGGCGGCTCCGGGGCAGCATCGACGGCGGCCTCGGCCGGAGCCGCGGGCGGCGCCTCGGGCTCCGGCGCCGGGTCCGGTTCGACGACGGACTCGACGACCGCGGCCGCAGCGACCACCGGGGCGACCGACACGTCCGCTGCCGGGACATCGGGCTCGCTCGGCTGGGCATCGAGCACCCCGGCGGCGACCGCGGCGGCAGCCGCCCTCGAACCGAACCGGCCCTTCGACTTCTTCTTCGGAGCGGCCACCGGCTCGGCCGGGACCTCGGGCTCTGCGGCGACCGGCGCCGGCGGCGGGACCGCGACGGTCTCGGCAACGGCAACGGTGGCGGCGAGGTCCGCTCCACCGTCCTCGTCGTCCTCATCCTCCCGGCGACGCCGTCGCGCGGCGACGAGGAGCGTTCCGGACGCCACGGCCTCGACGATCGCGGGCCGGCGCATGACGACGGCGAAGACGAGCACGCCGAGCCCCGACATCAGGGCCCAGAACAGGACCGGCATCGGGTTGTCACGGGCGAACGGCGACACCGTCGCGGCGGCGGCCGCGCCTCCGGCCGGGATCGGACCGTCCGGGCTCCCCGAACCGCCGGTCGTGCCACCGCCGAGCGGACCGTGATCGTCGTCGGGCGGCCCGAATGGACCGAGTCCGAGCGGAGCCGTCGAGTGGGACGGGGTCGCCGATGGCGCGGTCGAACGGACCGGGCCGACCGTCGACTTCGGGGTCGCCTTCGGCGTCGGCCTGGGGGTCGGCCTGGGGGTCGGCCGCGGGGTCGGGGCGGCCTTCGCCGTCGGTCGCGGCGTCGGCCGAGGGGTGGGCCGCGGGGTCGGCCGCGGGGTGGGCTTCGGGGTGGGCTTCGGGGTTGGCTTCGGGGTTGGCTTCGGGGTTGGCTTCGGCGTGGGCACCGGGGTCGGGGTTGGGACCGGGGTCGGGGTCGGCGCGGGCGAGATCTTGATCGGGCCGAACGGACCGATCTCGTCCTCCCGGAACCCGTTCCCGTTCCCGTTCCGCGCCCGGATCGTGTAGTTCCAGCTGCCGACCGGCAGCGTCCTCGTCACCCGATAGGTTGCGCCGGTCGTGACATTGCCACTGATATAGGTCATGTCGGTGCCGGTGATCGCGCCGCCGAACCGCAGGCGGACCGTGATCGGCGTGCAGCCGCCGGTGTCCTGAACGATGGCCGTCCAGGTGAAGTTCGTCGCGGGCGTGCCGGTCGTCGCCGAGATCGAGTGGCCGGTGACCTTCAGCTCGTGCGTGGCGCAGTTGCCTGCCGCGGCGACGGGCTGGATGGCTCCGGACTCCGGCAGCCACGCGGGCACGCCGACCCAGCTCGCGGCGACGAGCATCGTCGCGATCACGAACAGACGCGCGGACCAGGGCCGCGCACGCACTTGCTTGTGCATCGTTTCCGAGCCCACCGAGAGCTCGAAATGGACGGTAGGCGGCGGTCGCCTGAGCGTCTGTGGGGCCATCGGCGGTGGTGGCTGGTACTTTCGGCTCGCCCACAGGAGGCCGTCGAGCGCGTAGAAGGGTGGTCTGGAGTACTACGAGGGACCACGACCGTTGATCGCGCCGAGCCCGACCACGCCCGCGGGGCGGGGCCGAGGTCGCATCCAGGGCATCCGAAGCCGACTCATCCTCGGGTTGCTGCTGCCGTACGTCTGCCTCATGGGTGTCGCGACGATCCAGGCATTCGGTGGCGGCATCGAGGGTGACCGGCTGCCCGCCATCGCGGTCCTCGTCGCCGCGGCGATCGGCCTCCCCGTCGTCATGGCCCTCGTCGCCCAGAGCATCCTCCGGACAGCCGGCTCGATCGACGCGGAGCGGTCGCTCCTCGTCGAGCTCTACGACCGGGCCCGTCTCGATGCGTTGATCGACGGCCTGACCGGCCTCGGCAACCACCGCGCGTTCCAGGACGAGCTGGCCCGCCAGCTCGACGCCGTCGGCGGCGAATACCCGGACCTCGTCCTGCTCCTCGTCGACGTCGACGACCTGAAGACCGTCAACGACAACCGCGGCCACGTCGCCGGCGACGACCTGCTCATCACGATGGGCCGGATCGTCGCGACGAACCTGCGCCGGACGGACCGCGCCTTCCGGGTCGGCGGCGACGAGTTCGCGATCCTCCTGCCCAACGCCGATCAGGAGATGGGCGTCGCCGTGGCCCGGCGCATCCTGGCGGCGGCACTCGCCGGCGGCGACGTGAGCGACCCGATCGAGCCGTTCTCGCTGTCGATCGGCGTCTCGGCGGTCCCGGAGCCCACGAGCGACCCGCGCCTCCTCTACCGCAACGCCGACGCCGCCCTGTACTGGGGCAAGCGCCACGGCCGGACCGCCGTCGTCCCGTACGACCCGCGGCTCCACGGGGACGGCAGCGGGGAGCGGCCGGTCGCCGAGCTCGCCGCCGGCATCGAGGCGGTCATCGCCTCGCGCGCCGTGACCCCGGTCTACCAGCCCATCTACTCGCTCCAGACCGGCCAGCCGATCGGCTACGAGGGGCTCGTCCGACCGACGGAGGACGCGCCGTTCAGCGACCCGGGCTCGATGTTCATGGCCGCCGAGGCGGCTGGGCGCACCGTCGAGCTCGACCTTCTCTGTCTCGAGATCGTCGCCGCCGGCGTCGGCGCGCTCGAGGACGGCGTCTACATCAGCGTCAACCTGTCGCCGCGAACGCTCGAATCACAGCTGTTCCGGGCCGGGGAGCTCAAGGCGATCTTCCACCGGAACGGGATCAGCCTCCACCAGGTCGTCCTGGAGCTGACCGAGCGGGAGCGGGTCGAGGACATCGACCAGCTCCGCAAGAACGTCTCGGCCTGTCGCCGCGCCGGGATGCGCCTCGCGGCCGACGACGTCGGCGCCGGCAATGCCGGTCTCCGGCTGTTGAGCGAGATCAGCTTCGAGATCGTGAAGATCGACCTCTCGCTGGTCCAGGGTGGCGCGCTCCATGACCCGTCGCACGCGGTCCTCCGGGCCCTCCAGGAGCTCGCGACGCAGTGGAAGGCGACGGTCGTCGCCGAGGGCGTCGAGACCGCGGAGCAGCTCGCGACGATCCGCGAGGTCGGCATCAACGCCGGACAGGGCTATCTCCTCGGCCGGCCCGGCACCGTCCGTGAGCCGCGCCTGCTGGACCTCGACGAGCTGTCGGTCGCGTCCGACGAGAGCCCGACCAGGCTCGGCGTGCTCGCGCCGTCCGCGGTCATCGGGCGCGAGCTCCTGACGGACGACCCGGCCGAGCCAGCCGCGTAAGGCGTCGCCGAGCCGATCTCGCTCAGTCGCGGCCGCGGCGGAGCGCGCGTCCGGGCGTCGCGCCCGTGTGGCGGTCGCCGTCGACGACGAGGACCCCGTTCACGATCACCGTGTCGACGCCGACCGGATCGCGCCGTGGGTCCTCGACCGTCGCGTCGCTCCGGATCGTCGCGGGGTCGAAGACCACGAGATCCGCGGCGGCGCCGTCCTTCAGCACGCCTCGATCGTGGAGGCCGAGACGCGCGGCGGGGGCGCTCGTCATCCGCCGGATCGCCTCCTCCGGCCCGACGATCCCCTCGTCGCGGACGAACTGGCCGAGAATTCGCGGAAAGCTGCCCCACGTCCGTGGGCTCGGCTTCTCGCCGACGAACGTGCTGTCCGTGCCGACCATCCCGATCGGGTGACGGAGGAACCGGCGGATCCCGTCGGTATGCGGGCCGGGCGTGACTTCGTTCGGGCGGAGGTTCTCCTCGAGCAGCAGGTCGCACAGGACGTCGACCGGGTCGTCGCCGCGGTCGTCGATCAGCTCGCCGAGCGGTCGACCCTCCCAGCGCCGGTTCTCCGGGCGTCCCAGCTGGCCGAGCCGGACGTCGCGCAGGCCGCCCGGCCCGGCATAGAGCTGGCCGCGCTTCGCGAGCTCGCCGCGGATCCGCTCCCGCGTCGTCCGATCGGCGAGGCGCTCCTTCGTCTTCGCCGGGCCACCGTCCTGGACCCAGATCGGGATGAGGATCAGGAGCCGGGTGCTCGCCCACTCGTACGGGTAGGCGTCGAACGTGACGTCCTGGCCGGCCGCTCGCGCGTCATCGACCAGCTCCAGCATCTGATCGGGGGAGCCCGGGAACGTCAGTCGATGGTAGAAGTGGGTGATGTGGGCCGGGGCCTCGCCGCGCCGGCCGATCTCGATCGCCTCGCGGAACGGGTCGAGGAACCGGTCGCCGAGGCTGTACCGCACATGGGTGTGATAGAAGCCGCCGAGCCGACCGGCCTCGTTGGCGAGCTGGGCGAGCTCCTCGGTCGAAGCGTAGGCGCCGGGCGGGTAGTCGAGCCCGCTGCTCAGCCCGAACGCCCCGTCCTGGAGGGCCTCCCGAACGACGGCGCGCTGGGCGTCGATCGCCTGCGCGTCCGCCGGACGGTCGTCCCAGCCGAGGGCTGCGATCCGGACCGGCGTGTTGCCGACGAGCGTGGCGACGTTGAGGCTCTTGCCATCGAGGCGGTCGAGATAGCTGGTGACGCCGGACCAGTCCCATGTCAAGCCGGGCGGGTCGCCGTCGAGCCCGGCGTTCATCTCGCGGAGCTGTCGGAGGTCGTCGGGATCCAGGAACGGGGCGTAGCTCAGGCCGTCGACGCCGACCAGCTCCGTGGTGATCCCCTGGCGGACCTTGGGCTCGTGGCGCGGGTCCGCGAGGATCACGAGACCGCCGTGGGAGTGCAGGTCGATGAACCCGGGCGCGACGACCCTGCGGGTGGCGTCGATCGTGCGCGCGGCGTGGGGCGAAGCGGCTTCGTCGAAGATCCGGAGCCGATCGCCGACGACGGCCACCGTTCCCGGACGTCCGGCGGCACCGGTCCCGTCGACGACGGTCCCGCCGCGGATCAGGAGGTCGACGCTGTCAGGCACCGTTCGGTGGCCCCGCGCCTCGTGGGCCCCGATCCCTCGCGCGATGAGCCCGCTCCCTGGCGCGCTGAGATCGCGCATTCTGTCGAAGGAGCCGCCCGTCGATGGATGTCGTGCGCATCCACCGGACATCCCGTCGTTGGAAGCCACTCGGGCTCTGCTGATCGGCGCCATCCGGGACGTTCGTTCGATGTAGCGCTCGCTGGGCGCGCAGGTAAGCGATGGCAAAGCGAGTCCGGCCACCATCCGATCCCATGACGGCTCGACACGGTCGGATCGCGCGAGCACGACGCATGGCTATCGAGGATGACATCAAGGTTCGATCGGAGATCGCCCGATCGCGACGCAGCGCCGGCCTGAGCCACGCCGAGGTCGCACGCGCATGCGGACTGTCTCGCTCCGCCGTCGCTCGCACGGAAGCAGGAACGCGCCGCGCGACGGCCGTCGAGCTGGCCTGCATGGGCGCGGCGGTGGGCCTCGACGTCCGCCTTCGCGCATATCCAGCCGGAGATCCGATGCGCGACGCGGGCCAGCTCAGGCTGCTCGAACGGCTTCGCAGCGAGATCGAACGGACCCTCGGATGGCGGACGGAAGTGCCTCTTCCGGCACCCGGCGATCTTCGTGCATGGGACGCCGTGATCGACGGACGCGGCTGGTCGCTGGCGGTCGAAGCCGAGACGGTCATCGATGACGTCCAGGCCCTCCAGCGGCGCCTCAACCTCAAGCGGCGTGACGGAGAGGCCGATCGAGTCGTCCTGCTGATTGCGGACACGCCCCGTAATCGACGGGCGGTCGCGGCAGCTGCCGGATCGTTCTCGGATCTTCCGCTGACCACCCGGCTGATCCTGGGACCGCTCCGCCAAGGGGCGCAACCGGCGTCGTCGGGGATCGTCTTCCTGTGACTCACGGTCGCGTGTCCGACCAGGACTGGAGCTCGATCCCGTTGCCCTCCGGGTCCGTGACGTAGGTCCACGTGACGAAGCGGCCGTCGGCGGTCTCGAGCGTGACGACGGATCCGATCGCCCGACCGCCCTCGGCGAGGACCACGTCGCGAGCCGCCACCACGGACGGCACGACGAACGCAACGTGCTGGAAGCCCGGCCGGTTCATCGCCGGCGGCAGGCCCTCCGGCATCGATGCGTACTGGTAGATCTCGAACGTCGGCCCGGTCGGACCGTGCCCGGGGAGCCGCAGGTGAACGCCGCGGAGAGCGGCGCCCGGGACGCCGGTGCCCGCGGCCAGGTCGTCGCCGGCGTAATCCCGCTCGGGGGGCACGAACTCACAACCGAAGACCCGGATGTAGAAGTCCGCGAGCGTTCGCCAGTCGCGTGCGATGACGTTCACGTGGCCGAACCGTGCGTCGATCATGGCGGACCCTCCAGCCGCCGGCCACGGACCCAGGCCCCCCGAATCATCGACGGGTCGGCCCGGAAGATCAGCCGGCCGACGAGCAGCTCAGGATCGTCCAACCGCCCGAGGTCGTCCAGCCCCGGCCCCAGCGGCGCCGTCCGCGCTGGATCCACGGCGATCAGGTCGGCGTCCTTGCCGACCTCGACGGAGCCGATCCGTCCCTCGAGCCCGAGCGCTCGGGCCCCGTCGAGCGTGGCGAGCCGGAGCCAGTCGAGTGGCGAGAGCGGCGGCGTGGCGCCCTCCCCGGCCAGCGTCCGGCGCGCCTGCTGCGCGTAGGCGCCGGTCCGCATGACCCCGAACAGCGACAGCTCCGGGCCACCCGAGACGTCGGACCCGAGTCCCACGGTCAGCCCTGCGGCCAGCCGCGCGGCCAGAGGCATCACGCCCGCCCCGATGAACAGATTCGAGGTCGGGCAGTGGGCGATCCGCGTCCCCGTCTCTGCGAGCCGCGCCTCCTCGCGCGCCGAGAGATGGATCGCGTGCGCGAGGATCGACCGCTCGCCGAGGCCGCCCGCGCGGTCGTAGACGTCGACGTAGTCGCGCGCTTCGGGGAACAGCCGCGCGACCTCGGCGATCTCGCCCACGTCCTCCGAGACGTGCGTCTGCCACCAGCAACCGAGCTCGCGGGCGAGCGACGCGGAGCGCTCGAGGAGCTCCGCCGTGCACGAGACGGCGAACCGCGGCGTGACCGCGTAGCCGAGGCGGCCGTCGGCGGCGCCGTGCCACCGCTCGGCGAGGGCTCGCGACTCGCGCAGCGACCGTTCGAGGATCGTCGACCGGTCGATCGTCGGGTCGTAGGTGACCCGATCCATCATCACCTTGCCGAGGATCGCCCGGATGCCGTGAGCCTCGGCCGCCCGGAAGGTGGCGTTCATCGCGGCCTCGTAGACGACGCCGTAGCCGACGACCGTCGTCGTCCCGGCGGCCGCGAACGCCCGGAAGATCGCCGGCGCGAGTCGCTCGGCGACCGCGGGATCCGCCCAGGCGCGCTCCGTCGGGAAGGTCAGCCGGTCGAGCCAGTCGAGGAGCGGCAGCGCGTAGCCGAGCCCCGCGTTCGGAATCTGCGGCAGATGGACGTGGAGGTCGACCATGCCCGGGAGGACGACCCACGGCCGGAGGTCGACGGCCGCGGCCAGCCGATGGGCGGCGACCTCCGAGGCGGCCGAGATCGACGCGATCCGCCCCTCCGCGTCGACCGCGACGACGCCGTCGGCGATGTCCCGTGTCCTCTCCCCGGGGAGCGGCGTGAGCAGCCGCGCCCGGATGGCGAACGGCGGCTCGGACGGCAGCGCGGGCGGCGCGGGCGGCGCGAGGCGTTCGTCGGTCGGGCTCACCGGCCGACGATAACGGCTGGTCGGACCGGCTACGAGCCCGACGTGAACGACGTGTCGACGAGGTCGGCCGAGCTGACCGGCTTCGGGACCATGCCGAGCGACGTCATGTAGGTCGCCGACGCGTCCCAGTCCGCCGGGTCGATCGCCCCGGTCAGCGGGGCGCCTGCCGCGGCGCCGGCGGGCCGCCACGCGTCGATCGTGGCCGCGAGGATCGCGTCCTGCGTCGCCCGGTTCCTGGCGAGGTCCGGCACCGCCTTGATCGAGGCGTCGACGCCGACCGACGGCGTTGCCGCGATCTCGTTCATCGCCTTGAGCGTCGCCCGGATGAAGCCCGCGACCGCGTCGCGCTTCGACGAGATCGTCGACGCCGACGCGATGATCCCGGGTCCCGGCAGCGGCGTGATCTGGTCGATCGCGAGGACGTTCGTCTTCGTCCCGGCGAGCTCGAGCTGGACAGGCTCGTTGTTCACGAAGCCCGTCGCGGCGTCGACGGCGCCGGCGGCGACCGCGGCGCCCTGGCCGAAGTCCGGGTACTCGACGATCGTCGCGTCCGCGGGCCCGAGCCTGGCCGAGGCGAGGAGGGCCTGGAGCATGACCCACGACGAGCCGTATTTCCCGGGGATGCCGATGCGCTTTCCCTTCAGGTCGCCGGCCGTGGCGATCCCCTTCGACGCCTGGGAGAACACGATCGAGGGGAACTTCCCGTAGACGGTCGCCGCGTACCGGACCGGGATGCCCTGGCTGACCGCCGGGATCACGCTCGTGCCGTCGGCGAGTCCGATGTCGAGCTGGCCCTGCCCGACTTTCGGGACCAGGTTGGCGTCGATCTCGTTCTGGAACGTGATCTTCAGGCCCTCGTCGGCGTAGTAGCCGGCCTGGTCGGCCCGGTAGAAGGGCGCGAACTGGACGCTCGGGAGGTAGCCGAGCCCGACGGTCAGGCTGACCGGCTCGGGGCCCACGGACGAGGCGGCCGACGAGTAGGCGCCTGGCGGCGGGGTGGCGCCGATCGAGCAGCCGGCAAGGACCGCCGTCAGGACCGCGACGACGAGGAACGAGAGCGACCGACGGGCCACGAGGACCTCCTGGGGCTGGTTGGGCGGGCTATCGAAGGCCGACGAGTCGGCGTTCGAGGAGGACGACGAGCCCGTGGCAGGCGATCCCCAGAAGGGCGATCGTCACGAGCGTCGCGAACATGAGCGGGATGTCGAAGAGGCTGCCGCGGGCGAGGTTCACGAGGACCCCGAGTCCCTTGTCCGCCCCGGCCCACTCGCCGACGATCGCCCCGACCACGGCCAGGGTGATCCCGACCCGGAGCCCGCCGAAGATCGACGGGAGGGCGGCCGGGATCTCGACGTCGAGGAGGATCCGGCGGGAGTCGGCCCGCAGGGACCGAGCGAGCTCGATCAGGCCCGGGTCGACCGACCGGATCCCGACCATCGTCGAGATCGCGACCGGGAAGAAGACGATGAGCCCGCAGATGACGACCTTCGAGAGGAGGCCGGGTCCGAACCACAGCGCGAGCAGCGGGGCGAGGGCCAGGATCGGGACGGCCTGCGCCGCGACGAGATAGGGCGAGGCGACTCGCTCGACCGCGCGCCAGCGGGCGAGCGCATAGCCCACGATCATCCCCGCGCCGGCGCCGACGACGAAACCGAGGCCCACCTCGACGATCGTCGTCCAGAGGTGGGGCGGCATCGTCCCGTCGGTCCAGGCGGTCACGAACCGGGCGGCGACCTGCTCCGGGGCAGGCAGGATGAACACCGGCAGGCCGGCGACGACCACCACGGCCTTCCAGGCCAGGAGGAAGGCGACGAAGGCCGCGACGACCGGCCAGGCGCCGGCGAGAATCCCTGTCGAGCGGGAGGCGGCGGGCGGATCGGGGCGGATCGCCACGGCCGTCACGCCGCCCGCTCCGGCCGCTCGAGGTGGCGGCGGATCTCCGCGGCGGCGTCGGAGACGAGGGACTGGTCCAGGGTCGCGAGGGTGCGCGGCCGCGGAGCGTCGATCCGGACCTCCGCGGCGACGCGGCCGGGTCGTGGCGTGAGCACGACCACCCGATCGGCGACGAGGATCGCCTCGGGAATGCTGTGGGTCACGATGACGACCGTCGTCGACGTCCGCTCCTGCAGGCTCAGGAGCTCGAGGTTGAACCGCTCGCGGGTCAGCGCATCGAGCGCACTGAACGGCTCGTCGAGGAGGAGGACCCCGGGGGCGAGGGCGACGGATCGCGCGATCGCGGCCCGCTGCCGCAGCCCGCCCGAGAGCTGGACGGGCCGCAGCCCGGCGGACTCCTCGAGCCCGACGAGCATGAGCAGCTCGCCAAGCCGTCCGTCGATCCGCTCCGGCGACCAGCCCGCCAGCTCCATCGGCCAGGTCACGTTGCGGGCGACCGACCGCCACGGCAGCAGCCGCGGCTCCTGGAACACGAGGCCGATCCGTGGGTCCGGGGCCGTGATCGGGTCGCCGTCGACGGTGACCGAGCCGCGATCCGGCGTGAGCAGCCCGGCCGCGACCCGCAGGAACGTCGACTTGCCGCACCCGTTCGGGCCGATCAGGGCGACGATCTCGTCCGGGGCGACGTCGAGCGTCAGGCCGTCCAGGGCAACGGTCGATTCGGCCGCGCGATCGGCGCCGGGGAACGCCACCGCGAGGTCCGTCGCAACGAGATGACCCGTCCGCGGCCCGGTCATGTGGCCGCCGCCAGGTCGCGGATGATCGGCGCGATCGCGGGGTGGAGGCGTCGGTAGGCGTCGTACGTCGCGTCGTAGCGGTCGCGGAGGGCCGCTCGCGGCTCCAGGCGGCGCGAGACGCGGGTCATCCCCCGGATCGCCGCCGGCAGGTCGGGCCACGCGCCGACCGCCGTCGCCCCGACGATCGCCGCCCCTGCGACGGCCGTCTCGAGGACCGCGGGCACCTCGACGGTGAAGCCCGTGACGTCGGCCTTGATCTGGTTCCAGGTCTCGCTGCGGGCCGGGCCGCCGCAGACCCGCATCGTCCGGACCTCCGCGCCGGCGGCGAGGATCGCCTCGGCGACGTGACGGATCGCGAAGGCGGACGCCTCGAGGATCGCCCGCGTCAGGTGGGCCCGCCCATGCCCGAGCCCGAGACCCGCGAACGCGCCACGTGCGCTCGGGTCCCAGAGCGGCGATCGCTCGCCGGCGAGATACGGCAGGAAGACGACGCCGTCGGCGCCGGGCCCGATGGTGCCGGCCTCCTCGATCAGGCGCTCGGTCGTCACGGCGCCGCCGAGGACGTCGAGCCGGTACCAGTCGAGCGCGCGGCCGGTCGCCGCCATCGCCCCGCCGACCGAGTAGAGGCCGGGCAACGGGGCGATCGTCGAGAACGAGCCGGGCACGACGAGGGCCCTGTCCCAGTAGACGCCGAACCCGCCGGCCGAGCCACCCGGGTCCATCGCGTCGCCCGCCCGGGCCATCCCGGCTCCGTGGAAGCTCGCCCAGGCGTCGACGATCCCCGCGACGACGGGGATCCCGGGTCGAAGGTCCAATCCCGCGGCGACGTCCGCCAGGAGCTCCCCGACGATCGAGCCGGCCCGGACGGCCGGCGCCACCTTCTCCGCGGGCAACCCGACCGACTCCAGCGTCGCCGAATCCGGGAACGGCTGGCCCTCGACGAGGCTCGTCGTCGCCCGGCCGGTGAGCCGCAGCGCGACGGCATCCCACGTCGCGAGGTACCAGCGGACGGCGGCGGCCGCCGCGGGTTCGTTCCGCTCGAGCCACAGGGCCGCCGGCAGCCCGGCCAGGCTCCAGCCCTGCAGACCGGTAGCGGCCGCCAGCTCGGCCCCCTCCGCGGTCGAGCGGGTGTCCTGCCAGATGATCGCGGGGTGGGTCGGCCGGCCGTCTGCGTCGACGGGCACGAGGGTCGGCCCGTGGCCGCCGATGCCGATCGCGCAGACCTCGCCGACGTCGAGGCGGACGAGCTCCCGGACCGCGAGGCCGATCGCGCCCCACCACGCCTCCGGATCCTGCTCGGCACATCCCGTCGCCGGGTCCATGACGGTCGCGTAGCCCGCGCGGGCGAGTCCGAGCAGGCGACCGTCGAGGCCGACCAGCCCCACCTTGACCTCGGTCGTTCCCAGGTCGATCGCGAGGACCGCGGTCTCGCGGCTCATCGCGGGCGATCCCGATCGTCGAGCGCGAGCACGGCCTCGGCCGTCGGCTGGTCCGTGACGAGGGTCGTCAGCATCCCGCCGCGAAGCGCCCCGAGGATCGGTCGGGTCTTCGCCGCCCCTCCCGCGACCCCGATGCGAACCGGGATCCGCCCGAGGTCTCGGGCGTCGAACGCGATCGTCCGGTCGCGGAGCGCGTCGCAGACGAACCGGCCGTCGAGGTCGAACGGGCTGACGAGGACCTCCCCGATCGCTCCGTCCCGCTCGAGATTCGCCGCGATGTCCGGACCCAGCGCGGCGGCGCTCCAGGTCGGTCCGCCGATCCCGAATGCGGCCACCTCGAGCCGGTCCCAGAGGTCGGCGATCCGGCGCACACCGGCGTGAGCCACGAGCGAGCGCTTCGTCGCCGGATCGTCGACGAGGCCCGGCGCGAGCAGCCCGATGGGGAGCCCGCCGATCCCCTCCGCCACGCGTCGGAACGGCTCGCGGGCCGGCCCGCTGAACCAGTAACCGCCACAGAGCGGGACCACCGTCGCGCCGGTCTCATGGAGCGGCTCGTCGGCGGCGACCGCGTCGGCGACCGCCGAGATCGAGGCGCCGTCGCCGACTCCGACGACGGCGCCGTCGCGGATCGCGCCCCGCAGGACCTCGGCCGCGAGCCGGCCGATCATCCGGCGGCTGACCTCCTCGGGCCCGACGAGCGCCGGCGACAGGTGGACCGACGCGAGCCCGAACCGATCCCGGAGCCGCTCACCGGCGGCCGACGAGACCGTGGCCTGGTCGACGATCCGGATCTCGACGATCCCCTCGGCGCGGGCGCGCTTCAGCAGCCGTGACACCTGCGGCCGGGTGACGCCGAGGATCTCGGCGACTCGCGACTGCGTCTCGCCGAGCTCGTAGTAGAGCCGGCTGGCCTGGATGAGCTGCTGGAGGTCGGACACGATGCTCCGTGCATGGCTGCCATGCACATCTGCACGGTACAGATGTGCAGCATCCGGGCGAGAGACTCCGTTGTCAACCGGGGCATGGACGCCGAACGGCCCGGGCGCTGCCCGGGCCGTTCGATCGGTGGAGGGAGGTTGGATCAGCTGGGCGTCGGGCCGAGCGCGTGGTGGCTGTGCTCGTATCCCTGCCAGGGCGTCCCGATGAACGGGAAGGCGGGCAGGAACGGAGTGTCGTTCGCGTCGACGCCGTCACCGATCGCGTTGTTCGGGGTCCGGTTCGGCACGCCGAGGACCGCGTTGAGCGTCGGGCCATAGCCCTCGATCAGCGCGCGGAGCTCGATGTCCGTGACGTCGTCGAGGAGACGACGGCCGTTCGGGAACCCGCACAGGTCGCCCTCGAGCGCGCCGAGGCGGCTCGGGGTCCCGCCACCGGTGACGCCGAAGACGCAGGCACCCGCGCTGTTCGGCTTGATGCCGGTGTTGACGCGGAGCATGTCGGCCTTCGTCGAGCCGGTCCGGGTGTACTGCAGCCCGGTCGGCACGGTGGCCGACTTCGGGATGTTCAGGCCGGTCAGCAGGATCGCGACGAGGTCGTCGCGGTTCGCCGTCGCGGCATCGTCGAGGGCCGAGTACAGGACATTCGCCACGGCCGCGAGCTCGGGCGCCCGGTAGTACTTCGCGAACTGGGCGTCGTTCTTCGGCTGCTGGCGGTTCCAGTAGTCCTTCTTGTCGCGGGGAATGATCACCTCGTTGATCAGCGGGTTGCCGAGGCGTGAGACCTGGACCCACGGACCGCGGGTCCGCAGGGAGCCGTCGGCCGCCAGGACACGGGTCTGCCGCCGGCTCGCGGAGGCCCAGATGCCGAGGACGGCATCAGGGTCGTTCGGGCCGGTCGGGTTGGCGTGATCCCTGGTCAGCTTGCTGAGCGGGATGTCGAGGGCGATCGAGTTGGTGTTGAAGCCACCGACACCGTCGACGCCGGCCTTGGCCGGCAGGGGGATCGCGTGGAGTGCGTTGAACGGCCGCAGGCCGGCCAGGTCGAAGATCGAGCCGAGGTCGACGAAGAAGGCGTCGTCGCGCTGGCCGGCGAAGACCTTCGTCCCGTCATTCAGCGTGAAGACGGCCTGCCCCGCGGTCGTCGCGTAGTCCGGCGTGGATCGCGGGCCGATGTTGACCGGTGGGGTCCGCAGGGCCCCCGCGCCGCTCGTCAGCCGGTGTCCGTTGCGCTCGACGGTGTAGTCCTGCTTCACGAGCAGGTTGCTGTCCGTCAGGCTCGTGACGGGCCCGTCGTTGTAGAGGAACGTCGGGATCCCGGCGAAGTTCTTCGACCGCGAGTGCGTGTTGAAGTGGAACTTGTAGGTGACATCGGCGACGCCGTCGCCGTTGTTGTCGACGTGGATCTGGTAGCGGACGGTCGGGTCGAACGGGAAGAAGTTCGGCCCACCTGCCGGCTCCTCCAGCGGGACGTAGTTCGCGATGATCGTGAGCCGCGTCGGGTCGCCGGGGTTCAGGAACGCGTACAGGTCCGTGTTGTCGGCCGCGGGATCGCCCGCGATCAGCGGCGCCTCGCGGTGGCTGGATGCGAGGACGCTGCCGACCGACGTCGCCGTGATGAGCACGGCACCGGTCAGGGCGGCGACCCTGGATCGTGTAGACACGGGAAGGTTCTCCAGTTGCGTGGTGTCGGGCACCCCACGTCCCTCGGGGTCTGGACTGGGACGGCGGCCACGGTGCGTCGCGACTCTTCACCAGGGCGCTGTCGTCGAGGGTTCGCGCGACCCGTCGGTTCGGATGACCGGGCGGTTCAGTCGCCCAGATCGGCGAGGATCCGACGCGCCTCGGCCGCTCCGGTCGCGGAGAAGGCGGCGTCGGTCGCAAGCGCGAGCTCGAGGTCCCGCCGAGCGCTCGCGCGGTCGCCGACGGCCGCTTCGATCGCGCCGGCGTGGTACCGCAGGATCGGGTCCACGGAGCCGAGCCGGAGGGCCCTGGCGGTGAACGTCGCGGCCTGTCGGTCACGCCCGAGCCGGTGGAGGGCCCACGCCACGGCGTCCGCCGCCCGGACCGTCGGCGTCGCGCGGAACGCCGTCTGCGCGTGGGTCAGTGCATCCGCCGGATCGCCGTGGTCGGCCTCCAGGAGGGCGAGGTCGACATCGACGACCACGCCGGCCGCCTGGTACAGGCGGATCTCCGCCTTCGCGAGGTCGTAGCTGCGCCCCGCGTCGGTCGAGCGGCCAGCCGCGGCCTGGGCATCGCCCAGGGCGATCACGTACTCGGGGAGCGGGACGACGTCCGCCGCTCGGCCGAACAGCGCGATCGCGTCGTCGAGGTGGCCGGCGGCAACCGCGAGCCGGCCCTCCCCCGCGAGCGACGGCGGATGGTCGGGCACCCCGTCGAGGGCCTGTCGATATGCGGCGGCCGCTCCGTCCGGGTCGCCGCTCCATGCGAGCAGGTTCCCCAGCAGCGACTGCGCGAAGGCGATGTTCTCCGGCGCGAGACCGCGTGTGGCGGCCGCCTCGCGCATCGCCGCGAGCGCGGCGGGCAGCCGGCCGCGCAGCTCCGCGAGGTACGAGACGCGGGCAAGGGTCGAGAGGTCGGCCCGCAGGCCCAGCATCTCGCCGGCCGCGCCGTCGGCCTCGTCGTAACGACCGAGCTCGACCAGGGCGTCGACCTCCGCCGCGCGCGCCGCGACGAGGCTCGGCGACAGCCGGACGGCGCGCCGCGCGGTGACCAGCGCGTCCGCGAACTCGTGCTTGCCGAGCTGGATCCCCGCGACACCGACCATCGCCGACGCATCCTCGGGATCCGCGCGGAGCGCTGCGTAGAACGCGTCCAGCGCCGGCGCGTAGAGGGATGGATCGGCGGTCTCGCGGACCCGCTGGGTCAGGGCGAACCCGAGGTCCCGCTGCGCCTCGGCGTCGGTCGGGTCGCCGGCGACGATCGCCCGGAGCCGGTCGATCTCCGCAACCGTGGGCGATCCGGCGACAGGCGGCGCCGACGGCTGGCGACCCGGAGTCGAGACCGGTGGCGCGGCGGAGGCCGCCGCAGGGGTTGTCGCCGACGGCATTGCGGGCGGACGAGCCGGGGCCGCCCCGCACCCCGACGCCAGCACGGCGACTGTCATGCCAAGGATGGCGCCGGCGCCGAAGCGCGCGGGCGCGTGCGATCGCGTCATGGCGGGGATTCGCAGGCGCGAAGCGGCTAGATCACCCGACCCGGATTCAAGATCCCGAGCGGATCGAGCGCGCCCTTGATCGACCGCATCACGTCGATGACGTCGGGGCCGACCTGGTCGACCAGTGCCTCGCGCCGCGACAGCCCGATGCCGTGCTCTGCCGTCACCGTCCCGCCGAGGGCCAGCGCCGCCGCGAAGATCTCGTTCCGGACCGTCTCCGTCAGCTCGGCCGCCCGCGGGTCGTCGTGGTCGAAGATGAAGTTCGGGTGGAGGTTGCCGTCGCCGGCGTGACCGAACGTGGCGACGCGCACGCCGTGCCGGTCCGCCGCCGCCTGGATCTCGACGAGCAGCTCCGGCACGCGGCCGCGCGGGACACCGACGTCCTCCATCCGGACGGTTCCCTGCCGTTCGAGCGCGCGGAGCGCAAGGCGGCGTGCCTGGCGGAGCCAGTCGGCCTCGGTCGGGTCCTCGGCGCGGACGAGGTTCGTCGCCCCGGCGGCCTCGCAGGCGGCGACCGCGGCATCCAGCTCCGCGGCCGCGGCAGCCGGCGCGAGGTCGCTCTCGACGAGGAGCATCGCGGCCGCCTCCCGGTCCAGGCCCAGCTGGAAGGCGTCATCGACGGCGAGGATCGTCTCGTGATCGAGCAGCTCGAGCGTCACGGGATGGAGGCCGCCCGCGACGATCGCGGCGACCCCGTGACCCGCCGCGGCGAGCGACGGGAAGAAGGCAAGGAGCGTCGACCGCGGCGGCGGGGCGACGTGGAGCCGCAGCGTGGCCTCGGTGATGATCCCGAGCGTTCCCTGCGACCCGACGAACAGGTGGGTCAGGGCGTAGCCCGCCACGTCCTTGACGTTCCGGCCGCCGGTCCGGATCACCCGCCCGTCGGCGAGGACCACTTCCAGCCCGAGGACGCTGTCGCGGGTCTGGCCGTATTTCACACAGCACAGTCCGCCCGCGTTCGTCCCGAGGTTGCCGCCGATCGAGCAGATCTCGTAGCTCGCGGGGTCCGGCGCGTAGAACAGGCCCTCCTCCGCGACGAGCTTCCTGAGGTCGGCGTTGAGGATGCCCGGCTGGGTCACGACGACAAGGTTGTCCCGGTCGATCTCGAGGACCCGATCCATCCGGATGAGCGCGATCGTCAGCCCGCCCTCGATCCCGGCGGCCCCGCCGCTCAGCCCGGACCCGGCACCCCGCGGCACGACCGGGACCCGATGCTCCGCCGCGAGACGGACGAGGGTCGACACCTCGGCCGTGGACTCCGGCAGGGCGACCGCGAGGGGGAGGCCGGCGTGGAGGTAGGCCGTCTCGTCGTTCCGATAGGCCTCCCGATCGGTCGTGTCGGTCAGCAGGCGGAGGTTCGGGAGGGCCGACCGGATCGCGTCGAGGAGGGCCCGGCCGGGCCCGGCCGGGACGGCGGAACCGGACATCGACGTCGTGGCCACCCGGCCAGTCTATCGACCCATCGACCGCAGGCGACGGCCGGACGTAGGATTCGCGGATGACCCGCAGCCGGACACGTCAGGCGCTCGGGACCCTTGCCGTCCTCGCGGTCCTGTCCGGTCTGACGACGGTCGCGGTGGACGCCGCCCGCCGTCCGGCGGCCCGTCCGGCGGCCGCGACGACGCCCACGACCGACGCGATCCGCCCGGGCGCGGTCAACGCGACGAGCATGAGCCTCACCGCCGAATACACCGCGACGGTCAACCTGAGCTTCGGCAGCCGGGCGTTCAAGGTCACCGAGACGATCGTCGCGACGAACACGTCCGGCATCGCGATCGACCGGCTCGAGCTCAACACGATCGCGGCCCGGCTCGGCGGGATGCGGATCACGCGGGCGACGGTCGACGGCGCGACGGTCCGACCCACCGTGAGCGACCAGACGATCCGGCTGCCCCTCGGCGGGATCCTCGACCCCGGCGTGACGACGACCGTGCGGCTCACCTACGTCGCAACCCTCCGGAGCACGACATCAGGCTCGAACTGGCTGTTCACCCGGGCGAACGGGATCCTCGAGGCCCACCGCTGGCTGCCGTGGATCAGCAAGCCGCTCGCGTTCAACCGGCCGAACCACGGCGACCCGTTCGTCACGGGCGTCAGCCCGCGGGTCCGGGTCACGCTCGTGAGCGATCGGCGCCTCGTCTATGCCACGACGGGCGAGCAGGTCGGCGGTAGCGGGCTGACGAAGACCTTCGAGGCGCGGAACGTCCGCGACTTCGCGTTCACTGCCGCGCCCGACTACAGGCTGCGATCCGCCACCGTCCGAGGCGTCGTCATCCACGTCTGGAGCCGGCCCGGCTTCCCGGCGTCGAGCGTCCTCGCGGCGGCGAAGACGGCCTTCTCGAAGGAGGCCTCGCTCCTCGGGGCCTACCCCTACAAGACCTACGACCTCGCGCAGACCGCCGGCGGATACGGCATGGAGGCGCCGGGCCTGACCTGGATCCCGACCGGGGCCGGCAGCCTCACCTACCTGGTCGCCCACGAAACAGCCCACCAGTGGTTCTACGGGATCGTCGGCAACGACCAGGCCCGCCAGCCCTTTGCCGACGAGGCCGCCGCGGACTTCGTCGCCCGCTACGTGACGGGGCTCCGACGCGCCCCTCGATGCTCGACGGCGCGGCTGGACCTGAACATCTACCAGTACTCGAGCGCCTGCTACTACGAGGACATCTACATCCAGGGCGGCAACCTGCTCGACGACACCCGAAAAGCCATGGGCTCGTCGGCGTTCTGGGCGGCTGTCCGGGAGTACCTGGCGACGAACCGGTTCAGGATCACGACCACGCAGACGCTGCTGTCGACCCTCGACGCCCACACGTCGCTGAACCTCGGGACGACCCGGTTCCGGTCGCGCTTCCCGAGCATGTACTGAGCCACGGCTTCAGCCGCCGCCGCAGCCATCCTGTGGATGGGCGACGTACTCCTGGTAGGCATCCTGCCCGACCCGGACGTAGACCGCTGTCGGCCGCGGGCCCGGCGGGCACGGAGCCAGCGGCGCAGGGTCGATGACCCGGGCAACGCTCCCGAACACCTGGATCTCCGCCAGCGTGTGACTCGACGGGTCCGGTCGAAGCTCCCGGCGCACGACGACACGTGATCCGGGAGGCCGGCCGGATCGTGGATGGCCGTCGGGCCGATGCCGAACAGCTCGTCCTGGTCCAGCCATCCGACCCCGGCGATCAGGAGCGCCACGAGGGCCAGACCGGCGGCAATCCCCGTGGATGCCTCGCGCCCGCTCGCAACCTCGTCGGGGAGGGTTTCCATGACCGCGGGACGTTCGCGTGCATAGCCCTGTGACGCACCCTGGAGCCTGACAACTGCGCGACACCCGTGGCCGATGCTGTAACGCAGTTGCGGGTCGGCGCGTCTGACGCGCTGCCGAGGGCAACGTCGCCCGACGGCTCGCGCTCAGGGGATGGATCGACATGATCGGGTTCGGGATCGAGTTCAGCTTCGGAACGGCACCGCACCGACGGGGCCGCTCCGCGTCATTGGTGACGGCGGTCGCGGCCGCCATGCTGGTCGGCGGCTGTGTCTCGTCGCAGGCATCGTCACCATCGCCGAGCGCGCCGGCGCCGTCGCCCAGCACGCCGGCGGCCGCGCCGACTGCGACGCCGACCACAACGCCAGTCGCGACACCGACGCCTGCCTCGACGGCGAGCGCATCGCCCGCGATCGGCCTGGCGCCTGCCGGTCGCTGGACGGCGATCCAGTGGGTCGACGGCGGCCACGGGATGCCCGCGCTGACGACGGCGCCGAGCGAGGCGTACCAGCTCGGTCTCTACGGCTGGAGCGGTGGCTACGTGGCGTTCGGGGCGGACGGCGGTGCGAACTCGGGCACGAACAAGAAGCCGACCCTTGTCTCGACCTCGTCCGCGGACGGCGTGCACTGGACGGCGGCGAAGGCGATCAACCTCGGTGCCGCTCCAGATCAGATCACGATCGAGCAGGTGGCCGAGGGTCCGGCGGGCCTCGTCGCGGTCGGGCGCTACCCGGCCGAGACGTGCGGCGGTCCACCCGTCATCGCCGGACTGTGGCAGTCGACCGACGGCGAAGCCTGGAGGCCGCTCGCGATGTCGAGGGACATGTCGAAGGGCCACGTCGAGACGCTCGATGGCGGCTCGGCCGGCTACATCGCGACCGGCAAGCTGAGCGATGGGAAGACATCGGGCATCTGGCTGACGACGGACGCGGCGACGTGGCGATCCCTGCCGCTGCCGAAGCCGCCGAGCGGGAAGCTCGTGGTCAACGATGCGACGAGCTTCGACGGCGGTCTCGTCGTCGGCGGCGCGGTCGTCGGACCGGAGGGCTGCGGTGGTGCGTCGTCGATCCATCCGGCGGTGTGGTCGTCCGCCGACGGGACGTCGTGGACGCGCCAGACGCTGCCCGGCGCATCGACGGCCGCGAATGCGTCGCTCTCGGTCCGCCGGGTCAACGACCACGAGGTCGTCGCGATCGACTCGACCGGCGAAACGCCCAGGGCGTGGGTGTCGTCCGACGGCCGGACATGGACGGCGATCCCCACGCCGACCGACGAAGCGCTCTACGGGGCGATCTCGGACGGCCGGCACTCCGTGTCGGTCATGGCTCCGGACTCCGACCAGGGCCCGTTGACCTTCAAGTCGGTCGGGGATCAGCTCGACGTGGCGCCCATGTCCCAGTCTGGCGACGGTCCGACGGTCACCCCGGACTCGGTCTCGATCATCACGGCGGTCGGCCCGACCGGCCTGGTCGTCACCGCGGTGGACGGGTCCCACCTCTGGCTGGGCGTGCCGAGCGGGTCGTAGCCAGCGCCGCGACGCGACGGTCCGCGGCGAGGGCCTGGGGCATCTGGCGGAAGGCGCCCGGGAGCACCGGGCGCCAGCCGCGCCAGCCGGCGACGAGCCACGCCGACACGGCCCGCTCGAGCGGGCCCCAGCGCAGGCCGTAGGCGTCGCGGATCGACGCGGGCAGGAGCCCGACCGAGGGCCAGAGGGTCCACGCGTAGGTCGCCGGCGGAAGACCGGCGAGGGCCGGGATCACCGGTCCGAGCGGCGGGTGAAGCACGGCATGGGCGAGGTCGCGCGCCGTCGGGCCGACGCGGACCGGGCCGTCGGCCGCCAGCGCGCCCGCGACGTACGCCTCGAACGCCGCGAGGTCGTCCGGCAGGAGCGAGGACGGGATCCCGAACGCGCGACCGATCGGCAGGGTCTCCAGGTAGTAGCGGGCGCGCCGGTCGCGGGACAGGGGCTCGAGCCAGGCGTCGGCGACGACGATCGTCGACTCGACGAGCGTCGCGTGGACCCACAGGGACAGCTCGGGATCGCGGGCCTGGTAGGTCGGGCCGGTGATCGTCCGGTGGAGCCCGTTCAGGCGGCGGATCTCCGACCGCGCCGCCGTCGACGTCCCGTAGACGATCCGGAGGTAGCTCCGGAGCGTGCCCTGGAGGCGCGCCCACGGGTCGGACCGGAAGTCGCTGTGGTCCGCGACGCCCGCCGCCACCGACGGATGGGCGAGCTGGAGCAGCAGCGCCCGCGGTCCCGCACCGAGGAGGAGCATCGCCTCGCGGTTCAGGGCCCACGCCTCGGAGCCCGGCCCGTAGAGGCCGAGGGCGTCGTCGGGGTCGCCGATCCGGGCGTCGGTCACGAACGGTGGCCGGGCCGCGTCAGTCCTCGCTGGGGCGACGACCGACGAGCCACCACGCGGCCGGGAAGGCGGCACCGGCGAGCAGCAGCTTCAGGATGTCGCCGACGATGAACGGGGTCACGCCCAGCTTGATGCCCTGCGCGAGATCGACGTTGAGCACTGCCATCAGCCACGGCACGCCCACGAGGTAGATCACGACGTTGCCGATCGCCATCGCGCCGAGCGCACCGACCAGCCGGCGATCCCAGCCCAGCTCGGCGAGCCGGCCGACGACGGCGCCGGCGAGGATGAATCCGATCAAGTAGCCGCCCGTGACCCCAAGGACGACATCGATGCCGCCCTTGCCCTCGGCGTAGAACGGGACGCCGACGATCCCGATCAGCACATACAGCGCGATGCTCGCGACGCCGCGCCGGGAGCCGAGCGCACCGCCGACCAGGAGCACGCCGAAGGTCTGACCGGTCACCGGCACCGGGCTGTTTGGCAGCACGAAATAGACCAGCGAGCAGAGGTAGACGATGAGGGCGCCGAGCACGACCAACGCGAGGTCGCGCAGCCGGGAGCTGATCCGCTCACCGAGCGCACTCGGGACGAGGAAGTCGGCGATGGTCAGCCCGCGCTGCTCGGCTGGCAGCCGGTTCAGACGCGGTACGGCGATCGTCATCGGGTGATGCATCCCTCCGATGCGCGGACCCGGTCCCCCGCCGTCGGCCGGGGTGCCGCTCGGCGGGCCGAGTCTACCATCGGCACTATTCGTGCTGGACCGCTGCCGAGATCGCCAGGCGGCTCGCCAGCCGGGCCGGATACCACGCGGCGAGCATCGAGACCCCGACGCCGAGGAGGACCGCCGCGCCGATTGCTAGCCACGGCACGTCGAGGATCGGGGGAGCGCCGCCGGCCAGGCCGATGAGGACCACCGCGGCCAGGAGCCCGGTCACGATCCCGATCACCGCCCCGACCAGGCCGAGGATGCCGGCCTCGACGACGACGGTCCGCCGGACCTGGTCGCGGGTCATCCCCGCCGCCCGCAGCACGCCGAGCTCGCGGACCCGTTCGAGGACGCTGACCGTGAGCGTGTTGACGATGCCGAGCCCGGCAACGAGCACGGCGACGATGGCCAGCGCGTCGAACAGGCCGAAGACCTGGCCGAGGGCGTCGTCGACGGCCCCGGCCACACGCTCGACCGGCGTCGGCTGGAGGGCCGACTCGCGGGCTAGCTGGTCGACCTCCGGGCGGGCCGCCGCCTCGGCACCGGGCAGGTAGCGCACCGCGAGGACGTCGGCGCCCGCCACCCCGAAGATGTCCGTCGCATCCGGCCAGCCGATCAGGGTCGCCTCGCCGACCGAGCCCGGCAGTGACCGGGCGACGACCCCGGCGACCCGCAGGTCGACGACCTTGCCGGCGCCGACCGCGAGCGTCAGCGTCGAGCCGACGGTGAGCCCGGTCCGATCGGCCACGGTCTGCGGCAGCACCGCCACGCCACCGGTGTCGAGACCGGCCAGCGCCGCGACCCGATCGCCGAGGACGAACCGGAGTCGCCCGTCGTCGCGCAGGTCGGACCCGCGCACGGCGGCCGCCTCGAGCCGCACGCCGTCACGGGCCACGTCGAACGATGCCATCGGGCTGACCTGCCGGACCCCGTCGATCGCCGCGACGTCGCCGATCACGTCCTCATCCAGCGCGATCGGCCGGATCGAGGTCAGGAGCTCGTCGCCCGGGATCACCTCCTGGAGCCACGCGGACGCGGCCAGCCGAGCGTGGTGTGCCACGGTCCCGACCGCGACGACCATCGCCAGCCCGACCGCGAGCGCCCCGACCGTCAGCGTCGTCCGGCTCCGGTCGCGGATGATCGCGGCCCGGGCGAGTCGCTCCTCCGGGCGGAAGAGCAGGCGGAACGGCAGCCCGGCGATCCGGCCGAGGCCGACGAGGACGAACGGCGCGACGAGCACGGCGCCGAGCAGCACGACGAAGACGAGGGCCGATCGGACGAGGCCCTCCCAGCCGACGTCGCGCGGCCATGCGATCAGGCCCGCCACGCCGACGGCCGCGAGGACGGCGACGAGCCAGCGCAGCCGCGCCCGGCTCGCGGCAGCGGGCTCGCTCCGGACCCGGAGCGCCTCGACGGGCGGGATCGAGCCGGCGCGACGGGCGGGCTCGAGTCCGGCCGCGAGCGTCACCCCCAGCCCGATCAGGACGACCAGGGCAATCGAGAGCGGCTGGGGACTGACCCGCTCGAACGGGATCGAGGCGACCGTCCGGATCTCGAGCGCCATCAGCTCGGCGAGCACGAACCCGATCGCGAGCCCGAGCACGGCGCCAAGGACCCCGAGCGCGACCGCCTGGGCCAGGACGAAGCCGACGAGCTGGCGGCGGGTCGCGCCGGCGGCCCGCAACAGCCCGAGCTCGCGGATCCGCTCCGTGACGGTCATCGACAGGGTGTTGAAGATCAGGAACGCCCCGACGAACAGGGCGACCGCGGCGATCAGGGCCGTCGTCGACCGGAAGTCGACCGTCGAGCTGCGGAGCGACGCCCCGATCTGGGCCGGCGACGAGAGGACGTACGGCTGGCCGGTCAGGGCGACGCCGATCGCGTCGGTCACCTCGGCGGGCGTCGCACCTTCGCCGGTGACGACGTCGACCCGGCTGATGGTGTCGTCGGCGAACAGCGTCTGCATCGTCGCGAGGGGCAGCACGACCGTCCGTCCGGCGGTCCCGACCAGGGGGCCGTCGCCGGCGAGGACGCCGACGATCCGGAGCTCCGTCGGGCCGTCCGGACCGAGGAACGTGACCGAGCCGCCGAGCGCGAGGCGATCGCTCGCGACGAGCGTCTGGGTGACGAGCGCGGTCCGCCCCTCCGGGCCGGACAGCGCCGTCCCGCTCGACAGGGCGAGATCGCGGACCGCCGCCTCGCGGTCGGGCACGATCCCGAGCACGGTGACCGGGGCCGCGGGCGTGGTCTGGTCGGTCGTCGCGCCGAGGAACGTCTTCTTCTGGAGCGCGGGCGCGGCCGTGACGACACCCGGGGCGCTCTCGATCGCCGCGAGGCTGTCGCTCGACAACCCGGTCGGACCGAACAATTCGATCCGCAGGTCGGCTCGCCCCACGAGGTCGCGGACGGTCCGGTCGATCGACGCCGTGATCCCGGCATCGGTCGCGAGCGACGCGAACAGGACGCCGATCCCGAGCGCGACGCCGACGACCGACAGCAGGGTTCGCCCGCGCCGCGCGGCGAGGCTGCGCAGCGAGAGCGAGATCAAGCCGCGCACGGGATCAGAGCCCGAGCTCGGCGAGCCGGCTGACGAGCGGCGCGGTGTCGTGGTCGACGCGCCGGCCGAGGACGATCTCCTCGCGGATCCGGCCGTCGCTGATCACGAGGACCCGGTCGGCGTAGGCGGCGGCCTTCGAGTCATGCGTGACGAGGACGACCGTCTGGTGGCGTTCCACGCAGGAGCGCCACAGCGCCTGGAGGATCTCCGTGCCGGTCGTGTAGTCGAGGTTCCCGGTCGGCTCGTCGGCGAACAGGAGTGCCGGGCGTGTCACGAGCGCCCGGGCGATGGCGACCCGCTGCTGCTCCCCGGCCGACAGCTGGTCGGGCTTGTGGTGCTCCTTCCCCGCGAGATCGACGAGGGCGATGACGTCGCGGACCCGTTCCGCCAGCTCGCCCTTGCTCGGGTCGGAGCCGGCGATCGTGAACGGCAGCCCGACGTTCTCGGTCACGTCGAGGAGCGGGATCAGGTTGAAGGACTGGAAGACGAACCCGGTCCGGTCGCGGCGAAGCCTCGTCGCGGCGTCGTCGGTGAGGTGGCTGATCGTCTCGCCCTGGAGGATGACCTCGCCCGACGTCGGCTGGTCGAGGCCGCCGAGGAGCTGGAGGAGCGTCGACTTGCCGGAGCCCGACGGGCCCATCAGGGCGACGAACTCGCCCTCGTCGACGGCGAGCGACACGCCACGCAGCGCGTCCACCGTGGTCGCGCCCAGCCGGTAGCGCTTGGCGAGGTCATGCGCCTCGAGGATCGCGGGCATGGGGATCGAGTGTAGCCGTGCCGAACGGGCCGCCGTCGGCCCCGGGGATCCGTCAGCCGCCGAGGAACGACCCGGTCACGCCCGACACGACCGCCTCGAACAGGCCGGGCGCCGCGGTCGGGTCGACGACCCGCAGGCTTCCCTCCGAGGTGCCCGGAGCCGCGTCCCGGACCTGGCCCGAGGCGGAGTCGCCGGTCCCGGTCCGGCCCGTGTCATCCGGGCCGCCGCCGCTCGCGGCCGGATTCGCGGCGTCCGGGTTGGCCGCCTCCGACGGGATCGGGGGCGAGGCGCTCGGCGAGGGCGACGGGCCGGGCGTCACGGCCGCGACCTTCGGCGCCGGCTTCGGCGTCGGCCTGGGCGTCGGCTTCGGGGTCCGGACCGGCTTCGGCGTCGGGCGCGGCGTGGCGCGGGGCCGGGCGGTCGGCTTCGGGGTCGGCTTCGGGGTCGCGGACCCGCCGGAGGAGCCACAGCGGTCGGCGAACAGGACGGTCCACATCTTCTTCCCGTCAGGGCCCTTGTAGGCCCCGATCCCGATCACGTCCCAGGCCTTGCCCAGGATGTTCGCCCGATGGCCGGACGAGTTCATGAACGCGCTCTGGATCTGGGCCGTGGCGACGTCGTCCGGGTAGGTGTTCCAGCCGATGTTCTCGCCGGCGATCTTGTAGCAGTAGCCCTTCTTGTCGAGGATGCTGAAGACGGTGTGCCCGTCCGGCGGGATGTTGTGGCTGAAATAGCCGCGGGCGATCATGTCCTTGCTTCGCGCCCGGGCGATCGTGGTCAGCGTCGAGTCGACCCTGAGCGCCTTCAGGCCCGCCGATGCCCGCGACTGGTTCGTCAGGCTGACGAGCTGCTTCTCCGAGCTCGAGCTGAACGTGTTCGCGCTCCAGGCGAGGGTCGTCCGTGGCAGGGCGAGCAACCCGATCGACGTGATGGCGAACGCGATCGCGAGCATCGCCACAAGGCGGCGCGGCTCGTGCCGGAGCCGGAACCGGACGTCGGTCCCGCTGGTGGGTCGGGCTTCGCGGACGATCATCGAGGGCGCGGTCTCGTGCGGTTCGCCGGCTGGGGATCCGGCGTGCATCGACCGTAGACAGGGACATCCGCGGGGTCCTCCGGGCGATGGTCCCGACGTCCCGGATCACGGGTACCACCGCGTGCACCGCACCGTGCCGGACGTCAGCGGACGACTCGCCGGCACCCTCGACCACACCGGACCGCCCACCCGGTCCGCCGCGGATCAGCTGCCGAATTCCGTCGCGAACGCGGCGTAGGTCGGGGCGATCGGGCCCGCCAGGCCCTCGCTCCCGGCGCCCTCGTCGCCGAGCCCGAAGCGCCTGGCGTCGGGGGTCTTCACGCCATTCCCCGAGAGGATGGCGACGACCTCGTCGCCGTCACGGATCACGCCGCGCGCGCGGGCCGCCTCGACCGCTCCGACGGTCACCCCGCCGGCGGTCTCGACGAAGATCCCCTGGTCGATGGCCGTCCGGCGGATCGCCGCGGACGTCACCGCGTCGGGGACCGATTCGATCGAGCCGCCGGTCCGCCGGGCGAGGTCCAGCGCGTAGCCGCCGTCCGAGGGCGAGCCGATCGACAGCGACTTGACGATCGTGTCCGGGTTCCGCACCGGCCGGATCTCGTCGACGCCCTCGGCGAACGCGGTCGCGACGGGCGCGCAACCCTCGGGCTGGGCACCCACGAACCGCACGTCCTTCGCCTCGACGAGGCCGACGTCCACGAGCTCGTCGAACCCCTTCGCGATCTTCGTGAACATCGAGCCCGACGCGATCGGCCCGACGAGGACGTCCGGCAGATGCCAGCCGAGCTGCTCGGCGACCTCGAACGCGATCGACTTGCTGCCCTCGGCATAGAACGGGCGGAGGTTGACGTTGACGAAGGCCCAGCCCTCCTCGTCGGCGATCTCGAGGCTGAGGCGGTTGACGTCGTCGTAGGTTCCGTCGACGCGGACGACCGTCGCGCCGTAGCTCAGCGCGTGCTCGACCTTGGCCGGCTCGAGGTCCGCCGGGACGAAGACGAACGCCCGCAGCCCGGCCGCCGCCGCGGCGGCGGCCGTCGCACCGGCGAGGTTGCCGGTCGAGGCGCAGGCGAGCGTGTCGAAGCCGAACTCGACGGCGCGCGCCGTGGCGACGGCGACGACGCGGTCCTTGAAGCTGAGCGTCGGGTTGCGGGTGTCGTCCTTGAGATGCAGGACGGTTCCGTTCCCGAGCTCCAGGGAGCGCGCCAGGCGGTCGGCCCGGACGAGTGCCGTGGAGCCGACGGCGAGCCCGCGCTCGGGCGCCCGTTCGACGGGGAGCAGCTCGAGATAGCGCCAGATGCCGGGCGGCCGGGCCGCGATCGCCTCGCGGGTGAGCTTCGCCCGGGCGACGTCGTGGTCGTAGACGATCTCGAGCGGGCCGAAGCAGGCCGGACAGACGAAGCTGGGGCCGAGGTCCTCGGGGCGGCCGCATGCCCGACAGCGCAGGCCGCGGACGTGGGACCCGAGCGTCGGGGCGGTCGCGGTCGGAGAACTGGACTGGGCCGGCGTCGCGGGCCGGGGCGGGGTCTCGAGGGTCATGCCGATCGTCGTCTCCATCGCGGAGGCCGCTCGATCTGCCCGAGAAACCGGAAGACCCTTCCCGGAGGAAGGGCCCAGGGAGGATCCCTTATCTCGCAGGAGGACCTGCCCGGATTTGGCACCGTGCCGGCATCGCTGCCGGTCGGTTGTCGGGCTTCACAGGGCCGGTCCCTCCACCACTCTTGATAAGAGTCTTCAGTTGTCCGCCGATCGTAGACCCCCGGGCCGATCGCGGTCAACGCAGGGCCATCTCGAGCGCGACCCGGGCGTCCGTCCCCGGATCCCGGTCCTTCACGATGAGCGGGGTCGAGATCGCGAGGCCGAGGCTCCGTGCCCAGTCACCGGGGAGCGGTCGGGAGCCCGGGACGACGATCGCACCCGCAGGCACGACGAGCGGCCGGTCCGGCGAGCCCGTCAGCTCGACCTCGCGGACGACATCGAACAGCCGGGACGTGCCGGTCAGCACGACCCCCGCCCCGATCACCGCTCCGCGGCGGACGAGGACGCCGTCGAGGAGCCGGGACCCGGCCCCGACGAAGACGTCGTCCTCGACGATCACGGGCCGGGCTCCCGCTGGCTCGAGGACGCCGCCGATCGTCACCCCAGCCGCGAGATGGACCCGTTCGCCGACCTGCGCGCACGATCCGACGAGGACGTGGGAGTCGACCATCGTCCCGGCTCCCACCCACGCCCCGACGTTGACGTACGAGGGCGGCATCACCACCACGCCGGGCTCGAGGTGTGCCCCACTCCGGATCGCGGTGCCGCCGGGCACGATCCGGCGGTCCTCGCCCGGATCGATCGGCGGCAGGGCCGCCCGATCGCGGAACGAGAACGGCCCGACATCCCAAGTGGCCGTCGTCCGATCGGCGAAGGCCGCGAGGATCGCCGCCTTGACGTCGGGATGGACGCGCCAGCCGTCGGGCGCGTCCGGGTCCGGGGCGGCGGCGCGGATGCGGCCGGCCGCGAGGTCGACCAGGACCCACCGCGGATCGAGCCCGGGCCGTCGGGGCGGCGCCGCGGTCGCGGTCATGCCGACACCCCGTCGAGGGCCCGGATCCGGCCGCCGGTCGCCTCCGCGAGCCCAAGCCCGCGGAGCGTCGCCAGCAGGTCCGCCCTGGGACCGGGCGCGAGGGGCAGCAGCGGCAGACGGACGGCGTCGGCGTCGAGCAGGCCCATGAGCGCAAGGGCCGCCTTCACCGGGACCGGGTTCGGACCGCCGGCGAAGTTGTCGAAGAACAGCGGCAGCCATCGCTCGTGGATCCCGCGCGCACCCTCCCAGTCGCCGGCCATCGCCGCCGCGCAGAGGGCGACGAGCTCGCCCGGGATCTCGTTGCTCGCGACCGAGACGACGCCGTCGCCGCCCAGCGCGAGCACCGGCAGCGTCCACGCGTCGTCGCCGGCGAGCACGGCCACGTCGCGCGGCCGGTTGCGGCAGATCCGGGCGATCTGCTCGAGGTTGCCGCTCGCCTCCTTGATCGCGATCACCCGCGGGTGCTCGGCGAGCCGCAGGAAGACGTCGACCGGGACGTTCGTGCCCGTCCGCGAGGGGACGTTGTAGACGACGATCGGAAGGTCGCCGTCGTCCGCGATCGCCCGGAAGTGAGCTTCGAGCATCCGTCCGTCGGGCCGGTTGTAGTACGGCGCGACGACGAGCGCCGCGTCTGCGCCGAGGGCGGCCGCGCGACGCGTGGCCGCGATCGTCGCGGCCGTGTCGTTCGTGCCGGTGCCGGCGACGACCGGGACGCGGCCGCGGGACGCGCGCTCCGCGACGGTCTCGACGGTGATCGCGATCACGCGATCGCGTTCGAGCGGGGTCAGGGTGGGCGCTTCGCCGGTCGTCCCGCACGGGACGAGGCCGTCGATGCCCGCGAGGACCTGCCAGCGCACGAGCCGCCGAAGCGCCTCCTCGTCGACGGTGCCGTCGGCGGCGAAGGGGGTGACCAGCGCGGTCAGTGCACCGCGGAGCGCGGGCCGCGGGCGGGGAGTGGTGCGATCGAGCGGGAGCATCGGGATCTCCTTCCAGGATGGTGCGGACGGGGTCAGGCAGCCGGGCGGGCCGGACGGTCGATGGGGTTGCGGGTCGCGGCGACGAGGCTGTCGACGACGCGATCGAAGGGGTGGATGCCGGGCCCCGGCCGTGTCGCCCGGAGCCAGTCGATCGCGGCGAGCGCGCCGGCCGCGTAGGCGGAGCGATCGCGCGCCGTCAGGCGGAGCTCGACCGTCTCGCCGGGGGCATCGAAGGCCACCGTGTGGTGACCGGGCATCGCGCCGGACCGGACGACGGCGACCTCGTCGACATCGATCGGGAGGTGTGGCGAGATCCGGCGGATCAGCTCGCGGGCGGTGCCGGAGGGCCGGTCGGCCTTCGCCCGGCGATGCCACTCGACGACCGCCGGCTCGTATCCGCCGAGGGCGGCGGCCAGCTCGGCGGCCTCGCCGACGAGGCGCAGGAACAGAGCCGCGCCGGGTGCCAGGTTCGGCGCCACGACGGCCCATGCCCCGGCATCGAGCAGCCGGTCCGCGACGGCGGGTCGGACGGCGTCCCAGCCGGTCGTTGCCACGACGAACCGGCGGCAGCCGGCAGCCAGCCCATCCTCGATGTTGGTCAGAACGGCGCGGGCCCGGGACGCCTCGACGATGACGTCGGCGCGGGCCAGCTCGGCAGGGTCGTGACGCCCGGCCGGCGGCCGGCCGCGGACGGCGGCCGGTTCGTCGCGCGCCTCGAGGGCGGCGGCGATGGCCTGCCCGAGCGGGCCGTTGCCGAGGATGATCGTGGACATCGGTGCTGCCTCCTCGTGGATCGAGGAGCCATCGCGGATGGTGGAGGCCGATCGTCCGTCGGACGAATCGAAGAGCCGCGGTCACCGGCTGGTGTCCGCGGCCCCTGGAGCCTCCGTGCCCGGAGGCTCCTGTCGGTCGTTCGCTCGCGCGCCGTCAGAGCCCCAGGGCCCGTGCCTCCCGGCAGGGCCGCCAGAGCTTCTTCTTGGCCTCGTCGGTCAGGAAGATGCGGCGCATTTGCATACTCTGCATGTTTCGTGGAAATGTTGCAAGTGGTTCGCGGTTGCCGTTCGGTTCGAAATCGGCCCGTGCCCTCGTTGCCCGGCGGGCCGAATCCGGTAGACTCCCGGGACTCACGCCCGGCGCGGCCGATGCGCGTGTCCGCGGTGGCCTTAGCTCAATCGGCAGAGCACTGGATTGTGGCTCCAGAGGTCACGGGTTCGAACCCCGTAGGCCACCCCAACCCCTTTCCCCCAGGTCCGGCTCGCCTGCAACCCGGCCCGCGGGACGGCCGGCGGATCGATGCCGCTCATGGCTCTCCGCCATCGTCGAGCGTCGGGCAGGCCGGAACGCGGCGGCCGTGTCCGACTGCCATGGCGAGCGTGTTTCCGGGCCGCCACCGAGCACGGGCGACGGCAGGCGCGCCGATGACTTCGATGGACGATGGGTCAGCGCCATGGGCGGCACGACCCCGGGACGAGGGTCTGGTCGCCGTCACGGTGCTGCCCTTGGCAGTCTCGGTCGCGGCGCAGCGCCCCGGCGGCTGCACGGGATCGTGAACCGTGCAACGATCCGTGCGTCAGCTCACGGGTGGCCCGCCCGGTACGCCCAGGAGGTTGCCATGGCCCACGTCTCGCTCGCGACCGGCGGTCCGGCGCCCCTCGCCTCCCCCGGCACGGTGCCAGTCGACTACCAGCCGGGTGTCTGCAACATCGGCCCTGCCGAGATCGCCAGACGGCGGCGCGCGGGCAACGTCGGCCTCATCGCGACGCTGGCGCTCTTCGCGATCCTCGTCGCCGTCGACGCGCCGCCGATCGCGCGCGTGGTCATCGCGCTCCCCGCGACGATCGCGGCGTCCGGCTATCTCCAGGCGTATCTCAAGTTCTGCGCCGGATTCGGGTCCCGCGGGATCTTCAACTTCGACGACGTCGGCACGACCGAGCAGGTCGCAGACGCGGCCGCGCGCGCCCTCGACCGGGCCCGGGCGACGAAGATCGGGCTCGCGAGCTTCGCGATCGGCATCGCCGTGGGCATCGTCGCGGCGATCCTGCCGATCTGACGACGGACCGCGAGGCCGCCGGGGTCGAGCTGGTGGGCCGGGCAGGCGGCTCTCGACGAGCTCCGCGATCGTGGACGTCCGGAACGGGCGGCCGGGCGGCCGGGCATGGTTCCGTCGGGCACCGCCGGGAAACCGGACGTCGGCCATTCGGCGAACTCGGGACTAGACTTGCCCGACGGCGGTGGCCTCCGCCCCTCGGTGCCGGACCTTCCTTCCGGCGGTCTCAGGCGCCTCTCAGCGACGCCCGTGACGCTCGAGCGGAGGCCCCGTCGACGGGGGTGCGGACGCTTCCCGTGGTGAGACCAGCACGGAGATCGCTGTCGGATGACCAGCGCGACGAGCGCGGCGCCACCGGAGCCCCCTTCGGGGCCGGGGCGTGTCGGCCGTGCGCGAGCCGGCGCCCGACGGGCGACGCCGTTCGTCGCCGGGATCGTCGCGACGTTCATCGCGATCGTGCTGTACGGAATCCTGAACCCTGGCAAGCCGCCCCTGACGACACGCGACGTCAACGAGGCGATCGCCGGCGTCCTCGCGTCGCAGACCCCGGCCCCGCCACGATCCGAGCTCGTCTACGCCGCCGTCCAGCCGTCGATCGTCCTCATCGAGACCGATGTCGCCGGTAGTGGCTCCCCCGGCGCCAGCCCCTCGTTCAAGGGGCTCGGGACGGGCGTCGTCGTGAATGACGCGGGCGCTGTCCTCACCGCGCTCCACGTCGTGTCCGACGCGTCGACGATCAGGCTGACGTTCGCCGACGGGTCGAAGGCCACCGCCACGATCGCCTCCCGGCAACCGGAGTCGGACATCGCCGTCCTCCAGCCGGACTCGGTCCCGCCGACCATCGTGCCGGCGACGATCGGCAACCCGGCAACGGTGCACATCGGGAGCGAGGCCTACATCGTCGGCAACCCGTTCGGGCTGTACGGATCGCTCAGCGCGGGCGTCGTCTCGGGGCTCGACCGGACCTTCCAGCTGCCGGACAGCGATACCGTCGTCAAGGGTCTGATCCAGGTCGACGCGGCCGTGAACCCCGGCAACTCCGGCGGTCCGCTCGTGGATCGCAACGGTCGCGTGGTCGGCATCGTGACCGCCCTCGTCAACCCCACCAAGCAGGACGTCTTCATCGGGATCGGCCTCGCCGTCCCGATCGACGTCGCCGGCGGCGCCGCCGGTCTTCCCGCGTACTGAGCCCCACGACGAACGCCTGAGGAGGTGACCCCGTTGGACCTCGAGACCACCACCCGCCCGGCCGCGCCGATGGAACGCCTCCTGTACGAGGTGAAGAAGGTCATCGTCGGTCAGGACCATCTTCTCGAACGGATGGCGGTCGCCCTGCTCGCGCGCGGCCACCTCCTCGTCGAGGGCGTCCCGGGCCTCGCCAAGACGATGGCGATCAAGGCGCTCGCCCAGTCCATCGGCGGAGATTTCAAGCGGATCCAGTTCACCCCGGACCTGGTGCCCGCAGACCTCGTCGGGACCCGGATCTACAACCAGAAGACGGGTGAGTTCACGACGTCCCTCGGACCGGTCTTCACGAACCTCCTCCTCGCCGACGAGATCAACCGCGCACCGGCCAAGGTCCAGAGCGCTCTCCTCGAAGTCATGCAGGAGCGGCAGGTCACGATCGCCCACGAGTCTCACCCCGTGCCGATCCCGTTCCTGGTGCTCGCGACCCAGAATCCGATCGAGACCGAGGGCACCTACGCCCTGCCGGAGGCCCAGGTCGACCGGTTCATGCTCAAGGTCCTCGTCGGCTATCCAAGCCCGGTCGAGGAGTTCGCGATCGTCGAGCGGATGACCGGCCGGCTGGACCAGATCGGCCGCGTCCTCACGACCGATGAGCTCGTCAAGCTCCAGGAGACCGTCGACGCGGTCTACGTCGACCCGGCCCTCGTGGAGTACTCCGTCCGGCTGACGAACGCCACCCGGTTCCCGCAGCTCCACGGGATGGCCGAGCTCGAGCGCTACATCACCTACGGCGCCAGCCCGCGGGCATCGATCAACCTGATCCTGACCGCCCGGGCCCTCGCCTACGTCCGCGGCCGGGAGTACGTCCTGCCGCAGGACGTGATCGACATGGCCCACGACGTCATGCGTCACCGGCTCGTGCTGTCGTTCGAGGCCCTGTCCGACAACGTCTCGCCCGACCAGATCCTGTCGTCGATCGTCAGCCGGATCCCTGTCCCCGTCGTCCCGCTCCAGGACCACAATGGCGTCCGCATCGGCGCCTGAGCGGATTCTCCAGCGCCTCGACTGGCAGGTCGTCCGCCGTCTGGACGGCCTGCTCCAGGGTGACTACCGGAGCCTGTTCCACGGGTCCGGGCTGGACTTCGCCGCCCTCCGCGAGTACCAGTTCGGCGACGACGTCCGGGCGATCGACTGGAACGTCACCGCCCGGATGACCGTGCCGTACGTCCGCGAGTACCACGAGGACCGCGAGATCACGGCGTGGTTCCTGCTGGACCTCAGCCCGTCGATCGACTTCGGGACGGTCGGCGCGGACCGCGAGAAGCGGACCGTGCTGATCGACTTCGTCGCGACCCTGGCTCGGCTGCTGACGCGGCGGGGCAATCGCGTCGGGGCGATGATCGCCGGCGGCGAGGCAGAGGTGGTCATCCCGGCCGGCAGCGGCCGGGTCCAGGTGCTCCGCCTGATCGAGGACCTGATGCGCCAGCCGCGGCTGCCGGCCGCGCCGTTCACCGACCTCGAGCCCCTCCTCGCGAGCGCCCACCGCCGGATCCGGCGTCGGTCGCTGATCGTCCTCGTCTCCGACTTCATCGGCGTCCCGGGCTGGGATCGCTCGCTCGAGCTGTTGAACCGCCGCCACGAGCTGCTGGCGGTGCGGCTGCTCGACCCGCGCGAGGTCGACATGCCCGACGTCGGGCCGGTCCTGATGGAGGACGCCGAGACCGGGGAGCAGCTCTATGTCGACACCGCCGACGCCGGGTTCCGGCGGCGGTTCCGAGCGGCAGCCGACCAGCGCGAGGCAGCCGTCGCCGCGGCCTTCCGGAAGGCGGGCGTCGAGGCGGTCACGCTGTCGACCGATGACGATCTCGTCCGGGCGATCGTCCGGATGGCGATGGAGCGGCGGCTCCGAAGGCGGAAGCCGGCGTGACCTTCCAGTGGCCGTTCATGCTGCTCGCCATCGGGCTCGTCCCGGTGTTCTACCTCCTGGCGCGCGGGATCGACGAGCGCCGGCGGCAGCGCCTGACCGCGCTCGGCGGGCTCGGGCGGATGGGCACGTCCGCGGGCGTGAATGGCGCGACGCGCGCGGCGGGCGCCCGGGCAGCCGACCGGGTCGCGACGATCCTGGTCATCGCGGCGCTCGTGCTGTTCGCCATTGCGCTGGCCCGGCCGCAGGCGACCGTCGCCCTGCCCCGCGTCGAGGGCACGATCGTCCTTACGTTCGACGTCTCGGGGAGCATGGCCGCGGATGACGTCGAGCCCACCCGGATGGAGTCGGCGAAGGTCGCCGCGAAGGCGATCGTCGACCGACAGCCTCAGGGCGTCGTGATCGGGGTCGTCGCCTTCTCGGACGCGGGCCTTTCGGTGCTCGCCCCGACGGCCGACCAGGCGACGGTCATCCAGGCGATCGACCGGCTGGGACCGTCCCGCGGCACGTCGCTGGGCCAGGGGATCATCGCGGCGCTCGGGGCGATCGAGCAGGCCGAGTCGGACACGCCGGCCGGCTATTACAGCAATCGGTCCGCGGAGCCGACCGCGACGCCGGCGCCGGTGGCCCCGGGCAGCCATGCGGACGCCGCGATCGTCCTCTTCAGCGACGGCGAGAACAACGAGCGGCCCGATCCGCTCGCCGCCGCCCAGGCCGCCGCGGACCGCGGCGTCCGAATCCTGACGATCGGCGTCGGGACGGCGGCCGGCACGACCCTCGACCTCGACGGGTTCAAGGTCCAGACGGCGCTGGACGAATCGCTCCTCCAGGGGATCTCGCAGCTGACCGAGGGGATCTATCAGCCGGCCGCGAGCGCCGATCCGGCGAGCGTCTACGATCGGTTGGCGGAGCGCCTCGTGACCCGCGACGAATCGATCGAGATCACCGCCCTCGTCGCCGGCGCCGGGCTCATCCTGCTGGTCGCGGGCGTCGTCATCTCGCTGGCCCGCTCAGGCCGGCTGCCGTGAGGACCTGACATGGAGTTCCAGTGGCTGGGCCTGCTCGCGGCGGTCGCGATCATCCCGATCCTCGTCGCGATCTACGTCTGGAGCCAGCGCCGGCGACGGCGGAGCGGCGCCCGTTACTCCAGCCTGGCGCTCGTCCGGGACGCGATGCCCGGCTCCGCCAGGCTCCGTCGTCACCTGCCCTTCGGGCTGCTGGCGGCGGCGATCGGTGCGCTCGTCCTCGCCCTCGGCCGGCCGGCGGTCGTCCTCAGCGTCCCGACGAACCAGACGACGATCATCCTCGTGATGGACGTGTCGGGCAGCATGTGCTCGACCGACATCCAGCCGACCCGCCTCGAGGCCGCCGAGGACGCAGCCGTCGACTTTGTCACCGGGCAGAAGGCCGAGACCCAGATCGGGATCGTCGCCTTCAGCGGCTTCGCCGCGGTGATCCAGCCGCCGACGACCGACCAGAACGCGCTCGTCGGGGCGATCCGGAGCCTCACGACCGGCCGCCGGACGGCGGTCGGCAGCGGGATCCTGGCGGCGATCGACGCGATCGCCGAGGTCGATCCGAACATCGCACGGAGCGTCCAGCCCGGCCGGCCAGGCTCGGCGCCGCCGCCGGTTCCCGCAGGCACGTACGCACCGGACATCATCGTCCTGCTGACCGACGGAGCGAGCAACGCCGGGCCGGATCCGGTCGACGCGGCCCAGCAGGCGATCGACCGCGGCCTGCGTGTGTACACGATCGGCTTCGGGTCCGCCGACGGCGGCGACCTCGACCCCGTCTGCCGTCGCCAGTTCCTCGGCAACGAGCCCGGTGGCGCCGGCTTCGGCGGTGGCGGGTTCGGCGGTGGCGGGTTCCCGCGCGGTATCGACGAGGACACCCTCCGCCAGGTCGCGACCCTGACGGGCGGCGTCTACTTCCCCGCCGACAGCGCCGCCCAGCTCGTCCAGGTCTTCGCCGGCCTGCCGACCACGCTGATCACGAAGCACGAGGTCGTCGAGATCAGCTTCGGGTTCGTCGGCATCGGCGCGGTGCTCGTGGGGATCTCTCTCCTCCTCGGACGGGCGTGGCGACCGCTGCCCTGAGGTCCCGTTCGCGCAATCTCGTTGCATCTGCAACAATCCCGCCCGGAGACGGCCGCGAACGGGCGCCAGGTCGGCGTCGCTCGCGATCCCGGACGAGGACACCAGACACTTCCATGGCCATCGCGCCCATCACGAAACCACATGCGGTCGACGAGGCCGCCCACCCCGTCGCGGCCAGCGAGGCCGCCATCCGTCGGGTCGCCGAGGCGCTCCGGGCGAACAACATCGAGGTCGTCGTCGTCGACACCGGCGACGAGGCGCGAGCCGAGGTCCTCGAGCGGGTCGAGCCCGGCGCCGAGGTCTATAGCGCGAAGAGCCTGACCCTCGAGGAGACCGGCGTCTTCGCCGCGCTCCACGAGCCGGGTCGATACGACGCGATCCGCCCGAAGCTCCAGTCGATGGACCGCGCGACGCACGGTCGCGAGATGCGCAAGCTCGGAGCATCCCCGGACACGATCGTCGGCAGCGTCAACGCGGTGACCGCCGACGGGGTGCTCGTCGCGGCCAGCGCCACGGGCAACCAGCTCGGTGCCTATGTCGCGGGCGCGGGCCGGGTGATCCTCGTCGTCGGGAGCCAGAAGATCGTCCCGGACATCGACGCGGCGCTGCGCCGGATCCGCGAGACGGTCTTCCCCTACGAGGACGCCCGGGTCCGGGCGACGCTCGGCGTCGGGACCAAGCTCGAGAAGGTGCTCCTGCTGTTCGGCGAGTGGATGGCCGGCCGGACGACCGTCATCCTCGTCCGGGAGCCTGTCGGGGTCTGAGCCCGGGTCGCCACCGACGCCGCCGGGGCGGCGGGCAGTGGCGCGTCAGCTTGCGTGATGGACGAGGGCGTGGCCCTGGCCGCGCCCGATCAGCCAGCGATTGACGGGCCAGGCGACGACACCGGCGATCGCGAGCGACAGGACGAGGCTGCCCCAGAACAGCCCGTCGGCCAGCCCGGCCGCCATCGCGCCGGGGATCAGGAGAACCGTCGCGGTGTCGACGATCTCCATCGTCGTGATCGAAACGGTGTCGGAGGCGAACGCCAGGCGCCCGGCGCGACGGGGCGGCACGCCGGCGGCGAGCAGCGGCCGAATCGTCAGGGCGTAGCCGAAGATGAACGCGAGCACGATCGAGAGGACGATCGATGGCAGGTCGTGCCAGGCGAGCGCGGTCGCGATCACCAGGCCGAGGATCTCGCCGATGGAGCAGCCGGTCAGGCAGTGGATCGTCGCCTGCGTGGCGAGCTGGTTGATCGATGGCGTCGAGGCGGCGTGATGCTCCATGTCCCGACGTCAGCGCGACCCGTCGCCGGCGGCGGCCTCGAGGCGCGCCTTGAGCGTTGCGAGGTCGCGGTGGGCCTGCGCGATCATCCGCGGAACCGCGAGGCGGGTGAGGATCGCGCCGATCGGGCCCGTGAACCCGCCGTCGGCCCCACCCGTCGCGATGCAGCCGGCACCGTCCGGCTCGACGCGAACCCAGGAGCGAACGGACGCCGGTCCCTGGACGGTCCGCCAGGTCGCTCGCAGCGGTGGATCCCACTCGATCACCTCCGCGCTGACGGTCCAGTCGCGCCCGAGCAGGTGTTGGGTCTGCGAGCCGCGGCGCCCGACCCGCATCGGCCCGTCGTCGTCCCACGCCATCCGGACGACGTTCTTGCGCCACGCCGGGTTGTTGACCGGGTCGCCCACGAATGCGAACACCTCTGCGGGCGGTCGGTCGATGTGGATGCTCGCCTCCGCGGTAGCCATCGCAGCCTCCTCAGCCGGCGACGCTCGCCACGAGCGCCTGCGCCTCCTCGATGAGCCGCTCGAGATGGTCCTCGCCGCGCCAGCTCTCGGCGTAGACCTTGGCGACGTTCTCGGTTCCGGACGGACGTGCGGCGAACCAGCCATTCGCCGTCACGACCTTCAGCCCGCCGATCGGGGCGTCGTTGCCCGGCGCGCGGGTCAGGATCGCGGTGATCGGGTCGCCGGCGAGGCTCGTCGCGGTGACGTCCGCGGGCGACAGCTTCGCGAGCGCGGCCTTCTCCTCGGGGGTAGCGGGTGCGTCGACCCGACGGTAGGCCGGTGTCCCGAAGCGCCCGGTGAGCTCGGCGTAGGCCACGCCCGGGTCGCGCCCGGTCCGCGCCGTCAGCTCGCACGCGAGCAGGTCCGGGATGATCCCGTCCTTGTCGGTCGTCCAGACGGAGCCGTCGCGGCGCAGGAACGACGCGCCGGCGCTCTCCTCGCCGCCGAACCCGATCGAGCCGTCGATCAGCCCGCCGACGAACCATTTGAACCCGACGGGCACCTCGACCAGCCGGCGCCCGACGTCGCCGACGACCCGGTCGATCATCGACGATGAGACGAGTGTCTTGCCGACCCCGATCCCGCTCGGCCAGGACCGCGCGCCGCCGAACAGGTAGGCGATCGCCACCGAGAGGAAGTGGTTCGGGTTCAGCAGGCCCGCCCCCGGGGTCACGACGCCATGACGGTCCGCGTCGGCGTCGTTGCCGAGCGCGATGTCAAAGCGGTCGCGGAGCGCGATCAGCCCGGCCATCGCCGACGGTGACGAGGGGTCCATCCGGATCTTCCCGTCCCAGTCGTAGGTCATGAAGCCGAACGTGGGGTCGATCCGGTCGTTCACGATCGTCACGTCGAGGCCGTGCCGCTCGGCGATCGCCGCCCAGTAGGCGACGGACGCGCCGCCCATCGGGTCCACGCCGATCCGGAGACCCGACGCCCGGATCGCCTCGAGGTCGATCACCGCCGGCAGGTCGTCGACGTAACCGCCGAGGAAGTCGTGCGGGCGGACGCCGCGACGGATCGCCTCGGTCGTCGCCCGCGGAATGTCCGCCACGCCCGCGCGGGCCGGCGCCGCGAGCAGCCGGTTCGCCTCGTCCTGGACCCAGCCGGTGACGTCGGTATCGGCCGGGCCGCCGTTGGGCGGGTTGTACTTGAAGCCGCCGTCGTCCGGCGGGTTGTGCGACGGCGTCACGACGATCCCGTCGGCCAGGCCGTGGCCGGCGCTCGCCGGTGCGTCCGACGTCGGGATCGCGCGTCCACGGTTCGCGACGAGGATCGCGTGGGACACGGCCGGCGTCGGCGTGACCCCGGTCGGGTCCGACGCGACGCGGACGTCGACGCCGTGGGCGACGAGCACCTCGATCGCGGTCGCCGTGGCGGGCTCGCTCAGGGCGTGGGTGTCGCGACCGAGGAAGAGCGGGCCGTCGTATCCGTGCGCTTCGCGGAAGCGGCAGATCGCCTCGGTGATCGCGAGGATGTGGGCCTCGTTGAACGCGCCGCGGAACGACGAGCCGCGATGGCCCGAGGTCCCGAACGCGACGCGCTGCATGGGATCCGACGGATCGGGGACTCGGTCGAAGTAGGCGCGGATCAGCGCATCGATGTCGACGAGGGTGCTCGGGTCGGCCGGCCGACCGGCGAGGGGGCTGTTCGGCACGCCGCGAGCGTACCGCGATCAGCGGGGCCGCGATCGCGACGGCCCCGCGCCCGAGGTCGGCGAGGAACAGGTGGCGGGTGAGCAGGGGCGCCGTCATCACGCCCGATGGGATGACCGGCCGATCTTCGACGGTTCCGGGACGACCGTCATTCGTCGCGGTCGGGTCGTCGACGGCCGCCGGTGGAACCGAGGGCTGATGGGTTCGATCCTGACCCGCATGACAGCCCTTCCGATCCGAGCCCCCGAACCCGCCGATCTCATCCGCGAGCCGTCGCTCCGCCGCCTGCTCGGTGCCGCGATCGTCGGCGCCCTCGGCGCGATCGTGCTCAGCATCGCCTTCGCCCACAACGTGGTCGGATCGATGTCGAACCTGCCGGGCTCCGTGGCCGCGGACGCCAGGTCGCTGACGGCCAACGTCCCATGGATCGCGGCCATCGGCCTCGCCCACCTCGTCGTCGCGGTTGCCCTCGCGGCCGGTCGCGAGGTCGTCCGAATGGCCGCCGCCATCCTGACCGGGCTGGTCGCCGTCGCTGCCGCCGGGGCGGCCGCGTTGACGGCCGCCGGCATCGATCCGTTCGGCCGGTCTGGTGCCGGCCACGCGTCGGCAACCGGTGTCGGGATCCTGGCCCTCGCCGCGATCCTCTATGGGGCCGCTGCGCTCCTGGCGGGCGGCAGGTCGGAGGCCTGAACGGGGACTGTTCGCCCGCTTCCGCGGCCGCTCGACGATGATCCGGGCGGAGGTGCCTCGATGCCCGTCTTCCCCGCCGACGCCACTGACCTGACGCGACTCCTCGTCGTCGCCGACCTCGAGCGGTCCGTGGCCTGGTACCGCGACGTGCTCGGCGCGGAACTCGTCAACGAGTACGGCGGGACGTCCGCCGTGATCCGGTTCGTCGGGTCGTGGCTCCTGCTCGTCACGGGTGGCGGGCCGACCGCCGACAAGCCGCAGGTGACGATGGCGCCGCCCGCCGATCCGGACGCGGCAAGCGCCGAGCTGATCGTGGCCGTGCCGGACTGCCGGGCGGCCCACGCGGAGCTGGTCGCGCGCGGCGCCACGTTCCTCGCCGAGCCGGTCGAGTACGCGTGGGAGATCCGGGCCTTCTTCCGCGATCCGGACGGCCACCTGTTCGAGATCACGGAGCGCCGCCGCTGAGACCTGCCGCTGAGACCTGTCGAATCGTCGTCGGGTGTCGATCCCCTGCCGGGATGTCCGCAATTGCCGTCAGATCGTCGCCGGTGGTCGACGAGGCAGGCTCCAGCCGGCCATCGGGGCATCCGGACTGACGGTCTCCTGCGTGACGACGAGCCCAGTGGCGCTCCGGTCCCTTGCCTCGGCCGCCCCGTCGTCCCCTGGCGACGAACTGGCGGCGAATTGGGCCCGCGGAGCCGAGCGTCGTCGCCCGACGACGCATTGACGTGACCGCCACGTCGACGGGGGAGGCGGGCGAGCTTCACGTGCCCGAGGTCGGGGATGATCGGCTGCTCATGAAGAAGCCGGCGGCCCCCGAGGCGGGCCGCCGGCGATCCGCGACGTCTACAGGTCGGACGTCGAGGGGCTGGTGGTCGGGTCGGTCGACGGCGTCGTCGAGCCGCCCGAGCCGCTGCTGCCGGATCCCGAGCCGCCCATGTTCGGGCAGTCGTGACCGGCCTTCGGGCCCTGGGGACGCGTGGTCGCGCCCGGCGCCGCCGTACCGCCGGATCCGCTGGATCCGCCGGTGGCCGGCTGGCTCACGCTCGGTGCCGGGGAGGTCGATGGATCGGCGGCGAACGCCACCGCGGCCCCGCCGACCACCAGGAGGCCGGCCGCAAGGACGGCCGTCGCGACGTTGCGACGCATGCCGCTGAACGTGGAGGTGGCTGCCCGGGGCGCCGGCGGGGCCGGCGTCACGGGCTCGAATGCCGGCTGGTCGGCCGGCTGGTCGTACCAGGTCATCGTGGACTCCTTCGTGGGGATTTCCTCGATCGAGTCGTCATCGCGCCTTCATCGGCACCTCCGCGGGGGGATGGGATGGCCGCGACCGGTTGGGCCGCGGTGCCTTCGTGGGCTCTCCCCGACGGTCGGATGCCCCGACTGGGCGATCCGCCGTCGCCGCCCCCACGGCGACCTGGTGATGGGTGTTGCCGCGCGGCGGGCAGAGGGCACCGGGGTGCCTCCCGCCCGCGCGTCGGCGGCGCTCACGGGAACCGGTTGAACCAATGAGCCGCGAGGCCCGCGCCGGCGACGACGAGCAGGAGCCCGGCCGCCGCGAACCACTGGGTGACCTCCTGCTCCTCGGACGTGTAGCCGATCTTCGAGCCCAGGCTCTTGTAGATCGCGTCGAGGTCGGCGGCGGTCGGTGCCTGGAACGACTTGCCGCCGGTCGTCTCGGCGATCGCGGCGAGCGTGTCGGTGTCGGGCGGAACGTTGAGGGTGTGGAGCTGGCCCTGGTCGTCCGGGACCGTGACGACGCCGTCGGCGGTGCCGAGCGCGATCGTGTAGATCGGGACGTTCAGGGCGGCGGCCTGCTCGGCCGCCGGGATCGGCTCCATCTCGCCGGTCGAGTTCGCCCCGTCCGACAGGAGGATCGTCGCGACGATCGGCTTCTCGTCGCCGGGTGAGGCCGAGCCCGACGGCGCCGGGTTCGCGGACGATCCTGCCGACGGATCGGCCGAGGCGCCCGGCGCGGCCGCCGACGGCGCGGGCGCCGCGGCGGAGGTCGGATCGAGGCCGGCGGCCTCGAGCGACGTCGTGATCGCGTCTCCGAGGGCGGTCCCACCGCGGGCCCGGAGGTCGTCGATGGACGCGTGGACCTGCGCGCGATCGGTGGTCGGGGAGACAAGCGTCCGGGGCGTCGTCGAGAACGCGACGAGCCCGACCTTGAAGCCCTTCGGCAGCCGGTCGACGAATTCGGAGGCGGCCTTCTGGGCGGCCGCGAGCCGGCTCGGCGAGACGTCCGTGGCCATCATCGAGCCGGAGACGTCGAGGGTGAGGATGATCGTGGCCTCCTCGCGGGGAACCGCGACCACCATCGACGGGCGGGCGAGGGCGAAGACGAGCGCGGCCATGGCGCCGAGATACAGGACCGGCGGCACGTGGCGCCGCCAGGCCGGCGTCCTCGGGACGAGGTTGCCGAGCAGGTCGACGTTCGTGAACCGGACGACGTAGCGGCTGCGGCGCCGCTGGACGAGGCGGTAGACGATCAGCGCGACCGGCACGAGCAGCAGGCCGAGCAGGAGGATGGGATCGGTGAAGGTCATGACCGGATTCCTCGGAGGCGGAGCTCTCCGGCCAGGGTCCGGAGCCAGTCGCCGGCGGTGGACAGGACGATGTGGTCGACACCGAGCCGGCGGAGGTCGGTGGCCACGGATGCCCGCTCGGCGCTCGCGGCGGCAACGAACCGCTCGCGGAGCCGGGACGACGAGGTGTCGACGCGGACCTCGCGGCCGGTCTCCGCGTCGACGAGCGTCAGCTCGCCCACGTCGGGGAGGTCGGCCTCGCGGGGGTCGTCGATCTCGATCGCGATCACGTGATGACGGGCGGCCAGGGCCGCCAGCGGTCCGCGCCAGTCGCGCGGACCCCGGAAGTCCGAGACGATGATCACGAGGCCGCCGCGGGGCGCGGCCGCGTTCGCGATCCGGAGGGCGTCGGCCGGCGACGTGGCGCCGGTCCCCTCCTCGATCGTCTCGACGCGAGAGGCGAGGAGCAGCCCGAGCAGGCCGCTCCGGCCGGCGGCCGGCGGCAGCCGGCGGTCCTGCGACCCGCCGAACGTGACGATCCCGAGGCGGTTGCCGCGCTGGGTGGTCAGGTGGCCGATCGCAACCGCGACGCCCTCGGCGACGTCCGCCTTGCGACGGTCGGCCGTGCCGAACGTCATCGACGGCGAGACGTCGAGGAGCAGCCATGCGGTGAGCGCCCGCTCCGGGACATGGACGCGGACGTGGGGGATCGTCGTGCGGGCGGTGACGTTCCAGTCGATCCGGCGGACGTCGTCACCCGGCTCGTAGGGCCGGATCTGGGCCAGCTCCGTGCCGCCTCCGAGGTCGTGCGCCCGGTACTCCCCGGGGATCAGGCCATGGATCCGCCGTCCGACCGTCAGGTCGAGGGCGCGGAGGAGCGCCTCCGGCGTGGGCCCGGGCCCGGGACGCTCCCGGGTCCGGCCGCGCCGGAGGTCGGCAGCGGCGCCGGCAAGGCCGACGGTCATGCGGACACCTCGTCCACGCGATCGAAGCGGTCGACCGACGCCGAGGCACTGGTCGAGCCGCTGACGGCGGGCGTGTCCGGTCCGCCGAACGTGGCCGACTGACGGGCGAGCGAGCCGCGCTCGGCAGCCTCGGCCCGGGCGAGCAGGCTGTCCTGGGCGACGCGCGGGACCGGCGTCGCGGAGATCAGGCGGTCGAGGATCATGTCGGCCGTCACCTCCTCGGCGAGGGCCGTGAAGCTCGGGACGACACGATGGCGGAGGACGTCGCGGGCGAGGTCGGTGATGTCACCCGGGACGACGTAACGCCGGCCGCGGACGAGCGCGAGGGCGCGGGCCGCGTGGACGAGGTTGATCGAGCCGCGCGGGCTCGCCCCGAAGGCGATGTACGGCTTCACGTTCGGGAGGCCGACGCGCTCCGGGAAGCGGGTCGCCGACGTGAGGGCGACGGCGTAGTCGACGATCGGCCGGTCGACGTAGACCTCGGTGGTCCACGCCTGCAGCACGGCCAGCGACTCCGCGGTCAGGATCGGGCTGATCGTTGCGGCCGGGTGGAGCGACCGCTCGACGACGAGGGCCTCCTCCTCGGAGGTCGGGTAGCCGACGACGACCTTCATCATGAACCGGTCGACCTGGGCCTCCGGCAGCGGGTAGGTGCCCTCGGACTCGATCGGGTTCTGGGTCGCCATCACGAGGAACGGCCGCGGAACCTTGTGGCTCTCGGGCCCGATCGTGACCTGCTTCTCCTGCATGACCTCGAGGAGCGCGCTCTGGACCTTGGCAGGGGCACGGTTGATCTCGTCGGCGAGGAGGAAGTTGCAGAACACCGGGCCCAGCTCGGTGTCGAACGTGCCGCGGTCCGGCCGGTAGATCCGGGTCCCCACGAGGTCGCCCGGGACGAGGTCCGGGGTGAACTGGATCCGGCGGAACGACGCGTGGAGGACGTCGGCGAGGGTCTTGATCGTGAGGGTCTTGGCGAGACCCGGGACGCCTTCGAGGAGGAGGTGGCCGCCGGCCAGCAGCGCGACGAGGACCCGCTCGAGCATCGCGTCCTGGCCGACGATCACGCGGCGGATCTCGTACAGGACGGCCTCCGCGGTCTGGCGGGCGTCGATGGCGTCGTCGATGCGGTCCCGCGTCGGTCGCGGCGCGCGCGGCGAGACGGAGGCGGATGCCGCGGCGGCGCCGGACGCGGCGTCGGCGCGAAGGGGATCGGTCACGTGGGTCTCCATGCCCGTGGGCGCGGGCGATTCGTCTTGTGGTGGCCTGTCGACCTCCCTCGGTCGGACCAAACCGTTGGACGACAGGGTCCGGTCGCTGAATGAGAGGAGCCTGAAAAGCCGGCCTCGGCCTGCGCCCGTGCCGCGCGGCGCCCATGCCCCGCTCATGCCCCGCTCTTGCTCAATCGACAGTCATGACGGCCGTATCCACCGACGCAACCCGCTCGGACCGGGGATTCGCCGCATGCGCGGTCCTGGCTGGCGAATGAACCGGATTCGGCCGTCGGCGCAGGGCGGCTGTCGCTTGATGCCTGCATGGCTGGCGAATGAGTCGCGTGGGACGGTCGCAGACCGTCGAGACGCGATGTGGACTGACGGTGGCCATCGCGACGTCGCTCGGACCTGCGAGACTCCACCGATGAGGCAAGGTCGATGACGCAACGGATCGAAGTCGGCGATGAACGACTTCTCGAGTGGGTTCGCGGCTGGGTCGCCGTTGCCCGAGAGCTCGGTGCCTTGCTCGGTACGCCGATCGAGGAGGGGATCCCGGAACCGGCAGCGCTCGAACGGATGTGGGAGGTCTGGCTCGCGAACGGATTGGACGGGGTCGAGAGCGACCGTGTGATCACGCCAATCGGTTGCGCCTTCGGCGACCACTTGGTTCAGCGGTGGGACCTGACGTGGGTCGTCGCTACCGACGAATGGGGAACCGACGTCGCGGTCCACGGGTCGCCTGGCGACGTGCTGCTCTTCCCAGTCGACTTTGTCTCCAAGCGAGACGAAAGCCGCGCGCCGATTCCTCTAGTGGAAGCGTCCGACCGACTGGGCGAAGTCTTGGCAAAGGCGCGCGCGGAGTGGCGGGCCCACTGACCCAGCGAGTCGGTTCGGATCTGAAAATTCATCCGCGCGCGGCGCGCTCCCAGTCCCCGCGGCGGAGCCGATAGAGCACGTGCGGCCGGAGCGGATGGCCGTCGCGCAGGTTCGGGTGGAGGAAGTCGTCGGCGGGGTCGCGGGTCATCCCGATCCGGCGCATCACCGCCTGGGACCGCTCGTTCGAGACCGTCGTCGCGGACACGATCTCGGGCAGATCGATGGTCGAGAAGGCCCAGTCGCGGGCCGCCGACGCGGCCTCGGTCGCGTAGCCCTGGCCCCACGCGGACCGCGCGAACCGCCAGCCGATCTCCGGCTCTGGGATCCAGGCGAGTCGCGCGACGCCCGTGAACCCGAGGAAGGTGCCGTCGGCGATCCGTTCGACGGCCCACAGGCCGTGGCCGTCACTCGCCCAGCGCTCCGCGATCCGGTCGACGAGCGCGTCGCTCTCGTCACGGGTCAGGATGGCCGGGAACAGCTCCATGACCGCCGGGTCGCCGTTCAGCGCCGCGAACGGCTCGCGATCGGCTTCGCGAAAGGAGCGGAGGAGCAGGCGGTCCGTGCTGAGCTCGGGGATGGCCCCCGATCGGGGTGGCGTCACCGGGCCTCGAACGACCGCTTCGAGAGCCCGTACGCGAAGCCCTCGATCGCGTAGTCGGGGCGGTCCTCCGGTCGGGCGACGGCGCCGAGGGTCACGAACAGCGGCGCGAAGTGCTCCACCGTCGGGTGGGCGAACGGCATGCCCGGCGCCTTGTCGCGAAACGCGAACAGGCTGTCCACGTCGCCGCGGTTCAGCGCCTCCATCGCCCACTGGTCGAAGTCGACCGACCACTGCGGCGCCCCGGGCTTGCCGAGGAAGTACTCGTGGATGAACGGCAGGCCATGGGTCAGGAAGCCGCTGCCGACGATGAGGACCCCCTCGTCGCGCAGCGGCGCGAGCCGCCGGCCCACCTCGAACAGGTGCTCCGGGTCGAGGTCCGGCATCGACAGCTGGAGCACCGGGATGTCGGCGTCCGGGTACATCGCCGTGAGCGGCACCCAGGCGCCGTGGTCGAGCCCGCGGTTCGGGCGCTCGAGGACCGGCTCGGTCGACGGCATCAGGCCGCGGACCTTCGCCGCGAGATCCGGCGCGACCGGCGCGTCGTAGCGGAGCCGGTAGTAGTGCTCGGGGAAGCCGTAGAAGTCGTAGACGAGCGGCACCGGCTGCGTCGCGCTGATCGCCATCGGCGCGGTCTGCCAGTGGGCGCTGACGATCAGGATCGCCCTCGGCCGTGGCAGCCCGGCGGCCCAGCCTCCCAGCTCCGCCATCCAGACCGGATCCTCGAGCAACGGCGGCGCACCGTGCCCGAGATAGATCGCCGGCATGCGCGTGGCGTGGGCTGGCTGGTCGGTCATCGTGTCGGTCTCCGAGAGCGTCCCGGAGAGCGTAGCGAACCCAGGCTCGATGCAACGGGAACGGCCCCTGCCGGGTTACGGTGACGACGATGATCGACGCTGCCGCCCGGCCCCTCGCCCTCGACGACGACCGCCTGCGGACGGCGGCCGGGATGCTCGCCGCGCTCGACGCGGACCTCGCGGGCATCCTTGCCCGCCACGGCCCGCCGCCGCTCTGGGACCGGCCGCCGGGCTTCGAGACGCTCGTGGCGATCGTCCTCGAGCAGCAGGTCTCGCTCGCGTCGGGCGCCGCAGCGCTCGCCCGGCTCCGCGCAGCTGCGGGATCGGTCCAGCCCTCGGCGATCGTCCGCCTCGGCGAGGCCGGGGCGCGAGCCGCGGGGCTGACCCGCCAGAAGGCCCGCTACGTCGTCGCGCTCGCGGAAGCGACCCTCGACGGGCGCTTCGATCCCGATGCGCTCGCCGCCGCCGCCGACGACGACGCGCGATCGGCACTGGTCGCCCTGCTCGGGATCGGCCGATGGACCGCCGACATCTACCTGCTGATGGCCCTCTGCCGGCCCGACGTCTGGCCCGATGGGGACCTCGCATTGGCGACGTCGATGCGGCGAGCCAAGGCCCTGCCCTCCCTCCCGACAGCCGAGGAGCAGCGCGCGATTGCCGAGCCGTGGCGGCCCTGGCGGGCGGTCGGCGCACGCCTCCTCTGGCACGCGTATCTCGCCGGCGAACGCTGAGGCCGGGCGGGGTTCGTCCGCGCGTCCACCGGCGGTGTCGAGCGCCAGAGGGTATCCTCCCGATCCGCGCCGGGGGACGGACGGCGAGAACGGAGACGCCCTGTTGGACACGAGCCGCGCGCTTCGCGAGACATCCGACGCGCTGATGCGCGACCTGGACGTCCTCGCCACGCTCGAGGAAGAGAAACGAGGCCTCGACCCGGGCGATCCGAAGCTCGTGGAGCTCGCCGGACGGATCGAGGTGATCGCCGAGCGGATCCTTTCGGGCAGCGTCCGCGAGCACCAGCTCACCCAGTCCGCCAACGAGCAGGTCGCCTCGGGTATGCCCACGGCGCCGACGGCCACGATCGAGGAGACGGCCCGGCCGATCCCCGCGATCATCGCGGAGTGGCGCGAGGCCGAGCGGCGCGTCGCCGACGCGGAACCCGGATCGGCCGAGGCGGCCGAGGCCCAGGCCCTCGTCGATGCCCTCCGCGCCGAGTACCGCCGTGCGTACGACGAGGCACGCCGGCCAGACTGACCGGCACCCGCTCGCGGATCGATCGCCGCGGACCTGACTTCTCAGCGGCTTCTCACCTCGTCGGTCGAACCTCCGATCGTTGCGCCCCCTATCCGCGCGGGCGCCCGCAGGAGGGCTCAGGCCGGCCATGAAGCTGAAAGTCCTCGCGATCGTCGTCCTCCTCGTCGTCGGTGGTGCCGCGCTGTTCGTCGCGGCGGGCGGGCTCCCGAAATCCGCATCGGCGGCGGCGAGCTATCTGACCTCTTCCGCGACCGTCGCCGACGTGGCGAACGACGTTGCCGCGACCGGCTCCATCGCCGCGTCCGCGACCTGGAGCCTCGCCTTCGGCAACGCCCCCACGACCGGTGACGCCGCGGCCTCCGACTCCTCGACCGGCTCCGGCTCGTCGGGCACCTGGACGGTCGGGAAGGTCGACGTCAAGGTCGGCGACGTCGTGACACCGAAACAGGTGCTCGCGACGGCCTCCAACCCCACGCTCGCGGCGGACATCGCCTCCGCGAAGAACGACGTCACGAGCGCCCACCTCCAGCTCACGATGGCCCAGCAGGCCCACGACGACGCGACCACGACGGACGCGCTCAACCAGACGCGGGTCGGCCTGCTGAACGCGACGAACGCCTACGCCCAGGCGAAGGCGAGCCTCAAGGACCTCCAGCAGACCGCCGCCCGCGCGTCGCTCGTCGCGCCGGCCGCCGGGGTCGTCACCGCCGTCAACGTCACGCCGGGGGCGGACGCCCCGACCGGCGCCGCGATCACGATCGACGAGTCGACCTACCAGGTCACGGCCGACGTCGTCGAAAGCGACATCTCGTCGATCCAGCTCGGCCAGACCGCCGACATCACGATCGATTCGATCGGTGCCGACCTGACCGGCACGGTCGCCTCGATCGCCCCGACCGCCGCCTCGTCCGGCTCGTCGGGCTCGTCGGGCTCTCCGGTGTCGTACGCGGTCACGATCGACGTCTCGTCGCCACCGAAGACGCTCAAGTCCGGGATGACCGCCGACATCACCATCACGACGGCGTCGGCCTCGGGCGTCCTCGCCGTCCCGGCCGCAGCGATCCGCGGCACGTCCGGCAACTATTCGGTCCTCGTCCTCGTGAACGGCAGCCCGGAGGCACGCCCCGTCGAGGTCGGCCTGATGACGAGCTCGCTCGTCGAGATCAAGTCCGGCCTGAACGAGGGCGACGAGGTCGTCATCGGCACGAGCAGCCAGCAGCGGAACGGAACCGTCACGAATGGCTTCGGACCGGGCGGCGGAGGCACGTTCGTCGGGCCCGGTGGCGGCGGCCGCTTCAACGGCGAAGTCAGGAGCATCGGCGGTGGCTGAGCCGATCGTCGCCCTTGATCGTGTCAGCCGGACCTACGCGATGGACGGCGTCCATGTCGACGCGCTGCGCGACGTCTCGCTCCGGGTCGGCCAGGGCGAGTTCGTGGCCATCGTCGGCCCGTCGGGATCCGGCAAGAGCACGATGATGAACATCGTCGGCTGCCTCGACCGGCCGACGGCCGGGGCCTATCTCCTCGCCGGAACCCCCGTCGCGGAGCTGTCCGACGACGGTCTTGCAAGGCTCCGGAGCCGGACGATCGGGTTCGTCTTCCAGTCGTACAACCTGCTTCCTCGAACGACGGCGCTCGACAACGTCGCGACGCCGCTGCTCTACCAGGGCGTCGGCCGGAAGGAGCGGGTGGCACGGGCCACGGCGGCCCTCGAGCGGCTCGGCCTCGGCGATCGCCTGCACCACGAGCCGAACCAGCTGTCCGGCGGCCAGCAGCAGCGCGTCGCGGTGGCGCGGGCCATCGTGACGGATCCGGCCCTGATCCTCGCCGACGAGCCGACGGGCAACCTCGACACGGCCTCGGGCAACGACGTCCTCGGGGTCCTGCGGGAGCTCCATGGAGCCGGCCGGACGATCGTCCTGATCACGCACGACAGCGACGTCGCGGCGTCGGCGACCCGCCAGGTCCACATCCGCGACGGCCGCCTCACGGACGGGGCGATGGCCGCATGAACGCGCTCGAGCTGCTCCGGCTCGCGCTCTCGCGCCTTCGGACGAGCCGGCTCCGCGCGGCGCTGACGATGCTCGGCGTCGTCATCGGCGTCGCCTCGGTCGTGGCCCTCGTCGGCGTCGGCCAGGGAACGACCTCGAACATCACGTCGCGGCTCGCGAGCCTCGGCACGAACCTCCTCACGATCAGCCCGACGGGCAGCTCCAGCGCCCAGCCGCTGACGCTCGACGACGCCGAGGCGGTGGCGAAGATCGACGGCGTCGCCGCGGTCGCGCCGGAGATCCAGACCTCGGCCACGGTCATCGTCGGGACGAAGACCGCGACGACCTCCCTGATCGGGACGAGCGCCGACTACGCGCAGGTCCGGGCGTACGACGTGTGGCAGGGCTCGTTCCTCACCGACGCCACCGTCGAGAGCGGGCTCCGGGTCGCGGTCCTCGGGGCGACGACCGCGAGCGATCTCGGTCTCGACGCCACGTCGATCGGCTCGACGGTCTCGATCGAAGGGCTGCCGTTCCGGGTGATCGGCATCCTCCAGCCCAAGGGTGGCTCGGGCTTCGCCAACCCGGACGATCAGGTGCTCGTGCCGATCGCCGCGATCCACAAGTATTTCGTCGCCGGCGACGACGTCCGGACGATCGGCGTCAGCGTCGTCTCGGGCGATCGGATGACCGAGGTGACCGACTCGATCACCGCGCTCCTCCGCGATCGCCACGAGCTCGCGGCCACGGACAACGCCGACTTCTCGGTCTTCAACCAGACCCAGCTGCTCGACGCCGCGTCATCGATCAGCGCGACGCTGACCCTGCTGCTCGGCGGGATCGCCTCGATCTCGCTGATCGTCGGCGGGATCGGGATCATGAACATCATGCTGGTCTCGGTCCGCGAGCGGACGCGCGAGATCGGCATCCGCAAGGCCGTCGGCGCCCGCGGCCGCGACATCCTCGCCCAGTTCCTGATCGAGGCCCTGACCCTGTCGCTCCTCGGTGGGCTGATCGGGATCGTGGTGGGCCTCGGCGTGTCCGCCCTGATCGGCCAGCTGGCCGGCTGGGGCTTCCAGTTCAACCTCTCGACCGTCGTCGCGGCGGTCCTGTTCAGCCTCGCCGTCGGCGTCGTGTTCGGTGTCTGGCCCGCCCGCCAGGCCGCCCGACTCGACCCGATCAACGCACTCCGCTACGAGTAAGGGAGACCCATCCGTGACCGACGAGTTCCGTCCCACCCAGCCGATCGGCGTGCCGCCGGCCGGCGAGCCTTCGTCAGCGATGCCGCCCGCCGGGAGCCCGTTCGGCACCCCGGCCGGCGCCGGCCAGCCCGGCGCGACCGGGCCCTCCAGCAACCCCTTCGGCGTGTCGGCTTCGCCTCCCCCGCCCGTGACGCCGGTGACCGTGCCGGTCGTCCGACGTCGCTCGACCGCGGGCATGCTCGTCAATGTCCTCCTCGGCGTGGCCGTGGTCGTCGCCGTCGGCGGGGTGGCATTCGCCGCCGGCCGCGCCACGGCCCCGGCGACGACCGGCACAGGTCCCTTCGGGGCGAACGGGCCCGGAGGTGGCAACTTCGTCTTCGGGCCCGGTGCGAGCGGCGCTCCCACGCGGGGTGGGTTCGGTGCCGCGCTCGGCGGCGGCGGGATCACGATCGAGGGCACCGTAACGGCCGTGTCGGCTGACTCGATCACGCTCCAGCTGGCGTCCGGCCAGTCGATCACGATCCCCACGACCAGCGACACGACGTACCACAGCCAGACCGCGGCGACGTCGTCGGACGTGACGTCCGGGGCGACCGTGAAGGTCGAGCTGAGCGGCGGGCGCTTCGGCGGCGGCGGACAGGGCAATGGCAACGGCGGGAATGGCAACGGCAACGGCGGCCAGACCGGGCCGGCCGCGAGTGGCGCCCCGACGACGACCCGAGGCCTCGGCTCCGCCAGCAGCGTCACCGTGGTGCCGGCCGGCGGCTGACACCGCCCCGGACACCCGGAAGATCAGGGCGCCGACGGCTCGACCGGGCGGTCGGCGTCCACCCCGGGACCCGTCGCCGGCACGCCTGCGGCGCGGGTCCCGCTCACGACGCGGCGCGGGATCATCACCGCGGCCGCCACGCCGGCAATGACGGCAGCGATGGCCCCCATGACGATCGCCGCCTCGATCGACGCGGTGACCACGAGGAACCCCGCGAGCGCGGTGCCGATCGGGTAGCCGAGGAAGTTGAAGCCCATCGAGACGGCGAAGGCCCGGCCCATCCAGGCCGGGTCGGTCCGTCGCTGGCGGATCGTGAACAGGCCGATGTCCATGGGCCCGTTGAGCAGGCCGCCGATCGCGAGGGCGATCGCGACGACGGCAAGCCCGACCGCCGCGGCCGTCGCCCCGGCGGCGATCAGGAGGAGCAGGTCGGCCGCCGCGATCCCGGCCATCGGAACGACGAGGAGGTCCCACTCGCGGCCGCGGGTGTCGAGCCGACCGGCGATCGAGGCCGCGATCACGCCCGCGATCCCCGACAGGGCGAACACGAGCCCGACGGCCAGCTCCGGCAGCCCGAGCCGCTGGAGCACGATCAGCGGGACGACGATCGTCACCATTCCGCCCGAGAGGTTGAGCAGCGAGATCGATACCCCGAGCCCGCGCAGCGTGGGATTGCGGACCGTGTACTTCACGCCCGCCCAGGCATCGCTGAGCAGGCTCCCCGACGAGGACCCGCTCGTGTCCGGATCGGGCGCCCCGATCATCGCGATCGCCGCGACGCCGAACACGAGCCCGATGAGGATCAGCGTCGTCGCGCCACCGAAGACGGTGACGAGAAGCGCCGCCAGCGGCGGCCCGACGATCGTGGCGACGAGGTAGCCGTTCGAAATCGATCGCGTTGACCCGCTCCCAGAGCCGCTCCGGCACCAGGAGCGGGAACAGGCTCCGCAGCCCGGTCTGGGACAGGATCGAGGTGAACGAGCTGACGACCGTGATCAGCAGCAGGAGCGGGATCGGGAGGGCTCCCGCGAGCGACAGCCCGCCGATCAGCGTCAGCGCCAGCAGGGCGACCACGTAGTCGAGCTGGACGAGCCGGGTCCGGCCGTGCCGGTCGAGCAGGGCACCGGCAATCGGGGCGACCAGGAGGCCGGGCAGGACGCTCGCGGCCGTGACGATGCCGGTCAGCGCCGGCGAGTCGTACGCCTCGAGGGTGAACAGGACCAGGGCGACGCCGACCATCGCCTGGGCGATCCGGGCCACCATCATCGAGACGAGGATCCGGCCGAGACCGGGGACGGTCAGGAGGGCGCGGTAGGAACGCTCGATCCGTGGGCTCGGGCTGGCGGTCACCGCCCGATGCTACGGGTGACGGGCAGTCCGCGCTCTCTGGGTGCTTGAGTGGTCGTCGGATTCCTGTCGGCGCTCGGCGGCGTCTCGATCCCGATCCTCGGGGTCGACCTCCCGCCCCTGCCGGAGCCGTGCAACTGGGCTCCGCTGGTCGTCGGTGTCTGGATGCTCATCGCTCTCGTCGCGTTCTTCGTGCTCCGGTCGCGCGATCCCGAGGCGATCGGACAGCTCGGAGCGGCCGTCGCCGAGGGCTGAACCGTCGGTCACGGGCGCGCCGGCCGGCGCGCCCGCGCGACTCAGTCGAAGATCGACAGCGGGCAGTGGGCCGTGACGACGTAGTTCGGCATGTCGACGATCTCGCTGATCCGGAGGTCGATCGCGACGCTTGTCAGGAGATAGGCGTCGATCGGGGCGATCCCGTGCTCGCGACCCAGCCAGTCGATCATCCGGCGGACCGCATCGCGGGCCGCCTCGACCAGGTCGGGCCCGACGCCGTCGGTCGCGTACCGCCGCCCGACCGGGGTCGTCACGTCGGCGGTCAGGAACTCGGGGGCCGTCACATGGAGGTCCTTCCGGACGGTCAGCCGGACGACCGCCCGCATCGGCGTCTCGATCGCGGTCCCGGAGACCTCGCCGTCGCCCTGGGCGGCGTGGCCGTCGCCCATCGAAAGGCGTGCGCCGTCGTGGAAGATCGGCAGGAAGAGCGTCGCGCCGGCGGTCAGATGGCGGGTGTCCATGTTCCCGCCGAAGACGTCGGGCGGGATCGTCGAGCGGGGGCCGGTCGGTGGGGCGACGCCGATCTCGCCACAGAACGGGACGATCGGGACGCGAACGCCCGGCAGGAACTCCGCCCGTTCGCCGGCACGCGGAACGCGGGTGATCCGCAGGGCCGGGTCGGCGAAGTCGTCCGCGAGAAGGCCGAAGCCCGGGATCGCGGCGGTCCAGCCCCAGTCGGCGGGCTCGAACTCGAGAAGGTCGACCTGGAGGCTGTCGCCGGGCTCGGCGCCGACGACGGCGATCGGGCCGTTGACCTGGTCGACCCTGTCGAAGTCGAGGCGGTCGAGATCCTCCACGGTGGAGGTCGCCGTCAGCTGGCCGCCGGACGCGTCCAGGAGGTCGAACTCGACGACGTCGCCGCTCGCGACCGTCTCGATCGCCGGGATCGCCGGGTCCCACGCGAGGTGGAACCGGTCGCGGGAGACGTGGATCGCCGGGCTCGTCTGCATCGAACGGCCTCCTCGGCGGCGATCGTGGGCGCGTCGATCGGTCACTCGGACGGGCCCGATGGCGGCACCTGGTGCTCCCGGCCTCCACGCACGATCCGACCGAACCGGTGCCAGACGCGCTCGGGCCGCGACACGTCCGGGGGCGTCCGGTCGATCTGATCGGCACCGCCCGGATCCGCGGCCATCCGGGCCACGGCGGCCACCTCGTCGTCCAGCCGGCGCTGGTACATCCGGTCGAGACCGAGGATGCGAGTCGCGGACGCGAGCGGGCCCGACACCTCGAAGGCATGCCGGATCCGCGATCCGCCCGCGTCGGGGTCGACCTCGTAGACATTGACGATCGTCAGGAACGCGGGCCGGACGACCAGCTCGAGGGCGCGGCCGGGCTCGAGGCGCCGGATCCGGCAGCGGTAGACCGTTCCGTAGCCGGCCCGCACGTCCACCGTTCCGCCCTCCACGAGCGGGCCCTCCGATCGAGCCCACGTGGCGTTGTGGCCCCAGCGGCTCCACGTCGCCGGTTCCGCGTATAGCGCGAACACCGCGGCCGGATCCACGTCCGCGTGGCGAACGCTCTCGATCGTCCAGGTCATCTCACCCTCCGCACTCGCGCTCGCAGATCCCTCGCCCTCCTTGCTGAGTTTCTGTCATCCGGCCGCCAGGAGGGCGTTCGGCAACGAATTCCGTCGGATCGCGGCCCACTGCACCCCGAGTTAGCCACAGTCGGCTAACTTCTGCGCAATGTTGCGCGATTTGGGCGGTGAGACTCTGACGAGCGGCCGCGTGGTGGTCGGTTGACAGAAACTCGGGCGCCGGGGTCGGGCCCCGGGCGCGGGCGCCGAGGCACGCCAGTTGCGATTCCTTGGCGCGGCCTTCATCGCCAACCGTTGGCGCGTGCGCGGCCGGTCGGATAGGGTTCCGTCCGCCGACAGGCGCCCGTCACAAGTGGGACCCCGAACCAGAAGAACCACCGCTCCATCGCGCGGTCCCACGCCGCGTCCGCGGCTCACCCGTGGACGCCTGAGCGATCCCTTGTCCGAACCGGCCCCGCCGTTCGTTTCCCGTGATCCTCGCCGGGCCTGTCGCCTTCCCGTGTGCTGCGAGCGGTTCCGCCACCGCCGCGCCCTCGCCGATGCCAGGGCCGCTGGAGGAAGGGAGCACCCTTGCGCCACGTCCGCCTCATCAGCCGCGCCTTCGTGCCGGCCGCGCTCGCCGTCGTCGTCCTCGTCGGAGTCGCCCAGCCCCCGACCGCCGCGGCTGCCGAACCGACGGCCGCCGCGCGACTGATCCGCGCCGCTCGCGCCGAGATCGGCCATCACTACCGATACGGCGCGTCCGGCGCCCGGTTCTTCGATTGCTCGGGCCTGGTGATCTACGCGCTCCGCCACAGTGGCAACGCCCGGATCGTCGCTCGCGGCCATCGCAGCGCCCGATCGATCTACCTCCAGTTCCGCGCCCACCACAAGGCGAGCCGCACGGGCGGACGGCCGGGCGACCTCGTCGTCTGGGGCGGCGGCAGGCACATCGGGATCTACCTGGGTCACGGCCGTGCGATCAGCGCGCTGACCAGCCGGGGCGTCCGGATCCACAACGTCCGGGCACTCACGTCGTCGTTCACGGCCTTCCTCCATACAGGGCTGTCGACGCACCGCTGATCTCGGGGCCGGAGCGGTTACTCGGTCGGTGGCGTTCGAGGCCCACGCGGTATACCCCTCCGACGGCCCCGTTTCTGTCATCCGGCCCCCCAGGCGGAGGTTCGGCAACGGTTCGGGCCGTCCATGCCGCGAAACGCGGCCGGCGTCAGCCGCGGAGGGCCAATCCACCGCGTGTGGCGCCGGACCGTGCCGTCGAACCGTGACGAGCGGTCGTGTGGTGGTCGGTTGACAGAAATCTGTGCCACGACCGGTGGCGAGGGCCGCGGTCCACGGAACGAAGCAGTGTTAGGATCGGGCCACTCGAACCGGCTCCTCGTACGGGGTCCGTCCACGACGCTGAACGGCGGCTGGATGCAGGGACCCGCGATGCCCCGGTGGAGTGAGGTGTACGCATGTCGACCGTGACGTTCGAGCACGTCACCAAGAAGTACGGCGAGGTGGTCGCCGTCGACGACCTCAACCTCGCCATCAACGACGGCGAGTTCATGGTCCTGGTCGGACCATCCGGCTGTGGCAAGACGACCAGCCTCCGGATGATCGCCGGTCTCGAGGAGATCACCGCCGGCGACCTGAAGATCGGCGACCGCGTCGTCAACGACGTCCCCCCGAAGGATCGCGATATCGCGATGGTCTTTCAGAGCTACGCCCTGTACCCGCACATGACCGTCCGGGACAACATGGCGTTCGGGCTCAAGCTCCGGAAGCTGCCGAAGGCCGACATCGAGAAGCGGGTCAAGGAAGCCGCCGGGATCCTCAGCCTCGAGAAGCTCCTGGACCGCAAGCCGAAGGAGCTGTCCGGCGGCCAGCGCCAGCGGGTGGCGCTCGGCCGGGCGATCGTCCGCGAGCCGTCGGTGTTCCTCATGGACGAGCCTCTCTCGAACCTTGACGCGAAGCTCCGCGTCCAGACCAGGGCCGAGATCGCCCGGCTCCACCAGCGGATGGGAACGACGTTCGTCTACGTCACCCACGACCAGGTCGAGGCCATGACGATGGGCACCCGGATCGCGGTGATGAGCGAGGGCCTGCTTCAGCAGGTCGGCACGCCGCAGGTCCTCTACGACACGCCGTCCAACCGGTTCGTCGCGGGCTTCATCGGGAGCCCGTCGATGAACTTCATCGACGTCACGTTCGACACCTCCGGCGGCACCGCGCGCCTGATCGGCCCGGGCGACTGGTCGGCGACGCTGCCCCATCGGTTCGCGACGTCCGTCGGGGCCACGAGCGGCCGGAAGCTCGTCGCGGGCTTCCGCCCCGAGCACCTCGAGCTCGACCCGGTCCAGGGCGACACCGTGACCATCCCGGGTCGCGCCGACGTCGTCGAGTACCTCGGCAACGAGGAGCTCCTCCACGTGACCGCGGCGGAGAAGGACATCGTGGCCATCGTCGGCTCGGACCACCGGGTCAAGCCGGAGGACATCCTGAACCTGATTCTGCCGCTCTCCAAGCTCCACCTGTTCGACGCAGAGAGCGGGATCAGCCTCACCTCGGACATCGAGGCGGTGGCAGCCTGACCGACCCAACCGATCGGACCGGCTCGTCCGGCCCGATCGACGGCGGATCCACGGGCGCGGCGCCGGACCCGGCGACCGCGCCCGATCGTGTTCCCGGCGGCATCGACGACGCCGCGCTCGTCGAGCGCATCGTGGATTCGCGGGTGCTCCATCGCGGGCGCTACCTGACCTTCCGGATCGACACGATCGAACGCGCGGACGGCACCCGCTCAGAGCGCGACATCGCGGGCCATCCCGGCGCCGTGGCGGTGGTCGCGATCGACGCGGAGGACCGCATCCTGCTCGTCCGCCAGTGGCGGACACCCGCCGAGCGGGTCCTCCTCGAGATCCCGGCCGGGACCCTCGACGTCGATCCGGACACGGGCGTGATCGAGGATCCCGAGCTCGCGTCCCGTCGCGAGCTCGAGGAGGAGACGGGCTACCGGGCCGGAACCTGGCGGAAGCTCGCCGCGTTCTGGACGGCGCCCGGCTTCGCCAGCGAGCTGATGCACCTCTATCTCGCGACCGACCTCAGCGCGGCCCACCCCGACGAGCGGCTCGGGCCGGACGAGGACGAGCACCTCCGGCTCGACCGCCGACCGTTCGCCGATGCAGTCGCGGCGGTGGAACGCGGCGAGATCTCCGACGCGAAGTCGATCGTCGGGCTGCTCTGGGTCGATCGCCTCCGGAGCCGGTCCTAGGCGTCGTTCGGGGTCGATCCGGGTTCGGGCGGACCCAGCCGGGCGAGGGCGCCTGCGTAGATCTTCGATGACGGGCTGAGGGCGACCGCCAGCCGGAGGTGAGTCCGCGCCTCGCGCGGCCGGCCCAGCTGCTTCAGGCTCTGGCCGAGCGCGAAGTGCGCGTAGTGCGAGGAGGGGTCGAGCTCGAGCAGCTGCTCGAAGGTCGCCCGCGACCGGTCGTGCTGGCCGGAGTTGTAGTACGCCCGACCGAGCGCCTCGAGGATCGACGCCTTGCCGGGCTCCGCTCGATCCGCGCGCTCGAGAACCGTCGCCGCCTGCGCGTAGTGACGGCCCTTCAGGAGCTCGTGGCCCCGCTGGAGCAGCTCGTAGGCCGACTCACGCTGATCCTCGTCGGCTTCGGGTCCGGTCGCTTCGTGATCCATGCCCCGATGGTGGCACGATCGGTCGGATCGGGCCGTCGGCGGCGAGCCGGGATTCGAGCCAGGGAACGAGGAGGGCGGCCTCCGCCGCGATCGCGTCGTCCGTCGATGTGCCCGTCGAGCGCATCGCGAAGTACACGTGGACGAGGACGGCACCGATGACCGAAACGGTGATCGGATCCCCGTCGAGCGGACGGACCGCTGACCGGATCAACGCGCCGATCCGGTCCTCGTAGGCGGCTTCCGGTGTGGCCCAGGCGTTGCCGGCGATGCGATCGGCCTCGCGAACCTCCCACCAGCCGGTCGAACGCTCGAAGAAGGCGGCGACCTCGACGAGGAGCTGGAGGACCCGCTCGATCGTGCCCGGGATGCCTTCGAAGATTCGCTCGTCCGGCATCCGGAGCTCGTCGAGGATCGACTGTGCGGCCGCCTCCGCCAGGTCGGTCGGGCCGGGAAAGTGGTTGCGGACCGTGGCCGGTGCCACATCCGCTGCCCGGGCCACGGCGGGGACGGTGGCGCCGGCAATGCCGCGCTCGCGGTACAGGCGAAGGGTCGCTGCGACGATCCGGGCACGCGTTTCCGCCTTGGTGGCATCGCGCCGTGCCATCGCGTAGGGCCGGGGCAAGGGTCCTCCTGCATTCATTGATTGACAGGTCAGCCAATCAATCATAGCATGCCGTCACCGAACCGTGGTCGAAGGAGTGAGGACGATGATGGCAACTGCGGATCTCGATCGTCTCGCGAATTTGTCGGGCTGGCTCGCGATGGTGGCCCTCATCCTGTCGGGGGTCGCACTGGCCCTGTTCTTCGGCGGCGCCGGCGCGTACTGGGGTCCGGTCAACGACGCCCTCCTCGTCGTCACGGCGATCGCGCTGATCCCGGTGGTCGCGGCGGTCGCCGGGCTCGCCGGCGATCACGGGTCGCCGTGGGTCCGGATCGTGTCGGTGCTGGCGGTCCTCGGGCTGATCCTGATCGCCGTCGGCCAGACGCTCCTGATCGTGGGCCGCCTCTCCCTGGACGGCTCCTACGTGACCGGCGGCGTCGGAGTGATCCCGGTCATCGCCTGGTTCGTCCTGCTGGCCGTCCTGGCCCTCGGGCTGGGCGTGCTCCCGAGCCGGGTCGGCTGGCTCGCGATCACGTCGCTCGTCCTGATCGTCGCGCTCGGCGTGATCGGGGCGATCACGCTGGGTCCTGCGGTCTGGATCGCAGGAGTGGGCCTGGTCGTGGCCCTCGCCGCGCTGTTCGCCGACCTCGCGCTGACGTTCGGCGCCCGCGCTGCCACCGCGGCGACGATGCCGGCCTAGCCGGTCGGCCTGACCGGTCCCGTCCGCCAGAGCCCGAGGTCGATCGGCTTGAGGCGCGGCGACTCGGTCACGCCCGGGATCCGGCCGCGCTTCGCGATCGGCCGCCCGTCGATCTCCTTGATGTCGCCGGTGAAGTCGATCGGCGTGGCGCCGCTGATGTACGAGCCGACCGCGTACGAGTCGACCCGGGCGCCCTGCTCCTTGAAGTAGCCGATCCGCTCGGGGTTGAGCCCGCCCGATACGACGATCTTCACGTGCCGGTAGCCCTCCTGGTCGAGCCGGGCCCGGACCTCCTTGACGAGGTCGGCCGTGACCCGGCCGCGCTCGGACGGCGTGTCGAGGCGGATCCCGTACAGCCGGTCCCCGAGGGCGTGGGCGACCCGGAGCGCCTCCTCGGCCTCGTCCTTGAACGTGTCGACGAGGACGATCCGGGGCACGTCCGCCCCGAGGTCCCGATCGAACGCCTCCGCCGCCTTGACTGTGTCCTCGAAGATCAGGACGAGCGAATGGGGCATGGTCCCGGTCGGGTTGAGGCCGGCAAGCCGGGCCCCGGCCGGCGTCGACGCGCCGACGCAGCCGCCGACGATCGCCGCGTAGTCGAGGACGTCGGTGATGTCGGGATGGACGTGTCGGGCTCCGAACGAGACGACCGGGTCCGGGGCGGCCGCCTCGACGCACTCGCTGGCGGCGGTGGCCCAGCCGGTCGACTGGGCGAGCATCCCGAGGATCGCGGTCTCGTACAGCCCGAACCGGCGATAGCGGGCCCGGATCCGGAGGACGACCTCCTTCGGCGTGATCCGGTCTCCGTCGTCGAGCGCCTCGACGGCCACGTCGCCCGGATCGCCGTCCGCGAGGACGTGCCCGATCAGGTTCTTCGCCTCGTCGATCCCGCACAGGACGGCGTCCTGGCGGGCGAAGACCTCCATCGTGACAACGGGGTCGAGGCCCTCGCGCGCCATGATGCTCGCCGCTCGAGCGAAGTAGACGTCCGCCGAATCGCCGGACAGGATCTCTCGCGAGGGTCGGCTCCGAACGAGCCCCATCAGCGGTCCACGCTCACGATTCGTCTCCCTGGTCGGCGGGCGGTCCGTCCGGACCCGTGGCGGGCTCGGCGGGGATCACGATCGTCTCGTCGGTCGTCGGCGACTGGTCGGCGAGTGTAGCGTACGGCTCCGCCGGGATCGGCTCGGTCATCGGGTGAGCCATCGCGATCATCCGTCGAGTCGCGGGAGCGGCGGGAGACGCTCCGGGAGCGGCGGGAACCGAGGCGGCAGCGGCCGGCACCGCCGGACCGATGAAGGCCGGGACTGTGGCGCGTCGCCGGCGCCGTTGCCAGCGGACCACCAGCACGAGCGCGATGAGCAGCGCGATCGCGAGGAGGGCGACGACAGCCGCGAGGATCATCCGCTCGCGTCCGACGTCGGCCGCCCCGGCCATCAGGGCGGACAGGGCAGCGGCTTCGGTGCCCGTCGTCGGCGCGCCGCTGCTGAACGACGATCGGAGCGCCTCGAGCTGCGTCTCCGGGGTCGCTCCGATCAGGCCGACCATCTGGACGGTGTCCCGCGGGGCGGTGACGGCCGCGGCCGCGGCCTCGACCTGCTTCCCGTCGGCGATCTCGCGGGTCGCGAGGGCCGCGGCCGCGTCGAGCGAGTCGGTCGCCGTCTGGTACGCCGGACGGAGGTCCGTCGGCGCGGCCACGCCCAGCCGCTGCGCGACCGTGGCGAGCTCGTCGCGCTGGTCGATCACGTCGTGGGCCCGGTCGATCCGCGCGGTCGCCTCGGCGAACCGCCAGCCGGCGAGGGAGTCGCGGACGTACAGCGGCGGCAGCCAGTCGCCGCTCGTCTCGAGGAGATTCGCGTACTCCGTCCGGGCGGCGGCCCGCGCGTCCAGCTGCTCGATGTCGGCCTGGTTGACGACCCAGCGGCGGAACAGGTCGTCCGCGTTCCGAGATTGGCCGCGCTCGTCGAGCAGGTCGAGCAGGCGCCGCCAGTCGTTCTTGCCGGTCACGGGCTCCGGCGTCCCGGCGCCGACGTAGGCGATCTGGTGGTCCCGGGCTGCCGCGAGGACGTCGCGCATCTTCGCCGGCCCGACCTCGGTTGCGATCGACCGGACGACGGTCCACGCGGCGTCGTAGCCGAACCGCTCGCGGGCGTCGGTCTGGTCGTCGTTGATCCGGCCGGGAAAGACCCAGTCGTTCAGCTTGACCGCGTTCTTGTCGGTGGGAAGGACCGCGTCGGGGGCGAAGCCGCCGAGGCCGATCGCGTTGAGCGACCCCGCGGCGTAGGTGTCGGCGAAGCCCTCGTTGATCCAGCGGCCGTCGAACAGGTCGCCGTTGAACCAGGCGTGCGACGACTCGTGGAGGATCGTCAGGTCGTCGAGGTCCTCGCTGATCTCGATCCGGTTCTCGCCCTCGAAGAAGATGCCGGCGTAGCCCTCGAGGAGCGGCGAGTGGACCTCGAACACGTCGAGATCGCCGCTGACCGGCCAGGGCAGCCCGGTCTCGTCGACGAGCTCCGGCAGGCCCTTGGTGAGCAGGTCCGTCACCTGGGCCTTCCAGGTCGGGTCGTCCGGCCAGGCGTGGACGACGAGGTGCTCGCCGCCGGGGAGATCGATCCGGGCCTGGGTCAGGGCCGCCTTGCGATCGGCGTTGACGACGACGTACCACGACGGGACGTCGGTGATGCCGGTCGCCCGGAAGACGGTCGCGGAACCGACCTTGGAGCGGGTGACGTCGGAGCCGCTCGTCTCGGCGTCGAAGCCTGCCGGGACCACGATCCGGACCGAGCCGGAATCGCCGAACGCCCACGCGACGAAGGTTGCGAACGCCGGTCCGACCCGGACCTCGCTCTTCGAGCGGGGGCCGCCACCGGGCAGGTCGAAGGTGAGGCGGACCTTCGCCGTCTGGCCGTAGAACAGGGACGATGCGAAGCGGACCTCGACCTGGATGAAGCCGTCGCCCCGCTTCGTCGTCGTCGTGAGGGGCTCGCCGCCGGACGTCGCCTTGATCGCCGTCGCCTCGGGCTGGAGGCCGAGGCGGAACGAGTCGTAGAAGTAGCGGGTGACGACGCCGCCGGACGTCTGGTTCGGCTTGTCGTTGCGGGCGTTGACGTCGACGACGACGCGGACGACCTTCCGAGCCGGGACGATCGTGTACGTGGCGCTCGAGACGAGCGAGAGGCTGTCCGTGGCGGCATGGGCGACGGGCGCCGTGAGCGGGCCGAGGCTTCCGGCGACGGCGAGGATGGTGGCGACGACGCCGATCCAGGCGTGGGGCAGGCGTCGCCCGTGGGATCGGCCGGCGGTCATCGGCGTTCGCTCGGCCCGGCGGTCGACGTCAACCGTCGGCCAGCAGCGTCGGGCGGTGGATCCCGCGCCGGTCGCGAAGCCAGCGGAACCCGAGCCAGAGGCCGACGACGATCGCCGCGAGCGATGCGGCCACCGCGATGATCCGGTTCCGGCCGACGACGGACGCCGCCTCCCAGGTCGCCTTCGCGAACGAGCTGGACCGGACGGTCGTCTCGAGGTCGCCCGCGGCGAACGCCGACGCCGCCGTGCTCATCGCCGCGTCGGGATCCGCGCTCCACAGCCCGATCGCCTGGACGATGTCGGACCCGCCCGTCCGGGACGCGGCCGCGTCCCGGTAGGCAGCAATCGCCGCGAGCTCCGCCTCGGCCTCCGCGGATGCGGCCGCGAAGCCGCGCTCGCCCTCGAAGTCGGAGCGCATCGTGTCCGGCGGGGTGAGCCCGACCGCGGATGCCGCCGCCGCCACATCGTCACGGTCGTCGAGCGCCCGCGATGCCGCGTTCAGCTGCTCCCCGACCTGCTCGAACTGCCAGACGCGGAGGGTGTCGCGGACGACCCGTGGCAGGCGCCAGTCCCCGGCCCGTGCGACGACCTCGTCGTGGCCGGTCCGGGCCGCCTCGCGCTCGAACAGCTGGTCCGCCTCGCGAGGACGGACGATCCAGGCGGCCCACAGGTCGCCGAAGTCCTTGCCCGTCCGATCCTCGAGCAGGTCGAGCAGGCCGCGCCAGTCCGGAGCGCCGTCGGTCGGCTCCAGCTCGGCCCCGGCGCCCGTCGGCTGATAGGCGGCCTGCCGGTCGACGATCGCCCGCCAGACCTTCTGCAGGCCCGCGGGTCCCGCGCGCTGGGCCGTGAGCGTCGCGAACCGGAGGGCGGCCGCGTAGCCGGCGTCCTCCGCGGGCGTCGATGCTGCCTCCGGCGTCGCCGCGCCCCAGGCGTTGAGCGGGACCCGGATCTTCGCAAGCGCGGGCGTCAACGGATCGCCGACGACCTTCTTCTCGCCGATCGCCTTCGCGGCCCGGAGCGCGTACCACGACGAGAAGCCCTCGCTCGCCCAGCGGTCCGCGACGAGGCCGCCGTCGAACCAGGCGTGGGCCGCCTCGTGCAGGATCACGAACGCGTCGGCGTAATAGGCAATCTCGATCGTGTCCTCGGACGGGCTGTAGCGGCCGGCAAAGCCGCTGGCGTTCCGGCTGATCGCCTCCTGGACGACGAGCGGGCGGCCCGCGGTCCACGGCAGGCCGATCGCCTTCGACAGGGCGGGAAGCCCGCGCGCCAGCAGGCTCCGGACGCGCTTGGCCCAGGCCGCATCGTCCGGCCATGCCCGGATCGTCACGGGGATCGTCTCGTCGCCGATCCTGACCTGGAGCGTCGACTCCCTGTACGCGCTGGGCCGGTCGGCGCTGAACGTGGCGAGGAACGTCGTCGGGTTCGCCAGCCGGCCCGACGTGAAGGTCGTGTTGCCGGCGGCGTCCGTCGACGGACGGCCGAGGCTCGACCCGGTCGCCTCGACGGAGTAGCCGGGCGGAAAGATCACCGTGACGCTGCCGCCGGTCGCCCCGTCGCTGGCGAGGCCCCACGCGCTGAACGAGACGAGGCTCGCGCCGATCCGGGTCGCCCGCGTCGGAGCACCGCCGGGATCCGGGATGTCGAACGCGATCGAGAAGGTTCGCGTCGCCCCGGCCGCGAGCTGCTTGCCGAAGTCGATCCGAAGCAGGTTGTACGTCCTGTGGTGGGCGGTCACGGTCGCCTTCGGGGCAGCACCCGCGCTGCTGATCCTGAAGCCGGTCGTGCCCGGCGGGACGGCCATGAACGAGCGATCGAAGAAGTAGCGGCGGGTCTTCGTGTCCTGGAGGTGGTTCGTCGCGGCCAGGCTGACCCGGACGTGGACCTTGTGGGACGCCGGGTCGACGACGTAGCGGGCGTCGGCCGTCGTCGTCAGCCCGCTCGCGGCGGCGACGTCCTCGGCCGCGCCCGGGGTGCCCGCCGGCAGGATCGCGACGATCGGCGTGAGACCGAGACCGAGGACCAGGGCGAGGCTGCCGATCCGGGCGAGGGCGCCGAGTGTGGCCGGGCGGCGGGAACCGGAGCCGGTCATCCGGCAGTCACCTCGGCGGCCGGCGCCGCGGCGAGCTCGGTGGCGTCGGGTGTCCTGACGTCGTCGCCACCGAGCAGCTCGGCGAGGCGGGCAGCGTAGCGCTCGAGGAGAGCTGCTCCGCGGCTCGTCCGGCCGCTCGTGTCGGGGATCCGGCCGCCGATCCAGAGCCAGCTCGCCGATTCCTCCAGGAGCCGGTCGGCGATCGCGAGGGATCGGGCGATCGCGAGCCCCAGCTCGTCCTCGTCGACTACCGCGATCGGCAGCTCCGTCGCGAGGACCGGTCGCTCGTCCGCCGCGAGCGAGAACTTCACGAACGGGTACTCGTCGTTCCAGCGGAGGAGCTTCCGATACGACTTCCGGAACGCGTCGCCGATCGGTGGCGCGAAGTGGACCCAGCAGATCAACGCGAAGGCCGGATCGAGGATCAGGGTGATCGGCACGTCGAAGCGACGGCGGCCGTCGAGGCGGAGATCCCACGACGTGACGCCGTCGCGGTCCGCGCGGTCACTCGGCACGAGCCCGAGGTCGTCGAGCCAGTGCTCGACATCGGTCGGTCGAACGGTCGGGCCCGACTCCGCTGCAGGCATGGCGGGCAGTCTACCGTTCGATCCCGATCGTGGCCGCGGGGCGGCCGGCGCGAGCCTAGGTCTCCTGGCTGCCTCCGGCGGTCACCTGGCCGGATGCCGCGCCGCCGCGCGCCCCGCCGCTCGCCGCGAGTCGCTGCTCGGCGCGGCGGTTCGCCGCGGCCAGACGGGCCGCGGCCGTCGCGGGCCGGTCCGACTCCACCGACGAGCCGCTCTTGATGACGCGCGTCGCGAAATCGGTCGTCTTCACGTCGCCGGCGATCTTCACGTTCCGCCCGATCCGAGCCCCGCGCGGGATGTTCGCGCGCTTGCCGATGACGGTGATCCCGGTGTTCAGCCGGCCTGGCTCCTGCTTGTTCGGCGTATCGAGGTCCGGCCCGTCGCCGACGATCGCACCCGGCCCGACCACGACCTCCTTGTCGAGGATCGCCCGGTCGACGACCGCGCCGGACCGGATGACCGAGTCGAACATCACGATCGAATCCCGGACCACGGCGCCGACGTCGACCCGCACGCCCGGCGACAGGACGCTGTTCACGACCGTGCCGTTGATCACGCAGCCGTGGCTGATCAGGCTCCGGTGGACCTGGGCCGTCGGGCCGACCTGGGCGGGTGCCCGCTCCTCGGAACGCGTGTGGATCAGCCAGTCCCGGTCGTAGAGGTCGAGCGCCGCGTTGTCCTCGAGCAGGGCGAGGTTCGCCTCCCAGTAGCTCTGGATCGTCCCGACGTCCTGCCAGTAGCCCTCGAAGTGGTAGCCGAAGACGCGGGCACCACCGTCGAGCATCGCCGGGATCACGTCGCGGCCGAAGTCGTTCCGATCCTCGCTGAGCCAACGCCGGAGCGCCCGCTTGGAGAAGACATAGACGCCCATCGACGCGAGGTCGCTCTTCGGGTGCTTCGGCTTCTCCTGCCACTCGGTGACCCGGTCGTTCTCGTCGAGGGCGAGGATCCCCATCCGCGTCGCCTCGGCGAGCGGCACGGGACGGACGGCGATCGTCACGTCGGCGCGCTTCCGGCGATGGGCCGCGATGAACGGCTGGTAGTCCATCTTGTAGATGTGATCGCCGGCGAGGATCAGGATGATGTCGCCCGCGTCGTGCTCGATCACGTTGAAGTTCTGGAGGACCGCGTCGGCCGTCCCCCGGTACCACTCGGCCACGCGACCCCGGGCGATGTACGGCTGGAGGAGCTTGACGCCGCCGTTGTTGCGGTCGAGATCCCACGGCCGGCCGAGGCCGATGTGGTCGTTCAACGAACGGGGGTTGTACTGGGTCAGAACGACCACGTTGTCGATGAACGAATTGACGCAGTTCGACAGGGTGAAGTCGATGATCCGGTACTTGCCGCCGAACGGGACGGCGGGCTTGGCGCGGACGCCCGAGAGGATCGACAGGCGCTCACCCTCACCACCGGCGAGGATCACCGCCATCGTCCGCTTCATCCGCCGATCCTAACAGCCTCCGCCATCGACGGCCGGTGACCGCCCGGTGAACGTTCGGTTGCGCGTCGGGCCGGGGTTGCGGGCACCCCGCCCCCACCGGGTCCGGGGCCTCGATTCGCCTCTAGAGGAACAGCCGCGGGTTGACGAAGTTGTCGTTGAAGCGAACGGCCCAGTGGAGGTGGGCGCCGGTCGAGTGCCCGGTGTTGCCCTCGTGGCCGATCACCGTCCCGGCGCTGACGGCGCCGCCCGTGTGGACCGGGCAGGTCGGCGTCATGTGGGCGTACCACGTCTCCAGCGACTGGCTGTGGGCCACGATGACGATCCAGGCGGGATCCGCACCGTCGGCGTAGTTCCAGCCGCAGTAGACGACGCGGCCCGAGCCCGAGGCTTTCACCGCGGTGCCGTACGGGCTGACGATGTCGATCCCCTGGTGGAAGTGGAGGCAGCTCCCGAGCGGCGGCTCGAACGGCACGCCGGTGCAGCCGAAGTCCTGGCTCACGGCGCCCGTCATCGGCCAGTGGAGCGTCCCGTTGTACTGCGAGGGGATGTTGCCGTGGGCATACTGCTCGGCGACGAGCTCGTGGATCTTCGACGAGAGCTGCCGCTTCGCGGAGTTCGTCGCGGCGAGGGCCTTGGCGAGGTTGTGCTTGTTGCGGGCGAGCTTCGCGTAGGCGGCGTTCTGGATCGCGAGGGCCTGCCGCGTGGCAGCCTCGAGACGCTTGAGCTCGGCCTGGGCGGCCTTCAGCTCCACGAGTTGCTTGTCGAGCTTCGCCTTCTGCGCCGCCGTCGCGACGCGCAGCTGCTCTGCGGCCACCCGCATGTTCATGACCGTGTCGTGGACGGCGGCGAGCGACTGCTGGTCACTGACGATCTGTTCGGCGAGCGCCTTGTCCTGCTCGCTGACGTCGATCGCGTAGCCGACGTCGGACAGGACGTCCGTGAAGGACGAGCCCGACAGGAAGGTCTCCAGCATCGAGGTCCGGTCGGTGTCGTAGGCCTGCCGGAGACGTTCGGCCAGGAGTGCCTTGCGCTGGTCCAGGTGCCAGCCCATCCGCATCTCGAGCGTTCGGATCCGCCCGACTTGATCCGTGAGCTTCTGCAGCCGAACGACCTGCAGCTGGTAGTTCCTGCGGACGACGTCGATCTTCCTCGCCATCGTGTTGATCGACTTGCGGACAGAGACGAGGTTCGCGTTGATGCCGTTCAGCTGGGTCCTGGTCGAGGCGATCTGATCGCTGAGGTCGGCCTGGAGGGCGTTGATCTGGTCGATCTGCGCCTTCTGGTCCTTGAGCTTCTGGGCCAGTGCGGTCTGTCGGGCACGAGCGTCCGACAGCTCGTCGGCGCCGACCGGCGAGGCCGGGCCGCCGACGATCCCGACGACGAGGGAGGCAAGGACGAGGAGCGGGATGAAGCGCACGCGCCGGCGCATGGGTCGACGGCCGGAGGAGCCGGTTCCCTGGGTGCCTGAGGGGTCTGAGGCCGTGTGCGCGCCGGGACGCTTCACCGGGGCATCGTCATCGTGCGAACAACTCCGTTGGCGTTGCCCTGTACACCAGACACGCTGGGGGCGCGGGTGTCGGCGGCGACGCCGATCGTTCCGCCCCGATAGGGCACCCTCAGGACGATGACCGACTGCCCGGCATCATACCTCGGGCTGTCCAACCTATCAGCCGCTCCGGAGGGCCGGGACCCTGACGATGGTCCTGACCGTTCCGTGACTCCACCGGTCCACCCCGGACCGCACCGGCGTGTTCGGGACCTCGACGGACCCGAATCCGCCCCGCGCGCGACTCGACTTCCGAGCCTCATGCGTGTCGTCACCCAGGTGCCGCGTCCTGGGTCTCGGCGCCGGCAACAACCGGGTGCCGGGGACGTCCTCAGCGAGAACTCACTCTCGATCCTCATGCATGTCGTCACCCAGGTGGCTCCGACCCGGGTTTCGGCGCCGGCAACAGCCGGGGGCCGAGGGCGTTCTGAGGAGAACTCACTCTCGATCCTCCTGCATGTCGTCACCCAGGTGCGAGATTCGCAATCGGGTGACGACATGAATGGCCGGGCGAAGTGACTTCAGCAGCGCCGTTCGGGGCGGCGGCTGGGCGACGGCTGGGCGACGGGCCTCAGGGGTTGACGAAGATCGCCCACAGCGTGCCGAAGATCAGGAACGGCCCGAACGGGATGTACGTCCGCCGCCCGATCCGCTTGAGCGCCAGCAGCACGACGAGCACGATCCCTGCCGCGATCAGCCCGGCGAGCAGCCCGCTCAGCGCTCGCAGCAGCCCGAGCATGAGCCCCACGCCGATCAGCAGCTTCACGTCGCCCATCCCGAACGCCCCGGCTCCGAACGGGATCGACAGGAGGTAGAGCGCACCCGGCACGACCACCGCGACGATGACCGCCCCGAGCACCGCGCCGCCCACGAGCGGGTTGTTGCCGGTCACGTCGAGGAGCAGGGCCAGCGGAATGACCGGAAGCGTCAGCTCGTCCGGGAGCAGCCGCTGGTCGAGGTCGACCGCGAACCCCAGCACGAGGCAGGCGAACCACGCCCCGAACAGGGCCTGGGCGACCACCGGGGCGTCGACGAACCGCAGCCCGAGCAGGGCGAACGCGAACGCCCCGATCCCCGCCGTCGCGACGGTCCGCCAGCCGACGGCCCTGCCGGCGGGAAGCTCGTCATCGTGCTCCGGCCAGCGAACGGCGACGCGGTCGGCGAGGACACCGAACAGGGCCCCGCCGATCGCGAGCGCGACGACGAACGGGGTCAGGCCTTCGCCCCTGCCAGCGCCAGCTCGACGAGCGTCGCGTGGGTCACGCCGGTCGCGCCCCGCGGCGCGTACGGTGTGGTCTTGCGGAAGTAGCCGGTGCCGCCGATGTCGAGGTGGACCCACGGCACGGTTCGGAACTCGCGGAGGAACAGGCCGCTCTTGATCAGCGAGCCCTCGGCGCTGCCCGCGTTCTGGAGGTCGCCGTACCAGCTCTCCATGTCCGGCACGTAGTCGTCGAGGAGCGGGATCTGCCAGTAGCGCTCGGCGCCACGGTCGGCGGCGGTCATCACGTCGTCCCACCACGACTGCGGCGTGCCGAAGGCGCCCGTGATCAGGTGGCCGAACGCCCGCGAGACCGCGCCCGTCAGCGTCGCGACGTCGACGATGTGGGTCGCCCCGAGCCGCTCCGCGTAGGTCATTGCGTCACCGAGGATCAGGCGGCCCTCGGCGTCGGTGTTCGTGATGTCGACCCATTTGCCGTTCAGCGCCTTGACGACATCGCCCGGCCGGGTCGAGTGCGAGCCCGGCATGTTCTCGACGGCCGGAGCGACGGCGAGGAGCGGGGTGCCCGGCGCGAGCCGGGCGACGGTGCCGATGGCCGCGATCACGGTGCAGGCACCGATCTTGTCCATCTTCATCTCTTCCATCCGATCGGCCGGCTTGATGCTGATGCCGCCGGAGTCGAAGCAGACGCCCTTGCCGACGATCGCCAGGTGGCGGTCGAGCGCGTCGCGCTCCCCTTCCCCACCCGATCGCATCACGATCATCCGCGGCGGGTTGTCGCTGCCCTTGCCGACCGCGAGGAACATCCCCATGCCGAGCTCGCGGGCGCGATCGGGCTCGACCACGTCGATCCACAGGCCGTGCTGCTTCGCGACGTCGCGGGCCTCCTCGGCGAGGACCTCGGGGCTGATGTCGTTCGCCGCCCGGTTCGACAGGGACTTCGCGTGGTTGGCGCCCTCGCCGATGATCACGCCGCGCTCGGCGGCCTTCGTCAGCGCCGCCGCGTCGCCCGACGTCGAAACGAGGATCAGCTCGTCGAGGACCGGCGGCGCCGTCGCGACGTCGTCGTGGTCGCGATAGAGCGTCTTCGGATCGAAGCCGCCCTCGACGACGCCACGGGCGATGAGCTCCGCGACGGCCGTCGCGCCGCCATCAAGGACGGCGGACAGCGGATCGAGCCAGATCGCCAGGGTCCGGGCGTGGCGGCCGCCGAGCCGGTGCTCCGCAGCGGCTCCCAGGTGGAGCACCGTCTCGCGGTCGAGCTTCTCCGGATCGCCGGCACTGACGGTCAGGACGCGACCCGCGGCGATCTCGCCAGGAGAGGCGATCGCGGAGGTGAACCGCTTGCCGCGGAGCTCGCCGAACGCCGCGAGAGCCGCCAGCTCGCCGCCGGTCCTGCGGTTCAGCTCTCCGAGGGGTCCGTCGAAGGTCGGCTCACCGACGATCGGGATGGCCAGGACGTCGGCCGTGACATCCCACGGCTGATCGGTGACGACGCGCAGCTGCACGGATGGGCTCTCCTAGCGATGAGTCGCGCCACGCAACCGGCGCGTCCGGGATGAGTGGCCGCAGTGTAGCGGCGCCCGCCGGTCCGCGGCGCCCGCCGGTCAGCCGCTCGCGGCGGGCGCGAGCGGCCCGCCCGGGCTGGCCGACGGCGGCGGGCCACTCTCGCCCGGTCGCGCCGACGACGAGCGCGACAGCTCATCGATGGCCGCCTGCAGCTTCGCCTTCGTCTGCTCGATCCCGATCACCGCCTGGTTGAGCCCGCCCCGACCGATCTCCGCGAGGATGATCACGAGGCCCGACGTGTTCGCCGGCAGGAGGGCGTGGGCCCGGCGCTCGTCGATCGCCGCCTGCTTGAGCTCCGTGGTGATCCGTCCCTTCGAATCGATCGTCGCCTGGTAGAGCCGCGCGAGCGCGGCGTCGTACTCGGCATTCCGGTCGATCCACTGCGTGAGGGTGGCCACATCGACCGTGTTCGCCAGCGCATCCCGGAGCGTCTTCGCCTCGTCGAGCTTCGGCGTCGCCAGCTTCAGCGTCTTGAGCGCCGCCGCGTACTTCGCCTGGCGGCCGCTCGCGGCGGCCCGGCCGGCAATCGTGTCGTGCTCGGTCAGGAGCGTCGTCAGGCGGTTGGCCGTCGTGGACCCGGCGGCGAGACGAATCCAGGCGCCTTCGAGCCCGCCGGTCGAATCGAGCGCGGTCAGAACGACATCGCGGCGACGACGCGTCTCCGGCGACCAGATCACGGCCTCGTTCGGGCCGGTGCCCGGCAGCCTGCCGATCTGGGCGCGGAGGGCGGTCGAGCGATCCTCGATCGACCGGGCGAGCGTCTGTCCGTCCGCGACGGACGAATCGAGCGCCGCGAAGTCGGAGCCGACGAGGGCGGTCAGGGCACCGCGGCCGAGCTCGCCGAGGCGGTCGACGTCCGCGGCGAGCCCGGCCAGCTCGGTCTCCGCGGCGTCGAGGCCGGCCTGGGCCGCGCCATCCTCGCCCGTCATCAGCTCGGGTCGGTCACCGGTGCCCGGCGTGTTCGCGAGCGTCGCGATGAGGCCCGCGCCGCCGATCGCGATGACCGCGGCGATGAGCAGCCAGGTGACGGTCAGCCCGACCCGCCTGAGCGGTCGGTTCATCGAGCGCGGAGGAGCAGCCGGCGCATCGGGCGGCATCGTAGCATCGGGTCGTGGATGCCCCTGCGGACCCGCGAGCACGTCGCGCGTGGCTCCTCGCCATGCCCAAGGCGGAGCTCCATCTCCATCTCGACGGGTCGCTCCGGATCGAGACCGCGCTCGAGCTCGCCCGGACGCGGGGTATCGATGCGCCGCGGGACGTCGAGGGGATGCGGCGCGAGCTGGTCGCGCCGATGCCCTGCCGCGACCAGGCCGAGCTGCTCCGCGCGTTCGTCCTCCCGATCCAGCTGATGCAGGACACGGAGGCGCTCGAGCGGATCGCCGCGGAGCTCGTCGAGACGAAGGCGGCCGAGGGTGTCCGCTACATCGAGATCCGCTGGGCACCGGCGCTCCACACGGCGCGCGGCCTTTCCCTCGCCGACGGCATCGAGGCGGTGACGCGCGGCAGCGACGTCGCGGCCCTGAGGACGGGCGTCGAGGTCCGGCTGACCTGCACGGCGATGCGCTCGCACGATCCGGCAAGCAACGTGGTCCTTGCCGAGGAGGCCGCGCGGTGTCTGCCGAACGGGCTCACCGGCTGGGACCTGGCCGGACCCGAGGAGGCCTTCCCGGACCCGATGGAGCATGCGGCCGCGTTCGACGCCGCTCGCGCCGGCGGGCTCCGGATCACCGTCCACGCCGGCGAGTGGGGCGGCGCCGCCCAGGTCCGGCGGGCGCTCGCCGTCGACCCGGAGCGGATCGCCCACGGCCCGGGCGCGATCGACGACCCCGGCCTCTGTCGGGAGCTGATCGCGCGCGGGATCTCGCTGGACGTCTGCCCGACCTCGAACTGGCAGGCGGGGATCGTCCCGTCGATCGCCGAGCACCCGATCGGGCGGCTCCACCGGGCAGGTGTCCCGGTCACGCTCTCGACCGACGACACGACGGTCTCGGACCTGTCGCTCACCGACGAATACGAGCGGGCCCTCGACCTGATCGGCCTGTCGGTCGACGAGCTGTGGGCGATCGACCGCGGCGCTCTCGACCACGCCTTCGCCGACGCCCCGACGATCGACCGCCTCCGCGCCGAGTTCGATGCCTGGGCGGCGACCGCCTGAGCCTGGCTCGGCGCGTCGCGGCCCGTCGCGTCGCGTCGCCTCGCGTCGCCTCGCGTCGCGGCCGCGCCGAGTCACGTCAGCGAGCGAAGCCGGCCAGCACCTCGGCGAGCTCGGTCGCGTCCGCGGCGATCGCGGTGGGATGGCGATCCGGCGGGGCCGCCTCGACGTCGGCACGACTGGTCACGCCGGTCAGCATCAGGACGCTCCGGGCGCCGACCGCGACCGCGGCCGCGATGTCCGTGCCGAGGCCGTCGCCGATCATGATCGCCTCGGTCGGCTCGCGACCGACGGCCCGTGCCGCCTCCTCGAGGAGGTAGGGCTCCGGCTTGCCGATCGAGGTCGGGGTCACGCCGCTCGCCGCCTCGATCGCGGCGACGATCGACCCGGCGCCGGGCCGCACGGCCCGCTCGGTCGGGTACACGGCATCCCGGTTCGTCGCGATGAACCGGGCGCCGGCGCGGATGCAGTCGTTCGCGACGGTCAGGCGCAGGTAGTCGATCTGCGGGTCGAGCCCGACGACCACGGCGTCGGGCCGGTCGGCCGCCTCCCAGCCGTTGCCGCCGTCGGTGCCCTCCACGCCACCGCCCCGGATCCGCTCACCGGCATCGCCCGCGCGAGTCACGCGGAAGCCGGCGTCGAGCAGCTCCCGATCGAGCCCGCTCGCGCCGACGGTGAGGACGTGCCGGACCGACGGCTCGTGATCGCGCAGATACAGGGCCGTGGCGCGCGGCGACGACACGATCCGGTCGGCGGTCGCGGGAGCCCCCATTCCCGCGATCCGCTCGACGTACTCGGCGCGGTACCACATCGAGTTGTTCGTGACGTACACGACATCGTCGCCACGGGCGGCGCGATCGGCCAGGACGGCCGCGACCCCGGGCACCGGGTTCGCGCCGCGGTACAGGACGCCGTCGAGATCGACGAGGAGGAGCAGGCCGGTGGCGGGCATCGACGCCGAATGCTAGAGGGGATCGGCCCGGACCATGGCCGCTTGACGGTCTAGCATCCGGCGATGACCCGCGTCGAACCGTCCCGGGATCCGCTCACCGGCGTCAGCCGTCTGCTCGTCGACGGCACGAACCTGCTGTACGCCCTCTCTCGGGGCGCCGGCGGACCGGATCGGCAGCCGCCGGCGGCATTGATCGGCCGCCTGCGCGCCGCGATCCCGGCCGAAACGAAGATCGAGCTCGTCTTCGACGGTCCGCCCGAGCGCGGCCTGAAGAATGAGCGGATCGCCCACGGGGTGAGCGTCCGATACGGCGGCCGGCACTCCGCGGACACGATCCTCGTGACGCTCGTCGAGGACGTCACGATGGCCGCGGGAGCGCCGCCCGGTGGCGGTTCGCCGGCCGCCGACGCGCTGCTCGTCGTGACCGACGACCGCGACCTGCGGGCGGCGCTGACGCGTCGCGGCGCGCGGACCGCAGGTGCCCAGTGGCTCCTCCGCCGCATGGAGCGGCCGCGCCTCGCGTCCCCGTCCGTGGCGAACCCCCGCCCGCCGCGGATCGCGCAGACGCCGCCCGGGTCCGTCTCGTCGCGCGACGACGGATCCGCGGGCGACACGGCCGGCTGGTCGCCGGGCCGCAACGCCACGCGCAAGAAGGGCCCGGGCAAGCGACCGCCGAAGGCTCGCCAGGGCGAGCGATGACAACGGCCGCGTCGGCGCTGATCCGACTCCCGGAAACGTGGCGCCCCCGGCGCCTGCCCGGGCGCCGGGGGCGGCGCGCTGTCGTTCAGCGCGGCCCGAACGGAAAGATCGGATCGAGCTCGGAGGGCGCGACGTCACGGTCATCGATCGACCAGGGGATCGTGGCGCGGACGTCGACGATTCCCGGGACGAAGGCGATCGCCCGCTCGATCATCTCGGCCGTGGAGCGCCGCTCGACGCGACCCTCGACCGATGCGATTCCGTCATGGACCTCCACGCGGAAGCCGGCCGGGTCGAGCCAGAGGATCCGTCGAATGACCTCCGACCGGATCGTCGTCGTCAGATCCTCGTCCGACCGGACGTAGGCCCGGACGAGATCCGCCCGCGTCACGATCCCGACGGGACGGCCGTTCTCCACGACCGGCAGCCGGTTGACGTGGTGCGACGTCATCATCGCCGCGGCCCGGCTGATCGGCGTCTCCGGGCCGATCGTGATCGCCGGCGACGTCATCGCCTCTCCCGCGACGACGGCGGCCTGCTTGGCCTTGGCGATGCGCCGGCTCCGACCCTCACCGCGCACCCGGCTGAGCGAGCGATGGGGAAGCTCGTCGGGTCCCTCCTCCTTGATCAGGAAATCCGCCTCGGACACGATCCCGATGACGCGACCGTCGTCGTCGATGACGGGCACGCCGCTGATCCTCCAGTCGATCAGGAGGCGGGCGACCTCCTTGAGGGGTGTCGTGGTCCGGACGGACACGACGTGACGGGTCATCAGGTCTCGCACGGTCAGCATGTCATTCACCTCGTGTCGGCAGAGCGCCGGGCATCCCGGCTCAACGGGATGCGCGCCAGGCGCGGAACGTCGGCCAGCCCCACGGCACGGCGGCGATCGCGATCACCAGGCCGAGGACGAACATCGTCGGGTGCAGGAAGCTGAGCTCCTTGATGATCGCCAGCTGGACGACGATCCAGATCATCTGGGCGCAGCCGATGGCGAACGCGACGAACGGAGCGAGCCGGGCGTGGCGCAGGCCGGCGACCGCGACGGCGAGCGAGCCGACTCCGAACAGCCCGCCCAGGATCAGGCCGGGAATGAAGAAGTCGCTGAACGGACTGCCCTCGAGCAGGCCCGTGTCGAAGTGCATGACGCTGCCGTCGGGAGCGACCATCAGGGCGATTCCACCGGCGAGCGCGCCGACTCCGAGCAGCACGAGGGAGACGACGGCGACCCAACCGGCCAGGTGAAGCTCGGGCCTCGGAATGGACGGGCTCGCGGGAGCGAAGGACAGTGCAGTCATCGGCGGACTCCTTCCGTGGAGTCCAGTACAACGCTGGAGCGCTCCGGCTGGAAAGGGCCAGTCGGCCCGAACGCGCGTTCCAAGTCGCCCGCCGACAGACGACGGTCGTGAGACATCGGTGACGGGCCGGACGGCTGCGGCGCAGTTCTCAACGACGCTCAGTCGCGCCTCGCCGACGAGATCGAGGTCGCCAACCTGACCGTCCGACCAACCGGCTCAGGCGGCCGGGCATGTCGGTCGGGGCCACAACCGGCCCGCCCGATGGGTCCGGCGCTAGAATGCCGGTCGTGACGATCATCGATACGATCGGGCAGGCGTGGTCGAGCCTCCTCGAGGTCCTGTCGAAGCTCATCATCCCCGACTGGGCCGGCCTGATCGTGCTCCTCCCGGTGTTCGTCCTGATCCTGCTGATCGGTCCGCTGATCACCCTGGCGATCCTCGCCTGGCTGGGCTACGGGATCACGAAGCCGCGGACGAAGGTGACCTATGAGGGCGATGTCCGGCGAATCGCGCCCCGCGACGACCAGGGCCTGATCATCGCGCCGCTGGGCGAGCCGTACTGCCCGCTCGACGGCACGATCTACCCGTCGAACCAGCAGCGCTGCGACATCGACAAGGCGGTCCTGCTCCTGCGCTGCCCGAAGTGCGATGTCATCCGCGATGCCGGCATCGCGACCTGCGGCAACTGCGGGCTGAGCCTCGCGCTCGAGTCGCGGGTGATGGTCGTCGCCACCGACCGGCCGCCGCCCGGCGGCGCCGCGGTCGCGTAGCGGAGACACGGGCACCCATCGATGAGCATCCTCGCCACGTTCCTCTTCCCGATCGGCACCGTCGCGATCGCGATCGCGTTCGCCGCCCACGTCGGGCACGCGGTGCTCCTCGCGAACGGCCGCCGTTCGATCGGGCTCACCCTCGGGCGGTCGACTGCGCAGCCGGCATGGGCGGGTGCCGTGACCGGCGCGTTCGCGACGGCCCAGGCCGCGGTAGTCCCGGCCGACTCCCCCGACGCGCCGCTCGGGATCGCGCCGACGCCCCTCGGCCGGGCGGCGGTTGTCATCTCCGGGTTCGGCGCGGCGGCGCTCCTCGCATACCTGCTCGTTCGCGGGGTTGCGGTCGGGCGCGGACCGTGGGGCAACATGTTCGAGTTCAGCGTGGCGTTCGCCACCTCGATCGTCGGCGGCTACCTCTATCTGCAGCGCCGCTACCCGATCCGGGCGATCGGCTTCATCCCGCTCGGTGTGGCCCTTGCGCTGCTCCTCTACGCGTCCAGCCTGCCGTCGCAGATCAGCCAGCTCGTGCCGGCCCTCCAGAACCCGCCGCTGCTGACGATCCACGTGGGGATGGCGGTCCTGTCGTACGGGATCTTCGCGACGTCGTTCGCGGCGGGCGTCGGCTACCTGCTCCAGGGCACGAGCGACCGCTTCGCCTGGCTGCCGAGCCACAAGGTCCTCGACGAGGTCGCCTACCGGGCCGTGATCATCGGCTTCCCGATCTTCGCGACGATGATCATCCTCGGCTCGTGGTGGGCCTCGATCGCGTGGTCGCGCTACTGGGGCTGGGACCCGAAGGAGACGGCGGCGCTCGTGACGTGGCTGTCCTACGCGGTCTACCTCCATGCCCGGAACCAGAAGTCGTGGGCCGGCCGGCCGGCGGCGCTCCTGCTGGTCGTCGCGTTCGGGATGGTCCTCGTGACGTACTCGGGCTCGCTCTGGTTCAACGGCCTGCACTCGTACAGCGGGCTCTAGGCTCCTCCCGCGTCCCGCCAAATCGTCGCCGGGGTGACGACGTCGCTCGCTCAGGCGACGATCGCTCGCTCCGGCCTGACGACGGCTCGCTCCGGCCTCGACCGCTCGCTCCGGCCTGAATGCCGGTCAGATCGTCGCCGGGTGACGACGATCGCTCGTTCAGGTCTGAATGCCGGTCAGATCGTCGCCGGGTGACGACCTGGGCCGCTCGAGGCTGCAGTCCAACCAAGGTCCACGCTCACGCCCACCCTCGGTCTGGCCTCTGACCGGCTCTCGTCGACCCTCCACGACGATCTGGCAGGGATCCGACCTGCTCGGTCGCTCCGTCGTCACGCCACGACGATTCGACGGACAAGGCAGCGCCCTGCTGGGGGAGCCGGCCGGGGCACGGACAAGGCAGAGCCCCGGCCGGGGGAGCCGGCCGGGGCACGGACAAGGCAGAGCCCTGCCGGGGGACCCGGCCGGGGCTCCGATTGAGAGGAGGACGACGACTTACGAAGCGGACGGTGCCGGCTCGGACGCGGCCGGCGGTTGCGACGCCTCCGCCGAAGCTTCCGCGGACGCCGCGGGCGAAGCCGGCGGCGTGTTCGTGACGTCGGCGCAGGCGAGCACCGTCGTGTCGGTGGCCGACTTGCGGATCACGATCGCGAACGGCTCAGACAGCAGGTCGCCAGGCGAGGTCGCGATGACCGTGTTCGAGGAGCCGCCGACGACGTCCTTCAGCTGGAACGGCGGACCCGTCACTGGACCGGGCGTCGGGGTCGGCTCGGCGCTCGCGGCACCGCTTGCCGCCGGGCTCCCGGCCGCGGCGCTCGCCTCGGCACTGGCCGCCGCGCTGGCCTCGGGCGAACCGCCGGCAGACGGCTCGCCGCTGCCACTCGGTGCCGGCGAGGCCGTGACGGCGATGGTCGCGCAGTTGCCCTGCTCAAGCGAGGTCGGTAGGGGATCGTCGAAGCCGATCGCGACGACGCCGAGGGTCACGACGGACGTGCTGTCGCCGAGGTCGGTCAGGAATCCGCCGCCGAAGATCTTGCTCCCGTTCGCCTCCTTGAACGAGACGCTCAGGCGAGTCGGAGCGGAGGGAGCAACCGAGGCTTCGACCGACGGCTCGGTCGAGGCTGCCGGCGAGCCCGTCGCCCCTGCGACGGCGCCGGAACCGGATGCGGTCGAGCCACAGGCCGCCACGACAAGGGCGGCGAAGGTCGCCGTGCCGGCGACGAGGACGTGGCGGAGGGTCGCGAGACGCCCGGAGGAGGCGCGTCGATCGGCCCTTGCCGCACGGGCGCCGACTCCGGCGCGCGCGGGCAGTCCGTCGTGGGACATGGAAGGTCCTCCAGGATTCGGTGAACCGACCTACCCTCGCATCGACCGCTTCACGCGCACGCATACGCGCGCGCCCGATGCGTTACAGGTGCGTCCCAACACGCGGCGACGCCCACCCCCCGGCCGATCAGCGGAGCGGCGGCAACCCGGACGGAATCTGATCGCCCTCGGGCGTCGGCGGCGGCGGTGTCCAGCGGATGCTCGGATCGCCGAGCCACTCCTCGGGCGGCTCCGGCCACTCGGCCGTCTCGGGCTGGAGCTCCGGGCCCGGCAGGATCGATGCCGCCGGCGACGACGCGGCAGCGGCATCGGCCGCGGCCGGCTGCCACTCGCTCGTCTGCTCCCGGGCCGGCGGCGGAGGCATGAACGCCCGGAACTGGAGGAGCTTCCGCTCGAATGGCCTGGTCAGGGTCGGATCGACCGCTTCCGCCTCGAGGAACACCTGCTCCAGCTCGTCGCCGATCAGCTCGTCCCGCTCGATCAGCGCCCGCGCCACGTAGTGGACCGCCGTCATCTTCTGGAGGACGAGCCGCTCGGTCTCGGCGTAGAGCTGGTCGAGCAGCTCGTTCGCGGCGACGAGGTACGGCTGCGGTGGCAGCTGCCCCGCGGCCGCCGGGACGACGAGCTTGGTCGGGCCCATCGCCCAGATCGACGTGTAGTAGATCGCCTGGAGGGTGGCGCCGCGGAGGTCGGACGACGGACCGGTCGAGAGGTCCTTGAGATAGCGCGTCTCGATCACGTGACCGGCGAGGGCGACCATGATCCACGACTCGATCGACCGCCGGAAGTGCGAGGTCCGCTCTTCCTTCGGCTTCGGCACGACCATGCCCAGGGCGTGGCCGCGGCGGATGATCGTCGCCTTCGAGATCCGCGACTCGGTCAGCACGTAGCGAGCGACCACCGCGTGGGCGGCCTCGTGGTAGGCGGTCTTGCGACGATCGTCACGGTGCCACGACCGGATCGGCTGCTTGATGCCGTCGGACCGCTCGTCCGCGGCGGCCAGCCAGTCCTTGTAGTTGAGCTTCTCGCGGCCGTCGTTGTGGGCGTGGATCAGGGCCTCGTTGATCACGGTCTTGATCAGGATCGGCGTCCACTCCATCGAGTCCGTGATCATCATCTCGAGGTCGATGTCGGGCTCGTGCGCCTTCTTCGACAGGTAGAAGTTGATGATGTCCCGCCGACCGTCGGCGTCGGGCGGATGGACCTCGATGATCCGGTCGAGGCGGCCCGGTCGGATCAGCGCCTGGTCGAGGACCTCGGGCCGGTTCGTCGCGCCGATCACGAAGATCAGCGGGCGGTTCTTCACCGGCCCGCGGATGAGCCCGAACCAGCGGAGGACCTTGTAGCGCCAGCGGTCCTCGATGTGCTCGGTCAGCGAGTCCATCTGGTTCAGGAGGGCGTTGAGTCCCTGCGAGCCGCCGCCCATGCCGCCCATCATCCCGCCGCCGAGCCCGAGGCCCATGCCGCCGCCCTGGCCGCCGCGCGACATGCCGATCGCGTCGAGCTCGTCGAGGAAGACGATGCAGGCGCCGCGCTTGTTCGGCTCGGCGTACTTCCGCGCCAGCCCGCGGGCGTCGCGGAAGAGCTTCATGACCATGAGCTGCGAAGTTCCGACGAACGCGCCCTGGAGCGAGCTCGCGTCGAGGTAGACGAAGGGCAGCTGCGCCTCCGCCGCGATGCAGCTGGCAAGGAACGTCTTGCCGGTGCCCGGGCCGCCGGACAGGAGAAGGCCCTTGGGCATCTCGCCGCCACGCTGCTCGAACTCCTTGACGCCACGCAGGATCGCGACGGTGCTCTTGGCGTGCTCGAGGAGATCGGGCTGGCCGCGGTAGCTGTCGAACGAGACGCCGATCTGGACGTCTTCCGGGGTGACGACGTACTTCCTCGGTCGCGACAGGAAGTAGAACATCATGAAGAACTGGGCGCCGATGAAGACGACGGCGAACGACAGCTGGAGCGCGAACGTCGGCAGGAATCCCAGGAGGCCGATCACCGCCTCGACGACGCCGCGGAACCCGTTCTGGAGGACGAGGAACGTCAGGACCGCGAGCAGGATGACGAAGCGGATGCGGTTCTTCGCCAGGAAGTACGTGGTCCCCGTGGCGGCGTTGCGGACTCGGATCACGGTCGATCCTCCTCGACCCGGCTGAGCTGGGATCAGCGGAAGTCGGTGATGGCTCCGTTGGAGATGTGGACGATCAGGTTGAAGGTGACGGCGCTGCCCTGCGGGTCGACGCCGGTGATCAGGATCTCGGTCGCGCTGTCGTTGCCGTTCGTGTAGGTCGAGAGGGCGCGGGCGCCGAGGATCGAGCTGATCCCGTCGACGGCGAGCTCACCGGCCAGGAGACGATACGGATCGGCCGGGACGACCAGCTGGACGGCCGTCTGGTTGTCCTCGGACAGGGCCGCGACGAGCGAGGCGATCTGCGGCGGGACCGTCGTGCTCGTGCCGTTGTCGGCTGCGGCGGGTGGCGGGGCCGCCGGCTGGGCGACCGGTTGCTGGCGGAGGAACGCCGTCCAGCCGAGGGCGACGCCGACGACGAAGAGGCCGATCAGCATCATCGGCCGGACGGTCGCCTTGAACCCGGTTCGCGCCGCCTCGACCGGCCGGCGGCCCCAGCGCGTCCCGGTCGGGGCCCCGACCACTTCGGTGGCGCCGGTCGCGGCGGGGATCGCGGCCGCGGCTGCGGCGGGGGCGAGCGCAAGTGGCGGCAGGAGTGCCGGTTCGACCGGGACTCCGGCACTCGCGGCGGGCATCGATGCAGCCTTCGCCCACGACAGCGCGGCCGTGGTCGGGACGGCTGTTGGGGCGGTGGATGTAGGCACGGCGGCTGCGGCGGCGGGCGTCGCGGCCGCCGCGGCCGGGGTCAGGCCCGTGAGCGGATCCGCCACTAGCTGGTAGTCGGGAACGGGGACGTCCTCGGGGCGGATCGCGATCAGCTCGTGGTCGGCGGCCACGTCCCAGCCGGTGTCGGACGAGGGGTCGAGGTCGGCCGCGGTCGGCCGCCACGGCTTCGGCTGGATCCGGGCGACGTCGAGGCGTTTGGCCTCGACCGGCGTCAGCGGTCGATCCTGGAAGAGGGATCCGGCGACCGGGGTGGGCGGCGTTGCCGGTTGCTGGGTTGCCTGCTCCGGATCGGCGGCTGTTGCCTGGGCCGGCCCTTCGGGCTCGGCGGCGGTTGCCTGGGCCTGCCCCACGGGCTCGGCGGCGGTTGCCTGGGCCTGCCCCACGGGCTCGGCGGCGGGCGGGGTCACCTCCGGGCCGGGCGGTGTCGCCTCGGCGGCGGCGTGGTCTCGGGCGTCGGCTCGGTGGGGTTCGTGGGGTCGAGCGTCATGGCGTCGGGTCCAGCCCGCGCGGCGGCAGCACCAGGCCGGCTCGGCCCGAGTTCGTCGCCACACGCCAGCTCAGGATCTTCCTCGTGCCGTCGTTCATCGTCGCCGGTGCCGCGTAGGCCTGGATCGAGACGCCCGGCCCGCCGACCGACCCGAGCAGGACCGGCTTGCCGACCTCGATCACCTGGCCCGCGAGATCGTTCGCCTTGACCGCGTCGATCTCGACGGCGCCGAGCGCCTTGAGCCGGGCCTGATCGTTGACGACGAACGCGTTGATGAACTCGCGCGCGATCGGGAGCTCGGTGTCCATCGTCGGCATCGGCCGGGGCCCGGTCTGGGCCGGCTGCGACGGGGCATATTCGGCGGCGATGGTCGGCACGAGGAAGCCGATCAGCCCCCCGAGGGCGATCGTCCCGACGATCGCGGTGACCCGCCGGATCCAGCGTCGCAGTCGCATCGTGCTCCACCTGCCGCGAATGGCCGCCCGAGTCTAACTCCGCACGCACGATTCGGCAGCCGGCAGTTGCGCTCGCTGGCGTAGGTACGCAACACAACCTCGTGCGGTTCAAGGTGTCGATCCCCCGTTGGGTCCAGACGGGTCCCGGGTCCGTCGGCTGGGCGCCGGCCACAGGACGATCCCGTCGCATCGATCCGCAGGGACGCGAAGCCACGCCCGGGTGGACCGGCCGCTCGTCGGGAGCGCGGCTCGGAGCACGCCGGCGTGAGCGGCGATCCTCCGGCGGTTCGTGCTGGTCTCGGCGACGATCAGGATCGTCCCGACCGACTCGACAAGCCATCCCCGGTCCCGGGCGATCCGCGGCGCCAGCCGCCGCTTCCGATCGAGCGTTCCCAGCAGCTCGTTGACGTCGACGATCGCGGTCTTGAGCTCGATGACCGCGAGGGCACGACGCTCGGGCAGATAGGCGAGCACATCGATCACGCCGCGCTCGCCGTAGATCGAGAACGACACCTCCGGGGCGACGATCCAGTTCGGCAGCCGGCGTGCGAACCAGCGGGCCACCGATTCATGCAGCGCCGAGTGGGCGGCGTTGAGCAGGCGATCGAGGTCGCCACCGCGCCAGCGCGGGAGGAGGTCGACCCTGATGTCCAGGCCCGCCGCGACTCGTTGGATCGTCCCGAACGCGACGCCCTGAACGTGGCCCCGCTCGATCCGCGAAACCTGGACGTCGGAAATGCCGGCTCGTGCGCCGAGCTGCCGCTGGGTCAGTCGCTGGCGCCGACGGATCGCCCGGATCGTCGAGCCGAATCGGATCGCGTCCATGGCGGGATCGTCGCCGCCGACGCTCACCGGCCGGTTACCTGCCAGATCGTCGTGGGGCGTCGAGGGTTCCCGCGGACCGCTCGGATCCAGGTCAGATCGTCGTGGGTGGACGATCAGACGCGCCCAGAGGGTCCCTGCGACCGACCCTGAGCGTGGCCCGGCGTCGGATCGGTCCCCAATCCAGCCCGCTCGACCCCTGACGACGATCTGACACCAAACCCGGCCCGCGTGACTGATCGTCGACACCCGGCGACGATCTGGCACAATTGGAACGCCTGTTCGTTCCAGAGGAGCCAGGAACCCGTCCACAGGGCACCGCGAGTTGCCAACATCCGGGCCGGCGGTGGTCCACGCACGAGCGGCCCTTGTCCACGCACGAGGGGCGCTTCTCCACGAACGCGCCCACGACGGCGAATCGCAACATCTAGCGGTCAGCCCACCGAACCGACCACTACATCTTGTGGTTTGGGCTTGACTCCCGCCGCCCTCCGGCGTACTGTGAAGGCTCGCGCCGATCCAATCCGGCCCGCCCCCGATGGCCCGTCCGCCGGCCCCAATCGCCGGCCCGAAGACCGCCCCGGGCATGCCCCATGGATCGACACGAACGGACAGCGTCGCAGCTGACATCGAAGCGGATCGGTGGCACGGTCCGGGAGATGCCGTCACCAGGCGATGCGCGGCCCGCGAGACACGGCGAAACGGTGGAGGAGAGAGGCGAGATGGCCCGAGCGATCAGCGATCCGGTCCAGGTCACGGACGACGCGGGGGCGGCGACCGCCGCGACCGCGAAGACGAAGAAGGCGGCCACCGCCGCCCTCAACCACCGGACCCTCGCGGGCCCCTACGGTGCCAGCTTCGACGGCACCGACGGCAAGGGCCATCAGACGAAGGGCCTCACCTTCGAGCGTCGCTGGACCACCCCGGGACGCCATCCCTACGACGAGATCCGCTGGGAGACGCGGACCGCTGCGATCGGCAACGAGTCCGGCAAGCTCGTCTTCGAGCAGAAGGACGTCGAGGTCCCCGAGTTCTGGAGCCAGCTCGCGACGAACGTCGTCGTCAGCAAGTACTTCCGCGGTCACGTCGGGACGCCGGAGCGCGAGACGAGCGTCCGCCAGCTGATCGACCGCGTCGTCCTCACGATCGCCTCCTGGGCGGAGACCCAGCACTACTTCGCGACCGACGCGGACCTCCAGGCATTCCAGGCCGAGCTGACCCATCTCCTCGTCCACCAGAAGATGGCCTTCAACTCGCCGGTCTGGTTCAACGTCGGCATCGAGAAGAAGCCGCAGTGCTCCGCGTGCTTCATCAACTCGGTCCAGGACACGATGTCCTCGATCATGGACCTCGCGAAGACCGAGGCGATGCTCTTCAAGTTCGGCTCCGGCGCCGGCTCCAACCTGAGCACGATCCGGAGCTCCAAGGAGAAGATGACCGGCGGCGGCACCGCGAGCGGGCCGGTGAGCTTCATGAAGGGCTACGACGCGTTCGCGGGCGTGGTCAAGTCCGGCGGCAAGACCCGCCGCGCGGCCAAGATGGTCATCCTCGACGCCGATCATCCGGACGTCCTCGACTTCATCGACTCGAAGCTCAACGAGGAGAAGAAGGCGTGGGCCCTGATCGAGCAGGGCTATGACGCCAGCTTCACCGGCGAGGCCTACGGCAGCGTCTACTTCCAGAACGCGAACCACAGCGTCCGCGTGACCGACGAGTTCATGCAGGCCGTCGTCGACGGCAAGGACTGGACGACCCACGCGGTCGTCGACGGCGCGCCGATGGAGACCTACAAGGCCCGCGACATCTTCCGCCGGATGGCCGACGCGGCGTGGGTCTGCGGCGACCCCGGCATCCAGTACGACACGACGATCAACGACTGGCACACGTCGGCGAACACGGACCGGATCCACGCGTCCAACCCGTGCTCCGAGTACATGTTCCTCAACGACACCGCGTGCAACCTGGCCAGCCTGAACCTGATGAAGTTCGTCGACGCGGACGGCGAGTTCGACGTCGAGAGCTATCGCTACGCGGCGAAGCTGACGATCACGGCCCAGGAGATCCTCGTCGACAACGCGTCCTACCCGACGCCGATGATCGAGGAGAACAGCCACAAGTTCCGCCCGCTCGGGCTGGGCTACGCGAACCTCGGCGCGCTCCTCATGTCGCGCGGGCTCGCCTACGACTCGGATGAAGGCAGGAACTTCGCCGCCGCCCTGACCGCGATCATGCACGGCGAGGCGTATCGCCAGTCGAGCGTCATCGCCCGCGACCACGGCGGCCCGTTCTGGGCGTACGACGAGAACCGCGCGCCGTTCCTCCGGGTGATCAACAAGCACCGCGACGCGTCCTACAAGATCCCGTCGGCGGGCGTGCCGACGAAGGTCCAGGACGCGGCCCGCGTCGTCTATGACGAGGCGCTCGCCCTCGGCGAGAAGCATGGCTACCGGAATGCCCAGGTCACCGTCCTGGCGCCGACCGGCACGATCGCCTTCATGATGGATTGCGACACGACCGGGGTCGAGCCCGACATCGCCCTGATCAAGTACAAGAAGCTCGTCGGCGAGGGCTTCCTGAAGATCGTCAACCAGACGGTCCCGTCGGCCCTGAAGAAGCTCGGCTACGACGCGACGGAGGTCGAGGAGATCCTCGCCTACGTCAACGATCGCGAGACGATCGAGGGCGCGCCGCACATCAAGCCCGAGCACCTGTCGGTCTTCGACTGCGCCTTCAAGCCGGTCAACGGCGAGCGGTCCATCCACTACATGGGCCACGTCCGGATGATGGGCGCGATCCAGCCGTTCATCTCCGGCGCGATCAGCAAGACCGTGAACATGCCGGAGGCCGCGACGGCCGACGAGATCGAGCAGGTCTACCTCGAGGGCTGGAAGCAGGGCCTCAAGGCGATCGCGATCTACCGCGACAACAGCAAGCGCAGCCAGCCGCTGATGGCCGGCAAGAAGGACGGCGACGCGGCGGCGGTCGACAGCGAGGCGATCGCCAAGCTGAAGAAGGAGCTCGCGAAGGCCCAGGCCGAGGCGGCGCTCCCCCATCGGAGGCGGCTCCCGTCGGAGCGGACCGCGGTCACCCACAAGTTCGACATCGCCGGGCACGAAGGCTACATCACGGTCGGCCTGTATCCGGACGGCCAGCCGGGCGAGATCTTCCTGAAGATGGCCAAGGAAGGGTCCACGGTCTCGGGATTGATGGACTCCTTCGCGACCACCGTCAGCGTGGCGCTCCAGTACGGCGTGCCGCTCCGCGATCTCGTCAACAAGTTCGCCCACGTCCGGTTCGAGCCGAGCGGCTTCACGGGCAACCAGGAGATCCCGATCGCGAAGTCGATCGTGGACTACATCTTCCGGTGGCTTGGATCGCGGTTCCTCGGCCCCGACGACAAGGCCGCCCTGGGGCTGGTCGATCGCAGTGCCTCATATGACGGCCCTGCCGGCTTCGGCTTCGGCTCGCCGGCTGTCGCCCCCGATGGCGCTGGTGCTCCCTCCGGTCGCGAGGCGCCACCGGTGGCGCAGCCTCTGGCCGGAGCCGAAGCCACTCCGGCATCGGACACGGCGAGTGACAAGCCTCGGGCCAGCCTCGCCGTCGACACCTCGTCTGCCAAGGGCGCGTCGACGGGGAGTGCCGGTTCTTCGGACGCGTCCGCGTCCACTGCTACTGCCGAGCCCACGGCGATTACACCGGTCGCGGCTGCGGGCTCTGTTTCGAGCGGAGCCTCCTCCCCTGCTCGAGACGAGCTCGCGGTCGTGGCCACCAACGGCCACGCGGCGCCGGCCAAGGCCGGCTCGAACGGCAACGGTTCGGGGACCGTGACGCTCTCCCTGGGCACGACGAATGTCGCGTTCAAGATCCAGGAGGACGCCCCGAGCTGCGCCGAATGCGGCTCGATCATGGTCCGCAACGGCAGCTGCTACAAGTGCCTGAACTGCGGCTCCACGAGCGGCTGCAGCTGAAGATCGCTGCGTCCACACTCAAGCAATCGGCCCCGACAGACGTCGGGGCCGACCTCTGTCCCGCGGGCGCGCCACCTTCGACCGGTCCCGACCAGGGACCGGTCGTTCTGTTGCCTCGCTTCCGCACCCTCCGGCGACGTCGCCGCGTCACCATTGCCTGCCGGAGGTCCGGCGCCGTGACATCAGAGACATCGACATCGGTCGAGGCCGAACGAATGCTGCCCTGGTAGGCGACCCGCCGGTGCCGGCTGGCCCTATAGCCGCAACTCCAGGTACTCGTATTCCAGGTAGTTCACGACGTCGTCGCCGTTCATGTTGACGAAGACCAGGAGAAAGACGGAGCCCTTGTAGGTCGCGAGCGCGACCTCGTTGCCCGAGTCATCGCCACGAAGGCGAATGTTCGTGACGTCGACAACCAGACTGCCGTCCGTCCGCCGCAACCCGGGTCCACAGAAGCAGTTGTTGGCGTTCCGCGTGAGCACGAGTTCGCTGGAGCCTGTTCGTGCCATTCCCTTTGAGCGCGTCAAGCACGTTGTCTGTGTGTCGATATCGATGTGTCCGGCGGTATGGGGCTGCTCGGTCGCGTCGGGATCTTCCTCATCGCTTGTTTCGCCACCACCAAGTGGGAAACCCATGATCGAAATCATCGATCCAACCGCAGATGGCAATCCCGGGCTCCCGGTCCTCCTCTGGAAATCGAAGCTGAAACGGCTCATGTCGGAGTGGAACGATCGTCAATCGGCCATTCTCGGCGTCTGCAAACATCGCGGCCCGCTCCCCGCGCTGATAGACCTCTGCGCCGAGCACCTGGCTTGTGGTGGTGGTCGGAAGATCCGGGAGAGACCGCTCCCAGATGAAGCGATCAGCTGTCGACCAGACGGTTTGCGCACCAGCAATCGACCCTGCGAGAACAGCCGGGATGCTGACCAGTGCGATCAGCGACTTCCATCCTCGACCTAGATGCTGCCAGCCTGTCCGAAGCCCGGGATGCCCGGCCCGAGCCATCGCCGCGCTCCGTCGGTACGCATGCGGCCCGCGGACGACACGAGGTGACCCGATTCGGTGACGCGGCGAAGACGTCCGAGACCCAGCTGAACGGAGCTCGTCGTCCGGGTTTCTGGCTCTCACAGGTCCAACCTCTAGCCTCCGGGGAGCCTCGCCAGTCGTCGGGTGGCATACGGTGGTCCGTGGCAAGGATGACCCGTCGAGAGCAACGGCGTGGGCTTCGCTACTCGCACCCCAGTCCGTCGTGGTCGCGGTCGAGTCTGTAGTCATCGGGCCCGATCACCGACACTGGGGCGAGGCCCATCGCGCGGACATCGGGGCAGTCGAGGTCGCCGACGATCGGCAGGCACGGGTCATATGAGGGATGGCACTTCGACGCCGCCTTCGGTCTGGACGTCGGCTTCGGGGTCGGCTTCGGCGTTCGTGCGGGAGTCGGTTTGGGCGTCCTTGCCGGCGGGGTCGATGCGGCGGGTGCCCAGAGACCGACGAGCGACGACTGCGCCGCGCCCTCGGCGGACGCGAACACGTCGTCGTACTTCACGTCCGGCGGGTAGCTGACCGCCGAGGCGAATCCTTGTCGGACGAGTTCGAGATTGACGAGCGTCCAGGTGCTCCCAATGTGGAGCCAGACGTACCGGAGCAGGCGTCCATAGCGGTCGGTCTCCGACACGTCCTTCTCGAGGACGACGGTCTTGCCGGTCACCAGCATGTCGTTCGCAGCAGCCGCCTCGCGGCTCATCGGCTCGACCGGCTTGTTCGGGTCGACGTCCTCGGGCGTGTCCATCCCGATGTAGCGAACCTTGACGTTCTTGCCGCCGATCGAGACGACGATCGTGTCGCCGTCCACGATCCGGATGACCTTCACCGTTTGGGTCTCACCGGTCGGGGCGAGCTCGGGCTTGACGGTCGCCCATGGCGTCGCATCAGGGCCGCGGAGTGCCCCTGGACCTTCGGGGCGAATCGCAGTCGTCGCCGTGGGCGCGACGTCCGAGGCGGTGCAACCGACGATCGTCGCCGCTCCCGTGAGAACCGCCAAGGCTAGGCCCGCGCGAATTCGATGACGCACTCGAACTGGCGTCGGGCGTTCGGCCATGGTCTGTACGTCCCTCACTGACAGCGAGCCTGCATCTTCCGCCGCCATCGCACTGCGCGTATCCCCCAACCGGACCATTCGTGGCCGCACCCAGACCGGACCCTCACCCGTGCGAAACGTTCGCGGTCTTCCTCGCGTCGATCGACGATCGTGTTGACCCGCCGCACCCGATCGAATGGGAAAGGCGCGCGAAAGCATTGGCCTCGATCCGTCGGTCAAGGTATCGTTCCCGGGCCTGCCACCGGACGGGGCTGAGGGGCCCACCGTCCGGTCGAGTACCAGTCGCGCCTCCGTACTCATCTCGGATGTTCCTTGCACCCAGGAGGGCAGATGTCCCGCTCGATTCCGCCGCTGCGAAACCGTTACTCGAGCCTGCGGGCGCCGCTGATCGTCGCGGTCGCCTGCGTCGCGCTCACGATCCCCGGCACTGCCGCGGCCAGGTCCCAAACCGTCCACCAGGAGGCCGCGCCCGCGTCGAACGTGGTGGCCGCGCCGAAGCTGACCGTCCTCTATCCGAACGACGCGGACGTCAAGTACTTCGCCGACATGTCGGCGAACGGCGCCCACCTCTACCTGGGGTCGGCGACGGACCTCGTCAACGACGGCGGCGCCACCGAGTCGTCGCAGCCGTGGGACGTGATCCCGTACACGGCGACCCGCATCTTCTCGCCGGTCCAGCCCGGCTTCATCGGGCTCACCCACGTCTCGCCCGACGGCCGCTCGTCGATCGTCTACACCGCGAACGAGCTGACCGGCACCACGGACCCGGGCTCCGACCTGTACCTGATCAAGGACGGCGTCACGAAGCTCGCGTCCGCCGGCACGGCGTCCGAGAACCAGATCGCGCAGTGGCTCGCCGACGACGGGTCGCGGATGATCTTCCGGTCCGACGACGCGATCGCCGGCACCGGGGATTCGAACGGCGTCCCGGACCTCTATGAGTACACCGCCTCGACCGACAAGGTCACCCTCCTCAACCCGGACATCCCCAATGCGGTGTTCCTCCGGGCGAGCCCGGACGGCAAGCACGTCCTCGTCGTCGACTTCAACGGCGACGGCACGAGCGGGTACGAGTACATCGGCACGACGTCGACCCTGCGCTCGGCGGGCACGCTGGCCGGCTTCTCGGCCGACAGCAGCAAGGTCTACTTCACGACGAGCCAGGACCTGGTCGCCGGCGACACCGACGGCCTGCTCGACGGCTACTACAGCGACAGCGCCGGCGGCATGCACCTCATGGACCTGAACCTCGATCCCCTGACCGGCACGGATGCCCCGAAGACGCTCCGGCTGAGCCCCGACGGAACGCATTGGCTGCTCTCGACCGACGCGAGCCTCGTGGCCGGGGACACCAACGGCACCACCGACTGGTACGTCGGCGACGCCGCCGGCTGGACGCTGATCCCGGGCGGGCTGGGCACGACGAGCCAGCTGCTCACGACCGCGAACGACTCGGTGATCGTCTGGGCGTCCGCCGACCCGGCGGTCGCGGGCGACACCGACGGCACCACGGACATCTACCGATGGAGCGCCGCGAACCCCGACACCACCGAGATCCTCACCGACGGCTCGGTCACCGGTACGCCGACGACGATCCGAGCCCTGTCCTCGGACGGGTCGCGGGTGATCTTCTCGACGAACGAGGACCTCGACGCGGCCGACGGCGACTCGGCCAGCGACCTGTACCGCTGGGAGGGCGGGACGAACACGCTCCTGACCCCGGGCAGTGCCGCCGACGTGACGTTCAAGGCAGCCTCGACCGACGGTCGGCGCGTCGCCTTCAGCTCTGTCGATCAGCTGGTCGCGGAGGACACGAACTCGATCGAGAACGTGTACCTCAGCGACGAGGACACGACGGCGCCGACGGCGACGATCTCGGCCCTGCCGAACGGCAGCGGCGCGACCGCCGACCTGACGCTCGGCTCGACCGACAGCAGCGCCCTCTTCTTCACCTGCAAGCTCGACGACAACCCACAGGCCTGCGGCGCCTCGACCCACCTGACCGGCCTCGCGGCCGGCTCGCACACCCTCGACGTGACGGCGTACGACGCGGCCTGGAACACGTCCAGCGTCGTGAGCCGGACGTGGACCGTCGACCTGACGAAGCCGACGGCGACGGCCCCGACCTGGATCTACCGGACCGGAGTCTCGCTCTCGTCCAACCGCCCGACGATCAAGCTCTCCTGGACCGGCGCCGATACGGGCGGCTCCGGCGTCGGCTCGTACGACGTCGAGCAGTCGACGGACAGCGGCGCCTACGCCCGGATCGCGACCGCGATCGCGTCGCCAACGTTCGATCGACTGGTCTACGGCGGCCACGTCTACCGCTTCCGCGTCCGCTCGAACGACAAGGCCGGCAACGCCGGCGACTGGGTCTTCGGCTCCGCGTTCAAGCTCAACGCGATCTCGCAGACGAGCAGCGGCGTGACGTACGGGCCGACCACGTCACGATGGCACTCGGCCACGTCGACGGTGTACTGGGGCGGCACGGCGAAGTACGCCACGACCGCCAGCTCGACCGTGACCTACTCGTTCACCGGCCGGTCCTTCGCCTGGGTCAGCCTGAAGGCCTCGACCCGCGGCAAGGCGAACATCTACGTCAACGGCGTCCTGAAGGCGACGGTCGAACTGAAGTCGACCTCGACCCTGAAGCAGGCCGTGGTCTGGCAGACGACGTTCACGACGTCGGCCAAGCGCACGGTGATGATCAAGGTCCTCGGGACGTCGGGGCGCCCGCGCGTCGACGTCGACGGCTTCTTCTACGGGAGCTGACCCAAGGGGAACTCGCTCGAGTGATGCAACGGCCGCCGGTCCTCCGACCGGCGGCCGTTCGACTCCCGATCAGTTGGCGCCAGCCCTGGGTCATCGAGCTGCCCAGGGAAACAGCTGAACGAGGTCCTTCCCCGCCTGCGGTCCGGCTCCATGGATGTACACGACGGTCGTCGGGGCGTCGATCGGCTCGGGCATGGGTCTTCCCTCTGTGACCGTGGAAACGCCGGCATCGCCCGGACGTGTCTGCGCATCGTCGTGTCGATACCCAGGCAACCTTCAGCTTCGAGGCAGTGGCGTCCATCGGTTCGCCAGCTTCCATCGGCGCCGGCGGCGGGCCGGGTGACTCCTCGCCGCCTCGGTACGCAGCGCGTCGAGGAACAAACGCCCAGGTGGCGGCGGACGGGTGTACGTTCCGTCCCGATCGGAGGTGGAGGTCCGCGTGGCGAACGAGGTGGTCGGGCGTGGCGCAGAGCTCGCTGCCGTCGAGCCGTTCCTGGATCGAGCGGCGCTCGGTCTTGCCGCCCTGGTCGTCGAGGGCGAGGCGGGAATCGGCAAGACGACGGTGTGGCAGGCCGTCGCCGATGCCGCCCGGGCGCGTGGCTGGCGCCTCCTCTCGTCACGTCCGGCCCGGTCCGAGCAGGCCATGACACTCGGCGGGCTGATCGATCTTCTCGGCGAGGTCGACGAGGAGGCGGTCGGTCGACTCCCCGGCCCACAGCGGGACGCGCTAGCGATCGCGCTCCTCCGCGCCGGGCCTACCGGCGCAGCTCCCGACCAGCGGACCGTGTCGGTGGCGGTCGCGGGCGTGCTGCGCCAGTTCGCGGGGCTCGATCGCCCGGTCCTCCTCGCGATCGATGACGTCCAGTGGCTCGACTACGGCTCGGCCGCGATCCTGGCTTACGCGATCCGCCGGCTGGCCGACCAGCCGATCGGACTCGTCGTCGCAGTCCGGACCGGCGGGGAGACGGCGGCGTCCGACGAGGTCCTGGGCGCCGTGACGGTCGATCGAACGGAGCGAGTGAAGGTCGGGCCCCTGCACCTCGCCTCGCTGCACCGGCTCTTCGAGGTCCGCCTCGGCCGGTCCTTCCCGCGCCTCGTCCTCGTCAGGATCGAGGAGGCGTCAGGCGGCAACCCGCTCTACGCACTCGAGCTGGCTCGCGCGTTGATCGCGACAGGAACTCCGGACAAGCCGCATGAACGGCTGCCGGTCCCCGACAGCCTCGGCTCGCTGATCGCCCGCCGCGTCTCGTCCCTGCCCGCGGCGACGCGCCGGGCGATGCTCTTCGCCGCCTGCTCGGCGGAGCCGACGCTCGCAACCCTCGAAGCGGCGCGGCCCGGGTTCGGAGGCGACCTCCGGCCGGCGATCGCGGATGGGCTGGTGGCGATCGACGGCGACGCCGTCCGATTCCTGCATCCGCTCTTCGCGAACGGCGTCACGACCCTCGCGAGCGCCGCCGAGCTGCGCGCGACGCATGCGGCGCTCGCTGTCGTGACGCGGTCGTCCGACGTCCGGGCGCGGCACCTCGCGCAGGCGGCGGTCGGTGCGGACGAGTCGGTCGCGGTCGCGCTCGCCGAAGCCGCTGGAGCCGCGAGACTGCGGGGCGCGACGCTCGATGCCTCGAACCTCTATCTGGACGCGGCCCGGCTCACGCCCGCCGATGACCCCGGCGGCGAGCTCCGGCGCTCCCTGCTCGCCGCGGAGTGCCTCTTCGTCGACCTGTCCGAGTATGTCGAGGCCGACCGGATCCTGGCGGCCGCGATCGAGCGCGCTCCCGCCGGCCCGGCGAGGGCCGATGCGCTGAGCCTCCGCGCGATCATCCGCTACTACCACGGCCGGGTCCCCGAGGCGATTGCGCTCGGCGAACAGGCGCTCCTCGAGGCCGGCGGTGATCCCCTCCTTCGGGCTACGGTCCTTGGTCGCCTCGGCTACCTCGTGATGCAACGCGATCTCGAGCGTGGCGTCGGCTTGGTCGACGAGGCCGTGGCCTTGCTCGACGAGCACCGGGCGCTCGAACCCGTCGACCCGGACACGCTCGCCAACGCGCTCCTCCTTCGAGCCAACGGCGAGCTGTTGCTCGCCCGGCCGACGCGGATCGCGGACCTGGAGCTCGGCTTGAGCCTCCTGACATCCGACGGCCGGTCCTGGGAGAAGGAGGGCGCCGAGGGCAGCGCCTTCGGGCTGGCCCGGCACACCGACGACCTCGATCGCGCGATCGCCATGACGCACGAGATCATCCGGTCGAAGTCGGGGCCGGGCGGCGACGACCCGTTCAACGTGGTGATGCTGTCCGGGCTGCTGCTGTACCGCGGCGAGTGGGCGCAGGCGCGACGCCAGGCCGAGGCCGCCATGGAGGGCTACCGACGCGAGGGTGGCGACGTCCATCCCGCTTGGGCCCTCCGTGGACTCGCGCTCGTCGCGGCCCACGACGGACGGCGCGAGCACGGCAGACGCTGGGCACAGGCGGGCCTCGACGAGGCGACGGGCCGCGGCGACGTGATCATCGCGGCCTTCCACCACCACATTCTCGGGTTCATCGCGCTGACCGAGGAGGCGTGGACGGACGCTCGGGCTCACCTGGAGGCGGCCGCAGAGCTGGCGGCCCGCAGCGGCGTCCGGCATCCGGGCCGGTTCAAGCTCGCGGGCGACCTCGTCGAGGCGGCCCTCGCGACCGGCGATGCCGAACGGGCCGGAGAAGTGCTCGGACAGCTCGACGAAGCCGCGCGGATCGCGCCGACGCCGTGGGTTCGGGCGATCGGCGCGCGGTCGGCCGCCCTGGTCGCCGCAGCCGGAGGGGACCTCGACGAGGCCGCCTCGGCGTTCGATCGAGCCCTCGCAGAGCACGAGCGCCTGCCGATGCCGTTCGAGCGCGGCCGGACGCTGTTGGCGAAGGGCCGACTCCACCGTCGACGCCGGGAGAAGCGGCTGGCCGACGAGACGCTTCGCGAGGCACTCGCCATGTTCGAGTCGCTCGGCGCTCCCGACTGGGTCGCGAAGACGCATGCGGAGCTCGGCCGGGTCGGCCGTCGGCCGCATGCACCCGACACGCTGACCGAGACCGAACGACGAGTTGCCGAGCTCGCCGGAAGCGGACTCAGCAATCGCCAGGTCGCCGAGCAGGCCTTCCTCGCTCCGAAGACGGTCGGCAACGTCCTCGGCCGGGTCTACGAGAAGCTCGGCATCCATTCGCGGGCGGAGCTGGGGGCGCTGATCGCGTCGGGCGCGCTGATCGCCGACGAGATCGCCCGCTCGATCGACTGATCGGGGCGATCGCCTCTATCCGCCGGCGTGGGCTCCGGCCTAGCGTCGAGCCATGGACCGACCGTCCGGATCCGCCGCGCTCGAGACCTACCTCGTCGAGCGGTACTGGCCCGGCATCGACCTTGCTCGCCTTCGGGCCGTCCTTCGGCGGCTCGACGCGGCGGCACGGGCGATGACCGTCGAGGGCAAGCGGGTCGAGCATCTCGGCTCGATCCTCATGCCGGTCGACGAAGTCGTGTTCTCCCTCATCGCGGCGGCCGACGAGTCGATCGTCCGCGAGGTCAACGCGCGCGCCGAGCTTCCGGTCGACCGGATCTCCGCGGCGATCACGCTCGGCTCGGCCGGGCTCCCGAGTCTGCAAGGAGGTCTGCCGTCATGACCGTCACCCGGACCGTTCTTCGACCGAAGATCGCAGCGCTGGCCGTCGTCGCGGCAGTCTGCGCCGGCGCGTGCACGAGCGCCGCCGCGTCGCCGTCGGCGAACCCGTCGGCCCCCGCCAGCGGCGGCGGGATCCCGGCCGCTTCGACCGAGGGCTCGGCCGCCCCGCCGCCGTCGGAGGCGCCATCGACATCGGCCAGCGAGGCACCGTCGGAGCCGGCCCTGCCGTCGGCCGTCGCGACCGACATCGATCCGTGCCAGCTCATCACGAGCGCCGACGCCAGCTCGTTCGTCGGCGTGAAGTTCGGCGCCGGCAAGGAGTCGACCGAGAACAACGTCCGGCGATGCACCTACGGCGCTGCCGGCCCGAACGTCTTCAATGTCGCAGTGGCGATCGCGCCGGATGTCGCGACCGCGAAGGCAGCCGAGGCCGCCCAGGAGAAGGATCTGGAGTCCCAGACGCAGGACCTCGCGTCGCTCGGCCTGAAGGTGACGAAGCTGCCGAACTTCGCGCCGAACACGGACGCGGCGCTGCTGCAGGGAGGGCTGACCAAGGCCGGCTTGTCCGTCGCCGCCCGGGCGATGTTCGTCCTCCGCAACACGACGTTCTTCGAGTTCGGCGACGTCGCCGTCGGGGGGCAGCCGCCGTCCGAGCAGGCGATGAAGGACAAGGCGATGGAGCTGCTCGGCAAGGTGCCCTGAAGTCGAGGAGTCTCTCTCGTCGAGTGACGCCGGCCTTTGGGCCGGCGTCACTCGTTCGGCCGTTGAGCGGGTCCGCCGTTTCTCGGCGATCAGGGCCGCGCGAGCCGGACGTCAACACGGCTGGATCAACAGGCGCCCGAGAGGGCGCGGTTTCGACGATCGCGCGACGGCACCATGCCATCCTCGGGCGAGGAGGGATCGCCGGGTTGAGCAAGCTGCGGGTCGTCGCGTACAACGTCCGGTTCGGCGACGCGATCCTCATCGAGATCCCCGATCGCGATGGGACGCGCGAGGTGACGCGGCGCATCCTGATCGATGTCGGCAACGTCCTGAGCGGGCACGGCGGGGACGACGCCGTCTTCAAGCCAGTGCTCGAGGATCTCATCGGGAGACTCGACGGGCAGCCAATCGACCTGTACGTGATGTCGCACGAGCATCTCGACCATGTCCAGGGCTTGCCGTCGGCCGCGGATCGCCTGTCCCTGACTTTTCCGGTTTCCCACGCCTGGCTGACGGCCTCAGCCGATCCGGAGTACGCCTCGAAGTTTCCGGCGGCCGCCCGCAAGATCGCGATTGCCGAGTCGCACTACGAGTCGATCCGCCTCGCCGCGACCCAACGCCACGTGCAGGACCATCCCGACGTCAAGGCGTTCCTCGACAACAACGACCGTACCGTCACCGGGCCGTGCGTCGCATTCCTGAGGAAGATGGCGAAGGCGACGCGCTTCGTGGACCGGGAGTTCCGGCCAACGTCCGGGCGGGATCATCCGTTCAAGGAGGCCCGACTCTCCCTGTGGGCCCCCGAGCGGAACTCGACGGTCTACTACGGTCGATCGACGCCATTCATCCCGAAGGTGGCGAAGAAGGTGCGTCCTCCCGATGGCGTCGATGCCCGTGCCTTCAGCGATCTGATGACCTTCCTCGAGCTCGGGATGCCGGAGTCGATGCTGGCGATCGACAAGGCGGCCAACGACACGAGCGTGGTGCTCGAGGTCGAGTGGCGCGGCTGGCGACTCGTGTTTCCGGGCGACGCGGAGCAACGGAGCTGGCAGCTGATGGCACGCCATGGTGTCGTCCGACCGGCTCACGTCTTCAAGGTCGGACATCACGGCAGCCGGAATGCCCTGCCGCCGGACCCGATTCTCGAATTGCTGTTGCCGACGAAGCGTCCGGACGCGCGCCGGCGCACGGCCATCCTGTCGACGTTCCCGGAGACGTACCCAGGCGTCCCGGACGAGCTGACCCTGAGTCGCATTCGAGCCCGCGTCGACGACTTCGTGTCGACGACGACTGCGCCATCGGGCGGCAGCGTCACGGTGGAGCTGGACGGCTGAGCTAGTCAACGAAGGCGTCGGCCACGTGGAGCGCCTCGAGCCCTCCGTCGATCCGGAGCGAGCCGCCGACCCTCGTGGCGCGGAGGCCTCCCCTTCGCGCGTCCTGATCGCCCGCGGCCGGAGCCTCGAGCGAGCCGCTGTCGACCAGACGCTTGAGGAAGTCCTGGCGTCCGGACCGCCGCGGATGGCGACCACCGGCGAGCACGGCGACGACCCGTCCGTGGCCGTCGATCGCCACGGTGGCTCCGCACTTCACGTCGCACCGGACCGGGAACGACGAGCCGAGGTCGACGGATCGACGCTCCCACCAGGTCGCCTTGATCAGCTGCGCCGGCGGTTGGATCGGGCGATAGACGCGGTCGAGCTCGACCGGGTCCTTCATCTCCTCGTCCAGTCGCCCCGGTCGTTCGACGACGCCGGCCGGACGGACGACGATCGACGGCTTCGCGCCCGCCGGGATCCCGAGCGCCTCCCGGTGGCTTCGAACGAACGCGCGGATCCCGGCGATCGGCGTTTCGGGCGGCAGTCGAAGGCCGGATGTCGGGAGTTGAGCGGCCTCGTCCAGAGCAGCCGCCGTCGCGATCCCGCGACGCGCGCTCTCGTCGACGAGCCACCTGCGCTCGCTCTCGCCGTCCGGGGAGGTGAACCGATCCGCGGCGAGGATGGCGGCGATGAACTCGGCGAACGACGCGTCTCCGGGAGGGAGCCAGTCCAGGCCCCGATACACCATTCCACCGATCCGATTCGTGGCAAGGAACACGGCGGCCCGGAACGGAAACATCTCGGCGCCCTTGCCGGCTCTGGAGCCCGGCCCGACCGGCGCCGACAGGGCGCGCGACAGAACGGCGTACAGCGTGCCGCTGAGGACGCTGGCGCAGGAATAGGGAGACGCGTGGTCGGCGATGTCCGCCCGGTCGTTCTTGGCGCCGGAGAACGCCAGCCTGTTGTAGGCATCCCGCAACGCCTCGGTCTGCCCCCTCGCCCGTCCGAACTCTTCGGCGATCTGCGAATAGCGGCTCGACCTCCCGACGACACTCGCCACAGCTTCCGCCGCAGCCATCGTCGCGGGTAGCTCGCGGTTGCGAAGGCTGAGCATCGCCGCAGTGAGGTCGGCGATGCCCTCGTGGATCCCGAGGCTCTCGGGATCCGTGGCGCCATAGAGATCCGGGGCGATCCCGTCGATGAGAGCATGCGTCGTCTCGTGGGTGACGATGTCCTCGGACAGGGCCGTGTAGACGGTGCCGGTCCGGCCCGGCGTCGAGAACGAGAAGAACTGAAGACTCCGCGACGGGCGGTGGTAGAACGCGTTGTCGAGCGTGCCGGCGAGCGGCACGACGAGCAGCTGTTCGCCATCGAATGCCCACGTCACGCGCCGCCCGAGCACCGACGGATGCTCGACGAAGCCGATCGTGCGCAGGACGGTGCCGAAGGCGCTGACCTTGATGAAGGCCTCGTCGTCGGACAGGGACGCGAGCTCATCCATCGTCATCGGGGTCGTCACGCCGCGCAATTGCGGTCGCACGGCGCCGCCCGTGCGCTGCGGCATGCGGACCCGATATTCGCCGACCCCGTTGTAGACCCCCGCCTCGGGGATCAGCATTGCCGGCGTCCGGAGCCTGCCCTTCGCCATGTCGACGTCGATGACGGCGACCCGCGAGCTCACGGGTCCATCCACGAAGCGGCCAAGCGTGTGCACGACCATCGGATGGATCGCGCTGAGGGACCTGGTCTCGTTGATGACGGCCTGATCCTGGATCAGGACCTTGAACTGGACGCTGACGCCGGGGCGGCGTCCTCGCGTGCTCACGACCGCCGGGCCTCGGCGAAGCTCAGGTGGGGCCCGTGTCCGGGAACCGCAGCTCGACGAATGGTTGCTGAGGCTGGTCCCGGGTGGAGACGACCCTGGCTCGGGTCTCGAGCTCCGTGATCGTGTCCGTGTTCGGCACGCCCCGGTAGGTTCCCGGGAACGTCGAGACGAGCGCGCTGCGCTTGATCTGCTCGCCGGTGGCCGGCTTCGGAAGGACCTTGTCCAGGATGTCCATGCGTGGCAGCCCGGTCGAGCTCCCGTGGTGACTGATCTTCAGGAAGTGGACGGGCTCCAGCTTCGTCCGCGCGTCCATCGTCTTCCAGCTCCGCTGCTCGGCGTCGCCCAGGAACAGGAGTCGCCAGCCCTGCCACTCCAGGAGCAGGACGACCGACGTGTTGTTCGCCGCCTGGTCGATCTGGAGGATCGTCGTCACCGCTCCGTGTCGGACGTCGAGCAGGTTGTAGAAGGCGCCCGCGTCCACGCCCCTCGGCGGGCTGGACGGCGGATCGGTCGACGCGATCCCATCGAGGTCGTCGAAGTCCTCGATACCGAGCCCCCCGAGCCCCTTCGCGAGCCCCTTGAACTTGCCGTAGTAGTCGGCCGTGTCCTCCTCGGGCGCGAGAAGCGTGATCTTGCCGGGCCCGGTCCAGAGCTGATCGACCTTCGTCGTCCGGTCGACGTAGTGGACGCCGCCGGGGTCGGTGAGCTCCGTCCTCAGGAAGTCGATGCAGTCCTTCGTGTTCTTCGGGTTGTTCACCGCGAGCATCGTGCTCACGCTCCGTGAGGCCGCCTGCGTCGGGGTCAACCGCGCCTGGGCGAGACGCAGCGCGGCTTGTGCAGCCAGCTGCTGCTGCTTCGCGTCGGGATGCTTGCCGTTCGTGTAGTACTCCGGGTCGGAGGAGCCGGTGAGCCACGCCTGCTTCGCCCTGATCCGCTTGTTGAACGTATTCGCGGAGTGGAACAGGCCCTGCACGTGGTCGAGGTGCTCGTGGGTCATCACGTAGAGGTCGAGCGGCCTGCCGCCGAGCTCCGCGATCAGGGCGTCGATCACGGGCTCGAACACGGCATCGACGCCGCCCTCGGTGCCCAGCGAGTTGCCGAAGTCGAACAGGATGGTCCGCTGGACCGGCTGGCCGTTCTCCGTGTCGGGGATCGAGACGAAGATCGCGTCGCCGAACCGCACGTCGTACGCGCGGACGATGAGCTCGCTCATTCGTCCAGGTCCCGCGCGACGTGGAGGAGACGGGCCGTCTGTTTGACACGGAGGATCCCGTTCGTGTCGACGGCGTCGATGCCGGCCGGGGATTCGAGCCCACGGGCGTTGACCACGGGCTCGGTGATCTCGACCAGGCCGCGGCCCAGGAGATCGGTGAGCATCGCGTCGCGTGCCTTCCGGCGCTCGTGGAAGTTCTTCGGGCGCTGGAGGGCCCGGATCCGCTGCGCGTTCCAGTCGATCACGAGCGTCGTCCCGGTCTGGACACGCCGCTCCTTCGGCTCGACGCCGGGCGGATTGGGTTCGACCTGGCTCCATCGAACCTTGAACAGGAGCTCCCGGAACGGAGTTCCGGAGTGCGCCTCGTCGCTCGGCAAGGTGTTCGGCGCGGGATCGGCCGCGGCACCTTCGTCGTCGTCGGTTGCGGCAGGCTGGGCCGCCTGGCGACTGCCGTCAGCGGCATGTGCCTCGGGATCCTTCACGCGTCCGTCGACGACGACTCGCTTGAGGACCTCGAACTCCGCGTCGTCCGGGATCTCCAGCAGCGTGCGGTTCGCGTCGGCGAACTTGTAGGCGACCCACTCGCTGGCGACGAGACCCGGCAGGTCTGCCTTCTTGACGGCGTCGTTGTCGAGATTGATCTCGACATCCAGGTACTCGAGAGTCGGGGCGACGCCGCGTTCGACGAGCTTCTGTCGCAGTGACTGCGTCCATCGGTTGTCGACGGCCGAGGCCTCGTCCGCGGCGATGATCGCTCGCCCGAAGTCGGCGAACGTCACCTCCCCGGGCGGCAGGTAGTCGAGGCCCCGCAGCACGATCCGCTGGAACAGCTTCGCTGCGACGAAGAGGGCCAGACCCGAGGCCTTGAAGCGGTCGCCACCGAACCGCGGGGCGTACTCGTCCTTGAAGTGCTCGTGCATCTCGACGACGAGCTCGTAGAGGACTCCGCTGATCACCTCGCTCAATGCGTGCGGCTCGATCTCCTCATGATCCGGATCGATTGCCGCGTCGTTCTTGAGGTTTCGCAGGTACCCGGCCCGCCGCGTCGGGTCCATCGCCCGGCCGAACTGCTCGGCGATCGAGCTGAACGCGTTCGACTCGTCGATCTTGCCGTCGGTCTCCTTGAGGATGGCGATGCGAAGTGGACCGCTGTCGAACGCGAGGAGCATCGCCGTCAGGTCGGCGATGCCCTCGTGCAGGGCCAGGGACTGCGGGTCGAGGGCGTCATACAGGTCCGGGTCGATCCCGTCGATCAGGGCGTGCGCCGTCTCGTGCGACACGATGTCCCGCGACAGGCTCGTGTGGATCGTCTTGTCGTCGGCCTCGAACGAGAAGAACTGGAGGCTGTGCGATTCCCGCTCGTAGTAGGCGTTCTCGAGCCAGCCCGCACGCGGCACCACGAGCAGCTGCGGCGCCCCGAATCCCCACTCGATCTCACGCCCGAGCGTCTCGGTCTCCTCGAACAGGCGGATCGTCCGCCAGACCGTCGCGAACGCGCTGACCGCGATGAAGGCGTTCGAGCTGGTGTCGCCCTCGTCGAGGTGGTAGCGGCCGAACTTCCGGCTGCCGGCGGGCGCCTCGAAGACCACCGGGTCATCGAGATGCTCACTGTCGGGATCGAGGTCGACGACGGCCAGCCTGGGGGTGATCGGGCCATCGAGGAAGTGCTGCTGGTCGAGCTGCGTCCAGCCCTCGACCATCTTGTTGCCGGCGATCCTGGTCCGCGCGATCTCGGGGTCCTGGATCATCATCGGGAGTCGGACGCGCATGGCCCGTCCCTATCCGGCGGAGGCTGCGATCGCCTGGGCGATCAGCGGGATCTTCAGATAGCCCGTGAGGTCGTGATTGTTCCGGGCCTGGTTGTTGACCTCCTCGTCGTGGGCGAAGTTCGGCGGCGGCGTGAACTCGTCACGGAGCGTGTGCTCCAGCGCGACCGGATCGAACGGATCCGAGTAGTTCGACCACGCAGCGATCTGCGGAGGGACCGGGTTGGGACGGCCGGCGCTGTCGCGGATCAGCTTCTGGACGTTGCCGATCCCGAGGGGACAGCCGAGCGTGAACAGGACGTCGACCTTGAGCCCCGCCAGGTCCGGCTGGTTCAGGACGTCGTAGGTGATGATCGTGCCGAGGCTGTGGGAGACGACGACCTTCGGCGACGGGCTGGCGAGGAGCGCCTTGCGGACGGGCTCGCGCATCGCCTGCTTGAACGGGCCATACAGGTAGTCGAGCACGTCGCTCGCGAACTTGCCGACCACGAACCGGAAGATCGGGTCGGGGAAGCTCACGTTCAGCCCGGTGCCGCGGCTTGGTGGGCGTGGCGAGCGATTCGCGATCCGGTCAGCCTCCCGGAAGAGCTCCTCGACCAGCGCGGTCGCGCGGTCGCGCTCCGCGGCGGAGATCGGAGCGGCCGCCGCAGCTCCGCGGCCACCCGCCGGCGCAGTCAGGGTGGCCGCGACGATCTGCGCCGCCGCCGCGTCCGCGCTCAACTCCGGGGCCATCGCCGCGCGGATGGCGCGCTTGCGTCGGGGGCCGCTCGTGCGCGCGGCGGCCGCAGTCGGACCGCCGCCCGACGTCGCCGGCCAGCGGACGTTGGCGTAGTAGCCGACGCGCGTGGACGCCATGTCCTTGCCGAAGATCAGGAGGTCGTTCTCGTGCTTGAAGTCCTTCATCGGCGCCTGCGGGCCGGCGCCATGGATGTAGACGAGCGGCAAAGGCGGCACCGGGAAACCCTCCGGACTTCGGTCGATGCGTCGGACGACGCGCTCGTGGAATGGCCGCACGCTACTGAACCGCCGTCTGGCCGGCGTCGCGATGGGCACGAGGAATCGAGACCTTTCACATCGGCTCGGGCCATCTCGTCTCGGGTGCAGAGACGAGAAAGGAGGCCCAACCATGCGGGTCTTTGTCGCAGGCGCCAATGGCGCCGTTGGACGTCGGCTGGTGCCGATGCTCGTGGCGAGCGGCCACCAGGTCACCGGGACCGCGACGAGCGAGAAGTCGGCTGCCGCGATCCGGGCACAGGGCGCGGAGGCCGTCGTCGTCGACGGTCTCGATGCCGCCGGGATCGGCGTAGCGGTCGCACGAGCGGAACCGGATGCGATCATCCACGAGATGACGGCTCTCTCGGGCGCGCCGGACTTCCGCCACTTCGATCGCTGGTTCGCCCTGACGAACCGGTTGCGGACGGAGGGCACCGAGCACCTCCTCGCGGCGGCGAAGGCGAGCGACGTCAAGCGGTTCGTCGCCCAGAGCTTCACCGGCTGGAGCAACAGCCGCGAGGGCTCGTGGATCAAGACGGAGGACGATCCGCTCGATCCACACCCGCTCCAGGAGCAGACCGAGACGTTCGCCGCGATCCGGTTCCTCGAGCGTGCCGTCCTCGACGCGCCGCTCGAGGGGATCGTCGTCCGTTATGGCGGCCTGTACGGACCGGGCTCGTCGGAGACGCTCGCCGAGATCCTTCGCAAGCGGATGTTCCCGGTGATCGGCAACGGCGCGGGCATCATCTCGTCGACCCACGTCGACGACGCGGCCTCCGGCACCCTGGCGGCTCTCGAGCGCGGCCGGCGCGGCGTCTACAACATCGTCGACGACGACCCGGCGCCCGCCCGCGAGTTCATCCCGGCGATCGCCGAGGCCCTCGACGCACCGAAGCCCCTCCACATCCCGGCTTGGCTCGGTCGGTTGGTCGCGGGAGACGTCGCGGTCACGATGATGACCGAGGGCCGCGGTTCGTCGAACGCGAAGGCGAAGCGGGAGCTCGGCTGGCAGCCGATCTGGCCGAGCTGGCGGGACGGCTTCCGCCACGGCCTCGATACGCCGGTGCCGCTCCCGAAGGGGGCGACGACCGCCGCCGGGGAGACGAGCGCCGCGTGACCCCCACCCGCGTCAAGGACGATGTCGCCGAGGCCTATGTCGACCTTCGACCGCTGTTGTTCTCGATCGCCTATCGAATGCTCGGGAGCGTCGGCGAGGCCGAGGACATCGTCCAGGAGGCGTTCGTCCGCTACCAGCGGGCGATCGCCGACGACACGGTCGTCCAGTCGCCCAAGGCGTACCTCTCGGCCGTCGTCACCCGGCTCGCGATCGACCAGCTCAAGTCCGCCCGGGTGCGGCGCGAAACCTACGTCGGCGAGTGGCTCCCGGAGCCGCTCGTGACGGACGACGGCGCCGGCGACCCGGCTGTCCACGCCGAGCAGGCCGACTCGCTGTCGATGTCGTTCCTCCTCCTGCTCGAGCGGTTGACCCCGGTCGAGCGCGCGGTCTTTCTCCTCCACGACGTGTTCGACTACGACTTCGAGGAGGTCGGCGGAATCGTCAACCGGACGCCCGCGACGTGCCGCCAGCACGCGGTCCGGGCCCGCCGCTTCATTGCCGACAACCGACCGCGGTTCGACGCGTCCGAGGCCGAACGCGACGAGCTCGTCCGCGGGTTCCTCGCGGCATCGAACCGGGGCGACCTCGACGCCCTGATCGAGCTCCTCGCCGAGGACGTGATCATCCACGGCGATGGCGGCGGCAGGGTCCCGCAGTGGTCCAACCCGATCGTCGGTGCGGACAAGGTGGCCCGGGTGTTCGGCGCCTTCGGTCATCAGCTGCGCAGGATTGGCGCGACCCTCGAGCCGCACCGGATCAACGGCCAGCCGGGCATCCTCTTTCGAGGCCCGCACGGCGGGGTGATGGCGGTGATGTCGTTCGAGGTGGTCGACGGCCGGGTCGCAACGATCCGCTCGATCGTCAACCCCGACAAGCTCGACCATCTCGGCCCCGTCGAGAGCCTGCGCGAGGTCCTGGACGGCGCGCACCCGAGCCGTTCAAGGCATGAGGGTGACGATCTCGTCGAGTAGGTCGGCGCTCGGCGGGGTCAATCGGTAGGCGCCACCCTGCAGCCTGATCGACTCGCTCGTCGCCGAGCAGCCGATGTGGAGCGCTTCGACGACGGCCCCTCGAGGATCGACGCGGAATTGCTCGAACGCCTCGTCGACGCCTTCGCGATCGCCCGTCGCGACCAAGTCGAGGAGCAGTCCTCGGAACATGGCGAGTCCAGCCCTCGCACGGGCGCGTTCTTCCCGTCGACTCCCCGGCCACGCGAGACCGCGCGCGACGGATCCGTCGATCCAGTCGTCGACGAGCCCTGGGAGCAGTGACGCGAACGGCGGCTCGCCGCGGCAGGCTCGCGCGTAGCACTCGAAGAAGAGGCGCTCAGCCGGCCAGAGCCGCGGGTCGCGGAGCCGTCGCCACATCTCGGTCATCGCCTGCTCGGGCGGCAGGTCGAGGCTCTCGAGGAAGCGGCGCTGATCCGCCTCGACCGTCCGGACGACCTCGGTCAGCAGGCCCTCCCGGGACCCGAAGTAGTGGATCAGCATCCGATGGCTCGTCCCGACCGCGGCGCCGATCTCGCGCAGGGACCGGTCGCCGATCCCACCACGCTCGACCTCGGCCACGACGGCGTCGAGCAGCTCTTGCTTTCGCATCGACGGGAAGTGTACCATGCGGTACATGTACCGATTGGTACAGCAGGGACATCCAGGAGCCAGCGATGCAAACCAGGTTTGGTGCGGAACGGCACATCGATGCCAGTGCCGAGGTCGTCTACCACCTTCTCTCGGACTATCGCGATCACCATCGGCCCGGTGGTTTCCTGCCGGGGGCGTTCTCGAACCAGGAGATCCTGAGCGGCGGCATCGGTGCGGGCACGGTGGTCCGCTACCTGCTGACCACGGGCAATCGACCCCGCCTCATCACGTCGCGGATCGACGAGCCCGTGGCGGGACGAACGCTCGTGGAGACCGCGAACGGAATCGAGACGACATTCACCGTCGAGCCGTCGGGTGACGGCGCACTTGTGCGGTTCGACACGCTCCTTGAGGAGGACGGCCTGGATGGCCTGCTCACCTGGCTGTTCGCCGCGAGGCTCCTGCGCCCGATCTATGAGGAGGAGCTCGACAGGCTCGAAACTGCGGCGCGAGCCCACCAGCCCGTCGGCGTCGGGATCGAAGCGAGGGCGTGACGCACCGGCAGGCGTCGTCAACCCGCGGGCGGCTCCAGGAGGTCGGCGGCTTCCTGGAGGTCCGGGGTGGACGAGCCCTCCGTGAACGTCGTGTGCACTGCACGCAGGGCCTCAAGCCGAGCAGGCCGGTCAGCATCGCTCGCCACGCCGCACAACCGGACGGCGGCGCGGAGCTGTGGCGTCCGCGCTCCCAGGGAGTCGGCCACGGAGTAGGCGCGCTCGAACGCGGCGGTCGCGGCCGCCGGGTCGGCGTTCGGACCCAGGAGGAACAGGTCGCCGCGGACGATGTGGAGCAGCGGCGACATGATCGTGTCCTGGCCGCCGACCTCGAGGCCCTCGTCGATGAGCGGGAACCCGGTGTCCGGCTGTCCCGCGTCGACGCAGGCGCCGGCCTGCATCCAGCGGATCATCGGCCAGAAGACCGGCGGCGTCCGGAGGCCCTGGTACTGATCGACGCCGTCCGCCATCTGGCGAAGCCCGTCCTCGGGCCGGCCGAGGGAGCTCGTCGCGGCACCGAGGAGGCACGTCCCGAGGGCCTGCCACACCTGCAGCTCGCTCGCCCGGGCCACGCCCAGCGCGGACTCCGCTCGATCCCGGACCGCCGCGCCCTCCCGACGCCACAGGTGCAGGAAGCCGGAGTGATAGAAGGCGTACGCGAGCGAGTACGGGTGGTCGAGCTCGGTCGCGAGCGCCACGGCGCGGTTCGCCCGCTCGACCGCGCGATCGGGATGGCCCAGGAGCCACAGGAAGAACCCCGACGTCGTCAGGCAGGACACCCTCGGGTCGATCCCGAAGCGCAGCTGCCGTGACCGGAAGCCGCCGCTCTCGAACGTGCGGGTCGCCTCGTCCAGGTGGCGCAGTCCCTCCTCGAGGTCCCCGCTGAACCCGGTGTCGGCGCCGAGCAGGGCGTAGCCGCTGGCCCGCATGCTCGAGTCGCCCTGCTCGTCGCCGAGGCGCACGATCTCGTTCGCGTAGTACCGGCCCTTCTCGAACTCGCCGCGGAACCCGTGGAAGCTGCCGAGGTTCCGAAGGACCGGGAAGATCTGCGGCACCTCGCCGTGCTCCTTGATGAGCGTGTACGCGGCGCTGTAGGCGTCCTCCGCTTCGTCGGTGTAGCCGGATTGGAGGGTCATCGCCCGGGCGAGGCTCGTCCGCAGCTTCACCTCCATCTGCCATCGATCGGGGTTGTCCGGCGTCGCCACGAGCACGCCGAGGGCGTCGTCGATGAGCTCGATCGTCGCGTGGTACCAGCCGCGACCGTCGTAGAACGCCCACATCGGCTCCCGCAACGCCCACAGCCGCGACAGGTCCCCCTGCTCGACCGAGTGGCGCCAGCAGATCCGGAGGTTGTCGATCTCGACCGCGAGCCGATCGGCCGCCTGGTCTCCGTCGGCGTCACTGGCGGCGGCTGCGGCCGTGGCGTCGATCGCCAGCTGGACGAAATAGCGGGCGTGCTCCTCGCGAGCCGCGGTCGCGAAGTCCGGCCGGGCGTCGAGTCGCTCGGTCGCGTAGCCCTTGATCGTCTTGAGCATCGCCACGCGCGACGTCCGATTGCCGTCGGTCCCGTCCGACTCCGAGACGAGGCTCTTGTCGAGCAGCGAGCCGAGACTGTCGAGGGCGTCCAGGGGCGTTCCCGCGGCCTCGTCGAGATTGGCGGCGACGGCTTCGACCGCCTCGACGGAGCATCCCGCGAAGACCGACAGGAGCTCGAACAGGCGCTGCTCCGCGAGGTTCAGGAGCTCGTAGCTCCATTCGATCGTCGCCCGAAGCGTCTGCTGCCGTGCCGGCAGATCACGGGGCCCGCTGCCGAGGGCCTTGAGGCTGCTCGCGAGGCGATCGCGGAGCGCTTCTGCCGAGAAGAGATTCAAGCGGGCGGTGGCGAGCTCGATCGCGAGCGGCAGCCCGTCGAGCCGGCGGCAGACCTCGACGACGGCCGCGGCGTTGTCGTCGGTCAGGTGGAAGTCGGATCGGACCGACCGCGCTCGCTCCACGAAGAGCTGGATCGCCTCGAACTGGCTGAGATCCGAAGCCGAGCCCGCTCGAGCCGCCGCCGCCGGCAGCGACAGCGGCGGAACGGAGATGACGTTCTCGCCACGGACCCGGAGTGCCTGTCGGCTCGTCACGAGCAGCTTCAGGCCGGGACAGTCCGCGAGCAGCTCGACGAGGATCGGCCCGGCGATCATGACCTGCTCGAAGTTGTCGAGGACGAGCAGGACCTGCTGTCCGCGAAGACGCCGGCGAAGCTCGTCGAGCGGCGAGCGATCGACGGTCTCGGCGAGCCCGACCGCCGCCGCGGTCAGGGCGAGCACGGCGTCGCTGTCGGTCGCGGTGATGAGATCGACGAGGTAGACACCATCGGTGAACCGATCGATCTGGTCGGCCGCCGCCCGGATCGCGAGCCGGGTCTTGCCGGTCCCGCCGGGCCCGGTGAGGGTGACGAGCCGGACGTCGCCGTCGTCGAGGCGGTCGCGGATGGTCCGGAGCTCGGCGTCGCGGCCGACGAACGCGGACGTCTCGGTCGGGAGGTTGTTCGGCCGTCGGTCGAGGGTCGACAGCGGCGGGAATTCCGCGGGCAAGCCGGGGCTGCCGAGCTGGAACACGCGCGCGGGGCGGCCCAGATCTTTCAGCCGGTGCTCGCCGAGGTCGCGCAGCCTCGCGCCGTCGGGCAGCGACCCGCCGACGAGCGAGGCCGTCGACTCCGACAGCAGGACCTGGCCGCCATGGCCCGCGGCCATGATCCGCGCCGTCCGGTTGACCGCCGGCCCGAAGTAGTCGCCGTCGCGCGACTCCGCCTCGCCGGTGTGGATCCCCATCCGGACGCGGATGTTGCACATGTCGGGCCACGGCTCGGCGAGCAGGGCGCGCTGGGCGGAGACGCCCGCGACGACCGCATCCAGCGGGGTCGGGAAGACCGCCATGAGCCCGTCACCCATCGTCTTGACGACTCTGCCTGTGGCGTCGGCGATCGCGGAGTTGAGGATCACCTCGTGGCGGGCGAGGGCCGATCGCATCGACTGCGGGTGCTGTTCCCACAGGCGCGTGCTGCCCTCGACGTCCGTGAAGAGGAACGTCGGCGGTGCGTCCGGCTGGAGGGCGCCGTCGACCGCCGTCTGTTGAAGACCCGTCGGGGATGTCACGCCTCCATCATGCCCCGGACGTCGCTCGGCCGCCGGTGCGATGCCGAATCGCAGCCTCGGCCTAGGGACAACGCCCTAGCCACCTCCAACGCGGCGGCGTGCGAGGATGAGGCATGTCGCTGACGCCCGCCGCCGCCGACAGGGACACCCTCCTCGCCCACCTCCGTCCGTCCGAGCCCGTTCACTGGAGCGACGTGCTCGGGTGCTGGGTCCTCACCCGCTACGACGACATCGCCGCGGCCCTTCGAGATCCGCGCTGGGGACGACGGCCGCCCGCCGAGGCCCAGACGGCCGGCTCGATCGACTCCTCGGCGATCCAACGCCTGATGGACAACCTGTTCCTGACGATGGACCCGCCCGACCACACCCGGCTCCGGGGGCTCGTCAGCCGCGCGTTCACGCCCGCATCGATCGCGGACATGGAACCGCGGATCGACGCGATTCTCGCCGAGCTGCTCGATCGGCTCGAGGGCCGCCGGTCGTTCGACGTGGTGGCCGACGTCGGTGTGCAGCTCCCGGCAATCGTCATCGCCGAGCTCCTCGGCGTACCCGTCGCCGACCTCCCGCGGTTCAAGCGTTGGTCCGACGAGGTCGCGGTCATCCTCGACCCGACGCCGGAGACCGACTGGTCGAGCGTTGAGGTATCCATCGGCGAGTTCGCGGCCTACGTCCGGGACCTGGCGGCCGAGCGTCGCGCGCGCCCGCGCGAGGATCTCCTGTCCGCGCTCGTGGCCCGACACGACGGCGACGCGCTCACGGAGGAGGAGCTCGTATCGACCGTGATCCTGCTCATCACCGCCGGCCACGAGACGACGACCAACCTCATCGCCAACGGCGTTCTGACCCTCTTCCGGAACCCGACCCAGCTCGACCGACTCCACGCCGATCCGGCCTGTGCGTCGACCGCGGTCGAGGAGATCCTGCGGTACGAGCCGCCGGTCCAGGCGACCTTTCGCGTCGCCCAGGCGTCGATGTCCATCGACGGGCACGAGATCCTGCCGGGCCACGAGGTCATGCTGTCGCTGGCGGCAGGCAATCGTGATCCGTCGGTGTTCGACGATCCCGACACGTTCGACATCGGGCGGAGCCCGAACCGCCACCTGGCGTTCGCGCTCGGTTCCCACTTCTGCATCGGCGCGCCGCTGGCGCGCCTCGAGGGCCGGATCGCCCTGACCGGGCTGGTCACCCGGTTCCCGGACCTGTGCCTGTCACCCGACGCCCCGGCGCCGGCCTGGCGGCCGAGCCTCGTCTTCCGCTCGCTCGACCAGCTGATCGTCGAGCCGGCTGCTCGTCCCCCCGTGGCCCCATGACGCCGATTGCCGCCTCACGCGATTTGAGTAGCGATCGCCGTTGACCAACGACGTCGCCCGCGGGACCCTCCGGTTCGGCATGCCGTCGTCGACCTGATCCTGGACGGGATCGAGTGGCGCGTCACGACGGCGCGGTAGACGCCGGGTTCGGCAGTCGCGATCGGTCAGGCGCCGGGTGCTGCCTCGTTCCGCGGCTCCAGCACGACGAGGGCCGTCTCGCGCGACCGCAGGGCCGCGTTCGCATCCGTGAACGCAGCCGAGCCCAGCGCGACGAACCTGGCCCACAGGCGGGCGCGCTCGTCACCGACCGCGGCGCGCGCTCGCACCGAGCGGTCTCCGCCTCCGGGTAGCTCGACCGTGGCCTCCGGATTGGCCTGGAGGTTGAGCCACCACGCGGGCTCCGGGTCCGCCCAGCCATTCATCGCCGGCGTCACGACGTTGGCGCCATCGGTGATGAACCCGAGGATCGCGACGCGCTCCTTGCCGGTCTTCCGCCCGACGGTCGTGAGGCGGAGCATGCCCCAGCGACCGGTGTCCGTCCGGAGCCCGAACCGGCCGCCGGAGACACGGTAGGCGGCTCGATGGACGTGCCAGATCGTGCGGACGAGCCAGCGCGGGACCTGGGGTGATGCCTTGGCGGGTGCGGACATGGCGAGCTCCTTGCTGCGTTTACGCTGTCAACTACGTCGTAAACATAGCCGCTACACCGTACACTTGTCAACGTGGTCACCGAGGATCTCGCCGGAACCGATCGGCGCGCGCCCGTCACCCGCGAGCGGGTGTTGGAGGCTGCCGTGGCGCTTGCCGACGAGGGCGGGCTCGACGCGGTCAGCATGCGCAAGCTCGGCCAGCGACTCGGGGTCGAGGCGATGGCGATGTACCGCCACGTCCGCGACAAGGAGGACCTCCTCGACGGCCTCGCCGAGGTCGTCCTCGGCGAGATCGAGCCGCCTCCGCCCGGCGGCGACTGGAAGGCCGGCCTGCGCGGCCAGATCCTGGCTGCGCGGAGCGTGATGCTCCGCCACCCATGGGCGCCACGGCTCCTCGAGGATCGTGGCACGAGCGGTCCGGCGGCCCTCGACCACATCGAGCGGGTCCTGGCGACGCTGTTCGCGGGCGGCTTCTCGATCGACCTCGCCCATCACGCGATGCACGTCCTGGGCAGCCGTGTGTTCGGGTTCACCCAGGATCTGTTCGACGACTCGCCGCGAGCGGCACGCGGCCGTCGCCCGGCGCCCGTCCCCTCGTTCGACCGGTATCCGAGCGTCGGACGGCTGGCGCAGGCCGTCAGCCACGAGGGTGGCCTCGGCTACTGCGACGACGACGTCGAGTTCGCGTTCGGCCTCGACGTGATCCTCGACGGGTTCGACCGCCTCCGCGACTGATCAACGCCGTGGTGCAGCGACGCCACAAGACTGCCGATCACACGTGACGCCGGCCCGTCGGGCCGGCGTCGCAGTTGTTGGCGAGAGCGACGGGATCAGCCCTGGCCGGGTCCGAGCGCAGGCTGTCCGGGGAAGTCCTCGGTGATGTGCTCCTCCGTGCGGTCCGTTCAACCGCACGTGGGGCGAGGGGGCCCGAATGGTACGGAGTGCGCCGAGCCATGAGACCCTTGACGCGGTCGCTCGGCGACGCCTCGGCGGAGATCGGAGCGCCCGATGCGACCGACCGTGCCCGAGGACGGATCGACATGATCATTCCCCGCCGGCAGGCCACGCTGCACCACGTGGAGGGCGGCTGGTTCGCCGCCAACTGGCATTTCTCGTTCGACGACTACGAGGATCCCGAGAACACCTGGTTCGGCGACCTGCGCGTCTTCAACGACGACACGCTCGTGCCCGGCGCGGTCTGGCCGATGCACCCGCATCGCGACATCGAGGGCATCACCTGGGTCGCCGAGGGGATGTTCGAGCACGCCGACAGCCGCGGCAATGGCGGCGTCCTGCCCCCGGGCTCGGCCCAGCGGGCGACGCTCGGCTCGGGCATGCAGCACTCCGAGGGCAACCACTCGACGACGGAGCCGATGCGCTTCATCCAGATGTGGATCATCCCCTCGGAGCGAGGGCTCGAGCCGTCCGTCGAGCAACGCAGCTTCTCCGATGACGTCCGCCGCGGGCAGCTGCTTCCGGTCGTCGTCCCGGCGGCCGGGTACGGCAGCTCGGATGCCCCCGTCAACCCCGACGCCGTCACGGTCCACCAGGACGCCGCCGTGTTCGCGGCGACGCTGGATGCCGAACAACCCGTTCGGCATCGGTTCCGTGACGGGTTCATGGGCTACGTCTTCGCCGTCCACGGCGACATCCGCGTGGCGACCGATGGCGACGAGGCGGAGATCGATGCAGGGGGAGCAGCCAAGGTGATCGACGAGCAGGAGGTGATCGTCCGGGCCGGGGCGGCCGGGGCCGAGGTCCTGCTCGTCGAGACCCGGGCCGGTCGGCTGGCCTGAGGCGCGTGACCGGATCGTCGAGATCCCGGGGCACGGTCACGCGTTCGTGATCGATGACGGCTGGCCCGAGGTCGCCGACCGCGCTCACGTTCGTGAAGCGCTTCGTCCGGGCCCGGCTCCGTTCGTGCCTGCGAGGCCGGCACACCGGGGCCGGCATCGCCGCAGCGGGCGACCGATGCCGGATCACCCGTTCGTGCGCGGGTCGAACAGGAACGCCGACCAGGCCGTGATCGCCAGCACGGCGGCCGCGGTGAGCGCCACGACGAGCGGCGCCGAGGTCGCATCGGCGAGCGGGCCGGCGACGAGGATCGGGAACAGGCTGGCGGCGCTGACGATCGAGGCCAGGACGCCGAAGACGCGGCCACGAACCGCGGCGGCCATGTTCTCGAACAGGGCCGTCTGCGCGGAGACCAGGGTCGTCGCATAGGCGGATCCGGCCACGAAGGCAAGGACGACCGCGAGCGGGACCAGGTTGAGGTCGCTCGACCCGCTGATGGAGGCAACCGCGGCGATGGCCGCCGCGAGGAGACCGAAGGCAACGAGGCCGCCCTCCGCGGCCCGCCGCCGGGGGATCCGACCGCCGAGACGGTTGAGCGCGAAGACCCCCGCAACGACGCCGAGCCCGAGCGGCAGGACGAGGACGATCAGGCGGGTCGGGTCGAGCCCGAGCGACGACGCGAGGTCCGGCCCGAGGACGCCGATGACGCCGACCAGCGACGCGGCCAATGCGAGGTGCACGAGCGGGCGGGCGACCTCGCGGTTGCCGCCGATCGCGGCCAGGCCCTCGCGCAGCTGATCGATCAGGTCGCGCACGGCGCGCGGCGCGTCGTCGTCGTTCCGCGCGGAGCCCTCGTCGGACGCGATCGGCGGCGCTGACGGCAGCTGGACCGTGACCGCTGTTGCCGCCGCGTAGAAGACGGCGACGACGCCCAGCACGACGGACGGGCCTGCCAGCGTGACCAGCAACGGGCCGAGGAACGCGAACCCGATCGCGAACGACGCCTGGAGCGTCAGGTTGAAGACGCCCATCGCCGATTGGAGATGGGCTCTCGGCACGACCCGCGGGACCATCGAGCCTTCCGCGGGCGTCAGGACAACCGTCGTGAGGCTGATGCCCAGGTTCAGGACCAGGAGCGCCGCGACGTTCGCCCCTGCAGCCGCGAGGCCGACGGTCAGCAGGGTCCGGATCGCGTTCGGGACGATCAAGGCCCAGCGCACGTCGAGTCGGTCGACGAGCACGCCCGCCACCGCGGACAGGGCGATCGTCGGGATCAGGAACGACATCACGAGGGCGCTGACCGCGGCGTTCGACCGCGTCGTCGAGAAGACGAGGATCGTCAGGGCGTAGAGCGACATGTTGCCGCCGACCTGGGTCGACGCCTGGATGAACCACAGTCGCCCGAACGTCCGATCGCGCAGGAGCGGCCGGAAGCCGGTCGCGGTCATCGGTGCAGTCTGGCGGTAAGGAGGGGACGAGCGCGGGCTGCTAGCCTCGATGAGTGCCACGGCTCGACCCCGATCGCCTCCTCGCCGACCTCGATCCTGAGCAGCTCGAGGCGGTGCTCGCGACCACCGGGCCGGTCGCGATCATGGCCGGCGCAGGGACCGGCAAGACGCGGGTGATCAGCCGGCGCACGGCGTACGCGATCGCCACCGACGTCGTCCCGCCGGACCAGGCGCTCGTCGTGACGTTCACCGACAAGGCCGCCGGCGAGATGGTCGAGCGGCTGCGGTCACTGGGGCTACCGGGCGTCACCGCGCGGACCTTCCACGCCCATGCTCTCAGCCAGTTGCGGCACTTCTGGCCCTCGCGCCACGACGGGCAGCCCCTGCCGCAGCTCCTCGACTCGAAGATCCCGATCCTCGGGCGGCTCGCCCGCCAGCTCCCGGGCCACTTCCGGTTCACGCCTGCGAAGGACCTCGCCGACGAGATCGAGTGGGCGAAATCGCGCCGGATCGAGCCGCGGGCGTACGAGCGCGAGGCCGGCCGCGTCGCGCCCGCTCGGGAGCCGCCGATCCCGATCGACCTGTTCGTCCGGACGTTCGACAACTACGAGCGTGCGAAGGGCCGGGCCGGACGGATCGACTTCGACGACCTCCTCGTCGAGACGATCGGCCTCCTCGAGGACGACACCGAGGCGGCCGACACCATCCGCGCCCGGAAGCGCTGGTTCAGCGTCGACGAGTACCAGGACACGAGCCCGCTCCAGGAGCGGCTGCTCGAGCTGTGGCTTGGCGATCGACCGGACCTGTGCGTCGTCGGCGACGTCGACCAGACGATCTACACGTTCACCGGAGCGACGTCGGGCTTCCTCACCGGCTTCGCCGAGCGCCATGCGGGCGCCCGGATCCTCGACCTGACGCGCAACTACCGCTCGACGCCGCAGGTCCTCGAGCTGGCGAACCGGCTGATCGCGGCCGACGGTCGATCGAAGCGGCTGACGACGAGCCGTGACGTGGGTCCGGAGCCCACGATCACCCGGCATGCCTCGGCGGATGCCGAGCGGGACGTGATGATCGCGACGATCCAGCGGCTGATCCACGACGGAATCGCGCCGGCCGAGATGGCCGTCCTCGTCCGGATGAACGCCCAGGTCGAGCCGATCGAGGCAGCCCTGACGCGAGCCAGTGTCGCCTACCAGGTCCGTGGCCTGCGCTTCTACGACCGGCCCGAGGTCAAGGCCGCGATCGCGAGCATCCGCCGCCGCGGCCTCGACGAGGCCGGCCTGCCGCTTGTTGCGACGATCCGCGGCCGATGGGTGGACGACGTCGGCTTCGAGGAGGACGGCGCCACGGCGTCCGAGGGTCGGGAAGCCCAGGAGCGCCAGTCGTCGCTCGAGACGTTGCTCGCGATCGTCACCTCGGTCGTCCACGCCGACCCGGCGAGCGACGCCGCCGCGATCGTCGCGGAGCTCGAGCGGCGCGCCGCCCACGAGCGGGAGAACGCGGGCGACGGCGTCAACCTCCTGACGTACCACCGGGCGAAGGGCCTCGAGTGGGACGCGGTCTTCCTGCCGATGCTCGAGGAGGGTTCGCTCCCGATCCGCCAGGCACTCGACGACGGCGCGGCGCTCGACGAGGAGCGGCGCCTGCTCTACGTCGGGATCACCCGGGCCCGCATCCACCTCGCGCTCTCCTGGGCGGATCGTCGCGAGACGCGCGGTCGGGAAGGCCGGCGGCAACCGAGCCGGTTCCTGCTCGACCTCCGGCCGCGCTCCGCCGCGGGGACCGGCGAGCGCCGCGTCCGGGATCTCGGCGGCCCGTCGATCGCCCGCCCGCGAACGCCACGACCCGGCGACGACGGTGATCCGGTGTTCGCCGCGCTCCGCGAGTGGCGGTCGTCAACCGCCCGCGACGAGGGCATCGCGGCCTTCATCGTGGCCCACGACTCGGTCCTGACGGCCATCGCCGCGGCGCGTCCCAGCACGCTCGCGGGCCTGCGGCGGGTGAAGGGAATGGGTCCGGCCAAGCTCGAGAAGTACGGCGACGGGATCCTCGAGGTGCTCGCCGCGATCGACTGACCGCTGATCAGGCGGGCGCCACGCCGGCGGGTGCGGCAGCGCCTCTGGCCAGGTTCGCCTGCGCCATCCGCTCCGTCACTGCCGCAGCCGCCGGGCCGGCGACCGCTGCCAGGAACGTCGCCGCGTCGACGCTGTACCCGGTGACGTCGCTGATCGCGACGACCGTCGCGGTCCGCGGACTCCGACGCAGGAGCGCGATCTCCCCAACCCCGGCTCCTGTCCCGAGGCGATGGATCGGCCGGCCGTCGACGGAGACCTCGATCTCGCCGGTCGCGATCACGAGGAACGTGTCGCCGGGCTCGCCCTGGGTCATCAGGACCGTGCCCGCCGGGAACGCCACGGGCACGAGGCCGGCGGCGAGCCGTTCGACCGCGGTCATCGGCAGCTCGCCGAACGCCTCGACCTTGCCGAGCAGGTGGATGAGCTCCTCGTTGACGACCGTGACCTGCCGGACCTGGCCGATCCGCAGGTAGATGACGGCGGCCATCGCGGGCAGGATCAGGCCACCGGCGACCAGCGCGCCACGGATCCCCAGGCCGCCGATCAGGAGCGGGGCCAGCAGGCTGCCCGAGATCGCCCCGATCCCGATCACCCCCTCGAGGACGGACATCACCGGGGCGCGGTCCTCGTTGGCACACGCGCGCTGGAAGATCGTGAACAGGGCCACGTCGTATGTCGCGTTCGCGACGCCGATCGTCACCATCGCCGCGAGGGCGACCTCGGGAAACGGCAGGATCCCGATCGCCGTGATCGGCAGCCCCCAGAACACGAGCCCGACGATCTCGGTCCCGATCAATCGCTCGGATCGGACCGCCTGCATCGCGAAGATCGCGCCGCCGAGGCCGCCGAGCCCGAGGGCCGCGCCGAGGAGGCCCGTGCCGGACTGGCCCATGCCGAGGAGCTCGATGGCGGCGACGACGGTCATCGCGCTGAGCAGCCCCCGGGTGAGGACCTGACCGTACGTGCCGAGCATCGACCAGGCGAGGACGGGCTGGGCGCGGATCGCGTGGATGCCGTCGAGGAGCCGCGTCCGGATGTTGCTCGTCCGCCCATCGCCGATCTGGAGCCGTCCGCCCGAGGCATCGCCGACCTGCTCGAACCGGAGGCCGGCGGCGACGATCGCCGTCACGAGGAATGCGACTGCAGCGACGGCTGCGACCGCGGCCGGCGCTCCGAGGCCCATCATCACGCCGGCGACGAACGGCCCGACGAACGCGCCGAACCCCTCGCCGGTGCTCCAGACGGTGTTCGCGGCGACGAGCTCGCCCGGGCTCCGCGCGATCGCCGGCATCAGCGTGATCTGGGTCGGCCGGATCGGGGCGCCGGCGGCCGCGGCGATCGCCGCGAACACGAAGAGCTCGACCATCGTGACCGCCTTGTCGTCGAGCGAGCGCCCGGCCGTGAAGATCGCGAGTGCAGTGCCGGCGGCACTCGCCGCCCGGATCAGACCGAGAGCCACGAGGATCCGGTCCCCGCGAAAGCGCTCGAGCATGGTCCCCGCGGACATGCCGGCGATCACGGCAGGGACCATCCGGACGGCGCCGAGCAGGGCGGCCGCGACCACCCCGCCGCGATTGAAGACGGTCACGAGGGTGACGACGACGAGGGCCGCATCCGCCGCGACGCCCAGGGTCCAGGTGATCCCCAGTCGCCTGATCCCGTCGTTCGCGAGCGCCTGGCGCAGGTTGGCACGCGCGGCCCGGAGTGCGAGCGGGAGCGCGCGCAATCGGGACCGAGAGCCCGACGAAGGCGTTTCGGGAGGCGGGGTGGACGCCGGACGCTCGGTCATGCCGCCCTCCAGTGCGCCGCCTTCACCCGGCCTTCGGCGGTTCAGCCTCGCAACGGTACGCGGTCGGCAACGCCGTCGTGTCGCGTTCGGCGCTCAGTCGAACGCGGGATCGGCGACCGGCTGCCGCGGCGGCGCCCATCGCCGGACATGAAAACGCCGCCCGCACCAGGGTGCGGGCGGCGTGTCTGACGCTGGGTCAGGCGCTCTGGACGTTCGTCGCGCGCGGGCCCTTGGGGCTCGCCTCGATCTCGAACTGGACCTTCTCACCGCCGGTGAGACGATCGAAGTCGAGCGAGGACGTCAGTCCGTTGCGGTGGAAGAAGTACTCCTTCCCGTCCTCGGCGGCGATGAAGCCAAAGCCGCGGTCGGAAACGACCTTCTTGATGGTGCCGGTGGTCACAGTGACCTCCACTCTTCTCGAACACAGGACGACAGTCGCACGGTCCGTTCGAGAGAGGACGACCACACGGAGCACGCCCACATTGGGCAGACTCGAATCCTAGCACGTTCGTTCGACGGCGGCGACCTGTGGGAGCCGCCACGATCACGGGGAAGACTCCCTACATCGCCTCGAACGTCTCGCAGAACTCGATCCGGGCGGTCCGCGGGCCGAGGAAGATCGGGCAGTCCCTGGCCAGGCCGATCGCCGCGTCGAGCGAATCAGCCTTGATGATCGAATAGCCCGTCACGGGATCGCTGCTTCCCGGAGACACGGCGCCGCCCGGGGTCGACGGTCCGGCTCTGGCTGGTCGGGTTGCCGCCGTCGACCAGCGCTGGACCGAGCTTGCCCAGCCACTCGCCCCAGGCCTGCATGACCTTCGCCTGGGTCAGCGGCGGCGGCGATACCGCAGCAACAGGTGGTCGGCCGCTCGCCTGACCGAGACGAGCTGCTGCCAGCTGGCCTCGGCGCTCGGCAGCTCGATCCCCTCGATCAGGCCCAGGCGACCGCCCTCGCCACGGCCGACGACCTGCGGCGCGAGGGTCAGGAACAGCTCGTCCGCCACGTCCGCTGCGACGAGATCCGCGTAGAGATGCGGCCCGCCCTCCGAGAGCACGATGCCGTCGCCGAGACGCGGAAGGAGGTTCGCGAGGTCGTCCGGCGACAACCGGTCGCCCGATCCGGCGACGTCGATCCGGACGTGCGGCGGCAGGTCCTCCCGCCGGAGACGGTCGGCCCCGGTCGATGTCGTCGCGAAGACCACCGGCACCGTCGGGTCGTCCAGGCCGCGGCGGCCGAGGCGGACGTCGCCGCTGCCCGTCACGATCACAGTCGTGGGATGGGTCGCCAGCCCGAGCGCCCGCCGCCAGTCCGTGAAGTCGGGGGCGGACTCGGGATGGAGGTGATCCGCGGTCCACTGGTGGCTGCTCCCGCCCCGAATGGTGCCCGCGCCAACCAGCAGCACGTCCGAGATTGCCCGCAACAGCGCCATGACGAACCGGTCCGGTTCGTTGAACCCGCTGATCACGCCGCCGCCGGCCTGCTGGCCGTGACCCAGCGCGACCACCCCGTCGAGGGTGGCCACGAAGTTGACGATCACGGTCGGCCGGTCATCGCGAAGCGGGATGAGAAGCGGCCCGCCGTACCGCGTCTCGAGCGCCACCGGCATTGGCTCGCCCCGCACTGGACCGTCGGCGTCACCGGCGTCCCACAGGTCCTCCAGGGCCGGCGGGGGCGGGCCGGACGCAGGCGACTCGGGCATCGGCCTAGGGTAGTCGGCGACCCGCGACGTCGCCGATGACTTCCGGAGGCGCGGCCGGTCAGATGGGTGGACACTGACCACCCGACGGACGAGGACCCGAACCATGACCGCGACCGACCTGACCACCGAGACGACTGCCGCCGGCACCTACGCGGACGTCAACGGGCTCCACGTCTACTACGAGACGCACGGCAGCGGCCGGCCGCTGGTCCTCCTCCACGGCGGGCTGATGACGGGCGACACGTTCGGGCCGGTCCTGCCGGCGCTGGCGGCAACCCACCACGTGATCACGCCCGACCTGCAGGGTCACGGCCGGACGGCCGACATCGACCGGCCGCTCGACGCACGGCTGATGGCCGACGACATTGCCGCCCTGATCCGCCACCTCGGTCTCGAGAAGCCCGACGTGATGGGCTACTCGCTCGGCGGCGGCGTCGCGATGTTCGTCGCGTCGAAGTACCCCGAGCTCGTCCGCAGGGCCGTGGTCGTCTCCGCCCACGTCAGGAGCGACGCGATCTATCCGGAGATGCGCGCCCAGCAGGCGCAGGTCGGTGCGTCCGCCGTGGAGGCCCTGAAGGGCACGCCGATGTACCAGGGCTACGTGAGCGTCGCCCCGCGGCCGGAGGACTTCGGCCGCCTGCTCGACAAGGTCGGCGAGGGGATGGCGCAGCCGTTCGACTTCAGCGACGTCGTCCGGGGCATCCAGGTCCCGACGCTGATCGCCTGCGCAGATGCCGACATGGCGCCGCCGAGCCACTACGTCGAGATCTTCGCCCTCCTCGACGGCGGCCAGCGCGACGGCGGCTGGATGGGCGAGGGCCGTCCGAAGGGTGGGCATGCGCTCGCGATCCTGCCCGGCCTCACCCACTACTCGATCGGCGCGTCGCCGCTCCTGGCGGCCGCGGCGCTCGCCTTCCTCGACGCGCCCGACGCCTGACCCGACCGGGGGCGCGACCACCCGAGACGATCCGGAGATGGCGCCGACGTAGGGTGCACCGGCCTCGCTCGGCCCGACGCGCGCCACGGCTGAACCCTCGCCGGCGCGCCGAAAGGGGGTACCGGGGGGTCCGCGGGGCCGACCTACCGGGGGTACGCGACTCGCCCGTTCTCGGTCAGGCCGGCTCGCGTCGTCGCGCGCCGGCGTGCCGGCCGAGACGCCTGGTCGGCTCATCGCCGATGCCGACGCATGGACGCGTCGTTCCCCTGCCACCTCCGCCCGAAGCGGAGCGCAGGAGTGAGCTCACATGGCAGAACGCAAACGAAGGCCGTCCACGAATCCAGACCAGGTCCCGCTCACGAAGCTCCAGGCCGAGCGCCTGTCCGCCATGACGGGTGCGTCCGTCAAGGAGCTGGCAGGGGTCAGGCCGGCCGAGCTGTCCGACGAGATCAAGTGGTCGATCGATCCGCTCCACTGGCTGTATCGACGCGTGTGCGGGCGAGTCGTGAAGCACGATCCGATCACCGGCAACGACTACCCGGTCCCGAACGCAACCGTCCACGTCGAGGACACCGACTGCAACCTGATCCTCTACACGCCGATCAACTCGAAGTTCTCGTGGCTGTATCCGTTCGGCTGCCGGCGCGAGGAGCTCGCGACCGTGACGACCGACGAGTGCGGCCGCTTCTGCGCCTGGATCCCCCGCTGGGACATCGACTGGATCCTGACCTGGCGCCAGCGCCGGGTCTGCTTCCCAGTGATCTTCGAGCGGCCGTCCTTGAGGGACATCCTCGAGGACCTCCAACCCATCCCGATCCCCAAGCCCGGACCCGGTCCGGACCCGGGCCCGCTGCGCCTGACGGATCTTCGAGCCGGCGTGCTCGGCGGCGCCGGCGCGAGCGCTGGCGCGATGCTCGGTGCCGCGAGCCTGTCGCGCTCGCTGAGCCTCGGAGAGTCGACGGAGGCGTTCGACGACGCGATCGCCGGCAACGCCTTCGAGCACGACCTCCAGCCGCCGTTGCCGGAGGAGTTCGTCGACGTGATCAGCGGGCCGACCCGTGGCGACAAGGACCTCGGCCCGCTCCTCAGCGGCGCCCTGGCCGACCGGGTCGGCCTCGATCCGAAGCGGCTGGCGGGCTTCGACCTGCGCGACGTCATCGGACCGTTCCGTCGCTGTTACACCGAGATCGTGCCGACCTGGCTGCCGGTGTTCGACGTGCCGGACATCACGTTCCGCGTGACCCAGGACGTCGACGGCGACGGCACCGAGGAGACGATCTACGGCGAGAGCTACTTCCAGGTCCGCTGGGACGCAGGCTACATCCCGCCGGTCACTCTCAAGGCGTCGTCGTGGGCACGCGAGAGCCGGATCTGCGACGCGCCTCCGGCCGTGCCGTGCGGCAACGTCCCGGCCATCGCCTTCGCCGGGCTCATGCCGCTCACCGCGGCGTACCACGACAACACCACTGGCTACGCGATCCGGCCGAACCGGCCGCGTCCGGGCGGCGTGCCGACCAGCCCGGCGACCGCGCCGTACTGCCAGAACGTCAACCTGTTCGGCTGCCTGCCGGCCGTTGCCGGCGCCACGCAGTACCGGCTCGTCTATCGCTATGCGGCAAAGGCGGGTGACCCGCTTCCCGCCAACCCGACGCCGTTCACGACGGAGAGCTGGTACTGGCATCCCACCGGCGGATCGCCGGTCCACGCGACGCTCGACGCGAACGGCTGGACGCCGCTTCCGCCGGCCGGCGTCGTCGGCACGGTCGAGGAGCACTTCCTCTTCCCGTTCGACACAACCGCCCACACGGAGGGCCTGTACGCGGTCAGGGTCCAACTCGGAAACAGCGGTGGAACCTCCATCGCCGAGAGCGCCGAGGTCCTGTTCACGATCGACAACCGCGCCCCGACGATCCTGAACCAGATTCGCTGGTCGATCGACGGTGGCGGGTCGTGGACCGTCCTGCCGGTCGACTGCCCCGTCGTCCGCCGGGGCTCCGTGCCGCACGACGTCATGTTCGAGGTGACGTGGAACGTCATGGCCCCGGCCCACTACCGGGATTCGGCGATCGATTCCGCCGGCTGCGGTCCGTCGGGGCTCGCCCCGGTCCTCGACCCGTCCGGCCAGCAGACGAGCGACTGGCATACCAGCCAGCTCGACAACGCGATCACCTACGTGACCACCTATCGGCTCGGCAGCGGACAGGCCGAAGGAACGTACAGCTTCGGCTGCCACGCCAACTCGCGCGCCTTCAATCCGTCCGGAAACCTCGCGACCTACCAGGCCACCGACTGGCTGTCGGACGGCGGAGCGCCGATCTACAACGATCGCCGGATCAACTTCTCCGTGATCAACGGCTGATGCCGAACGAACGGGAGACAGACCATGTGCGGATGCCGATCCGAGATCCGGAGTGGACGGACGTCCGTCGGGTTGCCGGTCCGGGCGCCGATCGTTCCGGCGACCCCGCCTGCTCCGACGCTCGACCGGGTGATGCTCACGTACCTCGGTCACGCTCCCCGCCTCGTCCTGGGCCCGGCGACGGGATCCGGCTATGCGGTGTTTCCGCAGGAGTCGATCCCGGCGCATCCGGCCGACGCCGGGGCGCTGATCGCAGGCGGATCGTTCCAGCGCGTCGACGACGCGTTCGGGTGACCGTCGGACCCGTATCCATGGGTCCGACGAGGGGAGGAGCGCCTCGCTCCTCCCCATCTTCCTGTGGGCTGATCTTCGTCGACCGGCGTAGGCTGGGCCGTCCATCCCGACTGCCCGCAGGAGATCGCGCCGTGGACTTCCACAGCATCCTCATCGGGTCGGCCGAGCCCCGAAGGCTCGTCGACTACTACACGAAGTTGTTCGGGCCGCCGGAGTTCGACGAGGGCGGCTATGCGGCCTGGCAGATCGGATCCGGCTGGCTCACGGTCGGCCCGCACTCGGAGGTCAGCGGGAAGAACCTGCAGCCGGGCCGCCTCCTCTGGAACATCGAGACGCCCGACGTGGCCGGCGAGTTCGCGAAGCTGAAGGCCGCCGGGGCGATCATCGTTCGCGACCCGTACGAGTTCGAGGGCGATCCGGGCTCGGCGATCGCGACGTTCGCCGACCCGGACGACAACTACTTCCAGCTCATGAGCCCGATGTCGCCCGAGCCGGCGAGCTGACGGCGATGACGACGTCCGTGGTCGACCTGGACGGCGTGGCCAAGGCGGCGATCGAGATCGGCGACGTCCAATCGGCGGCCGTGTTCGTCGTCGGGCCGTTGCGTGCGCTCGAGCTGGGCGCCGCGGCCGGCATCTCGGGCCCGCCACTCGACGGCCTCGTCGCCGCGGTCCGCAACCCGGACCACCCGGTGGCGCGGACGCTCGACGACGACGGGCCGACGTTCGACGTGCCACCGATGGCTCCCGGCGGCCCCGCGTTGCGGAGCCACCTGCCGCTTGTCCGCTCGGCGGACGGAGACCGACGGGCGGTCGGTGTCCTGGCGGTCGCCCATGACCGGAGCCTTGACGCCGGCGAGCGACGAGCCCTCGAGGAGCTCGCCGACCGGGCCACTCGCCTGGTCGACGATCCGGCTCCCACCCCCGCCTCCTGAGACCGATCAGCCGCGAGCCGTCGGGTCGCCCCAGGGCAGGTGCCCGCCGTCGAGCAGTCGTCGCGGACCGAGTGGCTCGCCGAGGTCGACCGGGACCCGGGTCGCCGGGTTCGAGGGGCATCGCTGTGCGCCGCCGCGCGGCCGGACCGCGAAGACCACGAGCACCTCCGTCGGACCGCGGACGATCTTCGGGCCGACGATCCGGCCGTCCGCGGGCTGGCCGCTGTTGCACCCCGTCTCGGTGACGAGTGCGTCGAAGACGCGGGTCGCACCGGTGGGCGGTCCCTGCGCCGGATCGAGGGTCCAGTCGGCTCGAGCGAGGCCGCCTGGCAGCACGAGCACGGGCTGGCAGACGTCGGGCGAGCCGACGACCCAGCCCGTCGCCTCCTTCCGGATCACCGTGACCCAGATGGAGGCATCGGCGGCGACCGACGCGAACTCGGCCGTTCGATCGTCCGACCCGATCGATCGCCAGCCCTGCAACGGGAGCCGAGGGTTCAGTCGATCCGGGTCGACCAGGTAACGGGCGAGCGCCTGCGCCGGCTCCGACACCGCGGAGTCCTGCGGAACCGTCGCGAGCGCCTCCGCCGGGAACGCGAACGTGCCGCAGGTGTACTGGAGCTCGGGTCCCGGCGGATCGCTCGGAACCGGCCTCGTGTCGGAGCACCCCGCCAGAAGGACGACGGCGACGGCGGCGACCATGACGACCCGTCGGAACGCCGAGGGCTCCACCGCGACGACCACTGTGTCACCTCCGTGGCGATCACAGTAGCCCGTCTCGCGACCGCTGCCGGCCCGCCAGTCGGCGGCGTTCGTGGGACGATGCCGGGGGAGGTGGCGCATGAAGATCGGGGCGATCGTCCCGCAGGGCTGGGTGGGCGAGTACGACGGCTGGGATCCGCTCGACGCATGGCGGCGCACGACCGAGGTCGCCCGCCAGGCCGACCGGCTCGGGTTCGAGTCGATCTGGCTGTTCGACCATTTCCACACCGTGCCCCGGCCGACCGACGAGATCACGTTCGAGTCGTTCACGTCGCTGGCGGCGCTGGCGGCCATGACCGAGCGGGTCCGCCTCGGCCACATCGTGATCTGCACCGCCTTCCGGAACCCGGCGCTGACCGCGAAGATGATCTCGACGATGGACTCGATCAGCGGCGGCCGCATGGAGCTCGGGATCGGGGCCGGCTGGAAGCAGGACGAGTGGCTGGCCTACGGCTACGGCTTCCCCGAGACGAAGGAGCGGCTGGCACGGCTCGGCGACGACCTCGGCGTGATCACCGCCATGCTCTCAGGCGACCGGCATCGGCATGCGACCTACGAGGGAACGTACTCGTCTGTCGATGGCGCCCGGAACGTCCCCAAGCCGATCCAGCAGCCGCGGGTGCCGATCATGGTCGGCGGCAACGGCCCGAACGTGACGTGGCGCCTCGCCGCCCGCCACGCGGACGAGCTCAACATCGACGGGATGTCGCCGGCCGAGATGGCCGAGGCCCTGCCGGTCATCGCCGGCCGCTGCGAGGAGATCGGCCGCGACCCGAAAAGCCTCGCCGTGTCCGTCCACCTCTGGGGCGAGGACATGAGCCGGCCGGGTGCGGAGCGGGTCGATCGGCTCGCCGCGTTCCGCGAGCTCGGCGTCAGCCGGGTCATGGGCCTGGACCGAGCCTGCGCGAAGACCGACGACGCGCTCGAGGTCCTCATCGAGGACGCCCGGGCCGCCGGGGTGGAGATCGGCTGAGCGCAACCTTGCGCGGCAACGAGATGCCCCGAAGACGGACCCGGGGCACAGTGCCTCCATGGTCGGAACGCTGTTCGGGATCGACGTCTCGCCCTCGCAGGGGACGGTCGACTGGGCGAAGGTCAAGGCCGACGGCATCTCGTTCGCGGTCGCCCGCTGCCTGCGCGAGACGGGGGCGATCGATGCGACGTATCGCCGGAACGTGGACGGCGCAAAGGGGGCCGGCCTCGTGGCCGGCGCTTACGCGTTCCTCGTCGGCGGAACGGCGAAGGACCAGGCGCGGACGTTCCTCGACGCGATCGGCGACCCGACGGGCATGCTGATCATGCTCGATGTCGAGCGGCCGACGCTCCCGGGCAACCCGGTCCCGACCGCAGCGGACGTCCAGGCGTTCGTCGGCGAGTGGCGGGCCGCCTATCCGGACCACCCGATCGTCATCTACGGGTCGAAGGGCTCGGTGCTCGGCTCGATCGGGAAGCTGACCGATCTCCGTCAGCTCGGACCGCTCTGGCTGGCGTTCTACCGCAAGGGCCATACCCACACGGCGGCCGGGTTCTACGCGTCCCTCGGCGGTAACGAGGCCGTCCAGTGGAGCCTCGCGTTCGGTGGCTGGTCGGGGGCGACGATCTGGCAGTTCACGGACGGCAACGTCCACGTGTCCGGCATCCAGAAGCCCGACGGCACGTTCCTCGCGGTAGACCTGAACGCCTTCCGCGGGACGAAGACGCAGCTCCTCGCCCTCGCCGGCGTCGCGCCCGCGAAGCCCGCGGTCGCGACGAAGAAGGTCTTCCATACCGTGCAGGCCGGCGAGACCCTGACCTCGATCGCCGCGGCGTTCGGCTTCAGCGGGTTCCGGGCGCTGATCGCGCGATTCCCGGAGAACCGGCCGTTCAAGGCGAACCCCGGGCTCATCCGTCCCGGCGACCGGATCCGGGTCCGCTAGCTCCTCGTCAGGCCCCGGGCTCGCCGGCCTTCGGCTTCGAGCGCCAGACGGCGTCGTCCCCGGCCAGCCACTCGGTCACGAACCGCGGCACGCCATGGATCGCCGTGAGCCGCAGCTCGCCAGGGCCCACGTTCGTGAACCCGTTGGCCTCGCCCGCGGGACTGACGACCACGTTGCCCTCGTCGACGACGACCGTGTCCTCGCCGATCCGGAACGTCGCCCGACCGGCGTGGACGACGAGCACCTCCGCGTAGGGATGGCGATGGAGCTTCGGTCCGACGCCGGGCGCCGCGTGGACGAGGATGATCGAGAACGGCACGTCGCCGTGCTCGGCGCCGACGAGCTCATGCGAGTGCTCGCCGTGCTCGAGCGCCTCGAACGGGACGATCTCGCCTCGCGGCGCGGTCACGACCGGATCCGGCGCTGGCTCACGACGCCGACGAGGACCACTCCGGCGGCCAGCATCGTGCTCAACGCGACGAACGGGAGCCATGCCGGCCAGGCCGTCTTCGCAACCGCCGGCTCGGAGGTGTGCTCACGGGCGAGCGGAGGCGCCGCGGACGGTTCGGCGGCACCGGCGACCCCGGCCGCGGCCGCCGGCACGCCGAGCGACGCGTCGGAACTCGGCTCGACCGACGCGATCGGCGAGGGCGACGGGGTCGGGGTCGGGGTCGGGCGCGGGGTGGGTTTCGGGGTCGGCCGCGGCGTCGGCTTCAGGGTGGCCCTGGGGGCCGCCGTCGTGACCGTGGTCGTGCTCGCGATCGGCTGAACCGACACCCAGCGTCCCTCCCAGGCCATCCGGACGCGGCCGTAGTGCCACGGCGTGAAGAACCCGCGGAGCTGGCTCGGCGTGAGCTTCCGGTCCGGCGCCATGTCGTAGCCGTAGCTCCGGCTCTGGAGGCCCCACAGCGGGCCGGTGACCCGGACGCTCGTCACGGTGAACCTGCTGGTCTTCGCCGGGTCGGCGGTCGCGGTGAATCCGGTCAGGACCCAGGCGTGGTTACCGTGCGAAACGGTGATCGCGACCGGCAGGTTCGTCTTCCGCAGGTTCGTGACGGCGGATCGGAGCGCGGAATCGAAGGTCCGGCTTGCGACCAGGCGGTAGCGGCCGTCCACGTAGTGGCGCAGCCCGGCCGTCCAGCCGGCCGGATCGACTCCGTCCGAGACAGGAATCCGGTAGCGGTCGTGGGCCCGCATGTAGTCGAAGTAGCGCTGCTGACTCGCCCGGGAGTGATCGGCCCGGTGGTCGACGATGTTCCGGATGATCTGGACGTCGGCAGCGGTGCACCAGAGCCAGGTCTTCTGGGTCGTGAAGACACCGCTCCGGTAGAGGTCGATCCCGCCCCTCCAGCGCGACAGGGCATCTGCGGTCGGCGCCGTCGGTGGCGCGGCAAGGGCCGCGAAGACGGCGGATGCCAGGACGGCGGCGAGGCCCAGACGGGCGCTCCAGCGGCGGCGGATCGGGCCGGCCATGGCCCCATGGTCGCCCGGATCGCCGATTCGTGCCACCGTCGGGCGGCCTCGAGCGGTCGCCGGCCGGCGCTCGGGCGCGCAGAATCGGCGGATCGCGAGCGCTCGAGGAGGGACCCATGGAAACCGTCGCCGTCGTCCTCAACGTCCGGACGGAGCACGTCGCCGCGTTCGAGGCAGGCTTCCGCGAGCACGAGCTTCCGGTGTGGCAGGACCTCAAGGAGCGCGGTCTGCTCGACCGCGCCACGCTCAACCGCCTCGACATCTCGTCGCGCCCGGTCACGGGCACGACCCAGTACCTGATCTCGGTGATCTTCACGTCGGGCGAGGGCCATCACGTCCACGACCATCACCCGGGCTTCGAGGCATGGAACAAGATCGCGGACAGGTACCAGACGGGTGACCCGCTGGCGTTCGGCGGGGAGACCGTCGTCGAGTTGGGCGGCGGCTGACGACCGGGCCGCCGCCGGCCCGGCGCGATCCGGCCTAGTTGGTGCCCTCCAGGTCGATCGGCACGAACAGATCCGCCGCCGCTCGGACCTCGACCTGGTAGTGCCGCTTGTGGGCCGCCCGGTCGGCCCCGAGGACCTGATCGATCCGGGCGTCGACGTTCGTGAACCACATCGTGTACTCCTCGGCGCCACGCGCCTCGACGAGGAGCTTGATCGTGTCGGGATCCGGGTTGCCGAACTTGCCGTTGGCCGAGAACACGTAGTGGTCCGCGGTGATCCGCTTCATGAGGTCGTTCGGGCGCGCGACGTTCCGGACCGAGCCGTGGTGCGGCATCTTCAGCAGGTCGACGTGGATGGCGCCGTTCGTCAGCCGACCGGCGCCGTCGAGAAACTCGAGGATGTCGCCGCCGAGCGCGTCCCCGGTCAGGAGCATCGTGCGATCCTTTCGCTCGGCAAGGGCGACGATGCTGCTCAGGTTGTAGACGGACCGGTCGACGGACACCGCGGCGCTCGCCGCCTCGGCCGGCTTGCCGTCCTTCCGGGCCTTCAGGAACGCCTGCCAGCGCTCCTTCAGGTCATCGATCCGCGCCGCGTTCGGCCCGATGACCGTGAAGGTGAGACCTCCATCGAAGGGGATGGCCACGGGGCCGGTCGGTGTGGCCATCGCCACTCCGGAGTCGAAGTCCGCGTTCTCGCGGATGTCCAGGACCTTCGCGGCACCCGAGAGGCTGCGCGCCTCCGGGATCGACGCGACCACCGCGGCCGACTCCGGCCCGACATCGCCGACCTCCGCCCCCGCCACCGATGCCACCGCCGCGGACAGCGCCGCGGTGTCGGCGGCGGCGCCGAGGACGTCCGCGCTGAAGGCGTTCAGCCACAGGCCCCCGATCCGGTAGGGCTGGGCGAGACGCGATTCGGCGGCGACCTGCAGCTCGTCGAACAGGTCGACGATGCCTTCGATGTGGTCGCCGTCGGTGTGGCTGACCATGATCCGCTCGATGAACAGCCGGTCGTCGGGGCCGCCGCCCCGCAACTGCTCGAGCCTCGGCCTGACGACGCGCTTGTAGACGCCGGACGGCCCGGCGTCGATCAGGATCAGCCGTCCGTCCCCGTCCCCGTACCGGAGAAGGAGGGCGTCACCGTGATCGGCCTGGAGCGCCTCGAGCGTGAACATCCGCCCTCGTTCTCAGATCGACTGCATCGCGCGCAGCACGTCGACGAGGCCGTGGCCCTGGAAGTAGCTCTCGCGACCCAGATCGCTGGCCGTCGCGGTGAGGATCGACTTGATCCGGTCCGGATCGCCGATCAGCTCGCGGTAGCGGGCCATCAGGAGGGCCGCGCAGCCGCTGACATGGGGCGTCGCCATGCTCGTGCCGTCGAGGGCGAGCACCCGACCATCCGGCACGGCCGACGAGATCTTCTCGCCGGGCGCGACGAGATCCGGCTTCGCTCGTCCGTCGCCGGTCGGGCCGCGACTCGAGAAGTAGCTGACCCCATAGGCGTACGGCCGGTAGCTGTGGGTCGAGCCGACCGTGATCGCGGCCTCGGTGTTGCCGGGATCCGTGATGCTGACCGTCCGATAGCCCTCGCCGGCCTCGGTGGACCCGGCGCGGGGGCGCCAATAGCCGTCGTTGCCGGCGGCGGCCACCACGACCACCCCCGAGTTGACGAGCTTCGTCACGGCGTCGCAGACGGGGGTGCGCCCACACGCGTAGTTCGCCACGTCGTGGCGGATCGAGAAGCTCATGTTGACGCCCTGGACGGTCAGCTCCTCGCGTTCGTTCGTGAGCGCCTGGAGGAACTCGATCGCCGCGAGCACGGCGTACTCCGAGCCGGTCCCGTCCGAACCGAAGACGCGGAGGTCGTAGAGCTGGAGCGTCGGACACACGCCGATCACGTCGATCTCGGGCCGCGGGATGTCGTTGACCTCGACGTCGTCGCGCCGCCAGTCGCCCGCCAGGATCCCGGCGACGTGGGTCCCGTGCTCGTTGTCCGGAGCGTGGTACGTGCCGTCGCCTTCGTGGGGGACCTTGAGCAGCTCGGCGAAGCGGGTCCAGCGAACCTGCCGGCCCTCCTTCAGGGTCTCGAGCATCTCGCCGGCGAGGTCCGGGTTCGCGAGGACCCGCGCCTGCATCTCGGCGTTCTCCATCAGGTCGGGCTGCTCGAGCCGCCTCGGGTCGGTGAGATCCCGTACCCCCGTGAAGTCGTAGGTCGCGAGGATGCGGGTGTTGTTGACCCACTTGGCGTCGTTGGGCCGGAACGGATCGTCCTGCAGGTCGCCGATCGGCTTGCCCGACGTCGGAGGCTTGCGGGCCCGGAATGCCGGATGCGTCGCATCGATCCCGCTGTCGATGACGGCCCACGCGAGGCTCTTCAGGTCGACCGGGAAGAGTCCACGGGCGGCATCCGCCTTGACCGTCGGCACGGACCGGTTGACGCTGACGTCCGCGTGACGGTTGAGGCTGACCGTGAAGATCAGCGGTTCGTGTGCCACACCCGGGACGATCAGGCGGATCGCGGCATCGACGATCCGTCGGGCCCGATCGTAGCGGTCCGGGTCGCTCGCGCGCGTCTCTCGCACATCCTCGATGGGCGCTCCTTCGCGGGCGAGCTGGAACCGCCCGATCAGCCGCAGGCCCCAGAGCACGGTCAGCGGAAGCTCGCGGGGATCGAAGGTCCGCGTGTCGCCGGTCTCGAACTCGACGAGGTGCCGTGCGAGATCGGTCCTGGCGAAGTCGTCGAGGTCCGGCAGCCTCAGCCAGCGCTCGACGATCGAGGTCGCCTCGACCCGCCACGTACACAGCGGGAGGAGGTAGGCGACGAGCTCCGCGAAGTCCAGCCGGGCCACAACTGTTGACTGGGAGTAGGCGAGCTGCGCCGCTGCATCGAGCCGTTCCCGCAGCTGCTTCACGATCTCGCCGGGAGGGTTCTTGCCCGGCTCCGACCGCTTGGGGGTCAGGAGCAGGTCGATTCGCTGGTTCGGCTTCGCCCCGAACTCGAACCAGACGTCAGGGAGAATCGGCGAGTCCTGCGTGTACCGACGGAGGGCGGCCGAGTTGAAGATCAGGCCCTCGATGATCCCCCGATCGATGATCGTGCCGCGGGGTCCTTCGTCGCCGCCCGGCGAGGGTCCGTCGGACCCGCCGCCCCGGCCCGAGCCGCCGGAGCCTCCGGACCCATCGCCGCCTCCGCCGCCGCCGTCCCCACCCGCGGCCCCGCCGCCGTCGCCGCGGCGCGGAGTCGGCGCCGACGCAGGCACCGGGCGTGACGATCGGGCCGCGGACCGCGTCGGGGCGGACCGCGTCGGCGTCGCGGCCGCTGCTCCGCCACCTCCCGGGCCGCCGCCGGTCAGCCAGCCGAGCAACGCCCGGCTCGTCTTTGCCTGGCCGAAGTAGTTCGCGTGCTCGACGCCATCGGATTTGCCGAAGAAGGAGGGCTCGAGCACGGGAAACGGCGCCGACAGCGTCCGCCCCTCGATGCTGTCGATCGCGACCATCCCGTCGTTCGGGCCGTGGAACACGACGTCGTCCTTCAGCCCGTCGACGAAGAAGGCCTTCAGGTTGGGATCGTCGGGCTCGTAGTCCGAGTCGATCACCCGATAGCGCGTGCCGGCCGGGATCCTGACGGTGTCGTTGAGCTTGTGGAGGAACGGCCGCTTCGGGGACATCGCGTCGAGCCCGTCGAGGTCATGGGCCGTATTGACGGCGATCGAGCGGATCAGCCCGAACACCGACTCGAGGATGTCGACAGCCGCCGGCAGGGGCGCGAACGACAGCAGCGTCGAGAGTCGGTCGATCAGCTGGTTCCAGCGGTCGACGTCGGCGAGGTCCGTGCCGTTCGTCGTCGCCCCGACGAGGACCGCCTCGCCGATGCTCACCTTCGGGCCGAGCGGCGCGAGATCCTCGGGTCGCTCGACGATCGAGCGGGCGACGAGCCCGCCGCGCGAATGGCAGACGAGGTCGATCTCGAGACGGCGGTCCCCCACCGCCTTGAAGAACTCGCGGGCGTTCTCGATCGGCGAGTCGGCGAGCGTCGGGTGGTCGAGGGCGATCACCCGTCCCTCGTAGCGACGATGGAGCTCCTCGAGCGTGGCGTCGGGCAGGCGCGAGAAGCAGCCCGTGATCGTGTCGAACGTGCCGTGGATGAACAGGAGGCATGGACCGGCCTCGAGCCGCGCCCAATCCGCGGGCTTCAGCTCGCGCAGGGACTTGTCGGGGTCGTAGGCGCGGAGCAGGGTCGGATGGTGCTCGTGGTCCCACTTCCGGACCTCGAACTCGGCGACCTTCCCGGCGACGGCGGCGACCGGGAACGTCACCACCTCGAGGATCTTCGACAGGCCGAGTCCGCGGCGAGCCGCTCCCGACGGCACGCGCTCGATCATGAAGAGGTCGCTGCCGGCCGGCGTGAACGTGTCGCCGCGCGTCTGCTTCTCGGGAAAGTGCCAGGTTGTGATCCCGTGCTCGTCGCGCGACAGGATGACCTGCGCCTGGTTCTTCGGCGGCCTGGGGACGGCGACCCGCATCCTCTCCGGCCGAGCCGGGCTCGCGCCGTCCCTCCGGAGCCCGCGTGTGGTCGGGCCGACGTCCGTCGGGCCATCGATGCGGATCGTCGTCCGTGTCTGCATGGCCTGGCGGGCCATGGCCTGCCGGAACGCGGCCGTGCCCGCCGGGCCGGACGCCGCGATGTCGCGGTCGCGGCCTCGGGGACCTCGTCCGGTCCCGGACTGGACGACTACGTCGCCGGCGAGGCCCGGCGCCGAGATCCGGATGCCGTCGACCTCGAGCGGGGCGTCGCCGGTCAGGGATCGGCCGCTCTTCGGCCGTCCGGTCGCGACGCCGCCGGGCCCGCTGTCGAGCGGTTGCTCCCGGATCGGGGCGGGCGCGGCCCGGACCGCCGCGTCGTCCTCGTCCGAGCCCAGGAACGTCGACAGGTAGTCGGTCCAATGCGTGCTCAGGTCGAAGTCGAGCTGGCGATAGGTCGCCTGGGTGTCGCCATACGCGCCGGTGTCGGTCGGGAACCAGAAGGCGAGACCGTTCGCGTCGCGGACGTGCGGTCCGAGGGCAGCGTTCCGGATCGCCGCCTTGTCGAGCGCCGCGATGAGGGCGGCGGACGCGGCGGCCGTCTCCGGCATCTCACGGCCGACCCGCGCAGCGAAGTCCTTCAGGTCATAGGTGTCGCGCTGGGCGAACCCCTGGCTCTTCTGGCGGATGAAGCTGAAGTCGCGGAAGCCGTGTTCTCCGAGCGGCTCGACGGCCTTCACCAGATCGGCGAACCTGGCGGGGATCGTGTTCTTCGACCGATACGCGGCCAGCGTGCACGGGAACTCCTCGGGTCGGTCCGCGTAGGCGTCCCGGTAGGCGTCGACCGCGAGTCGGGCCCAGGCGACCGCGGAGCTCGGTGGCCTTCCCGACATCGCCCGGTAGAGGCGCTGGTAGTCCCAGCCATCCCCCGGCTCGAGCTCCTCGGACCCCACCACCACGGTGGCGAACGGCTCCAGCTGATCGAGAACCTCGACCATCCCGTTGAGGCAGGTGTCCGAGAAGATCATGTCGAGCTTCCGCTTCTGCCCGGCGCGCTGGAACCCGGCGCGGAGGACGCCTGCGGCCTCGACGTTCGTCAGGACGCCGCCGCTCGTGTCGTCGTGGAGCATCGCCCGGACCTCGGCCTGGGCTGCCATGTGGCGCGGAATGAAGAGCCGGCGGGCGGGGCTGGATCGCCTGCCCGCCCGGGGTGCGCCGCGCTGGAGACCTGCGGTGAGGACCACCTGGTCGGGGTCGTCCTCCTGGAACACGCCTGTCCCGTGGTCCCAGAAGCCGAGGGCGCGATGCGGCACCTTGGCGTACGTCACGAGCGCCCGGGCGAGGAACGTGGCCAGCGTCTCCGGGTCCCCGGTGTCGATCTCGCCGAGCTCCTCGATGACCCGACGGCTCTTGGTCCGGGTGATCTCGACGATCTGGCCGCCGGCGCCGGCGAAGTCCGCGAGGCCGATGACGGCGAAGGGCCCCTGGATGCCGGCCGCCATCTCGTTCAGGTCCAGGTCGACGAAGTCGCTCAGGTTGTTGTCGCCGCCGAACAGCTCGATGACGACGTGGCTGACGTCCGTCGTGGACACGGCAAACGGCTTGATCTGGCTGGCCACGTGATCGCTCCCCCACGCACATGAGCGCGCTCGGCCGCTCCGGCCGCCCGGTCCCCTCGACCCTACGGTCGGCCCGTCACGCGGGCGTCTCGACGCCCGCTCCGTCTGGCGGGCCGACACCGGCTCCGTCTATCGCGACTGTTCGAGGATGGAGATGATGTTGCCGGCCGGATCCGTGAACCATGCGATCTTCGGTCCGTCGCCGCGCGAGATGCCGCGGTCGTCCTGACGTGCCTCGGGGGCGTCGTACCGCTCCATCTCGATGCCCTTGTCGTTCAGCTGGGTCACCGTCGCGTCGATGTCGTCGACCGGGAAGTTCAGGACCGTGAACACGGCCGGCTGATGGTCGGGCTTCGGGTACACGAGGACCGGGGCGCCGCCGCCCACGTGGAGCTCGAGGAGGCCGGCCTCCTGCGAGTCGCTGATCGTCAGCCCGAGGGTCTCGCCGTAGAAGCGTCGGGCGGCCTCGATGTCGGGGACGGCGAAGCTGGAAAATGCGTCGTTCGTGCGGAACATGTGAGTTGCCTCCTTGGCGCGATTGCAGGGACCGTTCGATCGTCACGGACGCTGCCTTGCAGCCGCGCTACGCTGGCCCGGATGGGGCCGACGATCTCCTTCGCGACGACCACCGACGGCGTCCGGATCGCCTGGACGATGATCGGCCGCGGCCCGGTGCTCGTCCACCTGCCCGGGGTTCCGTTCTCGAATCTCGAGGCGGAATGGCGGATCCCCGTCCTCCGCCGCGCGTTCGAGCGAATGGCCGCGCGGGTCCGCTTCGTCCAGTACGACGGGCGGGGGACCGGCCGCTCCCAGCGGGACACGACCGACCTGTCGTTCGATGCCCATCTGCTCGATCTCGACGCGGTCCTGCGGGCCGCGAGGATCGACCGGTGCGTCCTCCTCGGCTTCTATCACTCGGCGACGCACGCGATCGCCTTCGCGGCCCGACATCCCGAGCGCGTCGCCGGCCTGATCCTGTTCGGCGGCGCGACGCGCGGCTGGAGCCCGATGAGCGGGGCGGGAACGCAGGCACTCCTCAGCCTGATCGAGCAGGACTGGGACACGTTCGTCGAGTCCGCGACCCATGCCTGGCTCGGCTGGCCGGACGACGCGGAGGGCCGTCTCGCGGCCGACTGGTTCCGGACGGCGACCAGTCCGGCGAACGCGCGCGAGACGATGCGGGTGGCGAGCGGGGTCGATGTCACCGCCGAGGCCGGGCAGATCCGCTGTCCCGTGCTCGTCCTCCACCGCGCGGACGCGACGGTGATCCCGCTCTCGATGTCGCAGGAGCTTGCCGACGCGATCCCGGGCGCCAGGCTGGAGATCGTCCCGGGACGGTCGGCGAGCCTGTTCTTCGAGGCGACCGATGCCATGGCCGATCGGCTCGTCGCCTTCACCCTCCGGCCCGACGCGGAGGCCCCGGCCGTGCCGCGACCGACGCCGGGCGGCAACGGCCTGTCGCCGCGGGAATCGGAGGTGCTCCGGCTCATCGCCTCGGGCGCCTCGAACGGCCAGATCGCGGCGGATCTCGGGCTGTCGATCAACACGGTCGAGCGGCACGTGTCCAACGTCTACCGGAAGCTGGACGTCGCGAGCCGGGCGGAGGCCACCGCGCTGGCGATCCGCCGCGGCTGGGCCTGAGACGTCACGGCTTTCCGTGATCGCCCGTGACGGTCCGCCGGGTGGCGGCCCGGCGCAGACCAGGGAGGATTCGGTCCATGACCAGCTCGATCGACCCCCTTCCCGCGCCCTCGAACCCCACCCCCGCCAAGCGCCGCTCCCTGCCCGGGCCGCTCGCCCGCTTCGTCCCGCCGATCGCCGGCACGCGGGTGTTCCCCCTCTACGCCGTGCTCCACCACGTCGGGCGGACCTCCGGCAAGCCCTACTCGACGGCGGTCGTCGCCCGGCGCACCGCGGACGGGTTCGTCATCCCGCTGCCGTTCGGGGAAGGCACCCACTGGGCGAAGAACCTGCTGGCCGCCGGAGGCGGGACCTTGCGCGTCGGCGGCCGCGATTGGACGATCCGCGACCCGGAGCTCGTCGACCTTGCGGACGCGCAGCCGGCGATGGGTCCCGTGCTCGGCCGCGCCTCGAAGGCCGTCGGGATCAAGACCTTCGTGCGCGTCCGCACCACCTGACGCCCTTGCCGCTCCGTGGCGGTTGCTGCGTGCGGTAGTGTGCGCAGGGTGGCGGGCACCTGCAGGGTGGCCCACGATGCGGCGACGTGGAGCCGCGGTCACCAATCGTCCACGCGGCGGGGGCGAGGAGAGGGAACTACATGAATCGTCCGTTCGGGGTCACGCTGCTCGCGATCATCTTCGCGGTGGCCGGCCTTTCGTACATCATGCTGGGCTTCCAGCTGACGACGGCCGTCACCTTCGGACCGCTCCCGAGCGGCCAGGGCACCTGGATCTGGGGCTGGCTCATCGTCCTGACCGGGCTCGGCTTCTGGGCCGGCGGCATCGCGGCCTGGAACCTCGCGCCGTTCGGCTGGATGCTCGGTCAGATCCTCGCGATCATCGGGATCCTCGAGGCGATCTTCGCGCTCCTCGGGACGGGCAACCTGAGCTACGCGCTGGCCACGACGGCGTTCCCCTTCATCCTGCTCTGGTACCTGAACCGGGCGAACGTCAAGAAGGCCTTCGGCCTCCAGGACGAGTGATCGGCTGACCGATCGTCCGCGCGCCGGACTCGCGCCACGGCGCAGGTCGCGGCGCAGCTGCACCTGGAGGGAGGTCGGATCATGGGCTGCGTCACTGCGATCTTCGGCATCATCCTGCCGAGGTTCACGCTCCTCGTCGGCTGGTACAACGACCCGAACTACTGGAACGCTCTCTTCAACTCCCAGCTCTGGCTGGGGCTCGGGTTCCTGTTCCTGCCGTGGACGACCCTGATCTACGGGTTCGCCGCGCCGAACGGCATGAGCTTCATCAACTGGATCTTCGTGGGACTCGCGGTCCTGCTGGACCTCGGCACATGGGGCGCCGGCTTCTTCGGCGGCCGCAAGCAGGTCTCCAACTACCGCGACACCTAGGCGCGGATCGGCTCACCGGCCCTCGCCCTCGGCGAGGGCCGGCAGCTTCGTGACGGTGTCCTAGCTCTTGGCCGTCGCGGTGACGCCCTCGCCAGAAATTTAGGCGTGGGGGTTGTCAAATCCCGCTCGATCTGCTACAGTACGGTCATCGCTGGCGTGTCAGAACTTGACACGCCGGTACGTGTGTCCGGCTCCTGGCGGAAGTTGGATGCACCACCGGCTCACCCAGGCGGATGCGTGGGCCGGTCGCCATCCAGCATCGAGACGCGTCGCTTCCCCGAGCCCACGCGCCAGCAGCAGACCACGGAGATCCCTTGACCACGTTCCTCGATCAGACCACTGACATCGTCCGGCCGCGCCCGGAGCCCGAGACGGACGCGACCGCGGCCGACCTCGCATCGCTCGAGCTCGAGACCGCCACCGAGGGCCTCGACGTCGCGGTTGCGACCATCGACGCCGGCGCTGCCGTCGCCGACGCGACGCCCGTGGCCCCCCTGGCCGCGACGCCGACCCCGGCCAAAGACCCCGACACCGACGAGCCGGTCGAGACGGTCGACCACGACCTGCTCGACATCGAGGACTCCACGCGCCTGTACCTGCGCGAGATCGCGCGGGTCCCCCTCCTCACGGCCGAGGAGGAGGTCATGCTCGCCAAGACGATGGAGCTCGGCAAGCGGATCGAGAGCGATCCCGCGTCCGCGATCCTCGACCTCCACGTCTGGGGCGTCACCGACAGCGAGCCCAAGGCCCGCACCAAGCACCCCCGCTACCTCCATGTCTCCGGTGCCGAGTCCGGCCGGGTCGTCCGGGCGGCCCTGTCGTCCGACGAGGCGATGGACCTCCTGGTCACCGCCCCGCGCTTCGGGCTGACCGACGAGATCGCCGCGGCGAGCGGTGAGGCAGCCGAGCTGCTCGAGCGGGCGCGGATCCTCCGCGCCGTCTACAACGAGCGGCTCGACGTCGACGCGTTCGTCGCGATCCTCGACTGGGTCCACGGGGCGATGCTCCGGCCCGCGGTCAAGGAGAGCGCGGCGCTGATCGCGATGCGGACCTGGTCGCGCGACGACGTCGCGCTGCCGGCGCTCCGGCGCTGGATCGACACCGGCCACGACCTCGAGATGATCGAGGACCTGACCCCGGCGCTCCAGGCCTCGGGCGCCAGCGCCCGCGAGCACCTGACGTCGGCGAACCTCCGGCTCGTCGTCGCCAACGCCAAGAAGTACGTCAACCGCGGGATGAGCCTCCTCGACCTCATCCAGGAGGGCAACGCCGGGCTGATGCGCGGCGTTGACAAGTTCGAGTGGGAGCGCGGCTTCAAGTTCTCGACCTACGCGACGTGGTGGATCCGCCAGGCGATCCAGCGCGGTCTCGCGGACCAGTCCCGGACGATCCGGATCCCGGTCCACATGGTCGAGACAATGAACCGGGTCACCCGCGTGACCCGGGAGCTGACGGTGACCCTCGGCCGGGAGCCGACGGTCGCCGAGATCTCCGAGGTCCTCTCGGTCGATCCGAAGACGGCGATCACGCCGGAGCGGGTCGAGGAGGTCCGGGCCTACGGCCGGCTGCCCGTCTCGCTCGAGACACCCGTCGGCGACGAGAGCGATACCGAGCTCGGTCAGCTGATTGAGGACACGAACGCGGTCTCGCCGCTCGACGCGGTCACGGACCAGATGCTGCGCGAGCAGGTCGAGAAGGTCCTCGACAGCCTCGACGGCCGGGAGCAGCGGGTCATCCGTCTTCGCTTCGGGCTCGACGACGGCCGGCCGCGGACCCTCGAGGAGGTCGGCCACGAGTTCGGCCTCACCCGCGAGCGGATCCGCCAGATCGAGGCGCACGCCCTGCGCAAGCTGCGGCACCCGTCGCGGAGCCGCAAGCTGCGTGAGTTCGCGATGGACTGACGGTCTCCGACCGTCATCGCCCGACGCCGCCCACCCTGAGGGGTCGGGCGGCGTCTTCGTGTCCGGGGTCAGGCGTCGGCGCGCGGACCCGCGTCCACGGACGCTTCGGTCGGGCGCGGCGTAGCCAGCCCGTCGACCACGGCCATGTTCGGCAGCGTCCGCAGGATCGCCGGCGGCGCGATCACCTTCCACGATCGGCTGCCGCCGCCCAGGACGATCTGGTCGCGGTCCATCACCGCCGCGTCGACCCAGAGCGGGAGTCCGTCCGGCAGCCCGAACGCGGTCACGCCGCCGATCTCCATCCCGGTCAGCACGCGCGTTTCGTCCGGCGAGGCGAAGGACGCCTTCCGCGTCCCGAGCCGGTCCCGGACGGCACGGTTCACGTCGAGGCGGTGGGTCGCGAGGACGACGCACGCCGCGAAGACCGGCGGGTCGCTCTTCCCGATGACGACGATCGTGTTTGCCGAATCGCCCGGCGAGAACCCGTAGGCGGCACAGAACGCGGCCGTGTCGGCGAGGGCGGGGTCGCAGGCGAACAGCTCGTGCTCGCCGCGTCCGTCGAGCCAGCGCTCGAGCGTTCGGCGGTCGGTCTCGGCGGCGGGATCGCCCGCCATGGTCAGGCGGTCCCGATCACGCGGACGGAGCCCACCCCGCCGGACAGGTCGATGTCGGCGCGGTTCGCCGCCGTCCCGTAGTCGGCCGACTCGTGGCCGCCGGCGGAACGCGGGAAGCGGCTCTCGTCGACCTGGCTGCTGCCGATCGCCATCCGGCTCCGGATCCGGGCCGCCACCCCGGTCGGGACCTCGATCGTCAGCGAGGCCGCGCCGGCCGAGGCGTGGACCGTCGTCATGCCGGCGGCCCTGGGCAGCCGGATCCGGGTCTCGCTCGCGCCGCTCTGCAGCTTGAGGCTCCGGACCCGGAGCTCGGCGAGATCGAGCATCGCCCGGGCGGCGCCGGTCTGGACGTCCAGGTCGAGGGGCACCTCGCCGGACAGCCCGACCGCCCAGTCGGAGCGCTTGTCGAGCCACGGCATCCCGTAGTCCGTGTCCTGGTGGAGCTCGACGCGGCCGGGCCCGCGGTTCTTCAGGACGACCCCGCCCTCGAACGACCCGTCGACCAGGTTGTCCGCAGCGGCGCGGCTGGTCGTCAGCGTCCCCGCGCCGAACTGGATCCGGACCGCACCGTCCCCGACGCCGGCGAGCGGGACGACGAGGTGCTCCTCGGGGCCGTGCCGGCGGGGGATGACGGCTCCGATCAGGAACCACACGCCGAGGACGATCAGGAGCACCGGCCACCACTCGGCGAGCACGTCCCACGGCGACCGCGACAGGTAGCCGGTCGTGGCCGCGAGGAACACGAGCCCCACGATGATCGTGACGACCGGCCACGTGAAGGCCCACAGCCCGGATACGCCACGGACGCCGTTCAACGCCACGGTCACGATCCCGGCCACGCCGACCAGGATGATGAACAGCGGCCACGCCTCGCTCCAGTCGAGGTCGAGCAGCTGGCGGATGAGGAAGACGATCCCGAGGCCGACGAGCCAGATCCCCGCGATGATCGGCCCGCGGCGTTCGCCGGTCACGATCCGCCCCCGGTCCCCGTGGTGTCGCCTGGGCCGCGGGGACGGAGAGCCGTCACGAGGACGAGCACGCCGACGATGACGAGGACGAGCGGCCAGAACAGGTCGAAGTCGATCTGCGGGATGAACTCGCGCAGGAGGAACCCGATCCCGATCAGGATCAGGATCGCGCCGATCACGATCGAGGCCGTCCGGCCGTCGCCTGCCCCTCGTTCGCGGCGGGCGGCCCGGCGGGCCTCGCGCTCGGCGTGCCGCTGGGCTCGCCAGTCTGCCGAGCTCGTGGACGATCCGGCCTCCGGCGCGCCGGCCGCGGACGGCGTCGCCGATGCCGGCGCCATCGCGTCGGATCCGAACTCAGGCTCCTCCGGGATGACGATCCAGGCGATGATGTAGAGCAGGAATCCGATACCCCCCGCGAGGATGAGCACCGCCCACACGATCCGCACGATGGACGGGTCCAGGCCGAAGTAATCGGCCATGCCGCCCGCGACGCCCGCGACCATCCGATCGTCCCGTGAGCGATAGAGCCGGGTGGGCATCAGCAACCTCCGTTCGGATCGAGATTGAACGCGGCGGCGTTGCCCTCGACGTCGAGCTCGATCGTCCCCGCGCTGCCCTGGGCCGGCCGCGTCCACGTATTGCCATCGCGGCTGAGGTTGCGGGACGACAGGTTCGTCGCGAAGGTCAGCTGATCCTGAACGTCGAGCTTCAGCCCGGCCTCCGGCGGAACGCAGACGTCCATCGAGCCGGCGTTGATCGAGACGCTGCCCTTGGTGTCGGTGCTACCAAGGGTGATCCGCATCCGGCCGGCGTTCATCGAGATGTCGACCGACTCGATCGTCGCCGACCCGGCCGCGACCCTCAGATCACCGGCGTTGACCTCGATCTTCAGCTCGTGCATGGTCGCCGCACCCAGGTCGACGGTCGAGGTCGCGGCGTTCGCCGTCATGTCGAGCGAGCCGAGCGATGCCGCCGCGACGTGGAGCGTCCAGTCCTGGCGCCGATCGCCACCCGAGGGCGTTCGGAGCGACAGGTGGTCAGCGCCGGCATCGATCAGTGGCTCCTGGCCGCGATAGGCCGCATGGAGCGACCAGCCGGGCTCGGTGCCCGCCTGGAGATCGATGGACCCGCAGTCGAGATCGAGGGTGACCTGGGCCTTGCCGTCGAAGGTTCCGTTCCGATCGAGCTGGTTCGTGGCGTCCGAGCCGAACCCGCATCCGCCGATCGCACCGATCCAGAAGTTGCCGCCCGCGAGTGCCGCACCGCCGATCGTCCCGAGCGTGAGGGCAATGACGATCGAGCCGACGATCGCGAGCCGCGTCCGGCTGCCCAGGATCACGATCCCGACGCCGATGACGATCAGTGGCCACAGCTGCCACGCGTTCGCGAGTCGATCGGGGTCGATCCGGCCCCCTCGCACGAGCAGGGGAATCGCGCCGAGGGGAATGAGCAGGAGCCCCCAGAAGAGGAGGCCGCGTCGAACGCGCATTCGCGTTCACCGTCCATCTGATTCGTGCGATGCACCCTGGGCAGAGCGTGCAGCCACGCATCCGAGTGGCCCGTCCATGGTGGCCGACCCGGCGATTGTCTGCGCGGGCCGGATGTCACGAAATCGGCACCGACCGATCACGTGGGTGGCCCGCCGATCGGGGGACGTCTGTATCTGGTGCAAGCAGCTCAGCCACCTGTTCGCGACCGCGGCGCTGGCTCAGGTCGCCGCGGACGTCGCCCCCGCGCCGTCGTCGGGGCAGGCTCACGCCCCCCGCGATTGCGCTGACGCCGCCGACGGCGGCGAACCGTTCGAGCGGCCGCGGTGCGGCCGACATCGGACGGCGGGCGGCGCGCCGGGGAGGAGGTCCGGCGTGCCGCGGATCGCCGTCGAGGTGGTCGTCCGGCCACCGGAGGTCGAGGGAGAAGGGTCGGCCCCTGAGTAGCCGGACGATGGGTGCCGGGCGCGATCGTCCCCGCTCAATACGAGGAGGGCGCCCGACTAGCGGATGGCGTCCATCAGCTGGACCCGCCCGTCGTGGCGTGGCTGCGGCCCGAGCCGGGCTGGGCCGGCCGGATGCGCGTGGAGCCGCCGCCTGGAGCCGCCGGCTGGGTCTGCCCGCCGGGCAACGCCTCGCCGGACGAGCCCCGGCCGGACGCATCGTCGGGTGCGGTCACGGTCGGGGTCGGGTTCGCAGCGGCGGCGGCACCGGTTGCGCCTGGCTCGCCGGACCACGTCGCGGCGGCGAGGATGCCGAACGCGGCGGTGCCGGCAACGCCGGCCACAGCAGCACCGGTCGTCATGGTCCGGAGGCGATCGATCGCCCGGCTCCGCCGGCCGACGTGGATGCGTGGATCACTGGTCATGGCCGGAGTCTCGCCCGGCGACCCTTTCGGATCGGTTACGGGACCGGCGCCGATTCGCGGATCGTCAGGCCAGCGCCCGACTCCAGCTGATCCCCATCCGGGCGCCGCCCGACGGCGCAGCCGCGACCTTCCACCGCCCACCGGTTCCACGGACGATCGCGTCGGCGATCGCGAGACCGAGGCCGGCCCCGCTCTTCGAGTCCGTCGCGCGATGGAACCGATCGAAGATCCGCGTCCGCTCGGCGTCGGGGATGCCTGGCCCGCTGTCGTCCACGGTCAGCGCGACCCGCGAGCCGTCAACCGCGACCGTGACGTCGACACGGCCGCCGTCCGGCGCGTACTTGCAGGCGTTGTCGAGGAGCACGCCCAGGAGCCGGTCGAGCCACTCCGGCGGCGCCGCGACAACGGCGCCGTCCGATGGCGCGGCGAGCGCCATCGTCAGATGACGCGTCTCGGCGATCGGACCGAACCGGTCGACTGCCTGCGCGGCCATGATCGCGAGATCGACCGGCTCGGTGTTCGGCGACCGACGGGAGGCGTCGAAGCGGGCGAGCCAGAGGAGGTCCTCGAGCATCCGGCGCATCCGCTTCGATTCGTGGTCGACCTTGCCGAAGGCCGACCGGTACCACGCGGCGTCGCGGTCCTGGGCGAGCGCGAGGCTCGTGTGGGCCTCGATGACGGCGAGCGGTGTCCGCAGCTCGTGGGACGCGTCGGCGGTGAAGTCCAGCTGGCGCTGGCGCGCCGCCTCGATCGGCTCGGCGACCCGACGCCCGATCGCGACCGCACCGAGGAACACCGAGATCAGCAGGATCGGCGCGATCAGGAGCTCGGCGAGGATCACCGTCGAGCGCGTCTCCTGCACGGGTTCCAGCGATTGGCCGACGACGATCCAGTCGTCGCCGACCTGGCGACCCGCAAGCCGCAGGTCGACCCCGTCGACGGTCGCGGTCGTCGGCGCCACGACGGTCATGTAGTCGACCGGAAGCATCGGGTTCGAATCGTCGGTCCGCACCGTCCCGTCCTCGTCCACCTGCCAGAGGAGCAGCGGCGCGCCGCCCAGGCGATCGGCCGGCGGCGCGTCGTACGGGCCATTCGGCCCCGACCCGCCGTGCGGGATCCGGACGAATGCGGAGGTGATCCGCTGATCGATCTGCTCGGTGAGGTTGCGCTGGACGATCACGACCACGGCGATCGACACCGCGAGATAGACCAGCGCGACGATTCCCGTCGCGGCGAGGGCGACCCGGATCGAGCTCGCTCGGACGCTGGGTCCGGCCGGCGGCGGCCCCGCCACGTCGGGAACGGGGTCGGCGCCGGCGAACTCGGCCGGGCCTGCCTCCGACGGGCTCACGCCTCCTCCAGCCGGTAGCCGGCGCCGCGGACCGTCACGATCCGGATCCCGGCGCTCGGCAGCTTGGCCCGGAGGCGGCTCATCTGGACGTCGATCGCGTTGGAGCCGAGCGGCTCGGTCTCGTCGGCCCAGGCGTGCTCGGCGATCGCCTTGCGGTCGATCACCGCCGGTGAGCGCCGCATCAGCAGCTCGAGGATCCGGAACTCCGTCTGGGTCAGCGGGATCGGGCGCTCGTCGAACGCGACCCGGCGCGTGACCGGATCGAGCGCGAGGCGGCCGCGCTGGATCGTCGGCGCGTCCACGCCGCGCGGACGACGCTGAAGGGCGCGGACGCGAGCGAGCAGCTCGCCGAAGTCGAATGGTTTGACGAGGTAGTCGTCAGCACCGGTGTCGAGACCGCGGATCCGGTCCGACGGTGTGTCGCGGGCGGTCAGCATGAGGATCGCGGTCGGACGCTGGTGGCGCCGCGCCCACTCGACGACCTCGATCCCCTCTCGACCGGGCATCCGCCAGTCGAGGATCGCGACGTCGTATTCGTAGAACTTCAGCTGGTCGATCGCGTCGTCGCCACGTTCGACCGCGTCGACGTGATAGCCGCTCTCGGCCAGGCCGAGCACGATGACGTCGCGGAGCCCCGGGTCGTCCTCGGCGACGAGGATGCGCATGACATCAGGGTCGCACGGATGCAGTCGGCGATCCGTGCCATCCCGACCCGGCCCGACCGGTCGGAGCCTGCGCTGACGCCGTGGCCGGCCGCCGGACGAGCCGAAGGGCAAGGACCGGACAGACGGCCACCGCTCGCCGGGCATGGTCGAGGAGATCCTCGGGGACGCCGTCGACGCGGAGGATCGGGTAGCCCCAGTCATCGAGCTCGATCAGCTCCGGGAGCAGCTCGGCGCACATCCCGAAACCGTCGCAGGCGATTCGGTCGACGACGAGCGTGGACCGCGCGCCGTTGGTCGTCGCGGTCGGCATCTCAGGCCACCCGCCAGCCGGAAACGCGCCCGGTCGTGAGCTCGCGCGAGCACGACCCACGGACCTGGTGGAGCTCCCACTCGGGGCGGAAGACCCGGAGCGAGCTCAGGAGCTGGCCGACGGCACCGTCCGGGTGGCGGCAGGCGCCCCGCCCGGCCAGCTGGCTCGACCAGCGCTCGATCCGGGCGAGGTCGTCGCGCTCGGCGACACCGTGGGCCAGGCGCGTCGTCGCGTCCGAGATCGCCCGCAGCCCGAAGACACACGGACCGCACTGGGCCGCGCTCTGGCCGGCCATCCAGCCCATGATCGAGGCGGTCGCCCGGACGCCGCAGCGGTCGTTCCCCAGGAAGGCGACGATGCCGGCGCCGAACGCCGAGCCGGCGTCTCGAAGCGTGACCGGATCGAGGGGCAGGTCCCAGCCGCGATCGGCCGGCAGCCAGCCGCCGAAGTATCCGCCGAGCAGTACGGCCTGCCGATCGTCGGGACCCCGGCCGGCACCGGCGTCGAACGCGAGCTCACCGACGGTCGTCCCGATCTCGATCTCGCGGACGCCGTTGCGGTCCGCGCCACTGACCGTGACGAGGGCCGTCCCGGGCGTGATCGCCCGGCCCCGCTCTCGATACCAGGCGTCGCCCTGACGCGCGATCAGTGCGACGTGGGCGAGCGACTCGACGTTCTGAACGAGGGTCGGCCGCCCGTCGATCCCGCGCTCGAACGGTCGCGGAGGGGTGGTCGTCGGCCGCGCATCGGCGGCGTTCACGAAGTGGACCGCCGCGGACTCCTCGCCGGCGACGTATGTGCTCGGCGCGTCGTGGAGCCGGACCTCGACGCGGACGTCGGGGCGCTCGCGGAGCGCGCGGTCGACCGCCGCGCGCGCGTCCCGGTGCTCCGACCCGACGTAGATCTCGATCCGGTCCGCGCCGACCGCGTCGGCCGCGAGCAGCGCGCCGTCCAGGACGAGATGCGGGCGGAGGCGGAGGAGGGTCCGGTCCTTGGCGCTGAGGGGCTCGCCCTCGGCCCCGTTGACGAGCACCACGGGCACGCCGCCCGGCTGGCCGGCAACCGATCGCCACTTGCGACCGACCGGGAACCCGGCGCCGCCGCGACCGAGCAGGCCGCTCGCCTCGAGGACGGGGATCATATCCGCGGCTCGCCGGCGGCTCGGCAACCGTCCGAGACGGTCGACGTGGTCGGTGAAGGCCTCCGCGCCCGCGTCTGCGGGCGGCCCGGATACGATGCGCGGCTCCATCAGTCGTTCCTCCAGGCCGGCTCGACGGGAACGGGGTCGGCGGTCCCCGCCGCGACGGCCGGCAGGCGATCGCGGTTCGTCTCGCCGGTGGTCAGGCGCCACAGGAGACAGCCACCGACGGCGAGGACACAGACGGCGTCGATCGCAAGCATCCACGGGGCGAATGCGTCGCTCCCGGCGGTGATCGTGTGGGCGACCGCGAGAGGCCACGCGCCGTACGCGGCCCAGTGGACGGCTCGCCACGTTCGGTGGCCGATCCGTTCGCGCAGCAGGCTCGTGACGATGACCGCCAGGACGAGGTCCATGGAGATCACGCCCAGCCCGACCGCAATGGGCCGATAGGACGATGCGAGCGGGATCAGGGCGGCCGCGACGCCGAGCGACGTGAACGGGTCGACGATCGCGGTGACGATGTGGAGCGCGAGGAACGCCACGGAGAGCAACGCGAGGTTCCGGTGGAGCTCGACGGTGAGGAAGCGCGGCCAGGCCGCCGACTGGGCCCGCGCCACGGCCAGGAGGCCGAGGCACGCGACCGCGGTGAACAGAACCATGGAGACGACGCCGGAGCCGCGCGTGGCGAACCACAGGATCTGGGTGCTCACGGCGTCGGGCTCCCGTCAGAGGTGTCGAGCAAGGCGTTCACGATGGCCTCAGGATCGTCCGATCGACCTTTCGATCCGGTTACGCGGGCCCGGCCATGCCGTCGGACGGCTCCGGCCACCCGTTCACGCGGACGACCTCGCCGCCGGCGGCGACCAACCGAGCGGGTCGACCCGACGCCGCGAGCGAATCGAGGCCTCGCGGCCCAAGCACGATCGCGGCAGTGGCCGCCGTGTTCGCATCGACACAGGACCCGGCCGCGACGGTGACCGTGCGCCACGGGGAGTCGACGGGGCCTCCCGTCCGGGGATCGACCAGGTGGTGGAAGACCCGGCCGCCCCGATCCCAGCGACGAACGGTCGTGCTCGACGTCGCGATGGCGCCGCCGGTCATCGCGATCGTCTCGCCCGGCCCGTCGACCGGGGTGTCGCTGTCCTCCGACACGAGGATCCGCCAGCCACCGTCCGGGGCCGTGCCGGCGGTCGCGATGTCGCCGCCGAGCGAGACGAGGACGCCGCGGGGGGTCGGATCGTCGCCGGACACGTCCCCGAACGACGCAGCGGCTGCTGACGCGGCGAGGTCCGCGGCAAGCGCCTTGCCGGTCGACCCCAGGTCGAGCTCGACACCGGGCCGGACCCGGACTTCGTGCCGGACGCGCGACAGCTCGACGGTGCGCCAGCCGGGGATCGGCTCGAGCCGCAGCTCGATCGGGCCCGTGCGCGTGGCGAGCCGGGCGAAGTCGTCGTCGTAGCCGATCGCTCGCATCGCCCGCCCGACGGTCGGGTCGACCGCACCGCCGGTCTGCTCGGCGGCCGCCAGCGCGACGCCGATCGCGTCCGCGAGCAGCGGGCTCACCGGAACGCGCCGGCCCGCGCGAGCGTTGAGGGCGACCAGCTCGCTGTCGGGCCGGAACCGGCTGTACGCGCGATCGACCCGGGCGAGGACGTCGTCAACTGCTGTGCGGGCGAGGGCGAGGTCCGCGCCGTGCACGACGAGGCGGACGCCGGTCCCCAGCGCCCGCCATTCGGCCGATTGCGTCCGCTCGGCGTTCGCGAGATCGCTCACGAGCCACCGGAGGTCGCGTGGGCGGATCCGCTCGATGACGTGATCGACGAGTCGGACGAGGTGTCGGTCGTCGGCGAGCTCGTGGTGGATGTGCCGGCGGTCGTCGATCCTGCGGCGTCACCGGCGGTCGCCTCGCCGGTCGTCGTGACCGCGGCCGTGGTGACGGTGGCGGCCGATCCGTCGTAGGAGAGGGCTGCGACTGTGCCGAACGCGCCGACGGCGGCGACGCTCGCGATCGAGGCGCCGATGGTGAGGCTTCGGACGCGCCGGACGGCTCGGTCGCGGTCGGCCGGGCTGCGGCGGGTGGCGGTCTTCATGCCGTCATCTTCGGGACGAATCCTTTCCGATCGATGACAGCCCCGGACGGATGTCGGCGTCGCGTCAGAGATCCCCGAAGTCCGGGCTCGAGGTTCCGCTCCTCCGAGGGCCCCGCCTGGCCGACGGGTCGGCGGCCGGCGCCGTCTCGGGCCGGGCCCCGCGGCGAAGGCGGCCGCGGCGATCACCGCGGCGTTCGCGGCCCAGCGATCGTCGTGGGACGAAGTCCGTCGAGGGCGCGAGCGTGCCGCCCGATCACGCGGCGGACGCGGTCGACGCCTCGGCGCCGGCCGGCTGGGGCGCCGTGGGGCGGCGTCGCTCCTGCAGCACGATGAAGAGGCCCATCACCCCGGTCATCACGAGCAGGGCCACGGCGTAGCCGATCGTCGTGCCACGATCGAGCAGCTCGTCGCGGAACACGACCACGGTCGCGAGCAGCGCGACGCCGTTCAGGACGAACAGCCCCGACGCGGTCCGGATCTCGTCCCAGTCGGTCGCGAAGGCCATCGTGCCGCACCAGATCGACCAGCCCAGGAACCACGCGGCGACGATCCGGGCATCGAGCGGGTTGAGCTCCCACGCCCAGCGGGTCGCCGCGAACTCCGGCTGGGCAACGAGGAACAGGCCCTGCATGAGCAGCAGGCCCGTGATGAGGACGAGGAACGTCCGGAAGACGGTCAGGATCTCGCCGCCGGACACCGGCGCCGTGACACCGAGGATGCCGCGCGGGATCAGGTAGACCATCGCAACCGGCTCGAAGATGTACAGGACGATCCAGATGTGGGCCAGCGGGGTCTCGAACGGCGGCCAGTGGAACTCCGTGAGGTGCCAGTACGTGGCCAGGAGCAGGGTCCCGGTGAAGACGAGGTTCCCCCAGACGATCCAGCGGAGCCGGAACCAGTTGCCCTCGCGAGCGGCGTTCAGGAAGAAGAACGTCCGGAAGATGTAGCCCGCGCCGATGAACGCCTGCGCGTAGCGCGGATGCACATTCCATGCGAAGTACTCGGCGACCGTGTCGGGGAAGAACAGCATCCAGATCGCGAACCACGCCGCGGCGGCCGCCCCCAGGTAGCCCCAGATCGCCTGGTTCCGTCGAGACGCCAGCATCCGGTCCCCTCCCTCGCCTAGGTTCGTGATCGCCGAGGGGGAACCTATGGGACGGGCGTCTCGGCGCTGTCGCGGGACCGCGGCCGGATCAGGCCCCGACGGCGACCCGTGACGGCCGGAGCGTCCCGCTCCGAGCCCGATCCTTGAGGATCTGGCCGGCGGCGAGCTTTCCGGGGGCGCCCATCACGCAGCCGCCCGGATGGGTGCCGGAGCCGCACTGGTAGTAGCCGTCGATCGGCGTCCGGTACTGCGACCAGCCCGGCGCCGGCCGGAAGAGCCACATCTGCGGCGCGAGGAACTCGCCCGCGAAGATGTTGCCCTCCGACAGCCCGACCGTCCGCTCGATGTCGAGCGGCGTCCGGATCTCGCGCTGGAGGACGAGGTCGCCGAAGCCCGGAAAGAACGATTCGAGCGTTGCCTGGACCGTGTCGCCGAAGCGCTCCTTCTCGGTGTCCCAGTCGGAGCCCTTGAGGTGGTACGGCGCGTACTGGATGAAGCACGACATCACGTGCTTGCCGGGCGGCGCCATGTCCGGGTCGATCGTCGACTGGATCGCGGTGTCGATGTACGGGCGCTTCGAGTACCAGCCGTACTTCGCGTCGTCGTAGGCCCGCTCGAGGTATTCCATCGACGGACCGATGTTCGTGAACCCGCGGTACTGGTCGACTCGGTCGCCGAGCGCCGGGTAGCGGGGCGCGGCGTCGAGCGCGAAGTTGACCTTCGCCGACGTCCCCTGGAAGCGGAACCGCTCGATCGTGTCGACGAGGTCGGCCGGGAGCTCGCGCGGATCGACGAGCTCGAGGAACGTCCGTCGCGGATCCAGCGCGGAGACGACCACGGGGGCGGTGAGTTCCGTCCCGTCGGCGAGAGCGACGCCCATGGCCCGCCCGTCCTTCGTGATCACCCGCTCGACGGGTGACTCGAGGGCGATCTCCGCGCCGAACAATTCCGCGGCCCGAGCGAGGACCTTCGTGAAGCCGCCGTTGCCCTGTTTGTGGAAGGCCCACGCCCCGAACTCGCCGTCGTGCTCGCCGAGGATGTGGTACAGGAGCACGAGCCCGGAGCCCTGCGAGTACGGCCCGACCTTCGTCCCGATGATCGACGACGAGGCGAGGTAGCCCTTGATGATCTCGGACTCGAAGTAGTCGTCGAGGAAGTCGGCGGCGCTGCCGGTCAGGAGCCGGACGGCGTCGTGGAGGACCTTCTTGTCGAGCTTCCGGAACCGAGACCCGATCGCGGCGAGCGCGATCAGCTCCTCGGGGTCGTCGCTGAAGATGTCGGGCGGCACCTGGTCGAGGAGCGGCTTGATCGCCCGGCAGACTCGCAGCACGTCGTGGTTGAAGGCCTCGTAGGCGTCCGCGTCGTGGACCGAGTGACGGGCGATCTCGCGAAGGTTCTCGCCGTGATCCTGGCCGAGCAGGAGGTAGTCGCCGTTCTCCATCGGCGCGAACGTCGACGGCATCAGGAGCGGCATGAAGCCGTGCTTCGTCAGCTCGAGGTCGTGGATGATGTCCGGCCGGAGCAGGCTCAGCGCGTACGAGAACGTCGTGAACCAGAAGCCGGGCCGGAGCTCCTCGGTGATCGCGGCGCCGCCGACGAGGTGGCGCCGCTCGAGGATCAGGGTCTTCAGGCCGGACTTCGCGAGATACGCGCCGTTGACGAGGCCGTTGTGGCCCGCGCCGATGACGATCGCGTCGTAGGAGCGGTCGCGAGCGGATCGATCGGGGGCGCCGTTCCTGCTCGCCTTCGCCGGGCGGCCGTTGCCGCCGCCGGCGCCGGTGGTCGGGGCCTTCACCGCGCGGCCGTCGCCGCCGCTGCGGGCCGGCGCGGTCGACTTCGGCATCAGGCGGTCCTCCGTTCGGGGTTGTAGAGCGGCAGCCGGGCCACGGCCGCGTCGAAGTACTCGTAGCGGTGGTTGACCGGCAGCTCGAGCTTCACGGTCGAGCCGGCCTTGGTCCGGTCGAGGGGGACGCGGGCGAGGGCGATGTGCCGCTGGAGCATCGGCGAGTACATCAGGCTCGTCGCATAGCCCAGCTGCGTGCCGACGTCGTCGTACACGTAATACTCGTCCTGGATCGGGGTGTGGTCCTTCGGCGGTATCAGACCAGCCTCGTCGTAGTGGCGGTCGTAGTCGCGCCAGTCGAGGACGAGCCCGGTCAGCTTCCAGCGCGACGACCCGTCGCGGAGCTCCCGTCCGAGGGCGGCCCGGCCGACGAAGGTCCGGTCGTCGTTGGCGAGGTCGCGAACCATCCAGCCGAGGCCGACCTCGATCAGGCTCGATCGCGTCGCCTTCGTCCACGAGTAGCGACTGGACGCGAAGTCGACGTCGAGCAGCAGCAGCCCCGCCTCGATCCGCGCCATGTACAGGGCGATCATCCCGAACGGGAACACACCCCGGCCCGCCGATGCCTCGGTCACGGCGTCCCAGACCGGCAGCGCCTTGTCGGCGGGGATCCAGAGCTCGTAGCCGAGGTCGCCGGTGTAGCCCGTCCGGGAGATCCGGACGGGGGCTCCGGCGATCGTCGCGTCGAGGAGCCCGAAGTACGGAAGCGTCTCGATCCCGGGCGCAAGGCAGGCGAGGATCTCGCGCGACTTCGGTCCCTGGATCGCGAGGACGGCCCACGCCTCGCTGACATCCTCGAACCGGACGCGATGGCGACCCACGAGCCCTTCGAACCAGGCGAGGTTCGGCTCGGCACAGGTGAGGAGGTACTCGTCGGCGGCGGTCCGGAAGACCACGCCGTCCTCGACGACGAAGCCGCCGTCGTCGAGCCAGGCCGTGTACTGGCCGTGGCCGATCGGGCACGTCCGGATGTCGCGTGCCAGGACCCCCGCGAGGAAGGTCTCGGCGTCGGGGCCGAAGATCCGGTACTTGAACAGGGGCGACGAGTCGAACAGGCCGGCGCTGTTGCGGATCGCGAAGTACTCGAACTTCTCGGACAGCTGATATTTCTGGGCGACGAGATAGCCCGACCAGTGCTCCCACAGGCCAGTCTCGTTGGCGGCGCTCGTCCGGTCGTGGAATGGGGTCGTTCGGATCATCGAGCCCTCGTCATGGGTCCCGGCGTGTCGGGCCGGGCGGCGGCTGACGGTCGCGCATCCGGGTTCGCGCGAGCGCGCGCGTCCCGCGTGATGCACCCGCTGTCGCACGCGACGAGTCGACAATCGGGGCGCTGCGCGTCACGATCGGGGGGATGGCGGACGAGGCCCCTCGGCTCCCGGCGGATCCTGTCGCGGCGAGCGTTGACCGGCGAAGTGGTGTCGACCCACGTCCCGTCGGCGCCGCGATCGGGGCCGTCCTGGCGGGTGTCGTCCTCGCGGCCGTCGTCTGGTTCCTCGGCACGTCCGACGGCAGCGGTCCGGTCGGCCTCGCGGTGGCCCTCGGATCCGGCAGTCCGTTCGGGAATCGGCCGTCCATCGCGCCCGCGATCGTCGTGACCGGGACCGTCGCAGCTGGGATCGCCGGCTGGCTCCTCGCGAGACCGGCGGCCGACTCCATCGAATGGGCCGGGCTGTGGATGGGCGCCATCACCTACACGACTGCGATCGTGCTCGCCCCGGTCGCCTACGCCGTGACGTCGGTCACCAGCTCGGACGGCCTGGACCTGACCCAGACCCTGGGGGCCGCACCGATCATCTGGATGGTCGGGTCGGTCCTGTTCGCGCCGCTCCTGGTTGCATGCTTTGTTGCCGGACCGGCCTGGGCGTCGATGCTGCGAGTCGCGATCGGGCGCGAGGTGCCGCCGCCGGCGCGGGTCCCGACGTTCCTGCCGGTCTGGCCGCTCGTTGCGGGATCCATCGCGCTGGCGCTCGGCTGGATCATCCTCCGGTCGATCGCGTCGTCATTCAACACCCCGGTGGGCGACTGACCATCCGTGGTGCGCCGCGGCACGGCGCCGGATGATCAGGCGAATATCCTGTCGCCGTGGCGCTCTATCAACTCGACGATCCCGGACCGCTCGCCTCGCCGTCGCTCATCGTGGCCCTCGACGGCTGGGTCGATGCCGGCAGTGCCGCGACCACCGCCGCAGGGCTGATCGCCGACGGCGGCCGAGTCGTCGCGACGTTCGACGCCGACCGGGTGTTCGACTATCGCGCGCGCCGGCCAACCCTCGAGATCGTCGACGGCCGCCTGGCCGAGCTCGACTGGCCGCAGTTCCGGATCCGGCTCGTCCAGACCGGCGGTCGCGACCTCCTGGTCCTCGTCGCGCCGGAACCCGACTACCGCTGGCCGAGCCTCGCGGCGGCGGTCAGCGAGGTCGCGAGGGCGCTCGGGGTCACCGAATGGATCAGCCTCGGGGCGATCCCGGCAGCCGTCCCCCATACGCGCGCGGTTCCGATCCTCGGGACGGCGTCGAAGCCCGGACTCCTGAAGGGCGACATCCGGCCTGGCCCGGCCGGGCTCCTCCGCGTCCCGGCGGCGCTGATCAGCGTGCTCGAGATGCAGGCCTCGCACGACGGGATCGATGCGGTCGGCTATTTCGCCCAGGTCCCGCACTACGTCAGCGGGCCGTATGCGCCGGCTGCGCTGGAGCTGCTCAAGGCGGTCGAACGCCACCTCGACGTCGAGCTGGACCGCGGCGATCTCGTCACCGAGTCGGACCAGCTCCGGTCGCGGCTCGACCTCGCGACGGCCGCCGACGACAACACCCGCTCCTACGTCGAGCGGCTGGAGTCGATGGTCGACGAGGAGCGGCTGCCCGCGGGCGACGACCTGATCACCGAGATCGAACAGTTCCTGCGTGACCAGGGGACGCAGCGCTGACGTGGCGGGATTGCCCCCGACCGGACCTGCATCCCGATGGCCCGACCGAATCCGGATCGGGATCCAGACGCTCGCCTCACTCGGAATCGTCTGGGCCGGCTTCCTGATTCTTGGGCGAGGCTCGCTCTGGCTGGGCCTGGTCGTCGTCGTGCTGGGCGGCGTGACGATGATCCTCTCGGTGCGGCGATTCGCCCGAACGCACGATGCCCGCGACCACGGCCTGACGGACCAGGGTGATCTCTCGGGTTCGGAGTTCGACTACCTCATCTGGATGGCGGTCGGATTTCCCGTGCTCATTGGCGTCGTTCTCCTGATCCTCGTCCTGACCGGCCTCCGTTGAGATAGTCGACACAATCTGTCAGCAATCGGCTATGCTCCGGGACGATGCGCGCTTCCCGTCTGGTCTCGCTCCTCCTGCTGCTCCAGTCACGTGGCGGTCAGACGGCCGCCGAGCTGGCGCGTGAGCTCGAGGTCTCCGTCCGGACGATCCATCGCGACGTCGACGCGCTGAGCGCCTCGGGCGTCCCGATCTACGCGGATCGCGGACCGCATGGCGGGATCCGGCTCGTCGACGGCTATCGCACCCGGCTCACCGGCATGACCGCAGACGAAGCGGAGGCGTTGTTCCTGGCGGGGCTGCCCGGTCCGGCCGCAGAGCTTGGCCTGGGCACGGTCGTGGCGGCGGCGCGTCTCAAGGTGCTCGCCTCGTTGCCGACCGAGATGCGAGGCCGGGCCTCACGCCTGGTCGAGCGGTTCCACCTGGACGCGGCCGCCTGGTATCACCCGGATGAGGCGGTTCCGTTCCTCGGCGAGCTCTCCGAGTCGGTCTGGGAATGTCGCCGGGTCCAGATCGGCTACAACCGCGGCGACAAGACGGTCGATCGGATCCTCGAGCCACTCGGGCTCGTCCTGAAGGCCGGGGTCTGGTATCTCGTTGCGCGGGCCGACGACCAGCCGCGGACGTACCGCGTCTCGCGGGTCAGCCGGGTCGAGACGCTCGAGGACGTCTTCGAACGACCCGAGGGCTTCGACCTCGCCGCGTTCTGGGCCGAATCGAGCGCCGCATACGAGCGCGACACACCGCGCGTGGAGATCGTTCTGCGGATCGCCCGCGACCGGATCGACCGGCTCCGCGAGGTGATCGGCGAGCGGCCGTTCGACACACTCGTCCGACTCGACGAGTCCGATCCGGACGGCTGGCTGCGCGTTCGCGTCCAGCTCGACTGGCCGAACGAGGCGACGACGCAGATCCTCGCGGTCGGGCCCGGATGCGAGCTCCTCGAGCCCGCGCACCTGCGACAGCGGATCGCCCAGGAGGCCCGCCGACTTGCCGCCGCCTACGAGACGGACGAGCCGGCGACGCCGCTCGAGGCAGCCCCGCCGGCGGTCGTCGCGGCCCGCTAGACCGCATCGCACGCCGGGCCGCTCGGCCGGCCCGGGCGGCCGGACGGTCGTGCCGCGCCGATCGCGGTTCGTCCGACCGGCGTCGTCGGCGCGGGTTCCGGACTCGCCGCTGCCAGCATCCGGTGCTCGCGACTCGTCCGCTCGAGCTCGCGCTGTCGGTCTGCGTGGATCGCGCTCATCAGCGTCAGCGATGGGAACATCTCGCACCTCGTCCTGATCGGTACCGATCGCTTCATCCGTTCAGGTCCTCATCCTGACAGCCATACCTGCCAGAACCTGTCATCTGTTCGACCACGGGGCAGAATCCAACCGAATCCGGCCGGGAGGGACGCCTCGACGACGCCCGATCGTTGGCTTCGTCCGCAAGGCGATTGCGAGGTCCGGACACGCCGGCGAAGAGGACAGCGGCTCGCTGATGCGGGACACTCCGTCGATGCGAGATGCAGGAGGGATCCGGCAATGACGTTCGACCCGAACGCCCGGTTCGACCCGACCGCGGTCACCGACCTCCGGGGCCGTTCAGGCGGGCTCCGCGGCGGCGGCCTCGCGGTCGGCGGCGGCGGCTTCGGGCTGATCATCGTCCTCATCTACGTGCTGCTCGGCGGCAACCCCGGCGATCTCGTGGGGTCGGGCGGAGGCAGCGCGCCGGACATCAACGGCCCGAACAGCTCGGCGCTCGCCGAGTGCACGGGCGGGACCGAGGGCAACGAGCGCGAGGACTGCCAGATCGTCGGCTACGTGAACAGCATCGAGGCCTTCTGGGCGACGCAGGTCCAGGGCTATCAGCATGCCGAGACGATCCTGTTCGACGGCGGCGTGTCGACCGGTTGCGGCGACGCGACATCGGCGACGGGGCCGTTCTATTGCCCGGTCGACAAGAACGTCTACCTCGACCTGGGCTTCTTCCAGGAGCTGCGCGACCGGTTCGGTGCGAGCGATGCGCCGTTCGCCCGGGCATACGTCCTCGCCCACGAGTACGGGCACCACGTGCAGGACCTCGTGGGCGACCTCCAGTCGGGCGGAAACGACACGGGCGCGACGGGCCGGTCCGTCCGGACCGAGCTCCAGGCCGACTGCTATTCGGGCGTCTGGGCCCACAACGCCGCGTCCGTCACGCACTACATCCAGCCACTGACCGACGACCAGATCGCGGCGGCCGACGCCGCCGCAAAGGCCGTCGGTGACGACCGGATCCAGGCGTCGTCGGGTGGCGGGGTGGATCCCGACAGCTTCACCCACGGCACGTCCGATCAGCGCGTGCGCTGGTTCACGAACGGCTACACGAGCGGCGACCCGGGCTCCTGCGACACCTTCGACGCCCCGCAGCTCTAGCGGGCATCCGCCCGGGCGTCAGGCTGGGACGGGTGCCCCGGCGACGTTGAGGGCCGGCCCGGGCGCGGCCTCCGCGGCAACCCCGACCCCGCTCCGGCGTGTCTCGCCGAACGCCGAGAGGGCAAGGGCGATCAGGGCGACGTGGAGCCCGTAGACGAAGGGCGTCACGGCGTCGATCGTGCCGAACAGGATCGCCTGCTGCTGCGCCGCCTCGGCAAGCCCGCTGAGGGAGATCGCGACGGCGAGCACGACGAGCCAGGCGGCCGAGCGGCGACCGCCGCGGGTGGGGCGCGTCGCGATCGTCGCGAGGATCCCGACGAAGACGAGGGCGACGAGCGAGGGCGAGATCGCGGTGCCGTGGGCCCAGACATCGGCCGCGATCGAGGATCGATCGCCGTGGCCGCCGAATGTGTACGGGAGCTGCTGGGCGATCCCGATCGTCGTCAGGGCAAGGCCGATGGCGATGACGATCGTGGCGATCGCGGCGGGTCGGGTGCGCATGATGCCTCCGGGAGTGGTCGAAGCGGACGTGCCGGGATCGTGTGGTTCCGGATCGCCCCCGACGACTGCCGGACGTCGGCGCCGGGGATGGACATCCGTCGCATCGGTCCCGGGCCTCGTCGCAGTGACCCTCGGCGGCTGCAACCGGATCGCTGATGGCTCACGGCCATGCTCGGAGCGTGGTCGGCTCGGATTGACGCCGCGGATGGCTCGTGGGCCATGGCACGCACCGCATCCGGACCGATCCACGACTCGCGAACGCGGCAGACGTCGTTGCATGGGCCCTGGCCATGGCCGGCACTCGTTCCGGGTGTGTGCCTCGGCCACGCAGAAACGCGGATACGCCCACGACGCGTCCAGGGCGTGGGGTCGACACACGTTGAGCGCGATCGGGCGTCGGGGAGCATTCGTGCGTGGGTCACGCCCACGCGTGCCAGGCGAGGGTCGTCGCCGGCGCGACGAGCGCCCTCAGGCCGTCGGGTCGATCGTCACCTCGATCAGCGGGCTCTCGGCGACCATCCGGTCGAGATCCGTCCGGCGCCACGCCCGCGCGACCCGGTCGAGGATCAGTCGTCGCTCCGTCTCGTCGTCGACGATCCGGGCCGTCGCCGGCAGGTCGGCAACCGCGATCGGCCCCTTCAGGTGGACGGTGAGCCGCGGATCGGCCCGCAGGTTCGCGATCCACGAGCGCTCCCGCTTCGAGGGCATGCCGGAGATCCAGATCCGGCCGTCGATCCGATGGAAGACGATTTCGATGCGGCGCGGGATCCCGGTCCGACGGCCGGTCGTCGTGATGTCGATCGTGCCGCCGCGAGACAGCGCGGCTCGAACCTGCTCGTCCACAGGGTTCAGCGTCCGGCAGCCGCTCGCTGCTCCGCCTTCCGAGCGCCCTTCCAGGTCTGGTACTCGTGGAGCGTGTCGGCCGAGTCGACGTCGCCGAGAGTCATGTGGTCCGGCACGAACGCCTCCCAGCCCGCCGGGGCGACGCCGAGCCGCTTGCCGAGGATCGCGACGAGGGTGCCCGCCTTCATCGGCCCGAAGCCGGGGATGTCCATGAGTCGTGCGTGGAGGTCGGCCCCGTCCTTCGCCTCGCGCCAGATCCGCGACGCGTCGCCGTCGTATCGCTCGACCAGGTAGGCGCACATCTCCTGCGTCCGCTTCGCCATGTTGCCGGGGAAGCGGTGGAGGGCCGGCGGCGTACGGAAGACCCTGTCCAGCTCGGCCGGGTCCATCGAGGCGATCCGCTCCGCGTCGAGCCCGCCGATCCGGCGGCTCAGCTCGAGCGGCCCGGAGAACGCCTTCTGGAGGGTCACCTGCTGGTCGAGTGCGAACCCGATGAGGAGGGCCAGCGGGTCGTCGACGAGGAGCTGGTCGGCTTCGTGATTGCCGGTGAAGGGCAGGAGGTCGGTCGTCGTCATCGCCTGATGGTAGGCCGTCGTCCCGACTGTCACCAGCGGCGGCTCAGGCGCGCCGAGCCCCCAGCGTGGCGTCCTGGCCGACGAGGCTCCGGCCGGCCGCGATCAGGGCGTTCCCGATCTTCCGGCGGGCCCGGTCGACCAGGCCAGGATGGTCCGGTGCGTCCGCCGCGAGCAGCCGCTCGGTGCGGATGGACTCGATCTCGCGGTCGAGGTCGGCGCGATGGATGCGTGTGCCTTCGTGGTCGTACGTCATCGTGGTGTCTCCTTCGGTGATCGTGAGGTCGGCATCACTCGAGGGCGATCCGGACGCCGCCGCCGTCCTCGTCGTCGACGACGAGCAGGGTTCCGGTCCGGCGGTCGGCCAGGGCGCGGCGGACGAGATCCGCGCTGGAGTCCGAGAGCCCCGGGATGCGGTCGAGGGCCAACCGCCCGAGGGCGACGGGAATTCGCAGGTTCACGACCTTGCGGCCGTTCTCGCTCACCTCGATCCGGAGGGACGAGGCGCTTCCGGCTGTCCCCCGGCCATCGCCGCCGTCCGCGGATGGCTCGCTGTCGGGCTCATCGCTCGGGTCGTGGACATCGTCACCGAGGGCGTCGGCGCCGAGGGCGTCGAGGATCGGCTCGGCCTCCGCCGCAGTCAGCCGGCCTTCGGCGACCAGCCGGAGGACCTGGTCCAGCGCGTCAGGCATCGCCGGCCTCCCCCGTCTCCTGGGCGTCCAGCTCGGCGAGTCGATCCATCGCGGTCGCAACGTCCAGCTCACCCCGCTCGAGGGCGCGGAGGACGGCGAGTCGGTCGTCGTCGGCGGGCTCCCGGGTCGTGCCGTCGTCCGATGCCGCCGTCGCGGCTTCCGCGTCGCGGCCCGCCGCCGGGCCGACCTCGATCTCGTCGACGCGGGAGAGGGTCGACGAGTCGGAGGCCGGGCCCGGCAGCGACGGGACCGATGGAATGGCCGGAGTCGCCGGTGTGGGCGGGACGGGTGCAGTCGGGGCGTCCGGCGCGTCCGGTGGGAGGACGGGATAGGTCACGGTCGCGTCGGGACGGCCCTTCATCCGGGAACCGTCGCGGATCCGGAGGTCGCCGGACACGGATCGGAACCCGAGCTCGATCGAGCCGTCGCCGACGACGATCGTCCGCCGGCCCATCCGGCCCTCGCTGCGGTGGGGCAGGTCGCTCAAGAGGTCACCGGACACCGTCCGGGCCTCGACGCGCATGCCGCCGACCGCAACGACGGAGACGTCGCCGCTCAGGGTTTCGATCGTATTGCCCGTCCGGCCGGTCAGCGGGCTGTCGAGCCGGACGTCGCCACTCGTCGTCTGGACGTGGACGGTGTCGAGCGTGGCGCCGCCGACGTTGACGTCGCCGGACACCGTCCGGATCGCCAGCTCGACGGTCCCGGCCAGCTCCAGCGTTGCGTCGCCGGAGACGGCGTTGATGTCGATCCGCCCTGCGCCATCGAGCACCCGGAGCTCGCCGGACGCCGTTCGGTAGCGCTGCTCGCCGTGGAGGCCGCGGGCAACGACGGAGCCGCTGGCGGTGTCGATCGTGACGTCCGCCTCGACCGGGACCCCCACCTCGAGCTCGACGGTCCTCCGGCCGGTTCCGAAGGACAGCCCGAAGACCTCCTGCTCGCGGATCGTCAGGCCGCCGTCGGTCGTCTCGAGGACCACGCGGTCCGGGAGGCCGTCGCCACCAGGCGTCCGCACGGTCGCCCGGTCGCCGTCCTCGCCGACGATCCGGATCTCGGCCGAGGCCAGGCGGATCGCGACGCGGCCGCGCCTGCCGACCGGGTGGTCGAGGAGGAGCGCGGCATGGTCGTGGATCGTCGTCATGAGCGGGTCCTCCCCAGCGCCCGGATCGCCAGCGCGGCGTCCTCGGCGCTGATCTCGCGTCGTGCCAGCCGCTCGAGGATCGCCTCGCGCGTCACCGGCTCGGCCGGGGCGTCGCCGTCGGTCGCGGCGTCGTCGTCGGAGCGGGGACCGAAGCCGAGGGCGCGAACCAGCGCCTCGACCCGGGCCCGGACGGTCGGATAGGAGATGCCGAGCTCCCGCTCGATGTCGCGGAGGTTGCCGCGCGACCGGAGGAAGCTCTCGAGGAGCGCCATCTGCTCGCGGCTCAGCCGGGCGAAGCGACCGACCGAGAACTCGCCCTCGAGCGTCGTGCCACACGACGTGCAGCGCAGCCGCGTGACGGCGAGCTCGCCGGAGCAGACGGGGCAGGTGGAGATCACGTCGTGTGCCATGGGTTCCTCGATGGGATGTTCGTACGCCGGATTGTGGTCCGACAACATCACAATGTCAAGACCGTCTTTCTCTTTTCGCAAGTTCGAGCGTGAGATGAGCGGATCCCGGTTGATGGCCGCCCGCGTGCGGCGCCGCCGGAAGGACGTGCCCCGCGGCGGCCGGCCCCATCGACCGCCTTCGGCCCCGACCGCCGGCTGACCTCCTCCGCGACTCCCTGGCGAAGCACGGCCGCGCCTCGCTCGGGTCGCGGCGGGGTCGTCATCCGTCCACGGCCGGCTCGGCCGATCGTTCGCCCGACTTCTCGACGGCAGACCGCTGGGCGAACCCGCGGTCGAGAGCAGGATCGGTCCCACGAGCGATCGCCCGATCGCCGCTCGGCCCGAAGGAGGCACGATCCGATGTTCGCGCAATCGCACGTCGTCGAGAACGACCTGCTCGGCGCCTTCCCGGCGCTCCTGCTGCTGCTCGTCCTCGTCCTGACCGCGCTCGGCGTCGTCGCTCACGCGTCGTTCGCCTAGCACCGCGAGGTCCGGCCTCTCGCCGGATCGCGCCACCCCGCGAGGTTCCATGGCCCCGGCGGCTTCACGATGCGGTGGAGCCGACCGGGGCCTCCGTCTGCCCGGCACCGCGCGGATCCCTACGTCCTTTGGCCGGGGCTGATCTCGACCGAACGTCGCGCGTCGTTCAGGCCCGCCGACGATCCCCGTGGAGGCCGCGGAAACCGAAGATCACGGCATGCCCGACAGCGAGCCGGGCGCCACGATCAGGAGTCACCGCCGTGCGCTCGATCAAGCTCTGCGCGGCCCCCACCCGCCGGCCGACAACCCTTCTCGGCGCGATCGCCCGATCCGTCGCGGAGCTCGAGAAGAGCGGCCGCCCGGCCCGCGTCGTCCGCCTGCCGATCGTCCAGGGCGCGCTCGCCTGAGACCAGCAACCGAAAACGAGGGCATCCGCGCGGCGGATGCCCTCGTTCTTGCGATTGGCGCCTGTGGGGCTCAGGCGCCGCGCCAGGTGGTAGCTCGAAGGGTCAGGTCGCCGACGACCGACCGGTAGTAGTGGTTGGACTTGTCGGTGGGATCGAGCAGCCCGGTCCGGCCCGGCGTCCGGGCCGACTTGAAGCTGAAGTCCCAGCGCATGTCGCGGGCAGGATCCGTGTAGAAGACCTCCTTCATCGTCTTGGAGGTCTTGAACAGCCCCGACACGATGTAGGCGACGCCGTTGACGCCCTCGGCGAAGACCGCCTTCGCGCCCGTCCGGAGGAACCCGGCGCCGAAGTTGTCGACCCGCTTGATCGCGGTCGTCTTCGTCGGATAGCCGCTGCCCCACTCGGAGTTGCCCGATGCATAGCACAGGCGGTTGAGGATCACGACCGAGTTCGGGGCGAACGTCAGGTAGCGGTCGACGTAGTAGGCGCCGTAGTACTTCAGCGAGCTGCTGCCGTCGGAGGCGTTGAGCCCGAGGCCGTCCTTCGTCTTCTCCTGGAACGGGCCGTACGGGCTTGGCCAGCCGTTGCCGTGGCCCAGGTAGACGAAGAGGTTGGCGCCCCTCGAGACGCTCCGCACCCGGGACCACGTGGCGTGCGGGCTATAGACCTCGTAGACGCTGGCGCCGTAGGAGCGAGCCTGCGCGGCGATCTTCTTCGCGCTGGAGATGTAGCTCGCGGTCTGCGACCCGACCGGGCCGACGATGATGACGACCTTCTTGCCGGCCGCCAGAGCGGTCAGCGGATGACTGGAGAGCCCTCCGACGGCCAGGACCATGGCCAGCACGGCCAGACCGATGAGCCGGGATGGGCGGTGGCGAGACGCCCGCTGGGCGCCGTTCTGGGCAACTGGCAACGCTCGTGCCTCCTCTCCGCCGGAACGTCGCGCAGGGGCACGACGACGGTAGGGTGGGGCCGCCAACGGCAGGGAGGACGCGACGAAACGGGCGCGCCGGACGCGTGGACGCGTGGGTTGGAGGCGGCCGGAGTGGGCACCGGCCGGGTGGGCGGGGCCGACGAGCGGCTCGACGGGTGAGCGGCTCGGGGCCGGATGACGACAGGATCCTGCCGTGGGGGCGGCGTTCTTCGGTTATGCCTGTCTGTCGTGAGGTTGCAGCCTGGGGGCCGAGAGGAAGTATGCCAGCCGGGTCAAACCTCCGCCTCCCCCGATGGCACCATGCGGGTCGCGCCGAAGGGACGGGTTGCCACGCTCAAGCGGTGACTGCGTGCCTCCATGGGCCGGTGACCGGACGCCCCGGGCGCTCCGATCCGGTATGCTCCGCGCGATCCACGCTCGCACCGCGTCGTTTGCACGACGTCAAGGGAGGCGAGCGGGAGACGACCCAGTCCGGTTCGCCGCCGAGGCGCCCTGCGCGCGACGAACCCCAGGAGCCAGATGACCTTCGATACCCTCGGCCTGTCGGCCGACCTTCTCCGGACCGTCGCCGAGGAGGGCTACGAGCAGCCGACCCCGGTCCAGGCCAAGTCCATCCCCCTCGTCCTCGAGGGCCGCGACGTCCTCGCGGCCGCCCAGACCGGAACCGGCAAGACCGCCGCGTTCACCCTGCCCATCCTCGACCGCCTCCGGACCCACGCGAACACCTCGTTCTCGCCCGCTCGTCACCCGGTCCGGGCCCTGATCCTCGTCCCGACCCGTGAGCTCGCGATGCAGGTCGACGAGAGCGTCCGGACCTACGGGCGGACCGTTCCGCTCCGTTCGACCGTCGTCTACGGCGGGATGCCGATGGAGCCGCAGATCAAGGCCCTCCGCGACGGCGTCGAGATCCTCGTCGCGACCCCGGGCCGGCTGCTCGACCTCGTCGGTCAGCGGGTCGCCAATCTCGGCCAGGTCGAGATCCTCGTCCTCGACGAGGCGGACCGGATGCTCGACATGGGCTTCCTGCCCGACATCCAGCGGATCATCGCCCTGCTGCCGGCCAAGCGTCAGAACCTGATGTTCTCCGCGACGTTCTCGGACGAGATCCGGCGGCTCTCGCGGACGATCCTGAACAACCCCGACGAGGTCGAGGTGGCGCCGCGGAACACCACCGTGGACGCGATCCGCCAGATCGTCTACCCGGTCGATCGGGATCGGAAGGAAGAGCTCCTCGCCCACCTCATCCGGAAGCACGACCTTCGGCAGGTCCTCGTCTTCACCCGGACGAAGATCAGCGCGACCCGCCTGGCGACCTGGCTCGACCGGCAGGGCCTGAACGCCGTCGCGATCCACAGCGACCGCTCCCAGCCGGAGCGGACCCGCGCCCTCGAGGAGTTCAAGACCGGCGAGATCCGGGTCCTCGTCGCGACCGACGTGGCCGCCCGCGGCCTCGACATCGAGGACCTGCCGCACGTCGTGAACTTCGAGCTGCCGTGGAACCCGCAGGACTACATCCACCGGATCGGCCGGACCGGCCGGGCCGGAGCGACGGGCGAGGCGATCAGCCTCGTGACGATCGACGAGGCGGACCTCCTCCGCGGCGTCCAGCGGCTCCTCCGCCAGGCCATTCCGTGGACCGTCGAGGACGGCTTCATCCCGGACAGGAACGTGGAGCCGCGACCGCTCCGCGGCGGGTTCGATGGCGGCCCCCGTGGCGGTGGGGGCTCACGCGGCGGCGGATCGCGCGGCAACCGACCGGCGCATCACCCGCATCGGAAGCCCGTCCAGTACCCCTCGGGCGCGTAGCTGCCCCATCCGGGCCGGCCTTCCGGCCGGTGTGACGAAGGCCCGTCAGGCCGCCGGTGGCGGGGCGAGGGGTGCGGGCTCGGGGGTCGGACCGAGAGCGGCGTCAGCGGGTGAAGCGTCCGGCGCGGGCGTCGCGGGATCGACCGGGGTGGCCGCGTCCGGCACGGCGGCCGTCGCGGGTTCCGTCGCCGGCGCCGACGAGGTCGGCCTGGACGGCGTCGAGGTGATCACGACCGGCTCCTCGGGCTTCGTCGAGATCATCACCGCGCCCGGGAAGAAGAAGCCGAGCATCAGGTCCGCCTCGACCCGATCGACGACGTAGCGGTTGACGAGGGCCATCGGCCGGGGCAGGCCCGTGCCGTCCTCGGCGAGCAGGCTGATCGTGACGTCGCGGAGCTGGACGAACTCGCCTGTCGGCCGGGCAAGGGCCCGACCCGGATCGAACCCCGGCATCGTGGCCAGCTGGCCGGCCACCCGGTACGGCCCGACGTCGAGGACGATGTCGTGCCACTGGGCGTGGACAGGCAGATCGTCGGCCTCGTCGGCGGTCGCGAGGTGGATGTCGTCAGGCGCGAGCGTCAGCTCGCTCGGCTGGCCCGGCTGCGTGTCATCGAGCGGATGCCAGGTGGCTTCCTCGACACGCAGGCTCGCGCCTGCTTCCAGCGCGTCACGGAGGTGTCCCGTGCGCGCGAGGACGCCAACGGCAATTCCCCCGGCGGCATAGATCTCGACCCGGATCGGCATGCGCTCTCCCGAGCAGAGCCGGAGTCTGCGCCGCGGGCAGCCGTCGTCGCATCACCCGTCCGTACCCCGGCGGCCCGGGCCCATCGTCCTGCCGGGCGTCGATCGGGCCCGCGGTTGCCGGCGCCGGCCGGAGCTCCGATCAGCCCGCGGGCGACGGCGACGCGGCCGGCTTTGCCGGGCCCGGCACCGGCTTGACGGTCGGCGGAGCCACGACCTTGAGCATCGACCGGACGATCGCCGCAGGATCGGCGCGGCTCTGGTTCGTGAGCACCGCGATCGTGATCCCGTCGACCGGGAAGTGCCGGACGGCGCCGCGGAACCCGAGGAGCTTGCCGCTGTGCCCGAGGCTCGGATGGCCGTCGACCGTGAGCGCCTGGACGCCGTAGCCGTACGACACGCCCGGGACGTAGTTCGTCGTCTTCGTGAAGTCGCTGAGGAGCAGGCCGGTCCCGACCGGACCGAGGACGTCGCCGCCGTACAGGGCCCGGGCCCAGTGGGCGATGTCGGCGCTCGTGCCGGCGATCGAGCCGGCACCGGCGGCGGCGGTGACGACCGAGCGGAACGGGGCGACGCCGCTCCCGTCGGCGAGATCGGCCGGACGGGCGGTGGGCTTCGTGCTCGTCACGCGGTAGCCGTCGGCGAGCGGCGCCCGTGACTTCTCGGCGGCCTGGTACCACGTGTCGTCGAGGCCCAGCGGCTCGAAGAAGCGCGCCCGGATCGAGTCGGCGATCGGCTTGCCGGTGACCCGTTCGGCGATCAGGCCGAGCAGCAGGTAGTTCGTGTTGGAGTAGTGCCACGCCCGGCCTGGCGGCGAGAGGGGCTTCCCGACGTAGCGGAGCGCGTCGGTCGCGGTCCAGGCCCGGGTCGGGCTGCCCCGGAGGGCCCGGTCGATCTTCGGGTTCAGGAAGTAGTCGGCGAGCCCGCTCGTGTGGTCGAGGAGCATCGCCACGGTGATCCGGCGATCGAGCTTGATCGGCAGGCCCGCCGGCACGAGGCTCGCGGCAGGCGCGTCGAGCTTCAGCTTGCCCTCGCCGACGAGCTGGAGGACCAGCGCGGACGTGAACGTCTTGCTCATGCTCGCGATCGCGAACGCGGTCCCGGGCGTGACAGGCGTCTTCGCGGCGACGTCGGCGTAGCCCGACGCCCCCGACCAGCTGGAGCCGTCGGGGAAGAGGATCGTCACCGACACGCCCGGGACCGCCAGCTTCGCCCGGACGCGATCGAGCGTGGACTGGAGGCGGGCTCGAAGGGCGAGCTGCGCGTCCGACGGGGTCGGGCCCGACGGTCGCGGCGAGGCCGCGGATGGGACGGGCGACGGAACCGCCGCTGCGGACGGGGATGCGGCGATCGACGGCTCCGGCGCGCTGCCGGTCGGTGCCGGGAGCGTCGACGCCGACGCGGCCGGCAGCGACGCAGCCGCCGCGACGAGATCCGGGTCGGTCGATGGGCCCGGCCGCCCGGCCGTGCCCAGGATGCCGGCGCCGAGGATCGCGAGCCCCGCGACGACGACGCCGGTGACGGCGAGCCGCCGGGGGGCGGTGGGGCGGCGGCGAGCGTGAGCCCCGCTCGGCGTGACGGATCGGGCCATGTCGGTGCGACGATACCCTGACGCGCGCTCCGGGCGATCCGGCCCGGGCGGCGGCCCTCCCTTTGACGAGGTCCCGATGATCCGATCCCTCCGCTTCCTCGGCGTCCGGACGGACGCATTCGATGCCACCGTGGCCGTGTACCGCGACGCCCTGGGGCTTGCGCCGGTCCACGAAGGGCCCGGTGCCGTCTGGTTCCGGGCCGCGGACGGTGCGTCGATCCACGTCTACGACGCGTCGGACGAGGACCACGACTTCTTCGATCGCGGCCCGGTGGTCGGCCTGGAGGTCGACGACTTCGACGCCGCCCGGACGGCGATGGTGACGGCCGGGATCCGGTTCATCGGCGAGCCGCAGCGCGACGGCGGCGTCGCCTGGAACCATTACCGGGGTCCGGACGGCAACGTCTACGAGATCATCGGGCCCGACCGGAGCGCGGAGTGACGAACGGGCCGGCGGCGACCGCCGGACCCGGAGCGGCCGACCTGTTCCGCGACGTCGGGCTGCTGCCGGACGGTCCGGTCGTCTGGGGCCGGCCGGTCGGAGCGCGCACTGGTGGCATCTTCATCGTCGAGCTGCCCGCCCCGCGACCGACGGCGCCGATCGAGCTGACCGCCGTCGGCAAGTGGCTCGAGCGCGTCCCTGACCTGCGCCTCGACGGCGTCCGGCCAACGTCGCGCACCCTCGCGGCCAGGCTCGCGGCGTTCTGGCTACCCTCCGCGCGGGTCCTCTACATCGGGTCGACCGACGGGTCGATCGGCGGGCGGGTCGAGGCGATCCGGGCCACGGTGATCGGCGATCGGCGACCGCACAGCGGCGGCCACTGGCTCCACGTCCTGACCGGTCTCGAGCGCGCCCGCGTCTGGTGGGCACGCACCGACGCGGTCGAGGAGTACGAGGACGCGCTGCTCGAGGCCTTCGCCGCCGGGGTTCCTGCACCCGAGCGCGAACGTGTCCCGGGCGGATCGGTCGTGCTTCCCTTCGCGAACCTGCGGACCGTGACCGGCGAGCGCAAGCCGACCGGCCTTGCGAACAGCCTGATCGCCGGCGAGCCGGTCCAGCCGACCCCGGCGCGACGGGTCGTCGAGGTGCCGCCGGGAGCGGCCGAGGGCGCGGGCGGGCTGCCGCCGACGCGTGCCGCCGGCGGCACCGTCCGGCGCGCCCCGAAGCCCGCGTCGACGCCGGTCGCGGCCACGACGGCCGCGTCCGCGACGGCCGCGCCCACGCCGGACGTGTCGCCACCGCGGGCGAGGACGGGAGCAACGGCGACCCGGCCGGCCCTGGAGACGACCTGGGTCTCCGCCGACGGACTCGAGCGGCTCCGCGCCGAGCACACGGAGCTGACCGGCGTTCGGCGGCCCGAAGTGATCGCCCGGATCAAGTCGGCGAAGGAGCTCGGCGACCTCAAGGAGAACGCCGATTACACCGCCGCGCGGGAGGAGCAGTCGTTCCTCGAGGGTCGAATCGCGGCGATCGAGGCGACCCTCCGCGAAGCAACGGTGATCGACACGGCGACGAACGAGACGGATCGGGCATCGATCGGCTCCGCGGTGACCGTCGAGGACGGGGACGGCGTCGAATCGACCTTCACGATCGTCGGCTCGACCGAGGCGAACCCGGGCGCCGGCCGGATCTCGAACGTCTCGCCGGTCGGGCGGGCGCTCCTCGGTGGGCGGCCGGGTGACGAGGTCCGGGTCGCGACGCCGCGCGGGGAGGTCCGCTACCGGATCGTCGCGGTCGCCTGAGACATGGAATCGCGGCCGAGATGGGGGGAGTCTCGGCCGCGGAGTTCAGGATCGCCGCCGGCACCGGCCGGCGGCCACGGGCGATCGTCGGCTGGTCGACCCGACGTCCGTCGATGCGGACGACGGCCGACCCGCCGGTCAGTCCCTCGCGGGCTCGACCAGCTTGTGCTCGACGGCCCAGAGGGCAGCCTGGGTCCGCGAGGCGAGCCCGAGCTTGCCCAGGATGTTCGAGACGTAGGTTCGTGCCGTTCGCTCGGTGATGAAGAGGGCCGCGCCGATCTCCTTGTTGCTCATCCCCTGGCCAAGCAGGCGCATGACGTCCTTCTCGCGGTCGGTGAGCGGTTCGGCCAGCCCGTCCTCGCCGGTCTTCTTCGCCCGCATCCGCTGGGCGAGGAGCCGGGCGACGGCCGGGTCGAGATGGACCTCGCCGGCGTAGGCGGCGCGGACCGCGGCCGCGACCTCCTCGGCCTCGGCGTCCTTGAGGACGTAGCCGGACGCCCCGGCCTCGAGGGCAGCAGTGACCTTCTCCTCCTCGATGAACGAGGTCATCGTGACGATCTCGGTCTCGGGCCGCTCGGTCTTGATCCGGCCGATCGCCGTGACGCCGTCCATGTTCGGCATGAGGAGGTCCATCAGGACGACATCGGGCTCGAGCCGGCGGGCCATCGCCACGCCCTCGCTGCCGTCGGCGGCCTCACCGACGACCGTGATGTCGTCCTGGAGGTCGAAGAAGACCCGCAGGCCCATCCGGACGACGGCGTGGTCGTCGACAATGAGCACGCGGATCCGGGTGTCGTCAGCCACGCTGCCTCCGGGAGCCGCCGGCCGGGAGTGACGGGGCGCGGTGGCGGTCGGCACGGTCGAGTCTAGCAAGGTCGGAACCTCCATTCGGCTCACGCGACGGATCGGCCCGAGGTCGAGACCACGGCGTCGATCAGCTCGTGCGGCCGGAACGTCTTGCGAACATAGGCATCGGCACCGCTCGCCTGGTCCGCGGTGTCGGACCAGTTGAGAACAAGGACCCGGGTGGTCGGGGCGATCTCCCGGATCCTGGTGATCAGTGCCGCACCGACATCGACACCCGGCAGGCGGGGATCGACGACGACGACATCGGGTGCGGAGTCCTGGACGAGGCGAAGGGCGGCGTCGGCCGTGCCGGCGCTGCCCACGACGAGACAGCGATGGCCGATCCGGAGCAGGCCGGCGAGGCTTTCGCGTACGCGATCGTCCGGATCGACGAGTAGCACGCGGAGCGGAGCCGGCGCTGCAGCAGAGTCGGTCATGGCCCCGAGTGTCAGCCGGTTGACACCTCGACCAACAGCGACCGACGTCGAGATCGGCCTACGTCATTCCGCCGATGCGCGGATCGAGGCCACCGCCTCGACACCGGACGGCGCTGATTCGACGGCGAGTCGGGCGATCGCGTCCGGCGGCACGGAGACCTCGATCGTCGTCCCCTCCCCGGGCCGGGAATCGACGTCGAACGCGGCGCCGATCTTCTCTGCCCGGGCCCGCATGCCGGCCAGCCCGAGGTGGCCGTCGGGCACCGCCGCCGCATCGAACCCCTTGCCGTCGTCGCGGATCCGGAGCACGACCGAGCCGCCCTTGCGCTGGACGGTCAGCTCGACCTGCCGGGCGCCGGCGTGCTTCACGACGTTGTGGAGGCCCTCCTGCGAGATCCGGTAGAGGACCTCCTCGAGGGCCAGCGGCAGCCGGTCGGTCAGGTCGCTCGTCACGACGATCGGCAGCCCGATCCGGCCCTGGAGCGCGGCCGCGTGGGTCCGCAGCGCCTGGAGCAGGCCGTCGTTCTCGAGGTTGCCGGGCCGCAGCTCGAAGATCAAGGCGCGCATCTCGGCGAGGGCCTCGCGCTGGAGGTCGCGGAGCGACCCGAGGCGCTCCTTCGCGGCCGACGGGTCGCGGTCGACGAGGAGCTCCGTGCTGCGCGTGATCAAGGTCATGCTGAACAGGGCCTGGGTGACGGAGTCGTGAAGCTCCCGGGCGAGATGGGCCCGCTCCTGGCTCGACGCGAGCTCGCCCGCCTGACGACGGAGGTCGCGCTCGAGCCGCTCGCGCTCGGCGATGTCGCGGGCCGACCCGTGGATCCCGGTGAACTCGCCGTCGACCGTCGTGCCGATCGTGCTCACCTCGACGGGCACGGGGCTGCCGTCCCTGCGGATCAGGTCGAGCTTGGCCACCTGGCGGACGGTCGGCTCGGCGACGAGCTGCGTCCAGCGGTCGACGGCGACCGCCAGCGACGCCGGCTGGACGATCCGGGAGAAGTGGCCGCCGACGAGCTCGCTCGGCGTGTGACCCGTCAGGACCTCGATCGTCTCCGAGAGGTACGTGAAGTTGCCCTCGCCGTCGGTCGAGAACACGACGTCCGGCGCGTTCTCGACGAGGAACCGGTAGCGCTCCTCGGACTCGCGCAGCTCGCGCTCCAGCCGCTCCCGCTCGGTCACGTCGCGGGCGGCACCCTGGATCCCGACGAACGCTCCGTCACGACGGACACCGACCGAGCTGACCTCGAACGGGAGGTGCCGGCCGTCGGCCGTCTTCAGGGTGATCTTGTTCGTCAGCTCGAGGTCGGGGTCCTCGGCGAGCATCGCGAACCGCTCGCCGGGGATCTCGTCCGGGCCGTAGTGGATGATGTCGACGAACCGCGTCCCGACGAGCTGCTCGGGCTCGTATCCGATCGACCGCCGGACCGTGTCCGAGATGTACGTGAACCGGCCGGACGGATCGATCGCGAAGATGATGTCCGGCGAGTTCTCGACCAGGAAGCGGAAGCGCTCCTCCGACTCGCGCAGCTCGCGCTCCAGGCGCGTCTGCTCGCTCATGTCGCGGACGCTGCCGTTCGCCCCGGCGAAGTGGCCGTTCTCGTCCCGCGTCGCGAACGCGATGAACTCGGCGGGGATCGGGTCGCCGTCCTTGTGGAGGAGGTTGACCCGGCCGCGGAGCTCCCGGCCGCCGGTGCCGTCGTCCTCCCCGAGCTCCTGGGTCCAGTCGATCTCGGCGACCTGGCGCGACGACTCGTGGACGAGCGCGCCGAAGTGCTTTCCGAGCAGCTCGTCGGCGCGCCAGCCGGTGAGGCGCCGGCTCGTCGAGTCCGACACGAACGTGAACCGGGCGTCCGCACCGATCGACCAGACCAGGTCGGGCGAGTTCTGGACGAGGTTCCGGTAGCGCCCCTCGGATTCGCCGAGGAGCTCGTACAGGTTCGCGTTCGTCAGGGCGATCGCCGCCTGGTCGGCGAGGCCCTGGAGGAGGTCGAGCTCGTCGGGCAGGATCTCCCGAGGGCGCGCGTACGAAACCGCGAGCGTCCCGATGACCTCGCCCGCGGGCGCGCGCAGCGGCGCGGCGGCGAGCGCACGGAGCCCCAGCCGCTCGGCGGCGAGGTCGTCGTCCAGCTCGTGCGGGATCCGCGGATCGTTCGCGTAGTCATAGGTCCAGACCGGCTGGACCTCCTCGGCCGCGAGGCCGTTGATCCCACCGCCGAGGGGGAACCGCATGTTTTTGAGCCAGCCCTCCGTGTCGGCGTCCATCCCGCCCGCGACGATGACCGGCACGAGATAGGTGCCGTCGTCGGACATCCGGGTCAGGTGGGCGCCGTCCGAGCCGAGGAGGCGCCGCGACTCCTCGACCACGCGGGCGAGGAGCTCGCCGGGGTCGCCGAGCGACGTGATCCGGGACGCGATGTCGCGGAGCGAGCGCTCCGTCTCGGCCCGGGCGGCCAGCTCGCGCTGGGATCGCTCCAGCTCGTCGATCAGGCGCGCGTTCAGCATCGCGATCGCGGCCTGGTCGGCGAGCGCTCCCAGGAGGCTCGCCTCGTTCTCCCCGAAGGTCCCCGGCGTCGACGAGAAGACGGCCAGCGTGCCGAGTGCGCCGCGCTCCGACACGAGCGGGGCAATGGCGATCGACCGGAGGCCGATCTCGTTCGCGACCGCCGTGCCGTGGGCATCGAGCGTGAACCGCGGATCGTCCAGGTAGTCGATCGTGTGGAGCGGCGCCCGGCCGGCGATCGTCCGGCGGACGATGTCCTCGCCGACCCGGCTCGTCTCCCAGCGCCGGCTGCGGTCGGCATCCAGGCCACCGACGTAGCCCATCGAGATCGTCCCGGTGATCGGGTCGAGCAGGTCGATGATCGCGCCCTCGGAGCCGAGGAGGCGGGCGGCCTCGTCGGCGACGTGCTGGAGCAGCTCGTGGGTGCCGCGGATCGCGGTGATCCGTGCGGCGATCTCGCGCAGGGACCGCTCGGCCTCGGCCCGCCGGCCGATGTCGCGGCGCGAATCGTTCAGCTCCTCGATCAGGCGGGTGTTCGTGATCGCGATCGCGGCCTGCGCGGCGAGCGACCGGAGGACGCCCGCGTCGTCCGCGTCGAACGCTCCCGACTCGCGCGAGTAGACCTCGAGCGCACCGAGCGGACCGGTCTCGCCGCTGATCGGGGCGATGATCATCGAGCGGAAGCCCGTCACGCCGAAGAAGCGGTCGTTCACCTCGGACGGTGGGAAGTGGCGGCCCAGGTGGTCGTTCCCGGTGATCAGCCGGTTCTCGGCAACGGCCACGCCCGTCGCCCCGACGCCCACCGGGATCGTCAGCGCAGCGATCTCCTCGGGCGTGAACAGCCCGCCGATGCCGGAGTCGTAGGTCCAGCGCAGGACCTCGCCGCCCGGGTCGATGAGGTCGAGCACCGACCCGTCGGCGTCCACGAGCCGCTTCGCTGCGTCGACGACCTGCTGGAGGAGCGACCCCGGGTCCCGGATCGCCGTGATCTGGGCGGCGATCTCGCGGAGCGACTGCTCGGCGTCGGCGCGGCGCGCAAGCTCGGTCGAGGACTGGTCGAGCTCTTCGATCAGGCGCGCATTCTGGATGGCGATCGCCGCCTGGTCGGCCAGCGCCTGGAGGAGGTCGGCCTGGGTGTCGTCGTAGCGGTCTCGCTGCGTGCTGCTCACCGAGAGTGCGCCGAGCGACCCGGACTCGCCGCGGAGCGGGGCTGCGAGGACGGATCGGAAGCCGGTCGCCCGGACCAGCGCGTCGGAGCGGGTCGTGTGCTCGAAGCGGCGGTCGGCCAGGTAGTCGCCGGTCCGGAAGGCCTCGCCCGTCGCCACGATCCGGCCGGCGATCCCCTCGCCGAGCTTGAACTCGCCGTCGAAGCCCTCCTCACGGGTCCGGACGGCGTCCTCGCCCGAGGCGTACGCCCAGCGGAGCGTCACGCCGTCCTCGTCGAGCATGTCGATCCGGGCCGAGGTCGAGTCGAGCAGGCGCCGGGCCTCGTCCACCGTCTGCTGGAGGATCGCGTCCGTGTCGCGGAGGGCGGAGATGTTCGCCGCGATCTCGCGGACGGCGCGCTCGGCGTCGGCTCGTCGCGAGATCTCGACCTTCGACCGGCCGAGCTCGTCGATCAGCCGCGCGTTCTGGATCGCGACGACGACCTGGTCGGCGAATGCGGCCATCAGGGCGGCGTCCTCGTCGTCGAACGCGTCGACCCGGATCGTCGCGACCTTCAGGATGCCGAGAAGCGTCGACTCCGACATCAGCGGCGTCGCGACGACCGAGCGGATCCCGACCTTCTTCACGAACGCGTCGGACTCAGGCACGTGGAGGATCCGCGGATCGGCGAGATAGTCACCCGTCACGACGACGCCCCGCTCGGCGATCGCCGCGGCGTTGATGCCGACCTCGGCCGCGACGCCCTCGTGCGTTCCGGGCAGGTCGCCGCCGAACTCGCCGTCGCCGGATGCGGTCGTCCAGCGGATCAGGCCCGTCGATGGGTCGACGATGTCGAGCTGCGAGCGCTCGCCCGACAGGAGCCGGCGGGCGGCGTCGGTCACCTGCTGGAGCAGCTCCGACGGGTCGCGGATGGCGGTGATCGTGGTCGCGATCTCGCGGAGCGCCTGCTCCGCCCTCGCACGCCGGCGGTTCTCCTCGCTGGAGCGCTCCAGCGCCATGATCAGCCGCGAGTTCTTGATCGCGATCGCCGCCTGGTGGGCGAGCGCCTCGGCCAGGGCGACCTGCTCGGGGCCGAACGCGCCGATCTCGCCGCTGCCGACCTGGAGGACTCCGAGCAGCGTGTCCTCGGCGATCAACGGGGTGATCACCAGGGCGTTGATCCCGTCGCCGGCGACCGCCTGGTCGAGCTCCGGGTCGTGCTGGAACGACCCGTCGGTGAAGTAGTCGTCGACGACGATCGTCCGGCGCTCGTCGATCGCCCGACCCGAGGCCCCGTAGTGATACGGCTCGCCGGCCTCGTCGACCGCCGCCCCTCCGATGTGCCGTCCGGCGCCGAGGAACGTGTAGCCGACGCGTCCGGCACCGCGGCCGATCAGGTCGATCCGGACGCGCTCGACGTGGAGCAGGCGGGCGGCCTCGTCCACCACGTCCTGGAGCAGGTCGGACGGGTCGCGGATGGCGGTGATCCGGGCCGCGATCTCGCGGAGGGCCCGCTCCTCGTCGGCGCGCTGGCGCTCGACCGCCTGCGACGCGGCCAGCGCCTCGATCAGCCGCGCGTTCGTCATCGCGATGGCGGCCTGGCCGGCGAGCGCCTCGAGCAGCCCGGCGTCGGCCTCGCCGAACGCATCGACCTCGCCGTTGTAGACGGTCAAGGTCCCGAGCGGCCCGCGATCGCCGACGAGGGGCACCGCGATCACGGAGCGGATCGCGTAGCGCTTGACGTGGTCGTCCGGTGCCGCCGCGTGCTCGAACCGGTCGTCGGCGAGGTAGTCGCCGGTGAACACCGGCCGGAGCTCGCGGACGGCGCGACCCGAGATGCCCTCGCCGGCCTTCGCCTCGCCGGTTCCGTCGATCGGGCCCAGACCGGGCCGGTGTCCGGTCGTCGCGTCATACGCCCAGTAGAGGGCGCCGTCGCGGTCGCTCAGGAGGTCGATCCGGGCGCCGTCGGCCTCGAGCAGCGAGGCCGCCTCGTCGACGGCGAGCTGGAGGACCTCGGCCGGATCGCGGAGGGCGGTGATCCGGGCCGCGATCTCGCGGAGGGCCCGCTCGGCGTCGGCCCGCCGCTCCACCTCGGCCCGGGAACCGGCCAGCTGGTCGATGAGCTCGGCGTTGGCGATCGCCAGCGCTGCGTGGTCGGCGAGCGCCTTGACGAGCGCGATGTCGTGCTCGCCGAACGCGCCGATCCTGGTGGCGTACGTCCCCATCGCCCCGAAGACACGGTCGCCGACGATCATCGGCGCGACGAGGAACGAGTGGACGCCCAGGTTGTTCACGAGGCGGTCCGCGCCCTCGAAGTGGACGAAGGACGCGTCGCTCGGGTAGTCATCGCTCTGGACGATCTGCCGCTCCACGATGGCCCGCCCGAACATGCCCTGCCCGGGCGCGACCTTCAGGGATCGGACCCAGCGGCGGCGGTTGTCGTCGGTGATGCCGGCATCGTCGGCGAAGCGGAGCACGCCGCTGCCGGTATCGAGGAGGTAGGCCAGCGCCCCGTCCGAGTGGAGAAGCCTGGCGGCCTCCTCGAGGGCATGGTGGAGGATCGCGCGGTTCTCGGGCGTGACGAGGTCCGGCGCCTCGGGCGCGACCTCGCGGGGGTCGGGCTTCGGAGCGACGTCGGCCTTCGGGCCGGGCTTCCGGGACGCGCGCTTGGGGGCCGTGACGGCGCCGGCCGGATCGGCCGGGGCCGCGGCCCGGCGCTTCGGAGCGCCCCGCGGGCGGGTGGTGGCCACGACCTGAGGATATCCGACCCCCTTCGCGCCCTGCGATCGACCCCGAGCGGGCCCGCCTACGTCATTCGTCGCGAACGGACGTGGTCAAGCGGCCGGCCGGCGGTGCGTCCATCGACGGTCGGCGAGCGCGATCGACGTCACGCGCCGTTGTCGACCGCAGCCGACGGACTGCGCCCGGCCGGGACGCGACGATGCGGTCCAACGCCGATGAACCGGCGAGACACACCCTCAACCACAGAGGTACCGCGACGCCATGAACCCTCGCAGCAGCCTGCGCCCGCTCGACGTGGTCATCCGGATCGCGATCGTCGGCCTCGTCCTCGGGACCGCCTACATCCATTCGACCCTCGGCGGCCTGCTCTTCACCCTCAACGCCCTCGGCTACCTGGTGGCCGCGGTCGCGATCATCATCCCGCTCGGGCTGGCGATCCGCTTCCGCTGGTTCATCCGCGTCGGCCTGATGGGCTACGCGGCCACCGCGATCGTCGCCTGGGCGGTCCAGGGCCCGTACTACTCCACCGCGTACATCGCGAAGGTCATCGAGGTCGCGCTGATCACCCTGCTGGTGATCGACTTCGCCCGGATGGACGGCAACCCGATCAAGGTCGTCAAGAGCGAGCTCGCGCTCCTCTCGTCGAAGCTCGGCCGGCGCCCCGCCACCGGCCAGGCCGGCGCCTGAACCTCTCGTCCACGGGACCCGATCCCCGGATCGGGTCCCATCCCACCGCCCGTCGCATCACGGAGCTGCCAGTCATGAAGCGCCTCGTTCTGACCCTCGGTCTCGTCGCCGCCGCCGCGATCTTCGCGGCCTGCTCCAGCACCTCGGCCGCCGCCCCGGTTCCGTCCGGCCCGGTCGACCCGAACGGCCCCACGATCGTCGCCAAAGACATGAAGTTCCAGCCCGCGACCGTCGAGGTCAAGGCCGGCTCGAACGTCACGTTCCACTTCGACAACCAGGACGCCGCGCCGCACAACGTCGCGATCTTCACCGACAGCAACGCGTCAACGCCGGTCTCCGTCGGCCAGATCGTGAGCTCCGGCAAGGCGGACCAGGTCGTGCCGGCCCTCCAGCCCGGGACCTATTTCTTCCGGTGTGATGTCCACCACGACATGACGGGGACGATCACCGCCAAGTAGGGCGCACTGGCGGCTCCACCCCGCGACGACCCCGGGCCAGGCGGCCCGGGGTCGTCGGATTCCGGGCCGCCGGGTAAGGTTGTCCCGATGCCCGATCCCGCCCCCGGATCCGGCGCGGCCTGACCGCCGTGCTCGAGATCGTCGATCTCTCCAAGACCTACGGCTCCGTCGTGGCGCTCGACGGGGCGAGCTTCGCCGTCCGGCCCGGGCGGCTCGTCGGATTCCTCGGTCCGAATGGCGCCGGCAAGACGACGACGATGCGCTGCGTCTTCGGGCTGGCGCGGCCGGATCGCGGCACGATCACGTGGGCCGGAAAGCCGATCGAGCGATCCGATCGCCTGCGGTTCGGCTACATGCCCGAGCAGCGCGGGCTCTATCCGCGGATGAAGGTCGACGAGCAGCTCGAGTACTTCGCCGAGCTCCACGGTCTGTCGGCGGCCGATGCGAGCGCCGCCGCAGCGCGCTGGCTCGACGGCCTCGGCTTGAGGGATCGGGCGGGCTCGAAGCTCGAGACGCTGTCCCACGGAAACCAGCAGCGGGTCCAGCTCGGTGCGGCGCTCGTCCACGACCCCGAGCTGCTCGTCCTCGACGAGCCGTTCAGCGGCCTCGACCCGCTCGGCATCGAGACGATGTCGGACATCCTCCGCCAGCGTGCGGCGGCCGGCGTCGCCGTCGTCTTCTCGAGCCATCAGCTCGACCTCGTCGAGGACCTGTGCGAGGACGTCGTGATCATCAACCGGGGCCGGATCGCCGCCGCGGGCGGGATCGACGAGCTGCGCGCGGCATCGACGCGGCGGCATCTCGAGGTCGAGGTCGAGGGCAACGCCAACCGCTGGCTCGAGCAGTGCCCCGGCCTGACCGTCGAGGAGGCCCAGGGCGACCTGGTCCGGCTCGTCGTGCCGGCGAACGTCGACCTGGGCGGGCTGCTTGCGACCGCGTCGGCGGCCGGGCCGGTCCGCCGCTTCTCCTTTCAGCCGCCGACGCTGTCGGAGCTGTTCCTGGAGCTCGTCCGGACATGAGCCGCCGACGGATGATCTGGCTCGTCGCACGCCGCGAGCTGCTCGAGCGCGGCCGGAGTCGCGGCTTCCTCTTCTCCGTGCTCCTGTCCGTCGGGCTCATCGCCGCCGGCCTCTTCCTGCCGTCGCTGATCGGCAGCCCCGGAGCCCAGCATCTCGGGATCGTCGGGTCGCCGCCGGCCGGGCTGACCACCGCGCTGGAGCAGACGGCGAAGTCGGCCGGCCTCGAGGTCACGATCGCCACCGTCCCGGACCTCGGGACCGGCGAGGCGAAGCTCAAGGACGGGGCGCTCGATGCCGTCCTCGTCGTGCCCGGCGGGGACGCGACCCCGACCTACGTCGTGAAGAGCCGGGGCAACCCGCTCCTCCAGCAGATCGTGGTGGCGAGCTTCACGACGCCGCCGCAGATCTCGCTCCGCGAGCTCGAGCCCAGCGACCCCAACCGCGACACGTCGTTCGCATTCGCGAACATCGGCGTGATCCTTCTCTTCATCTCGATGTTCACGTTCGGCACGTGGGTCCTGACCGGCGTCGTCGAGGAGAAGCAGAGCCGGGTCGTCGAGGTGGTCCTCTCGACGGTCGAGCCGCGTGACCTGCTGATCGGCAAGGTCATCGGCATCGGCCTGCTCGGCGTCGCCCAGCTCGTCGTGATGGTGGCGGTCGGGCTGGGCCTCGGCATCGCCCTGCACCGCTTCGACCTGCCGTCCACGACGCCGTCGGCGCTCGCGATGCTCCTGCTGTGGTTCGTGCTCGGCTACGCGTTCTACTCGACGGCGCTCGCCGTCCTCGGCGCCCTCGCGTCACGGATGGAGGAGGCATCGAACGCCTCGAGCCCGGTCATGTTCATGGCCATGGCGGCCTACTTCTTCGCGCTCCTCGTCGCCCTCAACGACCCGAGCGGCGTCGCGGCACGGATCGCCTCGTTCATCCCGCCGGTCGCCCCGATGGTCGTCCCGCTCCGCGCGGCACTGGGGGCGATCGAGCCGTGGGAGATCGTCGGCTCGGCGATCGTCATGGCGATCGCGATCTGGGCGCTGTTCGTCGTCGGCGGCCGCGTCTACTCCGGGGCCGTCCTCCAGACCGGCGCGCGGATGCGGTTGCGGGACGCGTGGCGCGCGTCCGGCCGCGGCTGAACGGGACCATTCGGGCGCCCGCGAGTGCGCTCCCGCACGGCCATGCCCGATCGGCATCGGATCGGATCCGCCCGACCGTGATCCACGACGCCCAGGGCTGCGGCACGCGGGATTGGCCGGACCTCTCAGGCCGCGCTGGCATCGCGACCGTCGTGGCACCCGCGGACGACAGCCCACTTGACAGACGTGTGTGATTCCGTATTGTATTAATACAACATCTCGTTGCGATCACCACACCGACGTCTCGAGGACGAAAACGATGCAGAACCCCGTGACCCTGCTCTGGCGGTCCATGCCCGACGCGACCCGACGAACTCGACGCATCTGGGTGATCCTGGCCTTTGCGGGCTTCCCGCTCCTGAACCTCGGCTACGCGACGCTCGTCGCGACCGGCCGGCTGTCATCGACCCTGTGGGCGCCGATCGCGATCGCGCTGTTCGCCGCCACGCTGGCGGGCGTCGTCGCGATCTACGGCTATGCCCGCGATCGGGCATCGATGACCGCGGACCTCGACGAGCGCCAGCAGCGGGTCCGCGACCAGGCGTGGATCGCCGCGTACGGCGTTCTGTCGACCGTCGTGGTCGCCGTCGTCCTCCTCCTCGCGATCGTCGCCTCGACGAGCGGTCCGGTCTCGATCGGAATGGACGTCCTGACTCCGGTCGGGATCGCCCTGGGGCTGTACCTGCCGATCCTGCCGTCGGCCACCCTCGCCTGGAGCGAGCCCGGCGAGCCCGGCCCGGAGGCGGACGATCCACGACCGGCGGCCGCGAGCCCGGGCCGGCGATGACGCGCCGACCGGCGACGCCGATCCACAACCGGATCTCGGTGCTCCGGGCAGAGCGGGGCCTCTCCCGGCAGGAGGTCGCCGACGCGCTCGGGATCAACTACCAGACGGTCGGCTATATCGAGCGGGGCGAGTACAACCCGAGCCTCGACCTCGCGTTCGCGATCGCGGGCCTGTTCGAGCTGCCGCTCGAGGCCGTCTTCTCTCCGACGCCCTTCGAGCCGATGTCCGCGCGGCTCTACGGGCGAGCCGGCATCGACGGCGAGGACGGCCGAGCCTAGGCCTCGACCCGCTCGAAGAGCCCTGGCCCGCCGCCGGCGTGCCAGAACACGACCGGGCCACCGAGGCGGCCGTCGCGGACCCGCGCGACGAGGCCCGCCAGGGCTTTCGCGGTGTAGATCGGGTCGACGAGGATGCCCTCGGTCCGCGCCAGGAGACGGGTCGCCTCGTCGGCCGCCGCCGTGGGGCGGCCGTATCCGTCGCCCAGCTGGTCGTCCTCGAGGACGACCCGGTCGCCGTCGACCGTGACCCCGGCGAGCGGCGCGAGGCCGTCCAGCAGGCCGAGGATCGTCGGGCGAAGCTCGGTCGACGGGGCAGCAACGGCGATCCCGACGACGTGGCGACGCGGCGGCGCGGCGAGCGTGAGACCCACCAGCACCCCGGCCTGGGTCCCGCCGGTGGCCGAGGGCAGGACGACCGATGCCTCGCCGATCGAGGCCGCAGCCAGCTGGTCGGCGAGCTCGAGGCCCGCGAGCACCTGGCCGGCCGCGCCGACCGGCCCCGTCCCGCCGACACCGACGACGAACGGCCGCCCGCCGCTCGCCCGGACATCCGCGGCGACGCGCTCGACGGTCGCCTCACGCTCGGCCCGGTCGTCGGTCCGGGTCACATGAATCGTGGCGCCGAGCAGCTCGTCGAGCCGCTGGTTCGGTCCCTCCTCGCCGGCGGCCGGTGGCGGACCCGTGAGGACGAGGTGGACCGCGAGCCCGGCCCGGGCGCCGGCGGCGGCGGTGAGCCGGCAGTGGTTCGACCAGCGCCGGCCGGACGTGATCAGCGTGTCGGCGCCGTCCGCCATCGCGGCGCCGACGAGGAACTCGAGGTTCCGGAGCTTGTTGCCACCGAAGGCCAGCGGCAGGAGATCCTCGCGCTTGATCCAGACGTCGGCGCCGGCGCCCAGGGCGGCGGACAGCCGGTCCAGCCGCGTCAGGGGCGACGGGCCGTCGAGCAGGGCGAACCGCGCCAGCGCGGCGATCGCGGGCGGAGTGACCATCGGCCGATCGTAGCCGGTGCTAGGCTCGCCGAACCGTGACCGATCCCGTCTCCCGCGTCCTGTATCGCGACGCCGCGCTCGCCGACGGCCGGAGCGACCGGCTCCAGCTCGGCATGAGCGTCCTCGTCGAGGGTGGCCGGATCACCTGGATCCGGCCGACCGATGCGGAGGAGGATCCCGACGACCGCGTCGATGTCGTCGACGCCGGCGGCACGACGATCGTCCCGGGCATGGTCGACGGTCATAGCCACCTGACGCTTCCCGGCGGCTCGCACTGGATCGCCCGGGGCGAGGACCCGCCGGCATCGCTCGTCGCGACCGCTGCCCACAATGCGTCGCTTGATGACGGCGGCGGGGGTCCGCTGGGCGCGGGACGTCGGCTCCGGGCCGGGCGTGGACCCGATCGACGGGCGACAGCGGGCGCTCGCACTCGGCGTGCGCGATCGGGCCCGCGGCCGGGTGGGCTGGCCGCACATCCGTGCGGCGGGCACGTGGATCGGCGGGCCGGGGTTCGGACCGCTCGGCGTCGAGGCGGCGAACGGGGACGAGCTGGTCGCCGCCGGGCTCCGCCAGCTCGATGACGGCGCGGACTTCATCAAGCTCTATCTCGACGGGACCGACCCGGCGATCTGTCCGTGGTCGGTCGACGAGATCGCGCGGGTCGTGGAGGCGGTCCACGCTCGCGGTGCGCGGGTGACGGCCCACAGCGGCCGGATCGACGGGGCGCGGAAGGGCGTCGCGGGCGGCGTCGACGCCATCGAGCACGGGTTCGAGCTTGACGGTGACATCGCGGCGGAGATGGCCCGTCGCGGGACGTTCCTCGTCTCGACGCTGGCCGTGTTCCGGTCCTGGGCGACATTCGGATCGACGACGCGGATCGAGCGGTTCATCGCCTCCGACGGCCGGGCGGCGATGGCCGCGAGACGGGAGGCGGCGGAGGCGTCGGTGCTCGCGGCCCATCGGGCGGGCGTCCGGATCGCCAGCGGCACCGACTTCGGCGGAGGCTCGCTCCGGGCGAACCAGCTCGCGTGGGAGGTCGAGGCACTCGTCGGGGCCGGACTCGAGCCATGGGAGGCGCTCGGAGCCGCGACCTGGCGCGGCGGCGAATTGCTCGGCGAGCCCGAGGCCGGTTCGTTGCGGGAGGGCGGCCCGGCCGACTTCGTCCTCGTCCACGGCGACCCGCTGTCGGACCCCACCGCGTTGTGGCGGGTCTGGCGCGTGTCGTGGTCGCCGGATCCGGTCGCGGTCTGACGAGGCGACACATGGCCAGCCGCGTCCGGCCCGACGAGCGTTCGACCTCGAGCGGCCAGAACGCCGACATGGAGCGCTCGATCGCGATCAGCGCCGACACGGTCGGCTCGGTGGGGTTGTACTCGTCGGTCGTGACGACCGCGCCCGGCGCGCGGACGCGAATCCACCATCACGGCGAATGCGAGACGTCGATCTGGATCGCCTCGGGGCGCGCGCGCTACACGTTCGGGCCGACCGGCGTCGAGGAGACGTTCGACGCCGCGCCCGGAGACTTCGTCTACATCCCGGCGGGCGAGATCCACGTCGAGGAGAACGCGTCGGCCAGCGAGCCGCTCGTCGTCGTGATCACCCGCAACTGCCCGGGCTCGGTCGTGCATTACCTCGACGAGGGATGACCGGGGACTGGCGCGAGCGCCCGCTCGACCACCTGCTGGAGGAGCTCGGCATCGGCGGACTCCCCGAGCGCGAGTTCCCGACGGACGGCTGGTCCGGTGCGGTCTTCTCGATGATCGAGCGTCCGGGTGCCGCGGCTCGACCGCCCGACCGGTTCGTCCTGAAGCGGACGTCTGTTTCGATGGACTGGATCGCGGCCGCGACGAATGATGGCCGGCTGCGGGAAGCCTGTCTCGCGTCATCGGATCGGCGTCGGGCCGATGGGTTGCTGGGTCGAACGCTCCCCTATCTCGGTGCGGCCGCGGACCCGGATGGCTCCGCGGTCATCGTCATGCCCGACCTGTCGTCGGAGCTCCTCGCCTGGGAGCGACCCGCCCACGATCGCGGCGACGTGGACATCGAGGTCGTTGACCGCACGCTCGATCGACTGGCGGCCCTGCACGCGAATCCGTGGCCCTTCGTCGTCGACCCGGCCTCCTGCGAGACGCCCGATCGACCGTCGTTCCCGTGGTGTCCATTGCCCGAGCGACTGACGCTGACGGCGCGGCCCACGTGCCTCCGGCATCTCGAACGAGGGATCCCCGCCGGGGTCGAGTCGGCCGGGAAGCTGCTCGCCGGCTGGGATGCGTTCGATCGCGTGGCGCCGGGCCCGGCCCGCGACTTGATCGCGTCGCTCGGGGCCGATCCGGGTCCGCTGGTCGCCGCGCTCGGGCGGCTCCCCGCGGTGGGGCTCCATGGAGACCTCAAGCTTGCCAATGTTGCGATCGGGCCGGGAGAGGACGACGTCCGGTTCATCGATTGGCAGATGACGATCCAGGCGCCGATCGCGGTCGAGCTGGGCTGGTTCATCGTCACGAACAGTGCCTCCCTGCCCGAACCGCCGGCCGCCATCTTCGACCGCTATCGGACGTCGCTGACCTGGTTCCTCGGACGAGTCGGATACGGCGATCGCCACGACGACCACGACGCCGTGGTGGGCGATTGGGATGCCCAGGTCGATCTCGCCTGGATCGTCGGGCTGCTCCTGCGCGGCTGGCGGAAGGGCCTCGACACCGAGAGCGGTGCCACGCTCGGATCCGGTGTCAGCGGCGAAGCCGACCTGGCCGAGTGGTGTGCGCGAGCCGTGGAGGCTGCTCACCGCCGGCTCTGATCGACGAGGCGGTCAGATCGTCGTGGCGCGTCGAGGAATGGCCCGCCCGGCCCGGTTCGGTGCCAGATCGTCGTCGGGGGTCGACGGAGCGGGTTCGCGAGCCGGTTCGGGTCGTCGCTGGGCCCGAGCCACGCACGGCTTGGGCGTGCCGGCGCCCGAATCCGATCGCAGAGGGCGCCCCGTCGAACGCGTCACGACGATGTGGCAGGAATCCGTCGAGCCCGGACGGATGATCGTCACCTGGCGACGAACCGGCGGGATCCGGCCCGTGACGCCGGCGAGACGGCGCGGTGCTACAGGTTCGGTCGTCCGTCGCGGACCAGCTGGTCGATCGGGGGTGAACGATGCCGGACAGCGTGACCCAGCTCCGTGCCGCGGGGCCCGTCGGAGCGAAGAAGAACCTCGTCGTCATGGGCGACGGGTTCGCCGCCGCGGATCAGACGGCCTACAACAACTGGGTCCAGACGACCCTGATCGACGGCGTCTTCGGGCACGACTACTTCTACGAGGACGCCTCGGCCTGGAACATCTACCGGATCAACCTGATCTCGGCCGACTCGTTGACGAACGTCCGGGTGTACGACCTGCACGGGACGCCCGACGACCCGACCGACGACACGATCACGAGCACGACCACCCGCAACACGTCGCTGGACATGATCTTCAGCGGGTCGTGGGCGCACTGCTGGCTCGAGTACGGAGCGAATACGGAAGCGCGGATCACGGCCGCCCTGAAGAAGTGGGTCCCGGACTCGAACCTCGTCCTCATCGTCCTGAACAACCCCAACTACGGCGGCTGCGGCGGCAACGGCCGGGCGCACGTCCCGATGGGCGTCGACTGGACGGTGATCGCCCACGAGTTCGGCCACGGCCTCGGCGGGCTGCCGGACGAGTACTGCGTCACCGGCGCCTACAGCGGTCCCGAGCCCGGCGCCGTGGACCTGACGAAGAACACGAACCGGGCGACGCTGAAATGGCGTCAGTTCGTCGATCCGACGACGCCGATCCCGACCGGCAAGGGCACCTGCGCCGGGTACAACGTGGGGACGAAGCCCGCGACCTGGGACGACAATCAGGACGTCGGCCTGTTCGAGGGCGGCAACACGAACAACACCGGCATCTACCGGCCGGTGATCAACTGCCGGATGCGAGGCAACACCCCGCCCTACTGCCCGGTCTGCTACACCCAGTTCAAGCGCCTCTACGACACGTGGACCGGGCACGCGTTCGTGAACGCCTACTCCGGCGACTTCAATGGCGACGGCCAGAGCGACGTCCTCGTCCACAGCGGCAACTCGATCCAGACGTTCCGATCGGACGGCCACCGGCTCGACCTCGCCTTCAGCGCCGTCGAGCGCGTCCCGGGATCGTGGCAGTTCCAGCCCAACGACCACTTCTACATCGGTGACTTCAACGGCGACGGCAAGGACGAGGTCGCCGTCTTCAACGGCGTCGACTGGGTGATGCCGTACCTCGGGCTGCTGGCCGACGACGGAGCCGGCGGGCTGCGACTGATCGCCCGGTACGACGGCGACATCCCCGGTTGGGGTGGCCTGGCGAAGAACGACAAGTTCTTCGTCGGCGACTTCACGGGGGACGGCAAGCAGGACCTGTTCGTCTTCAACGGCGCGGACTGGTCCATGACCTACGTGGCGATGCTGCGCTCGAACGGCGGTGGCTTCGACCTCGTCCGGCGGTTCGACGGTGACATCCCCGGCTGGGGCGGTCTCGCCCCGAACGACCAGCTGTACGTCGGCGACTTCAGCGGGGACGGCAAGGCCGACCTCTACGTGTTCAACGGCGCGGACTGGTCGATGAGCTACGTCGGGATGTTCCGATCCACCGGGACGAACCTGACGATGACGTCGCGCTTCGACGGCGACATCCCGGGTTGGGGCGGGCTGGCGAGCCGCGACCAGCTCTATGTCGGCGACTTCAACGCCGATCGCCGTTCCGACCTGTACATCTTCAACGGCCTCGACTGGAGCATGAGCTACCTCGGCATGTTCCGGTCGAACGGCAGCGGTCTCGTCATGGCCCATCGCTACGACGGCGACGTGCCGGGCTGGGGCGGGCTCGCGAGTCACGACCAGTTCCTGCCGGCCGACCTGTCCGGCGACGGCCGGACGGACCTCTTCGTCTACAACACCCAGGACTGGGTCACCGAGTACCTCGGCCGGATGACCTCGACCGGGTCCGCGCTGACTGCCGATTTCGTCGGTGACTGGGTGGGCGAATGGAACCTCGGCCCGTCGGATCGATACGAGGTGTCCAACTTCGAGGGAACATCGGGGCAACCCGACCTGTTCGTCCACAACCAGGATTGGTTCGGCATGATCCGTGGACGAGGCTCCCTGTCGCTCGAGCGGCTCTACAACCGATGGATCCACAACTACCGATACGGCCGGAACTGGTGAGGCGGTGAGCCATGGCTGACAAGGCACGGCCCTCGAAGCCCGAGGGTGGCGCGCAGGCGATGCCCCCCGGCGCCAGGGGCCCGGTCAAGGACGGCGGCCGGCGACCACGAGCCGCCGGTCCGCGCGGCAAGGTCAAGCCGGAGGCGACAAGCGCGAAGGCGGTCGTGCCACCGAAAGGCCGCGGCAAGGCCAAGGCGGCCGGCCAGGAGCTGCAGCCGCGACTCGTCACGGGGAGGAAGGCGAAGCCGACGGAGTCCGACGCTGCGGCGAACACCGGCGGCACGGTCCCGGCCGGGGTCGAGCTGCCGGACCAGGTCACCCGTGGCCGGCGCCGCTCGACCGGGCGGGCGGCTCGCGGCTACGTCAAGTTCCGGGTCCGCATGGCGTCAGGAAGCCTGTCGATCGTCGACAGCCAGCTCGTCGACAGCGAGCTCGCGATGCCGGCGGCCCTCCACGCCGAGTACGCCTACGAGGTCACCGACGGCGACCGGATCCTCCACGCCGATGCGCTTCCCGACTTCGGTGTCGTCCGGGGCTTCCCGAATCCGAGCGGCAGGGGCGTCCAGCAGGGTCACCATGTGTACGAGCCGGAGACCTACGAGTTCGACGCCCGCGCCCCGGCACCGGAGCTGACGCGCGCCGGCCCGTCGAAGGTCTCGATCGTCCTGTACCGGGTCAAGGAGCGCCCGCCGGAGCGATCCATGACCCGCTCGGCGACGCTCGGCGCCCAATTCGACCGCGAGCTCCGCGAGGTGACCCGCGTTCGGCGGATCCCGGCATCCGCGCTGCCGCCCGAGCTGCGCCCGGCGAGCAAGCGCTCCAGGGGTCGCTGACGCGTCGAGATCGCCAGATCGTCCTGGGGCGTCGACCATCCGTTCCGCGCGGCGGATTTGGTGTCAGATCGTCGCCGGGAGTCGGCGTGAGCTCATCGGAAGCGGATCGGGGTCGCGGCATGGCACCCGCCACGCACGCCGAGCGACTTGAGGCGGCGAATTCTGGTCGCCGACGCCGCCTGATCGTCCGCTCACGACGATCTGGTGGGCAACGGTCGAAATCGGGCAGCTCCTCGTCACCCGGCGACGACCTGACCGGGATCGCACGGTGTGGCGGATCCTCGTCACGTGGCGACGAAACGGCGCGCTCCAGGAGACGCGCGCGCGTCCTCAGCTCGGGGCGGCGAGGTCGCGGCGGGGGAAGACGATCAGCGCCCAGCCGATCGCGATCGCGCCGACCCCCGCAAGGAGCCCGAGCCCGGCAACGTTGGTCGTTCCGGCCAGGATGTCCGAGGCGGCCAGGTAGTGGAACAGCGAGTACTGCTGGAGCCCGGCCGCGTCCGGCCAGAGCGAGCCGAGGATCTGGAGGAAGTACGACACGACCACGATCGCGATCGTCGCACCCACCGCCGGCGTCAGCCGGTCGAACGACACGGACGCCGCCAGCCCGATCGCTCCGATCGTGCCCCACAGCAGGAGGCCGTTCAGCCAGAGCAGCGGCAGCCGGTCGATCGGCAGCTCGTCGAGCACGCCGGCGATCGCCGAGCCGATCGTCGTTCCCACGATCGACGCGGCGAGGACGATGCCGAGGAACAGGAGCAGCGCGACGAGCAAGGTCGTGTAGAGCACCCGGCGTGAGACCGGGCGGGCGAGCACGACCTCCAGCGTTCCCCGCTGCCGTTCTCCGGCCACCGCCGTCGTCGAGAACCCGACGGCGAAGATCGCCACGAGGATGATCGCGATCGGGTGGATGTAACCGAGGGCGATCGAGCCGCCGAGGCTGAACGGGTCGCCGCCCCCGAAGTTCATCAGCTGCCGCGGGATGATCCCGGAATCGACGATCTGCTTGACCTGCTGGCCGAACGAGCCGTAGATGATCGGCAGGAACACGCTCCAGACGGCGATCGCGACGCAGACGATCAGCAGCTTCGCGCGCTGCGACCGGAGAACGTGGCGGAAGAGCGCGGCGTTCATGCGACCGGCTCCGCCGGCTCCGCGGGCGTGTTCGCGGCCGGCAACGGAGCCGGGGCTGGCCGAGCGGTGTCATCGGCGCCGGGCTCCGCGTCCTCGTACAGCTCGAGGAAGGCCTCCTCGAGGTGGGCCGGCTCGATCGTCAGGTCGGTGATCCGGTGACCGGCGATCGCGGCGAGGAACGGCCCGACGTCGCCCTCGAGCTGGCACATCAGCCGGCCGTCGGCGGCATGGGCGATCCCGCTGACCCCGGCGACGCCCTCGAGGGTCGGGAGGTCGCCGTCGGCCGCCCGGATCTCCACGTTCCGCTTCCGCCGCTCGAGGAGGCTGGCGACGTCCTCGAGCGCGACCAGCCGGCCGCGCCGGACGATCGCGACGCGGTCGCAGACGCGCTCGACCTCGGACAGGATGTGCGACGAGAAGAAGATCGTCCGGCCGGCCGCCCGAAGGTCGTCGAGGATGTCGTAGAACGCTCGCTGCATGAGCGGGTCGAGGCCCTCCGTCGGCTCGTCGAGGATCGCGAGCTCCGGGTCGTGCTGAAGGGCCTGGACGATCCCCATCTTCTGGCGCATGCCGCGCGAGTAGTCGCGGACGGGACGGTCGAGGGTCCGGGCCGACAGCTCGAGCCGGTCGAGGAGCTCCGCCCGGCGGGCCGGGGGCCGGCCGGTGAGATCGCCGAGGTAGTCGAGGAGCTGCTCGCCGGTCAGCGAGTCATACAGGGCGATGCCGCCCGGCAGGTAGCCGACCCGCCGCCGGATCTCGACGCTGTCGCGGACGATGTCGCGCCCGAGGACGGTGGCCGAACCGGACGATGGGTGGAGATAGCCGAGGAGCAGCCGAATGGTCGTCGACTTGCCGGCCCCGTTCGGGCCGAGGAAGCCGAAGATCTCGCCCTCACGGACGGCGATCGAGAGATCGGCGAGGGCGAGGATCTCGCCGATGGCCCGATGGCCCGGTCGATGGATCGGCGGCTCGCGACGGCCGTAGTGCTTCGTCAGAGCGGTCGTGGTCAGGGCGTCCATCGGCCCGAAGGCTACACGACCGTCCGCCACCCGGACCCGTAGACTCGGCGGGCCCACCCCCGTTGCGAGGAACCCATTGATGCCCAAGACCATTCCCACCGGACCCGGGCTCGAACCCGGTGAGCTGCCGTTCTCGAAGGTCGTCGAGGCGAATGGGCTCGTGTTCCTCGCCGGCCAGATCGGCGACCCGCCCGACTCCAACGGACCCGTCCCGGGCGGCATCGAGGCCGAGACCCGGGCGATGCTCGACAACGTCGGGCGGCTCCTCCATGCCGTCGGTCTCGACTACGGCGACGTCGTGAAGTGCACGGTCTATCTCGTCAACTTCGACGAGTTCTTCGCGATGAACCAGGTGTATCGCGAGTACTTCCCGACCGACCTGCCGACGCGAGCGACGGTCGGCGTCACTCGCCTGGCCCTCGGCGCCCGGATCGAGATCGAGGTCATCGCCGCCCGCTGATCGCCGTCCGTCCGCCCGGCGCGCTCGCCGCTCGCTCCGCGCTCCGGACAGCGCGACGCCCGCTCCGGCCAGGCCGGAGCGGGCGTCGACACGCCTGGGGGCGGGAGGATCAGGTCCCGACGACGAGCTCGTCGATCGCGACGGGCCTGCCGCTGCTCGAGACGGCGATCTTGATCGTGTGCCGGCCGCCCGCCGGGAGTCCTCTCGAGAACAGGAGCACCCGGGCACGGAAGGTCGACCGTCTGAGGTTGACGGTGGCGACGAACTTGCCGTCGATGTAGACGCGAGCGGTCCCGCGCGTCGGACCGGCCGGCCCGATCCACGCGATCCCCGTGCCCGTGAACGTCAGGACCGCCGCGGCGCCGGTCTTCGTGGCGTAGGTCACCTGGCGGCCGGAGTAGGCAGAGAACCGGGCGGTCGACCAGCTCCCGCGGTAGACGATCGCCGCCGCGGCATCACCGAGCCGGGTGTCCTTCCCGTCGAGCCAATTCGTCGATCGACTCGTCGATCGACTCGTGGTTGCCGTTCCTGCCGCGGTCCGGCCGGTCCTCATGTTCGTCATGATCCGGGTGACGTAGGTCCGCGAGAACGACGACCAGAGGGACGCGTTCCGCTCCGACGACCCGGTCAGCCACCAGTGCGCGACGGCCGGCCAGGAGTCGAGCCAGACGTACAGCGCCGTGACCTTGCGGTGGGCCACGATCTCCTGGTTGGCCGGGGTCTTCGGGGCCGTCGAGCTGCCGAGGTACTGCCTCGCCCAGGCGGCCCAGCTGCTCGGGATGATCTGGTACTTGCCGTACGCGCCGCTCGTCGCGTTCCGGGCGGTGTAGCTCCCGTGGGATTCGACCTGGCCGAGCGCGTACAGGAAGGGTTCGAGACCGGCCGGCGGACTGGCCGAGTTCGTCACGGCCGGCACGATCGAGGCGAGCATGGCCGCGGACAGCAGTGATGCGGGGACCGCGCGACGGCGGCCGAGCGCTTCTCGCAATGGTGCTCCTTCCTACCGGGACGGCACGGTGGGCGTGCCGGCGATGGGATTCGCGAACCGCGGAACGAGCACGAATGGGAACGTCAGGGATGGGACGCGCCGTGCGTCGGGCTCCGCCGTCGGTCGCCGTCGATGTTCGACCCGAGCGTCCTCCCGTTGCCGCTCCGGCCTGCCTGGGGTTTGGCCCAGCATACGGGTCCTGTCCACACCAGACCGCCCCGGACCACCCCGCGGATCCCTTGCAACGACGCGTCGAACCGAGGGCGATCCGGCCTCAGGCGTGCGCGAGCAGGAAGGCGGCGGCGCGATCCAGGGCGTCCTCCAGGACGGGCTTCAGGGTGTGGCCGAGCCGCGGATACGTGACGAGCTGGGCCTCCCGCAGCAGGGGAACGCGGGCGCGGAGGAGGTCGATGCGGGCGAAGGGATCGGCCTCGCCCGACAACAACAGCACCGGACACGAGATGGACGGCCAGTGGCTGGATCGCTCCTCGGCCCTGTCGGGCTTTCCGGGCGGGTGGAGCGGGTAGCTGAACAGGACGAGCGCGGCGTACGCGGTCTCGGGCAGCGCGGCGGCGAGGCTGGCGACCCGCCCGCCGTACGACTGGCCGCCGACGGCGATCGCGGCCCCCTCGGCCCCTGGCGAGGTCGGTCCGTCGGGGACGATCAGGCGGAACGCGGGCACGGCAGCCTCGGCGAGCTTGACCGGCAGATCGATCGCGCGGGCGTCCACGCCGCGGGCGACGAGGCCCTTCACGTGCCCGGCCATGCTCGCTGCCGAACCGCTCGCGCCGTGACCGACGTAGAATCGGATCGTCATCGAACCAGCGTACGCGGCGGCCGGGAGCACCGGCTCGCCTGACCCGATCGGATCGGACCGCTGGCCCGGTCGGCCCATGGTCGGTGCCAGCCCGCACCGACAAGGTGGACCCGCTCGCAGAGGAACCTCGCCCTCCCGATGGGTTCGACCCCGCTCATTCCGTCCGTTCGCGTGGCCCGTCCCGGCCCGGCCCTTGCCCGGGGCGCCGTCCGTGGCTTGCCAGGCGCGCTCCGGATCGCCCTCGCCACGATCCTCGCGATCTCGGCCGCGGGCCTGACCTCGGCGACAGGCCGGGCCGCGGATCGCTGGCCGACGCCGCCGCCACCGCCGGCCGGGTTCGTCAAGCCGCCACGACTCTCGCCACCCGCCTCGCCGGTGCCGCCCAGCACGGTCGTCACGTTCTCGGGTCGCGGCTACGGCCACGGCGTCGGGATGTCGCAGTACGGCGCCCGGGGCCGGGCACTGGCCGGCCAGCTCGCGCCGGCGATCCTGGCCCACTACTACCCGAAGACGACGCTCGGCCAGCGCGACCCGGCGACGTTCGTCCGCGTCCTCGTCCAGACCGGGTTCGCGGCAACGGCCGCCAGGCCGGCGACGGTCACCGGCCGCGGCGGCCCGTGGACGATCGATGGCGTCACGGGCACGTTTCCGGCTGACGCGCGACTCACGCTTGCCCCGACCGCGCCGGGCGCGACGACGTGGTTCCTGAGGGTCCGCTCGGCGTCGGCCGCCGTCCTTGCCACGGCGACGGTGAAGACGGCCGTCATCGTCCGCCCGGCTGCGGCGACGAGCCTCCTGGAGCTCACCTCGAAGGCGTCGACGTCGAACCTGTACCGCGGCTTCCTGCGGGTCCGGCTGACGACGACCGTCACGGTCATCAACCACGTCGGGCTCGATGCGTACCTCCGAGGCGTCGTGCCGGCCGAGATGCCGGCGAGCTGGCCCGCGGAGGCGCTGAAGGCGCAGGCGATCGCGGCGCGCTCGTACGCCCTCTACCGCAGCCACCCGACGGTCGGCACGTACGACCTGACCGACGACACGCGATCCCAGGTGTACCGCGGCCGGCGCGGCGAGGCGGCGGCGACGAACGCGGCCATTGCGGCGACCGCCGGGACCGTGATCCTGGGCGGGACCAGGCCCGCGAACGCGATGTACCACTCCGCCGACGGCGGCTGGACCGAGAACAACGAGAACGTCTTCGTCGGCTCGACGGGCTCGATCGTGGCGGGCGCCGTGGCGTATCTGCGGGGGTCGAGCGACCGCGCCCCGGACGGCACGTCGTACGATGCCGCATCGCCGTACGCCACGTGGAAGACGGCAACGTACAGCTGGGCCGCGCTGTCGACGATCTTCGCGAAGGACGCCCGGACGAAGGTCGGCACGATCGCGACGATCGACCTGTCGCGTCGGGGCGTCTCGGGCCGCCTGATCAGCGTCACCCTGAAGGGGAACCTCGGCACGAAGACCGTGTCGGGCGACGTGTTCGTGGCCGCGTTCAACGCCGGCAAGCCGGCGGCCGATCCGCGGATGCGGAGCACGCTGTTCGCGACCGCGCCGATTCCGTGATCCGGTGACGATCGACCCCTTCGATCCCTCGGTTCCGCGCTGCTGGTGGTCCGGCGCGTCAACTGACCGGCCGGACCCGCTCATGGTCCGGTACCACGACGACGAGTGGGGCACACCGTGCCACGACGACGTCGAGCTGTTCGAGCGGCTGGCCCTCGAGTCGTTCCAGGCCGGGCTGTCGTGGTCGACGATCCTGCGGAAGCGCGACGGCTTCCGTGCCGCGTTCGGTGGCTTCGATCCGGCCGTGGTCGCGGCGTTCGGGCCTGACGACGTCGATCGACTGATGGCCGATGCCGGGATCGTCCGGAACCGGGCCAAGATCGACGCCACGATCGGGAACGCGACAGCCTGGCAGGCGATCGCCGCCGAGCACGGATCGGTGGACGCGTGGCTCGCCACGCTGATCCCGCCGCCGCCGCGGCGGCTGGGCCACGATGCCACCTCGGGCGACGTGCCCGATCGGACGCCCGAGTCCGACGCCCTGTCGGCGGCGCTCCGCGCTCGTGGCTTCCGGTTCGTCGGCTCGACGAGCGTGTACGCGTTCATGCAGAGCGTCGGGCTCGTCGACGATCACGTCCCGGGCTGTTTCCGATACCTCGACACGCCGTGACACGCTAGCTGTCACGGGCAGGGCCGATCCTCTGGCCATGATCACGATCGAATGCTCCTGGTGTGACACGGACCTGACCCTGGACGGTCTCGACGCGACGAGCGTGGACTGCCCGGAGTGCCTGGTCACGGTCGAGCTCGCCCCGGACCCGGAACCGCTCGCGAAGGCCGCCTGACCGCCGTCCCGGACCCCGAATTCGAGGTCGACTCCACCCCCGGCGGTTGCGATACTGCGTCGGGACGGTCGTCGTCGACCGCCGGAGCGGAGGATGGGATGGACGCACGAAAGTACCTGGCCGAGCTGATCGGCACCTTCATCCTGGTCGTCGTCGGATCGATGTCGATCGTGGGCGCAGGGCTGGTCAGCCCGCCGGCACCGGTCCTGCTCGTCGCGCCGTTCGGCTTCGGCCTGGCGCTGCTCGCCGCGATCCAGGTGTCGGGTGGCGTCTCGGGTGGGCACTTCAACCCGGCCGTGACCCTCGCCGCGTTCCTCGACCGGCGGATCGACCCGATGAACGCGGTCGGCTACGTCGTCGCACAGGCAATCGGCGCGATCGCGGCGTCCGTGGTGATCCTGATCATCGCCGGTCAGGCGGCGGTGACCAGCACCGCGAGCGCGTTCCCGGAAGGCAAGGCGATCGAGGCGCTCGTCGTCGAGACCCTGCTGACCGCGATCTTTGCGATGGTCATCCTGACCGTCACCAAGCGTTCGCCGAACCAGGCCGCGTTCGCGATCGCGTTGACCCTTGTCGTCATCCACTTCGCGGGGATCCCGTTCAGCGGTGCCTCGGTGAACCCGGTCCGGTCCCTGGCACCGGCCCTCGTCGGCGGCACCCTCGACTCGAACATCCTCGTCTGGATCATCGGCCCGCTGCTCGGCGCCGCGATCGGCTGGGGGCTGTATCGCGCACTGGAGGACGGCGCGACGCGCTGAGGCGCCGAGGTCCGCGACCCGCGCCGGCTCAGCGATCGGGGTGGCTGAACCGGCGCGCGTTGCCCATCGCCGGCCACGCCCGCGCCTGGGCGTTGGCGAGCAGCTGCCGGATGTGGTTCCGGTCGTGGAAGACCCACTCGTGGAGCAGGTTCGTGACGGTGACCCGACCGACCGTCCTGTGGATCGCGAACCGATCGAGGTCGTCCGACCCAAGGCCCTCGACGAGGGCGATCCCGTCGTCGCGACCCGCGACGAACTCGTCGACGATCATCGCGACGGAGCGATCCACGTCACGTCGGGCCGCAGCCGACGTCGAGCTGGTTCCAGCCGGCCTCCGCCACGCCGTTCTGCGCGAGGATCCGCCGGATGCGTCCCGCGAAGCCCCGTCGATCGGCTTCGATCAGGTGCCCGACGCACTCGTTCGCCGACCACTCGTCCGGCGTCGGGCGCCATCTTGCGACGTCGTCGCCCATCGCAGTCAGCTCGGTGACGACGTGGTCCCGGGCGGCCCGGAGGTAGACGGCGACGCGACGCTGGATCGAGCGGCTCGAGCCCATCGGTCGCAGTGACGTCGGCCGGATCGAAGCCCATCACGCACCTCCCTCGGTGGACGCGCCGTCGGACGGCCGCGTCTCCGGCGTGGCGGCCGTGGGCGACCCCGCGACGGCCGCGGGCGGAGCGACCGGCAGCGACCGGCCGCCCTCGACGAGCCAGCAGGCCGCCTTCTGATCGGGCCCGACATCGAACAGGGGCGGCTCCTCCACCTTGCAGCGGTCGAACGCATACGGGCAGCGCGGATGGAACCGGCAGCCGGTCGGGATGTGGGCCGCGTCGGGTGTCTCCCCGACGAGGATCGTCCGCCGTGCGCGCTCGCCCCTGGTCGGCGGGTCGGGCGATGGCGACACCGAGACGAGGGCCTGCGTGTACGGGTTGTGGGGCTCCCGGATCACCTGCTCGGCCGGCCCGATCTCCATGATCTTGCCGAGGTACATGACGGCGATCCGGTCCGCGATCACCCACGCCAGCGACAGATCGTGGGTGATGAACAGGTAGGTCAGGCCCAGCTCACGGCGGAGATCGAGCATCAGGCGCAGGAGCTCCGTCCGGATCGAGACGTCGAGCATGGAGACCGGCTCGTCCGCGACGATCACCTCCGGGCTCATGACGAGGGCGCCGGCGATGACGACTCGCTGACGCTGGCCGCCGGACAGCTCGTGTGGGTAGCGGTACGCGAAGTCGGACGCCGGGCGGAGCCCGGACGCCTCGAGCGCCCCGAAGGCGCGGGCCTGGCGGTCGTGCGCGTCCCCGAGGTCGTTCACGACGAGCGGCTCGAGGACGAAGTCGATGATCTGCTGCTTCGGGTTCAGGGTCTCGTATGGATCCTGGAAGATCATCTGGACGCGGCGTCGGTACGCCCGCAGGTTCTTCGTGCCCCAGAGGTCCGTGACGTCGTTGCCGTCGTAGACGAGCCGGCCGGCCGTCTGGCGGGTGAGCTTCACGATGACCCGTCCCGTCGTCGTCTTGCCGCTGCCCGATTCGCCGACGAGTGCGAGGACCTCACCGCGGCGCAGGTCGAGATCGATCCCGTCGACGGCCCGGACGACCGGGCGCTCCTTCTTCGAGAACGAGTCGAAGAACCCCGTCCGGATCGCGAAGTGGACCTTCAAACCCTCGAGCCGGTACAGGACGTCGTCGGTCACGACGAGGATCCGCCACGCGGATTCTCGAAGGGCTCGATCGGGCGGGGCGGTGTCTCGCTCGATGGCACCGCCGGCGTGGCGTCGATGCTGCCGACGTCGATCGGCGGCAGTTCAAGCGGCACCTCGGCCACCGGCTCGCCCTCGGTCAGCGCGTCGATCACGGGCAGCAGCACCGGCTCGCCGGCGCTGCCGGGCGGATACAGGTGGCAGGCGACCCGGACGCCGTCGAACGTGACCTCGGGTGGGACGACCTCCGTGCACACGGCCATGGCCATCGTGCAGCGAGGCGCGAACCGGCAGCCCGGCGGCGGCATGCGGAGGTCCGGCGGGGAGCCCGGGATCACGTCGAGCGTCCGGCGATCCGCCCGGATGTTCGGGAACGAGGCGAGGAGCTTCTGGGTGTACGGGTGACGCGGCCGGACGAAGACCTCCGAGACGGGACCCTCCTCGGCGACCCGCCCCGCGTACATGATCAAGACCCGATCGCACGTCTCGGCGATGACCGACAGGTCGTGGGTGATGAGGATCAACGACAGGCCGAGCCGGTGGCGGAGGTCCTCGAGGAGCTGGAGGATCTGGGCCTGGACCATCACGTCGAGCGCTGTCGTCGGCTCGTCGCCGATGACGATCGCCGGATCGCAGGCGAGCGCCATCGCGATCATCGCCCGCTGGCGCATGCCGCCCGACAGCTCGTGCGGATACGCGCTTGCGCGCTTCTTCGGGATGCCGACCAGCTCGAGCAGCTCGCCCGCCCGCTTCCGGGCTGCCTTCTCGCCGACGCCGAGTCGCTCCGAGAGCGGCTCGACCAGCTGGTCGCCGAGTCGCTGGACCGGGTTGAGGGCGTTCATCGCGCCCTGGAACACGATCGAGATCTCGCGCCAGCGGTAGCGCCGGAGGGCGTTCGCGCTGCGCGTCGTGAGGTCGATCCCGTAGTAGCGGACGGACCCACCCACGATCCGGGCGTTGCCGGGGAGCAGCTGCACGAGGGACAGCGCGGTCGTGGTCTTGCCGCAGCCTGACTCGCCGGCGATCCCCATCGCCTCGCCCAGCTCCAGCCGGAAGCTGACCCCGTCGACCGCCTGGACGGTCGCTCCGCCGAGGCTGAAGTACGTCTTGAGGTCCTCGACGACGAGGAGCGGCTCCTTCGGGTCGGCCAGGCGCGGCAGGACCCGGCCGTTCGCGTCCCGCGGGAGATCCGCGTCGCCGGCGGTCGGCCCGGCCGGTGCATCGGTCACGACCGGCCTCGGCGCTTCGGGTTGAGGATGTCGTCCAGGGCGCTGCCGACCAGGGTGAACGCGAGGACGACGAGGACGATGCCGACCCCGGGCGGGACGAAGTACCACCAAGCGCCGAGGCCGGGGGCGCCGGCCGCGCGGGCGGACTCCAGGATCTGGCCCCACGACGGCTGGAACGGGTCGCCCAGCCCGATGAAGGAGAGCGTCGTCTCGATCAGGATCGCCCCGGCAAAGACGAGGACGGCGTTGGCGACGATCAGGTTGATGGTGTTCGGGAGGATGTGCCGCCGCATGATGTGGCCGGGTCCCGCGCCGATGACCCGGGCGCGGTCGACGAACGAGCGCTCCTTCAGGGACAGCGTCTGCGACCGGATGATCCGCGCGGTCGACGACCAGCTCGTGATCCCGATCACGATCACGATGACGATCAGGGTCATCCGGATCCCGAAGATCTCGGTCGTCGTCGAGCCGACGAGCTCGCGGATGATCGGGGTGAGGATCAGGGCAAGGACGAACGTCGGGAGCACCAGGAAGAAGTCGGTGAACCGCATGAGGGACGAGTCGGTCCAGCCCCCGACGAAGCCGGAGACGACCCCGATGACCGTCCCGAGCGCAACGGTCACGACGGTCGCGAGGAGCCCGATCAGCAGCGACACCCGGGCGCCGTGGATCGTGAGGTTCATCATGTCGCGGCCGAGCTCGTCGGTGCCGAGCAGGTGCGCCGACGACGGCGGCTCGAGCCGTCCGCCCGTCGCGGTCACTGCGGTCTGGAGCGGACCGACGAGCACCTGCGGGATCGCCGCCATGGCGAGGAACACCAGCAGGATCGAGACGCCGATCAGGCCTTCTCGCCGGCGCACCAGCTGCTTGAGGATGTCCCAGGTGCCGGCGACCGGCCGGAACCGCCGCGGACCGGGCCGCTGGATCGCCGCGGTCGTCATGTCCGGACCCTCGGGTCGAGGAAGCCGTAGACGAGGTCGGCGGCGAGGTTCGCCAGGACGACGGACACGCCAAGGAGCAGGAAGACACCCTGGAGGACCGGGTAGTCGCGGGCCGTGAGGGCGTCGACCGACAGCGTCCCGAGACCGGGCCAGCTGAAGACGACCTCGACCGTGATCGCCCCGGCGATCACGAACCCGAGGTTGATCGCGATCAGCGAGACGGTCGGCAGGAGGGCGTTCGGCAGCGCATGGTGGCGGAGGATCCGGCTCTCGCTCAAGCCCATCGCCCGGGCGGTCGTCACGTAGTCCTCCGACAGCGTCTCCATGATCGAGGACCGCATGACGATCGCGTACTGGCCGACGAGGCCGAGCCCCACGACGAGGAGGGGCAGGACCAGGTGCGAGCCGAAGTCGTACAGCCGGTCCCAGATCGACGCGTACTGGGCGCCCGCGGTGAGCATCCCGAACGTCGGGAACCAGCGAAGCGTCGTCGCGAACAGGAGCAGGAACCCCATCCCGAGCAGGAAATACGGCGTGGAGTACAGGACGAGCGAGACGCCGTTGCCGACGTAGTCGACCGCGCCGCCGCGTTTCCAGCCCGAATACGCCCCGAGCGTGAGCCCGATCACGATCGCGAGGAGCTCGCCCAGCCCGAACAGGATGATCGTCGGCCAGATCCGCTGGCTGAGGACGTCGACGACGCGCTGACCCCGGGCGACGAACGAGAAGCCGAGGTCGCCCTGGACCGTCGAGCTGAGGTACCTCGCGAACTGGTCAGGAAACAGGGGCTTGTCGAGGCCCCATCGCGCGCGAGTCTGCTGGAGGATCTCCTGGGTCACGTTCGGGGTCCGGCCGAGGATCACCCGCTCGGGTGATCCCGGCATCGCCCGGAACAGCAGGAAGTTGATCAGCGTGATCAGGAGGATCGTGACGAGCGCCGACAACAGCCGGCGGATGACGTAGCGCGCGCTCACGCCCGACCCCCGCCGTCACCCGGATCGCGTCCCGTCGGGGGGCGTCTGCTGTCGCCCCCCGAACCCCGGTCGCCGGCGCCGCTTGGCTGGCGGCGTGCCCGGTTCACTCCTCCTCGGCGGTCCCCCGGCGGCCACGCAACACGACGAGGCCGACGGCGATGATCGCGACCAGCGCGGCGATCCCGAGGATCAACGGCACCGTCGAGCTGGACGACGACGCGGGTGCGCCCTCGGCCGGGGCGGACGAGGGCGTCGACCCGCTCCCGGCGCTCGCTGCCGCCGCGTCCTGCGACGGCGCCGCCGACGGCTGCGCCTTCGCGTCGGTCAGGAGGTTGTAGCCGCCCGAGCCGTAGCCGAACAGCGGCGTGCCGTCCTGGGGCGGCTGGTTCACCCAGCCCGCGAACTTGTCGGTCCGGTAGGCGTGGAGCTCCGCGTCGTAGTAGAGGATGTGGTACGGCGCCTCGTCGTAGACGAGGTTCTGCATCTCGGCCAGGAGCGCCTTGCGCTTGTCCGGATCCGGCTCGGCGCGCTGCTGTGTGAACAGCTCGTCGTAGTGCGGGTTCGAGTAGTAGCTGTCGCTCGACGACCCGATCTCGCTCGTCTGGAAGAACTTCAGCAGCGAGTTCGGATCGGGATCGCCCGTCCAGCCCCACATGTAGATGTCGTAATCGGCCGGGCCGCTCGGCGGACCGGTGACGTCGTCGGTCAGCTTGCCTTCCTCGGTGACGGCCGCGGTGACCGTGATCCCGAGCTGGCCGAACCACTCGACGAGGAACTGGGCGACGCTCGAGTCCTGGGCCTCGGAGTCCGGCCAGGTGAGGCGGAGGTTGATGACCTTGCCGTCCTTGTCGAGCCGCTTGTTGTTCGCGTCGAGCTTGTAGCCGGCCGCGTCGAGGCGCCGCTTGGCCTCCTCGATGTCGAACTTGCGGGGCTTGGCCGGCTCGACGTGCCAGCGCGACTGGTACGGCGGGATGATCGTCGTGCCGGGCGTCCCGTAGCCGCCGAGGGTCGCCTGGACGAGCTTGTCGTGGTCGATCGCGTAGCCGAGCGCGTCACGGAACGCCACGTCCGACAACGCCGACGTCGAGCCGCCGTAGCCCTTCTTGTTGCCGCCGGTGTTGAACGAGAGCTCCGAATAGCCGTTCGCGACGCCCGCGACGGTCTTGATGTTCGGCTCGTTCTTCAGGGCGTTGAACTGGTCGGGCAGGATGTGCCGGACGTAGTCGAGCTCACCGGTCTTCAGCGCCTGGACCATCGTGTCCGGGCTGGCGAACTGGGTGAGGATGATGTCGTCCTCGAAGCCTTTCTGCGTCCCCCAATAGTTGGGGTTGCGGGAGAACTTGATGAATTCGCCCGGCTTCCACTCGACCGCCTGGTAGGGACCGGTCCCGACGACCGCCGGCTCGTTCTTGAAGAACCCCTTGGCCTCCGGGTCGCCGATCTGGGCGAGGGAATACTTCGACCAGATGTGCTTCGGCAGGATCGGCACGTAGGCCTGCAGGATCACGGAGTTGGGAAAGTCGGTCGTCAGGACCAGCGTCTCGGGATCCGGGGCCTCGACCTTGCTCAGGCCCGCGTCGGTGAGATACGCCTCGAGATAGCCCTCGCCGAGGTAGCCGCGCTCCGATGCCACGCCGTCGAGGATCGTCTGGTAGGTCCAGCGTGCGTCCTCCGACGTCGCCGGCTGGCCGTCGGACCATTTCAGGCCGGGCTGGATCTTGAAGGTCCACGTCTTGCCGTCGGTCGACTGGGTCCAGGTCTTCGCGAAGCCGGGCACCGGCTCGATGCTGGGCCCGAAGTTCACGAGCAGGTCGTAGTTGAGCGTGAACACCTCGAAGTCGGCAACCGTGACGGATTCGAACGGGTTGAGGACCTGCAGCTTCTGGTCCGTGCCCACCCGCAGGACCTTGTCACCGTCCGCTGCGCTCGCGGTCCCCGCTGCCGGAAGCATCGTCGAGACGACCAGGGCGAGAGCGGCCGCGAACCGCGCGGCGCGGCCCCGCTGGCGCGTGTGCATGAGACTCCTCCTCGTCGACCCGCGCCGTGCGGGTCCGTGAGCCTCGACCTCCTCCCGGCCGAAGTGCGCGGAAGAATGGCATGCGGTCCGGAACGCTGCAAGCGAGGGCCCGTCCAGCGCGTCCGGCTCCCCCGAACGGATGAGGGTGCAGCCTCAGTCGGAGGTCACGACCTCGTCGACGACGAGCGTCCCGGCGTCGGCGTCGAGGGTGGCGAGCGCGCCGAGCGGCACCGTCGCGTGGTGCTTGCCGTGGCCGACCGGCAGGCCGAACACGAGGGGCAGGCCAAGGGGGGCGAGGATGTCCTCGACCATGTCCTCCGCCGACAGCTCGGCGATCCCGCCGGACCACTTCGTGACGATGTCGCCGATCACGATCCCGGCCGCGTCGTCGAACAGGCCGGCATTCCGGAGATGGGTCAGGAACCCGTCGAACACGTAGCCCTCGAGCTCGATCTCCTCGAGGACGACGATCCGTCCCCGGAAGTCGGGCTGCAGGCGGGTCCCGATCGCGGAGCAGACGAGGCCGGCGCAGCCGCCGGCGAGGCGGCCGGTCGCCCGTCCGCCGACGATCGTCCGGACATACGGATCGTCCGGGTTCGGCCCGATCGGCCCGAATTGCTCGGCCCCGAAGAGGGCGCGTTTCAGATGTGCCTTTGACCAGTCGCTGACCTCCGGCGCCCCGATCCCGGACGCGCCGTTCGAGTAGAAGCTGATCACGTCGGCCCAGCGGTCCTGGGCGAGGTGGAGCGTCGTGATGTCGCTGTAGCCGCACAGGATCTTCGGGTTCGCGGCGAACGTCGCCTCGTCGAGGAGCGGGATCATCCGGCCGGTCCCGTAGCCGCCCTGGAGGCAGATGACGGCGCGGATCGACGGATCCGCCAGCATCGCGTGGAGGTCCGCCGTCCGGTCGACGTCGGTGCCGGCCATGTAGCCGTGGCGGTCGTCGATGTGGTCGCCGAGGCGGACCTCGAGCCCCCACGCCTCGAGGGCGGCGACGCCACGCAGGAGCTCGCTCCGGTTCTCCCAGCTCCCGGCCGGGGCGACGACGCCGACGGTGTCACCCGAGCGCAGGCGGGGCGGCTTCCGCGGCGATCGTGTCGGGTCGGGCCGGCTGCTCATCGGTCCATCAGACGAGGAAGCTCGTGACCGGATCCGCCTCGAGGAGGATCGGCCGGTCGATCCGGAAGCGCGCGATCTCGCCGGCCGATGGCGTCGCGCCGTCGACGACGAGCTCCGAGAGGACCCGCCCGAGGACGGACGCGAACTTGTAGGCGTGGGCCGCGCCGAGCACGACGTGGACGCCCGGGTGATCGGGCAGCCGGTCGACGACGAAGTCACGATCGGGCGTGAGGGTGTAGAGGCACGTCTTCGTGAGGATCTCCGGGCCGAGCTGCTCGGGCAGATGGCGGGCGAGGAACTCCGTCAGCCGGGCGAACCCGACGTCGTTGCGCTCGAAGGTCCGGGTCGCCGGCGTGACCTCGTTGCCGCCGACGTCCTCGGCGGACTTCGGGCCGGCCTCGCCGTAGGTCGGGAAGCCGTAGAAGGACGGGTCGTCCATCCAGATCCAGATCGGGAACCGGTCCGGCGCGAACCGCGCGGGATCCGGCGAGGCGAAGTAGCTGACCTGGGCCTGGATGATCGTCAGGGGCAGGCGACGGTCGAATGCCTCGAGGAGATCGTTCGTCCAGGCGTCGGCGGCGATCACCACCGCCGCGGCACGATGGACGGTGCCGTCGTCGAGCTCGACCTCGGTCGTGCCGTCGGCGAGCGGCCGGAGCCGGGTCACGCGGGCGTGCTCCTGCAACGTCGCGCCGTGCGACCGGGCGAGCCGCTGGTGGGCGGCGTTGCCGCGGTTCGGATCGGCGATCCCGGCGTCCGCCTGGTACAGGCCGTGGTGCTCGTCGCCGAGCCGCCACTGCGGCCACCGTCGGGCGATCTCCGGTCCGTCGAGCTGCTCGAACGGGACGTTCTCGGCGGTCATCGCGTCGACGTAGTCCGAGAGCGGGATCGCCGCGTCGCGCGGGCCGATGTCGAGGCCGCCGGTTGGCGTCACGATGGTCGCCCCGCTCTCGCGCTCGACCTCCGCCCAGCTCTCGTACGCGCGCCGCGCGAGCCGGACGTAGTCGGGCCGGTGGTACGAGAGCCGGATGATCCGGCTGTGATCCTGGCCCGCACCGCGGGCGTGGCCGAGCTCGAACTGCTCGAGCCCGAGGACGCGGTCACCGAGCCGCCGGCTCAGCCAGTACGCCGTCCCGGAGCCGATCGCCCCGAGGCCCACGACGATCGCGTCCCACTCGTTCCGCACGGGCGGATGCTACCCGGCCGCGCCGCCCGGATCCTCGCGCGTCTCGACGCGCTCCACTCGCCCGCCGATCTCGATCGAGCCGTCCGGCTGGGGCCGGACGAGGATTTCCGACCCGACGCCCTGGCGGATCGTCAGGTCCCGGCGGAGGTCCCCGCCCATCGCGACGGCCGCGGCGCCCGTCGCCTCGTCCTCGGCGATGCCGTAGTCCGTGGCGAAGTAGCGGGCGCGGACCTTGCCCGACGCCTCGTCCTGCCACGCCCAGACGTAGACGCCGGTCTCGCCCATCCGCGGCGGCGGGTACGCGTCGACCGCCGCCGGCGAGTCGAGCCGGAGACGACGGTGCTCGTGGATCCACGCGGGAAACGCCCGGACCCAGGTGCGCTCCGGGTCGTGACGCACCGGGACATCACCGGCCGGCGGGCGGAGCACGGACACCGGAGACCCCGTGTCGCGGAGCAGCCACGCCGTCCCGACGGTCGGATGGCCGGCGAACGGGAGCTCCGCGGCCGGCGTGAAGATCCGGATCCGCCCGTCGGCGGCGTCCTCGACGAACACTGTCTCCGAGAAACCGAGCCGCCTGGCGACGGCCTGACGGCGATCCTCGGGGATCGCGCCGCCGTCGAGGAACACGCCGAGCGGGTTGCCGCCACGGCCGTCGGGCCCGATGAACACGCGAAGGACGTGAAGCGTCGTCATCGGCCGGGTCCCTCCCTCGAGCGGTGGTCGCCCGTCACCTCGTCGAGGGCGACGGCCTGGAGCGCCATGATCGTCATCGCGTCGGTGATCTCGCCCGCCCGGATCATCGCCAGCGCGTCCGCGAACGGCACCCAGCGGGTCGCGAGCTCCTCCGTCGCGTCGGGCGTCGGGGTCCCGAGCCGGCTCGCGTGAGCGGCGAAGAGCACACCCGTCTCGTCGCTGATCGAGTTCGACAGGTGGAACCGACAGAGCTCCCGCCAGCCGTCCGCCTCGACGCCGGTCTCCTCGCGGAGCTCGCGGCGAGCGCCGTCGAGGGCGGACTCGTCGGCCGGGACACCACCCTCCGGGATCTCCCAGGTGTACGCGTCGAGGGTGTAGCGGTGCTGGCCGACGAGAAGGACCCGTCCGGAGTCGTCGAGGACGGCCACCCCGACCGCGAGGTTCGCGAAATGGACGACCCCGTAGATTCCCCCGCTGCCGTCGGGGCGATCGACCTCGTCGTGCCAGACCGTGATCCACGCGTTGGCATAGGCCTCACGCCGCGCGCGGCGGCGCCAGGGGCCGACGGCGATCGAGGCATCGGAGGGCTCGGGCGGCATCGCCGTCATCGTCGCACGGCCGAGTCGGCTGGAACGGGCGTGGATCGTATCCTCGGTCGATGCACGAGGCCGTCGACGCCGAGCGGGTCCGACCCGCGAGCCAGCCGCGCCACGCGGTCGCGGCCCTCCGTGATGTCCGGATCCCCGTGTCCGACGGGCTGGAGCTGTCGGCCAACCTGTGGCTGCCCGAGCCGCTCGCCGACGGCTCCGGTCCCGACGTGTTTCCCGCGATCCTCGAGATGCTCCCCTACCGCAAGGACGACTGGCACGCGGCGAGCGACGAGGGCTTCGGCGAGTGGCTGGCGGCGCGTGGCTACGCCTTCTGCCGGCTCGACATCCGCGGGACCGGGTCCTCGCCCGGGATCGCCCACGACGAGTACACGGCACGGGAGACGGAGGACGGGGCCGACGCGGTGGAGTGGCTGGCCGCCCAGGCGTGGTCGAACGGCCGGGTCGCGATGTGGGGGATCTCCTATGGCGGGTTCACCGCCATCCAGGTCGCGCTGCTCGGACCGCCGCACCTCGCGGCGATCGTCCCGATGATGGCGACCGACGACCGCTACACCGACGACATCCACTACATCGGCGGCTGCATGACGGTCTCCGAGCTGAGCCAGTACGCGGTCAGCATGGTCGCGATGAACGCGATGCCACCGTTGCCCGCGTATCGCGGGCCGGCCTGGATCGACGAGTGGCGCGACCGGCTCGACCGGACTCCGGTCTGGCTGTTCGAGTGGCACCGCCGGCAGCACGACGGCCCGTACTGGCGCCAGGGCTCGCTGGCGCCGCACTGGGATCGGCTGACGACGCCGACGTTCCTGATCGGTGGCTGGGCGGACGAGTACGTCGACGCGGCGCTGCGGATGCTCGAGCGCTGCGTGAACGCGCCCCGCCGCGCCCTGGTCGGGAACTGGGTCCACAGCCTGCCGGACGACGCCTACCCGGCACCGAACGTCGACTGGCGGCACGAGATGGTCCGCTTCCTCGATCGATGGCTGAAGGACGTCGACAACGGGGTGATGGACGAGCCGGCCCTGGTCGCCTTCCGCCACGAGTGGGCGTCGCCCGAGCCGTTCCCGGAGCAGTGGCCCGGCGCCTGGATCGCCGAGCCGGTCTGGCCGCCACCGGACCGCGTGGAGCGGGTGTTCCATCTCGCGAGCGGCGACCAGCCGCTGGTCGGCCGGCTCTCCGATACGCCTGTGGCCCGGCCGACCGTGGAGACCTTCCGCCATCGGGCGACGGTCGGGACCCGAGCCGGGCTGTCGTGGGGCGCCGGCCACGCACCGAACGGTCTGGCGCGCGACCTCCGCTCCGACGACGCGGCCGTTCCGACGTTCACGTCCGAGCCGCTGGCCGCGGACCTCGACGTCATCGGGTCGCCGATGGTCGAGCTGACCTGGGAGTCGCCCGTGCCCGTCGCGACGGCCGTCGTCCGGCTCCAGGACCTCGCCCCGGACGGCACGCCGTTCCAGGTCTGCGCCGGGATCCTCAACCTCACCCATCGCGACTCGCACGAGCAGCCCGAGCCGCTCAAGTCCGGCAAGCCGACCGGGATCCGGATCGTCCTGCGGGCGACGGCGCATCGATTCGGGGCCGGTCACCGCGTCCGACTCTCGATCGCCTCCGCGATGTGGCCGGTCGTCTGGCCGTCGCCGTCCGTCGCGGACCACCGGCTCCATCTCGGTGGGCGGGGCGCCGCTCGGCTGATCCTCCCGGCCGTTCCGGCCGGGAGGCCGGCCGCACCGGTGCCGCCCTTCAAGACGACGAGCGCGGGCATCCGCGAGATCGGGAACGAGCGCTCGGACCCACCGGTCTGGGAGATCGTCGAGGACGTCATCGGCGGATCGGTCACCGTCCGCTCGAGCGAGTTCGGCGAATTGACCCTGCCCGACGGCCGCACCCTCGGGATCGGCGAGCGGCTCGAGATGACTGCCCGCGACGGCGACCCGGCTCGTGCGGAGATGAAGAACGACGTCGTCTACCGGCTGGGCGGCGACGGACTGACCGTCCTGGTCGAGTCCGACGGGACGATCTCGACGAGCGCGACCGACATCGAGATGCGGGTGCGCCTCCGGGTCCGGCTCGACGACGAGCCGTTCTTCGAACGGAGCTGGCAGGAGACCGTCCCGCGGCGGCTCGTCTAGCCGGCCGGAGGCGCCTCGTCGCGCGCCTCGTCCATCCACAGGAAGTGGTCGACCCGGGCCAGGCGGAGGAACTGCCGGACCGGGATCGGCATCGCCGCCGCCTGCGGATCGGCCTCCAGCCGCGGGCCGGCGAGCGGGATCCGGCGCCCGCGAGTGAGGATCTCGCAGTGACCCGCCGCGAGGACGTTCTTCACCCACTGGACGTCGGCGCCGTAGGTCAGGGCGAAGACCCAATGATCGCCTCGACGGAAGACGTTGAGCGGCGTGTGGTACACGCGTCCGCTCGTCCGGCCCGCGTAGGTCGCGACGCAGAACCCCGGCAGCCGGCCGGCCACGCGACCGAGAACCGGGTTGACGAAGCGGACGACGAACGGTCGAACCGCTGCGGGGATCGCCATGGTCAGGCGTCGATGGTCACGCGGTCCGCGCGTGCGACGGGTTGCAGCCGTGCCTCGATCCGTTTCAGGAAGTGGTCGCCGCCGCCGCTCATCGTGTAGCGCGTCGCCGGCTCCAGGGCCCGCCCGATCCCGTCGTAGCTGATCACCTGGTAGGCCGACCCGACGGCGATGATGTCGTCGAGCCGATCCCGGAGCGACGATGCCGGCACGACCGACGACCACGCGTCGATCCAGGCGTCGACCGCCGCGTCCACCTCGATCGTCCGGTCGCCGCTCCACGAGATCCAGGTCGCGAGATCGACGAGCGGGTTGCCGATCGCGGCGTCCGACCAGTCGATGATCACGATCCGGCCGTCGACGAGCGCGGCGTTGCCGGAATGGAAGTCGCCGTGGACCAGGCTCTCGGGCAGGTCGAGCGCCGATACGCGGTCCACCGCGGCGGCGACCGCCGCCGACACTGCCTCTCGTTCGCCGGCCGCCCAGGTTCGACCGGCAACGCCCAGGCCGTCCGGTCCGATGGCGGCTGCGAAGGCGTCGGGGATCCCATCGAGGGATCGGCTCGGTGCGCCGGCTGCCGCGAGCTGGACGAGGTCCTCCGGGCGCTCGGCCATCGATTGCTGGATGGCGACGATCGCCATGGCGCCTGCGGCCAGCGCAGCCGGACGCTCCGGCTCCGGGACTTCGCCGACCCATGGTGCCGCGACGTCCTCCACGAGCAGCCAGCCCTCATCGGGCTCGATCGCGAGGACATGGGGCACCGCGTCCGGGTAGCGCTCGGCGAGGAGACTCGTGATCACGGGTTCGGCGTGGAACGGCGGAAACACGGCCTTCAGGAACAGGTCCGCATCGGTCGTCGGCGCCCGGAGCACGGCCGAGATGCCGCGCAGGAAGAACGGCCGCGGCTCGTCGGTCAGGGGCCGCCCGGCGCGCGCCGCCTCGGCCTGCATCCAGGGCGTCGCCCGGGCCATCCAGCCCGGACGGGCCCAGCGCGGCCGGAGTGCCGGCGGCGGCGCTCCCGTGCGGAGCTCGTCGAGCAGCTCGACCGCCCTCGGCCGGATCGTCTCGGGGACGCCCTCGAGGTCGAGCGGCACGGGCCGGAACGCCAGCCCGTCCGGTGGCGTCCAGCCGGCCGGCGCCCGGTCGGTCGTCACGAGCGTCGGGATCGGCTCGCCGTCGGGGACGCCGGCCCAGCGCGGATGCGTCTCGAGCACCGGCGTGCGGAAGCCCCAGGCGTCCCGCAGGAACTCGCTCACGGCGATGACCGCCGCCTCGTCCTCGTCGCCCTCGATCGTCGTCGCCGGAAGCCGGCCGTCGCCCGAAGCCAGGACATTCGCGCCGGCCGGACCGGGAACAACGAGCCGGAGGTCGAGCTGCATGGCCGAGAGCCTACTATCGGGCCGACGCCCGCGAGACGACGAAGTCGTACGCTGGCGCCAACGGGCACGTTCCTCCGACGGTCCGGCCAGCGAGGTGGATCATGGTCACGTCAGTTGCCTGGAGCGTGGACGGGGGCAGCGTCGACCTGGAGCCCGTCGAGGGCATGCCGGGCATGAGCGTCGCGCAAGTCAACGGCGATCCCGCGACCGGACCGAGCAGCCAGCTCGCCCGCCTCGAGGCCGGCTTCGACACCGGGTGGCACACCCATGACCACGCGTACGAGGCGGTCGTCCTCAAGGGCACGATCACGAAACAGCAGCAGGGCGATCCCCATGTGCGCGAGCTTCCGCCGGGTTCCTTCTATATCCAGCCGGCCGGCGTCAATCATCGCAACACCTGCAGCCCGGATGGCGAGTGCGTCTTCTATTACCACTCAGAGGGGCCGGATTCGTTCAGCCCGATGACCGAGGAGGGACACCCGATCGACTGATCGATCTCGAGGGCGCCGACGGCTCGCGCCCGTACACTCTCGGCCATGCGCCGGATCAGCCACAAGGCGGAGTCGTTCACCGAGTCCGTCATCCGCGAGATGAACCGCCTCGCCGTCGCGGCCGGCGCCGTGAGCCTGGCCCAGGGGTTCCCGGACTTCCCCTGCCCGCCCGAGCTGAAGGCCGCCGCGGCGGAGGCCGTCGCCGCCGACCACAACCAGTACGAGATCACCTTCGGGGCGAAGCCGCTGCGCGACGCGATCGCGGCGAACACGGCGCGATTCCACCCCGACTGGGTCGTCGACGCCGACCGGGAGATCACGGTCGTCAACGGCGCGACGGAAGGGATGATCTCGGCGATGCTCGGGCTGCTCGACCCGGGGGTCGAGGTGATCGTCTTCGAGCCCTTCTACGAGAACTACGGGCCGGACGCGATCCTCACGGGCGCCGTGCCGCGCTACGTGACGCTCCACGAGCCGGACTGGTCGATCGACCCCGACGAGCTCCGGGCCGCCGTCACGCCTCGGACCCGGGCGATCGTCGTCAACAGCCCGCACAACCCGACCGGCAAGGTGCTACACGCGGGACGAGCTGGAGCTGATCGCCGGGCTCTGCCGCGACCACGACCTCCTCGCGTTCACCGACGACATCTACCAGCACCTCGTCTACGAGGGCGAGCACGTCCCGCTCGCGACGCTACCCGGCATGCGTGAGCGGACGATCGCGATCGACTCGATGTCGAAGACGTACTCCGTCACCGGCTGGCGGGTCGGCTGGGTGATCGCCCCGCCGGACCTGACGATCGGCGTCCGGCGCGTCCACGACTTCCTGACCGTCGGCGCCGCCGCGCCGCTCCAGCACGCCGCGGTCGCGGGTCTCCTGATGGCCGACGCGTATTACGACCAGCTGCTCGCGGGCTATCGCGAGCGTCGCGACGTGCTCCTGCCGGCCCTCGAGGCGGCCGGCTTCCGGGTCCACCGGCCGGCCGGCGCGTACTACGCGATGACCGACATTCGGGACCTCACCGACAACGACGACGTGACCTTCGCCCGCCGCCTGATCGCCGATCCGGGCGTCGCGACCGTGCCCGGCTCCTCGTTCTTCTCGCGGCCGGAGCTCGGCCGGACGAAGCTCCGGTTCGCCTTCCCGAAGCGCCTGGAGACCCTCCGCGCCGCGGCGGACCGGCTGGCGCGGATCCGCGCCGCGGCCTGACGCCGAGTCTCCCCGCGCGCTTGCCTGTCCCCGTCTCGTCGGGCGCCGAGCGCGCCAAACGACGGTCGGTGCCGCCGCGCCGGCTCCGATTGGGCCTCCAGATGATCAAACGACGCGCCAGACGCCCGGTTCGACCTCTGAAGAGGCCGAGAGCAGAGGATCCGGGAAGCTCGGTCGTCAGTTGACGCACTCGAAGCGCGAACCACGGCCGGGGCGGGTTCCGTTGAGCGTCAGGCGAGGAGCGCGACGAGCGCCGCCCGACCGACGATCGCCGTGATGATGGCGACGGCGACGCTCGCGAGCGTGCCGAGCAGGTAGTACTCGGCGAAGTCACGGTCGTCGAGCTGGCGGAACCGCGCCAGCGTTTTCGCGGCGACGACGAATCCGATCGCGGCCTCGGTGCCCGTCAGGACGAAGACGACGACGAGGATCCGCTCGAGGACGCCGATGGTCGCTCCGACGCGCGCCGTCTGGGCCCGTGGCGCGGCCGCGTGGGCGACCTCCGCGGCCGTCGGCGCTGCGGTTGACGGTGGGTCGGGCTCTGCCTCGATCCGGGTCTCGAGGGGGCCGATCCGGACCGACCAGCCGCGCGACCGGTCGAGAGGAGCGGCGCCGGCCGATGGCCCGGCACCGGGAGCGGCGGGCGGCACGTCCACGACCGACGGCCCGGCGCGCCCGCCCCAGCGGGTCTCGCCCTCCGTCTGTTCGACCGGACGGACGAGGACGGCGACGAAGATCGACGCCGCGAGGATGTTCGCGATCGCGAGGCACGAGAGGACGACCGTCGCGGACACGACGTCGTGGACGGCGGCCCGATCCCAGCTGCCGAGGACCTGGTTGACGACGTCGATCCATGCCTGCTGCAGGGGGGCGCTCGACAGCAGCACGGCCCACGCCACGAATGCGACGAGCAGGTGGGCCAGCTGGTCGAGGATGAACAGCGCCGCGGGCCACGGTGTCCAGGCACGACCCAGGTGGTCGGACGGCTGGACGCCCTCGTGCCGGCTGTGGGCCGCGACGAGCGCGGACGCGGCCGCCCGGCGGGTCAGCAGGACCTTCGAGCGGTCGATCAGCACATGCAGGATCGCGGACACCGCGACGAAGGCCCAGCCGGGCCCACCCCATGCCAGGCCGACCGGGACCAGGCAGATCGCGACGATCGCACCGTGGGCCGCCAACCCCCGGAGGGCGCGCGAGCCGTGATCGGACTTCGCCCGGACGATCTCACCCGTCTGGAACAGGAAATCCGCCGAGAGGTGGGCAAGGACGAGCCACGCGAGGACGAGGATCGGATCGGTCATGGGACGCCCACGGTAGCCCGCGCCATGAGCGTTCGCACGACGCGGGCGAGCTCGCCGATCGAACGGAGGTGGGCCCGATCCGCGCCGACCGAGACGGTCGCACGGCTGACGCCGAGGCGAGCCGCCGCCTCGGACCGGCGCAGCCCCTCGACGAGGAGCAGCGAGCCGATCTCGCGCTGACGGGGGGTCAGATCGGACAGCAGCTCGCCGAGGAGGGGCGCCAGTCCGGCGAGCAGGTCGTCCGTGGCCGCGTCGCCGCTGACGACCGCGATCGGCTCGCGGCGGCCGGCCACGGTCGCGAGGCGCTCCCGGGCGGCGATGAACGCCGGGCCGCTCCGCTGGGTGGCAGGCCCGTCGCCCGGGTCGATCTCGCCGTGGACGATCACCCAGCGCATCGGCACGCCGTCGGGATGGAGGGCCGCGCGGAGCACGGCGCGGAGCGGATCGGCACTCGAGGTGAGCAGACCCTGGATCTCGTCGCCCTGGGTGAACTCGAAGTCGGCAAGCCGATCCTGCTCCGGATACGCGGCGTTCAGGTCGGCCCGCAGCGTCCGCAGCCAGGTCGTCGCCGCACGCGCGTCGCCGCGCGAATGGATCACGTCGCCGAACAGGACCACGCCGTCCACGGCCGGAGACTACGCGTCCGCGGGTTAGCCGTCAACGACTAATTGCGGCCGAATTAGCCGCCACGGGCTAGCGCCGCCGATCGTCCCCAGTCGCGCGCACGGGCGCCAATCCCGAGACGCTCGCCGAGCGGGCCTCGTCGACGATCTCCGCGACCCGGCTCCGGATCGCCTCGGTGTCGAAGCGGAGCAGCGGATCGGGCTCGATCGCCCGCTCCTCGACGCGCCCGGCGCGGCGGAGGTAGATCACCGGGTAGATCGCTCCGGTGCCGTCCGCCTCGAGCGTCAGGGCCAGGGCGTCGCCGGCCCCGTCGTCACCGACCGCGTCGACGAACGCGGCCAACGGAACGATCCCCTCGTTCCGCGGACCGTCGCTCGGATCGAGGGAGATCACGCGGGCGAGGTACGCCCGCTGGTGCCAGAGCTCCGGGGCCATCGCCAGCTCCGCCTGGATCATCGTCACGAGCTCGTCGGGTGGAACGGGCGGTCGCGGCGGCGTCACGCCGAAGACGGTGCGAGCGACGTGCTCGGCAAGCACGCGGGCGTTGTATCGCGCGCCGTGGACGGCGCCGGAGTTCGCCGGCATCCCGTGCTTCTTCAGCCCCGCCGACCCCTGCCCGATCGTCCCCGCGAAGAAGATCCCCGGCAGCGACGCGCTCTCCCAGTAGGGTGTCTGCGCGGGCAGCTGGCTCTGCCCGAAGGTCGTCACGCCGAGGTCCGGCAGGTCGAGCAGCGGCGTCACGAATCCGGTCGCGGAGATGACCTCGTCGGCCTCGATCGTCAGCTCTTCGCCGCCCGCCGACGGCCGAACCCGAACGATCAGGTCCTCGCCGCCCTCGACCCGCTCGATCCCCCCGATCGAGGCGTCGAGGATCGTGACGCCACCCCCGAGGACGTGGTCCTCGAACGGCTGGACGTAACGCGCCCGCACCCCCACGAGGGACTTCGTGTTGACCGACAGCTTCGCCGGTGACGGCGAGGCGAGAACGATCCGGCGGGCCCACGGCAGCAGCCCGGAGGCCAGCTCGAACCCGGAGTTCTGCTTGCCCATGATGAACACCCGCCGGCCGGCATACGTCTCAGCGGGCCGCGTGTCCGCGTAGTGGGCGGACAGCTCGATCCCCGGGGTCGCGGGCGAGTGCGGCTGGGCGACGCCGACCGCGAAGATCGCAACCCGGGCGCGGTACTCGCCGTCGGTCGTCTCGATGACGAACCGGTCGCCGTCGGGCGTCTCCTCGCGGCGCGTCGACGTCCAGCGGCAGTCGTACCGGATGTGCGTCCCGGTGGCCGTCGCGAAGGTCGCGAGGTTCAGCTCCATCTCCGGTCGCGACGGGAAGTACGACGACCCGTCCATCAGGCCCGGCATCAACGAGCGGTGATTCGGGTCGTCGGCGAGCAGGCTGTTCCAGTCGTACCGCTCGTAGGCGCGGCTCGATTGCTCGACGGGTGCGTACGGCTTCGTCCACGACAGGAGGCGCTGGAAGAACGGCCAGCGTCGGAACATCCCGCCCGGAGCCGGATCCGCCGAGATCACGGCGTGGTCGACCCCGAGCTGCCGCAGGGCATACGAAACCTGGATCGCGCCCGGACCGCTGCCGACGACGACGACCGGATAGTCGCCCGGCGGGAACGGTCGCTCGGCGTCGCGATCCCCCGAAGTCGTCAGCTCCGCCACCGGTTCGCGTTCCGCAGGCGGCGCGCCTGCGCCTGGAGCATCCGGTACATCAGCGGTGGGTTCTCGATCAGCACGCCACGGACCTGGGGGCCGGCGAGGACGAGCGTTCGCATCTCGCGCGACGCGACGATGTCAGCGCCGGGCGGCTCGCCGAGGAGGATCGAGACCTCGCCGAAGAAGTCGCCGCGCGACAGCGTGGCGCGCTTCTGGCCGTCGATGATCACGTCGGCCTCGCCGTCGAGGATCACGTGGAAGGCCGACCCGGAGAGTCCCTGGCGAAGGATGCGGGTGCCCTGTGCGTGAACCTCCTCCTCGAACATGTGGGCGATCCGTTCGAGCTGGGGGGTCGTCAGATCCGCGAAGAGCGCGAACCCGGCGATCTGGTCGACGATCTCGTCGCGGCTGGCCATGGACGGGGCATCCCTCCGACGGAGCGTGGTGTGGGCATTCTGCCACTCGGCACCCCGGACCGATGACGGTCGCGTGTCGCCGCTCCGGTTGACGCCGACGGCCCGTCACGCGCAGCATCACGAGGAAGCCTCAGGAGACCTCGTGACCCTCACCGTCGACCGCCGGAACGAGCTGCTCGGCGCCTGCCCGCTGTTCCGCGGCGTGACCGGCGACGACCTGATGGCGGTCGGCAATCGGGCCGTCGAGGTCGACTTCCCCGCCGAGCATGTCATCGCCCGGCAGGGCGAGATCGAGACCGGCTTCTTCGTCGTGATCGACGGCCACGTCCGGGTCGTCCGGGACGGCGACGAGATCGCCCGGCTCGGACCCGGCGAGTTCTTCGGGGAGATGTCGGTCATCGACGGGCTGCCGCGAACCGCGATGGTCGTGACGATCGAGCCCACCCGCTGCCTCGCCCTCGCGAGCTGGGAGTTCGAGCGTCTCGTCCTGGATCATCCGACGATCGGTCTGGCGATCATGCGCGGGCTGTCGGCCCGGCTGCGGTCGAAGACCGAGACCGAACAGCACTGACCGGGACCGCCGCCACGGACACGCCACCCGTCACGCGATCGCTGCCGACCGGCACGATCGCCTTCCTGTTCACGGACATCGAGGGCTCCACGACGCTCACCCAGACCGTCGGGTCGGAGCGCTGGACGGTGATCCTCGGGCGTCACCGCGAGCTGATCCGGGCCGCGGCGACCCAGCACCACGCCGTCGAGGCGTTCACCGAGGGAGACGGGTTCCTGCTCATCACCGAGCGCACGTCGGATGCCATCGCGGTCGCGGTCGACGCCCAGCGCGCCATCGCGGCCGAGTCGTGGCCCGACGATGCTCCGATCCGCGTCCGGATGGGAATCCACACCGGCGACGGCCGGCTCGATGCGGACGGCCGCTACGTCGGCCCGGACGTCAACCGGGCCGCCCGGGTCGCCGCGGCGGGTCATGGCGGCCAGATCCTCCTGTCCGAGACGACGTCGTCGCTCATCGCGAATGAGCTGCCGCCCGGCGTCAACGTCCACGGCCTCGGCGAGCACCGCCTGAAGGACCTCCGTCCCGAACGCCTCTGGCAGCTCGTCATCGAGGGCCTGCGGTCCGACTTTCCGCCGATCCGCTCGCTCGACCGCCGCCCGAACAACCTGCCGACGCAGCTCACGAGCTTCGTCGGCCGGTCGGCGGAGCTCGCCAGGGCCGAGGAGCTCCTCGGGTCGGCCAGGCTGCTGACGCTCACCGGGCCGGGCGGGACGGGCAAGACCCGCCTGTCGCTGCAGCTCGCCGCGAACGTCTCCGATCGCTTTCCCGACGGTGTCTGGTTCGTCGCGCTGGAGCCCGTCCGCGACCCCGCCCTCATCGCCGCCACGATCCTCACGACCGTGGGGCTCATCGAGCGGGGCGGCCAGACCGCCCGCGACATCCTCGTCGAGTGGCTGGAGACGCGACGAGCGCTCCTCGTCCTCGACAACTTCGAGCAGGTGATCGACGGGGCGCCGGTGGTCGCCGACCTGCTCCGGAGCGCGCCGGACCTCTCGATCATCGTCACCAGCCGCGCACCGCTCCGGGTCAGCGGCGAGCAGGAATACGCCGTCCCGGGCCTCCCGGCACCCGTCGACGTCCTGGCGATGACCGACCTCGAGAAGCTCAACCTGCCGGCCGGCGCCCGCCGGCTCGACGCGTCGGGCGTCACCACGTACGAGGCGGTTCGCCTGTTCATCGCCCGCGCCATCCTCGTCCGGCCCGACTTCCGGGTCACCAACGAGAACGCGCCCGCCGTCGCGGGGATCGCCGCGAGACTCCACGGGATGCCGTTGGCGATCGAGCTCGCCGCGGCCCGGGTCAAGCTGCTCGGCCCGGACGCGATCCTCGAGCGGCTCGAGCACCAGCTGGGTGTCCTCTCGTCCGGGTCCCGCGACCTGCCGGAGCGCCAGCAGACGCTCCGCGGCGCGATCGCCTGGAGCCATGACCTGCTCAGCCCAGGGGAGCGCCGGCTGCTGGCCCGGACGGCCGTCTTCGTCGGCGGCTGCGAGCTCGACAGCGCCGAGGCGATCTGCGGGCCGGCCTCGGAGCTGGACGGCCTCGACGTGCTCGACGGGCTGATGTCGCTCGCCGACCAGAGCCTCGTGCGGGTCGAAGACGTCGACGGAGCGACCCGCTTCCGGATGCTCGACACGATCCGCGAGTTTGCCGCGGAGCGGCTGACCGAGAGCGGCGAGCGAGCCGAGATCGAGCGACGTCACAGCGAGACCTTCGTGGCCCTCGCCGAATCCCTGACCTCGAAGCTGACGGGTTCCGACCAGCGCGTCTGGCTCGGCCGGCTCGAACGCGACCACGACAACATCCGGACTGCGCTCGATCGGGCGACGGCAGCCGGCGACGGCCCGACGGCGATCCGGCTGGGCTTCGCGATGTGGCGCTACTGGCAGAAGCGCGGCCATCTCGCCGAGGCACGTCGTCGTCTCCAGGCCATCGCCGATGCCCCCTGGTCACGCGACGATCCGGTCCTCCGGGCGCGCCTGATGGAGGCATTGGGCGGGGTTGCGTGGTGGCAAGCGGACCTCGACGCGATGGGCCCCGCGTACGAAGAGGCGCTCGCGATCTGGGAGACGACCGGCGATCAGAAGGAGATCGCGAACGCCCTCTACAACGACTCGTTCCGATACGCGGTGTCGGCCGACCCGAAGATGTCGGATCCCGAGCGGATCGGGCTCGGGCAGATGACCCGATCGTTCGACCTGGCTTCCTCGATCGGCGACGAGCGCGGCCGCGCCAACGCCCTGTGGGGCATCGGGAACTGGCGCTACTTCCATGACGACGGCGATCGGGGCGTCGAACAGTTCGCGCAGGCCCTCGACATCTTCCGACGGATCGGCGAGCTGACGATGGAAGCCTGGTCGCTCCACATGCTGAGCACTGCACGGATCAAGGGCAGTGCGTTCGACCAGGCCCGGGCCGACGCGTCGGACGCCCTTCGCCTGTTCCACGCCTTCGGCGATGTCGCGGGGATCACCCTCGTCCTCGACGACTTCGCCTCGCTGGCCGTCGCCGAGGACGACCTGCCACGGGCGGCCCGTCTCTGGGGCGCGGCCCGGGCGCTGTCCTCCGCGGGCGGCGTCGGACTCGCCGACTTCGTGGACGAGCGGTTCAACTTCTACGGTCGCCCGAATGCCCGGTTCGTCATCGATCCGGAGATGCTCGAACGGTACGCCCAGGAGGGCCGGGCGATGACGCTCGACGAGAGCGTCGCATTCGCGCTCGAGACCTCGATCGACGAGCTCGCGCCACACGACCACGTCGGGACGGCGCGATGATCGAGCCGATGGAGATCCTGCTCCTGGACGGCGCCGAGGACGAACCGTGAATCGTCTCGCGCGACGCGACGCGAACATGGGGTGTGAAGATGGCTCCGGATGAGTTCCGGCTCTACGAAGCGGCAGCCTCTCAGGGGTTGAGCATCACCCGGCGGCCCGATGGAGATTGGGACGTGGCTGCCGCGCCCGATGAGCTGGTGGGCATCGTGACGGAGCCGTTCGAGACCCTTCTGGCCGGCGACCTGATCCGCCTGCCTGACGGTCGGGTGCTCAAGCGGATCATGACCGACGCCGAGCTGAAGGAGCTTCTCGCGATCGACTAGCGCGGCGAATGTGCTGGCGTCCGGGCGCGCGCTTCAGTCGTGGGCCTGGCGCTGGACGGTCTCCAGCGTCGCCCGCCGGCGCTGCTCGACGATGTCGAGCGCGCTCACCATGTCGGTCAGGGTCTGACGGAGGCCTGCGACCGTGTCCGCGTCGGCCGCGGATCGGGTCGCGGCCTGTCGACTGGACGTCGCCCGCGTTGCAAGCGATGCCGCCCGAAGGGCAGTCACCGTCGTGGTCATCGCCGCCCGCAACGCCCAGATGACCTCGAGATTGTCCTGCTCGATCAGGCGCAGCGCCGCGTATCCCTGGGTCGCGACCGCCAGCTGCAACAGCACATCCCGGCGTCGCCGTCGGATGGCGTGCAGCGCATCGACTCGCAGGACATGGGCCCTCGCGGGGTCTGCCTCGTGCAAGGTGTCGAGATGGTCCGCGACGAGCTCGTCGAGTCGCGCGGCCAGGGTCGCGTACTGGCGGAGGGTCTCGATCTCCCGCCACAGCGCCCGCTCCTGCTGCGCGAGGGCGGCGTTGTCCGCCTCGAGGAGCGCCCGATCGGCGTCGAGCTGCGGGATCAGCTCCCGCACGCGATCGGCGGCACGCAGATCCGCGTCCTCCAGGTCGTCGCCGTCCGCCGCGCGTCGGGCCGCAAGCCGCGCAGCCAGCTCCGCGGCCATCTTCCCCAGCTCTCGAACGTGCCGGGTCAGCGGCGCGCGTTCGCCGAGCACGTCCTCGACCGCCCGGATCGGCCGATCCTGGAACCGGGCCGCGATCTGCGTCGTCGCGGCGATCTCCCGTTCGCCCAGCCCGTCGATCGCCCGGATCGCTCGGCCGAAGGCCGGCGATCCCGCCGGCGCGGCCACGAGGCCGGCGACGAACTCGCTCGCCAGCGTCGCGATCCGCGCAGCGACCTCCGGCGGGATCTCGAATGCGACCCCGCCCTCGAGCTCGGCGGTCGCGGCGTCGCCGGCTGCCGCGGGCGGCTCGGATGTCAGTGGGCCGGCTCCTCGACGGGCGGCTCGGTCGCCGATGACGCCGGCGTCGAGGCGTCGGCACGCGACCGATCTCGCCGGCTCGCCATGGAGCCGTTCCCGGTCGCGGAGGGAGTGACGTCCTTCGCCGAGGCCACGAGCGGCTTCGCCGGCGTGACCGTCGTCGACGCGCGAACCGGCTTCGCACCGTTGGCACTCGGTGTGGCGCCGTTCCGGATGGCCTCGTTCGGCATCAGTGCCTCGCGGGCCATCGACGACAAGGTCCCGGCCTGCTGGATGATCTGGGCCAGCGCCCCCGTGACGCCCTCGGCGCCGTTCAGCACCGTGAAGTTGCCGACGTGCTCGAACGGCGATGCGGCCGCCTGGACGATCAGCGGCAGGTTCTCGGCGATCTGCTGAGCGATGACGGCTTCCTGGTTCTGGCTGAGCGCAGCGGCCCGCCGCTCGATGCCTGCGGCCTCGGCCTCCATCCGCGCCCGGACGGCGTCCGCCTCGGCCATGCCCTTGGCCCGGATCGCATCCGCCTCGGCCTGCCCGTTCAGGCGCGTGGCCGCCGCCTGCGCTTCCGCCTGGACCTTCATCGCGGCCGCCGCGGCCTCGGCATGGAGCCGGACCTGTTGCGCCTCAGCCTCGGCGTGGCGGATCGCGACATCGCGGCCGGCCGTGGCGAGCGTCGTCTGCTTGTACGCCTCGGCATCCGCCGGCCGACGGACGTCGACCTGGAGCTGCTGCTCCTTCTGCTCGGCCTGAAGCTCGGCGACCTTCGTCTCCTCCTGGACGACCGCCTGATGGGCGGTCGCCTGGGCAAGCGGGCCCTGTTGCGCCGCGTCCTGGTTCGCGCGATCGACCTCGGCCTGGAAGCCGGCCTTCTTGATCTCGGTGTCACGGACGGAGGACGCGATCTGGGCGGCCGCCGCCTGCTCTTCCGCCACGGCCTCGCGGTCGGCAATCGCCCGCGCGATCCGTGCCTTCTGCTCGACCTCGGCCTGGTGCGGAACCGCGAGGTTCTCGATGTAGTTGCTCGGGCTCGTGATCTCCTGGATCTGGAAGCTGTCGATGACCAGCCCGAACGACTCCATCTCCTGACTGCAGCGGTCGCGGACCTGCTGGGAGAACTTGTCCTGGTCGCTGATCATCTCCTCGACGGTCATCGACCCGGCAATGGCCCGGAGATGGCCGACGAACACGTTCTGGACCTTCGACTCCAGCTCGGCGGCCGGCCGGTCGAGGAAGCGCCGCGCGGCGTTCGCGATCGATGGGAAGTCGTCGCCGACCTTGTAGACCACGACGCCGCGGAGGTCGAGGCGGATCTTCTGCTGGCTCACGCACGGCACCGTGATCTCGCTCTCGTGCGCCTCGAGCGACAGGGTCCGGACCTTCGTCACCCCGGGCAGGATGAGCGCACCGCGACCGGTCACGATCCGGAACCCCAACCGTCCTCCGGCAGGGTCGCCGATGGCGCTCGCCCGGAGTCCCGAGATGATCAACGCCTCATCCGGCTCGGCGACACGCCAGCTCGTTCGGAAGAGGACCACCCCGAGCAGCAGCACGAGCACGACAACTGCGGCAGCGACGATCAACGCGATGTCCGTCATCTGGTCAACCTCAAGGTATCGGTCGGCTCGACCTCCACCGTCCGACCACCCAGGCTGCCGACGATGATCACCTGGGCGTGCTTGCGGATGGTGAGCGCCGAGTCGCTGGATCGGGCCATGAAGCGCTCGGTTCCCTGGCGGACCTCGACCAGAACCTCCCCCAGGTGGCCCGGGGTGATGTCCGCCGTGACTCGCCCCAACTTCCCCACGACGTCGAGCGCCACCCTGATCGACCTCGAATCCACCGGCTTCGCCAACGAACAACACGTCCATCGTAGTGCGGATCACGGAGCGCTGATCCGGTCGACAACAGGAATCGGTGCACGAAGGCTCCGTCCTCGCCACGTACCGACAAGGGGGCCGCGTCGTAGACTTCGGCGATGACCGCCGAGGCGACCCCGCCGACCGCCGCCGAGCCGGTCGCGGCGACCCCGGCGAACGGTTCGAGCCCGGCCCGCGAGAAGACGGCGATCCCGAAGAACCCGGGCCGCCGCGAGCTCGGCATGAAGGCGACGCTCCTGTTCCCGAACAAGGAGATCGTCGAGCAGTACTACGTGCCGCTGATCTACACCGCCTGCCGGACGTGTTACTCGGAGCTGACGCCCGAGGACATCTTCGAGCGGGCCACGGACGGCCGGATCGAGATCGCGAAGATGCAGAAGCTGATCTCCGGGGTCATCGAGTCCGGTCACGGCTCGACGATCGAGCACGTCGTCTTCACGTTCGGGATCAGCGGCGTGTCACGGACCCTCAGCCACCAGCTCGTCCGCCATCGGGCGGGCGTCGCCTTCGACCAGCAGAGCCAGCGGTACGTCACGTTCAAGGGCGCCTCGACGATGCTGCCGGCCTCGATCGAGGACGCCGACCCGGACCTCCGGGACCGCTACCAGGAGCAGGTCGCGGGCTCGATGGATCTGTACGGCGAGCTCGTCGGCGCCGGGATCCCCGGCGAGGACGCCCGGTTCGTCTTCCCGAACGCGACCCGGACGAATCTCGTGATGACGACGAACCTGCGGGCGCTCATCCACATGTCGGGGCTGCGACTCTGCACGATGGCCCAGTGGGAGATCCGGCGGCTCTTCCAGCTGATCCGCCACGAGATCTTCCAGGTGAGCCCGTTCCTCGGCTCGTTCCTCGCCCCCAAGTGCGTCGCCCTCGGCTACTGCGACGAGATGGGCAACCGCGACGAGCACTGCCCGATCCGGCCGCACAAGGACAACGTCCTCGCGGCCTGGGCCGAGAAGTCAACGGCGGCGAAGGCCGCCGGCCGGGACCTCCCGGTCCGCTGACCGCCGACTCGAGCGCGTCGACCGGCCATGGCCGAACCGAATCGCCTGCAGGGAGCCGCCGTCCCGAACACGATCGGCTCGACGACGCCGCGTCCATCCTCGTCGCCGGCGCCCACGGCGGCCGCGAACGGGGCCCTCGACCACGATGGCGATGTCCCGGACGCCTACGAGCTCGATGTCGCGGACGACCTCGCCGAAGCACACGCCGCCGCCGACCAGGCCGCCGTGCAGGCCGACCTCGACCGGCGGGTCCGCGAGGCCGTCGACACGGCGCTGGCAGATCAGACGAAGGTCGTCGCGGCGGCCCGGCGGCGCGGCCGGATCGGGTTCGTCGCCGGGCTTTTGCTGGCGGCAGCCGGGATCCCGCTGTTCTTCGGCGAGTCGCTTGCCTCCGAGGAGGCCGGCATCGCCCTGATCTGCCTCGGAGTGGGCGTGGCCCTGTTGTCGGTCCTGATCCCGGCGGCCCGCGCCGACATCGCCGCGAGCCGGCGGTCGACGGCGGCGGCGGTCACGACCACGCTGCTGCTGCCGCACACGGCGATCGTCTGGGTCGCCGCGATCGGCCTCATCGCATTCGGCCTGCTCGTCCTGCTCGTCGCCGCACAGACGCCATGATCCACGCGGGGGCGGGTGCGAACGGCGAGCTGCCCCATCGGGTAACGACGGAGGGAGGGGATGGCCGCGCAGAACGTCGCCGAGCGGAACGGCTACGCGTGCGAGCCGTTCGCCGCGGCCGGCTGGAATCACGACGTGTACCGCGGCGGAGACGGACCGGCGGTCCTCCTCCTCCACGAGATGCCGTCGTTCAGCTGGCGAACGGTCCTCCTGGCCAACCGGATCCGCGACCGCGGCTACCGGGTCGTCATGCCGATCCTCGTCGGTGGCGTCCGGGACTCGCCGGGGACCGGCCTCCGGGGTGCGCTGACGCAAGCCGCGGACTTCGGCTCGAGCCTGTGGCGCCTCTGCATCTCGCGCGAGTTCGTCGCCCTCCTCCAGCACCGGACCAGCCCGGTGACGGACTACCTGATCGAGCTCGCGCGGATCGAGGCAGCGAGGTCCGGCTCGTCGAAGGTCGGCGTCATCGGGATGTGCCTGTCCGGCGGCTTCGCCCTCGCCACGGCGATCGACCCGGTCGTCGGCGTGGCGGTGGCCAGCCAGCCTGCCCTCCCGTTCGCCACCGGTCCGCTGATGCTGATCCCCGGCCAGGCGGCGGATCTCGGTCTGTCGGACGCCGATCGTCATCGTCTGCTCGACCGGACGAGCGATCCGGACTTCTGCGTCCTCGCGTTCCGCTACGAGACCGACGTCATTGCGCCACGGGCTCGGGTCGAGCGGATCAAGCACGAGCTCGGCGGAGCGGCCACCCTGACGTGGATCCCCGGGCGAGGCCACCCGGTGCTGTCGAACGCGACGGACGGAACGCCCCACGCGGATGTTCGCAAGGAGTTGGATGACGCCTTGGCGTCCGTCATCGCGGCCCTGGACGAGCGCCTGCGGGCCTAGACCAGGTCCTCGACGAATCGCCTGATCACGCGCGCGAGGCGCGGTCCGGCCTCGGCGCCGGAGGCGAGGACCTCCTCGTGCGTCAGGGGCTCGCCGGTGTAGCCCGCCCCGGCGTTCGTCACGAGCGAGATGCCGCACACCTCGAGGCCGGCCCACCGGGCGGCGATGCACTCGAGCACGGTCGACATCCCGACCGCGTCCGCGCCGAGCGTCCGCAGCATCCGGACCTCGGCCGGGGTCTCGTACTGCGGCCCGAGCAGGCCGGCGTAGATGCCCTCGGTCAGCTCGACGCCCTCGGCGGCGCCGGCGCCCCGGAGCGCGGCCCGGAGGCGCGGGCTCCAGGCATCGGTCAGGTCCTGGAACCGCGGCCCGATCGCGTCGGCGTTCGGCCCGAGAAGCGGCGTCCTGCCCGTGAGGTTGAGGTGGTCCGCGATGACCATCAGGGTCCCGGGCCCGAACGCCGGGTCGATCCCGCCGGCCGCATTCGTCAGCACGACGATCCGCGCGCCGAGGCGGCCGAAGAGCAGGACCGGCTCGACGACGAGCCCCGGATCGTTGCCCTCGTAGACATGGAACCGGCCCTGGAGCATCACGACCGGCGTCCCGCCGAGCTTGCCGAGCAACAGACGCCCGACATGGCCCGGGGCCGTCGCGGCGGGCCAGCCCGGCAGCTCGCCGAACGGGATCGCGACCGCATCGTCGACGTCGTCGGCGAGGCCGCCCAGCCCGGAGCCGAGGACGATGCCGATGCGCGGGACGAGGTCCGAGCGAGCCCGGACGGCCGCCTCGAGCGCGTCGAGGCGAGCGGGCTGGTCTGCGGGCGCGATCGGGGTCGAGGGGGGCGTCACGGGCACGCGGGCCTCCGAAAACGCGTCCAGGGGGAAGACGGCCGAGGCCCGCTGTGGTGAAGGCCCGACGGACGTACCGACACCGGGATGCCGGTCGCAGTCCGCCGGGCGATCGTCATCCGGATGCGGACGAACGAGGCCGCCGGATCCGGGCAACGAAGCGCCCGAAGCGACCGGCGTGGAGCGGAGGCCCTTGATGTGATCTCGGTTTCTCCGGTTCCTGACGGCCCCTTCGGGCACGACCTACGGTACGGCCGGGCCGCTGCCACGGTCAACGGATTTGTCCACCAAGTGCGGGCACGGGTGGTGGGGAGTATCCACGAGTTCTGCACCGATGTGGACGAGGGGTGGACAAGCCCGACGGAAGTCCACGGTGAAGGACCGGTCAGCCGCCCATCGCGAACATCTCGATCCGCGGCAGCGCCGCGGACGTCGCCTCGGTCCGCTCCTCGGAGTAGCGATCGTCGCGGACCCGCCAGACGGCCGCGATCGTGTCCCGCAATGCGGCTTCGACCACGGCCGCGTCGCCGCCGTGGGCCGGATCGCGGAGGACCGCCCGGAGATCGTGGCCCGCTGCGGTGAAGAGGCAGGTGTAGAGATGGCCGTCCGCGGAGATCCGGGCACGAGTGCAGTCGCCGCAGAACGGGCGGGTGACCGACGCGATCAGGCCGATCTCGCCGCTGCCGTCGGTGTAGCGGTAGCGCGTCGCCACCTCGCCGCGATAGCGGGGCGGCTCCGCCTCGAGGGCCATCTCCGCGTCGACGATCGCGACCAGCTCCTCGGCCGGGACGACGTCGTCCATCCGCCAGCCGTTGGTGTGGCCGACGTCCATGTATTCGATGAAGCGGAGGATGAGGCCCTCGTCCCGCGCCCAGCGGGCCATCGGCAGGACGCTGCCCTCGTTGATCCCGCGACGGACGACCATGTTGATCTTGATCGGGCCGAGGCCCGACTCCGCTGCGGCGGCGATCCCGTCCACCACCCTGGCCACCGGGAAGTCGACCCCGTTCATCGCGGCGAAGACCGCGTCGTCGAGGGAATCGAGGCTGACCGTGACCCGCTGGAGGCCGGCGGCTGCGAGGAGGCCGGCGTGACGTCGCAGCGTGGAGCCGTTCGTCGTCAGGGTCAGGTCGAGCGGCCCACCGTCCGGTCGGCGGATCGCCGCCAGCATCGAGACGAGCACCGGCAGGTCGCGCCGGACGAGCGGCTCACCGCCGGTCAGCCGCAGCTTCTCGACACCGAGCTCCGTGAAGATCCGGGCCGTCCGTTCGATCTCCTCGAACGTCAGGACCTCGGCCCGGGGCAGGAACGCGAAGTCCGGACCGAAGACCTCCTTCGGCATGCAGTAGGTGCAGCGGAAGTTGCAGCGGTCGGTGACCGAGATCCGAAGGTCGTGGAGCGGCCGGCCGAGCGAATCGACGACCGCGCCGAACGGGCCGGGGGTCGGACCGTCGGTGGCCGGGATCTCGTGCGCGGCGAGGTTCATCGCTCCCAATCCTAGCGCCACCCCCGGGATGAGCCCGTCTGCCGGATCGCCCGACGCCACGAAACCGGGTTGCGGCCGGTCAACGCTGCAGGGTCCGCCCCGGACGGCGGTACCACCGGCGTGCGCCGCTGGTACCTCTAGCGGACTCCATCACACCCCCCACCGGCGACCACAATGCGGCCACGCCCTGACCCCCTGCAGCGCGCCACCTGGAGAGGCATACGACGCATGGCCACGACCGACGCCAAGAGCGGATTCCGGCTCCCGTGGAGCACTGACCGCCCGACCGACGCGACCGACGAGCCCAATGGCGACTCGGCCGACAACGGTTGGCCGGCCAATGACTCCGCCGCCGAGTTGACCGCCGACGCCCCCGCGCCGACCGAGGCCGTCGCCGACGCCGCGGCCGAGCCGGCCACCGACGCGGCCGACGCCCCCGTCGCCGCCGCTGTCGAGCCCGCCGCGGCACCCGCCGCCAAGTCGAGCGGGAAGAAGCCGAACAAGTTCCTCGCCGACCTGACGAAGGCGATGCAGGCCGCGGCGGAAGACGCCCGCGGTCGCGCGCTGAGCCAGCTCCAGGCCGACGCGAAGACGCACGTCGAGTCGATCCACGGCCGGTCCGCGACCGAGGCTGCCGACCTGCGCCGGAACGCCGACGACGACGTCGCCGCCGTCCGCGAGTGGTCGAAGGCCGAGATCGCCCGGGTCCGCGAGGAGACCGAGCAGAAGATCACCGACCGCAAGTCTCGACTCGAGAAGGAGATCGAGCAGCATGCGGGCGTCATCGAGCGCGAGATCGAGGCCGTCCAGGGCCTGGTCGCCGCGTTCGAGGCCGAGATGGCCACCTTCTTCGAGCGACTGCTCGCCGAAGAGGATCCGACCCGGTTCGCGACGATGGCCGAGAACCTGCCCGAGCCGCCGTCGTTCGACGACCTGACGGCCGTCGCCGTCGCCATGGCCGACGAGGTCGAACCGCCCGTCGAGGCGGTCGCCGACGAGCCGGTCGAGGCCGTCGAGACCCCGGTCGATGCCGAGGGTGTCGCGGAGACGGTCGAGGCCGACGCCGCGATCGAGACCGAGACGCTCGAGACCGGGACGCTCGAGACGGACGCCGAGACCGCCACCGAGGACGCCACCGAGGCTGCGGCCGACGAGGCCGGCACGGCCGAGGCGGTCGTCCAGGAGCCCGCCGAGGCGATCGCCGATGGTGGGGCCGCCACCGAGTCGACCGACGCCGAGGGCGCCGTCGCCGGCGAGTTCGCCGGGATGGGCGAGGGCGTGGACGGCGACGGAGAGGTCGACCGCGAAGCCGCGTTCGCCGCGATCCAGGCCGCCGCCGAGGCTGCCGCCAGCGCCGAGGTCGCAGCCGATGCAGCGGCCCGCGCCGAGGCCGTCGCAGACGTCGCGATCGAGATCATCGGCAACCACGACGAGGCCGAGGGCGAGGCCGACCCGCGCTACGCGGCGCTCGGACTCACGCCGGACTTCGACGCGGCCGAGGCGGAGGCGCTCGCCAGCGCCGAGGCATCGCGCGACGACGAGATCCCGGTCATCGGTGACGACGCGCTCGCCGCCCGGCTCGCCGGCCTCGTGCCGACGAAGGGCAAGGGCGCCTCCGGCGACGCGACCCACTCGCAGGTCATCGTGACCGGGCTGGTCAGCGTCGCGAGCATCGCCAGCTTCAAGCGCCACCTGGGCCGGGTCGCCGGCGTCCAGTCGGTCGGCGTCTCGTCCGGACCGGACGGCGAGTTCATCTTCGCGGTCTCGCACTCGACCGAGACGAGCCTCCGCGATGCGATCCCGTCGCTCCCGAGCTTCCAGGCCCGGGTCACGGGCTCGACGGACGGCGCCATCAACGTCACCGCTCACGACCCGGAGGCGGACGGCTAGGCGGCGCGGCCGACGCGTCGTCCACCTCACCCACTCAGTCCATCGAAGGAGTACCCGTGGCGCGACCGGCGATCGTCATCGCACTCCCGGTCGCGGAGCGCAGGATCGTCGCTGACGAGCTGCGCTCCGCGGGTTTCGAGGCCATCACCGTCGGGGCGCCCGACGAGCTCGAGGCCTTGCTCCAGAACCGTCACGACGTCGCCGTCGCGATCCTCGACGGCGAGACCGACCTCGACACGTCGCTCGAGTACTACGGCCTGCTCCACGAGGGATCGCGGAGCATCCCCGCCCTGATGGTGATGTCGGCGAGCGCGCTGGACCGGATGTTCAGCCCGGCCTCGGCCGACGAGTTCTTCAGCCGCCCGTACACCGCCGACTCGATCCGCTGGCGGGTCGAGGCGATGTGCATCCGCTCGATGACCGTCGATGACGGCTCCGGGCCGATCATCCAGGGCGGCTCGATGGAGATGGGCGACTGGTCGCGCCGCGCGACCGTCATCGCAATCTTCAACCCGAAGGGCGGCGTGGGCAAGACGACGATCGCGACGAACCTCGCGTCGGCGCTTCAGCTCCACCGCCAGCAGAAGGTCCTCCTGATCGACGCCGACACGGTGACCGGTCACGTCACCACGTCGCTCGGCCTCGAGCAGGTCCGGACCGTCGCCGACAGCTGGCGCGATCAGGCCGAGGGCGGCCCGGTCGAGACGCTGCTCGATCTTGCGGCACCACATCCGTCCGGACTGTCGGTCGTCTCGATGACGTCGTCGCCGCTGAACACGGAGGTCCTCGAGCCGACCCGGGTCGCCGACGCGATCGCGGCCACCCGGCCGACCTTCGACTTCATCATCATCGACCTCCACCCGTCGTACTCGAACCTGAACCTGGCGGTCTTCGAGAAGGCCGACCGGATCCTCGTCCCGGTCACGCCGGACGTACCCGCGCTCCGCGCCGCCGTTCAGCTCCGCGACGTCGCCGTCGAGGTCGGGCTGCAGGATCGTCTCGCGCTCGTCGTCAACCGGGCGAACAGCGGCGTGTCGGTCGCGGACATGGAGCGGACCGTCGGGATGTCGGCGTTGGCGCTGGTCCGCTCGGGCGGGCTGCTGTTCGTTCGCGCCGCCAACGAGGGCCGGACGGTCATCGAGATGTATCCGAAGGAGAAGATCACCGAGGACTTCGACGCCCTCGCAGATCGGCTCGTCCGGACCCACGTCCCCGAGCCCTCGCCGTCGACTGCCGCCCAGCGCGCCGGCTTCCGGCTGTTCAACCGGACGAAGGAAGCCGCCCGGGTCTGACCCGCCGCTTCGGGTTGCGGCGTTCGCCTCGCCCGCCGGCTCACGCGCCTTCTGTCGCCGCCCGCGCCGTCTGCCGCCGCCCGCGCCTTCTGCCGCCGCCGCCTTCTGCCGCCGCCCTCGCGCGCATGGCGACCGGCCATCGAGCGATCGCCGGACGGTTCGACCATGGCGTGGGGCCATGGTTCGTGAACGTGGTCCTGATCGGACCCGATTCGGCACACGGGACGTGCGGTTCGACCATGGGACCGGGCCCCGGGCGGCACGAGCGATGCCAAGCGCGGCCACGAGCCACGCAACGATCCCTTGAGAGGATCGCCCACGCATGACCCCGGTGCCGCGGTTGTCATAAGGTGGCGGTCCGCCACGGCAGGCACGGTTCGCGGTCGTTCTGTGTCGGTCAGCCACACCCGGCAGGTCGAGCGGGCGACGACGGGCGGCAACGGGCGACGAGCCGGTCAGCCGTCCAGACGGCCGAGCACGGTCGCGAGCTCCCCGAGCCCCGCGATCGTGGCAGCGGCTTCCGGCGGATCGCCGTCGAGCGCCTGGATCCAGCCCCACGGCCCGCGCCGGATGAAGATCGCCGTCATCCCGACCGCGGCCGCGGGCCGGACGTCGTTGTCGATCCGATCGCCGACATAGGCGATCTCGCCGACGGGCAGGGCCAGCTCGGCGGCCACGCGCTCGAAGAACCGCGGATCCGGCTTGTGGACGCCCCAGGCCGACGACGTCGCGACGAAGTCGACGATCAACCCGAGGTCGCGGAGGGCGGTCTCGGCGCGCGCCGGCTGGTTGCCGACGACGCCGACCCGGTAGCCCGCGGCGCGGACGTCCCGCAGACACGCCGCGGCGTCCGGATAGAGGTCCTCCGCGACGATCGTGTCCGGCTGACCGGCGGCCTCTCGCTTCCGCAGCTCGTCGCCCAGGTCCAGGTCGGGCCGGAAGATCCGGAACGGCTCGCGATGATCGCTTCCTCCGCGGGCAATGACCGCGCCGCACACCGCATGGAACGTCAGCCGCGGAATACCGAGCCAGTCGGCCCAGGCCGACCATGCCCGGGTCTCGTCGACGAGCGTCTCGCCGACGTCGAAGACGACGGCCCGGATCGTCACGACGCGGGGCGACGAACCGGAGCGCGACGACCCGCGGGACGGCGAGTCGAGGTGGACCGATCGATGCGACGCGCGGTCAGGACCGGTCCGTCCAGGTCGTCCCTCCGAGCGGCTGGCCCGGCAGCTTCTGGGCCTTCGTCCCGGTCCGCTTGTCGATCTGTTCGACGCCGCGCAGGTAGAACCTGTTCACGAGAACCGTGTCGACGTCCGGGTCGCCGACGCGCTGATCGCCGTACCAGGCGACCGCATCGACGACGGCGACGAACATCTCGGTCCCGCGATCGAGCAGCCGCTCGGGCTCCGTGCCGGGATGGAGATACACCGTCCCGACGACGCGGAACGGCGGCGCCTCGAGCGACACGTCGTACGAGACCTTGTGGACGCGGTGCGCCGACCGCTCCTCGTCGGTGAGCTCTGGAAGCGAGCCCTCGCCGGCCAGGACGAGGATCAGGTCATACGGGTCGACGCTCCGCAGGCCCGGGGCCTCGGCAAAGCCGGAAGAGCCGTCGATCGGAGCCCACTGGACGTCGTGGATCGCAACCGACTCGCGCTTGTTCAGGGCGTCGGACAGCCGCCCGTCCACGTCCATCCGCCCGACGAGCCGCCACTCCTCGGTGACCCCGTCGAACGCGACGCCCGTCCGGGCGACGCGCGCGGACTGAGCCGGGGCGGCTGCCGAAGCCGGTTTGCCTGCGTCCGTCTTCTTCCTGCGCAGGAAGTTCAGCGGCACGCAGGTCCCCTCGCCTGGGTCATTCCTCAGTGCCCCCGGTGTTGGCCCGGATCGTCTCGACGACGGTCGCGTCGGCCAGGGTCGTCGTGTCGCCGAGGGTCCTTCCCTGGGCGATGTCGCGAAGGAGTCGCCGCATGATCTTGCCCGACCGCGTCTTCGGCAGGTCCGGCACGAACATCAGCGCCTTCGGCCTGGCGATCGGACTGATCTTCGTCGCGACGTGGTCGCGCAGCTCCTGGCCGAGCGCCTTCGTCGGCTCGTTGCCGAGGCGCAGGATCACGAACGCGTTGATCGCCTCGCCCGTCACGGGATCGGGGCCGCCGACGACGGCCGCCTCCGCGACCGCGGGGTGCGAGACGAGGGCGCTCTCGATCTCGGTCGTGGACAGGCGGTGGCCCGACACGTTCATCACGTCGTCGACGCGACCGAGCAGCCAGAAGTAGCCGTCCTCGTCGCGCTTGGCGCCGTCGCCCGCGAAGTACATTCCCGGGAACCGGCTCCAGTACGTCTGCCTGTAGCGCTCCGGGTCGCCGTAGATGCCGCGGAGCATCGCCGGCCACGGCCGCTTGAGGACGAGGTACCCGCCACTGCCGAACGGCACGGAGTTGCCCTGGCCGTCGACGATGTCCGCCTCGATCCCCGGGAACGGGAACGTCGCCGAGCCGGGCTTCGTCGTCGTCACGCCGGGAAGCGGCGAGATCAGGATCTGGCCGGTCTCCGTCTGCCACCAGGTGTCGACGATCGGCGTCTTCGATCCGCCGATGTGCTCGTGATACCAGAGCCAGGCCTCGGGATTGATCGGCTCGCCGACCGAGCCGAGGACGCGGAGCGACGACAGGTCGTGGGCCGCGGGGTGAGCGTCGCCCTGCTTCATGAACGCCCGGATCGCGGTCGGAGCGCAGTACAGGATGGTGACCTTGTAGTCCTCGATGATCCGCCACCAGCGGTCCCATGCCGGCGTGTCGGGCGTGCCCTCGTACATCACCCCGGTGGTCGCGTTCGCGAGCGGGCCGTAGACGATGTAGCTGTGGCCGGTGACCCAGCCGACATCGGCTGCGCACCAGTACACGTCGTCGGGCTTGATGTCGAAGATCATCCGGTGGCTGTAGGACGTGCCGACGAGGTAGCCGGCGGTCGTGTGGGTGATGCCCTTCGGCTTGGCCGTCGAGCCGGACGTGTACAGCAGGTAGAGCATGTGCTCGCTGTCGACCGCGACGGGCTCGCAGTCGGCGGATTGGCGGTCGACGATGTCGTGCCACCAGACGTCGCGGCCGGCCGCCATCGCGGTGCCGCCCTCGATGGCGTCACCGAGGCGGCGCACGACGAGGACGTGCTCGACCGTCGGCGTCGTCTCGACCGCCTCGTCGACCGCGGGCTTCAGGGCCGTGGCCTTGCCGCGCCGCCAGCCGCCGTCCGCGGTGATCACGAGCTTCGCCTCGGCGTCGTTGATCCGCCCGGAGAGCGCCTCGGCCGAGAACCCGCCGAAGACGACGGTGTGCGGCGCCCCGATCCGGGCGCACGCGAGCATCGCGATCGGCAGCTCCGGGATCATCGGCATGTAGATCGCGACGCGGTCGCCCGTCCCGACGCCGAGCTCGAGCAGGGCGTTGGCCGCCTTCGAGACCTCGCGCAGCAGGTCGGCGTAGGTGAGCGTGCGGGTGTCGCCGGGTTCGCCGATCCAGTGGTAGGCAACCTTGTCCCCGAGCCCGTTCGCCACGTGCCGATCGACGCAGTTCTCGGTGATGTTCAGCGTCCCGCCGACGAACCACTTCGCGAACGGCAGGTCCCACTCGAGGGTCGTCGTGAACGGCTCCCGCCACGTCACGGTCTCCCGGGCGATCCGCTCCCAGAAGGCGACCGGATCCCGATCTGCTTCGGCGGAGAGCGAGGCCTGCGCGTTGGCCTGGGCCGTGAACGCCGGATCCGGCGGAAAGGTCCGGCGTTCTGCCAGGAGGTTCTCGATCTCGGGACGCTGGTCGACGCTCACGTGGGCCTCTCCTGCGGGGATGTGCGAGACGCGCCGCGGGACGCGGGGCTGAGCCCGCCCATTCTACGCGGGCGGCCGGGGGCAGCCGTCACCAGGGATCAGTCGTCACTCGTGGCGAGGTCGTCGTCGCTGGGGGCGGCGATCACCGGGACGGCGATCGGCGGCGAGCCCGGCAGCTGGATGCCGTTCCGGGCAAACGCCTCGAGCAGGAGCTTGCGGAACTCGCCGCCGGCTGCCCACTGTTCCGACGCCCGGACGGTGCCGAGGATCTTCAGCGTGACGCCGCCCTCGTTGATCGCCTCGACGCGCTCGACGCGCGGCGGCTCGAGGATCCGCCGGCGCCAGACCGGATCGGCCGCCATCTGCTTGCCGAGCTGCTCGACGACCCGGGTGGCCTCGTCGATGTCCGTCCCGTAGGCGACGGTGATGTCCTGGTTGATCCGGGCCCAGGTCCGGGTCCGGTTGCTCGCGACCAGGACCTGGCCGTTCGGCACGGTATGGACGACGCCGTCGAGGTCGCGGAGGGTCGTCCGGCGGAGGCTGAAGTCCTCGACCGTGCCGCTGACGCCAGCCAGGGTCACGACGTCGCCCTTGCTGTACTGGTTCTCGATGAGGATCAGAGCACCGTTGAGGTAGTCGCGGACGAGGCTCTGGGCGCCGAAGCCGATGGCGATCCCGACGATGCCGAGACCCGCGATCGCGGGCCCGATGTTCAGGCCGAGTGCGCCGAGGACCATCAGCCCGGCGATCGCGACGATGAAGAACTGGAGGACGGTGCCGCCCAGCGCGTCCAGCGTGTCCATCCGCTTCTTGACCTCGACCGCGGACAGCTCCTGGGCCGTCCCTTCGGTCGCCTCCCGGTCGATCAGCGTCTTGAGGACGCCATGGACGAAGAGCCTGGCGAGCCTCAGGGCGATGAACGCCACCACGACGATGACGAGGATCTGCAGCCCCGTCGTGCGGAGCACCTCGAGGATCGTGCTGAGCGGCGGCTTGTTCGGGTCCATCGCCCCGATGGTAGCCGCGGACCGGGGTCAGGAAGCGGCCGCGACCTCGCGGGCCAGCTCGTCGCCCGCCGTGCCGCTGGACGACGCGGGGGGCAACGGCGCCGGCTCGCTCGCCGCGAGCGACGAGTTCGTGAGCGCCTGGGCAAGGGACGGCTGGGCGGCCGTCGCCGTGCCCGTCCCGCCGAGCCGGACGGAGATCGCGGCGGCGGCCTCCCGGGCCTGAGCGGCGAGCTCCGGGATCCGGCGCGGCGTCAGCCGGAACGCGGGGCCCCAGATGTCGACGGCTGCGATCACGTTCCCGCGGGCGTCGTGGACCGGGGCCGCGACGGCGTTCAGCCCCATCTCGAACTCGCCGAGCGCCGTGGCGTAGCCGCGCCGCCGGATCCGGGCCAGCTCCTCGAGCAGCGGCTCGAGCTCGGTGATCGTCCGCTCGGTGTAGCTGAGCAGGCCGCGCCGGACGATCCGGAGGACCTCGCGCTCGGCGACGGCGGCGAGGAGGACCTTGCCGGACGCGACGCAGTGGAGCGGGGTCGACCGGCCGGTCCAGTCGCCGACGGCGATCAGGTTCGGGCCGTCGGCCTGGGCGACGGTCAGCAGGGAATCCCCGTCGAGGACCCCCAGCCCGGTCGTCTCATGCGTCAGTCGGGCGAGACGCTCCAGCTCCGGCATCGAGATCCCGCGGAGATCGAGGGTCCGCTCGGCCCGCTCGGCGAGCCGGATCACGACGAGGCCGAGCCGGTACTTGCCCGTCTCGTCGTCCTGCTCAACGAGGCCGCGCTTCTGGAGCGTCGCGAGCAGGCGGGACGCGGTCGACTTGTGGAGGCCGAGCCGGCGGGCAAGCTCCGTGACACCGGCCTCGCCCTGGGAATCCCCCAGCGCGAGCAGCAGAGCCGCGGCCCGGTCGACCGAGCGGACGGCGTTTCCGTCGAGGACCATCGATCTGTTGCTCCTGTCCAGCGTGGTTGCGGGTCGGATCCGGCGACCGCAGTCTCCGGGTCAGCCCGCTGCGGTGTGGGCCTGCGCGCCCTGCGGACGATCGGCGACGACACTGCGCGCGCGATCGTCGAGCGCCGCGTGGAGGGAATCCTCGAAGATCGAGACGATCCGGTCGACCGTGTCGCCCGGGGCATGGGCCTCGCACATGAACCACGGCTCACGGCTGTCGGGCTCGGGCATCGCGCCGCGGGCGTGCATCCCGAACGCGACGGCGTCGTACAGCTCGTGGTCGGAGTTCGCCCAGTCGCGGTACTCCGTCGGAGCCTGCTCGGTGAACATGATCCCGAACATCGACGGATGGCCCGTGAAGATGTACGGGATGCCGGTCGGGTTGAGAACCTCCCGCAGGCCATCCTGGACCCGCCGGCCGGTCGCGTGGATCGTCTCGAGGGCGTTCGTGTCGCGGAGGATCGACAGCGTCTTCACCGCCGCCGCCGCCGCCACCCGGTTGCCGGCGTACGTTCCGCCGTGACTGACCTTGTCGGGCAGGACCTCCATGACCTCGCGCCGGCCGCCGAAGGCCGCCGCGGGATAGCCGTTGCCCATCGCCTTGGCGAAGGTCGCGAGGTCCGGCCGGATCCCGAAGTACTCGGCCGCGCCGCCCTTCGCGAAGCGGAAGCCGGTCTTCACCTCATCGAAGATCAGGAGGATCCCGAACTCCTCGGTCAGGGCCCGCATCGCGGCGTGGAAGCCGGGCTGCGGCAGGATGCCCTGGGCGTTGCCGAGGACCGGCTCGACGATGACCGCGGCGATGTCCTTGCCCTGCTCCTCGAACAGCCGGCGCAGGAGCTCGATGTTGTTGTAGCGGGCGGGGATGATCGTGTCGGCGACCGCGTCCGGGATGCCACGGCCCCACGCCAGCCGGACCGGCCGATCGGCGTCGCCGAGCTCGCTCATGTCATCGGGCGTGACGGAGATCAGGGCGTAGTCGTGGACCCCGTGGTACTGGCCCTCGAACTTCACGATCTTGTCCCGGCCGGTGTAGGCACGGGCGACGCGCATCGCGTGCATCGTGGCCTCGGTGCCCGACACGGTCATCCGGGCCATCTCGACCCAGCCGGTGAGCTCGCAGATCAGCTCGATCGCCCGGACCTCGTCCTCCGTCGTCAGCGAGAAGCTGACGCCCTTCCGCATCTGCTCGTTGACGTAGTCGTCGACCCGCTCGTCGTTGTGGCCGAGGATCACCGGGCCGTAGCCCATCCGGAGGTCGATGTACTCGTTCTGGTCGAGGTCCCAGACGGTCCCGCCCTTGCCCCGGTCGAGGTAGATCGTCTGCTCGCCCCACGCCCGGAAGTTCGAGTTCGTGCCGCCGGGCAGTGACTTGAGCGCCCGGTGGTACATCTCGACCTGGCGGCTGCGGCGGAGGGGCGGAACGTCGGTCGACCGGGGGTCGGTGGCCATGTGGAAACGCACTCCAACAAGTGGGCGGAACCGTCATGCGCGACGGGTGTTCCGGGGGGTGGGACGCTCGGCCGTCAATGTTGGCATAGGCGAGTGGTCCGAGTCAACGCGGATATCGCACGGATGCACCAAAACTCGTTCGAATCACGAGACATCGACCGTCTCTCGCAACGCCCCTCGCACCGAACTCAGGATGGGGCCCGAGTCCGCTGGGACTCGGTTCCTGCAACAACCACGCTTGGGCGCGGTTCGCGGCCTGCACCCGGAGTCGACGGCCACGTTGATCCGGTCATCAGCCGAGTCCACCGGGACTCGGGCTCGGGCTCGGGGAGCCCGGCCGGCCAAGTGCCGGTGAAGGGTCCCCTGCTATCCATCTCGCATGTCCCCGATGGACACGGAGCCGTCGCGCTTGGCGATCGAGACCGGCCGCGCGATCGCCGACGCCCGCCGGGCGCTCGGATGGTCGCAGCGCGACCTCACAACTCGAGCCGTGGTACCGCAGTCGGCCATCTCGCGCCTCGAGCGCGGCCGTCGCAGCGCGATCGATCTCGCCGCGCTCGAACGGATCGCTGGGCGGCTGGGTGCCCGGATGAGCCTCGTGTTCGAAGCGCCATTCCTCGACGATCGCCGAGCCCAGCGTGACCGCGTCCATGCCCGCTGCGTCGGGTATGCCGCATCGCGATTGCGCCGGGCCGGCTGGCTCGTCATGTCCGAGGTCGAGATCGACGGTGCGTTCGGCCCCGGCTGGATCGACATCCTGGCATTCCATCAGCAGGCCGCCGTCCTGCTGGTCGTGGAGGTGAAGACGGAGATCCGCGACCTCGGCCGGATCCAGCGAACGCTTGCCTGGTACGAGCGTCGCGCGCCGGCGGCAGCCCGGCGCGCGGGATGGTGGCCCCGACGGACGCACGCCACCCTGCTCCTCCTGGCCACCGATGTCGTCGACGGCGCACTTCGGGACAATCGCGTGATCGCGGCCGAGGCGTTCACTGGCCGAGCGCGACAGCTGGTATCGTTCGTCGCCGGTCCGCGTGACGGTCCGCCGCCTGGACGAAGTCTGGCGATGATCGATCCGCTCAGCCGGCGTCAAGCGTGGATCCGGCCGACGCGGCTCGATGGCCGGCGGACTCCTGCGCCCTACGCCGATTACGCAGCGGTCGTCCGCGGGATGAGTCTGCGGCCGTGAGTCCTGGAGGACTCGGGCCGAGGGCGGCCACCCACGACCCAGCGCCGGAGCGGCAAAGAACGGGTAGCGCCTCGCGTGCCGGACGGCGGATTGAGTCCGGGTGGACTCTCGGCGTGCGGATGCCGTTCGCCGGCAGATACGATCGCGCGATGGGCCATCCCCTTCTGGACCCCGCGACCGCGATCAGCTATTGGCTGGCGGCCTCGCCGGCCGGGCCCGTCCGCCCGACGCTCCGCGGTGACGCCGTCGCCGACGTCGTCGTGGTCGGGGCCGGCTTCACCGGCCTCTGGACGGCGCTCGCCCTGACCGACACGGACCCGTCGATCCGGGTGACCGTCCTCGAGCAGGAGACCGTCGGGTTCGGCGCGAGCGGCCGCAACGGGGGCTTCTGCCAGGCGTCGCTGACCCACGGTCTGGCGAACGGGATCCGCCACTTTCCCGATGAGGTCGCCGTCCTCGAGGCGGAGGGGGTCGCCAGCCTGGCGGCGCTCGTCGCCTTCACGCGCGAGCACGAGATCGACTGCGACCTCGAGGAGACGGGCGACCTGTCGGTCGCGGACCAGCCGTACCAGGTCGAGGAGTTCCGGGCCTGGGTCGACGAGGCGGCCGAGTGGGGCGAGGAGCTGGTGTTCCTCGACCGTAATGCCGTCCAGGCCGAGGTCCACTCGCCGCTCTGGCAGGCGGGCCTGTACCAGCCGCCGGGCCGCGGCGTGCTCGTCGATCCCGCGAAGCTCGTCCGCGGCCTGGCCCGCGTCTGCGACGAGCGTGGCGTGACGATGCACGAACGAACCCGGGTGACCGGCGTCGAGCGTCGGGCCGGCGGCGTGCGACTGACGACCGACGGCGGGGCGACCCTCGATGCCGCGCATGTCGTCGTCGCGACGTCCGCCTACTCGGGCTGGGTCCGCCGCCTGTCGTCGCACTTCGTGCCCGTCTACGACTACGCGATCGTGTCCGAGCCGCTCACGCCCGGCCAGCGGGATTCGATCGGCTGGCACCGACGCCAAGGGATGTCCGATGCCAACAACCAGTTCCACTACTTCCGGCTGACGGCCGACGATCGGATCCTGTGGGGCGGCTACGACGCGATCTACTACCGAAACAACGGGATCGGGCCTGCCTTCGATCGACGGCCCGCGACATTCGACCGGCTCGACGCGCAGTTCCGACGGGCCTTTCCCCAGCTCGCCGACCTGCGGTTCCCGTACCGCTGGGGCGGGGCGATCGACACGACGTCGCGGTTCACGGTCACCTTCGGCCAGGCGCTGGGCGGGCGGCTGACGTACGCGCTCGGCTACACCGGGCTCGGCGTCGGGGCCAGCCGCTGGGCCGGCGGCGTGGTTCGCGACTTCATCCTCCGGCCGGACTCGGAGCTGCTGCGGCTGCGGTTTGTCCGGAGCAGGCCGTTCCCGTTCCCGCCCGAGCCGCTCCGGTCGTGGGCCGTCAACACGGTCCGCCACGAGCTCAACCGGGCCGATCGCAACGAGGGCCGCCGGGGGATCCTGCTCCGGACGCTGGACGCGCTCGGGATCGGCTTCGACTCCTGACCGGATTCGAAGGGCCCCATCGGCTCGTGCCGGCGGGGCCCTCCCGTCTCGCCGCGGTGGGCCTACGCGCCGTCGATCCGGATCAGCAGAAGCTGTCCGCCTTCACGCTTCTGGGTGAGCCCGCTCGGGTTCACCGGGTCCGGATTCCGTCTCGACGAAGACGTTGTGTGCCTGGACGTTGATCAGGAATGCCCCATGGCCAAAGTACTCGGAGGCATCGACGACTCCAGACGTCTCCCAGTCCGCCGTCGGATCAGCCGCGACGGCGACGGCCGTCATCGTCCCGGTGGCGAGGTCATAGCGCCAAAGCCGCGCATTGGTGGCGCCGGGGAACCGGTTGTGACCGCCCGGATCCTCCGTGATCAGGATGCTGCCCTTCGTGGTCTCGACGTTGTCGGGCTGGTGCAGCGCCGCGACGTTGTTGTAGCCGCCGGCGTCGCCATCGATGAGGACGGAGAGGCTGTCGACGACCGTCGGATCCTCGTCGTCGAGGACCATCTTGAAGATCCGGCCATTCGGAAACGGACCGGTGGTCCCGGCCGGAGCGCGGTCAAGCAATCCGGTCGTGGCGTTGCGCACCGCCCGCGGCTCACCCGTGTCGGCGAAGTACACGGTGTGCGGATCATTGCGGTCCGTCGCCAGGTCCTCGATCCGGATGAACTGGAACACGCCGTTTGCCCTGGACCAGTTCTCCAGCCCGGTCTGGTCACCGTCGGCGACGGCATCCGGGACGGCGATGAAGTGACCGCTCACGCTCGTGCCGAGACTCAGGTCGCCGTAGTCGTTGACACTCGTCACGTCCGACTTGAAGGCCAACAGGTGGCCCTGGTCGTTCCAGACGGCGTCCGCATTGGCGGCCGAATAGAGGTAGAGCTGCGACGCCGGCGCGCTGAACGTGTCGTCACCGGTCACGAGGACGGCCCGGTCATAGCCCGACACCGCAACGGAGTTCTCATGGTTCATCCGGCCCAGGCCGTAGATGGACCGGTATGACCCGGTCGCGACGTCGAGCGCGACGGCCACACCGGCTTGCTCCGGGTTCGAGCCGAAGGCCGGCGTCGCAGGCCACGCGGTGCCGGTCCGGTTGACGACGTCGGTCGCTTCCTCGTTCGTGAAGAGGATCTCCCGCGACCAACCCTGGGCCGGTCCGGCCAGGAAGTTGGAGCAGAACCGCTGGTAGTTCGCGCTCGACGGGATCGCGTACTCGCCCGACAGCACCTTGCCGTTGCCCCGCTTCAGGACGAGGTGGCTGAGCTGCGCGTTGTCGAAGTCCACGAGGCCGATGCCCGTCGTCGCGTTGAAGGGGAACGGTACCTTCGAGGTCTCGTGGTTCACGTATACGTCGAGCGTTGACGTCCCGCCGGGTCGGATGGCGATGCCATCGGGGATCGACTCGAAGCGGTATCTCCCGATCGTCTCGCCGACGGTCAGCAGCGGCTGGACCTCCACGCCCGAGACAAGCGGGGTGATCATCGAGGGCGCCTTGGTGCGGAACCCGGATTGGTCGCTGGCCGCGCCGGCCGCCATCGGTGCCGCGAGGCTGGTGCCAACCAGTGCGGACACGGCGATGCCGACAAGGCGCGTCAGGCGCGAGGAACCAGGACGAGAACGAGGCATGGGACACTCCTCCTGCTCGCGGTCGCCGACAGGAAACTCGGGTCGGGGTTCGCGCCGACGGTCGACTGATCCGTTCATGGTGCCCCGAACGACCGGTCGCGGGCAAACGCGACCGGTCTCCGGCGCAGGGAGGTCCCCTACGCCGGAGACGCGACCCAGATCGGGAGCTCGCGGGACAGCGTCGCGAGCGGGAGCGAGCCGTGGCCGAGGACCTGGTCGTGGAACTCGCGGAGGTCGAACCGCGAGCCGTCGCGAGCCGCGATCTCGGCGCGCAGCCGCTCGATCTCGCGGCAACCGATCATGTAGGTCAGGGCCTGGCCCGGCCACCCGATGTAGCGGTCGGTCTCGATCGCCGCGTCGGTCTCGGACAGGCCGGTTTCGAGCAGGAAGTCGATCGACTGCTGGCGGCTCCAGCGCAGCGCGTGGAGCCCGGTGTCGACGACCAGTCGGGCGGCTCGCCAGGCGACCGCGTCGAGCATCCCGAACCGCTCCGCGTCGTTGCGGAACAGGTCCATCTCGTCGGCGAGCTTCTCGCTGTACAGGCCCCAGCCCTCGACGTACGCACCGCCGACGATCCGGGCGCCGAGGCGGCGGAACGTCGAGAGCCGCGGGTTCTCCTGCTCGAGGGCGATCTGGAAGTGGTGTCCGGGAACCGCCTCGTGGTAGGTCGTCGTCGCGAGCTTCGTGTACTTCCGGCTCGGCAGGTCGTAGCCGTTGGCGTAGTAGATGCCCGGCCGCGAGCCGTCCGGCGCCGGGGGGAAGTAGTAGGCGAACGGAGCGTCCCGCTCCTTGAACTCCTCGACCGCCATCACCTCGACGCCCGACGCCGGGAGCTGCCCGAAGAACCGCGGGGCGACGGCCATCGCCCGGTCGATGTCCTCGCGGGCCCTGCCCAGGAGCTCCTCCTTGGAGCCCGGTGTGTTCGACGGGTCGTCGGCGAGCCGCTGTCGGTAGGCGGCGGGGCTGGCCGCCCCGGCGGCGCTCGCGATCGCGACCCGCCCCTCGTCGACCTTCGCGAGCTCCTCGAGGCCGATCTCATGGACCGCGGCCGGGTCGAGCTCGAGCGTCGTCCACGACCGGATCTGCGTCCGGTAGAGCGAGTCGCCGTTCGGCGCCGACCAGAGCCCGGGATCGTCGCGGGTCGCGTTCAGATAGTCCCCGCGGAGGACCTCGAAGAACGCCCGGTCGGCCGGGTAGACGACGGCCTCGGTCACCTTCCGGACGCGCTCCCGGTCGGCGTCGCTCGCGACGTTGACGAGGGCGGGCACGATCGCCTGGTCGATCGGGATCGCCAGCAGGCGCTCCAGCTGGGCGACCGTCCGATCGGCCACGATGCGAGGCGCGGTCAGGCCCGTGTCCAGGCCCTCCCGGAGGATGTCCGTGTTCGCCGCCATGTAGTCGCGATAGCTCTCGAGGCGGGCGATGAACTTGTCGAGACGCTCGGGCGTATCGGCCGGCTGGAACTGGCAGACCTGGGGCAGAAGCGTCTGCGGGCCACCGATCTGGTCGACGACCTTCAGCCGGTGGATCGCCTGGTCGTCCTCCTCGATGCTCTGGTCGGCGATCACGATCAGCATGTCGCGCGTGATCCGGTCCTCGACCGACAACCCCTCGGCCGGGATCGCCTCGGCGGCCGCCCTTGTCTCCTCCATGAGCCGACGCGCCCTGGCCCGGCCCGCCGGGCCGGGGTCCTCGAGGCGATCGGCGTAGCGCTCGTCACCGTAGACGGTGGCGGTGGTCGGGTTCAGCTCGAGGATCGACTCCCAGAATCGGTCGGCGAGCTCGTCCACGGCGGACATGGGCTGGTCGAACTGGGTCACCTGGGTTCTCCGGTGCGGATGGGTCGGGGGAGGCGCTCCGTCGACCCGGCTGGCGTTGCGCTGAGGGTAGCGCGGGGACCCGGATCGCGACGCGGACGAGTCCCGGGGCGAGCGACCTCCCCTACTCGCCGAACAGGTCGAGCTGCTCGCCGCTCCGCTCGACGAGCGGGTCCAGGCCGAGGTAGGGCTCGAGCGCGTCGAGGCTGATCTCGTCGCGGGCGAGGAACGACCGGAGGTGGTTCCACTTCAGGACATGCCAGTTGTCGCGCTCGAACGCCTCGCGGAGCAGCGGCGATCGCTCCAGCTTGTGGCGGACGAGCTCGGTCCGCTCGGGGGCGACGACGAGGAACCGCACGAGGCCTTCCTCCTGCGGGATCCGGGCATGACGACGGAGCACCGGCTCGCCCAGCATCGCGGTCCACTCCACCTCGAACAGGAACGCCATCTTGCGCCGGACATACCAGACGCAGTCGACGTCGGCGACGACCTCGGTCGCGCGGCTGATGTGCGACAGCGGCACCTGCTGCTCGCGCTCGTCGAGCCAGTCGACGAGTTGGTTGCGACCGATCCGCCGGCCCTGCTCGCGTCGCCCGATCCAGACCGACAGCCCGAGCCGGTGCCCGGCATCGGCGAGCAGCGCAATCAGCTCGCTGTGATCCTGGGCCCGGAGGAGCAGGTCGTCCCCGGTCACGATCCGGTCGGGAGTGCTGGCCCGGCTGCGATAGCTCTGGAGGCAGGCGCGGACGAGGGCCTCGTCGGGCAGGTCGTGACCGGCGAAGATCCCGGCGACACGCTGCAGGAACGCGGTCTCCGACAGCGGCCCGGCGGTCGAGAGCAGGCTGTAGACGGCCCATTCCACGCGGTCCGAGACGGGGACGGCGGCGGCCTCGCGATCCCGGCCCTCGCTCAGCCACCAGCGGCCGGGCGCGACCTCGACGAGGCGGTCCCGACCGGCGGTCGCGAGGCCGTCGCCGATCAGTCCGAGCAGCGCCTCGACCGGATCCGTGGGGGTCTCGGCCGGTCGGACGAACCGTCGCGTCCGGACGCTCGGCTCGCCTCGGTCGTCGGCGTCGCCGGCCTCCGGCCAGGCCGTCGCGCCGCCGCGGACCGAGGACCGGCCGGTGGTGCCTCGCTCCGGGGCGGTCGGTCCGGGGCGGTCGCGCGGATCGGGGTCGCCGTCGGGCTCCGGGGTCGGGACCACTGACAGGCCGCGATCCGCGACCAGCCGGCGGAGCTGGCCGGCCCGATCGAGACCGACGAGGATCTCGCCGAGGAGGCGATCGGCGCTGGCCGGCTCGCCGCGCGCCTTCAGGCTCTCCACGGCGACGTCGACGACGGTCCTCGACACGTCGGCGGCGGAGAACGGCCGGCGGTCGATCCGCTCGGCCGGGCTGAACAAGCCGGCGCCCGGGACGATCTCGGGGTCGCCGGCGCCACCCGGCGTCGTCGAGAGCGTGACGTTGGCCCGGGTTCGCGGTGTCGGCGGCGGCACGGCGCCGGGCGGCAGGAGCTCGACGCTGCCGAGGCCCTCGTTGTCGCCGTCGCCGAGTCGCGCCGAGAGCAGGCGGAAGCCGGCCTCGACGCCGCCGAGCGCCGCCCCGACGAGCGCCTCGGAGCCACCGTCGACGAGGAAGACGACTCGTCCGTCCCGGGCGATCGACGGCTCGACGGACGCCAGCGACCGGGCGAGCGCGGCGGCCTGCCAGCCCCACGGCGCCCGGATCGCCGGCCCGGACAGCGCCGCCAGCGGGAGCCCGACCGCGGCCTCGGACCCGAGCGTCCAGGCGGTCGCCCAGTAGGTCATCGACAGCCGCTCCTGGTTCGGACGGACGGGCGGCTGGCCGAGGACGAGCCGGACCCGCCGGCGGAGGCTGCCGGAGCCGTCCCAGCCGCGTCCCGCCGATGCCTCGGCGCCGATCGCGCGCGTGGTCGACGGCCCGGCGATCGCGACGACGGCGGTGGCGCTGCCCTCGTCGAGGGCCTGAAGGTCGTTCCCGAGCCGGGCCTGGACCGCGCCGCCCGGACCGCTCTCGAGCCGCTGGATGAAGCCTCGGACCGTCCGGATCCCGTCCTCGAACGCGAGCCACGGGTTCCGCTCCCGCCACGGACCCGGGCTCGGGGCCCGGACACGACCGGCCTGGATCCGGAGCGACCCGACGCGGTGTGGATGCCCGTTCAGCCGGCTTGCCGGGAGCAGGGCATGGAGGAACGCGAGGCGGAGGGCGGCCTCGACCGGTGCCGCCCGGAGATCGCCCTCGATCGAGTCGAGGATCGCCGCCAGCCCGGCAAGCTGGCGCGGCGTGTGGAGATCGAGCAGCCCGTCGACGAGCCCCGTCGCGCCCTCGACCACCGGGAAGCGATCGCGCAGACGGGCTCGAGTCGCCGCGTGATCGGCGGGCGTCGTCCGGGCTCGCCCGATGTCGGTCTCGTCCAGGTCCGCCGTCCGCTGGTCACCGCCGCGGAGCCCGCGGCAGACCGGACAGGAGTAGATCTTCCGGGCACCGGGCTGATCGTCGCCGTTCCGGCCGTCGACGCGGCCCGTGTCCGGATCCTCCGGATCCTCATCCAGGTCGACCGCGGCGGCCGATTCGCGCACGGAATCCTCGTCCGGTCCGTCCTGGGTCGGCCAGACGATCTCGTCGACGACGAGCGACCGACGGCATGTCGCGCAGCGGGTGGCGAACTGCTCGCCGACCGCGACCTTCAAGCTGGTCTGTCCGTGAGGCGAGGCGCCCATGGCCTGGAACGCGGCATCGAGGTGGCGGAGATCCGGCGGCCGGAGGACGAGCTCGGCGAGGAGCCGGGTGAGCGGGGTCGACTCGAGGCTCGCGACGCGGCGCTGGCGGTCGACGGCGGCGCGGCCGACCCAGCCCCCACGACCGGCCAGGTCGAGAACGACGTCACCCGGCTTCGCGAGGCTGTCGATCCGGGCCTCGACGAGGGCAGGCGGCGGTGGCGGCGCGAGCCGCTCGAAGAACGGGAGCGTGAACCCCGGCTCCGCTCGGACCAGGGGTGCGCGACCGGCCATTCGGGACAGCCTAACCGGTGCTCAGCTCACGCGACCGCATGAGTCACCAGGAAATCCCCTCCCGCGACTGCGTTCGTGGCGGATGGGCGAGGCTGGCAAGGCGCCGGGGAGCAGCGGAGCGAGCGCACTCGAGGGTGCGTGAGCGAGGACCGCAGCGGACAACGCAGTCCAGCGTCGTCCAGCCGCGACAGCCCTCTAACTTTCGTCGGCCTCGTCGAGCTCTTCTTCGAACGCCTCGTCGGTGGTCGACTCCGGCGGGAGAACGCGATCGAGGTCCTCGATCTCCTCGTCCTCCTCGTCATCCTCGAGGTCGTCCTCGAGATCCATCTCCTCGCGGATCAGCGTCCCCTTGGTGTACGGCCGGAGGTCGGTCGACTTGGCCGCCATCGGGAAGGAGACCTTCCCGTAGTTGCGAGGGTCCTGGTAGATCTCGCGGATGATGATCCGGACGTCCTTGTCACCGAGCGACGTGATCCCGGCCGCGTACTTGTTGCCCTCGGCGATCAGCTTCAGCAGCCGCGCCGCGACCCGCGGCTCGACGATCCCGATCCGCATCCCGTTGCTGAACGCGATCAGGCGACCCGCCTCGGGGGTCAGCTCGACCGCGTCGCCCGGGTTGACCTGGGCGAGCTTGCGGGGATGGGGCAGGTCGGTCAGGAAGGCGAACCCGGTCTTGCCGGTCTCCTCGACGAAGATCGAGACCGGGGCCTTGCTGCCGTCCTGGGCGGGGACCGTCTTCTCACCGGCGTCCACGAGCAGGATCCGGAGGCGATCGATGTTCCGCTCGGCGATCCGGTTCGTCGGGTCGAGGGCCAGCGCGGTCTGGTAATGCTCCCGCGCCTGGCCGAGCTCGCCGAGCTCCCAGAGTGCCTTGGCGAGCCGGTTCTCCGACTCGGCGTCCGGTCCGAGCTCGAGCAGGCGGCGATTCGTCTCGGCTGCCTCCGACCACTGCGCGGCCGTCGCCTGGGCGATCGCCTGGTCGACGAGCTGGCGCTTGAGGCGAACCTGGTTGACGGCGCTCGACGCCTGCGTCTCGAGTTCGGGAAAGGTCACGGGTGCACTCCGTCCTGCTCTGCTGCGCGCCTGCCGGAACGGCCGCGGCCGTGGATTCTGGTCCCGGAGGGGGCAAGGGTTTGTAGCATCGCACGGGCCTGACGTCAAACCGCGACGACCTCGGGCGAGGACCGGTGTGGCGGCGCCGCGCGCGGCGCCGCCGCCACACCGGGATGCCGCCCGACGTCATCTGCCGGGTGACCGACGATCATGGACACGATGGGGAGGCCGATGCGTCGACGGGGACCGATCGTAGTGATCGCGGTGGCGGCAGTCGCCGTGGTCGCGCTCGCCGTGGTCGGGGCCGGTCGGCTCACCCCGTCGCCGGAACCCGCCAACGCACCTCCCTCGGCGACGACCGAGCCGCCGCCCGCCGGCCCGCTCGTCTTCTACGAGGTCATCGACGCGGACGGCGCCGCCCTGATGTCGCGGCGGCTCGACGGACACAGCCTCCCGCGACGGATCGCGGAACGTGGCGACGTCGACTACGGTCGGACCTGGTTCGTCGACCCGACCGGGACGACCGCGATCGCGACGCTCGCCGGCAGCGACACCGATCGCCTCGAGGCCGTCGCGGTCGCGGACGGGAGCAACCTCTGGCAGGTCGACCTCCCCGACGACGCGATCTCGGAGCCGACGTGGTCCCCGGACGGCCTCCGGATCGGCCTCCTCCGCGCCCCGGTCGACGGCGGTCCGACCGAAGCGCTCGTGATCGATGCGCGTGACGGCCACGTCGTGCGGACGATCGTGCCGGAGGACGCGTTCCCGCAGGGGTTCGACGCCGACCACGCCCTCGTCCTGCGCCAGCCGCTGGCGGCCGGCGAACAGGCGAGGGTCGGCTGGCGGTTCCTCCGCGTCGATCCGGCGACGAACGAGGTCGAGCGGCTGGCTGCGCCGCCCGAGGTCGGACCCGCGTCGAGGGGACCCGAGGACGTCGATCCGGCTCGCGGCGTCGGCGTGATCACGGACCTCAGCCCCGACGGGTCGGGCGCCTTCGTCCAGGTCTGGCCGCTCGCCGGTGGCCCCTCGCACACGCTCGCGTCGCTTCCAGCGGTGGACAGCCTGAGCGTGGATCCGGGCGGCGACGGCGTCGTCGTCGCGGCGAACGGCGGCCTCCGCCTGATCGGCTGGGACGGCCGGGCGACGGACCTCTGGTCGAGCGACGGCTTGATCTCGGACGTCGGCTGGTCGGCGGCCGGCGACTACCTCGGGCTCACGACGGATCGCCCCGGTGCCAACCTGACGGTGGTGGAGATGGCGACCGGGCGGAGCGTCGATCTGCCGGTCGCCGGGCGCGTGGCCCAGTCGGTCCTCGTCCGGGTCGTCGGCGGTCTGCCGCTGCCCGCGGCCGCCCTGCCCGCCGCCGAGCCGACGCCGACCGCCACCCTGCCGCCGTCCGGCGCGGACCTCGCCGGCGCTCCGGCGGTTGCCTCGGCCTGGTTCGACACGACGAGCGACAACGTCGTCCTCCATGTCGAGCGGCTCGTCCCGACCGTCGAGGGCGGGATGCGCGTCGCGGGATCGATGCAGCCGATCGATCTGGGCCCGGTGCCGGATCCCGACGACGGCGACCGGACCGTCACCCTCCTGCCGCGTCCGGGTACGACGGATTTCCTCGTCTGGCTCCAGACCGGCGAACGCGCGACGGGCTGGCTGTGGGACGGCAGCGGCCCGGCCCAACCCCTGAAGCTGCCCGCAGACTGGCCGTCGAATGCCTCCGACATCGCCTGGCGTCCGGATGGTCGGGCGATCGCGGGCAGTGCCAGTCGAGCGAGCCGGCACGGCGACGTCGAGAGCGTCTTCGTCGTCGCGCCGATCGGTGGCGCGAAGACGCGGGTGATTCCGGTCGAAGGCGAGTACGACCGGCTCGAGGGCTGGTGGTCCCCGACCGAGCTCCGCGTCGGACACGGGATCTGCACCGAGGGCTGCGCCGGCCGGTACGCGTACTCGGGCCGCCTCCGCGTCAGCGACGGGCGCCTGACCCAGTTCACGACGGCCGACCGCGCCCGCGGCGCGATCGACTCGATCTCCTCGGACGGGACCGGCGGGCTCATCATGGCCGCGATCAACGAGGACCCGGCGGACGACGTCCACATCGACTGGCCGGCGAACCCGAGCTCGCCGGATGGTCCGACGTTCGTCGACTTCGCCGCCGATCACCGCTCGCTGCTCGTCGCCGATCGCACGGCGTCCGGCACCGACCTCTACCGGGTCGACGATCCTGTCCGACGCGCGGTCGGCGGCCGGGTGACGGATGCGAGGCGGTCGCCCCTCGGCCACTTCGACCGGAAGGGGCTCGACTTCGACGTCTCCCCGGACGAGCGCTGGGTCCTCACGACCGACCGGGTCGGGGACCACCGGCTGGTCGAGCTCGACAACGGGCGGTCCTGGTCGATCGATCCGGACCGGATCCTGGCGTGGTGGCCGGCCGGCTGACGCCCGACCCGAGCGCCGGAGTGCGCCTCAGGACGTGAGTCGGAGGTTCCAGGCGATGACGAGCAGACCGAGGCCGACGAGGATCGCCGTCTCCCACAGCCAGCGCGGGTCGCGTCGCCGCGACGGCGGTGCCGCGTGGAGCGTGTCCCAGAGATAGAACAGGAACATCAGGAGAGCCGGTCCGACGAGACGGGGGATGCCCAACGCGCGCACGGCGGCGGCGCCGATCGCGATCGCCACCCCGTAGCCGAGCGCGGCCCACAGCGCGTCGCGGGCGCTCGCCGTCCGGAGGGCCGCCGCGCGGTAGCCGAGCAGGCCCGCGACGATCCCGTCGGCGACCGCCAGGATGACGACGTTCACGAACGGCACCGGCGCGGCCGGGGCGCCAGCCGGCTCCAACCCGGCGAGGCCGCCGGGAACGCTCGCCGCGACCCCCGCGAAGGCCACCAGGGCGACGATCAGGATCGTGACCAGCGCCGAGGTCCGGTCCTCGACGGTCGGGCCCTGCGCCGATCCGGCGATCCGGGTCTCCAGGGCAAGGGCTCGATCGAGCAGGATCCCGACGCCCGCGATCGCCGGGATGATCGCCGGGCCGAGCGGCACGAGCCGGATCGCTCCGACGGCACCGAGCGCCGCCACGGACGGCACGATCAGGCTCTCGATCGGGACGCCGCGGTCCGCGTCGGGGCTGTCGACGTCGGCGAGCAGCTGGAGCGTCCCGAGGATCGTCGCGGCGAGCAGGAGGACCGCGACCACCCCGATCAAGGGTCCAGGCAGGACGGCCGCCATCCCGACGACCGTCGCGACGCCGATCTCGAGATCGCGACGCCGGCCGGCCGCCTCGGCGTCGCGAGCGATCCCGCGGATCGGGACATGCCGCGAGGCGCGACCGAGCCCGCTCGGCTCGAGGTGCGGGAGCGGCCCTGCCGGCGTGGTCATTGGCGCGATCCTACGCGGTCGCTCATCCGCCGGCGCGGTTCGGCTTGCCGGCGGCCCAGGCGAGCAGGTCGGCTCGGGATCGCGTATTCATCACGTCCGTCGCCGTGACCCACGCACGGCGCGCCTGGCTGATCCCCCAGCGCAGGTAGTCGAGCTCACGCGTGTGATGGGCATCCGAGTCGACGGTCAGGACGCAGCCGGCAGAGACCGCCCGGCGGGCTCGCTCGACCGACAGGTCGAGTCGATGCGGCGACCCGTTCATCTCGAGCGCGGTGCCCGTCCGGGCGGCGGCGTCGTAGACGGCGTCCCAGTCGAGGTCGAGATCGTCGCGGGTCTGGATCATCCGCCCCGACGGGTGCGCGACGATGTCGACGTGCGGGCTCCGGATCGCCGTGAGGGTCCGTTTCGTCAGCTCCGCACGAGACTGGCGTCGGGCCACGTGGACGGAGGCCACGACGACGTCGAACGTGGCGAGCAGGTCGTCGTCGTAGTCGAGGTTGCCGTCGGCCCGGACCTCCAGCTCACAGCCGTGCAGGAGCCGGAATCCCTCGTTCGGCGTCTCCGGCGGCGCCGTCCCTGCGGCCTCCTCGGCGGCGAACCGGGCGTTCAGCGCGGCGATGATCGCGCGCTCCTCCTCGACGCGGTCCGGGGCGAGGCCGTTCGCGATCGCCAGCGACTGGCTGTGGTCGGTGAGGACCTCGTACGCGTACCCGCGCCGCCGGGCGGCCTCGGCCATCACCTCGATGGGCTGGCTGCCGTCGCTCCATTCGCTGTGGGTGTGGCAGTCGCCGCGTAGGTCGGCCAAGGTGATCAGCGTCGGCAGCGTGCCGACCAGGGCCGCCTCGATCTCGCCCTCGTCCTCGCGCAGCTCGGGCTCGATGAACGGTAGGTCGAGAAAGGCGTACGCCTCCGCCTCCGTCGGGAATGTCCGCAGCTCGGCGTCCGCGCCGGTCAGCGGCTCGCCGTCCGCGCCGATCCGCTGGAACCCGTATTCGCTGAGGCTCCAGCCGCGGTCGCGTGCCCGGGCCCGGAGCTTGACGTTGTGCTCCTTGCTGCCGGTGAAGTGGAGGAGATGCGTGCCGGCGGCGCCGGGCGACATCACCATCAGGTCGACCTGGGGACCGCGCATCAGCCGGACCGCGGACTTGTGGCCCCCGCGACCGATCACGGAATCCACCGTCCCGAGGGTCGTGAAGCGGGCCATCAGGCCGGCCGGGTCGGTCGTCTCGGCGAGCAGGTCGAGGTCGCCGATCGTCTCCTTCCGTCGCCGGAAGGAGCCCGCGGGCTCGACCAGGGCCAGGCCCGGCGTCCCCTCGAGGCCGGCGATCACGGCGCTCAGGTGAACTTCGGCCTGGTTGAGGAGCAGGCGCCGCGGGTTGGCCTCGATCCGCTCGATCCCCTCGAGGATCATCGCCTCGGTCTTCTCGGAGAGGCCGCGCAGCGTCCGTACGCGACCCTCGCGCGCCGCGGTCTCGAGGTCGCCCATCGTCAGGATCCCGAGCTCGTCGTGGAGCTGCTTGACGCTCTTCGGCCCGAGGCCCGGGATCTGGAGCAGCTCGACCAGGCTCGCCGGCACCTCGTCCCGAAGCCGTTCGAGGTAGACCATATGGCCCGTCGTGACGAGCTCCGTGATCTTGTCGGAGATCGCCTGGCCGACACCCGCGACCTTGGGCGGGTTGCCGCTCCGGTAGGCCGCGACGAGGTCGACGGGGCTCCGGCCGATCGCGTCGGCGGCGCGGTGATAGGCGATCGTCTTGAACGGGACCTCGCCCTTCACCTCGAGGATGTCGCCGATCTCGTGGAAGGTCCGGGCGAGATCCCCGTTCGTCAGGTCCGCGGCGAGGTCGGCCGCGACGTCGGCCGGCTCGTCGTCGTGGATCGGCGGGGAGGTCAGGACCTCGTCGGCGGGGGTGGCCACCCCGCGATGGTAGCGGGACCGCGACGGGCGATCCTCAGGCGACGACCCGGTCGCGGCCGCGACGCTTGGCGAGGAAGAGCGCCCGGTCCGCCTGGTCGATGACGGACTCGATCGGCTCGTCGGCGTCGCGAGCCACGGCGGCGCCTACCGAGACGCTCACGCCCCTGACCTCGAACCGGTCCAGGTCCAGCCGAGCGACCGCATCGCGAACACGTTCGCCGACATCCGCGGCCACCTCCAGCGTCGGATTGCGGAGCAGGACGGCGAACTCCTCGCCGCCGTACCGAGCCGGCACATCGTCCTCGCGGACCGCGCCCGCGATCGCCCCGGCGACGGCGCGAAGGACCTCGTCACCGACCTGGTGCCCGTGGCGATCGTTGAGGACCTTGAACTTGTCGATGTCGATCATCAGGACCCCCACCGAGTCCTCGGCCCGGCGACGGCGAGCCAGCAGCGCGCAGAACTCGTCGAAGTAGCGCCGGTTCGGCAGGCCCGTCAGGCCGTCGGTCGACGCCCGCGCCTCCGCCTGTCGATGCGAGTAGGCGCGCGACAGCGCCGCCGACGCCTCGACGGCCGCCCCGACGAGGATCCGCTGGGCGGCGGGCGGCCACGAGCCCGCGGTCCGCCGCGAGATCAGCAGGGCGCCGATCTGGCCGCCGTCGATCGTCAGCGGCGCCACGAGCGTATGACGAAGTCCGAACACGCTCCGGGCCCGGCCGGCGATTCGCTCGGCGACCGCGGCCTCGGCCGCCTCGCTTCGGGACCGGCCGAACCGGTCGAGCTCGGGTGACGGCGGGACGTCGGGCGCGCGACGACCGCTGCGATGAGCGGCCGCGGGCTCCGGCGCGTCCGACACGGCGGCCAGACGGGGCAGCGCATGGGGCAGCTCGTCGAGGATCGGATCCGGGTCGCCGACGGCGATCGGGACCGCGACCGGCTCGCGCTCCTCGGTCGGGCCGTCCGGCAGATCCTCGAGATCCGTGATCGGGAACAGGGTCGATGAGGTCGAGCCGCCCGAGCGGGAGTTGACCAGGGTGGCCTCGAGGACGCGGGCGTCGGGCCGGCGACGGACGATGACGACATGATCGGCGCCGGTCCCGGCCCCGAGCTCCTCGACGATCGCGTCGACGATCGCGTCGGGCGAGATCGATCGGGACAGGCCCTGCAGGATCCGGGCGAAGCTCTCGGCCTCGGCTCGCCGGCCGACTTCCAGGTCCTGGACCGCGAGCCGATGGCGGACCGCGGCGAAGCCGACGACGACCACGAGACCGGTGATCGCGATGTCGAGCGGACGGATGCCCCCGCCGAACAGGCGGATGACCGAGATCACGCCCAGAGCGAAGAAGGTGACGGCGAAGACGAGCCATGAGCGGCGGATCCCCGGATCCTCCACTCCTGCGGACGGACGACGCTCGGTCGGTGCAGTCACGTTCGGAGAAGAGCATGGGGGTCCGACCGGTACCTTCGCAACCCGCGGCCGTGGTACTTCCGGCCCGCGGGTCCTGGTACTTCCGTTCGAATTCGTCCGTGTCGACCGCGATTTCTCGCGTGAACCGCCCCTCAGGCCGAGCGTGGCTCCTCGGCGCGGCGCGTCCGCTTCATCCGGTACAGCCCCGCGTCCGCCACCGAGATCAGCTCGGCGGCGGTCCGCCCGTCGGCCGGGAACGTCGCGACCCCGACCGAGACGCCGATCGGGACGTTGAGCCGGCCGTCGTGGCAGAACGTCGACCCGGCGAACGCCTCGATCACCCGCTCCGCCGTGCGGGTGGCCTCCTCCTCGTCGGCATCCGGCAGCAGGATCGCGAACTCGTCGCCACCGTAGCGGGCCGGGATGTCCGACGCGCGGATCGTGCGACGGATCACGTCCGCGGTCCAGCGGAGGACCTCGTCGCCGAGGAGGTGGCCGAACGTGTCGTTGACGAGCTTGAAGTCGTCGAGGTCGAGCATGAGCAGGCCGAGCGGCCGGTGGACCCGCCGGGCGCGGACGGCCTCCTGCCCGAACCGCTCGTGGAGCGAGCGGTGGTTGAAGAACCCGGTCAGCGGATCGCGGTCGGCGAGGGCCCTCGCCTCGCCGTAAAGGCGCGCGTTCTCCATCGCGATCGACGCCTCGTTGGCGATCGTTCGGGCGAGGCTCAGGCGCTCCTCGTCGAGCTCGATCCGGCCCTTGGCGATCAGCTCCACGAGCCCGATTGCCTCGCCCGAGGCGACCAGCGGCAGCATCACGAGCGAGCAGTTGCCCGCCCCGACGAGCTGCCGGACCTCGGCGCGGTCGGCGGCCGGGTCGTCGACATCGACGCGCTCCGTCGAGAGCTCCGTGAGAACGCGCTTCGTGAGCGGGAACGCGGCGAGGTCGAAGAACGGTACGAGCTCCTCGGTCTCGACCGGCGGGTAGTAGCCGAGGCTGGTGATCCGGTCGTTCGCCCGGTCCCACCAGGAGATCGCGCACTCGTCGACCCCCATGACCGTGGCGAGGTGGCGAGCGAGGACGTTCGAGACCTCGTGGGAGTCGAGGCTCGACGCGAGCTCGGCGCTGACGTCGAGGAGCAGCCGGAGCTCGCCGGCGAGGGCCTGGCTGCGGTCGAGGTTGCGGGCGGACTCGAGCGCCGTCGCCGCCTGGTCCGCGAGGATCGACAGGAGACGCAGATCGTGCTCGTCGAACTGGTTCAGGCCGAGCTTCGACAGCGTGATCACGCCGACGACCGCGTCGTCGTATCGCATCGGGACGACGAGCATCGACTCGTCGACGTCGTCGGTCCCCGGGATCGTCGCCCCGCGGGGATCGAGGTTGGCGTCGTGGACGAGGAGCGCCTCGCCGTGGAGCCCCACCCAGCCGGTGAAGCCGACGCCGAGCGTCGTCCGGAGCAGGTCCAGGTCCACCTCGGCGTAGGCGCCGACGCGGCCCTCGAAGGCAATCGGGACCAGATCGCCGAGCTCGAGGACATAGACCCGGGCGTTGTGATACTCGATGATCCGGCCGGTCTCCTCGACGACGGCCCGACCGACGGCCTCCCGCCCGTCGGCCCGGCTCAGCCGCGCAGACGCCAGCTGGAGGACCTCGAGCTGTCGGCCGAAAAGCGCGGCCGACGCGTCATGGCCGGCCTCCGACGCGGACGTCGACCGCGGTCGCGCGGGCGCGCGCGATCTCGGGGCACGGCTGGGCGGATGCGCGCTCATGGCCTTCAACGGTCCCATGTCCCGACCGGGACTCCAGCCGACCCGTGGTACCGGCGGGGCATGGCGAACGTACCGGCCCGCCGTCATCGGCACGCGCGACACCGTGGGAACGCCTCACGGGCGCCCGCGTCGCGCCGCGGACCGCCTGCTGCCGGAGGTCCCGGATCAGCTTCCTGCGCGGACGCCCTCGCGCTTGCGCGACCTGACGATCGGCTGCCGCAATGGATCCTCGCCTCGCACGACCGGGTGGCCCGCCGCGCGCCATGCCGGGACGCCGCTTGCGACCCAGGAGACGTCGCGGAAGCCGGCCGTTCGCAGGATCGACGCGGCCACGCTCGCCCGGAGCCCGGAAGCGCAGATCGTGGCGATGGGCCGATCGGCGGGCAGCTCGGCGAGGCGATCCGGCAGGGAGCCGGCGGCGATGTGGAGGCTGTCGGGGATGTGGCCGATCGAGTACTCGTCCGCCTGGCGGACGTCGATGACGAGCGGCGCCTCGGGCCCGCCGCGGTCGAGCCGGTCGGCGAGCTGGTTCACCGTGAGGCGCCCGCTGGACTCGAGCGGTCCGCCGCCGTCGGCCCACCGCCCGAACCCCCCGCGGAGGTGACCGAGGATCGCTCCCTCCGCGCCGATCCGGAGCGCCTGACGGATCGCCTCGTCCCAGTCCCCCGGACGCTCCAGGATCAGGACGAGCGGCCGTTCGGGGTCCACGACCCAGCCGAGCCATGTCCCGAACGACGGGCCGAGGGGGATCGACTGCGAGCCCGGGGCGTGCGACACGGCGTGGTCGGCCGGCGGTCGGAGGTCGAGGAGGAGGGCATCGCCCGCGAGGGCGCTCCGCGTCTCCTCGAGGGAGAGCGGCCGCGGCTCCGGGACGCGCCCGCCGAGGAGCGCCGGACCGGCCTGGTTCGTCGGGCGCATCCGGGCGAAGTAGCGTGGCACGGCGGGCTGACCGCGGAGCAGCCGCCGGACGAAGGCCTCGATATCCGCCGCCTGGAGGAGCTGGTTGTGGCGCCGCTCGTAGCCGATCGTCGTCGTCGGCGTCGACGCGATCCCGGTGGCGCACAGCGAGCCCGCACCGTGCGTGGGATGGACGGCGACGTGGTCGTCGTGGGCGAGGATGACCTCGTGGAGCGAGCGGTACATCGCCCGGGCGTAGGGCACGGCGCGCTCCTCGCCGAGCAGGTCCGTCCGCCCGACCGCGCCGACGAGCAGCGAACCACCGCTGAACAGCACCGCCGGGTCCTCGCCGCGGGCCGTGTCGGCGACCGCGTAGGCGACGTGCTCGGGCGTGTGGCCCGGGGTGTCGAGGGCCGTGAACCGAAGCGAGCCGACGTCGAACGTCTCGCCGTCGCGAACGGGCCCGTGGTCGTGGGCCAGCTCCGCTCCGACGCCGATCACGTGCCGAGCCCCGGTCATGGCGGCGAGATCGCGACCGCCCGAGACGTAGTCGTTGTGGAGGTGGGTCTCGACGACGTGGCTGATCCGGAGATCCGCTTCGCGGGCCGCGGCGAGGTAGATGTCGACGTCCCGCCGCGGGTCGATGACCGCGGCCGCCCCGGTCGTCTCGTCGGCGACGAGGGTCGACAGGTGCCCGAGCCCCTCGACCTTGAACTGGCGGATCAGCACGCGATCGAGCGTAGCACCGGCCGAGCGGCCGCTACATCATCACGAGGCCGCCATCGACGGCCAGCACCTGTCCGGTGATGAAGGCGGCCTCGTCGCTCGCGAGGAACGCGACCGCGTTCGCGATCTCCTCGGTCATGGCGAAGCGGCCGAGCGGCGTCCGGGACGTGATCTCCGCCTGGAGGGCCTCGGGCAGGTCCTGGGTCAGCTCGGTGAGGACGAACCCGGGCGCGACCGCGTTGCAGGTGATCGACCGCGACGCCAGCTCCCGGGCGGTCGCCTTGGTGAGACCGATCAGGCCCGCCTTCGCCGACGAATAGTTGGCCTGGCCCATCTGGCCGGCCTGGCCGCTGACCGACGTGATGTTCACGATCCGGCCGCTTCGCGCCTTGAGCATCGGCCGGGTCACGGCCTTCGTCATGTAGAAGGCGCCGAACAGGTTCGTCTCGAGCACCTCGCGGAAGGCGTCGACCGACATCCGCATGATCAGGTCGTCGCGAGTGATCCCGGCGTTGTTCACGAGGATGTCGACCTTGCCGAACGCGTCGACGACCCGCTTGACGACGGTCTCGGCGGCGTCGGGATCGGTGGCGTCCGCCTGGATCGCGATCGCCTGCCGGCCGAGCGCGGTCAGCTCGTCGGTGCAGGACGCGGCGGCTTCCTCGTTGCCGCGGTAGGTGAACGCGACGTCGGCGCCCTGGGTCGCGAGGCGGTTGGCGATCGCCCGGCCGATTCCCCGCGAGCCACCGGTCACGAGCGCCGTCTTGCCGGTCAGGTCGATCACGTGTCCCTCCTCCCGCGCGGCCCGGGCCGCCGGGCACAGGCTAGCGCGCGACGGGCTCCGGCGGCGCGGCGTGGTCCGGTTCGCCCGGGGCGACGTCGTCGAGCGGGACGTCGATCGAGCCGGGCTGGCGCATCAGCTCGGCGAGCGCATCCGGGATCGGATCGACCGAGTCCCAGTCGACCGGCAGGCGGACGGCGACGTCCTCCGGGCGGACCGCGTCGTCGGCGGTCCGGCCCCGGGCCGGATCGGCCGTCCATTCGATCGTGACCGCGCCGCTCGTGAACCCGGCGCCGAACGCGACGATCGTCACGTTGTCACCCATCGCCACCCGGCCCTCGTTCACCGCTTCGGCCAGGGCGATCGGGACGGACGCCGCCGACGTGTTGCCGTAGCGGTCGAGGTTGATGAACATCTTGTCCATCGGCAGGTCGAGGCCCTTCGCGACGGCCTCGATGATCCGGATGTTGGCCTGGTGCGGGATGAACAGGTCCACGTCGGCGGGCTCGAGGCCCGACCGCCGGATCGACTCCAGGGCCGTCGTCGCCATCGTCTTCGTGGCGAACCGGTAGGTCTGGTTGCCCTCCATCCGGACGTAGTGCTCGCCGCGGGCGATCGTCTCGGCCGACGGGGGGCTCTTCGACCCACCGGCCGGCAGCCAGATCATGTAGGCGCCCTGCGGCTCGGTCGTCATCTCGATCCCGAGCGCGCCACCGGGCTCGTCGCTCGCGCTCAGGACGACTGCCCCGGCGCCGTCACCGAAGAGGATGCAGGTGCTCCTGTCGGTATAGTCGAGGAAGCGGGTCAGCAGCTCCGAGCCGATGACGAGGACGTGCTTGGCGAGGCCCGCCTGGATATAGGCCTGGGCCGTGGCGAAGCCGTAGACGAAGCCGGAGCAGGCCGCCATGACGTCGAACGCAGTCGCCCGGGTGTTGCCGATCGCCTCCTTCACGAGGGCGGCGGTCGACGGCATCCAGTAGTCCGGCGTCAGGGTCGCGAGGAGGATCAGATCGATGTCGTCCGGCTGGATCCCCGCCGTGTGGATCGCGCGGAGCCCGGCGACGGCACCCATCGATGCGGTCGTCTCGCTGGCCGCGGCGACGCGTCGCTCCCGGATCCCCGTCCGCGTCCGGATCCACTCGTCGGACGTGTCGACCATCCGCTCGAGATCGGCGTTGGTCAGGACCTGCTCCGGGGCGTAGCGGCCCCAGCCGGTGACATGGGCGCGACGGGTGACGGGAGCCGTGGCGTCGTTCACAGGGGTTCCACCTCGATCAGTGGCTGCTTCGCCTTGACCAGGGCGCCGTTCTCGGGAACGACCCGGACCACCCGCCCGGCGAGGTCGGACTTGATCTCGTTGAACAGCTTCATCGCCTCGATCAGGCCGATCACTTGGCCGACCGCGACCTCCCGACCGGCGATCACGAACGGCGCCGAGCCGGGCGCCGGCGAGCCGTACCAGACGCCGGTCAGCGGGGCATTGACCGAGGGCCGGCTCGGGGCCGCCGCGGGGCCGCCATCGGGCGTCGCCGCGGAGCTGGCCGTCGCGCTGCCCGGATCGCCGGCGGGCACCGCGGCGCCGGCCGGCACGGTGGTCGACGGCGCCGCCGCGATCGCGACGGCCTTGCGCAGGACGAGCCGGGTGCCGCCGGCCTCGACGGCGAGCTCCGAGAGGTCGCTCCGGTCGAGGAGCAACCCGAGCCGGTCGACGAGCGCCAGGAGCGAGGCGTCGCCCGGGTCGAGCGGCGCCCGGTCCGTCCCGGCCGCGGACGGCTCCGCCGGATCCGCCGTCTCCGCGGTCACGACGTCGAGGTCCGTGGTCGCGAGCGGGGCGGCGTCGCCACCGTCCGCCACGATCTCGGGCTGTTCGGTCACTCGGGCCACCGCCGGAAGATGAGCGCGGTGTTCTGGCCGCCGAAGCCGAACGAGTTCGACAGGGCGAGCGGGACGTCACGCCGGCTGGCGACGTTCGGGGTCAGGTCCAGGCCCTCCCCTTCCGGGTCGACGTCGTGGAGGTTGATCGTCGGCGGGACGCAGCCCTCGCGCATCGTCTGGATCGTGACGATCGCCTCGATCGCGCCGGCGGCGCCGAGGGTATGCCCGATCATCGATTTGTTGGCGGTGATCGACAGCCGGGGCGCGTAGTCGCCGAAGATCGTCTTGATCGCCTGCAGCTCCGACTTGTCGCCCTCCGGCGTCGACGTCGCGTGGGCGTTGACGTGAGCGATGTCCGAGGGCTCGAGGCCGGCCTTCGCGAGGGCCCGCTGGGCGGCCCGGACGGCGCCGATCCCCCCGGGCGCCGGCAGCGTGATGTGCGAGGCGTCTGCAGTGGCCCCGTAGCCGATGATCTCGGCGAGGATCTCCACCCCGCGGGCCCGGGCGTGCTCGAGCTCCTCGAGGACGAGGACGCCACAGCCCTCGCCCGGGGCGAACCCATCGCGGCCGCGGTCGAACGGCCGCGACGCGCCCTCCGGATCGTCGTTCCGACGGGTCAGCGCCCGCATGGAATCGAAGCCGCCCATCAGGGGCTCGTAGACCCCCGCCTCGGAGCCGCCCGCGAGCATCGTGTCGGCGTCGTTCCGGCGGATCGTCTCCCACGCCTCGCCGATCGCGTGGCCGCCCGTGGCGCACGCGGAGACCGTCGTGAAGTTCGGCCCGGTCATCCCGTAGTTGATCGCGATCTGGCCGGCGCCGACGTTCGGGATCCCCATCGGGATCAGGAACGGGCTGATCCGGTCCGGCCCGCGCAGGGCGTTCGTCGTGATCCCGTCGACGAGCGTGCCCACGCCGCCGAGACCCGTCCCGAGGATCACTCCGGTCCGCTCGGCCTCGTCGCCCTCGACCCGGGCCGGCAGGTCGGCACGATCCATGGCCTGGCGTGCGGCAACGAGCCCGAACTGGATGTACCGGTCGGTCCGACGGATGTCCTTCTTGTCGAGGACGGCCGATGGGTCGAAGTCCTTGACCTCGCCCCCGACCTGGGCCTTCAGGCGCGACGGGTCGAACACCTGGATCCGGGCGATCCCCGACCGGCCGGCTACCATCCCCTGCCACGTCGACTCGACATCGTTTCCGAGCGCCGTCAGCATCCCCATCCCCGTCACGACCACCCGCCGCGGCGTGGCCGGCCAGTCCCGGTTGGCTGCGGCGGTCATCGGACGAGCTTCCCGGTGCGGACGGTCGCTGCCCGGTAGACGTCGCCGGCGAGGCCCCGGGCGGAGATCGCGTTCGAGACGGCCATCGTGTCGAACTCGGCCCGGCGGATCTCGGCCGTGGCTTCGCGCCCGTCGATCTCGACGAGTGCCCACGACGCCGTCGGGTCGCCATCGAAGACGAGCCCGGCGGAGCCGTCGTTGACGATCAGCTTCCAGCCGAGATCGCGGATCTCCGGTACGTGGGTGTGGCCGCAGCAGATGAGCCGGGCGTCGGTTCGCGAGACTCGCTCGAGCACCACCGACGGGTCGAGCTGGGTGTCGAAGCCCTGCGTCTGCGAACCGGGCGAGGCATGGCAGGCAAGGACCATCGTGTCGTCGAGAACGAGACGGCGCTCGGCCGGGAGGCGACGGAGCCAGCCGATCCGCTCGTCGCCGAGGGCGTCGTGGGCCCACTCGGCCGCCTCCCGGAACGCATCCGGCACGCCGTCGGTCATCCACGGGAACGCGGCCGCGTAGTCGAAGTCGGCGACCGCGACGTCGGTGTTGCCCTGGACGATCGTGGCGCCGGTGGCCTCCATCTCGCGAAGCGCGTCGACGACGCCGGCCGGGTCCGGTCCCTGGAAGACGTGATCGCCCGCGATGATGACCGCGTCGGGGCGCTCCTTCTTCAGCGCCGCCCGGACGGCGGTCAGCGCCTCGAGGTTGCCGTGGACGTCGGAGAGGACAGCGAGCCGCGCCGTCATCGGAGCGCGCCTTCCGGCGGGATGACGAAGCTCAGCGTCGCTTCGCAGGCCGTCTCGCCGTCGACGCTGGCGATCGCCCGGCCCTTGCCGAACCGCGAGCCGAGCTTGTCCATCGTGACATCGAGCCGAAGGATGTCGCCGGGGACCACGATCCGCTTGAAGCGGCAGTCGTCGATGCCGGCGAACAGCCCGATCCGAGTCCCGAACCCGGGTTGCTTCGCGACGTAGACCGCCATCGTCTGCGCGAGCGCCTCGACCTGGAGCACGCCGGGCATGACCGGCAGGCCCGGAAAGTGGCCCTGGAAGAACCACTCGGTCGCCGACACGCCCTTGATCCCGACGATCCGCCTCGCGTCGGCGTCGTACTCGACGATCCGGTCGACGAGGAGGAACGGCCAGCGATGCGGGATCAACGCCTCGATCTCGCGGGCCGAGTGGATCGTCTCGAGCTTCGCGGCTGGGGCAACGGCGGTCGACGGGCCGGCGGCCACACCGGGATCGGCGGGCGAAGTGGCGGTGTCGGTCACAGGGTTCTCCGTGCGGTCGCGCCCAGTCTCGCCGCTGCGGCGACCTCCGTGCGCGACGTCATGTGCAGGGACGCACGAGCGAGCGGCGGCGTCTCCGGTCGGTCGGTCACGACCGGGCCGCGGCCGCGAGGAACGCGGACGACCCGACCCGGTCGAGCAGGTTCGTGGTCATCCGGCCGTCCAGGAAGGCCTCGTTCGCGAGGATCGCCTGATGGATCGGGACGTTCGTGACGAGGCCCTCGACGATCAGCTCGGCGAGGGCGACCCGGCCGCGCTCGATCGCGGCATCGCGGGTCGGGCCCCAGACGACGAGCTTGCCGAGGAGCGAGTCGTAGAACGGCGGGACCTCGTACCCGGCGTACAGGTGCGAGTCCATCCGGACGCCCGGACCGCCCGGCGCGAGATAGCGGTCGACGACGCCGGCCGCCGGGCGGAAGTCGCGCTCCGCGTCCTCGGCGTTGATCCGGAACTCGATCGCGTGGCCGCGCCCGATCACGTCGGTCTGGCTGAACCCGAGCGGCTCGCCCGCGGCGATCTTGATCTGCGTCGCGACGAGGTCGATGCCGGTCAGCATCTCCGTCACCGGATGCTCGACCTGGATCCGGGAGTTGATCTCGATGAAGAAGAAGTTGCCGTCGCGGTCGACGAGGAACTCGAGGGTCCCGACGTTCTCGTAGCCGGCCGAGACCACGGCGCGGACCGCCCGCGTGCAGAGGTCGTTCCGGGCCTCCGGCCCGAGGGCGGGGGTCGGACCCTCCTCGAGGATCTTCTGGTGGCGCCGCTGGACGCTGCAGTCCCGTTCGCCGAGATGGACGCCGCGGCCGTACCGGTCGACCGCCACCTGGACCTCGACGTGGCGGGTCTCGTCCAGCCACCGCTCCAGGTAGAGCGAGTCGTCACCGAACGCCGCCCGGGCCTCGGAGCGGCAGACGTTCAGCGACGCCTCCAGCTCGCGCGCGGTGCGGACCATCCGCATCCCCTTGCCGCCGCCGCCGGCCGCCGGCTTGATGAGGAGCGGGTAGCCGAGCCGCTCGCCCTCCTCGAGGGCGTGGGAGTCGTCGCGGAGGATCCCGTTGGAGCCCGGGATCGTCGGCAGGCCGAGCGAGCCGAGCAGCCGCCGCGTGGATTCCTTGTTCGAGAACCGCTCGAGGACGTTGGCCGGCGGCCCGATGAACGTCAGGTCATGGGCGCGGACGACCTCGGCGAAGCCCTCGTCCTCGGACAGGAAGCCGTAGCCCGGGTGGATCGCGTCGCAACCGGTGACGATCGCCGCGCTGATCACGGCCGGTGCGCTGAGGTACGAGCGGCGGGCGTCGGCCGGGCCGATGCAGATGGCCTCGTCGGCGAGCTGGACCGGGAGCGACTCGCGATCCGCCTCGCTGTAGGCGACGACCGCCTCGATGCCGAGCGTCCGGCAGGCGCGGAGGATCCGGAGGGCGATCTCGCCACGGTTCGCGATGAGGATCTTGTGGAACATCAGGCCTCGCTCCGGGCGGCGTCGCGAGCGGCCAGCTCGATGACGATCAGCTCCTGGCCGTACTCCACGGCCTGGCCGGCCTCGACGAGGCTGGCGCCGACGATCCCGTCGGCCGGGGCGACGACCTCCTGGGGGACGCCGAGCATGTCGACCACACCGAGCCGGTCCCCGGACCGGACGCGGGTCCCCGCCCGCGCCTCCGCGCGCGGCTGGAAGATCCCGACGGCCGGGGAGGTCGCGATCGAACGATGACCGTCCGGTCCGTCGCCGCCCTGGGACCGCGTCGTGGCGGCTGGGCTCACGGCGCCTGGCCCGCTGCCGTTCGACGATGCCACGGTCCCGCCGACGGGCCGCGTCTCGCGGCTCGTCCGATGTCCCTCGAACCCGCCCGGCGTGTGACCGTGCCCGGCGTGGCCCGGCTGCGACCTCGACGCCCGGTCGGTCGCCCGTCGATTGTGGCCTCCGGAGCCCGGGGCGCCCTCGGCGGGCCGCCGGACCCGGACCGTCCAGTCGCCCTCGCCGACCTCGATCTCGCCGAGCCCGCTCGCCGACAGCTTCGCGATCAACGCGGGGACGAGGTCGTCCGCGAGCCGGTCGATCTCAGCGTGTGCGGCAAGCCGATCGACCTCGGGCGACGGATCGGCGGGTCGGCGCGTGGACGAGCGGCGGTCGGCGGTCACGTGGTCAGACCTCGTCACGGGCCGGCGGCTCGTCACGGCGGCCGGCGGGGATCGACGGGATTCCGGACCAGCGGCCCGACTCGAGCAGGTTGCGGAAGCGGTCGGCGAGTCCCGGTCGCTCCGGTGTGGGCGGTGGCGGCGCCTCGACCTCGCGGTACGCGCCGAGGGTCCGGAAGCGACGGTAGCGCGCTTCGACGAGTGCGTCGAGCGGAATCCGCCCGAGGTCGTCGAGCTGCTCGAGGATGACCGTCTTCAGTCGTCGTGCGGTCTCCGCATGATCCGTGTGTGCCCCCTCGCCGGGCTCCGCGACGACGAGGTCGATCACGCCGAGCGCCTGCTGCTCGGGCGCGGTCATCCGCATCGCCAGCGCGGCGGTCGCGGCCTCGTCGGCCGTCCGCCACAGGATCGAGGCACAGCCCTCCGGGCTGATGACCGAGTAGACGGCGTTCTCCAGCGCGATGACGACGTCGCCGACCGCGATCGCGAGCGCGCCGCCGGATCCGCCCTCGCCGGTGATCACGACGACGATCGGCGTGCGGAGCCGGCTCATGAGCCCGATCGAGCGGGCGATCGACTCCGCGATCCCGCGCTCCTCCGATTCGGGGCCCGGGTGCGCGCCCGGGACGTCGACGAACGTGACGACCGGGAGACCGAACCGCTCCGCGAGCTGCATCACCCGCATCGCCTTGCGATACCCCTCCGGATGGGGCATGCCGAAGTTGCGCCGGATGTTCTCTTCGGTGTCGGCGCCCTTCTGCTGGCCGACGACGACGACCCGTCGCTCGCCGATCCGGGCGAACCCGGTGACGACCGCCTCGTCGTCGCCGAAGAGCCGGTCTCCGTGGAGCTCGACGAACTCGTCGGCCATCGCCCCGACGAGATCGAGGATCCGGGGTCGCCGGAGGTTCCGCGCCAGCTGGACGCGGGCCCACGTCTCGGCCTTCGGGTCCGGCGGTCCGATCGGCGCCGCGTCGACGGCGTCCTGGCCGGCCGGCTCGACCGCTGCGCGATTGCGGCCGAGGATCCGGTCAACCACGCGTGGCCTCCTCGGCGGGCGCGACGACGGGATCCGTGCCGTCCGCGTCGACCGCCTCGGTCGGGATCACCGGCTCGGGCGCCGCCGCGGGCTCCCCGGCGGGGGTCGTGTCGTCGCTCGGTGACTGCCCGGCGGCCCCGGATCGGGCCGTCGTCGACTTGCGCGACCGCGGCTTCGGGGAAGGCTGGGCCGGCGGTGTCAGGTCGCCCGTGCCGTTGCCGTTCGCGGACGCGGCAGGTTCCGTGTCGCTCGGCAGGACCCGCTCGGCGAGGTTCGTGAGGAACGAGAACGGCCGGAAGTTCGGCAGGCCGATCACCTCGGCTTCGTCGACGGCGGGCGCGGCGATCGGCCGGGCGACGAGATAGCGGAGCAGACCCACGACCTCGTCGCGGAGCGCCGACCGGTGGACGACGCGGTCGAGGAACCCGTGCTCGAACAGGAACTCCGATCGCTGGAACCCCGCCGGCAGCTCCTGGGCGATCGTGCCGGCGGACACGCGCGCGCCGGCGAACCCGATCAGCGCGTTCGGCTCGGCGACGTTGACGTCGCCGAGCACTGCGTACGAGGCGAACACGCCGCCCGTCGTCGGGTCGGTGAGGATGCTCACGTACGGGACACCCGCCGCCCGGAGACGCTCGAGCGCCGCGACCGTCTTGGCGAGCTGCATGAGGGACAGCGTGCCCTCCTGCATCCGGGCCCCACCGGACGCGGAGACGATGATCAAGGGGATCCGCGCCTCGAGCGCGGTCTCGGCGGCCCGGGTCACCTTCTCGCCGACGACGGCTCCCATCGAGCCGCCCATGAACCCGAAGTCCATCACGCAGATCGCGACCGGCTCGCCGTCGACCAGGCCGGTCCCCCATACGGCGGCGTCACGCATCCCGGTCGCCAGCTGGGCCGTGGCGATCCGGTCGGGGTACGTCTTCTGGTCCACGAACCGGAGGGGATCCTCGGACTCGAGGCCGCCGTCGCGCTCGATGAACGAGCCGTGGTCGAGGAGCAGCGACAGGCGGGCCTCGGCGGAGAGCCGGAAGTGATGGCCGCACGACGGACAGACGCGGAGGACCTTGTCGAGCTGCTTGTTGAAGAGCATCTCGTCGCACGACGGGCACTTCGTCCAGAGGTCGGGCGGGTAGGCGTCGCGACGCGGCCGGAACGACGGCAGCTTGATCGGCATCAGTCGAGCCTCGACCGTCGCCGCGACGTCGCCCGGCCGGATCCGACGATCGTGCCCGCGGCCGCCGCACCGAGGCGCGCGGATCGGGCGGCCCGCGCGGCGCGGACCATCGGGTCGATCGTCCGGCCCCGCTGGCCCCGACGCCAAGCGACGAGCGCCGCGCCGGCCAGCGAGATCGCCGCGGACGTCAGGGCGCCGCCGATCAGGAGCGGCCGGGCCAGCTCGCGCGACGCGGCCTCGTCGGCGTCATCCGGGCGCGGCCCGTCGAGATCGACCGCCGGCATCCGGAACGGGACGACGCGCCCCTCGGCGCCGACGGCCGTCGGCAGGCGCATCGCCATCGCAGCCTCGGCGAGCCGGGTCGCGAGACGCTCCTCGAAGCGGAACGACGGGTGGACCCGAACGAGGTCGCGGCGAAGCCGGTCGGCGGCGATCCGGGCGGCCGGATCGAGGGTCGCCGTGGGATCGTCGGCACCGGGACCGGCCGCATCCGCGTCGCCGCTCAGCCGCGATCCGGCGAGGAGGGCGTCGAGATACAGGTCGGTGAGGAGCGCGTCGGCCATCGCCGCGTCGCGATCGACGAGGCTCATCCCTTCGAGGACGCGCGAGACGGCCGACGGCCGCGGGCCCCGTCGTCGCCGAGGTCGCGCGCGACCGCGCGCAGGGCTCGATGGACGAGGACCCGGACCGCGCCCTCGGAGCGCCCGAGGATGCCGGCGATCTCCGCGGTCGACATCTCGTCGACGAACCGGAGCACCAGCGCCTGGCGTCGGTCCGCCGGCAGCCGCCCGACGGCCTTCCACGCGGCGGCGGCCTCGTCGCGCACCGCCAGGCCGCCCTCGATGTCGAGCGGGTCGGCGATCATCGCGGCCGCTTCGAGCGGGGCGACCGGATGGCGACGCCGGCCGCGGCGCTGGTTGGCGACCGAGTTCCGGGCGATCTGGAACAGCCAGACGCGGAACGTCGAGGCCCCCTCGCCGTCGGCCGGCCGCGCCCGCTCCTCGAACCGGGGCAGGCCCGCGAGGGCGGCGAGGAACGTGCGCTCGGTCGCGTCCTCGGCCTCGTGATGGTCGCCGAGCTCATGAAAGGCGTAGCTGTACACCTGGGCGAGATACCTGCGATACAGGGCGTCGAACCGGAGCGGGTCGCGCCTGGCCTCCTCGACGAGCGCCCGATCCCGGTCGAGATGGGCGACCCGCGCGGTCGGAACCGCGGTCGCCGCCCGCTCGACGCGGTCGGTGGTGCTCGCCCTTCCCAACACCGGACGGGGCATCGCGTTACACCCCGAGCCCGGCGACGGGGAGCCGGAGGTGCCGGATCTCGCCCGAGTAGACCGGCCGCTCGCCGCGCTCGCCGTCGACCATGAGCGCGCCGGACCGATCGTCGACGCCGAGGGCACGGACGATGTCGACCCGCCCGTCCGAGGCCTGGAGGGCGACGTCTCTGCCGGTCGTCACCTGTCGGGCCACCCAGTCGGCCGCATCGAAGCGGTCCTCGCGGAGGGACCCGACCGCCGCCTCGAGCCGCGCGAGGAAGCCGTCGAGCAGATGGTCGAGGTCGACCGGGCGGTCGTCGGACGCGTCGCTCAGCGAGGTCATCGTGTCGGCGAGGTCCGCCGGAAACTCGCCGCGGCGCCAGGTCCCGTTGATCCCGATCCCGACGACGACGCGCGGGTCGTCCGTGCCGAGCCCGACCGATTCGCCCAGGACGCCCGCGAGCTTCCGGACGGCGGGGCGCGCGGCCGTCTCGATCACGAGGTCGTTCGGCCACTTCAGGCGGACGGTGCCCGGCGCCAGCCCGGCCGCGTCCTCGGCCGCGTGGGCCATCGCGAGGCTCACGAGGGCCGGCAGGCGCCAGACGCGGTCCGCTGCCAGCCAGGTCGGCCGGAAGCCGGCCGACAGGAGCAATGCGGCGCCGGGCGCCGCGACCCACGTTCGGCCCTCGCGACCGCGGCCCGCGCTCTGCTCGCCGGCCACCGCGACGCACACCTCTGGCGTGCCGTCGGCCAGCCAGTCACGGACGACGTCGTTGGTCGAGCCGAGGCGGTCGAACCGCTCGGAACGGGACAGGAAGGGGGCTGGAACAGTCACCGGCTCGCCACGGCGCCTGCTCCGGATGCGGCGTCGACGGCGGCGGAGTCCGGCCGCTCGAGCTCGAACGCCGCGTGCAGCGCCCGGACCGCGGTCTCGAGCGAGTCCTCCGCGATGATCGTCGTGATCCGGATCTCGGAGGTCGAGATCATCTCGATGTTCACGCCGGCGTCGGCGAGGGTCCGGAACATCCGGGCGGCGTAGCCCGGGGCGTTCTGGATGCCGGCCCCGACGATCGAGATCTTCGCCACCGACGAGTCGGTCGTGATCTCGCGGAACCCGAGGTCCCGCATCACGGGATCGAGGATCCGTTTCGCTTTCGCGAGCTCGACCCGCGGGATCGTGAAGCTCATGTCCGTCGACCCGCCGTGGCCGATGTTCTGGACGATCATGTCGACGTTGATGCCGGCCTCCGCGAGCGGGCCGAAGACGTGGGCGGCGACCCCCGGCCGATCGGGCACCTCGACGAGCGTGATCTTCGCGACGTTCCGATCGTGGGCGAGGCCACGGACCTTGTTCCGCTGCTCCACGAGCGGGTCCTCCTTGATCAGCGTTCCGGGCGCGTCCTCGAACGAGCTGAGGACCTCGATGACGACGTCGTTGACCCAGCCGAGCTCGACCGCTCGGGTCTGCATGACCTGGGCGCCCTGGTGGGCGAGCTCGAGCATCTCCTCGTAGCCGATGATCGGCAGCTGGCGGGCCGCCGGCACGATCCGCGGATCGGCGGTGAAGATCCCGCGCACGTCGGTGAAGATCTGGCAGCGGGCGGCCTTCAGCCGGGCGGCGAGCGCGACGGCGGTCGTGTCGCTGCCACCGCGACCGAGCGTCGTGATGTCCGCGCCGGCCGCGTCCTCGCCCTCGGCCCGGCCCTGGAACCCGGCGATGATCACGACCTTTCCGTCGTTCAGCTCCCGACTGACCCGCTCGGGCTCGATCGACGCGATCCGGGCCCGGCCGTACCGGCCGTCCGTCGTGATCCCCGCCTGCGGCCCGCTGAGGCTGATCGCCCCGACCCCGAGTGCGTGGAGGGCCATCGAGACGAGCGTCGCGCTCTGGTGCTCGCCGGTGGCCAGGAGCATGTCCAGCTCCCGCTCATCGGGCGTGTCGGTGATCGCGGCGGCGAGGCCGAGCAGCTCGTCCGTTGCGTCGCCCATCGCGGACACGACGACGACGAGGTCCGAGCCCGAGGCGCGTTCGCGGGCGATCCGTCGGGCGACCCGGCGAATCCTGTCTGCGTCGGCGAGGCTCGAGCCTCCGAACTTCTGGACGACGAGCGGCGCGGCAGGCATCGACGCATTCTACCGCCCGGTCCGGCGCACTCCCGACACCAGCGGTAGCCTTCGGTCGGAGGTAGCGCTGCATGTGCTTCGATCTCGATTCCCGGCCGCCGATCACTCCGATCGCCGGCGGCGCGCTCGACTCGGTCGAGATGATGTTGCACGCGGCGGACGGCAATCGATTCCGCGCGTTCCGCGCCCGCGCGACGACGCCGATGGGTGCCGGGGTCGTGATCCTGCCGGACGTCCGCGGTCTGCACCCGTTCTTCGAGGAGCTCGCCCTGCGGTTCGCGGAGCACGGCGTCGATGCGCTGGCCATCGACTACTTCGGGCGGACGGCGGGCGGTGGCCGACGCGAGGATGGCTTCGACTACATGCCCCACGTGGAGCAGGTGACCTGGGCAGGCCTGTCGGCCGACATCCGGGCGGCCGCGGAGCACCTCCGGATGGAGGACGAGCGCCGTGTCGAGGCGATGTTCACCAACGGCTTCTGCTTCGGCGGACGCCTGGCGTTCCTCACCGCGACGCTCGATCTCGACCTGGCCGGGTCGATCGGCTTCTACGGCAACCCGGTGGGACCCGGGCGCAATGACATCCCGGCGCCGGCCGAGCTCGCGGGGATCATGTCCAACCCGATTCTCGGCCTGTTCGGCGGCGCGGACGCCGGCATCTCCGCCGAGAAGGTCGCCGCGTTCGATACGGCGCTGAGCGCCGCCGGCATCGAGCATCGGCTCGTGACGTACGAGGGCGCGCCCCACAGCTTCTTCGACCGCAAGGCAGACGAGTTCGCCGACGCCAGCGCGGCGTCCTGGGAGGAGACCCTGACCTTCATGCGCGGACACACGCCCAGCGCGATCGGAGCCTGAGCGTGGGCTTCCTGCGTCGCCTGCTCGGGCGCCCCGACGACGCGCGGGGGGAGGACGACTCGTCGTCGGGAGCGGCGGCTCCGGCCGCGCCGGCCACGAGCCCCGAGGAGGACGAGCGGGCCCACGAGCTGGAGCTGGCCCGGTTCGAGCAGGACCGGACGACCGACCTGGTCCGCCGTCAGCAGATGTACAGCGACAAGTCGTGGGTCCCGCCCGCGCAGGGCGGCGCGGCCCGCGCCGAGGGCGAGGACGCCGAGTCGAGCTAGTGCTTCGCCAGCTGCCAGGCGGAGACGGTCAGGGCGACGAAGACGACGCCCGCCAGCAGTCCACCGGGCAACGCGTGATCGAGGGTTGCGACCATCCCCCGGAGGGTCTCGCCGATGAACCCCACCGACCCCATCACGAGCCCGCTGATCCCCGATCCGACCGACTGGATGAATCCGCCCATGCCGCGAGTCTCGGCGCCCCGTCAATCGCCCCGCACCGCCCGAGACCCCACCGGATCTCCGGACGGGTGCGCCGGCGCACCACGATCAGGCGCGCTTGACGACCTGCGCGCCGTGGTTGCGCGGCGAGACGACGCTGATCCGCCCGGTCAGGTCGGTATCCGCGGCGGCCGCACCGAACGCGGCCTCGATCCGGGTGATCGTCCGGACGCTGTCGGAGAACGCGAGGATCGTCGACCCGGCGCCCGACAGGCAGGCCCCGATCGCCCCGGCCCCACGTGCGGCCGCGACGAGCTGCGGAAGCTGTGGGTAGACCGCGGCGCGGTACGGCTCGTGAAGTCGATCGACGGTCAGGACGCGGAGCAGGTCGAACCGACCGGTCGCCATGCCGGCCACGCCGATCGCGACCCGGGTCAGGTTCGCAACGGCGTCCTCGAGGGGGACCGTCGCCGGCAGGGCTGAGCGCATGTCGGTTGTCGGCAGCCGCAGGTCCGGGATGAACAGGACGGCGCGGAGGTCGCGCGGCGCGTCGAACCGGAGCGCCTCGACCGCTTCGCCGACGACGGCACACGCGGTGAAGCCGCCGAGGAGCGCAGCGGTCGCGTTGTCCGGGTGACCTTCGATCGCCGTCGCGAGCCGGAGCAGGTCGGCCTGGGTCAGCGGTTCCCCGAGGAGGGCGTTCCCGGCGACGAGACCCGCGACGGTCGCCGCCGCCGACGACCCGAGCCCGCGGGCGAGCGGGATCTCGTTGTGCATGTCGATCCGCCAGCCCACCCCTTCGGGCATCTCGCCGCGGACCTCGCGGAGGGCCGCCTCGATCCCGAGGACACACCGGTTCGTCCGGTCCGCCTCCAGCTCGCCGACGCCTTCGCCGTCGACCGTCAGGTCGATCTCGCCGCGGCTCCAGCCGCGCACCTCGACCTCGATCCGGTTCGTCAGCCCGAGCGCCACGCCGAGGCAGTCATAGCCCGCGCCGAGGTTCGCGCTCGTCGCCGGGACCTCCACCGTGACCCGACGGCCGTCGAGCTCGGCCAGCCAGTTCGTCACCACCCGAGGGCGACCGCGACGCCGCCGACCGTCGGCTCTGCCAGGATCACGCCTCGCTCGGCGACGACCTGCTCGGCGGTCGTCGGGTCCTTGAGCCCGGTCCCGGTCAGGACGCAGACGACCGTCGCGTCGCGAGCGACGTCGCCCGTCGCTGCCGCCTTGACGACGCCCGCGAGGCTCGCGGCGGACGACGGCTCGCAGAAGATGCCCTCGTCCTCGGCGAGCGAGCGCCAGGCGGCGAGGATCTCGTCGTCCGTCACCGCATCGATCCGGCCGCCGCTCTCGTCCCGGGCGGCGATCGCCTGCCGCCACGAGGCGGGGTTGCCGATCCGGATTGCGGTCGCGATCGTGTCCGGCTCGTCGACCGGACGGCCGAGGACGAGCGGCGCGGCCCCGGCGGCCTGGAAGCCGAGCATCCGCGGCGTCGTCGGGACGAGGCCCGCCGCCTCGTACTCGCGGAACCCCGCCCAGTAGGCGGTGATGTTGCCGGCGTTGCCGACAGGGATCGCGAGGACGTCGGGCGCGCGGCCGAGGTCGTCGCAAACCTCGAAGGCGGCGGTCTTCTGGCCCTCGAGGCGGAACGGATTGACCGAGTTCACCAGCGTCACCGGGTGGTCGTCCTGCTCGGCGAGGGCCCGGACGACCCGGAGGGCCGCGTCGAAGTTGCCGTCGACCGCGACGACCCGCGCCCCGGCGACGATCGCCTGGAGGAGCTTGCCGGTCGCGATCTTGCCGGCCGGGAGGATCACGACGACCTCGAGGCCGTGGGCCGCGCCGTACGCCGCGGCCGATGCCGACGTGTTGCCGGTCGACGCGCAGATGATCGCCCGCGCGCCATCCTCGACGGCCTTCGCGACGGCGACGACCATGCCGCGGTCCTTGAACGAGCCGGTCGGGTTCTGGCCCTCGACCTTGACGTGGAGACCCTCGAGGCCGAGCCGGCGCCCGATCCGACGCAGGTGGACGAGCGGCGTCAGCCCCTCGCCGAGGCTGACGCGCGGCGTCGCGTCGGTGATCGGCAGGAACGCGCGGTAACGCTCGACGAGCGTGGGCCGGGCGTGGTCGAGGGTCGACGGCGGCGTCATCGGTGCCCTGCCACGGCCAGGTCTCGCGCGGGCGGCAGACCGGCCCAGGTGCTGCCGAGACCGCGCGCGATCGCGATCAGGTCAGCGAGGACCGCGCTCGACGTCGCGGGTCCGCCCGCGCCGGGTCCGCTGAACGCCACCGTGCCGACCGGCGACGCCTCGACCTCGATCCGGTTCAGGACCCCCGAGGTTCGACCGAACGCGGAGCCGCCGTCGACGGCGATGGGCAGGACGGAGGCATCGACCCCATCGCCGTCGCGCCGCGCGGACGCGATCAGCTTGATGACCCGGCCCTCGGCGGCCGCCGCCGCGATGTCGGCCGAGCCGATCCCTGTGATCCCGGGCGAGCCGGCGCCGGGTCCCGTGCCCGGGACGGTCCGCACCACGGAGGTCGGGAGCCACGTCCCGAACGCCAGCCGAGCGAGGATGACGAGCTTGTTGACCGCGTCATGGCCCTCGACGTCGCCCGACGGGTCCGCCTCGGCGTAGCCAGCGGCCTGGGCGTCGGCGAGGACCGTCGCGTAGTCGCGGCCGTCGTCGGTCATCGCCGTGAGGATGTAGTTCGTCGTCCCGTTGACGATACCGCGGACCGCCTCGATCCGGTTGCCGGCGAGCTCGGTGGCGATCGGACCGAGGATCGGGATCCCGCCGCCGACGGAAGCCTCGAACCGGAGAGACGCCTCGGTCCGCCGGGCGAGGCCCTCGAGCTCCGGACCGTGGTGGGCGATCACGTGCTTGTTCGCGGTGACGACCGACTTGCCGGCGTGGAGCCCCGCCGCGATCAGGGTGTGGGCCGGCTCGTCGCCGCCCATGAGCTCGACGATGACGTCGGTCTCGGGCGAGGCGACGAGATGGGCGGGCGCGTCGGTGAGGAGCTCGGCCGGCAGGCCCGCGGCCCGCGCCCGATCGACGTCGCGGACGGCGATCCCGGCGAGCACGAGCGCGGCGCCGTCGGCGGGCACGAGCTCCGGGCCGCGGTCGAGGAGCGCCCGCGCCACCTCGCGCCCGACCGTTCCCGCGCCGAGGAGCGCGACCCGGAGCGGTGCAGGGCTCACCCGCGCTCCCCGCGCTCGGCTCGTGGTCGGTACGGCATCCCGCGGAATGGTAGCCGAGCGCGCGCGGGCCTCGAACGCCTGCGGGCCCCGAACGCCCGCGGGCCCCGAACGTACGCAGGCCCGAACGCCCGGTTGGGCCTCGGCTACACTCGCCGCCCATGACGACCGACCTCGCGCCGGCGCCGGCGCCCGCCCAGGCCCCGGCCGACGCCGCCCGGCCGCGGATCTTCTCCGGGATCCAGCCGTCCGGGCTGGTCCATCTCGGCAACGACCTCGGGGCGATCCGCAACTACGTCGCGCTGGCGGAGCAGTACGAGGCCATCTACTGCATCGTCGACTACCACGCCCTGACCTCGACGCACGACCCCGAGGTCCTGCGGGCCCGAACTCGGGAGATGGCGGCGGGCCTGCTCGCCCTCGGGTTGAACCCGGATCGCTGCACGTTGTTCGTCCAGAGCCATCGTCCCGAGCACACCGAGCTGATGTGGCTCCTCGCGACGGTCACGCCGGTCAGCTGGCTGGAGCGGACGCCGACCTACAAGGAAAAGGTGGAGCAGCAGCCGCATGACCTGAACCACGGCCTGCTCACCTATCCGGTCCTCCAGGCGGCCGACATCGTGATCTACAGGGCCTCGCTGGTGCCGGTCGGGCGCGACCAGGCCGCCCACCTCGAACTGTCGCGAGAGATCGTCCGCGCGTTCAACCGACGCTACGGCGAGACGTTCCCCGAACCGCAGGCCGTGTACACCGAGGCCCCGGTCGTCCTCGGCACGGATGGCGTCCGGAAGATGAGCAAGTCGCTCGGGAACACGATCGACATCCTCGGCGAGCCCGACCTGATCCGGCGCCAGGTGATGTCGATGGTGACCGACACGCAGCGGATCAAGCGGACGGATCCGGGCCGCCCCGAGGTCTGCAACGTGTGCCAGCTCCAGCCGTTCTTCGGTGACGACTACGAGGACCTGTGGGAGGGAGAGCGGACCGCCCGCACCGGCTGCGTCGACATGAAGAAGCTCCTGTCGGAGCGGATCGTCCGCCACTACGCGCCCGCGCGCGAACGCTATGCCGAGCTGATCGCGAACCCGGCCGAGGTCGACGGGATCCTGGAGGCCGGGGCCGATCGGCTCGCCCCGAAGGCAAAGGCGACGATGGACGAGGTCCGCGAGCGGATGGGGCTGCGCTAGGGCCGTCGGTCACGTCGGCCGTCGTCACGTCGGCCGTCACCTGCTGGCCATGGCTGACGGCCATGCTCGGATGCCGCTGGGGTCGCGGATCGGCTCGTTCCCGCTCCGTGTCCTCCGTGCCATGGCGTGGAGCCATCGCGGGCACGTTCCGCGGCTCGGCCGCTTCTTGCATGGTCGTGGGCCATGCCGGGGAGGCACACCAGATGTGGCCCTCCCCCACGCAACGATCCCGGCGCGTGCCTGACGTGGCGGTCGCACACGCCTGGCAACCTCGTGGCGGGCGCCGCGCACGCGACCGTCGACGGGGCAGATCGTTGCGTGTGCGTGAGCCACTGGTGGCGCGGCCGGGGCCCGTGACACGGGCCGACCAACCCGCGGTGCACTCGGCGTGCAGGCTCGGCGGCTACCATGACCGCCAAGGGGAGGGGCGCAGCCCCTCTCCGTGACCACGAACGGTTCGCGCGCCGAGGTGGACTCCGCGATGGTGAGCCTGAGCGATCGGCAGGAACGCTGGCTGACGGCCGTTCTCGTCCTCGGCACGTTCGTCCTCGCGATCGTCGCGATCTCGCTCGCCGCCGGCGTCTTCTTCGCCTTCGGCGACATCATCCTCGTCTTCTTCCTCGCCTGGCTCCTGGCGTTCATCCTCAGCCCGGTCGTCGCGGGACTGACCCGGCTCGTGCCCGTGCTGCCGCGGATCGGCGCGGTGGTCCTCGTCTATGCCACGCTCGTCGGCGCGATCGTCCTCGTCGTCGTCCTGGTCGCCGGCGCGCTCGCCCAGTCGATCGCGTCGTTCATCGCCGGGGTTCCGGACCTCCGCAACCAGCTGCCGGTCATCCTCGCCCCGTGGCAGGACTGGCTGAAGTCGCTCGGCTTCGACCAGGTCAACCTCGTCGTCCAGGCCCAGGGCTTCCTCGACAACCTCGCGACGTACGCCATCCAGCTGGCCGGACCCGTGCAGCAGCTCGCGGTCGCGAGCATCGGCGCGCTCGGCAGCCTGCTGCTCGTCCTGATCCTGTCGCTCTACATGGTCGTCGACCGCGACGCGATCATGTCCTTCATCTTCCGGCTCGTCCCGCCCGCCCGGACGGACGAGGCGCGCCTGCTCGAGCGGAGCGTGGCCCGGTCGTTCGGCGGCTTCCTCCGCGGCCAGGCGATCATCGGGTTCACGTACGGCGCGATCGCCGCCTTCACGAGTGCCGTCCTCGGCCTGCCGTTCCTCGCGGTCACGAGCGCCGTCGCGGGCGTCCTCATGGCGATCCCGTTCTTCGGGCCCTTCATCGCCTGGGCGCCACCGGTGATCGTCGCGATCCTCACTCCGGGCGAGCACTGGCTCCCGGCGGCGATCCTGATGGGCATCGGCTGGCTCATCGTCATGAACGTGCTCCAGCCGCGGCTGATGCAGGAGTCGGTCGGCATCCACCCGATCGTCGTCCTCGGGTCGGTCCTGATCGGGGGCAAGATCGCCGGCATCGGCGGGGCGATCTTCGGGATCCCGATCGCGGCGGTCATCTCCGCGTTCTTCTTCTACTTCCTGGCAATGACGCGCGACCCGGCACCGGTCACCGCCCGGGCGGCCGCACGCGTCGAGGCCCGCGAAGGCCGGAAGGTCCGGATCCCGACCGAGCCGGTGCCCGGCATCGATCCCGACGTGACTGCCTGAGTCGCCGTGCCGGACGACACGACGAAGCGCACCGGGCGGCGGGCGGACGAGAGTCCCGGCGCCGTCGACCCGGACGAGGCGGCTCCGTCGCCGGCGAACGACGGCGGCCAGCCGGACATGACCCGGGAGCGCGCCCGGACCGAGCGGCGCGATCTCGACAAGGAGCGCGGTGAGCCGGTCGCCGGCGGCGCCGCGCGCGGTGGTCCGCGAGCCCTCCGCCCGACAGCCGGACCGCTTCGCGACTGGTCGACGCGGCCCAGGATCCTGATCACCAACGACGACGGCGTCGAGTCCCGCGGCCTGCTCGCCCTGAAGCAGGCGCTCGAGCCGATCGGCGACACCACCGTCGTCGCGCCGGACACGAACCAGAGCGCGGTCGGTCACCAGAAGACCCTGATGCGGCCGCTGCGGATCCGCGAGCGGACCCTCGCCGACGGCTCGCTGGCCTTCTCGGTCGACGGGAGCCCGACCGATGCGGTGAGCATCGCCTTCCTCGGCTACTTCGGCCACGGCTTCGACCTCGTCGCCTCCGGCATCAACTACGGGGCGAACCTCGGCGACGACATCACCTACTCGGGCACGGTCAGCGCGGCGATGGAGGCGGTCATCAACAGCTGCCCCGCGTTCGCGATCTCGCAGGAGTACTACGAGCATCCCGACTTCACCCTGGCCGCCCTCGCGGCGACCACCGTGGCCCGGAACATCCTCGAGCACGGCCTGTCGCGGGGCGAGCTGATCAACGTCAACGTGCCCGCCGTGTCGATGGAGGAGTTCGACGGGTTCGAGGTGACGCGGCTCGGCCGGCGCGTCTACCAGGACCAGCTCATCGAGCGGCTCGACCCGCGCGGCATCCCCTACTTCTGGATCGGTGGGCCGCCGCCGTCGGGGCTGGCGGTGCCCGGCACGGACTTCCACGCGGTCGTCCACCGGCGGATCGCGATCACGCCGATCCACCTCGACCTGACCGGGCGGCGGCTGCTGCGGCGGCTGAAGACGTGGACGTGGGCGTTGTCGAAGGACGCCAAGGCCGCCGAGGCCGCCGCCGCGGCCGAGCCGCCGGAATGCCGCCGAGGCCGCCGAGGTCGAGGCCGAGATCCGCGAGGAGCGACAGATCGAGCGGCGCTGATCACAATGCCGGTGACGAGCCCGCAACTGAACAGGGGAACCGCCATGGACGTCTCGAATCTGTTGAGCGGACTCACCGGTGGCGGTGACGGAAGCACGGTCGATCCCACGAAGGCGATCGCCGGCGTCCAGGAGCTGATCAACGACTCGGGCGGCGTCGACGGGCTGGTCAAGAAGCTCCAGGCAGGTGGTCTCGGCGACCAGGCCCAATCGTGGGTCGGCACCGGCGAGAACCAGGCGGTCGAGCCGCAGCAGCTCGCGGATGCCCTCGGCCCGGAGACGGTCAACAAGCTCTCGTCGTCCACCGGGATCTCGATCCAGCGCCTGCTCCCGCTCCTGGCGACCTTCCTGCCGATCGTGCTCAGCGCCCTCACCCCGGACGGCAACACACCGGCGCCGGGGTCGCCCGCCAACCAGCCGGACCTCGGCGGGATCATCGGTGGCCTGCTCGGATCGGGCGGGATCGGCAGCATCCTCGGCGGCGGAGGCCGGTAGCCTCCGCGACTCGGCGGCCCTCCGCCTCGGTCGAACGGCCGGTGGCGGTCATCGTCGAATGTCCACGACCGCTCGCGTCGCCCGACCGATGACCGGGCCAGGCTCGCGGACGACGATCCGTCCATGGACTCGTCGAACGCCGCCGAAGCCCGCGTATCCCGCCTGCTTGATGCCGAGCCGGTGGTCTGGATGAGCAGCGTCCGTCCCGACGGCACCCCGCACCTCGTCCCGATCTGGTTCAGCTGGGACGGCGAGACGGTCCTGATCGCCAGCAAGCCGCACGCCCGGAAGGTCGCCAACGTCCGGGCCAACCCGCACGTCATGCTCGCCCTCGGCGAGCCGGACGACGACTTCGACGTCGGCCTCCTCGATGGGGTCGCCGAGGTTCTCGACGAGCCCGCGGCCGAGGTCCTGCCGGCGTCGCACCTCCGCAAGTACCGCGACCAGATGGCCTCGATCGGGCTCGATCGCGAGGAGTTCCTCGCGACCTACTCGCTCGTCATCCGGATCACGCCGACCCGCTTCCTTCCCTGGCACGGCCGGACGTCGCCCGCCAGCAGCAGATCCGACTGGACCCGAGCCGATCGCCGGCTCCAGGCGGCCGTCCGACGCGTCGCCGCGAGCGCCGGCGCCGCTGGTCCGCGGCTGGGCCACCGACGACTCAGCGGCGCCGTTTGAGGTCCGACAGGACCTCGCGCGCCGCGTTCTGGCCCGGCTGACCCGTGATGCCGCCGCCCGGGTGGGCACCCGAGCCGCACAGGTACAGCCCCTCGACCGGCAGCCGGTAGCGGCCGCTGCCGAGGAACGGTCGCCAGAGGAACCACTGGTCGAGCGTCTGCTCACCGTGGAGTGGGTGGCCGCCGCTGAGGCCGTAGTCGCGCTCCAGGTCGAGCGGCGTGATGACCTCGCGGGCACGGATGCTCGATCGCAGCCCGGGCGCGAGTCCGTCGAGCACGTCGGCGACCCGATCGCCGAACGCGGCGGCCCGGCCGCTCTCGTCCCACCCGCCGTCGCGGAGGCGCGATGGCGCGTATTGCGCGATCACGCTCATCACGTGCGTGCCGTCCGGCGCGCCGTCGACGAGCGACGGGTCCACGAGCGACGGGATCGTCGCCTCGACCACGGGCGTGTCCGACCACTGGCCGTACTTCGCCGCGTCGAAGGCCCGCTCGATCGCGTCGATCCCCGGCGCGGCGAGGATCCGGCCGCGAAGCAGCTGTCCGTCGTCGCCCGCGGCGGCCGTGAACCGTGGCAGCCGGTCGAGGACGAGGTTCACCTTGGCGACGACCCCCGGCGTCCGGTAGTTGCCGGCGCGCCAGCGCATCGTCGGCCCGAGCGTCACCGGGTCCACGAGGTCCACGAGGGTCCGCTTCGGGTCCAGCCCGGAGACGACCGCTGAGGCGGCGATCTCCTCGCCCGACGCAAGGACGACGCCGGTGACCCGGTTGTCGCGGGCGGCGATCGACGCGACCTCCGCCGCGCAGCGGACCTCCCCGCCCGCGGTCCGGACCGCCGCCGCCAGGGCCTCGGACACCGCGCCGGGCCCGCCGATCGCGAACACCGTCTGCCCGGCGGCGCCACCGTCGTTGCCGGCCGAATCGCCGAGAAGGATCGCCGTGGAGCCTGCCGACCAGGGGCCGAGGAACGAATGCCGGACGCCGCGCCAGGCGACGGCGGCTCGGAGCGCGTCCGTCTCGAACGCCTCGCCGACGAAGTCGGCGATCGCCATCGGCAGGACCCGCAGGATCGTGTGGGCGTCGTGCTTGCCGAGCCCGCGGAATCTCCGCCCGAGCTTCAGGCCCATCACGGCATCGGCCAGCCCCGGCGCCTTGACGTCGGGCGGCGTCTGGCCGGCAAGCTCGGCGAGGAACGAGCCAAGGGACCGGACGAGCCGGTCGAAGCCGGGCCACGCGTCGGCGTCAGAGGAGCTCCACGAGCGGAGGCCGTCCATCGTCCGCGCCTGGTCGGACCAGAGCGTGATCGCCCGCCCGTCCGGCTGGGGCGCGAAGACCCGGACCTCCGGCGCGACGAGGAGCAGCCCGTGGGCCTTGAGATCCAGGTCGCGGACGACCGACGGCCGCAGACGCCCGACCGTATCGGCGAGCCGCGGGACGCGGACGCCGCCGAGCTCGCTCGTCTCGGCCGCCCCGCCGATCCGGTCGCGCCGCTCGAGGACGAGCACCCGCCGCCCGGCCCGCGCCAGGTATCCGGCGGTGACGAGCCCGTTGTGCCCGCCGCCGACCACGACCGCGTCCCAGGTGCCGGCCATCAGGCGGCCCGCCGGCCGCGCGACCGGAGCACCTCGAGCGCCGCGATCCGGCCGTTGGCACCCATGATCCCGCCGCCCGGATGGGTCGACGACCCGCACAGCCACAGGTCGCGGATCGGCGTCCGGAACCGGGCATGGCCCGGGGTCGGCCGGTTGAAGAACAGCTGCTCGAGGGTGAGCTCGCCCTGGAAGATGTTGCCCTCGGTGAGGCCGGTGGTCCGCTCGATGTCGAGCGGCGTCTGGACGTTCCGGAAGAGGATCGATTCCCGGATGTCCGGGGCGAACTCCGCGATCCGGTTGACCACGGCGTCGCCGAAGGCCTCGCGCTGGTCGTCCCACGTCCCGAGCTCGGGCGCCAGGTGGTACGGCGCGTACTGGACGAAGCAGCTGATCACGTGCTTGCCCGGCGGCGCCATCGTCGGGTCGACCAGGGTCGGGATGATCATGTCGATGTAGGGCCGCGCGCTGAACCGGCCGTACTTCGCGTCGTCGTAGGCCTGCTCCATCTCGTCGATCGACGGACTGAACGAGATCGCGCCGCGGAGGTGCTCGCCGCTGCCAGGCAGGCAGCTGAAGTCCGGGAGGCGGTCGACCGCGAGGTTGACCTTGCCCGAGCTGCCACGGAACTTGAAGCGGCGGACCTCGTCCTCAAACTCCGCGTCGAGCGTCCCCGGCTCGAGCAACGACAGGAACGTCCGACGCGCGTCGACCGACGACAGGACCACGTCGGCCCGGATCTCCTCGCCGGTCCCGGCGAGGACCACGCCCGTGGCGCGAGCATCACCGTGCCCACCGGTCACCAGCACCCGCTCGACCGCGGCCTCCGTCCGGATCTCCGCACCGAGCGCCCGCGCCGCGTCGCCGATCGCGTTCGAGACGCCGCCGGTGCCGCCCTTCGGGATCCCCCAGGCCCGGAACGCGCCGTCGATCTCGCCCATGTAGTGATGGAGGAGGACGTAGGCGGTGCCCGGCGAACGGACCCCGAGATACGTCCCGATGATCCCCGACGCGCTCATCGTCGCCTTCAGCGGATCGGTCTCGAACCACTGGTCGAGGAAATCGGCCGCACTCATCGTCATCAGCTGGACGAAGACGGCCTGCTGGCGCTCCGGCAGCTGCTGGAACGCCCGGAGCAGGCCGCCCAGCGGGAGCAGCGGCCGCGGGTCCAGCGACGTGAGGTCCGGTGGCGTGATCGCGAGGATCGGCTTGATGAACCGGGCCATGTCGACCATGAGCTGGCCGTATTCCTCGTACGCCTCCGCATCGGTTGCCGACCACCGCCGGAGCTCGCGGATCGTCCGGCCGTGGTCGTTGACCCGCCACAGGTAGTCGCCGGTCCCGGCGACGTCCGCCCGACCGCGACCGCTCTTCGGACCGTCGCCGGCGCGGAGCGGGGTGAACGTCCCGTCGAGCGGGAGGATGTCGAGGCCGTGGCGGGGCAGCTCCAGGTCGCGGATGATCTCCGGCCGGAGGAGCGAGACGACGTAGCTGAAGACGCTGAACCGGAAGCCCGGGAAGAGCTCCTCGGTCACGGCAGCGCCGCCGAGGACGTGCCGCTGCTCGAGGACGAGCGTCTTCATCCCGGCCCGGGCGAGATAAGCGGCGCTGACGAGCCCGTTGTGGCCGCCGCCGATGATCACCGCGTCGTAGCGCTCGGCCACGAACCCTCCTCGTCGTCCCTCGGTCGTGTCCCGAGAGGGTATCGGCGCGAACCGCTCCGTGCAGCGCCGGTGCGGCCCGGCAGGGCGAAATGCGCCTGCAAGGCTCGATCGGGCTTCGACGACTAGGATTTCGGGCCCAGACCCATCGCCGCCTCACGGAGGAGATGCACGCATGCGCAGGACCCTGTCCATCCTCGCCGCGGTCGTCGCGACCCTGGCCCTCGCAGCGCCGGTCGGCGCGATCACCCACGGCGTGCCCGACAACGGCGAGCACGCCTATGTCGGAGAGCTGTTGTTCTTCGTTCCGGACGCCACGGACCCGCGGTTCGACGATCCGGGCGGCTGGTTCTCCTGCTCCGGCACCCTGATGAACTCGACGATCGTCGTCACCGCCGGGCATTGCACGTTCGGCGTCGGCCTGAACGGCGAGTCCACCACGCACAACGGCGCCGACACGGATGCCGCCCACGGCGGCGTCGGCGGCAACGACGTCTGGATCAGCTTCGCTGAGGTCCCCGACTTCAGCATTCTCCCGCCGAGCTCCACGTTCGGGCGAGGCGAGAACCAGGAGCGATACGAGGCGTGGCGAGACGCGCTGAACGGGTCGACCGAGTGGCATCGCGGCACCGCGACGCCTCACCCGCAGTTCGACGACCTCGCCTTCTTCGTGCATGACGCCGGGGTCGTGACCCTGAACAGCGGCGTCTCGATGCCGAGGTACGGCCAGCTGGTCGGACCGGGCTACCTCGACAAGTACTCCGGCAAGGACAAGCACCACGTGTTCGAAACCGCCGGCTACGGCCTCGAGAAGGTGACCGGCAAGGCGGACTTCGGCGGCGACACCCGCCGGAAGTCCGATCCGCAGCTGCAGTCGACGAAGAGCAGCCCGCCGGACACGTACCTGATCCTGACGAACAACGCGGCGACCGGTGGCACCTGCTTCGGTGACTCCGGTGGGCCGTCGTTCGATACGACGACCTCGAGGCTCGTCGTGGCGGTCACGTCCTTCGGTCTCAACAACAACTGCACCGGCCACGGCGGCGTCTACCGCCTCGACCAGCCGGACGACCAGGCGTTCCTCGCCTCGTTCGGCATCCATCCCTAGACCCGGTTTCGACATCGCGAGACGGCCCCCGGCAGCGCCGGGGGCCGATCCATGTCCGGCGCCGGGAGGCAATCGGCAAGTGTCCATTCCGACCCGGCGTACGATGGCCAGGGTCCCCCTGACACCGAGGTACCGCCGATGCCCGACCGCCGCATCCTCCTCCACCAGACCGCCGACCTCGCCGCCGACTACCTCGAGGGGCTCGACCGCCGACCCGTCCACGCGACGGCCACCCACGAGGAGCTCGTCGCCGCCTTCGACGGCCCGCTGCCGGCTCGCGGTGAAGCGCCCGGAGAGGTCATCTCGGACCTGGCCGCGATCGCCGATCCAGGGACGATCGCGAGTGCCGGGCCGCGCTACTTCGGATTCGTGATCGGCGGATCCCTGCCGTCCGCCCTCGCCGCGGACTGGCTGACGAGCGCGTGGGACAACAATTCCGGGCTGTACGCGATCGGGCCGTCCGCGTCGGTCGCGGAGGAGGTCGCCGGGCGCTGGCTCATCGACCTGTTCGGGCTGCCGACCGGGTCGTCGATCGGCTACACGACGGGCGCCACGATGGCCACGTTCACGGGCCTCGCTGCGGGCCGCCATCGCGTGCTGGAGCGGCTGGGCTGGAACGTCGAGGAAGACGGGCTCCAGGGGGCGCCGGAGATCGCGGTCGTCCTCGGCGCCGAGGCGCACGTGACCGTCCACGTCTCGCTCCAGATGCTCGGGCTCGGGCGGAATCGGGTCCACCGGGTCGAGGCCGACGAACAGGGCCGGATGCGGGCGGACCGCCTGCACGAGGTCCTCGCGTCGCTTCGGAACCAACCCGTCCTCGTCATCGCCCAATCCGGGAACGTGAACACCGGCGGGTTCGACCCGCTGCCCGAGATCGTCGCCGCCGTCCGGGAGCTGCCGAACGCCTGGCTCCATGTCGACGGCGCGTTCGGGCTGTGGGCGGCCGTCTCCCCGGAGCTCCGGCACCTCACGGCAGGCCTGGCCGACGCGGATTCGTGGACGACCGATGCCCACAAGTGGCTGAACGTGCCGTACGACTCCGGGATCGTGATCGTCCGCGACGTCGAGGCGCACCACGCCGCGATGACCCTCGGGGCGTCCTACTACGTCGAGACGGCCGGCGCGGAGCGCGACCCGTACAACTGGGTCGCGGAGTCGTCACGGCGGGCCCGCGGCTTCCCCGTCTACGCGGCGATCCGCGAGCTGGGACGCGACGGGCTCGCGGCGATGATCGAGCGCTGCTGCGCCCTCGCCCGCCGGATGGCCGACGGAATCCGCGACGCGCCAGGCGTCACGATCCTCAACGACGTGGTCCTGAACCAGGTGCTTGTCCGCTTCGCGCCGCCGGGCTCGGACGGGTCCACGCCCGACGATGCGGCGATCGACGCCTTCACCCGCGCGGTGATCGCGGCGGTCCAGGCCGATGGGACGTGCTGGCTCGGCGGCACGACCTGGCACGGCATGGCGGCCATGCGGATCTCGGTCTCGAACTGGTCGACGACGGAGGCCGACGCCGACGTCTCGGTGGCGGCGATCCGCCGCAGCGCGGAATCGGTGGCGACGCACCCGGTCGCCGTCGCCTGACCCACTCTCCCCAGTGAGGGTCAGACGACGGTCACCTCGTCGTCGCCGCGACGCGGAACATGCTCGGGTGGAGCGGGCAGGCGGAGCAGCCAGCCCGTCACGACGGCACTGAGCCGATCGCCGAACGACGGCGTCGGCTCCTCCGGCGGGAGCGGCAGCGCGTCCGGCCGCCGGTGAAGGGCGATGAACTCCTCCTCGCGGCGCTTCTCGAAGTCGTGCTTGATCAGCGTCATCATCAGCTTCGGATCCATTCGGGTGTCCCCCCGGGTGCCGTCGTCCCGCGACGGCTTCGCCCCAAGGCTCGGGGCCAGGGGAGCGAGGGTCAGGAACCTGCGTTCCAGCCGGCAGGCCCCGACTCCCAGGCATCGGCGGCGAGACGGGCCGGATCGAGGATCGTGATCGAGCGCGAGCCCGTCGCGACGATCCGCTCCTCGCGGAGGCTGCGCAGCTCGCGAACGACGACCTCGCGGACGGTGCCGACGGCATCGGCGAGCTGTTGCTGGGTGATCCGGGCGACCCGCGCCTGTCCGCGGCTCGACTCCGTCGCGAGGTTGAGGAGCTGCCGTGCGACCCGCTGGCGGACCGTCGTGAACGCGCTGCCCGGGATCTCGCCGACGAACGCGACCACGCGCTCGCTGAGCTCCTCGAGGAGGGCGTTCGCGACCGCGAGGTTCTCGTGGGCAAGACGCCTGACGACGTCGGGCCGGAGCTCGAGGAGCTCGCAGTCGAGCAGGGCGTGGAGCGAGCCCGGCATGGTGTACGGCCGGGCGAACAGCGACGCGATCCCCAGGAGATGGCCGGGGCGGGCGTAGCGGATCGCGAGGCTGCGACCGTCCGGAGACGAGACCTCGGCACGGACCAGCCCGGTCAGGACGAGCTCGACGTGCGAGCCGCCCTCGCCGATCCGCCGGATGAGGGTCCCCGCGGCGTCGTGGCGGATCCGCGAGCCGACGAGGAGGCGATCGATCAGCTCCGGTTCGAGCAACCGCAGCCACGACGCCGCGATGGCGCGATCCCGACGATCGAGCACGGCGGCGTCGTCCCCCGACGAGTCCATCCGGGCACCCTAGCAGGCGGGTGCCGCGCGCTCGTCACGATGCAACCTGGCGATCCCGGCTGGTCCTCGCGCGCGGGCCCGCTCGCGACCTACGACGGCGTGGGGGCTGCCAGGCCGGCGAGGGCGGCATCGAGGACCGGATCGCGGCCCGCGAAGAAATCCGTCGAGGCCAGCGCCATCGGGAGGTCCGGCGCGATCTCGGTTCGCTGATCGCCGGTATGGAACGTGTAGCTCGGTACGCCCACGACGAAGCCCGACGCCGGCAGGGTGACGTCGACGCAATCGCACAGGAAGTTGTCGGCCCGGGCCGGCGTCCCCTCCCCGACGAACAGCGCCTTCGTCTGCTCGTCGAGCATCCGGACGATGACCGTCCCGGCCGACACGTTCTCGCGTCCGATCAGCACGGTGAGCCCGCCTGCCTTGTTGATCCTGGGTTCGGCGGCGAGCCCCTCGACCAGCGGGAACGCGATGGAGCCGTTCCCGCCCCGAAGGTACCGCAGGTCCAGCACGACCCGATCCACCTGCTTCGCATCGAGCGCGGACTTCAACGCGGTGAGCGCGTTCGTCGGATCGACGTAGTCGCTGTAGGACAGGTGGAAGGCCCGCGCCCTGGCCTCGACGCGCCACCAGACCGGCTCCGTCCGGCGGGCGACGGCTTCCGGCTTGTCGCCCAGGAGGTCGCCCACGATCCCGAGCTTCTGTTCCCATCCGGCCAGATCGATCGCGGCCGGGTCGACCGCCACGGCCGCTCCGCCAGGTCGCTCGAAGGCGTACTGGGGCTTCAGGGGATCGGCCACGATCCCTGCCCCGTGGAGGAACTGGACGGAGGACAGGAGCCCCTGGATCCCGTCGAGCAGACCGCTCGCGTTGTCGTGTGGCACCAGGGGAGCGAGTCGCTTCTGGACCTCGGCCACCGGGACGCCGCCGATCGAGGTCAGGCGGGCTCCGACCAACGACGAATCCGCCGCGCGGATGGCGAAGACGCCGTCCGAGAACGGGTACAGGAGAACCTCGTAGAACGTCGCGTCCGGTCGCCAGTCGAGATACGAGTGCGTGTCGAGGAGCCCGACCAGCGAGGCCAGCTGCACGAGCTGCTCGTCCGGCGCCGCCGCCGGCAACGAGCCGCGGAGCTCCGCGAGCCTGGCGGTCCACTCGGATTCCGGATGGATCGTGAATGGCGCCGGATGGATCCGCCGGACCGACTCGTCCAGCATCGCGAGATCGGCGGTCCAGGGATCGCTGCTCGGGGATGCCGCAGCGGCCGACGCCGGCGGTGTCGCCGCGGGCACGGTCGAGGCGGCACTCGGCGACGGCGTGGCACTCCCGCACGCGCCGAGCACGATCGATCCGGCCCCGATCACCGAAGCCAGCCTCGCTCGGATCCGCATCGCCCACCTCCGACTGCGTCGGGCCGGCCTCGTGTCCGACCTCACCACTATGGGCGTCCGCCGTCAACGAATCGTTCGCGCAACCACGTTCATCCATACTGGTCGCTCACTCGTCCCGGAGGTCCAACGGCCCGTGAGCGTCGGCACCGCGTTCCACGCCGTCACAGCGCCCCTCAACCGCAAGCAGCAGTGGCGCGAGTGGTCGGGCTACTTCGCGTCCTCCGCATATGCCGACGCCCACGACATCGAATACAACGCGATCCGCGAGGCGGCCGCCCTGATCGACGTCAGCCCGCTGTACAAGTACGTCGTCCGCGGACCCGACGCCGCCCGCCTCGTCGACCGGGTGATCACCCGCGACGCGACGAAGCTCGTGCCCGGCCGGGTCATCTACACCCCGTGGTGCGACGAGCACGGCAAGGTGATCGACGACGGGACGGTCCATGCCCTCGACGACGGCTCGTTCCGCTGGACCGCGGCGGACCCGCAGCTCCGCTGGCTCCGGATGAACGCGAGCGGGCTCGACGTGACGGTCGACGACGTGACCGAGCAGACGGCCGCGGTCGCGCTCCAGGGTCCGCAGTCCCGGGCGGTGCTGGAGGGGGCGACCGGCCAGTCGTTCGCGGATCTCGGCTACTTCCGGCGGCGGACCGCGACGGTCGGCGCCGGCCGGAAGAAGGTCGCCATCGACGTCTCGCGGACCGGCTACACCGGCGATCTGGGCTACGAGCTGTGGGTCGACGCGGGGCAGGCCGTCGCACTGTGGGACGCGCTCTGGGCGGCCGGCCAGGACCACGCGATCCGGCCCGCCGGGATGCTCGCCCTCGACGTCGTCCGGCTCGAAGCCGGGCTGATCCTGCTCGAGGTCGACTACACGTCCGCCCGCCACGCGATGAACCCGGAGCAGAACTACAGCCCGGACGAGATCGGCCTCGGGCGGCTGGTCGCCTTCGACAAGGCCGACTTCGTGGGCCGGCTGGCACTGGAGCGCGAGCGGGATGCGGGCGGCCCTGCGCGTCGCCTCGTCGGCCTCCAGCTCGACTGGTACGGGATCGAGGGCCTGTTCAGCGCCCAGGGCCTGCCGCCTGCGATCTCGCCGGCGGTCGACCGATCGCCGCGCCCCGTGTTCGTCGGCGGCCGCCAGGTCGGCCGGGCGACCTCGGTCGGCTGGAGCCCGATCCTGAAGCAGGCGGTCGCCCTGGCATCGGTGCCGCCGGCCCACGAGCCCGTCGGCTCGAAGGTCGACGTCGAGTGGTCGGTCGAGGGCCGCCGCGGCCGCGTCGGCGCGGTGGTCGTACCCCTGCCCTTCCTCGACCTGGAGCGCAAGCGCGCATAGCGCCGACCCGCAGGGCGCGCTTCTTGAATTAGCGAATCCTTGTGTTAGAGTGCCTTGATCGCCTCCCATTCGGAGCTGGCACCAGGATCGAGGACGGTCGAATGAGCGAGAAGAGCCTGTACGAGCGGCTCGGTGGCGTGTTCGCCATCGCCGCTGTGGTCGACCACTTCAGCGATGCGGTCGTCAAGAACGCCATCGCGGGGCAGGGTTCCGACAACCCGGAGCTTCGCGAGTGGCACACCCAGAAGCTGGCACGGCTGCCGGGTTTGAAGTTCATGCGGACCCTGTGGGTCTGCAACGTGGCGGGCGGCCCGTTCGAATACGTCGGGACCAGGCCGGGCCACGAACCGCTCAGCCTCGAGGCGGCCCATCGCGAGCTCGAGATCACGTCGGAGGAGTTCGATGCCGTGGCGGGCGAGCTGTCGCGATCGCTCGACGTCTTCGGGGTGCCGGAGCTCGAGAAGAGCCAGGTGCTCGCCGCGTTCGCGGCGCACAAGGGCGAGGTGATCGAGGGATCCCTCGCCAACGCAGCCCGATAAGGCCGCTCAGCCCCGCCCCATGGGCCTGACATCCGGGGCGCCGAGCGAGGGCGGCCCGCTGGCCTGCCTGCCCAGGAAACGGCGATCAGGCCCGGTGACGCTCGAGGAACCGCTTGCGGGCCGCCGCGAGGCGGTGCGCCTGTGCCGAAGGCGACATTGAAGGGCCGTGGGCGGGTCGCTCGCGGCCCCGGAGCCGGGCACCCACGGCAGCGGCCACCGCCGCATGGCGAACTTCGGCCTGGACGTCGGTTCCGCCAGCCGCCCTCGCGCGAGCCCGGAACCTCGCGATCCGGGCTGACAGATCGGTCTTCATCGTGGAGCCTCTAGTTCACGACGACGTAGCCGACGTACGCCGTCTTGCCCGGTGCCTTCGACAGGTAGATCGTGAACTTGTTCGTGCTGGGCACCACCGCCCGGACGTAGCAGCCGCTGACGTTCGTCTGGAGCGTCGCGACCACGTACGACGAGGTCGTCACGCCGGTCATCGAGACCGCCTTCGATGTCGCGCTCGAGCTGACCGCCACCCGACCACTTCGACTCAGCCTGAGCTTGCCGCTCACGAACAGGGCGTACTGCGTCGTGGAGTTCGCCGCGGACGCGTACACACCGTACGTCGACCCGGCAAACGCGTGACCGCGCACGCCGGTGGACCCTCCGGCCCCGGCGTAGCCGACGACGCCAGTCCCGGGTGCCGGGAACGGGGCCGCCTCGTCGCTGGCGAGGTCACCGGAGAAGCCGTAGACGCCGCTTCCGGACGAGTCGCTCGCCTGGCCGATCGCGCCGACCGAGCCGACGCCGAGGACGCCGAAGTCGCCGGTCCCGACGAGGCCGATGCCCTGGAACGTGTCGCCCCAGACGCCGGCCGAGGTCGCATCGTCGTCGCTGAAGCCGTAGACGCCGACCGAATCGAGGTTGAGGTTCGCGTCGAGCGCCCCTTCGCCGCCCGTCAGGCCGACGACGCCCGTGGAGCGGCCTGAGCCCGGGGCGTCGCTCACGCCGAGGACGCCGATGCCGGTCGCGCTGTCGCCTTCCAGGGCCGTGCCGGTGATGCCGTCCGTGACGGCCTCGTTGCTCAGGACCGCAGTCGGCGCGCCGGCCGTGGTGTCCTGCCCGGCAACGACGTTGTCGCCCGTCGCGGCGGAGACCGGCGCGGCCCGGCCGATCGCGGTGGCGATCAGCGCGCCGGCGCCGCCCAGGGCTCCGGCGAGAATGGCGCGACGGGAGCGGGGCGCGGTGGTGTCGATGGCCACGAACAGGACCTCCCTCAAGGACGTGGGCGATGGCCCCCTCGCCGGCAAGATCCGAGTCGGTCCCCGGCGGTCGCATCATCGGCGATGGCGGCGGCGATCACAACCTGCGCTGGACGGACATTCGTCCCATCGAGAACGCCATCAGTCGCGGCCGCGCAACAGCGACACGCGGAAGGGCCGCAGCTCGCCGCGGGCGAAGCCGCCGGCGATCACCGGGTCCTCCTCCATGATCCGTCGCGCGGTCGCCTCGTCGGGCGCCTCGAAGATCGTGATGCCAGTGTTCGTCGAGCCCAGCGTCGGGCCGACGAGGATGATCGTCCCCTCGGCCAGTAGCCGCTCGAAGCGCTCGAAGTGGATGCCCCAGACGGCCTTCTCCTCGTCGGTCATCGTCGCCGCGAAGTCGTCCCGCAGCGGATGGATGAAATAGATCCACTCGGCCATCGTCAGGTGACGACCTCCGGGGGATGTGCCGCGAGAAACCGCTCGAGACCGGCCAGGGCGACCGGCAGGTCCTCGCGGCCGAAGCCGATCCGGACGTGGTTGCCGTCGTGGCCGATCACGCTGCCCGGCAGGAGCAGGACGCCCTCCGTCTCGACGAGCAGGGCCGCGAACGACTCCGAGGGCTCGTCGTCGAGGAGCCTCGCGAAGCCGATCGAGCCGCCGCGCGGCCGGACCCACGACCAGCGGTCAGCGTGCTCGTCGAAGAAACGGTCCAGCAAGGGCAGGTTCGTCCCGACGATCCGACGCGAGCGCTCGAGGACCTGGTCACGCGCCCGGAGCCCGATCAGCGCGAGGATCTCGGACGGGGCCGAGGAGCAGATCGTCGTGTAGTCCTTGAACGCGGCGCAGCGAGCGAGGAGCTCGCGATCGCGGGTCGCCAGCCAGCCAATCCGCAATCCGGCCATCGCGAACGACTTCGACATGACGCCGAGGGAGACGCCGCGGTCGAGGGCGTCGGCTCCCGCGACGAGGCGGTCGCCATCCTCGAACTCGAGGAAGCGGTAAACCTCGTCGGCAAGGAGATGGATCCCGCGGTCGGCCAGCTCGCCCGTGAGCCGCTCCCACGCTGCGTGCGTCGGCAGCATGCCCGTCGGGTTGTGCGGCGCGTTGACGACGACGAGCCTCGTGTCCGGGCGCAGCGACGCGATCAACCGCTCGGGATCGAGCGCCCAGCCGTCCACCTCGTGCAGGACGTGGAGGGTGACGTCGGCACCGCTCGCCCGCCCGACCTCGTACAGGCTCTGGTAGCCGGGCCACGTGACGACGGCGTGATCGCCGGGACCGAGGAGGACGGTCGAGAGGCAGAAGATCGCCTCCTCCGCACCGGCGAAGACCAGGACATCGTCGGCATCGATCGAGTCGTAGAGCGTGGCGATCTCGGCGCGGAGCAGCGGGTGCCCGGGCGCCTCCGAGTAGCCGAGACGGAGGTTCGCCCAGAGGTCGGTCGTCTCGTCGTCGGCGAGGGCGAGCAGCTCGGCCATCGGCCAGCCCTCGACGTCGGACGCGCACAGGAGATGGCGGACTGCGAACTCCCAGCGGGCGAAGAACCGTTCCAGGGCGAAGTCGGCGATGCGCACGGTCCGATGATCCCCCACTCAGGCCCGGCGAGCGATCCTCAGTCGCGGTCCGCGACCCCGGCGTCGTCGAACGTCGCCATCTCGCCGAGGATCCGGAGCGACGCGCCGATGACCGGGATCGCGAGTGCGGCCCCGCTCCCCTCCCCGAGCCGGAGCCCGAGGTCGAGAACCGGCGCGAGGCCGAGCGTGTCGAGGACGATCCGGTGGCCCGGCTCCGCGGATCGATGGCTCGCGATCAGGCGGGGCGGGAGGTCCGGCGCGAGCCGTGCCGCCACGAGGGCCGCGGCGCCGGTGATGAACCCGTCGAGCACGACCGGCACATGTCGCCCCGCCGCCTCCAGGATGGCCCCGACGAGCGCAGCGATCTCCAGCCCGCCGACCGCCGCGAGGACCTCGAGGGGCCGATCCTTGTCCGGGGAGTGCCGGGCGAGGGCTGCGTCGATGATCGCGGCCTTGTGGCGCACGCCGGCGTCGTCGAGCCCGGTGCCGCGACCCGTGACATCCGCCGGCGGCTGACCGGTGACCGCCGCGACGATCGCGCTCGATGCCGTCGTGTTGCCGATGCCCATCTCGCCGACGCCGAGCAGGTCGCAGCCGTCGAGGATCAGATCGGCCGCGACTGCCCGACCAACGTCGATGGCGGCCCGCGTCTCATCGAGCGTCATCGCGGGCTCGCTCGAGAAGTCGCGCGTCCCGGACGCGATCCGCGCCGCGACGAACCGCGACGATCCGTCGATCGCCCGGTCCGCGACCGGGATCGGGTCTCCGGCGACTCCGACGTCCACGACGACCAGGTCGGCGCCGGCGGCCCGGCTCAGGACGTTGATCGCGGCGCCGCCCGCTCGAAAGTTGGCGACCATCTGCCGGGTGACCTCGGACGGATACGGCGAGATCCCCTGGCGGGTGATCCCGTGGTCGCCGGCGACGATGACGATCGCCGGGTGCCGGATCGAGGTGACGGGCTCCCCCCGGATGCCCGCCACCTCGATGGCCAGCGTCTCGAGCCGCCCGAGACTCCCCGGCGGCTTCGTCAATCGGTCGAGGCGGCGGGCCGTCTCGACCATCGCGCCCGCGTCGAGCGGCCCGATCGCCGCAACGAGCGCGTCGAGCGTCTCGAGCGGGGCCGGCGTCGCCTGCCCGCCCCTCACGTCGCGGCCCACGACCGTCCGCGCGCCGACAGGTGGAGGACGCCGCCCGGGCGAAGCGGCGCCGTCGGCCGATCCGGTGTCGGCGACAGGAGGGTCCCGGCCTCCGGTTCGACGAGGACGGCGAGCAGCGCGTGCAGGAAGGCGCCATGGGAGACAACGACGACGGAGCGTCCGGCCGCGGCGGCCCGGATCCGCTCGGCGGCCTCGCGGGCCCGGCCGGCGACCTCGATCGACGTCTCGCCCCCGGGCCAGTCGACCGGGTCGCCCCGGCCGATCGCGTCGGCGACGCGCGGTTCGCGGGCCGAGAGCTCCCCCCAGGTGAGGCCCTCGGCCCGCCCGACGTCCACTTCGACAAGCTCGTCGGCGATGGCCAGGTCGAGATGGGCGGCCGTGGCGATGGCCCGCGCGGTGGACCGGGCCCGGCGCGCCGGGCTCGAGCGGACGCTCGCGTCCGGTGGCAGCTCCCCGGCGAGGCGCTCCGCCACGGCCCGCGCGACGGCATGCCCGTGGTGGGTCAGCGGCGGATCCGCGCGGCCGCACCACCGGCGGCCGGTCCAGGTCGTCGGCGCGTGGCGGACGAGCCAGATGTCGTGTCTGCCGGTCATCGCGCCGCTTCCTGATCGAGGCGGAGCGGGCGGCCCGCGATCATGAACCACGCCTCGTCCGCGTCGGCAACGAGCCGCTGATGGGCGATCCCCATCAGGTCGACGAAGGCACGGCCGAGCGGGTCCATCGGCACGACGCCCAGGCCGATCTCGTCGCTGACGACGACGGCCGGCCCGTCGTGCGCCGCAAGGACCGTTCGGAGATCGTCGATCGGTCCGTCGACGACTGCGATCGGATCGGGGGATGCCTCGTCGAGCAGGAGGCTCGCCCAGAGCGTCAGGCCGTCGATCAGGATCGTCGTGCCGCCGGGGATCCCGTCGATCGCCGCCACGACGTCCCGGCCGGGCTCGAGCGTCGTCCAACCGGCCGGCCGGTCGCGTCGGTGGAGCGCGATCCGGGCATCAAGCTCCGGGTCGCCCGGGAGCGCGGTCGCGACGTAGGCCACGGGCCCGCCGGCCGCCAGGGCCGTAGCTCGGTCGCGCCCGAACCGGCTCTTGCCACTGCGTGTCCCGCCGAGGATCACCACCAACGGCCGGCTCATGCGAGCACGACCGCGGCCAGGAGGATCGCCGCCACCGTCGTCTCGATGATCGCCCCGTAGCCGTCGCCGTCGAGCTGGCGCCGGAGCCCGACCAGCCAACCGGCCACGAGCGTTCCTCCGACGGTGCCGGCCATCACGGCCAGGCCCACCCACGGGCCCGAGAGCTCGACGAGGAGCAGGGTCACCACGATCGCCGTCGCGACGGCGACGCCTGCCGCGACGGGTGACGTCCGGTCGGCGAACCATGAGCCGAGCCCCTCCATCGGCCGGAGCCGCCGGCCGACGACGACTGCCCACACCGGCGCCGCGGCCCGCGAGACGACGACCGCCGCAATGAGCGCTGTCGCCGCGAGCCACGTCCCGCCGGCCGCGAGCTCGGCGAGCGCTGCCGCGTCGATCCCCAGCACCACGACGATCGCGACGACCCCGGCCGTCCCGGCGCGGGGATCCGTGCGGGCGCGCTCGGCCGCGCCGGACGGGGCCGCGACGGCGTCGAACGTGTCCGAGAGGCCGTCGAGATGCAGTCCGCCGTCGAGCACCGCGAGGATGGCAACGGCCGCGATCGCCGCCGGCAGGGGATGGGCGACGCCGGCGACCAGCAGCGGCAGCGCGGCGATCGCGCCCAGGAGCGCTCCGACGAGCCCGAATGCGGCTGCGCCGGTGCGCTCGGGGGCGCCGACGCGGCCCACCGGGACGCGCGTCAGGAACGACACCGCTGCGAGCAGCTCGGCGAACGGACCGCCGCGGGCGGCTGGCACCGGCTGAACCACGGCGTCCGTCATCGGACGGCGCTCGGTCGCGGGGACCACGGCCCGTCCGGGAGCAGCGCCGGATCGACGCCGAACACGTCGCGGATCAAGGGTTCGTCGAGGGCGGTCTCCGGGGCAGCGTCCGCCACGACCCGGCCGTCGGCGACGACCACGATCCGCGGGATCCGGCGCGCGGCGAGGTGCAGGTCGTGGAGGACGGTGACGATCGTCCGGCCGTCGCGTCGATTGAGGTCGGCGAGCAGGTCCATGACGTCGAACTGGTGGCGGATGTCGAGGTGGACCGTCGGCTCGTCGAGCATGACGATCGGCGCGGCCTGGGCGATCGCGACGGCGAGCAGGACGAGCTGGCGTTCGCCGAGGGACAGCTCCCGCACGTCGCGACCGACGAGCCGGCCCAGGCCGACCCGCTCGATCGCCGCCGCGACCGCCGCCCGGTCCGCCGGCCGGAGACCGCGGAACCGGTCCTCGTACGGCAACCGGCCCAGGGCGACCACGGCCTCCACGGTCGCCGAGAACGGCAGGCTCGACGGCTGAGGGACGACGGCGATCCGGCGGGCGACGTCGTCGCGGTCCATCGCGGCAAGCGGCCGGCCCGCAACGGTGATGTCACCCGAGGACGGTGCGAGCAACCCGGTCATCAGCCGGAGCAGCGTGGACTTTCCTGCCCCGTTCGGTCCGACGATCGCGACCCACTCGCCGGCGCCGATCTCGAGGTCGACGTCGCGCAACGCGATCCGCGGACCGTAGGCAGCGGACACCCCGTGGAGGGCGAGGATCGGATCGTTCACAGCTCGTAGCCGCGCTGGGCGCGGCGGAGCAGGACGAGGAAGAAGGGTGCCCCGATGACGGCCGTGATCACCCCCACCGGGAGGTCGCCGAGCGTCCGGGCGATCAGGTCGGCGACGACCATCAGGATCGCGCCGCCGATCGCCGACAGCGGCAGGACGAGCCGGGCGTTCGGCCCGACCAGCATCCGGACGACATGCGGCACGACGAGCCCGACGAACCCGATCAGTCCCGCAACGGCCACCGCCGCGGCGGTGATGAGGGACGCGAGGCCGAGGAGGATCACCCGCTCGCGCCGGACGTCGACGCCGAGATGGGCGGCCGTCTCCTCGCCGAGCAGGAGCCCATTCAGGGACCGGGCCCGGACGAGGATCAGGACGGTCGCGATCGCGATGATCGGAACGACGCCTGCGAGCTCGCCCCAGGAGGCGTTGTCGAAGCTGCCGAGGAGGTACGAGAAGATCTGACGGAGGCCAGCGCCGGACAGGTACATCGCCATCGCCAACCCGGCGGCGAGCAGCGAGCCAAGGGCATATCCGGTGAGCAGCAGGCTCGTCATCGGCGAGCCGCCCGAGGTCCGCGACAGCCGGTAGACGGCGGTGACCGCGAGGAGCGCGCCGGCAAACGCGAAGAGCTGGAGGAGGCCGAAGGCCAGGATCTCGATGCGGATCGGGATCAGGACCGCGATCGCCGCCCCGAGCGCCGCCCCCGACGCAGTGCCCAGCACGTACGGGTCGGCCAGCGGGTTCCGGAGGAGCCCCTGGAACGTGGTCCCGGCGACCGCCAGACCGAGCCCCACGATCATCGCCTCGAGGACGCGCGGCAGCCGGATGTCCCAGACGATCGTCTCGGCCGTCGCCGACCATGTCTGCGGCAGGTCGAGCAGGAACAGCCGGTGGGCGATGATCGCGATCGTGTCGCCCGGTGGGATCGCGACGCTGCCGACCGTGACCGCTGCGACCAGGGCGACCGCGAGCCCGACGAGTCCGACCACCGTCAGCACGATCGGCCGGCGATGGTGGGTCATCCGCAGCTCGACCGCTCCACGAGCGGCCAGGGCGTCCTGGTTCGACGTCAAGGTCAGCCGCCCGACGCCGCCGGCGACGACGCCGGCAGGTTCAGCTCGGGATGGATCGCGGCGGCGAGCAGGAGCAGCCCGTCGCCGAGTCGCGGCCCGGGCCGGGTGACGAGGATGTCGTCGATCCCCTTGATCGCCCCGTTCTTGACCGCCGTGATCCCTGCCCAGCCGGCCCGCTTCTTCACCGCGTCGGCGGTGGTGCCGTAGGCGGAGTCGCCGAGAATGATCACCTCCGGGTCGGCGGCTAAGGAGCTTCTCGACCGGCATCTCCCAGTTCGTGGGGCTGCCCGTCGTGATCGGGGTGCCGCCGGCCAGCCCGATCATCTGCTCGTACACCGACTGGTCGGCGATGCCGAAGATCGACGGCTGGTCGCCGGTCTCGTAGAAGACCCTGGGCTTCGGCGCGCTCGCGGTGGCAGCCGCGACCTGGTCGAAGTCCGACTTCATCGAGGCGATCAGCTCGTCTGCCTTGTCCGATTCACCGACGGCGTCGCCGGTGAGCCCGATGTCCTTGTAGACGCCGTCGACGTCGGGGGCATAGACGACGAGAACCGGGATCTTCAGCTCGCGCAGCTTGTCGATCGCTTCCTGGGGCGTGCCGCCCTGGCCGCCGGCGATCACGAGATCGGTGCCGAGCCCGACGATCTTCTCGACGTCGACGTTGACGCCGCTGGCACCGAAGGCGCTCACGACGGGCACGTCCTTCGGCCTCGGGCGGGAAGTTGGCGACGTCCTCGACCTTGCCGACGACCTTGTCGCCGGCGCCGAGCGCGTAGAGGACCTCGGTCTCGGCCGGGGTCAGCGAGACGATCTTGTCGGGCTCCTCGGCCAGCTGGATCGCCGTGCCGTCGTCACCGGTCAGCGAGATCGGGAAGGCCGGGCTCGGCGACGGGGCGACCGTCGGCGGTGGTGCGCTCGCGGTGGCGGGCGGCACAAGCGACGCGGTCGCGTCGGCGGCGCTCGACGGCGCGGGCGTCGAGCCGCTCGTGCAGGCGGCGAACGCAACGGCAGACGCCGCGACCAGGACGGCGAGACGGCGACGGAAGCGGGAAACGGCGGGATCGGGCAGGGCGGACACGTCGGGCTCCGGATCGGGTGGAACGGCGAGGAGCCTCGGGGCACACGAAACCCCTCGCTGCGGACGGCAGGAGGGGCGTCTAGCCGGACGGTCGCATCGTTGCCTGCCCTTTCTCTCGAAGGTAGAGCATCGACCGCGGGCCCGGCGACCGGACTTCCACTGCCCTGGGGCGGTGGTCACCGTAGCGGGACTGTGCCGGACTCTCACCGGCTTCGCGACCCCGCGGCACATCGAGGTAGCCGGGCGATGCTACCACGGGCCCGCTGGTGAGCCGCCGATAAGTGCCGCCTGTGACACTGCCGCCCTCGCCTCCGCCTCCCGTCCAGGGTCACCCGCCAGGCCATGCACCATGGCCCGCCAGGTCGCCCGCCGGAGGAGGTTCGACGAGGTGCACCGTCATGCGAAGGCAGGGTCGGTTGCCGGCACCCATGTCACGAGGATCAGGACGACGAGCATCGGCGGGCTCGCGCTTGCCGGGGCGGTCGCAGTCGCGGTCGGCGGCGGGCTCGCGATCCACGCCTGGGCCCGGCCGGGTGCGATGGTCGCGGCGCCGCGGCTCGGCCACGCAACGACCGAACGCGGCGTGGAGACTGCGGCTCAAGCGGCCGGACGGCTCCCGGACGTCGCCTGGCTCGCGGAGCGGGGCGACGGCCGCTGGCTCCACGGCCGGGGCGCGACGACCGCGCCCGACGTCCTTCCGGACGGCGAGACCGGTCTCGCGATCGATGAGCGACATCTCGCGTCGACGCTGCCCGCCTCGGGTGGCGGGTCGACGATCCGGCTCCGCGATCCGGACACAGGCGGCCTGGTCGGTGCCGTCGATGTCCCGATCCGCGTCTCCGCCGGGACGTGGACGAACGCCGGACTGGTCGTGACCGGCTATCCCGACGCGACGATGCGGTCCGATGGCGGGCTCATCCTCGTGACCGTTCCGGAGCTCTCGCTCCGGACGCTCGTCGAACCGCGACGCTTCCCGGCGGCGCTCGGCATGCCCGTCGCCCGCGGTGACGTGGCGGCCAGCCCGTCCGGGCGGGTCGTCGCGTCGAACGTCTGCGGCGTCCGGCTGTGCGACACCCAGGTCGTCGATCTGTCGACGAGCGAGGTCTTCCGGCCGATCCAGTCCGCGGAGGGCTTCCTCCGCGTCGTGACGGACGACCTGATCGTCACGACCGACGATGACTACGGTTGGATCTCGGCCCGACGGTTCCGGGATGGTTCGGAGGCGTGGCGGCACGAGAGGACGATGCTCCTCGATCCCCTCGCGGCCGCGGATGGGTCCGTCGCGGGTGTCGTCGGCTCGGCGACGGCCGGATGGGCCGTGGCCTCGTTCGACCTGCGGGGTCGGAACCGCGACCTCACCCAGCGGACGGGGGCCGATCGAGCCTGGCCGCGCATCTGGCGACAGGTCTCGACGCCGACGACGGCCGTCGTCGGACGGGAAGCCTTCGAGGACGCCGTACGGACCCGACTCGCCGACGCGGTGACCGTCGTGCCGGTCGCCCCGGCGGCTCCGGCGGACGAGCTCCCGGGCCCGGTGCCGTCGTGGGGCACGGAGGTGACGCCATGACCCGCCGGCTCCTCGCGCTCGGCCTCTCGTCGACGGTCCTGCTGGCGCTGTCCGCCTCGCCTGCCCTCGCCGGGGTACCGGATCCGGGCCACGCCGACCTGTTCCAGCACGATCCCGGTGACCCGCGGATCACCCTGGACTGGCACTTCGCCAGCACCTCCTACCCGGCGTGGTTCCGGTCGAACGTCGAGACCGAGCTCGAGGTCAACTGGGACGATCCGGTCGCCAACAACTCGAACGTGCCGCGATACGACAACGGCGGGGACAACGCGGGCGGTGGGTCCATCACCTACACCGCCGCCGCATCGTCACCCTGCACCGGATCGACCGTCTGGATCGCCTGCAATCCGGCGGGCGGCCTGCGCGCCTTCGCCATCTACGTCCGGTCGCTGCCGTCGCCGAGCGCCCCGACCTGGCTGTGGTACCACCGCGACAACACCTGCTCGGACGTCCACGACGGGAGCCCGTTCGCCGACGACGGCTACCCGACGTCCGCCTGCTTCTCGATCCTGCGGGTGATCGCCCACGAGAGCACCCACAACACGCTCGTGCGGCCGCACTACGACAAGGGCGCCGACGACGAGACGATCATGATGTCGACGACGCCGACGCCGAACGGGTCGCCCACCTTCTGGAACCGGCGCAACTTCCTGCCGTGCGACCTCGCGGCAGCCCAGCTCGAGTACGGCCCGGCGTCGGCCGCGGGGAAGTACGCCGACTGCTTCGCGACGACGCCCGGTGACGGGGCGAAGGGCCTCAACGCCAGCCTGACCGTGACGTCCGGGGCATCCCTCGGCCGATGCTCGAACACGCTTGCGACCGTCACCGGCCGGCTCGCGCTCGCGAACTCGGCGAGCTACGGGGACATGCGCAACTGGCCGCTCTCGGGGCGGGTCGTCCGCATCGATCGGCGGCCGGCCGGCGCGACTACATGGACGAGTGGCGCCGCCACGGCAACCGCATCCGGCGCGGGTGGCAACAACTGGAAGGCCACCCTGAGCACAGGCGCCGCGGGCACGTTCGAGTACCGGGCGACCTGGTTCACGAGCGCCGCGGAGCCGGCCGTCAACACGTCCAACGTCGGGACGTGGACGATCCGCTGGACCACGATCGGCTGTCCGACGTGACGCTGCGCCGCCGAGCCCGGCTCCGGCCGCCGGCTCATCCCGACCCGGGCCGACGCCTGGCGGCCTGGGCGCTCGCCGGGCTGGTCGCGGCCCTCGCCGGCTGCTCGACACCGGGGCCGGCGCCGTTTCGGTCGCCGGGCCTGCCGCTCCCGCCCGTCGCGTCGTTCGAGGCGGGCGGATCGACGCCGCTCCCGGCCGACATCGGGTCGGCCGCGGTGGATCTCGACGCGGTGACCCTCGTCTGCGAGAGCTGGGGCTCGGAGCCGCCCGCCGGGACGATCCCGTGCCGAGACGCCGCCGGGCTCGGGCTCGCGGCGCTCGGTGCGGGACGAGCCGCTCGCGTCGTGCGGCTCGACGTCGCCTTCGGCGAGGGATGCGCAGCGACGCCGGACTGTCCGAACCGCCGGCCGGACGTGGGCTGGGTCGTCGCCCGCGCGGCCGGTGGCGGCGACGCCCTGCTCGTCCGGGTTGCCCGCGTCGACTCGGGCGAGCTTCGGGTCTGGCCGCCCGTCGCGGGCGCGCCGCCGCCGACACCCGCGTTCGACCCGCCGGCCCGCACAGCCCCGGATCTCGGGCCGGACGCGCCGAACGCGCTCCGCGACCGCGAGCCGCTGCCGTTCTGTGGCGACGAGGACCTCGGGCAGTCGGAGTCGTTCGACGTCACCGCACGGCGTTGCTTCGTCGACGGCGTCATCGCCGGAGCCCAGGTCGAGCTCATCAGCCGGGCGTCGTCGACCGAGGGCGACCCCGTCCTCACGGTGTTCCGGTTCGACGGCCGCGGCTCCGTGTCGCGGTCGGTCCGGTCCGCCGGGCAATGGACAACCGCCGTCTGCGGGATCTCGCCGGTCGCGACGCCCGCCGCGTTCGTGACGGCCGGCGGATGCGACGCGGGCGGGGCGTGAGCGGACGCGACGCGGGCGCCGATCCTCGATCGACGCCCGTCGGTTCGCTGGTCTGCCGGCCGTCAGCCGGCCCGGCTCAGGCCGGAACGGAGGTCTGCGCCGAGAAGATCGACTCCTGGGCCTCGTCGGGCAGCATGACGCCCATGATCTTCTGGAGGGTGAGGACGTGGACGCACGTTCGCCAACTGTCGAAGTAGTGGCAGGTGCAGTGCCACTGACCGGCGTCGAGGCTGACGTGATGCGTGTCGTTGTCGCCACGGAATGTAAGCGCCAGACGATCGATCGTGATCCGATCGAGCTCACGCGCGTAGCGATTCGCCTTCTCGACCTTGCCGATCAGGGAACTGTGCATCGACGCATACCTCCGTCCGCCCCGCCAGGGACGCTTCACGAGGCCGCCATCCGGTCGTGCACCCGACCGGTGGAGCGGTCGTGCCGTCACGATACACCCCGGCGCCGGGCCGGTCACCCCCCAATCGACGGCGACGCGACGGGACCTTCCGCGCGTCGCGCCCGGTGCCGCATCGGCGCCTGCCGATGACCCTACGGCGCCGACGTGCCCTCCCGTCCGAAGTCGTCCTCGACCCGGATGACGTCATCGAGCTCCGGAGTCGAGACCTCGATCAGCTCGACGGCCTCGAGCGCCTCGAACCGGTGCCGCCGCCCGACCCGGACCCGGGCACTCTCTCCGGGGCCGAGCTCACGGATCGTCATGGCGCCGGTCTCGTCCTCGAGATGGAGCCGCAGCCGGCCGGTCATCACGTAGACCGACTCGTCCTTGCGCTCGTGGTACTGGAGCGACAGCCGGCGGCCGGCATCGATCGCGATCACCTTGCCGCAGTAGCGATCGGTCAGGACCCAGATCAGCTCGTGACCCCACGGCTTGTCGACTCGCCGCGGCGCCTCGACCGGGTCGCTCACGAGCCGCGAACCAGGCGCTCGCCGGCGACGAGCATCGCCTCGCGCAGCGCGGGTGTCGTCGCTTCCGTGTAGACGCGGACCAGCGGCTCGGTCCCGCTCGCCCGGATCAGGAGCCAGGTCCCGTCGGACAGGAAGAACTTGAACCCGTCGTTCGTCGAGAGCGGAACCGTCCGATCGATCCGATGGTTGCCGAGCTCCGTCGGGGCCTGCTCGCGGAGGTCCACGAGCAGCCGCCGTTTCGTGTCGTCGTAGATCGACCGGTCGACGTGGACGTCGATGCGCTGGTAGAACGACGGGCCGGCGATCTCGTGGAAGTGGGCGAGCGCCCTCGACACGGGCCAGCGCCCGGCCGCCTTCTCGGCGAGGAACAGCTCCAGGAGCATCAGGTCGGCGTAGATCCCGTCGCGCTCGGGCAGGTGCATCCCGAACCCGAAGCCGCCCGATTCCTCGGCCCCGAGCATGGCACCCGTCCGGATCATCTCCGGGCCGATGAACTTGAACCCGACCGGAGTCTCGTGGACGTCGATCCCATAGAGCTCGCCCAGCCGCGCGGCCATCGAGGTGTTGTTCACGCTGACCACGACGGGCTCGCGGAGCTTGCGGTGCTCGGCGAGGTGGTACATCAGGAGCCCGGTCACCTCGAGCTGGTGGATGAAGACGCCGTTCTCGTCGGCCGCACCCGCGCGATCCGCGTCGCCGTCGAGCAGGAGGCCCAGGTCGTAGCCGCCGCCCGCGATCATCGCCAACGCCTCGTCGACGTTCGGTCGGATCGGCTCGGGGTTGATCCCGCCGAAGTACGGATTCCGCTCCGCGTGGATCTCCGTGACCTGGATGCGCCCACCGGCGAGCAGCCGCGGGATCCAGCCCGATCCGGCGCCGTAGAGCGGCTCGACGAGGACCGAGATGTCGGCAGCCTTCAGCGCATCGAGGTCGATCGTCCGCCGGAGGAACAGCTCGTAGCCGTCGAACGGGTCGAACCGCTCGACGAGCCCGGCGGCCTCCGCGTCGGCCAGCGGACGGCGCTCGATGGCGGCCCCGCCGTTCTCGGCGATCGTCGCCTCGAGGACGGCGAGGATGTCGTCGCCGGCAGCGGCACCGGACGGCGCCTTGACCTTGAAGCCGTTGTCCGTCCAGGGGTTGTGCGAGGCGGTGATGACGATCCCCGCGGCAGCGCTGCGCTGGACGACCTCGTAGGAGCTCATCTGGGTCGGGACGGGCCCGGTCGCGAGGAAGACCGGGATGTCGCGGGCGAGGAGCACCTCCGACGCCGCGGCGGCGAAGTGCTCGGACGCGAAGCGCCGGTCGAAGGCAACGACGACGCCCTTCGTCTCCTCGCCTCGCCCGACGACGTAGCGGGCGACCCCGTCGGCACAGCGGCGGACGTTCTCGAAGGTGAAGTCGTCCGCGACGCGCGCCCGCCAGCCGTCCGTCCCGAACACGATGCGGGTCGGGGTGGGCGCCTGGGCGATGATCGTCACGCGCGGATCTCCTGGTGGTCGACCCGGTCGATCAGGGCCCGGACGTCGTCGGCGAGACGGCTCGCACCGACGAGGTGGGCCCACACGCCGTCGGCGACGATCGTACCGTCCGAGGTGCCCGCCACCGATGGGCCCTCCTCGACTGCGAGGTGCCCGTCGACCGGCCGGACGAGGAGATCGTCCGGGCCGAGGCTGATCGACTCGCCGGTCTGGACGACCCGCCCGTGGGCGCCGCCCGCGTCGCCGCCGGCCAGCGCGTCGAGGAGGGCGGACCAGCCGCCGAGATCGCTCCAGCCGACATCCATGGCCCCCATCACCACCCGGTGGTCGGCGGCTGCGCTCTCCATCACGGCCCGGTCGATCGAGATCGGCGTGATCCGGTCGTAGGCGTTGGCGAGCGCGAGGTCGGAGCCGACGGCCTGGTCGATCAGCATCGGCAGCGGCGTGTACTTCTCGAGCGCGGCGCGGATCGCGTCACGACGCCAGGCGAACATGCCCGCGTTCCAGGCGATCCCCGGCATGTTCAGCAGCTCCCGGGCGCGAGCCTCGTTCGGCTTCTCCTCGAACGCGATCAGCGGGTAGGCCTTCAGTCCGTCGATCTCGCGTCCATGCAGTTGGTCCGGCCGGAGATACCCGTAGTCGGTCGACGGTGAGTCGGCCTGGACGCCGAGGGTCACCAGGGGAGTCTCGATCGAAAAGACGTCGTGCGTGAGCGATCGGGCGGCGGCGGCAATCACGTCACGGAACACGTCCTCGTCGGCGATCGCGTGGTCGGCCGGAAGGACCACCATCACCTCGTCGTCGGGCCGATCGATGACCGCGCTCGCGAGGGCGATCGCCGCGGCGGTGTTCCGGCCGGCGGGCTCGACGATCAGGTGGATCGACGGCACCTGCTCCTGGACCAGGTGGCCGTACTTGCGGTCGGTGACGCAGTAGATGTCGGACGGATCGCCGACGAGCGGCAGGACGCGGGCCACGGTCCGCTGGAGGAGCGTCTCGTCGCCGAGCAGCGGCAGGAAGGGCTTCGGGCGCTCCGGCCGGCTCAGCGGCCAGAGGCGGGTGCCGCCGCCACCGGCAAGGATCACGACGTACATCCCGGCCATTCTATCGGCAGGGCCTCCGACGACCCGGACCGGACTGAAGTCCCGTATCGGTCGGGACAGGCGGACCGCCCGGCCGGGGCCAGGGTTCCGGTTATCGTGCGGCTTTCGGGACGGGCAGGTACCGTGTCGCCCGAATTCCGGATCGAGACCGAGGATGCGGGCGACCTGATCATCCGGCGCCAGAATGGATCAGGAGCAGGCTCCCGTAGCGGCGTCGGACCGGGCGAACCGGTCGTCAACCGCTGGCACGAGAAGGCGAACCTGGTCCTCGTCGGCTGAGGGTTCGCGTGGAACGAGGAGAAGACACGGACCGTGGATGAAGCACTGCGGCAATACCAGCAGGACCTCCTGAAGGCCCGTCTGAGCCGGCGGCGGTTCATGACGATGGCCGCGCTGGGAGGGACGAGCGCGTTCATCGCCGCGTGCGGAACCGGAAGCTCGACCCCGTCGCCAGTCGCTTCGACGCCGACCGCCAGCGAGGCCACGGAGCCCTCGGTGGCGCCGTCAGAGGTCGCCCAGACGTCGCCCGCCCCGAGCTACGAGCTCGAGAAGGAGTTCGATCTCTTCAACTGGTCGGAGTACTTCAGCCCCGACAACAAGACGACGTTCAGGACCGACTTCAGGCTCTCGGAATTCGTCGAGGACACCTACTCCTCGAACGACGAGCTCCTCGCGAAGCTCCAGGCCGGCGGCAAGGGCCAGTACGACGTTGCGGTCCCGACCGCGGAGTCCGTCGCCACCTTGTCGAGCGGCGGCTACCTCCAGAAGCTCGACAAGAGTCGGCTTCCAAACCTGCAGTACATCAACCCGATGTTCCGGGGCCTGCCGTTCGACCCGAACGACGAGTACACCGTGCCGAAGGACTGGGGGACGACCGGGATCATCTACCGCGGCAAGGACGTGAAGGAGCCGGTGACGTCGTGGAAGGACTTCTTCGATCTCGCCACGACGAAATATTCGGGCAAGACGCTCGTGGTCGATTCGCCGAGTGACGTGTTCGTCGCTCCCCTCCGGCTCCACGGATTCGACGTCAATACCGCCAAGACCGACGAGCTCGAGATCGCCCGCCAGGAGCTGTTGAAGCTCCGGCCACATCTCCAGTCGATCGACTCGGACCAGTACCCGCAGACGCTCCGTGATCGCGTCGCCGTCCTCGCCCTGGCCTGGAACGGGACGGCCTACTTGATGCAGCAAGAGGAGGAGAACAAGGACACCGGCTATGCCGTCCCGTCGGAGGGCACGATCATCTGGCTCGCTACGTGGGTGCTGCTCGCCGACGCCCCGCATCCCAACGTCGCCTACGCCTTCCTCGACTGGATCCAGGATCCGCACGTCCAGGTCACGGAGAGCCTGTTCTCCGGCTACGCGAGCGCCAACGACGCGGCGAAGCCCCTCTTGCCGCCCGAGTTCGTCGACAACCCGGCCGTCTATGTGCCGGTTTCAGAGGCGCCGAACCTCTCGATCTCGACCGACCAGAGCGGCAACCAGCAGCGCGCCGACATCTGGGCGGAGTTCAAGCAGGGCTGAGCGCCTGCCAAGCGGCCGGCGGGCGGGACCCGTCGATCCCGCGCCGGCGTTCAGTCGAGCAGGGTCAGCGCGAACGCGAGACCGAAGCCGAGGGTCGTGACGAGCCCGGCCGGCTTGCCCGCATGCTCGAAGGCCTCGGGGATCAGCGTGTCCGACAGCATCGTCAGGATCGCGCCGCCGGCGAACGCGAGGATGAACGCCTGCAGCTCGCCGCCGAACCCGCTGAGGGCCGCAGCGCCGACGAACGCGGCCACGGCCGACGCGGCGACGACGATCAGCCAGAGCCGGAGGATCCGGCCGCGCTCCCAGCCACCCTTCAACAGGCCAGTCGTCCCGGCGATGCCCTCCGGCAGGTTCGACATGAACACCGCCACGAGGAACGCGAAGCCGATCCCCTCGCCGGCCCCGAAGGTCAACCCGATCACGATCGATTCCGGCACGCCGTCGAGCGCTGCACCGAGGACGATCGCAAGCCCCGATTCGGGCGACTTCGGCCCGTGCATCGAGCCCATGCCCGCCGCCCCCAGCCGGTCGATCGCCCGGTCGCCGAGGTAGAACGTGATCGAGCCCAGGGCGAGCCCGATCGCCATCGGCAGCTGGCCGCCCACATCGACGGCTACCTCGACCAGCTCGAACGCCACGGAGCTCACCAGGACGCCGGAGCCGAACGCCATGATCAGCCCGAGGGGTCGCTTCGCGACCGGCCGGACGATCGCGATCAGGGCGCCGAGGACGAGCGACGACGCCGCGAGGGCACCCCATCCGCCGGCCCCGAGCGCGTTCACGCCGGGGCGAGCGAGCCGATCGATTTCGAGGGCGTCGCCCGGGCTCACGCCGCCGGAACGGGCTCCGGCTGGGCGATCCCGGCGTCGGCGGCGAGGACGGCCGCGCGGTCGGTGCGCTCCCAGGGCAGGTCGAGCTCGGGCCGACCGAAGTGCCCGTACGCCGCGGTCTGGCGGTAGATCGGGCGGCGGAGGTCGAGCGCGGCGATGATCGACGCGGGCCGCAGGTCGAAGTGGCGCTCGATCAGGCGCTGAATGTCCGCGTCGGGGATCCGGCCGGTCCCGAACGACTCGACCGAGAACGAGATCGGATGGGCGATCCCGATGCCGTACGCGATCTCGACCTCGAACCGGTCGGCGAGCCCGGCCGCCACGACGTTCTTGGCCACCCACCGCGCGGCGTACGCGCCCGAGCGATCGACCTTCGTCGGATCCTTGCCCGAGAACGCGCCGCCGCCGTGACGGGCCATGCCGCCATAGCTGTCGACGATGATCTTGCGTCCGGTGAGCCCGGCGTCCCCCATCGGGCCGCCGGTGACGAAGCGGCCGGTCGGGTTGACGTGCATCACCGGGTCGGTGTCGCGCAGCTCCTGCGGGATCGACGGCAGGATCACCGCCTCGACGAGATCGTCATGGAGCCGGTCGGCATGGACGTCCGGGTCGTGCTGGGCGGCGAGGACGACGGTCCGGACAGCCCTCGGGACGCCGTGCTGGTACTCGACCGTGATCTGGGTCTTGCCGTCCGGGCGGAGGTAGGGCAGCTGGCCGCTCTTCCGCGAGGCGGCCAGCTTCTGGGCCATCCGATGGGCCAGTGCGATCGGGAGCGGCATCAGCTCCGCGGTCTCGCGACAGGCGAAGCCGAACATCATCCCCTGGTCGCCGGCACCGAGCTCGTGCGAGGCGACAGCCTCCCGCACCTCGAGCGCCGCGTCGACGCCCTGGGCAATGTCCGGCGACTGGCCCTTGACCGAGATCAGCGTGCCGCACGTCTCGTAGTCGAATCCGTACTCGGCCTTCGTGTAGCCAATGTCGCGCACCGTGTCACGGACCACCGCCTGGAAGTCGACGTAGGTGTTCGTCGTGATCTCTCCGAGGACGATGACGAGACCCGTGGTCGTGGCGGTCTCGCAGGCGACGCGGGCACCGGGGTCCTCGCGGACGATCGCGTCGAGGATCGCGTCGGAGATCTGGTCGCACATCTTGTCGGGGTGGCCTTCGGTCACCGACTCGGACGTGAAGAGGTACTGGGACGCGTCGACGATGCTGGTCATGGATCCCTCTGCTGGTTGCGGGCGAGGGTATCACCGAGTCGGGCACGGCTAGACTCGGGAGCGCATGGAAAGCGAGGCGAGCGCGTCGGCGGCGATCGACGCCGGGATCGATCCGGCCGTCCTCGACGCGGCTGACCCGCTCGCGGCCTTCCGCCACCGCTTCGTCATCCCCGACGCCGACCTCCTGTACCTCGACGGCAACTCGCTCGGCCGGCCGCCGCTCGCGGCCCTCGAGCGGCTGGCCCGGGTCGCCGCGGAGGAGTGGGCCGGGGAGCTGATCCGGGGCTGGGACCACTGGCTGGACGAACCGCGCCGGGTCGGTGACCTGCTCGCGACGGCGATCCTCGGCGCGGCGCCGGACACGGTGGCGATCTGCGACTCCACGACGGTCGACTTCTACCGGCTCGCGAGCGCCGCCCTGGATGCGCGTCCGGATCGGCGGTTCGTCGTCACCGACCGGTCGAACTTCCCGACCGACCGCTACGTCCTGGAGGCGCTGGCGCGGGATGGTGGCCGGGAGATCGCCTGGCTGGACCCGGACCCGATCGACGGGCCGACGGTCGACGACGTGGCCGCGACCCTCGCGGCCCATCCGCGTGACGTCGCGCTCTTGACCCTGAGCCACGTCAACTACCGGTCCGCCGCGATCGCGGACCTGCCGGCGATCACGGCCCTCGCCCACGACGCTGGCGCGCTCGTCCTCTGGGACCTGTCGCACTCCGCCGGCTCGATCCCCGTCGGGCTCGCCGAGCACGACGTCGACCTCGCGGTCGGCTGCACGTACAAGTACCTGAACGGCGGCCCGGGCGCGCCGGCGTACCTCTACATCCGGCCGGACCTGCGGGCCGTCCTGAGCAACCCGATCCAGGGCTGGTTCGGCCAGGCGGACCAGTTCGAGATGGGCCAGGGCTTTCGGCCGAAACCCGGGATCGGCGGCTGGCTGACGGGCACGCCAGGGATCCTCGGGCTGGCGGCGGCCGAGGAGGGGATCAAGGTCTCGGCCGAGGCTGGCATCGACCGGATCCGCCGGAAGGGGGTCGACCTCACCGAGTACGCGATCGCGCTCCACGACGCGATGCTGGCGCCGCTCGGCTTCACGCTCGGCAGCCCGCGAGCGGCGGCCCGGCGCGGCGCCCATGTCTCGATCCGACGGGCGGATGCACGCGACCTGACGCGGCGCATGATCGCGGCGGGCGTGATCCCGGACTTCCGGGCGCCGGACTTGATCCGCCTGGGGCTGTCCCCGCTGACGACGACCTTCACGGACGTCCGCCGCGCGTTCGACCGGATCGCGGAGCTGGCCATCGCCTGACCCAACGGCCGCGTCTGTCTCCGCAGATGCCCTTCCTGGCCCGGTACTGCGTTCGTCGCGGATGGGCGAGGCTGGCAAGGCGGCGGGGAGCAGCGGAGCGAGCGGGCTTGAAGGCCCGTGAGCGAGCAGCGCAGCGGCCAACGCAGTCCAGCGTCGTCCAGGCGCGGCAGCCCCTGCCTAGACCTCCATGCGGAGCTCTTCGAGGTCGAGGTCGCGCTCGACGACCCGGTAGATCTCGTCCGAGATGCCGCCACGTTCGCGGAGCATCAGCAACGACTCCCGTTCGGCCTCGAGGACGGCGACCCGGATCTCACGATGCTCGATCAGCTCCTGCTCCTCCGCCTCGTTGTGCTCCTCCGGGTGCTTCTGCACCCGGGCGTGCCGCGTCCGGTCCTCGTACTGATCCCGGAGCCGGTCGATCAACGGGATGTGGTCGGGCCATTCGACCGCAAGGTCCTCGATCCGGGCAAGAGCAGCCTCCGAGGCGACGAGTCGGGCGTAGGCCTCCTCCTGGCCGGCGACCTTGCCGTCGTCGGCGATCCCCAGCCAGCGGATCAGGAGCGGCAGGGTGAGGCCCTGGCCGACGAGCGTTGCGAGGATCACCGCGAAGGTCAGGAAGATCACGAGATTGCGATCCGGGAAGGCGACCGGCAGAGCGAGGGCGGCGGCGAGCGACACGACGCCGCGCATCCCCGCCCAGCCGACCAGGAACACGAGGCGGGGTGGCGGCGCCGGGTCACGCTCCCGGATCTTCGCGCTGAGCATCCGTGGCAGATAGGTCGCCGGAACGACCCAGACCAGCCGGGCGACGATCGCCGTCGCCGAGACCGCCGCGGCGAGCCCCAGGAGCTCGGCCGGGCTGTATCCGCCCAGCCCGGCCAGGACCTGTGGGAGCTGAAGCCCGATCAGGATGAACACGGAGCCGTTGATGAGGAAGAGCAGGATCTGCCACCCCGCAACCCCGGAGAGCCGGACCTCCGAGCTCATCTGTCGCGGGGCCTTCTGCCCGACATAGATCCCGGTCGTGACGACCGCCAGCACGCCCGAAAGGCCCGAGCTGCGTGGCCGGCAGATAGACGACCAGGGGCGCGAGGAATGTCAGGACGATGGAAAAGACGGGATCGTCGACCTTGCGCACGACCCAGGCGGTCACCACGCCGAATCCGAGACCCAGGACGACTCCCCCGATGGCCGCAACGACGAACGTCGAACCGGCATCGACGAGGGAGAAGCCGCCGAGCATCGCTGCCACGCTCGCGACCCGGTACGCGACGAGCGCCGTCGCGTCGTTCAGGAGGCTCTCGCCCTCGAGGATCGTGACGATCCGCCGGGGCACGCCCAGGCGCTGGAAGATCGCCGTCGCGGCGACGGCGTCCGGCGGGGCCACGATCGCGCCGAGCGTCAGGGCGGCCGCCCACGGCATGGTCGGGACCAGAGCGTGGACCACGTAGCCGACGACGAACATCGTGAAGAGGACGAGCCCGACCGCGAGCAGGAGGATCGGCCGGAGGTTGGCCCGAAGGTCGCGGATCGAGGTGAAGAAGCCCGCCGCGAAGAGGATCGGCGGCAGGAACAGGAGGAAGACGACGTCCGGGGCAAGCTCCACGGTCGGCAGCCCCGGGATGAAGCCGATCGCGAGCCCGCCGAGGACGAGAAGGATCGGATACGGGATGCCGAGCCGGCGGGCGACGATCGCGAGGGCCGTCGCCGCGATCAGGAGGGCGAGGAGCAACTCGATCGATTCGCTTGCAACGGCACCGACCTCGCCCGCGCCGAGGCCGGGGCCCGGGTCGATGCCCGCGGCGCCCGCCGCTCCGAGGGAGCTCACGATCGAGGCCAGCGCCGGACCGATCACCCGGTCTGTTCTGCCTCGGGCGCCGCGACGACGCTCCCATCGAGGAACGCGACCTCGACCGGCTCGATCGCGTCGGCCGGGTCGAAGCCGAAGACCTGGCCGTAGAACGACAGCTCGGTCTCGAACGCGCGGATGATGTTCGCCGCGCTCCGGAAGCCGTGGTCCTCGCCCGGGAACAGGACATAGGCGTGTGGCAGGTGCCGCTCCCAGAGGACGTCGACGATCTGCTCGGCCTGGGCCGGCGGAACGATCCGGTCCTCGGCGCCCTGCAGGATGAGGACGGGGCACGAGATCCGGTCGGCGAAGTTCAAGGGCGAGCGGTCGTGGTAGAGGTCCTTCCGCTCCGGGTACGGCCCGATCAGCCGGTCGAGGTAGCGCGACTCGAACTTGTGGGTCTCCTTCACGAACGTCTCGAGGTCGCCGATCCCGAAGTAGCTGACCCCGGCCGAGAACGCGTCGCTGAACGTGACCGCGCAGAGCGTCGTGTAGCCGCTGGCGCTCCCGCCGCGGATCGCCAGGCGTTCGCCGTCGACGATCCCCTGCTCCGCGAGCCAGCGGGCGCCGGCCACGCAATCCGCCAGGTCGACGACGCCCCACTCCCCCTCGAGGCGCTTGCGGTAGTCGCGGCCGTATCCGGTCGACCCGCCGTAGTCGACGTCGAGGACCGCGAACCCGCGGCTCGTGAACAGCTGGATGGCCACGGTGAACGCCGTGGATGCCTCCGCCGTCGGGCCGCCGTGGCTGGTGACGATCAGGGGCGGCCGCTCGCCCGCCGGTCCCCGCGCCGCCCGGCTCACCGGCCGGTACAGGAAGCCGAAGGCGGTGCGGTCGCCGTCGGTCGGGAACTCGATCGGCTCGCAGATCGAGACGTCGGCAGGATCTGCAACGAGTGCGGTGGACCGCCTCAGCTCCGTCGCCGACCCGGTCCCGAGGTCCAGCTCGACGATCGCCCACGGTCGATCCGGGCTCGCCGCCCGGAAGACGGCGTGATCGGCGTCGACCGCGACGTAGCCCATCTGGGTGAAGGGCAGGTCGATCACCCGCGCCGTCCCGTCCGCCGCGATCCGGTACAGCCGGTCCCGGCCGCCGCCCCGGCCGATGGCGACGATCGAGCCGTCTCCGACGAACGCGTAGTGGGTGAGCGCGAAGACCCAGTCGGCAAAGGCGAACTCGGCCTCGACGGGCTCGCTCGCCCGCTCCACCCGGTCGCCCGGCCCGAGCCGGAAGAGGTTCATCCAGCCGTCCGGCTCGGCCACGAAGTGGAGGACGCCCGACGGCGACCACCGCGGCTGGGCGACCCAGTCCGACGGACTGCCGGCGACCACCCGCGGATCGATCGGGTGGCCGCGATCGTCGACGCCGGCGACGACGAGCTCCGTCCCGTCCCATGGCAGGTTCGGGTGGTCCCAGCGAAGCCAGGACAGCCGGGTTCCGTCGGGCGACAGGCGCGGCGACGAGAAGAAGTCGGAGCCCTCGGCGAGGACCGAGACCTCACCGCTCCCGAGGTCGATCGCGACGACCGCGTTCTCGGCCTCGCCGTGCCGGGCGAGCGTGTCGGGATCGTGATCCTCACGGATCGCCAGGATCCGGTTCCGCGCGCGGTCCACGCTCAGGTCGGCGAAGCGCCAGGCGTGGCCCTCCGGCGTGAGCGGCTCGAGGACCTCGGGCGCCGTGATCCGATGCAGCCGGCCGGTGCCGAAGTCCGAGACGACGACGACCTCGTCGGCGAGGAGGTAGGCACCCCCGCCGTACTCGTGGACCCGGCAGCGGGCGTTGAACCCCTCGGGCGTCAGCCGCGTCGCGGAGCCGTCGGCTCCGAGCAGGACGAGGACCTGGCGCCCGCCCTCCTCCGCGCGGCCCTCGAGCCACCAGCGCCGGCCGCCGGCCGCGCCGATCTCGCCGAACACGATCGCCCCGCGCGTGAGGAGCTCGATCGCGAACGGCGAGGGCCACGCACCAAACGGAACGACCGGCAGGGAGTCGGCGGCCGTTGCCGCGTCTACGTCCCGTGCTGCCACGACGAGACGTAGGCCTTCTGCTCCGGCGTCATGTCGTCGAGGGTGATCCCGAGGGCCGCCAGCTTCAGGCGGGCGACCTCGGCATCAATGGCCTCCGGCACGACGTAGACCCGCGGCTCGAGCTCGGCATGATGGCCGGCGACGTACTCGGCCGACAACGCCTGGTTGGCGAAGCTCATGTCCATGACCGCCGCCGGATGACCCTCCGCCGCCCCGAGGTTGACGAGGCGGCCCTCGGCGATGAGGTTGACCTTCTTCCCGCCGAGGTCGAACTCCTGGACGTTCTCGCGAACGTCGCGGACGTGGCCTTCGGCCATCTCGCGGAGTGCCTTCAGGTCGAGCTCGGCGTCGAAGTGGCCGGAGTTGGCCATGATCGCCCCGTCGCGCATCGCCGCGAAATGCTCTCGCCGGAAGACGTTGAGGTTGCCCGTCGCGGTCACGAACAGCTCGCCCCACGGCGCGGCGTCGGCGGCGGTCATCACCCCGAAGCCGTCCATCAGGGCCTCGAGGGCCCGGACCGGGTCGACCTCGATGATCGCGACGTGGGCGCCCATCCCGTGCATCCGGGACGCGATCCCGCGCCCCACCCAGCCGTAGCCCGCGATGACCACCTTCCGGCCGGCCAGCAGGATGTTGGTCGCCCGGAGGATCCCGTCGACCGTCGACTGGCCCGTCCCATAGCGGTTGTCGAAGAGGTGCTTCGTCAGCGCCTCGTTCACGGCGACGACGGGGAAGCCGAGGGCGCCGTCGGCCGCCATCGCCTTGAGCCGGATCACGCCGGTCGTCGTCTCCTCGGTCCCGGCGAGAACCTCTCGGACCTGGTCCGGACGCTCGCTGTGGAGGAGCGAGACGAGATCGCAGCCGTCGTCCATCGTGATCTGCGGCCGGGTGTCTGCGACGCTGTTCAGGTGGGCGTAGTAGGTGTCCCGATCCTCGCCCCGCCGGGCGAACGTGGCGATCCCGTACTCGGCAACGAGCGCGGCCGCGACGTCGTCCTTCGTGGACAGCGGGTTCGAGGCTGCGAGGACGACGTCCGCCCCGCCGGCCTTCAGCGTGCGCATCAGGTTCGCGGTCTCGGTCGTGACGTGAAGGCAGGCCCCGATCCGGATCCCGGCCAGCGGCCGCTCGCGCTCGAACCGCTCGCGGATCAGGCGAAGGACGGGCATCTCCCGCTCCGCCCACTCGATCCGGCGGACGCCCTCGGCGGCGAAGCCGAGATCGGTGACGTCGTGGGCCGGGATCAGGTCGGCGACGCGCGTGGTCGCGGTGTCGGTCATCAGGATGGTGTCTCCCTGCGGGTGAAGAAGCGACGAATGGGTCCGGTCAGGCCCGGCCACGGCGAGCCGAGGCGATGGGCGAGGCGTTCCTCGAACCGGACGTGCTCGGCGTAGCCGAGGCGGCGATAGGCCTGGAGGGCCGGCGGGTTGTCGGATCGGACGTTGAGGACGACCTGGTCGCACGTCCGCAGCAGCTCGGCGGTCACGGCCCCGGTCACGGCGGTCGCGAAGCCGCGACCGCGATAGTCGACGTGGGTCAGGACGTTGCCGACCACCGCGAGGCGTGCCTTCGGGCTCACGACGTGGGTCCCGGCCGCGGCCACGAGCCGGCCGCCGGCGCGGACGCCGAAATAGACGCCGTCGGCGATGGCCGACGACGGCAGCCACGACGCGAACCCGAGCTGGTACAGCCGGTTCAGCTCGCCGATGTCGATCGGCAGGAGCCGGCGGACGTCGGCGGGGTACGGTCGGAACGAGGCCCGGTCGACCCACATCCGGACCATCTGCGGCCCCGGGTCCAGGCGGTACGACGTCTCGACGGCGTCGACCGACTCCGGAAGCACCGCGACATACGCGGCCCGCGGCCGGACGACGTCGCGCAGGACGGCCTCGATCCCGTCGGTCCGGCCCATCACGAAGAGCGGCTGCGGGGTCAGCCCGGAGTACTCGAGGGCGACGGCGATGAGCCGGTCGCCGTCGAAGGCACCGCCCCAGCGCGTCTTGGCGAACTCGCGGTCGTCGAGGTCGCAGATCGCGTAGGCCGCGAGCAGCCGGTCCGCCTCGAGGAACGCCCGGAGCTGGATCCGGTCGTTGATCGCTCGCGTCGCCAGGCCGTGGGTCCGGCTCCTCGTCGCGGTGACGCTGGCCATCAGCCGGCGGCCTCGACCGGCGGCGTGGCCGGCGGAGCGGGGAGCGTGCCGCGGGTCGCAGCCCAGCGGGCGTTCGCCGCCGCGACCGCGGCCGCGAGACCCTCGGTGAACGGTGCGGGGACGACACCCTCCTCGGTGACGATCCCGCTGATCAGCTCTGCTGGCGTCACGTCGAACGAGGGGTTCCGGACCTCGGTCCCGGCGGGCGCGATCAGCTGGCCGCGGATCCGGAGGACCTCATCGGCCGGTCGCTCCTCGATCTCGATCGCGTCGCCGTCCGGCGTCGCGAGGTCGATCGATGACGTCGGCGCGCAGACGAGGAACGGGATGCCATGCCGCGCGGCGAGGACGGCGAGCGGGTACGTCCCGACCTTGTTCGCGGTGTCGCCGTTCGCGGCGACCCGGTCGGCCCCGACGATCACGACGTCGACCTCGCCGCCGCGCATCAACGAGCCCGCGGCGACGTCGGGGATCAGCGTGTGCGGCACGCCGGCCTGGTCGAGCTCCCAGGCCGTGAGCCGGGCGCCCTGGAGGTACGGCCGCGTCTCGTCGACCCAGACGCTGATCTCTCGACCGGCGTGGTGGGCGGCCTGGACGATGCCCAGCGCGGTCCCGAACTGGCCGCAGGCGAGCGGCCCCGTGTTGCAGTGGGTCAGGATCCGGAGCGGCCCGAACTCGCGCGTCGGCAGCGCCGCCAGACCGAACTCTGCCAGCCGGCCGTGGTCGGTCGTCGCCTCCGACACGATCGCGTCGGCCTCGCGACGAAGCTCGGCCGCGATCATCGCCCCGTCCTCGGACAGGTCGCCCGCGGCCTCGTACCGGGCGATCATCCGGTCCACCGCCCAGCCGAGGTTCACGGCCGTCGGGCGGGCGGCGCGCAGGGCGGACGCGGCGCCGCGCAGGATCGCCCGACGCGCGTACGGCATCGTGTCCCGTGCGCGATCCGCGGACAGCGCCATCCCGATCGCGGCGACCTGGCCGATCGCCGGCGCCCCGCGAACGACCATCTGGCGGATCGCATTTGCCGCCTCGGGGCCGTTCCGGACCTCGACCTCGACCAGCTCCTCGGGCAGGCGCCGCTGGTCGATCACGTAGAGGATCCCGTTGTCCTCGCGGAACGGCGTCCGGAAGCCGACCGGCGGACCGGACGGACCGGCCGCCCCGGGCACGACCGCGTCGTCGACCCGCAGCGCCGCCGACGCCGGATCGAGGATCGCCCCGGCCGCCTCGGCCGACGCCCGCTGGAGCGCCTGGGCGGCACCCGCCACCGTCGCCGCCGTCTGGATCAGCTCGCCCGCGAACTCCCGGAAGAAGCGACGGCGGGCCAGGTCGACCGCGTCGGCGGGTTGGGCAGGCGCCGACGCGGGCTCGACCGAGGAGTCCGGCGGTGTCGGGGCTTGATCGCGGTTGGTGTCGGCCAATGGGGTCTCGTGCGTCAGTCGTGCGGCGACGTCGGGCGTGCCGCGATCAGTATTTGATCACGCTCGTGACGCGGCGCCCGTCGAGCCGGTCGCGACCCTTCAGGAAGTCGAGCTCGACGAGGAACGCGAGCCCGACGACGTTGCCCTTGAGCCGCTCGACGAGCTCGATCGTGCCCTTGACCGTGCCGCCGGTCGCGAGGAGGTCGTCGACGATCAGGACCTTCTGGCCGGGCTCGATCGCGTCGCGGTGGATCTCGAGCGTGTTCGACCCGTATTCGAGGGCGTACTCGACCGTGATCGTCTCCGCCGGGAGCTTGCCGAGCTTGCGGACCGGCACGAGCCCGGCGTTCAGCTGGTAGGCCATCGCGGAGCTGAAGATGAAGCCGCGCGACTCCATCCCGACGACGACGTCGATCTGCTCGCCCTGGTAGGGCTCGGTCATCAGGTCGATCGCCTCGCGATACGCCGCCCTGTCCTTCAACAGCGTGGTGATGTCGTAGAAGAGGATCCCGGGCTTCGGGAAGTCGGGGATCTCGCGGATCTTTGCGCGGAGCTCCTCGGCGGACATCGGCGCGCGTTCCTCCAGGTGGGCATGCCCGGATGTGGGCCAGTCGCCCGTCGGGCAGATTCCGGGCCAACGGGCCCCGTTCGACCGGTGGGCAAGTCTACCCCTCCGGGAAGTCATGCGGTCCGGCCGGTTCGGCCGTCAGCCGTGACGCCCCGGGCTCGGCTCAGCTCGCGACGGCGGCCACCTCATCCGCTGCCATCCGGGCCGGACGGAGGCGGCCGGCCTGGCCGATCCGGCTCGTCAGGAGCAAACCGATGAGCGCAACGACCACGCCGACGCCGAACGTCGCCGCAAGGCCGACCCAGCCCTCCGCCCCGGCCCGGGCGGCGCCGGCGATCAGTGCACCGCCGAGACCGGTCCCGAGCGAGGTGCCGAGCACGTCCGACAGCTGCAGACCGGCCGTCGCCGCGCCCTGCTCCTCGACCGATGCCTCGCGCAGGACGACGAGCGAGAGGGTCGAGTAGGACAGCCCCATCGCGAGACCGGCGACGCTCCAGGCGACGACGGCCATGATCAGCGGCACGCTCGGAATGAGGATCAGGGCGAACCCGACGATCCCGATCGCGAGCACGGCGAAGCCCGTCGCGAGGAACGGCCGGGGACCGATCCGCTCGATCCGCTGGGCCTGGATCCAGGCACCGCCCGTCCACGTCAGGGTGGCCGCGGTGAAGACCACGCCGGACACGATTGCGGGCTGGCCGCGCCAGTCCTGGAGTGCCAGCGGCACGTAGGCGTCGGTGCAGAAGAAGGCGAAGGTCAGGATCCCGCGGAGGAGGACCGCGGCCGGCAGCCCACGGGCGGCCCGGATCGTGCCTGGCGGCGTCAGCCGGGCGAACGCCGGCGTCCCGATCAGGACACCGAGGACGACCAGGACGAGTGGCACCGGGCCGAAGCTGGACAGGCCCGCGACGGTCAGGCCCGCACCGATCACGAGGATCGTCGCCACGGGCAGGCGGCGGCGTGCGTCCTCGGCGACCGTGTGCTCCCGCTCGGCGGCGTCGGGCGCCGGGGCGACCGACCGGATCGCGGGGAGCGTCAGCGCCACGGCGACGGCGATCAGCGGCAGCAGGCCGAGGAACACGAGCCGCCAGTTCAGGCTCTCGGCGACCACCCCGGCCAGGCTCGGGCCGATCACGCCGGGGATCACCCACGCGGTCGACAGCGTGGCGAACATCCGCGGCCGGAGGTGCTCGGGAAGGGCACGTCCGATCGAGACGTAGGCGACCGCCGGGATCGCCCCGGCGCCGAACCCCTGGATGACGCGGGCGACGACGAGGACGGGCATCGACGGGGCGAGCCCGCCGATCAGGAGGCCGAGCGAGAACAGCCCGATCCCCATCAGGAACGGCCGGGTGAGGCCGCCGCGGTCGATCAGGATGCCCGCGACCACGATCCCCAGCAGGCTGCCGAGGAAGAACCCCGAGAAGACCCAGCCGTACAGGTCGAGGCCGCCGAGGTCCTTCGCGACGATCGGCATGATCGTCGAGACGGCCAGGGCCTCCGACGCGACGATCGTGACGTTGAGGACGAGGCCGAGCGTGAGCGCCCGCCGCTTCGGGGACCACAGGCTGTCGGTCTCGGCGCCGCGGCCCGTGGGCTCGGCAACGGCGGACTGGTTCATCGCTCGACAGGATGCCCGCTCGGCGCCCACCGCGCCGTGGACGACCGTCGGCGCCGGCGGTAGGCTCCGCGACATGACCGTCACCGGCGCCCGTCCTGTCCCGGGTGATCCATCCGCCGCCCGATCGAGCACCGGCCGCGTCGAGGTCATCCACCTCACCTCGGCCGCGAGCGGCCCGATGCGCTCGGTCGCCCGCGTTCGGGCGATCGCCGGGGTCGGTCTCGAGGGTGATCGATACGCCCTCGGAACCGGGCACTACTCGGACGGTCCCGCGCCGGACCGGCAGATCACGCTGATCGCCGCGGAGGAGCTGGAGCGGCTCGCGGTCGAGCACGGGATCGCGCTCGAGCCCGACGAGAGCCGGCGCAACGTGACGACCCGCGGGATCGATCTGAACGCCCTCGTCGGCCGACGGTTCCGGATCGGCGACGTGGAGTGCGAAGCGACGCGGCTGTGCGAGCCCTGCCAGTACCTCACGGACCTGCTGGGAAAGGCCGTCCTGGCGCCACTCGTCCACCGGGCCGGGCTCCGCGCGCGGATCCTCACCGACGGCGTGTTCGAGCTCGGCGACGCGATCGAACCGCTCCCTGACTGAGCAGGCCTCGCCCGGCGGATATGACCCCTAGTGGTATTCGGCCGGCTTCGAAGGCCAGAACGACCAAATCGACCCGGGTCGCTGGTCGAATCCAGGCTGGGATGGGGCCCTCATGCTCAGCTCGTCCGCCGCGAGCTGGCCAAGAGCCGCCCTGGGCGGCTCGAAGCCCGCAGGATATGAATGCGGGTGATATCGACAGTCGCAGAGGAGCCGGCCCGATCACAGCTCCGCGGGCATTGCGGCACACTGGCCGAGTGACGCCCGGGGACATCGATCGACTGTTCGGCCACCTCTACTGGGTCCGTGACCGGATCCTCCGGGCCGCGGACCGCCCGGACGTCCCATTCGTCGACGCCTCGCCGCCGACGCTCCGCGACCTGCGCTCGACGCTCGTCCACGAGCTCGACGTCGAGTGGAGCTGGCGGGTCCGGTTGAGCAGCGACGACCCGACCTCGTTCTCCGCGAGCGACGAGGACCTCGACCCAATGGACTTCGCGTCGGTCGCCGCGATCCGGGCGCGTTGGCTGACGGACGAGATCGAGATGCGCGGCTGGCTGGCGACCCTCGACGAGGCGGCGCTCGCTGGTCCGTGCCGGGCGGAGCACTCCGGAAGCCACCCGCTCTGGTTCCACCTCCAGCACCTGTACAGCCACGCGATCCAGCAGTTCAGCGATGCGGCGACGATCCTCACCGCGGCTCGCCGATCGCCGGGCGAGCTCGACTTCGTCGAGTTCGTCGAGCAGGTGATCGACCGCTAGTTGCGCCGAACGTCGCGACGACTCACGCGGGGTCCTCGAGTCGTCCGCCCCAAGCCGCCGGGTCGCTGTCGGCGATCGACTGGGAGAACGTCCAATGGTGGCCCCACGGGTCCGCCAGGTTGGCCTGCCGCTCGCCGTAGTCGAAGTCCCGCGGTGGCATGTCGCCGATCGCGCCGGCCGCCAGCGCTCGCTCGTAGACCGCGTCCACGTCGGCGACCCGGATGAGCATCGAGTGGCCGGCGCTCGCGGCGACCTCGCCCGCCCATCTCGTGTCGGTCGTGACGAGCGCTCCGCCATCAAAGGTCAGCTGCACGCGGTGGTTGAAGATCCGCAGCCGGATCGCGAACCCGAAGGCCTCCGCCAGCCACTCCGCCGCCGCGCCCGGATCCGGGTAGCTCAGGACCGCGATGACGGCGGCGTCCGGGATGGACCGGTTCGGCGTCACGTGCCCGCCAGCCGCTCGACGACCGGGCCCAGCTCGTCGAGGCTGCCGACGAGGAACGAGTTGACACCGAGCCGCTCGCGGAGCTCCGAGAACTTCTCGACGAACCGGTCGACCGAGCCGATGAAGATGTGCGGCGAATCGATGACCTCCTGCTCGGTCATCTCCTGGCCAGTCCGCTCCTTCATCCGCTCGATCACCTTCCGGGCCTCGCCGCGCAGGTCGTCCGTGATCGTGATCGGCCACTGTGACGGGTAGACGTTGAACTCCAGGGCGTCGAACCGGTCGCCTGCCATCGCGCGAACCCAGTCGAGCTTCTCCTCGGTCGCCGCCAATGTGATCGATGACGGGTCGGCCTGTTGCCCCGCGAGGATCCGCGGCGCCAGCCCGACGATGTCCGCCTCGCGCGCGGCGAGCTCCAGCGTCCTGCGGCCGCCGCCGCCGATGAACAGGGGCGGATACGGCCGCTGGACGGGCTTCGGGTAGGCGTCGTACTCGGTGATCGTGTAGTGCTCGCCGGCGAACGAGAACGGTCCCTCGGCGAAGCAGCCCTTGAGCACCACGATCGCCTCTGCCAGACGGGCCTGACGGACGGGTGTCCGGTCGAAGGACAGCCCGATCGCCTCGTATTCCGGCGCGTTCCAGCCGGCGCCGATCGCGACGTCGAGCCGGCCCTCCGACAGGACGTCGAGCGACGCGAGGTCCTTGGCGAGCACCGCCGGATGGCGCAGGTCGTTGTTGTGGACGAACGCGCTGATCCGGAGGCGTTCGGCGAGCGCGGCGACGATCGCGAGGTACGGGATCGGCGCGAGCTGCGGGACGAGGTGGTCGGGCAGGACGAACGTCGTGACGCCGAGATCCTGGGCCGCGCGAGCCCGCTCGCCCAGCTCACGGGCGCTCGTCGCGTCGAAGGCGTCGGCGAGGAACCGGAAGGGCTTCATCCCCGAAGGGTAGCGGCCGTCCGAACGCGGGCGTTCAGTCGCGGCCGGGCGGGTCCTCGTCGCCGAGCTCATCGTCCGCGTCGTCGTGGAGCGGCAGAGCGAACCCGACGGCCGCGCCACCGCCCACGCGGGGCCGGGCCCAGATCGTCCCGCCCTGCGCCTCGACGATCCGCTTGCAGACGGCCAGCCCGACACCCATGCCGCTCGCGGTCCGGCGCGCCTTCTCGGACCGGAAGAACGCCGTGAACACCTCGCCTGCGTCGCCGTCCGGCAGCCCGATCCCGCGATCGAGGAACTCGACCCTCGCCTCCCCGTCGACCGCGCCGACCGTGACCTCGATCGGCACACCAGGGGGCGAGTACTTGTCCGCGTTGCTCAGGAGGTTCTGGAGGACCAGCTCGACGGCGATCGCATCGGCCTCGACCACCGACGACGGGCGGGCTCGGCTCATCGAGATCGTTCGGGCCGGGTGGCGTCGCCGGAAGGCGTCGATCGATCCCGCGACGAGATGGTCGAGGACCTGCGGTTCGAGGTCCAGCGCCTCGCCCGACCCGAGGCGTGTCAGCTGGAGGAGGTTCTCGACGATCCGCAACAGGCGCTCAGAGTCCTCGCCGATGTCGCCGACCATCTCCCGCTCGGGCTCGCCGAACGCGCTCCGCTCGCGGAGGACGATGGCGTTGCCGAAGATCGTGGTGACGGGCGTCCGGAGCTCGTGCGAGATCAGACCGAGGAACTCGTCCTTGACCGTGTTCGACGCCTCGAGGGCCGCCGCGGTCGCCCGCAACGCCTCCTCTGCGGCAAGCCGCTCGGTGATGTCGACGAGGACATTGACCGCGCCGATCAGCGTCCCGTCCGCGGCGCGGAGCGGAGTCGGGAACGGCTCGAACGCGACCTTCCGACCGTCCGGTCGCTCGGCAACGGCGGCTGAGCCACGGACCTCGCGGTTGTCGCGGAGAGCGATCGCCATCGGACAGTCGGCGTGGGCCATCGGCCGCCCGTCGAGATGGAACAGCCGGAGTGAGCCGCACCATTCCTCACCGAGCTCGGGGCGGCGGCCCCAGAGGTCCACCGCGGCCTGGTTGAAGTAGGTGATCCGGCCGGCGGCATCGGTCGTGTAGACCGCGACGGCGAGGGCCTCGAGGAACGTCCGGTACGAGTCGGTCTGCGTCGCCGGGGCCGTGAGCGCCTCGAACAGGCGCGCCAGGTCACCGGCGGGATCGACGGAGCCGACGGGTGCGGCGGCGGTCGAACGCGAGGTGACGGTCATCGAGGTGCTCGTGCGTGTCCGCATTCAATCACGGCGGACAAGTGGAGGCATTTCACGGAACGGGATCGATCGACGCGATCAGGACATCCAGCAGCTCGATCCGTCGGCGCAGTCGAATGACCTCGTCGTCCATCGACTCCCGCGCCGAATCACTGCCGTAGCCGAGCGAGTGCCGGCCGGAACGCCGCTGGAGCTCGCTCAGCTCCGTGGCCCGCGCCGACAGGAGTGCGCCCCGAAGGATCCGCCGGTCGTCGTCGCCCTCGATCGGGATCTCGAGCCGGAGGACATCGGCCGTCATGCCTCATCCGTCCCGGATCGATCCACCGTCAATCGGGAGACGACCGCCTGGGTCAGGCCCCACGCCCGCGACGGGTCGCGCGGCAGGCGGATGCGGACCTGGTTGCTCGCGAAGGTGACTTCGGTCGGCTTCACGCCGGGCAGCCCACCACCCGCGAGGAGCCGCATCGCGGTCGCCCGGGACAGGCCCTCGCCGAACCGGACGACGAGCTGGCCCTCCTCGCGCGACATCGAGGCGACGCCGGCACTCTCCGCGGTGAGTCGCAGCTCCGCGACCTCGACGAGCCGGACGACCGGCGCCGGCATCGGCCCGAACCGGTCGGTCAGCTCCTGGCGGAACGCTGCCAGGTCGCCCCCGTCTCGCGCCCGGGCGAGCCGCCGGTACAGCTCGAGCTTCTGGGCCTCCTCGGGCACGTAGTCGTCCGGGAGGTGCGCCTCGACCGGCAGGTCGATCACGGCCTGCGGCCGGTCGACGCGCGGCGCTCGGTCCTCGCGCCGGGCCTTCCGCTCCTCGACCGCCTCCGCGAGCAGCCGCGAGTACAGGTCGAACCCGACCGCGGCCATGTGCCCGGACTGCTCTCCGCCGAGGATGTTGCCGGCGCCCCGGATCTCGAGGTCGGCCAGCGCGATCTGGAACCCTGCGCCGAGCTCCGACGCGTTGAAGATCGCCTGGAGCCGCTTGCGCGCCTCCTCGCTCATCCGCTCGCGGCGCCGGTAGAGGAGGTAGGCGTAGGCACGCCGCGAGGACCGGCCCACCCGCCCGCGGAGCTGGTAGAGCTGCGCCAGCCCGAGGGTGTCCGCCCGGTCGATCACGATCGTGTTCGCGTTCGGGATGTCGAGGCCGGACTCGATGATGGTCGTGCAGACGAGGACGTCCGCCTCGCCGCCGGCAAACTTGATCATCACGCTCTCGAGATGGCCCTCGGCCATCTGGCCGTGCCCGACGACGAAGCGGGCGCCGGGCAGCATCCGCCGGAGCTGCTCGGTCTGGGCCTCGATCGTCTCGACCCGGTTGTGGACGAAGAAGACCTGACCGCCGCGGTCGAGCTCGCGGAGGATCGCGTCGCGGACGAGCCCGGCGGACGCCTCGGCGACCCGGGTCTGGATCGGCAGGCGGTCCTCCGGCGGCGTCTCGATCACGCTCATGTCGCGGACGCCGGCGAGCGCGAGGTTCAACGTCCGCGGGATCGGCGTCGCCGACAGCGTGAGGACGTCGACCTCGCGGCGGAGCTGCTTCAGGCGCTCCTTGGCCGCGACACCGAACCGCTGCTCCTCGTCGACGACCACCAGGCCGAGATCGCGGAACATCACGTCCTTGCTCAGCAGCCGGTGCGTCCCGATCACGAGGTCGATCGAGCCGTCCTCGAGCCCGCCGATCGTCGTCTTCTGCTCCGACGGCGAGACGAACCGGGAAAGCAGCCGGACCTTGATCGGGAACGCGGCGAATCGCTGCGAGAACGTCTGGTGGTGCTGGGCCGCCAGGACGGTCGTCGGGACGAGCACCGCGACCTGCTTGCCGTCCTGGATCGCCTTGAACGCCGCGCGGAGCGCGACCTCGGTCTTGCCGTAGCCGACATCGCCGACCACGAGCCGGTCCATCGGCCGGCCGGCCTCCATGTCGAGCTTGACCTCGGCGGCGGCCCGCAGCTGGTCGGGCGTCTCCTCGTACGGGAAGCTCGCCTCCATCTCCGCCTGCCACGGCGTGTCGTCGCTGTAGGCGTGGCCCTGGGTGTTCGCCCGGGCCGCGTAGAGCTCGAGGAGTTCCTCGGCCAGGTCCGCGACCGCCTTGCGGACGCGCTGCTTCGTCTTCAGCCACTCGGTGCCGCCGAGCTTGCTGAGCGTCGGGTGCTCCGCGCCCGAGTAGCGGGTCACGCGGGTGATCTGCTCGACGGGGACGAAGATCTTGTCGCCGGCCGCGAAGCTGAGCTCCAGGTAGTCGCGGTCCTCGCCGTCGGACCGGTTGCCGCGGCGGAGCATCCGCTCGTAGCGGGCGACGCCGTGGTCGATGTGGACGACGAGATCGCCCGGGGTGAGGCGCTCGAGGATGTCGCGCGGGACGACCCGCCGCATCGCCTTGGGACGACGCACGCGGACCGTGCCGAACAGCTCGCGATCGGTGACGAGGGCGAGGCCGTCGGGTCCGCCCTCGAAGCCGCCGTTCAGGCTCCGCTCGACGACGGCGATCGCCCCGGGCGGCGGCGCCTCCGGGGCGTGGACGACGGCGGTCGGGTGGCCGGCCTCGTCGAGGAGCTCGGCGAGCCGCGGGGCCTGGTCGCTGGCGAGGACGATCCGGGCGCCGTCCGCCTGCCAGCGTTCGACGGCCTCGGCGATCGAGGCGGCCCGGCCTGGCGGCAGCTGCGGCTCGCGCCAGCCGAACAGGTCCCCGGAGCTCAGACCGCGTGCCGCGAAGGCTTCCTTGTCGGGGAGCTCCGACTCCCATGTGAGCTCGAGCGTGCGCCCGGCGGCGAGGCGGCTCTTCCAGTCGCGCGGGCCGAGGTACGTCGACGGCCAGTCCTTCGGCAGGTCGCCGCTCTCGACGAGCTCTGCCCGCCGCTCGTCCGCCTGGCGCCAGAGGAACGCGGCGGCCTCCGCGATCTCGCCGGGCTCGTCGAGGACCAGCAGGCTCGAGGGGTCGAGGTGATCGAACCCGGTCGACGGCGCGAGCTGGGCGGCCCAGACCTCGGCGGCGTCGCCGACCGCCATCGCCCGGCTGGCCGCGGCGTCGTCAGCGGGCTCGCCCGCCGCCTCGAACCGGGCGAGGTCCGAGGCGAGACGCTCCGGGAGCTTCGCGGCGGCGCGACCCAGGCGCTCGCGCAGCGCGACCACGCCCCCGTGAGGCGCGAGGAACTCGGACGCGGGGAGGAGGATCGCCTCGTCGAGCGTCCCGACCGTCCGCTGGTCGGTCGGATCGAACGCCCGGAGCGAAATCGATCTCGTCGCCGAAGAACTCGATCCGGACGGGGAGCGGGGCGGACGGCGGGAAGACGTCGACGAGCCCGCCGCGTCGGGCGAACTCGCCGCGGCCGGCAACCTCGGTCGTCGGGGTGTAGCCGAACCCGAGCAGCTCGTGGAGGAGCGCCTCGGGTCGCAGTCGCGATCCGACCGCGAGGCGCCGCGGCTCGGCCGGCAGGTCGTCCGGGGCGATCGTGTGCTGGACGAGCGCCTGGACGCTCGCCACGAGGACCCGCGCCGACCCGCTGCGCCACGCAGCGAGGGCCGCGACCCGGGCCGCCGTCTCGTCCGCGACGAGCTCGCTCCGCTCGTACGCCAGGGCGGTCCGGGGCTCGAGGACGACGACGGCGGCGGGATCCCCGAGCCACGCGATGAGCTCCTCGGCGACCCGGTCGCCGATCTCCGCGTCGCGGGCCACCCAGACGAGCCGCTCGTCGCCGCCGACGGCGGCGAGCGTCGCTGCGAGGAACGACTTGGACCCGTGGGGCACGGCACTCAGCCCGACGTGCCGGCCGGTCGGCCGCGCCGCGGTCGACGGCGTCAGACGCTCCCGGAGGCTGGCGAACGAGCCGGTCCCCGCGAGGAGCGGCAGCAGGGCGGAAAGGTCCGGCTGGCGGCGGGCGCCGCTGCTCGGGGAGCGCGCGATGCTCTCGCCGAGCCGCCGCTCCCGGCCCCGCTTCCCGCGGAGCGTCGGCGTCCCGGCCGTCACGCCTCGTCCTCGCGCCGGAGGATCTTCCGCCAGCCGGTCTTCGTCCGGCGGACACCCGACGAATCGGGCGGTCCGTCGACCTCGCCCGGCGGCGCGACGCGGGCCTCGTCGGCCGGTCGCAGCTCGAACGGGTTGAATCGGTTCGCGGCCTTCGAGGTGCCGTGCCGGGCCCACTCCTCGACCGCGTCGGACGCGGCGTCGAGCAGCGCGGGCAGCCGCTCGCGTTCGTCGGGCTGGAACGGGGCGAGGACGTGATCGGCGAACCCGCGATCGGGCGACCCGATCCCGACGCGAAGCCGGGCGAACTGCTCGTTCCCGAGCTCGTCGATGACCGATCGCAGCCCGTTGTGCCCGCCCGGTCCGCCGCCCTCGCGGAACCGCAGCTTGCCGAACGGCAGGGCGAAGTCGTCGACGACCACGAGGAGCTCGCCGAGCGGGGCGTGCTCGCGGGCGAGGATCTTCCGGACGGCCAGTCCGGAGTCGTTCATGTACGTCAGGGGCTTGGCCAGCGTCATGTCGAGGCCGCGGTAGCGCCCGGACGCGATCGACGACGCGTCGCGGGTCCGGCCCTTGCCGTCCCAGCCCGCCCGATCGGCGATCCGGTCGAGGACCATCCAGCCGATGTTGTGGCGCGTCTTCGCGTACTGGTCGCCCGGATTCCCCAGGCCCACGACGATCTTCACCCACCCTCCGGACACGCACGCCGAACGGGCCCGATCCCGTCCCGGGAGGGCCCGCGGAGATCGTATCAGCCGGACCCCAACCGGTACCCGGCCGGGAACCGTCGCCGCGTCGGCCGGAGCCGAACCCCGAGCCTCTCGAGCCTCGGCGCGGCAGCCTGACGCCGGCCTTCGGTTTCTGCCCTCAGCCTCCGGCCAGCAGCCGCCGCTCCAGCGCCCGCATCTCGCGCTCCTCGCCCGGAGCGGCGTGGTCCCAGCCACACACGTGGAGCGTGCCGTGGGTGACGAGCAGGCGGAGCTCGTCCGCGGTCGACGAGTGGACGTCGCCGGTCTGGCCGCCGCGGCCCTCGCCGGCCTGGGCGGCTGCTCGCTCGACCGATACGACGATGTCCCCGACATGCACCCGCCGGCCGGGTGGTCCGGCGAACGCGACGGGCGATCCGGGTGGCACGGCCGGCCCGCGATCCGGATCGCCCGGATGGGCGGGAAAAGCCTCCGGGGGGAGCAGCGGAAACGACAGGACGTCGGTCGGGCCGCGCTCGCCCAGGTGGGTCGCGTTGAGATCGGCAAGCTCGGCGTCGTCCGAGAGGATGAGACCGACCGACGCCGGCTCGGGTGCGCCGCCCGCGGACAGCGCCGCGGCGACCGCCCGGGCGAGGGCGGTCATGGAGATCGGGAGGGGCCGTGCGACGCTGTCGCGGACGTCCGGATCGATCCGCCACGGGCCGACGCGGATCGGGGTCACGCCCCGGTGCCGGTGCCCGCTCCCCGCCGCGTCTCGAGCTCGACCACCTTGTTCTGCGGATAGGCGATCCGCTGGTGGTACATCCCGAGCAGCTGCTGGACGAAGGCGTCCTTGATCTTCTCGACGTCGCGCATCGTCAGGTCACATTCGTCGAACTGGCCGTCGGCGATCCGTTCGTCGATGATCCGCGCGACCATCGCCCGGATCGCCGGCTCGTCGCGCGACGACAGGGACCGGACCGAGGCCTCGACCCCGTCGGCGAGCATGATCAGCGCGGCCTCACGCGTCTGCGGCTTCGGCCCGGCGTGGCGGAACTTCCGCTCGTCGACGGCCGCCGCGGCCTTCGCTCCGTCCGGTGTCTGCGGCCCGCCGTATGGCTCGGCAGCGAGGCCCTTCGCCCGCGCATAGAAGTAGCTCAGATGGGCCGTCCCGTGGTGCTGCGGAATGAACGCGATCAACGCCTTGGGCAGCTTCGCCTTGTAGGCGATGTCGATCCCGTCGGGGACGTGCGCCTTCAGGATCTGGGCCGACGTCTCGGGATCGAGCTCGTCGTGGATGTTCTCGCCCGACTGGTTCTCGATGAACGCGAGCGGGTTCGCGAGCTTGCCGATGTCGTGGTAGTAGGCGGCGACACGGGTCAGAAGTGGGTCGGCGCCGATCGCCTCCGCGGCGCGCTCGGCGAGGTTGCCGACCATCAGGGAGTGGTGGTACGTGCCGGGCGTCTCGACGAGCAGCCGCCGAAGCAGGGGTTGCGACGGGTTGGCGAGCTCCAGCAGCTGGAAGACCGTCAGGATCCCGAAGACGCTGCCGAGGACGGCGAACAGGCCCACGGCCGCGACCGCCGAGCCCGCGGCGGAGACGACCGAGGCGCCCATCAGCTCGATGACGCCGCGGGCGTCGTGGGATCCGAGGAATCCGAACATCGCCACGACGAGAACGTTGACGATCGCGACGAGCAGCCCGGCCTGGACGAAGACCTGGAGGCGGTCGCCGCGACGGATCGCGATCACCCCGGCGATCCCGCCCAGGAAGATGTACGTCGCGAGCTCGAGCTGGTTGGCCGGCGGATTGACCGACCCGCCGATCAGTGCGATCAGGCCGAGGACGATCACCGCGACGCCCGAGTCGAGCAGGATCGCGAGGAGCATCCCGGCCGCGGCGGTCGGGACGATGTACGGCAGGCCCGGGCGCCCGGCCGTCAGCTTCAGGAGCAGGGCGGTGCCGACCACGATCAGCCCGATCAGGAGCATCGCGTTCGTCCGATGCCAGAGCTGGCGACGGAACCGCCAGATCCAGCCCAGGAGGATGCCGACCACGAGGATCGCGAGGAGGAGCCAGCCACCGATCCGGAGGACGTCCGGTCGCGCCTGCGTCAGGCCGAACCAGGTGATCGCCTCCATGTCGACGTCAGTGACCTTCTCGCCCTTTCGGACGATCGTCTCGTTCAGGGAGTAGTCGACGACGACGCTCGGAACCGCCTCGGCGGCCTTGACGCGGGCCTGGTTCGTGAGGTCGGCGCTGAAGGAGCTGTTGGCCTCGACGAGCGGCGCGATGAGCTCCGCCGCGAGCGTCCGCTCCTTGTCGTCGAGGAGCGCCATCTTCCCGGACAGCTTCGAACGAGCCAGCTCGACGTCGGTGTCGCGCAGCTCGTCCCGTTCGGTCGCGTCGAGGACCCGCGAGGCTTCGGCCTCGATGGCCGTCCAGCGTTCCGGCGTGAGGTCGACCAGGGTTGCCCGTGACGCTTCGCTCAGGCCGGGGAGCACATTGCCGAGGACTTCCTTCCGTGTGTCGCCCTTGACGCTCTCGTCGAACGCGGCGTCGACCGGCATGACCCGGGTTTCGAACGCTGCCAGCGCGACGCGGGCGATCCCGATCGCCTTCTCGGCGCCGTAGTCGTAGACCGGGGCGACGGCCTTGCTCGCCGCGTCGCGCTGGGCCGCGGTCTGGATGTCGCTGATGAAGGACGCGGTCCGGGGCGCGACGACGTCGGCCGAGGCGACGTCGCCGACCTTGACATCGATCCGGTCCGGGAGCAGCGCGATCGAGAAGATCGCGGTGAGCGTCAGCGCAAGCAGCACGGCACCGATCGCGAACCGGCCGAAGTCGCGCCGGGTGAAGGTCGGGACGGCTGCGTTCGCCCGAGGGTTCAGCATGTCATTGCGGTCCTGGAACGGGCCTCATCCGCCGTCACCGGCGTGCGTCGCGCCGGCGTGGGCGGCGAGGTCGGCCTGGGCGAGGGCGCTCGCGACCATCTCCGAGACGTGCCGACCGTCCGCCCGGCCCTTCGTCCGGGGCGACAGCCAGCCCATGACCTTGCCGATGTCACGGGCACTGGACGCGCCGGTCGCGGCGATTGCGTCGTCGACAAGAGCCGCGAGGGCGGTGTCGTCGAGCGGCTCGGGCAGGTAGTCGGCGAGGATGGCGATCTCCGCCTCCTCCTTCGACGCGAGGTCCTCGCGGCCACCCTTCCGGAACGCATCGATCGACTCGCGGCGCGTCTTCACCTCGCGCGTCAGGATCGCGACGACCTCGTCGTCGGCGAGCTCGCGCCGATCGCGCTTCTCGACTGTGTAGATCGCGTTCTGCGCCATCCGCAGGACATCGCGACGCAGTGCGTCACCCGACCGCATCGCAGCGGTGACGTCAGATTGAATCTGATCTCGAAGGGACACCGGAATGGCTACCTCGGGCGGGCGGGTCGTCGTCGCCTTGGCGGTCGACGGGCCGGAACGCCCTGGGGCGGGTCGGCTCAGCCGGCCTGCGTTCGGGCGTTCTTCTTGCGCTTCGCTTCCTTGCGCTTCCGCTTCACGCTCGGCTTCTCGTAGTGCTCGCGACGGCGAGCCTCGGCGAGGATGCCGGACTGCTGGATCTTCTTGTTGAAGCGGCGCAGTGCGCTTTCGAACGTCTCGTTCTCACCCACACGGACTTCTGCCAATCCCGGTTCACCTCCTCCGGCTCGGGTCTCGCACCTGGTCCGTTCGCTCGGAGCCGCCGGCGACACGGATCGCCCGATCACGATTGGGTGACAGAGCCGCCGGAGCATAGCCGAGCCCCCAGAGGTGGTCAAACCCCTCCGAGGCCCGAATCCCGCCTCTCGGTACGGAACGCACGCCCGGATTGCACTACGCACGCGGCCCTCATGTTTTGGGCCGCGATCCGTGCGAAACGTCAGCAGGAGTTGCACTCCGCCCGGATCGGGCGAGACGAACCCGCTGTCGACCTGCGGTCCGGTGCGTAACGCCACCCGCACTTGCGGTCCGGACGAACAGCAGGCCCGCGATCGGTTCGTCTGGCGCCCGAAGCCATTGCCGGATGCGCGATCCGCGCTCCGGGAACGCGCTCGCCATTGCCACGGGAAGTGCGCGGACGCGATCTCGTGACGTCGAGGCCGCCTCGATCACGAGGAGCCGGCTGACCTGGGTGCCGAGCCAGCCACGGTCGCCGGCGATTTCCGGCGCAAGTCGCGCCTTTCGGTCCATCGCGGAGACCATCGCCTGGAAGTCCGGAACGACCGTCTTCACTTCGACGATGAGCAACGCCTGCGTCCGCGGATGGAACGCGAGGATATCGATCGAGCCACGTTCACCCCAGATCGAGAGCGAGACCTCGAGGGCGACGGCCCAGCCCGCCGCCTGAAGGCGGCGCGCGGTCGCGTCAACTAGCCGCGCGTGACCTTCGTCGAGAAGGCGATCCAATTGCTCGCCGCGCCATCGAACCCGCACGTCAAGGTCGGCTCCAAGAGATTCCGCGACACTCGAGAGCGTGCGGATCGACAGCTGACGCACGCCTCCCCGCTCGATGTTCGAGATTGTTCCGCGAGACAGACCCACGCGGTCCGCGACGTCGAGCTGGCGCCAGCCGCGGCGGAACCGGAGGGCACGGAGCGAGAGGCCGATCCGGATCGCGTCCACGGGGCGATGGTGGCCCGACGTGCTTCACCGGCGGTCATCTGGGCATCTACCATCGGTCGACGATGACCCAATCGCCCGCGGCGGAGCCGCAGACCCTCGTCGACCTGCTCGACGCCGCGTTCGAGCGCTACGCTGAGCGGCCGGCGGTCGGGTTGTGGCACGAGGACGGCTCGAAGGCGACCTGGACCTACCGGGAGCTCGATCGACGGAGCCAGCTCGCCGCCTGGCGACTGCGGTACTCGCTCGGCCTGCAGCCCGGCGACCGTATCCTCACCTGGAGCCCCTCGGCGCCGGCGCTGCCTGCGGCCTACATCGGGGCGATGCGAGCGGGCCTCGTCCTCGTCCCACTCGACCTGCGCATGAGTCCGGACGCAATCCACGCGGTCATAGCCCGGGCCGAGCCCAGGCACCTCCTCCTCGGCACCGGCCAGGATGCGCCGGATCCGGCGGCCGCTGGCCTCGCCGCGTTCCCGACGACGACTCTCGACGACCTGACCGCCGAGCCCGCCGCCACCGAGCCGACGGGCGAGGACGTGGCACGTGATGTCGCGTCGTGGCTGCGTCCCCGCCCCGAGGACGTCTGGGACCTGATCTTCACCTCGGGCACGACCGGGAAGCCGAAGGGCGTGATGATCGCCCACGACAACCTGCTCGCCACGATGACCGCGATCAACGGCGTGATCCCGCCGCTCGAGCATCGGGTGATCAGCGTCCTGCCGCTCAGCCACCTGTTCGAGCAGGCGATCGGGCTGATCTACGCGCTGAGCGTCGGCGCCGACATCCTCTATGTCCGCAGCCGCAACCCACGGGTCCTGTTCGCGGCCCTCCAGGCCCATCGCGTGACGAGCATGATCGTCGTCCCCCAGGTCCTCGACCTCTTCTGGAGCGCGATCGAGCGCGAGGCCGACCGATCGGGCCGGCGCGCCTTGTTCGACCGGCTGCGCGGGATCGCCCGGCACCTGCCCTACCCCGCCCGGCGCGTGATGTTCCGGAGCGTCCACCGCCGGCTCGGCGGCAGCCTGAGCCTGTTCGTCAGCTCCGGTGCGTTCCTCCCGCCGGCGCTCCAGCAGGCGTGGGAGGACCTCGGCGTCGCCGTCATCCAGGGCTACGGCAGCAGCGAGAACGGCTTCGGGACGTGCACGACCCGCGAGGACCACGGCCTCGGCACCGTCGGGCGGGCCGTCCCACCCGTCGAGCTCGGCGTCGCCGACGACGGCGAGGTGCTGTTCCGCGGGCCGACCCTGTTCAAGGGCTACTGGCGCGACCCGGAGGCGACCGCGCGGGCGATCGACCCCGACGGCTGGTACCACACCGGCGACATCGGCCACCTGGACGCCGGCGGACGGCTCGTCCTGAGCGGTCGGACGAAGGATCGGATCGTCCTGCCCAACGGGTTCAAGGTCTACCCGGAGGACCTCGAGAACGCCCTCCGGATCGCCGGCATCCGCGACGCCGTCGCCCTCGAGACCGCACCCGGACGGATCGAGGCGGTCGTCGTCCTGCGCGGCGTGGGGGCCGACACGGCCGAGGCCGCCAGACCGGTGATGGACGCGGCACTCCGCGCGGCCAACGCCGGCCTCGGCCCGCAGCAGCGGATCGCCGGGTGGCGGCTCTGGCCGGAGGACGACTTCCCGCGGACCCACACCCTGAAGATCCGGCGCGACCCGATCCGGGCGTGGATCGACAGCAAGCCGACGGACACGGATCGCGCAGGCGAGCCCGCCGTGGCGGTCAGCTCGGGACGGTGAAGCCGATCCCCATCGTGTTCAGCGCGTCGGCGACCTTGCCGGCGGTCGGATCCGTCGATGCGCTCGGCAGCCACGAGAAGAGGACGAGCGTCGAGCCCACCTGCCGGATGACGTGCTGCTCCCCGAGCGGGAACTGGACGCGCCCGTTGCCAGTGCCGAGGTAGCCCGCCTCCTCGTTGCCCGCGTCGACGGCATGGGCCGAGTCCGGGAACTCGTAGACGACGATCCAGCCGGCGTCCGGCTGGTCGGGCAGGACGACCTGGTAGACCGACCGAGGGGCGTCGCGCAGGCGACCGGACTCGGCGGGCGTGTACGGCCGTGTCGCGTCGCCGAGCTGGACGGAGACCGACTGGAGGGCCGTCGCGATCTCGCCTCGGGTCTGGGCCGCCGCAGCGCCGGCCGTGCCTGCCGGCCCGCTCGACGCCGCCGTGAACGACGCGGGCGACGCCTCCGCCGCGACCCCGCACCCGCCGAGCACGACCGCGACGACCGCGGCGAGCCCCGCGAGGAGCACGAACCTCGGACGCCGCGTCCTCATCCGGGCGGCCAGGCGAACGGTCGACCCCCCATCAGGTGAAGATGGAGGTGGTCGACGGTCTGACCACCCCACCCGCCCACGTTGCTCACGATCCGGTAGCCGGCATCGGCGATCCCCTGCTCGCGCGCGATCCGCGCCGTTGTCGCGAACAGGCGGCCGAGCAGCGGCCCGTCGTCCTCGGTCAGGTCGGCCGCGGACGCGATGTGAACCTTCGTGATCACGAGGATGTGGGTCGGGCTGCGCGGACTGACATCCCGGAACGCGAGGACCTCGTCGTCGTCCGCGACGATCGTCGACGGCAGCTCGCCCCGGACGATCCGGCAGAACAGGCAGTCGACCTGCGACGAGCGATCAGCCGGCATCGGCCAGGGCTCCGGGCGTGCGGGCGGCGCGCGACAACGACACGATCCGACCGACGACACGGTCGCGAGTCTCTCCGTCCACGGCGTCGACGGACACCACGGCGATCGCGTTCTCGAGATCGTCGCCGCAGCGGGGCAGTGACACCGCCACGAGCGTGTGATCCGCCGCGTGCCCGACCCACCGGCCATCGTCGAGGCGGTGCTCGAGCAGCACGACCGCCCGGCCACCAACGTGGGCCGCCGCCCAAGCTGCCCGGGCGTCGGCCGCGACGGCAAGCAGCTCCGCGGCTCGACGCTTCTTCGTCGGCTCATCGACCTGGCCGGTCATGCGGGTCGCCGCGGTGCCGGGTCGCGGCGAGTAGCGGAAGACATGCAGCCCGGCGAGGTCGAGCGAGTGGATGAACTCGATCGACCGCCGCCACGCCGCGTCATCCTCGGTCGGGAAGCCGACGATCGCGTCCGCGTGCATCGCGACCCCGGGGAGTGCCGAGCGGATGCGCCCGACGATCGAGGCGTAGTCGGCGGTCAGGTAGCGGCGCCCCATCCGGCGCAGGACGCCGTCGTCGCCCGACTGCAGCGGCAGGTGGATGTGCGGCAGCGTCCGCGGCGCCCCGTCGGACCAGACCCGGAGCAGCTCGTCATCGACGTGCTGCGGCTCGATCGACGAGATCCGGATCCGCTCGACCTCGGTCTCGTCGAGGATCCGCCGGACGAGACCGGCCAGCGTCAGGCTGGACCGGAGGTGCGAGCCGCGGAAGCCGCGCTCGGACCAGCCGCCGTCGTAGGTCCCGATGTTGATCCCGGTGAGCACGATCTCCCGATGGCCGGCGGCGAGGGCCGAGCCGACGTCGGCGAGGACGACCTCCGGGAGAAGGCTCCGCTCGGGGCCGCGGGCGGCCGGGATGATGCAGTAGGTGCAGAAGAAGGAGCAGCCGTCCTGGACCTTGACGAACGCGCGGGTCCGCTCGACCGAGGCCCGCCCGTCCGCGACGCCATCCAGCGGCGAGGCCACCGGGTCGACCCCGGACAGCGTGGGGAGCGCCCGGGGTAGCGAAGCGGGGCGGTCGACGCGCACATCGGCGGGGCCGAGCAGCGCGTCGAGCTCGGCGAGCAAGGCGTCCTTGGATCGGTTGTCGACGAGACGCGCCGTCGGATCGGCGGCGACGAACGCCGCCCGCCCGACCTGGACCGAGCAGCCGGTGACGACGATCTCGGCGTCCGGGCTCGCCCGACGCGCCGCCCGCACCGCGTGCCGCGACTTCGCGTCGGCCTCCATCGTGACCGTGCAGGTGTTGACGAGGACGAGGTCCGCCCGCTCTCGCGCGTCGACGACCGCGATGCCGCGCCGGCGGAGCTGCCGCGCGGCGCCCTCCATCTCGGCCTGGTTGACCTTGCAGCCGAGATTGGCGATGGCCGCCGTCCGGATCGCTCCCGGCGCCCGCTCGGGCGCGTCGCTCACCACAGCTGCGGCTTCGTGCTCATCAGGAACCCGATCGTCCCGACGAGCGCCGCCATCGCGTAGCTGACGTAGCGCTGGCGCTTCGCCCGCTCGAGCCAGACCCGGTCGTCGGCGGCCGCCCGGATCCCGACGAGCCGGCGAAGGTTCGGGCGCTGGACGAAGAACGCGAGGACGATGGTGGCCGCGTAGATCGTCAGGGCGACGAGCAGCCAGGTCTGCCGGATGAGGCTGCCGCCCAGCACGAGCAGGAGCCCGACGCCCGTCAGCGCAAGCCCGGCGCCGATGATCACCGTCCCGTGGGCCTGCATCCAGAGCAGGAAGCGGACCATCGGGTTGGGGCTCTCGTCCGCGGCGCGTCGCGTGCGCAGCGCGAACGGCAGCAGGATCGACGGCAGGAACAGGCTCACGGCCAGCGTGATGTGCGTCGCGAGGAGGAGCGGGAACCAGGCGGGCATGCCCGGCGATTGTAGGCGGCTCCGGCGATCCACCCGGCGCAGCGGGCCGGCGATCCGGCGGACTCAGTCGCCCGCCGGAGCGGTCTCGCGGAGCAGGCGCCCCGACACGAGGGCGATCCAGGCCAGGCCCGCCGTGATCGAGATCCGCTGAAGCAGGCCCGCGACGCTCGCAACGGAACTGATCGTGCCGGGCGGGGTCGACGTGACGAGGTTCGCGACAAGCGTCAGCAGGCCGCACGCCAGCGATACGGCCGCCCAGGCCGGCTCTCCGTCGCGAGCGAACCTGCGAGCGCCGATCAGCGCCGCGACCGTGATGCCGCCGAAGAACAGGAACGCACCCGTGAGATGGACGGCCGCCGTGATCGAAGCCGTCGCGGGCATCTCGAGCGGCGTCCCGGGCGGGTAGCCCTGGATCGGATCCGTCGGGAAGATGCCGGCGATCACGAACCCGAGCCCGCCGAGCGCCACGCCGACCGGGACGGCCCGGCGGCCGATCCCGCTGGGGATTGCCATCCACAGGCCGACCCCGCCGGCCACGATCAGCGCCCCGCTGACGAGGAAGTTGACCGTCTGCAGCCAGCCCTCTGGGGTCAGGCTCAGGAGGCTGACGAACTGGCGCATCGGGTCGTACGCGGCCCGGAGCGCCCCGAGGAGCGTGAAGCCCACGACGAACACGACCGGTCCGAGGACGCCCGCCGCCAGCAGGATCCGGGTCGAGCCCACGACCGTAGCCTACGCCGAGCGGACCGCCTCGAGCGCGATCCAGTCGCCCTCGACCGACCTTGCCGTCACCCGGAGCCCGACCCGATCGAGCGCCTCACGGACCTCGGTCTCGCGGTCCTCGAAGATCCCCGAGGCGACGAGGGTGCCGCCCGGACGCAGCTCGTCGCGAAGGCCCTCGGCGAGGGCGACGAGGACGCTCCCGATCAGGTTCGCGACAACCACGTCGAACGCGGGTTCGCCCGATGGCAGGCTCCCGGCCCGCGCCGCGATCCGGCCCGCGAGCCCGTTGGTGGCTGCGTTCGCCTGCGTGGCCTCGATCGCGATCGGGTCGATGTCGAGGCCGAGCACCCGCTCGGCTCCGAGCTTGGCCGCCGCGATCGACAGGATCCCCGACCCGCAACCGACGTCGAGGACCCGGCTGCGATCCACGATGCCCCGATCGGCCACGGACTCGAGGGCCGCGAGGCACAGCCGCGTGGTGGGGTGGAGACCGGTCCCGAAGGCCATCCCGGGATCGAGGTCGAGCACGACCTCGTCACCCGAGCCGTCGAACGTCAGCCACGTCGGACGGATCACCAGCCGGCGGCCGACGCGAAGCACCGGGAAGTACGCCTTCCAGGCCTCGGCCCAGTCCGCCTCGTGGACGGTACGCGTCGACAGCTCGCCGATCGGGCGCAGCCCGAACGCCTGAAGGTGGCCGAGCGCGGTGGACACCGTGGCGACGGCGTCCTCGGCTGCGGCCGGATCGCCGACCGGGAGGTAGGCCCGGACGATCGAGGGCCGGGTCGGGTCGATCCGCGCGCCAAGGCCGTCCCCGACCAGCTCGAACGCCGGCTCGACCGTCGTTCCGCCGGGGGCGACCCGGCCCAGGATCTCCGAGACCGCCTCGACCGCCTCGACGTCGGCCTCGACCGACAGCTCCAGCCAGGCGCCCTCGCCGGCCTGCGCCTGGAGCCGCGTGTCGCCCGCGTCCGGGCGGTCGACGCCCTCAGCCGAGCGCGTCGCGCACCTTGCCCAGGATCCCGGCATTCCCGGGCGAGACCTCCTCGCCCGCTTCGGCTGCGTATTCGGTCAGGAGCTCGCGCTGCTTCTTCGACAGCTTGGCCGGGACCACGACGTTCACGAACACGTGGAGATCGCCCTTCGAGCCCGTCCGCCGGAGGTGCGGCACGCCCCGGCCGCGGAGCCGGATCTCCGCGCCCGGCTGGGTGCCCGCCTTGACCTCGACGTCCTCGTCCCCGTCCACCGTCGGAACCGAGATCGTGGTCCCGAGCGCCGCCTGGGCGATCGACACGTCGGCCTCGTAGAAGAGCTCCGTGCCCTCGCGTCGGAGCGTCGGATGGGGTGTCACGTGGACCGCGACGTAGAGCGACCCGGCCGGACCACCGCGACGCCCGACCTCGCCCTCGTTCGACAGCCGGATCTGGTGGCCCTCGTCGATGCCGGCGGGGATCGTGACCCGCAACGTCCGCTTCCGCTCCGTCCGGCCCTCGCCGCGGCACGTCGGACACGGCTCCTTGACCAGCTTCCCCTCGCCCTGGCAGACGGGGCAGGCCGAAACGTTGACCATCTGGCCGAGCATCGTCCGGCGGGTGGACCGGATCTCGCCGCTGCCGCCGCAGTTGTCGCAGGTCACGGGCTCCGTGCCGGGCTTCGCGCCGTTGCCGTGGCAGGTGTCGCAGGTCCCGTAGACCGGGAACTCGATCTCCTTCTCCGTCCCGTGGACGGCCTCCTCGAACGTGATCCGGAGGTCGTAACGGAGATCCGAGCCCGGCAACGGGTGGCCGCGCCGCGCGCCGCCGGCCGCGGAACCGCCGAAGAAGGCATCGAAGATGTCGCTGAACGACCCGAACGCGGACGGGTCGAAACCGGCCCCCGGGCCGTCGGCGCCGAGGCCCGCCCGGCCGAACATGTCGTAGGTCTGGCGTCGCTGGGGATCGGAGAGGACCTGGTAGGCCTCGTTGATCTCCTTGAACTTCTCGGCGGCACCCGCATCCGTGTTCACGTCGGGGTGCCACTGCTGGGCCAGCTTGCGGAAGGCCTTCTTGATGTCGGCGTCGGTCGCGGACCGTTCCACGCCGAGGATGCGGTAGTAGTCGATCTCGGTGGCCATGTGCGCGCCGAAGTCTACGGGACCCTCGGTACGATGGCCGAATGACGACGCCGAACGACCCTCCGCTCTCGAGCCTGCTGGACGCCGGCCTGCCGCGGCTGACCGTCGCCCTGACCTTCGATCACGACTCGATCTCGGACGGCGTCCGGCGCGGCGACTCGCCGGTGAAGATGTCCCACGCCGAGTTCGGCGTCCGGGTCGGCGCGCCACGCATCCTGTCGTTGCTCGCGGATCGCGGGATCCCGTCGACCTGGTTCGTGCCCGGCCACACGCTCGAGACGTTCCCGGAGTCGACCGAGGCGATCCTCGCCGGCGGCCACGAGCTCGCCTGCCACGGCTGGTTCCACGAGGACGCCGCGACGTTGCCGCGCGACGAGGAACGGGAGCTGATCGATCGCTGCACCTCGGCCGTGGAACGGGTCGCAGGTGCGCGGCCGACCGGCTGGCGAGCGCCGTACTGGTCGCTCGGCACCGACTCGCTGGAGCTGATCGCGGCGGCTGGGTTCGTCTACGACTCCTCGCTGATGGCCGACGACTACCGGCTGTACCGGGTCCGCGATGGTGACCGCCACTCGGTGACCGAGGGCTCCCGGTTCGGACCGGAGGGCCCGCTCGTCGAGGTCCCCGTCTCGTGGGCCCTCGACGACTGGCCGCACTTCGAGCCGTCGGCGAGCGGCGACCGCGACGGGCTGTCGGCGCCGTCGAAGGTGCTCGAGATCTGGGCCGAGGAGCTCCGTTACGCGTGGGCACATGCCCCGGGTGGGCTGCTGACGGTCACGATGCACCCCGAATGCATCGGGCGCGGCAGCCGGATGGCGATGCTGGAGCGGTTCGTCGAGGTGGCAGCCGGAATGGACGGGGTCGTGTTCGACCGCCTCGACCGCTACGTGGCGTCCTGGCTGGCCATTCGATCGCCCTGACCTGCAAGCGTTACGGCTGATCCCAGCGCTTCGCGAAGCATCGGCTGGGTCAGCTTGCCGGTGAACGTGTTCTGCTGGCTGGGGTGGTACGAGCCGACGATGACGTAGCCGCCGGCGCCGGCCTCGGCGCCGTGCCCGAACCGCGGTCGCGGCCGTACGTCGTCGCCCGTGAGCGCGGCGACGGTCCGGAACGCCGACTCCCAGGCGATCGCCCCGAGGGCGACGAGCACCCGTACACGGACGAGGAGCGCCAGCTCTCGGACGAGGAATGGCTGGCAGCGTGCCCGCTCGTCGGGGAGCGGCTTGTTCGCCGGCGGCGCGCAGCGAACGGCAGCGGCGATGTAGCAGTCGCGCAGTGCCAGCCCGTCGTCGGCGCGGCGCCCGGTGGGCTGGTTCGCCAGCCCGGCCGCGTGAAGCGCCTCGAACAGGAAGTCGCCGGACGCATCGCCCGTGAAGACCCGCCCGGTCCGGTTGCCACCGTGCGCCGCCGGCGCCAGCCCGACGACGAGGATCCGCGCGTCGGGGTCGCCGAACCCCGGCACCGGCCGGCCCCAGTAGGTCTCGTCGCGGAATCGGGCGACCTTCTCCCTGGCGACCTGCTCGCGCCACGCGACGAGCCGCGGGCATTGCCGGCACGCCACGATCTCGGCGGTCAGCGCTGCGAGATCGCGACCGGGCTCCACGCCCCGAACCCTACTTGAGCAGGAGCTTGTCGAGGCGCTTCCCGACGATCGCGAGACCGACGAAGCCCATCACGGTGAGATAGACGACGTGGACGAGGATGCTCGGGTCGATGTAGCCGACGATCAGCGACCGGAGCAGCGCCACGCCCTGGTAGAGCGGCGTCACGCTGACGATCGTCTGGATCGCCGGCGGGTAGGTCTCGATCGGATAGAAGGTCGCCGAGAACAGGAACATCGGCAGAACCACGACGTTGATCAGGTCGAAGTCCTGCCACGTCCGCATGTACGAGGTCGCGGCCATCGCGACGGCCCCGAACGCGAACCCGATCAGGACCGCCGCCGGGAACGCGAGGATCGCCCACGGCGACACGATCAGGCTGAGGATCGCCATGACGATCAGGAAGCCGATCGCGTAGATCCCGCCGCGGATCAGGGCCCAGACGAGCTCGCCGACGGCGACGTCGCCCGCCGACAGCGGCGTGGAGAGGATCGCGTCGAACGTCTTGTTGTAGCGGAGCTTGAAGAAGAAGTTGAACGTGCCCTCCGCGATCGCGCCGTTCATCGCCGCACTCGCGAGCAGTCCCGGCGCGACGAAGAGCTGGTACGAGATGGGCTGGCCGCCGGGTCCGTTGACGGTCCCGATGAGCGCCCCGAGCCCGAAGCCGATCGAGGCCAGGTAGAACAGCGGCTCGAAGAAGCCCGACAGGATCACGATCCAGCCGTGCCGGTAGACATAGATGTTCCGCTCGACCAGGAACCGCGCCCGGCGGCTGCCGAGCGTGAAGATTCCCGTGAGCGGCAGCGGCGCGGCGGTCATCCGCTCACCAGCCTGCGCGTGACCGTCCGGAACGCCCACCACAGCCCGACGACGACCAGGGATGTCAGGAATACGACGTGGGCGAGCGCGAGGAGCGGCTCGTCGCGGATCATGCCGAACGCGAGGCCTCGGCAGAGCTCGACGCCATGCCACAGTGGCGAGAGCCAGGCCAGCGGCTGGATCAACGGCGGCAGGTTCGAGATCGGGAAGAACGTGCCGGAGAACAGGAACAGCGGCGTGATCCCGAACCGGAACAGGGCGTTGAACTTCTCGGGCGTCCGCTGCGTGGCCGAGAACGCCGCGATCGGCGCGGCGAACGCCAGGCCGGTCAGGACCGCGGCCGGGATCGCGAGGACGATCAGCGGCGACGCGACCGCCCCGAAGAGCGACATGACGATCGTGAAGATCGCGGCGATCGAGGTCAGGCGGATCGCGATCCAGGTGAGGTTGCCGATGACGATGTCGCGGGGCGAGATCGGCGTGGCGTACATCGCGTGGAACGTCCGCTGCCAGTTGAGCCCGCTCATGATCGGGAACGTCGCCTCGAAGGAGGCCGATTGCATCGCGGTCGCGGCGAGCAGGCCCGGCGCCAGGAACTGGAGGTAGGTCAGGCCCTCGAGGGCCGCCGTCGCGGTGCTCGACTGGTCGACATACGACCCGAGCCCCACGCCCATCGCGGCGAGGAACAGCGCAGGGTTCAGGAAGGACGTGAAGATCGAGGCCCGGAAGGTCCGCCGGTACTGCAGCGCCCGGAGCTCGACGACCCGGGTCATGACGGTCATCGCGCTACTCGATCAGGGACCGGCCGGTCAGCCGCAGGAAGACGTCCTCGAGGCTCGAGCGGCGGACGAGGACCGTCTCGGGGCGAAGACCGCGTTGATGAGCGGCGACCGCCGCAGCCTCGCCGTCGTCGGCATAGAGGAGGACCCGGTCGGGCAGCAGCTCGATCCGCTCGGCCAGGCCTTCGAGCTGCCCGTCGAGCGTCTCCTGGACACCGGCCGGGAAGCGGAGCTCGGTGACCTCGCGGGTCGAGTAGCGCTCGATCAGCTCGCGGGGCGAGCCTTCGGCGACGATCTTCGCCTTGTCCATGACGACGAGCCGGTCGCAGAGCTGCTCGGCCTCGTCCATGTAGTGGGTCGTCAGGACGAGCGTCACGCCGCGCTGCTTCAGCCGGTACAGACGGTCCCAGAGGAGGTGGCGGGCCTGCGGGTCGAGGCCGGTGGTCGGCTCGTCGAGCAGCAGCAGGTCGGGCTCGTTGATCAGGGCCCGGGCGATCGTCAGCCGCCGCTTCATCCCGCCCGACAGCGGCTCGACGGTGTCGTTCGCCCGTTCGGTGAGCTGGGCGAAGTCGAGGAGCTCGTCCGCGCGCCGCGCGCACTCGGCGCGCGAGAGACCGAAGTAGCGGCCGTAGATCAGGAGGTTCTCGCGGACGGACAGCTCGGTGTCGAGGGTGTCCTGCTGGGGGACGACCCCGATCCTCGCCCGGATCGCCGGACCGTCGCGGTTGGGGTCCCGGCCGAGCACCCGGAGCTCTCCGTCGCTGACGGGCGAGACGCAGCCGATCATCCGCATCGTCGACGTCTTGCCGGCGCCGTTGGGTCCGAGGAAGCCGAACGATTCGCCGCGAGCCACGGAGAAGTCGACGGCATCCACGGCCGTGAACGCGCCGAATCGCTTCGTCAGTCCGTGGGCCTCGATGAGGGCGGCGTCAGGCACGGTGGGCTCGTCGGGCATGGGCTGAAGATGGTACCGGAGGTCCCCGTCAGAAGCTGACAGGATCGATGCCGGCGGGGGTCGGCGGTCTTGCTCGATCGCCCGAAACGCGCTAGCGTTCAGTAGCACGAACCACGGCAAGGAGCCTCGGCGATGTCCACCCTTCCGGAACCGGTCCAGCAGCTCCTGGACGCCGCGCTCGTCGGCGAGCTGACCGTCGTCGACGAGGCGGGCCGTCCCGTCACCTATCCCCTGATCCCGCTCTTCGACGGCGAGCGGATCTACCTGACCTCGTCGACCCTCTTCTCGCGGAAGCTCGAGCACATCCGGGCGAATCCGAAGGTCGCGTTGTCGATCACGGATCCCGTCGCCGTCGGCGGCCGGGCCGACCGGGCGACGATCCAGGGCGACGCTCGCGTCATCGACGACGATCCGCACGGCGGCTGGGAGCGCCTGCTCCCGATCTGGGAGGCGAAGGAGCCGGCGATCGTCGCGTTCCTGAAGGCCCGCGTGGCCCTGCCCCTCTTCTTCGAGCGGGCCCTGATCGAGATCACCCCGCGACGGTCGTTCTACTGGGCGGACGGCGACGCGCTGGCCGCCGGGCCGGACGTCGCGCTCGTCGGAACGGAGGCGGCGTGATGGCAGCGACGGCCGAGGCACTCCCCCGGGTGCCGGCGCTGACCGCGCACGAGGGCCTCGAGAAGCTCGCGACCTATCCGTTCGTGATCCTCACCTGGATCGACGCCGATGGGTATCCGTTCAGCGCCGCGGTGACGGCGACGATCGATCCGGCCGGTGGCACGGCCGGGTTCGCCGCGCCGGCCGGGATGCAGGTGCCGGTCGGGCCCGAGATCACCCTGACCGGTTCGCACATCCGGCCGCAGCCCGGCTACGGCTATGACGAGCGGCGGCACGTCACCGTGTGGGGACGCGCGGCCACGGACGGTGACCGGCTGACGTTCGCCGCGGCGCGCGCGTGGGGCTGGGACGAGGCGGAGCTCCCGTTCTTCGAGTACTCGGAGCGGTCGATCGGGCAGTCGCGGCGGTACTTCGACGCGCTGTCGGCGGAGCGCGGGACGCCCGTCAAGCCACGCCTGTCGCTCGGCTGGCTTGCCCTCCGGACGACGCGCCTGCCGTTCGTCAGCGCGACGATCGTGCCGGTCGTCCTCGGGATCGCGATCGCCGCGACCCACGGCGCGTTCGACTGGTTCACCGCGCTGCTCACGATCATCGGCGCCACCTGCGTCCAGCTCGGGCTGAACGTGGCGAACGACGTCTTCGACAGCGTCCAGGGCGCCGACGACGCCAACGTGACCCCGACCCAGTTCAGCGGCGGCTCACGGGTGATCCAGTACGGACTCGTGTCCCTCCGCGGGATGGCAGGTCTCGCGACCCTCTTCTACGGGATCGCCGCCGTCATCGGCATCATCCTGCTGGTGCTGCGTGGCTCGCCGGCCCTGCTGGCCATCGGGGTGATCGGGTTCATCGTCTCGATCGGCTACACGGCCCCGCCGCTCAAGCTCGTCTACCGCGGGCTCGGCGAGATCGCGGTCGCGATCGGGTTCGGGCCGCTGATGCTCCTCGGGGCGTACGTCGTCCAGACCGGCGGAACGCTGTCGTGGGAGCCGTTCGTCGCCTCGTTGCCGATCGCCCTGCTCGTCACGATGATCCTCTACGTCAACGAGATCCCGGACCGCCGCGGCGACGCCCGGGCCGGCAAGCGGACTCTGCCCGTGCGCTTCCCCGAGTCGACGATCATCGCCGGCTACGCGATCGCGGCCGGGGCCGCCTACGTGATCCTCGTCGCGGGCGTCGTCACGGGCATCCTGCCGATCCCCGCGCTGCTCGCCCTGCTCACGATCCCGCTGGCGCTCCAGGTCGCCCGCGGCCTGCGCCCGAACTACGACAACCCGTACGGCTTGATGGCCGTGATGGGCGTCAACGTGAAAGTCCACCTCTACGTCGGCCTGCTGCTCCTGGCCGGCTACCTCGTGGTCCTCATCGCGTCAGCCCTCGCCCCATCGGTGAACCTGTTCATCGGCTGATCGCCGCGGAGCCAACCCGCCGGTAAGCGTCGGGAGATCGCTGCCGAGCATCCTTGTCGCTTGGACGGGATCGTGGTCGGTCGCGGCTGTCGGGCGCTCAGGATCCGACGTCGCTGGACCCAGAATGAGCTGGGTCGTCGCGCCGGCGTCTCTCGAGGCGTCGTCGCGCGGATCGAGCAGGGCGGTGGCGACGCCGTGACGGTCAGGACGCTGGATCGAGTCGCGGCGGCGCTCGGCGCTCGCGTCCACGTGCGCCTGTCCTGGAACGGCGAAGGTCTCGACCGGCTGCTGGACGCACGCCACGCGGCGACGGTCGAGCAGTTCGTGAAGCTGCTTCGAGGCGATGGCTGGACCGTTGGGACCGAGGTCTCCTTCAACTCCTTCGGCGAACGGGGCTCGATCGACGTGCTTGCCGTTCACGAGCCGGCCGGTGCGCTGCTGGTCGTCGAAGTCAAGACGGTCATCCCCGACATCCAGGACATGCTCGCGACGCTGGATCGCAAGGTGCGGCTCGCGCCGCAGATCGCCGTGGCGCGCGGATGGACCTCGAGGAGCGTCTCGCGCGTCCTCGTCGTCACGGACAGCCGAACAAGCCGGCGGCGAGTGGACGCCGTTCGATCGACGTTCGATGCTGCGCTGCCGGATCGCGCGTGGGCGATCCGACGATGGCTTCGCTCGCCAAACGGCTCGCGACCCATTCGCGGGCTGTGGTTTCTGTCAAGCGAATCTCACCCGGTCGGCATGCAGCGGGTGCGAGCTGGGAAGCCGCGACCCACGCACGAATAGCCGGGCAGGTCCTGACAATCGATCGTCCGGCGGATCAGTAGCCGGAAGCCGGCTGCCTCGCGACCATGTGAATGTCGGTTGACAGAATCCGGCGCGCGCAGCGGGGTGGCGCGCGAGGCCGGTTGACAAGTTCGGGTCCGCGTGAGCGGGCGGCGGGCGGCGGCGCGCCGAGCCCGCGGGCAGCGGGCGGCGGCGCGCCGAGCCGGCGTGACCGGGGAACCGGCACGAATCGAAGCGCCCGGCCGGGCTGGGCCCGGCCGGGCGCGTGCTGAACGAGAGAGGAGGCTCAGACCTCCTTGAACTCGCCCTCGACCGTGTCGTCGCCGTCGGACGAGCCCGACGAGCCGGAGCCGCCGGCACGGGCGCCGGCAGGCTCGCCCTCACCCGTGGCCTCGCCACCGTCGCCACCCTCGGCCTCGGGACCCGCGCCGTCGGACGAGCCGTTGGCATCGGCCTCCGACGCGGCGGCCTGGTAGGCCGCGGTCGAGACTCGCTGGAGCGTCTCGGCGAGAGCCGTGGCGCCGGCGGTGATCGCCTCCATGTCGGAGCCCTTGAGGGACTCGCGCAGGGCGGAGACCTGGTTCTCGACGGTTGCCTTGTCCTCGGACGAGACCTTGTCGCCGAGGTCCTTGAGGGTCCGCTCGGCCTGGTAGGTCAGCTGCTCCGCCTGGTTGCGGACCTCGACCTCCTCACGCCGCTTGCGGTCCTCGTCGGCGTGCTCGGACGCCTCGCGAACCATCTTGTCGACGTCGTCCTTCGACAGCATCGACGACGCGGTGATCCGGACCTGCTGCTCCTTGGAGGTCGCCCGGTCCTTGGCCTTCACGTCGAGAATGCCGTTCGCGTCGATGTCGAACGTGACCTCGATCTGGGGCACGCCCCGCGGGGCCGGCGGGATCCCGTCGAGGATGAACCGGCCGAGCGTCTTGTTGTCCGCGGCGAACTCGCGCTCGCCCTGGAGGACGTGGATCTCGACCTGGCCCTGGTTGTCGGACGCGGTCGAGAACACCTGCGACTTCGACGTCGGGATCGTCGTGTTCCGATCGATCAGCTTCGTCATCACGCCACCGAGGGTCTCGATGCCGAGCGACAGCGGCGTCACGTCGAGGAGCAGGACGTCCTTGACGTCACCGGCGAGAACGCCGGCCTGGATCGCGGCGCCGATGCCGACGACCTCGTCCGGGTTGACGCCCTTGTGGGGCTCCTTGCCGTTGAACATCGCCTTGACCGCCTCGACGACGGCCGGCATCCGGGTCATCCCGCCGACGAGGATCACCTCGTCGATGTCGCCCGGCCTTCAGTCCGGCGTCCTTGAGCGCGGCCTCGACCGGCTTGCGGGTCTTGTCGATCAGGTCGGAGACGAGGTCCTCGAGCTTGGCCCGGGTCAGCGTCACGACGAGGTGCTTGGGCCCGGAGGCGTCGGCGGTGATGTACGGCAGGTTGATCTCGGTCGACGAGGTCGAGCTCAGCTCGATCTTCGCCTTCTCCGCGGCCTCCTTCAGCCGCTGCAGGGCCTGGGGGTCCTTGGAGAGGTCGATGCCCTGGTCCTTCTTGAACTCGGCGAGCAGCCACTCGATGACGCGCTGGTCGAAGTCGTCGCCGCCGAGGTGGGTGTCGCCGTTGGTCGCCTTGACCTCGAAGACGCCCTCGCCCAGCTCGAGGATCGAGATGTCGAACGTGCCGCCGCCGAGGTCGTAGACGGCGATCTTCTCGTCGTGCTTCTTGTCGAGGCCGTAGGCCAGGGCCGACGCGGTCGGCTCGTTGATGATCCGGCGGACCTCGAGGCCGGCGATCCGGCCGGCGTCCTTCGTCGCCTGGCGCTGGGTGTCGTCGAAGTAGGCCGGGACGGTGATGACCGCCTCGGTCACCTTCTCGCCCAGGTACGCCTCGGCATCGGTCTTCAGCTTCTGGAGGACCATCGCCGAGATCTCGGGCGGCGTGTAGGTCTTGTCGTTGACCTTCACGATGAGACCGTCGCTCTTCGCGTCCTTCTCGACCGTGTAGCTGACGAGCTCCTTTGCGCGCTTCGTCTCGGGGTCGTCCCAGCGACGGCCCATGAAGCGCTTGATCGAGTAGATCGTGTTGTTGGGGTTCGTGACGGCCTGGCGCTTGGCCAGCTGGCCGACGAGGCGCTCCCCGGTCTTGGTGAAGGCAACGACCGACGGCACCGTCCGGCCACCCTCGGCCGATGCGATGACGGTCGGCTCGCCGCCCTCCATGACGGCGACGACGCTGTTGGTCGTGCCGAGGTCGATGCCGATGATCTTGCCCATCGTCTTTGCTCTCTCCTGTTCGTCTGGTTGCGTGTGGTCTGGGTGGTGGTTCAGTGTGTGGTCGCGGCCGGATCGGTCGCGGGATCGCCGGCCGCAACGGCCACGAGGGCCGGCCGGATGACTCGATCGCGGAGCTTGTAGCCACGCCGGACGACGTCGACGATCTCGCCCTCCGCGCGCCCACTGCCGGGCACGTTCGCGATCGCCTCGTGCTCGCGAGGGTCGAACTGCGTGCCGGCGACGGCCTCGATCGTGGTGACGCCCTCGCTGTCGAGAAGGGCCCGCAGCTTGCGGTCGATCGCCGCCACGCCCTCGACCCAGCCGTGGTCGGCCAGGTCGGGCGGACGGTTGTCGATCGCGAGGTCGAAGTCGTCGGCGATCGCGAGCACCTTCCGGATGAGGTCCTCGCCCGCGAGCCCGAGCATCTGCTCGCGCTCCTCGGTCGTCCTGCGCCGGTAGTTGCTGAACTCGGCGCGCTCGCGCTGGAGCCCGGCGAGGTACTCGTCGGCCCGCACCGTCATTGCGGCCAGCTCGGCCTTCAGCGCCTCGATGTCGGCGAGGAGCTTCGACGGGGAGACGTCGAGCTCGTCGATCCGCTCCTGGGCGCGGGTCCGATGGGTTCGATGCACGGCGGGGTCGCCGTTCGGGCCGGCGGGCCGGCCGCGGGGGTCGCGTGGATCAGGCATCGATGTTGTGCACCAGCTCGTTGAGGAGGGTGGAGACGAAGCGGACGGTGCCGATCGCCTGGGGATAGGCCATCCGGGTCGGGCCGAGGACACCGACGACGCCGACCGCCCGTCCCGGCTGCCCGTACGGGGCGAGGACGAGGGACACGTCGCGCATCTCCTCGGGCGCGTTCTCGGCACCGATGAAGACCTGGACGGCCCCGGTCGCGGCGACCCGGTCGAGGAGCTCGCCGAGATACGCCCGGTTCTCGAGAGCGGCGAAGACCCGGCGGAGCTTCTCGCTCCGCTCGAACTCCGGCGCCTCCATCACGTGCAGAAGGCCGTCACTGAAGACTTCCTCGATGATCGTCGCATCGTAGTCGCGGATCGCGGCGATCACCCGCTCGCCGACTCGCCGGACGAGCGTCCCGATCGGACCGTCGCCGTCGATGCGGGCGAGCGCTCGATCCGCGTCGACCGCGGTTCGGCCGGCCATCAGCCCATCCAGGATCACCGCGGCCCGCGTCAGCGCCTCCTGCTCGACGGTCTCCGGCAGCGTCACGAGGACCTGCCGGAGCGCGCCCTCGCGGAAGACGATGATCAGGCTCGCGAGGCGGTCGCTGATCGAGACGATGTCGATCCGCCGGACATGGGCCGCGCGGGGCTTGGCCGGCGTCGCCAGCCCGGCGATCCGGTTCGTGCTCGCGAGGGTCGTGGCGGCGAGCCGGAACCACTGCTCGGAGGCGTGCTGCACCTGGCCGAACTGGTGACGGATCATCAGCTGCTCGATGGCCGGGATCTGGGAATCGACGATCGACTCCACGAAGTAGCGGTAGCCCGCATCCGTCGGGATCCGCCCGGCGCTCGTGTGCGGGTGTGTCAGGAGCCCGCCGCCCTCGAGGTCGGCGAGGATGTTGCGGACCGTGGCGCTGGACACGCCGAGGCCGTAGCGCTCGACGAGCGCCTGGGATGCGACCGGGATCGCGGTCGAGACGTATTCCTCAATGACGGCCCGCAGGATCGATTCGGAACGGGGATCCAGCGAACCGGTGGTGCGGAGACGACGCGCCACGGGGACCTCGCGGGGCTGCGCCGCGCATGCTGCACGGCGGGCTGTGGACTTAGCACTCTCGTGTGTCGAGTGCTAACGAACTTTAGCAGTCGGACGATCCGAGTGTCAACGGTCCACGACGCGATTCCGCACGATTCCGGGTGTCAGACAAGGCGGGCGAAGAGCTCGTTCGACAACAGCCGGCCGCGGGTGGTCAGGACGATCCGGTCCGCGTCGTCGATCGTGAGCAGCTCGGCGGCGAGCGCCCATCCGAAGAGGTCCGCGAGGGGCGGCTCCGTTCCCGCCGAACGAGGCAGGCCCCGATCCGTCCGGAGCCCGAGGATCGCCGCCTCCGCCGCGGCGGTCTCGGCATCGACCGCCTCGAATCCGCCGGGCGGCAGGCCGGGGGCTCGGCGCGACGCCGGCGGCGGCGTCAGGGCGTCGACGTATCGCCCGAGGTGGGCCGCGTTCCAGCGACGTCTGACGACGTCGAAGGCGTGCGCACCGGGGCCCACCGCCTCGTACGGCCGTCGCTCCCAGTAGGCGAGGTTGTGGCGGCTCTCGTGCCCTGGCCTGGCCCAGTTGCTGATCTCGTAGCCGCGCCAGCCGTCCTCCCCGAGGCGATGGACCGCGTGGTGGTACTGGGCTGCCGCCCGGTCCTCGTCCTGCTCGAGGAGGGCCGCGTCTCGCCAGCGGCGTGCGCCACGACGGGTCGGGAGATGGTCGCCGTCGGGACCGGTCAGGCCCTCGGCGTCGGGGTCGTCGAGCGTCAGCGCGTAGAGCGACAGATGATCCGGGTCGAGATCGAGGGCGGCGTCGAGGGTGTCGATCCAGGTCACGAGCGACCCGTCCGGGATGTCGTAGAGGAGATCGACGTTGACGGAGCCGATGCCCCCGGCGCGGGCCTCGCCCACGGCGTCGGCGACGTCCTGAGGCCGGTGGCGGCGGCCGAGCCGCCGGAGCTGGCTTCGATCGAGGCTCTGGGCTCCGAACGAGATCCGGGTGATGCCCGCGGCGACGAGGGCCGCCGGATCCCCGCGTTCGTCGGGACCCGGGTTCGCCTCGATGGTGATCTCCGCGTCCTCGGCCACGCCGAACCGCTCGCGGATCGTCTCGAGCAGCCCGGCGACGACGTCGGACGGGAGGAGGCTCGGGGTGCCGCCGCCGAGGTAGACCGTCGACAGGCGGGGCCGGCGCCGGGTCCCGGGTGGGCCGAAGACGGCATCGAGCGCATCGGCGCGGAGCGCGATCTCCACCCGGAGCGCAGCCACGAACGCGTCGATCCGGTTGGTCGGCCCGCGGGTGGCCGCCCCGGCCACCACCACGAAGTCGCAGTACGGGCAGAGCGACACGCAGAACGGGACGTGGACGTACAGCCCGACCGGGGGCTGCGGAGCCGAGCCGTCCCCATCGGCCTGTCGCGTTGACGGTCGGCCCCCGGCGCCCCCGCTCACCGGTCCCGCGATGCGGGCTCCCGGGGCCCGATCACGTGCCAGCCCTTCGGCGGGCGGCGCTTCGCCTCTAGCTCCTCGACCTCGCGCCCGCGCGGCAGGAACTGGCCGGCGTGGCCCGTCGCCAGGAAGACGGAGAAGCGGGTGATCGCGTGGCCCAGGAACGCGGCCGCGATCCCGCCGGTCACCACCGTGACCCAGCCGCCGGCGAGGCCGATCCCGAGCGCCATCAGCAGCAGCCAGCGATTCCGGCCGGGCGCCCCGAGCCGCGTCGTGAGCGCGTAGAGCAGGGCCTGGATGACGTTCGCCGCGGTCGGGTCGAGCCCGGTCAGCAGGAGCGCGCCGAAGACCGCGCCGCGGAACGCGACCTCGTCGATGATCGCGGTGACGACGGCATTCAGGAGCGCTCCCGGATACGACCAGACGTCGGGGAAGCGCAGGCGGTGGTAGCGGTAGAACGCGACGCCCATCGCGATCGCGCTGCCGATCGCGCCGTACAGGAGGCCGAAGAAGATCGTCTTCTGCCGGTCACCCGGGCCGATCGCGAAATCGCTCTGGGGCGACGGGTGAACGATGTAGATCGCGGTGACGAGCGCGAGCCCGATCGCGTACCAGGCGATCCGCCGGCGGAACGAGGGCGCCTGGCCGTCGACGGCGTCGTCGTACTCGGCGGCGCTGAACCGGAACGCCTCGAGCCGGAGCATGATCAGGAGGAGCGCCAGCCCGGCGGCGATCAGCCACCGGAGGGTCGGGATCCACGCCTCCACGGTCAGCGCGCTCCGGCGGCGCCGGGTCGCGGCGTCGCGTCCGCAGAGGGAGCGGCGTGCCGTCCGCCGACGCCGCTCAGCTCTCGCCCATCCGGAGCATCGCCAGGAACGCCTCCTGCGGGATCTCGACCGAGCCGACCCGCTTCATCCGCTGCTTGCCCTCTTTCTGCTTCTCGAGCAGCTTCCGCTTCCGGGTGATGTCGCCACCGTAGCACTTGGCAAGCACGTTCTTGCGCATCGCGCGGACCGTCTCACGCGCGATGACGTTGCTTCCGATCGACGCCTGGATCGGGATCTCGAACATCTGGCGCGGGATCAGCTCCTTGAGCCGCTCGGTGAGGCCGCGCCCGACCGACTGGGCCTTGTCGCGGTGGACGATCAGCGACAGGGCGTCGACGGGCTCGCCGTTGACGAGGATGTCGACCTTCGCCAGGTTCGCCGGCCGGTAGCCGAGCTCCTCGTAGTCCATCGACGCGTAGCCCTGGCTGCGGCTCTTCAGCTGGTCGAAGTAGTCGACGATCAGCTCCGCCAGGGGCATCTCGAAATGGAGGACGACGCGGGTCGGGTCGAGGTACTCCATGTTCTGGAACAGCCCGCGGCGATTGGTCGAGAGCTCCATCAGCGGCCCGATGTACTGCGCCGGGGTGACGACGCTGAGCTTGACCCACGGCTCCTCGAGAATCTCGATGTCCGATGGGTTCGGGAGGAGCGAGGGATTGTCGATCGCCACCTCGCCGCGGCCGTGGAGCAGCTGGACGTGGTACTCCACCGAGGGCGCGGAGGCGATCAGGTCGAGGTTGAACTCGCGCTCCAGCCGCTCCTGGACGATCTCCATGTGGAGCAGCCCGAGGAAGCCGCAGCGGAACCCGAACCCGAGTGCCACCGAGCTCTCCGGCTCGTAGGTGAAGCTCGCGTCGTTCAGGTGGAGCTTCTCGAGCGCCTCGCGCAGGAGCGGGTAGTCCTCGCCGGACACCGGGTAGATGCCGGCGAAGACGAGGCTCTTCGCGGGCTGGTAGCCGGGCAGCGGTTCGGCGGCGGGTCGGGCAACCGTCGTGACCGTATCGCCGACCTGGGCGTCGCGGACGCTCTTGAGCCCCGTTGCCACGTAGCCGACCTCACCGGCGGCGAGCTGCTTGACCGGGACGAGCTGCGGCCGGAACACGCCGAGCTCCAGCGGCTCGGCCGTGGCGCCGGAGCCCATGAGCCGGACCTCGTCGTGCTGGCGGAGCGTGCCCTGGGCCAGCCGGACGTAGACGATCACGCCCTTGTAGGCGTCGTAGTGACTGTCGAAGATCAGGCCCTGGACGGGCTTCGCCGGGTCGCCCTTCGGCGAGGGGATCCGGGCGACGATCGCCTCGAGGATCTCGGGAACGCCGGTCCCGTCCTTCGCGCTGGCGAGGAGCACCTCCTCGCGCGGGATCGCCAGGACGTTCTCGAGCTCGTCCATGATCGTGTCCGGGTCGGCCGACGGGAGGTCGATCTTGTTCAGGACCGGGATCAGGGTGAGCCCCTCGCGAAGCGCGAGGTGGACGTTGGCGAGCGTCTGGGCCTCGATCCCCTGGGTCGCGTCGACGACGAGGATCGCGCCCTCGCACGCCTGGAGGCTGTGGCTGACCTCGTAGGAGAAGTCGACGTGGCCCGGCGTGTCGATGAGGTTGAGGCCGTACGTGTGCCCGTCGGCCGCCTTGTACTCGAGACGCACTGCGCGGGCCTTGATCGTGATGCCCTTCTCGCGCTCGAGGTCCATCGAGTCGAGGACCTGGCTCATCATGTGGCGCCCTTCGACGGTGTGGGTCAGCTCCAGGAGCCGGTCGGCCAGGGTCGACTTGCCGTGATCGATGTGGGCGATGATCGAGAAATTGCGGAGTCGGTCCTGGGGGATCGTCACGGGGCGGGAGTGTAGCCGGTCGGTTCCCCCGACTCCGGATCCGGCGCGGCTGAGGCGTCGTTAGAGCGGGCGGCGCCCGGCTGCCGCAGGACGACCGCGGAGGCGCGAGTCTCATCGCGCGCCCGAGAACGACCGCCCCAGTCCGCGGTGAGTCGTCGGGCCATACACTCGCGGGCGCATGGCGGTGCCGAAGGTTCATGGCGACAACTCCCGTGGATGGGACGCTGTCCTCCGGCACCGAGCCGAATGGGCGGCTCCGCTTCTGATCCCGGTCATCCTGCTGGTCGCGCTCTTGCTGATCGCCGGTCTGGATCCCGCACCCGGGATGACTGCGAGCCGCAGCCCGTTCACCGACGAAGCGTGGAGCGTCATCGGTGCGCGGAACCTCGCTCGCTTCGGGACGTGGGCGACCGACGACTGGCACCTCTACCTCGTCAACCTCCCATTCAGCGGCCTCGAGGCGCTGTCGTTCCAGGTGCTGGGCGTCGGGATCGTCCAGGCGCGACTGGTGTCGATCCTCGCGACAGTCGGGACGACCGCCCTCCTCGCGATCGGCCTCCGTCGGCCATTCGGCCGGCTCCCGGCCGCGATTGGCGCGGCCTCGTTCGCGGCTTCGACACTCGTCCTCTTCTACGGTCATCTCGCGTTGCTCGAGCCGCTCGTGGCAACCGGCCTGACACTCGCGGTTGTGCTGGTGTGGAGCGCCGGAGGCGAGCGGGCTGGCCGATCCGGCCTTCTTGCCGGGCTGGCCCTCGCGCTGGCGATCGGGACGAAGCCGAACGCGGTGTTCGCGTCGATCGGGATCCTGCTCGGGGTCGCCATCGTCGGCGGCCGCCACGACCGCGTCGTCCGACGTTGGCTGATGGGCGCGCTGGCTTCGATCGCCGCCAGCGCGGTTGCCTGGGTGGTGGTCGTCCTCGTCCCGCACGGCTCCGAGGTCGCCGCCGATATCCGGATCTGGCCGGCCCAGCACCTCCCCGGCTCGGTCGGCGACCTCGTCTACTCGATCGTTCATTACCCGTTCAGCACCGATGGCGCGATCCCGGCCGCCCTCGTCCTGGGGATCGCCGGGATGGCTGGTCTGGTCGGGTCGATCGCGCGTTGGAGCGATCTGGATGCGGGCCGGCGTCGGATGGTGGGCGCGGCAACCGGCTGGCTCGTCGTCGGGGTCGTGCCGTTGTTCGGCCTCGACTACCACCCGAATCGGTACGTCGTGCCCCTGCTCCCGGCGTTCTCGGTGCTGCTTGGGGCCGGGCTGTCGATCGCCCGGCCGACCTTCGGTGGATCGACGTTGCGCAGGCGCGTCGCGGCAATCGGCCTGGTCGTCGTCCTCGTCCTGCCGGGCTTGGCGGCGTACGGCTCGTGGCTGACCTCGGGCACGAGCGACCTCGTGCCCGCCCAAACGGCCGTCGCGCGGCTCCTTCCGGCAGGATCGGTGGTCGAGGGAGACCTCGCGCCGCTCCTTGCCATGACCTCGGGTGCGACGACGATCGTCCGCTGGCCGAATGCCGGGGTCAACGCCGGAGATGGGTACGCGGACCAGGGCGTTCGATACGTCGTGACGTCGCCGAACGCACCGCCATCGTGGGTCTCCCGGCATCGCGCCGCCTGGGCCGCGCGACAGGCGCTGCGGTGCATGACCTGGGGTGGCGAGGTCGTCTGCCTGTTCGCGGTGCCCTGACTGTCGCGGTGCCTGACGCTACCGTGTGTCGACGCGGGCCACCCCGGGCGGCCCGAGTCGGTCAGCGACCCGCGAGGTGGTGGAGTCGGCCGAGGAGCGCGGAATCGCCGGGTCCCGACGGGGTGATCCGGACGCGGTCGAGGAGTCGTCCTGCGATCGGCGCCGTCGCGTCGCCGGGGCTCGCCTCGAGCTGGCCCAGCAGGCGATCCAGCGCATTCGGCGCGATGAAGAGGGTCCCGGGGTCCACCGCGACGCCCGGTTCGACCTTGAACACGTAGCTCGTCAGCACCCCGGAACCGCCGCCGGCGGCCCGCGTGTACGGGAAGGTCCACCGGGCCACCTCGGTCAGTCCGGTGGCGGCCTCGAGCGCGGGGATCAGCGTCTCTGCGCTCGTCGGCGTGCCGGTCGTGTAGATCCAGTACGTGGCTCCCGTCGACCGGAGCTTGTTCGCGATCACGGATGCCCGGAACGCCTGGAATTCCGCCACGTTCCGGGGAGCCGTGTCCACGGAGACCCAGTCGTCTGCCGGAGGCTTGCCCGACACCGCGATGCCCAGAGGACCCGCCGTCGTGAACCGCGCGATCTCCTGCGCGATCTGCGTGATCGTGTAGGGCCTGTCGAGGGCGAGACTCATCTCGTAGCCGAGGTACGACCCGAAGGCGATCGTCGACCCGGACGGCACGTTCGCGTCGATCCAGTCCGTGACCGTCCTGACTGCGGCGAGTTGAGCGGCGCCGGTGGCCGAGCCACGGTAGGCGCGGACGTGATCCGCGAGGATCGCCGTTGACAGCACGAGCGGGACGATCAGCGCGATCACGCCGATCGAGACCCGACGTGTCGGGCGGAGGGGCTCGCCCGCGAGCGGCCCCGCGTGGGCCGCTGAGGCGGTCGTTCGCCGCGCGATGATCGCGGTTGCCCACCCGCACGTCGCTCCAACCGCGACGCCGATGGCCAACCCCGTCCGACGGGTCACGAGATGCGTCCCGATCGCGATCGCCAGGCCGAACCCGGCTCCGACGAGTGAGCCCCCCGCGACGCCGAGGGTGACGACCCACCGGGAGCCGCGAGCGCGTTCCCATCGCGGGCGGACGCGGCTCGCCAGCCGTACGGCGAGCCAGACCCAGCCGCACGACGCGAGCGCGACCACCACCCCGATCTGCGCGAGGTAGTTCCGTGGAGGTTCGCCGACGGCGATGACGAGGAGCACGAGGGGCATGCTGCAGACAGCCGCGACGGTCAGGTCGACCACGGGCATCGCGCCGGGACCGAGGTGCCCGCGCGCGGCCGACCAGATTGCGATCAGGCCGCCGAGCGCGTAACAGCCGGCGGCCACGGTGATCGGGGTCAGCCATACGGCCACGTAGGCCTGCCACTGGGCAAGGCTGAGGAAGCTCAGCCCGCGCGTGGCCTGGTTCCGGGCGAAGGCGACGTCCAGGACCAGGAACCAACCGAGTGCCAGCGTCCAGCCGACGATCATCCGCCAGCGAGCGCGCACGGCCGGGGCGACCCGGGCAGAGACGCGGTCGGCGATCGAGCGGGCTGTCGCCGTCGCCCCGATCCGTCGCGCAGCCAGGCAGCTGACGCCGATCACGACAACGATCGCCGCGATCGGTACGAGGGTCCACGCCGGGAGACCCAGGCGGTAGACCTGCCGGGTGTACGAGGCGAACACGACGAACCACCACGCCGTCCCCAGCGCGGCCGTGAGCAACATCGCCCCGCTCACTCGGGCGAGCGCCGCCAGGGGACGCCCAGCGATCAAACCGGCGATCAACGGCACCGGGGCGAACGGCAGAGCGATCTCCTTGACCAGGAATGCGATTGCGAAGACCGCTCCTGCGAGGACGCCCCAGCGAAGGGAATCGCGGCGAATCGCCGCGATGCCGACCGCGACGAACAGCAGCGCCAGCGCAGCAGCGGGAACGTCCAGGCGGGCTGTCCGGGTCAGGTCGTGGAGGTACGTGAAGCCGAGGACGACCGTCGCTCCCAGGGCGCCGGCCGCGGGACGGAAGCGCCAGCCGAACCAGGCCACGAGGAGGATCAGGCCGGCACCCGCGATCCCGTCGAGAACGTGACCCCACGACAGCGGGTCGATCCCGGCCACGACGTCGGCCGCGGCCAGCGTCACCGCCCAGAGCGGCGAGTGATCAAGGAACGGACCGTAGACCGAGACGACGCCACGCCCGGCCAGGACGTTGGAGCCGATCCCCAGGTACTTCGCCTCGTCGAATGACGGCAGGAAGGCAGGAACCGCCAGCAGCAACGCAACGAATACGACGCAGGCGAGCCCGATGAGGAGGGCCGACACCAGCCGTTCGGACACCGAGGCCGGGGACACGTTGCGATGCTATCCGACGCACGCGGCCGAGAACCACTGACCCGAGCATCCCGCGTTCCTCGGCGTCGAGCCGACGGGTCCGCGGCGCCGAGCCGGGTGCTGCCGGCGGCCGAGATGGAGTCCCGTCCCCGCGGACGGCGTTCCCGTCAGGCCGCCTGCAAGGCGGCGAGCGCGGCGATGCCGCCGGCGATGACCGCCACGCCGATCACCTGGATCCGGCGGAGGTGCTCGCCGAAGAAGGCAACCGACACGATCGCCGCGATCGCCCCGAACTGGGACGACATGACCGCGGCGATCGCGATCCCCTCGCGCGCACCGAACGCGTACGACGCCACGCCGACCACCTCCGCGACGGCGACCAGTGCGACGAACGGCGCCGCGACGCGGGTCAGGCGGAGCCGGCCGGTCACGAGCAACGGCAGCGCGACGAAGATCAGGCCCCCGAGCCGGGCCGGCAGGATCGACCAGACGAGCGGCATCGTCGCCCCGATCCTTCCGCTCGCGTAGAGACCGACGCCGAAGCAGACCACACCGGCGAGCGCGAACGGCACCGCCGAGCCGGAGGAAAGCGTGGCGGACGATGTCGCGGGCGCCCCCGCTTCGGACGACTCGGGGACCGCGAGGCCGCCCGGCTCGGCGGCGGCCGGATCGGTCGGCCCGCCGCTCGAGGCGAGGACCACGCCGGCCGCGACCGCCGTGAGGGCGAGCGCCGCCGCGATCCCGATCTGCTCGCCGAACAGGAACGCGATCACCGCCGCGAACGCCCCCTCGGTCGACAGGATCGGCGCGACGATCGCGACCTGGCCCCGCTTGAAGGCCGAGTAGGCGAGCAGGAGGCCGATCAGGTTGCCGGCGCCGGACAGCCCGAGGAGCAGCAGTGCGTCCGGCGTCAGGTCGACGTCCGTTCCGGTCAGGACGAGCGCCGGGATCGTGATCAGCGTCCCGATCAGCATGACCCAGCCGAGGGTCGCCCAGGCCCCGATCATCCTGGACGAGCGGGCGGATGCGAGCGACGACGTCGCCCAGCAGAGCGCGGCTCCGAGGCCGCCGAGGATCGCGAGCATGGCTGCGAAGTCTGCCCGATCGGCCCGTCACCGGAAGGGGGCCGTCCGGTGGTCAGAAACGGCGGTCACCTGCTACCATGCGCGTTCGTGCTCGGCACCGTTCCGCCGTGCCGTGTCCACGACACCCTTCTGAGAGGTTCGACCCCTTGGCCAAGACGCCCCGCACCTGGACGGGCGCACGAACGCCGTCGGGACTGAAGCGCGTCCGTCAGGCCGAGCGCCGGCGCGACATCCTTCAGCCGCGGCGCAGCGCCGCGAAGACCTATGTCGCGAACGCCCTGAGCGTCGCCACCCATGACGCCGAACCGGAGGTCGCCGCGAAGGCGCTCGCCGACGCCCACGCCGCCCTCGATCGCGCGGCGAAGAGCGGTGCGATCCACCGCAATGCGGCGGCCCGGCGGAAGTCGCGCCTGACGATCAAGTTCTATGCCGCGACCGGCGGCGCTGCCGTGCAGACCTCGGGTCGCGTCGTGAAGACGACGTCGAAGGCCCAGGCGCAGAAGGCCGCGAAGACCCGGATCGCGCTCGGCAAGGCGAACAAGGCGAAGGGCGCCCAGACCGCCGCCGGCAAGGCCCGTGCCGCGGTCTCGAAGTCCGCTCGTGCCGAGGCTGCCGCGACGGCAGCGACGGTCGAGACGGCGGAGCCGACCGCCACGACGACGAAGACCGCCGCGAAGAAGACCGCCGCGAAGAAGGCGCCCGCGAAGGCGTCGACGACGAAGGCGGCGCCGAAGGCGACCGCGACTGCGAAGAAGGCCCCTGCCAAGAAGGCCACCGCGAAGAGCTGACGACAGCTTGCCGCAGACACTCGAACGCCCCGGATTGCTCCGGGGCGTTTGTCGTCGGTCGGCGAACCGGCTCCGGCCGCGCTCAGCGACCGATGTTGCAGAGGAACTGCATCGCCGTCGGTGCGCCGGCCACCGCGACAACGTGGATGGCGTGAACGGCCAGGAACCCGCCGACCGAGCCGCCGGCCAGCAACGCGACCAGCGGCCGGCGGATCTTCGTGATCATGACTCGTAGTGTAGGAACAGCGGGTCAGCTCCGTATGGCCGACGTCGCCGCGACGTCAGCCGGTGGCGGGCCTCGCGACGCTCGGCGAACCGGATTTCGGGCGGAAGACGCCGTAGAGCACACCGCCGCCGAGGCCGCCGACCAGGGTCAGGACGAGCACCGTCGCGGCCGACGACAGCTGCTGGCCCCAGTAGAAGCTCGTGAACGTGCTCGCGTCGGAGATGCCCGCGGCGGTCAGCTGGGCGGCGTTGTCCTCGCGGTACCGCTGGTAGACGCAGTCGGCGCCGCCGGAGCACGTGATCGACCCGCCCAGCTCGGTCGGTCGGTAGCCGTTGTCGCCGAAGAAGAAGAGGGCCTTCACCGCGAGCAGCAGGACCGCGAGCGTCAGACCGGTGGCCGCACCCGCGACGACGGCGTTCGCCAGGATCCGCGACCAGGGACCGCGACGACGGTCGCTCCGCTGATTCGCGTAGTAGCCGATCAGCAGGCCCGCCGGCAAGGCGAACAGCCAGTAGATCGGCTCGATGGGGATGACGAGCAGGAAGCTGATCGCGATCGTGACGGCCATGCCGATGCCGACGTACGCGGCGACGACGGCGCCGTGATCGATGACCCGGGTCACGATCGGGCGCTCGACCCCACCGCGACGGCCGGCAATGCCGGCGATGCCGTTCGACCGAACGCCGCGCGACCGAGATACACGGCGCCCTCGCCGAGCTCGCCATCGATCCGGAGCAGGCGGTTGTACTTGGCGACCCGCTCGCTCCGGGACGGCGCGCCGGTCTTGATCTGCCCGGTCCCCATCGCGACCACGAGGTCGGCGATCGTCGTGTCCTCGGTCTCGCCGGAGCGATGCGACACGATCGCGGTCCAGCCCGACCGGCGCGCGAGCGCGATCGCATCGATCGTCTCGGTGAGCGTCCCGATCTGGTTGAGCTTGATCAGGACGCTGTTGGCCGCGCCGGCTTCGATCGCCCGCGCGATCCGCTCGGTGTTCGTCACGAGCAGGTCGTCGCCGACGAGCTGGATTCGATCGCCGAGGCGGGCGTTCAGCTCCGTCCATCCGGCCCAGTCGTCCTCGGCCAGGCCGTCCTCGATCGAGACGATCGGATAGCGAGCCGCCCAGTCCGCCCAGAGATCGATGAGCTCGCCCGAGTCGAGCGTCCGGTTCTCCTTCGCGAGGCGGTAGCGCGTCGGGCCACCGTCGCCGCTCCCCTCCTCGACCAGCTCGGTCGTCGCGGGATCGAGCGCGATCGCGATCTGCTCGCCCGGCGCGTAGCCGGCCTTCTCGATGGCCCGGAGGATCACCTCGACCGCGGCCTCGTTCGACCCGAGTGACGGCGCGAAGCCGCCCTCGTCGCCCTGACCGGTCGCGTGGCCCTCGTCGTGGAGGATCGTCCGGAGCGCCGCGAACACCTCGGCCCCGGCTCGCAGCGCTTCCGGGTACGTCGCGAGGCCGACGGGCATGACCATGAACTCCTGGAAGTCGGTCGAGTCCTGGGCGTGCTTCCCGCCGTTGAGAATGTTGAACATCGGCACAGGGAGAACCCGCGCCCCGACCCCGCCGAGATAGCGGTAGAGCGGCTCGTCGTGGGCGGCGGCGGCGGCGTGAGCGCAGGCGAGGGACACGCCGAGGATCGCGTTCGCGCCGAGGTTCGCCTTGTTCGGCGTCCCGTCGAGGTCGCGCAGCAGCGTGTCGACGCCCGCCTGGTCGTCCGCATCGAGCCCGATCAGCTCGGGCCCGATCCGATCGGTGACGTTGCGGACGGCCGTCAGGACGCCCTTGCCACCGAATCGGGTCTTGTCCCCGTCGCGCAGCTCGACCGCCTCGTGGGCCCCGGTCGACGCGCCGGAGGGCACCGCCGCCCGCCCGACCGAGCCGTCCACGAGGACGACGTCGACCTCGACGGTCGGGTTGCCGCGTGAATCGAGGATCTCCCTGGCGTCGACGTCGTCGATGATCGTGTTCACGCCTTCGCTCCCGATGCGACGGTCGCCTTGGGGCGCTTGCCGGTGGCGCCGGCGTCGCCCGCCGGGCGGTCCTGGAGGACGGCGATCCCGGGCAGCTCACGACCCTCGAGGAACTCGAGCGACGCGCCGCCGCCGGTGCTGATGTGCGTGAACTTCGAGGTCAGGCCCTGGCTCTCGATCGCGGCAACGCTGTCGCCGCCACCCACGACGACGGTTGCGCCGGCCTCGGCGCGAGCGGCCAGGTACTGCGCGATGTCGTTGGTGCCGTGGGCGAACGACGGGATCTCGAAGACGCCGAGGGGCCCATTCCAGAGGACCGTCTTCGCGTCGGCGAGGGCGGCCTCGATGTTCGCGCGGCTCTGCTCGCCGAGGTCGACGATGTGCCACGAGGCGGGGAACTTCTCGGTCCCGACGGTCTTGTACTCGGTCCCGCGGGTGACCTCCTTGGCGATGACGACGTCGGTCGGCAGGACGACGTTCACGCCGGCCTTCTCGGCCGCGACGAGGATCCTTCGCGCGTCGTCGACCCGATCGTGCTCCGCCAGGCTCTTGCCGACCGACTTGCCCTGGGCGAGGAGGAACGTGTTCGCCATTCCACCGCCGAGGACGAGGACGTCGATCTTCGTCAGCAGGTGGTCGATCACCTGGATCTTGTCGCTGACCTTCGCCCCGCCGAGGATCGCGGCGAACGGACGCTCGGGGTTCTCGAGGAGCCGGCTGAGCATCGCGATCTCGCGCTCCATCAGGAGCCCGGCGTACGCCGGCAGCAGGCGGGCGATCCCGACCGTCGAGGCGTGGGCCCGGTGGGCGGTCCCGAACGCGTCGTTCACGAACACGTCGGCGTACGAGGCGAGCGACTGGGCGAAGACCGGATCGTTCTTCTCCTCCTCGGCGTGGAAGCGGAGGTTCTCGAGGAGGATCGCCTCGCCGGGTCGCATCCGCTTCACGGCGTCCTCCGTGCCCACGCCGAGTGCGTCACCGGTGACCGGCACGTTCCGGCGGAGCAGCTGGCTGAGCCGCTGGCCGACCGGCCGGAGCCGGAGACCGTCCTGGACCTTGCCGTCCGGCCGGCCGAGATGGCTCGCGAGGATGACCTTCGCCCCCTCGTTGAGGAGCGCGACGATCGTCGGAAGGGCGGCACGGATCCGCGAATCGTCGGTGACCTTGCCGTCGGCAAGCGGCACGTTGAAGTCGACGCGCACGAAGACGCGCTTGCCTGCGGCATCGAAGTCGCGGATCGTCAGCTTGTCCATCGGGGCGTCGTGCCGGTCAGGCGGCAACGGGGAGGCGGGCCGCGACGAACGCGATCAGGTCCGCGACGCGGCAGCTGTAGCCCCACTCGTTGTCGTACCAGCTGATCACCTTCACCATCGTCCCGTCGAGGACCATCGTCGAGTCGGCGTCGATGATCGAGGAGCGGGAGTCGCCCTTGAAGTCCGACGACACGAGGGGCTCGTCGCTGACGCCCAGGATGCCCTTCATCGGTCCCTGGGCCGCGGCCCGGAACGCGTCGTTGATCTCCTCGACGCTCGTCGGGCGGGAGACGTCCGCGGTGAAGTCCACGACGCTGACGGTCGGCGTCGGGACCCGGAGGCTGAAGCCGTCGAACTTGCCCTTGAGATCGGGGATCACGAGGGCGAGCGCCTTGGCCGCACCGGTCGTGGTCGGGATGATGTTCTGGCCGGCGGCCCGTGCGCGGCGCGGGTCCTTGTGGGCGACATCGAGGATCCGCTGGTCGTTCGTGTAGCTGTGGATGGTGTTCATCAGGCCGCGCTCGATCGTCAGCAGATCGTGGACGACCTTGGCCGCCGGCGCGAGACAGTTCGTCGTGCAGCTCGCGTTGCTGATCACGTGGTGGGCCGCAGGATCGTATCGACCCTCGTTCACGCCGAGGACGATCGTGATGTCCTCGCCCTTGGCCGGGGCGCTGATGATGACCTTCTTCGCGCCGGCGGCAATGTGGGCCTTCGCCTTGTCGGCGTCCGTGAAGAGGCCCGTCGACTCGAGGACGATGTCGACTCCGAGATCGCCCCACGGCAGTGCCGCCGGGTCCTTCTCCTTGAGGACCTTGATCTCGCGACCGTCGATGATCAGCGCGTCCCCGGTGTGGTCGACGGTGCCGGGATAGGCGCCGTAGGTCGAGTCGTGCTTGAACAGCAGGGCATTGAGCGACGTGTCGACCAGGTCGTTGACGGCGACGACCTCGACGTCCGGCGCGCGCTCGATGAGCGCCTTCAGAGACTGCCGCCCGATCCGCCCAAAGCCGTTGATCCCGACGCGAACTGCCATCCTGCCGTCCTCCCGTGAGCGCAGGCGCCAATTCGGCGCCCGGCGTGCTTCTTCGTGGTTGATTCCCCGGGGTGTCGGCGCACAGACGCGCGTGTAACCCCTCGTCCGTGATGGTCACATCCTACTTCGTTGCAATGCCAGAGCCGATCGGCACGAAGGTTCCGGGACCATTGAGGATCCGTTGCGGGACCGGGTCGGAGGGAGCCGCGGGCGGATTGCGTCGCTGAGTGGGCAGGCGACCCAGAATCGTGTCGGGCACGCTCGCCGATGCCCACGCTCCGACGGGGCCAAGCGCGCCGGCTCGTGGATTGAGTCGCGACGCGACTCAGCCGGGGTCGGCGGCGGTCGGCTCGTGGCCGGAATCGAAACGGCCCTCGCCGTTGCCGGCGAGGGCCGCTCTCGGATCGATTGCGAGTCGGCGTCAGCCGCCGATCTTGAAGACCTTGCCGCCGCACTTCGGGCAGGTGCCCTGAATCGCGGGCTTGCCGTTCTTCATCGTGATCTTCTGGGGATTCACGACTTCGACCTTCATCTTGTCCTTGACGCAGTAGGCCTCGGCCATGGAGCGGGCTCCTCCTCGGTTCAGCGTGGCGTCACGAGAACGATTGTCCCGTGTCCGCGTCTCACGATCAGTTCCAGAGGGACGGTCGCCAGCGATCCGTCCCGACGTCGCGTTTCTGACGGTCCATCGTCGCGAGGATCTGGAGCGCCTCGAGCCCCGTTTCCACGCAGGCGGCTTCCGCTTCGTCCTTCGCCGCTCCCTCGACGAATGCTCCGGTCGTGCGCTGTGCGTAGACCGCACAGACGACGCCGGCCCGGCATCGAGCGAGTGACGCAAGCACCAGCAGGGCCGACGCCTCCATCTCGAAGTTCATGACGCGCTGGCGTGCCATGTCCTCCGCCAGGTCAGGGTAACGGATGGGCAACTGCGGGATGGGGCGCCCCTGCGCTCCGTAGAAACCCGGTGCCGTGGCCGTCAACCCGACGTGGGTCCGGTGCCCGAGCCGCTCAGCCGCCTCGATGAGGGCCAGGACCGCCTCGTAATCGGCGACGGCCGGGTATCCATCGTGGACGAAGTAGCTCGTGGTCGACTCGAGCCGGACTGCTCCGGTCGTGACGATCAGGTCCCCCAGGGCGATCTCCGGCTGGAGAGCGCCACAGGAGCCGACCCGGACGAAGGTCGGACGCTCCGTGATCGCCAGGATCTCCGCCACCGTGATCTCGACATTGTCCGTGCCGATCCCGGTCGAAACGACCGAGACACGGGTGCCGCGATACGTTCCGGTGACCGAGGCGAACTCCCGGTGGCGCCGCTCGAACTCGATGTCGTCGAGACGCGTGGCGATCCGGGAGGTCCGATCGGGGTCACCGGGGAGGAGGATGTACTCGGCCAGTTCACCCGGTCCGAGTCCGATGTGGTATTGCCGGTCTCCGATGGGGAGGGCTACGCGGGGATCCGCGTTCGGCAAGACCTCGTCCCTCACTCTGGCGTGCTTCGCTGGCGCGAAACTCGGGCGAGGATAGTCCCGGGCTCTTCGGAGCGTCAAGCACGGCCACGCACGAGCCACGCTCGCGGGACCGGTTCCGCAGGGTGCCTCCGACGCCCCGTCGACGACCCGTCGACGGCTGCATGCCGCGAGTCATCGCGCCGAGTCCGGCTGCTCGCCGGCCGGTGATGCCTCCACGGTCACCGGCGTCATCCCGGGCGTGATCGCGGGAAGCTGCGTTGCACCCGGCCCGACGAGGGCCTCCAGGCGCGCCGTGATTCGGTCCGAGATCCGACGCCGGGTTCGCTGCCGACGCAGGACCGTGACAGCGAGCGACGCCAGCGCCACGAGAACGATCCCGACGATCCCGACCTCCGGTGCGACCGGATCGGAGACCGTCGCCGCGAGCGGCGGGCCCGGGTCGGGCGACGCACTCGGTCCGGCGTCCGACGCCGTGACGGCGGCCGCTGCCGCCTGGCCATCGGCGACCGGATCACCGACCCGGATGATCCCGGCCGGATCGTCGACGGCGATCACGGCCTCGCCGCCGGCGGTCGCATCGCTGCCCGTGCCGCGCTCCACGCGGCCGATCGCGCTCAAGGCGTCGTCCGGCGCGATGTCGGCCAGCCCGTCGAGGGCCGGGCCGCGCAGGACGATCCTGGCAACCGAGGTCCCGTCATCGAGGCGGAAGCCGTCGGCCTCGAGCCCGGCGACGAGGCCCCCGACGCGAACCGTCCGGCCGACGTGCTCGTCGATCGCGACGAGGTCGATGTCGGTCCACGGCGACGACCCGCCCACGCCGCCGACGCCGGCCGCAGCCGATGCAGGGGCACCGGAGCCAATGGGTGAACCCGAGCCGCCCTTGCCACCGTCGTCCGCGGGTCCGCCGATCGTCAGGTCGCGCGCCGACCGCGGCAGGATCGCGAACCGACGGTCGGTCGCCGATGGATACGCCCGCCGGACGATCCCGACGATGGTCGCGGTCCGTCCCTCGATCACGGCCGTGCTCGGGATCGCTGCGCCCGCGAGACCGAGGATCGGGACGCGCGTTCCTCCGACGAGCAGCTCCGCCTGCCAGCGATCGCCGGATCGATGGACGTCGACGATATTGCCGCGGACCCGGACGAGTCGCCACTCGTGGGCCGCACCCGGAGCGATCCGCAGGTCCACGACCGGCGCGACGCCGGCACCGAGCCGCCGGACCTCGTCGGCGCGGATCCGCGGCGCGCCATAGGCCTGACCGATCTCGCCGGTGACGCGGACGCCGGTGCCGGTCGCCGGCGCGGTCGTCCCGACGGGCAGGAGGACCTCGATCGCGGCCGTCCGGTCCTGGACGACGATGCGACGGCCGGTCGCGTCGAGCAGGGATGGGCGGATCGTCACGACGCCGTCGACCGTCGCCGAACCGCTCTTCCGGAGGATCGCCGCGGCGATCGTGATCGGAGGAGCGCTCCCGCCTTCCGGGCGCGGTGATCCGGAACCGCCCGGTCGAGGCGTCGGAGTCGACGCCGAGCCCGTCCGGGTCACATCTGCGCCGTCGCGCAGCCAGATCCGGAACCCGTCGGGGGCGCCCTTGCGGGTCGCGTGCTGGCCGACGATGCCGGTCAGGCGGAGGCGATCGTGCTTCGCGATCGAGGACGCCGCGATCCTCGAGGACGCGTCGGCGGCCACCCGGATCGAGCCCGAGGCGGTCGTCACGGTGAACGTGATGTCGCCGCTCGTCGCCCTGGACGGCTTCGCATCGGCCGTGCCCTCGACGGCGACGAGCCGTGCCTCGACGGCCTCCCCGATGCCCGAGCCGCCGATCGTGATCGGCGGCGGAAGCGGACCCGATCCGGCGATCCGCAGGCCGCCGACCAGCGAGCGCACCTCGAGCTGGCCGTACGGCTCGGCCAGGGTTCCGGTCAGCTCGACCCTGGCGCCACGAGCGGGACGCGGGTCTGGGTCGGCGATGCGAACCACGATCGCCGCCGTGTCGTCCTGGATTGCGATGAGCGGCGGGGTCCCGAGCCGGCCGGCCTCGGCGGTGACGACCCCGGCGATGGCCACGCGCTGGCCCACCGGGCGGACCCGCGCCTCGGCGATCGAGACGGCGGTCGCCAACGGGGTTGCGAGCGGGCTCGGGGTCGGAGTCGCGAGCGGGGTCGGAGACGGAGTCGCGGACGGCGTCATCGTCGGCGTTGGCGTCGGCGCGGGTGTGGGCGTGGCGGTCGGCGTCGGGACCGGGGTTGGGGTGGGGGTAGGCGTCGGCGTCGCCACCGGCGGGGCCTCGACGCTCAGCTCGCCGGCGAGGGTCGCGTGCAGGCGATACCCGGACGCGCCACTGCCGCTGCTGTCTCGCTGCCCGAGCGGGCCGGTGGCCCGGATCGTGTCGCCGGTCCCGATCGACTCCGTCCCGAGGGCGGTCGGTGAGATGACGATCCGGAGCGGTCCGCTTCCATCGTCGATCGTCACGCCGAGGCCGTCCGACAGCGCCGACGGCGCCTCGGTCACGATCCCACCGACGAAGAGCCGGAGGCCCTCGAGCGGTTCCACAGCCGCACCGGTCGTTGCGCCGACCGCATCCGGGAGTGGTGCCGCGCCGCCCAGTTCGACCGATGCGACGGTCGTGTTCACGACACGGAGGCTGAAGTAGCCGCCGAGCGTCCCGCCGATCCGCACGATCGTGCCCGCGGGGATGGCCACGGCCGGGGCGGCGTCGAGGCGGATCGCGATCCCCCCGGTCGAGTCCTGGACGAAGCCGATCCTTCCGCCGTCGATCGCTCCCAGATCGGTCGTGAGAACGCCGGCGATCGTCACGGTCGATCCGTCAGGCAGCGCCCTGGCGCCGGCAATCGAGACGGTGGTCGGGGTCGGGGCGGGTGTCGGTAGGGGCGTCGGGGTCGGGGTCGGCACGGGCGTCGGAATGGGCGTCGGGGTCGGGGGCGTCGCGGTCGGTACGGGCGTCGGGGTCGGGGTCGGCGTCGGAATGGGCGTCGCCGTCGGTGTCGGGACGGGCGTCGGCACGGGAGTCGGGGTCGGGCCGCCGGTCCCGGGTGTCGACGGCGCGGCCAGGTTCTGCGGGGTTGGGACGCCGACTACGAAGTCGGCAGCATTCACGTTCGTGTCGACGCCGTTTCCGGCGGAACCACCCGGGAGCCGCTCGATGCTCGACCCGGCGGCCGGGCCCGCGGCGGCCGCCCCTTCGACGAAGCCGTTCGTCGCGTCGCCCCAGGCGACCGCATCGATGGGATCGCCGCCGACCGGCCGCAGCACGATCGCACCGCCGGTCGCGGCGAAGCCCGACGAGTACGTGGTGTCGGCGGCCGCCGCGTACGTCCCGGCTGAGTTGGCGATCAGCAGGTGCCGGCCCGGCTCGATCACCGTGGATGACGACCACGTCGCCTTCCGGGTCACCGTCGACCCCGTCGACGTCACGTACGCCAGCTCGAGGCCGGCAAGGTCCACCGGCGCAGCTCCCGCGTTCGTGATCTCGGCGAACTCGTCCGACGCCGAAGCGCCGCCCGTCTGGACCTCGGAGACGAGGAGGGTCGAGACCGGCCAGGCCACCGCCGCGGTGACGAGCGGTCCGCTCCGGGCCGCGGAGACGGCCGTCGGCCGCCTGGCGGCATCGACCAACGACACGCCGGCGAGAGCAAGGACCAGGGCGATCGGCAGGGCCACCGGCCCTGCGCGTCGGGCGCGCGACATCGACGACCTCCCGGCGGGTTGTCGGGACGACGGCCCCGGCGGACACTCAGTGTCGCCGCCGGGACGGATGAGGGCGGGGCCGACGTTGTAGCAGGCGGTCGTCGACGACGGATCCACGCTCGATCAACGCGCGCTGCACCACGACTTCATCGCACCTGCGTTCGGGATCGACGAGGGGCGATTCGGGCGCCGACCGCGTACGATGTGGACCTCCCGTCACCGACGACGATCCGATCCCGTCCGAGCGCCCACCGGACCAGCCCGTGGAGAGACCGTGGCCCGAGCCAAGAGAACCGACCGAGCCGAGGCCCGCCGCCGCTATCGCGCGACCCTGGCCGAGTCCGACCCCGATGCCAACCTCGACGAGGACGAAACCGGCGTCGTTCCCGCCGGCGCCGCGGCCCCGACGGCGAAGAAGGGCTCGACCCGGACCGCCCCGGCGCCAGAACCCGCGCGGCCCGGCCTCGCCTATGCCTTCCGGTCGGCGTTCCGGCCGCTTGACCTGCGCGGCGACCTCAGGGCGCTGCCGATGCTCCTGCGCCATCCGGCCTTCCTGTTCCCGGTGGTCCTGTCGGGCCTGTCGGTCGCGCTGATCCCCCTCGTCGGCCTGAACGCGCTGACCTCGACCTTCTACCAGTACTTCTCGTTCACGGCGCCGCTCGGAACGTCGTTCATCGCGGGCTTCTTCGCCCCACGCGCGAGCTGGCTCGTCGGCGGACTGGCTGCCCTCGCATCGGTCGGCTTCCAGGCGATCGCCTTCAGCAGCGGGTCGTTCGGCGGGTTCCTCGACGTGTTCTCGGATCCGGCGACGGGCGGAACGCTGGCGCGTGACGCGGCGGCGAGGCTGATCCTGAGCCAGGCGCTGTTCGTCGGCGTGCCGTCCGGTGCGTTCTTCGCGGCAGCAGCCGCGTGGTACCGGCGGTTCCTGAAGTCGGCCAGCCCGAACCGAGCGCGCCAGGCGCAGAGCACCAGCGGCCGCCGACCGGACGGCAAGGTCCCGAAGAAGCAGGAGTCACGGCCCCTGTTGGCCCGGAAGCGCTGACCCAGGCTGCCGCGCCTGGACGACGCCGGACGGCGTTGCCGCCTGCGGTCCGCGCTCACCCCAGGCGGCGCATCCCCGCCCAGCCCAGCTGGCGCACCCCGTCGGGCCGATCCGGAGCGCCGGCGGTCGCGGCGACCTCGACGAGCGGCTGGACATCGGTCGCGATCACGTTCACGACCGACGACTCGCGCTGGAGGTCACCGTCGACCAGCAGGAGCGCGTGACGACGGACGACGCCCCGGAGCCGCGCCCACGTGTCGGGCCAGAGGGTGACGTTGACCATCCCCGTCTCGTCCTCGAGGGCGAGGAACACCGTTCCCTTGGCCGTCATCGGGTGCTGGCGCGTGACGACGAGCCCACCGATCTGGACCCGGCCCGACTTCCGGTCGTTGAGCGCCGCGTTCGTCACCGCCCCGAGCCGGTCGAGCGCCGGCCGGTACAGCCCGACCACCTGGCGCCGCGCGTCGAGCCCGATCACCGCGTAGGCGTCGCCGATCCGCTCCGACTCGCTGAGGCCCGGCAGCGTCGGCGCCTCCGTGGCCGGGAGACGCAGCGCCATCGGGCGTGACGCGGCGCGGGTGAACGCCCCGCCACGGGTCGACCGTCCGTCGAGGCGCCCGCGCGTCGCGCCGGCGACCTCGCGGAGCTGCCAGAGGAGCTCCCGTCGCGGCCGGCCGAGCGAGTCCAGCGCCCCGACCCGGATCAACCGCTCGAGCGTCTCCTCGGGCAGGCCGGTCCGCTCGACGACATCGGTGAGGGAGCGGTACGGCCCGCGCGCGAGCTCCGCGTCGAGCAGCTCCTTGTGCTCCTCGCCGATTCCCTTGACGAGCCGCAGCCCGAGCCGGACGCCCCATCCCGTTGCGCTGTCGGCGGCCAATCGCTCGCGCGCCTCGTCGGACGGGATCGTGCACCCGCTCGATCGGACCGGCACGGGTCGACGCTCGATGCCGGCGTCACCGGGGAGTGGCTCGCCCGGCCCGTCGTCCCCCTCCCCGATCGCCCAGCCGGGGCGCCCGACCCACTCGGTCGTCGTCTGATAGGTCGAGCGGTTGACGTCGACCGGCAGGACGGCGACACCGTGGCGCTTCGCGTCGTTGACGAGGACCTCGACCGGGTAGAAGCCCATCGGCTGGGCGTTGATCAGCCCGACGACGAACTGGGCCGGGTAGAACAGCTTCAGGAACGACGACTCGTAGGCCGTCCGGGCGAACGCCGCCGCGTGCGACTTCGCAAAGCCGAACGAGGCGAACGCGGCGACCTGGCGGAAGAGCTCCTCGGCGACCTCCTCCGTCATCCCGGGCTGGCGCATGCAGCCGTCGTGGAAGCGGGCGTGGAGCTTCTCCATCTCGCGGTTCGAGCGCCACGTGCCCATCGCCCGGCGGAAGCCGTCGCTCTCGGCGGGGCTGAACCCCGCCACCTCGATCGCGATCCGCATGACCTGCTCCTGGTAGAGGATCACGCCCATCGAGTCCTTCAGGACCGGCTCGAGGCTCGGATGGAGATAGGTCACCGGCTCGAGGCCCTGCTTCCGGCGCAGGTACGGGTGGACGGCGTTGCCCTGGATCGGGCCGGGCCGGATGATCGCCACCTCGACGACGAGGTCGTCGAGATTCGACGGCGTCGACTTCGGCAGGGTCTGCATCTGGGCCCGGCTCTCGACCTGGAAGACCCCGACCGTGTCGGCCGCCTGGAGCATCGCGAAGACCTCCGGCACGGACTCCGGCAGCCGGTCGAGGTCGAGGCAGACCGCGCAGTCGTGCTCGATCAGCTGGAGCGTCTCGTCGATCGCGGCGAGCATCCCGAGCCCGAGCAGGTCGAGCTTGATCAGCTTGAGCGCCTCGACGTCGCGCTTGTCGAACTGGACGACGACGCGGTCCTTCATCGTCGCCCGCTCCAGCGGCGCGATGTCGATCAGCGGCGCCGCGGTGACGAGCATCCCGCCGCTGTGGATGCTGAGATGGCGCGGGAAGCCGTCGATCCGGGCGCAGAACTCGAGCCAGCGCTCCCAGTCGGACAGGTCGCGCGTCGAGCCGCCGAGGACCTGTGGCGGCGGCTCCGGCTCGACCCGGGCTACGGAGGAGTGAGTCCCGCCACGACCCATCGCCGCGGTCGGCGGCGCGGGCGGATCCCAGCGATGCGGCCGACCCAGCCGATCCGCCTTGCGCGGCGCGGGCTCCGGCATCCCGCTCTCGGGGTCGACGGCCCGCTGTCCACCCTGCCCGTCGTCGAGCAGCGCCGGCGGAACGAGACGGTCCCGGTCCGCCGCATAGCCGGTGCCACGCCCCTCGCGGAGCCAGGCGACGCTCGCCGGGGTGTCGCCGGGACCGCCTTCGTCGTCACCGTGCCCGCTCGGCCGGATCGCGGTCCGCGGCGCGAGCCGATCAGGCAGAGCCCCGCTCCGCCTCTCGACATGACTCCCATCGTTATCGCTGGGGGTAGTGGAGCCGGAGACCCCTCCAGAGCCGGCCGTCCGAGCCGGGTCGAGCGTCGCCAGGCTCGGTCCGACCGCATCCGGCTCGCCTTGCACCCCGCCAACCCCCGCGGATAACGATGGCGGTGATATCGAAGGCCGTTGGGCGGAAGGCGAGGAGGGACCCACCGGGGCCTCGTGCAGCCAGGCGAACGGCCGCGGCGCGTCCGGATCCGCCGGCGTCGGCGGCCGGCGCCAGGGTGGGACCTTGCCCACCAACGGCATCCGGGTGTTCAGCTGCCCCATGCCGTCGACGAAGCCGCGTGACTCCACCTCCGCCGCGGCGCCCGACTCGACCGGCAGGCCCTCACCGGGCCGCTTGAAGAACTCGGCGAAGCCGCCGTCGGCCTCGAGGTCGCGCCGGACCATCACGCTGTCGTACGTCTCGAGGGCCTTCGCCACCCGGTCGACGAGCGGCCGCGGGAACCCGAGCGCCACCCCGACCTCGCGGACCGCCGACCGCGCCCGGTACGTGACGAGGTTGCAGACCATCCCCGTGTGCTCGGGGCCGTATCGGTTGTAGATGTACTGGATGACCTCCTCGCGCCGCTCCGAACTGAAGTCGATGTCGACGTCGGGGTAGGTCGTCCGGCCCTCGTTGATGAACCGCTCGAACAGGAGGTTGTGCTGGATCGGCTCGACCCGGCTGATCCCGAGCGTGTAGGACACGATCGAGCTGGTCGCGCTGCCCCGGCCCTGGGCCGGGATCCCCTGCTCCTTCGCGTAGCGCATCAGGTCCCAGCAGATCAGGAAGAACTCGGCGAGTCCGGCCCGCTCGATCACGTCCAGCTCGTGGGCGAGCCGGTTGACGACGGCCGCGGTCAGCGGGTGGTAGCGCTTCCTCGCGCCGGTCCAGCACAGCTCCGAGAGGTACGAGAACGGCGTCTCGTTGCGGGGCACCGGGAAGCCCGGGAAGCGGTACTGCTCGAATCCGAGGTCGACCCGGCAATCGGCGGCGAGGTCGGCGGCGCGGGCGATCCCCGCCGACCAGGAACGGGCGACGTCGCGGCCGAGCGACCCGTCGCCGGGCGGCAGCGCGAGGAGCTCGTCGGCGCCCTTCAGGAACGACTCGCCGTCCGCTCGCCGCAGGTCCGCGAGCGTCTCGAGCGTCCGCCCGTGACGGATCGCCGTCAGCACGTCCTGGAACTCGCGCCCCTCCGCGGTGGCGTAGTGGACGTCGTTCGTCACGACCACCGGCAGGCCCAGCTCCCCGGCGAGCGCCGCCGTCTCCGTCACGAGCCAGTCGTCGTCGGGCAGGCGGTGATGCGACAGCTCGAGGTGAAAGGACTCTCGGCCGTGGCGCTCCGCGAGGATCTCCGCCGCCGCCCGCGCACCGCCGCGATCGCCCGCCCGCAGCCGCCGCGCGATCTCTCCCTCGCGACAGCCCGAGAGGACGACCAGGCCCTCGGTGTGCTCGGCGAGCAGCGCCGCCTCGAACCGGGGCATCGCCTTCGTCCCGGCGAGGTTCGCCCGGGAGACGAGCCGGCACAGGCTCCGATAGCCCGTCGCGTCGCGGGCGAGCAGGACGAGATGCGGGCCGCGTTGCCGCTCGCCGACCCCCCGCCCGTCCTCCTTGACCGCCTCGCGATGGCCCGGGAGACGTGCCCGCTCCGGGCGTGGTCGATCCGGTTCGCCCTCGCGGGCGAGGGTCTCCTCGACCGGGCTGACCAGGTGCTTCCGCCGGCCTCCCCGGCGGACGCCCCGGCGCGCCGGGATGACGATCCGGTCGGGGTCGGCGACGAGCGGATCGCGGAGCTCGACCTCGATGCCGAGGACCGGTCGGAGGCCGGCCTCCTCGTACGCCGAGGCCGCCCGAACGACTCCGTACAGGCCCTGGTGATCGGTGACGCCGAGGCCGGTCAGGCCGAGCTCGACCGCCCGCTCGGCCAGCTCGTCGGGCGCCGACGCGCCGTCCAGGAACGAGAAGTTCGTGTGGCAGTGGAGCTCGGCGTAGTCGACCATTGGAACGAGCAGAATAGAACATGTGTTCTACCACGTCGAGGGTCCTGGCAGCCGAACATTCTCCCCTGAATCGCGCCCGGATCGCGAAACAACCGCGAGCCGTCCGGCGTCTACAAGGCCATGAAGCGGGATAACCCGGGTCTCCTCGCCGTCACCGTCCGGACGGGCATCATGGTCGCCCTCGCGCTGATCCTGATCCTGGTCATCCTCCCGGCGATGCTGGCGGTCCAGGCGGCCGGCCTCCGCTGAACCAACAACCGTCCTGCGCCTGGGGGCTCGGGACGATCGGGCGACAGAGATCGCGAGGATCGATGTCGACCCGCCGCAGACCTGGTGAGCGGGTCCGCGGCCAGGGACCGCCGTCGTGCTGGGGCGCGACGGCGGTCCTCTTTGTTCCGGCGTCAACTGGTGCCCGCCTCTACGATGCCCGGGTGACCCCCGATCGGAGCCCGGTCCCCGTCCGAATCCTCGCGATCGTCGCGCTCTTCGCCGTCACGATCGTGGCAGCCTGCGGACCGGATGCCGCACCGGCCGGGACCGCATCCCCGGCGACGGGCGCCGCCACCCCCGCGCGATCGCCCGCAGCGGGAGCCACGGAGCCCGACCTGACACCCGTTCCGGGCGGCCAGCCGACCCCGTTCCTGAGCATCGGCATCGGGCCCGACCAGCTGAACACCACGGATGTCGAGGGCTTCGGCCCGATCCTCGACGAGCTGCCGGCGTCGTTCCCGAGGCTTGCCGGCCAGGAGCCGGCCGATGCGGGCGGCGGACCGGCGAGCGGATCGTTCGTGGTCAATTCGACACCCAGGGCAGCCGCCGCCGACCTCGCGGCGAAGCTGACGGCAGTCGGCTGGTCGGCCGACGTCGCGTCTCCGCTCGAGGATGGGTCGGTCGTCGTCGAGGCCACCGGGCAGGCGGCGGGTTGCAAGGCGGAGGTACGCTTCACCCCGGCATCGGGAAGCAGCCTGATGCTGGTGCTGTACGGGGCCAGCTGCCCCGCGAGCTGAGCGCACGGGAGAACGGATCGACGCAGGTCAGCCCCGCTTCGCCGCGGGAACCGCATCTGACGGCCGCTCGATCCGTCGCTGTCGCGACGAAACGCATCGCTGACTCCCCCGTAACGCTCCACGAACGGCCGTCGTCCATGCTTCGACGACCGGTCGGGGGACCGGTCCGAACCGGAGAGATGGCGTGCAGCACCGAACCACGCGCTCCCATGATGTCGAGACGCTTGCCTTCCTTCTCGTTCTCTTCGCCCTGATCTTCGTCGTGACCCTGACGGTGGGCTCGCCGATCGTCTGACCTCAGTCGTAGAGGCGCTCGAGATGCCACGTGCCGGCGAGGCGGTCGTGGTAGACGAGCGCGAGCCAGCGCCGGCCGACGACCTTGCAGTAGTCGCGCTCGATCGGCTCGCGCCACCACGATTCCGCCACGCGCCAGCTGTTGCAGACCTCGACCGGCTCGCGCTGGCCGTTCCAGGCGATCGCGACGAGGCGGCCGGCGCCGTCCAGCTCGACGCCGATCTCGGGGTGCTCGCGGAGGAGGCGGGTCATCGTCTCACCCTCGCCAGCTCCAGCGTCGCTCCGCGAGCGGCACCTCGGGATCCGTGACGGCGACCCGGCGCACGCGATCCTCGCCGAAGGTCAGCGCCAGTCTCGCCAGCTGCCAGCCGAGCCGGGCGGTCCGGGCGGCCTGGGGCACGAACAGCGGGAGCTGCTGACCGACGGCCGGCTCGACGCCGGCCAGCTCCAGCTCGATCCGCTCGACCGGCGCCGGCGGCGGCGTTCGCTCCAGCCTTGCGAGGAGGAGGCGCTCGATTGCGTCCGCGTCGGCGGTCGGCTCGGGGAATCGCTGCTCGACGACGAGCTCCTCGTCCGTGCCCGCGACCGCGAACGCGAGATCCATCGTCAGCCGCAGGTGGGCCTTGGCGGCAGCCATCCCCCGGGCGTCGATCTGGACGGCCAGCGCGGCGGCGAGCCGGTGCAGGACGAACCGGAGCGACTCCGTCTCGGCGACCGGCGGGTCGATCGGGAGCGTCAGGGCCAGCCGCTCCGGGGCCCGTCGCGGCCGGAACGGCTCCAGCTCCTCGCCACGGGACCGGGCATGGAGCCGCTCGCCCTCCTCGCCGAACCGGGCGACGAGCGCCGTCTTCGGAAGCTCCGCGACCGCCCCGATCCGGCGCAGCCCGAACCGGGTCAGGCGGGCACGGACGTCGGCGTCGGGGGTGAGGAGGATCGACGGGAGCGGCGCGAGGAAGCCGGCATCGCCGCCGGGCTCCACGGTCCGCAGGACGCCGGGCTCGGTGTGGCCGGCGGCCACGGTCGCGGCGAACCGTGTGCCGGCGATGCCCGGTCGCGGCGCGCCGGGCAGGCCGCCGTCCAGGGCCCGGACCAACCGCTCGACGAGAACCGGCTCGGAGCCCCACAGCCGGTCGAGGCCGTCGGCCTGGAGCTCGATCAGCCCGAAGGCCGGATCGGTCGGGTCGGTCGTGCCGGCGAGGCCCGGGCTGAACCGGGCGAGCGTCTCGAAGGCGGCCTCGACGGCCGCCGCGTCGGCGTCCGGCTCCGGGTCGAGGAAGGCGGCCTCAGGGGCGAGCCGGTGTGCGCTCCCCAGCGGGATCCCGCGCCGGACGCCGAGCGCTCGGGCCGCCGGATCGGCGTCGATCACCGTCCCGTCCGTCCAGGGCTGGCCGCCGAGGACGACCGGCCGGTCGGTCGGGAACGAGTCGGAGTGGCGGGACCGTGCCAGCCGGATCGGGAGATGGGGCCAGTAGAGGTGGAGGAGTCGCATCGGTCGGGATCCGTGGATCGAGGGTGCCGGTGGGGGCGGCAAAGGGGACGACGGTGGCGGGTCGCCCCCCGTCGTCGCGCAGGAGGTCCGGGCGGCGGAGACAGCGGTCCCGCTCACCGCCCTCGGCGTAGAGGATCCGGAGCTCCGTCCGTCTCCCCGGCGGCCCGTAGCGGCTCCGGGCGACGAGCGCGTCCGTCCGCTGGCCGACGACGTCCCGTCCGAGCCGGATCCAGGAGCGTCGGGTGAGCTCGAGCCGGAGCCCGGTCGACTCGGCGACGGCGGTCGCGAGACCGGCCGTCAGGCCGGGCGGTTCGAGGGCCACGAGGAGCGTCTCCGCCCGTCGGGCGAGGGCGGCCAGCCGTCTGAGCCGGTCGGCGACCTTCGCCGGGGTCGTGCCCGCGTTCGGGCGTGGCGGCAGGTCGATGACGAGGACGTCGACCGATCGGGCGGCGAGGAGCATCCCCGCGATCGACAGGCCCTCGTCGAGCGTCTCGGGCGTCAGGACGACCAGCCAGTCGAGGCGGACGCCGCGGGCGGCGGCCTCGACCGGGTCGAGCGCCCGGGCCAGGTCGAGCCAGGCGACGATCGCGCCGTCGGCCTGGGCCTCGGCGACGATGCGGAGGGCCAGGGTGGTGGCGCCGGACGACGGTGCGCCGCGCAACGCCACGCTGGCGCTCCGCGGCAGCCCGCCCGGCCCGACGATCGCGTCGAGGTCCGGGAAGCCGGTCCGGACGATCCGCTCGACGCCAGTTCGCGGCTCGCCCGCGGGAGAGGGAGCGAGCTCGGATGGGTCGTCGGGCGGATCGACCGGGAGCGGCGCCGTGGCCAGCGCTCCGATCACCCGTGGAGCTGCGGCTCCCCACCGCGTCTCGAGAGACGCCAGAGCCGCCGACACGTCCGGGGAGAGGCTGACCATCGGACGTCCAGTATCGAACATCCGTTCTGTTTGGTCAACCCCCGGACGGGTCAGGCCACTGGAGATCTCAGTCGGTCGGCGGATCCCAGATGGTGGCGTCGACGACCGCCTTGAACAGGCCCTGGCTCCACGGGGCGGCCGGGTCGAAATCGCCGAACCGCGACCACTCGCGGTTGAGCCGGCCGAACTCCGACGACGCGTCCTTCGCCGCAGCCGCCAGCCGATCCAGCGCCCCGTAGCTGTCCAGCTCGACGAAGGATCGGTAGGCTCCGGCCTGTTTGTCGGTGCTCATGACCGTCGAGAACGTCCCGATGTACCGCGTCCCCTCGGGATGCGACCGGGCGAACGCCTCCTCGTTCTCCGCAATCCACTTCTGGTGGGCCTCGTCCTGGCCGAGCTTCACGTTGAACCCGAATTCCTGGATGAAGCGCATGCTGATCCCTCCTCGTTCGATCCGACAACCCCCGCTACCGGGCCAGCATCACACGCCGCCGTCACCGCCGTGTCATCGCGCGGGCGTCACGGTCGGCGATGATGATCCTCGAGATGCAGACGCCTGCCGTGCCGGATCGGCCGATCCTCGTCGTGGACGACGATGCCAAGATCGTCCGGCTCGTCCGGACCTACCTGGAGCGCGACGGGTTCAGCGTCGTGACCGCTGCCGACGGGCCGGGCGCACTCGATGCGATCGAGACCCACCAGCCCGCTCTCGTCGTGCTCGACATGATGCTGCCGGAGCTCGACGGGCGGGCCGTGATCCGGGCGGTCCGCCGCGACGAGGAGGCCGGCTCGACGCCCATCCTCGTGCTGTCCGCCCGGGGCACGACGCTCGACCGGATCGCCGGCCTCGAGGACGGCGCCGACGACTACCTGCCCAAGCCCTTCTCGCCCTCGGAGCTGGTCGTCCGGGTGAAGGCGATCCTGCGGCGGTCGACGGCCGCCGACGCCGCCCGCGAGCGCGCGGCCGCCGGCGTGCTCCGCCACAACGGCTTGGTCCTGGACCCCGCCCGTCACGAGGTGACGGTCGACGACGAGCCGGTCCAACTGACCCACGTCGAGTTCCGGTTGCTCCAGACGCTTCTCGAGGCCGACGGCCGGGTCCTCAGCCGCGACCAGCTCCTCGACGCGGTCTGGGGCGCCGACCAGTCGGAGGTGCTCGACCGCACGATCGACGTCCACATCCGCCGGCTGCGCGACAAGCTCGGCGACGACCCCGACGCTCCCCGCTGGGTCGCCACGGTGCGCGGCGCGGGGTACCGGGCAGCCCCGACGGGCTGACATGAGCTACCGCGGGATCGCCACCCGGATCGCGCTCGCGGCCCTCGCCTCGGCTGCCATCGGGCTCCTCATCCTCGTCGTCGGCGTCCTCGTCGTCGGCGGCCAGGTCTTCACCGACCTGATGATGCAGGCGGGAGATTCCGCGGACCACGCCCACGCGGTCTACGACCAGTCCGTCACGACCGTCGTGATCGCGGCCGTCGTCGTCGCCGCGCTCGCGTCGATCGGCCTCGCGGTCCTCCTGGCGCGGATGCTCGTCCGGCCGCTGCGGGAGGTCGGTGCCGCGGCCCGGCGGATCGCCGACGGCGACTACGCGGCGCGCGTCCCCCGCGAGGGACCCGAGGAGATCGCCAGCCTCGCCGACTCGTTCAACCAGATGGCCATGAGCCTCGAGGAGCAGGAGCGGATGCGGCGCGACTTCATCGCGAACGCCGCGCACGAGCTGCGGACGCCGCTGACGAACCTGCAGGGCTATCTCGAGGCATTGCGGGATGGCGTCATCGTGGCCGACCGGGCGACGTACGAGTCGCTCCACGAGGAGGCCGACCGGCTCGTCCGGCTGTCGCGGTCCCTCGACGCGCTCGCCGAGGGCGACGCCGCGGACTCTCCGCCGGAGCTCGAGGCGATCGACCTCGCCGCGGCCGTCCGCTCGGCGGTCGACCTGGCCCAGCCGGCGCTCGATCGGGCCGGCCTGCGCGTGACCGTCGACGCCCCCGCGAGCCTGCCCGCCCGGGCGAACGCCGACCACCTCGCCCAGGTCCTGGCAAACCTCCTCTCGAACGCCGTGCGCTACACACCGAGCGGCGGGACAGTGAGCGTCCGGGTCGAGCGCCACCCGGACGACCTCCTGGTGACGATCGCCAACTCGGGCGAGTCGATCCCGCCGGAGGATCTCGACCGGGTCTTCGAGCGCTTCTATCGGGTCGAGAAGTCGCGAGACCGGGCGCGGGGTGGTGCCGGGATCGGCCTTGCGATCGTCAAGCAGCTCGTCGAGGCCGGCGGCGGCAGGGTGGGTGCGGAATCAGCGGACGGCCAGACTCGCTTCTGGTTCAGCCTCCCGGCGTAGCGGTCACCGTCATCAGGGCAGCGCCACCGCGACAAGGCCGACGGCGATCCCGACCAGCCCGAGCCACTGGTTCGGCCGAAGCCGTTCGCCCCACGCAAGGACGGCCACGAGGACGGTCACGACCGGACCGAACGAGCTGGCGAGACCGACGATCCAGGCGGGCGCCTGCTCGAGGCCGATCGCGAACGCCACGAAGCCGACGATGTCGAGGACGCCACCCGCGATCGCGATCAGCACGGCCGTCCGCCATCGCGTCGTCGATCCATCGGGAGACGTGGCCAGGAGCGGCCCTGCCGCCCGCGGCCGCGTGGCAAGGATCACCACGAAGACCAGCCAGACCGTGCCGGCGTTCGCGATCCGGGTCGCCAGCAGGACCGGCAGCCAGCCGGCGCTCCGGATCGGCCCCGCGAGGCCCACGGTGAGCACCGCGAAGCAGACCATCGCGACGAAGGCGAAGACTACGCCCCGCCCCACGATCCGGGCGCCGCGCCAGCCGCCGTCGGACACGAGTCCGGTCAGGATGACACCGGCCGTCGCGACGGCCGCGCCCAAGGCCTGGAGCGGTGCGAGGGTCTCGCCCCGGAACAGCACCGCGAGGACGACGGTCAGGCCGCCGTAGGCCGCGACGACCGGGCTCACGACCGAGACGGGCCCGATCCGCAACGCGGTGAAGAACGACAGGTAGGCGCCGGCGGCGACGATCCCGTTCAGGACCGAGGCGAGCGTATCGGCCGGATTCGCAGGCAGGCCCGACGAGCGGGCGACGCACAGGACGATGACGACCGCGAGCGTCGTGAGCTGGACGATCGCGGCCACGGCGAGGCTCCCGAGCCGGCGCCCGGCGAGCGCGGCCGTGACGTCGGTCGAGCCCCAGCAGAGCGCCGCGGTGAGCCCGAGGACGAGGCCGATCGACATCCGCCGGAGGGTACCGGGCGGCCGGAGGCCGGGAGGGCCCGTGCTACACTTCGAGACCCGTCGGCCCAGCCGCCGCTGTGCGGTGCCGGGCGCCCGGCCGTGGGGATGTAGCTCAGCTGGGAGAGCACCGCGTTCGCATCGCGGGGGTCAGGGGTTCGAGTCCCCTCATCTCCACCACTCCCTTCCGCGGCTCACGCGACAATGTCCGGGTGACTGGACGTCCGCAGCGGATCGTGCTCGTCGGGATGATGGGCTCCGGGAAGTCGACGGTCGGACGGGCCCTGGCCGCGACCCTGGGCTGGCCCCTCCTGGACAACGACGCCCTCGTCCGCGAGATGACCGGCCGTGACGGGCCGACCATCTTCGAGGAGGACGGCGAGCCGGCTCTCCACACCGCCGAGCGAGCCGCCTTCTCCGAGGCGATCGAGCGGCCGGGCAACGCCGTGATCACGGCGGCCGGGTCGGTCGTCGACGATCCGTGGCTGCGCGCGATCCTCCGCGACTCGGGCTGGGTGGTCTGGCTCGACGCCGAGGCGAAGACGCTCGCCGGGCGGATCGGCGCGGGCAAGGGTCGTCGCGCCGACGCGCCCGACGTCCACGTCCTGGCCACGATGCTCATCGGTCGGACGCCGCTCTGGGTGTCGGTCTCCGACCAGGTCGTCGAGGTCGATGACCGCTCGGTCGACGAGATCGTGGCCGAGATCCTCACCGCATCCGGCATCCGGGGGGGCACCTCAGCCGGCTGACGTCTCCGGGGTCTCCACCTCGGTCAGGGCGCCGTGGAGCTCGAGCGAGTGCGCCCGGAGCCAGCGTCGCCAGACCAGGTGATCGGGCCGGCGTGACGCGACGACGGCCCAGAACCGCGGGCCGTGGCCGAACACGCGCAGATGTGCAAGCTCGTGGATCACGACCGTCTCTAGCGCCTCCGGCGGTGCCAGCACGAGCCGCCAGCTGAGCATCAGCCGGCCCTGACGTGACGCGCTCCCCCAGCGACTTCGTGGGTCGCGAAGGCTGACGGCCGTGGGTCGGACGCCGAGGCCCGGGGCATGGTCCGCGACGGTGGCCTCGATCGCGAGGCGGGCCTGCTCGCGGAACCAGCCGTCGAGGACGCGGGCGACCCGGTCGCGATCTCGGCGCGCCAAGGAGACGCGCAGCTCGAACCCGGTCGGCGTCACGATCCGGGCGACGGTCGAGCGGCCCGCCGACGCCGTGGTGGCGGTCGCGATCCGCAGCTGGTGGAGCTCGCCGCGGTAGCGGATGACCGCCCCGTCGGCCAGCCCTCCGCGCGCAGCCAGCTCGGCCCGCTCCCGGGCGCGCGCATCCAGATGACGGCGGATCCAGGCCTCGCGGGCAGTGAGGAACGCCTCGATCCGGGCCTCGGGATGGGCCCAGCCGCGCCGGGTCGGTGGTGGAACGGTGACGACGAGACCGACCTCGGGATCGACCGTGATCCGCAGATGGCGCGATCGCGCCGAGTGGCGGAGCGTGTACACGAACGGCGATCCGCTCAGCGTGCCCTTCCCTCGCTCAGGGTCGCGACGGCCTTCTCGATCCGTCGCTGACGCGTTTCGTCGCTCTTTGCCGCGTTGATCGGGTCGACCCAGAACCGCTGGTTGCTGAACGACAGCTTGTCGAAGGTCGCCCGCGCCGCCGGGTTGGCGTCGAGGGCCGAGGCCAGGTCGGCCGGCACCTCGATCGTCCGCGGTGCGGTGTCGAGCACGACGTCGACGTCGATCGTGTCGCCGCCCTTCACCCCGCTGGCCTGGCGGACCGCCTCGCTCACGCCGATCATCGGGCCGCCGTTCACGGTGGCCACGGAGCTCCGGTACGTGTAGCCGTTGATCGTGACCGACACCTTCGGCGCCTTGCCCGCGTTCAGGGCCGTCATCACCTCGTCCGGGACGCTGATGCCGGTGGCCGTCTTCGAGCTCTGGAGCAACGTCGTCGTGAACCGCACGGTGACAGCGTGCCACACCCGACTAGCCCGAACGACGCGGCCCGGGCGTCTACCCTTCGACAGACCGCCCGACGGACGGCGCGGCCGGATCAGACGAGGGGTCGATGACCGTCGAGGCGCTTCGGAGCGGCCGCCCGCAGACGCTCGCCGATCTCCTGGATCGGTACGGGCGCGAGATCCAGGCCGTCGCCTGGCTGATCCTCCGGGATCGGCCGCTCGCGGAGGACGTCACGATCGAGACGCTGCTGACGGCGTTCGAGAAGGGCGGCTCGATCCGCGACGATGCGGCCCTCCGGGCGTGGCTGCTGCGGGTCGCGACGAACCGGGCCCTCAGCATCCGCCGCTCGTCGGCGCGGATCGTGGACCTGACGGTCGTCCCGGACCGGGCGGCGCCGGGCGATCACGCGGCGACGACGACCGACAGCGTCGCGCTGCTCGCCGGTGTGGCCGACCTCCCGGTCCAGATGCGCGCTGCAGTGGTCCTCCGCTACTACGCCGACCTGCCCGTCGAGGAGGTCGCCCGCGTGCTGGGCAAGAGCCCGAACACGATCAAGGCCCAGCTCCAGACCGCGCTCGACCGGCTGCGCCGGTCGCTCACCGATCCGGCCGCGCCCGCGGCCACGGAGGCCCGCCATGCATGACGAGACCCTCGAACGACGGGTGCGGGCCGCGCTCCACGATGACGCCAGCCAGCAGCCGTTCACGATCACGGCGGACGAGCTGGAGCGACGGCTCGTGCTCCGCCGGCGACGCGGCGTGTCCCGCGCGGCGACGTTGCTCGTCGCCGCCGGGATCGGGATCGGGATCCTCGGCGCGGCCGGGGTGGCCGGCTGGTTCGATCGCGCGATCCTTCCCCCAGCCCCTCCGCCATCGAGCGCGCCCGCAATCGTGGGCGAGGCGTCGCCATCCCCGGTCGCGACACCGCCCGCGGCCAGCCCGGTGCCGCCCGGCCTGCCGACGCTCGACGCGCTGATCGCGGCAGGCGACCCGTCGACGGTCGTGCTGGCCCAATCCCACGGACCGGACGGCGGGCCCGTGGTACTGCCGTCGTCGATCCACGTCGATCCGCCGCACGTCCAGCTGGCGCTGCCACCGGGCCCCGGGGACTACGAGGCGACGTTCGCCTGCATCAGCAGCGGTCGGATGGGTTACTTCGTCAAGGATCCGGCGCAGTTCGGCGTGCTCGTGGTGCCCGATACCGCGTGCGACGGGTCGATCACGACGAAGACGTTCCGGGACCAGGGCACGCTTCTCGATCTCGTGGCCGAGGCGCCCCAGGCCAGCTGGCGCGTCGTCGTCCGCCGCCTCTCGGCGCCTCCGGGGCCGATCGACGGGGTGACCGAGCCGCCCGTCGACCCCGGTCAGGAGGAGTTCGCGCGGACCAGGGACCAGGACGTCGCCGGGAACAGGTCGACGGGATCGGTGACGCCCGGCGCTTCGGTCGTGCCGGTCCGGATGGTCAGCCTTCCGGCCCGCCGCGGGTACAACCTCAGCCTGTCGTGCCTGGGGGCGCCCTTGATGCGGATCGTCTTCGGGGACGACTCGACCGATCCGCCGGTTGCCGACACGGACACGCAGGTGTCCTGCGACGGCGTCGTCCATCGACACGAGCTGACGATCGCCCACCCGAACGGCACGAGCGTCTACCTGACGCCGATGGCCGGAATGACGTGGCAGCTCGTCGTGTCGTCGGACGCCCCACCGATCCAGCTGATCGACCGCGAACCGGGCTGGCAGCTCTCCACCGGCCTGGGACCGAGCTTCCGGTTCGACGACGCCCCGCAGAGCCTGTCCCTGTTCGCCCACGAGCAGCCCGGTCCGGTCCGGGTGGCGGTCACCTGCGCGGGCAGCGGGATCGCGATCGCGCATGTATCCGTCCAGAACGCTGCGGCGCCGACCACCCCGAGGTCGTCATTCGATGTCGACTGTCCAGCCGGCGGTGGGCATGCCGCGCGAACGTTCGACCTGCCCGACGCCAACGTGGACCTGACGTATTCGGTGCCTCCCGGGACGTGGATCGCGGTGTCGGCCCTGGTCCCTGACCCGGCAACGGCGCCGTGAGGCCGCCGGCCCGCTACGCCTCCGCGATCACTCCGATCGAGACGCGGAACCCGGCTCGGCGCTGGAGCGGCGGCATCAGCGTTCCCTGGCCGATCGGTGCATCGCCGGGGAACCAGCGGACCCACTCCTCGTTGAACGTGTCGAACTCGGTGGGGTCGCGCAGTGACCAGTTGGCCCAGACGATCTTGTCGAGCGAGCTGCCGACCCCTTCGAGCCGCGCCTGGAGGTTGAGCAGGCACTGACGCGTCTGCTCCTTGACGGCGTTGCTCGCGAGGTGCCCGGTCTCCGGATCGACGGGTCCGACCGACGAGACGTAGACCATCCCGCCGGCGCTGACCGCCCGGCCCTGGCCGAGCTTGATGACCGCGTCCAGGGAGGCCTGGTTGGCTTCGCCCGCACCCCAACGGCCCTTCATCGGGACCGTCGGCTTCGACGGGTCCTCCGGCGGGATCCCGAACTCGCCATCCGGAAGGATCACGCCGTTCTTCTGGAACTGGGGCATGAAGGTCGGGCGGATCCCCGTCGGCTGGAGCCTGCCCTCGATCTTGCCCTCGTCGTTGATCCCGGTCTGTTCGAACGCGAAGATGTCCTGGGTCAGGATCTCGTCGTCCTCGATCCCGAAGACCTCGGTGATGTTGACGATCTTCCGGGTGCCGTCCTTGAGCCGCGACGTGTGGACGATCAGGTCCACCGCCGACGCGATCTGCTCGCGGATCGCCCGCAGCGGGAGCTGGTAGCCGGTCATCAGGACCATCGTCTCGAGCCGCCGGAGCATGTCCTTCGGGGTGTTCGCGTGGCCGGTCGAGAGCGATCCATCGTGGCCGGTCGTCATCGCCTGGAGCATGTCTAGGGCCTCGCCGGACCGGCACTCGCCGACGATCACCCGGTCGGGGCGCATGTGCATCGCGTTCCGGAGGAGCTGGCGGATCGTGATCTCGCCCTCGCCCTCGAGGTTCGGCGGGCGCGACTCGAGCGTGATCACGTGGTCCTGGCGGAGCTGCAGCTCGGCCGCGTCCTCGATCGTCACGATCCGCTCGTCGTTCGGGATGAACGACGACAGGACGTTCAGGGTGGTCGTCTTGCCCGAGCCGGTCCCGCCGGAGACGAAGAGGTTCAGCCGCGCCTCGATGCAGGCCTTGAGGAAGTCGAACATGTCGGGCGTCGCGGTGCCGAAGCCGATCAGGTCGTCGACCGTGTACGGCCGGGTCGAGAACTTCCGGACGGTGATCACGGGACCGACGAGCGACAGCGGCTCGACGATCGCGTTCACGCGCGACCCGTCGGGCAGGCGGGCGTCGACGCGCGGGCTCGTCTCGTCGATCCGGCGGCCCATCGGGGTGATGATCCGGTCGATGATCCGCAGGACGTGCTCGTCGTTCAGGAAGACGGTGTCGACCTTCTGGATCTTGCCGCCGCGCTCGATGTAGATGTGGGTCGGCCCGTTGACCATGACCTCGGTGATCGACTCGTCGTGGAGGAGCGGCTCCAGCGGCCCGAACCCGGTGACGTCGTCGGACAGCTCGTCGATCAGCCGCTCGCGCTCGTTGTGCGGTGACCGCGAAGCCGTTCTGGGCGATCGTCCGGTCGACGATCGCCTCGATCTTCGCGTGGACGTCCGTCGCATGGTTGTCGAGGAGCGTGTCGAACGCGTTCACCACCTCGCCCTGGAGGCGGAGGCGGATGTCGCGGAGCATCTCCTCGCGGGCGGGGCTGCCGCGACTGGGCGTCGGAGGCGGCACGACCGGCATGACGGGGACGAGGGGCGGCGGCGTCCCGCTGTTGGCCAGCTCGGCGGCCTGCTGCGCCCGTTCCACCCTGCGGAGGAGCGACATTGGCTGGGTCTCCCTCGAGCAGCGTCCATGGGATCGGAACACCAGGGTGAGGAACGGTGACGGCCTCACCCGGGTGAGTACTGGCCGGAGGATAACCCGAAGGTCCGGGGTGCTCGTTGCGCGGCGGCACCCCGAATGTGTCGAACGGCCGACGCGCCGTCGCGGGCATCCCGATCGTCGATCCGGAGAGGCGGCTGCGTTATACTCCGCGCTCCGGCTGTGGGGCTATAGCTCAGCTGGGAGAGCGTCTGAATGGCATTCAGAAGGTCAGGGGTTCGAATCCCCTTAGCTCCACCAATTCCACGCTGACGCCGACCATCGATGACCCCCTTGCCGGTCCGGCGGGGGGTCTCGTGCATGAGGAGTCCGTTGCCCACGGAGCCTGAGCCACCGATGACCGTCCAGGACCCGACGTCCCGGACCCCGACCGGGCGACCCGGCCGCGTCGAGCGGTACGACCCGGCCTCGATCGAGCCGCGCTGGCAGCGGCGCTGGGAGGAGCTCGGGCTGTACCGGACGGACCTGTCGGACACGTCGCGGCCGAAGTTCTACCTGTTGACGATGTACCCGTACCCGTCGGGCGACCTCCACATCGGCCACTGGTACATCAAGACCCCGACCGACGCGATCGCCCGCTTCCACCGGATGCACGGCGAGAACGTGTTCCTGCCGATCGGCTTCGATGCGTTCGGATTGCCCGCGGAGAACGCGGCGATCAAGAACGACATCAACCCGCGCGACTGGACGATGGGCAACATCGAGAACATGCGCCGCCAGCTCCGGTCGATGGGGGCGACGTTCGACTGGGAGGCCGAGGTCGTCACGGCCGACCCGCAGTACTACCGCTGGAACCAGTGGCTCTTCCTCCAGTTCCTGAAGGCCGGGCTCGCCTACCGCCAGACCTCGACCGTCGACTGGTGCCCGAATGACGGGACGCTCGCCCGCGAGCAGGTGGAGGGCGCCGACCGCCACTGCTGGCGGTGCGGCGCGAAGGTCGAGAAACGCGACCTCCCGCAGTGGTACCTGCGGGTCACGAACTACGCCGACGAGCTCCTGGACTTCAGCGGCCTCGACTGGCCCGAGCCGATCAAGACCCAGCAGACGAACTGGATCGGCCGGAGCGAGGGCGGCGAGATCGTCTTCGAGACGGCGTCGTCGGCCCACCATCCGGGCGGCGCCGAGCTGCGGGTCTTCACGACGCGCCCGGACACGCTGTTCGGGGCGACGTTCATGGTCCTCGCGCCGGAGCATCCGCTCGTCACCGAGCTGACGTCGCCGGACCGATCCGCCGAGGTCGCAGCGTACGTCGCCCAGGCCGCAGAGCGAACCGAGATCGACCGCTTGTCGACCGATCGCGAGAAGACCGGCGTCCCGATCGGCGCGGACGCGATCAACCCGGTCAACGGCGAGCGGATCCCGATCTTCGTCGCCGACTACGTCCTCGGCGGCTACGGAACCGGCGCGATCATGGCGGTCCCCGCCCACGACGAGCGCGACTACGCCTTCGCGGTCAGAGTACGGTCTGCCGATCCGTCGCGTCGTTGCCGCCCCGGGCGACGAGGACCGCGACATGAGCGAGGGCGCCTACGTCGCCCACGCCGCCGGCGAGCGGCTCGTCCACAGCGGCCCCTACAGCGGGCTGCCCGCCGACGAGGGCGGTGCCGCGATCGTGTCGGCGCTCGAGGCCGAGGGCAAGGGCCGGCCGGCGATCACCTACCGGCTGCGCGACTGGCTGATCAGCCGCCAGCGCTACTGGGGAACGCCGATCCCGGTCATCTACTGCCCCAACGACGGGATCGTGCCCGTGCCCGAGGAGGACCTGCCGGTCCGCCTGCCGGACACGGTCGACTACCACGGCAGCGGCGAGAACCCCCTCACCCGCGACGAGTCGTTCCTGAACGTCGTCTGCCCGCAGTGCGGCGGCCCGGCCCGCCGCGAGACCGACACGATGGACACGTTCATCGACTCTGCCTGGTACTGGTATCGCTATCTCTCGCCCGAGAAGGCCGGCGGTCCGATCGACGCTGCGCTCGTCCGGCGCTGGACCCCGGTCGACCAGTACACGGGCGGCTCCGAGCACGCCGTGATGCACCTGCTCTACGCCCGCGAGTTCACGAAGATGATGCGCGACGTCGGGTTGATCGACCAGGACGAGCCGTTCAAGCGACTGTTCAACCAGGGCCAGATCCTGGGCCTGGACGGCGAGCGGATGTCGAAGTCCCGGGGCAACGTCGTCGACCCCGACGACCTGGTCGCGAAGTTCGGCGCCGATACCGTCCGGCTGTTCCTGATGTTCATGGGCCCGTGGGACCAGGGCGGGCCGTGGAGCCCGACCGGGATCGGCGGGGTCCACCGGTTCCTGAACCGGCTCTGGACGATCGCCCTCGACCCGACCGGGCTCGAGCCGAGCGACCCGGACGCCGGCAAGCTGCCGGACGGGGTCGATGAGGCCGGTGCTCGGACGGCGATCCGCCAGGCTGCCCACCGCACGCTTCGCGACGTGACGGCCGACTACGAGGCGTTCCACTTCAACACGATGATCGCGAAGCTGATGGAGCTGACGAACCTCCTGATGCGCTACCGCGGCACGGCGGTCGCCGGCTCGGAGGAGTGGGACGAGGCCGTCAGGCTGGCGCTGCTGATGCTCGCGCCGGCGGCCCCGCACATCACCGAGGAGCTGTGGTCGCGACGGCTCGCGGCGGCGCACGTCCCGTGGTCGTCGATCCACCAGGAGACCTGGCCCGACGTCGACCCGAGCGCGATCGTCGAGGCGACCCGCGAGGTCCCGGTCCAGGTCAACGGCAAGCTCCGCGACCGGATCACCGTTCCGGCCGACATGCCCGCCGACGAGCTCGAGCGGCTCGTCCTCGCCAGCGAGCGGATCCGGACGGTTCTCGCCGGTCGCGAGCCCCTCCGGGTCATCCACGCCGGCGGCGGCAAGCTCGTCAATATCGTCGTCCGCGAGGGCTGAGCGACCGTGCCCCACGTCCCGGCGCGCCGCGCTGCGCTCGACGGTGGGGCGGACGCCGAGGCCCTGGAGGCCGACGTCGACCGGCTGCTCTCGGAGCACACCCCGGAGATCCAGGCGATCGAGCGGGCGCTGCGGGCGACGATCGAGGCCACCGAGCCGGGACTCGTCGTCCAGGTCGACTTCGGCAACAAGCTGATCGCGTTCGGGCGATCGATGAAGATGAGCGGTCTCCTCTTCGCGATCATCGCCCATGGGTCGTGGGTCAACCTCCAGCTCGCCGACGGCGCGACGCTCGCCGATCGCGACGGGTTGATCGAGGGGACCGGAAAGCGGATCCGCCACGTGAAGATCCGGACCGTCGAGGCGGCGTCCTCGGCTTCGGTTGTGGCGATCATGCGAGCGCAGCTCGCCGCTCGGCCGGGCGGCTGACGGCGTGGCCGAGGGAGTCGCCGCCGTCTCTTGGGGTCTGGGCCGGATCGACCGGTTCTGGATCGGCGCGGACGGCGACCTGCTCCACGCCGCGTTCGACGGCGCCGCCTGGCAGCCGGTCGAATCGCTGGGCGGCACGCTCGTGTCGACTCCCGGCGTGACCGCCTGGGCCGTCGACCGGATGGAGGTCTTCGCGGTCTTCCCGGATGGCGAGCTGTGGGATCGCTACTGGGACGGCGAGAGCTGGCACGCGTGGGAGTCACTCGGCGGCGATCTGGACCCGGCGGCCGGCGCGGCCGCGTCGTCGTGGTCCGCTGACCGGATCGACGTCTGGGCGCGCGGCCGCAACGGACGGACCTGGCACCGCTTCTGGGACGGCGCTCGCTGGGTCGACTGGGAGCAGCTCTAGTCGACGACGTCCCCGGAGCCGACTCCGCCGGTCGCCGGCCGGCCATGGGATCGCGGCGTGGCTCGGCCGGTCGATGCGACAAGCCTGCGGTTCGGCTTAGGCTTTCGTTCCCGGCCGCCCTTGCCGTGCTTCCCCCCTGCAATCCGGAGAACCCATGCGTGACGTCCGCCTCGGCGCGCTCTGCTGGAACCAGTACACCGACTTCCCGAGCCTGCTCGCGGCCGGCATCCGGGCCGAGACGCTCGGCTACACGAGCCTCTGGACGTGGGATCACCTCTACCCGATCGTCGGCAGCAGCGACGGACCGATCCACGAGGGCTGGCTGACCCTCGCGGCCTGGTCCCAGGCGACGAGCCGGATCCGGATCGGGCTGATGGTCGGGGCGAACACGTTCCGCCAGCCCGCGCTGACGGCGAAGATGGCGACGACCCTCGACCACATCAGCAACGGCCGCGCGACGCTCGGGATCGGCGGCGCCTGGTTCGAGGAGGAGCATGTCGCCTACGGGCTGGAGTTCGGGAGCGGCTTCCCCGAGCGGCTGCGCTGGCTCGGCGAGGCGTTGCCGATCCTCCGCGGCATGCTCCGCAATGACCGGCCGACGGCGACCGGCGACCACTACCACGCGCGGGCGGTCCGCAACGACCCGCCGCCGATCCAGGCCCGTCTGCCCCTCCTGATCGGGGGAGGCGGCGAGCAGGTGACCCTCAAGCTCGTCGCCCGGTACGCCGACGCCAACAACGTCGGCGGCGGGATCGAGCGCGTCCGCCAGAAGGAGGAGGTCCTCCTCCGCCACTGCGAGGCCGTCGGACGGGATCCCGCCGAGATCGAGCGGACGAGCGGCCTCGGCGTCGTCGTGATCCGCGACTCCCGCGAGGAGGCCCGGACGGTGGCCGATGCGATCTTCGAGCGGAACGGCAAGGCCGCGCCGTGGGAGAACCAGCCCGTGGGCACGCCTGAGGATGTGGCGGCCTACATCGCGCCCTACCTCGAGATCGGCTACCACCACCTCATCGCGGGCTTCCCGAGCCCGTACGACGAGGAGTCGATGACCCGACTGGCGACGGAGGTCCGCCCGGCGCTGGCCGGTTGACCGGTCCGGCTGCCGTTCCGGCCTGGACGGGGGCTTCGGCTTCCTTCCGGCGCGCCCGGTGGCGGCGCGCCTTCGCCCGGTTGCCGCAGGTCGCCATGTCGCACCAGCGGCGCTGCCCGGAGCGAGACTCGTCGTAGAAGATCCAGCGACAGGTGTCGTTGGCACAGATCCGGAAGCGGTTGTCGTGGCCGCTGCCGACCTCGCGAACGATCGGCTCGGCGATCCGGGCGAGGGCATCGTCGACCACGTCGCCGACGTGGCTGTGGCCGAGGCGGACGCCGTCTGGTGCGGCGACGAGCTCCACGCGTTCGCGAGCCCGGAGAGCGCGGTTCACCTCGTCGATCGCGGCGGGTCGTGGCGCCTCGTGGTGGGCGACGGCGTGGGCGACGTCGCGGAGAGCCGTGCGCGTCGTGACGAGCCGGTCGAGTGTCTCGCGCCGGTCCCCCTCCGTGCCACCGAGACCGGAGATCGCCCGCCGATCGGACACCACATCGTGCTGCGCCAGCCAGGCCGCGGCGGCATCGAGGCTGGTCAATCGCTCGACGAGTGCACCGTCCTCGAGCTCGAGCGTGTTCAGGAAGTCGAAGGCCGTCTCGAGCGGGACCTCGTCGTGGACGTGGTCGCCTCGCGCCGGCCCATGCGTGGCTCGTGCCTGCATCACATAACCACTCTAGAACACTTGACAGGTTACGCGCAAGTCGGTACTGTTACGCAGTAACCACAAGAACGAGCAACACCGGTTACACGACACCCGGGAGGCCCCGATGGAAGCCCTTGCCATTGTCGCCGCGATCCTCGTCGGCCTCGTCGGTATCGACCTCATCGCCATCGTCTTCGGGACGGATACCCGCGAGCCCACGCGCGAGCAGGACCGCTCCTGGCCGATCCACTGACCCACACGCCGCCGGCGCCCAGTTCGCGTCGCCAGGCCACAGGAAGGAGATCGTCATGCAGAGCCACTACCTCTTCGTGGCGTTGGACATCGCCGCCGAACGGGCCGCCGAAGCCGAGCGCTACCGGCTGGCCAAGCGTGCACGCCAGCCGTCGAACGATGTGAACCGCATCCGCCGGATCGTCGCCCGCGTCGCCGTCGCGGTCGCCCGGGCCGCGGACGAGACCACGGTGGATCGCGCGGCGACCGCCGCCTGAACAGGCGGCCGCAAGCAAGCGACGGCTCCGGATAACGGACAGATAAGTCCGCCCTGCCAGGATCCGCAGAGACGCCCCGCCGACGTCGGAAGTGCAACCGACGTTCGATAGCGGGGCGTTGTTACGTCCGGTGCGGTCGACCTTCCTCGCACCGGATCGCGTATGTCGTTCGCATCCCGGTCAGGCATACGGCCGGATCGTTACTCGACCCGAACGAATACGTGATCTTCCGCATCGCCACCGCAGCCGTCGTCGCCAGTCAGCGTGATTCGATGCCGGCCGGGAGACAGGTTGGCGAGGTCCGTCCAGGTCGACCACGACTCGGCGGAGTCGGCACGTTGACCCTTGTCCCGATGTCGGGGACAAGGCAGACTCCGATTGGAGATGCGCGCCAGACCGTCCCATCCTCCGATCGTCTGGTGACAGGTCGAGGCCCAGGGAGACTCGTCTTGGTCGCGCTGCGTAACCGGTCGGGTCGGTCGGTAGGCGCCGTCCGGGAGGGATCGCGGGATGACGCTCTCCGAGCCACGGCTGCCACGGTTCACGGGTTGGCTTCGCCCGCTCGTCGACGCCGTGGCGCGGATCAGGGCGAGCGTCCACATCAAGCTGCTCACGGGGTTCCTCGTCGGGGCTCTGCTGCTCGTGGCGCTGGCGGTCCTGAGTCTGGTCGTCATCGGGCGGATGAACGAGCGGGTGCAGGACATCGATCGCCTCCAGGTCAAGACCAGCCGGGCCCAGCAGATGCTCTATGCGGTCACCGCCCAGAGCCACTACCGGGCGATGGCGTTGCTGACCCAGGACCCCAAGTACAACGCCCAGGTCGTCGACCAGAAGACGATCTTCGCCGACCTGCTCGACGCGATGACCCGGGATGACCCGAGCGACGCTGCGGTCCTGGCCGACCTGCGGACGGCGAATGACGCCTACGCCGCCGCGAGCGACCGGGTCGTCGCGCTCTACGTCGCCGGCGACCTTGCGGGCGCCAGCAAGCTCCATCTCGTCGAGGAGCATCCGGACTCGCATGTGCTCGAGGCGTCGCTTCACACCCTGATCGACTCGGCCGACCAGCAGATCAACGAGGCCCAGGCGGCCTTCGAATCGGATCGCGCCCTGCTCACGAACGCAGTGGTTGCGTTCTCCGTGATCGCGGTCGGCACGGCGCTCCTGCTGGGGTTCGTCCTGTCGTGGGCGTTCATCCTGCCCATCCGCAAGATTGGGCGGGCCCTCGCCGGGATCACCGCCGGCGACCTGACCCAGCGGGTCGACGTGCCGAACGGCGACGAGTTCGGGCAGCTCGCCCGCGATCTCAACCAGACGAGCGCCCGGTTGACCGACCTGTTCGAGGAGCAGCGTGCCCTGGCGACCCGGCTCGAGGAGACGAACGCGTCGCTCGCGCGGGCGAGCGACGCCAAGTCGCGCTTCCTGGCCAGTGTGAGCCACGAGCTTCGGACGCCGATGAATGCGATCCTCGGGTTCACCGACGCCCTCCTCGGGGGCGTCGACGGGCCGCTCAACCCGGAACAGACCGCATCGCTCGGCTGGGTGCAGCGCGGTGGTCGCGATCTGCTGGGCCTGATCAACGAGATCCTCGACCTGTCGAAGATCGAGGCCGGTCGGCTGACGATCGACGCGCGACCGTTCGACCCGCGCGAGCTCGTCGAGACGGTCGTGGCCCGGTCACGGTCGCTGGCCGCCCAGAAGGGACTCAGCTTCAGCTGGGAGGACCACGGATCACCCGCCGAGGTCGTCCTCGACCGGCAGCGGGTCAACCAGATCCTCGTCAACCTGTTCGGCAACGCCCTCAAGTTCACCCGTGAGGGCGATGTCCGGGTCGAGACAAGCGGCGCGGCCGAGTCGATCTTCCGCGTCGCGGTCAGGGACTCCGGGCCCGGGATCGCCCCCGACCTGCACGAGGCGATCTTCGAGGAGTTCCGCCAGGCCGAGGGCGAGGAGGCGGGCACCGGCCTCGGCCTCGCGATCAGCCGCCGGCTGGCGCGGGCGATGGGCGGCGACATCACGCTCGACAGCGCGCCCGGGAGCGGGAGCACGTTCTACCTCACCCTGCCGCTCGACTGCCGGACCGAGCCCGATCGTCGAACCGGCGGCCGAGCCCGATCGCGCGTCCGACGCGGCTCGGGTGCTCCTCAGCGTGGACGACGACCCATCGGTCGCGCCGTTGCTCGAGAAGATGGTCGCCGGCCACGGGTACCGGATCGTGGCCTCGAGCCCCCAGGCGGCCGTGAGCGACGCCCGCCGCCTGCGACCCGCGGCGATCCTGCTCGACGTCCTGATGCCCGGGCGCGACGGCCGCGACGTGCTCCGCGAGCTGAAGACCGACCCCGACGTCTCGGGCATCCCGGTGATCGTGCTGTCGGTCGTGGACGCAGCGAGGTACCCGACCTCGCCGACGGCTACCTGCCCAAGCCCGTCCGCCAGGATCGTCTCCTGAGCCTGCTCAAGGAGCACGGCGCGGGCCCCGGCGAGGCGTCCTGATGGCGACGATCCTGTTGGTCGAAGACACCCCGGCGAACCAGGCCCTGGCCACGAAGCTGCTCGAGGCGGCCGGCCACCGGGTCCTGAGCGCCGACACCGCCGGGCCGGGATCGCCCTCGCCCGGGAGCGGCTCCCCGACCTGGTGCTGCTTGACCTCGGGCTGCCCGACATGAACGGCTGGGACGCCCTGACCGCGATTCGTGCCGACGATCGGGCCGCAGGCCTGCGGGTGATCGCCTTCACCGCCCATGCGATGGTCGGCGACCGCGAACGCGCGCTCGCCGCCGGGTTCGATGGCTACCTGAGCAAGCCGATCGAGTACGCGACGTTCGCCGACAGCGTCGCCGGGTACCTGGCCTGATGCGTGACCGGGCGCTGATCCTTGCGGTCGACGACGAGCCGGCCAACCTGGCCCTGCTGAACAAGCTGCTGACGCGGCAGGGCTACGACGTCATCGAGGCGGTCGACGGGCCATCCGCCCTGGAGGCCGTGGCGGCGTCGCACCCGATCTCGTCTGCCTCGACGTGATGATGCCGGGGCTCGACGGCATCGAGGTCTGCCAGCGGTCTGCGCCGTCAGCCGGAGCATGCCGGCCTGCCGATCCTGCTGCTGACCGCCCTCGATCGACCCGAGGACAAGGTCCGCGGTCTCGAGGCCGGCGCAAACGACTTCCTCACGAAGCCGTTCGACCAGAGCGAGCTGACGGCCCGGCTGCGCTCGCTGTTACGGACGAAGGCCCTCCAGGACCGGCTCGTCGACCTTCTCGGACGGTACGTCAGCGAGAGTGTGGCGGCCGAGGCCCTCCGCGATCCCTTCACGGTCTCGCTCGGTGGGGACCGGCGCTACGTCTCGACGCTGTTCGCCGACATCCGCGGCTACACGGCCCTCGCCGCCGCGCATCCGCCCGAAGCAACGCTCGAGCTGCTCAACCGGTACCTGACCGTCGTCAGCGACGCCGTCGAACGGCACGGCGGGACGGTCGCCGACCTCCTCGGCGACGGCGTCTTCGCCTTCTTCGGCGCCCCGGTCATGCACTCCGACGATCCCGAGCGAGCCGTCCGCGCGGCGCTCGCGATCCAGACCGCCGTCCTCAGGATGGAGATCCCGTCGATGCCGGGCATCCGTCTCCAGGCGGGGATCGGCATCACGAGCGGCGAGGTCATCGCGGGCAATGTCGGCTCGGAGCGGCGGATGCACTACGCGGTCGTGGGTGACTCCGTGAACGTCGCGTCGCGACTCCAGGTGGCCGCCGGCCCGGGCCAGATCCTCATCGACGAGCCGACCCACGACGCGGTCAAGGATGTGGTCGTGATGCAGGACCTTGGCAACCTGCGGCTCGACGGCAAGAGCGACTGGGTGCGCGCCTTCAACGTCATCACCCTCGGCCGCACGGCCGTGGAGGGCCCGTCGGGGCCGCTTTGACTCGATCCGGGCAAGTGCGAGCTCGGCGTCAAGACAGCGCTAAGACAGCGAACCCGTCGGCCTGGACCGGCTGGCCGCATGACGCGGGATCGCCAGTCCGGGACCGAAGCCGGGGGCTGACCGGGATGATGTTGGCGATGACGATCCCATAGCAGGACTCGACGGCTGAGGGGGACGGCATGCCTCGGTCAGCCGTCGGGCTCGCTCTGTCCTCGATGTTCGTATCGTGGTCGAATCTGGCCCGCCCGGAGGGATTCGAACCCCCGCCCTACTGATCCGAAGTCAGACCGGGGCGACGTTCAGGTCGTCAATCCAAACGTACATAGCGTCCTCTCGGGCCCATGGCTTACCCCTCTGTAGCACCCTGTTGGGGGTACGGGCGGGGGGTACGGAACGAGTCGTCGCCGTACGCATGGCCGCGAGGACGCAGCCGACGCGCGAAGCGGCGAGCCGTCGGAAGGGCGACATCCTCCGGCTCGGGCGGTGTTCGGACGCACCCCTTTCTCGGGTTCATCTCAGGGGGCGCAGTGGGCCGCAGTGCTACGGTGCAGAGCGCCGGGGTCACGATTGACCGAGGTCCGTGGGGTGAACGTCCGCACAACCGTGATCCGTGTCGCGATAGGGGCCGTTGCAGTTGCCCTCGTCGCCGGGACTGCCCTCGCCGTCGATCCTTCCGGATCGGCGAGCCCGAGCCCGGAGGCATCGGCGGCCACCGCCCCGTCGACAGCGGCATCCGAGGCTGCGTCGCCTTCGGCCGAGTCCGCCACGCCGCCCTCGCTCGCGCCATCCGTGGCGGCCTCGTCGGCGCCCTCCGTTGGGCCCTCGCCGGCGATGACGGGGACGCCAACCGCGCCGGCAGCCAAGGCGAGTGAAGCCCCCGAGCCCGAAGATCCGGACAACTCCGCCGACGGCTCACCCTCCCCGGCCAAGATCGCGGACGTCGTTGGCCGGCTCACCGCGGCGGGAATCCCGGCGACTGCCGCTCAGGTGCAGGAGCTCGCCGGCAAGGTGGGCCTCGGAGGCGCAGTGCGCGTGCTTGCGTTCGCCAAGGCAAGCGGGAAGACCCCAGCCGAGATCCTCGCGATGTTCCAGTCAGGCAAGGGATGGGGCCAGATCGACCATGAGCTGAAATTTACCGATCGGGCCGGGGATCGGCTGGATCATGGGCCACGGGCACCGCCAACCCTAGGCGAACGGCGGGGATCTAGCGGCCCGTCGTCGCCGTCGGCCTTGCCGCGAGGACGTCGCCAACGCGCGGAAGTCGTCCGGGTCATCCCGTCCCACGTCGGGACCGAACCCCTCACTGGCGAGTGGCAGTTTGTTGCGTGCCCCGACGCAGAGCGTGATAACGGCCAGATAAGTCGCCGCTGCTAGGGTCCGGAGAGACGCCCTGCCGCGTCGGAAGTGCCCCCGACGTCGCGGGGTGTCATCGAGTCCGGACTCGTCCCCACCCGCCCCACCGGCGCGCCGAGCGCCCCGTCTGCCACCCGCCGAGGGAGGACCGATGGATCGTGGCTCGGCGCCGTGGCGCGTCCTGGACGAGGTTGGTGACCCGGCGACCGGACCGGCGGGCATTCCCGCCGACGACGGACCCCTCGACCGCCCGCCGTGGCTCGCGGCGGGCGTCATCGCCGTGGCAGCCGCCCTTGCCGTCGCCGGGTTCGTCGTTGCAGCCGGCGGGGTCCGGCCGTCGGTCGACGTCGCGGGAGCTCGCCCGCTCGAGTCGGCACTGGGCGCAGGAAGCGAGCGCGCAGTCTCGTCTCCGGCCACCTCGGGTGGGTTGCTGGTCGTGGACGTGCAGGGGGCGGTCGCGCGCCCCGGTGTCGTCCAGCTGGTGCCGGGCTCGCGGGTCGGGGATGCGATCGCGGCTGCCGGCGGGTACGGCCGGCGGGTCGCACCGGAGCGCGTCGCCGCGAGCCTGAACCTGGCCGCCCTCCTCCGCGATGGAGACCAGGTCGTCGTGCCGTCGCGCGACGATCCGACGATCCCGCCGGGCACCGCCGGCGGCTCACCGGGCGGCGGAACGAGCGGCGGGGGAGCGGCCGGCGCAACCGGGCCCGTCGACCTGAACACCGCCACCGAGGCCCAGCTCGACGCCCTCCCGGGCATCGGACCGGTGACGGCGGCGAAGATCCTCGCGGCCCGTGACGAGCAGCGCTTCGCGTCCGTCGACGACCTTCGGTCGCGGAAGCTGGTCGGCGCGGCGACGTTCGACAAGATCCGGTCGCTCGTCACCGTCCGATGAGGCGCGGGGCCCGGGCATGACGTCCAGCGGCTGGCTCGCGATCGGGGCCGTCGCGGCGAGCCTCGTCGGCAGGGGGATCGAGCCCTCGGCGCTCGTTCTGCTCGCCACGGCGATCGCGGTCGCCGCGGCCGGGTTTCGGGTCGGAAGCGGTGCCCGGGGTCCCGCTCGGCGGGCGGCGGTCGTGGCCTCGATCGCGATTGGAGCCCTCATGATCGCGATCCGCCTCGCCTCGACGCCGGGCCCGGTCCCGGGTGGTCCCCTGCCCGACAGCGCCGGACCCTGGACGGGCGAGGTCGTGGCGATCTCGTCGCCCCGGGACGGCCAGCAGGTGGCGACGCTGCGCCTTGTGCGCGCTGCTGCCGCCGACGGCGAGCCGCGGGCGATCCGTCCGCTGAGCGTCGCGGCGACGCTGCCGAGGTTCCCCGCCATCGCACCCGGCGACATCGTCCACGTGTCCGGCCGCATCGCGGCACCACCCGACGGCCCATACGGAACGTACCTGGTCCGGATCGGGGTCGAGGGCACGCTGTCGTCGCGGAGCCTGTCCATCGACGGGCGCCAGGAAGGTCCAGAGGCCCGCCTGGAGCAGGTGCGGCGCGCCGCCGGCGACGCGCTCACGGCGGCGATCCCCGAGCCGGAGGCGGGTCTGGCGGCCGGGATCGTCGTCGGCCTGCGAGATCGCGTCGACAGGGACCTCGCCGCGGCATTCACGACCGCCGGGGCCAGCCACGTCGTGGCGATCTCGGGCTGGAACATCGCGATCGTCGCGGCGACGGTCGCCGCGCTGCTCGGTCGGCTCGGTCGCCGCCGGCGGGCCGTGGTGCTCGTCGCCGCGATCGTCGGGTACGTCCTGTTCGCGGGCGCATCGCCGTCGGTCGTCCGCGCGGCCGCGATGGCCGGGGTCGTGTTGCTGGCGCGCGAGACCGGCCGCGCCGGTCGGGCGAGCGCCGCCCTCGGCTGGGCAGCATTCCTGCTCCTCGTCGCCGAACCCCTGCTGGTCGGCGACGCCGGCTTCCAGCTCTCGACGCTGGCCACCGGCGGAATCCTCGCGTGGGCGAGCTCCTGGACGGACCGGATCGGCCGCCTCGCGGACGGACGCGTCCCGCGATGGCTCGCCGAGTCGCTCGGTGTCTCGCTCGCGGCCCAGGCCGCGACGCTCCCGGTGGTGCTGACGACATTCGGCCGACTGGCCCTCGTCTCGCCGGTGGTGAACCTTGCGATCGTGCCGCTCGTGGCACCGGCGATGGCGGCCTCGCTCGTCGCGATGGTCGGTGGCGCGATCGTGATGGCGACCGGAGCACCCGTCGTCGGGATCCTGGCTGGGCTGCCGGCATGGGCCCTGCTCACGGCGATGTGCACGGTCATCCAGGCGGCCGCGGGGCTCCCGTTCGCGAGCCTCGGCCTGGGGCCACCGTGGACGATCGTCGCCGGCTCGGCGTGCGCGCTCGCGATCCTCGGCGCACCGTGGCTCGGGCGCCGGATTCGCAGGAGTGGTCGTCGGAACCCGTCAGCGAGGCCGGTCGCCGCACCCTCGGCGCCGGTCCGGCGACGCGCGATGGGCCGCCCGGCACGCGTCGCCCTCGTCGCCCTCGTGGCGGCCACCGCCGGTCTCGGCCTGGCCTTCGCCCATCGCGCCGACGGGACGACCCGGATCACGGTCCTCGACGTCGGCCAGGGCGACGCGATCCTCGTCGAGGGCGGGCGAGGCGGCCGGATGCTCGTCGACGGTGGCCCGGACCCGGACCGTCTCCTGGTCGAGCTCGACCGCCGGCTCCCGCCGTGGGATCGCCGCATCGACATCCTCGTCCTGACGCATCCCCACGAGGACCACGTCGCCGGGATGCCGCTGCTCCTCGAGCGCTATCGGATCGGGCGGATCTACGAGACGGGGATGCGCGGCCCGGGACCCGGCTACCGGGCGTTCGAACGCGACCTCGCCGGCCGCGACGCTCCGCCGCGGGCGCTCCTCTCGACGGGCGCCCGGATCGCCCTCGACGACGTCCGCTTCCGGGTCCTCTGGCCCGATCCCGGGCGGGTCCCGCGCGAACCGCCGGACGCCGGGCGCGGGATCAACGACGTCTCGGTGGTGCTCCTGGGCGAGGTCGCCGGCCGGCGGTTCCTCCTGACCGGCGACGTCGAGGACGACGTCGACCCGCTGCTCGCGAGCCGAGGCCTGCCGCCGGTCGACATCCTGAAGGTCGCCCACCACGGGAGCGCGACCGCATCGACGCCGGCGTTCCTCGATGCGGTCCGGCCGATCGTCGCGATCGTGTCGTCCGGGGCGGGAAACCCGTACGGTCACCCGGCGCGCTCGACGATCGACCGCCTCGCCTCGGGTGGCGCCAGGGTCCTGCGAACGGACACCGACGGCTCGGTCGCGGTGACGATCGATCCGACGGGCGCGATCGGCGTCACGACGACCGGCGCCAGGCGGACGGCGCGGTCCACGGAGGTCGTCGCGACGCTCGTCCGGGCGACGTCCGGTCCCCCGCTCGCTCGGGCGGCGCGAGCGACTACCCTGGTCCGCGGTCCGGTCGCGTTCGGCTGCGGGATACCATCGACCGGATGACCGCCCCCATCCCGCTCGCCTACTTCTTCGGCGACGACGACCTCTCGCTCGATCGCGCGGTGGTGCGGTTCGCCACGAGCCTGGCCGATGGCGGCGAGCCGCTCGAGCGTTGGACGCTCCGCGGGAACCGCAACCTCGCGGCCGCCCAGATCGCCGAGCTCACCGGCCGGGTCGCGACCCCGGTCCTGTTCGGTGGCGGAACCCTCGCGGTGGTCAGCAACCCGGGGGCGCTGATGGTCCGGACCGAGGACCGCGACGCCCTCCTGGCCCTCGTTCCCCTGACGGCCGGCGGAAACGGTCTCGCGATCGTCGACCAGACGGCCAGCGGCGCGAAGGCGCCCGGACAGTCGAAGCTCGCCGAGGCGATCCGCGGCGCCGGCGGGGTCGTCCGGGCGTTCGACGCGCCGCGCGAAGGCGCGCTTGCCGCCTGGATCGACAGCGAGGCCCGCGAGCGGGACATCCGGCTCGCGCCGGGCGCGGCGAAGGAGCTCGCGCTCCGCATCGGCGGCTTCGTCCGCGAGGGCGACGCCGAACGTCGCGATCAGACCCGCCGGGCGTCGATGGAGCTGGACAAGCTCGCCCTGTACCGGCCGGGTTCCTCCGTCACGGTTGATGACGTCGCGGCTCTCGTCGCGGAGGCCGTACCCGGGTCGGCGTGGGCGATGGCCGACGCCGTCGGCGAACGGGACGGGCCGCGTGCGACGGCCCTGCTGGAGACGCTCTCCGAGACGATGCCGGAGCCCGTGATCGTCGTCGTGCTCCATCGTCGGATCCGCGAGCTCCTCGAGCTGATGGACCGGATGCGGACGGCGAAGAACCTGGCGGAGGCCGGCAAGGCGATGGGGATCAACTCGTCGTTCCGGGCCCAACGACTCGCCGAGCAGGCGTCGCGCTGGACGGCGGCGGAGCTGATCGCGGCGCTCGACGGGCTTCTCGAGCTCGACGCGGTCGTCAAGGGTGCCCCGGGCCGCGGCGGCGGCGACGCGCAGCACCGGCTGGCGTTCGCCCTGTGGATCGCCGACCACGTCGGCGGCTCGGGTGTCCGACGACCCCCGGGTGTCAGCCCGAGGCGGGGAGCTCCAGCAGCTCGCTGATCCGTTCGATCACGCGCACTGACGCGACTGCGTTCGTCGCACATGGGCGAGGCTGGCAAGGCGCCGGGGAGGACCGGAGCGAGCGCACCTCAAGGGTGCGTGAGCGAGGACCGCAGCCGGCAACGCAGTCCAGCGTCGTTCAGGCGCGACAGCCGATGAAGGCGCGCCGACCTCAGTCGGCGGAGGACCAGGCCTGCTCCTGGACGACCAGATCGCTCTCGATCGCGAAGACACAGCGGCCGTCGCGGAGGTCCAGCAGCTCGATCAGCTCGGGATCGATGTAGAGCTGATGACAGTCCTCGCACAGCCCACCCGGGATGCCGAAGCACAGCCGCTCCGTCCGATCCGACATCCGGAACGTGGTGTCGAACCGGGTCGTGATCAGGCGTCGGCTGCAGCCGGGACAGCGCTCTCGGAGGCGGGACATCGGTCGAGCTGTTGAGCCTCGTGGCCGGGTCGATCGGCGATCGACCACCTGCACTGGATGCTGCGGCTCGCCCGGAGATGCCGACATGACCCGACGGTACCGCCGAGAGTCCGGTACTGGGACTACGGCCGGGTCCGCCGAATGGCGGGTCGTGAATGGAATGCGGCGACGCGACTTCCTTCGATCGCGCACGGGTGCGTCAGCGCAAGGCGCGACCGAGCACCGAAGCGAGCGGGCTCAAACGCCCGTGAGCGACGCGCGCAGGGCGCAACGAAGCGAGGCGTCCCCAGGTGCGACAGCTATTGAACCCGGAGAATCGTCCTGGCCTCGGACCAGTGCTTCTCGAGGCTGTAGTAATCGCGCTCGGGCGGCGTGAAGACATGGACCACGACCGCGCCGAAGTCGACCAGGACCCAGTGCGACGAGGCGGTGCCCTCCCGCCCGATCGGTCGAACCTTCTCGGTACGCATGCCCTCGATGATTCCGTCGGCGATCGCGTCGAGCTGCCGTTCCGAGCCACCCGAGCAGATCACGAACGCATCCGCAAGCGTCGTCAGCCCGGTCAGGTCGAGCAGGACGATGTCCGCTGCCTTCTTGTCCTCGGCGAGCTCGACGATCCGGCGGGCCATGTCGAGCGGGGGCCGCTCGGATGCCGCGACCGCGGCTCCTGCCGGCGCCTCGCCCCGGGTGGGCAGGCCGTCGGCTCGTGGGGTGGCGGGCGTGCCTGCAGGGGTTCCGGCGGTCGGCAGCGGGTCGGTCACGGGCGAGGAGTCTCCATCGGTTGGGGATGACGATACAGCCCATTGTCCCGGATGAGCGTCGCGACGGCCTGCGGGACGAGGCCGTCGAGCGACTCGCCGAGCGCGACCCGTCGCCGGACATCCGACGCGGAGACGTCGATCGCCGGCAGCTCCAGCACGGTCACCCGGCCCGCGGCGGCGGGCACGGCGCGCTCGACCGCGGTCAGATCCGGCGCCGGATGCCCGGCACGCGGGGCGACCGCGATCCGCGAGAGCGAGACGAGCCGGTTCGGCTCGCTCCAGGTCGACAGACCCGCGAACGACTCGGCGGACAGGATGACCGTCAGGTCGGGCTCGCGACCGGCCGCGCGCTCGGCCGCGGCCAGCGATGCCACGGTGTCGACCGTGAACGACGGGCCCGGTCGGTCGAGCTCGAGGCGGCTCGCCTCGAGCCGCGGCTCGCCGGCGATCCCCGCCTCGACGAGCGCCAACCGGACGCCGGCCGGGCTGATCGCACGGCCGGGCTTGTGCGGGGGCACCGCGGCCGGGACGACGAGGATGCGCTCGAGACCCAGCTGGTCGCGGGCCGCCCGCGCGAGCGCGAGATGACCGTGGTGGAACGGGTCGAACGTGCCGCCGAGGATCCCGACGGAGCCCGGGCGGATCTCGGCGGGCCGGCTCAGACCTCCCAGGGCTGGGCCTCCCACTCGAGCTCGGTCGACCCGATCCGGACGAGGTCGCCGGGCCCGACGCCACGCCGCCGCAGCTCCTCGTCGATCCCCGCACGAGCGAGCGCGCGCTGGAACCGTTCGGCCGACTCCTCGATCTCGAAGTTCGTCTGCGCGGCGAGCCGCTCGATCCGCTTGCCGCGGACGCGCAGCACGCCGTCCGTGTCCATGTCGACGACGAAGCCGTCGTCGGCCGGCTCGATGCGGTGGACGACGACGCCGGCGGGCTCCGGCCGCGCACCGAGCTCGGCCGCGTCGGGCAGCAGGCCCGCGATCCGCGTTCGGAGCTCCGCCAGTCCCGTTCCGTCGATCGCCGAGATCGCGACCGCGTCCTCGTGGCCGGCCTTGCGGGCAGCCCGGAACGCCGGCCATGCCTCGACCGCGGCCGGCCGATCCAGCTTGTTGAACACGACGAGGATCGGCTTCTCGAGCAGGCCCGGATCGTGCGCCTCGAGCTCGTCCCGGATCACATCGTGGTCCCAGCCCGGATCCCGGGACGAGCCGTCGACGATGTGAAGCAGGATCCGCGTCCGCTCCACGTGACGCAGGAACGCATGGCCGAGCCCGGCGCCGCTCGAGGCGCCCTCGATGAGGCCGGGCACGTCGGCGATCGTCGGCCGCCGCTCGTCGCCCGCGGGATCGTCCGGGTCGGCGAGATCCATGACCCCGAGATTCGGCTCGAGCGTGGTGAACGGGTAGTCGGCGATCTTCGGACGGGCCGCGGTCAGGGCGGCGAGCAGGGTGGACTTGCCGGCGTTCGGCAGCCCGACGAGCCCGATGTCCGCGATGAGCCGGAGCTCCAGGCGCAGCCGGCGCTCCTCGCCGGGCTCGCCCTTCTGGGCGTGCTTGGGCGCCTGGTGGGTCGACGACTTGAAGTGCGTGTTGCCGAGCCCGCCGCGGCCGCCGCGCCCGACCACGGCGACCTGGCCGGTCGCCACCAGGTCCGCGAGCAGCTCGCCGGTCTCGTCGTCGAAGACCGCGGTCCCGGGTGGCACCTCGAGGGTCAGGTCCTCGCCGGCGGCCCCGTGCCGGCGCGCCCGTTCACCGCGGCCGCCCGGAGTGGCCTTGAAGTGGTGCTTGAACCGGAAGTCGCGCAGCGTGGTCTGGCCCGCGTCGACGACCAGCCGGACCGATCCCCCGCGACCGCCGTCGCCGCCATCCGGACCTCCCCGCGGCACGTGTGCCTCGCGGCGGAAGGTGGCCGCGCCATCGCCGCCATCGCCTGCCTTGACGAAGATCGTGACGCGGTCCAGGAACATCGGGCCGATTGTCGCATCCGGACCCCGCGGGACCGGCCGGGCTCATCGACAGCGCGATGAGTCGCCAGCCCGGTTCGCGTCGCCGGCCCTCCTCCAAGCCGGCGACGCGACGGGCATCGGGATCAGAGATAGATGAGCGGGTTGACCCGCGTGCCGCCGTCCCAGACCGGTCCGCGCCAGACCTCGAAGTGGAGATGCGGCCCGGTGGCGTTGCCGGTCATCCCGACCCGCCCGACCTGCTGGCCGCGTCCCACTCCCTGGCCGCGCCCGACCGTGATGGACGACATGTGGTTGTAGGTCGTGTAGAGGTTCGAACCGTGGGCGATCCAGACCTGGTAGCCGCCCCCGTTGTTCTTCCAGCCCGCGAAGATCACGGTCCCGCTGGCCGCGGCCATGACGCGCGTGCCGGGATCGGCCGCGATGTCGATCGCGTAGTGGCCGTAGTGGAAGTACTGGCTGATGTACCCGCCGGCGACGGGCCAGTGGAACCTGCCGCCCGAGTACTGGGCGGGCGGCCGGGACGAGCCGCCGCCGTGGCTCGACGAGTGGCTGCTCGGCCGGCTGGTCGACGGCGCCTTGGTCGGCTTCGGCTTCGGCTTCGGGATACCCGCGCCAAGCGCACCGGGAATCGTCAGCGTCTGACCGATCACGAGGTTCGGGTCGCCAAGGGAGTTGGCGGTGACGATCTCCGCGGGATCGACATCGAAGCGGGCAGCCAGGGTGTCGAGCGTATCGGTCGCCGTGACCTTGACGACGACGCCGCTCACGGGCGGGATCAGGATGTTCTGGCCGACGTGCAGGTCGTTCTTCGACGTCAGGTGGTTGGCCCACCAGAGGGTCATCATCGAGACCTTGAAGTGCCGCGCGATCCCGGTCAGCGTGTCGCCGGAGCGGACCTTGTACGTCCGCATCAGGGCTTTGCCGTCGGCGACCGTCGTGTCGACCGCCGCGGGCTTCACGAGCGTGCCGTCGACCGTGAACGGACCGTCGATGGTGGCGCGGTCGTCGGGCGAGAGGACCCTCGGCGTGGCCAGGTCGTCGTCGATCGAGACGTTGCCGACGACCTCGTCGCCGCGGCCCGTCACATGGTCGGTAGTGGTGCCGTCGCCCGGATCGGTGACGTCGTCCTGTTGCCCGCTGTCGGCTCCCGAGACGGCGCCCCCGAGGGCGATCCGCGGCTCGTCACCGTTGCCGGACGTGTTGCCGGTCGATCCGCCGGGCGTTGTGGCGCCGAGGTTGCTCACGGCGAGGGCCGCGGCCATGAGGCCAACCGCGGTCAGGGTGACGATGCGCTCACCCGCCAGGCGGGGACGTCCGATCGATCGAGGGGTGCCGAGGGCGTGCACGGCCGAGATGCCGCGTCGCTGGAAGGTGACGGCTGCCCCCGAACGACGAGCCTGAGTCGGTCGTAGGCGCGAGACGACGCGCCGGACGCCGACGGATGCGTTGAGCAATACGTTCTCCTGAAGGGACGGTCTCAGCTGGGGAGAGGCGCTGGGGGATGGACCGTCCTGGTCGCGATGCCGAGCTGGGGTCTCTCTACGCGGCCGAGCCCACACGCAAGCGGGCTTGCGACATCGAAAGGAACTGTAACGGACGGGTAACGAAGGCGCAAACGAAGGGCTCTCGCGCCCACGCACGCTCGGTCACTCCCCGCCTCGCCGGTTCTCGCAGACGACCACGAGGTGAGCGTTCGTCACGGAGTTCCTGTGATCCGGACGCCAGGTGGATCGGTTGGCAGACATCGGCGCTCCACCCGTGCGTGGGTGGCGGGCAGGCAGCCGTCGGCCGTTGACGTGCGGCCGGGTGGGGGTCGGATGACCGGAACCCGTGGAACGGCCGGGCTGTGGCGCCGGCTCAGCGAGGGTCGGCCGCGGCCGGGCGGTCAGGCCTCGAGCGACTTCGTCAGCGAGCCGAGGAACTGGACGTTGTTGTCGGTCTTCGAGAGGCGGTTGAGCAGCAGCTCGATGCCCTCGTTCGTGCCGACCGCCGAGAGCATCCGGCGCATCGTCCAGACCATCTTGAGAACCGGCTCTTCGAGGAGAAGCTCCTCGCGGCGCGTACCCGAGCGCTGGACGTCGATGGACGGGTAGATCCGCTTCTCGGCGAGCTTCCGGTCGAGGATCAGCTCGGAGTTGCCGGTCCCCTTGAACTCCTCGTAGATCACGTCGTCCATTCGCGACCCGGTGTCGATGAGGCAGGTCGCGATGATCGTCAGCGAGCCGCCCTCCTCGATGTTCCGGGCGGCGCCGAAGAACCGCTTCGGGGGATAGAGGGCGATCGGGTCGATGCCGCCCGACAACGTCCGACCGGACGGCGGAAGGGCCAGGTTGTACGCACGTGCGAGCCGCGTGACGGAGTCGAGGAGGATGACGACATCGCGGCCGGTCTCCACCTGCCGCTTGGCGATCTCGAGCGCCATCTCGGCGACGTGGGTGTGGTTCTCGGTCGGCTCGTCGAACGTCGAGCTGATGACCTCGCCCTTGACGGAGCGTCGCATGTCCGTGACTTCCTCGGGCCGCTCGCCGATCAGGGCGACCATCAGGAGGATGTCCGGGTAGTTCTCGCTGATCCCGTTGGCGATGTTCTTCAGGAGCATCGTCTTGCCGGCCTTCGGCGGGCTGACGATCAGGGCGCGCTGGCCCTTGCCGATCGGGTTGACGATGTTGACGAGCCGCTGGCTGAGGTTCTTCGGGTCGTTCTCGAGGTTGATCAGCTCGTCCGGGTGGACCGGGGTCAGGTCGTTGAAGACCGGCCGGTGCCGGGCGGTGTCGATGTCGACGCCATTGACCGCGTCGACCCGCAGCATCCCCCAGTACTTCTCCGCCTCGCGCGGCGAGCGGACGGCGCCGCTGACGCGATCGCCGATCCGGAGCCCGAACCGGCGCACCTGGCTCGACGAGACGTAGACGTCGTCCGGGCTCGGGAGGAGTCCGTGGCGACGGAGGAAGCCGAAGCCCTCGTCGACGACGTCGAGGATGCCGGTGGCGTAGGCGTGACCCGCTCGCTCGGTCTGGCGCTCGAGGATGCGCTCGACGAGGTCGTCCTTGCGCTCCTGGGTACCGGTCTCGAGCTGGAGGTCGCGGCTGACCGCCCGGAGCTCCGTGACGCTCATCTCGCGGAGGTCGGAGACGTCCAGGTCGTTCCGCTCGCGGGCGGCCTCGAGCTCCTGCTGCTCCTCGTACTCCGTGACGGGAGCGCGCTGGATCTGGCCGCGCCGCCGCGGACGGCGGTTACGCGAACGCTGGTCTGGACCGAGTTGGGGCATGGGTGGGGGGTTCCCTCAGGAAAGAGACGTGGGGCCGCGTCCGGGCTGGTTGATCGCGCGGAATCGATCCGCTGCGCAGGCCGGTCTGGGATGCAACGAATCATACGCGGCGGTTTGCACCGCGTCAATGGAAATCCGGCACTTGCGACGTCAATTCCGCCAGGTGGTGTGCTCATCTGAGTTCTTGACGCTCATCTGCGCGGCTCCTATCCTGCCCTGATGACCGCACCGGCTGCTGCACCGGGCCAGGCCGCCAGCCTGCGGGCCTCCGACGTCGCGGCGGCGATCCGGTCGACCCGTCTCGTCGTCGTCCTGCGGCGGGTCGTGCCGCGGGACCGGCTTCTCGCCCTGGTCGACGAGCTCGCGACCGCGGGCGCGCGCATCTTCGAGATCACGTTCGATGCCGCAGCGGCGGCCGGCGACCTCGTCGCCGTCCGGGAGCGTCTCCTGGAGCGCGGCCACGACGGCGCCCGAGTCGGGGCGGGAACGGTCCGGACCACCGACCAGCTCGACGCCGCCATCGGCGCGGGCGCGGCGTTCGGCGTCAGCCCGGTCCTCGATCCGGACCTCCTGGGCCGCGCGATCAGTGCGGGTCTCCCGTATGTGCCGGGCGCCTACTCTCCGACCGAGGCCGACGCGGCGTGGCGGGCCGGGGCCACGTTCGTCAAGCTGTTCCCGGCGTCCTCCCTCGGGCCGGCCCACGTCCGGGAGCTCCGCGGTCCGCTGCCCGAGATCGAGACCATCGTGACCGGTGGCGTGGACGCCTCGAACGCGCTCGCGTTCCTCGCGGCCGGGGCGACGGCCGTCGGCGTCGGATCGGCGATCGTCGGAGCCACTGCAGCCGACCGACGCCAGCTCGTCGCCGCCATCGCAGCGGCCCCGCGACCCGGAGCCGGACGGTGAACGCATCCGCGGCGCCGGAGGCCCACGAGGACGCCGCCCTGACCGGCCAGATCGCCCGTCTCTTCTTCGATCGCCAGCTCACCAAGGTCGAGATCGCCTCCCGGCTGGGGATCTCCCGGTTCCGGGTCGCACGCCTGCTCGAGCGGGCGCTGGCCGATGGCGTCGTCCGGATCGAGTTCCGCGATGTTCCCGCCGAGGAACGCGCGATGGCCCGCGCGATCGAGGAGCGGTTCGGGCTGGACCTCTGCGTCGTCGCGTCACCCGCGGAGGACGGTGCCGGCGCAGCGGCTCGTCTTGCGGCCGGCGTCCTCGACGGGGTGATCGGGACGGGCGCGGCCGTCGGGATCGCGTGGGGCTCGACCGTGGCTCGGGTCGTGCGCGAGCTCCCCGCTCGCGACGACCCGACGATCGATGTCGTCCAGCTCGCGGGCGGCTCGTCGGCCATCGATCCGGCCGCGGACCCCGGTGACCTGACCCGGATCCTCGCCGAACGGCTGGGCGGTCGAGCGCACCGGATCCACGCGCCTGCCTTCGTCGAGTCGCCCGACCTGCGCGACGCCCTGCTGCGGCAACCCGAGATCGCCGCGACCAGCGCCCGGTTCGGCCGGCTGTCGGTCGCCCTCCTGGGCATCGGCGCGTTCGGCGCCGGCCGGGGAGCCGCCAGCTCGTCCCTCCTGCGATCCGGTGCGCTCACGTCGGCCGAGGTCGCCGGGCTCGCGGCCGCCGGCGCGGTCGGCGACCTGCTCGTCCATCCATTCGATCGGAACGGTTCGTTCGTCGCACCCGCGATCGCCGATCGAGCCGTCGCAATCGGTGTCGACCAGCTCCGCCGCGTCCGCCACGTCGTCGCCGTCGCGGCAGGCGCGGAGAAGGCCGCCGCGATCCACGGGGCACTCGCGACCGGTGTCGTCCGGATCCTGGTCACCGACGCACGTGCCGCGTCGGCGCTGCTCCGGTCCGACGAAGCGGCGCCGGTCCGCCCGGCGAGGCGGTCCCGGCGATGAACCGGCTCGTCGATCGGGTCTGCATCGTCACCGGCTCGACGGGCATCGCCGCAGCAGCCGCCCGGCGGTTCGCGGCCGAAGGAGCGCGCGTCTTCATGGTGTCCCGGACACGGATGCACCTCGAGGCGCTCGGCGCCGAGATCGAGGCCGCCGGGGGCGCCATCGGCTGGGCGACCGCGGACCTGGCGGACGAGGCTGCCGTCGAGGCCGCGGTTGCCACCTGCATCGAGCAGCACGGCCGGATCGACGGCCTGTTCTCCGTCGTCGGCGGCAGCGGCCGGCGGTTCGGTGACGGGCCGATCGACATGGTGTCGCGCGATGCCTGGGACCGGACCCTGGAGCTCAACCTCACGACCCAGGCGCTCGTGTGCCGGGCCGTCGTCGCGCGGATGCGCGACCAGGAGCCGAACGGATCGGGGACGCGCGGCTCGATCCTGCTGATGGGCAGCGTGACCGCGAGCGACCCGTCGCCCGAGTACTTCGCGACCCATGCCTATGCGGCCGCCAAGGGTGCGCTCACCGCCCTGATGACGACGATGGCGGCGGCCTATCTGCCGGATCGGATCCGGGTCAACATCGTCGCACCCGGCCTCACCGCGACCCCGATGGCCGGCCGCGCCGCCGGAGATCCGGTCATCCGCGCCTACGCGGCCCGGAAGCAGCCGTTGGCCGGCGAGATGATGGATCCCGACGAGGTGGCGAAGGCCGCGGTGTTCTTCCTGTCGGACGAGTCCCGCGCGGTCACCGGCCAGCTGTTGAAGGTCGACGGCGGCTGGTCGGTCGCCTCGGTCTCGCCGGAGGCCGTGCCGTGACACCCGACTGGGCCGCGGCCGTTCCGACGATCGCCGACGCGGACGTCTGCGTGGTCGGATCGGGCTCCGCGGGCTCGACGGCAGCGATCGCCGCGGCCCGGACCGGCGCCTCGGTCGTCCTCGTCGAGGCGCTGCCGTTCCTCGGCGGCACGAGCACCGCCGTCCTCGACACGTTCTACGGCTTCTGGACCCCGGGTCGCGAACCGCGGAAGGTCGTGGGCGGGATCGCCGACGACGTCGTCGCTGGTCTCCGCCGTCTCGGGCCCGTCGTCGAGCGAGCGAACACGTACGGCGCCGGGACCGGCGTGACCTATCTCGCCGAGCACCTGAAAGTCGTCTGGGAAGACCTCGTGACGGCGGCCGGCGCGTCGATCCTCCTGCAGGCCTTCGTCCAGGACGTCGAGGTCGACGCGGCGGGACGGGTCGGTTCGCTCCTCGTGGCGACGAAGGCCGGCCTCCGACGGGTGACCGCGCGCGCATTCGTCGACGCGAGCGGCGATGCAGACCTGTGCGCGTTCGCAGCCTTCGGCTACGAGACGGCGGGCGAGCTCGATCCTGCCCAGACGCTGACGACGACGTTCCGGATGGCGGGCGTCGACCGGACGCGGCGCGCCGGCATCACGACAGACGATCTCCATCACCTGATGGCCGACGCCGCGATGGACGGTTACGGGCTGCCGCGCCGCGAGGGCTCGGATCACGTCACGCCGATCGACGGCGTCACGGCGACGATCATGACCCGGCTGGAGCCGATCGAGCGAACGGCCGACGGCCGCCTCGTCGACACGACCGATCCGGTCTTCCGGACGACCGCCGAGATCGCCGGGCGTCGCCAGGCGCTCGAGTACGCGCGGTTCCTCGTCGACCGGGTGCCGGGATACGAGGCCGCGTCGCTCGTCGGGCTCGGCACGCAGATCGGGATCCGGGAGACCCGGCGCGTCCACGGCGATTCCCGCCTGACCCGCGACGACGTCCTCGCCGCCCGCCAGTTCGACGACCAGATCGGGCTGTGCGGCGCGCCGATCGAGGACCACCGGGCCGGGCCGGACACGCGCTGGACCTATCTCCCCGAGGGCGGCGCGGTCGGGATCCCGTACCGGACGCTCGTCGTCCGCGACGCGATCAACGTGCTTGTCGCCGGCCGCTGCTTCTCCGCGACGCACGATGCCCACGCGTCGGTCCGGTCGATGGCCCAGTGCATGGCGATGGGCCAGGCGGCCGGGACGTCTGCGGCGCTCGCGACGACGGTTGGCCGTGGCGACGGCGCGATCCGGGCCGTCCCGTTCGCGACGCTGCGCGATCGCCTCGCGGACGACGGCGCAATCCTCGACCCGACGACGGCGCCCGCCGTATGAGCCTGGTCCGGACGATCCTCGGCGACATCGACGCCTCGGCGATGGGCGTGACCTACGCCCACGAGCACCTCGTCATCGACGGCGGGCGCCCGGTCGAGATGTCGCCGGACTTCCTCCTGGCGGACGTCGACCTTCTCGCGTCGGAGCTGGCGGAGGCGCACACCGCAGGGCTCCGCACGGCGATCGATGCGATGCCCGCCGACTGCGGCCGGAACCCGGCGAAGCTCGCCGAGCTGTCGCGACGCAGCGGCGTCCAGCTGATCGCCGCAACGGGTCTCCACCATGAGAAGTTCTACGGCCCGTCGCACTGGAGCCTCCGGGCGTCGGAGCACGAGTTGACGGACCTGTTCGCCGCGGACGTCGAGGAGGGGATCGACGAGCGTGACTACAGCGGCCCCATCGTCCATCGAACCGACCATCGCGCCGGGGTGGTCAAGGTCGGTGGGAGCGAGGGCGGTCCATCGGCGCGCGACCTGCCGATCTTCCGCGCGGCCGCGCATGCCCACCACCGGACCGGCGTCCCCGTCCATACCCACTGCGAGGGCGGCACCGGCGCGCTCGAGCAGATCCGGGTCCTGGCCGAGGCCGGCATGGACGCGACGCGGATCTCGCTCAGCCACGTCGACAAGGTCGTCGACCGCGGCTACCACCGGGACATCGCCGCGACCGGGGCATTCGTCGTCTACGACCAGGCGTTCCGCTGGGGGGACCGGCCGAACGGCACCCTCCAGCTGCTCGAGTGGGCGGCCGAGGACGACCGCCTGGGTCAGATCATGCTCGGCATGGACGCCGCCAGGCAGGGCTACTACCGTGCGTTCGGCGGATCGCCGGGTCTCGCCTGGCTGCTCGGTGAGTTCGTCGCCGTGATGGACGGCCACGGCCTGGACGCGGGCCTCCGCCACCGCCTGTTCGTCGACAATCCAGCTCGCGCATACGCGTTCGCGGAGGTCCCGCAATGAGCCACGAGCCGCTCCTGACCAGTGTCGTCGGATCGCACGCGCATCCGGGCTGGTTCGCCGCGGGGATCGCCGCCGCGGAGCGCGGCGACTACGGACCGGCGGACCTCGCGGAGCTGCTCGACGACGGCGTCGACGCCGCGATCCACGACCAGGAGCGGGCCGGCATCGACGTGATCAGTGACGGCGAGATGCGCCGCGCCGGGTTCTTCACCGCGGAGTTCTACCGCCACCTGACGGGCGTCCGGGCGCTGCCGCCGGATCGCCGCCTCGGTGCCGGGGCACACGACGGGCTCCACCGGTTCGCCGTGGAGGAGCGGATCGCGGCGCCGAACGGGCTCGGCGTGGTGGAGGAGTACACGGCCGCTCGGGAGCGGACGGACCGTCTCCTGAAGATGACGCTGCCAGGCCCGTACACCCTGTCCGGCCGGCTGGTCACGGGTCCCGGCGAGGTCTACGGGAGCCGGGTCGACGCGGCCGAGGCATTCGTCCCGATCCTCCAGGCGGAGCTCCGCGGGCTCCTCGATGCCGGTGCCACGATCATCCAGATCGACGAGCCGTCGCCCGCGATCCACCCCGACGCGCCGGCCGATTTCGCCGCCCTGTTCAACGCCGCGATCGAGCCCGTCCGCGGCCGCGTCCGCCTCGGCGCCCACCTCTGTTTCGGGAACTTCCTTGGCCGGCCGCTCGCGCCACGCTCCTACCGCCCGATCCTGGCGGCGATGCTCGGCTTCGACGTCGACGAGCTGGTCCTCGAGTTCGCGAACCGCGAGCTGAGCGAGATCGGGATCCTCCGCGAGATCGCAGACGCGGGCCGGGACGTCGCAGCGGGCGTGATCGACGTGAAGAATTCGCACGTGGAGACTGCCGCGGAGGTCGCGGCCCGGGTCGAGGCGATCCTCGCGACCGGCATCCCACCGGAGCACCTGACGCTGGTTCCCGACTGCGGCTTCAGCCAGACGGCCCGCCACCTGGCCGTCGCGAAGCTCGATGCGCTCGTCCGCGGTCGCGATCTCGTCCGCGGCCGCGCCGCGTCCCGACCGACCATCACCCCACAGGAGGCAGCCACGCGATGAAGGCCCACCACGTCACGATGCTCGGCACCGGGCTGATCGGCGACTTCTACACCGCGACCCTCCACGGGCAGCGCGGTCGCGACCATGTCCGGATCGTGTTCTCGAGGTCCGAGGAGCGTGGGGCCGCCTTCAGCGAGCGCTGGTCGATCCCGGAGCACACGACCGACCTCCGCGCCGCCATCGAGCACGTCGACAGCGACGTGGTCGTCGTCGGCCTGCCGAACTACCTCCACGAGGAGGCGGTCGGGCTCGCGGCGGCGGCGGGCAAGCCGGTCCTCTGCACGAAGCCGCTCGGGCGGAACGCGGACGAGGCCCGGCGGATGCTCGAGACGGTCGAGCGGGCGGGCGTGTTCGGCGGCTATCTCGAGGACCTGTGCTACACGCCGAAGACCCTCAAGGCCGTGAAGTCCGTCGAGGCCGGCGCGATCGGCGACGTGACGTGGGTCCGCTCTCGCGAGACGCACCCGGGTCCCCACAGCGCCTGGTTCTGGGACGGCCGGCTGACCGGCGGCGGCGCGATCATCGACCTCGGCTGCCACTGCATCGAGATCATCCGGAACTTCGTCGGCAAGGGGAACCGGCCGGTCGAGGTCCTGTGCACGACCGACACGCTGGTCCACCCGATCGACGACGAGGACAACGCGATCGCGCTGATCCGGTTCGAGTCCGGGGCGATCGGCCAGTTCGAGGTCAGCTGGACGTTCCGGGGCGGGATGGACCTGCGCGACGAGGTCGCGGGCACTCACGGGACGATCTGGCTGAACCACTTCCTCCGGACCGGGTTCGAGATGTTCACCGCCGGCGGCGGGAGCGGTTACGTCGCCGAGAAGGCCGAGACGTCCGCCGGCTGGCTCTTCCCCGTCGGCGACGAGGTCTCGGAGCTGGGCTACACCGACATGTTCAGCGACATGTTCGAGTCGCTCGAGGCGGGGCGGGCGCCGCGCGAGACCTTCTACGACGGCTATGTCGTGAACGCGGTCATGGACGCGGCCTACCGTTCGGCGAACGCTCGGGCCTGGGAGCCGGTCGAGCTGTTCGAGTGGCGCGGCGGCACGACCCCGCGGATCGCGAAGACGGCCGAGACGTTCGACGGCCGGACCGTGATCAAGCGCGAGGTCCTGCCGGACGGCCGGACGAAGCTGATCCTGAAGGACCCCGCGTCGGGCGACTACGAGGATCGGATCGTCGCCGGCGACTGACCCCCATCATGGCACCCGTGGCCGACGCATCCAGCCCGGATCCCGAGGGTGCCTACCGCGCCGTCCTCGACCGCGCGGCCGCGGATCCGACCGTCGTCGGCGTCGTCGCGTTCGGGTCGCGGGCGGCGAGTGCCTTCGTCACCAGCGAGTCCGACGTCGACGCGTTCGTGATCGTCGACGGACCGGACGCCGATTGGGCGCGCTGGCAGACGTCGCACGGCTCGCCGGTCGAGATCTGGGCGGTGACGCTCGACGGGTTCCGGTCGCATGGGCTGCCGGGCAGCGCGACCTCCTGGAACCGGCCGGCATTCCTGCGGGCCCGCGTCGACGTCGATCGCCTCGACGGCGAGATCGGGCGGCTCGTCGACCGGAAGCGTCGCCTCGACGCCGGGGAGGCATTCGCCCTTGCTGACGACTCGCTCGACGGCGCCATCAACGCGCTCTACCGGGCACTTCGGAACCTCGAGGGCGGACGCGATCTCGAGGGCCGGCTCGACGCGGTCGAATCGATCGGGCCGATCCTGACCACGGCGTTCGCCCTGGAGGGCCGCGTCCGGCCGTTCAACAAGTGGCTGCGGTTCGAGCTCGAGGCGGAACCGCTCGGCCGGCCGGAGCTCCGCGCGCTCCTCGGGGACGTCGAGTGGATCCTGACCGGGCCGGCCCCGGTGAATCTCCGCTCGGCGTTCCGCCGGCTGGAGGCCGCCGCCCGGGCGACCGGCCACGACGCGATCCTGGACGGCTGGGAGCCGGACCTCGCTTGGCTCCGCGGCGACGCCTCGTTCCGTCAGGGCGCGAGCCCGAGCCCCTCGAAGAACGCGTAGCGCTCCGCCTGCTGGACCAGCTCGCCGGCCTCGTGGCCGTTGAACGACCAGACCCGGATGTCCTTCGGACCCGCGTAGTGGTTGTACGCCGCGAACACCGTCGACGGCGGGCAGATCTCGTCCATCAGGCCGGCCGAGAAGAGCGCCGGTGCGTTGGCCCGGGCGGCGAAGTTCAGCCCGTCGACGTAGGACAGCGTCCGGAACACGTCGGCCTCGCGGAGGCGGTGGATCGAGAGATAGCGCGTCAGCTCCTGGTACGGGAAGCCGTCGGTCACCTCGATGGCGCGCCGCCAGTGACACAGGAACGGCACGTCGATCGCCGCGGCTCGGACGTCGGGCGACAGACCCGCGACCGCGAGCGCGAGCCCGCCGCCCTGGCTCTGGCCGGTGACGACGAGGCGAGTCGGGTCGACCAGCGGATGGGCGCCCGCGGCATCGAGGGCGAGGACCGCATCGGCCACGAGCCGTCGGTAGTACCAGGTCGCGGGCCGGTCGATGCCCCGGGTCACGAACCCCGGGTAGCTGCCGCCGCCGGACGGCTCGCCAGCCTCGACGTCGGGCGTGTCGCCCGGGCTCCACGCGCTGCCCTGGCCGCGGGTGTCCATCACGAGATGCGCGTATCCGGCCGTCGCCCAGCGGAGCCACTGGAACGGCAGCGACCGCCCGCCGCCGTAGCCGATGTACTCGACGACGGTCGGCAGCGGGCCGGCGGCGCCGGCCGGGGCCAGGAGCCAGGCCTTGATCGGCTGGCCGGCGAAGCCGCCGAACGTCACGTCGTCGACCGTCACCGCGCGCAGCGGCGTGGCGAGACGGACGAACGCGGGCGCCGGCGCGGCGTCGCGGGACGTGGTCAGCGTGTCCCGCCAGAACGCGTCGAAGTCGGGCGGCTCCGCGCGCTCGGGGCGGTAGGTTCGCAGCTCAGCGAGGGGCAGATCAAAGGCGGTCATCGTCGACGCCCTCGTGGTGGTTGGCGGGGCCGGACGCCCCGCTCACTCGACGGCGGTGCCGGTCAGGTAATGATGCCGTTCCACGAGCTCGACGACGGGCCCCACCAGCGCCAGGTCGGCGCTCAGCGGCAGGTCGTCCGAGGACCGCCCGACGAACACGCGCACCGTCCCCGGCTCGACGACGCGGCGGTATTCGACATCGGTGTATGCGAGCTGCTCGGTCGACACCTGGAACGTCACCGTCCGGCACTCGCCGGCGGCGAGGTGGAGGCGCTGGAAGCCCCGCAGCTCGATGACCGGCCGCGCGACCGAGGCCTCCTCGTCCCGGATGTAGAGCTGGACGACCTCCTCGCCGGCCCGCGCGCCGGTGTTCGTGACGTCGACGGAGATCGCCGCCGTGTCGCCGGCCGTCTCGAGGAGCGTCCGGTCGACCCGGAGATGATCGATCGTGAACGACGTGTACGACCGTCCATGGCCGAAGGGCCAGAGGGGCGCCACCGAGCCGTCGACGTAGTCGATCTTCCAGTTCGACCTGCCGCCCGTGGGGTGGTGGCGGTACGTCTGCGGGATCTGGCCCACGTGGCGGGGCATCGTGATCGGCAGCCGGCCACCCGGGTCGACGTCGCCCGCAAGGACGTCGGCGATCGCCGTCGGCCCGGCCTCGCCAGGGACCCAGGCGAGGACCACTGCGGCGCACTCCCCGGCGGCTCGCTCGAGGGCGAGCGGGCGACCGCTGACGATCACCAGCACCGTTGGCGTGCCGGTCGCGACGACTGCATCGAGGAGCTCCTGCTGCCGCCCGAGCAGGCCCAGGTCGCGGCGGTCCCGCGACTCGCCGGTGGTGGCATCCATCGTCAGCCCGGACCGCTCGCCGACGACGACGATCGCCACGTCGGCGCCACGTGCGGTCACGGCGGCCTCCGCGATCTGGGCATCCGTCCCGTCGACGAGGCCGGACCCGACCGCATGGTCGACCCGGTCGGCGCCGAATCGCTCGCGGATCCCGGCGAGGATGGTCCGGTGGCCGGACAGCTCGTCGACCGGGTTGATGACCTCGCTCGAGGGGAAGCCGAACGGGTTGGCGTGGTGGCGGAGCTCGGCGAGGGTCTCGATGTGGGGCAGGTGCGCGTAATCGCCGAGCAGGTCGCGAGCGCTGTCGGCGATCGGCCCGATCACCGCGATCCGACCGACGTCACGCGCGAGCGGGAGGATGCCGTCGTTCTCGACGAGGACGATCGAGCGTCGGGCGAGGTCGAGGGCGAGGCCCTGCTCCTCGACGAGCAGCGCCGCGAGCGCGTCGGCCTCGGGTGCATCCACGTACGGTCGCTCGAACAGACCGAGCCGGAACTTCAGCCGGAGCGTCCGCTCGACGGCGACGTCGACGACACCGATGTCCAGGCGACCGTCGGCGATCGCCGCCCGGAGCGGACCGCCGAAGCCCGCGGTCGTCGGCAGCTCGTTGTCCATGCCCGCCCGGAGGGCCATCGCCGCGGCCGTGCCGAGGTCGCCCGTGAGGCGGTGCTCGCCGACGAGCATCTGGACGGCCGTGTAGTCCGAGGCGACCACGCCGTCGAACCCCCATTCGCCACGGAGGATCGTCGTCAGCAGCTCGTGCGAGACATGGCACGGCACGCCGTCGACGTCGCAATACGCCGGCATGACGCTGGCGAGACCGGTCGCCCGGATGGCGGCCTCGAACGGAAGCAGCTGTTCGTCACGGAGCTCGCGAGGGCCGACATGAACGGGGGCCTGGTTCAGGCCGCCCTCCGCGAGACCGTGTCCGACCAGGTGCTTCGCCGTTGCCGCGACGCCCACCCGGAGGTCGTCGCCCTGGATGCCCCGGACATACGCGCAGCCGAGGGCGGTGGCGAGGTACGGGTCCTCGCCGTACGTTTCCTCGATCCGGCCCCAGCGTGGGTCGCGCGTGATGTCGAGCACCGGCGCCAGCGCCACCCGCGCCCCGATGGCCAGCATCCGCCGGCGGATCGTCGTCGCGATCGCCTCGACCAGGTCCGGGTCGAACGCCGCGGCGGCGCCGATCGACTGCTGGAAGGACGTCGCCTCGCGAGCGAGGAGCCCGTGGAGCGTCTCCTCGTGGAGGATGGCCGGGATCCCGAGGCGGGTCTCCTCGACGAGGAACCGCTGGATGGCATTGCCGGCCTCGGCCGCGCCGGCCGCATCGAGGTTCGTGGCACCGGCCACCCGACTGACCTGCCCGATCCCGTTCGTCAGGCGGTCGCGGACGCGATCCAGGTCCAGATCCGTCTCGCTCGAGAACATCTCGAACGACCAGAGCGATCCGAGCTGGGCGAGCTTCTCGTCGAGGGTCATCCGCGCCAACAGGTCGGCCGTGCGCGCCTCGATCGGCAGGCTGGCGTCGCGATACCGCGCCTCGACGGTCGTCATCAGCCCTTCACCGATCCGGCCGTGAGCCCACCGACGATGTGACGCTCGGCGAAGACATAGAAGATCAGCGCCGGGATGATCGAGATCACGACGTAGGCGAGCGTGCGGGCCTCGTCCGATGCGTACTCGGTCGAGAAGTTCATCACCCCCAGGGGCAGCGTCCACTGGCTCGCGTCCCCGAGCAGGACGAGCGGCAGGATGAAGGCGTTCCAGGTTGCGACGAGGGCGAGCACGCTCACGGTGGCCAGGGCCGGTCGGGACAGCGGCAGGAGGACCCGCCAGAAGAACCCGAAGGACCCACAGCCGTCGATCCGGGCGGCATCCTCGAGCTCGGCCGGGATGCTCCGGAAGAACGGTCGCAGGATGACGATCGAGAGGGGCAGCTGGAACGCCGCCTGGGGCAGCGCCACCCCGAGCGGGTTGCCGGACAGCCCGAGGTCGCGGACCAGGATGTACAGCGGCAGGATCGCGACGGCCGACGGGAACAGCAGCCCGAACACGAACAGGGTGTAGAACGCCTCGCGACCGCGGAACCGGATCCGGGCGAAGACGAACGCCGCGAGCGACGCGCAGAACACGGTCAGCCCGACCACGATCGCCGCGACGACCACGCTGTTCCAGAGCTGTCCCCAGAACGTCGCGGCGTTCTCGCCGAACAGCACGTCGGTGTAGTTCGTGAAGACCCACGGATCGGGCAGGACCGCGGCCGGGTTGGCCGCCAGCTGGCCGTTCGTCTTGAACCCGCCGAGGATCGCGTACAGGATCGGCAGGACGATCGCCGCGGTGACGCCCAGCAGGACGACGTATCCGATGACCCCTGGAACCGTCGGGCGTGTCCGGCGGCTCATCGGGATGCTCGCCGCGTCCGTGGTCACGCCGGTGGAGGCCTGCGTCGCCATCGGTCAGCCGTTGAAGGACGTGATGGCGCCGTCGATGTCGCGGCGCAGGACGAACCGCTGGTAGAGCAGCGCGACCACGAGGGCCAGCAGGAAGAGGATCACCGCGAGCGCGCTGCCGTAGCCCATCTGCTGCTTCACGAACCCGGTCTTGAACATGTTGATGGCCATGGTCATCGAGGCATTGACCGGCCCGCCCCCGGTCATCACCCAGACCATGTCGAACAGCTGGAGCGCGCCGATGACCGACAGGAAGACCGAGACGCGGATGGTCGGTCCAAGCAGCGGCAGCGTGATGTGGCGGAACGCCTGACGGCGGTCGGCACCGTCGATGTACGCGGCCTCCTCGAGCTCCTTCGGGATGCCCTGGAGGCCGGCCAGCATGATGATCATGTGGAAGCCGAAGTACTTCCACGAGATGATCAGGAAGAGCGTGAACATCACGAACGTGGTGTCGCCGAGCCAGTCCGTCGCGAACGCGCCCAACCCGACGCTCTTCACGATCGACTGGATGACGGAATCGGGCTGGAGCAGCAGCCGGAAGACGATCCCGGTGATCGCCTCCGACAGCACGTACGGGACGAAGAACAGGAGCCGGAACACGGCTCGGCCCGGGAACCGCCGGTTCAGGAGCACGGCGAGACCGAGCGAGAACGGGATCTGGAGCGCCAGCGACAGGACGATGACGAAGACGTTGTTGCCGAGCGCCTGCCAGAACACGCTGGACGCGAACGCGGCCTGGTAGTTCTTCAGGCCGATGAAGTCGGTGAGCGGGGTCAGCCCATTCCACCGGAACAGGCTGAAGTGGGCGGCCTGGATGATCGGGCCGATGACGAAGATGAGGTAAAGCGCGAGGCCGGGCAGCAGGAACAGCGCGATCGTGAGCCACTTCCGGGACCGGCGCGCGCCGGTCCCGGGGCGGGACGTCAGTGCCGACATTCAGCGTCCTCTGCTCCGGCCGGGGAGGCGAAGGGGCCGGCGATGCCGGCCCCTTCGGGTGACGTCACGAGTCAACCACTCGCGGGACGCGGTGGTGCAGTCGATCGACGGTTACGGGTTGGCAGCCGCGTCCGTCAGGGCCTTGCAGGCCGTGGCCGGATCCGACTTGCCGAGGAACAGCGCGACGGTCGCATCGTTCACCACGGCGCCGACGGATGGCGGCACGGCCTGGTCGAGGTACAGCTGGATGAACTTCGCCTGGTCGCGACCAGCCAGGACGGCCTGGAGGTTCGGGTCCGTGATCGAGCCGCCTGTGCCGTTGACCGGCGACATGCCGATGCCGGACGTGTTGAGCTTGTTCGCGTTGTCCGTGTTCACGAAGAACTTCAGGAAGTCGACCGCCTCCGGCGGCGCGTCCTTCTTGACCGCGATGCCGTTGCCGCCACCGACGCCGTCCGTCGCGGCGCCGGCACCGCCGGCCACGCTCGGGAACGGGAACCAGCCGAGCTTGTCCCCGAGACCCTTCTTGTCGGCGCTGTTGTCATTCTGGACCGCCGGCGCCCACTGACCCATCACCTCCATGGCGGCCTTGCCGTTGCCGACTGCCGCGGCCTCGTTGGGGTAGGTCGCGCTCGCGTACCCGGCCTGGTACGGGTCGAGCTTGTTCAAGGCAAGGACCTGGTCGCCGGCCTTCGTGCAGGCGTCGGTGTTGTAGTTGCCGGACTGGATCATCTGCTTGAGGGCGTCACCGCCCCCGATCCGCAGGACGAGGTACGTCCACAGGTGCATGGACGGCCATTTGTCCTTGCCGGCGATCGCCAACGGCGCGACGCCGGACTGCTTGAGCTTCTGGACGTCGGCAAGGAAGTCGTCCCACGTGGTCGGCGGGGCGGAGATCCCGGCCTTCGAGAAGAGATCCTTGTTGTACCAGACGCCCATCATGCCCATGTCCCACGGCAGGCCGTACTGCTTGCCGTCGATCGCATAGATGCCGAGAGCGCCGGGGTTGAACGTGTCCTTGATCGATGCGACGTCGCTCGTGATGTCCTTCAGGAGGCCCGCCTGAGCCTGGGCGGCCATCCCGCCGCCCCCCCACGACTGGAACAGGTCCGGATAGTCGGCCGGTGCCGTCGCCGTGAGCTTGGCCTTGTAGGGCTCGTTCTCCAGGACCGTGATCTTGATCGTGACGTTCGGGTGATCCTTCATGTAGGCGTCGGCGTATGACTGGAAGAGAGGCTTGCCCACCTTGTCGGTGGTGATGTGCCACCAGTTGATCGTCACGGCCTGCGCTGCGGCCGACGGCTGTGTCGCGGTCGACGCGCCGGGCCCGCTGGACGCGGCGGCGGAGGGCGATGGAGTCGCGGAGCTCGAACAGGCTCCGAAGACGATCGCGGTTGTCGCGAGCAACACCGCAATCCGATAGCGGGATCTCATTGGCTCAGCCTCCTCAGTTGACAACGGCACGGCGGACGAGTGGCCCAGTCGGCGATGACGGTGCCCTCCCGGGCGTCGAATCCCGTCCCGCCAGGGAGGAGTACTGGCGAGACGGGCTCGACGATCAGCCAATCTGTGGATGCTTGCCGAAACTTCATCTCCCATGCCATGCGATCCCGCACTCCTCCTCGAAAGTTGCGATATCACTGGCGATAGTTTCGGCTGGATCACTCTAGTGGCGCCGTTCGGCAACTGTCAATCCCGGAAGTTGCCGAGAGCAGTTCCTGACTTTCGTGTGGGGCCCGAGTCTACGCCGTGGGGTTCGAAACTTTCGCTCGCGCCTGCAGACCGCTACACTGCCCACCATGAGCACGGCCGTCCGGTCGGCACCACGCCGATCTGCCCAACCGACGACCATCGCCGACATCGCCCGGGACGCGGGTGTGTCCGTTCCGACCGTCTCGAAGGTGATCAACGGAAGGTCCGACGTGGCCGCCGAGACTCGGCGCCGCGTCGAGGCTGCGATCCACGAGCGCGGCTACCGGCGATCGGCCGGCTCGCGGCCGCGCGCGCCGCTCCTCGAGGTGATCTTCCACGAGCTCGAGTCCGAGTGGGCGCTCGAGATCGTCCGCGGTGTCGAACGTGTCGCAGGACAGCATCACCTCGCCGTCGTCCTGAGCGAGATGCAGGGCCGACGGACACCGGGACGCGGTTGGATCGAGGGCGTCCTGGCCCGCCGGCCCACCGGGGTGATCGCCGTGTTCTCGGACCTGAGTGATGCGATGCGCGCCCAGCTCTCGACCCGCGGTATCCCGTACGTGGTCGTCGACCCCACCGGCGAGCCGCTCCACGACACGCCGTCCGTCGGCGCGACGAACTGGAATGGCGGACTGACCGCGACGCGCCATCTCCTGGGGCTCGGCCACCGGCGGATCGGCGTGATCGGCGGGCCCGACTGGATCCTCTGCAGCCGCGCGCGCATCGACGGCTACCGGGCGGCGATGGACGAAGCCGGCGTGGCGATCGACCCGGATCTCATCAGCTATGGCCGGTTCCATGTCGAGGAGGGGGTCGAGAAGGGCCGCGCGCTCCTGCGCCTCAAGGACCGCCCGACGGCGATCTTCGCCGGCAACGACCTCCAGGCGCTCGGGGTGTACCAGGCGGCGCGCGAGGCGCGCCTCCACATCCCCGAGGACCTGAGCGTCGTCGGCTTCGATGACCTGCCCGTGGCGCAGTGGGTCGGGCCGCCGCTGACGACAGTCCGGCAGCCGCTGATGGACATGGCCGCCGCTGCGGCCGAGACGGTGGTCGCGATGGCGGCGGGCGATCGGCCGGCCCAGACACGGGTGGAGCTTGCGACGGAGCTGGTCGTCCGGGAGAGCACGGCGCCCCCGACTCGGAGCACCGTGCCAGCGTCCTAAGCCGTCGCGCCCTGGGCGCCGTGCCGGCCGCCCGGGCAGCGTGCCGGCCGGCCCGGGCAGCTCGATCGCTCGCGGCGGCCGGCTCGCGCGGTATCCCGGCCGCCCGACGTGGCCGCCCGCGGCAGCCCGCTCGCGCAGCATCCCGGCCGCGGCGGCCCCCCGGCCGCCCGACGCGGCCCGCCCCCGCCGAATCTGTCAAACGACCACCGGGCGGGCGTTCGTCAGGCCTTTTCTGTCAATTGACCGCGGGACCGATCGTATGACGGAAACCTGGCGCTGAATCGTGCGTGGCCGATCGCCGCCGGCTCGTCATCCGCTGACGAAGGACCGAGTGGAGGTCGGATGACAGAAATGGGCGGGTCGGTCGCCCTGGTGGGGAGCGCTCACGCGGCGTCAGGCCGGCGCAAGCTCCGTAGGGTCACCCGCCGCGAGCCATTGACCGATCGCGTCGCGGGAGAAGACCTCGTCGACGACCATCGACGAGGCGCCCATCACCCCGGCCAGCCCGCCCAGCGACGACCGCTGGATGAGGAGGTCGCGGGTCGCGAGCGGCAGCGAGCGACGGTAGACGGCCTCGCGGATCGAGGCGAGCAGCTGGTCGGGGCTGTTGGCGACCCCGCCGCCGATGACGATCAGGGACGGGTTGAAGAAGTTGACGACGCTCGCGAGCATCGAGCCGATCAGGTGACCCGCTTCCTGGAGCATCGCGACCGCGACCGGGTCGCCCGAAGACGCCGCCCGCGCGACGTCCTCCGCGGTGACCCGGCCGCGCTGGTCGAGAGCCGTCCGCAGCCGCGGGCTCCGACCGTCGCGCGCCGCCGCCTCGCCGAGCTGGCCCAGAGCCGCCCCGCCGGCGCGCGCCTCGAGGCAGCCGATGTTGCCGCAGCGGCACACGACCGATGGGTCCTCGACGACCTGGATGTGACCGACGTCCCCGGCACTCCCCTGGGCCCCGCGATGGAGCCGGCCGTCGGCGATGATGCCGGCGCCGATGCCCGTCCCGATCTTCACGACGACGACGTCGTCGTGACCGGCCGCCACGCCGGACCGCCATTCGCCGAGGGCAAGGACGTTGACGTCGTTGTCGACCCAGACCGGTGCGCGGTGACGGGCGGCGAACCGCTCCCGGATCGGGTAGCGGTCCCAGCCCGGCATGATCGGCGGGGAGATCGGGCGGCCGGTCGCGAACTCCACCGGCCCCGGCACGGCAATCCCGATCCCCCACAACCGGCCCGGGACCGCATGGGTCGTCGCGAGCAGCTGGTCGAACAGGACCTCGACCCGGCCGAGGCCGACCTCCGGTCCGGACGCGATGTCGGCCGGCTCGTCGTGATGGCCCAGGATCCGGCCGTCGAGCGTGGTGATCGCGACGTCGATGCTCGTCGCGCCGAGATCGGCGACCAGGACGTGACCGGCGCCGGCCTGGAACGACAGCTGACGCGCCGGACGGCCACCCGTTGACGGGCCCGGATCGCCCTCGACGACCAGCCCGCGCTCGATCAGCTCGCTCACCCGCTGCGCGACGATCGCCCGCCCGAGGCCGGTCCGCTCGACCAGCTCCGAGCGGGAGCGCGATCGGCCCAGTCGGATCTCGTCGAGGACGAGCACCAGCGCGTCGAGCGCCTCATCGGGCAGCGGGCCGACCATGGCGGGATCATAGCGTCGGACCGTCTGAAGGAACGCCACTTTTGCACTTGACGGGACAAAGTAGGATGTACAGCAGTCAAACCGTCTTGGCCTGCTTGCAACCGACGGCCCACCCGATCTCGGATCGACCGTGGCCCGCTGTGCCGAGATGGCATCGCCAGCGCTCTAGATCGTCTAGACATCCGGTCGATCGCCCGATCGGCCCTTTCAGGAGCTGGATGAGCAGGTTCGCCGACATCGGCGCCGCCGTCATCGGCACCGGGTTCATCGGGACCGTCCACGTCGAGGAGCTTCGGCGGATCGGTGTCGACGTCCGCGGCGTCCTGGGCAGCACACCCGAGCGCGGTACTGCCCGGGCGGCCGCCCTCAGCGTCAACCACGCCTACGGGTCCCTCGACGAGATCCTCGCCGACCCGACCGTCGACGTCGTCCACGTCACGTCGCCGAACCACCTCCACGTGCCCCAGGCGTCCGCAGTCCTCGCGGCGGGCAAGCACGTGGTCTGCGAGAAGCCCCTCGCGATGACCGCCGCCGAGTCGGCCGGTCTCGTCCACCAGGCCGAGGCAAGCGGCCTGATCAACGCGGTGAACTTCAACATCCGGTTCTACCCACTCCACCAGCACGTCCGCGAGTGCGTGGCCTCCGGCGACCTCGGTGAGGTCCGGTTGGTCACCGGCCACTACTTCCAGGACTGGCTGCTCCATGACACGGACTGGAACTGGCGGCTCGAGCCCGAGAAGGGCGGTGCCCTGCGCGCCGTCGGCGACATCGGCTCGCACTGGCTGGACCTGATGGCCTTCATCACCGGCCAGTCCGTCGTCGCGGTCATGGCGGACCTCGCGACGTTCGTCACGACGCGTCACGAGCCGACGGGACCGGTCGAGACCTTTTCGACCGATCGATCGGCCGACACGGTCGAGCGGGCAATGGGCACCGAGGACGTCGCGACGATCCTCCTGCGGTTCGCGAACGGCGCCCGCGGGTCCGTCGCCGTGTCGCAGATCAGCGCCGGCCGCAAGAACTCGCTCCAGTGGGAGATCGACGGCTCGGATGGGCGCCGCCGCCTGGGACAGCGAGACCCCGGATCACCTCTGGCTCGGTCACCGGGACCGCCCGAACGAGATCCTCCTCCGGAACCCGGCCCTCATGGGTCCCGCCGGCCGCGCCGCCGCCGTGATGCCGGGCGGCCACGTCGAGGGGTTCGGCGACACGTTCGGGGCGCTCTTCCGGGCCATCTACGCCGATGTCCTGGTGGGTCACCCGAACGCCCACCCGCCGTACGCGACATTCGCGGCCGGCCACGACGAGATGCTCGTCAACGACGCGATCGCGCTCAGCGCCCACGAAGGCCGCTGGGTGGACGTCGATCGCACCAGCTCGCCCGCGACGCCGGCCGGTCCCTCCTCACCGGCCGGCGCACGCGGCGACGCCCTGACCACCGCCACGGAGGGATCGCGATGAGGCTCGGCCTGCTGACGGCGCCGTTCCCGGACACCTCGCTCGACGACGTCGCCGACTGGACGGCAGCCAATGGCTTCGAGTCGATCGAGATCGCCTGCTGGCCAGCGGCCGGCGGTGACGCCCGGCGTTACGCCGGCACATCCCACATCGACGTTGCAGGTCTCACGAAGGACGGCGCGGACGAGATCGTCGGCCGGATGAGCGGCCGCGGGCTGGTCATCTCGGGCCTCGGCTACTACCCGAACCCGCTCCACCCCGATCCCGCCCATCGCGAGATGGTCATCGGCCACCTGATGCACGTGATCACCGCCGCGGAGATCATGGACGTCCAGCTCGTGAACACGTTCATGGGCGCGGACGCGGCAAAGACCCAGGACCAGAACTGGGAGGACGCCCTCCGGATCTGGCCGGACATCGTGTCGTTCGCGAACGACCACGGCCGGAAGATCACGATCGAGAACTGCCCGATGCTGTTCAGCGACGACGAGTGGCCCGGCGGGCACAACCTCGCGACGACGCCGCGGATCTGGCGACGGATCCTCGAGCAGTGGGGCGGGACGATCGGGCTGAACTTCGATCCGTCGCACCTGGTCCTCCAGATGATCGACATCCCGCGGTTCATCCGCGAGTTCGGGCCGCACATCCTGCACGTCCAGGCGAAGGACCTGTGGATCGATCGCGAGGGCCTCTACGAGCGGGGCGTGTTCTCCATGGGGATGGGCTGGCAGGTGCCGCGCCTGCCTGGGCTCGGCGACGTCGACTGGTCGGACCTGTTCGGGGCCCTGTGGCGGGTCGGCTACGACGGCGACGTGATCATCGAGCACGAGGACCGCGACTTCGAGAAGACCGACGACCTCGTGAAGCGCGGGTTTCTCCTGGCCCGCGACGTCCTCCGGCCGTACGTCAAATGAGCAGGACACGGCGGCTCACGGTCCAGAACCTGACGGAGCGGCAGATCGCGAAGACGATCGACCACTCGCTCCTCCGCCCGGAGCTCGACGACGCGTTCATCGAGGACGGCTGCCGGCTCGCGGCGCGATATGACGTTGCCTCCGTGTGCGTCCCGCCGGTCCACGTGGCGCGGGCGCGCGGGATCCTCGCCGGCACGGACGTCAAGGTCGGAACCGTCGTCGGCTTTCCGCATGGCTACAGCACGACCGACATCAAGGTTGCCGAGACGTGGCAGGTGCTCGCCGAGGGGGCCAGGGAGATCGACATGGTCCTCCGGATCGGCGCCCTGCGGTCCGGCCGGGACGTCGAGGTCGAGGCGGACATCCGGGCGGTCGTCGACGTGGCCCACCGGGGCGGCGCGATCGTGAAGGTGATCTTCGAGAACGCCTACCTCACCGACGAGGAGAAGATCCGCGCCTGCCATGCTCACCGAGGCCGCCGGCGCCGATTTCGTGAAGACGAGCACGGGGTTCGCGGCCTCCGGCGCGACCCACGACGACCTCCGCCTCATGCGGGCGAACACGTCGGCTCACGTCCAGGTCAAGGCGGCCGGTGGCATCCGGACGCTCGATGCGCTGATCGAGGTCATGAACCTCGGGCGTGACCCGGGTCGGCGCCACGGCGACGGCGACGATCATCGACGACTTCCGGGCACGCAAGGCCGGCAAGGCTCCGGCGGCGGCGTCGGCCGGAGCGACCGAGGGCGGCTACTGATGGCCCACGTCGGACCGGTCGGGATCGGGATGCTCGGCTCCGGGTTCATCGGTGAATTCCACGCCGACGGCCTGCGGTACGTACCCGAGACGCGGGTCGTGGCGAACTGGGGCGCCGGCACCGAGCGACGGGAAGCGTTCGCCCGGAAGTTCGGCAGCCGTGCGCTCGACTCGATGGACGGCGTCTGCGCCGATCCCGCGGTCGACCTCGTGGTCGTCTCCCTGCCGAACCATCTCCACCTCGAGGCGGTCCGCGCGGCGACCGGCCACGGCAAGGCGGTCGCGTGCACGAAGCCGCTCGGCCGGAACGAGACGGAGGCGGCGGAGATGCTCCGGCTCGTCCGCGGCGCCGGCGTCTTCCACGCCTACCTGGAGAACGTCGTCTACGGGACCGAGATGGTCCGGATGCGCGAGATGATCGAGGCGGGTGCGATCGGCCGGCCGACCACCTTCCGGGCACGCGAAGGCCACAGCGGCCCGCACGCGGCCCACTTCTGGGACGCCGAGCTCGCCGGCGGCGGCGCGCTCCTCGACATGGCATCCCACGGCGCCGAGGCGGCCCGGTTCGCCTTCGGCAAGGACGCGATGGCGAAGGACGTGTTCGCCTGGGGCGCCACGCTCGTCCACGGCGACCGGACCACCGGCGAGGACAACGCGATCATGGTCATTCGTTTCGCCGATGGACGGGCGGCGACGATGGACGTCTCGTGGTCGTCGAAGGGCGGTCTCGAGGGCCGATTCGAGGTCTACGGCGACGCCGGCCGGATCATCCAGGACATGACGTCGACGCCGATGAAGGCCTTCATCGAGCGACCGGCCGGCTACCTCGGCGAGAAGACCGACGCCGACACGGGCTGGGTCTTCCCGGTGCCGAACGAGACCTACGTCCACGGCCACGACGCGATGATGGCCGACGTCGTCGAGTCGTTCCGGGCCGGCCGCGAGCCGCGCGAGACCTTCCGCGACGGCTACGTCGTGAACGCGATCCTCGGCGCTGCCTATCGCTCGATGCGAAGCGGTCGCTGGGAGCCCGTGGTGACCGATCCGGATCTCCTCGTCCTGGAGTCCGTCGGCGCCGCCGCGGGATGACGCCGATGACGATCGCCCGGACGCTCCCCTGGATGACCGCCGCGACGGCCCTCCTCGAGGAGATCGCGACGAGCCAGGCCGAGGCGATCGAGACCGCGAGCCAGTGGTCCGCCGAGGCGATCGCGGCAGACGGCCTCGTCCACCTGTTCGGCACGGGCCACTCGCGGATCCCGGTCGAGGAGATGTTCCCGCGCTACGGCTCCTACCCGGGCTTCAACCCGATCGTGGAGCTGTCGATGACCTTCCATACCCAGGTCGTCGGCGCGAACGGCCAGCGCCAGGCGATGTTCATCGAGCGGATGCCCGGCCTCGCCGAGGTGATCCTGTCGAACTTCACGTTCGCCCCGAAGGACGTCATGGTCGTGTTCTCGGCCGGCGGCACGACCGCCGTCCCGGTCGAGATCGCCCGTGGCGCCCGTGCCCGCGGCATCCGCGTGATCGCCGTCACGTCCGTCCGCCAGTCGATGTCGTCCGACGTCGACCCGGACGTCGGGCGCCGGCTGCTCGACGAGGCCGATCTCGTCATCGATCTCTGCACGCCACCGGCCGACGCGATGGTCGACCTGCCGGGCCTCGACACGCCGGTCGGGCCGGGCTCGACGATCGCCGCGGTCGCCATCGTCAACTCCATCAAGGTCCGGACGGCCGAGCTCCTCTCCGAGCAGGGAGCGCTGCCCCCGGTCCTCACCCGCGGCAGCGTGGTCGGGAGCGAACGCTCCCGGGCGCTGTTCGACGCAGCCTATTCGGAGCATGCACGGCGGCTCGCCCGTGCGATCGGCCAACGAGGAGGTGGATGACGAGGCGACGAGCAGCATGCATTCCAGCGATGATGGTCCGACCGCCGGCCCACGATGGGGCGCAGGGTCGGCGCATGGAGGAGGAGTCTCAATGAAGCGAATCGGATTGGCACGCGGGCTGGTCGCCATGGCGGCACTGGCCGTCGTGACCGGCGCCTGCACGTCGACGGCTTCGCCGGGCGCATCAGGCGCTGCGGGCAAGGCCTACACGATCGGGTTCTCGAACCCGGGTGGCGTCGGCAACGGCTGGCGCGAGGCGATGCTCTGCTCGGCCAAGGCCCAGGCCGTGAAGGAGGGCAACGTCTCGAAGGTCTCGATCATCCACCGCGACACGGATGCCGCCGGCCAGCTCGCCGACATCCGCACCCTGATCGCCCAGGGCGTGAACGCGATCGTCATCAACCCGGCCGACCCGGACGCCCTGAACCCCGGCATCGCCGAGGCCATCGCGGCGAACATCCCGGTCGTCGCGGTCGACGCGTCGGTCACGGCCCCGGTGCATACAACCTGTCGAACGACCAGGAACAGTACGCCTACCTCGGCGCGTCGTGGCTGTTCGAGCAGCTCGGCGGCAAGGGTGACGTCGTCTACATGCGCGGCATCGCCGGCCATCCGGCGGACACCGACCGCGACAAGGGGTTCAAGAAGGCCCTGGCCGAGAACCCCGGCATCAAGGTCGTCAAGGAAGTCGCGACCAAGTGGGACCCGGCGACGGGGACCCAGCAGATCAACGACATCATGTCGAGCGGCACGAAGTTCGACGGCATCTGGACGTCCGGCATCGACTCGAACATCGTCGACGCACTGAAGGCCGCCAACCACCCGTACGTGCCGATCGTCGGCGCGGACAACGCCGGCTTCGTCACCCAGCTCCTCGCGGCCAACGGCCCGAAGGGCGCTGCCGTCACGAACCCGCCGTCCGTCGGCGGCGCCGGCCTCAACCTCGCCCTCCAGCTCCTCGCGGGCCAGAAGCCTGCCAGCAACACGGTCCACGTGACGCCGGAGCTCTGGGACAACACCACCGACGCGGGCAAGGCAGCCCTGACCGCGGCGGCCGATCCGAAGATCAACAAGCTCTGGCCGCTCGGCCTGACGATCAAGGATTGGACCGACTACACCAAGGACGAGATCATCGCCTGCAAGGGCCCGGGCGAGTAACCCGACCCCTCAGCGCGTCCAGGACACGGGGGTGTCGGCTCCGCCGGCACCCCCGTCCCACCTTCCCGCACCGCTCGAGACGGACCCGCCCGTGACCGCCGTCGCCACCGACCTGCTGCTCGATGCCACCGGAGTCGTCAAGCACTACGGGGCGGTCGTCGCCTTGCGCTCCGCGTCGCTCGCGGTTCGACCCGGCGAGGTCCATGCGCTGCTCGGTGCGAACGGCGCCGGCAAGAGCACGCTCGTCAAGATCCTCACCGGCGCCGTCCACCCGGACGGCGGCACGATCTCCGTCCGCGGCCGGCCGTACACGGCCCAGTCGCCCGCCCAGGCGCGTGCCGGCGGGGTCGTGTCGGTCTACCAGGAGCCCGCCCTCATCCCCGACCTCGACGTCCGGGCGAACCTGCGCCTCACGCGGACGTCGCCCGAGCCGGTCCGCCACTGGCTGGCAGAGCTCGGCCTGCCCGATCTCGATCTCGCGTCGATGGTCCGCGACCTGCCCCTCGCCTCCCTCCGCGTGATCGACCTGGCGCGCGCACTGGCGATCGAGCCGGCGGTCCTGATGCTCGACGAGATGACCGCGGCGCTACCGGCGAACCTGACCGAGCGCGTCCTCGAGGTGATCGGGAGCCAGCGCGGGTCCGACCGCTCGGTGATCTTCATCTCGCACCGGCTGATCGAGATCGCCGCGGTGTGCGACCGGGCCACGGTCCTCCGCGAGGGCGAGACCGTCGGCGTCGTCGAGGTCACCGAGGGCTCAGAGGAACGGATCGTCGCCCTGATGCTCGGGGACATCGCCCGCGACCTGCCCGCGGAGGGCGGTCCGGCGTCGGGTTCCGCGTCTCCGGCCGTCGTCACGGCAGCCCGGGCGGCCGACGCCACGCCCCGGATCGCGGCCCGCAACCTCGCCTCCGGGACCGCCCTTCACGACGTCTCGTTCGACCTGTACCCGGGCGAGGTCCTCGGCGTCGTGGCGCTCGAGGGCCAGGGCCAGGACGAGCTGTTCGACATCCTCGCGGGCTCCGCGCGGCCGGGCGGCGGGGAGCTCCTCGTCGACGGCAACCCGACCGCGTTCCGTCATCCCGCCGACGCGATCCGGGCCGGCCTCGTCTACGTCCCCGCCGACCGCGCCGAGGCGCTTCTCATGCAGCGCTCGGTCCGCGAGAACATCGCGCTGCCGTTCTCCACCCGGATCCGGTCGTGGGGGCTGATCGACGTCGGTGGGGAGCGGCGCGAGGTCGACCGCGCCATCGAGACGCTCCAGATCGACACGCGGGCGGCCGCCGAGGTCCGCCGCCTGTCGGGCGGCAACCAGCAGAAGGTGACGATCGCCCGGTGGGTCGCCGGGGGCGTCCGGACGATGCTCTGCTTCGACCCGACACGGGGCATCGACATCGGCACGAAGCAGCAGATCTACCGCCTGCTGCGCGACCTCGCGGGGGCCGGCGCGGCGGTGCTCCTCTACACGTCGGAGCTCAAGGAGATCCAGCTCGCCTGCGACCGGGCGATCGTCATCTTCGGCGGCAGGGTCGTCGCCGAGATCGCCGCCGCCGACGCCGACGAGGCGGCCCTCCTGCGGGCCGCCTACGACCTGCCACCGGACGCGCCGATGCCCGAGGACGTGGCCGCCACCGCCGTCGCGGAGGAGACCGCGGCGATCGAGGCCGCCGCGACCGAGACCGTCGAGGACGTCGCACCCGACGCGGAGGCACCGGCATGAGCGCCGCCGTGAACGTGGCCGGAACGCGCTCGCGGAGTCGCACCGACGACCTGGCCGCCTGGGCGCGCCGCAACACCTGGACCATCGCCCTGCTCGGCCTGATGGTCGTGTTCTTCGCGATCACGAAGCTGATCCAGCCGAACTACGGCGCGCCCGGCGTCCAGGGCTTCGCGATCTCGGTCCTGCCGATCGCCTTTGCCGCCGTCGCCCAGGCGATCGTCGTGATCTCGGGCGGGATCGACCTCTCGGTCGGGTCGATGATGGCCCTCACGAGCGTCGTCTCGGCCGTCCTGATGAAGGGCCAGAGCGACCTGACCGCGATCGTCATCGTCCTCGCCACGCTGGGGCTCGGGATCGTTCTCGGGCTCATCAACGGTGGGCTCGTCGTGGTCACGAAGGTCCCGGACATCGTCGTGACGCTCGCGATGTCGTTCGTCTGGGCGGGCGCGGCCCTGCTGGTCCTGAACACGCCCGGCGGCGGAGCGGCGCCGTGGCTCATGAGCGGGATCAGCGGCCCGTTCCTCATCGACTGGGTGCCGCGGGCCCTCGTCGTGCTCGCGGTGCTCGTCGGGGTCGTCTGGGTTCCGATCCGGCGGTCGACCGTCGGGCTGTCGCTCTACGCGATCGGCAGCAACCGGCTCGCCGCGTTCCGGAGCGGCGTCGCCGTGGGCCGGACGAAGCTCGTCGCCTACGCCCTGACCGGGTTCTTCTCGGCGGCGGGCGGGCTGGCCCTGACGGCGAGCACCGGGATCGGCTCGCCGGTGCCGGGCTCGTACACGATCCAGAGCATCGCCGCGATCGTCCTCGGCGGCGTGAGCCTGGCGGGCGGTCGGGGCGGTGTCGTGGGCCCGGTCGTCGCAGTCGTGATCCTCGCGTTCATCCGCACCGACCTCACGTTCCTCGGGGTCAACCCGAACCTGTCCACCGCGATCCAGGGCGTGATCCTGATCGGGGTCGTGATGTTCGGCAGCTTCGTGACGCTCCGGCGGGGACGGGCATGACGGCTCCGACCCAGGCCGCTGCCGGCAATGCCATCCTCAGCGCGAGCACGTGGCGGCGGCTGTTCCGCGACCGGCCGCTGATCCCGCTGACCGTCCTGCTGCTGCTCCTCGTCGTCGCGCTGGAGCTGGCTGCGCCGGGGACGGTCGGCGCGGCGTGGGTCGGGGTCACGCTCCGGGCCGCGGTGCCACTGGCGATCCTCGCCGGCTGCCAGACCCTCGCGATGCTCACCGGCGGCATCGACCTGTCGGTCGGGACCGTCGCCTCGATGGCGGCGTTCGTCATGGCCACCCTCGTCAACAGCCAGGGCCCGGTCGTCGCAATTCTCGCCGGGTTCCTGGCCGCGGGGATCGCCGGGCTCGTGAACGGGATCGGGATCGGGGTGTTCAAGGTCCACCCCCTGATCATGACCCTGGGCATCAGCCTGGTCGTCCTGGGCCTGATGTCCGTCTATCAGCTCGCGATGGTCCAGGAGGGCATCGTCATCCCCGATGTCGTCGGCTGGCTCGCGACCGCCTCGTTCTTCGAGTTCCTGCCGGCGAGCCTGATCGTCTTCATCCCGCTCGCGGCCCTGATCGTCATCGGCCTCCGGCGGAGCGGCTACGGCCGGCTCCTGTTCGCGGTCGGCGACAACGCGATCGCGGCGCGGCTCGCGGGGACCCGGGTCTGGCAGGTCCTCCTTGTCCTGTACATCCTGTCGGCCGTCCTGTCCGGCGTCGCGGGGCTGCTGACCGCGGGGCTGTCGAACACTGCAAGCGTCTCGCTCGTCGAGCAGTCGGTCCTGCCATCGGTGGCCGCGGCGGTCATCGGCGGGACCTCGATCATGGGCGGCCGCGGCGGCTACGCGGGCACGATCGTGGGCGCGCTGATCCTGACCGTCCTGACGAGCCTCCTGACCGCGCTCGGGATGCCCGAGGCGACCCGCGAGGTGGTGTTCGGGGCGATCATCGTGATCGTCGCCGCGGCCTACACCCGGGTTACCGGCGAGAGCTGAGCCGATGACCGGGGAGGCGGAATCGAGCCGGCATCTCGGACTCGACCTGGGCGGGACGAACCTCAAGTGGATCGTCGTCGAGCGGACGTGGCACGGCGAGTGGCGCGCGCTCGATCGCGGATCCGTCGCCACGCTCGCGGCAGGCGGACCCGAGGCGATCGTTCCCCAGCTGGGCGAGGTCGGCCGGGCGGCGGTCGACCGCTGGCCGGGCGTGACGACGGCAGGCGTCGGCGTGCCCGGGCTGTACGACCCGGTCCGCGGCACGACCCGCTTCCTCGTGAACATCCGCGGCGCCTGGGACGGCTATCCGGTCGTCGCGCCGGTCTCGGCCGCGCTCGGCGGGCTGCCGGTCGCGCTGATCAACGACGCGCGGGCATTCGGCGTGGCGGAGCTGCGGATGGGCGCCGCGCGGGGCGCGTCGTCGATGGTCGGGCTGACCCTCGGGACCGGGGTCGGGGGTGTCATCGCCGTCGATGGCAAGGTCCACCAGGGCCACGAGGGGACGGCCGGCGAGATCGGCCACCAGACGATCGATCCGGACGGACCGGACTGCAACTGCGGCAACTTCGGCTGCCTCGAGGCGTTCTGCCGGGCGGACCGGATCGCGGAGGCGTGTGGGACGGACACCGCGGAGGAGGCCGTCGAGCGGGCACGGAACGGAGACGCGGCAGCGATCGACGGCCTCCGGCGAGTCGGCCGCTGGCTCGGGATCGGGATCGGGAACATGATCACCGTCATCGCGCCCGACCGGGTCGTCATCGGCGGCGGGATCGCACCAGCCGGCGACCTGCTGCTCGAGTCGGCCCGCGAGGAGATCCGGCGACGGGTGACGACGACCGACGTGCGCGAGGTGGAGATCGTGACCGCCGAGCTCGGGACGTGGGCCGGGGCGATCGGGGCTGCGATCCACGGGGCGGAGACGGCTGCGGCGGCGGCAGGAGCCACCCCGCCGGCACGGGGCGGGACGTCGCCATGATCGAGGCGGCCTGGGTTCCCCACCATCGGCGGATCGAACAGGTCCTTCGGGAGCGGATCACCGCAATGAAGCCCGGCGACCGGCTGCCATCCGATGCCGAGCTGGTCGCGGAGTTCGGGGTCAGCCGGATGACCGCGCGGAACGCGATGCAGCGCCTCGCGGAAGAAGGGCTCGTGGCTCGCGAGCCCGGACGCGGCTCGTTCGTGGCCGTGCCGCCGGCCCATCGCCGGACAGACCGGCTCATGACCTTCAGCAGCGAGATGGCGCGGCGCGGCCGGGTGCCGTCGTCGCGGCTCCTCGCCCGGGCGATCCGCCCGTCGACCCCGGCCGAGGCGACCGCACTCGAGCTCGCCCCGGGCGAGCCGGTCGTCGAGGTCCGACGCGTCCGGCTCGCCGACGGCCGGCCGATCGCGCTCGAGTCCGCGGTCCTCGTGCAGGCCTGTGCGCAGTCCGTCCTCATCGCCGATCTCGAGGGTGGCTCGCTCCACGCCGCGATCCATGCCGGCGGAATCCGACTCCGAAACGGCACCGGGACGGTCGGGGCGGCCGCCGCGACTGCCGAGGACGCCCGCTTGCTCGACATCCGCCGGGGCGATCCGCTCCTCGTCGAGCGACGGGTGATCGTCGCGGATGACGGCCGCCGGATCGAGTCGACGGAGTCGCGCTATCCGGCCGACCGCTACGCGCTCGACGTGTCGTTCGACGTCGAGCAATCGGCCGAGGGCCCCGCGTGACCACCCACCGCGAGATCGCGGGCCGCCTGGTCCTCGACGACAGGGTCGCCGTCGGCCGGATCGGGGTCGACGACGGTCGCATCTCCGCCATCGAGCTCCTGCCCGACCGGGATCTCGGCGATCGCGACGTCGCGTACGTCGCCCCGGGCTTCGTCGACGTCCATGTCCACGGCTGGGGCGGCCATGGCGCGATGGGCTCGCCGGACGATCTCGACGGGATGGCCCGGGCGCTGCTCCGTCGCGGGGTGACGTCGTTCCTGCCGACGGCCTGGACGACCCCGATCCCGGAGCTCCATGCCTTCGCCGATCGCGTCCGCGACTGGATCCCGCGGGCTCCGACCGACGGCGCCGAACCGCTCGGGTTCAACCTCGAAGGGCCCTTCATCGCCCAGGCCCGGAAGGGCGCCCACGACCCGTCCCTGATCAGGGATCCGGCCGACGTGCCGTGGTCCGAGATCGAGCCGCTCGTCGAGGGCCTCCGCCTGACGACGATCGCCCCGGAGATCCCGGGTGCGCTCGAGCTGATCAGCCGGCTCCACGAGCTCGGCGTCCGGATCTCGATCGGGCACTCCGCGGCCGATTACCGTGGTGCGGTGGCGGGATACGACGCCGGCGGCACCTCGACGACGCACCTCTTCAACGCGATGACCGGCGTCGAGCACCGGGCGCCCGGCGTGGCGGTCGCCGCGCTCACCCGCGACGAGGCGTTCGTCGAGCTGATCGCGGACGGGCACCACGTCGACCCGGCGATCTGGCGAATCATCCAGCGGACGAAGCCGGTCGATCGGCTGATGCTCGTCTCCGACGCCCTATCCCTGGCGGGGATGGGCGACGGCCGGATCACGATCGGCGGCCAGGAGATCGAGGTCCGGGACGGTCGTTGCACGGTCGTCGGGACGGGGACGATCGCTGGCTCCGTGATCGCCCTCGACGGAGCCGTCCGGAACCTCGTCGCCCACGGGTCGTCGATCCCCGCCGCGGTCGCCGCGGCGAGCCGCAATCCGCTCGAGATGCTCGGCGTCACGGATCGCGGCCGCCTTGCAGTTGGGCAACGGGCGGACCTCGTCGAGCTGTCCGACGACCTGGAGGTCCGGGCGATCTGGCGGGCCGGCGAGGCGTTCGGCCCGCCTGCGGGGCGGCTTGGCTGACACGGCGAGGTCCGTGGAGCGGACCTATCTCGTCCTGACCCTGCTGACGACGCTCTCCTCGTCCTTCATCTGGGGCATCAACACGATCTTCCTGCTCTCGGCGGGCCTGGACAACGCCGAGGCGTTCACCGCCAACGCGTTCTTCACGCTCGGCCAGGTCGTGTTCGAGGTCCCGACCGGAGTCGTCGCCGACACGCGCGGTCGCCGGTTCTCGTTCGTGCTCGGGGCGGCCACGCTGCTCGTCGCGACGACGCTGTACCTCGTGATGTGGCAGGTCCACGCCTCGTTCGCGGGCTGGGCGATCGCGTCGATCCTGCTCGGTCTCGGCTTCACGTTCTTCTCCGGGGCGACCGAGGCGTGGCTGGTCGACGCCCTGCACGCGACGGGCTTCACCGGCCAGCTCGAGCGGGTGTTCGGTCGCGCCCAGGTCGTCGGCGGGGCGGCGATGCTGGTCGGGTCGGTGGCCGGCGGCGTCATCGCCCAAGCGACGAACCTCGGCGTCCCCTACCTGATCCGGGCGGCGATGCTCGGGGTCACGATGCTCGTCGCGCTCCGCTACATGCACGATCTCGGGTTCACGCCGAACCGCGATGCGAACGCGGTGGCGGCCGTCCGGACGGTCATCCGCGGCTCGATCGACGGCGGCTTCCGGAACCGGCCGGTCCGCTGGCTGATGCTCGCCGCACCGTTCAGCGCGGGCACCGGGATCTTCGTGTTCTATGCAGCCCAGCCCTACCTGCTCCAGCTGTACGGGGACCCGTCCGCATACGGGGTCGCCGGGCTCGCGGCCGCGATCGTTGCGGGGGTCCAGATCATCGGCGGGCTCACGGTCACGCGGGTCCGGAGGTACTTCGGGCTCCGGACGAGCGCCCTCCTGCTCGGGGGTGTGCTGAACGTCATCTTCCTCGCGCTCCTCGGCCTGACCCACGACTTCGTCGCAGCCCTGCTCCTGCTGATGGGATGGGCATTCGTGTTCGCGGTCGAGGCGCCCTTCCGCCAGGCGTTCATCAACGGCGTCATCCCATCGGAGCAGCGGGCGACGGTGCTCTCGTTCGACTCGCTGATGGCATCCGCGGGCGGCGTCGTGGCCCAGCCCGTCCTCGGTCGAGTTGCCGACGTCAGCGGATACGGCGCGGCCTACCTGGTGTCGGCGGGGATCTCCGCGCTGTCCCTGCCATTCGTCCTGCTGGCGCGGCGCGAGCACGCTGTCTCGGACCCGCTCACCGACGTCGACGCGCCGGCCCCGGCACCCGGCTGAAGTCTCCCGCCTCAGCGTCCCTCGGGCGACCCGGGGACCGTTGATGCCACCGCGGCATGAGAGCGGGTCGCTGCGTCGCCTGCGCCGGCGGCCACGGTCACCTCATCCTGTGCGGTCGACCGCGATCCCATGCTGATCCGGCATCCCGCGACGGCCGGGCCGCCGCAGCGTGGCTCCCGCGTCAGGCGGTCGCCTTCGCGGCGGCCTTCTTGCCGGTCCCGTTCGACGCCTCGAGCGCCTGCCGCGCCTTCTCCCAGTCCGACCGGAACTGGACGATCCCCGACGTCGTGAGCGGATGGTGGACCATCTGCTGGAGGACCTTGAACGGCAACGTCGCGATGTGCGCGCCCGCGAGGGCCGCCTGGGTCATGTGGAGCGGGTTCCGGATCGAGGCCGCGAGCACCTCGGTGTCGATCTCGTGAATCGTGACGATGTCGACGAGCTCGCGGATGACGATCATCCCGTCCTGGTTGATGTCGTCGAGCCGGCCGACGAACGGCGACAGGAGCGACGCCCCGGCCTTCGCGGCGAGCAGTCCCTGGTTCGCCGTGAAGATCAGGGTGCAGTTCGTCTTGATCCCCTCGTCGGCGAATCGCGAGATCGCCTCGAGGCCCTCCTCGCTCATCGGGACCTTCACGACGATGTTCGGGGCGAGCTTTGCGAACGCCCGGCCCTCGCTGAGCATCCCCTCGACGTCCTCGGCGACGACCTCCGCCGACACGGGCCCGGGGGTGATCGAGCAGATCTCCTTGAGGACCTCCTCGTACGTCCGACCGGACGTCTTCGCGAACAGGCTCGGGTTCGTCGTGACCCCGTCGAGGACGCCCCAGCGGGCGACCTGGCGGATCTCGTCGATGTCGGCGGTGTCGAGGAAGATCTTCATCGGAGGGCTCCTGGCGGGCAGCGGATCGTCGGGCGGAGCGCAATTCTACGCCGGAACGCGGCCAGGCCCGATCGGCGGGCGATGGTCGTCAGGCGACGGTCGAGGCGTCCCCCGTCGCCGCGGCGACGTCGTCTCGCTCCATGACCGGCGCGGCCGGTCGGGCCCGCAGGTCAGGCTCGCGGCCCTCCGTGCCCGCAAGCGCTGCCTCGATGAACCCGTCGAACAGCGGGTGCGGCCGCTCCGGCCGGCTCTTGAACTCCGGGTGGAACTGGCTCGCGACGAACCAGGGGTGGTCCTTCAGCTCGACGATTTCGACGAGCCGGCCGTCCGGCGACTGGCCGCTCAGCAGCAGCCCGGCGCCCTCGAGTGTCTGGCGATAGCGGTTGTTCACCTCGAATCGGTGTCGATGCCGCTCGTAGATGACCTCCTGGCCGTAGACCGCGGCGGCCTTCGAGCCGGCCGCGAGGCGGGCCGGGTACAGACCTAGCCGCATCGTCCCGCCCTTGTCCTCCATGTCCCGCTGATCGGGCATGAAGTCGATGACCGGGTTCTCGGTGAACATGTCGAACTCGGTCGAGTTGACGTCCTTCGTCGCCATCACCTCGCGCGCGAACTCGATCACCGCGCACTGAAGGCCGAGGCACAGCCCGAGGTACGGCACGCGATGGTCGCGGGCGAAGTGGGCGGCGAGGACCTTGCCCTCGATCCCGCGATGGCCGAAGCCGCCCGGGACGAGGATCCCGGCCGCGCCCTCGAGGCGGTCGTGGAGGTTCTCCTTCGTCAGCGCCTCGCTGTCGACCCAGCGGACCCTCGCGTCGACGCCGTGGGCCCAGGCCGCATGGCGGAGCGCCTCGGTGACGCTGAGGTAGGCGTCGGGGAGCTCGATGTACTTGCCGACGAGGGCGATCTCGAGCGTGGGCTTCGGCGCCTTGATTCGCTCGACGAGCGCACGCCACCCGGCGAGGTCGGGCGCCAGCTCGGGGTCGCCGAGCGACAGCTCGCGCACGATCAGCCGTCCGAGGCCCGCGTCCTCGAACATCAGCGGGACCTCGTAGATCGTATCGGCCGTCTCGGCCGGGATCACCGCGTCGGTCGCGACGTCGGTGAAGAGCGCGATCTTCTCCCGGATCTCGTCGCTGACCGGGTGGTCGCTGCGGAGGACGATCACGTCGGGCTGGATGCCGATCCCGCGGAGCTCCTTGACGGAGTGCTGGGTCGGCTTCGTCTTCAGCTCGCCGGTCGCCGCGAGCGCCGGCAACAGCGTGACGTGGATGTAGAGAACGTTCGCCCGGCCGACGTCCTTGCGCATCTGGCGGATCGCCTCGAGGAACGGCAGGCTCTCGATGTCGCCGACCGTCCCGCCGACCTCGATGATCACGACGTCCGGATCGCCGTCCCGGGCGACGCGCCCGATCCGCTCCTTGATCTCGTTCGTGATGTGGGGGATCACCTGGACGGTCCCGCCGAGGTAGTCGCCGCGACGTTCCTTGGCGATCACCGCCTGGTAGATCCGCCCGGTCGTGACGTTGCTCAGCTGGGTCAGGTTCTCGTCGATGAACCGCTCGTAGTGGCCCAGGTCGAGGTCCGTCTCGGCCCCGTCGTCGGTGACGAACACCTCGCCGTGCTGGTATGGCGACATCGTCCCGGGGTCGACGTTGATGTACGGGTCGAGCTTGAGGATGGAGACCCGGAGACCGCGGGCCTTCAACAGCCGGCCGATGCTGGCGGCGGTGATGCCCTTGCCCAGAGAGGAGGTCACGCCTCCGGTCACAAAGACATACTTCGCCATGGGGCAGGTCCTCCGGGGGTTTTTCGAATGCTATCGAAAACGGGTCCTCGAGGCAAGACCGGGCGCAAGGCCGGGCGACGCGGAGAACCTCGGCAGTGTCCCGGGCACGGCCGCCTCGAGGACCCCGTCGGTGCCCCTGGAGAGAAGTCCGCCGGCGACATCGAGATGGGGATGTCGAGGAATTGTCACCGAGTCGATCCCACTCAGCGGAAGTACTCCATCGTGGTCACGAACGGGGCGATCCGGTGATCCGGGCCCATCGTGATGACGGAGGCGCCGTCGGTCTGGCCGCCCACGAGCAGGACGCGTCCGTCGTCCAGCAGGACCGGCGTGGGGGCCCATGCGACGGTGGCCCCGGTATCCGTGATCTGGTTGGTACGCGGATCGAAGATCGCCGACCACATCGTGAACTTGTCCTTGCTTCCCACGAAGTACAGGTTGCTTCCCACGAAGTACAGGCGACCGTCATCCAGGACGATGTGACCCTGGGGAAGGCCCGGCAGAGCGACCGGCGGAGCGAACTGATTCGTGCGCGGGTCCCAGAAGTCGAGCTGATACCCGAGGAGTTCATTCCCGTTCGTGTGGACGCTCTCGAATGCGACCCGGCCGTCCACCAGGCCGATCGGGCTGCCCAGATGGCCGTGCGGCGAGCGGGCGTCGAACGCGAACACCCGCGTCCAATGGCCGGTTTCCGGATCGTAGATCTCGGCGGCGGCGCCGCCGCCCGCGACGTTGATCGGCAGGCCGTCCGGCACGAAGCCGGTCGCGACGAAGACGCGGCCGTCTCGAAGGACGGTGACATCCCGTCCGATCCGATCGGTGTGCAGGGAGCCGGTCAATCGCCAGGAGTCGGTCGCCGGGTCGAAGATCTCGGCCCGCTTGACGGCACCCACCTCGTCGCCGTCGGCATGGGGCGGCTCGCCGCCGACCATGAGAACACGGCCATCCGGCAGGGGCGCGAGATTCGGGTGGGCGCGTGGGATCTGCTGGGGTCGCGTGGGCGCAACCGTCATCGTGACCGGGTCGAACACGGTGGATACCCCCGGTCTGGTCGGATCAGCTCCGGCGTGGTCGCCGACCATCAGGACCCGGCCATCCGGCAGGACGGCCGTCGACGTCACGTCGGTTGGCAGGCGAACGGTTGCCGATGTCCCGGTCGTGGGATCGAACACCTCGCCAACGCCGGACGCGTCCCAGTCTCCTCCGATGATCAGGACCCGGCCATCGCGAAGACCAACGCCGATCGGACCGGCCCGCGGGACGATGAGGTCCGGAGCGGGCGTGTAGCGGCCGTGGGCGCGCGGGTCCACGGACGGCGGGGGCGACGTCGGTGCCGGCGAGGGAGCGAGGTCGGACGTCGGCGACGCGTCGAGCAGCGCCAGGTGGGTCGGCGTCGGGAGGATCGGCGCGGGCCGAAGGAGTCGACTGCCGACGACGGCCGAGGTCACCAGCGCCGCGACGAGGAGCGCCACGACCGCTGCCATGCGCACGGCGACGGGAAGGGCTCTCACGGTGGGTCCGCTCCTCGGCCACGGTGCGGGACCGGTGACGAGGGCCCGAAGCCCGCGACGCTGGGGGAGCCGTCGCGCGGTCGTCAGCGCCTCGGTCACGGCGTCATCGTCGATCTTCGTGGGGTCGACAGCCTCGAGCCACGCGGCCACGAGACGGTCCAGATCGGTCATCGCCGTCATGCCGGCTGCCCTCCCGCGACGGTCGCGCGCTCGGCGGCATCGAGCGACGCGCGCATGGCCTGCATCGCGTGATGCAGTCGCGAGCCGACGGTGCCGTACGGGATGTCGAGGATGGTCGCGATCTCCCCGAGAGAAAGCCCGACGAGGTGGTGGAGGACGACGACGACGCGATGGTCGTGGCTGAGGAGATCGAATGCGCGGCCCAGCTGATCGTGGAGCTCGATGTCCGCGATCTCGTTCCGGGCCGCAGCCACGCTGTCGGACAAGTCCACGATCGTGATCCCCATGCGCCGTCGTCGTCGGTCCTGGTCCCGACAGGCGCGAACGACGAGCCGGTAGGCCCATCCGTCGAACCTGGTCGGATCGCGCAGCGTCGCCAGATCACGCCACATCGACACGAGCGCCTGCTGGACGGCATCCTCGGCGGCGTCCCGATCACGAAGGACCCGGCTGGCAACGAGGAACAAGCGAGGCGCCGAGGCCCGAGCGATCTCCTCGTATGCCTCGCGATCGCCTCGCTGTGCCCGCCCGACCAGCCCGACGTCCATCGGCTGTCCCCTGCGACTTCGCCCGCCACGGGGCGCTCACCCTGTACGTGGCCAGAAAGCGAAGAGTCTTTCAGTTCCGGAGACGCCACAACAACCGTGGATCGGCGGATGACGGACGATGCCGCCGCCAGCGTATCGGAGGAAGCCATGGATTTCGCCGACGTCGTCATGAAGCGGCGGGCGGTGCGCCGGTTCGAGGAGGGCGGGGTCGACCGCGAGGTGATCGAGCGGATCGCCCGGCTCGCCCAGCGAGCACCGTCGGCGGGCTTCAGCCAGGGCCAGCGGCTCGTCGTGGTCACCGAGCCCGAGCGCCGGCGCGAGGTCGCCCGCGCCTGCGGCGAGGAGTACTACCTCGACGACTTCGGGCCGTGGATCAGCGAGTGCGCCGCCCAGTTCGTCCCGTGCGTGTCGGAGGAGATCTACCACCGCCGCTATCGGGAGCCGGACAAGCTCGACGACGACGGGCGCGAGATCGACTGGCCCGTCCCCTACTGGTTCGTCGACGTGGGCGGGACGATGCAGAACATCTGGCTCGCCGCGGTGAACGAGGGCCTGGGGTGCGGCTTCGTCGGGACGGACGATCTGCAGGCGCTCCGCGACGTCCTCGGGCTGCCGGCCGAGTTCACGCCGATCGGCGTCATGCCGGTCGGGCGGCCGCTCCCGGACGTGCGGTCACCCAGCCTCAAGCGAGGCTGGGTGCCGTTCGAGGAGTTCGCCCGCTGGGAGCGGTGGGGCTAGTTGAAGTGGAAGCTCTGGATGATCGGCATCGCTTCGGCGAAGAACGACTCGGTGCGGGCGGGATCGAGTGACGTGAGGGTGATATCGACCATCCGTCCCTCGCCGATGTCGACGAAGACGTAGCGATCCGCCTCGCCAACTCCGACCCCGTCGATCCCGGTGTCGCCGTGCTCGCTGAAGATCAGGGTTGCGTACGGCGCGCCGTTTGACCAGTCGCACGTCCGCTTCCAGCTCGGTGCGATCGAGACGTCCAGCCACCGGCCAGGATGTCCATCGATGGTGATGTCGTGGATCGGACCGGCGACGACGCTCGGTCGCGCGGCGATCCACTTGGTGAATGCGTCGGCGCTCTGCGGGATGGGACGGGTGACCGCGGCGTATGGGCATTGGTCGGCGTCCTGCTCGGCCGCCTCCACCCGCGGGAACATCCAGACAAAGAGCGTTCGCTGATCCTGCGGGAGCTCGTACTGGCTTGCGGGCACCAGGTTGAACCGCCCACGGTTGTCGATCGGGTTGGACCAGCCATCCGGAACCGTGTAGGTGAGCGACCCGAAGGTTGGCTGCCAGGTCCCGATCCGATCGGACGACGTCCGGGCGTCCAGCGTCTGCGACATCCAGGTCCCGGCCTCGAGCTGACCGAAGCAGCCGTCCGCGCCGACATGGCACGGGTCGCTGCGATACCACGTCCCGGGGACGGCACTCTCGCGGGCCACGCACGTATCGGAGCCTGACGAGATCGTCAGGATCCGGCCGCCTGGAGACAAGACAAATGGATACGTCCCGACGGCTCCGGCCAGGCACTCGTCGCCCTTCGTGGTGACGAGGCGGAGCGGTCCGGCGCCGGGACTGATCGCCTGCGACGCCAGGGCTCCGCCGAGCTTGGCACCGCTGAGGACGAACGTGCCGGCGTCCGGGGAGCCCCCGGCACTCAGGATGATCTCGGGCTTGTGGGCCAGCCCGAGCCCGGGGATCGTTCGAGCGTCTCCGAGCCACGTGCCGGCGAGCGACGCGGGAATGGCCACCACCGGCGATGAAGGAACGGCCGCCGAGCTCGTCGCGGGTGACGACGCGATGGCCGACGGCGAGGGACCGGCGACGCTGGTCGATGGTGATCTGTTGAGGAGGACCGCGCCTCCGACGGCCGCCGCGAGGACGGCCACGCAGGCAGCGATGAGCATTCGAGTCATGCGAAGGGGCCTCCGGATCGGGTGCAGCCACGGCCCCGCCTGGGGGGTGACCGCAACCTCGTCGAGGACGGCGGCAATCGCGTGGTCGGGCGCCTCGTCGGGCATCAGGTCGAGCCAGGCTCGAACGATCCGATCGGAGTCGTTGGTCGTGGTCATGCCATCCGTCCTTCGGGGACGACCGGCGCCGCGTCGGCCTCGACGGCCGCGCGCAGCACCCGGGTCGCGTAATGCAGTCGCGAACGGGCCGTCCCGGCCGGCACGCCGAGGGTTTCGGCGATTTCGGTCAGCGGCAGCCCGATGTGGTGGTGCAGGACGAAGACGGCTCGCTGCTCGATCGAGAGCCGCTCGAACGCCCGATCGAGGGCGTCCCGGTCGACGACCGACAGCAGGCCGTCCGGTCCGACCGGTCCCTCGACCGGCAGGATCCGGATGTGCGTCGCCCATGACTTGCGACGCCTGGCCTCGGCGTAGCAGGCATGGACCAGGAGACGTCGCAGCCAGGCCTCGAAGCGGGCCGGGTCGCGCAGGGTGGGCAGGCTCCGCCAGGCCGTGATCAAGGCGCCCTGCAGGGCGTCCTCGGCCAGGTCGGTGTCGCGCAGGATCCGGGTTGCGATCGCGTACATCCGGTCGCTGGTCAGCAGGACCAGGTCCCCGAATGCCTCCCGATCGCCGTGCCGGGCCCGCTCGACGAGCTCGTCCACCGCCACTCCCTCGGTGAGCCACGCCGGATGGCGCGGTCACCCTCAATGAGTGTGCGGGTCAGGGCAAACGTTCAGCGGGCTGCGACCATCGCCTCCCGAGGCTGCCGCGGGTGATGAGGACGCCCGCCACGATGACGACGCCGCCGACCACCTGCCCCACTCGGATCGCCTCCGACAGGAAGATCGCCGCCAGGACGACCGCCAGCGCCGGGACGAGGAACTGGTAGGCGGAGGTCCGGGTCGGCCCGACGACGCGCACGCCGTTCTGGACGATCACGTTCGACACGCCCGCCGCCAGGAACCCGGAGTACAGGACCGCCGCGATGGCCTCCGGCGGCACGGACGACAGCCCGGCTGACGAAAGCTGGCCGATCGCGATCGGGGCGAGCACGAGCGTCCCGGCCACGGTGGCCCACGCCGTCGCCCGCAGGGGGCTGTACCGCCCGAGGAACGGCGCGCCGAAGGCGAGATAGACCGACCAGCAGAAGGCCGCGAGGAGGGTGATCGCCTCGCCGGCGAGCTCGCTCCCCAGGCTGAGCCCGTACCCGGACGCGATCACGATCGCGACCCCGACGAACGAGATCACGCCGCCCGCGAGCTTGGCCGGCGTCAGGACGTCGGACCGGGCGAGCACTGCGAGGAAGGCGACGAGCACCGGGGTGGACGCGATGATCAGGGCCGAGTCGCCGGCGGGGATCGTCGACAGGCCGGTCGTCCAGAGGATCTGGTAGATCCCGAAGCCCAGCGCGCCGAGGCCGGCGATGGCGAGCAGGTCCCGTCGCGGCAGCCCGACCGAGCCCTCACGCCAGCGCAGCAGCACAAACAGTGTGACCGAGGCGATCGCGAACCGGAGGAACGTGAACCCGACGGGCGGCAGCACCGCGAGGGCCGACTTGACGACGATGAAGTTCGCCGCCCACAGGACCATGACCGCGAGGACGGCGGCCTCGGCCACGCGGCGTTCGGATGCGGTGAACCGCGAGGACCCGGCGGGCGGACGCGCCGCAGACACCGAAACGCCCGCCGGTTCGCCGGCGGGCGTCGTCGCCTCGGTCGTCGCCGCCGCGCCGGCCGGCGCGGCGGCTTCGGGACGTCCGATCAGGCGCCTTCGCGATCGAGCTCGAGCAGGTCGTCCTCCTGCTCCTCGGTGACCTTCAGCCAGACGAACAGGCCGGCGAGGACGATGAGCGGGATGACGATCAACGCGGCGAGCGTGATGCCGAGGGCGACCGCGACGGTCTTCAGGGCCTTCATGTGCGTTTCCTCCTTGCGTGCCCGGTTGGTCGGGATGGGCAGGTCCTCGGGTGGGTTGTTCGGGTCAGGCGGTGGCCGACTTGGGTGTCGGGATCGGGACCCGGAGAGTCGGACCCCGGGCGACGAGCTCCGCGATGTCGTCGCGAGTGAACTCGGCGAGGATGTGCTGGCCGCCCTGCTGGGCGGTCTGGAAGAGCCGGACGACGAAGGCGCCGTCCTGCTCGAAGAAGAAGACGTCGCGCGGCTTCTGCTCGTCCATGTAGCGGCCGATGACGCGCAGGGCGGTCTCGTAGAACCCGGCGTCACGGTGCGGCTCCGGACCCGGCTTGCCGCGACGGGCGACCGACTCCTCCATGAACCGGGCGATGTCGTCGTCGAGGAAGGTCAGCGTCTCCTTCGCCTGCTGACCCAACGACTCGGACCAGGTCCCGCCGGCGGCACCGCTCGTGACGATGCCCTGGACGATGAACCCGTCGGGCGCTTCGACGAGGAGGATCTCGCGCATCCCACGCTGATCGATGAAGGCTCCGATCGAGCGGAAGACCTCCTCGAAGTCCTGGCGCGGGCTTCCCTCGTAGATGCGCATCAGGCCTCCCTCTTGGGTCGGCAAACCGCCGCGCTCGGCGCGGCCGGGTGGTCGCCGATGGTCAGGAGCCGGTGGTCCGGTCGAGCAGCCCGCGATCCTTCGCCCGTCGGTCGCTCGCCCGGAAGACGGCCAGTGCCGCGAGTGTAGCCACCGCCCCGCTCACCGACAAGGCAAGAACGATCGTGGCGGGATCCGGCGCGGCATTTCCCGTTGCCTGTGCGTAGAGGGATCCGCTGCCGCCGATGGAGGAGAGACCGCCGGGGAACAGGGCCTGCCGGACGCCCTCGATCCACCACGTCAGCGGCGTCAGCAGGCCGATCGCCTGGACGACGGTCGGCAGGACCGCGAGGGGAAACACGACGCCGGAGACGAGGAACAGGGCGCCCGCCGCAGCCTCGGGATAGGACCACGACTCCTGGCGCGTCTGCATGCAGATCGCCGCGAGCAGGAGACCGATCGCGAGGATCGCCCCGACGCCGAGCACCATCACGACGAGGAGGAGGATCCAGTCGACGGCTCCGAGGTCGAACGGCACCCCGAGGACGAGGATGCCGACGCCGAGCGTGATCGCGGCCCCCATCGCCCCCACGCCGATCCGGGCGACGCCGCGGCCGAACACGACGGCAAGGAAGTCGCTCGGGCTGACGTACAGGTACTTGAGCATCCGGTACCGCTCGCGGTCGTCGAGGATCATCCACGCAAGCCCGCTCACCCCGGACAGCACGAAGGACCAGAGGGCGCTGCCGACGACGACGAACGCCCGGTATTGGGGCTGCGATCCGCCGCTGATCACCTCGAGCATGAAGACGAGGATCAGCGCGGAGGCGAGCGGCTTCGCGACCGAGTAGATGAAGAACAGGACGGGATCGGTCCAGTTCGCCTCCATCTGCCAGCCGAGACGCGCCGCGGTCGTGAAGCTTCGCCGGAGGTCGATCCAGCCGCGGCCGCGGGTCCGCGCCGGGTCGAAGCCGCCCCACGCCGGTGATCCGAGACCGGCCGCGCCCGGGCGGACGGGCGCCTCGGCGGTCATTGCCAGCGCACCGAGAGGCGGCCCTCGGCACGCGCCCGGCGCTCCAGCGTCGTGAGCGCCCAGCGGGCCAGGGCGAGGAACACGACCACCATCGCGACGAGGATCAGCGCCTCGACCCCGGGTGGTGGCGTGCCGGTCGGGTAGGCCGAGCCGGCGAACGCCAGCTGGCGCATCGCGTCCAGCCCGACGGCCAGCGGCAGGATGCTGATCGCGACCGAGCCGAGCAGCCCGAGGCTGGCGATCGGGAAGTTCAGACCCGACACGAAGTAGACCGGCTCGACGAGCAGCTGGGTCAGGTGCCACGCCTCGCGGCCCCACATCAGGAACAGGCTGGCGAGGACCATCCCGAGGCCGTACAGGGCCGCGAGGGTCAGGAAGAAGACGGCGATCAGGAGGAACCACTGGTCGACCGAGAACGACACGCCGAACAGGGTCGTCGCGATGATCAGCACCGCGGCCGCCCGGGTCGAGCTCATCACGAATCCGCCGAACGCCATGCCGAAGAGGACGGCCATGATGTTCATCGGCGCCGCGAAGTAGAGCTCGAGGTTGCCCTGGCTCTTCTCCCACCACAGCTGCTGGGCCATCATCCAGATCACGTTCAGCCAGAACGCGGTCATCGCCCCGCCAACAACGACGAAGCCGATGTACTGCGGCGGCGCCTGCAGCGCGCGGTAGACGTAGACGAAGGCCGCGGTGGACAGGAACGGCAGCAGGATCTCGAAGAAGACCCAGCTCTTCTCCCGGAACAGACCCGTGATCCGCGGGTAGGCGCGGCCGTGGACGGTCCGCAGGTTCGTCAGCAGGACCTGGCGGCGCGTCCACTCGGCGGCCGCCTGCGGGCTCGCCGTCGGGCGGTAGACGAAGGCCGAGCGCTTGGGCAGGTCGCGACCCGCGGCGCCCGAGGCCGGCGCGCCGGCGCTCACGCGACCTCCTCCGCCTCGCGCTCGTGCGAGTCGTCGGTCTCGCGGCTCCCTGTGTCCGCCTCGCCCGGCTCGTTCGGGATCCGGTCGTCGTCGCCCTGGTCGTCGGCGTCGTCGAACCCACGTCCGACGAGCTCGACGAACACGTCCTCGAGCGACGGCTCGGACTTGCGGAGGGCGAGGATGTGCGAGCCGATCCCGCCGAGGGCGCCGACCACCCCGCCGAGCGCGGCGTCGTCGACGAGCGCGAGGTCGACCTCGACGGAATGACGGTCACCCTTGCGGTCGGCCTGGTCGCCCGCCGCCAGGGCAGCGCTGACGACGCCCGGCAGGCGCCGGAGCGCGCCGACGCCGCCGTCGAGCCGATCGAGCTCGAGGCGGAAGACGCTCTCGCGCTGGACCCGCTTCTTCAGCTCGTCGGGCGTGCCGAGGGCGAGGATCCGGCCGTGGTCGACGATCGCGATCCGCTCGCAGAGCTCGTCCGCCTCGGCCATGTAGTGGGTGGTGAGCAGGACCGTCCGGCCCGGCACGGCGCCCTTCCAGGCGAGGACGAGCTCGCGGACCGAGCGGGCGGCCGACACGTCGAGACCGAGCGTCGGCTCGTCGAGGAAGAAGATCCACGGGTCGTTCAGGAGGCCGCGGGCGAAGTTCATGCGCTGGCGCTGGCCGGTCGAGAGGGTGCTGACCCGCTGCTGGGCCTGCTCCTCCATCCCGACGGCCTCGATCAGCTCGTCGACGCGCGTCCAGCCGTCGCGCGACGGCAGGCCGTAGAACTGGCTGAACATCCAGAGCTGCTCGCGGACGGTGAGGATCCCGTAGCCGGACTGCTCGCCGCCCGCGACCATGTTCATGATCCGGCGGATCTGCTTGGTCTGGCGCTCGACGTCGAAGCCGAAGATCCTGGCACTCCCCTCGGACGGGAGGAGGAGCGTGGTGAGGATCTTGATCAGGGTCGTCTTGCCGGCGCCGTTCGGACCGAGCAGCCCGAAGAACTCGCCCGGCTCGACCTGGAGGTCGACGCCGTCGAGCGCCACGACGGGCTTCGGCTTGACCTTGTAGACGCGCCGGATGCCGCGGACGTCGATCGCCAGCGGCGGCTGAGCGTCTCCTGGTCGGGCGGGCTGGACGGCGGACACGGGGCACCCCGGACAGGCTTCTTGAGGGACCGGGAGTGTACGTCAGGGTCGGCCGTTTGGGAAGCGCGGCGTCGTCCACGTGTGAGATGTCGATCGAACATGACGGGCGGCGCCCGGCCGTCGCGGACATCCACGTTTCATGCATGTCGTGACCCAGCTGCGAATCTCGCATTCGGTTGACGACAAGCATTGCGCGGACCCGTGACCGTCACGACGTACGCTTCGGCCCGTGAGGCGAGCGGACGGACGGGACCTGACATCGGTCCGCCTCGGGCTGCGCGCCAACGCGGGTCAGTTCGCGCTGCTCGTGGGCGTCAATGCGCTCGTCGGGGCGATGGTCGGGCAGGAACGAACGGTGCTGCCTCTGCTGGCCGCCGATGCCTTCGGGATCGACAGCGCGGTGACCACATTGACCTTCCTCGCCGCGTTCGGCGTCACGAAGGCTCTGGCCAACCTCGCTGCCGGGGGTCTTGCCGATCGCTTCGGGCGGAAGCCCGTCCTCGTCGCCGGATGGCTGGTCGGGCTGCCGGTCCCGCTCATCCTGATCCTTGCGCCGACGTGGAGCTGGGTCGTGGCGGCGAACGTGCTCCTCGGGCTGAACCAGGGCTTCACGTGGTCGACCACCGCCATTATGAAGATCGATCTCGTCGGCCCTGCCCGGCGTGGTCTCGCGATGGGGCTGAACGAAGCGGCGGGATACGGTGCCGTGGCCATCGTCGCGTTGATCACCGGGTTCATCGCCGAGCGGGCGGGCCTGCGTCCCGCGCCGTTCCTGGTCGGCCTCGCGATCGCAGGGCTGGGCCTGTCGGCCTCGGCGCTCTTCGTCCGCGAGACCAGCTTCCACGTCGACCTCGAGCAGGCGTCGCGTGCGCCCGTGGAGCCGATGGCGTGGCGCTCGATCGTCGTTCGAACAACCCTCCGGGATCCATCGCTCTCGGCTGCCTGCCAAGCCGGCCTCGCCAACAACCTGAACGACGGCATGGCCTGGGGCCTCCTGCCGATCTTCTATGCGGCGGCCGGCCTGTCGGTCGGCGAGATCGGGGTGCTCGCGGCGACTTACCCGGCGACCTGGGCGCTCGCCCAGATCGGCATCGGGGCATGGTCCGATCGCGTCGGCCGCAAGCCCCTGATCGTCGCCGGCATGCTCATCCAGGCAGGTGCGATCGCGACGATCGCGGTCGGGTCGTCGTTCGCCACGTGGCTGGCGGCGGCCGTGGTCCTCGGGCTCGGAACGGCCCTCGTCTACCCGACCCTGATCGCGGCCGTCGCCGACGTGGCGGAGCCGGCGTGGCGAGGATCCGCCATCGGCGTCTACCGGTTGTGGCGGGACCTCGGGTTCGCGGTTGGCGCCGTCGTCGTGGGGATCGCCGCCGATCGCGCCGGCACGCAGGCGGCGATCATCCTGGTAGCCCTGATCACCGGTCTCTCGGGTCTGATCGTCCTCGTCCGGATGCGGGAGACGCGGCCGCCGGCGTGACCGGCGTGGATGGGCTCAGGCCGGGACCGGCTCCACGGGGAGGCCCGCCTCCTGCCACGCCTCGAAGCCGCCGATGATGTCGGTCGCCCGGTTGTACCCGAGCTGCCGGAGCGTGGCGGCCGCGAGGCTGGACGAAAACCCGTGGGCGCAGAACAGGATCACGCGACGCTCGGGGTCTGCCAGGGCCGGCTCGTGGTAGTCCGACGACGGATCGAGTCGCCAGTACAGGACGGACAGCGGGACGCTGACGGAGCCCGGAATCACGCCGGTCTCCCGGCGAAGGTCGGCGCAGCGCGTGTCGACGAGGACGGCCCCGGCGGCGGCTTCGCGCGCGGCCGCAGCGGGCTCCACGCGGTCGATCGAAGCCCGGGCGTCGGCGAGGAGGTCGTCGACCGTTCTCGTGACCATTGACCGAGCCTACACCGGGCGGCTCGGCGTCACGGGCGGGCCATGTGACGGATGTCGCGGTTCGATGCCGACGGACGGCCGTGGTGCGGAACGCGACGGGCTCCGAGGCTGTCGTCAGGTCGGCGGCCCTGCGATGCCGTCGCCAACGCGTCATGAGGGACAACCATGAGCACGACATTCCGTGTATCGCCAATCCTCGAGCGCCACACCGCCGTGATGCGTGCCCGACACGCGACCCATCGCCAGCCCCAGGTCGGCTGTCCGGACTGCCTCTTCCGGGCGACCGGCCGGAATCTCGCGATCCGCTACTCGGCGCCGCGCGGCTGACCGACGGTTCGCACGCTCACGGCCGCCGTCCCGAGGGGCCGGCGGCCGTCGCCTGTTCCAGCGCTGCTGCGAGCGCGGCCGCGACCCGGGCATCCTCGACGATCAGGGCGGTGTTCGCCCGAACCGACGCGCCGTCCGTGAGCTCCGCGATCCGGGCGAGGAGCCACGGCGTCAGGGCCGGGCCGCCGATCCCCGCGTCGTCGGCCTCACGGATGGCCCGCTCGACCGCGTCCCGTGCCACCTCGCCGGGGAGTGCCGCGGACTCCGGCACGGGCGTGCAGACGAGGACGCCACCGAGCCCCAGGCCGAACTGGACACCGGCCAGTCTGGCCGCATCGTCGACTGTCGCGGCCGAATGCGGCGAGCGAATGCCACTCGACCGGGCGTAGAACCCGGGCAGCTCGTCCTGCCCGATCGTCACGACCGGCACGCCCCGCGTCTCGAGGAATTCGAGCGTCGCCGGGACATCGAGGATCGCCTTCGGTCCCGCGCACACGACGGCCATCGGCGTGCGAGCGAGCTCCTCCAGGTCCGACGAGATGTCGAGCGACGCCCGACGGCCACCGATCCCCGCGAGCGCGCCGCGATGGACCCCGCCGATCCCACCCGTCGCGAAGACCCGGATCCCCGCCGCGTGGGCCGCGATCATCGTGGCCGACACGGTCGTCGCGGCCCAGCCCTCCCGCGCGACGGCCGCCGCGAGGCTCGGTCGGGCGGCCTTCAGCACGGACCCTTCCGGGGCCGTCGCGAGGGCCTCCAGGCCCGCGTCGTCCAGGCCGACGAGCAGGCGGCCGTCGTGGATCGCCACGGTCGCCGGCACCGCCCCGCCGTCGCGGATGGCCGCCTCGGCGGCGCGAGCGACTTCGAGGTTCATCGGATACGGGAGCCCGTGGCTGATCAGGGTCGACTCGAAGGCCACGACGGGCGTCCCGGCCGAGAGCGCGTCGCGGACCTCATCCCGGACCGCGAGCCAGGGCTCGATCACAGGGTCAGCTCGCGACCCGGGTTGGACAGCTGGCGGGCGGCGGCCCGGTGCGCCGCGAGGACCGCGCGTCGGAGTCCCGCCGGCCGCGATCGGGCCTCGGGGGGCTGGTCGAGCCATGCCACGAGGAAGCCCGCGTCGAACGCGTCGCCGGCGCCGGTGGTGTCCGTCGCGTCCACCGCCCGCGTCGCGACGTCGAACGTCAGCCGCGCCTCGCCGTCCCGGGCGAGGACCGTGGCGCCGCCGCGTCCCTGCTTGATCACCGCGAGCGGAGCGAGGTCCGTCAGTCCGCTCAGGAAGTGGCTGCCGATGAGCGCCTCCGCCTCGCCCCGCGTGGCGAACAGGATGTCCGGGGCGGCATCGCGGACCAGGCGGTCGGCGGCGCGTCGGCCGTGGGCCAGAAGCGGACCGACGGATGCGAGATCGAGGCTCACGAGCGCGCCGGCAGCCCGGGCCAGCTCGATCGCCCGACGACCCGCCTGGCCGAGTGGCTCGCCGAGGAGTGAATAGGCGGGCAGGTGAAGCAGGTCGGCGCGGAACGTCGACGCCGCCAGGTTGCCGGGAGCAAGTTGGTCGGCGGCCGCCCGGTCCGCCACGAAGCTCCGTTCCCCGCCGGGCGCCACGACGACGCCGATCCGACCCGTCCGAGTCCTCGCGATCCGGGTCGCTTCGACCTTCACGCCGTCGGCCTCGACCGCGGTGACAAGCGCCCGCCCGATCGAATCGCGCCCGACGGCGCAGACCAGCGTCGTCCGCGCTCCGAGTCGAGCCAGCCAGCGAGCGGTCGTCGCGGCGGACCCGCCCTGTCGGAGGGCGACCCGGCCGGGGACGTCCGTCGCCGTCTCGAGCGCGCGCGCGGGCACGACGACCGCGTCCAGCATCAGGTCGCCGACGACGACGACGCGCGGCCCGGGCCGGACGGTCGGGTGCCGGCGGGAGAGGCCTCGGGGCATGGCCGGAGGATAGCGTCGGTCGGACCGGACGGAACCGGGAACCCGGGCGCGCGGCGCATCCTGCCTACAATTGAGCGAGCCGCGCCGGAGCATCCGGAGCCCCACCGGACGAGCGGGAGCACGCCGACGATGACCATCGCCACGGAGACCCTGGACCAGCTCGCGATCGACACGATCCGGACCCTTTCGATCGACGGTGTGCAGAAGGCGAACTCGGGGCATCCCGGTGCCCCGATGGGCGCGGCGCCGATGGCCTACACGCTCTGGACGCGGTTCCTCCGTCACGCGCCCACGCATCCGGACTGGCCGGACCGCGACCGGTTCGTCCTCAGCGCCGGGCACGCGTCGATGCTCCTCTACTCGCTCCTCCATCTGACCGGCTACGGCGTCTCGCTCGAGGATCTCCAGAGCTTCCGGCAGTGGGGCTCGAAGACCCCGGGCCATCCCGAGTACGGGCTGACGCCCGGCGTCGAGGCCACGACCGGCCCGCTCGGCCAGGGCTTCGCGAACGCGGTCGGGATGGCGATCGCCGAGGCTCGTCTCGCAGCGGAGTTCAACCGGGACGGCCACGACATCGTCGACCACTGGACGTACACGATCTGCTCCGACGGCGACCTCCAGGAGGGGATCGCCTCGGAGGCGGCGTCGCTCGCCGGTCACCTTCGCCTGCGGAAGCTCGTCGCGCTGTACGACGACAACCACGTCCAGCTCGACGGGCCGACATCGATGGCCTGGTCGGAGGACGTGGTGGCCAGGTTCGATGCCTACGGCTGGCACGCGACCCGCGTCGAGGACGGCAACGACATCGACGAGATCGCGGCCGCGATCGAGGACGCCCGCGCCGACGACCGCCCGAGCCTGATCGCCGTCCGGACCCACATCGGCTTCGGCAGCCCGAACCGCCAGGACTCGCAGAAGGCACACGGCCAGCCCCTCGGCGCCGACGAGGTCCGCCTCACCAAGGAGGCCTACGGCTGGGATCCGGACCGGACGTTCTACGAGCCGCCCGAGGCGGTCGAGCTGTTCCGTCGGGCGATCCCGGCCGGCAACGACCTCGTCGCAGCGTGGGAGCGGGCGTTCGACGCCTACGCCGGCGACCACCCCGACGTCGCGGGGGCCTTCCGACGACGCGTCATCGAGCGGCGGCTGCCGGACGGCTGGGACGCCGGGCTCCCGACCTATGCCGAGGGGGTCGAGCTCGCGACGCGCAACGCCAGCCAGGACGTGATCCAGGCCCTGGCGAAGCCCCTTCCGCGGCTGTTCGGAGGCGCCGCCGACCTGTCCGAGTCCAACCTCACCGACGTCAAGGGCGAGGACTCGTTCGAGGCCGACTCGCCCGGCCGCAACCTCCGGTTCGGTGTCCGCGAGCACGCGATGGGCGGCATCGCCAACGGGATGGCCTATCACGGCGGCTTCATCCCGTACGTCGGGACGTTCCTGACGTTCAGCGACTACATGCGCGGCTCGGTCCGGCTCGCCGCGTTGAGCGGGCTCCACGTGATCTACGTCTGGACGCACGACTCCGTGGGCCTGGGCGAGGACGGCCCCACCCATCAGCCGATCGAGCAGTACGCCGCCCTGCGGGCGATCCCGAACCTGTGGTTCGTCCGGCCGGGTGACGCGAACGAGGCCGCCGCGGCGTGGGCCCTGGCCGTGGAGCGCGACGTCGACGATCCGTCGGGGCCGGTGGCCCTGTCCCTGACACGTCAGAAGCTGCCGACGCTCGCGGGCACGGCCGAGCTCGCCCGCGAGGGGCTGCGGCGCGGCGGCTACGTCCTCCGCGAGGCGACCGGCGGCGCGCCGCGGATCATCCTGATCGGGACCGGCTCGGAGCTCCAGCTCGCCTTCGGCGCGGCCGAGGCGCTGGAGCAGGACGGTGTCCCGGCCCGTGTCGTCTCCCTCCCCTGCTGGGAGCGCTTCGAGGCGCAGGACGCGGCCTACCGCGAGTCGGTCCTGCCCCGGTCGGTGCGGGCGCGAGTCGCCGTCGAGGCGGGCGTCTCCCTCGGTTGGGACCGCTGGGTCGGCGACGAGGGGGCGATCGTCGGGCTCGACCACTTCGGGGCGAGCGCCCCGGCCGGGACGATCTTCGAGAAGTTCGGGTTCACGATCGAGCGGGTCACGGCGGTCGCTCGCGGCGTCCTCGACGGGTCCGTCCGCGGCCCGCAATCCACGCTCGAGCCGGGTCACCTCCCGGCGCCCCGCGGCGGCCATCCGTCGCTCGGTCACGGCGACTCCGGTGTCGGCCGGACGAGCTCGACCGATCCCGGCCACAGCTGAGGTCGCCGCCATGAGGGTCGCCTTCGCCGCGGACCACGCGGGTGCCGTGCTCAAGGACGAGATGCGGCGACGGCTCGTCGCCGCCGGCCTCGGCCACGAGACGATCGACCTGGGCGGGGACGGCTCGGATCCGGCCGACGACTACCCGGACTTCGCCGCGAAGCTGGGGTACGCGGTCCGCGATGGCGAGGCCGACCGCGGCGTCCTGATCTGTGGCTCGGGTGTCGGGGCGAGCGTGGCTGCCAACAAGATCCGCGGCGTCCGGACGGCCGTCTGCCATGACACGTACTCGGCCCATCAGGGGGTCGAGCACGACGACATGAACATCCTGACGCTCGGATCACGCGTGATCGGGCCGGAGCCGGCCTGGGAGTGCATCGTGGCCTTCCTGGGCGCGACGTTCAGCGGCGAGCCGCGGCACCGGCGTCGCCTGGACAAGGTCCTCGCGATCGAGGCCGAGGGCTAGCACCGAACCAGGGACGCGACGGGCGGAGGGGCCGATGGCGGACGAGCTGTGGGCGTCGTCGGCCTGCCGGATGGCGGAGCGGATCCGCGCCGGCGAGGTCTCCTCCGTCGATGTCGTCGAGGCCTGCCTGGCGCGGATCGAAGCCGTCAACCCCCGGATCAACGCCGTCGTGGCCTTCGCCGACGATCCGCTCGACCGAGCCCGCGAGGCCGATACCCGTCGTGCCCGCGGCGAGGTCGTCGGCCCCCTCCACGGCGTGCCGTACACGCTCAAGGACTCGATCGACACGGCGGGGCTCGTGACGACGGCGGGCACGGTCGGCTGGGCAAGCCGCGTGCCGGACCGCGACGCAACGGTCGCAGCTCGGCTCCGGGCTGCCGGCGGGATCCTCCTCGGCAAGACGAACACGCCCGAGTTCACCTGGTCCGACGAGACCGACAACGACGTCTACGGCCGGACCTCGAACCCGTACGACCTGACCCGGACCCCGGGCGGCAGCTCAGGTGGTCCCGCGGCGATCGTCGCGAGCGGCGGCGTCCCGTTCGACATCGGCAGCGACACCGGCGACAGCATCCGTCAGCCGGCCCACGTCTGCGGGATCGCCGGGATCAAGCCGACGAACGGGCGGGTGCCGCGGACCGGCCACTGGCCGTCGTTCGAGGGGATCGCCGGCTCGCTCCAGCAGCTCGGGCCGATGGCTCGTACGGTGGACGACCTGGCGTTCCTCCTGCCGATCATCGCGGGACCGGACGGCGAGGATCCCCACGTCGCGCCCGTGCCGCTCGGCGATCCGCAAGCGGTCGACGTCGGATCGCTCCGGGTCGTCGCGTTCACGGACAACGGGATCCGGACGCCGACACCCGACACGATCGCGACCGTCGAGGCCGCGGTCGCGGCGGTCGCGGAAACGGGTGCCCAGGTGACCCAGCAGGTCCCGCCGGGCCTCGACGAGGCGTGGGACGCCTGGGATCGGCTGATCCGGAGCGACGGCCACGCCTGGCTCCGGCGGCTGATCAACGGTGCCGGGACGCCGGGCTGGGGCTCCTACGCCACGCGCGGCTGGATCCATCCCGAGCCACCGGTCCCGGGCGATGAGCTCTCGGCCCTCCTGGAGCACGCGGATCGCGTCCGGTCGCGGCTGCTCCGCTGGTTCGAGACCGCCGACCTGATCGTCTGTCCGGCGATGCCCCAGCCCGCGATCCGCCATGGCGAGAGCAACGAACCCTGGTTCGGCGACACGTACAGCGACGTCCACAACCTGACGGGCTGGCCCGCCGTCGTCGTCCGCGGCGGGACCTCGACGGATCCACCCGGCCTCCCGATCGGCGTGCAGCTCGTGGCCCGGCCGTGGCGCGAGGACGTCGCCCTCGCCGCGGCCCGGGTCGTCGAAGCCGCCTCCGGCGGATGGCGGCCACCGCCCCTCTGATCGAACGGCGGATCGAACGGGACGTTCATCGGGACGCAATCCCAAGTCGGCGTCTGCGGTCTACCATGCGTGGACCGATGACCGACTCCGCTGCTTCACCAACGATCGCGCCGATCCGTCTGACCCTCGGGGCCGGCGAGGCGGCATGGGACGAGGCGGTCCGTGTCGCCCGCGACGAGCACTGGGCCCAGCGCCTGTTCGATCGCGATCCGAGCCTCTGGTCGTCGAACGAGCGGGTCCAGGCGACGATCGCCGAGCGCCTCGGCTGGCTCGACACCCCGGTCCATTTCTCGGACCAGATCGGGGCCCTCGAGGGCTTCGGCGAGGGGATCCGCGATGCCGGATTCACCACCGCGGTTGTCGCCGGGATGGGCGGCAGCAGCCTCGCCCCGGACGTCCTCCACGACGTGTTCGGGACGCTCGAGGACTGGCTCGACCTCCGCGTCCTCGACACGACCGACCCCGCGGGCGTGGCCGCGATCGTCGACGACCTCGATCCTCTGGCGACCCTCTGGATCGTCGCCAGCAAGTCCGGCACGACGACCGAGCCGCTGGCGTTCCTCGCGGACTTCTGGGATCGCGCAGAGAAAGAGCTCCGGGCCCGCGGCGCAAAGCGGTTCGAGCATCCCGGTGAGATGACCATCGCCATCACGGACCCCGGGCGGGGCATCGAGTCGATCCCCCACCACGACGACTTCCGCGAGGTCTTCCTGAACCCGCCCGACATCGGTGGGCGGTACTCGGCCCTCACCTATGTCGGGCTCGTCCCCGCCAGCGTCATCGGCATCGACCTGGACCCCGTCCTCGAGTCGGCCGTGGCGATGCGCGAGGCCTGCCGCGGCGACGATCCGGCGACGAACCCTGGCCTCTCACTCGGGCTCGCGATCGGGACCCTCGCAAAAGCCGGCCGCGACAAGCTCACGTTCGTGTCCGACCCGCCCGTCGCGTCGATCGGCGGATGGATCGAGCAGCTGATCGCCGAGAGCACCGGCAAGCACGGCACCGGCATCATCCCGATCGACGGCGAGCCGCTGGGCGACGTAGCGGCCTACGGCCCTGACCGCGTCTTCGTTCGACTCGCGCTCGCGCCGCTCGAGGGCGAGGCGCCCTTCGCCGCCGGTGACGCCCTCGTCGATGCCGCGGCCGCGGCCGGCCACCCGGTGATCCGGATCGACGTCGCCGACCCGATCGACGTCGGCGCCGAGGCATACCGCTGGGAGGTTGCAACCGCCATCGCCGGCGCGGTCCTCGGGATCGACCCGTTCGACCAGCCCAACGTGGAGGAGGCGAAGGAGCTGACCCGGAAGGTCCTCGCGGACGCCTCGTCCGACGATCGGCCCGCGGCGCCCGCCCCGCCGCTCGTCGTCGACGAAGCGGCCGGATTGACGCTCCACGGAGACGCTCCGCTGCGCCTGACGGCGGGGGACGGGACCCTCGTCGGGGAGCTGGCCCGCCATCTCGCCCGCCGGAAGCCCAATGCCTATCTCGCGCTCCAGGCGTTCATCGCGCCGTCGGCTGCCGCGACGGCCTCGCTTGACGCGATCCGCGCCCTCCTCCGTGACGCGACGCGGTGCGCGACCACGGCGGGCTACGGGCCGCGGTTCCTGCATTCGACGGGCCAGCTCCACAAGGGCGGCCCGCCGACCGGCTGGTTCCTCCAGCTCACGGCCGACCATCCGGTGGATCGGCCGATCCCCGGCTGGCCCTACACGTTCGGCCGGTTGATCGATGCCCAGGCCAGTGGCGACTTCGCGGCGATCGAGTCCCATGATCTGCCGATCCTGCGGGTCCACCTGGCCGATCCGGAACGCGGCCTGATCGCGCTGGAGTCCGCGCTGCGCGAGGCGCTCGCCCGCGGCTGACCGACCTGGAGCCACGCCAAGCGCCGGCGGCGACCGGCCCGACCATCGACAGGGAGGCGATCGGAATGCGGATCGGGTTCGTGGGTCTCGGGCGGATGGGCGCCAACATGGTCCGCCGGCTGATCCGGGACGGCCACGAGGTCGTCGCCTACAACCGGACCCCGGAGAAGACGAAGGAGATCGAGGGCGAGGGCGCGATCGCCGCGTTCTCGATTGCCGAGCTCGTCTCGAAGCTCGAGAAGCCGCGTGCGGTCTGGGTCATGGTCCCTGCCGGCGACGCGACCGAGGCCCAGATCGCGGAGCTCATGGAGCACCTCGAGCCGGGCGACACGATCATCGACGGCGGCAACACGAACTTCCACGACGACCAGCGCCGTCACGGCGAGCTCGCCGCGAAGGGCGTCCACTACGTCGACGCCGGAACCTCCGGCGGGATCTGGGGCCTCCAGGTCGGCTACTGCCTGATGGTCGGCGGCGAGGACGCGGCGGTCACGCCCCTCGAGCCGATCTTCACGACCCTCGCCCCGGAGGGCGGCTTCCTCCACGTCGGTGGGCCGGGCGCCGGGCACTACGTGAAGATGGTCCACAACGGCATCGAGTACGGGCTCATGCAGGCCTACGCCGAGGGCTTCGAGATCATGCACGCATCGTCGTATCCACTCGACCTCGCGGCGATCTCGGAGCTGTGGATGCAGGGCTCGGTCGTCCGGTCGTGGCTGCTCGAGCTCGCCGGCCGGGCGTTCCGCGCGAACGGCCAGGACCTGACCCATCTCCAGGGCTACGTCGAGGACTCCGGGGAGGGCCGCTGGACCGTCCAGGAGGCGATCGACCACGATGTCCCGGCGCCGGTGATCACGTTGTCGCTCCTCAACCGCTTCCGCTCGCGCCAGCCCGATTCGTACGGCGCGAAGGTGCTGGCGGCTTTGCGGAACGAGTTCGGCGGGCATGCGGTGAAGACCGAGTGATCGCGCAGCGGGCCGTCGATCCGTGACCGACACCGCCACGCCCAGGCGACGCCGGACGTCGGTCGCGCCCGACGCGCCGTCGGTCGCCCCGGAGACCGCGCCGGACCGGACGCCGCATCCGTCTCCCCGGCCGAAGGACGCGCCGCGGACGATGCGCGAGCTCCGGCTCGCGCGGGGGACGAAGCGCAAGCCGACGTCGAAGCTCGAGAACCCGCTCCGTGAGGGCCTTCGCCTGGAGCGCGTTCCGGATCCCTGCACCCTCGTCCTGTTCGGGTCGACCGGCGACCTCGCCCACCGCAAGGTCATCCCGGCGCTGTACCAGCTCTGGCGGACGAACCTGCTGCCGCACGAGTTCGTCATCCTCGCGATCGGCCGCCGGCCGTACGACGACGAGTCGCTCCGGGCCGACTTCCGGGCATCGCTGGAGAAGTACTCCCGCGTGTTGCCGCTCGACGAGGCGGCGTGGCGGTCGTTCTCGTCGCGGATCCGCTACCAGCGGATGGACTTCGACGACGCGTCCGCCTTCGACGAGCTCGTGACGACGCTCGACACCATCGACGAGGAGCAGAAGGCCCGCGGCAACCACCTCTACTACCTCGCGACCCAGCCGTCGGCGTTCGCCGAGATCGTCGCCCAGCTCGGCCGGGTCGGGCTCGACCACGAGCACCACGATGGCGGCTGGCGCCGGATCGTCATCGAGAAGCCGTTCGGGCACGACCTGACGTCGGCGATCCGCCTCAATCGCGAGGTCGGCAAGGTCTTCCGGGAGTCGCAGGTCTACCGGATCGATCATTACCTGGGCAAGGAGACCGTCCGGAACCTCCTCGTCTTCCGGTTCGGCAATGGCATCTTCGAGCCGATCTGGAACCGCCGGCACATCGACCACATCCAGATCACCGTCGCGGAGTCGATCGGGGTCGAGAACCGCGGCGCCTTCTACGAGGAGACGGGGGCGAGCCGCGACTTCCTCCAGAACCACCTGCTCCAGCTGATGAGCCTGGTCGCGATGGAGCCGCCGGCGACGTTCGAGGCGGACGCGCTCCGCGACGAGAAGGTCAAGGTGATCCGGGCGATCGCCGAGCTGAGCCCCGACGGGATCCGGCGCGACATCGTCCGCGGCCAGTACGGACCCGGCTGGGTGTCCGGCGAGCCCGTGGAGGGCTATCGCGAGGAGCCCGAGGTCGACCCCGAATCCGAGACCGAGACCTACGTCGCGGCCCGGTTCGAGGTCGATGACTGGCGCTGGTCGGGTGTCCCCTTCTACCTGCGGACGGGCAAGCGGCTGCCGAAGCGCGCGTCGGAGATCGCGATCCAGTTCAAGGAGGTCCCGCACCGCCTGTTCCGCGACTCGAGCGCGGAGCCCGGCCCGAACCTGCTCGCCATCCGGATCCAGCCGGACGAGGGGATCATGCTTCGCTTCGGGGCGAAGGTCCCGGGGCTCGGGCTCGACGTCCGGTCGGTGACGATGGACTTCACCTACGGGTCGGCGTTCACGGTGGACTCGCCCGACGCCTACGAGACGCTGATCCTCGACGCCCTGCTCGGCGACGCGTCGCTGTTCACGCGGGCGGACGAGGTCGAGGGGGCGTGGGCGCGGGTCACGCCGATCATCGAGGCCTGGTCCGAGGACCACGCGCCCGACTTCCCGAGCTATGCCGCGGGCACCTGGGGGCCGGACGCGGCCGACGAGCTGCTCGCCCGGGAGGGACGCAAGTGGCGCAGGATCTGAGCGCCAGCGAGCTCGTCACCGGCGGGCTCGTCGCGACGCCGGACACGATCCGCCCGAACGAGCCCATCCTTCGCTGGCGCTCCCGCGCCCACAGCATCGACGAGGTCGAGCAGGAGCTTGCCCGGATCTGGGCCGAGACGAACTTCATGGTCGACACAGATGGCGACGGCGTGGCCCAGGGGCGCCACGTCGGCGCCCGCACGAGCGTGATGAACCTCGTCGTGATCGCCGCCCGTCCGGAGGTCGGCGAGCGCTGCGCGGCGATCGTCCAGCGGCTGACCGGTCGGCATCCGTCGCGGACGACGATCGTCCAGCCGGCCGATCCGGACGGCCCGTCGTGGCTCGACGCCCAGATCACCGCCCACTGCATCATGCCCCGCTCCGATGCCCCGGAGACATGCGCCGAGACGGTCCATCTCACGTGCGGCGGCGAGTCCGGGCGGCACCTCGGGGCCGTCGTCGCGCCGCTCCTCATCCACGACCTGCCGGTGACGGTCTGGTGGCCCGACGAGCCGCCGTTCGCCAGCCCGCAGGCGACCGAGCTGCTCGAGATGGCCGACCGCCTCGTGGTCGACGGATCCGGCTGGCACGGCACCGGGCTGGTCCAGCTCCGCCAGATGGCGGGCGTGGCCGAGCGCATGCCGATCGCAATCTCCGACTTCGCGATGGTCCGCCAGTCGCGCTGGCGGGAGGCGATCGCAGCGATCTTCGACATCCCCGACTTCCTGCCATATCTCCGCCACATCCGCCGGGTCGCGGTGACGTACGGCGTCCGCGACGAGTTCGGCGCCGAGACGACGAACGTCGTCAAGCCGCTCTATCACGCGGCCTGGCTCGGGTCACGGCTCGGGATGCACGTCGTGAAGCCGCTCGGGGCGATGACGGCCGGCGTCGCTCGAAGGCCGTCCGGCCGCGGCTCGGCCCTTGCCAACCCGAGCGCCGGTCTGGGTGCCACCCTCCGGCTGGACCGCACCGACGTCGCCGTCGTGATCCGGCCCGTCCTGTCCGAGACGCCGCCTGGGACGACCCTCCGGGTGGAGCTTCTCGCCGAGTGGCGAGGGTCGGAGCTGCGCGCCGACGTGACCGCCGAGCAGGAAGCCGTCCATGTCCGCGTCTGGCAGGATGGGGTCCACGCGCTGGAGCGCGGGTTCAATGCGCCGCGGCGGAACGAGATCGACCTCCTGGCCGAGGCGATCGAGGCTGGGGGCCGCGATCCGGTCGCCGTCGGCACGCTGACCCTCGCCGCGAAGCTCGCCGGCGGCGCCGCCGCGTGATCGCCGGCCGCACCGATTCGTCGATCACCGCGCCCGGAGGGACTGTCCGATGAGCGAGCCGACCGTCGTGACCCTGGCCGATCCGGACGCGTGCGCGCTGGCCGCGGCGGAGCGGATCGTCGAGATCCTCGACGTCGCGATCGACGACCGCGGCGAGGCGCACTGGGTCACGACCGGCGGGACGGCACCGGGAGCGATCTACCGGCAGCTCGCGACGTCGCCGCTCCGGGAGGAGCTCGACTGGCGGAAGGTCCGGCTGTGGTGGACCGACGACCGGTTCGTCCCCTTCGACCATCCGCTCTCGAACGCGAAGATCGCCTTCGACCTGCTCCTCGACACCGAGGCGTTCACCGGCGAATCCGGGACCGGCACGTCGGGCGCGGACGTCGAGACGGGACGCTCCCCGGGCGTCCCGATCCGTGCCGATGACGTCCACCCGTTCCCGATCGGCGCGGCGATCGGCGAGGGCCGCGACCCGGGCTGGTGCGCCACCCGCTACGTCGCAGAGCTCCGCGCGGACGGCCCCGAAGAGGACGACGACGGCCTGCCCGCGTTCGACCTCGTCCTGCTCGGCGTCGGCACGGATGGCCACACGATGTCCGTCTTCCCCGACTCGCACGCGTTCGACACGGACGCCTGGGCGGTCGGTGTCCCCGCACCGAGCCACATCGAGCCGCACGTCGCCCGGGTCACCCTCGGGCCCGCCCTGATCCCGGCGGCGCACGACATCGTGGTGGTTGCCACGGGCGCGGAGAAGGCGGATGTCCTGCTCGACGTCCTCCACTCGGCCGAAGAGCCGCGTCGTCTCCCCGCGCAGCTTGCGCGACGGGCGGGCGCGACCTGGATCCTCGATCGGGCGGCGGCCGCCCGTCTGTGACCCGGTCGGTCGGGCGAGCGCGACCGGGAGTCGCGATCCGGCCGGCGACGGCCGGCGACGCAGCGGCGGTCGCCGACGTCTTCCTCGCGTCGTTCCACGCGACCTATGCCTTCCCGCTCGCCCACACCGACGATCAGGTCCGGGCCTGGATCCGGGACACACTCGTCCCGGCCGGAGCGACCTGGGTGGCCGTCGACGGCGACGCGGTCGTCGGGCTGCTCGTCGCGGCCGAGGGCGACCTCGACCAGCTCTACGTCGCGCCCGACCGCCTCGGCGAGGGGATCGGACGGCGGCTGCTCGAGCTCGCCAAGGAGCGATCGCCGGGCGGCCTCCAGCTCTACACGTTCCAGGTCAACGAACGGGCGCGGCGCTTCTACGAGCGGAACGGGTTCACCGCCGAGTGGTTCGGCGACGGCTCGGCGAACGAGGAGGGTCAGCCGGACGTCCGCTACGCGTGGCGCCCGTGACCGCAACGTCGCGGCTCGTCCGATCCCGCGACGGGACCCGGATCGCCGTCTTCTCGTCGGGCGAGGGTTCGCCGCTGGTCCTCGTCCACGGCGCGACGGCCGATCACACGACCTGGCGGGCGACCGCTCCGATCCTGGGGCGCGACCACCGGCTCCACGCGATCGATCGGCGCGGACGGGGCGAGTCCGGTGATGCGCCCGACGCCTACAGCATCAGCCGGGAGTACGAGGACGTCGCCGCGGTCGCCGAGGCCGTCGCGGGCCAGGCGGGCGGGCCCGTCGACGTCGTCGGCCACTCGTACGGCGGCCGTTGCGCGCTGGGCGCGGCACTCCTGACGGCGAGCATCCGTCGGATCGTCTCGTACGAGGGGGCGCCGGCGCCGGTCGAGGCCGGCCTGGGCCGCGGCTACCAGCCGTCCGGGGTGGAGCGGCGGATCGCGGCGCTGATCGACGCCGGCGAGCGGGACGCCGCGCTCGAGACGTTCTTCCGGGAGGTCGTCCGGATGCCGCCCACGGAGCTGGCCGCCTACCGCGAGAACCCGGTCTGGCCGCTGCGGGCCGCCGCCGTCCACACGGCGCTCCGCGAGCTGGAGTGGGAGCAGTCGCCGAGGGCCTCGCTCGACGCCCTCGGCGAGGTCCGGCAGCCGGTGCTGCAGATCCTCGGCGGAGCCAGCGCCCCGATCTTCCGCGAGGCGATCGAGGCGCTCGACACCCGGCTCGCCCACGGCCGGACCGTCGTGATCCCGGGCGCCCGCCACGCCGCACACCACACCCACGTCGAGCCGTTCGTGGCGGCGATCGACGCGTTCCTGGCCGAGCCCTGGATGGCAGACTAACCTGGTGGACCTCGGCTTCGTCGGCTGGATCATCGTCGGCTTCCTCGGCGGCGCCCTGTCCGGCATGGTCGTCGGCGGCCGGACGGCCCGCGGCTGCCTCCCGAACATCGTCGTCGGCATCCTCGGGGCCGTCATCGGCGGGTGGGCCGCCCGCGAGCTGGGGTTCGGGACCGGCCAGGGACTGCTCGCCGCGATCGTCCTGGCCGTCCTCGGTGGGGTGGTCGTCCGGGTCATCCTCGAGGCGGTCAGCCCGAACGAGCACTGAGCGTCGGCGACCGGGACGCCGTGACCGTTCCCGCCACACGCCGGACATGACCAGCGGGTCGGCGCGGCCGCCGATGCCAACCCGTTCTTCGCTGCGACCCCGCCGTCGATCGCGTTCCTCGCCTGGTCGGTCGTCTGGACCGCGATCGTGCCCGGTCTCGCGGCCCTCTCGCTGAGCGTCGCGACCTGTGTTCGGCTCCCACGGCGCGCCCCGCGCGCGCCGGATACCATCGACCCATGACCGACGCTCCCACGGCGGCGCCGACGCCGGCAGCCGCGCCCGACGACCGACCCTACTCCCCAGGGCTCGAAGGTGTTCTCGCGGGCGAGACGTCGCTCAGCAAGGTCGACGGCGCGAACGGCCGGCTGATCTACCGGGGGTACCGGATCGGCGACCTCGTCGAGCACGGGACGTATCCGGCGGTCGCGAACCTCCTCTGGACCGGCGACTGGGACCCGCGCGCTCGCCTGGCGACCGCGCCCGTCCCGGACGCCGTGCTCACCGCGTTGCGGTCCCTGCCGACGACCGCGAAGCCGATGGACGCGCTCCGGACCGCCGTCTCGGCGTGGGGGGCCACCCAGGCGTTGACGTGGCCGCCGACCGTCGAGCAGGCCCGGGCCCTGACCGCGGCCTCGCCCTCGGCGCTCGCCGCGTTCGCCCGGATCCGGGAGGGCAAGGACCCGATCGATCCGGATCCGTCGCTCGACCTGGTCGAGGGCTTCCTCTACCAGCTCAAGGGGGTCCGTCCCGACGCGGGCACCGCGCGGGCGCTCGACGCCTACTTCATCGTCGGCGCCGAGCACGGCTTCAACGCCTCGACGTTCACGGCTCGCGTCGTGACCTCGACCCAGTCGGACCTCGCCTCGGCCGTCTGCGGCGCGATCGGAACGATGAAGGGGCCACTCCACGGTGGCGCACCCTCGGAGGTCGTCGACCAGCTGTCCCAGGTCGGCTCTGTGGAAAACGCCGAGAAGTGGCTCACCGCAGCGCTCGACCGCGGCGAGCGGCTGATGGGCTTCGGTCATCGCGTCTACCGGGCGTACGACCCGCGGGCCGCCGCGCTCCGGAAGGTCGCCGAGGGCATGGAGCACAAGCCTTACTGGCTCGAGCTCGCGATCGAGGTCGAGGACGTCGCGCTCCGGCTGCTCGCGGAGCGCCACCCGGAACGACCGCTGAAGACGAACGTCGAGTACTACGCGGCGCCCGTCCTGCAGGGCGTCGGTCTCACCCCGGACCTCTTCCCGGCCACGTTCTCGCTCGCCCGGCACGCCGGCTGGACCGCTCACGCCCTCGAGCAGGCGGCCAACAACCGCCTGATCCGCCCCGACGTCCGCTACATCGGGCCCGCGGAGCGCGACCTCCCGGCCTGAGCCCTCCGCGCCGGTGCCTGAGCCCTCCGCGCCGGTGCCTGAGCCCTCCGCGCCGGTGCCTGAGCCCTCCGCGCCGGTCAACGCCGGCCTGACACGCCGGATATCACCCGGGATGCTATTCCGGCGCCTCGACTGGCGACAAGGCCACCGGATCGCGTCGCGTCGAGCGTGGAGCGGCCTGCTCACGATCGAGTCGTCCTCGATCAAGGCTCGGGACGTGCTCCTGATCGCCGATCAGGCCTGGAAATAACACCTCGACTCATATCGATGGCGGGAAGGACGAGGCGGTACTCCCCGGCTCAGCGAGCGGCCGGCACGGGTGCGAGCCGTTGCAGTGTTTCGGTGGCGACACGGTCGGCGATCCGCTCGACGACGTAGCTCGCGTCGCGACCCGCGCCTGCGACCAGCATCGACGAGAAGGCGTACTGGAACGGCACCCCGAGGAAGTAGAGACCGGGGATCGTCGGGCTGACGCCGCGGACTTCCTCCGGCCAGCCGTCCGGGCCCGTGATCGGCGCGTCGACGAACGCGTAGTCGGGTCGGTACCCGGTGGCCCAGATCACGTTGGCGACGTCGAGGACGGTGCCATCGGCCAGCACCGGCAGACCGTTCCGGACAGCGGTCGTCCGCTCGTCGTGGCGTTCGACACCGGCCCGGTCGAGGTCCGGGAGCCGGACCCGAAGGAGCGGCCCGCCGGCCTTCCGGACTTCCGGACGCATCCGCCGTCCCATCGGCGTCTTCATCGTGAGGACGTGTCCGAAGACGAACTCGACGACCGGCCAGCCAACAGCCGCGCGCCTCGTGTCGGTGACTCGGATCGGCATCTGACCATGAGAGCGGCCGGACAGGATCGTCCGGTGGCCGGCGTTCGCGACTTCGTAGGCGATGTCGGCGCCGGAGTGAGACAGGCCGACCACCAGGACGGCGCCGTCCTGAAGCTGTGCCGGGTTGCGGTAGTCGTGCGAGTGCAGCTGGCGGATGCCCGGGTCTAGCTCGGCGGCGAATGGCGGGACGCTGGGCCGGCGGAACGGACCCGTCGCGACGATGACCTGTCGGGCGGCGATGCGCGCCCCGGCACCGGTCATCACCACGAACCCCTCCTCGACCGGCTGGACGCGCTCGACACGCGTGCCGCTCCGGACGGGCAGATCGAACTCTTTCGTGTAGGCCTCGAGATAGTCGGCCATCTCCCGACCGGTCGGCCAGGACCAGGCCTCCGCCGGGAACCGCATGCCCGGCAGCGAATCGTAGCGGGCGGGGCTGTAGAGCTTCAGCGAGTCCCAGCGGTTGCGCCAGTGGTCGCCGATCCGCTCGTCGGCATCGAGGATCACGAACGGCAGGCCGCGCCGCGCGAGGTGATATCCGGCCGACAACCCTGCCTGGCCCGCACCGATCACGACCGTGTCGATTCGCTCGGCTGCCGTCTCGCTGCCCATGGCTCGTTCTCCAGTGTCAGGTTCGGAGGCGACCGACCGGTGCTCAGTCAGGTCGCCGAACCCGATGCTGGGAGTAAGAAGCCGCGGTCGCATCGGCGAAAGCACCCAATCGCGGGTGGGCCGCCGATGGGTACCGCGGTCAGCCGAGGTGGTGCTGGAGGGCGAAGGCCGTCGCCGCCGCCCGCGACGACACCTCGAGCTTCGTGTAGATGTTGCTGACGTGGCGGTCGACGGTCCGCTCGCTGATCCCGAGCACACCGGCGATCTCGCGGTTCGTGGCGCCGCGGGCGAGCTGCCCGAGGACCTCGACCTCGCGAGCGCTCAAGCCACCCGGCGTCGGCGGCGGGGCAGCGATGAACGCGTCGAGCCTGCGAGCATCCGGGACGGCGCCGAGCCGCTCGAACGCGTCACGTGCCGCCTCGAGTGCGATCGCAGCGCTCTCGTCGTCGCCGAGGGCGCGGCAGGCCAGCCCGATCCCTTCGCGCACGCGAGCCGACTCGTACGGCGCATCGAGCGCCTGCCACAGGTCGGCGGCACGACGGTAGGCGGTCAGGGCCGCCAGGGGATCGCCGCCCGCCAGCCGCGCGGCGCCGTCCGCGCTCGCGGCGATTGCGTCGAGCATGGGTGCGGCGGCCATCCCGGCGAGTCCCACCAGCTCGTCGGCGGCGATCCGGGCCCCATCGGGGTCGCCGTCCGCGATCGCGACGCTGACCAGCGCGTCCAGCAGCGGCGCCCGGCCGAGCCCGATCGGCGTCTCGTCGATCGCCCGCTTCAACATGGCCCTGGCGGCGGAAGCCCGGCCCTGGGCGAATCGGAGGAGCGGCAGCCCGGGCTCGACGCGCCGGCCCCAGCCGGCCGCCTCGCGGTACGCCGTCTCGGCGGCGTCGAGATCGCCGCTCAGGCGGGAGAGCTCGGCCCGGAGGTAGAACGCTTCGCCGGCGGCCGGCTCCGGTGGCGGGCGGAGCAGCGTCTCCTCGGCCGCCCGGACCTCCGCGGTCGCGGAGGGCCAGTCGCCGTGGAACCGCATCAGCTCGGCCCGGTAGACGAGGCAGCGGCCGCGGAACGCCATGAGGTCCGGCTGTTCGTCGCGCCACCGCGTCAGCGCCTCGGTCCAGCCCTGCGCGCGACGAAGATCGTAGATCTCGTGGAACGCCTCGATCGACGCGCAATAGACGATGCCGGTCACGACGGGCCCGACCTCGCCCGACGTGACCGCGAGCATCGCGTCGTCGAGGAATGCGACCCCGCGGTCGATCTCGCCCATCGCGATCAACGAACGACCGCGACCGAGGCGGGCCATCGTCGCCAGGTCCGACTCGCCGAACCGATCAGCGACGGACGCGGCGCGCTCGAACAACGCGAACGCCGCCTCCGGGTCCCCCTCGTCGAACGTCCGGAGCGCCTGCGGGATGAGCAGGTAGCCATTGACGACCGTGTCGAGGCCGTGCTCGTCCACGAGCCGCTGCGACCTGGCCAGCCAACCGCCCCCAACCGCGAACTCGCCGCGGTTGGCCAGCATCATCCCGAGCCAGTACGCGAGCAGCGCCGCGAACGCCGGGTCGCTGCCATCGAGAGCCGCCTGGTGAGCGCGCGACAGGAGCGCCGCCGCGCCGTCATCGTCGCCCATGAGGTGGGTGGCGAGGCCCGCCTGGCCGAGGTCCCGTGCGCCGAGTGCGCCGGCGCGATCGGCCGCCTCGTAGGCGCGCGCGGCGAGGGTCCATTCGCGGCGCGCGAAGGCGTCGCGGGCATGATCGAGGTCGGTGGAAGTCCTCACGGCATCGGGTCCGCGGTCAATGTACCCCTCGGTCACCTGCGCCTCCGTCGGGCCCGACTGGCCCGCCCGATCCTGCCTGTCGCGCCGAAGATCACCGCCCTTGTTGTTCGCGGTACGTCGTGAGGGTCGAGGCGGCCGGGACCGTCGATTTCGTGCCGCTGGGAGGCCGACCGGCGTCGCGCACGGGCCTCCCGGGGGTGCCCCGCCCCCGTTGACGCGGTCGGGGGCCACGGAATCACGATGGCGGTCATGTCCGGGATCGCAGGACGCGATCGCGACGAACGGGCGGCGCCCTACAACCAGCCGCGGCGGCGCATGTACAGGAACGCGCCACCCGTCGCGACGATCATCGCGAATGCCAGCAGCCAGAAGTCGCCGAGCCCTTCGTCGCCGGGCAGCTCGACGTTCATGCCCCAGATGCTGGCGATGAGTGTCGCCGGGAGGAGCAGCACGCTCAGGGCGGTCAGAACGGACAGGTTGTCGTTCAGGCGATGGGTGAGCGCCGACTCGTTCGTCGACTCGAGCGCTTCGATGACCTCCTTGTAGTTCTCGAGGGTGTCCCAGATGCGCTCGGCGGCGTCGGAGACATCGTCGAAGTAGACCTCCATCTCCTCGGCGAGGTAGCGCTGCTTGCTTCGCTCCAGGTCCCGGATGACCGCCCGCTGGGGCCGGACGATCCGCCGGAAGTTGATGATCTCCTGCTTCGCGTTCGAGAGCGCCCGGACGATCTCGCTCGAGCGCCCTTCGAGGATGTCGTCCTCGAGCTGGTCGAGCTTGTTGCCCATCTTGCGGAGCATCGGGAATGCGGCGTCGACGTTCGTATCGACGATCTTGTAGAGCAGGTAGCCGGAGCCCTTCGAGAACGTCGCCTCGCGGAGCTCCTCACGCGCCTCCATCCGCTCGAACATCGCCTGCAATGGCGGCAGGGTCGTCTCGGTGAAGGTGATGAGGTAGTCCGGGCCGACGAACAGGTCGACCTCGGCGGTCAGCAGCCTGCCAGTTGCCTTCTCGAACACCGGAAAGTGGAGGACGATGAAGAGGTAGTCGTCGTAGACATCCAGCTTCGGGCGCTGGTTGCGCGAGTAGACGTCCTCCCAGTCGAGCGGGTGGAAGTCGTAGTGCTCCTCGAGCCACTCGCGGTGGGCGAGGCGCGGATCCTCGATGTGGATCCAGCGGAGGCCGGCGGCCTCGACGATGCGCGGCTCGGCTACCTCACCGGCGACGGGCGCGACCGCACGGCCGGACCGGATGGGTCGGCGGAGCTGCGGGCGCGGAATCGGGGGCAGGTTCGGCATCGACTGGGAGGCTTCATATGCGGTCGGCCGCATCGTAGCCGCTCGAATGGGGGCGCCGCCACCATCCGGACGGTCTAGTGCTGGGCCTGCTCGGCGCGAGCCTCCCACAGGACATGCTCGGGTGTCTCGAGCTGGAAGGTCGAGTGGTTGATGTCGAAATCGGCCGACAGGCACAGCGCCAGGTGGTCGAGGATGTCGCCTGGCTTCGCGTCCTCGCCGAGCACGACGTGAGCCGACACGACGTTGATCCCGCTCGTGATCGTCCAGGCGTGGAGGTCGTGGACATCGATCACGCCCGGCGCCTCGCGGATGTGCCGCTCGACGTCCGCCATGTCGATCCCCTTGGGCGTCGCTTCCAGGAGGACGTCGACACTGTCCCGCAACAGCGTCACGGTCCGCGGCACGATCAGGATCGCGACGACCAGCGACGCGACCGCGTCTGCCTGGTACCAGCCCGTGACGACGATCACGAGACCGGCGAACAGCACCGCGGCCGACCCGATCAGGTCGCCGGCAACCTCGAGATACGCGCCGCGGACGACGAGGCTCTCCCGTTGACCGGGAGCGAGGAGTCGCAGCGAGAAACCGTTCGCGACGAGGGCGATCACGGCGACCACGATCACGATTCCGCCCTGGACGTCGGGGGGCGCGACGAACCGGCGAACCGCCTCGATCGCGATGAAGATCGCGATGAGGAGCAGCAGGACCGAGTTCGCGGCCGCGGCGACGATCTCGAGCCGGCGGAGGCCGAACGACCGGGTGTCGGACGGGGGTCGCGAGGCGAGCCGGATGGCCACCAGCGAGAAGGCGATCCCCGTCACGTCCGCGAAGGCGTGGCCCGCATCGGCGAGAAGCGCCAGCGAGTTGGCCGCGAAGCCTGCGACGAGCTCCACGACGAGCAACGCCACGCCGATCGCGATCGCCGCGCGGAGGCTCCCCGCGTGTCGACCGGCGGAGGAACGGGTCTGGGCCACGGTCGGAGGGTAGCGCGCCGGCGCCCGGATCGATCGGGTACCGTCAGTCCGGCCGGAGGAGCCGGCGGCACCGAGGAGGCTCGATGACGGCGGTTCCGGACGCACGCGGGGTCCTGGAGGCCCACGGGTACGGCAAGCGCTACCGCCGGACGTGGGCGCTGCGCGGCGTGGACCTGACCGTCCCGGAGCGGAGCATCACCGCCCTCGTCGGGCCGAACGGGTCCGGGAAGTCGACTCTGATCCGGAGTTGGATCGGGTTCGAGGGGGCGACCGAGGGTCGACTCGTCACCGGCGGCGTCGATCCGCGGCGCGATCGCGCCGGCGCGGTCGGGCGGGTCGGCTACGTTCCCCAGTCACCGTCGCTCTACCGGGACCTGACGGTCGCTCAGCACGTAACGCTCGCGGCGACGCTCCGCGATGGATTCGACGAAGAGATGGCAGCGCACTACGTGGAGCGCCTGTCGATCCCGCTCGACGCGAAGGCCGGCCAGCTGTCCGGCGGCGAGCAGGCGCAGGTCGGGCTGGCCCTCGCGCTTGCGACGCGGGCTCCGATCCTCCTCCTCGACGAGCCGCTGGCGAGCCTCGACCCGCTGGCCCGTCGCGAGTTTCTGCACCTGATGGTCGAGGCGGTCCGTGCCTCCGAGGCAACGGCGCTCCTCTCGTCCCACGTGATCACCGACATCGAGCAGGCGTGCGACCGCCTGATCGTCCTCGGCAAGGGGCACACTCTGCTCGACCTGCCGATCGCGGAGGCGCTCGCCCACCACCGGATCGTCGTGGGCGATGCGTCCGTGGCCGCCGCGGCCGTCGGAGCCGAGGCCATCGTCGGATCGTTCCCGGCACCGGCGGGACAGCCCCTCACCCTGATCCGGACAGCGGCCGTCGCGCCGCTCGGCGACGAGCCGGGCCGACCGGCGACCCTCGAGGAGATCGTGATCGGCCACCTGGCTGCCGGCCGGCGCCGAGCGGCCCGGTCGGTCGCCGCGGACGGAGCCGCGGCATGACCCTGCGCGCGGTGCTCCTCACCTTCCGGATGGCCCGGTTCGAGACGACGCTGATCGTCGGCGCGACGGTCCTCTCGCTGCTCGTATCGGCGATCGTCATCGGCTGGTGGAACCTTGGGGGCTACGTCCGCTGCGCGACCGATGAGCAAGTCGCCGTGAGCGCCTTCTGCCAGGCGTCGATCGCGCCGTGGCTGGAGCGGATCGCCCGGGCATCGACCGGACTCATCCCGATCTTTCCCGTGATCGCCGGCTTGCTGGCCGGCGGTCCGATCGTCGCCCGCGAGCTCGAGAGCGGGACCGCCCGGCTCGCCTGGTCCCTCGGGCCGGCACGACTGCGCTGGTTCGGTCAGCGCGTCGTGCCCATGTTCATCCTGGTGGCCTGCACGGCGCTCGCAATCGGGCTGATCGCCGATCCGCTGATCCACCTCAACCAGCCGTCGATCCCCCTCGATACGTCGTTCTTCGCGTTCCGTGGGCGAGGCCTCCTCATCGCGGTCGAGGCGGTCCTGATGGCGTCCGTCGCGCTGGCGATCGGAGCGCTGGTCGGTCGAGCGGCGCCGACCCTCGTCTTCAGCCTGGTCCTGGTGACGGGCATCGGCTTCGCGGTCGACAAGGTCGAGCGGTCGGTCCTGATGCAGGAGGCGGTCATCGGGGACGAGTCCGCGTTCTCGGACGACAACCTCTATCTCGATGGCCGACTCCAGATGCCGGATGGCTCGATCCTGACCTGGGAACAGCTCGATGCCCAATATCCCGAGCTCGCGCAGAACGGCTGGGACGAGTCGAGCGGCATCAAGAACGTGAACCTCTACATCCCGGGCTCGCGGTACCACGACGTCGAGCGTCGAGAGGCGCTGGCCCAGGGTCTCGCGGCGCTCGCATTCCTCGTGTTGAGCGCGGTTGTCGTCGTCCGTCGCCGGCCACGCTGAGGCGGGCGGCCGCTCGTCGATAATCGCGTCGTGACGAGCGCCCTCCTCGCCTTCGACGACGCCGGCGACCGACTGTTCGCCGCGCTCCGGCGGTTGACCGCGGGTCGCGTCCCGCCGCTTGCCCGGCTCGAGACACCCGCCTGGGTCGGCGTCGCGATCGCGCTCGTCGGGTGGGCGCTCATCGTCTGGTTCAGCGAGCCGTGGGGGCGGCTCTGGGGAACCGGCCAGGATGCCCGCTGCTACTGGCAGGCCACGCTGGCCGACCCATACCTCCATTCGGACTGGAACGACCCGATCGCCTACGTCTACTCGCCGGCGTTCCTCCAGCTCGTCTCGCCGCTGACCGCGCTGCCGTGGCAGGCGTTCATGGCGGTGTGGACCGGTCTCCTCCTCCTCGCCGTCCGGCTGCTGACCGGTCCGCGGCTGCTCGCGGCAGGGCTGCTGTTCCCGTTCACCGCGATGGAGGTGGCGGGCGGCAATGTCTCGCTGCTGCTCGCCGTGGCGATCGTCGCCGGCTTCCGCTGGCCGTGGACCTGGTCCCTCGTCCTCCTGACGAAGATCACCCCCGGCATCGGCCTCCTGTGGTTCGCGGTCCGCCGCGAGTGGACGTCGCTCGCGATCGCCCTGGGTGCGACCGCGGCGATCGTCGCGGTCTCGTTCGTGATCCTGCCGGAGCAATGGCGAACGTGGGTCGACGTGGTGATCCAGAACGTCGAGGCCGGCCGCACCGGCACCTGGGCGTCCGTCCCGATCCCGCTCTGGCTCCGGCTCCCGGTCGCGATCGCCGTCGTGGTCTGGGGGGCCCGGACCGATCGACCCTGGACGGTCCCCGTGGCGTCGATGCTGGCGCTGCCCGCGATCTGGTACGGCGGGCTGTCGATGCTCCTCGCGGTGATTCCGCTGCTCGGCGGCGGCCGCGGGTTCGGGCGCTGGGCGCTGCGTGCCGAGGGCGCGCCGAGCCCGGTCCCCGTTCCGGCGGCCGGCTGACCGGCCCTTCGCCGGCGCCATCTCGTCGTCCCACGTCGACGAGGCACCGCTCAAGCGCAAACCGGTGTCAGATCGTCGCCACCGGACGACGGAGTGGGATCGGCACCCGGTTGGTGGCGGCGGCCACGCTCGGCCACGCACGGCAGTCGCGTGATTCGCGCCACCGAGGCCGTCGGGTCGTCGCCGGACGACGATCTGACTGGTTGTTCGGCTCGCGATCGTGGACGTCGACATGCCGCGACGATCCGGCAGCGCCGCCGCGGCGTCGCGGCGCGGATCAGCTCGTCGCCTGCTCCTCCGTCGGGATCGGCCGCGTCGGACGCACCCGGAGCGCGACCACGACCGCGCCGACCAGGAACACGGCCGCGCCGGCATAGAACGGCGCGCTGGTTCCGGACACGGCGGCCAGCGTGCCGCCGACCACCGGCCCGATGATCCCGGCCGCGTAGAGCGGCAGGTAGACGAGGTTGAGCGCCTGGGACCGGCGCTCGGGCGGGACCTCGGTGGCAAGGAGGCTGAAGACCATCGCCCCGACGAGCGCGTTGGCGGCCGTGAACACCATGATCGAGAACGCGAGGGGCGGGATCGCCGCCACGAGCGGGATCGCCAGCAGCGCGATGCCGCCGATCGTCAGGGCGAACAGCAGGATCGGCCGGAACCCGGTGCGATCGCTGATCCAGCCGCCGATCGGCGAGATCAGCGCCCCAACCAGCGCCGCGCCGCCGACGACGAGCCCGACGGTCGTGGCGAGCCCCGGCCCGGGCCCGACGATCTCCTCGACGATCAGGGGCTGGTACGGCCGGCTCATCTGGTTGGCGAGGAAGGCAACGCCGTAGATCGCGAAGATCCGCCGGATCGCCGGATCGCCGAGGACGCCGCGCAGCGCCCCGAACGCGAGCTTCAGCACTCGGCCTTGCGGGATCACCGCCGGACGGACCTCGGCGGCTCCGAACCACACGAGCAGCGCGATCGCGACCGACAGGCCCGCCGACGACCAGTACACCGCCGACAGCGTCCAGCCGAGACCGTCGACGAGCAGGCCGCCGAGGATCGGTCCGACGGCGAAGCCGATCGGGCCGCTGACGCCGAACAGGGCAATGAGCGTCCCGACCCTCGCCCGCGGGACGACATCACGGATGGCCGCGAGCATGATCCCCGTGTTGCCGAGCTGGAACCCGATGAGGAGCAGGCTGATCGCGAGCTGCCATGGCTCGCGCGACAGCGCGACGCACGCGAAGACGACCGCCTCGACGAGGGCGCTCCGGGCGATGACAGCCTTGCGGGAGTACTTGTCCGCCCAGACGCCCCACAGCGGGACCAGCGGCATCCCGACGACGAAGATCAGGGCAGAGAAGAGCCCGACGAACGTCGCCCGGTCGGCTTCGGGGACGCCCACGACGCGGAGGTAGGCCGGCAGGAACGCGAAGACCTGGCTGACGCCGAGGCCCTCCACGAACGAGGTCAGCCAGAAGACCGTGAAGACCCGGCGCCAATCCGGTCGGCCCGCGTCGCCTGCGGGCGCGGACACGGGTGGCGCGGGCGGGCTCGTCGACATGGCGTCGAAGCCTATCGAACGGCGGCGCGATCCGGGGCGCCTTGGGCGGACGTAGACTCGGCCGAGGAGGTCAGAGCCATGCTCGGTCGGTACGTGACACGCGCGGTTGATGCCCAATCCCGCTGGTCGAAGCCGTTCGGCGAGTTCAACCACCGCTGGTTGAGCGCGATCTTCCATTCGATCCGGCCAATCCAGCACTTCCTCAACGGGTCGTGGCTCGGCCACCCGGTCCACGCGGTGATCACGGACGTCCCGATCGGCGCCATGACCGTCTCGATCGTCGCCGACCTGATCGGCCAGCCCGTCGTTGCAGACGTCTCGATGGTGCTCGGCGTCCTCGCCATCGTGGCGGCCGCGGTGACCGGCCTCGCCGACTACACGGAGGTCGACGGCAACGCTCGGGCCCGGGCGACGGTCCACGGAACGGTGATGGTCGTCACCCTGGTGATCTACACGATCTCGCTCGTCATCCGGGCCGGCAATCCGGCCGACCGGCTGCCGGCGATCGTCCTCGCCCTGATCGGCTATCTCCTCCTCGCCCTGGGAGCGGCGATCGGCGGCGACCTCGTCTACCTGATCGGGACCCACGTGAACCGGCATGCCTGGCGGGGTGCGGGCGCGAAGTGGATCGCCCTCGACCTCGGCGGGCTCGACGAGATCCCCCAGGGCGGCCCGACGAAGCTGAAGGCCGGGATCAACGACCTCGCGATCGTCCGGGAGGGCGACACGATTCTTGCCGTCCACGCCCAGTGCGCCCACGCCGGCGGACCGCTCGGGGACGGGTCGGTCGCGAACGGCGTGATCGAGTGCCCGTGGCACGGCTCCCGCTTCCGGCTGGCCGACGGACACAATGCACGAGGGCCGTCGATGTACGACCAGCCGGCCTACGACGTCCGACGCGCCGAGTCGGGTGGCTGGGAGGTCCGCCGGCAGGGCGCGTGACCGCCGAAATCGCAGCGTGAATGCAAGGTCGCCGGGTGCGTCGGCGCACCCACGATCGACGGGCGCGTGACGTAGCATCCATGCGAGCACGCAGTCGGGAGCAATCGAGCGCGCGAGTGGGGGGAACCACGATGAGTCACCTGTCCGCCACCATCGGGGTGGAGGCGCCCGCTCACGCCGTCTACGATCTGGTCGCCAACCCGGCGCGGGCGCCCGAGTGGCAGACGCTGCTGGCGGAGATGGGACCGATCTCCGGCCGTCCGGGTGGCATCGGGTCGAGCTACGTCGGGTATTACCGGATCGCCGGCCGGAAGCTGGCCGGCCGGTTCGTCGTGACCGCCGCGGAGCGCCCGACGCTCCACCAGGTGAACGGCACGACGACCGGTGGTTGGAACCGCTGGACGACGATGATCGAGCCCGACGGGGAACGCTCGATCCTCCGGATCTCGATGGAGTACGAGCTGCCGGGCGAGATCGTCGGGTCGCTGTTCGGGATGCTCACCGGGAATCGGATCGAGCGGGAGTTCAAGCGCTCGTACGAACGGCTCAAGCAGCTCGTGGAGACCCCGTCCACGATCGCGAAACCGCGGACGATGCGACCGGTTGACGACCTGGACGCGGTCCCGGACGCGGCCGACGCGCGGGCCGAGGCGGCCGTCAGCTGAGCGCGGCGTCCGGCCGGTTCCGACGATGACGGGCCGGCGGATCGACGTCCCGGTCCCCGGCGTGGTCGTCCTGATCGGTGCCGCGGGTGCCGGCAAGACCACCCTCGCGAGCCGGGCGTTCGGGCCGGACGAGGTGCTCTCCTCCGACGACCTGCGGGCCGCCGTGCGTGGCGACGCGGCGGACCAGTCCGCGACGCGAACGGCGTTCGCGATCCTCCATCGCGAGCTGCTCCGACGGTTGTCGGCGGGCCGGCTCGTGGTGGTCGACGCGACGAGCCTGACCGTCGCCTCCCGCACGGCGATCCTGCGCCGGGCTGCCCTCGCCCGGGTCACGACGATCGCGATCGTCCTCCTGCCGTCCCCGGGGACGGTCCACGCGCGGAACGCGAGCCGGCCGGGCCGGTCCGTGCCCGCGGACGTCGTCGACCGCCAGCTCGCGGCCGCGGCGGCGCTCGGCGCCGACCCCGCCACCGTCCGGTCACGGCTCCTCGCCGAGGGCTTCGCGGCGGTCCACGTCCTCGCGGGCGACGCCTCCGACCTTGCCGCATCCGTCGCGATCCAGCGTCGGCCCGCCGGGGTCGGGAGCGACGCCTCCGCGGGCGGGCGCTAGACGGCCGGGGCGGCCGAACCGCCCGCGATGAGCACGACCGCGATGCCGGCCATGACGATCCCGACGAGATGGCTCCGCGAGATGCGCTCGTGGAGCAGGGCGACGGCGAGGATCACGGTGGTCACCGGGTAGAGCGAGCTCAGCGCCGCGGCGACGTCCAGCCGACCCGCCTGCGTCGCAAGGACGTACAGGCCGTTGCCGGCGAGGTCGAGCAGCGCCACGACGGCGACGGCGGGGAGGATCGGTCCGGGAACCCGCCACGGCCGCCGGGCAACGAGGACGATCACCGCGACCGCAACGAGTGCCGCGAGCTTGATCGCCACCAGCGGCCAGGTGACCCGATCCTCCGGGAACGCGGCGACCGCGACGTTGAACAGGCCGAGCCCGGTCCCGCCGAGGAGTGCGTACTGGATCCCCGACGGCCGGCCGCTCGGATCGTTCGACCGCGAGACGAGGATGACCGCCACGAGCGCGGCCAGGATTCCGACGACGACCTCTGTCGACGGCAGGCCCCGGCCGACGAACGCGACGGCCACCGGGATGCTCGCGGCGATCAGGCCGGTGACCGGGGCGACGACACCCATGCGACCCACGGCAAGCCCCTGGTACAGGCCAAGAATCCCGGTGACGCTCAGGACGCCGGCGATCACGGCGAGCAGCAGCGTCGTCGTGCCGGGCATCGGCTCTCCGGTCACGAGGGCGAGCGCGACCATGATCAGGACGCCGAGCCCGTCAACACCGAGCGCGATCCCGAGGACCGGTGCCCGCCGGCCCGTCCAACCGCCGCCGAAGTCGCCGGCACCCCATGCGATCGCCGAGCCGAGACCGAAGATGACGACGGCAAGCCCCGGGCCGGCCGGATCAGCCAGGAACGGCTCCGGCGGGGGTGGGGTCCGGGGCCGGGACCCCCGTGTCGAGCTCGGTCGGGCCCTCGAGGACAACAACCGCATCGGCCGCGTCGTGATATCGGTCGGACGTCGTCAGGTAGATCACCTGGAAGTCGCGGGCGATCTCGCGGAGCACGTCGATCGCACGGGCGGCGCGGACGTCGTCGAGCGTGACGAACGGATCGTCGAAGATCAGCGGCGGGCGACGATCGCCGGTGACGACCCGGACCAGGCCGAGGCGCGCGGACAGGTAGACCAGGTCGAGGGTGCCCTGGCTCAACGCCCGGACGTCGACCCAGTCGCCCTTCTCCGGGGCATGGAGCTTGATGTCGAGGGTCCGATCGTCGACCTCGACGCGACGGTAGCGGCCGCCCGTGATCCGGTCGACGTCGACGACCATCCGCTGCTCGAGGTAGCGGGTCGCGGTCTTCATCGTCGCCTGCTCGGCCGCCTCGATCTCGCGCAGCGTCCGCTCGTAGACGCGGTTCCGCCGGATCAGGACCGCAAGCTGCTCGCGCCAGGCGGCGAGCCGCTCGGCATGCCCTGCGACCTGCTCCGCGTCCACGGTGTTCGCCTCGACCCGCGCCCGGGCGTTCGCCTCCTCGTCGCGGGCGCGTTCGAGCGTCGTCTCGAGGTCGCGGACCTCGACCTCCAGCCGCTCCCGGGCGCGCGGCTCCTTGGCGATCGGTCCGAGCGCCTCGAGGGCGTGCGTCTTCTGCTCGATCTCGAGGGCCGCCGCGTCACGACGCGCCGGCAGCGCCTCGGCGGCTTCCCTGCCGACGAGCCCGTCGAGCTGCGCGGTCAGGCGGTCGACCCGGCTGACGTGCTCCCGCTCCGCGGTGAGGAGCCCCTCTGCGGCCGCGAGGTCCGGCAGCCCGAGGCCGGTCAGCTGTTGGGCGGTGTCGGCCTCGGCCGTGCGCAGCTCATGCTCCATGTCGGAGCGACCGCGCAGCCGCCGGTCGATCTCGACGCCCTGCATCTGCTGCTGGACGCGGTCGTTCCGTCGTCTCGACCAGGCGACGACGGCCAGGACGAGACCGATCCCGGCCGCGATCACGCCGGCGAGCATCGGGACGGTGCCGAGATCGACGATCCCGGCGGTGTCGAGGATGAACGAGCCGCCCGCGACGAGCAGGCCGATCACGACGAGGGCCAGCCCGACCCGGAATGTCGGTCCCAGGGATGGCGGCGGCGGAACCTCGAAGGACACCGCCACCTCGCCGGACAGGGCGGCCTGCAGGTCGCGGATCTTCGCGTCGAGGATCCGCAACCGGTTCACGATCTGCTCGAGAACCGGCAGCGGGTTCGCGGACGGGTGGCTGTCGCGCAGGGTGGCGAGCTCGTCCGACACGGTGACCGCCTGGCGGTACCGCTCGAAGCGCTCCTGCGAGCTGACCCGCTCGGCCATCAGCCGCTCGGCCGAGCGGGCCTTCTCCAGGAGCGCCCGCCGCTCGACGAGGGCGGCGTCCGTCTCGGCCCGCCGTTCGCGGGCGCCCGCCAGCGTGTCGCGATCGCGCTCGAGCTGGGCGAGCGCGATCTCCCCCTGCTCGACCGCGGCCTGCGACTGGTCGACCGCTTCCTCGGCGACCTTCAGGCGACCGGGGTTCTTGTCGCCCCGGGTGTTCAGCGCGTACAACGCCCTCTCGAGGGTTCGCTTCGCTCGCGAGGTGCCGCGATCGGCGCCGCTGATCGACGCCTGGAGCCGGTCGCGGAGGGCCGCCTCGTCGCGATCGAGGTCGGCCAGCTCCTGGTGGCGGATGCTGGCGGTGGATCGGAAGAACGCCTCGCTCGGGATGCCCGTGAGCTCGGCCAGCGCCTGGTCGGCGAGCGTCGGGTCGGTGATCGTCTCGCCGTCGACCTCGAGGCGGACCGTCCCGCGCGATCCTCGAAATGCCTTCTCGAGGGTCCCGGCCCGGGTCCCTCGCTCCTCGTCATCGGTCTCGAACTCGAGGATGACGACCGGGCGGACGTCCTCACCCGCGTCCCACGGCCGGAGCCCGTCCATGTCGGCGCCGCCGCTCGTGACCTTCCGCGTGAGGGCGAGCTCGATCGCTCGCTGGATCGTCGTCTTGCCGGCCTCGTTGGGGCCGTGAACGATCGTCAGGCCGGGCGAGAACGGGATCTCCAGCTCGCGGTAGCGGCGGAAGTCGCGGAGGACGAGGCGGGTGATCCTCACAGGGTCACCTCGTGGCCCGCGAGCAGGAGCCGGCCGAGACGGAGGACGTCCCGGAGCTCGCCGGCCTCGTCGGCGGCGGCTGCGTCGCCGGACGCCTCGAGCTCGGCGATCCCGCCCTCGACGTTCCGGATGAAGGCGCCCGGGATCGTGTCGGGTGACGGCAGGATGCCCTCGGTCAGGGCGGGCAGCGATGCGTCGCGGACGCGGACCTTGAGGAACGCCCCCTTGAGCCGTTCCTCGACCTCCTCCGGATGGACGTCGAGCTCGTCGGGCCGGACACCGGTGATCCGGACGTCGAGGACGAGATCGGGGTCGGCGAGCGCAGTCAGCTGAGCGACGAGCGCCGGCTGATCCGCGACGGACGCCGCGTCGATGTCGAGCTTCTGGAAGCGCGTCGCACTGACCGTCCTCGCCTCCACGTTGACCGACCGAACGCCCGCAACGTCGACGAGCTCCACGAGGGCCACCTTGCCGGCGCCGTCCTGGGTGACCGAGACGGGCTCCGGTGCCCCCGAGTAGGCGTAGGTGGTCCGGCCGGCCTTCGACTGCTGGAACGAGTGCCAGTGCCCGAGGGCGAGATAGTCGAGATCGCTCGCCTCCACCTCTTCCCGCGTGAACACGACCTCGTCGCGGTCGGTCCGGTCGGGGATCGCGAGCGAGCCGTGGATCATCCCCACCTGCCAGCTGGCGGACTTCGGGCCGGACCGGTCGACACGGACGTCGAGAAGGGGGCTGTGCGGCGCCCGCTTCGTGGCGAACACCGGTCCGTGGACGACGACGTCGCAGGCCGCCAGATGGACGCGCGGCGTGTCCGGAGTGAGGATCGTGACCAGGTCGTCGTCCGGACCCGAGTCGGCCAGCCCAGGGAGGTCGTGAACCCGGTACAGGGACGAGCGATCGTAGACGTCGTGCGTGCCAGGGATGATCACGGTCCGGATCTTCGCGGCGACGAGCCGGCGGAGCTCCGCGGCGACGCGCTCGACGGATCGACGCGGCTGGGTGTTCGAGTCGAACAGGTCGCCCGCGATGAGGAAGACGTCGACCTTCTCCGCGATCGCCAGGTCGACCGTCGCGCGGAAGGCGGCGAACTGCCGTTCGCGCTGGGCGGCCGCCTGTTCGCCCATGTCGGCGTGACGTGCACCGAGATGGACGTCGGCGGTATGGAGTAGTCGGAGCATCCGGTCGGGCTGGCCTCCTGTCCCGTCACAGGCGACTGAACGAGACGGGGTGGCTCACCAACCCCGGGCAGGGGGCCCGGCGGGCTGATGCGAGCGAGGCGCCCCCTGGCCCTCGCTCGCCACCTCGACTCTCGCGGGCCATTGTGACAGGTTGACTGTCGCCGACGGCGACCGATCCCCGCACGGGGACCCGGATCGGGCGTCCCGCCGCGTGCAACGCCCGATTCCGGCACGCGGTGTAGGGTTTGCCCCGTCATCAACCCGTGCGCCCGACACAGGGACTCCATAACGGCACCTGGATACCGCGGCGCCGGCTTCCGACCCGACGCACCCATCCCGACTGCCGTTGTGGCCGCCTTCGTCAGGCCCGCGGCGGGACATCGCGCCAGAGGAGAGGAAGGTTTCGTGACCTACGCGGATCGAACGTTGACCTGCGTGGACTGCGGCGTGGAGTTCATCCACTCCGCGGCCGACCAGGAGTACTACGCACAGAAGGGGTTCGCGTCGGACCCCAAGCGATGCGCGAGCTGTCGCGCCAGCCGCCGGGCCAGTCGGGAGGCCGGCTACGACGTTCGGGACATCGGCGGACCGCGCGGCTACGAGCGAGGCGACGATCGGATCGCCCGTGAGTACTTCGCCGTGATCTGCTCATCCTGCGGCAACCAGGCGCAGGTCCCGTTCAAGCCACGGATGGACCGGCCCGTCTACTGTTCCGATTGCTTCCGTCAGGTGAAGCCCGACTGACGCGACTCCTGATCAACCGGCGGTCGAGCGTGGCGGCCCAGACCCACGCTCCCGTCGCATCGTCGCGACCGAGCGACCGAGCGCCCCGGACCCCACCGGGGCGTTCGTTCGTCCTCGCGACGACCTCGCCGGGTCGTGGCGTCAGAGGCGGAAGACCTCGCCGCGCCGGAACCGCTCCCGGTGCCGGCCGCGCCAGACCGTGACCCGGCCGGGACCCTGGACCTGCCACGACCCGTCACGACCGACGGCCGCCGTGTCCTCGTCGATACCGAGCGTGATCAGGCTCCGAGGCGCCTGGAGGACGAACGCCGCCGAGAGCGCCTCCGGCCAGGCGTCGTAGTGGGGGATGACCGTTGCCGCCGGGACCAGGTCGAGGCTGTCCCGCCAGCGCAGCGGCCAGAGCAACCGGCGGACCCGGAAGTCGAAGTGCCGCGAGGCGAGGATCATCGCGCCGGCCGAGCAGCCGGCCAGGGCGGCGCCACGCACATGAGCAGCCACGATCGCCGATCCGACACGCGTCCCGAGCAGGCTGTCCGTCAGGTGGCCGGGCTTCCCACCGGAGAGGTAGACGAGATCGGCCTCGCCGATCGCCTGGGCCGGGGCGTCGTCGTCGGCGTCGAACCGGTCGCGGACGAAGAGCGGCTCGACCTCGGCGCCGAGGGCGGTGAAGTGCTCGGCGCCCATCTCCGCCCAGCGGCGGAACGTCTCCTCGCCGTCCGGCCAGGACGCCGTCGGGAGGATGACGACGCGGGGCCGGTCGCGGCCGCTCGAGGCGAGCAGACCGGCATCGATATCGGCCATCGCGGGCAGGAACTCACCGGACCCGACGAGCGCGATCGGACCGGGTTCCGGCATGCGGTGGAGCATATCCGTGCCTGTGCGACACTGCCCGGCACATGACACGGGCCCAGCGCTGGACCCTGGCGGCGGCCACCCTCGCCTCCGGGATCGTCTTCCTCGACAGCACAGTCGTGAACCTTGCGCTCAAGCGCATCGGCGAGGACCTCCCGGTCAGCCTCCTGGGCGTGCTGGAGGGTCAGGCGTACGTCGTCAGCGGCTACCTGGCCGTGCTGGCGGCCCTCCTGATCGTGTCGGGTTCGCTGGCCGACGTGTACGGCCGGCGCAGGATCTTCACGATCGGCCTGATCCTGTTCGGGCTCACCTCGGTCCTCTCTGGGCTCGCGCCGACCCTGGAGTTCCTCGTCCTCGCACGGGTCCTCCAGGGCGCCGCCGGGGCGCTCCTCGTGCCGGGCTCGCTCGCGATCATCACGGCCACGTTCGAGGGCCAGGCCCGGGCCCGGGCGTTCGGTCTGTGGGCGTCGGCGACGTCCGCCCTGACGCTGCTCGGGCCGGTGATCGGCGGCTTGATCGTCGACAACCTGAGCTGGCGCCTCGCGTTCCTCATCAACGTCCCGCTCATCCTTGTGGCCCTCTGGGCGACGCGGACGTACATGGCCGAGTCGCGCGACGAGACCGCGGATCGGCACTTCGACTGGGTCGGCTCGATCGTCGGGGCGCTCGCGATCGGCGGGTTGGCGTTCGGCGCGATCCGCGGCGAGCAGAAGCAGTGGTCCGATCCGGTCGCGTTCATCGCGCTCGGGATCGGCGTGATCTGCCTCGTCGCCTTCCCGATCCTCATGGCGACGCGGCCGCATCCGCTCGTCCCGCTCTCCCTGTTCCGACGGCGGGAGTTCGCGGTCATCAACATCGCGACGTTTCTGATCTACGGCGCCCTGTACGTCGGGTTCGGCTACACGGCGCTCCTCTACCAGGGCGTCCTCGGCTACTCCGCAGTGGGTGCCGCCCTGGTCGGGCTGCCGGCGGGCATCCTCCTCACCCTGTTGTCGGCCCGGGTCGGCGTGCTGGCCGGTCGGTTCGGAGCCCGCCTCTTCCTCGTGACGGGCGCGCTGCTGATGACCGCCGGCCAGCTCTGGTTCGCGCGGATCCCCGCGACCTCCGAGCCGTGGCTGGCCGACCTCGCCGTGCCGTCGACGCTGATCCCTCCCGTCGACGTCCTCATCGACGTCCTGCCGGCGGTGCTGCTCGGCGGGTTCGGGATCGCCCTGATCGTCGCGCCCCTGACGAACACGCTGATGGGCTCGATCCCGTCACGGAACTCCGCCCTGGGGTCCGCGATCAACAACGCCCTGTCGCGCGTCGGTCAGCCGCTCCTGGGCGCGGTGATCTTCATCGCGATCACCGGCTCGTTCTACGCTGGCATGGAGGCACGGGTCCCGGGCTTCGACGCCTCGGACCCCGCCGTGCGCGCCGCGGTCGTCCCGCTCAACCCGCCGAAGCCCGGGACACCCGCGGAGGTGGTCGACGCCGCGACCGCCGCGTCGATCGATGCCTTCCATCTGGCGGCGCTCGTCTCCGCGGGGCTGCTCTTCGCGGGCGCCATCGTGGTCGGGGTCGGGCTCCGGAGCGGCGCGCGGAGCGGATCGGGCGCCCGCGAGGCGACCCGCACCGCTGATCTGCCCGAACCGGTCGCCCGCGCCGGCTGAGGGCCCCGAAAACCACGAACCGGGCGGCTTGGGCGCCGCCCGGTTCCAGGGTGCGGGAGACGGACCTCAGGCCGGCGGGGCGGTGTCGTCTCCCGCGGGCGGCGCCGGGGCAGCCGGAGGCGGCGCGGCGGGGGCGGCGGGTGCTGCCGGCGGAGCCGAGGCTGCCGGGCGCGGCGGGCGCGTCCGGCAGTCGGGGCGGCGGGCGGGGCGGCCGCGGCGCGCTCGGCGGCGGTCGCCTGGTACTCCTGCCACGCGGCGAACGAACATGAGGACTGCGCCGGCCGTGATGGCCAGCAGGGCGATGAAGTAGAGGCCCGAGGAATCCCGGCGAAGCTGAGGTATGCCGAGGATCTGGACCAGGTTGAGCACCGCTACGATCGCGATGATCGCGGAGATGACGAGGACGATGACCGGGACCGGCGCCGGCCACTGGATGTTCGAGTTCGGCGCGTACTTGAGGTAGTAGATCGCGAGGACCGCGATCGCGCCGAGGGCGCTCAGGAACCCGATCCCGAACCCGTAGCTGCTGATCGCGCCGAGCAACCATCCGATCAGGACGATTGCCGCGCCGAACGAGACTAGCCGCTCGTTCTTGGTGAACTTGGCCCAGATCTCAGCCATCCAGACTGCCTCCCTTGCCCTCTCCCGCCGACCGGCAGATCCTCGACCCGCCGTGGTCCCGCAACAGGGTACGCGTCGCGACAACCCACCGCTAGGGGTACCTGACGCATGTCGGAGCGTCGATCCTGCGCCGTGACCACCATCATGTGCCGGTGAGCTCGCCGCGCGATTGGGACGCCGCCACCTACGACCGCGTCGCCGATCCGCAGACCCGATGGGGCACGGCCGTCCTCGACCGGCTGCCGCTCGAGGGCGATGAGATCGTGCTCGACGCGGGCTGCGGCAGCGGCCGCGTGACCGAGCAGCTCGCCGACCGGCTCCCGCGCGGACGGGTCGTGGCCCTCGATGCCTCGCCCTCGATGATCGACGAGGCGCGACGCCGGCTGGCCCGCTTCGGACCCCGCATCGACTACCTGGTCGCCGACCTCGGCCGGCCGTTCGTGGTGCCGGGTGGCACCGTCGACGCGATTCTGTCGACCGCCACGTTCCACTGGGTCGCCGACCACGACGCCCTGTTCGCGAATCTCGCCGCGGTCCTCCGACCGGGTGGTCGCCTTGTCGCACAATGCGGCGGGGACGGCAACATCGCCTCGATCCTCGCGGTGCTGCGCACGGTCGGCGACGGGTGGCTGGGCCACAAGACGTTCGAGACGCCCGAGCGGACCGCCGAGCGGCTGCTCGCCGCCGGGTTCGTCGACGTCGAGACGTGGCTCCATCCGGAGCCGACCCGGTTCGCGGCGGGCGAGCCGTTCGAGACCTTCCTGCGGACGGTCGTCCTCGGCCAGCACGTCGATCGGCTGCCGCCTGCTGAGCGCGACCCGTTCGTCCACGAGGTCGCCAGCCGCCTCGAGGAGCCGGTCATCGATTACGTCCGGCTGAACATCCTGGCCCGCCGCGGCTGAAAGACGCCGGGCCGCTCGCGCGCCGCGCGGGTCGACGCGACTTCAGCGATCGACGCGGAACGATGCTCCGTGACCGGGAATCACGACGTCGACGGCCGCGAGGACGCGGGCTCGCTGGACGTCGAGGATCGCCTGGTCCGGGCTGTACGGGTCGAGCTCGGGCGACCGGTCGGTCCGCCACCAGAGATGCGTCATCGCGTACACGCCGTCCTCGGCCCGGACGATGAGCGACGCGTCTTCCTCGCTGTGCCCAGGGGTGAGCCAGAGCTGGGCGTGGTCCGACAGGTTCCAGCCGTCGCCGTCGTGGTCGAGCCAGAGGTCGGCCCGATAGCGGGCCCAGAAGTCGATGACCCAGGCGTTCGGGAAGAGCGCCACGTTCATCGTGTGGTCGGGGTGGTGGTGGCTGAGGAAGACGTGGGTCACGTCGCCGGGTTCGATGCCGCGTTCGGCGAGCGGGCCCAGGATCCTGGCATGGTCCGCGACGAGCCCCGGGTCGGCGACGATGATCGCGTCGCCGTCGCGGACCAGGCTGATGCTGCTGCCGACCCGGCCATCGTCGCGGATGTAGCCGGCATGGATGAGCTCGACGGTGGTGGTCATGCGCGGACGATAGGCGGAGCGGCAATGGCTCGTGCGTGACCCGTCCCACGGGCCGGGGCTCGTCGACGGCGTGGGACGACCGGTGGCATCCTCGGGCGGATGTCCAATCCCGACGGCGCCGCCGACCTCGTCCTGACCGGCGGCCACGTCCACACGGTCTCCGCCGCCAGATCCCGCGCCGAGGCGGTCGCCGTGCGTGGCGGGCGCATCGTCGCCGTCGGAACCGTCGCCGACGTGGCGGAGGGGATCGGACCGCGGACCCGTGTCGTGGACCTTGCCGGTCGTCTGCTGATCCCCGGCTTTCAGGACGCCCACGTCCACCCGATCGAAGGGGGGATCGAAGAGACGCAGTGCGACGTCCGCGAGGCGGATGGGCGGGAGGCGGTGCTTGCCACGATCCGGACCTACGCCGAGCGCCGTCCCGCCGACCCGTGGATCGTCGGCAGTGGCTGGTCGATGGCGGACTTCCCGCACGGGACGCCGCGGCGCGAGGACCTCGACGCCGTCGTCCGCGATCGCCCGGCGTACCTGCCGAACCGCGACGGCCACTCGGTCTGGGTCAACACGCGCGCCCTCGAGCTGGCCGGGATCGATCGCGACACGCCCGATCCGGATGGAGGGCGCATCGAGCGGGATCCGGACGGGACGCCGACGGGGGCGCTCCACGAAACAGCGGCCGAGCTCGTCGAGCGGCTGCTCCCCGCGGTCGACGACGAGGCGATGATCGACGGGCTGCGGACGGCCCAGGCCCATCTCCATTCGCTCGGCATCACCGCGTGGCAGGACGCGATCGTCACCCCGCGCGACGAGGCGACCTATCGACGCGCGGCCGAGGCCGGCTGGCTGACGGCACGGGTCGAAGGCGCGATGTGGTGGGACCGCGAACGCGGGCTCGAGCAGGTCGACGAGCTCGTCGAACGGTCGCGGACCGGCGTGGCGGGCCGGTTCCGCCCGAACACCGTCAAGCTCATGGCCGACGGCGTCCTCGAGACGTTCACCGGGGCGATGCTCGAGCCGTACCTCGGCGAGGACGGGCTGCCGACCGACAACCGGGGCATCGCGTTCCTCGATCCCGAGCTCCTCGCCGAGGCCGTCGTCCGGATCGACGCAGCCGGGCTGCAACCGCATTTCCACGCGATCGGCGATCGCGCCGTCCGCGATTGCCTCGACGCCGTCGCGGCCGCACGCGCCGCGAACGGTTCGTCGGACACGCGACCGCACATCGCTCACATCCAGGTGATCCATCCCGACGATATCCCGCGCTTTGCCGCGCTCGGTGTCGCCGGCAACGCCCAGCCGCTGTGGGCCTGCCGCGAAGGGGAGATGGAGACCCTGACGATCCCGTTCCTGGGACCGGAGCGGGCCGATTGGCAGTACCCGTTCGCCTCGCTGCTCCGGGCCGGAGCGGCGCTCGCGATGGGCTCGGACTGGAGCGTCTCGACCGCCAACCCACTGGAGGAGATCGAGGTCGCGATCACCCGGATGGTGCCGGCCATCCACCAGACGGACCCCCGGTACGCCCGACGCTCGCCGTTCCTGCCGTGGGAGGCCATCCCGCTCGACGCAGCGATCGCCGCGTTCACGCTCGGTTCGGCGGTCGTCAACCACCTCGACCGGGAGACCGGGACGATCGAGGACGGCAAGCTCGCCGACCTGGCGATCCTCGACGGGGATCCGTTCGCGCCGGACGCGGAGCCGCTGAGCCGCTACCGCGTCGTCGGGACGTTCGTCGGTGGCGAGGCCGTGTTCGAGGATCCGTCGCTCGGCTGACCCGGCACCCTCCCTCGGGGGCCGGCTGGTTGCCACGTGCGCGGTGCGTCGGATGACGTAGATGCGTTGACCACCCTCGACGGTGGGGTCGGAGGAGACCCAGATCGATGATCTCGTCGAGATCCCGAACAAACGGGATACGGAAAGGAGAGATCAGACGTGTTTCCCCTCGCATCGGTCGTCGTCGCGGCTCACATCAACGACCTTCTCGCTGAGTCCGCCGCCGAGCGCCTCGCCCGGTCCGCCCAGCCCACGAGCAAGCGCCATAACCGGATCGCCAGCGCCTTCACGAGCGTCTGGTCGAACCTGAGCGGCGCGGCCGACGGGCCGACGGTCCCGAAGCTCACCGACTACCCCTTCAAGAGCTGAGCCAACCAGCTCCCTCCGCTCCCTCCTCCCAGACGAACGCGTCCGTCCTCGACGGACGCGTTTGCTTGTTGCGTCGATCGTCCGTCATTGCCGTTGACAGCTCGCCCGGCGAAGTCCACGGTTGCGCGACGGACGGTCGGTGAGACGGTCCTCGAGGGACCGCAGGCCCGCCGCTCGAAGAGTGAGGGGTCCGATCATGTGGCCACGAACGCGTCGCTTCGGCGGGCTCGCCGGCTTCGTCGCCGTCCTGATGCTGATGACCTTCGGCATCGCCCCTGCGACGGCAGCGAGCCCCTCCCACGAGCGGTCCAGCCGTCCGTACGACTTCGTCAACTGGGACTGCGGCTACCCCATGCAGGTGGTCGGCACCGAATTGCACGACGTGCTCGTGCGAACCGACAAGAAACTCCCCGGATTTGCCTACTTCACCGATCACTACGACTTCAAGGAATCCTGGACGGCGGCCGACGGTCGATGGTTCACGCTGGAGGGCCACGGCACGACCAAGGACGGCAAGGGCAAGAAGGTCGGGGGGACCGTCTACGAGTTCACGTTCAAGGACGTTGGGGCGTTCCGCACGATCACCAGCTCCTCCGGAGCTGTCGTGTCCCGTGACCGGGGGAACCTCACGTTCAGCTACACGATCGACATCGCGGACGGGACCTTCACCTTCCTCGGAGTCAAGGTCGCCGGACCCCATCCGCTGTTCTACACCGACCTCTGCAAGATCGTCGCACCGCTCACCGGCACGGGTTCGTCGCGGTATCTGACACCGCGGCCGCTTCACTCGACCGCCGCCGGCATGGGCTACTACGAATACCTGCCGCCGAGCTACAGCACGGCCGGCACGAAGAGCCCGTTGCTCCTCGCCTTCAACGGCTACGGCGAGAACGGCGACGGGAGTGCTGACGGGCTCCGGAACCTCCTCCAGACCGGCATCCCGCGGTTCATCGATGTCGACGGCTGGCCGACGAACCGGCCGCTCGTGGTGCTCATGGCGCAGCACATCGAGGCGCCGCCCGGTTTCGACTTCACGCCGTGCGACGGCCAGGAGTGGGGCGGGTCGTGCAACATGTTCCTTCAACATAGTCGCAACAACGCTTCCCCGGCCTTCTGCACGACGCCGGACGAAGTCCACGACTTCATCACCTACGCCGTGGCGCACTACAACGTGGACCCGAAGCGGGTCTACATCACGGGCCTGTCCTGCGGGGCATTCGGAACGTGGGAGTACCTGGCGAAGTACGGAGGCACGCAGGTGGCTGCCGCCGTCCCGATCGCCGGCGAGGGACGACCAGCCTGGGCCACGGCGGGATGTGGCCTCGCCGCGGTACCGCTCTGGGCCTTCCACGGCGAGCTCGACGACGTGGTCAATCCGGAGGGCAGCATCGAGACGATGAACAACGTCGCGAAGTGCGGCGTCCCGGCCAACCGGGCGAAGCTGACCGTGTATCCGGACCTGTTCCATGACGGTTGGGACCAGGCGTACAGCGGGTCGCTCGGCGACGACATCTACACGTGGATGCTCGGGTTCAGCAAGTGATCAGCGGCCGGCGCGGCCGGAGGATCACAGATCCTCCGGCCGGTCGACGTCGCGGAGCGTGTCGCCCGCCGGATCCAGCGGACGCCACTCCGCGTCGTCGAGGATCCGCGTCGGCAGTCGGTCGAAGACGCTCCGCAGCCGGCGCTCCCCGTCGTCGACCAGGCGCCCGACCTGATCGCTCGCCGCCCCGGTCCGGAGCGCGGCGGGTAGCGGGACGATGCGGCCGCGCGTCGCGAGGACGGCCGCCTGCGTCCCCTCCCCTGCGACGAGGGTCCGGACGAGAAGCCCGAGCACGGCCGGGTGCATCGTCGGCATGTCGCCGCCCGCGACGAGGACGATCGGCTCCGCGGCGACCTCCAGGCCTGCGCGCAGGCCGACGAGCGGTCCGCCGAACGGCTCCGGATCGACGACGCGCCGAACGGGAACGTCCGCAGTGGGCAATGAGCGCTCGTCGTCCGGCGCGCAGACCACGACGACGTCGGTGACGATGCCGGCGATCGCGTCCACGGCGCGCTGAAGGAGCGATCGCCCGTCGAGCTCGGCCCGAAGCTTGTCCGAGCCGAAGCGGCTCGATCGGCCGCCCGCGAGCACGATCCCCGTGACACCGGCGATGCGCCCGCCGCCGGGACGACCCCGCGTCATCCCGGTCGCCCGGTCGTGGCAGGTTGTGCCGGTTGCGGTGCCCGCGGACCGGGGACGTGGCCCTCCGGCGTGCGGCGCAGGATCGCCCGGCGATCAAGGTCCTCGAGGATCGCGAGCACGTACTTCCGGCTCGTGCCGGTCGCGTCCCGGTAGGCGGCCGGCGTCAGCGGCGCAGATCGGGCCATCTCGAGCGCCCGGCCCGCGAGATTGCGGTACGTCGCGAACGCCCAGGCCAGGTCGTCGTCGAGCCGGACGATCCGATTGGCTCGCTCGAGCGCTCGGATGCCGTCGGGTGGACAGCCGGCCTCCCGGGCCGCGACCGACAGGGTGGGCGGAGCCACCGCGGTGAGCCGTTCCTCGAGACGATCCATCGCCGCGAGCGTCTCCGGGCTCGGCTCGGCCGTGGCCGCACCCGGCAGCCGGATCCGATCGTCGTCGGAGATCAGCTGGTTCCCGGCGACGAGCTCGCTCAACCGCCCTGCGACGAGCCCATCGGTTCCGGCGCCGGGCGACCCGACCCGTCGTCGCAGCTCGATCGTGCCCGCGCGCATCAGTTCCGTCCGCCGGGCGTCGGGCTTCCCGGCGGCCGCGAGGAGGGCCGCGTCGACGGCATCCGCGACGTCACCGGCCAGCCCGGGAGCGGGCAACGTCAGGGCGCCGTGGAGGTCCAGCCGCGCGGCCGTCCACGCGACCGAGCCGGGCTCGGTCGCGGCGAGCGCCCGAAGGCGATCCGGTGTCGAGCGCCGGCGTGCCGTGCCTCGCGGCGGGTGCGGATCGAGAACCCTTCCCCCACCGAGCGGCTCGGCCGGAGACTGGCGGCGGAGTGCGAACGGATCGCCGGGCGCCACCGCGATCGGACGCGCGAGTCGGAGGATGGCCGTCGCCTCGCGGTCGACCAGGTCAACGGCGTCGCGACCGCTTCGCGCGACGATCGCGCCCACGTGGGCGGTCGCGGCGTGGACCGCGACCCGTGTCCGATCGGCCGGATACCCGCTCGCTCGCACCGCGGTGCCGAGTGACGCAATCGGCCGAACGGCGACGAGCAGCCGATCGGAGGCGGTCAGGGCCGGATCGGTCGTCAGGACGACCCCGCGTGCCAACAACGCGACGGACTCGCCGCCGGCGACATTCAGCGCGACCCGGCCGGGCCCCGCCGACTCGACCGTCGCGCCGTGGACCTGGACCTCCCGGACCCGCGCGTTGGCGCCGTCCGGGCCGGGGACGACCCGGAGCGTGTCGCCCTGCGCGATCCGTCCTCCGCGCAGCGAGCCGGTCACGACGGTGCCTCGACCCTTGATCGAGAAGACTCGGTCGATCGCGAGGCGGGCGGGGCCAGCTCCGGCGCGGACCGACGCGACCGCCCGATCCCGCAGCCGGAGCAGCGAGGACCTGAGCTCCACGAGGCCGTTGCCGGTCTGGGCGGACACCGCGACCACCGGGGCGTCGGACAGGGTCGTGGCGCCGAGCAGCGCCCGGACGGCCTCTGCCACCTCGACGACCCGCCCGGGCTCGACGGCGTCCACCTTCGTGATCACGGCGATCCCGTGCACGATCGCCAGGGCGTCGAGGAGCTGGAGGTGCTCGATCGTCTGCGCCCGTGGCCCGTCGTCGGCGGCGACCACCAGCAGCGCCGCGTCGATCTCCCCCGCTCCGACCAGCATGTTGCCGACCAGCCGGTCGTGCCCGGGGACGTCGACGAAGTCGATCTCGGTGCCGTCGTCGAGGGCCAGGTGGGCATAGCCAACGTCGATCGTCATGCCGCGCGCCCGCTCCTCGGGGAGGCGATCGGCGTCGATCCCGGTCAGCGCCCGCAGCAGCGTCGTCTTGCCGTGGTCGATGTGCCCGGCGGTGCCGACGACGACGGTCATCGAGCGCGCCGCCGGGTCGCCCCCTCGGGCCGGGTGAGAGCCCCACGGAGGGCGTCCGCGAGGGCGCCATCGTCGACGGGCTCGACGGAGCGCAGGTCGAGCAGAACGGCGCCATGCTCGATCCGACCGACCACCGCCGGCGATCCCGCCCGCAGTCGAGCCAGCAGGGCGTCGGGATCCAGCGCGGTGACACAGACCGCCCTCGACGGCAGGACCTGGCCCGGCAGCGACCCGCCGCCGACGGTCGCCTCGACCGCGGTGACCGTGACGGAACCGCCCGCGCGCGCGGCGACCGCCTGGGCGCGTCCGGTCAGTCCCTCGATCGGACGCCGCGATCTGGCGCCAGACGGGGACGTCCCGGACCGCCACGCCGGCCCGATACAGGCCGAGCGTCGCGGCCACGGCGGCGAGGACCACCTTGTCGGGTCGCATCGCCCGCGCCAGGGGGTCCTTGCGAAGCCGGGCCACGAGGTCCGCCCGGCCGACGATGAAGCCCGCCTGCGGCCCGCCGACGAGCTTGTCCCCGCTGAACGTCACGAGGTCGGCGCCGTCGGCAAGCCGCTCGGCGGGCATGGGCTCGTGGGCGAGGCCGAAGGCAGACGTATCGAGGAGTGCGCCGCTGCCGAGATCGTCGACGACCAGCGCACCGTGCCGGTGCGCCGCGGCGGCGAGAGCCTGCGCGTCCGGCGCTTCCACGAAGCCGGCCTGGCTGAAGTTCGACGGATGGACGCGCAGGACGAGCCGCGCCCGGCCGTCGGCCAGGACGTCCTCGAAGTCCGCGACGCGGGTCCGGTTCGTGGTTCCGACCTCGACGAGCCGTGCCCCGGCCCGCCGGACGATCTCCGGGATCCGCACGCCGCCGCCGATCTCCAGGAGCTCGCCGCGACTGACGGCGACGCCGCCACGACCGGCCAGCCCCACGGCGAGGGCGACGGCGGCCGCGTTGTTCGTCACGATCAGGGCGTCCTCTGCGCCGGTCAGGGCGACGAGGTGGGCCTCGGCGGCCCGATAGCGCCGCCCACGCCGGCCGCTCTCGCGATCCAGCTCGAGGAAGAGGGTCCCTTCGGCCGCGGCTCGAGCGGCGTCGACCGCCGCGGCCGGCCAAGGGGCGCGGCCGAGATTCGTGTGAACGATGACGCCCGTCGCGTTGATGACGCGCTCGGGGCCGGGAGTCGATTCGAGGGCCGCGAGCCGGGCAACGACGATCTCTCCGAGCTCGTCCGGCGGGCGGGCGGCGGTTACGCGCGGCCCGGCCAGGCGCTCGCGCTCCTCGTCGACGACAGATCGGGCCATCGCGAGGACGGCGCCCGGGTCGCGATCGGCGGCGTGAGGTCGAACAACCGCGAGCACGCGCTCCACGCTGGGGGGACGTCGCTCGCTCGGTCGGTCGCTCACGAGCGGATCATCGCAGGCTCCGCGCAGACGGCGACGCCGACGGCCGTCGCTCGCCGGAACGATCCCCCGACGGCAGCGAGCAGGTGCTCGATGCGGCCGACGTCTGGATCATCCCGCCCGGCGACGACGCATGGCTCCTCGGTGACGAGCCCGACGTCGTTCTTGAGTTCATGCCGGCCGCCACGTCGTAGCCCTCGGGCCCGACCTCATCGGCTCACGGGTCGCCGATCGTCGTCTGGGACCCGACCTCACACCGCACACACCGACTTGTTTCGGATCGCTGGATCGGTGCGTTGGCGCCCTTGCCAGCCACCTGCCGGGTTCGCAAGACTGCTTGTCCGGACCGCGCAGGTCCGCTTCATGCAGGCGCCGATGGACGTCATTCACGCCCCTCGGCTCGACCCTGCGGGCGGCGCCCGGCGAGAAGGCAGGCGAGTCGACCAGCCACCTTCCGGGCACCTTCGTCAGGCCAGGCTCTGGGAGTCCGATCACCAGAGAGGAAGGACGGGTACCTCATGAAGATCGTGGTCATCGGCGGCACCGGGCTCATCGGCTCGAAGACCGTCGCCAGGCTGACCGAGGGCGGTCATGAGGTGATCCCCGCCTCGCCGCGTCTCGGCATCAACACGATCACCGGCGAAGGGCTCGCAGAGGCGCTTGACGGCGCGTCGGTCGTCATCGATGTGTCGAACTCGCCCAACTTCGAGTACGCGACCGCACTGCCGTTCTTCGAGCGGTCGACCCACACCCTGATTGCTGCGGAGAACGCCGCGGGCGTCGGGCACCACGTCGCCCTTTCCGTGGTCGGCACGAAGCCTCTCTCCGAGGGCGGCGATCCGGAGACGACGACCGCCGGCTACTTCCGGGCGAAGCTGACCCAGGAGGAGCTGATCCAGGCGTCGGGGATTCCGTACTCGATCGTCCACGCGACCCAGTTCTTCGAGTTCATCAAGGGGATCGCCGACGCGCAGACCGAAGGGACGACGGTTCGCCTTCCTCCGGTCCGGTTCCAGCCGATGGCCGCCGACGACGTGGCGGCGGCGGTTGCCCGGACCGCCGTCGGTGCTCCGCTGAACGGCATGGTCGAGGTTGGCGGGCCGGAGCAGTTCGGGTTCGACGAGCTGATGCGCGGGGCCCTCACGGCGTGGGAGGACCCGCGCGAGGTCGTCGCTGATCCAAAGGCGGGCTACTACGGCATCGCCGTCGGCGAACGGACCCTCGTGCCCGCGGACGGGGCCACCCTCGGCGAGGTCCGAATCGATGACTGGCTCCGGGAGTCCGCCGCCGCGCACGCCGTCGCGGTGTAGCCGCAGCGGCCAACGATCTGGCCGGTTGGTCGATCCCGCCCGGAGATTCGGCGCGGCCGCGTTCCCCGGCCAACGACGATGGAGGTCAAGCGATGAGCGCCATGTCTGACCAGGCCCCTGCGCCGAACCCTCAAGCCCCGGCGAGCCCGGCCACCGATGATGCCGTAGCGCCGATCACCGAGCGGGAGCGCGAACAGATCGAGCGCGCGAATGCGACGACGGCCACACCGGTGGTCTTCATCCACGGGCTGTGGCTGCTGCCCTCGAGCTGGGACCGCTGGTCCGCGCTGTTCGAGGAGGCCGGGTACGTCGCGCTGACGCCGGACTGGCCGGATGATCCGGCAACGGTTGAAGAGGCCCGAGCGAACCCGAAGGCCCTCGCCAGGAAGACCCTGAAGCAGGTCGCCGATCACACGACCCAGGTCATCAACGCGTTGGACAGGAAGCCGGCGATCCTGGGGCACTCAACCGGCGGTCTGCTGGCGGAGATGCTGGCGGGCCGGGGCCTCTCGGCGGTCACGGTCGCGATCGACCCCGGAGTCTTCCGAGGGGTCCTGCCGCTGCCGTTCAAGGTGATCAAGGGAGTCGGCCCGTTCCTGGTCGACCCGCGCACGCGCGGCCGGGCGATCACGCTCACCTTCGACCAGTTCGAGTACGGATGGGCGAACGCGCTGGACGAGAAGGAGGGAAGGGAGCTCTACGACACGTTCCACGTCGCCGGCTCCGGGGTCTCCCTTGCGCAGATGGGCAATGCGAATCTCAACCCGTGGACGGAGGCGAAGGTCGACACGAAGAACCCCGACCGCGGCCCCCTCCTCATCATCGACGGCGAGAAGGACAACACGGTACCGTGGGCGATCGCGGACGCCGCCTACAAGCGGCAGCAGCGCAACCCCGGCGTGACGGAGATCGTGAAGGTCCCGAACCGGGGCCACTCCCTCACGATCGACCACGGCTGGCGCGAGGTCGCCGAGATCGCGCTCGCCTTCGTCAACAAGTTCGCTGCCCGTACCGCGGTCTCCGTGTAGCCCCGCGCATTCTTTCGGGGAGTTCGTTGAGACCGGCGAGGCGCGACGCCTCGCCGGTCGTTCGTTGCCCGGCCGACCCGTCGGGGAACGTGGCGGGAGCGCATGGGAGTCGAACCCACCACGCCGCGCCGAGCGCCGCGTCACCGGTTTTGAAGACCGGGGGACCCACCGGGACCCCTCCGCTCCCAAAACATCGTAGCGAAGTCATCGGCTGTCGCCGGGAACGCGGCGACGATCACAGAGGTCGGCGACGGGTGAGCGACCGCCCTTTCGACCGACGAGTACCGTGGCACGGTGTCCGTCACCCTGGCCCTCACGATCGCCGTGTTCGCGGTCGGCGTCGACGCCTACATCGTGGCCGCCGTCCTTCCGGCGATCGCCGACGACCTTCACAAATCGATCGCCGCGGCGAACGGCGCGGCGATCGACGCGGAGACGGCCCTCGCCCGAACGAGGCCGATGCCGTTGCGTCACCTACCGACCCGCAATCGAGCCCAGTCGGCCGAGTAGCCCGGAAGTCGACGGTCCGGTGTCCAGTACGTGGACCCGGTCGAGCAGCTCGGAGGCCGCCCGGCGGTATTCGGCCGGGGCCCGCTCCATGGTGTGGATCATCCGGGACATGGCAGCGGCCGTGATGACGACCTCCGGGCCGAACGCCAGCTTGGACGGGTCGACTCGATAGACGACCGTCTGGTAACGGCTGGCCCCAGATGGCCACGACCACTGCGCCACCTGCTCGATGCCCCGGGTCCGGCGAAGCATTTCGAGTTGCGGCGAGGGTGCACGGTCGCTGACCACATCGGTCTCGATCCAGATGGCGGGTCCGACGCGCCGAAAGAGATCGAGGAGCGAGCTGGCTCGGTATCCGAAGACCGAGGTCGCGTCCCGCCCCTCGGTCCACAAGGCCACCCAATCGTCCGGGCGCGCCCCGTCGGACGCCCTCAGTCCGAGGGCGCCTGCCGGGTCCACATGGATGCCGACATCCCGCTGGATCTCGACGAGGCGATAGTCGCCGACGACCCGGAGGCCGGTTTCCATCGAGAGTCCGTTGCCAAAGACGACGGCAGAACCGGGCGGCAGGTGCTCCCGGATCCAGGCCGTGCTGGCCTCGGTGACGGAGGCGCGGGCCACGTCGCTGGCGGTCGCAGCGCTCGGCATGAAGAACGCCATGGCGCCGACTGCGCCAAGAACGACCACGAGCAGGGCGCCCGCGGTCTGCGCCGGGCGCCCCTCGATACGCAGGCGGCCCAGGGTCGAGGTGATGGCCTTCGTCCAACCGATGGCCGCGAGTGCAGCCAGAAAACCTAGCTGGGCGATGTAGTGTCGCGGCCCCTCGCCGACGGTGACGACAAGGAGGACGAACGGGAGCCCAACGATCATGGCAATCGCGAGGTCGTCGACGGCGTGTCCGTCCTCGGGGCGTAGCGGACCCAGGTCGCCCGTCGACGCTGGCGAGGGACAGCTGGAGCGCGACATCCACCGCCAGGCAAGGGCCAGCACCACCCCGGGGATGGCGATGGCGACCAGGGGCAGGTGATCCGGCCAGGTCCTCGCCAGGATCGCCCGGATCTGGGTGGCGTTCAGGAGTGCGGTGCCGATCGGGTTCGGAGCCACCGCGAAGTAGATTGCAAGGACCGCGGTCCAGGCGGCCGTCAGCGTCCATCCGAGTCGGGTGGCTCGTCGGGCACCGAGGACCTCCAACGGCTGGGAGCTCCATGGGGCGATCCGATCGATGCTGACCCCGAGGATCACCAGGACGCCGGCTCCGACCGCGATCGGGAGGAGCGTCCACGTTGGCGTCCCGAGCCGATAGACGCCGCCGACGCTGAGCGCATACACCACGAACCACCAGCTCGTGCCTACCGCGGCCGCAAGCAGAATCCCTGCTCCAGCACGACCCAGCCAGGCGATCCGTGTCGATCGGACAAAGCCGGCGAGGATGGGAACGGGAGCGAACGGCAGCGCCAACTCCTTGATCAGGAATGCCGCTGCGAAGACCAGCCCGGCGGCAAGGCCCAGGGAGAAGGACCCGCGTCGGACGGCCGCGATCCCGAGGCCTACGTAAAGCATCGTAAGGGCAGCAGCGGGCAGATCGAGACCCATCCAGCCCGCAAGGTCCAGGAGGAACGGATACGCGAGCATGAATGCAGCCGCGAGCGGAGCGGCGATGTGCACCGAGCGCCATGCGAACCACGCCGTCATGCCGATGACGGCACCTGCTGAGAGCACCACCAGCGGGTGGCCCCAGGCGGTCGGGTCGATGCCGAGCGAGGCGGCCGGCACCTGCAGCACGAGCGGCCAGAGAGGTGAGTGGATCGACGGGAAGTCGCCGAATACCGTCTCGAGCCCCCGGCCCGCAAGGAGGTTGGCTCCGATCCCGAGGTAATACGCCTCGTCCCAACCCGTGAAATGCATCGGAGCCAGCAACCGCAGGACCACGAACGTGCCGATACCCGCAGCGCTGAGCGCGATCGCGAACCAAGCTAGGACCGCCGACGGATCTCGCGAGGTCCAGGACGCGATCGCCGCGAACGAACGGCGGGATCGGCTGACTGTCGGCGTGTCGACATGGTCCACGGTTCGAGCCCCGGCGGCTCCCTCGGTTCCGCTCAACCTGCCCATTCGAGGTGGGACGCTCGGATCTGTGGCCTCAGGCTCGATTGCGTCGGCGCCCACGGACGAAAGGGCGGTTCGCGGCGCACGAGGACGGGTCATCGCATTGATCCTAGCGTGGCGGGAGCGCATGGGAGTCGAACCCACCACGCCGCGCCGAGCGCCGCGTCACCGGTTTTGAAGACCGGGGGACCCACCGGGACCCCTCCGCTCCCAAAACATCGTAGCGAAGTCATTGGCTGTCGCCGGGGGCGACCGATGGCGTCGTTGCCGGCTGCGCTGCTCGCTCACGGGCGTTTGAAGCCCGCTCGCTCCGCTGCTCTCCGGCGCCTTGCCCTCGGCCGTCCGCCGCGACGTTCGAGAGGTCGGCGACGGGTGAGCGACCGCCCTTTCGACCGACGAGTACCGTGGCACGGTGTCCGTCACCCTGGCCCTCACGATCGCCGTGTTCGCGGTCGGCGTCGACGCCTACATCGTGGCCGCCGTCCTTCCGGCGATCGCCGACGACCTTCACGAATCGATCGCCGCGGTCGGCCTCCTGGCCTCCGCCTACAACCTGCCGACGGCGATCTTCTCGCCGATCTTCGGGCCGTTCTCCGACCGCCGCGGCCGGCGGACGGCCATGCTCATCGGGCTCGCGATCTTCGCGGTCGCGGCCGGTGGCTGCGTCATCGCGCCGACGCTTCCGCTGCTCCTCCTCGCGCGCGTCATCAACGGCCTCGGCGCGGCGATCATCCTGCCGGCGAGCTTCGCCTACGCCGCGGATCTCCCCTCCCCGACGGAGCGAGCCCGAGCGATGGCGATCGCGGTCTCGGCCTTCCCGCTCGCGAACCTGATCGGCCTGCCGATCGGGGCCCTGATCGCCGGCCTGTGGGGCTGGAAGGCGGCGTTCGGTTTCATCTGTCTCGTCGCGATCGTCGCGATCCTGCTCATCCGGCGGCTGCCCGAGGCGCCGCCCGTGCCCGCGTCGCAGAAGACCGGCTACCTCGACGCGTACCGCACGGTCCTCGGCGACCGCCGCGCTCTCGGCATCCTGTGGGTGACCTTCCTGTGGTTCGCCGCGTCGATGGGCCTCTTCATCTACCTGGGTGAGTTCTTCCACGAGGCGTTCGGCCTGTTGACGACCCAGGCCGGACTGGCCTATCTCGTCGTCGGGGTCGTGGGCGTCGCCGCGAGCCGGCTGTCCGGCCGGTTCCTCGAGCTCGTCGGTGCGCGGCGGACGGTCCTGATCGGGATCTCGGCGTTGATCGTCTGCACGTTCGTGCTTCCGTTCACGGTCGGCTTCCTGCCGCTGGCCCTGCTCGTGTTCGCGTTCTGGGCGTTCGGGACGTGGTTCGGCCTGCCCGGCCAGCAGACGATCGTCGCGTCGCTGTCGAGCCGCATCCGCGGCACGATGCTGGCGTTCAACGGCAGTGCGCTGAATCTCGGCGGCGTCTTCGGCCCGATCATCACGGGTCAGATTCTCGTCGTGGGCGGCTTCGACGCAGCGGCCCGCTGGACGTCGCTCGTCGGACTTGCCGCGCTCGGCGTGGCGTGGTGGCGACTCCCTCGGCTGCTCCCGGACGAAGCGCCGGCAGCCGTCGAGGCCAGCACGGTGGTCGGATCCTGACCGGCTCTATGATCGATGACATGACCACGCTCGATGCCCCGCGCCTGCCCGTTACCCGCCTGACCGAACTGACGGACTGCGGTGGCTGCGCGGCGAAGCTCGGGGCGGACCTGCTGGCCGATGCCTTGTCGGGACTCGGGGCGCAGCCGCAGCCGGACGAGCTGATCGCCGGGCTCGCGCCGGCCGACGACGCGGCCGCCTGGCGGATGAGCGACGACCTCGCGATCATCGGGACGCTCGACTTCTTCCCACCACTCGTCGATGACGCTCGCACGTTCGGGGCGATCGCCGCGGCGAACGCCCTGAGCGACGTCTTCGCGATGGGCGGACGGGTCCTGTTCGCCCTGTCGATCGCGGCGTTCCCCGAGGAGCTGCCGCGGGACGTCCTCGCGGCCGTGTTCGACGGCGCGTCCGCGAAGGTCCGAGAGGCCGGCGGTACGCTCGCGGGAGGCCACACGATCCGCGACCCCGAGCCGAAATACGGCCTCGCGGTGATCGGCGCGGCGCATCCCGAGCGGTTGCTCCGGAAGGGCGGCGCGGCCGTCGGCGACCGCCTGATCCTCACGAAGCGGCTGGGCACCGGGGTGATCGTCAGCGGCAGCCGCCAGGGCCGGACCTCGGACGCGGACCTCGCCGGCGCGATCGACCAGATGCAGCGCCTGAACCGCGCCGCCTCGGAGATCCTGGTCGCGAACGGAATCGCAGGCGCGACCGACGTGACCGGGTTCGGCCTCCTCGGGCATGGGCTCGAGATGGCCCGGGCGTCGGGAACGCGGTTCGTCTTCGAGGCAGCCTCACTGCCGGCCCTCCCGGGCGCCCTCGACCTCGCGGCCGCCGGCGTCGAGACGGGCGGGGCCGCCCACAACCGTCGCTTCGTCCGACCGTCGCTGGACGCTGTCGCCGGAGGTCACCGACGATCGCGTCGTCCTCGCCCACGACCCGCAGACCTCGGGCGGGCTTCTCGCCGCGGTGCCGGATCACCGCCTGGCATCCGTCGAGGCCGGACTCGACGACGCCGGGGTCGAGCACTGGATCGTCGGTCGCGTCGAGGCTGTCACGAGCGGGTCGGAGCCGGGCGTCCGGCTCGCGTGATCGTCGCCCTGATCCCGGGCTACAACGAGGCACCCAGGATCGCCGCGGTCGTGACTGCGACGCGCGAGCGGCTGCCCGTGATCGTCGTCGACGACGGCTCGTCGGACGGGACGGCGGAGGTGGCTCGCAAGGCCGGGGCCACCGTCGTGGAGCAGCGGCCGAACCAGGGCAAGGGAGCGGCGCTCCGGGCCGGCTTCCGCCGGGCGATCGACGACGGCGCCGAGGCGATCCTGACGCTCGATGCCGACGGCCAGCACGACCCGCGCGAGATCCCGCGGTTCCTCGAGGCGTTCGCGACCGAGCCGCGACCCGACCTCGTCATCGGACGCCGCAACTTCCGGGCGATGCCGCCGATGCGGCGGCTGTCGAACGAGCTCGGCCGGATCGCGTTCTCCTGGGCAGTCGGCGAGGCGATCCCGGACAACCAGTCGGGCTACCGGCTCGTGTCTCGCCGCCTCGCCGAGACGACCCTCGCCAGCGACGAGCACGGCTTCGCGTTCGAGGTCGAGCAGATCACGACCTGCATCCGGATGGCCGGCACGATCGCCTGGGTCCCGATCCGCACGATCTACGCCGGCGAGCCGTCGCACATCCGCCCGATCGCCCACCTGCGGGAGTTCGTCCGGATCGTCGGGCAGGCCCGCCGCGACGTGCGGACGCCCCTGGACTGATCGGCCGCGGCCGGCGATCCGCCACTCGGATCAGATTCGGCCGAGGCTCTCGTCATCCTCTGCCCGGGAGCGGTCGGTCGAGCGCGGGGGCCGCGGACCCGACGCGAGTCTCGGATGACCCGCCGGACCGGGTCAGCGAGCCGGAGCGGACGCCGCCGGAGTCGTCACGTCGACGATCTGGATCACCGTCCGCTCGGTGTAGCCGCCCACGAGGTAGACGACCACGAGGATCAGGCTGGCGACGCTGAGCGTGATCGCCAGCCCGGCTGTGCGGGCTTCGTGGACGCGGGATCGATCGCGGTGGACGGGCATCGCGCGGCACCCTATCAACCCCACACGGCCGCGAAACCACCCGAATGGATGACCCGCGGGCCGGACCCACCGGCCAGTCCCTCGACTGCGTTCGTCGCGCATGGGTGCGTCAGCGCAAGGCGCGCCCGAGCACGGAAGCGAGCGGACTCAGACGTCCGTGAGCGACGCGCACAGGGCGCAACGCAACGATGGCGTGCCCAGGCGCGACAGCCGGAAGTTAGAATCCGCGCGTCAGTACTCGCACCGAGGCACGAAGTGCCGAGAGATTACGTGCGCTTGACCCAGCCCCTCGTCCGCGACTCGAAGGACGCCCCGCTGCGCCCGGCGAGCTGGGACGAGGCGATGACGAAGGTCGTCGCGGGCTTCACGGCGGCAAAGGCCGCCCACGGGCCCACGACCTTCGGCGTCTTCTCGTGCTCGAAGGCGACCAACGAGGTCAACTTCGCCGCACAGAAGTTCAGCCGAGCCGTGCTGGGCAGCAACAACATCGACAGCTGCAACCGGACCTGACACGCCCCGAGCGTCGCCGGTCTGGCGATGGTGTTCGGTGCCGGTGGCGGCACAAGTTCATACCGTGAGGTCGAGGACACCGATCTGATCGTCCTCTGGGGCAGCAACGCCCGCGAGACGCATCCGATCTTCTTCCACCACCTTCTCCGCGGCGTCCGCAATGGCGCGCGCCTCTACGCGGTCGACCCGCGCCGGACGAGCAGCGCCGAGTGGGCCGACACGTGGCTCGGCCTCGACGTCGGCAGCGACATCGCCCTGGCGAACGCGGTCGGCCGCGAGATCATCGCGGCGGGCCTCGAGAACGAGGCGTTCATCGCCCGCGCGACGGAGGGCTTCGAGGCCTACCGCGCGAAGGTCGAGCCGTACACGCTCGAGTACGCGGAGCGCGAGACGGGCGTCCCGGCGGACGCGATCCGCGAGCTCGCCCACGCGTTCGCGAAGGCCGACACCGCGATGATCTGCTGGACGCTCGGCATCACCGAGCACCACAACGCGGTCGACAACGTCCTCGCCCTGATCGACCTCGTGCTTCTGACCGGCCACGTCGGACGGTACGGCAGCGGGGTCAACCCGCTCCGGGGCCAGAACAACGTCCAGGGCGGCGGCGACATGGGAGCGCTGCCGAACCGGCTGCCGGGCTTCCAGCATGTCGAGAACGACCGGCTCCGGGCGAAGTTCGACGAGGCCTGGGGCGTGACGACGCCGCCACGTCGGGGCTGGCATCTGTCCGAGATGTTCGACGCGATGGAGCGGGACGAGCTCCAGGCGATCTACTGCATCGGCGAGAACCCGGTCCAGTCGGAGGCCGACCAGGCGCGGGCGAAGCACCTGCTCTCGACGCGCGAGTTCATGGTCGTCCAGGACATCTTCCTGACCGCGACCGCCGAGCTCGCGGATGTCGTCCTGCCGGCGGCCGCGTCCTGGGCCGAGAGCGAGGGCACGGTCACGAACTCCGAGCGGCGGGTCCAGCGCGTCCGCAAGGCGCTCGAACCGCCGGGCGAGGCACGCGACGACCTCTGGATCATCGTCGACCTCGCCCGCCGGATGGGCTCGGACTGGGGCTGGCAGACCGCGGAGGACGCCTGGAACGAGGTCCGGATGCTGTCGCCCGTCCACGCCGGGATGTCGTACCGGCGGCTCGAGGAGCTCGGCGGGCTCCAGTGGCCGTGCTACGACGAGAACCACCCCGGCGAGCTGTTCCTCCACAGCCGGCTGTGGGAGGACCCGGTCCCCGGCAACCGCGTCCCGTTCGTGCCCGTCGACCACGATCCGCCGGTCGACAAGCTCGACGCCGACTATCCGATCCGCCTCACGACCGGCCGGCGGCTGGACTCGTACAACACCGGCGTCCAGACCAACCGCTACACCTCGCCGCTCCGGCGCGGCGAGTCGCTCGACATCTCCCCGGAGGACGCCGTGACCTACGGGCTCGCCGACGGCGAGCGGGTCCGGGTGGTCTCCCGCCGGGGGGCCGTCGAGGCACCCGTCCGGATCGACGAGGGGCTGCGGCCCGGGCTCACCTTCATGACCCTCCACTTCCAGGACGACGTCGCGACGAACCTCCTCACGATCGACGCAACCGACCCGAAGTCGGGCACCGCCGAGTTCAAGGCGACCGCGATCCGGATCGAGAAGCTGGCGGAGCCGGTCGCGACCTGATCCGGAGCCGTCCGCGGCTACACTCGGGCCATGACCATTCCTGCCCGCATCAGCATCGTGACGATCGGCGTGGCCGACGTCAGTCGGTCTGTCCGGTTCTACGAGACCCTCGGCTGGCAGCGCGCCGCGTCGTCGATCGACGACGAGATCTCGTGGTTCAGGACGACCGACAGCTACCTCGGCATCTTCGGCTGGCATGCGCTCGCCGAGGACGCGAATGTGACGGACGCAACCCGCGGCTCGTTCGGCGGGATCACCCTCGCGATCAACGTCGAGAGCCGCGAGGCGGTCGACACCGCGATCGACGAGGCGATCGCGGCCGGCGGCTCCCTTCTGAAGCCGGGGACCGAGTTCCCGTTCGGCTACAGCGGCTATTTCGCCGACCCCGACGGACATGCCTGGGAAGTCTGCTGGAACCCCGGGTTCCCGCTCGGGGCGGACGGCCGGATCACGATCGACTGAGGGGAACCGATGCAGATCATCACGACGACCGACGCGCCCTCCGGCACGCCGTCGGGGCCGTTCCCGTACAGCCAGGCGGTCATTGCCGGCGGGCTGATCTTCGTCTCCGGCCAGGGCCCGTTCGACCCGACGACCGGCGCGATCGTCGGGACGACCATCCAGGAACAGACCCGGCAGGCGCTGGCGAACGTCCGGGCGATCCTCGAGGCCGCGGGCAGCTCGATGGATCGGATCGCCAACGCGACCTTCATCCTCGCCCGGTCCGAGGATTTCGGCGGGATGAACGAGGAATGGCGCCACTGGTTCGCGGCGGATCCTCCGGCCCGGTCCGGCGCCAAGCTCCCGCTCGACGTCCCGGGCCTCCTGATCTCGATCGCGGTCATCGCCGAGGCGTGACCGACCTCGGGCATCGATCGAACCGGATCGTGGAGCAACGCCCGGACGTAGTCCACGATCGCCTGCTCGAGCTGACTGCGCGCCTCCGCGACGAGGTGCCGCCGATCGAGCCGGGCACCGATGCGGCGACGCTCCTCGGGATCACCGGCAGCCTCGGGATCGAGGTTGCCGACCGCGGCCCGTCGCGGATCGAGCTGCGGACGACCCGCGGCCGCGTACGGGCCCAGGCCGCGGCGATCATCGGCGCCGCGGACGGCGGGCGGTCGAGCCTCACGATCGGCGTCGCGATCGAGCCCCAGGGCATGGCGGCCAACCTGATGCTCAACGTCGCGCTCGGCACGCGCCCGAACCTCCGCCAGGAGGTCGTCGACGGCCTCGAGGAAGTCATGACCGATCTCGCCACGGAGCTCGCCAAGCCGGAGGCCGACTGGGACCCCGCCGCGTGGAGGCCGCCCCACCTGGGTCGCTGACGGGGCGCGGCTGGTCGACGTGCGCGGAACCGGCGACGTTCTGCCACGATGGGTGGTCCAACCGACAGAGCCGGCCGAACGCGATCGGCCGGGCCGGGAGCGCTCCCGGGGCGAGGAGTCAACTGCGATGCCCAGCGCGCAACGTACGATCCGGATCGACCGACCTCCGGACCAGGTCTTCGCGTTCTTCGTGAATCCCGCGAACGACCGGGCATGGCGATCGCACGTGAAGGAGATCGCCGCCGACGGTCCGATCGCGGTCGGGTCGCACGTCCACCAGGTCGTCGAGGGCCCGGGTGGACGCGGGATCGCGGCCGACATGGAGGTCACCGCCTACGACCCGCCGAGGCAGTATGCGTTCCGGGTCGTCGCCGGACCGGCCCGACCGATCGGCGAGTTCCGGTTCGCCCCCGCCGCCGGCGGAACCGACGTGACCTTCTCGCTGAGTGCGGAGCTCGGCGGTCTGAAGAAGCTGTTCATGAGCCGCCCGGTCCAGTCGTCGATGGATGGCGAGATGGCCGCCCTCGATACCGCGAAAGCCAGGCTCGAAGGCGGCTGAGCCGCACCACGGATCGGGACCGGCAGCCGCGCCCGATCCGCGCGGCTACACTCGGAGCGATGGACCTCCACATCATCGGGCCGCTCGCGTCGCCCGCCGAGCGAACGGCAGTGGACGGCGTCCTCGGGCCCGCGGAGAGTGGCTGGCGCGGTGGACCGCGCGATCCGCGGACGGACGGTCACGTCGCCCGAGGCGGACACGAGGCCCGGTCCCGGCGTGACCTGCTCATTCCGGTCCTCCATGCGATCCAGTCCCGGGTCGGCTGGATCAGCCAGCCCGCGCTGAACTACGTCTCGCGGCGGTTGACGATCCCGCCGGCCGAGGCGTGGGGCGTGGCGACCTTCTACGCCCTGTTCGCGACGACGGCGCGACCGCCGGTGGTGGCCCATGTCTGCGACGACCTCGCCTGCGCGCTGGCCGGGGCCGAGGACCTGTGCGCCGACCTCACGCGGACGCTCGGGCCGGCAGGCTCACCGAGCGCCGACGGCGAGCGAACGTGGCTCCGGTCGCCGTGCCTCGGGCTGTGCGAACGAGCCCCGGCCGCGATGATCACGCGGGCGGGCACCGCATCGCAGACCACCGTCGCGGCGCCGGTGGACGCGGTCGGGCTCGCGACGCGGCTGGAGACGGGTGGGGTGTCCGGGCGGACCGAGGATCGCGACGCCCCGATCCCCCAGGCCGGGAGGCCGGGCCTGCGCCTGCTCGCCCGGATCGGCGTCGTCGACCCCGGGTCCCTCGAGGCGTACCGCGTGCACGGCGGCTTCCGCGCCCTGGAGCGCGCCCGTGCGATCGGCCCCGGGCAGGTCGTCGAGGACGTGTCTGCGTCTGGGCTGGTCGGCCGCGGCGGGGCCGCCTTCCCGACCGGCCGGAAGTGGACGGCCGTCGCCCAGCAGGCAGCCCAGCCGCACTACCTGGTCTGCAACGCCGACGAGTCCGAGCCCGGCACGTTCAGCAACCGCATCCTGATGGAGGGTGACCCGTTCGCGGTCGTCGAATCGATCGCGATCGCGGCCTACGCGACCGGCGCCGAGAAGGCCTGGATCTACATCCGCGGCGAGTACCCGGTCGCCGAGGCCCGCCTCCTCCACGCGATCGCGGCGAGCCGCGACGCGGGGCTCCTCGGGGAGCTGGAGATGGAGCTCCGGCGGGGCGCCGGCGCGTACATCTGCGGCGAGGAGACGGCCCTGTTCGAATCGATCGAGGGCAAGCGCGGCGAGCCCCGGAACAAGCCGCCGTTCCCGGTCGAGGTCGGCCTGTTCGGGAAGCCGACCGCGATCAACAACGTCGAGACGCTCGTCAACGTCCTCCAGATCGTCGGCGAGGACGGCGGCGCGGCCGCGTTCAAGGCGATCGGGACCGAGGGCTCCGCCGGGCCGAAGCTGTTCTGTGTCTCGGGCAACGTGGCCACGCCAGGGGTCTACGAGGTCGAATTCGGGACGACGCTCCGCGAGCTCCTCGAGCTTGCGGGTGGCGTCCCGGATGGACGGGCGATCCGGGCGATCCTCCTCGGCGGCGCCGCCGGCGTCTTCGTCGGCCCCGATGCGCTCGATGTGCCGCTCACCTTCGAGGGGACGCGGGCGATCGGCGCGACGCTCGGCTCCGGCGTCGTGATGGTCTTCGACGAAACGGCCGACCTCGTCGGCGCGCTGACGCGGATCGCCCGGTTCTTCCGCGACGAGTCGTGCGGCCAATGCGTCCCGTGCCGGGTCGGGACGGTCCGGCAGGAGGAGCTGCTGGCAAGGCTGGCCGCCGGTCGGACGAACGGAACCCGCGACGACGAGCTGGGGCTCCTCCGGGACATCGGCCTGGCGATGCGCGACGCCTCGATCTGCGGCCTCGGCCAGACGGCGAGCTCGGCGATCGAGAGCGCGTTCCGGCAGCCGGAGCTGATCGGCTCGTGACCGACCACGACCCGCGGATCGACGACCTCCCGATCCCGGGGATCCTCCTCGAGCCGCCCGCCCGCCCCAGCCGGCCGCCGGTCGCGCCGCCCGGGCCCGGACGGCCCGCCGTGGAGCTGACGATCGACGGCGTGGCGGTCAGCGTCCGGGCCGGCTCGACGATCCTCGAGGCCTGCCGTGGCGAGGGGATCGATACCCCCACGCTCTGCTACCTCGAGAACCTGACGCCGGTCAACGTCTGCCGCGTCTGCGTCGTCGAGGTCACGGGGTCGCGGGTCCTCGTGCCGGCGTGCTCCCGGAAGGTCGAGTCCGGCATGGACGTCCAGACGGACACCGAGCGCGTCCGTCACAGTCGGAAGATGGTCCTCGAGTTCCTGGGCTCGTCGGTCGACCTCTCGACCGCGCCGTCGGCCATGGGCTACATCGATCGCTACGACGCCGATCCCGGGCGATACGGCGAGCCCTCGGATCCAGCCGCCGCCGGCGAGCGGGACGCCCACGAGGCCGGCCACCATCACGTTCCGCCCGTCGATGCGGCCCAGACGGTCCATCAGCCGGTCATGGTCGACAACAACCTCTACGTCCGGGACTACTCGAAATGCATCCTCTGCTACAAGTGCGTCGAGGCCTGCGGCGAGGACGCCCAGAACACGTTCGCGATCGCCGTCGCCGGTCGCGGCTTCGACGCCCGGATCTCGACGGAGGCGGCCGTTCCGCTGCCGGACAGCGCCTGCGTCTACTGCGGCAACTGCATCGGCGTCTGCCCGACCGGCGCCCTGATGTTCAAGAGCGAGCACGACATGCGGGCCGCCGGGACGTGGGACGAGGACGCCCAGACGGTGACCGAGACGATCTGCCCGTACTGCGGCGTCGGCTGCTCGCTGGAGCTCCACGTCCAGGACAACGAGATCGTGAAGGTGACCTCGCCGCTAGACTCGTCCGTCACGGACGGCCACCTCTGCATCAAGGGCCGGTTCGGCTTCCAGTTCGTCCAGACCCGAGGTCCCGGGCCGGGCTGACCTACGGGCACACGGATGCAGGGGTCGGCGGCTTCACGAGGTACGCGCAGACCCCGTCCGACCAGCGATTCCGGTCGGCGACGAGGACGACGATGGCGGTCGGCCCGTACATGGCGATGGCGTTCTTCGGCGAGACGTCGCGAATCGCAAACACCGAATCATCGCGGAATGGAAACCCGATGTTCGATGGACCGCGCGTCGCGTGACCGATCGGCGAGAGATCGGCGTCCGTCAGCGACCAGCCGTCGTAGACCATTCCGACGGCCCTCGTGTCTTCGTACAGGCGGCCGTCATATTCGACCTGGCTCAGGCACGCGCCGGTCGCAGGCGCCAAGGATGCCTTCGGCGGAGGCCCGACGAGCGAGGCGACGGTCACCCGGGCGGCCGCGGTCTCGAATGGCGCGAAGCACGACGCGTGCTGCAGGCCACGATCCACGGGGCGCCGATGACCGCGCCACGAGGAGCCCAAGCCAGCGCGCCGTCGGTCGAGCCATCACTCCGGAAGACGTCAATCGAAGCCGAGCAGGTCGCGCAGGTCGATCCGCTCATCGTGGGCGTAGACGTTGAACCCGTCGCCGCGCAGGAACCCGACGAGCGTCACCCCGAGGCGGTCGGCGGCCTCGATCGCGAGGTCGCTCGGCGCGGAGACCGCGCAGAGGATCGGGGCTCCGGCGACAGCCGCCTTCTGGACGATCTCGAAGCTGACCCTCCCGCTGACCATCAGGATCCGGCCGTGCAGCGGCATCGCCTTCGCGAGGACCTGTGACCCGACCAGCTTGTCGAGCGCGTTGTGGCGCCCGACGTCCTCGCGGAGCGCGAGCAGCTCGCCCGTGGGGCTGAAGAGGCCCGTTGCGTGGAGCCCGCCGGTCTCCTCGAACGCCCGCTGCGCCGCGCGGAGGAGGTCCGGCAGCGCGAGGATCACGCTCCGCGCCACGACCGGGCCCTCCGGGATCGGATCGGAGCGGACGGCGATCTCGTCGAGCGAGGCCTTGCCGCAGATCCCGCACGACGCCGTCGCGACGAAGTGACGCTCCGCGACTCGCGACGCGTCGAACGGACGCGCGAGATGGACGGTCACCTGGTCGTCGGGCTGACTCATCGCCGCCGGGTCGCCGAACGTCGTCCGGATGACCTCCGGTCCGTCGATGAGGCCCTCGGTCTTCAGGAAGCCGATCGCCAGCTCGGCCTCGTGGCCGGGCGTTCGCATCGTGACCGCGACGGCAACCGGATCCTGGCCCGGACCCGCAGCGCGGATCTCGAGCGGCTCCTCGCCGACGACCCGGTCGCCCCGGAACTCGAGGGAGGAACCGCGGACGGCGACGACACGCGTGGTCGTGACCTGGCGGGTCGGAGGGGCGACGGGATCCACGCCGAGAGTGTAGGTCGGCGGCGCTCGAGAACGGCCGGTGCTACCGTCGCGGGCATGCTCCGGAGCCCGGCGTGGAGATCCTGACCGACGCCGAGCGCGCGTTCCTCGAGGCAGCGCGGACCGCGACGCTGGCCACCCTGGCCCCGAGCGGCCGGCCGCGGCTCGTTCCGATCTGCTTCGTCGTCGGCGGCGACGCGCCAGACGGCCGGCCGCGCCTCTACAGCCCGCTCGACGACAAGCCGAAGCGGAGCGACGACCCGCACGATCTCGGGCGGGTCCAGGACCTGCTCGTCCTCCCGGAGGCCTCGCTGCTCGTCGACCGCTGGTCCGAGGACTGGGACCGGCTCGCCTGGCTCCGCCTCGAGGCCCGCGGGGTGCTCCTGGAGCCCGAGCCGCACGAGCGGGAGGAGCACGCGGCCGCGATCGTCGCCCTGCGCGCGAAGTACCCACAGTACGTGGACCACCGCCTCGAGGACCGGCCGATCATCCGGTTCATGGTCGATCGGGCGCGGTCCTGGGGCGACCTGACCGAGCCCTGATCGGCCTCAGCGGTCGGGACGGTCCAGGTAGATGGCCGGCGCGTGCGGTCGCAGGCAGTGGGTCGAGCTCATCGCCATCGTGGCGGGCGGCCGTCAGGCCGTCGCGGCGTCCGCGTGCGGGTGTGGATGCTGGTGTCGTGACCGGCCGGATCCGGGCTTCCAGCGGTCCGGTCCTTCCTCGACCGTCGCGCCGATGTCCTCGAGGAGCCGCCGCGAGACGGCGGCCACCTCCGCGATCGCCGTGTCGAACGCCTCGCTGTTCCTGGCGGACGGGGTCCGATACCCACTGACCTTGCGAACGAACTGGCGGGCAGCCGCCTCGATCTCACCGGTCGTCGCCGGTTCGTCCGGACGGCGAAGGACCTTGATACTGCGACACATGCCCTCAGCGTAACGGCTGTCGATCGCGGATGGGTGAGGCCGCGGCCAGGAGGTCAGGGCAGCTTCCAGTAGAGCGAGCCCGTGTAGCAGTGGCCGAGGGCCGTGCACAGGCCGCCGGTCAGGTCCCACGTCCGGCCACTGACGTACGGCCCGCGGTCGACGACGGGCACCGTGATCGTCCGGCCGTTGGCCGGGTTCCGGAAGGTCACCTTCGTCCCGCACGGCAGGCTTCGATGGGCGACCCCGAGGAGCGACTCGGTCATCGCGTAGCCGCAGGCCGTCCGCCTGCCGTAGAAGCCCGGGCCGTACCACGAGACGTCCCGATCGAGGTGCCACTGCGGGATGGCCACCGAACCGACGGGCGCGTTTGGCTGGACCGCCGCCCCATCGGGGCGCCGGCCGGGCGCGGGTCGCTGCTCGGGCTCGAGCAGGATCGTCGCGTCATTGAGCGCACCATCGGACCGGTACGCAGGGTCGAAGGTCGGAGTCGTCGACACCGTCCCCGTCCACGAGGCGTCGACCGCGTGATAGGCGGTGGCCTCGATCGGTGCGTCAGGGCTGGGGCCCTGCGATCCAGCGGATCCGGGAACGGCGACCGTGGCGATCGACGCGATGAGCGCGGCGATCGCGACGACACTGGGGCGTCGCACGTTCCGGGCACCGTAGCAATCCGGACCGGGTGCTTCGCCCAACGGGGACCGCCCGGGTCATTGCGCGGGCGTGTCAACCGGACGCGGTGGGGCGCCGCCTGCGAGAATCGGCCCGATGCCACGCCGCACGATCACGCTCGACTGCCCGCTCGACCTGCGGCGGACGCTCGCCATCCACGCCCGCGGGCCGGGCGACCCGATGATGCGGCTGGCCGGCAACGAGGCGATCCGGGCCACCCGGACGATCGACGGGCCCGCCACGATCCGGCTCGTCGCGTGCGACCGGCGGCTGGAGGCGGAGGCATGGGGTCCGGGCGCCGATCGGGCCCTCGACGCGGTGCCTGCCCTGGTCGGCCTGGATGACGATCGATCGGGCTGGGAGCCGGACCGCCATCCGCTCGTCCGCGAGCTCGATCGCCGCAATCGCGGCGTGCGTCTCGGCCGGTCGGAAGCCGTCATCGAGGCCCTCGTCCCGGCGATCCTCGAGCAGAAGGTCACCGGTCGCGAGGCGTGGCGCGGACTTCGTGGCATCGTCCGTCGCTGGGGCGAGCCTGCGCCCGGACCGTTCGGCCTGCGCCTGCTCCCGGTCCCGGCGGCGCTCGCCGCCGTGTCGTACTTCGAGCTCCACCCGCTCGGGATCGAGCGGCGACGGGCGGACCTCGTGCGGCGCGTCGCCGACCGGGCGAACCGCTTCGAGGAGATCGTGACGATGGCCCGGCCGGACGCCTACGCCCGACTGACGGCCCTCCCGGGGATCGGACCGTGGACCGCGGCGGAGGTCGCGCTGCGCGCGCTCGGCGACCCGGACGCCGTCAGCGTCGGCGACTTCCACCTGCCGAACGTCGTGGCATTCGCGCTCGCGGGCGAGGCCCGGGCGGACGACCGGCGGATGCTCGAGCTCCTCGCGCCTTGGCGCGGCCAGCGGGCAAGGGTGATCCGCCTGCTGGAGCTGAGCGGCGTGCGACCCCCGGCGTTCGGCCCGCGCTACGCGGCTCGGTCGATCGCCGCGATCTGAGGGTCCTGCCGGGGGTCAGGCCCTCGAGCCGCCGCGAGCACGAACCTCGCCGCCCTCGAGCAACAGGGAGAGCATCGACCGGCGCTCGCGACCGGTCGGCGAGGCGATCGGGGCGGACACCGTGTCGGGTGGCGCGTCGTAGCAGAACGCGACATAGCGGATCCCCGAGCCGTCGCCAAGGGAACCCACACCCGCCACGCCGAAGCGCGCCGGCCCGACCTGGAACCGGACGTCCTCGCCGTCGACGCCGGATCGGGTGATGACGAGGGCGATCGGCCGGTCGGCGTGCCAGGCGAACGTGTCCGGGACGCCCGCGACGGGAGATCCGAGATCGGTGATCTCCACGGTCAGCGTCCCGTCCGTGTGGCGGCCGTTGCGGAGCGCATCGGCGTCGATTCGCATCCGGCGGCGGGCGACGTGGCCGACGCGCCGGAGCTTCGTGGCGACTGGGTCGATCCTGATCGTGCGGCGGTCCATCTGGACGTCCTCGGTTGGGGCGGGTCGGTGACCCGGGTTGAGTGGCGTCTCGATGGATCACAGCATCGGCACGACGCGTTCAAGTGGCCTCAGGGTCGGCTGAAACCGGCCGGCGGGACCATGGACGGGCGACGGTTCGGACCGCCGACGTGCGTGGGCGCGATTGACTGCCGTTGGACTAGGGTTGGGGCGCACAGGAGGTGCCGATCGATGGCCGAACGAGCCACCCCGACGTTCAGCAAGTCCCCGCCGGAGCTGGTCGAGCGGTTCGGGACGGTCCTCGCCCGCTATCCGGACGCCCAGCGGAAGCCGATGTTCGGCTACCCGGCCGCGTTCGTCGGCGGCAACATGGCCACAGGGCTGTTCGCCGATCACTGGGTCGTGCGGCTGCCGGACGACGAGATCGCGGCGGCGAAGGCGGCCGGCGCCGGTGCCTTCGAGCCGATGCCCGGCAAGCCGATGAAGGCGTTCGTCGTGGTCCCGTCCGAGGACGTCGACGATGACGCGCGGATCACCGCCTGGGTCGAGCGGGGGCTGGCCCTCGCGGCCTCGATGCCACCGAAGAAGTAGGCCCCGGCCTGATTCCGCCGAATCGTCGCCTGGCGACGATGATCGCCTCGATCGGTCGGGAATCGTCTCAGATCGTCCTGAGGGGACGGTCGGACGACCTTCTTGCCCGGCGACGGGCTGGAGACCATCCCGGGTGAGCGTGGGATGGTCCCCTGCCACCCAGTCGAGCGGCGTCTCGCGTGCTCGGTCGACCGGTGGCGACGAAACGACAGCCGATCCGCCTCGCGTGACCGATCGTCGACATGGGAGGTCGATCTGGCGGGATTCCGTCCGCCGACCGGGCCGGCGCGCCGGCCCTACTTGATCTTGCTCGCGACCTCGGTGGCCACCGCCGGGTCGGACGTGTCGATGACGATCACGTAGTCCGGGCCCTTGTAGACGTACTCGACCGTGCCGGCGTCGCCGTAGTCGATCTTCGTCAGCTGCTTCCCGCCGAGCGTCACGTCGCTCTTCGTGACCCCGGCCACGTTCGCCGACAGCCACGTGTCGACGATCGCGTCGCGAAGCTTGGTCCCGTCCTTGCCGGGCAGGCGGAAGGCGACGATCGACAGGTCGACCTGGTTCGAGTCGTCGTAGGCCTGGGCGACCTGGAGGTCGGACGTCTGGGCTCCGAGTGCCCGGATCCGCGCCGTCAGGGCACGCGAGTTCGGGTCCGTGCCGAAGACCTCGTCGGCGCTCGTGCTCTGGACCGTGAGGGGCGTTCCGCCGATCTCGGTCGGCAGCTTCGCCTCGAGCTCCGGCGCGAGGGACGATGGTGAGGGCCCGCCCGATCCGACCGGCTCCAGCGGCGCATCGCTCGCCGCCGCGTCATCGCTTGCCGCGACGCCGGCGACCCCGGCCGCGCGGTCGTCGCCCATCGCGGTTGCCACCGCCCGGGTGATGAGGTCGAGGTCGCTCGGGCTCGCCGAGCCCGCGTTGGCGACCTGGCCGATCAGCGAGCCGACCCGGAACAGCGTGGTCACCGAGCCCGTGGCCGGATTGTCGACGTCGTAGGCGTCGCCGCCGGACGCCCGGTCGGTGACCCGTGCGCCCGCGGCCTTCGCGGCGGCCTTGTTCTGGCTCATCGCCGTGGCGGCGACGTCGCCATAGCAGGTGACGCTGGCGTAGACGGCAGGCTGTTGCGTCGATCCGTCGGCGCTGGCGGGACCGACGATCGAGATCGTCATCCCGTTCGCGTTGAGGTCGGTCGAGCCGAGGGACCAGTCCGGCGGGAGATCGGCCGAGTCGGGGACGGCTCCCCATGCGTCGGACCGGCAGGCGGCCAGGTCGTTCGTGCGGTTCAGGAAGACGATCACCAGCGACAGGACCGCGGCCGCCAGCGCCAGCAGGGCGATCCACGGCGCGGCCCCGGCGAGCCGGCTCACGCCCGGATCGAAGTCAGGCGGCTCGTGGATCGTGGTCGGGCGCGCGGTGGGACGGGTCAGGGCGCGGCGGGGGCTCGTCCGACGTGTCGGCATGCTGCCTCAGGCTCGCGACGGCCGATGATGGCCGTCTGAGATCGATGACGGGTCCACGGTCGGTGGAATGGTCGGGGCGGCGGGATTTGAACCCACGACCTTATCGTCCCGAACGATACGCGCTACCAAGCTGCGCCACGCCCCGACCGAATGCCCGTTGTGCAGGGCCTGCGCATGATAGCAGAGCCCATGGCGCCGACTCCGTCAGTCCACTTCGAGCGGGATCGCGGCGTGGACTCGGGGTTCGCGGATCGGGATCACCGCGAGCGCCGCGAGCACGAACGAGACGGCCATCAGGACGAACACGATCGGCAGACCCGCCGTCTCGCCGACGGACTCGATGATCCGGCCGTAGGCGAACGTCCACAGCGAGCCGACCCCGAACGCGAGGGTGAAGTACAGCGCGAACGAGGTGTCGCGGATGTTCGGCGGCGCGACGTCGGCAAGGAGCGCCTGGAGCTGGGGCGACTCGGCGAAGCTGAACAGGCCCATCAGGATGATCCCGAACCACAGGCCGGCCAGCGAGGAGCCGGCCAGCAGGAAGGCGATGAACGCGATCGCCCCGCCGATGTAGACGCCGATGATCACCGGCCGCCGGCCGACGCGATCCGACAGCCAGCCGGCAACCAGCGGCATCGGCACCGACAGGATGATCAGGACGCCGTACATCGTGTTCGTCGTCGCCTCCGGCAGGGCGATGACGATCGACAGGTAGGCGAGGGCGAACAGGTTGACGACGCCCAGCCCGCGGCCGCCCCCGCCGAGCACCGAGGCGAGATAGATCCAGCGGTGGTCCCGGTCGCGGAGGACGGACGCGAATGCCTCGCGGACGCTGCCGTGGGCGACGGCCGCTTCCCGGTCGTGCCCGGTCTCGCGGACGAAGAGCAGGATCGCGATCGCGATGATGACGGCGGGGATCCCGAACAGGACGACGACCCAGCGCCAGCCGAGGGCGGCGATCATTGTCGCGCCGACCAGCGCCACGACGACGGTGCCGACGTTGCCGCCGCTGATGTGGGCGCTGATGGCGAAGCCGCGACGCTCCTCGGGGAACTGCTCCGCGAGGAGGCCGTTGCCGACGGGATGCTGGGGAGCGCCGCCCAGGCGGGACGTGACATTGACCGCGGCGAAGGCTGGGAAGCCGGGCGCGAGCGCCTGCGCCGCGAAGCCGCCGCCGAACAGGATCCCGCCGCCTGCGAGGATCGACCGCCGCGACCAGACCCGCGTGAGCTTGGCAAAGCTGAGCTGGATGAGCCCGCTCGCGATCGCCCCGACCGCGACGAGCAGCGTGACGTCGGCGAGGGTCACGTGGAACTCGGATAGGATCTCGAGGTAGATGAGGGGCAGGAGGACGGCCTGGGCGTGGTTGACGGCGTGCGCGATCGAGAGCAGCCAGAGCGTCCGCTCGGGGTGGATCTCGACGGGTTCCGGGGCAGGCGGGACCAGTGCGGCGGGTGCAGCGGCCATCGGGGCGCAATGCTGACGGATCGCGGGACGGCGCGTGGCCCACGTTGCGACGACGATGGGATTCGGTCATCGTTCGTCCCGATGCCGACCGTCCTCATCGTCGACGACGAGCAGCACATCCGGCTCCTCATCGAGCAGACGCTCGAGGCGCTCGAGGACGAGGGTGTCGAGCTGGAGACCGCGCCCGACGGAGAGACGGCGCTCGGCCTGGTCTGGCACCGTCACCCGGAGCTCGTGTTCGTCGACGTCGTGCTGCCGAAGATGACCGGCTTCCAGGTCTGCCGGGCGATCAAGCAGGACCTCGGGCTCAAGGGGACGACGGTCGTGATGCTGACGGCGAAGGGCCGGGCGTACGACCGCGAGGCAGGCCTCGCGGCGGGCGCCGATCGATACCTGACGAAGCCGTTCGATCCGGACGAGCTGCTCGACGTTGCCCGGCAAGCACTGGGCCTGGCCGGGGCGGCGTGATCGAACGACGACGCCTCGGCGCCGCCGGACCCGAGGTTCCGGTCATCGGGCTGGGAACGTGGCGGGTGTTCGACCTGGCCACCGGCCGCCAGGCGGAGGCCGACGCCGTCGTCCAGGCGGCGTTCGAGCGGGGCGTCCGCGTCGTCGACTCGTCGCCGATGTACGGGCGGGCCGAAGCCGTCCTGTCCGCAGCACTCGACGCGAACGGCGGACCTGGCCGCGACGCTGCGTTCGTCGCGACGAAGGTCTGGACCCGCTCGGTCGACGACGCGCGGCGGCACTACCGAGCGCAGCTGGCCTGGTTCGGCGGCCGGATCGATCTCCTGCAGGTCCACAACCTCGTCGGCTGGCCGGCACACCTCGACTGGCTCGAGGACGAGCGGGCGGCCGGACGCATCGGGCTAGTCGGCGTGACGCACTACAGCGCGGCGGCGTTCGATGAGCTCGAGACCGTAATGCGAACCGGCCGGATCCAGGTCGTCCAGGTCCCGGTCAACCCGCAGGAGCGAGACGCGGAACGGCGGATCCTGCCCCTCGCGGACGAGCTCGGGATCGGGGTGATCGCGATGCGCCCGTTCGGCGAGGGCTCGCTTCTGAAGCGGCCGTTTTCAGACGATCTCCATCGCGCTGGCCTGTCGTCATGGCCGGACGCCCTGCTGCGTTGGACGCTGTCCGACCGACGCGTCGCCGTGACGATCCCGGCAACGGCCTCGCCGGCGCACGTCGCCGACAACCTCGCGGCCGGCGTCGGTCCGTGGCTTCACTCGGACATCCGGGAGCTGGTCACTGCCCTGATCGGGAAATAGGGAATGGGTCCGGAAGGAGCGTCGCGAACACCCTGGAGAGCGATCGGCCGCAACGGCCGCAAGGGCATCAGGCTGCTATTCTCCGGCTCGGGTCAGAACGGGCAGCGACGTCGCCGTGAGCGCGTTCGCCAGGAGGATCCCGTTGACGTGTTCCGTGACTCGTGTCTGACATGTCGTCGGGCCGCAGGGTCCTGCACATGACCCGCGCTCGCGGTCTGGCCAGACGCTTGATCCCCGCCCGGACCAAGCGGTGGCTTCGGCGGGAGTTCGGTGTCGCGCCGCGCGTCCCGACGGAACGAGAGCTCGAGATCCAGGGCGTCGTCAACCACCTTCGCGGCAAAGTCCCGATCAACAAGGTCCCGAGCTTCGCCGGCGATGACCTCGTGTCCTGGCACAATCCCGAGTTCCTGGTCGAGCCCGCGTTCATCCACGCGGTAGAGCTCGGCAATGAGCGTCACTCCTGGGACCTCGCCCGCGATGTTCGATGGCGTTATCACGTCATCCTCTGGGCTGCTTCGCGCGCCTCGCACCTCGAAGGCGATTTCGTCGAATGCGGTGTCAATCGCGGTGGCTTTTCACGCGCCATCGTCGACTACCTGGATTTCGGGCGTCTGAACAAGACCTTCTATCTGATGGACACGTTCAACGGCCTGGTGGAGCGGTACATCACCCCAGAGGAGCGTTCGAAGGGCGTCAGCCGGGAAAGCTACGCCAAGTACAGCGAGTGCTTCGACGATGTGCAGGCCGCGTTCCTCCCGTTTCCCAACGTCGTCCTGGTCCGCGGACCGATCCCCGATACGCTCCCACAAGTGACTCCGGCGAAGGTCAGCTTCCTCTCGATCGACATGAACGTCGTGATCCCGGAGATTGCGGCGGCGGAGCACTTCTGGGACAGACTCGTCCCCGGAGCCGCCATGATCCTCGACGACTACGGTCATCTGCCCTACGTCGCCCAGAAGCACGCGTTCGACGCGTTCGCCGCCGACCGCGACGTCCAGGTCCTCCTTCTTCCGACGGGCCAGGGGCTGATCTTCAAGCCCTGAGGGATCTGGCCGGTCCGTTCAGTACTGGAACAGCAGCTCGCGATACTTTGGCAGCGGCCACAGGTCGTCAGCGACCAGCGTCTCGAGCTCGTCGGCCACCTCGCGCAGGCGGTTCTGGGCGGGGATCACCTTGTCGGCGAACGCCCGGGCCTCCTTCTCGACCGTCTTCGCGTCGTGGGTCGCGTGCTGCTCGTGCTCGAGGTCGTGGATCGCGTCGACCAGGCGGTCGACCCGTGCGGCGACCTGGTCCGCCATGTGGCCGACGCCCTTCGACGGGCCGGCCTCGATCAGCACCCCGAGGTAGCGGGCGGCCGCCGGCAGGATCAGCGTCCGGGCGATGTCGAGCGCGCAGCTCGCCTCGATGTTCTGGACCTTGACGTACCGCTCCCAGTTGATGTCGACCCGCGACGCAAGCTCGCGCTCCGACAGCACGCCGAACGACGAGAAGAGCTTCTTCGCCTTGCCGGTCGCGAGGGCCGGCAGCGCGTCGACGGTGCTCTTGTTGTTCGGCAGGCCGCGGCGGGCCGCCTCCTCGTGCCATTCCTCGGAGTAGTTGTTGCCCTCGAAGAGGACCTGCTCGTTGTCGCCGACGGTCTTGCTCAGGATCGTCGTGAGGCTCTTGAAGTCGCCCGGCTTCAGCTTGTCGAGCTGGTCGGCGAGCTGCTTCAGGGAGTCGGCCACGGCGACGTTCAGGACCGTCTGCGGCCAGTAGATCGGGGCGGACGAGCCGACCGCCCGGAACTCGAACTTGTTGCCCGTGAAGGCGAACGGCGAGGTCCGGTTGCGGTCGGTCGCGTCCTTCGACAGGACCGGCAGCGAGGTGACGCCGAGCTGGAGCGAGCCGCCCTTCTTCGACGCCGATGCGGAACCCTTCGCCAGCTGCTGGACGACGTCCTCAAGCTGCGAGCCGAGGAAGATCGAGACGATCGCCGGCGGCGCCTCGTTCGCGCCGAGGCGGTGGTCGTTCCCGGCGTCGGCGATGCTCGCCCGGAGGAGGTCGGCGTGGACGTTGACGCCGCGGATCACGGCCGAGAGGAAGGCGAGGAACTGGGCGTTCGCGTGGGGGTCGTTGCCCGGATCGAGGAGGTTCTCCCCGTCGTCGGTCGCCATCGACCAGTTGTTGTGCTTGCCCGAGCCGTTGATCCCGGCGAACGGCTTCTCGTGGACGAGGAACATCAGCCCGTGCTGCGGCGCGAGCCGGCGCATCGTCGCGAGGACGACCATGTTGTGGTCCGAGCCGACCGACGTCGGCTCGTAGACCGGGGCCATCTCGAACTGGCCGGGGGCGACCTCGTTGTGGCGCGTCCGGGCGGGGATGCCGAGTCGCCACAGCTCGCGATCGAGATCCATCATGAAGGCGAGGATCCGCGGGCGGATCGGGCCGAAGTACTGGTCCTCCAGCTCCTGGCCCTTCGGCGACGGGGCGCCGAACAGGGTCCGTCCGGTCAGGACGAGGTCCGGCCGCTGCTCGGCCAGCCGGCGGTCGACGAGGAAGTACTCCTGCTCCGGCCCGATGTTCGTGAACACCCGCCTCGACGTCGTGTTGCCGAACCAGCGGAGGACGCGGAGCGCCTGGGTCCCGAGCGCCTCCTGCGAGCGGAGCAGCGGGATCTTGTGGTCGAGGGCCTCGCCCGTGAACGAGACGTAGGCCGTCGGGATCGTCATCGTGACGCCGTTCGGCTCGACCTGGAGGAAGATCGGGCTCGTGACGTCCCACGCGGTGTAGCCGCGGGCCTCGAACGTCGCGCGGATGCCGCCCGACGGGAACGAGCTCGCGTCCGGCTCGCCCTGGAGGAGGTTCCGACCCGAGAACTCGGCGATCGTGTGGCCGTCGCCGCTCGGGCTCAGGAACGAGTCGTGCTTCTCGGCGGTCGAGCCGGTCATCGGCACGAACCAGTGGGTGAAGTGGGTCGCGCCGTGAACCAGCGCCCATTCCTTCACGCCGTGCGCGACGGCGTCGGCGATCTCGGGCTCGAACGGCTCGAGGCCGTCGATCGTCCGCCGGAGCCGGCGGTAGATCGGCTTGGCCAGGTACTGCCGCTGGGCCACCTCGTGGAACACGTACTGGCCGTAGATCTCCTCTCCGGCGTGCTCCGTGTAGTCCTGGGTCGAACTGACCTTCTGACTGGCGATCGCCGCGATGGCCGTCTGACGTGCGGTCATGTGCCTCCTCAACCTCGCTGATTCCGGTTCCTGGATGACGGATGGTGACTGCGGCCGGCCGGATCGCTAGAACGCCTCGAGGTAGCGCTCCAGCTCCCAGCCGGTGACCTGGGTGCGGTACTCGTCCCACTCGGCCCGCTTCGCGGACACGTAGTGCGACAGGACGTGGTCGCCGAGCGCCGCCGCGATGACCGGGTCGGCCTCCAGCTCGTCGATGGCCTCGCCGAGGGTGCCCGGCAGCTCCCGGATCCCCTTCTCGGCGATCCGCGCGGCATCCATCTCGAACAGGCTCTCCTCGACCGGCTCGCCGAGCGTCAGCCCGCGCTCCACGCCGTCGAGGCCTGCCGCGATCATCGCCGCGAAGGCGAGATACGTGTTCGACGACGGATCCGGGCAGCGGACCTCGACCCGCGTCCCCTCGATCGACTTCCCGGGCGAGACCTTGGGCACGCGGATCAGGGCGGACCGGTTCGTCCGGCCCCAGGTCAGGTACGTCGGCGCCTCGTAGCCCGGGACCAGCCGCTTGTAGCTGTTCACGAGCGGGGCGAGGATCGCGATCATCCCGCGGGCGTGGGTGAGGATCCCGGCCATGTACGACCGGGCCACCTCCGACAGGCCGTACTTGTTGTCCGGGTCGGCGAAGGCGTTCCGGCCCTCGGCGATCGACCACAGGCTCTGGTGGGTGTGCATCCCCGAGCCGTTGATCCCGTGGATCGGCTTCGGCATGAACGTCGCGTACAGGCCGTGCTGCTGGGCGATCGCCTTCAGGGCGAACTTGAAGGTGATCGCGTTGTCGGCGGTCTTCAGCGCGTCGGCGTACTCGAAGTCGATCTCGTGCTGGCCCGCGGCCACCTCGTGGTGGGCCGCCTCGACCCGGATCCCGAACGCCTCGAGGGCGTCCACCATGTCCTGGCGGACCTCCTGGGCGAGGTCGGTCGAGAAGTCGAAGTAGCCCGCCTCGTCGTGCGGCAGCGGGGCGATTCCGCCATCGGGACCGCGCCGGAACAGGAAGAACTCGAGCTCGGGTCCGGTGTTCACGACGTAGCCGAGCTTCCGGGCCCGCTCCACCTGACGGCGGAGAACGTGGCGCGGATCGCCGGTGAATGGCTCGCCGGTCGGCGTGAACACGTCGCAGATGACCCGGGCCGTGCCGCGCGGGCCGGCGGCCGTCTGCCACGGGATGTCCGCGAACGTGGCCATGTCCGGCATCAGGTACTGGTCGCTCTCGGCGATCCGGGTGAAGCCCTCGATCGAGCTGCCGTCGAACCAGGTCCCGTGGCGGACCGATCCCTCGAGCTGATGGATCGGGATCGTGACCGCCTTCACGACGCCGAGGATGTCGGTGAACTGGAGCTGGACGAACCGGACGCCACGCTCGCGGGCGCCCGCGATCTTCTCGGCTCCGTCGACCTCCTCGCGCGCGATCACCCGATCCTGCCTCCGCGTAGCGGGTCCGTCCGAGTCACGAGGCGGTGTTGTGCCTGACGCACGATTCGCGCCCTTGGGACGGGGTGAACTCAGGATACGTCGGCGGCCGGCTGGCGTGAAGGTTGCGACACCTGTTTAGACTTGTTCATCTTGCACAAGTCGGAGTGCGAGTGCGAGCGGGAAGCGAAGCTCGGGATCGGCGAGCCGCCAGCCGGTCACGGCCTCGATCCTGCGCACGCGATAGGCGACCGTGTTGCGGTGCACGCCGAGCGCGACGGCGGCCTCCGCGATCCCCGGCTGGTCGAGCACCGCCCGCAACGTCGTGAGCCGCTCGCGCCGGACGTCGGCCCGGCCGCGGAGGAGGGGCTCGAGCAGCGCCCGCGCCTGGCGCTCGCCCTCCGGAAGGTTGTGCAGATTGCCCAGCAGGCGGTAGGCCGGCAGCCGATCGGCGCGAGCGACCGGTGGCGGGGTCGGCAGACGCTCGGCAGCCTCGAGCGTGGCCCGGGCGTCGGCCTCCGCCGTCGAGCGGCCGGCGGCCTGGTCGAACGGCCGCGAGACGGCGACCGTCCGGCCGAGGAACGACCCGATCCGCCCGGCCAGCTCCATGCCGTCCGGATCGGCCGGCGGAGCCGCGGCAACCGCCCGGAGCTCGACGCTCAAGGCGTCGCCGCGGAGCGTCATCCGCCGGGCCGGCGCCAGCGATCGCAGGTCGCGGCGGAGCGCCTCGCGGCGGGCCGCGTCGGCGGGTCCGGCCGGCCCGCCGTCTCCATCCGCCCCGGAGCCGGACACGGCGGCCTGGCGAGCGACGAGGACCACCCAGGGCGGGCCGTCGGCGGGCAGCGTCTCTCGTCGGGCCGTCTCGATCGCCCGGCCGACCGCCTCCTCCCGGGCGAGCTCGAGGACGAGAAGGCCGACGACGCGGCCGGTTGCGACCCGCTCGAGCTCGGTCGGCGGACGGTCGCCGAGCAGCGCCAGGGCACCCGAGGCGTCCGGGCCGCTCTCGCGCCCGAGCTCCCGCGCCGGAAGCGGCAGCGGGATCCGGGTCGCGGCCGAGCGGCGCCGGTCGTGGTAGGCCGCGACGGCCGCAGCGGCGCCCGGGACGTCCGGCGGGGCGTGGACCGCGAGCGTCGACCCGCGCCGGCCCTCGATCGCGACCGGGCGCCCGAGGAACGAGGCGATCGCCGCGGCGAATCCCTCGGGACCACCGCCGGCGAGGGCGACCTGCTCGAGCCGGGTCTCGAGGATCGTCGCCTGGCGCTCGAGCTCCGCCCGATGGTTGACGAGGAAGCCGATCGCGCTCCGTTCGATCGAGGCCGGCTCGCCCGGTCCGGCATCGAGCACCGGTACGCCGGCCGCCGCCGCGGCCGTCACCAGCGCCGTCGTGAGCGTCCGTGACGATCCCCCGCTCGGGTCCGACACGACGACGATCCCGCCGATTCGCGCATCGGCCGCCGCCCGGACGACCGCACCGACGGCGTCGTCGTCCGGCGCGACCACCGACAGGGCAGCCAGCGGCACGATCGCCACGTCGCCGGCCTCCAGCGCGTCGAACGCGGGCACCCGCGCCCGCATCAGGCGGACCCACGCGAGATCCCGGGTCGTCGCGGTCGTTCCGGGGTCCTTCGGCCCCGCGGCGACCCAGCGGGCGCTCGGCAGGACCGCCGCGCGGAGGCCCTCGAACGTCGCCATGCGAACGGGCGTCAGGTCGGGGACGAAGCGGGGGCGGGCATGGGCTTCCGCCGCGCCACGAGGTCGTCCAGGAGTCTCCCGAACTCCCGCTCGACGTCGACGTAGCGGTCCGACCGGGCCACGAGCGCGAGCGCGCCGTCGGGCGAGAGCCGGGCCCAGATCCGACGCCGCGGCAGGTAGAACGAGATCGCGATCCCGGCGATCAGGAAGCCGAACGCGGACCAGATGATCCCCTGCCCCGGGTCCTTCTTCGCGATGATCAGGGTGTAGTCCGTGAACCGCCGGAGGCCGACCGAGAAGTCGAGCCCGAGCGGCGCCCGGCCCTCGCCGGCCCGCAGCGCGACGACGCTCGCGGGCAGCTCCTCCACCTTCGAGCTGCCGTCGCTGTTCGTGCCGGTGACCGCGTACGGCAGGACGAGGAGGTTGCCGATCCCGTCGGCGTCCTGGCCGAGCAGCAGCTCGAGCCCGACGTCGCGACCAGGCACCGAGATCGTCCCGAAGGGATGGCCGGATGCCGTGTCGGTCAGCGGGACCGGCCCGTCCCAGAGCGGCTTCCCGTTCGCGTCGGTGATCACGAGGTCGGGCGCCGGACCGAACCCGTTCTGGTGGAACGTGTAGCCGCCGACCGCGAGCGGATCGTTGACCCGGATCGTCTTCCGGGCCACCTCCCGGCCGTTCTGGAAGACGCCGAGATCGGTCGTGAAGTCGGTCGCCTGGCCGGTCTCCGCGAAGCCCGGGGCCTGGAAGCCGTAGTTCTTCACGACGAGGAGGTTCGCGGTCCCGATCGACTGGACCGTCAGGGAGTCGCCCTCGGCCACGACGAGGCCCTGCTCGTCGCCGAGCCGCGACGTGACCACGGCCGCGACGAGGAACAGGATCAGCCCCAGGTGGGTCATGAGCGTCGCGAGCTTCGTCCAGCGGTTCCGGTCGCCGTAGAGGTAGTGGGTCCCGTCGACGTCGGTCTCGCGCACCGAGAAGTGCTCGCGGCGGAGAGCGGACCGGACGTCGGCGACGGCGACACCGGTCATCGCCGCCCGATCTGGCAGCTCGGGGTCGTAGAACGGGTCGGGCTGAACCACCCGGATCTCCGCCGCCTGCCGCCACAGCTTCGGCGTCCGGTCGAGGGTGCAGACGATGATCGACACGACGAGGACGATCAGGCCGATCGTGAACCACGTCGACGTGAAGATGTGGAAGACCTGGAGGCGCTCCAGCGCGTCGACGAGGCCGCGGCCGAGGACCGCGTCATACCGCGAATGGATGTCGGCCATCGCCGACTCGTAGTCGCCCGCCGAGCGGAACGCGAAGCTCGGCAGCTGGCGGATCGTCATCCCGACGACGGCCATCAGCATGAGGACGATGATCTGGACGACGGCGAAGTCGACCGATGTGAAGAGGCGCAGCACCGTCCGCCCGATCCGCTCGAAGACGTCGGGGCTCGGTGGCCGGGCCGATTCGGCCCACGTGGTCACGGGGCTGGCGATCGCGGGGTCCTCCGGAGGGTCAGACGGGTGTCGGCTCGGGACGGGACGGCGGCGCGGCGGGTTCCGACGGCCCGGTCGCCGGCGCGGTGCCGGGCGACGCCTCGGCGGCGACGCCGAGCGCCCGATCGAAGTCGGCGACGAGGTCGTCGAGATCCTCCAGCCCGACCGAGACGCGGAGCAGGCCGGGCGTGATCCCGGCCGATGCCAGCGCCGCGTCGTCGAGCTGGCGGTGAGTGGTCGACGGCGGGTGGCTCACGATCGTGAACACGCTGCCGAGCGATGCCGTGCGCTCCGGGATCGTGACCGTGTCGATGAACGCCTCGCCCGCCGCGCGCCCGCCGGCGAGCTCGAACGCGAGCATCCCGCCGCTTCGCGCGAGCTGCCGCGTCGCCACCTCGTGCTGCGGATGACTCGGGAGCGACGGGTGCCACACCCGGAGGACGCCCGGTCGGGTCTCCAGCCAGGCGCTCAACGCCGAGGCGGTCGTGGTGTGGCGTTCCATCCGGAGGGCCAGCGTCGAGAGCCCGCGCATCGCGAGAAAGGCCGCGTGCGGATCGAGGCTGGCGCCGGTGTCGACCTGGAAGTCGCGGACCCGGTGGACGAGTGCCGTCGAGCCGACGACGACCCCGGCCATGACGTCGGAGTGGCCGGACAGGTACTTCGTGGCCAATTCGCAGACCAGGTCGGCGCCGAGCTCGATCGGGCGGCACAGATACGGCGAGGCGAACGTGTTGTCGACGACGTAGGCGGCTCCGTATCGGTGGGCCAGGTCGGCGAGGGCGACGTGGTCGGCGACGACGATCGTCGGGTTCGAGATCGTCTCGGCGTAGAGGATCCGGGTCGGACCGGCACCGAGCGCCGCCTCCACGGCGACGAGGTCCGTGACGTCCACGAACTCGACCGTGACGCCGAGCCGGCCGAAGACGCCGGTCAGCTGCGAGCGGGTCGTCCCGTACGAGGACCGCGTCGCGACGACCCGGTCACCGGCCGAGAGCAGCGTGCCGAGCGCAGCATGGATCGCGCCCATCCCCGACGCGAGGGCGAAGCCGGCTTCGGCGCCCTCGAGCTCTGCGACCGCCGACGCGAACGCAACGACCGTCGGGTTGTCGAGGCGACCGTAGGCGTAGCCCGGGATCTGGCGGGTCGCGACGGCGCCGAGCTCGTCGGCGTCGGCCGTCGTGAATGTCACCGTCTGGTAGATCGGCACCGACGTCGGGGACTGGTTGACCTCGGGCAGGCGGTGGGCGGCCTTGATCGCGCGCGTCGCGAAACCACTGGGGGTGACGTCGCCGGCGGTCGGCCGACGGACGGGAGGTTCGGCCATCCGGCCGATCCTACACCGACTCGCCGCCGCGCTTGCGCGAGCCGGAGGCGGCCGCGTCCGACGCGATCGGATCGTCGGGGACGGCCGACAACGACCGGGCGGAGGTGATCGGGCTCGGCTCCGGCGGCATCGTGTGGTCGAACACTGGCTCGCCGATGCCGTCGTCGACCACCGGCACGCCCGTCACCCGGTTCTTGCCGGCGCGCTTGGACCGATACATCGACCCGTCTGCCGTGATCATCAGCTCGTCGCTCGTCCGGCCGTCGTCCGGGAAGCTGACCACGCCGATCGAGACGGACGGCTGGATCGCCGACGCTCCGACCGGGACGCTCAGCTCGGCGACCTCCTGGCGGATCTTCTCGGCGAGGACATAGGCCCCGGTGGGATCGGTCTCGGGCAGGAGCACGACGAACTCGTCGCCGCCGTACCTGGCCGAGGTGTCGATCCGCCGGCCGCCCGACTGGATCACCTCGCCGACGCCGCGCAGGACGCGATCGCCGAAGAAGTGGCCGTGGCGGTCGTTGATCAGCTTCAGGTCGTCGAGATCCATCATCAGGAGGCAGAAGCCCCGCCCGGACCGTGCGCTTCGGGCGATCTCCCGCTCGACCGCGGCGAAGAAGAACGTCCGGTTGTACAGGCCGGTGAGGGGATCGATCGTCGACAGGCGGATCGCCGCGTCGCGGGCGCGGCGCTGCTCGCGGGCGATCACCGTCGCGACGTAGGCAAGCAGGACGAGCGCGGTCAGGTTGATCCCGACGATCGCCACGGTCTCGGGCGAGATCCCGCCGGACCCCGGAGGGACGATCGCGACGATGTAGGCGAGGCTCGCCGCCGCCGCCAGCCCGAAGGTGACGCGCGGGCTCACGACCAGGGCGGCCCCGCCGACGATCAGCGGGAACACGAAGAAGAACGGGCTCTGCTCGCGGCCGGTGAGGACGACGAGGAGCGTCGCGAAGGTGATCGCCACGCTGCCCTCGAGCACGAACTTCGCGGTTCCGAGGGCGTTGGCCGGCAGGAGGTCGTGGACGACGAGGACGAACAGGCCCGCGGCCGCGAGCAGCGCGAGGATCGCCGCCTGCGTCTCGCTCCACAGGCCGGTCACCGCGACGATCGTCGAGGTCGTGAGGATGAACACCCACGACACGATCCGGACGACGCGGTCGTAGGCGCCCGTCTCGATGCTGCTCATCTCGCCGAGGTTCGCCTGGTTCGCGCCGAACCGGGCCGCGAGCTCGGCCGAGCGCGGATCGGTCGGGTCGATCGGGGTCGTGCCGGAGGGCAGCGGGCCACGGCGCCCGAGGAGCGGTGGGAGCAGCACGCTCCCCATCACCGCCAGATTGGCGATGACGGCGAGCAGGATCAGGGTCTGGACCGGCTCCACCGGCACGCTCGGGACCTCCCCGTTCACGCCGGCATTCCATTCCCGGCGTGGCCGCATCGTAGCCGGTCGGTGAAGGGCCGACGCTCAGACGCCTCGATCGGAGCGTCAGGGAGCAGGGTTTCGGGGTGCCTTCGTGCACCGCTGCGTGGAGCGCGGGGACGGCGCCGATGGATCCCTAGCGGGTGCCCCACTGGTACGACTGCTTGACCATGCGGAGGTACACGAACGTCTCGGTGTCGCGGACACCGTCGATCGTCCGGAGACGGTCGGCGAGGAAGCGGAGGAGGCCCTCGTTGTCCTCGCAGACGGTCTCGATCAGGATGTCGTAGGTGCCCGCGGTGATCACGACATAGTCGACCTCGGGCATCTCGGCGCAGCGGGCCGCGACGTCCATGAGGCGATCGGCCTCGCAGCGGATCCCGATCATCGCCATCTGCTGGAAGCCGAGCTTCAGCGGGTCCGTGACACCGACGACCTGGAGGATCCCGCGGTCGACGAGGCGGTTCGTCCGGGCGCGGACCGCGGCCTCGGACACGCCGAGATCGGCGGCGATCTGGGTGAACGGCCGGCGGCCGTCCTGCTGGAGGTGTTCGATGATCCGCTTGTCGAGCTCGGACACGTCCTCGCCGGCGCGCCCCGTGGCGCGCCGTTGGCCGGTCACGGCTTGCTCGGCTTTGCGGTCTTCGCGGGCGCCTTGGTCGGCTTGGCCGGCGCCTTCGTGGGGCTCGGGGCGGCGGACGGCGCCACGGACGGGATCGGCGTGCGGGCGGGGATCGCCACGACGGAGTGCTGGGCCATGGGCCAGAGGAGCGGATCGAGGACGTCGACGATCTGGGCCGCCGCCGCCTGGCGGCTGTCGTCTGGTGCCTTCGGCGTGGCGGCGGAGCTGACCGGCCCGTACTCGACCAGGACGTTGAGTCCGGCGAACGCGTAGGGGGTCTCGTTCCGGACCGGCGCGTCGCCGGGCTTCCAGGCAAGGGCCTTCTGGAGGTCGACCGACGACTTGTACTGCGTGATTCGCAGCGGCCAGTTGGCGATCGAGGCGTTGATCTGCTTGACGATCACCGGATTGCCCCGCCCGGAGTTCGCGTTGTTCGCCGTGATTCCCAGCTTCGCGGTGCCGAGCGCCCGGAAGATGTCGTCCGCCGAGACGGGCTCGCGGAGGTGCGGATCCGGGGTCACCACGGGCGTGGGGAGCGGGGTCGGGGCGACCGACGGCCCGGCCGAGCCGCCGCAGGCGACGACGAGGGTCGTCACGACGAGCATGGCGACGCCGGCCACCCGGGACGGCAGCCGGCGATCTGGGACGTGATGATTCGAATGTCGCATCGCCGGCGGGATGCTAGCACGGCCTTCGCACGATCCGGTCCCCCCACAGAAGTACCGATCGGGGCATCCTTCTGCTCCATTCGCACGCTCATGGTGGGCGCCGACGATTCGCCCCGGATGTCCGCGATCATCCGCCGTCCAGCAGCGGCAGCACGGCGGCAAACCGCTCGATCGAGGGCCGATCGATCGGGTCGAGCACGGCCTGGACCTCGTCCACGCCCGCCGCGGCGTAGGCCCGGAGCTCATCGGCCAACCGCTCCGGCGAGCCCTCGAGCGGGACGATCCGGTCGGTCGTCGTCGTGTCGCCCATCGTCCGGCCGCGACCGCCCGGCAGCCGGACGTGGACCGCGACGGTCCGCCGGATCTCGGCCGGATCGCGCCCGACGTCGCGACATGCATCGTCGACGATCGCCGCCAGCCTTGCGACACCATCCGGCGTGTTGTCGGTGTCCGCGTACCACGTGTTCCAGGCCCGGGCGTGGGGCAGGGCGATCCGCAGCATCCGCGGACCGTTCGAGCCGATGAGGATCGGCGGGCCGCCCGGTCGGGCGCGCGGCAGGAGCTCGCAGTCGCGGGCCTGGTAGAACCGGCCGTCGAAGTCGATCTCCCCGTCCTGGAGCAGCGTCCGGATGATCGTGAACGCCTCCTCGAACCGGTTGACCCGCTCGTCGTACGGGAAGCCGAACGCCCGGAACTCCGTCTCGTTCCAGCCCGCCCCGAGCCCGAGCACGAACCGTCCGCCGGCGATCTCGTCGATCGTGGCGGCCTGCTTCGCGAGGAGGGCCGGGTTGTGGAAGTTCGTGCAGGCGACGAGCGGCCCGATCGTCGCCCGGCTCGTCACGGCCGAGAGAGCGGCCATCAGTGTCCACGCCTCCCACGGTCCGCGGGCCTCGCGGCCGGGCCAGCGGTACAGAAGATGCTCGCCCAGCCAGATCCCGTCGAACCCCAGGTCGTCGATCGCGCGGGCCATGTCGAGGAGCTCGGGCCAGCGAACGTCCCGTTCGACCTCGGGCAGCTGGACGCCGACGCGGATCGGCCGGATCACGCGGACAACCCGCCGTCGCCGAGGACGACCAGGCCAACCGCGTTCAGGGCGACGAGGACGGCCAGGACCGTGCCCGCGGCCACGGCGCCCGACGCGGCCAGCAGGACGGCCGCCCCGAGGAGGAGCACCGTCCCGCCGATGAGCCGGACGCGGGGCGGCTGCGGGTAGCGCGCACGCGGTGCGATGAACAGTCCCCACGCGACGATGAAGAGCACGGCGGCCCCGATCCCCACGATCCAGCCGAGCGCTCCGTCGGCCACATGGACGCCCCACCAGGTCACCGCGACGATGCCGGCAAGCTCCAGGAAGAACCGGAGCGCGACGTTCAGGGTGGCCAGCACGACACCATTGTCGCCGAGGATCGAACCGATGGTGCCGACCGAACGGTCGGGCGCCGACCGGCCTGTCGGCCGGGGCGGACGACCTCGCCTGCGACCGGGCCCCTCCGGGAACGACCGGGAGTTGCGTGGTAGCGTGGGCGACGCGTTCGCTCGAGCGTCGAGTCGCCGTCGGACGCCCCAACCCGATCCAGCCGCAGCCGCTCACGGCGCGAGGAGGACCTGCGTGGCTCACAGGCACGCCCGCCGCCATGCCCTGATCCCGCTGATCGGTGGACTCTTCCTCGTCCCGCTCCTGGCGCCGGTCAGCCTGGCCGCCGACCAGCCCGTCCACGTCGTGACGCCGGCCGGGATCACCGTCGACGGGTCGGCCGAGGACTGGGACCCGACCGCCGACGCGTTCGCGACGCTCTACCAGGAGGGCGACCCGACGAAGGCGGTCCTCGGCCAGGCGTACGCCCGTTACGACTGTGACGCCGGGATCCTCTACCTCCTCGTCCAGACGGCGCCCGACCTCTATCTGATCCCGTCCCCGACGGACACGTTCGTCAAGAGCGGCGACCAGGTGCTCCTCAATGTCGCAACCGGCAACGACGGCACCGCTCCGGACGTCGCCGGGACGCCGCTCGCGTCCGGCGCACCGCTGCCGTCGATCGTTCCACCGGTCGCGTCGCTGCCTCCGGACCTCGTGCTGCCCGCCGGTGCGCCGACCGTCGCCAGCATCCCGGCCCTCGTCGGCTTCGAGGGCGCGACGCCGCTCGGCACGGGGAGCGTTCCCCTCCAGCTCCACGGGATCGTCGCGTCGGCCGTCGATCGGACGGTCACCCCGTACGACCTCTCGATCAACGCGCAGATCGACTGCGCCGCGTCGCCGAGCCCGTCGCCGTCCGCGACCCCCTCAGCCACGCCAACGCAGGCTCCGACGCCGTCGCCGAGCGTCGCGCCGACGGCAACCCCGACGAAGGCGCCCACCCCGAGCCCGTCGCCGACGCCCACGCCAACCCCGACGCCAACGCCCACGCCAACCCCGACACCGTCGCCCAGCCCGACACCGTCGCCTAGTCCATCGCCGTCGCCGAGTCCATCGCCGACTCCGACGCCGACCGTGGCCCCCTCGGCGTCCCCGTCGCCGAGCCCGGGCCCGAGCGCGTCGCCGAGTCCATCGGCATCGCCGTCGCCCAGCCCGAGCCCGTCGCCATCGCCGTCACGGTCCCCATCCCCCAGCCCGTCGCCATCGCCGCCCCCGGCGGCCCTCCCGGTCCGGCTGTCGATCGTCACGGTCGACGACCAGGGCACGCCGCAGCGGACCGACGACACGCTGCTGCCGGGCGCCGTCTACGCCGTCGTCCCCGATGACGGCGACGGAGTGTTCGAGCGCGACCAGGACGGCCCGCCCATCGTCACGATCACCGACCCGACCGGGATCACCGTCCTGCAGAACCTGCCGCCGGTCCCGTACTGGGTGGTGGAGACGCAGGCACCGCCCGGCTTCACCCTCGCTGCCGCGGCGCCGTACACCCCGGGGGTGAAGACGGATCCCAACCAGAGCTGCTTCGACGCCGGCACGCTCGCGTGCTACGCCGACGCGGCAGGCGGCGGGATGACGACGGTCTTCGTCGTGAACTCGCCGCTCCCGGCGACGTCATCCGACGCCGACTATCGGTCGCCCGTCGTGATCATCCTCGCGATCCTCGCGGGGATCGTGATCGCCGGCGGCGTGGTCACGATGCTGAGGCGCCGCGAGAGCTAGACCCGCGAGTCCGCCCGGCCCGTGGTCGGGGCGTGGGCTGGCGCCTCTCGATCCTCGGTCATGCCCTGCCACCGAGCAGCCGAACTATGTGGGGCGAGCCTCTGGGTGGCTCGTGGTCGGTGGGCTGGAGCCGAGGTGAGGATGTAGCGCTTCCAGGGCCACGTCGATGCCGTCGAGAACGACGTCGAGGCCGTACTCGAACTCGTCGCCGAAGTCGTAGCCGGGCTGCATCACGTGCTCCCGGAGGAACTCGACGAGGTTGGGGTACTCGTTGACGGGAAACGGCTTGAGCATCTCCTCGGCGACACCGACAGCCTGCTGCGACGTTTCGAATGGGAGGTTCATCTTCGTCAGCGCGAAGCCATAGATGTAACTGTCCAGCACGGAATACACGTGCGCGGCCATCTCGGTGTTGAAGCCTGCCGCCCGGAGTCGGCCGATCACCCCATCGTGGTGGCGCAGGTTCGCTGGACCCGGCGTTCGCCGCGATTCCATGAGGCCGATGGCCCATCGGTGGCGCGCCAGGGCGTCCCGGACAGCGATCGCACGCCGACGCATGGCGGTCCGCCAGTTCCCCCCGCCAGCAGGAACGCCGATCTCACTGAAGACGACGTCGACCATCCCATCAATGAGGTCGTCCTTGTTGGCCACATGGCGGTAGAGAGCCATGGGGGCGACCTCGAGCAGCTCCGCCAGCGTTCGCATCGTGAGGGCTTCGAGCCCGACCGCATCGGCTTGGTCGATCGCTGCGCGGAGGACGCGCTCCCTGCTCAGGCGCCGGCGTTGCCCCGCCGTCGCCGCGGCCTCTGTGGCCATTCGCGCAGCTCCTTCCACGTGTGCTGGTGGGCTCTCGGCATTTCGGGTTGACGGCGTACGTCGTCCGCACTACGGTAGACACCGTACACGAAGTGGCGTACGTCGTCTAGCATAGTGGAAGCAGAGGTGTACCGATGAAGGCAATTGTCCAAGACTCGTACGGCTCCGTGGAGGTCCTGCACGCACGCGACATCGAACGGCCCGAGGTCGGTGACGACCAGGTCCTGGTCCGCGTCCACGCGGCATCGGTTCACGTCGGGGACTGGATCCTCATGACCGGTTCGCCCTTTGTCATGCGCTTCGCCACCGGGCTTCGCAAGCCGAAGAACCCGGTGCCGGGGACAGATGTCGCAGGGACCGTCGAAGCGGTCGGCCAGGGCGTGCAGCGACTTCGACCAGGCGACGAGGTGTTCGGTTGGTGCGCCGGCGCGTTCGCCGAGTATGCGTCAGCGAGCGAGGACCAGTTCGTCCTGAAGCCGGCTAACCTCAGCTTCGAGCAGGCCGCCGCCGTCGGAGTGTCCGCCACCACCGCGCTTCAGCTCCTCCGTGACAACGGCAAGGTCCGGCCGGGCCAGAGAGTTCTGATCAACGGGGCGTCCGGCGGCGTCGGCACCTTCGCCGTGCAGATCGCGAAGGCGTTCGGTGCCGAGGTGACCGGGGTGTGCAGCACGAGGAACGTGGACCTCGTCCGATCCATCGGGGCGGACGACGTCATCGACTACACCCGCGAGGACTTCACGGCGATTGGGCCGCGCTACGACCTCATCCTCGACAACGTGGGCAACCACTCGATGGCCGGGACTCGGCGCGCGCTGGCCCCGCACGGGACCTTGATCTCGAACGGTGGCGGGCACTCGGGCGGCAAGCTGGGCCGCACCCTGCGAACCATGGTCGTCTCCATCTTCGTTCGCCGGCAGGCGGGTCCCGCGCTCAAGACGCAGAACCGTGACGACCTGGTCGCCCTGAAGGCCCTCGTCGAGGCCGGATCCATCACACCTGTCATCGACGGCACGTACCCCCTGAATGAGACCTCCAAGGCGATCAGGCGCGTCGCGACCGGACACGCCCGAGGGACGATCGTCATCGACGTGCTCGGCTCGACCGATGCCGCCCGCTCGGCGAACACGATGACAACTGCGCCGGTGGCCCTTCCCGCCCCCGTCTGATTGCCAACCACGCCCTCTGACAACCCACGCTGGATCAACAACCTCGTTGATCTGCCGTCCGCAACCCTGAAAGGGAACGACTGATGTCCAAAGCCAACGTGACAAGACTCTTCATCGGGGCCGGGCTCGCCATGATCGCGGGCGCCGTTCTGGCCTTCGTGGCCGCAGGGATCGCGATCGCCAACGACGTGTTCGTCATGAACGGCTCCGACATCGTCGGGCTGCGAGGCGGCGCGCTCGCCTGGTCATCGCTCGGCCTCGGCCTCGTCGGGGTCCTCGCGTTCATCGGCGGCCTGATCGCCGGCCTTGTGGCCTGGATCGGAGCCCTGCTGAACACCTGGCAGGTCGACAGCAAGGCGTGGTTCATCGGCCTCCTCCTGCTGGGGATCTTCAATCTCGGGTTCTTCGCCATGATCGCCTACGTCCTGGCCGGGCCGGACGGCTCGACTGATGCGACGGTCGGCGCCGCGCAGACTGCCCCTCGGGCGAACCCTGCGTGACGGCAGGCAAGGATGAACCGCGGACGCGCCACGTGCCAGTGGCGTCGGTCGTGACTGACGAGACCCGGTCGATGGCGGGCAAGGTCGTCCTGATCACCGGGGGTACCGGCGGGATCGGCAAGGCCACCGCGATCGGACTCGCGGCCCTGGGTGCCCATGTGGCGATTACCGGCCGAGACCCCGGGCGCGTCGAGGGCGCCGCGCTCGAGATCCGTCGCGCGACCGGCAATCCGCGGGTGGATGCGTTCGCCGCAGACCTCTCATCGCAAGCCGAGGTGCGCCGCCTCGCCGCGCAGGTGCTCGACGCATACCCGTATGTGGACGTCCTGATCAACAACGTCGGTGGGTTCTGGGCCACGCGACACGTCACGGCGGACGGCCTGGAGCACACCTTCGCCCTCAACCACCTGGCGGCGTTCCTGCTGACCGACCTGCTGCTCGATCGGCTCAAGGCCAGCGCTCCGGCCAGGGTGGTGACTGTGTCGTCCGGTGCCCAGGCGATGGGGGCGATCGACTTCCGCGACCTGCAGGGCGAGCGTGCATACGACGGGCAGACCGCCTACAACCAGTCGAAGCTGGCGAGCGTGATGTTCACCTACGAGCTGGCTCGCCGCCTGGAAGGCACCGGCGTGACGGCCACGGTGCTGCACCCGGGCGTAGTGAACACAGGGTTCGGCGCCGAGGACCCTTCCCGGATCTTCAAGCTTCTCGTTCCGCTCTGGAGACCGTTCATGAAGACACCGCAGCAGGGTGCTGCCACGTCGATCTACCTGGCGTCCTCGCCGGGCGTGGAGGGAGTCACCGGGAAGTACTTCGCCAAGGGCAGATCCCGGGCCTCCAACAAGGCGTCGTACGACCACGACACTGCGAGCCGCCTGTGGCAGGTCAGCGCCATCCTCGTCGGCCAGGCGGCATCGATGTAGCGCTCGCCCTTGCCAGCGCCGGACGACGTCCGGACGGCGCTCGGCAGACGTCATCCCGGAAGGGGATCGCGTCGGCGGAGGTCGAGTTCGAACTTGATCTGATTCTCGATCGTCCCGAGGAGGCAACGGTGGCAAGACCGCCGGCCCGAGAGACGTGGTGATCAGACCGATCAGGAATTGAGAAGCATCGACCTCCCGGTCGTGGGTAGGGTGACTGCCATGGAGATCACCACCACGACCGAAGGAGCGACCATGAGCAGCTCGTCCACCGAGGGCATCAAGACGATCCTCCACCCAGTCTCGGACCTGGCGGCGGCCAAGGCGGTCTACACCGCCCTGCTCGGCATCGAGCCCCAGGCCGACGCGCCCTTCTACGTCGGCTACGACGTCGCCGGTCAGCAGATCGGGCTCGTGCCAAGCGGCGCGGCTGCAGGGCATGACGTCGCCGGTCGCCTACTGGCACGTGCCCGACATCGAGGCGAAGCTGGCCGAAGTGACGTCCGCCGGTGCCACGATCGCGGAGTCGCCGCGCGACGTCGGAAGCGGCCGGCTGGTGGCCACCTTCACCGACCCGGACGGCAACGTCCTGGGGCTGATCCAGGACCGCTGAGGGCCGATCTCTAGAATTGCCGTCTCGAACTGATCACCACCTTCACGACCCGATCACCTGTTCAGGGGAGGAAGCCTGCGATGGCGACAACCAAGAGCACCGCGAAGAGCCGAGCGGCCAAGAGCTCCGACAACGTCTTCACCGACGAAGAGCGAGCCGCCGTCCAGGCGACCGCCCGGGAACGGAAGTCCACCGCGAAGCCCGGCTCCGCCGAAGAGCGCGAGCAGGGCGAAGCCGACGTCCGGGCGAAGCTCGCCGAGATGCCGACGGCCGATCGCGTCATGGGCGAGCGAATCCACGAGCTGGTCACGACGACGGCGCCGTCGCTCGCGCCGAAGACCTACTACGGGATGCCGGCGTATGCCAAAGACGGCAAGGTCATCTGCTTCTACAAGCCGGCGTCGAAGTTCAAGGTTCGCTACTCGACGTTCGAGTTCCAGCCGGACGCCCGACTCGACGACGGCGAGATGTGGCCCGTCTCGTTCGCCGTGATCGAGCTGACCCCGCGCACGGAGGCGAAGATCGCCGCGCTCGTCAAGCAGGCCGCGAGCTGAGGGCCGTCGTGACCGACACGCAGGTCGCCCCACCGTCGACGCAGGTTGCCGACAGCCACGATCTGATCCGCGTGCAGGGCGCGCGCGTGAACAACCTCAAGGACGTCAGCGTCGAGATCCCGAAGCGCCGGCTGACGGTGTTCACCGGCGTCTCGGGCTCGGGCAAGAGCTCGCTGGTGTTCGACACGATCGCCGCGGAGTCGCGACGGCTGATCGACGAGACCTACTCGACGTTCGTCCAGGTCTTCATGCCGACGCTGGCCCGGCCCGACGTCGACGTGCTCGACGGGCTGACGACCGCGATCATCGTCGACCAGGAGCGGCTCGGGGCGAACCCGCGCTCGACGCTCGGCACCGTCACCGACGCCAACGCGATGCTGCGGAGCCTGTTCAGCCGCCTCGGCAAGCCCTACATCGGCGGGCCGACGGCGTTCTCCTTCAACATCCCCACGACGCGGGCGAGCGGCGTCATGACCGGCCCCAAGGGCGAGAAGAAGATCGTCCAGGACGCCGTCTACCTCGGCGGGATGTGTGCCGAGTGCGAGGGCCGCGGCACCGTCTCCGACCTCGACCTGTCCGTGATCATCGACGAGTCGAAGTCACTCGCCGAGGGTGCCATCCTCGTGCCGGGCTACACCGCCGGACGGCTGGATGGTGGCGACCTTCATCGAGTCCGGCTTCTTCGACCCGGCGAAGCCGATCAAGGACTACTCCGAGAAGGAACGCCACGACCTGCTCTACAAGCAGACGGTCAAGATCAAGGCCAAGGGCATCAACGTCTCCTACGACGGGCTGATCCCGAAGATCCGCAAGTCGATGTTCAGCAAGGACGTCGACTCGCTGCAGCCCCACATCAAGGCGTTCGTGGAGCGGGCCGCCGTCTTCAAGACCTGTCCGGTCTGTGACGGCAGCCGGCTCAACGAGGCGGCGCGCTCCTCGAAGATCAACGGCCTCAGCATCGCCGACGTCTGCGCCCTGCAGGTCACCGACGCGGCCGAGTGGCTGCGCGGCATCGACGACAAGGGCGTGGCGCCGCTGGTCGCCAACCTGCTCCACCTCTTCGACTCGTTCGTCGAGATCGGCCTGGGCTACCTCTCGCTCGACCGCCCATCGGGCACGCTGTCCGGCGGCGAGTCGCAGCGCACCAAGATGGTCCGGCACATCGGGTCCGCGCTGACCGACGTCACCTACGTCTTCGACGAGCCGACGATCGGGCTGCACCCGCACGACATCCAGCGGATGAACAACCTGCTCCTCGAGCTGCGCGACAAGGGCAACACCGTGCTCGTCGTCGAGCACAAGCCGGAGACGATCGTGATCGCCGACCACGTCGTCGACCTCGGCCCCGGGGCGGGCACCGGCGGCGGCACGATCTGCTTCGAGGGGACCGTCGAGGGGCTGAAGGCGTCCGACACCCTCACCGGCCGTCACCTCGACCACCGGACGGCGCTCAAGGACACGGTCCGGACGCCGACCGGCACGCTCGAGATCCGCGGCGCGGACTCGCACAACCTGCAGGACGTCGACGTCGACGTCCCGCTCGGCGTGCTCTGCGTCGTGACCGGCGTGGCCGGGTCCGGCAAGTCGTCGCTCGTGCACGGGTCGATCCCCGCCGGCGCGGACGTGGTGTCGATCGACCAGGGCGCGATCCACGGCTCGCGCCGGAGCAACCCCGCGACGTACACGGGTCTGCTCGACCCGATCCGCACCGCGTTCGCGAAGGCCAACGACGTCAAGCCGGCGCTGTTCTCCTCGAACTCCGAGGGCGCCTGCCCGACCTGCAACGGCAACGGGATGATCTACACCGAGCTCTCCTTCATGGAGACGGTGGCGACGCCGTGCGAGGACTGCGGGGGCAAGCGGTTCCAGGCCGTCGGTGCTGGAGCTGCGGTTCGGCGGGCTCAACATCGCCGAGGTGCTCGACCTGCCGGTCGCCGAGGCGCACGCCTTCTTCGCCGAGGGCGACGCGAAGACGCCCGCGGCCGCGTCGATCCTGGCGCGCCTCGAGGACGTCGGGCTCGGCTACCTCAAGCTCGGCCAGCCGCTGCCGTCGCTGTCCGGCGGCGAGCGGCAGCGGCTGAAGCTCGCCACCCGGATGGCCGAGAAGGGCGGGATCTACGTCCTCGACGAGCCGACCACCGGCCTCCACCTCGCCGATGTCGAGCAGCTGCTCGGCCTGCTCGACCGGCTCGTCGACTCCGGCAAGTCGGTCATCGTCATCGCCCACCACCAGGCGGTCATGGCGCACGCCGACTGGATCATCGACCTCGGTCCCGGCGCCGGCCACGACGGCGGCCGGATCGTCTTCGAGGGCACGCCCGCCGACCTCGTCGCCGCCCGCTCCACGCTCACCGGCGAGCACCTCGCGGCGTACGTCGCAAGCTGACGGATCCTGGCGTGTGCTTCCTCTGGTTGGTGGGCTATGGCAGGATTTCCGACGTGACCAGCGTGAGTCCACCCGATCAGCGTCTCCGCGACCTCGCCTGGCTGCGCCGCGTCCGCGATCGGATCGACCGTGACTACGAGCAGCCGCTGGACGTCGAGGCGCTCGCCCGCGGCGCGCACATGTCGGCCGGGCACCTCAGCCGCGAGTTCAAGGCCGCCTATGGCGAGTCCCCCTACAGCTACCTGATGACGCGGCGCATCGAGCGCGCGATGGCGCTGCTGCGACGCGGCGACCTCAGCGTCACCGAGGTCTGCTTCGCGGTCGGCTGCTCATCGCTCGGGACCTTCAGCACGCGATTCACGGAGCTCGTCGGGGTCTCGCCGAGCGTCTATCGGGAGCATGAGGCGCAGGCGACCGCGGGCATCCCGTCGTGCGTGGCGAAGCAGGTCACGCGGCCGATCCGGAAGCGCGAAGCGTCGCCTGTCGAGCCGCAGCCGGCCTGATCGCGGATGGACATCCGGATCCACTCGAGCTTCCTTCCGCACGACGACCCGGAAGCGTCCGTTGCGTTCTATCGCGACGTCCTCGGCTTCGAAGTCCGCCTGGACGTCGGCTACGCCGGAATGCGCTGGATCACCGTCGGGCCCCCGGGCCAGCCCGACACGAACATCGTTCTGTATCCGCCGTTCGCCTCGCCCGGGATCACCGAGGACGAGCGCCGCACGATCGGCGAGATGATGGCCAAGGGCACCTTCGGCATCCTGGTGCTCTCCACGAACGACCTCGACGGCGCGTTCGAGCAGCTCCAGGCGAAGGACGCCGAAGTCGTCCAGGAGCCGACCGACCAACCGTACGGGATCCGCGACGCCGCCTTCCGCGATCCCGCGGGCAACCTGATCCGGATCAACGAGTCGCGCTGAGCCGCCCGCTCATCGCCGCGGTCGGGATCAAGGTGGTCGGGGTGGTCGGACTCGAACCGACGATCTCGTGCTCCCAAAGCACGTGCGTTGCCAACTACGCCACACCCCGCCGATTTCGTGCCCAGGAAGCACACGTGCTTCCTGAAACGGGCATTCCCGGCCTGCCTACACCGCTCCATCCACAAGCTGATCGCCAAGCAGGCGACGTCCGCAAACCAGGACGGGACGGCCACAACGCCGACAAGCCGCGAGCATCATACGGCCCGGTCGGATCTCGACACCCTCCTCGCCTCGCGCCTTCGTCAACTGACCGTCGAAAGGATGAGTCCGACGCCGATCCCCGTCAGCCGACCGACGCGAGTCCTCCCCCCGCCTGCAAGAACGCCAACACTGCATGGACGCGGCGGTTCTCGGCCACATCCTCGGGCAGCTCCAGCTTGGCCAGGATGTTGCGAACGTGCGCCTCAACAGTCTTGCGCGTGACGCCCAGCTCGAGCGCGATGCCGCGATCGGTCTTGCCCTGGGCGACGAGTGCCAGGACCTCCCGCTCCCGCGCCGTCAGCGCGCCGAGGCGCCCCGACCTTGCCATCAGGCCGTTGACGAGGGTCGGCTCCACGACGACGCCGCCGGCCCGGATCCGATCGAGGGCGTCCACCAGCTGGTCGACATCGACGACTCGATCCTTGAGCAGGTAGCCGACCGATCCATCGCCCCCGGCGATCAGCTCGAAGGCGTAGCCGCTCTCGGCGTGCTGAGAGAGGACGAGCGTCCCGACGGCCGGGAAGCGCTGCCGGATCTCACGCGCCACGACAAGGCCCTCGTCGGTCTGGGTGGGCGGCATGCGGATGTCGATGACCGCGACATCGGGCCGAAGCGCGGCCACGAGCCGGAGCAGCTCGTCTGTCCGGCCGGCCTCTCCGACGACCTCGATGCCGCGCTCAGCCAGGAGTCGCGCCACGCCCTGCCGGACGATGACTGCATCGTCGGCGATGATCACGCGCATGAGATCGACGCGCTGACGTGGGTCCCGCCGCCGGCGGGTGACTCGACGCGGAAGCGGCCGTCGACCGCCTCGACCCGATCGCGCAGGCCGCGCAGCCCGGCGCCATCGGGGTCCGCGCCCCCTCGCCCATCGTCGTCGACCGCTACCAGCACGCGCCCCTCGCCGGTCGCGACCGACACCCGGGCCCACGACGCGTCGGCGTGCTTGACGATGTTGGCGAGCGACTCTGCCGCGACGAAGTACGCGGTCGCCTCGACCGCCGGCGGGAGCCGGCCGGCGCTCACCTCCAGCTGGACGGGGACCGGCGTCCGCCGGGCGAGGGCCGCCAGCGCCGGTCCGATCCCCTCTTCGGTGAGTACGGCCGGTTGGATCCCGTGTGCGAGGTCGCGCAGCTCGGCAAGCGCGTCCATCACCTCGGCGTCGGCCTCCGCCAAGAGCTCGTCGACGCTGTCGGTACTGCCATCGGCGAGACGCATCCGGGCCGTTCGCAGGGCCAGGCGGACGCCCAGGAGGCGCTGCTGCGCGCCGTCGTGCAGGTCACGCTCGAGCCGACGTCGTTCGGCGTCGCCGGCCTCGACGATGCGTGCGCGCGAGGCGCGAACCTCGACCAGCTGGGCCTGCAGCTGGGCCTGGAGACGCTCGACCTCGAGGTCGGCCTCCCGCGCTCGATGGAGTCGGACCCGCAGCAACCCGGCCAGGAACGCGATCGGAATGGCCACGAACAGCGTGCCGCCCACCTCGTTCGTCGCCGCGACGACACCGTCCAGACCCAGGGCTTCCGCGACGATCGTCGCGAGGAGCAGCAACGTCGCGAGGCACGACACGGCGAGGACCGGGTCGAGCGCGAGGCGAGACTCGGCGTCGGCTGTCGCCAGCGCTGGATCACCAGCGCGATGGTCACGACCAGCAGGCCGACGATCAGGACCGTGCCGATCACATCGATGGCGTCCGCCAGCGCGGGGATGTCCGCGACGAAGAGCAGGTTCGCCGGACACGCCAGGCATCCCGGCCTGATCTCGCGGAACATCGCCCCCGCCGGCGCGAGGATCACCGTGGCGCCGTAGGCGAAGGCGACAACCGCCCGTTCGCTCCGCGTCTGCAGCCGTCCGCTCGGGAAGGCGAGGAACAGGTGGATCCCGATCGCGAAGACGAACGCCGAGGTCAACGCCGCGAGCGTGAACGGGAGCGCGGCATCCCAGTACAGCAGTCCGCTGATCTCGACAAATCCGAGCGCCGTCGGGAGCGGGCCGATCCGGTTGTCCGGGACGCGCCACCAGGCGATGAGCCCGGTCGCGATCCAGATCGCATCGACGAACACTCCGCCCATGGGGTCGGAGCGCTCTTCGATGACGAACGTGTGGTCGAGGGCGACAAGGAGCGCCGCCGCTGCGATGACGGGGATCGCCACGATCGCCAGGATCGGAACGGCGAGACGGGAGCTCATGGCGCGAGACCGGCGAGCGTCGCGAGGGCCGCTCCGGTGATGTCGTCCTTGCGAATGAAGCCACGGGCCGTGGTCCGGCTGAGCCGCCCACCGAACTCGTCGGCGGCACGGCTGGAGGTGAGCACGACGATCGGCGGTTGAGCCACGCCGGCGAGACGTTCGGCGACTGCGAACCCGTCGATGCCAGGCAACAGGACATCAAGCAGGACGAGCTCTGGCCGAAGCGTGTCGGCGGCAACGAGTGCGCCCTCGCCGTCGGCCGCCTCGCCGACCACCGTGAACCCGTCGGCTTCGAGGAGCCCACGGGCGAAGCGCCGGAAGCCCGCGTGATCGTCGACGATGAGCACCGTCCGCGGCATGCCCGGATGATCCCACCGCGGATCGCGGGGTCGCATCGGTGATATCCCGAAAATCCAGGGATGTCATCGATGCGTGTCGGACGCGCCCGTCGCAGGCTGGCGACCATGATGACTCCAACGATCCTCCGGGTCGGCGCAATTGTCGCCGTCCTCTCTGTCATCGGACAGGTCACCGGCATCGTTCTCGCGCCCGACTGGAACGGTCCGCCCGATGTCGGGGCGAGGGCGGTAGCCGCGGGCGACATCTGGAAGGCGTGGTTGCTCATTCAGCTCGTCGGAATTCTGTTCGTCGTCCCGGCCGTGGCCGTCGTGCTCATGACGCTCGAGGGGACCGACGGCGCCGGGTGGGCACGCCTGTGCCTGCCAATGATCAGCGTCGTCGGCGGCGCTGGCTTGCGCGCAGACCCTGATCGGCGGGAGCCGCGCCAATCTGGTCGAGGCGGCATCGACCGAGTCGGCCACGCGGGCGGGGTACCTGGCCGCGTTCGACGCGATGAGCGCTGCCACCGACTTCATCAACTTCGGCGGGCTCCTGGCGCTCGGCATGGCGCTCGTCGTGATGGCGACGGCGATCCTGGTGAGTCGCGTGTATGCCCGAGCCATCGGCTGGTTGTGCGCCGGCGCCGCCGGGTTGGTGCTGGTCGGCCTCCTGGGCGGACTGGCCGTCTCCGAGGCCGCCGGCTTCCTGGTCTATGCGGGATTCGTCCTCTTCCTGATCGCGCTCATCGCGCTGGCCGTGTCGATGTGGCGGCGGGCGAATCGTGTCCGCGATGCGGCGGTCACGATGGCCCCGTCCGGCCTGGATCCTGCGCCGGCGGCGCGCTGACCTCAGGCCACCGACCCCGAGGGATCGCGCGTATCCGAGCGATCGTGAAGTCAGATCCCTGCGCACCACCCGGGAAAGCCGCGCGCCGCTTGCCGCACGAGATTCGAGCGACTTGTCGTCGCCGTTGCGATCGCGAGGGCGGGCCTGGCCGTCACGACACCAATGACGCGCTGGACGAGGTCACGGTTGGGCCGGTTTTCCGCGCGGGCCGCTCGCCGGCCCGACCCGGCCGCAGGCAGACTCGCGTCCGAGGGATGAGCTGGACCCCTCAACCGATCCAGTCGGGCCAGTTGCCCGGCAACTCCCGCTCCATCGCCCGCAGGTAGACGCTGACCTTCCCGTAGAAGATCAGGAGCGCCTCCCGGTAGATGTCGAGCTGAACCCGCGCGAGCGGCGAGAAGAAGTCCGTGTCGAAATCGCTTCGGACGATCCGGCGGGTCAGGACGTCCTCCTCGGAGAGGTCGTCCAGGGCGTCCATGAGGTCGCGGTCGAGCTCGGAGTACCAGGTCACGAGCGCTTCCACGCTCCGCTCGAGCGCCAGGTCGGCGCTCCCGTCCGCGAAGTTCTGGCGGAACGTCCGGAACGAGCCGACGTAGGCGGCCTCGATCTCGCCGATCTCGCGGCACAGAAGACCCAGCGTTCGGGACGTGCCGCCGAGGTCGCGGGCGAGGTCCTCGTCCGTGAGGATCGCCATCAGCTGTTCGCGCAGCTCCTGGTACTCGCGGAAGTACGTCGCCTCGAGGTGGTCCCGGATCAACGCGATCATCGGGAGATCGTGCGCGCATCGGCGCAACGGAGGCAAGGGTTCGCGCGTCACAGTCCTGACGCCGGGCGATCAACTGGCAGGCTGATCGATTGCCCGGCGTCACCATGTCCGCCGGGACTGGCGCGCGTCAGCTGCCCGCAGCTACACTCGCATGCGATGGCCGACCGAGCGGCATGGGAGCCGACCCCGACCTCGCCCCGCGCCCGCCGTCCGTCCGACGCGAGCCAGGCCCGACGGATCGGGCCCGACAGCCGACCCAGCGACATCCGACGGCTGATCGCCGCGACCCTCTCGTCCATCCTTCCCGGCGCCGGCCAGGCCCTCAACGGCCGCCTCCGCCCGGCCCTCGTCTTCGGCCTCCCGACGCTGTTCATCGTGCTCGTCGCGTGGCTGATCTCGAACACGGACAAGCCGTCGGCCCTGATCGCGAAGCTCATCGCGCCGTCGATGATCGGCGCCCTGCTCGTCCTGAACCTGGTCGTCCTCGGCTGGCGCGGCCTCGCCGCCTTCCAGGCGTTCAGCGACCGCCGCTACCCGGGACGGCCCGGGCGGCTGGGCGCGATCGGCCTGGCCGTCCTCCTCGTCGTGACGTTCGTGCCGCATCTCCTCGTCTGGAACGCCGGCAACGCGGCCCAGGCGATGTTCGCCTCGATCTTCTCGGAATCGGACGCCCGTTCGGTTTCGGCGACGCTGCCGCAGGACCAGCGATTGAACGTCCTGCTGATCGGGATCGACTCCGCCCCGGGCCGGCACGAGGCCCTGACCGACTCGATGATCGTCGTCTCGCTGGACCCGGTCGGCCGGACCGTGACGATGGTCTCGATCCCGCGCGACCTCGCCGGCATCCCGCTCGGCGACGGCAACACCTACGGGCCGAAGATCAACTCGCTGATGAGCTACGCCGACCGCCATCCGAAGACGTTCCCCGACGGCGGCGTGAAGACGCTCGAGAAGGCGGTCGGCGCCCTGTTCGGGATCCCGATCCACGCCTACGCGACGATCGATCTCACCGGGTTCGTCTCGATGGTCGACGCCGTCGGCGGCGTCGACATCAACGTGAAGAAGGCGCTGGCGGACCCGATCTATCCCCGCCTCGACGGTCGCCGCGGCTGGTCGGTGACACCCGGGCCGCACCACTTCGCCGGGGCCGACGCGCTCGCCTACGCCCGGATCCGGAAGGCCCTCGGAGAGACCGACCTGACCCGGGCCGCCCGCCAGCAGGAGATCCTGGTCGCACTCCGGAACCGCGTCATCGACGCCGGCGTGCTCGTCAACCTGCCGCGGCTGCTCGCGGCGGTCGGGACGACGGTCCGGACCGATCTCGGCGAGGAGCACCTCCCGGAGCTGGCGGCCCTCGCCGAGCAGATCGGCGCCAGGTCGACGGTCAAGGTCGTCCTGAGCTCGCCCCAGATCAAGGGCGCGAAGTCGGACTACGGCTCGGTCTTCCTGCCGGTGCCGTCGCGGATCGCCCAGCTCACGAAGGTGGTCTTCGGGCCGCCGGGGTCCGATCCGACCTGGCCGGTCCCGAAGCAGCCGAAGGCCAGCAAGAGCCCGGTCGCGGGGTCGACGGCCCCCTAGTCGACGGCTCCCTGGTCGCTCTCGGCGGCCGGGATCGGGAAGCGGCCCTCCGGCGGGAGGTACGCCGCGAACCGGTCGAGCAGCCGGTCGAGGTCGTCGTCGCGGAGGAGCAGCGCCCGATGGCGCCGGGCGATGAAGCCCTCGCCGGCGGCATGGTCGAGGAAGGCCTCGAACGACGCGAAGTAGTCGCCGACGTCGAGGAGCCCGATCGGCTTCGCGTGGAGGTCGAGCTGGGCCCAGGACAGGACCTCGCTGAGCTCCTCGAGCGTCCCGAGGCCGCCCGGCAGCGCGATGAACGCGTCCGCCAGCTCGGCCATCCCGGCCTTGCGCTCGTGAAGCGTGTCGACGATCCGCAGCTCGCTCAGGCCGGTGTGGGCCAGCTCGCGGTCCACCAGCCCGCGCGGGATCACCCCGACGACCCGTCCGCCGGCCGCCAGCGCGCCATCGGCCACCGCCCCCATCAGGCCCCGCCGGCCGCCGCCGTAGACGAGCTGGATGTCGAGCGCCGCGAGCCGTGCGCCCACGGCCGTCGCGGCGTCGGCGTAGCGCGGATCGATGCCGCTGCTTGCGCCGCAGAACACGCAGATCGACCGGATCGATCGCATCGAAGCCGCGCTAGAACCCGAGCTCGCGGAGGATCGGCGTCATCCGTCGGGCGGCCCGGCCGCGGTGCGACACGGCGTGCTTCTCCGCGGCCGACCACAGGCCGAACGTCCGGCCGCCCGGCGGCTCCCCGGCCGGCTCGAAGATCGGGTCGTAGCCGAACCCGCCGGTCCCCCGCGGCGCGGTCGCGATCCGGCCGCGGGTCGTGCCCCGGACGGTCCGCATCGGCACCGCGGCACGGTCCGCTGCCACGACGAGTGGCAGGGCGAGCGCCAGCACGCAGACGTACCGCGCCCCGCGACGCTCCGGCGGGAGCCCGTCGAGCGCGGCGAGGAGCTTCGCGTTGTTGTCCGCGTCGGTCGCGTCGGGCCCGGCGTAGCGCCTCGTTCGGACGCCCGGTCCGCCGTGGAGCTCGTCGACCTCGAGTCCCGAGTCGTCGGCGAGGGTCGGCAGCCCCGTCCGGCGGGCCCCGACGCGGGCCTTGATCCGGGCGTTCGTCTCGAACGTCTCCCCGGTCTCGTCGGGGTCGCTGCGCATCCCCAGATCGTCGAGGCTCACGAGCTCGGCGCGATCCAGGCGGAGCAGCTCGCGCAGCTCGGCCAGCTTGTGGGCGGAGTGCGTCGCGATCACGAGTCGCGGCCGTTCAGGCATGACCGCTCGATCGCTCGGGCGCCGGACGCATGAACGGACTCCCGGCGGTACGGGCGCGCTTGCGCCGCGGCCGGATTCGGCTCGTCGATCGTCATTCGGTGCGTTCGACGCTCGAAACAGCGACGGAGCCTCGGCTCAGCCGACGGTTGACGCGCTGGGCGCATGATCGGCTGAGGCCCCGCGAGGTTGCGCTGCTCACCGCTTGACGGTGGCGAGGATCTCCGCCTGGGCGACGAACAGCCGCTCGAGCCCGGACGACGCGAGATCGATCAGCCCGTCCATGGCCGCCCGGTCGAACGGTCGGCCCTCGGCGGTTCCCTGGACCTCGACGAACGTGCCCGCGTCGGTGCCCACGACGTTGAAGTCGACGTCGGCCCGGGAGTCCTCGCTGTAGTCGAGGTCCAGGAGCGATGCCCCGTCGACGAGCCCGACGCTGATCGCGGCGACCTTCGCGACGAGATGGCGGTCCATGCCGTACGTGATCATCGCTGCCGCCAGCGCGACGTAGCCCCCGGTGATCGACGCCGTCCGCGTGCCGCCGTCCGCCTGGAGGACGTCGCAGTCGACGGTGATCGTCCGCTCGCCGATCCGGGTGAGGTCGACCGCGTCACGGAGCGATCGCCCGATCAGCCGCTGGATCTCGTGCGTCCGGCCGCCGAGCTTGCCCTTGACCGACTCGCGGTCCGTCCGCTCGGCCGTCGCCCGCGGCAGCATCGAGTACTCCGCGGTGACCCAGCCGGTGCCCTTGCCCCGCAGGTGCGGGGGGACCCGGTCGGCGATCGTCGCGGCGCACAGAACCTGCGTGTCGCCGAATCGCACGAGGCAGGAGCCCTCGGCCCACTTCTGGACGCCGAGGGCGAAGCTGACCGGGCGAAGCTGGGTCGCGACGCGGCCGTCCGCGCGGGTTCCCGGTGGGTTGCCGATCATCGGGCCATCTCCTTCTCCTCGACCTTCGCAGCGTCCCACAGGGCGTCGAGCTCGTCGAATGTCAGATCCTTCAGCGCGACCTCGCGCTCAGCGGCCTGGCGCTCGACGCTCGCGAAGCGGCGCCGGAACTTGTCATTGGCGGAGCGGAGCGCCGCCTCCGCCTCGATCCCCTCCCACCGGGCGACGTTCACGAGGACGAACAGCAGGTCGCCGAACTCCTCGCTCTGCTCGGCGGGCGTCGCGGCAGCCCGCAGCTCGGCCAGCTCCTCGTGGACCTTGTCGAGCACGCCCTCGATGGTCGGCCATTCGTAGCCGATGTTCGCCGCCCGTTCCTGCATCTCCTGGCTGGCGGCGAGGGCGGGCAGGCTGCGGCTGACCCCGTCCAGGGCGCCCTTCCGCGGCCGGTCGCCGGACGCCTCGGCCTCGCCTGCGGCGGTTCGCTCGTCGGCCTTGATCCGCTCCCACTGGCGGTTGACATCGCTCGCCGTCCGGGCCTCGGCGTCCCCGAACACGTGGGGATGACGGCGGACGATCTTCGCAGCGAGCGTGGCGTTGACGTCGGTCAGGTCGAAGACGCCCTCCTCGGCGGCGAGCTGGGCGTGGAGGATGACCTGGAGGAGGAGGTCGCCGAGCTCCTCGGCGAGGGCCGGCGTGGCCCCTGCGCCGAGCGCGTCGTAGACCTCGTACGCCTCCTCGAGGAGGTGATTCCGGAGCGATTCGTGGGTCTGCTCGCGGTCCCACGGGCAACCGTCCGGCAGTCGGAGCCGGTGCGAGATCCAGGGCATCGCCCAGGGGCTCGCGAATGCCGCGTCGCGGGCGACCGGGCCGAGATAGACGGCGCCCGCAAGGGATGCCGGGGTGAGGTCTGCGATCGTCGACGCCTCCGCGACACCGAACCGCCCGACCGGGTGGTCGGCCGGGTAGAGCCGCCGGAGGACGGCGACCGGATCGTCGCCACCCGGACCATGGCGACCTGGCAGGACGGGCGCCAGATCGGTGGGCATTGCGATCGCGGCGGCCACGGCGGCGGCGTCGAGCCGGAGGACGGCCGCCGGAACGATCAGGGCCGGGCGGGCGGGCTCGAGCGGTGAGCGGACAAGCGTCTCGGTCGCGAGGACCTGCAACCCGTCGGCGAGATCGAGCCCCCAGCGGAGGCGCGCCTCGGCGACGAGCGCATCGAGCACGGCGGTCGGACGCCTACGTCGTCGGGCTGGCGTCCGGGACGAGGTCGCGGCGGATCGACACCGCGTCCTTCTTCTCGGCGTACCAGTTCTTGAAGGCGTTGGCCTTGATCGTGTCGAGCTGATCCTTGTCGGGCTCCGCCGTCCGCTCCTCGTTGACCTTGAAGAGGTACATCCCGTCGCCCGGGATCGCGACGACGTCGCTGACGCCGTTCGCCGGCGCGGCGAAGATCGCCTTCGTCAGGCGGTCGTCGAGCTGGCCGTTCGCGACCCAGCCGAGGTCGCCGCCCGTCCCGGCCTTCGGTCCCTCGGAGAAGTCGCGGACGAGGTCGCCGAACGCGGTCCCGGACTGCGCCTGCGCCTTCAGCTTCGCCATCTCGGCGTCGTCCGGCGGGCGGTACATCACCTGGACCACGTGCCAGCCGAACGCGCTCTTGAACGGCTTCAGGATCTGGCCGGGCTGGAGCCCGTCGGCGAGGATCGCCTTCGCGAAGTCCGGGTCGAGGCCGTTGGCCTCGCTGGTCTCATCGAAGTACGGCAGCTTGCCGCCGGTCCCGTCGTCGCCCTTGGCCGACTGCTCGTCGCTCTCCGCGCGGGCGATCGAATCGAACTTCGTCGGGTCCTTGACGAGCTTGTCGTAGGCCGCCTGGGCGGCCAGCTGCGCCTCCGTCCAGCTCGGGTCGGAGTCGGGGACGCTCGAGGCGTTCTGCGGATCGTCCTTCGGCGAGTAGAGGATGTGGCGGACCTTGATCGCCTTCTCGCCGCTCGTCGTCGAGACCGGGATGTACAGCTCGGCGACCTTGCGCTGCGGCCCGCTCTTGCTGTCCTCCGCGACGACCTTGTCGTCGAGCGCCTGGCGGATCGCCTCCGACCGGATCGCGGCACGGTATGCGTCCTGGCTGATCTTCGCCTCGGCGAGCTTCTGGTCCCACGTCGGGTCGACCTGGGCCGGGACGATCTCGCTGACCCGCCCGATCCGGTACGTGCCGTCGGCGCCCTCGATGACGTCGGTCACGCCGTTCGCGTCGAGCTTGAAGAGAGCGGCCTGCCAGTCGGAATCCTCGCTGGCGGTGTCGTCGATCCAGCCGAGATCGCCGCCCGTTGACTTCGTCGCGTCGGTCGAGACGCTCTTTGCGACCTCCTCGAACGACTTGCCGCCCTTGATCTGGGCGAGGGCGTCGTCCGCCTTCTTCTTCGCGTCGGCCTTCTGGGCGTCGGTCGGCTCGGTCTTGTCGGCGTCGATCGTCGGCTCGACGGCGATCAGCCAGACGTGCCGCTCTTCCTTGCGGGTCTTGTCGTCGGTGATCCGCTGGTTGATCTGCTCGTCGGTGACCGCGATCCCCTCCTGGCTCGCGATGCCGGCCTGGATGTTCCCGTCGATCAGCTTCTCGAGGACGGTCGAGATGAACGTCGAGGTGTCGAGCGCCGCGTTGATCTGCTGGATGCGCGCCTGGGCCTGGGTCTGCGTCAGCCGTCCGGCGGCGACATCCGACTGGACGCGGCTCCCGAGCTGCTGGAGGCGGAACTGCTCGACCGCCGCACGCTCGTTGAACTGGTCCTTCGTGATCGTCGTGCCGCCGACCGTCGCGGCCGGGGCGAGGTGGGCCGAGTACCAGGTCGTCACCCCCACGGCGATGAGGATGAGGATCGCGACGACGACGGCGATGCCGAAGCCGATGTTCATGTACAGGGTCCGCCGGCTCGGATCGCGGTCGCGATGGCTGCGATCGACCGGTTTGACGCGGAAGGTCATGGGGTGTTCAGGTTCCTGATTCCGGGCGTGGGTGGGTACGGTACGGGCGCCCGACGGGGCGGTATCGTACCGTACCCGCTTCGGCGGGCCATCCCGGGCGATTCACTCAGGTGCGCGCGAGGCGCTCGACAAGCCCGACGTACGCCGCCGACTCGGCCTCCCAACTGCGGCCTGCCACGAACGCCCCGGTCGCGGCCACCCGCGCCGTTCGATCGGCCGGGTCGTCAACCCAGGCCGCGATCGCCGCTGCCAGTGCGACGGCATCTCCCGGCCCGTACGTCCGGATGGTGCCCGGTGGGAACGTCGCCTCGACCATCGGCAGCCGCGTGGCGACGACGGGCTTCGCCATCGCGGCGTACTCGAAGATCTTCGTCGAGAGGCTGACGTCCGTGAAGCGGTCACGGCGCGTCGGGGCCAGCCCGATGTCGGCGACGGCCAGCGCCGCCGGCACGTCGTCGATCGGGATCCGGCCGCGGAACGCGACGCGCTCCGCGATGCCGAGCGAGGCGGCCTGCTCGCGGAGCGCGAGCTCCGCGTCGCCGCGGCCGTAGACGTCGAGGAACGTGGCGAGCTCGGGCCGGTCCTTCGCCAGGCAGGCGACCGCATCAAGGGCTACGTTCACCTCGTATGTCGGGGTCAACGCGCCGGCGTAGACGAGGCGGATCGTGCCGTCCGCGGCGAAGGGCCGGTCGGGATGGGCACTCCGGTCGAAGTGGGCGAGCGAAGGCGTGTTCACGACGACGTGGACCTTGCGCCGCGGCACGCCGAGCCCGACCAGCCGGTCGGCCATCGCGTCGTTGACGGTGATGACCGCGGACGCAATCCCGATCGACAGCCGCTCCTGGACCTCGAGGAGCCGATGGGCGACCGGGTTCGAGGCGGCCGGGAAGCGGCTCCGGAAGAACTCGGGCATCGCTTCGTGGAGGTCGAGGAGGATGGGCACGCCCATGAGCCGGAGCGGCAAGGCCGCGAAGGCGAGAAAGTCCGGGAGGCTGTGGACCTGGACGAGACCGTACCTGCGCCGGCGATGCGCCCGGAGGAGCGACCAGCCGGACCGCACGAGGAACGACAGGTACTCGCGGAGGTAGACCCCGACGCCCGCACCCTGGTGGCGCTGGACGTCGTGGCGCCGGAGATTCACCCCGGCCAGCGTGCCCTCCGGTGGATCGGTGGGGCGGCGGAGGGCGAAGACGTCGACCTCGTGCCCGGCCCGGACGAGGGCTTCCGCCTCGCGACGGACCCGCGGGTCCTCGTCGTAGTAGGAGTGGACGATCATCGCGACGGGCCGTCGCCGCTTCGGTCCGACCGGTCGCGCGCTCGTGGGCGTGCTCAGGCCGGACTCCAGCCGGCCCCGAGGCGAAGGACCTGGCGCGGACGGGCCGCCCGGCCGGACGAGCTGTTGACCGTGTCGACGACGAGCGCGGCCTCGCGGTAGACGCGGTCCAGGTCGATCGCCCGATGCGGGGTCAACACGACGATCACATCGCTGTCGGCCAGCACCTCGCTCAGCCCGACCGACTCGAGGCTCGTTCCGTCCTTGTCCCGGAACGTCGGGACGTGCGGATCGTGGAACCGGACATCGGCGCCGCGACTGCGGAGGCCCGCGATCACGTCGGCCGCCGGTGAGTTGCGGGCGTCGCGAACGTCGGGCTTGAAGGCCACGCCCAGGATCCCGACACGGGCACCGCGAAGCGCGACGCTGCGCTCGTTCAAGGCCTCGGCGACCAGATCCACGACATGCCGCGGCATCGCGAAGTTGATGTCGCCGGCGAGCTCGACGAACCGGTCGACGAAGCCGAACTCGCGGGCCCGCCACGACAGGTAGTACGGGTCGACCGGGATGCAGTGCCCGCCGACGCCGGGGCCCGGCGTGAACCTCATGAACCCGAACGGCTTCGTCGCCGCCGCGTCGATCACCTCCCAGACGTCGATCCCCATCCGCTCGCAGAGCAGGGCGAGCTGGTTGACGAGGGCGATGTTGACGTTCCGGAAGACGTTCTCGAGGAGCTTCGCGAGCTCGGCGGCGTCGGGCGATGAGAGCGCCCGGACGTTGTCGTTGATCCGCCCGAGGAGCGTGGCTGCTCTCTCGGTGGCTTCCGGCGTCGTTGCCCCGACGAGCCGCGGAATCGCCTTCGACGCCGACGCGGGGTCGCCGGGGTTCACCCGCTCGGGCGCGAACGCGAGGTCGAAGTCCCGGCCGGCGACGAGCCCCGACCGCTCCAGCTCGGCCCGGAACGGACCGGTCGTCGTGCCCGGGAACGTCGTCGACTGGAGGACGATCAGCTGGCCCGTCCGGAGATGCTCGCGGATCATCGCTGCGGCGCTGAGCATCGGCCCGAGGTCCGGATCCTTGGCGGTCGTGATCGGCGTCGGGACGCAGACGAACACGACGTCGGCGTCCGGGAGGTGGGCACCGGCCGGCTCGACGACGGTCAGACCGCCGGCGAGGGCCGCCTTGAGCCGATCGTCGGAGACGTCGTCGATCGGCGAATGGCCGGACGCGATGTCCGCGACGCGTGGCGCGTGGGCGTCGATCCCTTCCACGGACAGGCCGGCTTCGACGAACGAGATGGCCAGCGGCAGGCCGACATAGCCCAGCCCGACGATGGCCAGCGACTGATCTGCGGTCATGGCCGGATGGTATCCGCTCGACCTGCCGGTCCGGCGGGAGGTGATACCCTGCCGTCCCGAATGGACATCACCCAGGAAGCCCCTGCCGCGTTCCGCACGAGCGCGAAACGGCCGGGGCCCGTCGGCCTGCTGAGGGAGGCGGCCGACGACCTCCGCTCCCGCTGGCGGCTGATCCGCTATCTCGCGCGGGCCGACCTCAAGCGAACGGGCGCGGACACGCTGTTCGGGAACCTCTGGTGGGTCCTCGACCCACTCCTCCAGATGGCCGTCTACGTCGTGCTCGTCACGATCATCTTCCAGCGGTCGACGCCGGCCTACCCGCTGTTCATCTTCGCCGCGATCCTGCCGTGGAAGTGGTTCAGCACGGTCGTGTCCGACTCGATCACCTCGGTCTCGGGCCAGGAACGGCTGATCAAGCAGATCATGTTCCCGAAGATCGTCCTGCCGGCCGCGGCGATGATCGCGGGTGTCGCCCAGTTCGCGTTCGGCCTGATCCCGCTGGCCGCGATGCTCATCCTGTTCTACTCCGACCGGATCAGCCTCGCCCTCCTGTACATCCCGGTCGTGGCGGTCGTCCAGTTCGTGTTCACGGCAGGCTTCGGGCTGATCGTGGCGACGCTGAACGTGTTCTTCCGCGACGTCGGCAACCTCGCCCGGCACGTCCTCCGGCTGTGGTTCTATCTCTCGCCGGCGCTGTACGGCGCGGACACGATCAACCAGCTGGCGACGTCCCATCCGACCGTCGTCACCCTGATGAAACTGAATCCGTTCTACGCGATCCTCGTGTCGTACCGCGACGCGATCTACTACGGCCAGGCGCCGGACTTCGCGCTCCTCGGCGCGGTGTTCGTCGGGTCCCTGATCCTGCTCATCGTCGGGATGATGTTCTTCAAGCGGCTCGAGCCGTCGTTCGCGAAGGTCCTGTGATGGAGCCAGCGGCCCAGCCGCCCACGATCGATCCGATGCCGAGCGCGCAGGCTCCGATTACGCCCATCGCGAAGGGGGCGGAGTACGCGATCGACGTCGAGGGCCTCGGCGTGCGCTACAACCTCCGCCTGACGAAGAAGAACACGCTTCGCCAGACGCTCGGCACGATCATGCGGCGTGGCGAGGGCGACCGGACGTTCTGGGCACTCCGCGACGTCACGCTCCGGCTCGTCCACGGCGAGTCACTGGCGGTCATCGGCCCGAACGGCGCCGGCAAGAGCACGCTCCTCCAGACCCTCGCTGGGATCATCACCCCGTCGGCTGGGTCCGTCGATGTCCGCGGCCACATCTCGAGCCTTCTCCAGCTCGGGGCGGGCTTCGACCAGGACCTGAACGGCCGCGACAACATCATGCTGGCCGGCGCCTTCATGGGCATCCCCCACGATGAGATGGTCCGCCGCCAGGAGTCGATCGTGGATTTCGCCGACATCGGCCAGTTCATCGACGCGCCGATCAAGACCTACTCGTCCGGGATGCGGGCGCGGCTCGGGTTCGCGATCGCCACCTCCGTGGATCCGGACATCCTCCTGCTCGACGAAGTCCTCGCGACCGGCGACCAGGCGTTCCGCGAGAAGAGCAAGGCGCGCGTCCTCCAGCTCGCCAAGAGCGCGAAGGCGATCGTCCTCGTGACCCACGACATGAACTGGGTCACCGAGTTCTGCAACCGGGCGATGCTGATCGAGAAGGGCCATGTCGTCGCCGAGGGCAGCCCGGAGGACATCGTCACGCTTCATCAGGAGCATTCGAGGACGGAACGCGTCAAGAAGGAAGCGGAGATGCTCGCCAAGCTCGGCGACTCTCCCGGGTTCTCGCCATGGGCCATCTCGACGCAGACGGCGCTCAAGGAGGCGCGCGAGGCCGGGGCCAAGATTGCAGGCGACGATGTCACTGCGGCCCTCATCGCGAGTGCGGGCATCACGCCGCCTCCTGCGACGGGGCGAGACGGAGCGAGCAACCCGAGCGGCTCGGGAGCGCCAACCGCACCTGCGACACCGGCGAGCGATTCGGGCCGTGCCGCATCCGTCGATGAGGATCGGACGAGCCGATGACGTCGTCGGTCGGCCGTAGCCGGCAGCTGCTGGGACGGGGCCGGCGCTACGCCGGGCGGATCCGGAGGGCCGTCCTTCGTCGTGCCAGCAACCTCGCGGCCCGGGTCCACCGACCGGAGTTCCTCGAGGGCTCGACGGGCGGGATCCGGAATGGGCTCCTGCAGCAGAAGCAGCGCGAGAACACCGCGAGGCGGACCTTCGGCTCGAACGATCTCGCGCGTCTCGAGCGGCTCCTCCAACGGGCCGACGAGGTGGTCCCGATCGCGGAGGCGTACGTCCGCCGCGACGACTGGCCGGAACGCTTCGCAACCGTCCGTCACGACATGGACCACGACCTCGAGAACTCGGTCCGGTTCGCTGAGTGGGAGGCGGAGCACGGGATCCGGTCGACCTACTTCGTCCTGCAGCGCGACTGGTACTGGGGCGGACCGGACGCGACGGAGCCGTCGGCGCTCACCCTCGAGGCGCTCGATCGGATCGCGTCCCTCGGCCACGAGATCGGCCTCCACAACAACGCCGTGAGCATTGCGCTGCGAACGGGCGGCGACCCGTTCGCGATCCTCGAGAACGACCTCGCCGCGCTCCGCCGCCACGGGTTCACGATCACGGGATCGGTCGCCCACGGCGAGCCGCTCTGCCACGAGGTGGGGTTCGTCAACAACGAGATCTTCCGCGAGTGCATCCGACCGGCCACCCACCGGCCGGACCGCGTCCTGACCTGGACCGACCCGGCCGGCGCGAGCCGCCGGCTCCAGCTCCGCCAGCGCTCGATGCGCGACTTCGGCCTTGACTACGAGGCGAACTTCATCGGCCACACCCGCTACCTGTCCGACACGGGCGGCTACTGGCACCTGCCGTTCGCCCAGCTGGACGACGAGTTCGCCCGCGAGGGCGGGTTCCTGCAACTGCTGATCCATCCGGTCTGGTGGGCATTCTCCGGCGAGACCATCAAACCCCGACCGACGGTCGTGCCGGCGGCCGCCCCGAGTGCCGCCACCGTCGGCGATCCGTCCGCTCCGCCATTCGAGATCATCGTCCGCGGCGATTGCTGCTCGCGACGGGCCATCGACATGAACCGCGACCTCTTCGGCGGCAACCCGAGGATGCTCCGCGACGAGAAGGCCCGGACCGACTTCTTCCTCGACCACCTGAGCGTCGGGTCGCCCACGACCGACGACGTGATCCGGCTCATGGACGTCGACAAGATGGGCAAGAGCCTTCGGCACTACGCGCTGGGCCAGGTGGACCGGACGACGTTCGATGGCGATCGACCGCGCCTGATCGCAATCGACAACTACGCCGACATGAACTTCGGCGCCTGGCAGCACCGGGAAGCGGGCTGGAAGCTCTGGGTCCACCAAGCCTACGTCCGCGATCGCGAGGCGCTGGAGCGCGAGTTCCGCGACGTCCAGCGCCTCACGTTCGACGAGTCCCTGGCGGCCCACGTCCGGCTGATCGAGGAGTACCGGCGCCGCTATGGTGACGTCCCGGTCCTGTATCTCCATCAGCCGGTCGCCTACTACCGGAAGCTCGAACCTCGGCTCGACTTCCGGCGGCTGGGCCAGGAGCTCGAGGCAGCGTTGCCGCACGTCTACGCCGGAGACCTCCATGACGCCGAGCTCGACCCGGACGACATGGGCAGCTGCGGTCCGGGCCAGACGCTCCACTTCACCGGGCCCACGTACCGCAAGATGATCACGGTCGCGCTGGAGAAAGGACTCGCCGAATGGCTGACGCCGTCGAAGAGCGCGACCCCCGGCTGACGATCTCCTTCCTGCGGGCGGACACGCCGGATCCGGCCTGCACGGAGCTGGCCGACCAGCTGTACGAGAAATTCACCGCGCCGCACCCGAAGCACCCCGAGTACGGCACCTACCAGAACGGCTGCTCGATCCTGGGACTTCCCTCGACGTACGAGGAGTACTGGGAGGGCGCTGCCGGCTACGGCACGCGGCGCAAGGTCCGGAAGGCCGAGAAGGAGGGCTATACCTTCGCCTTCGTCAACCGCGACGACTACGTCGACGACATCTTCGCCATCAACACGTCGATGGAGGCTCGGCAGGGTCGCGAGATGACCGAGAGCTACCGGACGCGGCCGGGTCCCTACGGTCCGCTGCCCGACTACAACTGCCCGCGGCACCAGGTCCGGACGTACGGCGTGCTGAAGGACGGCCAACTGGTCGCGTACACATGGCTCTACCAGGTCGGCGAGATGTGCTTGTTCTCGACGATCCTGGGCCACGGCGATCACCTGAACGCGGGAGTGATGTACCTCCTCGTCGCCGAGACCCTCCGCGACATCATCCCGTTCGCCGGGACGAAGTACGCGATGTACAACATGCACCAGTCGGGGACCGAGGGGCTCAAGTTCTTCAAGGAGCAGATGGGCTTCCGGTCCACCTGGGTCGATTGGCAGCGATCAGACGAGCCGGCAATCACGGGAACGCGCCCGGCCCAGGGCCGGACTCCTCCGCTCGGCTCGACCCGGGCTCGGCCGCGGCCGATGACCATCAGACGGATCGTTCGCGGCCTTGGGCGGCGGGCTCGGCGCCTGATCGCACCGAGCACCCGCCCATAGGTCCGGCCTCGGCCTGAAATCGACGCAGGTCCATCAGCGGTTCGGCGAGCCCGATCATCGCGGCTCAGGGTGTTCCGGCTGGACAGACGGCAACGACCCAGATCCCCGCCCCCGGATCCGCGAGAATCGGCGTCCGGAGGACCCCATCGACCTCGGTCGCCGCGCCACTCTCGAGGATCGGCATGGACGGTTGAGCCCGGTCGAGGTAGGCATCGTGGACGACGAAGGAACCCGCTGACAGGTCGCCCGTCGGCATCCCTCCGGGATCGGCGACGAGGGGGCCAATTCGGTCGAGCGGCACGTCGAGATCCACCGCCAGTCGGGGCGTCATGAGGCCGGGCACGACGAGGCGGACCGACGCAGGATCCGAGCATTCCCCGGCCGCGAGGCTCGTTCGGATCGCCCCGACGGCTGCGTCGGTGTTGAAAGCGACTTGAAGGGTTGCGTCGATGAGTCGTCTGCTCGGGCCATAGGTCGGAGCCCACGGGCGAGCGACCAGGAAGGCGATGACAACCGCAACAACCACCAATGCCGCGTCAACGGTTGACTTGAATCCGTCCGGGATGGCTCGGACGCGGCCCCGAACGGTCGTCGCGAGAACTGCGACGCCGATCGATGCGGCGAACACGAGCGCCAGATCGATCAAGAGAAAGTACCGAGTGGAGACGTAGGTGTTCCGTGCGGCGAGCAACAGGAGCAGCGCGGCGACTCCGAAGATCATTGCCACTAGTCCGGACGCGATCGGCCACGATCGTTTGCGGATCAGCCACGCCAGACCGAGCGCAGCCAGGATCACCATTGGAAGCATGGCCCGGTAGCGCTCGACGAAGGCCGCGATCATCGCCGGCAGGTCGCGGACGGAAGCCGCGTTCTCACGCGAGTACCGCGCCGAGACCTCGAGCCAGTAGAAGGCATTGCCGGTCAGCGCAGCATCGTGAACGAGCATGATAGGGAGTGCGAGAAATCCCAAGAGCAGGGGCGCCAAATCCGACCAGCGAGGAGCGGAGCCGGGATTGCGTCGATCGATCAGCCGAATCACGACAGCGATGGCCGCGACGGCCGGCAGGACGATGACCTCGAAGCGGGCAAGCGCCGCGACCATCAGGGCGATCCCAGCCAACACATAGGAAGGGCTTCGTTGGGTTAGCGCCAGACCCGCGATCGCCAGCATGGCAAGCGCAAACGGTGTTGCGTAGGACAGCGCTACATCCTGCAGGAGCAACGCCGAGCCGAGGAGTGCGACACAGGCGAACGCGCCTGCGGCAGCACCAGCCAGCCTCGTCGCCAACAGCGTCGCGAGCCCAATTGCGAACCCGTATCCGACCACTGTCAGCATGCCGATCGCGCGCCAGTCGTGGGTCAGACCAAAAGCGATCCCATACAGCACGGTAAGCAGCGGCTTCGGAGTTGCGCCCACGAACGCTTCCAGCTTTGCGCCCGAGCTGATCCTCTCGAAATACAGTACGGAAGCCGCCGAGTCGAATCCGACGGAGCCCACCTCCCAGGGTCGAACAAGCCAACCAACGATCAGGGTCGCCGCGATCCCGGCGAACGCCGCTCCGACCGTCGCGCGACCGGGCGATGCGATCAAGCGGACTCTGCCAGCTCGGACAGCTGCGCTGCGAGGCGATCAGAGATCGATGACCAGGCAAACGAGGCCGAGGCTGCCTGGCGGGCGTTCTCGCCGAGGCGACGAGCGAGGACCTCGTCGCTCAACAGACGCCGGATCGCGTCGGCAAGGTCCTCGGTCTCATCGCCGCCGGCGACGATCCCGGCTTCGTTGCGCTCGACGACGTCGCGCATCGCTCGCCGTGGGGTGACGACAACGGGTCGGCCACTCGCCATGGCGTCGAAGAGCTTGATCGGCGACACGGCGTCCCAGTACTCAGCCGGTGGATTCGGGATGCACTGCACCGTTGCGCGCCCCAGCTCCGGCCCGAGCCGATCGTATGGCGCCGAAGCAAATTCGATCCACGTCCTGGTCGCGGAGTCGACCCGCAGCCGGTCGAGGTAGGCCGCGCTGGCCTCGCCGGTCGCGGCAAGCCAAAGCACAAGCCTCAGCTCCGGGATGTCCTCGCGAACGAGCTCGGCGGCAGCAATCAGGTGCTCGATGCCGCGACGGGGAGCCGCACCGGACATCATGCCAATGGCCGGCACGGACGGCCAGGGCATCGGCTGGATGATGTCCGGATCCGTTCCATTGCCGACGACCAGCACGCGGGATGGATCGAGGCCCGCCAGCGTCGCAAGCTCATCCGAGGGGACGATGTGCCAGCGGAACGCATCGAGATTCTGCCGCCGACGCTCCTGCGTCCGCGCGAGCCACTCGTCATCGGCGGGAATTCCGAGCACCGCCCGCTGCAGGATCGCGTCGTCATGGAAGTCGACCGCGAACGGAACCGCAGCGCCGCCCGCCAGTTCCGCGACAGCGTCCGGGCCAAGCAAGGTGGCGGCCACGACCAACCGGCGGCGCCGATCCCACGGTCTCCGCCGAGTCGCAAGGGCTGTTCGCACGTCCTTGCGCGACCAGCCACCGAGATCGATCGCGTCGGTTCGCTTCGCGAGCGACGCAAGGACGTAGTGGCGGCGAAGGTCGCCACCCCAGCGCGCCTGCCGCAGCTCGCGCAGGACAACCCACGAAATCGACACGGCCAAAGGATAGGCTGGCGCCCGGCGACCTTGGCTAGACTCCACGCGTGACGGACGATCGATCCCTTCGCCAGCTCGCGATGGAATTCGGGACCGACAAGCAGGGCTCGCATTCATACGCCGACCGATATGAGCACCACCTCGGCCGGTTGCGCGATGTCGCCATCACGCTCCTCGAGATCGGAGTGGGTGGCTATCGCGATCCCCGGGCCGGTGGCGAGTCATTGCGTATGTGGAAGGCGTTCTTCCCGAACGCCCGAATCATCGGTGTCGATCTTCACGACAAATCGGCCCTGGCCGAAGAGCGTATCGAGATCGTTCAGGGCGATCAGGGCGATCCCGCGTTCCTCGACTGGCTGGGCTCGAGCCATGGCCCGTTCGACGTCGTGATCGACGATGGCAGCCATGTGAACGCTCACGTCATCGCCACCTTCCGTGGCCTGTTCCCTTTTCTCGCGGAGGACGGGATCTACGCGATCGAGGATCTCCAGACCTCCTATTGGGAACGTGGCTACGGGGGATCCAGCCGCGGGGATCGCCGTGGGACGTCGATGGCGATGTTGCTTGACCTCGCCGACGCCCTGAACTATGCCGAGTTCGACATCGCCGGCTACGAGCCGTCCGCGTTCGACGTCGGAATCGAGAGCGTCACCTTCTATCACAACCTCGCGTTCATCCAGCGCGGCCACAACGACGAGCCCTCGAACTTCCTGCCACCGCATCCACGACCATCGACCGTCTACGCCGTGCAAGCCCGGACGGCGGTCCGCCGACCGTCGGCGGTCAGGCGCCTCAAGGCAGCCGGTCGTCGAGTCGGGCGGCGGATCATTCCAGGTCCGCGGTAGGTAGGAGCGGACAAAGCGAGTCGGTCCGCGACGTTGGGTCGAGGCGGTCGGACAAGGATGGCGGCACGGATGCGCTGGCGCGACGGCTCGGCGGCCCTGATCATCGGAGCGCCTGAGGGCGGACCGGTCCGGGTAGCCAATCGGCAGCATCCTGCCGATCGGCGAGCCACCAGAGCAAAGCCGGGGCGAGGCGCGACTCGAGCCCTGCCGCAACGACCGCAGTGACATCCTCGGCGTCGATGGCGACGATCGGTACGTTCGCGTCGACCCCGGCCACGATCGCCTGCAGCGCCGCCCGAGTCGTGGTCGCCGCAAGCGCGCTGCGTCGCGCAACGAGGCAGCGCCGGGCCAGCGTCCGGGTCGGGTGGCGAGCCGCCGTCAGCCATCGCTCGCCACGCGAGCGACCGGGTCTCCCGGGGCCGCCCAAGCGAGTCATCTCGGCACGGAACGCAGTATCGGGATCGATCTCGATCCACTCGTCGATCGCGGTCGGAGGAGCCTCGCGACCGACCGACGTGACGACCGTCAGCGTCGAGGACACGTCCGGCGGCAGCTGGGAAACGCGTTGGATCGCCGACCGCCTGCGCAGCGCGAGGACGACGGCGCCGTTGGTGCCGGCATGCGTCGCAGGGCCGGGGGCGATCGAACTGGAAGTCGCGATCGGGCGCCGGTCGGATCCTGATGCAGATCCGATCATGCCCGTGTATCGACCGATGATCGCCGCGAGGACCCGATCGGATCCATACGGCTCCGACCTTGCGACGATCGCCTCTCGATCAAACGACCCGAGCCGGGCGAGGGCTCGCTCAATCGCCGCGGCCAGCGCCTCGGGGCCGGGCCCGGCCGCGACTTCGCCAGCTGCGCCATCGCGACCGATCAGATCGGCCACGGTCGGAGACACGGCAACGACCGGCAGACCTGTCGCCAGAGCCTCGACAGCGACAATTCCGAAGGACTCGCTCGGGCTCGGGTGGACGAGCAGACCGGCCCGAGCCATCGCCGCCGCGACATCCGGACGGGCCGCCGCCGGCTCGAAGGTCACCCAGGGACCGAGCCCAAGGTCGTCGGCCAGGCGGCCGAGGCGACGATCCTCCGCCTGGCTCGGAGCCTGGCCGATCAGACGAAGCCGGACGGGCCTGGTTGTGCGAACGATCGCCACGGCACGGATCAGCGCATCCATCCCCTTGCTGGCCTTGCGGCTGCCGACCCACAACAGCTCGAGGCGATCGCGGTCGATCCCCCCTTGCGGTCGGAAGACGGAACGGTCGACCAGGTTCGGGATCACGTCGATGTCGTCCGGATCGAGCCCGGACAACGCGGCGGCCTGGTCCGCGAGGCGCCGGCTCACCGCGACGAGGCTCCGATGCTCGCCGACGAGGGTTCGATACGCAGCAGCGGCGCGTGGGCTCTTCAGGCGTTCCTCAAGGCTTCCGTCGTGCTCGGTGGTCAGGAGCGGCACGCCGAGGGCGTTGGCCAGAGCGATGGCGGAGCCGCCGTCCGGAAGCCCACGATGCGCATGGATCAGGTCGATCGGCCAGGCCTGCGCTAGCCGGTTGCCGAACGGGAGCAGGGTCGTCGTCTGCCATCGCATGAGGTCGACCGGATGTCGACGCTCGATCTCAGCGGGGATGGTCGCCGGCAGGCGGGCCACCGGCACGCCTCCGCCCCAGGAGCGAGGCGTAGCGAGAGGGAGATCTCCCATCTGGATGGCGCGTGCGCGGGCCGCTCCCGTCTCGGTCGCCGATGTGTCGGCGGACAGCAGGCTCGGCTCCCACGACGCGACGACGATCTCGACGCCTTGCCGCGCAAGCCCTCGGACCTGATCGGCCACGAAGCTCCCACGGCCCGGCGCTACGGCCGACGGATACCAGCCGCTCACGACCAGGACGTGCATCAGGTCGGAGCCCGGTCACCAGCGTTCGACCGGCTCGCCGATGAGCCGGTCAGCAGCCCGTCCAGCAGGCCGCGATAGGCGGCAGCCGCGACGGGCCACGAATACCGGTCGGCCGCGATCGCGCTGAATTCGAACCCGCCACTCGGGGTCGGCCGCCAGCCGATCGAGGGCCGTCCGGATCGCCGCGGCGAGATCCGTCGCGGCCGGCGAGTCGGCCACCACGCCGAGGTCCTCGTCCCGGACGAGTCCGGCCATCAGCGTCAGGCCGCTCGGGACGACGACCGGCGTTCCCGCGGCGAGCGACTCCCAGAGCTTGTTCGGGCTCGACAGCTGCTGATTCACCGAGACCGCAGGCAACGGGATCAGGGAGACGTCGGCGTCGCGGGTCCATGCGAGCAGCTCGTCCGGGTGGCGGGCGGGCAACGTCCGGTGGCGGCCGACGAACCTCGGCTCGTCGTCGCGGGCGCGTTCACGGTCGAACCCACGACCGAACCCGAGGACGGCGAGGATCGCGCCCGGGACCAGGAGAACGGCCTCGGCGGCTTCGTCGAGGCCGAGCCGCGGGCCGAGCCGGCCCTGGAACAGGACGACGGGCACGTCCCGGCCGACGCCCAGCTCCCGGCGGAGCGGACCGGGCTCACCGGCCGCTTCCACGGCCAACTCGGCGATCTCCGGGTAGTTGGGGACGACGACGGGGCGACGGCCCCAGCGCGCTCCGAGCCGGTCGGCGAGCGCCTCGTTCACGGTCGTCAGGCCATCGGATCGGCGCGCCCAGTCGCGTTCGCGACGGGCATGGAGCGAGCGGATGGGGCCGGGCATGTCGAGCACGTTGTTCGATTCGAACACATCGTCGATCGCGTCGTAGATCACGACGGCCCGCTCGCCGCTCGGACCGACCGGGGACCGGTCGCGCGCGGCCAGGGCGGCGGCGATCGTGAGGCTGCCGCAGGCGTGGTAGAGGTCCGCCGGCGCCAGGTCCCGGGCGAGGCTCGCCCACCAGCCCCGGACGGTGTGGGGCCAGAAGAGCCAGCGCCGGAGTGTCGCACCGATCGTCGCGATCCGCCGAGTGATCCGGCGCGACGAGCGAACGCGGCGGCTCGGTCGCCGCCGGGCGCGCCGGAGCGCCGGCCGACGCACCCAGGAGGCCGCCCATCGTCGTCTCGCCGCCCCGCCCGAGCCGGGCCCAGATCCCGCTCGGCGGATGGCGGCGCAGCGTCCACTCGTCACCGGTCTCGCGCTCCGGGAGCCCACGGGCGACGGTCGCGGCGATCTCGACGGTGTAGCCGCCGGCCGCGAGCGTCCGGGCGATGCGCAGGGCCCGCGAGTAGGGCGCGGCCGGATTGCCGACGAGGATGACCGCACGGCGTCGACGCCGCTCCCCGCTGACCCCGGGCTCCGGACGGCTCACCACGGTCGGCCCGTCAGGCGGCCGTACTCGGCGAGGAGCCGGGCCGACTGGACCTCCCAGTTGTAGGTCGCGAGGTGAGCGTCCAGTCCGCGCTGCCCGATCGCGGCCCGTTCCGCCTCGGGAAGGTCGAGGATCGCCTGGACCGCCGCCCCGATCGCCGCGGGATCGGTCGGGTCGACGAGCGTGCCGCAACCCGTCTCGCGGACGATTCCGGACATCCCCGGCAGGTCCGACGCCACCACCGGGGCGCCGGCAGCCATCGCCTCGAACAGCTTGTTGGGGGTCGTCAGGCGGTGGTTGAGGGTCGTCGGCTGGATCGGCATCGCGACGACGTCGGCGGAGGCCACCCAGTCGATCAGCTCGGTCGGCGGGACGGCGGGCAGGACGTGCAGGCGGCCACCGAGTGCCGGGTCCGCGGCGCGGGCCCGGAGGGCACTCTCCAGCGCGCCGTAGCCGAGGAGGACGACGTCGGCCTCCGGCGCCAGGTGCGGCAGGGCGTCGATCAGCTGCTCGATCCCCCGATCCCGTGACAGGCCCCCGTGGTACAGGACGATTCGGCGGTCTGGCGCGAGCCCGAGCGCCGCCCGGATCCGGTCCGGACGCCGCTTCGGCGGATGCCGGCGCCACGAGCAGTTGAGGACGATCAGCGGCATCGGCAGGTCCCACCGCCCGGCCATCACGCGGGCGTACGGCTCGTTGACCGTCACGACCCGGGCGGCGCGGCGCGCCCATGACCGCTCGATCCGGCCGAAGATCCGGCGGGCGAAGCTCGGCAGCCGGGCGAGGTTCGCGGCGTCGACGTAGATGTCCCGGGCGTCGTAGACCACCGGGATGCGCGTGCCGCCGAGGGCGAGCCCGATCGGGATGCCCATGTACGCCATCGCGTGGATCAGGTCCGCCTCCGGCGCCACGGATTGGGTTCGAACCCGCTGGGAGCGGACGGTCAGCCCGATCGCGGCGAGGCGGCGGACAGCCGAGAGGATCCGGCGGCCACGCGCGAGCGGTGACGCCGCGGCGGAAGGCGGGGGTGGCGGCCGGGTCCGCGCCACCGGGCTCGACGCGTGCGGCGGACGGGACCGCGTCGGTGCCACCTGGCAGGAACCGCCGCAGCGGGCCGGGCAGGCCGTCGCGGGCCGAGACGGGCACGCGGAGGATCCGGTAGCCCTCCGGCCGTCGCTCGTCCATCGGAAGGCCGTCGCCGGACCGGGCCAGGATCGTGACGTCGTGGCCGCGCCCCGCGAGGAGGCTTGCGATCCGGTACGCCCGCGAATCGAACGCTCCGGTCGACGGGAGGACCAGGGTCGCCCGCTGGGCGACGGGTCGCGACTGGTCCGGCGCCTCGGCGGTGGTCATCCGGGTGCCCGGGCGGCGGCCAGGTCGTCATAAAGGGCGACGAGGCGGGCAACCTCGGTCTCCCAGTTCCAGCGTTCGTGCGCGGCGAGCAGGCAGCGGGCGCGGAGCTCCTCCCGCTCGGCTGCCGATCGCTCGAGGATCGACCGGATCGCGGCGGCGACCGCGTCCGCGTCGGTCGGGTCGCATGCCGCCCCGAGGGGCCCGGCGGGGTCGTCGAGAACGATCCGATGCATCTCGGGGAAGTCACTGACGACGACCGGCGTGCCCGCCGCGATCGATTCGAACAGCTTGTTCGGGGTCGACAGGCGGTGATTGAGGGTCGAGGGCTGGATGGGCAGCACGTCGACGTCGGCCGAGGCGACCCACGGCAGGAGCTCGTCCGGCGGGACGGCGGTCAGGACGTGGAGCCGGCCGCCGAAGCGCGGCTCCGCCTCCATCGCGAGGAGCATCCGCTTCTGCGAGCCATACCCGAGGTAGACGGCATGGACCCGCTCCAGACCCGGACGGAGGATCGCCTCCGCGAGCTGCTCAAGGCCGCGATGGGTGGAGAACCCGCCGTGGTAGAGCGCGACGGGTGCGTCCGGTGGGATCGACGCCGCGGCCCGGATCAGGTCCGGCCGCGGGACGGGTGGCTCCCAGCGTGCCGGGCAGTTGTGGACGACCACGATGCGGGCCGGTCGCAGCCGCCGCGCCAGATCCTCGGCGAGCGAGTCGTTGACCGTCACGAGGGCCCGGGCACCGGCGGTCCAGCGCCGTTCGTTGCCCGCAAGGCGCCGCTTCAGGATCGCGGGCCGATCGGCGTTCGAGCCCGACTCCAAGAAGATCTCGTGGCTGTCATAGACGAGCTCGCCGCCGACGCGCTCGCGCGCCCGCCCGGCCGCCTCGAGGCCGGTCAGGTCGTGGCCGTGATGGACGTCCGCGAGAGGCGCCAGGTCCGCGACGTGCTCCGCCCAGCCGCGGACGACCCAGCGCCAGCGGATGAGCCAGTCCAGGTTCGAGCCGCCGGATCGCTGGGGCCGCCCCCGCGTCCACAGGTAGAACGGCAGCCGGATCGAGGCCCAGACCGCCGTGACGGGCGCCGCGAGGAGCAGCGCCACGAGCTCGAGCAGTCCGATCGGCAGGCTCCGGACCGCCCGGTTGACCCGCCCGACCCACCATCGCCGCATCCGCCACGGGTAGCGGATCCACGTCCAGTAGAAGCGCCAGGACTGGGGCACGGGCACGCGGATGATCTCGAACCCGTCCCGCTCCTCTCGGTCGCCCTCCGCCGCGACCGGGTCGGTCGGACGGGCGAAGACCGTCACGCGGTGGCCCGCCGCGACGAGACTGGCGGCCTCCCGGAGGACACGGGCGTCGGTCCGGCAGTCGTTGAACACGTACATCGCGACGTGGAGGCCCATGGATGGCGGTCCGTCAGGCCAGCCCGGCCGCGATCGCCTCGACCGCCCCGGACGGCCGGAGGGACGGTCCGGCGATCCGGGTCGCCGCGGCGGCGGGACCGGTTCCGGCCGGGACGAGACGTTCGAGCTCGGCGACAGCCCGGTCCGCGTCGAGCCCGACCACGACCATCCGGCCATCGCTGTCGTCGACCGACTCGATCCACTCGGTCCGGTCGCGGAGGACGAGGCACGGCACCCGCAGCCAGGCGGACTCCCGCTGGACACCGCCGGAATCGGTCAGGACCGCGGCCGCGTGGAGCTGGAGCGCGAGGGTCGTCCGATATCCCTGCGGGTCGATCACCCGGACGGTGTCCGGCATCGGGATGCCCGCGGCGTCCAGCACGGCCCGGGTGCCCGGATGGAGGGCGAGGACCACCGGCCGATCGGGCGCGGCGACGGCCGCGAGCAGGCGCGACCACGCGGCGAGCGCGGCCGGGCTGCGGTTCTCGGTGCGATGGACCGTCGCGAACAGGTACCCGCCGGACGCGAGCCCGGGCCCCGCGGCGGCGAGCACGGCCGGATCGCGAGCCTCGACGGCCGTCCGGGCCGCCAGGTCCTGGAGCAGGTCGCCGACGAGCGCAACCCCATCGACGATCCCCTCGGCGGCAAGGTTGGCGACGGCCGTCGGGGTCGGCGCGAAGAGCCACCGGGACAGGTGGTCCGCGACGACGCGGTTGATCTCCTCCGGCATCCGCCGGTCGAACGACCGGAGGCCGGCCTCGACATGGGCGACGGGGATGTCCAGCTTCGCCGCCGCGAGCGCACCGGCGAGCGTGGAGTTCGTGTCGCCGTAGACGAGGACCGCATCGGGCCGCTCCGCGACGAGGACCGACTCGACCGCGGGAAGCATCCGGCCGGTCTGCTCGGCCTGGGTCCCTCCGCCGATCCCGAGGGAGTGGTCGGGTTGCGGTAGCCCCAGCTCGGCGAAGAACGCGCCGGCCATGGCCTCGTCCCAGTGCTGGCCCGTGTCGACGAGGACCTCGTCGTGTCGTCGCCGGAGGGCGGGCGACAGGGCCGCCGCCTTGATGAGCTGGGGCCGCGTCCCGACGACGCTGACGATCCGCAAGGACGCTCCCGGCCGCGGTGGTCAGGCCGCGGGATCGGTGACGGCCGTGCCCGGGCGGGGCGGCAGCCCGATCCCCCGGTACGAGACCGTGGACGGGAGGTCGAGGTCGCGGAGGCTGTTCCGGCCGTCGAACACGACCGCGAGATCGGGGAACCAGGCGGCGTCGAGCCGGTTGAAGAGCGGGTCGCCGGTCTGGGTGACGATCGCCCGGAACGGGCCCGGTTCGCCCCAGGACCAGGGCGTCGCGCAGCAGCGCGCCGTCTCCTCGGGCGTCAGGAGCGGGTCGTAGGCGGAGACGACGGCGCCCTGGTGGGTCAGCCGCTCGATCAGCGGGAGCGCCCGCGAGTAGGCGAGCTCGTGGACCCCGTGGCGGTAGGTCAGCCCGAGGACGAGGACCGGTACGCCCTCGAGCCCGCCGAGTTCCTGCTGGAGGGCCTTGATCGCGACACCGACCTGGCCGTCGTTCGTTCGCCGGGCCAGCCCGACGAGCTCGAGCTCCGGCGCCCGCGACAGGAGGAAGTGCGGGTAGACGGGGATGCAGTGGCCGCCGACGCCGAGACCCGGCTGATGGATGTGCGAATACGGCTGGGAGTTGGCGGCCGCGATCACCTCGTGGATGTCGACGCCGGCACGCTCGGCGTACCGGGCGAACTCGTTGGCGAGGGCGATGTTCACGTCGCGATAGGTCGTGTCGGCGAGCTTGCTGAACTCGGCCGCCTCGGCGTTGCTCATCGCGACGATCTCGGTGTCGAGGACCGCGTCGTAGAAGGCGGCGGCGCGTTCGGTCGAGACCGGGCCGATCCCGCCGACGAGCTTCGGGTACGTCGCGAGGTTGCGGAGCGCGGAGCCGCTGTACAGCCGCTCCGGTGAGAACGCGACGAACAGGTCCTCGTCCGGGGTCAGCCCGGACGCCTCGACCAGCCGGGGCAGGAACCGGGTCCGGGTGTCGCCCACCGGCAGCGTCGTCTCGAAGATCACGAGCGAGCCCGCATGGACGCCCGGCGCGATCGAGGCGACCGCGGAGTCCATGAACCGGTAGTCGGGCTGCTGCTCGTCGTCGAGCATCACCGGGACGATCAGGACGACGACGTCGGCCGCCTGGGCGGCTTCGGCGCCGTCGGTCGTGGCCCGGAGACGGCCACCGGCGTGGGCAGCGGCGACGAGCTCCGCCAGACCCGGCTCCTCGGCGACGTGCGACTGGCCGTCGTTGATCGCGTCGACCACGGATTGCTGCACGTCGACCGCGATCACGTGCCAGCCGTGGTCCGCGAACTGGGCGCACAGGGGCAGGCCCATCTTGCCCGCCCCGACGACCGCGACCGTGCCGGCCGTGCCCGGCGCACCCGATCCACGGCGCGACCTCGAGGGCGGGCTCGTGACCGCAGGCGTGCACGGGCATCTCGATCGAGCCGCCGAGCAGGCTCTGCACGGAGGATGGGCGCGAGACGATGGTCATGCGGGGGCGAACCTCGAGGACAGCGTGGTCAGGTCGATGGCGCGGCCGTCGGCCGCGGCGGTGAGCAGCGAGGTGGCGATCGCGACGGCCCACAGGCCGTCCTCGGCGTCGACGACCGGACGGCCGCCGACGCGGACGACGCCCAGGAAGGCGTCGAGCTCCGATGCCAGTGGCTCGGTCGAGGCGACCGGCAGCACGACGATCTCGCCCTCGAAGGTCGGCGCGTAGCCGCCGATCAGGCGTGGGTTCGTCGTGTCGGTCGCCCGGGTGAACGTCAGCCGCTGGGTCAGGTAGTCGAGCTCGAACATCCCCTCCTCGCCGACGACGAGGAGCTGGCGACGCTTCGCCGGCGTGAGCCAGTTGACGTCGAGCATCCCGGTGGCGCCGGACGGGAAGTGGAGGAGCCCGAAGAGCAGGTCCTCGTTCGTCGCGTGGATCCGCTGGGCCGTCTCGGCGTAGACCCGCGACGGTCGCTCGCCGGCGATCCAGCTCAGGATGTCGACGTCGTGGGTGGCGAGGTCGACGGTCACGCCGACGTCGCGGATGCGGGCCGGGAACGGCCCGGCGCGGCGCGAGGCGATCGAGTAGACCGTCGAGAGCCAGCCCTCGTCGAGCAGCCGGCCGAGCTCGAGGACCGCCGGATTGAACCGCTCGACGTGACCGACCTGGACCGGGACGCCGGTCGCCCGCGCCGCGGCGACGATCCGCATCGCCTCGTCGGTCGTGGCCGCGAGCGGCTTCTCGACGAGGACCGCGATCCCGCGCTCGATCGCCGCAAGGGCGAGCGGCACGTGGGCCGTCGTCGGTGCCGCGATCACGACGGCGTCGAGATCGGCCTCCGCGATCATCGCGAGCGGCTCCGCGAAGCCCTGGGCGCCGGTCTGCCCGGTCGCCGCGTCGAGGGCCGCGTCGACCGGGTCGGCGACCGCCACGAGGCGGATGTCGTCCCGTCCCGACAGGATCCGGAGGTGGTTGCGGCCCATCGACCCGAGGCCGGCCAGCCCGACCCGCAGCGTGCGGGTGCCGGCGGGTTGCCAGGTCGACGTCATCGCGCCGCCCCGGCGGCGCCCGTCGCGGACCCGGATCCGTCCGACGCGGTGCCGTCCGGGTTCGTGGTGCCGTGCGCGTCCGGGCCGAGATGGCGCCCGACGGCGGCCCGGACGGCCTCGATGACCTGCTCCTGCTCGTCGTCGGTCAGGCCCGGGAACATCGGCAGCGCGAGCGTCCGGGACGCGGCGGCGTCGGTCACGGGCAGGTCCGCGTGGAGGCCCCGCTCCATGATGTAGCTCTGGCGGTGGACCGGGATCGGGTAGTAGATATCCGCGCCGACGCCCGCCTCGCGGAGGTCGGTGACGATCGCGTCCCGGGCGCCGCCGACGTCGATCGTGTACTGGTGGAACACGTGGGTCCGGCCGTCCGGCGTGACCGGCAGCCCGATCGGCAGCTCGCCGAATGCTGCGTCGTAGCGACCCGCGATCTCCTGGCGGCGAGCCGTGTTCCGCGGCAGCTTCTCCAGCTGGGCGAGCCCGATCGCCGCAGCGAGGTCCGTCATCCGGAAGTTGTAGCCGAGCATCTCGAACTGGTAGCGGGCGCGCATCCCCTGGTTGCGATAGAGGCGGAGCCAGTCGGCCAGGGCGTCGTCATCGGTCGTGACGAAGCCACCCTCGGCCGTCGTCATGTTCTTCGTCGCGTACAGGCTGAACGCGCCGTGGCCGAACGAGCCGGCCATCCGCCCGCGATAGCTCGCGCCGTGGGCCTGGCAGGCGTCCTCGACGACGACCAGACCGTGGCGGTCGGCGATCGCCCGGATCATGTCCATGTCGGCCACGAGGCCGAACAGGTGGACGGGGCAGATCGCCCGGGTCCGGGGCGTGATCGCCCGCTCGATCTTCTTCGCGTCGACCACGTAGGTGTCGGGCTCGATGTCGACGAACACGGGCGTCGCCCCGGTCGACAGGATCGCGTTCGCCGTCGCGGCGAAGGTGTGGCTGACCGTGATCACCTCGTCGCCCGGCTCCAGGCCGATCCCGGCGAAGATCGCCATCAGCGCGAGCGTCCCGTTGCCGGTCGCGATCGCGTGCTTCACGCCGACGAACTCGGCCCAGCGATCCTCGAGCTCCTTGACCTTCCGGCCCTGCGCGAGCATCCCGCTCTGGAGGACCTCGGTCACGGCCCTGATCTCCTCCGGGCCGATGTCGGGGCGGGCGATCGGGATCATGCGGGTGCTCCTTGACGAGGACCGGACCGCTCCTCGAGCGTCTCGGCATCGGGGATGTAGGCGTAGACGCGCGCGCAGCTGCCACACAACAGCTCGCGGTGGGCGGCATAGGGCGGCGGGACGGCCTCGACTGGCTCGCCTGCCCGGTCGACGAGGCGGGCGCCGCAGGCGCAGACCCAGCCGATCCGGTGGGCCGGGCTGCCGACCACGAGGGCATGGCGCGGGACGTCGCGGGTCACGACGGCGCCGGCGCCGACCGTCGCGTAGCTTCCGACCGTGACGCCCGCGACAACGACGGCGCCGGCGCCGATCGAGCAGCCGTCCTCGAGCTCGATCGGGCTCACCTCCCAGTCGCCCGCACGTGCCAGGTCACCCGTCGAGGTGATCGCCCGCGGATAGCGGTCGTTCGTGAGGATCGCGTTCGGGCCGATGAAGACGCCGGTGCCGACCGTCACGCCGTGGTACACCAGCGCCAGGTTCTGGACCTTGACCCGATCGCCGAGGACGACGCCCTCGTCGATGAACGCATCGCGCCCGATGACGCAGTCCGCGCCGATCCGCGCACCCGTCCGGACCTGGGCCCGGTGCCAGATGCTCGTGCGGGGCCCGACACTGACGTCTGGCTCGAGGTCCGCGGTCGCATGGACGCGCGCGGAAGGATCAATCACGGGTCGGTCGGACACTCCTGGCTGGGCGATCGGATCGCGGGCGAGTATATCCCGCGAGCCGTCCGCGACCGCCTCGGCGGATCCGGATCGCGGTGCCCGCCGGCCCCGCCGTGGCCTAGCGGCGGCGGCGCAGCAGTGAGCTGACGATGCCGAAGGCGGCGCCGAGCGCCAGGGCGCCGCGCCAGTCGAGCAGGGCGCGGACGTCGCCGTCGACCCGCCGGGCGACGAGCAGCAGCACGCCCGTGGTCCGGTCGGCATGGACCTCGTTGGCGACCACCGTCCGGACGATCGACTGCTCGAGGTGGACCTCGCGGGCCACGATGCTGCCGGCGCCGGACTGGGTCAGGTGGACCTCGCCCGCGAACGCGGCGCCGATCGCGCCGAGCTCGACCGATACCCGCTCGCCCCGGGCGAGCGCAACGCCACCCTGCGACACGGCGATGTCGGTCGCCTGGGCCCGCGCGATCCCGCCCTGGCGAACGTCCACGTTCGTGGCGTTGACCGACTGAACGCCGCCCTGGGTGAGGCTGAACGTCTCGCCGGTCACGTTCCGAGGGGCCTCCGCCGGGAGGGTCTTAACCGGCGATGCCGCAGCCTCGGGCTCGCTGTCCTTCGCGGGAGACGCCGGTTTCGACTCGGCGTTCGTGGCGGACGTCGACCGGGCGGCGGCCGGCTTCGCCCCGGACGCCGTCTTCGCATTCGCAGTCGTCTTCGACTTCGGCGCGGCCTTCGCGGGCGCCTTGGCGCCCGACGCGCCGCTCGTCGAGGCGCGACCGCTCGACCGCGTCCCCGAGGGGGCGGGCTCGGTCCCGGCTTCGATCGCGGCCTCGCGCGCGGCCGCCTCCTCGGCTCCCGCCAGCTCGGCGTCGCTCGTCGGATCCGGGGTCTCGCTCACGCTCATCACATCCCTCCGACGAACAGTTCCCGGCACCGGACGGAGGTCCGGGGCGGTGGTCGGTCAGCCTACCGCGCTCGCCGCCGGGCGTCACGGCCGGCGAGCATCGGACGTCCGAGACGGGAGTGATCGACAGGATGTCGTATCCTGCGCCGGGCCGTCACGTCCGGACCGGTCGGTCCGACAGGCAACCTCGCGTCGATCGGCGCGATCCCATGGAGGGGACCCCCCAGATGTCTCCGAGATCCGAGTGACACCGGCGAAGCGCGTCGCCATTGTCGGCGTTGGGGCGCTCGCCGTCGTCGGCGGCCTTGCCGCCGGAATGCTCACGGCCTCCGGCGCGGGACCGTCGGCGTCTCCGGCCAGCTCCGGCCTGGTCGCGAACCTTGGCAGCACGCCGCCGTCCGCGGAGCCTGTGGAGTCCACGGAGCCGGGCAGCCCGTCCCCGAGTCCGTCGGTGGCTCCAACCCCGACGCCGGCCCCGACGCCCGTGCTCGTGCCGGCACCGCTGACCGGTCGTCTCGTGTCCCCGGCCGCGGCGGTCCGCCATCCGATCGCGGTGATGATCGACGATCTGTCGCCGGCACGGCCGCAGTCCGGGTACAACGCGGCATCGATCGTCTGGCAGGCTCCGGCCGAGGGCGGGATCCCGCGCTACATGATGGTCTTTCAGGAGAACATCCCGACCGACGTCGGGCCGGTCCGGTCATCGCGCTACTACTACATCGCGTGGGCGGCCGAGCTCCGGGCGGTCTACGCCCATGCGGGCGGCTCGCCGCAGGCCATGGCCACCCTTCGGGCCAAGGGCCGCGGCCAGCTCGTCTACAACGCCGACGAGTTCCGTTGGGGCAAGTCGTTCCGCCGCATCCCGACGCGCTTCGCGCCGCACAACCTCTACACGACGGGCAAGCAGCTGCTCGGAATCGCGAAGACCGTCGGGGCCAAGAACGGGACGATCAAGTGGCCATGGACGTTCGCTCCGGACAAGCCGCTCGAGCAGCGACCCGTGGGCGGGCGGATCCAGGTCTACTACTCGGCCAACGCCATCCGCTACGACTATGACCGGACGACGAATACCTACCTCCGTTCGAACACCTCCGAGAAGAAGCAGATCGACGCGGCGACGAAGAAGCGGGTCGCCCCGAAGAACGTCATCGTCATGCTGATGCACTTCGGTCCCCTGAACGACGGCTCGAAGAAGCACCGCCTCGAGGCCACGGTCATCGGGAGCGGACCCGCCTGGATCTCGACCAACGGCGTCACGATCAAGGGCACCTGGAAGAAGACGGGCCTGACCTCGGCGACCCGGTTCTTCGACGCGAAGGGCAAGCCGGTGACCCTCACGGTCGGCCAGACCTTCGTCCAGGTGATGCCGTACGGCTCGAAGATGTCGTTCGTCAAGGGCAAGCCGGCCCCGACCGCCCAGCCCTCGCCGTCCGGCCTGCCGTCACCGAGCGCCCCAGCCGGCTGACGCGACACCGGCAGCGGCACCGCCGGGCCGACGGTCAGCGGCGAGCCGTCGCCGCCTCGGTGTAGACCCGGCGCGTCGCGAGCGCGGCGTCGGCGGCGGTCCACGTGTTGGTCTCCGCCCGGTCCCGGGCCATCGCGAACAACCCATCGTGGACGCGATCGTCCGACCAGACGGTCGCGAGCGCCGAGGCGAGCCGCTCCGGGTTCCGGGGCTCGACGAGGATCCCGGCCGTCCCGACGATCTCCGGCAGCGGGCCGACGGCCGAGGCGACGACGGGCGTCCCGCAGGAGATCGCCTCGATCGCCGGCAGGCCCATCGCGTCCGAGACCGCCGGGAGGATCGCCGCCCGGGCGCCGCGGACGAGGGCCGCGACCCGATCGTCCGACAGACGCGGCGCGTAGGCCAGCGAGTCGCCGACGTCGACGCGAGCCGCCGCCCGGGCCAGCGACGCCCGATCGCCGGGCGAGGCGTCGACGAGGAGGACCCGGGGCGGCCACGGGACATCCTCGGCCAGCTCCGCCGGCCGACCGGCCCGGCCGAGCAGCTCGAGCGCGTGGAGGAGCGTCGTGAGGTCCTGCCGCGCGTCGTACCGCCCGGAGTAGACGAGGTAGCGCTCCGGCAGCCCGAGCCGCTCCCGCTCGGCCCGAGTGTCGGCGCGGGCACGCCCACCGGCGACGACCGTCGGGGGGCCGCCAGTCGGCCAGAAACGGAACGCGGCCCGCGGCGCGAACGGGATCACCCGGATCCGGTCGCGACGGACGTGGAGCAGCTTCCGCGTTGCGCCGGCGACCGCGTCGCTGCCGACGATGACCGCCGCGGCGTCGCGCAGGAGGCGGCCCCGGAGGCGCTGACCGAAGCGGATCGTCGCGGTCCGCTGATAGAAGCGGGCCAGCTCCCATGGCGCGAGATCGAGGAGGGTGACGACGACGGGCAGACCGGTGAGGAGCGGGACGGATGCACCGACGGCGTGGTACACGGCGCCGGCGGCTCCGGCGGCCGTCGCCCGCCAGGCGGCCCCGATCGAGGCACCGCTCAGGACGAGCGGATCGATCGTCAGCGCGGCCGATCGGAGCAGGTGGGTCGGCGGCAGGAGGCGGCGCCCGACGACATCGAGATCCGGAAAGGCGACGGTCGGGTCGTCGAGGTCGGACCGGAGCAGGAGCGCGAAGGACTCACCGGCGAGCGGCGCGGCATCGAAGGCGCCGAGCAGGCCGCGCAGGTAGGCGGCGGTCAAGGGCGACCGATCGGGCTCCTGGATCGGGCGCGCGTCGAGCACGATCCGGACGCCGGCCGGCGCGAGGCCTCCGGCGTCCGCCGGGCGGGCAAGCGTCCCGCCGAGCGGCGTCGGCGGGACCGTCACCGCGGCTCGGTCCCCGTGAGCGACGGCGGGTCGTCGGGGGCGACCGTTCTCTTGGCCCCGCCGCGGAACCCGGACCGGATCTCGTCGGCCCGAAGCTGGATCACGACGATCAGGGCCTCCACGACGATCCGCCGGCTCATCTTCGACATGCCGACTCGCCGATCGCGGAACGTGATCGGCGTCTCGCGGACCCGGGCGCCGCGTCGAGATGCGCGGAAGGTCATCTCGATCTGGAAGACGTAGCCGCCGGCATGGACGCCGGCGAACGGAATGGCCGCGAGGGTCGTCGCACGCCACGCCTTGAAGCCACCGGTCAGGTCGTGCGGGCGGAGCCCGAGGACGATCCGCGCGAACAGGCTGCCACCGCGCGAGATCACCCGCCGGCCCAGCCCCCAGTCGACGACCCCGCCGCCCGGCACATAGCGCGAGCCGATCACGAGATCGGCGTCTCCGGCTGCGATCGGCGCGACGAGGTCGGGCAGGGTCGCCGGGTCGTGCGACCAGTCGGCGTCCATCTGGACGACGATCGCGGCACCGCCGCCGATCGCGACCCCGAACCCGTCGAGGTAGGCCCGCCCGAGCCCGGCCTTGGCGGGCCGATGGCGGACGCGGATCCGGGCGTCGACGGCGGCCATGTCGTCGGCGATCCGGCCGGTGCCGTCCGGCGAGCCGTCGTCGACGACGAGGAGCGTCGCCTGGGGGAGTGCCTCGAGGATCGCCGCGCTGATCGGGCCGAGGTTCTCGGCCTCGTTGTAGGTCGGGAGGACGACCCAGACGCCCGCACCCTTGCGGTCCGGACCGCTCGCCGCGGCCGGCTGTGGCGTCGGCGTCGGCTCGGAGTCCGGGGCTGGGATCCTCATCGCGGCGCCAGTGTAGTGGCAGGCCGGGGCACGATCGGGCCAGCGGAAGGTCCGGTTCGCGTCATCGCATCGTCACCGCTCGCGTCGTCACGTTGAGGCCACCGGCCCTGTCCCGGCCCGCGATCACGATCGTGGCTCGCCCGGCTCTTGCGGACGCGACCACGAAGCTCACCCGGTAGCGGCCGCCCCCGAGCGACGTGGCCGTCTTCCGGACCGGGTTCCGACCCGGCTGGCTGAAGGTGACGCTCGGTGCGTATTTCAGGGCCTCGACGCTCGTGAACGTCGCCGTGAGCGTCTGGCCGGCCCGGACCGAGGTTGCAGACAGGCTGGGGTTGAAGGCGTCGGCGAGGATCGTGCGGCCCTGGACGGTCGAGCCGAGCCCGGTCGTCGCCGTGACCCGGACCTGGTAGATCCCGCCGGGGACGAACGTGCCGGCCGCGTTCCGGCCGTCCCACGACCAGGCGTGGGAGCCGGCGCCGAACCGGCGATTCGTCCAGATCGTCCGGATGAGCTGGGGACCGGCATAGATGCCCGCCGTGACGGACGCGGTCCGCGACAGGCGGAAGGACAGCGTCGATCGGGCGGCGATCGCATCGCCGTCCTGCGGGGCGAACGGCGATGGCTTCCAGCGGACGGAGGACAGGGTCCGGTCGAGGACGATCGACCCGACCGTCGCGGTCGCATTGCCGGCGGCATCCCGACCGGTCACGCGCACCGAGTACCGCCCGTCGGGAGCGGCGCTGCCGCGGCTCGTCCTGCCGTTCCAGCTGACCGCGCCGGAGGCGACCCGATGGATCGGCCAGGACCGCACGACGGTCGACCCGTGGTAGACCCGGACCGTCCCGATGATGGCCTCGGTGGCCGACCACGCGAGCCGCGCCGAGTCGCCGTCGCCGTCGCCGTTCGGCGAGAACCTCGCCGGAGCGGTGACGACGGCCCTCGGGACCGTCCGGTCGAGCCGGACCGTCCACGTCCGGCTGGCCCGGTTGCCGGCAACGTCGGCCACGAGGAGCTGGAGGCGGTACGTCCCGTCCGGCACCGGCGCCCCCCTGCCGTTCAGGCCGGTCCACGCGACGCTCGTCGCGCCGCCGGAGCCGGATCGGATGAGCACTGGGGCCCCGACCCTCGACCCGGTCATCGGGGCCACGCCGAACGCCCAGCCCGTCGCCCCGGAGGCGGCGAACGACACGCGGACCGAGTCGAAGATACCGTCGCGGTTCGGCGACAGAAGGGTCCCGGTCGTCGAGGCCGACCTGACCACGGGGGCGACGGTGTCGACGGTGACGCGGTAGGACGCGTAGGCCCCCGCGAAGAAGTCGGCCGACGGGTTGAAGTACGTCACGCCGCCGGCGGTGCCGACGAGGCTGGCGAGATACGAGCCGTCCGGCAGCCGGCGCCCGCCGACAAGCCCGTTCCAGGTGAACGAGCGGCGGCCCGCCGTGCGCTGGTTGACCGGGACGTCCCCGACCGGCCGGCCGTCGGAGCGGAAGACCCGGAGCACGAGCCGGCTCAGCGTGCGCGCGTTCGTCCAGTCGATCCGGAGACCGTCCCGGGAGCGATCGCCGTTCGGCGAGAAGCTCCGCCGGGCGGCGGCGGCGGCGGACGGCCCGATGCTCGTCGCCCCCGCGCCGTCGTAGACGAGCCCGCCGAGGGACGCCGCGACCCGGATCCCGTTCGGCGCGGTGGTCGGCGCGACGAGGACCCGGCTCCCGGTCTTCACGGCGATCCAGCCGCCGCGGATGGCGGGCCGGACCGCGTTCCACTCGGTCAACGGGCCGGTGACCTGGAACCATCGCGAGCCGTCGGCGGTTCGTGGCCCGCCGACGATCGCAAGGCGGGCACCCGCCCGGACCGTGCCGACCTTGCGCGCCGACGTGTCGGCCGACGCCCGCACGATCAGCCCGTCGCGCCGCACGATCCCGAAGCCCCCGACGGCGAGCCTCGCGGGCGTCGCGGTGGTCGTTCCGACGTTCCAGGCGCTGGTGTTGCCCTTCCGGTCCCGCGCCCGGACCCGGAACGCGTAGCCGTGACCGTCGAGGCCGCGCCAGACCGCCGACGTGGCGGCGGTCTTCGTGACCCACGGGGTCCACCGTCCGCCGTCGATCGACACCTGGGCGTCGTAGCTGGCGATCCCGACGTCGTCGACCCCGGACCAGCGGACGACGAACGCCGGGTTGGCCGCTCGCGGCGGGAGCCCCACGACCCCCACGCTCGGTGGGGTGGTGTCGGTCATGAACTTCGCCTTGATCGCGTTCGACAGCTCGGGGCGTGTCCCGTCGTAGCCGAGTGCCCAGATTCCCGCCCCCCGAAGGTCGTACGCGTTGACGAGGTCGTACTTGCGGGCGAGCGCCGTGGCGTCGTCGATGTACAGCTGGCGCCACGGGGTGACGCAGCCGGACGAGGTGCAGGTCCGGCGGCGGTAGGCCGTCCAGGCGACCTGCTCCAGCGGGTCGTACTGCCGGCCGTAGGTGCGGAGGTAGTCGGCCGCCGTGTCGTAGATGACGGTGGTGGACGCGCCCGTCCGGACGCTGCTGATGTTCGAGGCGTGAACGCCGTTGCCGCTCGTCGACCACGCCCGTCCGTAGTACGGCACGCCGAGGATCAGCTTGGACGGTGAGACGCGTGCGACATAGGCGCGGACCGTGTCGACGATGTCGTAGCCGGTCCGCTGGTAGGGGGCGACCGAGCCGACCGGGCTCGACGACGAGCCGCGGTAGTCGTAGCCCATGATGAAGATCGCGTCCGCGCCGCCCGACGCCGTTGCCGCCTCGATCGGATAGTTGCCGATCGAGCCGGTCGTGTCGAACGTGACCTGGTAGCCACGATGGATCCGGTTCAGCTGGCCACGGATCCCGCGAACGAGCGAGGTGAACTCGGACTCGTAGCCACGGGCAAGGGGCTCGAAGTCGAGGTTGACGCCGTCCGCGCCGCGATCCCGCACCGCGGCGGCGATCTGGCGGGCGAGGTTGGTCCGGGCCGTCGCCGAGCCGAGGAGGCGCTTCTGGCGCGCGAGCATCGAGGTGGTCCAGCCGAAGCTCTGGACCGTCAGGACGACGCGGGTATGGCTCCGGTGCGCGGCCGAGATGATCCCGGTCAGCCGGGAGCTGGTCCAGCCGCTCCAGCCGACCGTCGGGGACCCGTCCGCGTTCCGCTTCTGGAGGTTGCCGGCGGCATCCGCGCCGACGCCGAAGTAGGCGATCGTGGAGATCCGGCTGTAGTCGAGCCGGAGCGAGCTCGAGTTGAGCTGCCAGTACGGCAGGAAGCCGAAGACCTCGCGGCGGAGCCCGGCCGGGGACACCACGGCCTGCGTGGTCAGCGTGCCGCCCCTGGGCTCCGCCTCGAACGACGTGGCGATCGCCATCGGACCCGGCGCGCGCTGCGTCGGCAGGTCGATCGACCGGTCCGGAAGGGCGTGGACCGATCCGGACCCTGCGGCATCCTTCTGGGTCCGGATGGACCGTCCGTCGAGGCGCCCGCCCGGGAGCGTCGTCGGCGTCGCGTCGCCGACGGACCAGCGGTCGCCCGGTCGCGGGGTGAAGCCGACGGCGACCCGGGCGCCCGGCGTGAAGGCGATCCGGTCGTGGGCGTGGGCTGTTGCCTCCTCGTACTGGACCGAGGGTTCGAGACCGGCCGATCCCGCGTCGGCGTTCGGGTCGTCGTCGCCCCGTGTCCCGCCGTCCGACGTCCCCGGACCCTTGCCACCCTCGATCGTGAGCGCCGGTGCAGCCAGAGCCGGTCGCTCGAGCGCGGCGACCCCCGGGGCAAGCGGCGTGATGGCGATCGTCGTCAGCGCGACCGCCAGAAGGGCGGTGGTGGTCGGCCGGCCGCGCCGACCTGGGGAGCGGCGGAATCCGGATGCCAACGACGATCCTCCAACGAACCTCCCCGTCGCCGTGGCGACGGCTCCTCTCGTCGACCGGACCGTCTCGACCCGCTCAAGCCGACTGCTTCTCCCTGAATTCGTGGACGCACTCGTCAAGCGCGCATAGTCGACCGATGGTCCTGTCCGGTGCAGTACGGTGGGTTTGGCGGCGGTTCCGCGGCTCCTGGGAGCGTGCGCGGGCGGCCGCCGATCAGGTGAGCGGGAGGTTCTTCCAGGTCGCCTGCGACCGGCCGTCCGCGTCCCGGCCCCAGACCTTGAACTTCACCGTCCCGGCCGATCCGCCCTGCTTCATCGTGAGCGTGGCACGCCAGGTCGTGCTGTTCACCTTCGTCATCGTGACGCCCCAGGTGGCGATCCCGGGCTCGGTGACGTAGACACGCGGGCTGCCGCTCAGAGACTCGGCGGTGATGGCGGTGATCGTGACCCTGGCCCCTCGCTTCACGGCCGCCACCGAGCTCGTGACCGAGAAGGCGTTCATCTCGACTCGCGGGGACGACGCGATCGTGAACGTGCCGTCCGAGGCGCTGACCGTGGCCGTGTAGATGCCGAGCGGGAGCATCAACCCGGTGGCCGACCGTCCGTCGAAGACCCAGGTCCGGGTCCCGGCCGCGAGCGGGGCGGCGTCGAGGTGGGTGAGGACGACCTGACCGGCGGCGTTCCGGAGGGTCCAGGTCACCGTCGCGGGGCGGCTCAGCCGGAACGACAGGGTCGTCGTCTTCGAGAACCGATCGAGGTCCTGCGGATAGACGACCTTCGTGGAGTTCGTCACGTAGCCGAGCAGGCCGACGACGGCCACCGGCCGCAGCACGACCTCGCCGCGGTTGCCGACCGCGTCGCGGGCGACGAGCGTCATCGTGTAGCTGCCATCCGGCACGATCGATCCCGCCGAGCTCTTGCCGTCCCACGTGAACGCGTTCGTCCCGACGGTCGTGTTGACGCTGAAGGTCCGGACCGTCGTGTCGGTGTCGTCCGCCACGCGCACGACCATCGTGCCGGGCTCGTTCGTCGTGACCGACGTCGCGACGGTGTCCGACACGCCGTCTCCATTCGGGGTGAACGTCGTCGACACGCCCGCGCCGGGGGACACGGCCGCGAGCGACGGGCCATGCGTGTCGACGTCCATCAGGCCCGTCCCCGGCGCGGACACGTACTGCCACGGGTCGGTGGCGCGGATGCTCCAGCCGTACGACCCGTCCGCGACCGGATCCCCGCCGACGAGCCCGTCCCATGTCGCAGCGACCTCGCGGCCCGACCCTGTGACGGTGTCGAGGACCGTGCCATCGTGGTCGTGGACGTCGAACGTCCAGGCGACGCTCTCCGAGAACAGGACATTCACGGTCAGCGTGTCAGCGACGCCGTCGCCATTCGGCGAGAGTCGTCCTGCGCCGCTGTCGATCCCGATCAGGACCGGGGCGCGGCTGTCTTTCGGCGCAAGGTGGTCGGCGGGGACGTAGCCCGCGATCGTCGGGTCGTCGAGGCCCTGGACCTGGACGAGGGCGGGGGTCGTGGCCGTCGCCGCGAGGCCGATCGCGAGGACCTTCAGGCGTGTCCCGACCGGGACGTCGAGCGGCGGAGTGTCGGCGTCGGCCAGCGCGGCGAGGGACGCGGCCGCGAGGAGCGGCGTGCCGGGCTCGTCGACCTGCGCCCGCCCGGGAACGACCAGCGTGGCGGGATCGAGCCCGGTATCACCGACGACGTTCGTGACCGCGGTCGTGGTCAGCGTCGGCTTCGTGACGAGCGAGCGGTAGTAGCCGGTCGTCGCGGTGTCCGTGTCGGAGTACGCCGTGTAGCCCGGCGATCGGGACGACGCGAACGCGGTCACGTGATTGTGGAAGTTCGGTACGGATCGCCACAGGTTGACGACCGTCTGGCCGGTCGTGAACAAACCGCGGATGTAGCTCACGAGCCCGCCGTGGCCGTCGGCGATGACGGCCCGGGCGCCACCCTTGATGAAGCCGGCGGCGTAGTTGTCGATCCGCTGGCGGGCGACCGTCACCGACGGCGCCGTCTGGCCGGGCTCGGAGTTGCCGGAGGCGTAGCAGAGGTTGCCGAGCAGGACGATCGCGTTCGGGGCGAGCCCGAGCGTCGCCATCGACGGCTCGCCGTAGTACTTGTGCACGCTGTCGGACAGCTTCGCCGGGTCGTTGAGGCCCATGCCGTCCTTCGTCGTGTATTTCGGGTCGTACGTGTACGGGCTGGGCCAGCCGTTGCCGTGGCCGTAGTAGAGGAGGATGTTCGCCCCGGCGGCCGCCGCCTTGACCTTCGACCACGTTGCGTTCGGGCTGTAGACCTTCGTGACCTTCGACGTGTACCTGATCGCCTCGGCGTAGGCCTGGTCGGCGTACGAGCGATACGTGCTCGTCGAGCCCTCCGTCGCGCCGACGACGATCACGACCTTCGCGGTGCTGACCGGGACCGCCGCAGCCGCCGGCGCGGCCATGCCGAACGCGCTGAGGGCAGCCAGAAGGGCGGTGGCGGCGAGACGACGCAATGCGGGCTCCGGTCGAGATCGGCCTGGCGGCTCGCGGACATGAGCGTTCCACGCGCCGGGATGAGTGCCTGCGCAGCGTGCTCGGGCGGATCGGCGGGGCCAATCGCAGGATGGTCCCGGCCGTGATGGGCCGATCGACCGAGCACGGGTGGGGAGGTGGGCGGAGAGGTGTGGTCCGGTGCGACTGGGGGCTCAGCCGGGTTGGTGCGTCCTGTCCACGGTCCGTCGATCCGGGGAGGGCGCCTGCCATCTCGTCGTGGGGCGTCGGTCGTCGGCACGACGGCCCGAAACCGATGTCAGATCGTCGTCCCGGGTCGGTCCGACACGTTCGGCGCCTCATGGAGCCCCCTCGTCGTGCGTGGTCGCCACCGATCCGGGCGCGCGGGGCCGCCTGGTCGTCACCGGGCGACGATCTGGAACCCGAATCGCTGGTTCGGACGCGTCCTCGTCTTCGGGCGACGATCTGATGGGGCGGCTCGTTGCCCGGGCGTCGCCGACCCGCAGCGAGCCGCTCAGCTGCGGAGGCTGGCCACCAGGTCGAGCAGCGACGGGTTCGAGCGATCGCGATCCGACAGGATCGGGCGGCCGTCCGGCGTGCCCGCGACCGGCGGCCAGGGCACGGCGGCGCTGGGGTCGTCCCACGCGAAGCCGAGCTCGTCGCTGCCGTCGTACTCGTTCGTGACGAGATACATGAGCTCGAGGTCGTCGAGGGCGAGGAACCCGTGGGCGACCCCGGTCGGGATCACGACCCAGTCGTCGGCCGCGAGCTCGCGGGTCTCGACGAGCGGCCGGTCGGACACCCCCGTCGAAAGGGGACGGACGTCGACGAGGGCGACGAACGCCTGCCCGCCCGCGACGATCCAGTAGTCGAGCTGACGGCGGTGGTAGTGGAGCCCGCGCAGGACGCCCCGCGCCGACGTCGACAGGTTCGCCTGGACGAACCTCGGCTCGCTCCCCGCCGGGGCGCCGGTGTCGCTCGATTCGAGCGTCGGAAACGTCGAGGCCCGCCACAGCTCGCGAAAGGCGCCGCGGCCGTCGCCGTGCCGGGCGATCGCGCCGAACCGGACGCCCGGGAGACGCGACGGCGGCCGCTCGAGATCGGGCATCGAGACGCTCAGCGTCCCGCGGCCGCCGGTCGCGACCGGTCGCGGAGGAGTCCGGGGACCCGGTCGGCGAGGGCGAGCGGCCAGGATCGGAGTGGCTCGCCGCCCGGGAGCGGCGTCGGCTCGAGGACGGCCCAGGCCGGGGGCGTCGACGCCCGTGGCCACGTTGCCGCCGGGACGTCCTCGGTCGGCAGCTCGATCCCGGCCTGGCGAAGAACCTCGCGGGCCCAGGTCGCGCGGCTGGCGGCGCCGCCGTTGACGACGTGATGGATTCCGGCGACCGCCGCCGCGCCGATCAGCTCGGCGATGCCCTCCGCGAGGTCGTGGGCGGCCGTCGGCGAGCCGACCTCGTCGGCCACGAGACGGAGGGGCTCGCCGGCCGCCCGCGCCCGGTCCGCGGCCGCGAGGATCTTCGCCGGGAAGTCGGTGTTCGGCGGCCCGAACAGCCACGCCGTCCGGACGATCCCGAGCGCCGGTCCGCCGACCGGGGCGCTCGTATACGCGGCGCGCGCGCCCTCCTCGCCGGCCAGCTTCGACGCGCCGTACGGGTTGATCGGGCCCGTGGCGTCGCCCGGCGCGTAGCCGGCGCCGTCCGTCCTGCGGCCGTCGAACACCTCGTTCGTCGAGACGACGACGAGGTCGATCCCGCGCTCCGCGGTCGCCCGGGCGAGGGATCCGGTCGCCATCCCGTTGCGGGCCATCGCCAGCGCCGGGTCCCGCGCACAGCCGTCGACGTCGGTCCAGGCGGCGGCGTGGACGACCACCTCGGGCCGGTCGCGATCCAGCAGGGGGCCGAACGCGTCGGGCGCGTCGAGGTCGAAGATCGGCCGCGTCCACGAGATCGGACCGAACGGGCCCGTGAACGGCGACTCCTCGAGGGCGCCGATCAACGCCCGACCGAGCCGGCCGCCCGCGCCGGTGACCGCGACCCGCATCGGTCAGGCCTCGGTCGAGGCGGCGAGGCGGGCACCGTACTGGCGCTCGTAGTAGGCGTCCCAGTCGCCGCTCTTCGCGGCCCGCCACCACGCCTCGTTCGCCCGGAACCAGTCGACCGTCGCGGCCAGGCCGTCGGCGAACGACGTCCGATTCCGCCAGCCGAGGGCGGCCAGCTTCGACCCATCGAGCGCGTAGCGGCGGTCGTGGCCGGGCCGGTCGGGCACGCTCCGGACGAGCGACCACGGCTTGCCGAGCCGTTCGAGCAGCGCGGTCACGACGTCCCGGTTCGTCATCTCGGCGGAGCCCGGGATGTTGTAGGTCTCACCGGACGCCCCGTGGCGGAGGACGTGGTCGATGGCGCCCGCGTGATCGGACACGTACAGCCAGTCGCGCTCCTGGAGCCCGTCGCCGTAGAGCGGCAGCGGCTGGTCGTCGATCGCGTTCGTGACGAACAGCGGGATCAGCTTCTCGGGATGGTGGAACGGCCCGTACGTGTTCGAGCCGCGGGTCACGACGGCGTCGATCCCGTGGGTCACGACGTAGCTGTGGACGAGCAGCTCGCCGCTCGCCTTGGCCGCCGAGTACGGCGACCTCGGCGCAAGGGCATCGCGCTCGGTCGATCGCCCCTCGAGGACGGCGCCGTAGACCTCGTCGGTCGAGACCTGGAGGTAGCGGACGGGCGGCAGCCCCGCTGCCAGCCGGGTCTCGGACGCGGTCCGGACCGCCTCGAGCAGGACGTGCACGCCGATCACGCCGGTCCGCAGGAAGGCCTCCGGGTCGAGGATGCTCCGGTCGACGTGCGACTCGGCGGCGAAGTTCAGGACGGCATCGCTCTCGGCGACGAGCGGCTCGACCACCTCCGGGTCGGCGATGTCGCCCTCGACGAACCGGCAGCGCGCGGCGGTGTCGGGGTCCGTGTCGACGGCGGCGAGGTTCGACCGGTTGCCGGCATACGTCAGCTTGTCCAGGACGGTGATCCGGGTGCCGTCGCGCCGGCCGAGGACGTCCCGGACGTAGGCGCTGCCGATGAACCCCGCGCCGCCGGTGACGAGCAGGCGGGCGTCCGGGCCGATCTCCCCCACGGCTATCCGACCGGCCGCTCGACCGGCCGCGCGAGCCGACCCGCCTCGTCGTCGTCCCGGGCGAGCTCGGCGGCCCGGATCAGGGACGGGACGGTGCCCGCGTCGGTCCAGTGGCCGTCGTAGACCCGGCTGAACAGGCGGCTCTCGGGGATGTAGTGGTTCAGGACGTCGGTGATCTCGAACTCGCCGCGGCCGGACGGCGCGAGCGTGTCGATGACCGTGAACGCGTCCGGGCGGAGGAAGTAGACGCCGATCGGGATCAGGTCGCTCTTCGGCTGGGCGGGCTTCTCCTCGAACCCGACCACGTTCCCGTCCGCATCGAGCTCGGCCACGCCGAACCGCTCCGGATCCGGGACCCGGTAGAGCAGCGTGCCCCCGCCCCACGGACCGGCCTCGAACTCCTCGGCGACCGGGGCGAGCGCCGGACCGCGCAGGATGTTGTCGCCGAGGACGCAGCAGAACGCGTCGTCGCCGACGAAGTCGCGGGCGAGCCCGATCGCGTGGGCGATGCCGAGCGCGCCGCGCTGGTAGCGGTAGGTCAGTTCGAGCCCGAAGTGGGAGCCGTCGGCCAGCAGCTCCACGACGTCGCCGACGCTCTTGCCGCCGACGATGACCAGGACCTCGCGAATCCCCATCCCCGCGAGGGTCTCGATCGGGTAGTAGATCATCGGCCGGTCGTAGATCGGCAGCAGGTGCTTGTTCGTGACGATCGTCAACGGGAAGAGCCGCGTCGCGGTCCCGCCGGCGAGGACGATGCCCTTCACGGCGTCAAGGTAGCAGAGGCGTCGCGCCCGGCCGCGGCGATGCGGCCGGCTGGATGCAGGGCTGCTCGCCGCCCGGCAGTGAGCCTCCCTTGCCGGTGATGTCACAGTCGATCGGGGTGTCCTCCGCCCCGGGCAGGCCCCCGACGTAGTCGAGGATCACGAGGACGTAGCCGACTTTGTCGAGGTTCGTCGTCGGCTGGAGGTAGGCCGTCTGGACGACCGAGCTCGGCTCGTGCCGGACGTCGGTGATCTCGCCGATCAGGAGACCCTTCGGGTACGGTGAGCGGATCCCGCCCGGAAGCTCGATGCCGGCCGTCAGGACCTGCTCGCCGGGCTGGACGGTCTCGGTCGAGTCGATGTTCTGCATGATCAGCGCGCCACCGAGCTGACCGGTGACGTCGCCCTTCGCCGCATTCGTCTCGGTCGCGCCGATGACCGTCGACGAGCGGTCGCTGATGAGGGTCACGATCGCGAAGTTCGGCCCCACGTCAGTGACGCGGCCGACGAGGGCGCCACCGGCGGCGATCACGACGTCGCCCTTCTCGATCGCGTCGTCGGAGCCCTTCGAGATCGTGACGGTGCGGCGGACCTCGCTCGACTCGCGGGCGATCACCTCGGCGGCCGCGGTCTCGTACGAGACGGCGTTCTTCAGCTGGAGCAGCGTCGTGAGCTGCTCGTTCTCCTGCTCGAGCGACTGGGCCCGGATGTTGTCGGCCGCGAGCCGCTCGTTCTCGCGGCGGAGCGCGGCGTTGTCGGTGTGGAGCCGGTCGATCTCGCCGATCGCCGCGAACGCGCCGGCGACCGTGTCCGCCACGTTGTGGATCGCGCCCTGGACCGGGCGGAGGGCGAAGCCCATCGCGTTCTGGAACTCCGTCACGACGGGACTCGACGAGATCGCCATCAGGATCAGGCTGACGGCCAGCAGGGCGGTGAAGACGACCGCCCGGCGGCGGGCGGCGCGGGTCGCGAACATCGTCGTCATCGTTGGGTGAGCCTAACCCTCGCGTGGATCCCGGTCGCGGCGGGCCTCAGCGCGGCGGCCGCGCGTAGGTGTCGGCGACGAGGACGCGGTCCATCCTGTCGAGCTCCTGGAGCACGACGCCGGTGCCCCGGGCGACGCAGGTCAGCGGGTCGTCGGCGACGTGGACGGGCATCTGCGTGGCGTCCGCGACGCGCCGGTCGAGGCCCGCGAGCAGCGCGCCGCCGCCGGCGATCACGATCCCCTGGTCCATGATGTCGGCGACGAGCTCCGGCGGGGTCTCCTCGATCGTGTCCTTGATCGTGTCGACGATCTGGATCACCGACGGCTCGATCGCCTCCCGGATCTGGTCCGCCCCGACCTCGACGCTCCGCGGCAGTCCGGTCAGCAGGTCGCGGCCGCGGAGGGACACCCGTTGGGCGTCCCAGTCACCGGGGTAGGCCGACCCGATCGCGATCTTGATGTCCTCCGCCGTCCGCTCGCCCAGGAACAGGTTGTACTCGCGGCGGGCGAACGTGACGATGTCCTGGTCCATCTCGTCGCCGCCGATCCGGATCGAGCGGCTGACCACGATCCCGCCGAGGCTGATGACCGCGACCTCGGTCGTGCCACCGCCGATGTCGACGACCAGGCTGCCCGACGGCTCGCTGACAGGCAGGCCGGCCCCGATCGCGGCGGCCATCGGCTCCTCGATCAGACGCGCCCAGCGGGCACCGGCGTTGAGGGCGGCGTCCCGGACAGCGCGCTTCTCGACCTCGGTGACGCCCGACGGGATCCCGAGGAGCATCCGCGGCCGCGGGATCATCCCGACGCGGTCGTGGACCCGCTTCACGAAGTACTTGATCATCTGCTCGGTGACGTCGAAGTCGCTGATGACGCCGTCCCGCAGCGGCCGGATCGCGATGATGCTCGCCGGCGTCCGCCCGACCATCCGCTTGGCTTCGGCCCCGATCGCGAGGACCTGCCTGGTCTTCGCGTCGATCGCCACGACCGACGGCTCGCTCATCACGATCCCGCGATCGCGGACGTGGACCAGCGTGTTCGCGGTCCCGAGGTCGATCCCGATGTCGCGGGAGAAGAGGCCGAGGAAACGGTCGAGCATGACGGTGGGCGGGTCCTTCGCGGTGGTGGGTCCGATCGAACGCCGCGGCTCCGCAGGCAGGCAGGGGGCGGATCGCGCGTTCGAGGCTGTCAGGCGGGGAAGCCCGAGCAGTATACCCGCGCGGGTCGGAGACGCCGCCGAGGCCGTCCGGAAGGAGTCGGACCTAGCCGGGCCGTGCCGTCGCGCGATCGAACGAGACGCCGCGGTCGCGGAGCGAGACCCATGCATCGTGGCCGACGACGAGATGGTCGAGGACGTCGATGTCGAGGAGTCGACCGGCGGCCAGCGCCTCCGCCGTCAGGTGGAGATCGTCCGGTGACGGCGTCGGGTCGCCAGACGGATGGTTGTGGACGAGGATGAGCCCGCTCGCGTTGAGGCGGACGGCATCCCGGAAGAGCTCCCCGACCCGGACCAGCGAGGACGAGACGTTGCCCTGGTAGACCGTGGAGACCCGCAGGACGACGTTCTTCGTGTTGAGGAGCACGACCCGGAGCTCCTCGCGCTCGAGCCGGCCCATCTGGAGCAGCAACCGGTCGGCGATGTCCCGAGGCGAGCGGATCGTCCAGCGGGCCGTGGGCCAGTCGGCCATCAGGCGACGGCCGAGCTCGAAGGCAGCGACGAGCTGCGCCGCCCGGGCGGCGCCGACGCCGGGCAGGGCTTCCAGCTCACCGTCGGTCGCCCGCGCCAGACCCGTCAGGCCGTCGTGATGGGCGAGCGCATCGGTCGCGAGATCCACCGCCGACCGGCCGCGCGAGCCGGAACCCCAGAGCAGCGCGATCAGCTCGGCCGCCGACAGCCCGCCGGCCCCGCGGAGCACGAGCCGCTCGCGCGGTCGCTCGTCCGCCGGGAGCTCGCGGATTGACCGTCCTCCACCACCCACGAGGCTCGCCTCCGGAACGCGGCGGGGCAGGCGTCCCCGGGCCCGAACGACCGAAGCCCGCCGATTCCTCCCGCCATCCGGACCCGGGAACGCGGCGAACGATAGCCAGACGTCCTCATCCGCCGGTCATCCGCGGATGCACGCCCGATGACCCCTCCTCGGCGGGCGCGATCGGCCGTGGCGAGCTCGTCAGGTGCCCGGGATCGCCGTCCTCGTCGCCAGCTCCGCGATCGTGAGGAGGACCCCGTTGAACGCCATGTGGAGCCCGATCGGGGCCCAGATCGAACCGCGCCGGAGGAAGATCCAGCCGAGGGCGAAGGCCACCGGCAGCCGGGTCGCGAACCCGACGACGATCAGCCCTGCGACCTGCCCCAGGTTGTCGCCGCCGACCGTCAGGACGTGGGCGAGCGCAAACAGGAGCGACGACCTGATGAGCGCCCCGTTGTCGCCGACCGTGCGCCGCCAGGCGGTGATCGCGAAGCCGCGGAAGACGGCCTCTTCGGCAATCGGCGCGATGACGGCGCCCGCGATCAGCTGGACGATGAGCCCGCTCGTCACGCCCGTCGCCGGCAGCGGCGCCTCGGGCACGACCTGGAAGATCGAGACGAGGACGGCGGCGACGATCGACGTCAGGCCGATGACCGGGAGCGCGAGCGCCGCGCCCCTCGCGAGGTCGCGGACGGCGGTGGCGTCGGGCCGGAGCCAGCCCATCTCGGTCCACGACAGGGCCTTGGTCCCGACGACCGTCAACCGGATCACCCCGAGGAAGATGGCGGCCTGGAGGGACACCCCGATCAGGCGAACGACGTAGTCGGCGACGCCGATCGGGCCGAGCAGAACTTGGAGGACCAGGCCGACGGGGAAGCCGATCGCGTAGGTCGCGGCGATCATCGCGGCGAAGACGAGGTACGGCGACGGTCCCGCGTACGCCTCGCCTCGGGCGCGGCGCTCGATCGCCTGGTTGCCCGCGCCGGCGATCAGCCCGATCGCGAGCAGCGTCGGTCCGACGAAGAAGACGAGGAACCCCGATGGTGCGAGCGCGCCGACGATCGTGACGCCGAACCCCAGGATCGTGGCGAGCCAGCCGACCACGAACAGGCCGGGGGCCGCCCGGCCCTCGATCGTGAACGTGCCGAGACCCGGTCGGGTGGAAGGGTCCGGGGGCGGCGGCTCCCCCGTGGGCGGCGGCTCCCCCGTGGGCGGCGACTCCCCGGCGGACCCGTCCGGGTCCTGGTCGCTGGTCATCGGCGCGCCGTCATCGGCGCCGCTCACCCCTCGGGAAGGACGTCGGGCGTCGAGCGCGAGGAGGAGGCGCGGGACGAGGAGCTCCGACCGCGGGCTGCGGACGCCGTGCCCGTTCGCCGCTCCGGCTCCGTGTACGTCGTGTCGCCGCGGGCGAGCCGGCTCGCGTCGTCAGCCGCCGGCAGCGGCATGATCGGCGCCGGGGGTCGCCCGCCGGTCGACGCCGCGAGGGCGGTCGCGGGGCGTTCGAAGTCCTTGCCGCACCACGCGCAGAGCGACCAGTCCAGGCCGACGAGGCGGCTGCAGTTCGGGCAGACCCGGTTGAGCCGCGTCCGGCACGTCGGGCAGATGATCCATTCCTCGTTGACGCGCCGGGCGCAGGTCGGGCAGCTCTTGATCGCCTCGACCTCGGCCAGGAGCGCCTCCTCGGCGAGGTTCCGCTCGTACGTCTCGCCGATCTTCTCGTGGGGCCGGATGATCTTGTACACGAAGATCGCGAGCGGGAAGAAGATCGGGGTGAACAGGATGATGAAGCTCGCCGCGACGTACGGCAGGATCGGGTTCTCGTTCCGCTGCTGCATGTCGCGGAAGGCCCAGTAGGCGCCGGCAAGCCAGAGGATGATCAGGTAGATCGCGATCGCCTGGAGGGTGAACTGGACGACCGGGTTGCCGAAGAACCCTGCGACTGCGTCGCCGATCTCGGTGAGGATCTGGTCCATGCGGCTGGGTGCCTGCCTCCGTTCGGCCGTTCACGCGCCGACGACCCGGCGGACCCGATCCCTGCCTCACGGCGGGCCGGCATCCGGCGCAGTGTAGCAGGGGCCGGATCGGCCCCTTCGGTGCCTGCCCCTAGACGCCCGGCTCCAGGGGTTCGTGACGGCGGACGTCGAGCAGGCCCCCGACGCCGAGCAGGATCGCGCCGGCCAGGACCAGCCAGACGCCGACGAATCGGTCGAACGTGCCGAAGACGTACGGCCACAGGACGCCGACCAGCACCGCGGACAGGACGACGGCGATCAGCCCGACGGGGACGCGGTCGAAGCGGCTGCCCGCGAGCGCGATCACGACGAGGGCCACGAGACCCAGGACGATGATCCAGTGCCCGGGTCCGCCCAGGCCCCAGCGGCTGAAGTAGCTGCCGCCCAGGGCGTTGCCGGCGAGGGCGCTCGCCCACGGCAGCAGGAACCCGAGCCCGGCGATCGTGGCCCCCGCACCGATGAGCCGGCGAGGGACGTCCTCGGTGATCCCGAACGCGCCGAGGGTCTCCGCGAGCGAGACGCGCGGCGTGCCGGTCGGCGCGGGCTGGGCAGCCGAGGTCGCCGCAGCGGTCACGGCCGGGGCGCCCGGAGCGGCTCGGGGAACCGCCGGCGCCCCTTCGGTCGGGACGACGTCCGGCGACGGCGACAGGTACGCGCCCGCCGGCGTGCGCGGCGCGGGACGGGCGAGCGGACGCTCGGAGCCTTCCGGCGGCCAGGTGGGGGCGATCGCGGGTCTGGCCGTGGCGACCGCAGCCGGGCTCGGCGATGCCGGAGCGACGGGTGTTGCTGCAGGCGGGGCCTGAGCCGGTGCAGTCGGAGCGGGCGCAGTCGGAGCCGGCGCAGTCGGAGCCGGCGCAGTCGGAGCGGGCGCAGTCGGAGCCGGCGCAGTCGGAGCGGGCGCAGTCGGAGCCGGCGCAGTCGGAGCGGGCGCAGTCGGAGACGACACTGCTGGTGACGGGGCAGCCGGCCGCGGCGGGGTCGCGAGCGCGGCCGGAGCGACGGCGCGGACGGCGGCGGCGATCGGGGCCGATTCGTCGATCAGGTCGGGATCATCGTCGTCGAAGTCGTCGCCCAGGTCGTCCGCGGCGGCGGACTCGATCGGCGCGGCAGCGTCCGGGAGCACGCTCTCGTCCAGGCGTGGCACGGGCTCGACCTCGACCGGAAGGTCCACGACGGCCCCGGCACCGGCCGGCGGGACGGTCGCTTCGACCGACGGGGCCGCGGGCTCGGCGACGGCCTCGACCGGTTCGTCGGTAAGGGCCATCAGGGGCAGGACCGAGTCGATCGGCAGCTCCGATCCCTTCGCGACGCCGTTCCCCGATGCCGGACGCGGTGATCTCCGCCGCCGCGGCGCAACACCGACTGCCGCCACGAGGGCGCCGCATTCGGGGCACGCGAATCGACCCGGGACGGCACCCGCCCCGCACTCGGGACAGACGACGGTCGTCGTCGCCATGCATGAACCTCGCTGTGTCCGGCCAGAACCCCACGGGGCCGGTCCTACAGGCTGCCACCCCCGCTGCCGGCCGACCAGTCCCCCGTCCGGCGGTTCTCGGATGCCCCGAATGTCCCGCCGACGGGTCGCCCATCCGACCCATCCTGCGAGGTCGACGGCACGCTTGCGACCGCCGCGAGCCGCTCCGCCTCGAAGGTCATTGCGACGCTCCGCCAGGCGTCGATCAGCCCGGCGACGACGAGGGCGAGGCACCAGATCGCCGCGAACGACACGAGCGCCAGACCGATCCCGAACGGTGACGCGGGCAGCTCGACGAGCTGGATCCGGGCGGCTGTCCACGCCAGCTCGACGGCGGCGAGCATCGCCGCCAGGTCGAGGGCGAGGACGCCGGTCGTCAGGAGCGACGGCAGGAGCGTCGAGCGCGGACGCGACACGAGGTCGCCATACCCGCCGGTGACGGCCGCGAGAACCGAATCGCCCGCCAGGACGATCCGCCGGGCGGCCCAGCCGCCCGTGACCTCGCCGATGAGCCAGGTCACGACGATCGCGACGATCGGCCCGACGGCGCCGCCGATGATCCGGAGCGGCAGCGGCGTGGTCACCTCCGTGGGGGTCGTCAGCTCGACATAGGCGACATCGACGATCCGGAGCGAGCCGAGCGCGATCGCGATCGCGAGCGGGAGATATGCGATCAGGTGAGCGGTGGCGACCCGCGAGATCAGCCACCGGCCGGGATCGCGACGCGGTCCGGTCGGCACGCCCTCCTCCGACGCGGCGCGACGCGCGTCGCCGATCAGCGCGACCTCCGTCGCGGCGCCGACCCATGCGCCGAGCAGGAGCCATCCGACGAGACCGGCGATCGCTGCCGCGAGGATCCCGAGGAGCGTCGGGGTGACGCCGCCGAACACGATCGGAACGAGCATTGGCCCGACGATGTTCGAGAGCGCGAGCGGCGACGGCAGCGTCACGATCGCCAGCAGGAAGAGCACGATGCCGCCCCGGGCCAGGAAGCCGGCGAGCCCGAGGAGCCACCAGGCCGGCCGGCCGAGAACCGCGAGCAAAGCGGCCAGCGTCGCGCCGCGCGTGGTCACGGTGCGGGGCTGGGCGCCGCGCTAGGGAGTGCCGACGAGGACGGGGCCGACGGCGCCCCGGACGGGACCACCCCGCCGGTGAGCTGCTGGAGCTGGGTCAGGGCCTGGCGAACGAGCTCGATCTCCGATCCGTACGTGGCGAAGTCACCGCCGCGCAGGGCCGCTTCGGCTCGCTCGAAATGGAGGTTCGCGAAATCGATCAACGCCGAGACATCGCCGGACGGCGGCGATGGCGCCGGGCCGGGCGAGCCGCTCGGCGCCGGGGTCGGAGTCGCACCCGGGCTCGGCGCCGGGGTCGGCGATGGACCCGGAGCGCCGCTGTCCTGCTCGGCGAGGAACTTCTCGAGGGAGCCGGCGAGTGTCGGGGCCCAGACGACATGGTTCGACGATGCCACGACGATCCGCTCGAACGCCGGGAACTTCGAGCTGTTCGAGGCGAGATAGACGGGTTGGATGTAGATCAGCGAGTCGCCGACGGGCAGCACGATCAGGTTGCCGCGGACGACCGTGCTCCCCGACTGGTTCCAGAGCGTGATCTGGGCGCTGATCTCCGGGTCGATGTCGATCTGCGCCTCGACCTGGGCCGGACCGAAGACCGACGTCTGGCTCGGGAACTGGAAGACCGTCCTCTTGCCGTAGTCCACCGGGCCGTTCCGAGCGGCCACCCAGGCGATCATGTTCGGCCGGCTGGCCGGGATCATCGGCTGGAGGATCAGGAAGTCCGCCTTGTCCGTACCCGGCATCCGCATGATCACGTAGTAGGCCTCGGTCGGGAGGCTCTGCTGGTTCGTCTGGCCCATCGGAACGGTCCACAGGTCGTTGTTCGTGTAGAACGTCGACGCGTCGACGACGTGGTAGCGGCCGAACATCCTTGTCTGGACGTCGAACAGCTCCTCGGGGACGCGGAGGTGCGGGACCAGGTCGCTCGGCATCTCGGAGAGCGGCTTGAAGAGGGTCGGAAAGACCCCCGACCAGGCCCGGATCAGCGGATCGTCGGGGTCCGCGACGTAGAACGTCGTCGTCCCGTCGTAGGCGTCCATCACGACCTTGACGCTGTTCCGGATGTAGTTGAAGGCGTCGCCCCCGAGACCGGTCTGCGGGCCGAGGTCCGACGGGCTGAACGCCTGGGCGTTCGGGAACTGGTCGGTCGTCGTGAACGCATCCTGGACGTACTTCAGGTTGCCGCTCCCGTCGATGACGAGATAGGGGTCCTTGTCGTACCGCAGGAACGGAGCGATCGCCTGGAGCCGCTCGCCGATCGAGCGGTTCATCAGGAGCTGGCTCTGGTCGGTGATCTGGTTGCTGATGAGCATGTCGAAGTCGCGGAAGCGGATCCCGAACAGGAGCCGGGTCAACGTGGTGTCGAGCTTGATGCCCGTCGTCCCGGTCCAGCGATAGAGGACGACGTCGTTGTCGCTGCTCCCGCGCGGATAGTCGAACTCGTCCTGCACGGCCCCGACGATCACGTACGGCGACGGCCGCTCGCCGAAGTAGATGCGCGGCTGCTGGATCGGCGGCGCACCACCGGTCGAGCGGGGTGGCAGGTTCGAGATGTTGAGGGCGGGCTGGCCCTGGGTCGTGACCGCGCTCACGGGCACCATCGCGACCCCGAACCCGTGGGTGTAGACGAGGCGCTGGTTCACCCAGCCGGTTGCGCTGGGGTTCTTGTCGAGGGCCATCTCGCGACCCGACAGCATCACCTGCTTGAGCTGCCCGTCGATGTCGTAGCGATCGGTGTCGACGTCGAAGAAGTCGTAGTACTGGCGGATCGTCTGGAGCTGGTTCAGGGTGTCGCCGAGCGGCCGGTAGTCCCACAGCCGGGCGTTGTCGAACGTGTCGCTGTCCTCGTCGATGGCCGCCTGGGTGAGGGGCTGGTCGCCGCGGTACGACTGTTGGGCCCACGTGTTCAGGTCGAACGAAAGACGGGTCATCGCGATGTTGTTCGTGATGTACGGCGACTCGAGGGTCTGCTGGTTGGGGATGACGGTGATCCGCTGGACGAGCTCGGGATAGACCCGGCCGATCGCGATCGACGCGATGAACCAGACGGCGACCGTGATCCCGACCGGCCAGAGGACGCGGGCGAACGCCCCGCCGAGGAGCAGGGCCGCGGCGATCGCCGAGAGGCCCGTCAGGACGTCGTAGGCGAGGAACTGGGCGTGCTCGTCGGTGTAGCTGACCCCGGTGGCCACGCCGCGGGTGCTGTGGACCAGGTCGAGCTTGTCGAGCTGGTAGCCGAGGGCGATCGTCATCAGGAACAGCGCGGCCAGGACGCCGAGATGGACCCGGACGGGGGTGCTGAAGACCGGTGAGCCGGCCATCGCCGCCACCGCGTAGCGGGCAGCCGTGACGAGCATCGCCGCGATGAGCAGGCCGATCGCCGTCGCCTGGACGAGGCGCAGGAACGGCAGGTCGAACAGGAAGAAGGAGATGTCCCGGCCGAAGACCGGATCCGGGACGACGACGCCGGTCGGGTCGAACGGGACGCGATGCTGCCAGAGCAGGATGGTCTGCCAGCTGCCGGCGATCGATCCGGCGACCCCGAGTGCTGCGATCACGACCACGACGACGATCACCAGGCGGCCCAGCGGGACTGGATCGGGCATCTCCACCGGTCCGACGGGCCGCGGGCCGCGCGCCGATCCGCGGCCGCCGCCGCCCCACGGGTCCCAGGGACCGCGCTGCCGGCCCTGCTCGGCGTTCGCGGCCGCCTCGGTGATCCGGTCGATCCAGCCACGGAGGGTGCCGCCCTCGCCCGACGCCGGCGGGGCGAGCCGGCCCGCCAGCCAGACGTTGCCGAGGAGGATCAGGAGTGCGAGGACGAGCCCGCCGAGGAACAACGCGACCTGGACGCCGACGCGGGTCCAGAAGACCTGGTCGTAGCCCACGCTCTTGAACCAGATCGCGTCGGTCCAGATCTCGATCCCGACCGCGAACATGATCACGACGAACGCGATCAGGATCGCGACGATCAAGGTGAGGATGCGGGATCGCCAGGACGGCGCCCCGTCCCGCGGGCCGCCGGTGGACCGCGATCGCCCGCCGCGGCCCCCCCCGCTGCCGCCGCTCGTCGGCGGTGGCGTCACGGGCTCGTCGTCAGCCGGCCCGTCGTCGTCGCCCTCGTCGGTGTCCGGCCCGATGGTCCTCAGGTGCGGCCGCCCGTCGCCGGGCGCCCCGTCATCGGACGGCCCATCCTCGGTGTCCGAGGTGTCGTCGTCGCCGGAGTCGTGGTCCGATTCGGGGTCGTGCGGGGCATCGTCATCCTCGATCGGGCGCCCGGCTGCCTCGGCCTGACGTCGCCGAAGCTCCTTCATGAACTCGTCGAAGAGATCGCCCACCTCGCAGCGAGTCTAGCCTACGGACGGCCCAGACCCTCCGCGGACCGTCGGAATGCGGCGAGGACCGTCTCGGCGAGCTCGGTCGGCTGCATCGCGGCGGCCCGCATCGGCTCCCAGCGGAAGGCTGCCCGGACGGCGGCCGGGACGCGCCAGGGGCGGGTCGGATCCTCGGCCGGCACCACGGTCGCGAGGCGGATGGACAGGTGTCCTGCGTCCTCGAGGATCATCCCGCTCAGGGCTCCTGCCAGGGCCGGTCCGAGCATCGCGAGCGGCGGCTCCGGTCGGGGTCCCGCGGCCGGCGCGAGATCGACGAACGACACGATGCCGTCGTCGTCGGCGATCCACGCGATCGCCAGCCACCAGCCGTCGTCGGTCGTGGTCGGACGGCTCATTCCGGCGCGGAACGACCGTCCGTTCGCCTCGACGGCGTGCTCGCGCAGGAACGACGGGCCGGGCGGCGGCAGGCGGTCGGGCACCGCCGAAGGGTATCCCGGTCGTGCGCGGACGATCTCGGGCGGCCGAGTGGGTCGGGCGATCCCAGGCGAGCCGGAGCCCGCGTCGGTCAGGCCGAGGGTGTCTCGTCCGACGCGTCGGCGTCGGAGGGGGCGTCGGCCGCCGGGGTCGGGTCGGCATCCGGGACCGCGTCGACGGCGTAGGCCGTGTCGGTCTCGCCCTCTAGCGCCGCCTCGGCCGGGACGGCCGCCAGCGGGGCCAGCTCGGCCGCCGCGTCGGCTTCGATCCCGTCGGCCACGTCCGCGGCCACGACCATCTCCTCGATCGACTTGAGGGGCGTTCCGGACTCGATCGCCGCATCGGCGGCCATCGCTTCGACCTCGGCCTGGGCGTTGGCGACCTGGGCCTCGAGCTCGAGACGGAGCATCTCGCGGCGAACCTCGACCGGGGGCGGTGCGAGAGATCCCGGGGCGGCGCCCTCGGCGGACTCGCCCTCGTAGTCGCCGCTGATCCAGCCGAGCAGACGGCCGCGCGACTTGGGCTTGTTCTGGCCGCGGGCGTTGCGGAGGATCGCGTCGGCGTCGATCGCGGTCAAGCCCGGGACGGCGGCCTCGGCCTCACCCTTCAGCGTGGCGCCGCAGGACGGGCACGTCGACGCGGTGTGATCGGGCGGGAGAACCGCGGAGCACCAGGTACAGCGAGGCTCGAGCACAGCGGCGGGGTCGTCCGGCATGGCGACACTCTAGCGAATCAGGTCTCCGCGCGAACCCCCCGATCGGGCTACTTCCGTGCCGGACTCACAGGCTGTCGCAGGCCGGATCAGCTCCGCGGACTACTCCCACTCGATCGTGGCGGGGGGCTTGGAAGAGATGTCGTAGACGACCCGGTTGACGCCGGCGACCTCGTTGACGATCCGGCTCGAGATCTTCGCGAGGACGTCGTACGGGAGCTTCGCCCAGTCGGCGGTCATCCCGTCCTCGGACGTCACGGCCCGGATCGCGACGACGTTCGCGTACGTCCGGCCGTCGCCCATGACGCCGACGCTCCGAACCGGGGTGAGGATCGCGAAGCTCTGCCACAGGCTCCGGTACAGACTCGCGGCCTTGATCTCGTCGATCACGATCCAGTCGGCCTCGCGGAGCGTGTCGAGCCGCTCCGCGGTGACCTCGCCGATGATCCGGATCGCGAGGCCGGGCCCGGGGAAGGGCTGGCGAAGGACCATGGCCTCGGGCAGCCCGAGCTCGAGCCCGACCGCCCGGACCTCGTCCTTGAACAGGTATCGTAGCGGCTCGATCAGCTGGAACCGGAGGTCCGCCGGCAGGCCGCCGACGTTGTGGTGGGTCTTGATCTTCTGGGCGGCCTTCGTCTCGGACGTCGCGCTCTCGATCACGTCGGGGTACAGCGTGCCCTGGGTCAGGAAGTCGATCCGGCCGAGCCGCGTCGATTCCTCCTCGAAGACCCGGATGAACTCGTCGCCGATGATCTTCCGCTTCTGTTCCGGGTCCTCGACGCCGGCGAGACGCGCGAGGAACCGCTCCCGGGCGTCGACCATGACCAGGTTCATGCCGAGGTCGCGCTCGAACGTGACCCGCAACAGCTCCGATTCCTTCTTCCGCATCAGGCCGTGGTCCACGTAGATGCAGGTGAGCCGGTCGCCGACCGCCCGATGAACGAGCGCCGCGGCCACCGCCGAGTCGACCCCGCCGGACAGGGCGCAGATCACGAGGCCGTCGGATCCGGTCGCCGCGGCATGGGCGTCGACCCGCTCGCGGATCCCGGCGACCGTCTGCTCGACGAAGTTCGCCGGCGTCCATGTCGGGGATGCGCCGGCGATGTCGAGGACGAAGTTGCGGAGGACGTCGCGCCCGGCCGGTGTGTGGACGACCTCGGGGTGGAACTGGATCCCGTACAGGTTCCGCTCCGGGGCGGCGAGCCCGGCGAACGGCGACGAGCCGGTCTGAGCGGTCGAGTGGAAGCCATCGGGCAGGCGGGTGATCGAGTCGCCGTGGCTCATCCAGACGGGCTGGTCGCGGTCGAGGCCGGCGAACAACCCGTCGGGCTCGGTGATCGTGACCGTCGCCGGCCCGTACTCCCGCTTCGAGGTCGCGACGACGTCGCCGCCGAGCTCGCTGGCCATCAGCTGGGCGCCGTAGCAGATTCCGAGGACCGGGATCCGGCCGGACCAGAGGCCGGGATCGGGCTTCGGGGCGTCCGTGTCGTACACCGAGTTCGGACCGCCCGAGAGGATGATCGCCTTCGGCCGACGGCGCTCGATCTCCCCCCACGGCGTGTCATGAGGGATCAGCTCCGAGTAGACGTTCAGCTCGCGGACGCGGCGGGCGATCAGCTGGGCGAACTGGCTGCCGAAGTCGAGGACGACGACGGAGTCCGGCTCGCCGACGTCGAGGCGATCCCGGTCCGAGCGAGTCGGCGCGGGCGCCTTCAGCGCGGTCTCGAGATAGGCCTCGACCTCGGCGTCGTCGGGTGCGAGGACCCGGTGGCCGGCATTTGCGGGCTCACCGTGGACGGTCTTGCCGCGCTGCGGCGCGACGGGGTCGGTCTGCTCGGGTTGGGTCTCCGGGACCGGCGGCGGGGCCGCCTCGCCGGTCGATGCTTCCTGGTCCGCCTCGGCCGTCCGGTCCGCCAATCCGCCCTCCTCGTGCTTGCGGCCAGTCTAGCGGCCGAGCCCTACCCTCGGGACGTCGCCGGATCCGCGTCGCGGTTCCGCATCGCCTCCGCGGCCATGTCGAAGTAGGCGTGGAGCCGGGTCGCGACGTCGGCTGGTGGATCGGTCCAGGCGATCGCCTCGCGCATCCGGGCCAGCCATGCGTCCCGCTCGACCGGGCCGATCGCGAACGGGCCGTGCCGCATCCGGAGCCGCGGATGGCCGCGTTCCGCGTCGTAGGTCGTCGGGCCGCCCCAGTACTGGGCGAGGAAGAGGGTCAGCCGATGCCGCGCATTCGCGAGGTCCGGTTCCGGATAGAGCGGCCGGAGGACCGGATCGACCGCGACCCCGTCGTAGAACCGCCCGACCAGCATCTCGAAGAACGGCATCCCGCCCGCGGCGTCGTAGAGGGAGGTCTCGTCGGTCACCCGGCGAGTCTACGTGGGGCGATCGGTCCCTTCGGGCGGGCGACCGGCCCGCCCTTCGTGCGGGGCGACCGGTCCGAGCCGGCGTGCCCGTTCCCGGAGCGAGCGGCGGATGAACTCCGCGCTGCGCCGCCGGGTCTGGACCTGCGGTCCTCGCCGCGCCGGCCCGGTCAGCTCGCCAGCCCGGCGAAGCTCGGGCCGTGGACGACGCGCCGCCGTTCGATCCGGGTCAGTCGCGACAGGACCGGGATGCGGCCCGCGCCGATCCCGAGGAGCGCGTACACGCCGGCGGTCCAGGCGATCAGGCCGAGGCCGGCCGAGGTGTCGGCGCCGAAGGGTCGGGCACCCGTGAGGAGCGAGATCGCGCCGAGGATCGCGATCCCACCGCCGAGCTCGGCGATGAAGACCGCGAGGTTGCGTCCCCAGTCCCTGGCGCGGTAGATGCCGACGAGGGCGACGAAATGGAGGATCGCAAGGGTCAGGACGACCAGCGTCAGCCACCGGCCACCGGTGTCGCCGACGGCTGGTGGCACGATGAACAGCGCGGTGACGAGGGCGGTCACGCCCGTCAGGACGAGCAGGATCGAAGCGGCGAGGCGGGATCCGCGATACATGGCTGTCGTTCTCCGAAGGGTGGCTGGCTGGGCCATCCTCGCGGTCGGCTGGTCACCCCGCCATCGGCGGACGGCGACGCCCGGGGACGACGGATGACGATGCCTCGACGACCGCGTTCGGTCGTCGCCGGGGAATCGAAACGACCGGTTGCTGGCGGCGACCGGTCGTTCCAGGAGTGGCGTGTTCGGTTGTTCTTCGATTGTTCTTCAGTTGTCGGACGCAGAGCGATCGTCCGGGCGTTGTCTGTCAGACGTCTGAGAACTGGTCAGGCGGCCGAGGGAAGGAAGCTCGGGATCCGCCAATCGGTGTCCGGGGCGACCCGCCGGTCGGCGGTCTCGCCATGGTCGCGGGCCCATGCCGCGAAGAACGCGGCGCGGCGCTGGGAGACGATCCGGGCGTCCTTGCAGGAGCAACCCTCGACGAGGCACCCGCGACGGCCCCGGTCTCCTGCCTGATGCATGACCTGCTGGCTGTCCATGGGGCGCGACTCCGTTTCTCCAGCGGTGGATCGGATGATCCGATCTGTTGACGAGCACACTAGGAGCGCCCGGATTGCAGCGGCATCGGCGTCCGCCGGTGACGCATTACGCGGAATGACGTATCGCGCGGGTGGCGCGACTGCGTCGTTCGACTCGCCCCGCACGGCGTTGCATTCGCCGGACACCGGCGTGGAGGCCCGAGATGACCTACTCGATCGTCGCCTGCGACCCCGGCTCGGGCCGGTTCGGCGTGGCCATCCAGACCTGCTGGCCGTTCGTCGGGTCCACCTGCCCGTGGCTCGAGTCCGGGGTCGGCGCGGTGGCGACCCAGTCGTTCACGGAGATCGCCCACGGACCGGACGGGCTCGCGCTGCTCCGCTCCGGTGTCGCTGCCTCCGATGCCCTCGATCGGCTCGTCGAGGGCGACCCCGGGCGTGCCGTCCGCCAGATCGGGATCGTCGACGCATCCGGCGGCGGCGCGGCCTGGACGGGCGAGTCCTGTGTCGAGGCGGCCGGCCACGTGACGGCCGACGGGGTGGCGATCCAGGCGAACATGATGGAACGACCCACGGTCTGGCCCGCGATGCTCGAGGCGTGGCTGGCGCCGGCCGTGTCGTTCGTGGACCGCCTGCTCGCCGCGCTCCGGGCCGCCGAGCGCGAGGGCGGCGACCTGCGTGGCCGGCAGTCGGCGGCGCTCGTCGTGTCCGGTACGCCGGACGAGCCGTCGTGGACCCGCCAGTACGACATCCGGGTCGAGGACCACCCGACGCCGCTCGACGAGCTGGAGCGGCTCGTCCGGCTCCATCTCGGGTTCGACGCGCTCGATCGCGCCGACGAGCTCGGCCGGGCCGGCCGGCTCGACGAGGCGCAGCACGCGGGCGACGAGGCGTCGCGACTCGCGCCGGGGGACAGCCAGGTCCTCGTCTGGCGGGCGATCGGGGCGTCGTCGGCCGGGTTCACCGATGCCGGCCGGATGCTGCTCGCCGAGGCGACGGCCGTGAACCCGCGCTGGCCGGAGTTCATCCGCCGGTTCGCCGCGAGTGGGGCCCAGCCGGGCCAGGTCGAGGGCGCGCTGCGGCTCATCGAGGACTGAGGCTCGGCCCGCCGTGGGCCGGACACCGAACGACCGGCCCGTCGGGGCACCGACGGTCCGGCCGCTTGGCTGCTGCAACGCTCTTCGGTTGTTCTTCGGTTGTCGATCTTCGGTTGTTCTTCGGTTGTCGTGGAGCGGGAGGGGTTTCTGGGCGGGGCGCCGTCGCGCCGGGTCAGACGATCGGCAGGCCGACGGTCTTCCAGGCGATGTCGACGAGTCCCGCGGAGCGCGGGCCGCTGACCGCGAACGCCGGGCGGATCGCCGTCGTCCGGCCGCCACGGGCGCCGGCCTGACCGGTTCCCGGTGCGTCCGATCGGCAGGGGCAGCCCGGGACGACGCAGGCGCGATGGATCGGTCGATCCACAGTCCTGGTCGTGGTCCCGGAGTCGGCCCGTGCCATGCGATCCGCTCCCCTCATCCGGCATCCGTTGGGATGCGACTTCCGCAGGCTAGGACGGCTGCCGCACCCGGACCACCGACATGCGACGGCGGGAGCCGTACGCCGAATGACGTACGTCCGGGGGAGGCGGCCGAGAGGCGCCGGGTGCCGTCACCGGGCACAACGACGAAGCGACGCCGGGAGGAGGTTCGGCGTCGCTTCGATCACGGTGGTCGACGATCGAGGAGAGGAGGAGGAGGAGAGCCTCGAGGGTCGACGCTATTCAGTTGGGCCGGTCGCCCGGAGGAGCGGCCGTCAGCGCGAGCGGTGGACCCGGGGACGGGGTCGCTGTCGCCGGGATCCACCGAGCTGAAGCGCGGCGAGGTCCAGAACGATCAGTGCTCCCAGTGACACGATCAGGGTCCCGAGCGGGTCCATCGGTCCATCCCTTGAGTCCATCGGCAGGTGCCGTGGTCGTCATGCTGCGGGTCCGGCTCCGGCGTCGCCATCGTCCGGACGTACGGTGCTTCGCAAGACGGATGACGTACGGATCACCCAGTGGGGTCCGGTCCGGCGTCGCCCGGGTCGGGCGTCAGGACGAACACCGGCCCGCGGCCCAGCCCCTCCGACGGGGTGCCGTACCGGAGGATCAGGTCGCGGATCGCGGCCGGCCGACGCGGGTCGTCGTCGCCGAGCAGCTCGGCCGTGGCGGGGAACGTCCGCGGGCCGATCGTCACGAGGGCGTGGAGGTCGGCCTCGAGGTTCCGGGCCCACCCCGTCTCGACGCCGCGGGCGGCGACGATCAGCGAGCCGTCGGGGCGCTCGACGAAGCCGACGTTGACCGGACGGGGGCCGCCGCTCCGGTGTCCCCGGAGCTCGAGCCGGGCGACCCGGCCGTCGCGGACCAGGTCGTCATCCACGACGGAAGCCGGTCAGCGACCCCGCTGCCAGGACTTGCCCTCGGTCCCGACGGCCGGGGCATGGATCATCTCGACCCGCTGGAGGTCGCCGATCGTCCGGGCGCCGAGCGCCGCCATCGACTGGCGGAGGGCGCCGACGAGGTTCTCCGACCCATCGGTCACATGGGCCGGCCCGAGCAGGATCCGCTCGAGCGTCCCGACCGTCCCGACCTTGATCCGTGTGCCACGCGGGAGCGTCGGCGAAGGCGCCGCCATCCCCCAGTTCGTCCCTCCCCCGGGCGCCTCCTCGGCGCGGGCGAGCGGCGAGCCGATCATCAGCACGTCGGCGCCGGCGGCGATCGCCTTGGCGAGCTCGCCGCCGCGGCGCATCCCGCCGTCGGCGACGACCGGCACGTAGCGACCGGTCTCGGCGTGGTACGCGTCGCGGGCCGCGGCGACGTCGCTGATCGCCGTCACCTGCGGGACGCCGATCCCGAGGACCTCGCGGGTCGTGCAGGCCGCGCCGGGACCGACGCCGACGAAGACGGCGGCCGCGCCCTGCTCCATCAGGGCGAACGCGGCGGCACTGTTCGTCGTGTTGCCGACGGCGACGGGGATCGGCATGAACCGGGTGAACGCCTCGAGCGACAGCGGGTCGTAGCCCGACGCGAGGTGGCGGGCGCTCGAGACCTGGCTCTGGACGAGGAAGAGGTCCGCCCCGTGCTCGGCGCTGAACGGCCCGAGTCGACGGGCCGCACCCGGCGTCGCCGCGACGGCGGCCTTCGAGCCGGCCGCGTGGATCTCCGCGATCCGCTGGGCGATCAGGTCCTCGCGGACCGGCTGGGCGTAGGCCGCCGCGAGCACGTCGTGGACCTCGTCGTCGGGTGCCGCGGCGATGCTCGCCAGGATCTCCGCCGGCTCGTCGTAGCGGGTCTGGACGCCCTCGAGGTTCAGGATCGCGAGCCCGCCGAGGGCGGCCAGCCGCCCGGCGAAGGTCGGATCGACCACCGCGTCCATGGCGGCCGCGAGGATCGGGATCGCAAGATCCACGCCGCAGAAGGTCTGGCTCAGCTCGACGTCGGCCGGCTCGATCGTGTCCGTGCCCGGCGCCAGCGAGACATCCTCGAAGCCGTAGGTGGGCCGGAGGTCGTCGACCTTCGATCGGAAGACGCGCCGGTTGGCGGACGGGCTGGCGGTCTGGTCGAGCACGGACGGCCTCCTGGCGGCGATGCCGCGATTCTAGCGGAGGCGGCGGGGCGATCGTTCGGATCAGGCGTCCACGGTCAACGAGACGAGACCGGCCCGGTGGGCGATCGCGGCAGCCTCGATCCGGCCGCTCGCGCCGAGCTTGCCGATGATGTTCGAGACGTGGACGCCGGCGGTGTTCTCGCTGATGAACAGCCGCTCGGCGATCTGGCGGTTCGTGAGTCCCGCCGCGACGAGACCGAGGACCTCGCGCTCGCGCGTCGTGAGGCCGAAGCGATCCTTCGCGATCGGCGCTGCGGGCTCGGCGATGGCATCGAGGGAGAGTCGCGCCCGTCGGGCGAGTGCGGTGACCTCGGCGAGCAGCGGCCGCGCGCCCTGCTCGCTCGCCCACCCGTGGGCGGCGGCAAGGGCCTCCTGGGCGCCGCTGCGATCGCCACGGCCGAGGGACGCCTCGGCGAGCCGCCAGCGTGCATAGGCGACGTCGTATGGGCGATCGCGGTCGGTCCAGGCATCCACCGCGGCTCGCCACGCGGCGGGATCGGAATCGCCGGCCGCGCGTGTTCGTTCGGCCTCCGTCGATCGCAGGTCCGCGACGAGCTCGCTCCGCGGACCCGGCTCTCGCACCGTGTCGATGATCCGGCGCAGCCGGTCGACGTGGGCATCGATCCGGTCGAGCGCGGCCGTGACCTCGGCGTCGTGCCGTTCGGCTCGAGTGAGCACCGCGAGGTCGGCATTGGCGCGACCGCCGATGTGGTGGATCATCGACTGGAAGTGCGGGAACGGGTTGGCCTCGAGGAGGTTCAGCCCGTCCCCGACCGTGTCGACGGCCTCCCGCGGCTGGCGGGCCCAGAGCTGCTGCTCGACGCGAGCACGGACGTACTCCCCGTGGTACTGGGCCTGGACGGGCTGCCCGACGAGGAGCTGCTCCAGACGATCGAGCCGTTCTCCCGCCTCGGGATCGCCACGCCCGACCGACAGGCCGACGGTGTAGGCGAGGTGGTACAACGCGTTGTTCCGGCCCGGCCCGACCATTCGGGCAGCCTCCGCCCGGAGGGCTTCGCCGATCGCCCAGCGTCCGATCCGGTAGTTGATCAGCACGCCGTTCTCGCGGATGACCGGACCGTACGACCCGGTCGCTCCGAGACGCTCGATCTCGTCGATCCCATGGGTCACCTGCTCGGCGGCTGCCCGATCGAGCCCGCACAACCGCAGCCCGTCACTCAGGTTGACGAAGCCGCGGGCGACGTCCTCGGCCGACCCGAGCTCGTCGGCGATCGCAATGGCGGCCTCGAGCGTCGCGACCCCTTCCCGACATCGGCCGACCGCTGCCATCCCGATGCCCATCGTGTTCAGCGCATGGGCCTCGACCTGTCGGGCGCCGGCGGCGCGGGCGATCTCGACGGCCGCCTCGCAATGCGCGATCGATTCCGTGTACCGGTCGACAAGCATCAGGATCTGGCCGACGCCCGCGAGCACCCGGGCGCGTTCGGCGGTCGGCTCGTCCGCGGGAAACAGGGCCATGGCCTGCTCGAACTCCCGGAGGGACGGCTCGGCCCCCTCGTGGAGGAAGAGCGCACGCCCGAGCTGAGCGTGGAGCAGGGCCGCATGGACCGGGTCGGCCCGCGCGTCCTGGATCCCGATGGCCTCGCGGAGGAGCTCGGCCATCCGATGGAATGCACCGGCCAGCTCCGCCGATCGGGAAGCTCGTTCGAGGACCTCGACCCGGTCCATCCGCAGCGTCGCCGCCGGGTCGGGCAGGCTGTCCCACAGCTCCAGGGCGGTCTCGTACTGGCGCTCCGACGCGACGAACGCGCACGCGTCGTAGGCCGCGTCGCCGGCCCGGATCGCTGCCGCGGCCGCTCGGGGGTCGTCGCGGGCTGCCGCCCAGTGGTGGGCGAGCTCCGCCCAGTAGCCGGCGGCGCCGGCGCCGCCCGGGATCGCGCGTCGCTCGAGCGCTTCGGCGTAGGCCCGATGGAGCGATCGGCGCTCCCCCGGCAGGACGTCGTCGTAGGCGGCTTCCTGGACGAGCGCGTGCCGGAAGGCGTAGCCCGCCGTCTCGCCCTGACCGTCCTGGACGAGGAGCTGGCGGTCGATCGCCGTCCGGAGGCCATCGCTGAGATCCGGCTCCGGCAGTCCGGCGACGTCGGCGAGCAGCTCGTGATCGACGCGGCGACCGGCGACGGCCGCGACCCGCAGGACGCGCTGCGCGGTCTCCGGCGCGGCGGCGATCCGCGCGACGAGGGTGGCGGTGATCGTCGGCGGCAGCCCGGCCGCCGACGGGTTCGCCGCCTCGGCCATCAGGAGCTCCTCGAGGAAGAACGCGTTCCCGTCCGTTCGCTCGTGGAGTCGTGCCAGCTCGCGCCATCCGATCGGCTCGCCCACGATCGCCTCGACGATCCGGGCCGTGTCGTCACGGTCGAAGCGCTCGAGGTCGATCCGCTCGAACTGCCCGCTCCGTCCCACCTCAGCCAGCCAGGGCAGGAGCGGGTGCCGTCGGTCGAGCTCGTCCGTGCGGTACGTCAGGCACAAGACCACCCGATCGCCGGCCAGGCTCGGGATGAGATAGGTGATCGCGTCGCGGGTGGCGGGGTCCGCCCAATGGAGGTCCTCGATCACGAGAAGCACCGGGCGCTCGGCCGCGAGCCCGCGGAAGAGGCGGACGAGGGCATCGAACAAGCCGGATTGGGAGACGCCACCTCCGAGCGAGACGTCCTCGGTCGTGCGGTCGCCCTCGGGGCGGGCGACACCGGCGATCCCCGGGACGAGGCTGGCCAGGGCGGCCGTCGAACGCGGGTCAAGCGCGGCGAGGATCGCTGCGTCGTCGTCGCCGAGGTCGTCGCGGAGCGCGCCGATGATCGGGGCGAACGGCAGGCCCATCCCGCCGATCGAGACGCAGGTGCCGCGCAGGACCCGGAAGTCCCGCTCGGTCGCCTCGCGGGCGAGCTCCTTCGCGAACCGGGTCTTGCCCACGCCGGCCTCGCCGGCGATCAGGAGATGGCTGGACTCCCCATCCGTGACTTGATCGAGAACCCGCTCGGCGCGTTCGAGCTGGTCCGATCGCCCGACGAAGATCGGGCTGACGGCGCGTCCGGCCATGTCCCGATCATACGGCGCTCCGACCGGCGGCCGGTCGAGCGCGGTGGCTTCGGGGACGTGCGGCATCGGTCAATGCCGGACCGGGCGGATCAGCGACGCACGGGCATCGAACCGACGGCGAAGACGCGGCGGAGAGCCGTCGCGAGCCGCCGCGGCGGGCGCTCCGTCGAGCGAGTGATCCAGTTGCGGCGTGCCTCGCGCTCGAGGTCCATCCGGTGGAGCGCGGCCAGGTCGATCGTGTGCAGCGGGTTCATGCCGACCTTCTTCCTCGTGCCCGACGCGTGATCGTCGGTGTTGGGTCGACTCTCCGTCGGGAGGGTGGCCCGGCACATCTGGAAGCCCCGGTAGATCGAGGGCAGGCGGCCGTTATTCCCGCGCCGGCCGCCGTTAGGACGACGTCAGTTGCGCCTGGCTGTCAGACGTCGGCGGTCGCCTCGACGAGGTCGAGCCGGAGGGCGATCGCGGCGGCCTCGGTCCGGCTGGCCGCGTCCAGCTTGCCGAGGATGTTGGAGACGTGGACGCCGGCGGTGTTCTCGCTGATGAACAGGCGCTCGGCGATCTGGCGGTTCGTGAGTCCCGCCGCAACGAGACCGAGGACCTCCCGCTCGCGGGAGGTCAGGCCGAACCGGTCGCCGTCCCGCTTCAGGGCGGGCGTTGAGGGTCCCTTCGCCGGCGCGCCCACGTCCGCGCGCTCGAGGTCGGTCCGCGAGCGCCGGGCGAGCGACGTGATCGCCGCGAGCAGCGGCCGGGCACCCTGGGCGCGGGCCCACTCGGCGGCGGCCGCGAGCGACGCGCGAGCACCGGCTCGATCCCCGGCGCCGAGCCGGGCCTCGCCGAGCCGGAACCGGGCATAGGCGGCGTGGTACGGGCGGTCGGCGCACAGCCAGCCGTCGACGGCGGCCTCCCAGGCCGCTGGGTCGGAGCGGCCAGTTGCGCGGGAGGCTTCCGCCTCCGCGGCATGGAACGCCGCGTGGAGGTCGCTGCATCCCGCGGGCTCCCCGGCATACGCGTTGATCAGCGATCGGATGTGCCCGGCGTGACGCACGGCGCGCTCGACGGTGGCGCCGGTCACGTCGGCCGGCGTCCGCTCGGCTCGCGACAGCTCCGCGAGATCCGCGGCGGCGCGGGCCCCCATCGCGTGGATCTGCGACAGGAAGTACGGGAACCAGTGGTCCCGCAGCTGGGCGACGCTGGCGTCGACGCGGTCGATCGCCTCGCCGGGCCGGCGCTTCCACAGGGAGTACTCGGCGGCCGCGAGGGCGTACGCGCCGTGGTACTGGCCCTCGACCTGCTGGCCCTCGAGCAGGTCCGCGAACCGGTCCAGCCGGCCGGCGATGTCGGGCTGGTCGCGGGCCACGCCGAGCCCGACCGTGTAGGCGAGGTGGTAGAGCCACGCGTTCCGCCCGGGCCGGACCATGCGGCGAGCCTCGCGGGCGAACGACTCGGCCGAGTCCCAGTTGCCGATCTCGTACTCGAATGCCGCGCCGGCCTCGCGGATCGATGCGCCGTATCCGCCCGTCGCCCCGAGCCGCTCGATGTCCACGATCCCCGCCCGGACGACGTCGACCGCCTCGCGGGTCAGGGAGCAGAGCCGCATCGCGTCGCTGAGGTTGACGTAGGCCCGGGCGACGTCGTCGGACCCCGCGAGCTCGAGGGCCGTGGCCAGCGCCGTCTCGAGCGCGGCCGTCCCCTCCCGGCACCGGCCGAGGGCCGCGAGGCTCAGCCCGAGGGTGTTGAGGGCATGGCCCTCGACCTGGCGATCGCCGACCGCCCGCGCGATCTCGACGGCCTCCTCGCACAGGGCGATCGCCTCGCCGAAGCGGTCGACGAGCATGAGGATCTGGCCCATCCCCGCGAGGACACGGGCGCGGTCGGCGGTCGGCTGATCGGCCGGCAGCATCGCGATCGCCTCGGCGTACGTCGCGAGCGCCGGCTCGGCGCCTTCGTCGCGCCAGAGCGCGCGCCCGAGCCGCGCCCGGAGGAGAGCGCCGCGGACCGGCTCGCCGGCGGCATCCTGGACCTCGATCGCCTGACGCAGGAACTCCGCCGCGCGATGGAACTCGCCGTCGACCTCGGCCGCGCTCGCCGCGCGGACGAGAAGATCGATCCGGTCGAGCCCGAGCGTCTGCTCGGGGTCGGGGACGCTCTCCCAGAGCTCGAGCGCGAGCTCGAACTGCTCCTGTGCGGCGGCGAAGGCATAGGCCTCGAAGGCGGTGTCGCCGGCCCGGATCGAAGCTTGTGCCGCCTTCACGTCCTCGCGAGCCGCGGCCCAGTGGTGGGCGAGCTCCGTCCAGTGGGCGGCGCCGCTCGCGCCTTCGGGCTGGCTCCGCCGGGCGAGCGCGTCGGCGTAGGCGCGGTGAAGCGAGCGACGCTCGCCGGGCAGCAGGTCGTCGTATGCGGCCTCCTGGACGAGCGCGTGCCGGAAGGCGAAGCCCGCGCTCTCGGCGTCGCCGTCCCGGACGAGCAGCTGGCGGTCGATCGCGGCGCGGAGTCCCTCGGTGAGCTCGGCCTCCGACACCTCGACGACCTCGGCGAGGAGGTCGTGGTCCACCCGACGGCCGGCCACCGCCGCGACCCGCAGCACGCGTTGGGCGGCCTCCGGGGCGGCCGCGATCCGGGCGACGAGCGTGGCCCGGACGGTCGGCGGCAGACCCGCCACGCCCGTCCCGACGCCGCCACCGGACATCAGCAGCTCCTCGATGAAGAACGCGTTGCCGTCGGAGCGGTCGTGGAGGCGGGCCAGGCGTGCCCGGTCCGGCTCCGTGCCGAGGATCGCGGCGACCATCCGGGCGGTGTCGTCGCGACCGAACCGCTCGAGGTCGACCCGCTCGAACCGGCCGGTCCGGCCGAGCTCCGCCAGCCATGGCAGGAGCGGATGGCGTCGGTCCAGCTCATCGGTCCGGTAGGTCAGGCAGACGACGATGCGATCGCTCGCGAGGTTCGGCACGAGGTAGGTGAGCGCGAGTCGGGTGGCCGGATCGGCCCAGTGGAGGTCCTCGACGATCAGCAGGACCGGCGCGCTCGCCGCCATGCCGCGGAGCACCCGGAGAAGCGCGTCGAACAGGCCGGACTGGCTGCCGACCGTGTTGACCGGCAGGTCGTCGGTGGAACGGCGGCGCATCGCGTCGGCCGGAGTCTCGACGTTCACCGGAATCGTCGACGGCAGGCCCGGCATCAGCGTCGCCAGGGCGGCCAGCGCGCGCGGGCCGAGCCCGGCGAGCATCTCGTGGTCGTCGTCTCCGATGCTGTCGCGCAGCGCGGTCGCGATCGGCGCGTAGGGCAGGCCGACCCCGCCGATCGCCACGCAGCCGCCGCGGAGGACGCGGAACCCGCGCTCGTCGGCGAGTCGCGTCAGCTCCCTCGTGAACCGGGTCTTGCCGACGCCGGCCTCCCCGGACACGAGGAGGTGCGTCGGGTCCTCCGCGACGCGGTCCAGGACGCCCTCGGCCAGTCGGACCTGGTCGGACCGGCCGATGAAGATCGGGCTGACGCTTCTCCCCGCCATCCCCCGATCATCGAGGGCGGGGAGCGCGGTCCGGAATGGACGGATGTCAGCCTCTCGCGGGTCCCGGTCGGAGGTGGAGGATCCGGCCGATTCCTGACAGACGGTCGGCCAGGCCGTGCCCGGACCGGACGCGTGGCTTCCGACCAGCGGCGGCCAGCCGCTGGTTCTCGGCTTCGCGATGGAGCTCGTCAAGGGTCGGACCCACGAGCAGGGTCGTCGAGTACTGGTGCATCTCTCGTTGCCTTTCCCGCACCGGCCGTTCACCGGTGATGGGACGAGACTGCCGCCCGGGCCGTCCGGGCACATCGAGAGATGTCGTTAGTGCGCTCGCGAACCCGCCGTTATTTTCGGACCGGCGCCGTTAGGTCGAGCGTGAGCCGGCCGGCGCGGCATCGAACCCGGCCGCGATCTCGTGCAGCTGTTCGAGGTGCATCAGGTCGTGGACGCCGGCGAAGAGCAGCCATTCGCCACAGCGGAGCCGCCCGACCAGGGGATGCTGGAGCGGGCAGGGGTCGGTCTCGTGGCCGGCCAGGGGCCGTGCGGACCGGGCGACGATCCGCTGGCTCTGCTCGAGCTTCCGGACGAGGTCGGCCCGACCCGAGGCCGGCGGGACCCGGGACGCCGGGGACGACGGTCGGGGCATCCGGCGGCCAGCGATCGGCTGCCGCGAGGGCCGCGGCCAGCACGAGGCCGGATCGTGCCGCGGCGTCGTGGCCGATCGCCTCGGCGACCGTCCAGTCGGCCTCGCCGCCCGGTAGCCCGAACGCCTCGTCGGGAAGCGACTCTACGGCCTCGATCAACGCCACGGATACCGCGTCGAGCTGGGCCACCAGGCCATCGGTCGAGCCGGATCCGGCCCCTCGCCGGACGGCCCGTCGGAGGCTCAGGAGCTGTTCGGCCTCGATCCCGCGCCAGGCGGCGACGAGATCGGGCGCGGCCAGCTCGAGTGCAGCGATCCAGCTCATCGAGCGGCAGCGTAGCGCGACCGGTCAGCGATGGCCGTTCGCCATCCTCGTCGCGTCCGGGCGGCCGCGGAGCCGCCACATCGCGGCGATCCCGACGGCGGGCCCGAGCGCCAGGACGACCCACGCGGCCCGCCAGCCGGCCGCGTCGCCGGGGTCGAGCAGCCCGACGCCGAGGATCGTGACCCCGGTCAGGACGAAGCCGCTTGCGAGCTGCAGCGACAGGGCGGATCCGGCCGTCCCGGGCGGCGCGAGCTCCGAGATCGCCGCGGAGAACTGCGCCGAGTCCGCGACGACCGTCACACCCCAGACGATCGCGACCGCGGTGATCAGCGCGGGGGCCGCGCCGAACAGCAGCCCGATGATGAGGGCGGTGCCGCCGCTGCCGGCCATGGCCGCGATCGTCAGCGCGGTCCGCCCGTAGCGATCGGCCAGCGCGCCCGCGACGACGCAGCCGACGGCGCCGCTCGCAACCACCACGAAGGCAGCGACCGCGGCGCCCGCCGGGTCGGTCGCGCCGGAAGCCGCGAACGAGGCCGCGAGGAAGACCGGCACCCAGGTCCACATCGCGTACAGTTCCCACATGTGACCGAGGTAGCCGACGTTCGCCAGCCGGACCGACGGCTCACGGAGCGCCCGCGCGGCCGCGGCCGGGCTGAACCGCGACCCGGGCACCTCGAAGGGTCCCGCGCGGGCGGCAACGAGCGCCAGACCGGCCGCCACGAGCGCCAGCACGCTCGCGGCGAGGACCGTCGCCTGCCAGGTCTGGCCGCCGGTCGCGCCGGCCGCGCGGATCAGGTGCGGCAGGGCGGAGCCGATCGTGAGCGCCCCGATCAGGACGCCGATCGCGAGGCCCCGTCGCCGGACGAACCAGCCCGCGAGCATCTTGAGGGCGACCGGGTAGACCGCGGCGAGACCCGCTCCCGTCAGGACGCGCCACGGGATCGCGCTCGCCGGGCCCGTGGCGAAGGCGGCGAAGCCGAGGTTGCCGATCGCGGCGATGAGCGCGCCGGCCGCGATGAGCTTGGGGCCGGCGATCGCGTCGGCGGCGCCGGTCACCGCCAGGCCGAACGCCGCGACCGCGAACCCGAGTTGGACGGCAACGGTGAGGATCGGGAGGTCGAGGCCGGTCGTGTGCCAGTCGGAGGCGAGCAGCGGGGCAACCGCCGATGCGCTGAACCACGGCGCGAACGCCAGCAGGACGGCGGTGCCGAGGACGGCGAGCTGCCGGCCGCTGCCCGGCGGGTCGACCGCGATCGGACCGGACGTCACCCGGGCTGCATCGTGTAGACCACGCACTCACCGCGAAGGACCTCGGTGCCGTCCGAGCGGCGGGCGACGCAGCGCAGCCTCGTGATCGGCTTGTCGGCGCGCGCCTCGATGACCTCCGCCTCGGCCGTGACGGTATCGCCGATCGGGACGGGCGCCGGGTAGTCCCACTCCTGGTGGAGGAACACGGATCCCGGGCCGGGCAGGACCTGGGCGACGAGGGCGTTGAAGAGGGCCGTCGTGAGCCCGCCGTGGACGATCAGCCCGCCGGCCCGCGTCGCGGCGGCGAACGCCGGATCGAAGTGGAGCGGGTTGCGGTCGCCGCTGAGCCGCGCGAACGCCTCGACGTCGGCGGCGGTGATCGTCCGCTCCCACGTGGCCCGCGCCCCGACGGCGGGCGGCTGCCACACCACGGCGGTCAGCTCCCGCGGCTCACGGTCGGTCAGATCCGCTCGAAGCGCTCGACCGGAAGGACGAACACCGTCGCCCCGCCCACCTCGACCTCGAGCGGGTAGGGCATGAAGAACTCGCCGGGCTCCATGATCGGCGGCATCGGGTTGACGACCTGGGTCCGTGCGGTGCAGGTCTCCCGGACCACGCCGAGGACGGTGTCGACCTGGTCGTCGTCGACACCGAGGATCACCGTCGCGTTGGACTGCTTGAGGAACCCGCCGGAGCTGGCGAGCCGGGTCGCCCGGTACTCCCGATCGAGCAGGGCGTCCACGAGGGCTCCCGCGTCCTCGTGATGCACGATCGCGACGACGAGCTTCACGCGCCGAGGATAGCGCGCCGGTTCGGCCGGGAACAGGCGATCGAGGGCGGCTCGACGCCGTCGCGACGAGCGTCCCCGGGCCGCCAGACGCGGGACGACGCGGTGTACGATGCGGCCGCCGAGCGCGATCCGACCCCCACGCGTCCCGCCCGTCCGCCAGGAGGCCTGTCCGTGCCAGACCCGACCGATCGACCCGCCACGCTCGAGACGCTCGCGGCGGGTGTCGCGGCCGCCGTCCACGGCGCCGATCTCGACGAGGGTCTCGGCTCGCTGCTGGCTGCCGCGGTCTCCGCGCTGGGGGCGACGAGCGCGATGGTCAGCCTCCAGGACCCCGATCGGCCCGACCCCGAGCTGACCCTCACGATCGGGCTCGACGAGGCGGCGCAGGCCGCGGCCGTCGCCGCCGTCGCGGATCCGGGCCACCCGCTGACGACGGCCGGTCGGGATCGAGCCGAAGCCCGCTCCGGCGCCACGATCGCCCTGCCGCTGATCGCGGGCCGGGGCGGCATCGAGGAGACGCTCGGCGCGATCGCCCTGACCTTCGCCGCCGAGGCGGACGCCGCCGCGGCCGATCCCGCCGTCCTGGGGCTCGTGGCGGATGTCGCGGCCCTGACCGTCGACCGGTCGCGGCTGGCCGCAACCGCCGCCGAGCGGAGCGAGTGGTTCGAGCGGCTGGCCCACACGGACCCGCTCACCGGCCTCGCCAACCTGCGGACGATCTCGCGGGTGCTCGAGCTGGAGCTGACGCGCGCCGGTCGCCAGGGCAGCGAGGTCTCCGTCGCGATCTTCGACGTCGACGACTTCCGGGCGACGAACGACAGCGCGGGCCGCGAGGCCGGCGACGACGTCCTCCGGTCGGTCGCATCGGTCGTGGCCGGCTCCGTCCGGCTCGTCGACACGGTCGCCCGCTACGGCCCCGACGAGTTCCTGCTCGTGGCACCGGGCTCGGCGGGGGCGATGGTCGCCCGCCGGATCATGGACGGCATCGCCGAGCTCGAGCCGGTCGCCGGCAAGGCGATCTCGGTGACCGCGGGCGTCGCCCGCTTCCCGCAGGACGGGACCGATGCGGAGTCCGTGGTGGACGCCGCCCGGGCGGCCCTGGATCGAGCGCGATCGGAAGGTCGCGGCCGCGTCGAGACGACCGAGGCCGGCGGCTAGGCGGTCGCGCCTCCGGGCACGGGCGCGCCCGCGGTCCGTGTCCCGGACCAACGGGCCCTCGAGCCGTCCGCCGATCGGCTTCTCGACTCGATCAGCGCTTGGCCGGTCCCTCGTGCGGACCAGACCACGCGCAAGAGGGCATCCAGCTGACGTTGCGGGTCACCTGGTCCATCAGGCGGACCACGACCGACTGAGCCGCTGTCAGGCGGTCGAGCCTCCGGGCACGGTCGCGACGCCGACGCTGACCGCCGGCCCCTGTGGAGCGGTGTTGCCGGGATTGGGTTCTCGCGTCACCACGATCTGTGCGCCGGCCGGCGTGGTCGCCGGGCGAGACGTGAACGACTGCACGCCGCTCGATCCGACCGTGAAGTCGCCCACGGACGTCGGCGCCTGGTCTCCGACGATCACCCACGTCGTGTAGACCTCGTTGCCGGTCGACGCCGGCAGGTCCTGCATCGCGAGGACGACCGAGCCGTCCGGCTGGACCGCGGCGATGCCGTTGCCCTGCTGGCCCGGGGCGGGTGCGAGGACGGCGACCTTGGCGCCGGGCTGGCCGGCGGCCTGGACGACGCTCGCGACGGCCTGGTCGAACGCCTGCGACTCGTTCAGCTGGCGCTGGAGGTTGAGGCCCCATGCGCCGAGCGCGACGATCGCGATCACGGCCGCGATCCGGAGGGCCCAGTCGAGCCGGCTCGGGCGCGTGCGCTCGGCACGGAGCGTCCGCTCCTCCGCCGTCGGGAAGGGGACCGGCTCCGCGGGCACGACCGGGGGTGGCGCAGGCATCGCCGGTGCCGGCGCGACGCGGGTCCGCTCGGCGAGGTCCGCCGCGGCCGCTGCCATGATCCGGTCGCCCAGCGATGCGGGCGGCTCGATCAGCTCCGACTCGTCGAGCTCCAGCAGCGCCGGGACGACGCCGCCGAGCTCCGCGAACTCGGCGTGGGACTGCTCGCACGTCGCGAGGTGGTCGCGCACGGCGGCTTCCTCGGCCGGCTCCAGGGCCCCGAGGACGTAGCCTGCCGCGAGGTCGAGCGCCTCGTCGTGGGTCATCCGCCGCTCCGTCATGACGGCCCTTCTCCGGCCAGGCCCTCGGCGAGGCTCTCGTCGCCGGTGATCGCCCGGCGCAGCGAGAGGAGGCCCAGCCGGACCCGGCTCTTCACGGTGCCGAGCGGGGCGCCGGTGCGCTCGGCGATCTCCTGCTGGGTCAGCCCGCCCCAGTACGCGAGCTCGATGGCCTCCCGCTGGACATCGGGGAGCGTCGCCATCGCGGTCGCGATGTCGGCACGATCGAGGCCGGCGGCGACCTCCTGCCAGACGTCGGGGAGGGTCAGCTGGGGCGGCGGCACGTCCTCGCGCTCGGGCAGCTCGGTCGTCGGCTTCCGCCGGCGAACCGCGTCGACCGCGCGGTGATGCACGATCGACAGGAGCCACGTCTTCACGCTGCCGCGCCCTTCGACGTACCGGGACGCGTTGCGCCAGACGCCGAGGAAGGCGTCCTGGACGACGTCCTCGGCGAGCGAGGCGTCGGTCGTGATGCGGTACGCGATCGAATACGCGACGACGCGGTAACGGTCATAGAGCTCCTGGAGGGCATCGAGCTGCCCGGCCGTGACGAGTGCGAGGACTGCCCGGTCGGCATCGTCAATCGGCGACGTCGAGCGTCCGCGCTGGCCGGTTGAGCTCTCACTCATCGTGGAATGCGTTCGTCCGCCCGTTTCGGTTCACCCCCGGCGCCCTGGTCCGCGAACAGTGGGTCGACCGCTCGCACCACGCTCCGTCCGACCGCCTCGGCGTCGGCACCGGCGTCCACCACGACGAACCGCGACGGCTCGGCTGCGGCCATCGCCATGAACCCGTTGCGGACGCGCTGGTGGAAGGCGACGTCGAAGCCGGTCTCGAACCGCGTCTGGTCGTCGGGCGCCTTGCGCGCAAGCCCGATCTCGACCGGCAGATCGAGGAGGATCGTCCGGTCGGGGCGGAGGCCGCCGGTCGCGATCGCCTCGAGCCGGTCCAGCTCGGCCAGCGGCAGGCCCTCGCCGTAGCCCTGGTAGGCGCGGGTGGAGTCGGCGAACCGGGCGCAGATCACGGTCGTCCCGGCCGTGAGCGCGGGCTCGATCATCTCGGTGACGAGCTGGCGTCGCGCAGCGCTGAAGAGGAGGGCGTCGGCAAGCGGGTCGACCGGGACATCGGATGGAGCGAGGATGAGATCGCGGATCCGCTCCCCGACGACCGTGCCACCCGGTTCGCGGGTCGAGAGGATCGCGAACCCTCGATCGCGGAGGGTCGCCGCGAGACGCGCCGCCTGGGTCGTCTTGCCCGAGCCCTCCGGCCCTTCGAACGTGATGAAGCGGCCGCGTTCGGCGGGCGTGATTGGGCGAGTCACGGGCGGAGTGTACGGTGCGAGGTTCGGAATGGCGCCCGGATCGTCACCCGTCATCCGGGCGACGCACGCCGTCGTACCCTCGTCGTCATGGGACGCTCCCCTTCCCGCCCCAGCCACCACCGTCGCCTCGGCAGGCTCGCCGTCGCTCCGGCGCTGCTCCTCGCGTGCGCGCTCGGAGCGCTCGTCCCGGCGACCGCGAGCGCGCATCCGCTCGGCAACTTCACGATCAACCACTACGCCGGTCTCGCCATCGCACGGGACGCCATCCACCTCGACGTCGTGATCGACATGGCGGAGATCCCGGCGTTCCAGGAGCGCCAGTCGATGGATACCGACGAGGACGGCACCGTCAGCGACGACGAAGGGGATGCCTGGGCCGCGACCGCCTGCGCGTCGCTCGCCGCGGACCTGCGCCTGGCCGCCGGCGGCGGCGCGCTGACGCCGGCGGTCGGTGCCCACGCCCTGACGTTCCCCGCCGGCGCCGGCGGCTTGTCCACGCTCCGGCTCGAGTGCGGCTATGCCGCGGCCCTGCCCGCCCCGCTGGCCGGCCCCGAGACGGTGACGTTCTCGGATGGCTCGTACGCCGAGCGGATCGGGTGGCGCGAGATCGTCGCGACCGGGGACGGCGTCCTGGTCGAGACCCACGGGCTGCCCGCAACGAGCCCGAGCCGGAAGCTCACCGCCTATCCGGCCGACCTGATCGCCCAGCCGCTCGACATCCGCTCCGCGACGATCGACGCCCTCCCGGACCCGGCTGCGTCGCCGGCGGCATCCGCAGCGTCGCTCGACGATGCCCCGTCGCCCGCCGTCGCGGCCGGCGGCCACGCCGGGTCCGGACCGGATGGCGGGCCGGGCATCGATTCGCCGGTCGCCGCGGTTCCGGGCGGCGTGGCCGGAGAGCTGCCGGCGATCTTCCAGTCGACCGACCTCACCCCGATCGTGCTGCTCGTGTCACTCGTGACCGCGGCGGCCCTCGGTGCGTGGCACGCCCTCACGCCGGGCCACGGCAAGACCCTCATGGCGGCGTACCTCGTCGGGTCGCGGGGGACATCGGTCCACGCGGTCGGTCTCGGGCTGTCGGTGGCCGTCGCGCACACGCTCGGGATCGTCGCGCTGGCGCTCGTCATCATCGGCGCCCAGGGAATCCTGCCCCCGGACGTCGTCGTCCGCGCGACCCCCGTGATCGCCGCGTGCTCGATCGTCGCCATCGGCGGATGGATGCTGATCGGCGAGGCCCGGCGGCGCCGGGCCGCGGCTCGCGCCCGATCGGCGGCAGCCACGGTTGCGGCGGCGCAGGCCTGCGACCATGCCCACCCGATCGTCGCTGCGCGTGAGCACGAGCACGAGCACCGGCACGACCACGCGCACGAACCGGTACCGGAAGTGGGTGAGCATCGCCACGGCGGTGTCACCCACACCCACCTGCCCGCGCCGGGTGCGACCCTGTCGTGGCGCGGCCTCTTCGTCCTTGGCCTCGCCGGCGGCCTGATTCCCTCGACGTCCGCCCTGCTGATCCTGCTCGGCTCGATCGCGGCCGGCCGGCCGGCCTTCGGCCTGGTCCTGGTCGTCGCGTTCGGCCTCGGGATGGCGGCCGTGATGACCGGCGTCGGGCTCGCGATGGTGGTCGCCCGCGGCCGCCTCGATCGCATGCCGCGCCGGTCCGGCCTCGGCCGGCTCGCGACGGCCGTCCCGCTCCTCGCGTCGATCGCCGTCCTCGCCCTCGGCGTCGTCCTCACCTGGTCCGCCGTCGCCGGTCGACCGGTCCTCTGACACCCGTCCGAAGGCGACCGGCACGCCCACCGCGGAATAGGGACAACGCCCGACCCGCCCGGGGCGAGATCGTTTGATACCCTCCGCCTCCCGATGCGTGACCTGAGCGAGCGCTCCCTCGATACCGCCGTGCAACTCGGTGCCTCGTATGCCGATGTCCGGGTCGTCCACCGCCGCGACGAATCGATCGCCGTCAAGACCGGTCGGGTCGAGGGCGTCGCCTCCGGCGAGAGCGACGGCTTCGGCGTCCGGGTCATCGTCGACGGCGGCTGGGGCTTCGCGAGCTCGAGCATCCTCACGATGGCGGAGGCCGATCGGGTCGCCGGCGAGGCCGTGCGGATCGCCCGCGCCTCGGCGACCGCCCTCCGTGACCGGGTCCGGCTCGACGACCGGCCGCCCGCTCGCGGCACGTACGAGACCCCGATCCAGGAGGATCCGTTCGCCGTCCCGCTGGAGGAGAAGATCGGCCACCTGCTCGAGGCGGACGAGGCCGCCCGGGCCGTCAAGGGCGTCGCGTTCGTCGAGGCGCGCTACGACGCGCAGCGGGAGACGCGGACGTTCGCCGCGACCGACGGGAGCTGGACCGAGCAGACGTTCACCCATGTCGGCGCCGGGATCGAGGCCAACGCGATCGAGGGCGACGAGCACCAGCGCCGGAGCTACCCCGACGCCGACGGCGGCCCATTCACCGCCGCCGGCTACGAGTACGTCCGGCGCCTCGACCTCGCCGGCCGGGCCGGGCCGCTCGCGGAGGAGGCGGTCGCCCTGCTGAGCGCGCCGCAGTGTCCGTCCGGCCGCTTCTCGATCATCCTCGACCCGTCCCAGCTGTACATGCAGGTCCACGAGAGCTGCGGGCACCCGACCGAGCTCGACCGGGTCTTCGGGACCGAGGCGAGCTACGCGGGGACGAGCTTCCTCACGACCGACAAGCTGGATTCCGGGTTCCGCTACGGGAGCGACCTCGTCACGATCGTCGCCGACGCGACCGCGCCGGGTGGGCTCGGGACGTTCGGTTGGGACGACGAGGGCGTCGCGGCCCAGGCCGTGCCGCTGGTCCAGGACGGGATCTTCGTCGGCTACCTCTCGTCGCGGGAGACGGCGCCGCGGATCGGCCGTGCGTCGGGCGGCGCAATGCGGGCGGACGGCTGGAACCGGATCCCGCTCATCCGGATGACCAACGTCAACCTCCTGCCGCGGCCCGGGAAGAGCCTCGACGAGATCGTGGCCGAGACCGACGACGGGCTGTACCTCGCCTCCAACCGGTCGTGGTCGATCGACGACCGCCGCCTCAACTTCCAGTTCGCCACGGAGGTCGCCTACGAGATCAAGGGCGGCAAGAAGGGCCGGCTGTTCAAGAACCCGACGTACACCGGGATCACGTACGAGTTCTGGCGGTCGTGCGACGCGGTCGGCGACGCGTCGAGCTACGTGATGCTCGGGACTCCGAACTGTGGCAAGGGCGAGCCGGGCCAGGGCGCACACGTGGGGCATGCCTGCTCCGGGGCCCGCTTCCGCGACGTCCAGGTCGGGGTCGGCAAATGGTGAGCGACCGGGCGACGGTGGACCCGCTCGCGGTCGCGGATCGGGTCGTGGCCCTCGCGACCGAGGCCGGGGCGACCGAGGCCGAGGGGCTCGTGTCGGTCGAGGCGGCCCAGCTGACGCGCTTCGCGAACAGCGAGATTCACCAGAACGTCGCCGAAACCAATGGCAGCCTGAACCTCCGCGTCGCGATCGGCCGCCGGGTCGGCGTCGCCTCGTCGAACCGCCTCGACGACGAGGGCCTCCGGCGGGTCGCCGATGCCGCCGTCGCGATCGCCCGCAACTCCGCCGAGCTCGAGGATTGGGGCGGCCTGCCCGGCCCGACGCCGACGGTCGATCTGCCCGCCGGCTGGTCCGAGTCCACCGCGGCAGCAACGCCCGAGGAGCGCGCCGAGGGCGTCCGAGCCGTGATCGGCGCCGCCGATGCGGCGGACGTTCGCGCCTACGGCTCGTTCTCGACGAGCGCCGAGCACCTCGCGGTGGCGAACTCGCACGGAGTCCGGGCTGTCCAGCGGCGGACGATGGCCCAGCTGCTGACCGTGATGATGGCCGCCGACGGCGGCTCCGGCTACGCGGAGCAGGCGGGCGTCGATGTCGGCAGCATCGACGCGGCCATGGTCGGGCGCGAGGCAGCCGACAAGGCCAGGGCGACGGCCAATCCGGTCTCGGTGGATCCGGGGGACTGGTCGGTGGTCCTCGAGGAGTACGCGGTCGCCGACCTCCTGTCGATGCTCGCGTTCATGGGCTTCAGCGCCCTCGCGGTCCAGGAGGAGCGGTCGTTCGCCGAGCCCGGGAAGGTGATCGGGAGCGAGCTCGTCACGATCGTCGACGACGCCACCGAGCCCGGCGCGATGCCGATGTCGTTCGACTACGAGGGCGTCGCGAAGCAGAAGGTGGTCCTCGTCGAGCGCGGCGTCTGCCGGGACGTCGTGTGGGACCAGCAGACCGCCGCGCGGGCCGGCCGGGCGTCGACGGGCCACGGGCTGCCGGCGCCGAACTCCTACGGGCCGTTCCCGTTGAACATGGTGATGTCCCCTGGATCGACGGAGCGTGCTGCGTTGGTCGGGGAGATGGACCGCGGGCTCCTCGTCACCCGGTTCCACTACACGAACCCGGTCCATCCGAAGCTCGCCATCGTCACGGGGATGACCCGCGACGGGACCTTCCTCGTCGAGGACGGCCGGATCGTCGGACCGGTCCGGAACCTCCAATTCACCCAGAGCTACCTCGCGGCGCTGGCCGGGACCGTGGCGGTGGGCAGCGTGCGGCGGACGATCCGCGGCGACTTCGGCGGCGTCCTCGTGCCGCCGGTGCGGATCGACGGCTGGACGTTCACGGGGACCACCGAGCACTAGACGAGCTCCTGGCATTGCCCGGCGGAACCTCGCCCGCTCGCTCGGCGAGCCCTCTGTTCGGTGCGCCGGGCGTGACTCGACACGCTGAACCTCACGCGAGCAGGCGGTCCACTTACGAACCCGGCTGCACGCGCGGCGTGCCGTTCGTTCGGTTCGTCGTTCCCCGTGGGACGCAGGGAACGCCAGGCGTGCAGCACTGTCGGCGGCCTACCCGATCAGCAGCGGCGAAGCCTCGCCTGCGACACTCGGGGCATGGTCAGTCGTCGCGACCGGCAGGCAGAGGCCGTCCGGATCGCCAACGGCATCCGGCATGCCATCGGCGCCGAGATCCGGGATGGGCGGCTCGCGGCCGGCGTGAGCCAGAGTCTTGCCGGCGGATCCGTCGGGATGTCGCACGCCCAGTTCAGCAGGATCGAACGGGCCGACATCCGGGCGTTGACGGTCGAGCAGCTCTGTCGAGCCTGCGCAGCGGTCGGGCTCAAGCTCGTCGTCCGCGCCTATCCGGGCGGCGAGCCGCTCCGCGACGCAGCGCACGTCGCCCTGCTGGAGCGGTTCCGCCGGATCGTTCCGGCCGCCATCCCCTGGCAGCGCGAGGTGCCGCTGCCTGCCGCAGGCGACCAGCGAGCGTGGGACGCCGTCCTCACGTTCCGTGACGGTCCGGTCGCTGTCGAAGCCGAGACCCGGCTCCACGACGTCCAGGCGCTCGAGTGCCGAATCGCCCTGAAGCAGCGGGACGGCGGAATCGATCGAGTCGTGTTGCTGGTCAACCGGACAGCGACCAATCGGCGGGTCGTCGCGGCCTGTCGCGAGGACCTCCGTCCCGGGTTTCCGCTCGACGGGCGAGACCTCCTGGCCTCGCTGCGGGCCGGGCGACGACCATCGTCGAGCGCGCTGGTGCTGCTCTGAGGCACGATTCGGGAATGGAGACGATCCAGGCGAGGCTCGCCCGCGACTTCGACCGGGCGGAGCTACGAGCGATCAAGCGGCTCTGGGTTCGCCACTCGATCGCCGAGGACCGCCGCGACATCGACGGCCTGATCGCGACCCTCGCGCCGGACTGCGTCTACGAGATCGTCCCGACCGGCCAGCGCTGGGAGGGCCACGCCGGTGCCCGGGCGTTCTACACGGAGCTGTTCGGCGCGTTCCCGGACAACCGGTTCGGGCTGAGCGACATCGTCGTCGGGCCGCAGGGCGTGTTCGAGGTCGCCACCCTCACCGGCACGAACGAGGGACGGTGGGCCGGGACGCCGCCGAGCGGCATGCCGGTCGCCCTCCAGGTGCTGATCCTGTTCCCGTGGGACCAGGCCACGAATCGGTTCTCCGGGGAGCGGATCTGGTTCGACCGCGGCACGCTGCCGGCCTGAAAGGGCGACGGGACCCGTGACCGCGACGCCGCTCGACGCCGTCGTGGTCGGCGCCGGGCCCAATGGCCTTGCCGCGGCGATCACCCTGGCCCGCGCCGGCCGAACCGTCCGGGTTCTCGAGGCCGCGGCGACGATCGGCGGCGGGACGCGGACCGAGGAGCTGACGCTCCCAGGGTTCCGCCACGACGTCTGCGCGACGATCGTTCCGCTCACGGCCGCGTCGCCGTTCTTCCGATCGGTCGATCTCGTCGCCCGCGGCGCGGAGCTCGTCCATCCCGATGCGCCGCTTGCCCATCCGCTCGACGGCGGACGCGCCGTCGTGCTCGAACGTTCGATCGGGGCGACCGCGACGGCGCTCGGACGGGCGGACGGCGCCGCCTGGCGCCGGATGTTCGGACCGCTGGTCGACGCCGCCGACCAGCTCGAGGACGAGCTCCTCGGCCCGGTCGTCCATCTGCCGCGCCACCCGCTCGCGCTCGCCCGGTTCGGGCTGCCGGCCCTGCTGCCCGCCACCCGGCTGGCCCGGCTCGCGTTCGACGGCGATCCGGCTCGCGCCGCCTTTGCGGGCCTGTCGGCCCACTCGATGCTCGACCTGACGCGCCCGCTCACCTCGTCGTTCGGGCTCGTGCTCGGGCTGTCCGCCCACGCGGCAGGCTGGCCGATGGTCCGCGGCGGGACAGCCTCGGTCGCGACCGCATTGGCGGCGGAGCTGGGAGCGCTGGGCGGCGAGATCGAGACCGATCGCGAGGTGCGGGCGCTCTCGGACCTCCCGCCGAGCCGCGTCACTCTTCTCGACGTCACGCCCCGCGCAGCAGTGCGGATCGCGGGAGAGCGGCTGCTGTCGCGGACCCGGCGGGCGTACGCGCGCTTCCGCTACGGGTCGGGCGTCTTCAAGGTCGACTGGGCGCTCGACGGGCCGATCCCGTGGACGGCCGAGGGTCCCCGACGCGCGGCCACGGTCCACCTCGGCGGCACCCTTGCCGAGATCGCGGCCGCGGAGCGAACGGTCGCCCGTGGCGGCCACCCGGATCGTCCGTTCGTCCTGCTCGCCCAGTACGCCGCCTGGGATCCGACTCGTGCCCCGGACGGCAAGGCCACCGCCTGGGGCTACTGCCATGTGCCCGCAGGCTCGACGGTCGACATGACCGACCGGATCGAAGCCCAGGTCGAGCGCTTCGCGCCGGGCTTCCGAGACCGGATCCTCGCCCGCTCGACGCGTGGTCCGGCAGCGATCGAGGCACACGACGCGAACTACGTCGGTGGCGACATCAATGCGGGCATCGAGGACATCCGCCAGCTCGTCTTCCGGCCGACCGTCGCCCGGGATCCGTACTGGACGGGTGCGCCGGGGCTCTACCTGTGCTCGTCGTCCACGCCACCCGGCGGCGGCGTCCACGGGATGTCCGGCTACCGGGCCGCCCGCTCGGCCCTCGGTCGCGACCTCCGCTAGCTAGCGGGCCTGTCGAGGGTCGCGGGTCAGAACGGCGAGGCGGGCGCTGCGGGTGGCGCGGTGGGCGCGTTCAGCCAGCCCCGCAGCCACCAGCCGGTGATCAGCGCCCCGGCGGCGGGAACCGCCGCCCCGATCGCGGCGATCACGAGGAGCGCGAGGATCAGCCAGCGGATGCTGTCGATCGCGGTGCCCAGCTCGTCGCCCGCGAGCGTGTCCGCGAGGGTCTGCACCTGGGTCGCGAGCGCGGCCAGGGAGGCGGCGTTCCGGTCGAGAGCCGACCGGTTCCCGACGAGGCTCTTCGAGACATTGTCGAGCTCGCCCCCGATGTCGGTCAGGTAGGTGGCGATCTGACCGAAGAGGGTTCCAAGCCTGCCCAGGGGCTGCGACCCGAGGATCGTCACGGCGTTCACCTGGGTCTCGAGGTCGCGCAGCCGCGGCACGATCTGGCGGAGGTCGGTTGCCGCGTTGACCGTGGCCGACGACACCGCGTCGAGCGTCGTCGAGAAGCTGGCGGCGCTCGCGGACGCGTCGTTGAGGGCGGTCGCCGTCTTCTCGAGGACCGCCGATACGCCGCCGACCTGGCCGCTGAGCTGGTTCGAGAGTGTCGTCACCCGGCCGAAGGCAACGATCAGCAGGATGGCCGCGATCACCGCCCCGATGAGCCCGACCACGCCATAGCCGATCAGGATCCTCGCGAGCAGCGGCAGCCGCGAGGCGCGAGCCGGGTCCATCGTCGCAAGGGTCATCGGGCTTCCCCCATCAGCGGATCGTCACACAGAACTCGTTGCCTTCCGGGTCGGCCACGATCGTCCATCGGAAGTCGCCGAGACTGTGCTCCGCGACGATCGACCCGCCCAGCGCAATCAGGCGATCCACCTCGGCGGGCATGTCGCCCGCGTCGAAGTCGATGTGGGCCCGGTTCTTCGCGGTCTTCGGCTCCGGGACCTGCTGGAACAGGATCGCGAAGCTGACGTCGCTGCCGTCGGGCGGACGGAGGGCGACGAACTGCTCGTTGATCCGCCGCGACGACCAGCCGAGCGCCGACTCCCAGAACGGGACGACGACGTCGTGGTCGGCGCAGTCGATGACGACGTTGTGCGGGTGGAGGTCGGGCCGGCGGTCGCGGGGATCGGTCGGCGCCGCCCCGTCGTCGCTCACCGCCAGGCCGATCGCGCCGCGTCCGGATAGAGCCGGACCCGGCGATACGGCTCCCGGCCGCGAGATCGCGACACGAGGTTCGCCCGCTCGGCCATCTGGTGCTGGAGCCGCCGGATGTAGGCGTTCTGCGGTGACAGCTCGACGGGCTCCGAGCCGGTCAGGACCATCCCGATCGCCTCCTCCGTCTCCCGCAGCGCCGCCTCGCGGGGATCGATCTCGAGCGAGAAGATCGAGGTCAGGCTCGACTGCATCTGGGGCACGGTATTCGACTTCAGGACGTAGATCGGCAGGGCCCGCTCCTCCGCCTCGCGGAGCATCGGCGTCTTCTGCTTGTACTCGTTGCGAAGCGTCATGACCACATCCGCCTCGTCGACGTCGCGGGCGATCCGGACGGGCAGCTGGAGGTCGCGGATCGCCTGCTCGAGGCGCTTCCGGCTGATCCCCTGGGGCAGGATCCGGAGCGTCGGCAACGGGGCGCCGCCGGGAACGAGGATCCCCTCGCCGTGCTCGTTCTCCTCGATCCCGAGGGGGCCGTCGTCGTCCGTGTCGAGGTCGTCCGCGTTGACCGGCGCGGTCCCTTCCTCCGCCTTGAGCGCGGTCATCGCCCGCTTGGCCTGGTCGCGCCACGCCTTCTGGCGATCGAGCTCGCGCGCCTCGCGGGCACGGGCGTCGGCGGCCGACGGGGCGCCGCGCTCCAGCGGACCTCGGTCGGCGATCTCGCCGCTGACGAACGGCGCGTCGTCCGCCGGGCCGCGGCCGGATGGCGGGACGGCGAACCGCTCGCCGGGCATCGTTCCGGATGGGCCGCCTGGGCCATCCTCCGACTGCGAGCCTCGCGGCGCGGGCTCCCGCGACGAGCCGCCGCGCGTCTGGCGCCAGCCACCACTCGCCCCGGGCCGGTAGCCGGTCCGCAGCGTGGCCGCGCCACCGCCGGCGTCGCGATAGCCGCCGCCCCGGTAGGACCCCTCGCCGCGCCAGCCCGGCTCCATCCGCCACGGCTGGCCCGAACCGACCAGCCCGGCGAACCGCTCGGCGCCGATCTGCTCGCGCGGTGAAGGTCGGGGCCGGGCCTGCGAGCGGTGAACGCCTTCCTCGTCGCGCCAGCGGAGCTCCGGGGCGACCGGGTCGCCGCGCAGCAGCGAGTCGACCGTCTCGGCGACGTCGCTGTGGACCGTCACCCGCTCACGGTCCTGGATCTCGATGATCACGTCGAACGTCGGCGGCGCCTTCCGCTCGAGGACGCTCTTCTGGGTCCGCCGCCGCCGCGCTTCCTCGTCGCCGAGGGTCACGCTCTGGATCCCGCCGATCAGGTCCGACAGCGTCGGGTTCAGCATCAGGTTGTCGAGGTTGTTGCCGTGGGCGGTCCCGATCAGCTGGACGCCGCGCTCGGCGATCGTCCGGGCCGCCTGGGCCTCGAGCTCCGTTCCGATCTCGTCGATGACGATGACCTGGGGCATGTGGTTCTCCACCGCCTCGATCATCACCTCGTGCTGCAGCGACGGCGTCCGGACCTGCATCCGGCGGGCCTTGCCGATCGCCGGGTGGGGGATGTCGCCGTCGCCGGCGATCTCGTTCGAGGTGTCGACGACGACGACGCGCTTGCCCATGTCATCGGCCAGGACGCGCGCCGCCTCGCGGAGCATCGTGGTCTTGCCGATCCCGGGCCGGCCCATGATCAGGATCGACTTCCCGGTCTCGACGAAGTCGTTGATGATCTCGATCGTCCCGTAGACCGCGCGACCGATCCGGAGCGTCAGCCCGACGATCTTGCCGCCGCGGTTCCGGATCGCGCTGATCCGGTGGAGCGTCCGCTCGATCCCGGCCCGGTTGTCGTCGCCGAAGCTGCCGATGTGCTCGACCACGTGGGCAATGTCGGTCTCATCGATCTCGCGATCGAGCAGCATGACCTCCGAATCCGGGAAGCGGGCCTCCGGCCGGCGGCCGAGGTCGAGGACGACCTCGATCAACGCCTCCCGATCAGGAAGCGCATGGACCGCCGCGACGATCTCGGCCGGCAGGGCGGCCAGAAGGGCATCGAGGTCGTCGATCGATTCGCGTCGCCGGCCAGCGGTCAATCGATCCTCCTTGCGGCTCATCGAACGCCGGCCGGCACGAGAGCCGGCTCGGCGACCCGGACGAGGGTGTCCTTCATCAACAGGGTCACGGTCGCGATCGTACCGAAGCCGGCATCCTCGAGGCGCCGGTCGATCGGCGACTCGTAGGTCCGGACCGGGGCGATCACCCCGTGCTCGCTCCCGGCATCCTTGCCGGTCCGGGCCCGGATGATCCCGAGCGCGAAGTCCGTCAGCGCCGACACGTCCACGTCGGTCCTGGCGAGCAGCTTCAGGTAGTGCGGCTGGTCCTCCTTCGCGACGCCGATCTGGACGAACCCGTCGAGCGACGCCCCGTCCTTGCCACCGGACGGCGTCTCCTGCACGAACGCCTCGACATCGGCGAAGCGGAGGATCGGCGCGAGGCTGGAGCGCGGGACGCGCCAGTTCGTACCCTGCCGCTCCCAGTCCGCCAGCCGGATCCCCTCGAGCCGCTGGACCGGCTGCGGCGTCGCGGCGGCGTAGAGCCTCGAGAGGGCCAGCGCGTCGAGCGGCGCGGCGGGTCGAATCCCGCACTCCTTCGCCCGATCGTCGCTCCAGGTCTCGGGCAGGTCGAGCCCACCGTCGCGATGGAGGATCCGCTCGTCGCCGTACCGGGCGAAGCCGGCCTGCATGAACAGCTCGACGTTGCCGTCGCGGTCGGCGCACGCGACGTGGAGCCGCCACGGGCCCCGCTTCGACGCCTCACGGAGGACCTGGTTGACGAGACGGAACCGGATGTCGCCGGCCTGGCCGGATCCGATCCCGTCGAGCTCCACGATCGTCCACTCATCGCGAACCGAGTCGCGCTCCACCCGGATCAGGCCGGACAGGCGCCCCTCTTCCTCGTACACGTACATCAGGTCGTGCGGCTGGAACGCCCCGAGCGGCAGGCGGAACAGGCTGAACACGCCGATCGGCTTGCCGCTCACCGGCAGCCCGAGCGATCGCGTCGCCGCCGTCACGTCCTGGCAGAGCCGCGAGAGCTCGCCGAGGGCGGCGAGATCGGTCAGGCGAGCCACGCGGACCTTGCCGCTGGCGGTCGTCCGGGCGGAGCGGGCCTGCGTCATCGGACGCTCCGCGGTGTCACGTCGCGTTCCGCGCCCGGCGTGTCGGGTGAGGCCGGCGGCCGGAACCTTCACCGGGGTCGTCGTGCTCGGAGGCCATCGTCGTCACGAGACGGTGGAACCGAGTCTCGCCGGCGAGCTCGGGGTGGAACGAGGTCGCGATCACGTTCCGCTCCCGGACGGCGACGATTCGGCCGTCGTCGAGCCGGGCGAGGACGTCGACGTCGGGCCCGACCGACTCGATCACGGGGGCGCGGATGAAGACGGCGTGGACCGGCCGGTCGCCGAGGACCGGGACCTGGAGATCGGCCTCGAACGAGTCGAGCTGACGCCCGAACGCGTTCCGCTCGACCGTGACGTCGAGGAGCGGCAGGATCGGTGGTTCGCCGCCGGCGATCTCCTTCGAGAGGACGATCATCCCGGCACACGTCCCGAAGAGCGGTGCGCCGGTCGCGGCGAGCGCCCTGATCGGCTCGGCGAGGCCCCATCGCTGGATCAGGTTCCGCATCGTCGTGGACTCGCCGCCCGGCAGGATCAACCCGGAGACCCCCTCGAGATCCGCGGGCAGGCGCACCTGGACGCCCTCGACCCCGATCGACTCGAGCGTTTCAAGGTGTTCCCTGAAGGCCCCTTGGAGAGCGAGGACGCCGATCCTCATGAGCAGGCAGCCTCAGCTTTGGTTCGCAGCTCGCTCTCGGAGGTCCAGGGCGAAGCTCCGCGACGCCATTGGCCCGGGGACGCCAGAACCCCGATCTTCACGATCGTGCTCGCTGGTCGCGGCTCGAAGCCGCGCTTACCAGCCGCGGACCGCGAGGCGTTCCTGCTCCGGGATCGCTTCCATCGCGATGCCTCGCATCGGGGCTCCGAGGCCCTTCGAGACGTCGGCGATGATCGCGGCGTTGTCGAAGTGGGTCGTGGCCTGGACGATCGCGTTCGCCATCCGGGCGGGATCCTCACTCTTGAAGATCCCCGAGCCGACGAAGACGCCCTCCGAACCCAGCTGCATCACGAGCGCGGCGTCGGCCGGGGTCGAGATCCCGCCGGCCACGAAGTTCACGACCGGCAGCTTGCCGTCGGCCGCGACCTGCTTCACGAGCTCGTATGGGGCCTGGAGCTCCTTGGCCGCGACGAACAGCTCGTCCTCGCGCATCCCCTGAAGCCTCCGGATCTCGCCCAGGACGTCCCGGAGCTGGCGGACCGCCTCGACGACGTTGCCCGTTCCCGCTTCGCCCTTCGTCCGCATCATCGCGGCGCCCTCGTTGATCCGGCGGAGCGCCTCACCGAGGTTTCGGCAGCCGCACACGAACGGGACCTTGAAGGCGTGCTTGTCGATATGGTTCGTCTCGTCGGCCGGGGTCAGGACCTCAGACTCGTCGATGTAGTCGACCCCGAGCGCCTCGAGGACCTGGGCTTCGACGAAATGGCCGATCCGGGCCTTCGCCATGACCGGGATCGTCACGGCGTTCATGATCCCCTCGATCATCGACGGGTCGCTCATCCGGGCGACGCCACCGGCTGCGCGGATGTCGGCCGGGACGCGCTCCAGGGCCATCACCGCGACCGCGCCGGCGTCCTCGGCGATCTTCGCCTGATCGGGCGTGACGACGTCCATGATGACGCCGCCCTTGAGCATCTGGGCGAGACCCTTCTTCGTCGCCCACGTGGAGGTTTCGACTGCCATGACGGGTTGGTGCTCCGGTTGATCGCGCGGGTCTGCCGGCCGGGCTTGCCGCGGGGTCCTCGCCCGTTCGAGTCGGCCGAGCCGCCTCGCGCGCTCCCGATTATCGCACGGACCTCCCGCGCCTCCGCCATGACCCGATCTGCGGCCCGCTTCGGCGGCGGAGCGGACTCATCACGCGGTCCGGTGGTCAATCGGGCCAAGCGAAGCCTCGACCGTTCGAGCTCGCAGTCGAGGAGCTCCTGGCGCTCTCGTCCACATTGCCCTAGCGAGCGACCGTCCGCACGACCCCGGACATCAGCTTCGTGGCCCGCCGGGCTGCCGTCGGCGATAGCCTGCTGAGCGCATCGATCAGCTCGAGCACGTCCTCGTCCGGCAACCCGCCGAGGAGATGGACCAGCCGCAGGACCGTCTCGTCGGGCACCTGGCCGAGCAGCCGCATTCCGCGCTCGAGCTCGCGTGGCTGCAGCTTCGGGACCAGGCCGACGGCGCGGTCGAACAGCCGGACGAACGCATTGAAGGTGGCGAGCCAGTCGTGGAGGGCCGACAGCTCCTGATCGTCCGGATGCTCGCCCGACAGGCGGCCTGCCTCGTTCGCCGTCCGCGCGATGATCTCGACGATCGGATCGCCCTCGCGGATCTTCCGCTCGGCGATGACGCTGCTGAACCACTGCCAGTGATCACCGACCGCGACGTAGGCGGTGCCGGCCGGTCCACGCCGGCCGACCCGTCGCGGCTCGGCCACGCGCTCCACGATCCCCCACGTCTCCGCATCGGTGAGGGCGAGGCTCGCGGCTCGGTGCGAAAGGCCGAGGGCCTCACGGATCTCGCGCTCGGTGAGCGCCTCGTTGCGGACCATCAGGTAGGCGTGGACGCGCCCGATGGCCGGAGCCACGCCCCACGCCGCGCTCATCTCGCCCCAGGCATCGGCGAACCGGAGCCGGAGCGCCTCCGCGAGCGCCGAGCCGTCCCGTGCCGCGTCGTCACGATCGCCAGAAACGTGCGACTTGACGGTAGCGAGTTCCTGTGCCATAACTTGCTATGTCAGGGTAGCACGGAAGGTCCCGGCCGATGAGCTCCACCCAATCGCCCGATCGCAGGCAGACGATCGCCATCGCCGGTGGCAGCGGCTTCATCGGACAGCATCTTGCGTCGAGCCTGGTTGCGCGCGGCGACGACGTGGTGGTCCTGAGCCGGGAACCGGACCGGGCCCGGCGTCGAGGTCGCACGCACGGGCGATTCGTCCGGTGGACGGGTGGAGACCCGGAGGTGGCCAGCCGACTGCTCGAGGGGGTCGACGCCGTCGTCAACGTCACCGGTGTGCCGGTCGGCCCGCGACCGTGGACGCCGGGCCGGCGCCGCGCCATCCGGGCGAGTCGTCTCGGCCCGACGACGACGCTCGTCGAGGCGATCCGCCGATTGCCGGCCGATCGGCGGCCTTCGGTGCTCGTGAACGTGTCCGGCTCGGACGGCTACCAGGGCCTCGACGCCACCCCAGCGACCGAGGCCGACGATCGCGCGACCGGATTTCTCGCCGACCTTTGTCACGAGTGGGAGGCCGCCGCTCGTGCGGCCGAGGAGCTCGGGCTCCGTGTGGCGATCGTCAGGAACGGCTTCGTCATCGGTCCCGACGCCAAGGCGCTGCACCTGCTCGTGCTCCCCTTCCGGCTCCATCTCGGCGGAACGCTCGGGTCGGGCCGCCAATGGATGAGCTGGGTCCACGTGGACGACGTCGCCGGGATCATGCGGATGGCGATCGACGATCGACGGGCCAGCGGGCCGTTCAACGCCGTCTCCCCGGAGCCGGTCCACGAGGCCGACGTCGCCGCGGCGATCGGTCGCGCGCTGGGGCGGCGGTCCTGGCTGCCGGTGCCTGCGCTCCCGATCCGTATCGCCCTGGGGGACGTGTCGGTGCTCGTCCTGGGCAGCGTTCGCGCGATCCCGACCCGGGCTCCCGCCCTCGGCTACCGGTTCCGGTGGACGAACCTGGACGAGGCCGTGAAGGACGTGCTCCGATGACCCGTCAGCTCCTCGGGTTCGCCGTCGGCGTCCTGTGGCTGGTCGTCGCCGGGTGGGTCTTCGTGTTCGCGGCGGCGCTGGCGGGCGTGTCGATCGACGCCGGCGGGACGCCGATCGTCGGGTGGTGGTGGGCGTCGGTCACGCTTGCGCTGATAACGCTCGTCGGTGGGCGGTTCTGGCCGATTCTGGCGATCTCGGCACTCGCCGGGGTCGCGCTGATCCTGCAGATGGGGGCGGCTTCGGCAGGCTCCACCGCCGACATCGTCTCGAGCCTCGACTCGATCGCGATCCTCGTCGCCGCGCCGACCCTCCTGTCGCTCATCGGCCTCGCGGCACGCGTCCACGCGTGCTCGACGACGATCGGCCTCGCGACGTCGGTCCGCCTCTGACGATCGGTCAGCCGCCGGCGGCCTTGAGCGCGGCGTCGAGGGCCCGGAACAGCGGGTGGTTCGGGTCGATCGCGACCTTGCACGAGTCGATCGTGCGGTCGCCCGTCGACACGTGGAACGTGTACGTGACCTGCTGGCCGTCGTAGGCCGTCGGGCAGGTCCCGGTGAACGGTCGGCTCGCGATCGACCGGAAGTCCGCCCGTTCGATCTCGATCCGCAGGGCGTCGCGGAGCCCCTCGGGCACGACGCCGAGGACCACGTCCGTCGGGATCACCTCGTGGAGCCGCCCGTCGCCCTCGATGTTCACGAGGCGCGTGCACTGCCCTTCGGCGCACATGCCGCCGGTCATCTCGATCGCGACGAGGGGGAACGGCTCCGGCGTCGGGGCCGGGCCGATGGAGATGTCGGGCGTCGGTGAAGCCGAGGCGGCGACCGACGGCGTCGCGAGCGCCGGCTGCAGGCGGTCGGAAGAGCAGGCGGCCAGGCCGACCGTGACGATCACCGGCGTTGCGAGCGTGAGCAGGCGGCGCATGACGCGCTGACGCGGACCGGGCCGGCCCGGTTCCGATGACAGGGGTCCGCGTCGCGGACCAACGGACGTTCGAGGTTCCGGTCAGTCCGGTCCGGCCCGTCGGATGGTTCCCGGGCGGGATCTGACGACCCTTCGCGCGTTCGATGGTTCGCGGCCGGGACCATCGAACCGGTGAGCCGCGGTCATGGCTCGCGCGGGAGTCGCTTGGTCCATCGGCCGGACCACGAGCGCTCCGCGGCCCCACGACGCCGCGGCGCGCCGCACGGATCCCGCGGCTAGGATCACGCCATGCCCGTGCTCCAGAGCCGCCTCGAGCCGACGAGCCCCGAGGCGCGCGCGAACCACGACGCGATGGCGGGGCTCGTCGGGGAGCTGCGCGACCGCCAGGCCGCCGTCGCCGCTCGCGGCGCCGGCGGCGACGACCGCTCGATCGCCCGTCACCGCGAGCGCGGCAAGCTCCCCGTCCGCGAGCGCATCGACCGCCTCGTCGATCCGGGCTCGCCGTTCCTCGAGCTCAGCCCGCTCGCCGCGAACGGCCTGTACGGCGGCGACGCCACGAGCGCGGGGATCGTCACCGGCATCGGACGAGTCGAGGGCACGACGGTCGTGATCGTCGCCAACGACGCGACGGTCAAGGGCGGCACCTACTACCCGATGACCGTGAAGAAGCACCTCCGGGCGCAGGAGATCGCCCTCGAGAACCGCCTGCCGTGCATCTATCTCGTCGACAGCGGCGGCGCCTTCCTGCCGCTCCAGGCGGAGGTGTTCCCGGATCGCGAGCACTTCGGGCGAATCTTCTACAACCAGGCCCGGATGTCCGCGGCGGGGCTCCCCCAGGTCGCCCTCGTCATGGGCAGCTCGACGGCCGGTGGCGCCTACGTCCCGGCGATGAGCGACGAGACGGTGATCGTCCGCGGGACCGGGACGATCTTCCTCGGCGGACCGCCGCTCGTGAAGGCCGCGACCGGCGAGGAGGTGAGCGCGGAAGACCTCGGCGGCGGCGACGTCCACACATCGATCTCGGGAGTCGCCGATCACCTCGCCCTCGACGACGAGCACGCCATCGCGCTCGGCCGGTCGATCGTGGCGAACCTCAACCGGACGCCGCCTCCGCCCCCCTGGGACCGTCGTGACCCGGAGCCGCCGGCCGTCGACCCGTGCGGGTCCGCGGACGCCGCCGATCTGTACGCCGCCGTGTCGGCCGATCCGCGACGGCCCGTCGAGGTCCGCGAGATCATCGCCCGGCTCCTCGACGGCAGCCGGTTCCACGACTTCAAGCCGCGCTACGGCGAGACGCTCGTGACCGGCTTCGGCCACGTCGACGGCTACCCCGTCGGGATCGTCGCCAACGACGGGATCCTGTTCAGCGCATCGGCCCTGAAGGGCGCCCACTTCATCGAGCTGTGCGCCCAGCGGAAGATCCCGCTCGTGTTCCTCCAGAACATCACGGGGTTCATGGTCGGCCGCGAGTACGAGGCCGGCGGGATCGCGAAGGACGGCGCGAAGATGGTCACGGCGGTCGCCTGCGCCGAGGTCCCGAAGTTCACGATCATCGTCGGCGGGAGCTTCGGCGCCGGGAACTACGCGATGGCGGGTCGGGCGTACGGGCCGCGCTTCCTCTGGACATGGCCGAATTCGCGGATCTCGGTGATGGGCGGGCAGCAGGCGGCCCGCGTCCTCTCGACCGTCGGTGGCCCGTTCGCCGACGACGCTGCACGCGACGCGTTCGAGGCGCCGATCCTGGAGACCTACGAGCGTGAGGGTTCGCCGTACTTCGCGACAGCCCGGCTGTGGGACGACGGCGTCATCGATCCACTCGACACCCGGCACGTGCTCTCGCTCGGGATCGAGGCGGCCCTCCACGCACCGATCCCGGACACGCGGTTCGGCGTCTTCCGGATGTAGCCCGTTCTCCGGGATGTAGCTCGTTCGGATGGTGGTCCGCGACCGACTGCGCTCGTAGACTGCGCTCGCGGCGCTGCCGCGAGGGAGGCGACGGATGAAGGGTGAGAACCAGCTCGTCAACGGCGGGATCGCGGTCTTCTGCTTCGGCGTGCTGGCGTTCCTGCCGAGCCTGCTGGGCCGCGAGCTGCTGATCCTCTCGTGGCTGGGATCGTGGCAGGTGCCGGTCGGCATCAGCGCGATGGTCGTCGGGGTGGTGCTGTGGAGCGCCGGGAAGCTGCAGGAGGTCCGGAACGGGCCGGTGGCCTCCGGACCGGCCGATCCTTCCGCGCAACCCGGCGTGCCGGGGCCGAACGCCGCCGCGACGCCGACCGTCGCCCCGAACACGATCGCCGCGCCACGGCCGAACGTCCTCTCCCACCAGGTCTCGTCCGAGCCGGCCGATCGCCGGTGAGCGGCGTCGCGTCGCCGAGCGGCCGTGTGGTCCAGGTCAACGTGTCGCCGGGCGGGGTGCCGAAGCTCCCCGTGGAGGCGGCACGGATCGGGCGACTCGGGCTCGACGGCGACGGGCACGACCACGACCACGTCCACGGCGGACCGCATCGGGCCGTCTCGCTCCTGGCCCTCGAGGCGATCGAGCGAGTCCAGGCCGACGGCCATCGGATCGAGCCGGGTGCCGTCGGCGAGAACCTGACGACGGTCGGGATCGAGCTGTCGCTGCTCCCGGTCGGGACGCGACTGGCGATCGGCGACGAGGTGGTTCTCGAGCTGTCGTCGCCGGCCAACCCGTGCGACGTGATCAAGGGTGTGTTCACGGCCGGCAAGTCCGGCCGGATCTCGATCCTGCTCCACCCGTCCGATTCGCGGATGTACGCGCGGGTGCTCACCCAGGGCGTCGTCCACGAAGGCGACAGGATCCGGGTGCTGCCGCCGCTCGAGGAGTCGATCGCCGGGGCCCATCGGGAGCTCGACCTGCTCGATGCGGTCGAGGGCGAGGCGTGGCTCACCCTGTGGCGCGCCGCGGTAGCGGCCGGCGAGGATGTCCGGATCATCGACCGCGGCGAGCTCGTGGCCGTGGCGAGCCCCAGCTTGCCCGGGCCCGACTTCAACCGCGCGGCCGGCATGCGCCAGATCCCGATCGTCCTCCCGGAGATCCGCGCGCTGTACGCCGATGCAGGAGCTTCGGGATGGGTCATCGCCGGCATCGACGAACCGCCGTGGCCCGATGCCGTGGCCGAATCCACGACGGGGGTCCACGTCGCCGACATCGATGAGGCGTTGTCGCGGGCCGCCGGTATCGAGGGGCCAGCCGGCATGGCAATCCGGGCCGTTGACCCGGCGAATCGAGACGACGTCGATCGATGGGCGGACCTGTTCGTCCGAGGCTTCGCGGTCGAGGGCCCGCTGGCCGAGGCGACCCGCCGGCTCAACCCGCATCTCGCGGCATCGAAGGGCGAGCACGAGCTCATCGCGGCCCTGGACGGGCGCGACGTCGCCATCTCGGCGATGTTCACCCGGCGACGAGTGGGCTGGCTCGGCGGCGTCACGGTTCTCCCGGGGGCACGCGGCCGCGGCATCCAGCGAGCCCTGATCGCGGACCGGATCCGCCGCGCGGCCGATGGCGGCTGCCGGAAGGTGATGGCGACGGCCGACGTCGGCTCGGTGTCGGCGGCGAACCTCGAGGCCCTCGGGCTGCACCGGATCTGGACCCGCGCGCTGTACCGGCTGAATCCCGACGACGGCCCCGAGCCCGCCGCTACGATCCGCGCGTGACGGACCTCGTGCGCGTCGACCGGACTGGGCCGAACGGGTCGGTCGCCCGCGTCACCCTCACCCGCGCCGACGTCCACAACGCCTTCAACGCGTCCCTGATCGCCGACCTGCGTCAGGCCTTCGCGGCACTCTCCCGCGAAGGTCCGACCGAGCTCCGGGCGGTCGTCCTTGCGGGTGACGGACCGACGTTCTGCGCCGGTGCCGACATCGACTGGATGCGAGCTGCGATCCAGCTCGATGTCGAGGCGAACGAGCAGGACGCGATGGCGATGGCCGACATGCTCGAGACGATCGACACGTGCCCGGTGCCGGTGATCGCTCGGGTCCACGGCGGGGCACTGGGTGGCGGCGCCGGTCTCTGCGCGGTCGCGGACCTCGTGATCGCGGAGGCGGGCGCGAAGTTCGGCTTCACCGAGACGCGGCTCGGGATCCTGCCGGCCGTGATCTCGCCGTTCGTCGTCGCCCGGATCGGGGAGACGCACGCCCGGGCGCTGTTCCCCGGCGGTCGACGCTTCGATGCCATCCGGGCCCAACGGATCGGGCTGGTCCACGAGATCGTGGAGGGCGAGGACGCCCTCGATGCGGCGGTCGACGCCGCCCTAGGCGACGTCCTGGCGTCCGGCCCCACGGCGGTCCGGGCCGCCAAGGCGATCGTCCGCGAGGTGCGGGGCCTCGGGCATGGGTCGGCTAAGTGGCACACCGCCCGCGTGATCGCGCGGCAACGAGTATCCGAGGAGGCGCAGGAAGGCTTCCGCGCGTTCGTCGAGAAGCGCCGGCCGGCGTGGGCTCCGGACCCGGATGCCTGACGGTTCGGGACGGCGATGACCGCCATCCGACGCCGTCTGGCCCCGGCTCCGGCCAGACGCCTGATCCGGGACGCGGGACCGCCAACACCCTGGGTGATCGTGGCGTTCGTGACCGGAGGCGTCGTTGCGATCGCCCTGGACCTCGTGGTGGGGATCCGGATCGCCGCCTTCCTCGCGATCGTCCTCGTCGCGGTCACCGTGCCGTCCATCGTCGACGTCGACGGCTGGCGCATCCGGCGCGGGATGGCCTGGCTGGCCGTCGAGCAGCGACGAAGGCAGTCGGGCCTGCCCAGGACAGCGGCCGGAGCGGAGCGGTGGCTCGCTCGATCCGACGAGACCGCCTCGCCAATGACGCGGGCGTCGGTCGAGCTGATGGCCGGAAGGATCGCCGAGGCGCGAGCCCTGGTCGAGTCCGCGCCGCGGGATACGCCGGAGGACGCGGCACGCGCGGCCCGGATCCTCGCGGCGATCGACGGTCTGGAAACGGGCAGCGTCGACCAGGAGCCGGCTCGCGCCGCCATCCAGGCGTTGCCGGCGGAAGCCCGTCGGTACCACCTGCTCTCGCTCGCCTGGTCGACGGCCTGGGTCGACAGCATCCACGGCCGTCCGTGGCGCCACACGTTCGCGGAGGCCAGCCGCGGCATCCGGCTCACCGACCTTCCGGTTCGTGCCCTTCTCTGGATCTCCCTCCAGGAGCTGCTCGCTCCGATCGTCGTCGGGTTCGTCCTCGTGGGCGGCCTGATCCTCGGTTGGTGGTGAACCGGGCCCTCGTCGTTGCGGGGCATGTCGAGCGGTTCGGCTGATGGACGCCTTCCTCCTGTCGTTCGCGGTGATCTTCGTGGCCGAGCTGGGCGACAAGAGCCAGCTGATGGCCCTGACGTTCGCGACGCGCTTCCCGGCGATGTCCGTCCTGATCGCGATCACGATCGCGACGGCGATCGTCCACCTCGGGTCAGTGGCGCTCGGCGCCACGGTGGCGCTGCTGATCCCCACGAACGTCATCTCGATCGTTGCCGGACTGGCCTTCTTCGCGTTCGCGGCGTGGACCTGGCGCGGCGACACGCTCAACCCCGATGACGAGGCGCGAGCGAGCCGCCAGACGACCGGCTCGGTGATCCTCACGGTCGGGACGGCGTTCTTCCTGGCCGAGCTGGGCGACAAGACGATGCTGGCGACCGTGACCCTCGCCACCCACGAGGAAGCGTTTGGAACGTGGCTGGGATCGACGGCCGGCATGGTCGCCGCCGACGCGATCGCGATCGGCGTCGGTCGGCTCCTCGGCACACGGCTTCCGGAGCGCACGATCCGGATCGGCGCATCCGTCGCGTTCGTCGTGTTCGGCGCGATCCTGGTCTGGCAGGGGATCAGCGGCTGGTCCCTGTGATCGCCGCCCGCTTGCGAGACGCGGGCACAGACACGACAATCGCGTCACCGATGCCCGACGAGCTGAGTCCCAGCCAGGCGGCCGCGCGGATCGGGGCGACGACGCGCTCCGTCCAGCGCTGGATCGTCGCCGGCCGCCTCCCCGCCCGACGGGTCGGCGGCCGATGGCGTGTCGCGTCTGACGCGTTGGACGCGTTCGCTCGCGAGCCGACCTCCCCGGCAGGCGCCGCGACGATCGCGATCGGCCGCCTGTTCATCGCCAACCGGGGCGAGATCGCGACGAGAATCCGGCGGACCTGCGAGACCCTCGGGATCGTCGCGATCGCCCCGCCCACCGACGGGCCGGACGCCCTCGACCTCCTCGACGTCGACGCCGTGGTCGCCGCGGCACGCGCCGCCGGGGCCGATGCGGTGCACCCGGGCTTCGGCTTCCTCGCCGAGAACCCCGACTTCGCGGAGGCCGTCCTGGCGGCCGGCATGCGGTGGATCGGCCCGCCGCCGGCCGCGATCCGGGCGATGGGCGACAAGGCGGCTGCCCGGCACCTGGCGACGCGGCTTGGCATCCCGGTCGTGCCCGGTCATGACGGCGAGGCCCAGGACGACGCCGCGCTCGGTCGCGCCGCCAGGCGGATCGGCTTCCCGATCCTCGTCAAGCCCGCGGCGGGCGGCGGCGGCAAGGGCATGCGGACCGTGAGGTCCGGCTCCGACCTCCGCGCGGCGCTCGCGGCAGCCCGGCGAGAGGCGCTGGGGGCATTCGGCGACGAGCGTCTGATCCTCGAGCGCCTGGTCGAGGGCCCACGCCATGTCGAGGTCCAGCTGCTCTTCGATCGGCACGGCAACGGCGTCCATCTCGGGGAGCGCGACTGCTCGCTCCAGCGCCGCCATCAGAAGGTTCTCGAGGAGACGCCGTCGCCGGCGGTCCGACCCGCCACGCGCCGGCGGCTCACCGAGGCCGCCCTCGCCCTGGGTCGGGAGGTCGGCTACGAGAGCGCGGGCACGTGCGAGTTCCTGCTCGACGACGAGGGCGAGGTCTTCTTCCTCGAGATGAACACCCGGCTGCAGGTGGAGCACCCCGTCACGGAGCTGGTGACGGGTCGCGACCTCGTCGCCGACCAGATCCGGATCGCCGCCGGCGAGTCCCTCGGGTTCCGGCAGGCGGACGTCCGGCCGCGCGGGCACGCGATCGAGGTCCGCCTCTACGCCGAGGACGCGGAGGCCGGGTTCCTCCCGGCGACCGGTCGTGTGCTCGACCTCCGCTGGCCGTCCGGCGAGGGAGTCCGCGTGGATGCCGGGATCCAGGCCGGCGACGAGGTCACCGGTCGCTTCGACCCGATGCTCGCGAAGATCGTGGCCCACGGCGCGGATCGCCGCGACGCGCTGGTCCGACTGACGGCCGCCCTGGACGAGACGACGATCCTCGGCCTGACGACGAACCTCCGGTTCCTGCGCTGGCTCGTCCGCCAACCGGCCGTGGTCCGCGGCCGCGCCCGGATCGACACGCTCGATGCGATCTGGCCGCCGCCGACGTCCGGCCGGGACGCGGATCGAATCCCCAATTCGGCATGGGGAGCTGCCGCCGGTCTGCTCGGCGGCGGCTGGCGGTTGAACGCGCCGCCCGTGGCGAGGCTCGTCGCCGACGATGGGCTCGAGACACTGGAGCGAACGGTCCCGATCACGAGTTCGTCCGCGACGGACCCGGCGTTCGCGTCGGTCCGCGATGCGGATGCCGTCCATCTCGACGTCGACGGACGGTCGATCGCCTTCCGACTCGCCCCACCACCCGATGTCGATCGCGCCGCCCGAGCGGCCGCCGCGCACGCGCGGGGCGGTGGCGCCGCGGACGTCGTCGCTCCGATGCCCGGCTCCGTCCTCGCGATCCACCTGGCGGCCGGCGACGCGGTCGCCGCCGGCGATCCTGTCGCCACGATCGAGGCGATGAAGATGGAGCATGTCGTGGCGGCGTCCTCCGCGGGGCGGGTCGTCGAGGTGACGGTCCGGGTCGGCGACCAGATAGCACGCGGCCGAACGCTCGCGACCATCGAAGGCTGAGGGCTCGCTGCGCTACGCTTGGTGGGCAGGAGGATCGATGGCGAAGGACAAGCAGAAGGCCCCCGCGAATGCCGGCGACAAGGTCCCGGCCGGATCCGCCGGCGGTGACCACCACGCGTCAACTGCCCATGGACGGCCCGCCCGGATCGACAAGAGCCTCCCGGCCGATCGCGACAAGCTGATCGCCCTCCACGCGGAGGCCCGCGGTCGTCGGGCCGCCGCGGCTCTCGGCAGCGAGGCCTACCGGGCCGCCGTCGACGAGCTCGCCCGGATCGAGATCCGGATCGCCGACGTCGATCGATCCGCGACGCCGCCACGCGGCTGATCCGCCGCCGGTGACCGATCGCGTCCGGATCTACGAGGTCGGGCCGCGCGATGGTCTCCAGAACGAGGCGAAGCCGATCCCCCTCGAGACGAAGCTCCGCTACCTGGAGCTCCTCGCCGACGCCGGCCTCCGCGAGATCGAGGCGACCTCGTTCGTGGGCCCGGCTGCGATCCCCCAGCTCGCCGATGCGGACGCGCTCATGAAGGCGCTCCCGCGCCGGCCGGGCGTTCGCTACCCCGTCCTCGTCCCGAACGACCGAGGCCTCGCGAGGGCCGAGGCGGCCGGCGTCGACGCGATCGCCGTCTTCACCGCCGCGACCGACGCGTTCACGACGCACAACATCGGGATGACGGTCGACGAGTCGCTGGCGGCGTTCGCGCCCGTCCTGGCTCGCGCGGGCGAGCTCGGCTGGTGGCGACGCGGCTACGTCTCGACGGCGTTCGGCTGCCCGTACACCGGGGCGGTGACGGCCGCGCAGGCCGTGGACGTCGCAGTCCGCCTCCTCGCCCTCGGGCTCGACGAGGTCTGCTTCGGCGACACGATCGGGGTCGGTGTCCCGCCGCAGGTCCGCGAGATCGTGGCGCGGGCTACCGACGCCGGCATCCCGCTCGAGCGGATCGCGTTCCACTTCCACGACACGCGCGGGACGGCACTCGCCAACGTCGCGGCGGGGTTGTCGACGGGCGTCCGCTGCTTCGACGCGTCGACCGGCGGCACGGGCGGTTGCCCCTACGCTCCCGGTGCGGCGGGCAACCTCGCGACCGAGGACCTCGTGTACCTGCTCGACGCGATCGGGCTGGAGCACGGGTCCGACCTCGGCGGAGTCCTTCGCGCGGCCCGGTTCATCGCGGACGCCCTCGGCAGGCCGCTCGCGACGAAGGTCGGCCAGGCCGGCGGCTGGGACCCCGCGACCGGAGCGGCGACGGGCCGCGCCTGAGCGGCAGCAGCACGATCGGCCGTTCTTGGTATCGTGCGCGACGAGATGAACGGTGTCGTGCTCGTCCTGAACCAGAACTACGAGCCCCTGAACGTCTGCAACCTGCCGCGGGCGTTCCGCCTCGTGTTCGGCGAGAAGGCCGAGATCATCGAGTACGACCACCAGGTCATCCGCACGCCTCGGACGGAGTACCACGCCCCGTCCGTGATCCGGCTCCAGTACCACGTCAAGCGGCCGCGTCCGCGCGTCAAGCTGAGCCGGCGCGAGATCTTCGCCCGCGACCGCCACACCTGCCAGTACTGCGGGCGGCAGAGCCACGACTTGACGCTCGACCACATCGTCCCGCGCCATCGCGGCGGCGGACACACGTGGGAGAACCTCGTGACCGCCTGCAAGGCGTGCAACCACCGCAAGGGCGGCAAGACGGTCGAGGAGGCCCGGTTCCGGCTCCATCGGCCGCCGTTCGAGCCGCGCAGCGACGTGTACTCGATGTTCACCCCGTATCTCGCCGACGAGCGCAACGAGGCCTGGCGGACGTACCTGTTCCTGGGGCGCAACTGAGCGACGGCGTCCGGGTCGACGCGGCGATCTTCCCGGAGGCCATCCCCGGCCCCGTCCGTGAGCTGCTGGCTGCGCTCTGGTCCGCTGGTCACGCCGCGTTCGCCGTCGGCGGCGGCCTGCGCGACGCGCTGATCGGCCGCACCGCGGTCGACTGGGACCTCGCGACGTCGGCCCTGCCCGACGAAACCGCCGCCCTGTTCGGCGCTGTATACGAGAACCGGTTCGGGACCGTCGCGGTCCGTCGGGGCGGCAGTGATTACGAGGTCACGACCTTCCGGAGCGACCACGACTACGCCGACTTCCGTCGGCCGCACCGGGTCGAGTTCACCGGGTCGATCGAGGCCGACCTGGGCCGGCGTGACTTCACCGTCAACGCCCTCGCCTGGGGCAGCGGCTTCGCGGCGGATGCGCCCCATCTCGTCGACCTCCACGGCGGCATCGCAGACCTCGAAGCCCGCCTGATCCGGGCCGTCGGCGAGCCGATCGAGCGGTTCGAGGAGGACGCGCTCCGGATCGTCCGGGCGATCCGCTTCGCGACGACCCTCGGGTTCACGATCGAGCCCGCGACCCTCGCGGCGATCCGTGCCACGGCGCCGCTCGTCGCCCACCTCTCCGGGGAGCGGATCGCGGCCGAGCTCACGCGGATCCTCGCGGCCGACCGCCCGTCCGTCGGCCTCCGACTGCTCGCCGATACGGGCGTGTTGATGGCGATCTCGCCGGAGCTCGCCGCCCAGCGCGGGATCGCCCAGAACAAGATCCCCGGCGAGGACCTCTGGGACCACACCCTGCGGACCGTGGATGCCGCGCCGAACCGGCCGGACCTCCGGCTCGCGGCGCTCCTCCATGACATCGGCAAGCCCGCAACGGCAGCCGACGGCCATTTCTACCGCCACGAGGTCGCCGGGGCGGAGATCGCCACTGCCCTGCTCGACCGCCTCCACCTGCCGCGGGCCACATCGGACCGGGTTGTCCACCTCGTCCGCCAGCACATGTTCCGCTACGAGCCGAACTGGGGCGACAGCGCGGTCCGACGGTTCCTCGGCAAGATCGGCCCGGGCGCGATGGACGACCTGTTCGCGCTGCGCGAGGCGGACAATGTCGGCAGCGGCGTTCCTCCGGATGCGGACGACCTCGGGGTGCTCCGGGAGCGAGTCGCAGCCGAGATTGCCCGAGGCCCGCTCCTCGACCGGACCGGGCTCGCGATCGACGGCACCGACCTGATCGACGAGTTGGGCATGACCGAAGGGCCGGAGGTCGGCCGGATTCTCGACGAGCTCTTCGAGCGGGTGCTCGACGACCCGACCTTGAACGACCGAACGCGACTGCTGGCCCTTGCCCGCGACCTGAGGCAGGCGGCTCCGCCGGACCGGGGCCCCGATCCGCGAGAATGAGCGGGCGCTCGCCCCCGACCCCGGTGCCCACCGCCGTCCCGCGACCGCCCTGGAGGACGCATGGCCGACCCGACCGACCTGTCTGTCCAGCTCTACACGGTCCGCGCGGCGCTGGCCGCTGACATCGACGGAACGCTCGCGGCGCTGGCGGGGATGGGCTTTCGGCTCGTCGAGCCGTTCGAGCTCCTCGACCACGCGGCCCGTCTCCGGCCCGCGCTGAAGGCGCACGGCCTGGTCGCCCCGACGACCCATGCGGACATCCTGACGAGCGACCCCGATCCGGTCTTCGAGGCGGCGTGGGAGCTCGGGATCGCGACGGTCATCCAGCCCTGGCTCGATCCGGCGCGGTGGCAGACGGATGCGGACGTCCGGGCGATCGCGGACGAGCTCAACCTCGTCGGTGAGCGGGCGGCCACCTTCGGGATGCGGGTCGGCTACCACAACCACCACTTCGAGCTCGAGTCGCGGTTCGACGGTCGTCACGCGCTCGAGGTGCTCGCGGACGAGCTCGCGCCGGAGGTCGTGCTCGAGGTCGACACGTACTGGGCGTTCGCCGGCGGCGCAGACGTCCCGGCGCTTCTGCGGCGACTCGGACCGCGGGTGGAGGCGATCCACGTCAAGGACGGGGATGGATCGCTCGACACGAGCCGCCAGGTGGCGGCTGGGACCGGCGTGCTTCCGATCCGCGAGATCCTCGAGGCCGCACCCGAGGCGTTGCGGGTCGTCGAGCTGGACGACACCGCGGGCGACCTCTTCGACGCCGTGCGCGAGAGCCGCCGCTTCGTGCTGGGGCTCGTCGGTGCCTGACGACGGGCGGCGCGGACCCGTCGGGATCGGCATCATCGGGGCGGGAAACATCAGCTCGGAGTACGTCGAGAACCTCGCCGCGTTCCCCGATACGACCGTGCTCGCCATCGGCGACCTGGTGCCGGAGGTGGCCCGGGCGAAGGCGGCGGAACACGGGATCGCCGCCGGCGGCACGCCGGCGACCGTGCTGGGCCACCCGGACGTCGAGATCGTCGTCAACCTGACGATCCCGGCCGCCCATGCCGTTGTCGCGGAGCAAGCCCTGGCGGCAGGCCGCCACGTCTGGAACGAGAAGCCCCTCGCCCTCGATCGATCGAGCGCGCGACGGCTGCTCGATCTCGCGTCGGACGCCGGGTTGCGACTGGGCGGCGCCCCGGACACGTTCCTGGGCGATGGGCTCCAGGCCGCGCGGCGGGCGATCGACGACGGCACGATCGGACGCCCGATGACCGCGCTCGCGATCCTCCAGTCGCCGGGTCCGGACGCCTGGCATCCGAACCCCGCGTTCCTGTTCCAGCAGGGCGCCGGACCGCTGTTCGATCTCGGGCCGTACTACCTGACGGCACTCGTCCAGGCGTTCGGAGCGGTCGCCCGGGTGGGCGGCCTCGCGTCCACGGCTCGACCGACGCGCACGATCGGGGCGGGACCGCGCAAGGGCGAGACGTTCGACGTGACGGCCCCGAGCCACGTCGGCGCGCTGCTCGAGTTCGAGGCCGGCCCGTCGGCCCAGGCGATCTTCTCGTTCGACTCGGCGCTCCCGCGGATCCTGCTCGAGATCACCGGGAGCGACGCGACCCTGATCCTCCCCGACCCCAACGAGTTCGACGGCGAGGTTCGGGTGCGGCGACGCGGGGCCGGCTCGGCCGATGTCGTTGCCGCCACCCGGCAACGGTCCGGCCGGGGGACGGGCGTGCTCGACATGGCCCGGGCGATCCGCGAAAATCGGCCCCACCGCGCCGACGGCGCGCTCGCCTTCCATGTGCTCGATGTCATGGTGTCGATCCTCGAGTCGATCGAGTCGGGTGGCTTCGTCGACGTTGCGAGCCGGGTGGCACGGGCGTCGGTGCTGCCCGACGACTGGGATCCGGGAGCGGCCACGCTGGCGCCGTGATCGAGATGATGCTCGAGGCCGAGCGGGCGATGGCTGTCGGGCTCCTGGACCAGGCCGAGCGCCTCTACCGGCAGGTGGCAACCGCCGACCCGAAGAACTCGATCGCCGTCGTCGGCCTCGCCCGGGTGGCGCTCGAACGGGGCGACGAGCGGACGACCTACCTCGAGGCACGCCGGGCCCTGGCCATGGATCCCGACAACCCGATGGCGAGCCATCTCGTGATGCGGATGGCCGAGGTGCTGCAGGGCCGCGGCGAGACCCTTCCGGTCGTCGACGCCGAGTCCGCCCACCCCGCGACGCCGGCCGCTCCGGCCGCGACCGCCACCCCGGCCACCGGTGCGCGAACCGGAGTGTCGGACGCCACCGAACGAACCGGCCTCGTCGACCGCCTGTTCCGTCGTCGCCGATGATGGTCCGGTCGAGCGACAGCCTGGGGAGGTCCGGATGCGCGTCCTGGTGACCGGCGGAGCCGGCTACGTCGGCTCGGTGTCGGTCGAGCGGCTGCTCGAGGCGGGCCACGAGGTCGTCGTCATCGACGACCTGTCGACCGGCCACCGCGAGGCAGTTCCGGAGGTCGCGTCACTCGAGGTGGGCAGCTACGGCGACCCCGAGACCATCGGTCGCCTGCTCGAGCGAGCCCGGGTCGACGCGATCCTCCACTGCGGGGCTCGTTCGCTCGTGGGCGAGTCGGTCCGGGACCCCGCCCGTTACTACCGCGAGAACGTCGTCGGCGGGCTGGCCCTGCTCGACGCCGCCCGGACCGCCGGTGTCGACCGGATCGTCTTCAGCTCGACGGCCGCGACGTACGGCGCTCCCGCGACCACGCCGATCCCGGAGACGGCGGCCCTCGCCCCGATCAATCCGTACGGCGAGACGAAGCGCGGGTTCGAGGGCGCGCTCCGGTTCTACGGCGAGGCCTACGGCCTGCGAAGCGTGGCCCTCCGCTACTTCAACGTCGCCGGCGCCACCGAGCGCAGCGGCGAGCTCCATGACCCGGAGACCCACCTGATCCCGACCATCCTCCGAGCCGCCGAGACCGGCGCACCGATCACCCTGTTCGGCGTCGACTATCCGACGCCCGACGGGACGTGCATCCGCGACTACATCCACGTGGCCGACCTCGCCGACGCGCACCTGCTGGCACTCGAGGCGACCGGTGCTGCTGCTCCCGACGCGCCGCCGTGGACCGCGATCAACCTCGGAATCGGCCACGGGTTCAGCGTCCGGGAGGTCGCCGCCGTCTGCGAGGCGGTCGTCGGCCGGGCGATCCCGACAACGGATGGCCCACGCCGGCCCGGTGACCCGCCGGTCCTCGTCGCTGCGGTGGGGAAGGCGGCGAGCGAGCTCGGCTGGACGGCCGCCCGGCCGTCGCTCGAGACGATGATCGCGTCCGCGTGGGAATGGCGCCGGCGGAATCTGGACACCGCGACGGGGCTCCGGCTCGCCTCGGCCTAGCCGGCGCGACCCTCGCGCCGGCGACGCCAGAGGATCCCGGTCCAGATCAGGACGACCGCGGTCGACACGTGGACGATCATCGTGATCACGGTCGCACCGGAGACCGCTTCCGTGCCGGTCGCCCTCGCGTAGACCTCGATCGCAACCAGAACGGCGTACACGACGCCGAGTGGCAGGACCGCGCGCATGAAGCGATCGAGCCAGACGCCGGGAGGTCGTCGGTTGTCGGACATCAGCGCTCGACCGGCGCCGTCGCCGGCGCAAGGCGATCCGGCGGTGGGCCGGCCAGCTCGTCGGCGAGGTGGTCCCAGTGGTCGGCCGGCGGCTCCGCCACGCCCCGGAGGAGCCAGACGCCGATGAGCAGCAGGATCAGGAAGCTGAAGATCCCGACCTGGTAGGCGGCCGAGCCCCAGCCCGCGGTCAGCAGGGTCGACACGATGATCCCGTACAGGAGCGGTCCGGTCACCGCGCTGAACTTCCCCGCGATCCCGTAGAGGCCGAAGAACTCGCCGACCATGTCCGGCGGTGAGAGGCGGAGCAGGAAGACGCGGTCCGACGTCCAGACGCCACCGAGACCGGCCCCGAGCAACGCCCCGCCGATCAGGAATGTCGGGAGGCTCAGGACCGACCCGACGACGATCAGCCCCACGCACCATGTGCCGAGGACGATGATCAGGGTCCGCTTCGGGCCGATCCGCTCGACCAGCTGGCCCCAGCCGAGGCTCGCGAACACCGCGACGACGGTCAGGACCAGCAGGACGATGTTCACCGTGGCGAGGCTCAGCCCGATCGCCTGCGTCGCGAAGACGCTCATGATCACGATCACGGTGTTGACCGGGTCGGTGTAGAAGAACCGGCCGAGGAGGAAGCGGCCCAGCCCGGGGACCTCCATCGCGTGGCCGATCGTCTCGCGCAGCTGGCTCCACGCCTTCGCGACCTCTGCCGCCCGGAACGGCTCGGCGTCGGGCATCGGCGGCTCGCGGACGATCGCGAAGATCGGGATGGAGAACAGGGCGAACAGCCCGGCGGCGACGAAGAACGTGAGCGGACTCGCACCGGAGTCGAGGATGAGGATCAGCAGCGCCATCACGATCGTGCCGAGGTAGCCGACGGCGACGCCGATGCCCGACACGCGACCGCGCGCCTCCCGCCGGGCGACCACGGGCAGGGTCGCGTCGTAGTAGATCAGGGCCGCCTGGTAGGCGAAGTTCGCGAACGCGAACAGGGTCAGCCCGATGGCGGCCTCATCGGTGAGCCCGATCGCCGCGCTGCCGAGCACCGTGATCGTCGTGAAGAACAGGAGGTACCGAAGCCGGCCTCCGGTCCGGTCGCTCAGCGCCCCGAGAATTGGCGAGACGGCCGCGTTCAGGAGGACGCTGATCGCGCCCGCGGTCAGCACCCAGAACTGGCCGTCCGCCGCCCCGAGCCGATCCACGGCCCACGGGCCGATCGCGTATGACACGACCGCGTAGCTGAAGATCGTGTTCGCGAAGTCGTACAGGGCCCAGCTGATCGGGACGGACGCTCGACCCGTCGGGGTCAGGGCACCGAGCGCACGACCGACCCGGGTACCGCCGCCGGCACCCCGATTCGCGTCGACGGGCAGGTCCGTCGCGGTCACGGCCGGATCATAGCCACGGCGTTTCCCGCGTTGGCGCCCCGCGGCGCGCGAATCGGTCGATGGCGCCCGCGTCGATGCCGCGTAGAATCGCGGACATGCTCGCCAGCGACGCCATCGCCGCCGCCTCGACCTGGCGCCCGCAGCTGTTCGGCGACCGACGCGCAGCGTCGATCGACAACCCGATCGTCGAGCCGCTCTGGACGGGGCCGCGGGTCCTCGCGTACGTCTCGGGAGCCGAGGTCCGGCTCACTGACGCGGACGGCGACGCCGTGGATGGGCACGACGACATCCGGGAGCACCTCGTCGCGGCCGCCGGCCCATCGACGCTGCTGCTGGAGGCCGCTCTCAGCCCCGAGCCGCTTCAGGGCCCGGCCGATATCGCCGCGCGCGAGCAGCTGGCGATGCCGAAGGCGAGCAACTCGATGACCGCGTTCGTCGTCGGTGAGCGGGGCGAGCGGAAGGATCGCCTGGCCAACCGCGTCGACGAGGTGCGAATGCGGACCTCGGACAACGCCTCCATTCCCGTCGCGCTGGTGGCCGTCGACCTCCTCTGGCTCGACGACGAGTCGATCTGCGACGTGCCGCTCCTCGAGCGACGGCGACTTCTCGAGTCCGTCCTCGCGGAATCGAACCTCGTGCGCGTCGGCGTGTTCGTGAAGCCGCCGATCGACCCGTGGCTGGGCGGCTGGCGCATCGTCGGCTTCAACCGGCTCGCCTTCAAGGGCGCCAACAGCCGTTACGTCCCCGGCGCCAAGAACCACGACTGGGCCATCGCCGAGATTCCGAGGCGATAGCGCCGGCTGTCGCCGGCGGACGAACGGAATCGAGATCGGATTCCGGGCCCGCGTCGGACGTCGCCGGCCGGCCGGTGGTAGGGTCAACCTGTGCCCACCAGAGGACTGACCCCCGCGATTCGCGATGAGATCGCGAGGCTGGGGCATGCCGACATCATGGTCGGCATTCCCTCGTTCAAGAACGCCGCGACCATCGGCTACGTCGTCCGCGCGGCGCAGGCCGGCCTGGTCCAGTACTTCCCGGATCTCCGCCCGGTCCTCGTGAACAGCGACGCCGGCTCGCCCGACGGGACCGGCCGGGTCGTCGTCGAGACCGAGCCGCCGGACTACGTCGAGCAGATCCTGCTCGTCCGGCCGACGAACAAGCTGTCGCGGGTCAGCCTGACCTACCCGGAGATCGACGGCGTCGGCGGCAAGGGCGCCGCGCTCCGGACGATCTTCGAGATCGCCGCGGCCCTCGAGGTCCAGGCCCTCGTCGTGGTCGACAGCGACCTGCGCTCGATCATCCCCGAGTGGATCGAGCTGCTCGCGGGCCCGATCCTCAAAGGCGGCTACGACTACGTTGCGCCGCTGTACGCCCGCTACAAGTACGACGGGACGATCACGAACACGGTCACCTACCCGTTGACCCGGGCCCTCTACGGCAACCGGATCCGCCAGCCGATCGGCGGCGACTTCGGCGTCAGCGGCGATCTCGTCAAGCACTATCTCGAGCTCGACGACTGGACCGAGGACATCAGCCGGTTCGGGATCGACATCTGGATGACGACGTCGGCGCTGACCGGCGGGTTCGCCGTGTGCCAGGCCCGGCTCGGGGCGAAGGTCCACGACCCCAAGGACCCAGGCGCCGATCTCGGCCCGATGTTCCGCCAGGTCGTCGGGACGATCCTCCGCCTCGCCGCGACCCACCCCGAGAACTGGCTGGAGATCCACGGCAGCCATGACGTCCCGGCCTACGGCTTCGAGCGGATCATCGATCCGCCACCGCTCGAGGTGAACACGCTCCGGCTGCTGACCGAGCTCCACGCCGGGTCGCTGACCCTCGCCGACACGTGGCGCGGGATGTTCGCCAAGGAGAACGCCGAGACGGTCCTCGTCCTCGCCGCCGAGGCGGGCAAGCTCGTCGACGCGGCCCGGACGCGGCTCGGGATCGCCGGCGACGGAATGTCGACGTCGGCCACGACCCTCGAGATGGCCGAGGCGCTCGCGGCCTTCCACTTCCCGGACGACCTCTGGGCCCGTCTGATCTACGACCTCGTCGTCGCGGCGCGGTCGACCAAGCCACCGATCGAGCAGCTGGTCGCCGCCCTCGTCCCGGTCTACTTCGGCCGGGTCGGGAGCTTCGTGATCGAGAACCGCCACCAGACGACCGAGCAGGCCGAGGACCGGGTGGAACGCCAGGCGCGCGAGTTCGAGCTCCTGAAGCCGTACCTCGTCCAGCGCTGGGAGGCGGGGCTGACGTCCGGAAACGGCACTGACGGCGTCTCGACGGCCGCACCGGCGGGCGCGGGGACGACCCGATGAACGCCGCCGCCCGCGGCCCGCTGCCTGCCCGGATCCTGATCCCGGTCGCCAACCCGGCCACGGCCGAAGAGCTCATCCGCCTCGGCGCCGCGCTCCTCGACCCGCGCGCCGGCGAGCTGACTGCGCTCGGGATCGTGGAGGTCCCGGAGGGCATGCCCCTGAGCGAGGGCGCGACGCGCGCACGGCACGCCAGGCGGCTGCTCCAGCGGGTCCTCGACTTCGCCCCCGACGGGACCGCGATCCACCCGATCGTCCGGATCGGGCGGCATGCCGCCGAGGGGATCATCGAGGCGTCCGCCGAGCAAGAGGCCGACCTGATCATCTTCGGCTGGGGCGGCAAGGCGCCGGCCGGACGGGAAGGCGGCTCCGTCATCTCGCCGACGATCGACGAGGTCGTCCGCGACGCGCCGGCCGACATCGCGGTCGTCAAGCAGCGTGGCAGCAAGGAGATTCGGCGGATCGTCGTCCCGGTCCGGGGCGGACCCCACGCCGAGCTGGCCGTCCGCTACGCGAACGCGATCGCGGTCCGGACCGGAGCGACGGTGAGCGTCCTCCATTTCGTGCCGCCCGGGATCACGATCGCGGTCCGGGCCCAGGCAGAGCACGCGCTCGCCCAGTTCATCCGACAGCACCTGAAGGGCCGCGGCGAGGGCGTCGTCCGCGAGGCCGCCAACGTCCGCAACGCGATCCTCCGCGAAGCAGAACGGGCCGACCTGGTCGTCATGGGCGCGTCGGCCCAGCCGGTCGGGTCGGACGGCGAGTCGTACCTGTTCGGCGCCCTGCCGGAGGCGATCGCGACGCGGGCCAAGCCGACGGTCGTCGTCGTGAAGACGCGCGAAGTGATCGGCCGGGCCACGTTCGAGCAGCTGGCCTCGCGTGCCGAGACCCTCGCCGCCGCCGACCGCGCCGCCGAGGAGGCCCGCGCCGTCCCGATCCGCGTCGAGCGCTGGTTCGGCGAGTCGAACTTCCACCACGCCGAATTCGCCGACCTCCGTCGCCTCGTCCAGCTGAAGGAGAAGCAGGGCGTCACGGTCTCGCTCGTCCTGCCGACGCTCAACGAGGAGGAGACGGTCGGGCCGATCGTCCGACGGGCGATGCGCGAGATGATGGGTCGCGTCCCGCTGATCGACGAGATCCTCGTGATCGACTCCGCGTCGACCGATCGGACCCGCGAGATCGCCGAGGCAGAGGGTGCGCGGGTGGTCCAGCATCCCGACGTCCTGACCCGCTACGGGTCGTTCCGGGGCAAGGGCGAGGCCCTCTGGAAGTCCCTCCACGAGACGAGCGGCGACATCGTCGTCTGGGCGGACACGGACGTCCGGAACTGGCATCCGCGGATGGTCTACGGGACGCTCGGACCGCTCCTCCACGAGCCACGGCTGCAGTACGTCAAGGGCTACTACCAGCGGCCGATCGTCGAGGGCGGCGTGCTGAAGGAGGGCGGCGGCGGCCGGGTCACGGAGCTCGTCGCGCGGCCGTTGATCAACCTGTTCTTCCCGGAGCTGTCGGGGATGATCCAGCCCCTGTCGGGCGAATACGCCGGGCGTCGAGCGCTCCTCGAGACGATCCCGTTCTTCACGGGCTATGCCGTCGAGATCGGCCACCTGATCGACGCGACGGAGCGGGTCGGGATCGAAGGCCTCGGCCAGGTCGACCTGGAGCGGCGCGTCCATCGCAACCAGGAGCTCGAGGGCCTGTCACGGATGTCGTTCGTCATCATCCAGGCGGTGATGAAGCGGCTCGAGGAGCGCCGGAAGGCCCGCCTGTTCGCCGAGCTCGGCTCGACCATGAAGCTCCCACGGTCCGGGCGAGGCCGGCTGTCGCTCGAAGTCATCGAGCTCGCCGACCAGGAACGGCCACCGATGATCCGGATCCCGGAGTACCTCGAGCGGCGCCGCGGCTCGGACGGGTCGAACGGCGCGGGCGGCCACGGCGGCCTCGGCCTGGGCGCCGAGACGCTCGAACCCGTCGGACGGTGACGACCGGCCCGACGACGGGCTCGGTCACGTACGAGGTCGTCGACGGCGATGCGTTCCGGGCGATCTCGACGGAGCTCGGGGTGCTCCTCGCCGATGCCGTCGATTCCGGCGCGTCGGTCAACTTCGTGCGGCCGTTCACGGCCGACGACGGCACCGGGTACTGGCTGGGTCGAGCCGACGAGGTCGTGTCGGGCGCGTTGCGACCGATCGTGGCCCGGCTTGACCGCGCGGTCGTCGGCTGCGTCCTGCTCGTCCCGTCGCGTCACCCGAATTCGCCCCACCGCGCCGAGGTCGCGAAGGTCCTGGTTCTTCGCCGCGCTCGCCGCCACGGGATCGGTGCCGGGCTGATGGCGGCGGTGGAGGACCTCGCCCGGTCCGAGGGTCGCTGGCTCCTCCTTCTCGACACGACGACCGGCTCCGACGCGGACCGGCTGTACCGCCGGCTCGGCTGGATCTGCTTCGGCGAGGTTCCCGACCACGCCCTGACGGCGGCCGGCGACCTCTCCGACACCACGTACTTCTACAAGGACCTGCGCGCATGACGGACCGGACCGTCCTCTTCGCGCCGGACTCCTTCAAGGGCTCGCTGACCTCGGTCCAGGTCGCGCGGGCGCTGGCCGACGGCTGGTCCCGGGCGCGCCCGAACGACGATCGGGAGCATGCCCCGCTCGGTGACGGCGGCGAGGGGTCCATCCATGCGGTGGCGTTCGCGGGCGGCTGGGACTGGATCCAGGCCACCGTGACCGGGCCGCTCGGGCTCGCGGTCAACGCGGGCTGGCTTCGTTCGGAGGACGGGCAACGTGCGTTCGTCGAGATGGCCGAGGCATCGGGACTGTCGCGGGTCCTGCCGGATCGAGCGCGATCCCGTCCGGGCGACGACCCGCGGCACCGGCGAGCTGCTCGAACAGGCGCTCGGCGGCGGGGTTCGGCGGATCATCCTCGGGATCGGCGGCAGCGCCACGACCGACGGTGGTCGCGGGATCCTCGAGGCGCTCGGGGCACGCGACGACGGCACGGAGGTCGACCTGAGCGGTCTCGATCCGCGTCTCGCCGAGGTCGATCTCGAGATCGCCTGCGACGTCACGAACCCGCTCCTCGGACCTCGTGGGGCGGCTGCGACCTATGGGCCCCAGAAGGGCGCGACGGCAGCCCAGGTCCGGGAGCTGGACGAGCGCCTCGCGAGCTGGGCCGACCGCCTCGAGCGGGCAACCGGCCGCCGCGAGCGGGACACCCCCGGCGCCGGTGCCGCCGGCGGAACCGGGTTCGGGCTGCTCGCGCTCGCCGATCGCTTCCGGAGCTTCGCCCTCGAGCCCGGCGTGGAGCTCGTCATGGCGGCGACCGGCTTCGCCGACAAGCTGGCCCACGCGGACCTGGTGATCACCGGCGAGGGCCGGGTCGACGCCCAGACCGCCTTCGGCAAGACCGCGCTCGGCGTCGCCCGCCGGGCCCAGGCGGCGGGAGTTCCGTGCATCGCGGTCGGCGGCGGCGTCGAGCCCGAGGGGATCGAGGCTCTCGCGGCCGTCGGAGCCGTGACGGTCTCGGTCGCGGAACGACCCCATTCCGTCGAGGACGCGATGGCCGCCGGGACCGACCCGCTGATCCGATGCGGCGAGCGGCTGGCCCGGCTCGTCTCCGTCGGCGGCCGGCTTGGCGCATCATCCCGCTCGTGAGCCCCACCCGACCGGCTGCCACCGCGAAGCCGAAGGCAGCGACGAAGCCGAAGGCCAGGCCGAAGAAGCGGAAGCGCGCAAAGCCGGATCCCGCGATCGCGTGGGCCCGCCGGATCGCCCGCTACCGGCCCCGGCTGCTCGAGGACACCCTCGACGCCCTGTCCGGGATCTACGGCCCGCAGGTCTGGCAGCGACGCCTCGACCCGACGTCCGAGCTGATCCTCACGATCCTCACCCAGAACACGGCCGACATCAACGCCGAATCCGCCTTCGTCGCCCTCCGGGCGGCCTGGCCGTCCGGGCTCGCGGCGGAGCACCACGAGCCGGGCGTCGGCTGGGGCGGCGACGGGCTGCCGGACGGGGCCCCGCCCGACTGGGCCGCGGTCGAGGCGGCGCCGATCGAGCAGCTGGTCGACGTCATCCGGCCCGGCGGCCTCGCCAACCAGAAGGCTCCCCGGATCCAGGCAACGCTCCGGAAGATCCGCGAGGAGCGCGGCGACTACTCGCTGGAGTTCCTCGGCGAGCTGCCGGCCCTCGAGGCCCGTGCCTGGCTCACTTCGATCCCGGGGATCGGCAAGAAGACCGCGTCGGTGCTGCTGCTCTTCTGCTTCGACCAGCCGCTCATGCCGGTGGACCGGCACGTCGAGCGCGTCGCGAAGCGGATCGGGCTGCTCCCGGCGAAGGCGATGCCGGATCTCGCCCACGACGCGTTCCTCGCCCTGCTCGCCGACGCGCCGGACCGGTCGTACGAGACCCACGTCCTGCTGATCCACCACGGCCGGGCGATCTGCCAGGCCCGGAGCCCGAAGCACGAGCTCTGCCCGATCCGCGACCGGTGCCGCTTCGTCGATCCGAAGGCGCCCTAGACCCGCGACGCGACGAAAAGACGGGCCGGCGTCCTCGCGGATGCCGGCCCGTCTCCGTGTCCGGAGCTGCGGAGCGGGACCTGTCGCGCCCGCCCCGACCCCCAGGTCAGGGAATGATCAGGTGCACGGGGTTGCCGTTGATGCTGACGCCCCAGGTCGTCGTGTCGTTGGCGGCGTTCATCTGGTACTCGATCTTCCACCAGCCGGCCTCGGTCTCGCCCGGGGGCGTGAGCCCGACCGAGCCGTACGTGGACGGCAGCGGGATCGTGATCGTCAGGAGCCGGTTGTTGAACTGGGCCGCTCCACCGACCGAGGTCTGGATCTGGGTTCCGGACCCCGTCCGGCCGTCATCGCAGACCCAGGTGAAGTTCACGAGGTTGTAGGCGTTGCCATCCGGGCTCTTGATCCGGAGGAAGGCGTCGCCCGACGACTCGCCCGGGTCGAAGAGCTGGATGACCATCGTCTTGCCGGCGTGGGCCGCCTCGATCTGGGCGAGGTAGAAGTTCGACGTCGCGGCGTCCATGTTGGCGTAGGCCACCATCCGGCCGCCGCCGTAGACACGCGAGACGCCGCCCGTCGCGTTGACGTAGATCGAGTAGAGGTTCTCGGCTCCGACGCTGGCGTTGGACGCGTCGACCGTCGAGTTGACGTTCACTCGGTACATGCCCTGGGCGAGGCCCGACGCGAGGGTGACCCAGTTGTTGTGGGCCGGGTTGGTCGAGCAGTCCTGGCCGTTCGGGTCCGTCGAGTTCGCCGGCGTCCCGAAGTCGCCGCTGAAGTCGCCCATGGTCTTGGTCCCCGGGTTGTAGTTCAACGTCGCCAGCGGTGCTCCGTCGTCGTTCGGGTCGAGCGGCGTGCCGTGCATGTCGTAGAGCCGGTAGGTCACCGCGACGGGCGCCGTGACCTGGCTCGGGGCGTGGTCGGTCCAGTGGTCGCCTGCGCCGAACGAACCGCCGTGGCCGTTGTTGCCAGTGGCACAGAACATCGGATCGAACAGCCGGACCTGGCCGCCGGTGGCGCCGCCCTTGAACTCGACGGTGTAGTCGACGCCGTTCGGGTCGTAGTCCGGGTTCGGGTCGCCCTTGGCGCCGCCCGCGCCGTTGCCGAGGTACATCGGGTCGAACCGGTCGCCGTTCTCGCGGACGCCACCGGACGTGAAGGTCGCGCCCCAGATGTTCTGCGGCGTCAGGGGCGTGCCCGACAGCGGATCGTTGACGTTGAGGCGGGTGTTCACGCGGGCGGTCTTCGTGTAGACCGTGACGTTCAGCGCGTCGGTCGAGACCAATGCGGTATTGCTGCACGCGGCGGCGTTCGAGTTGGTCGCGTCGTCGGTGGCCTCGGGGTCGAACGCCCGAAGACGGACGAGGAGCTTGCCATCGGCGAAGTCCGCGGGCGTCCAGGTCGTCCCCCACAGATCGCTCGTTCCGCCGACGAGCGGCCACGGCGACGCGGGGTCGCTCCCCGTGAGGTCGATCATCTTGTTGGTCGCGGTCCACGTCGTGCCGTTGTCCTTCGAGAGCTCGACCGCCAGCTTGCAGCCGGCGGGGTCGCTCGACTTTGCCTCGACGCGGATCTCGATACCGCTGATCGTGTTCGTCCCGGGCACGCTCAGGCCGAACGTGCCGTACGCCTGGGTCTGGCCGGCCGTTCCCTGGCCGACGGTCCCGGTCGCGTACTGGTTGTTGCTCGTGTACGCGTTCGACTTGTTGGCCCACTGGGCGAACGAGCCGCTCGTCAGGTTCGACGTCGGCAGGTTCGGACCGTAGGTCTGGCCCGCGCCGCCGGTCAGGCCCTCGTAGAACCCGACTCCGTAGTAGTTCTCCGGGCTGCCCATCGCGACGGGCAGGACGAACTCCGCCTTGGCCGACCGGACGGCCGGAATCGAGGTGATGCCGAACACGCGCATGAAGAAGGTGCTGACCGGGGTGCTGATCGTGACGTTCAGGCGGCGGTCGTTCGACGGGTCCTTGAGGGTCGTGATGTTCGTCCCGGCGGTCCCGTTCGTGAAGCCGTTCTTCGTCGCCTCGGCGTTCGCGACGGAGTAAGCGGTGGTCGGATTGCCGGGCAGCCAGACGACGCCGGCGAGGGCCGCCGCGTCGGCCGCGCGCTGGACGCGCAACGAGGACGACCAGTACCAGGCGACGTCGATGACGAGGGCGACCATCCCGCAGAGGACGATGATCGACATCGCCAGCATCACGACGATCTGGCCGCGGGAGCGAGGACGCTTCGTGCCGACGGCGGCCGAGGCGCTGACCGAGTGGGTGCGGACGGTGGTGTCAGGCATTGGTCGCTCAGCTCGGGTTGAGGGCCATGACCGTCTTGTCGGTCATGGTGAGTTGGTGGGTGCCGAAGGCGGCGACGAAGTTCCCCAGCGGCGTGACGAAGTCGTACCGATAGGTCAGTCGCACGCCGATCGAATTGGGCGAGGAGCCGTTGTTGCGGTTGCCGATCGGGCAAGCCGGCCAGCCGGTGCTCGTGTTGTGGAACTGGAGCGCGACCCCGTCGACCGTCGGACCGGTGCCCGGGACCCACGTGTTGATCAGGGACCCGATCGGGTCGCCGCTCGAGTCGGAACTGTAGATCTGGATCTGGCTGATGTTCCCGACGACGATCTGCGAGCCGGGCGAGGTCACGACACGCTGGAGCGCGGCGATCACGTTGCTGTCGACGTCGGCGCAGGGCATCGAGCCCGATCCCGACGCGAGCGCCGAGCCCATCCGAGCGCCCTCGCGCGAGGCGTACTCGAGGCCGATGTGGTGGGTGAAGATGAACCCGAACTCGACCATCCCGAGCAGCAGGACCAGGAAGAGCGGAACGCCGATCGCGAACTCGACGAGCGACTGTCCGCGGGTCCGGGCGCGACGGCGAGGGGACACGGAGCGGAGCAACGGCAGGCGGCTCACAGGACCGGCTCCATCCGCATGGAGTTCGCCTTGTCGATCGTGTAGCCGCCCCCGGAGAGTCCGATGAAGGCCTTCAGCGGGGTGTGCCACTCGTACGTGTAGCGGATCTCGACACCGACATGGTCGAGGGTCCGTCCGCCGCCACAACCGGCGAGCGTGTTGCAGCGCGAGGTCTCCGGGTAACCGGCCGTCCCGATGAGGTGGAACGGGATCGTCGAGGTCGCGTCGCCGGGGATCGGGCAGACCATCGAGCCGCCGCGGCCGTAGACGTTCTTGTCGGGGCCGCCGACCGGGATCGCCTGGCCGTTGACGCTCGACCGATAGATCGTGACATCGATGATCTTGTCGTCGTCCGCCGGCGGCCCGATCCGGTCCTCGATGGTGCGGAGGACCGCGCAGTCCGCCCCGCTGGAGTTGCCGCCCTCGGACGCGGTCAGGGCCGCGTCGCGGCTCGCGAAGTTGACCGCGAGCACGGCGTTGAGGGCGAGGGAGAACTCGATGATGCCGACGAGCAGCGTGAAGAAGATCGGGACGACGAGGGCGAACTCGACGAGTGACTGACCCGATCGGCGGCGGCGCGGAAATGCCGGAGCCGACTGCGCCGAACGGCGGCCGGTCGGTGCGACAGGTGGCCTGGCGAGCGGGCCGGGGCGATGGAACGGAACCCTCACGGTTCACAACTCCGAGACAGATGATTGCTGAGGGAACCGACCGTATTGGCGGCTCCTTGCACGTTCCATTGCAAAGTGCCGCGACGCCTAGGACGATGGTCAGGACCTAATGGTCCCGGTGCCTCGCCGCTCTTCGGCGAGGGTGGTCAGGCGGGCCGCAGCTCGAGCCGGTAACCGGAGCCGGGCACGCTCACCAGGAGCCTCGGCCGCCTCGGATCGAGCTCGATCTTCTGGCGGACGCGCCAGACGAGGATCCACATCGACGAGGGCTCGGGGTTGCGGTCGTCTGGCCAGACCTCGGCCAGCAGTCGGGCGGTCGTCACGGCCACCCCGGGCTCGGCGAGGAGGGCCGCCAACAGCCGGGCCTCGAGCGGCGAGAGATGGACGGTCCGGCTCCCGATCCGGACGACGCCCTCATCCTCGTCGAGCGAGATCGAGTCGACGCCGTCGATGGCCGGTGCGCCGGTCGGCGCCAGGAGCTCGTCGATCGCCCGGAGCAGGTCGTCATGCTCGAAGGGCACGTCGAGCGTCCGGTCGACGAGCATGCGGCTGCGGATCTCGCGGCGGACCCGCTCGGTCGTCGGGCCGCCGCGGAGCTCGAGGATCGGCGTGCTCACGCGCGCGCGAATCCATCCCGCGACCATGGCCTCGTCCGGCCCGCCCAGCGACGGGCCAAGGATCGACAGGTCCGGCGGCGTCTCCTCCAGCGCCTCGATGACTCGATCCTGGGTCGCCGCCGCCGCGACATCGTAGCCGTCGCCCCGGAGTCGGTCGGCGAGCAGCATCAGGCGCGCGGGATCGCCGTCGATGACGAGCAGGACGCGGCGGCGCTCGGTCACGGGCGCGTGAACGTCTGACCGCGCCCGATCGCGGTGCTGCTGCCAAGGAGTGGCATCTCTCTGGGTCCCCGGCGGTGACAGGTCGGCCTGTCGGCCAAGATCAAGGGGCATTGTAGGCATCGGGGACGGCCGTCAAGTCGGTGTCGCGCACGAGGCGGCGCCCGGTGTCACCGCCGAGTCGCCGATCGGCGTCCGTATACTCCGCCCATGCTGAGCGGCGGATCCGGTCACGCGGCGCCCCGGATCCTGATCGTCGACGACGACCCGAACCTGCTCGTCCTCCTGGCGGACCAGCTCCGGTCCGACGGCTTCGAGATCCAGACGGCACGGGACGGCGACGAGGCTCTCCGCCGGCTCCGGAGCGGGTGGCCGGACCTGCTCGTGATCGACATGATGATGCCGCGGATGGACGGGCTGACCCTCGCCCGCGAGATCAAGGGCCGGGCGGACCTGCCGATCATCGTCCTCTCGGCCATCGACGCCGGCGACTCCAAGGCCGATCTCCTCGAGGAGGTCGCCGAGGACTACGTGACGAAGCCCTATCACTACCCGGAGCTGCGGGCGCGGATCAACCGCGTCCTCCGCCGGCTCGGCGACAAGGTGCCGCGGCAGAGCCTCGTCCTCGGCCCGGCCCTCACACTCGACCTCCATCGGCGCGAGGCGACGGTCGGCAGCGAGACGGTCCAGCTGACGCCGACCGAGTCGCGCCTCCTGTACGCGCTCGCCGCCAACCTCGGCCAGACCGTGACGACCGAGACCCTCCTCGCCCGCGGCTGGGCGGAGACCGAGGACGCGGACCCGTCCTACGTCTGGGTCACGATGCGACGGCTGCGCCAGAAGGTCGAGGTCGACCCGAACCGTCCGGTCCACGTCCAGACCGTTCGCGGCGTCGGCTACCGGCTCGTGGCGGATCCCGGTGCCGGACTGACCGGTCCGCCTGCCACGAACGCGTCGTCACCGTCGGACCGGGACCCCGACGCCCCGGCCGATGCCTGACCAGGGCCGGGCGTTCAACGCCGATCACCCCGGCGACGAGGGCCTCGTCTTCCCCGACGTGGCCGACGAGGTCCCGGCCCCCGCGCTCGGCGCGTCCGGCACGGAGTCGAGCGGTGGGGCGTTCGGGATCAACCTGTCCTTCCGGACGCGCTTGCTCGTCGGGCTCATCGCCGCCGCGATGGTGCCGCTCGTGCTGTTCGCGGCCGTCGTCTTCCTCGTCACCGACTTCGACGCCGCCACGGTCGGCCGGCTGCTGCTGCTCGTCCTCGTCTTCGCGGCGATGATCGCGGTCCTCCTGGCCTACCTGCTGGCGGCCGATCTGACGGCCCCGCTCCGGGCGATCGCCGCGGCCGTCGAGCGGACCTCGGCCGGCGACCTGTCCACCCCGATCGTCGTCCCGGGCGAGGACGAGCTCGCCCGCCTCGCCGACTCCCACAACCGGCTCGCGGCGGACCTCGAGCGGCGCAACCGCGAGCTCGGCCGGATCCTCGAGGCGATCGAGAGCGGCTCCCCGCGTGACAGCCCGGAGTTCATCGCCGGCCGAGCCGCCATCGACGCCCAGAAGGCGTTCGGCCTGATCGACGCCTACGTCCTTCTCATCGACCCCGCGACGATCGCCGTCGAGGAGCGGATCCCCGGCGAGTCGCTGCCGGTCCGGGCCGACCTCCATGTCGGCGCCGACGAGATCGGCGTGCTCGTCGGCCACCTGCCGGCGACCCGGACCTGGGATCGCGGCGACCAGGACCTTCTCGAGCTCTACGCGAGCGAGATCGCGGTCGCCATCCGCAACGCCCAGCTGTTCGCCCAGGTCGAGTCGCAGAACGCCCAGCTCCTCGAGCTCGACGCGGCGAAGGACGACTTCCTGCGCGGTGTCAGCCACAACCTCCAGACACCGCTCACGAGCATCCGGGCGACCGCCGACCAGCTCGTTCGCGACCGGCCGGATCGGCGGCTCGGGGTGATCGTCGAGCAGACGGACCGCCTGTCGCGGATGGTCCGGCAGCTGCTGACCGTGACCCGGCTGGAGTCCGGGGCGCTCCGGCCGCGCAGCGAGGTCGTCGCACTCGCCAGCCGGGCGAAGCGCGCCTGGGAGGGGCTGGCGGTCGAGGATGTCCCGTTCGCCGTGGACGACCGGTCGGCGGGCTGGCTCGCCGTGGCCGACATCGATCAGCTCGACCAGGTCCTGTGGGCGCTCCTCGACAACGCGGTGAAGTACGGCGAACGGACCCCGGTCGACGTCGAGATCAGCCCCGACACGTCGGCGGAGATCCCCCGGATCCGGCTGACGATCGCCGACCACGGGCCGGGCGTGACCGAGACCGACCGGGCCCGGCTGTTCCGCCGGTTCGAGCGAGGGGCGGATCGGACGGCCGACGACGGCAGCGGCCTCGGCCTGTACGTGTCGCGGGAGCTGTGCCGGGCCATGGATGGCGACCTGACGCTGGAGCCCGCGATCGCGGGTCGCGGCGCCGCGTTCAGCGTCTACCTGCCGGGCGAGCCGCCGGAGGACGGCGAACCGGGCGCCTAGGACGAAGGTCCCGAGTGGGCCCCGCCGAAGGTCCCGCTCGTCGGTGCCGCATGGCGACATTGCAAGGTTTCACGCAAGGTCGCCGTCAGACCATCTCGCCACCGGACTCGTCTCTCCGTCACCACAGCCCACCGGGGGTCCTATCGAATGCACGCGTCACCGCGGCCGACTGCCGCCGGGCCGCGCCGTAAGGTCGCATCCCCTCTACAGTCCCGGATCGGCCGTCATCTCGGCCGTCTCCGGCCGCGAACGCGCGGCCAGGCGCTGGTCGAGTTCGTTCTCATCGCTCCGGTCCTGCTGCTCCTCCTTGCGGTCGCCCTGGACTTCGGGCGGCTGTTCTTCACGTACATCCAGGTCAACAACGCCGCACGCGAGGCGGCCAGCTTCGGTGCGACCAGCCCGACCGACCTGACGACGATGACGAACCGCGCCAACGGCGAGAAGAACGCACAGCTGCAGCGTGGCGAGAACGCGATCACCGTCACGGCCAGCTGTGCCAATGCCGGTGGCGGGACGATCCTGTGCGCCGCCGCCAGCGGCGGAACCGGGCCCGGCAACACGATCACCGTCAACGTCCAGGAGCCGTTCACGTTCCTGACGCCGATCATCGGAACCGTCTTCGGCAACAACCTCCAGTTGAACGCGTCGGCGACCGCGCATGTCCTGGGCTACGCCGGCGGCTCGACCGGTAGTGGGAATCCAGGCCCGTGCTCCACCCCGAGCGCCCAGTTCACGGCCGTCGTCATCTCGGGCCGCGACATCTTCGCCGACCCGTCCGCGTCGACGCCGAACAGTGGTGTCTGCAACATCTCGGGCTACAACTGGACATGGGGCGACGGACTGGATGACGTCGGCACCGCGTCGGGCAGCCCGCACACCTACGGAGCCGACGGCACGTACACGATCGAGCTCGAGGTGACGAACCAGGCCGGCGCGAATACGAGGTCGTTCCAGATCACGATCGGCGGGCCACCGCCGTCCGCCCCGCCGTCCTCGGCACCCTCGGCGCCGCCCTCGAGCCCCCCGTGCACGAAGCCCACGCCGAACTTCACCTGGACGAAGAACGGCAAGACGTACACCTACCGAGACGCATCGAGTGTGACGGATCCGCTCAACTGCCCGATCACCGACTGGCTCTGGACGTTCACGGATGCCGGTGGACTCCAGTCGAACGCTCAAAACCCGGCCCCGGTCACGTATGGCAACAACAGCGGCCACCCGGTGACCCTGAAGGTGACGAACCTCGCCGGCTTCAACCAGATCACCTTGAACACGTGAGCACGACGATGCGACAGATCCCAATCGTGTCCCGCACGGCAGGGTCCCGCCGTCGATCCGGCCAGGGCCTGGTCGAGTTCGCGCTGGTGCTGCCGATCTTCCTCTTGATCCTCTTCGGCGTGATCGACCTCGGTCGATACGTCTATCTGAACTCGACGCTCAGCCAGGCGGCTCGCGAGGGGGCCCGCGTCGCAGCCGTCGAGGCGTCCTGGATGGGGAAGTCCGATCCGAGCTGTGGCGCCGTGGGCGGCCCCAACTGCCCGGCCGACGTCGTCGCCCTCCGAAGCGACATCCTCGAGGGCGCCAACCGGATGATCCAGCCGTTCGGCTCCATCGCCGGTGCGGACCTGTACACGAGCTGCGCGGCGCCGCCCGCGCCGAACCCTGTGACGACCCAGACCTGCGCCGTTCCGTCGATCGGCGGCATGGCCTCGGTCCGCGTCGTTGCGACCTTCCGACCGCTGACGCCCCTGATCAGCTCGATCTTCCCGTCGATCCCGACCCAGGCGTCGGCGACGATGGCCATCAACTAGGAGCCCGATCCATGTACCAGCACGAACAGTTGCGGGGCGTCAGCGGGCAGCTCCTTGTGCTGTTCGCCATCACGCTCGCGGGAATCATCCTCTCCATCGGCCTCGTCGTCGACGGCGGGAATGCCCTCGCGCAGCGGCGCGGTGCGCAGAACGCCGCCGACTTCGGAGCCATGGCCGGGGCCCGGATCGTTGCCGAGTGGGTCGGCGGGGACATCGTCAATGGCACGGACGCGAACGTCCGTGACGCGATCGCCAACGCGGTCGCCACGAACGGCGGCACCGCGGTCACCTTCGGCGCCAGCACCGATCCCCAATATGTCAACTCCAGTGGGACCGTCGCAGGGGCGGTTGGCAGCGGGGTCATCCCTTCGTCGGCGACCGGCGTGACGGTCGGAGCGAGCCGGAGCTGGAGGCCCTACTTCCTGGGGATCGTGGGCGTGTCCAACTGGACAGCAAGCGCAACGGCGACGGCCAAGGGCGGCTATTGCTCGAACTGCGCCCCGCCGCCCGGCACGCTCTTTCCGGTCGGGATCTCCCAGGCGTTCTTCGCCACGTATCCGTCGTGTTCCGGCCCGGTGAGCAACATCGTCGGCGACGACTGCTACCCGGTCCACCTGACGCCCGGAAACCTGAACGTGCCCGGTGGGTTCGGGTGGTTGAAGTTCGGGTGCGCCGGCTACGGCCTCGGACAGGGCAGCAACGGCGGGTGCGACAACAGCAAGCCGTTCCTCCAGGACGAAATCGGTCCACCGTCGAACAGCTACGGTTGCTGCACTGCGGTGGGGCAGGGCGGTCTCGACCGGATCGGCAGCTTGCCGGGCAACAAGGCCAGCGCGGACTGCTCCTACTACATCAACAACAAGATCGTCGTCACGGTCCCGATCTGGGACACGGCCGGTGGCAACGGCTCGAATGGCTGGTATCACATCATCGGTTTCGCGGGCTTCCAGCTGACCGCATGCAACGGTGGCAAGGACATCGAGGGCGTCTGGCGTCGGCCGTTCTTCACGGGCCCGACGACCACCGTTCCGCCGGTTGGGAGCATTCCGGCGCCACTCGCGATCCAGCTCGTGCGCTAGCCTGTCCCGCACCCGGGTCGTCGGGACCCGGACCCAGCCTCGCGCCGAACATCCTCGGGCGCGGACTGCAATGGTCTCCCCGACCCTGCCCGGATGCGCCCGGGGACAGGTACGGGCCGGCACCCACCAGGGTGTCGGCCCGTTCTTCATTTCGTGGCCGGTCCCGGACAACGTCCGGGCAATGGTCAGGGCGTGGTCTGCACCGGATCGTGGGCCTGCGTGCTCGTGACCTGCGGCTTTGCCTCTGCCCTGGTCTCGGGCTTGGCGGGCCGGACCCAGATCCACCCGAACGGATCGCCGGCGACCAGCGCGGCCGCGACCGTGCCGAGGACCGGGCCGATGTACGGCGAGACACCCGTCAACATGGCGATCAGAGCTCCGCCGTACCAGCCTGCGAAGAACCACAGGATCGCGGCGAGGGCGCGCTTCTTCATGGGCGCAGCATCGGGGACCGCGCCTCGCCCGCGCATCACCGATTCGTACTGCCGGGTACCTGTCGATGCCGCCCTTCCGCGGCAAGGTCGACCGCAAGGTACGGATGGCATTCTTCGGGCACCAGAAGTCCCGGTGCGTTGGCGCACCCTTTCAATCACGTGTGCAAGGTCGCGGTCAGAGTGTTGCCGCTTCCACCGCCGGGGGTGGAGCAGAGCCAGTCTTGAAATCCTTCATGCCCTCGCGCCCCGGTCGTCCTCGCGGCCAGTCGGTCGTCGAACTCGCCCTGATCCTGCCCGTGATGCTGCTGCTGCTCGCCGCGGCAATCGACCTCGGGCGCCTGTTCTACTCGTATGTCGCCGTCGAGAACGCCGCCAAGGAAGGCGCCTTCTTCGGCTCGCGGAACCCACTTTGCGACGACGGCACGAATGCCAACTGCCAGAACCCGAACAACGTGATCTGGCATGTCCAGAACGAGGCGCCGAACATCGGGTCACAGTTCACGACGACCGTCGCCTGCCGCGATCTCGCGAACACCCTGGTCGCGCCGATCAACAACTGCCTCGACGGCTTCAAGTACCAGGTGACCGTCACCTACCCCTTCCGCCTGGTGACGCCGATCATCGGCAACCTCCTGGGTGACACGCTCACGCTCCATTCCGAGGCCCAGGCGACCGTCGTCAACGACGCCTTCGACCCGAGCGGCCTGGAGACCCTGGTCTGGGTGAACACGACCAACTCCGAGAACGGCGCGGCGATCGTCGGCGCGTGCACGCAGGCCGACCCCGTGACATCGCCTGGCTTCTACTACCAGCCCTGCCAGGACAGCACGAACGTCGACAACTACCTGACCTTCCAGGAGAACGCGACGATCAGCTACAAGGTCCGCGTCCGGAACACCGGCAACACGAACCTGACCGGCATCGGCTACACGTTCACCATCAACGGGTCGAACGTCTCCGCCCCCGGAACCTGTGGCAGCCTGCCGACCTCGATCGTCAAGGCCGCGGCTCCGTCCTTCTGCACCTTCACGAGGACGGCGGGCTTTTCGGGCACCGGCGACTTCCCGGTCACGATCACGGCCAACGGCGACGCAGGCGGGCTGTCGACCGGCGACACGAATGGCGTCGCCCTCGTGAAGGTGATCCCGGCACCACGATTCACCGTCAACCTGAAGGCATCGTCGTACCGGCTGGGTGACGACGGCGACGGCGTGCTCGGCGCGCCGAGCTATCCGGTCGGCGATATCACCTTGAACCGCGACGCGGCGGGGATTCCGGAGGTCGTCAATCCGACGGGGTGGCTGCGGCTGACGGTCGTCAACACCGGCGGACCCGCGAACAACTTCGCAGCCTCGGTGACGCAGGGCGGCTCGAACGTCCTTCCGGCGTCGTGCAACGTCCCGGCGACCCTCGGAGCGAGTGGCGACCCGGATGACACCTTCACGTGCACGTTCCCTCGCACGGTTGCGACGAATCAGACGTTCGTTGCGAACGTGTCCGCGACCAATTCGATTGTCGCGGGCGGCGACCCGAACGTCACCATCTCAACGGGAACATGCAACCCGGGAAAGAAGGTCGTGCCGAACCTGGTCGACACCCTGACCCCGACGCCCGACGGATCCAACAAGACGGTCGGCCAGGCGAAGGCGATGTGGCCCGCCGCCGGCTTCTCCGGCACGGTCACGACCAACCCGGTCGGCGCCCCGAACACGGACATGTCGATCACCCAGAACCAGGTCGCCTACAGCTGCCAGAACACGAACACGAATGTCACGATCGGGGCCCAGCCGTGACGCGCGCGCGTCGGGCGCGAGATCGGCGTGGGCAGGCGCTCGTCGAGTTCGCCCTCGTCGTGCCGATCTTCCTGCTGCTCCTCTTCGGATTGATCGACGTCGGCCGCTACGTGTACGTGAGCAACGCGTTCAACCAGGCGGCTCGCGAAGCGGCTCGATACGGGGCCGTCGAGCAGTGGCAGTACAACTGCCCGGCGTCCGTGCCGCTCGGAAGTCAGGACCGGTTTACGTGCACCGAGGCCGTCGGCAAGGACCGGCTGGCCGGCTTCACGATCGACCCGGCGTCCGCGGTGACGTGTCAGAACCCGAGCGGAGGCACGCAGACAGCGGCGCAGTGCGGCGCGAACGATCTGCTGATCGTCAATCTGACGAGTGGCAGCGGATTCCGCTTCATGACCCCGATCATCGGTCAGCTCCTCGCGCCGCCGACCATCGACGGTCGAGCGCAGGTCGAAGTCCAATGAAGAACACACCCGATCCCCGCCCCAACGCCCAGGAGGTTCCCGAGATGCACGCGCCCCAGCCCAGGTCCCACGAGCGAGGTCAGATCCTCGCCTTGTTCGCCGGCGGCCTGGTTGTCATCGTCCTGGTCGTCGGTCTCGCCATCGACGCGGGCAACGTCTTCCTCCAGCGGCGAGCCAGCCAGAACGACGCCGACATCGGGGCGATGGCCGGGACCAAGAAGATGCTCGACAACTACGTCGCGAACAGCTGGCCTGCGGGAACGGTCTACGCCTCGATCGACCAGAGAATGACCGACAACAACTGCGCCGGTGGTACATCGTCCTGCACGTGGACAGCGCGTTACGTCGGCCCGCGGACGGGTGCGACGTTCCTCGACATGGGACCGGTCACGACGACCGATACCGTCCCGCCCACGGTCGCCGGGCAACAGGCGCTGGGTGTCAAGGTCGACGTCCACCGATCGCCTCAGACGTTCCTGCTCGGGCTGATCGGGAAGACCGCGTGGGACGTGAACACGACGGCCGCTGCCCTGACGGGGCGGGTCACCGGCGGTCCGGGCGGGCAGCTGCTGCCGATCGCGATGACGGAGATGCCGACCCAGGAGGGGACGATCTACGCGCTGACCAGCGGCGCCAACGGGCCGGGCAACTTCGGCTGGCTGTCCTGGGACGGCAGCAACAGCGCCGGCTCGCTCGCCAGCGCGATCTGCGACCCGAACAATCCTCCGTTCACTCTGCCGGCCCAGTACCCCGGCGACCCGGGCAAGACGAACGCCAGCAGTGTCCGGAGCTGCCTCCAGGGCTACGTGGACAGCCACCAGGTGGTGCTCATTCCGATCGTCCTGAAGACAGGCGATTCGTCAGGCCCGAGCTGCTCGACCGGCGGGAACGGCAACAACTTCCACTACTGCATCGTCGCGGTCGCCGCGTTCGTCCTGACGAGCTTCTCGCAGCCCGCGGTCGACCAGATCAACGGCCGGTTCGTCGGGACCGTCCCGTATTCGATCGGCTCCAATCCGAACGTGCCGGGAGGGGTTCAGGCGCCACCCTCGTCGTTGCCGGGCGTCAACTTCCTGGGGCTCGCCCAGTAGGGATCGCGGGATCGGGAATCGAGGAGGCCGCCGCCCGGATGGGCGGCGGCCTTCTGATTCGGTGTCCGGGTTCAGGCCGGTGTCTGGAGGCCTTCCGGCACCCCGTTCGGGGCCGTCGCTGTGCGCTGCTCGGGCTTCGTCCAGATGATCCGGCGAGGGTCGACGCCGACGATCAGTCCGGCTGCCGCTCCCATGATTGGCCCGAGAGCGGCGGACAACCCGAAGAGCTCGGCGATCAGCGAGCCCGCGTACCACATCGCATAGAACCAGAGGATCGAGGCGAGGACGCGCTTCTTCATGCGGCCCAGCATCCGCCCCTCGCGCGCGAGAAGCCATCGCCCATTCGTACCGGAGCAGTCAGAAGGTCGCCCGACCGAGCGCCTCAGCCGCCGCCCGGCACTCCCGACGGAACCCGCGGACCGGACTCCCCGGTGAGCGTCACGACGCCGGTCGGCGTGACCGTGTACGTCCACTGGTGCCTGTCGATGCAGCCGGCCGGGCAGTCGCCCCAGCCGACCTCGACCGTCACGGTCCACCCGTTCGCTGCGGGCTCGACGCGATAGAAGCAGCACTGGCCGATCATGTCGGCGTTGTAGGCCTGCAGGTCGGCGAACTGCTGGTTCTGGGCGATCACTGCCGCGGCGGCCTCGTCGGCGCTGGTGACCGGGCCGCCCGCCGCTGGCCCGCCTGATCCGGCAGGGCTCGAGGCCGCCTGGCTCGGGGCCGCTGAGGCGGCTGGGCTCGCGGCCGCCTGGCTCGGGGCCGCTGAGGCGGCTGGGCTCGCGGCCGCCCCGCTCGAGCACGCGGCAAGGACGACGGCGAGGATGTAGAGCAGGAGCAGAGGTCGCGGAGATCGGTTCATGACGACGCGACGATCATGGCACGGCCGAGGTTCCCGGGCTCCCGGACGGCGCTCACCTGCGAGGCCAGACAGGGATCGCCGGCTCGGCCGGAGTCCCGACCGGGGGGCGATCGTCCCAGTCGGCCCGGGCCGGAGCGAACACGTCGACGAGGACCGCCCCGGCAGGGCCGGTCTGGACCTCGTGCGGGACGTTCGACAGGATCCGCCACGTGCCACCCGGACCGATCCGCCGCACCTCGTCTCCGATCCGGAACGTGACCTCGCCTTCGATCACGATCCCGCACTGCTCGTTCGGGTGATGGTGCTCCGGCACGATCGAATCCGGTGCGAGCTCGACCACGGCGAGGGTCAGCTGCTCGCCCTGGACGCGGCGGCCGACGACGCCCTCCCAGATCCGGATGGGGGTGATCTCGGCGAGGTCCACGAGGTTCGGCATCGGGTCTCCGGTCTGCGTCTCCGCGCTCGTCGGCGGGCCGATCCAGCGTACCGCGATGTCCCGGTTTCGACGCCGCCATCCACCAATCGGTTGATCACCGGGTCAACCGAAGACGCCGCGGGGACCCGACGCACGTCCGATGCCCCGAGGCGGGTCGCGGGCCGATCCTCGGTGCATGAACGTCATCGAAGTCCACGACCTCACGAAGCTCTACGACGGCCGCCGGGCCGTCGACGGCGTGTCGTTCTCGGTCGAAGAGGGCGAGATCTTCGCCATCCTCGGGCCGAACGGCGCCGGCAAGACCACCACCGTCGAATCGATCGCGGGGCTGCGGTCACCCGACAGCGGCACGATCTCCGTGCTGGGGCTCGACCCGCGATATGACCGCGACGCCCTTCGTCGACAGGTCGGCGTCCAGCTCCAGGAGAGCGAGCTGCCGGATCGGATGACCGTCCGGGAGGCGCTCGACCTGTTCGCGTCGTTCTACGACGACCCCGCCGATCCTCGCGAGCTCATGACCGACCTCGGTCTCGACGACAAGCGCGACACCGCCTATCGCAACCTCTCGGGCGGTCAGAAGCAGCGTCTGTCGATCGCGCTGGCCCTGATCGGTCGGCCGAAGATCGCGATCCTCGACGAGCTCTCCACCGGGCTCGACCCGCAGGCCCGCCGCGAGACATGGCAGCTCATCGAGTCGATCCGCGCGCGCGGCGTGACCGTGCTGCTGGTCACCCACCTGATGGAGGAGGCCGAGCGGCTCGCCGATCGCGTCGCCGTCATCGCCGAGGGTCGCATCATCGCCCTCGACACGCCGGCGGGCATCGTGACGATGGTCGACGCCGAGCAGCGCCTCCGGTTCCGGCCCTCGGCCCCGATCGAGGACACCCTGCTCACCGACCTGCCGGAGGTCCGCAGCATCGAGCGGGCCGGCCCGTCGGTCGTCGTGACCGGCACCGGCAACCTCGTCCAGGCGGTGACTGCCGTCCTGGCCCGTCACCAGATCGTCGCGAACGACCTGCGGATCGAGCAGGCGAACCTCGACGACGCCTACCTCGCCCTGACGAGCCGCCTGACGACGGCCCGCCCTGCCGCCAAGGAGCTGTCATGAACGAGATGCGCGCCCTCCTGGTCGCGGAGAGCAAGCTGCTCTTGCGCGACCCGATCACGTGGCTGGCGGCGATCGCCCTGCCGACGGTCATCCTGCTGATCTTCGGCTCGATGTTCGGGCCGGAGGCGCCGGACCCGGCGTACGGCGGCCTCCGCTTCATCGACGTGTTCGTGCCGTCCCTGATCGTGATCACGATCGGCACGCTCGGGCATCCAGACGCTGCCGATCCGCCTCGCGACCTACCGCGAGAAGGGCATCCTCCGGCGCCTGTCGACGACTCCCGCCCACCCGCTCCGGCTCCTGGCCGCGCAGCTGGTCATCTACATGGTCACCGCGGTCATCGCACTGGTCCTGCTCGTCGTCGTGGCTCACCTCGCGTTCGGCGTGCCGTGGCCCGGCAACCCCGTCGGCTACCTCGCCGCGTTCCTCGTCGGACTGGGCGCGATGTTCGCGATCGGCGCGCTGCTGGCCGCCGTCGCTCCGACCAATCGCGCCGCCACGGCGCTTGCCATCCCGATGTTCTTCGCGGTGATGCTCCTCGGCGGGGTCTACCTGCCGCGGGTGTTTCTCCCCGACATCCTCGTCCGGATCGGCGAGTTCACGCCACCCGGCGTCCAGGGCCTCCAGGACGCCTGGTTCGGGATCGCGCCGCAGGTGGCGCCGCTCCTGGGCATGGCTGTCGTGACCGTCGTCATCGGGGCCCTCGCGGTTCGGCTGTTCCGGTGGGAGTGACGAGCCCTCATCCCGTCGCTCACAGCCGGGCCGCGCGGAGTAGCGTTCGAGCCATGAGTCAGGACAGCAAGCCGACCTGGGAACGGTTCGGCGACGCCATGCTCGACTGGGGCGGGTACGTCCTGCTCGCACTGGCGACAGTCCTCGCGGTCAGCGCGGGCGCGAACAGCGGACTGGACGCGACCTGGCAGCTGACCACCGTCGCGATCTCAGCCGGCGCGGCCGCCTGGATGTACGTGATGTATACCCGGCGGCCGCAGCCGAACAGCGACCACCTCGTCCGGATCGACGTGTTCTTCGTGGGGCTGCTCGTCTTCGCGTCGATCCTGATGATCCGCCAACCGCTGTTCTTCGTCTTCATGATCGCCGGCTTCTTCTATGCCACGATCCTGCGCCCCCTGCCCCTGGCCGTGGTCGGCGTCGCGGCGACGTCGGTCCTCGTGAACACGCTCATCGCCGGCCTGCCGCAGAACGCGGAGGCATGGACGTTCTACCTCGTGATCATCGGCGTCCAGACGGTCGCCATCAGCGCCGGCGCGGTGGTCGGCGAGAAGGTCACCGAGCAGAGCGAGGAGCGTCGCCAGGCGCTCGCCCGGCTGGAGGCGGCCCTCGAGGAGAACGCCGGCCTGCACGCCCAGCTCGTCGCCCAGGCGCGCGAGGCCGGCGTCCTCGACGAGCGGGCCCGGATGGCGCGCGAGATCCACGACACGATCGCCCAGGGCCTGACCGGGATCGTCACCCAGCTGGAGGCCGCAGACCAGGCAAAGGAACGACCCGCGGACTGGCAGCGTCACGTCGACAACGCGGCGAGGTTGGCGCGGGAGAGCCTGTCCGAGGCTCGCCGATCGGTCGAGGCGTCGCGACCCGAGGCGCTCGAATCCGGCGATCTCGAGGCGGCCCTGACGTCTCTCGTCGAGCGATGGACCCAGCTGACCGGGATCCCGGCGGAGCTGCGGACCACCGGAGAACGGATTGCGCTCCATCCGGATATCGAGGACGCCCTCCTGCGGACCGCCCAGGAGGCGCTGGCGAATGTCGCCCAGCACGCCGCCGCGTCCCGAGCCGGCGTGACCCTGTCGTACATGGGCGACGTCGTGACGCTCGACGTCCGCGACGACGGGGCCGGATTCGACCTGTCAAACCCGGCCCAACGGCCCTCGAGCTTCGGCCTGACGGCGATGCGCCAGCGGGTCGCGCGCGTGGCCGGGAGCCTGTCGATCGAGTCCGAGCCGGGCAGTGGAACCGCCGTCTCGGCACGGGTGCCGGCGATCGGCCCACAGCCGAATCCGGCGGCGACGTGACCACGATCCGCCTCCTGATCGTCGACGACCACCCGGTCGTCCGCGACGGGCTGCGCGGCATGTTCGCCGGTGCCGAGGGCTACGACGTCGTCGGCGAGGCGGCCGACGGTGCCGAGGCGGTGTCGCTCGCCGAGACGCTCCAGCCCGACGTCGTCCTGATGGACCTCCGGATGCCGGGCGTCGACGGCGTCACCGCGATCCGCCGGCTGGCGGAGCGACCGGATCCGCCGCGCGTGCTCGTCCTGACGACGTACGAGAGCGACAGCGACGTCGTCCCCGCGCTCGAGGCAGGAGCCACCGGCTACCTGCTGAAGGATTCGCCCCGCGCCGAGCTCTTCCGCGCCGTTCAGGCGGCGCATCGCGGCGAATCGGTCCTTGCGCCGTCGGTCGCCTCGCGGCTCGTCAGCCAGCTCCGCGGCCCGACCGCCGACACGCTGAGCGAGCGTGAGCTCGAAGTCCTCGCCCTGATCGCCCAGGGCGAGACGAACCGGGGAGCCGCCGCACGCCTGTTCATCTCGGAGGCGACTGTCAAGACCCACCTGCTCCACATCTACGAGAAGCTCGGCGTCGGCGATCGGGCGGCAGCGGTCGCGACGGCCTACGACCGGGGATTGTTGGGCCCGGGACGCGGCTGAACCTGCGCGCCGCGCACCGCGGCCCGGCTTGAACGCCGACGGGCCCGATACCAGGCGAGGTACTCCACCAGCTCGTCGCGTTCGTCGTCCGTGAGATCGGCGAACAGGGCCGCACCGACGGTGGCGACCGGCTCCGACGTAGCGGCCTCGCCCGGCACGTGATACCCGGACAGTCGCATCAGGTCCGTGTACGGGAGCGCAAGGGCCTCGCCGAGCTGGTGGAGGACATGGGGCGACGGTCGCTTGACGGCGTCGTTCTCGAGCTTGCTCAGATAGGCCGCCGAGATCCCCGCAGCCCGGGCCGCGTCGATCCCCGACATCCCGCGGACCTCGCGGGCCTGCCTGAGGACGGCTCCGAAGGACGATCCCATCGTTCCATGGCCTCCTGGTCGGAGTGGGGCATTTCCCACAGTTGACAATGGCAACTTCAGTTGACATTAGCAGCATGTCGTGCTTCACTGCAAGCGCGAGCGGATGGCCCGGAGAACGGCAACGGCGGTGACCTTGGTGGTCCCGCCCGGGTGGCCGGGAACCATCCGCCGCGTCGAAAGGTCGCTCGCCATGCCGGTTCTGCAGCTGACGGTGCTTGCCGTCGTCGCCATGGTGGGGCTGGTGACGTTGCGCTTGGTCCGGATCCACCTGGGCCGAACGCCGCTCCCCGAGGACCGGGGCAGACGACTCTTCCTGTTCGGCTTCGTGGTCGTGCCACCGCTTGCGTTCGCCGCCCTGACCCTGCCCGGGGCCGGTGGCCCGCTCCGCGGCATCGGCACGTTGCCCGTCTACGTGTCGGTGATCGCCGCGCTCGCCGTCCTCATGTCAGCCGCTGCAATGATCGTCGGGCAGCTCACGCACGGTCGCTCAGGCCGTCTGGTCCGGCTCGCCCTGGTCGGCCATGCAGGCGACCCGCACAACATGCCGACCGACCCACCGATGACCGCGAAGCTGGCCGAATCCATGGCGATCGTCGTGACCGCCAACGCGGCGTTCCCGCGCGGGCCGCGGTTCGCCGGTCAGGTCGATCGAGCGGGTTTCCGCGACGACTGGGAGGCACTGGACGGCGCCACCCGAACGCTCGAGGGCCGGATCGCGGACGACTGCGGACTCGGTCTGGGCGTCGCTGACGAGGCCAACGTGACCGCTTGGGATGCCCGGACGCGCCTCGAGACCCTCCGGCAGCTCGCCCTCGACCGGGGACAGGCGTGGGCGGCGGCGTGACGATGGCCCTCGCGGAACGACCCCGAACGGGCACGCTCGAGACCGATCGCCGCGAGAATCCGGCTCGCGCCGACCGCGGGCAACGAGCAACTCGACCCGTGCTCCATCCGTCGCAGGACGGCGGCATCTGGCGCGGCCCGACCAGTGATGCGTGGATGGCGCGAGTCCTCCGTGGGGCGCCCCCGCCGCGAGCCTCCACCGGGTCCGCGAACATCTCGACCGGCGACGTGCCGCCCGGCCGTCGCGGGGCGATCATCGAACATCTGTGCTAGGCTTCGGGTCGTTGCGCGTGTGCAACGGCTCCGCGTGGTCGACCCCTTTTCGAACGGGCCGTGCGATCTGCAATCGGTGTTCGGGAAGTCCTGGAGGGTCATCATGACCGCCGGAACCATCAAGAAGGTCGTCGCCGATCGCGGCTTCGGCTTCATCGCCGCCGAGGATTCGAAGGAATACTTCTTCCACCGCGGCGCCCTGGACACCTCCCTTGACTTCGATCGCCTGGTCGGCGGGGAGCATGTCCAGTTCGAGATCGAAGCGAGCCCCAAGGGGCCGCGCGCAGCGCAGGTGCGATCCGCCTAGGCGTATGCCGGCGCGCAGCAGCGCGCCGGCCCTCATCGCTCGATGCGGGTCCGTGCCTGATCGGTTCGTCCGGTCGGTCGCGCGCCGCCGTTCCGGATCGGTTCGGTCAAGCCGCAATCGTCTCCGGGATGCGCCCTGATGCGGCCGAGCCGGGTCAGGGCACGACAGGAGCTACCTCATCGTTCGCACCGCATTTGCTTCCACCTATCCTCCGCGCCATTGCGGGATTGCGACCTTCACGCACGATCTCGCATCGAGCACGGGCAACCGGGAGATCGTGGCCCTGCATCCGCCAGAGCAGGTATCCGCGGCCTATCCGCTCGAGGTCCATCACCAAATTCGCAAGCTCGAGCGCGAGGACCATGTCCGCACGGCTCGCGAGCTCGCCGATTGCGTCGACGCGGTTTCGATCCAGCACGAATACGGGATCTGGGGCGGTGACGACGGTGCTCACGTCATCGACTTCGCGCGAGCGCTCGACGTTCCGGCCGTCGCCACCCTCCACACGGTCATGCAGCATCCGACCGCCGGCCAGCGTTCGATCCTCAACGAGCTCGTCGCGGTGACCGACGCAACCGTCGTGATGTCCCAGTCCGCCGCAGCCCTGATGACCAGCGCGTACGGCGTCGATCGCCGTCGGCTTCACGTCATCCCCCACGGCGTTCCGGATCTCCCGCTGGTCGACGCCGAGTCCGTCAAGCCGGCGCTCGGGGTCGAGGGCCGCCAGGTCATCCTGAGCTTCGGACTGCTGGGCCCCGGCAAGGGCTACGAGCTCGCGATCGCCGCGCTCCCGGACGTGGTCGTCGCGAACCCCGAGGCGCTGTACGTGGTCGTCGGCGCGACCCATCCCGACCTCGTCCGCAGCGAGGGTGAGTCCTATCGCCGGAGCCTGGTCGACATCGTCAAGCGACTTGGCCTCGAACGGAACGTTCGATTCGTCGACCGCTTCGTCGGGCGCGTCGAGCTGACCCAGTGGCTCGAGGCCGCCGATGTCTTCGTCACGCCCTACCCCAACCTGGACCAGATCGTCTCGGGCACCCTGTCGTACGCGATGGGCGCCGGGCGTGCCGTGGTGTCGACCCCGTATGCCTACGCCCGGGAGCTCCTCGCGGACGGCCGCGGCGTGCTGGTGCCGCCGGCGTCGCCTGCAGCGATGGCCACCGCGCTCAACGAGGTCCTCGGCGATGCCGGTCTTCGAGCGGCGATCGGCCGCCGCGCCTACGCGTACAGTCGCCGGATGGTCTGGCCCGCGATCGGGGCGAGGTATCGTGACCTGTTCGCCCAGCTCGTCGCGCCGAGGGCCACGACCCATCGAGCGGTCGAGCTGGTCGCCGCGAGTGTCTGACCAGGCGCCGCTCCATCCGATCAGCCGGCATCACCTCGATGCCATGACCGACGGCGTGGGGATCCTGCAGCACGCGATCGGGTCCACCCCTGATCCTGCACACGGCTACTGCGTCGACGATGTCGCCCGCGCGCTCCAGGTCGACCTGCTCCATGCGCGCACGCTGGGCTGGGCGGCGGTGTCGCCCACGGCCGACCGCGGGCTGCGATATCTCGCCGACGCCTTCGATCCATCATGCGGGCGCTTCCGCAACTTCCGCTCGATCGACGGGGCATGGATCGGCGGCGTCGGCTCGGACGACAGCTACGGGCGAGCGATGCTGGCCCTCGGCGAGGCGATCGACGACGCACCCGAGCACCGATTGGTGGACGAGGCGACGACGCTCTTCCTCGCCGCGCTGCCGGCTGCGGCGGACGTCACCTCCCCCCGCGCGGAAGCAGCCGTCATCCTCGGCTGCGCATCGATGCTGGCCGCCGACCGGAGCGGCCGCGGCGCCGCGATGCTCGAGCTGCTTGCGACTCGGCTGTACGGGCGGTTCCGGCGTCGTGGGACCGCCGCCTGGCCCTGGCCCGAGGATGTCGGTGACGTACGAGAATGCCCTGCTCCCGCGCGCGCTGATCGTTGCCGGGGGCGCGCTCGCCGCCGACCACATGGTCCGCACCGGCCTGAACTCGCTCGATTGGCTGATCGACGCCCAGACCGCGAGCGATGGCCACCTCTCGCCGATCGGCAACGGATGGTGGCCGCGAGACGGTGAGATGTCCCACTTCGACCAGCAGCCCGTCGAAGCGACGGCGCTGCTCCTCGCCGCCGAGGCGGCGGATGTCGCGTCTGCGGACGGGCGGTATCGCGGCGCAATGGAGCGATCGTACGCCTGGTTCCTGGGCGGCAACGACCTCGGCCTCGTGATGGCCGATCCAGCCCGCGGCGCGTGCCGGGACGGCCTGACGCCGGAGGGAGCCAACATGAACGAGGGAGCCGAGTCCACCCTGATGTGGCTGATCGCAGCGGAACACATCCGGGCCCTCCGCGGCGCGCCCGCACGCGCCGCGCAACGGACCGACCTGCTCGCGATGTCGACGCGGTGACTCGCCCGGAGCCGCTCTTCCGGCGAGACGCGACCAACCCGATCCTCTCGGCCGCCGACGTCCCGTACGCCGCGAATTCGGTCTTCAATCCGGGTGCCGCCCGCGTCGGAGACGAGACGATCCTGCTCGTTCGCGTCGAGGACCTGCGCGGGATCTCCCTGCTCCATGTCGCCCGCAGCCGCGACGGTGTCTCGGACTGGCGGTTCGACGCCGAGCCCCTTCTCCAGGCCGACGTCGATCGCGATCCCGAGGAGACCTGGGGCTGCGAGGATCCGCGGATCACCTGGCTGCCCGAGCGCGAGGAATGGGCGATCGCCTACACGGCGTACAGTCGCCGAGGGCCGCTCGTCGGGCTCGCGACGACGCGCGACTTCCGGAGCGTCCACCGGCTCGGGCCGGTGATGCCGCCCGAGGACAAGGACGCGGCGCTCCTTCCGCATCGGTTCGGCGGACGCTGGGCGATGATCCACCGACCGTCGCCACTCCGTGGCGGCGCCCACATGTGGCTGTCGTATTCGCCGGACCTGCGTCACTGGGGTGACCACAGGCTGTTGCTCGAGGCCCGCGACGGGGCGTGGTGGGACGCCGGAAAGATCGGCCTGGGGCCGCCACCGCTCGAGACGCAGCGAGGGGTGGCTCGTCATGTACCACGGTGTCCGGACGACCTCCGACGGACCGATCTACCGGGCCGGGCTCGCCCTGCTCGACCTCGACGACCCGGGGATCGTCCTGCATCGGACCGATCGCTGGGTGTTCGGCCCCGAGGCACCCTACGAGATCACCGGCGACGTGGGCAGGGTCGTCTTCCCGGGCGGCTGGGTGCATGACGTGGAGGGCGATCGACTGCTGCTCTACTACGGCGCCGCCGATACCGTCATCGGGCTCGCGACGGCCTCGTTCAGCGAAGTCATGCAGCGAGTCTGCGCGTCGCCAACTGTCCGCATCCAACGCAGCGACGAGGACGGGCTGCCCTCCGCCGTCTGACGACGACGATGCGTGGGATGCGTCAGTCCCGGACCAGTTCTAGTGGACCCACATCTCGTCGATTCACCCCGATGTTTCGACCACGCTGACCCGTTCGATCGGGCGCAGGGCGATCGCCGCCCCGAGGAACATCGCGGGCGCGACCGCGGCCGCGGCGATCAGCCGCGGCAGACCAGCGAAATAGAACCCGGCACCAAGCCCCACTGACCCCGCCGCCAGCCCCTGCAGGGTCGAATCGGGCATGAGCTGAAGCGCACTGGTCGTCGCAGTCGCACGGGCCCGCGTCGCATGCATCGTCGCGGGCAGGCGCGAGACCACCGACACGGCGGTCGCGCGGGCCAGGTCGACGGTTTGCGACATTCGCTCTTTGGCGATTTCCGGTCGCCCCCGCCCGTCAGGCGGGACGGTCGGCGTGGACGCCGGCGTGGACTCGGGATTCGAGTTCATGGTTTGTTGGCTCCATTGCGATGACGGATCCGCTGAGGTCCGGGCAGGCCCGACCATCCCGGGTCGGGCCGCGGGTGGTGGATGGGCGGTTCAGCTGCGGCTGAGTCGACGTGAGCCACCGACGAACCGTGCGACGACGATGACGGCGATCGCGCCGAGCGTGGCGATGAGGATGCTCTCGACGTTGATGCCGTTGACGGACCCGACCTTGAGAACGCTCGCGGCGACGAACCCGCCGACGAGGCCGCCGACGATCCCGAGCACGACCATCATCAACAGGCCCTCACGTGAGCCCATGACCGTGTTGGCGAGGAAGCCGGCGATCGCGCCGACGACGATCCAGGCAATGAAACCCATCGAACTCGTTCCTTCCGTATTCGCGCCGGCGCCCCTTGACGGGACGGCGCGATCTGCGGGCCAGACCCTGCCCGCACGGGGACCGCGAGGCGGTCGGTCGTCCGCGTCAGGCGGATGCAGGCTCGCGTCGGAAGATCCCGACCGCCCAGAGCACGACCACCTCGAGGACCGTCCAGCCGACAAGGGCCACGACGGCGGTGATGTCGAGCACGGAACCGGCGGCGTGCGAGCGAGTCCGTCCGGAGGATTCCGTCGAAGGGCGCCACGAGCACCTGGCTGATGTTGAGGATGGCGGACACGAGGGCGTTGGCCTCCCTGGCGTCGAGCAGGAGCAGCACGATCCGCGCCCCGATGACGACCTGGATGAGCCCGAACACGAGGATGATGATTCGGCGGCTCGTCTCCGAGGCGCCGGGGCCGCTCAGGGAGGTGTGACGCCGATCCGTTCGGACGGTCTGTCGGCCTGTCGGCCCGGTGGGTTCCTGGGTGACGACCGTCTGGTCGACCTGGTCGATGGCCAAGGCTTCTCCTTCAATGCACGAGGCATCCGGGGAAGCGAGGCACTCAAGGCCTACGCCGGGCGACGCTCCGGCCAATACCGTGCTTGCATTGAACCATCGCACGGTGCTATTGTCAACTGTAGATGTCATCATCAACTGTAGGAGAGGTGCGTCGTGGCACCAACGATCGGAGCCGTCCTCAGGCAGGCGCGGGAGGTTCGCCAACTGTCCGCCGGTGACGCGTCGCGCGCGGCCGGGATCTCGCCTGCGTACCTGAATCGGCTCGAGAACGACGCGGTCAAGAGGCCTTCGCCACATGTCCTCCATCAGCTGGGCGAGGCACTGACCGTCCCGTATGCAGAGTTGCTCCGCCTGAGCGGGTACCCGCTGCCCAACGAACCGGACGCCTCGGCCGCGAGCACGGTCAGCGGAGCGCTGTTCGCCGACCTCACCGATGACGAACGCGACGAGCTGCTCGAATACCTCGCCTGGTATCGGGCCCGCCAGGGATCGAAGCGAGGCGCCAACGGCCACGTGTGACGCGCGGCCGATTTCAGTCCCGACGAGGACCAGTGCTCGACGAGGACATCGGCGGCAAGAACGGCACGGCCGGCGCCGGCCTCCCGACGAACAACGCGAAGCAGCCGAACAGCTTCCTCTTCCGCTTCGTGCCCTACAAGAAGCACGACCTCAACGGCGGCGGCAAGATGCAGGTCCTCCAGGTCGACGGCAAGAACGGCGTGCCCTGCAACGTTCACCGGTGGCGCCGCGCCGACGCAGGCCCAGATCGACGCGCGACATCGCGTCGCCGTTCATGAAGGACCTGCACACCTACGGCAACAGCTTCAAGACCCGCTGGATCACCATCCACGACACGGCGGTTGACGGGACCACCACGTTCAGTGCCAACCTCCTCGCCAAGACGAAGGGCGGGACGCCGTTCAAGCGACCCGAGAACGGCCAGTTCCGGCCGGCCCACGGCTTCAACGAGTTCGTCTTCACCGAGACCGGTGACACGAACGTCACGTCCGGCGCGAACGGGCCCTCCGGCTCATCACACGGCGGATGGGGCGGTCTCCTCCGCCTGACCCAGGTCGATCCGTCCGCGAACACCGGCCGGCTCCGCCCGTTCTTCCTCGGCGATGCGGCCCATACCGGCCTCGACAACATCACGTTCCTCGACAAGAACAACGTGATCGCGGTCGAGGACGCCGGCGACGGCGTCCACCAGTCGCGGAACGGGCTCGATTCGGGGTATGTGTTCAAGTACAACTCGAACGGCCAGTCGGCGGCGCCGCTCCGGTTCCTCGCCGAGGGTCGCGATCCGTCGGCGACGCTGGACGCGGCGAACGCCGGGTTCGGCAAGAACGAGACCGACAACGAGATCACCGGCATCCACGTGTCCGACGGCGACGCCTCGGTCCGTGGGTTGATCGGGACGCGCAACCCGCTGTTCCGCTTCCCGACCGTCAACCACAGCGAGCGGTGGCGGATGTTCTGGAACATGCAGCACGGCGACAACGCGACCTTCGAGGTCCTCGTGGACCCGCACTGAGGTCGACCCGCGCTTCGGATGGACGGGACCCGGGGCGGGTCCCGTCCTTCGCTTTCAGCCGGAAGGCGGCGGGGATGCCAGATCGCGCCGGCTCAACAGCTCGCCCCAGTGGCCGCGTCGCATCCAGATCAGGAGGATCCAGCCGATCGGGATCGGCGCCAGCCATTGGGCGATCCGGAACAGCATGACGGCGGCGGTGATCTGCTCGGTCAACTCCGCGCCCGCGACGCTGGTCAGGACGCCGATGTAGGCAACCTCGGTCACTCCGACGGCACCCGGTGTGATCGGGATGAGGGCGACGATCCCGACCACGGCCATCGCGGCCAGGACGGCCGACGGCGGGAGGTCCTGCGGGCTGACGCCGACCGCCCAGAGCGACACCTCGAGCACGAGGAACCAGGCGAGCTTCGCGCCGACCGCGGCAGCGAACGCCAGCAGGCCGTGCTGGGACAGGATCGACTTCGATCGCTCGCGCAGATCGAGGATGCCGTTCTCGATGCCCGTCGGTGGCGTCTTGCGGAACAGCTTCCAGATCCGGTCGGCGAGGCGCTGGAGCAGGCCGCCGAGCCGTCGCGCCAGTGGCTCGGATCGAACGATCGCCATGAGCAGGAACGTGGCGATCGCGAGCACCACCAGACCGACGGCGGCCAGGAGGAGCGCCTGGGGTCGGGTCTCGTGACCGCTCACGAGGACGCCGATCGTGGCGATCAGCGGGAGGACGAGCGAGGAGAAGACCTCGAAGAAGGCGGCGAAGAAGATGCCGGCGCTCGCGGTGTCCGCGGGGATCGACCACTGCCGGTACAGGACGAACCTCGTGGCGATGTCCGTCGGCCCCGGGATCGTGCTGACGACGGCGCGGCCGGCCACGTCCGCACCGACCGCGTGCGGCCACGACAGCGCCGGAATGAGCACCTTGGTGGGCACCGCGTTCGCGACATACGCGATGGCGCTCGCCAGGACCAGGAGCGCCAGCTGCTCGGCCGTCAGGCTCGCCAGCGCGGCACGAACCGCGTCGTAGTCGACGAGTCGCGGCAGGATGACCCCGAAGACGAGGACGAAGATGCCGACCAGGACGAGCGCGCGCAGCACGATGGATCGCCGGCTCGGCGGCTGGGCGGCCGGGCCGGCCGGCGTGGTCGCGACGGATGGTTGCGGGTCGACGCTCGTCATCTCGGCGTCCACGGTACCGCGACCGCCGTGGCAACGCGCCTCGGCGGACGCGGGTCAACGTCGCAGTACCCGGCAGCGGGTCCAGTCACCCGTTTTGTGCGGGGAATGAACCGTTTGGGTGACGGCGACGCCATACCCTGCTGTGCACGACCACTCCGGCCGTGCCGCAGGCGAGGCGATCGTGGATCGACGAGAGCTGATCGACCGGGCGAAGCGAGGCGATCATGACGCCTTCGCGGAGCTGGTCGATGGCTCGCTCCGACGGCTGGACGCGGCCGCTCGGCTGATCCTCCGCGATCCCGACCTGGCTGAGGACGCGGTTCAGGAGAGCCTCATCCGTGCCTGGCGTGACCTCAGGGGTCTCCGCGACCCCGATCGCTTCGATGCCTGGATCAGCCGGTTGACCGTCAATGTCTGTCTCGATCTCGTTCGGCGTCGTCGACGGCGCCCGATCGAGGTCCAGCTCTCTCCGATCGATTCCTCCAACGTGCCCGACCACGCCAGCGTGTTCGCCGACCGCGAGCTCCTGGATGCCGCGCTTCGTCGACTCGATCCAAACCATCGAGCCGTCGTCGCGATGCACTACCTGCTGGGCATGTCGCTCCACGAGGTCGCCGCTTCGCTGGGAATTCCCTACGGAACGGCCAAGTCAAGAAACCACTACGCGCTGTCCGCCCTGCGGAGCGGCGCCGATGTCGAGGGCCATCCGGTCCCGACAACCAGCCCGGGAGAGCAGCCGGCATGAGCTCCGATCGACGCTTCGAGCAGGAGCTGCCCGGTCTCCTGGAGGACCTGCTCCTGGGCCCGATGCCCACCTACCGAGACCGAGTCCTCGACCGGGCCACCCGCGCACGTCAGCGACCGGCCTGGTCCATCCCCGAAAGGTGGCTCTCCATGGTCGACATCGCCCGTCGACCCGTCCTCGCGCCCCGATTGCCGTGGCGCACCGTCGGGCTGGCGCTCCTTGTCCTTGCCTTGACCCTCGCCCTCGTGGCCGTGCTCGTTGCGGGCCGTCGCCCGAACGTTCCTCCGCCGTTCGGTCCCGCTGCGAACGGGCTCGTCGCGTACGCGAGCGGCAATGACATCTACACGGCCAACCTGGTCACTGGCGTCTCGTCGGCGATCGTTCGCGGCCCCGAGGTGGACCGCGACCCGACCTGGTCGCGCGACGGCACGCGTCTGGCGTTCGCGCGGGCCTTCGCGGTCTTCGTGGCTCGGCCCGATGGGTCGGGCTTGACGCGGATCAACCCCGAGCCGCTCGCAGGAATCGACAACTTCACGTTCTCACCGGACGGCACGGAGATCCTGATCGAGGGGAGAATCGACGTGCGCCAGGTTCTCCTGGTCGCCGCGGCCGACGGTTCGGCGCTCCGGCAGCTCGATCTGGACATGCAGGCCACCGCGGCTTCATGGCGGCCGGATGGGACCGAGATCCTGTTCATGGGGACGGGTCAGGCGAACAATGGCGCCGGCGACATCCTCGCCGTGAGCCCGAAGGACGGCAGCGTCCGGACGGTCCTGAAGGAGTCACATGGCCGCAATCGTGGATTCCCGACGTGGTCACCCGACGGTTCCCGGATCTCGTACGTGGAGTGGGTCGATGCGGACGACCTGACCGCCCAGACCCACGTGATGTTGGCCGACGGGACCGGCGACCGTGTGCTCCCGACCCCGGCCGATGCGAAGTGGCAAGCCGGTTCGACCTGGTCGAACGACGGCACGCGCATCCTCGTCATCCGCGGCTTCAGCGGTGGCTACGAGGCGTCGCGACCATTCGTCGTCCCGGTCGACGGGAGCGGGACCGGAACCGAGATTCACTATCCCGGCATCGCGAACCCGGAGTGCTGTGCGGCCTTCGAGTGGGCTCCGGACGACACGTGGATCCTCGCGACGCCGACGGACACGAATGGCACCTACCAGGAGCAGGTGCTGCTGGACCCGATTGCCGGTACCACGCGGACATTGCCGTGGAACAGCACCAGCGAACCATCCGTCCAGCGCGTCGCTCGCTGACACGGCCCGTGGTCCGGCTCGTTCGAACGAGCCGGACCACGTTTGACCCTGCAGCTTCGAGCGTTACCGGTTGTCGTACTCGTCGTGGCGGCGGATCCAGAGCTGGAACCCGTCGTCCTCGTCGCGGCCCTTCGGCGTCCGATCCAGGATCGGGTAGTAGCCCATCAGGAACTCGAGCCCGCGCCACCCGGTCGCGTACGTCTGGTAGACGACTCCGTCATCCAGAGCGAAGGCGCTGAAGCCGGGGCTCTCCGTCAGGTACCCGGCGACGTCCGTGCCGCTCGCGGCGGCGTTGACCTCGACGATCGGGGGCAGGGACGCGAGGCTCTCCGCGACCCACGCGTGTGTCTCGTCCTCGCTGCTCGAGTACCCGAGGTCTCGGTTGAACGGGCTGTCGGCCGAGGACGCCCAGGGGACGCTCCAGCCCATCCGGCGCTTGTACGCCTGCAGCTTCTCCAGCGGAGCCTGCGACACGAAGAGCATCGTCACGTCGTGGGCATTCAGGTGACGGAACGACGCCATCGACGCTGTCCGCGATCGACGAGTTGACCGGGCAGCCTGCCTGGTAGCTCGGACCGAACATGAAGTGATAGACGACGAGCTGGCTCCGGCCGTCGAACAGCTGAGCAAGGGTCCGCGGGCCGTCGTCCGTATCGAGGCGGTATTCGGTCTCGACGCGGACCCACGGCAGCTCGCGTCGCTGGCGCGCCAGCTCGTCGCCCAGCCTCGTGTGCTCCTTCTCGCGGGCAAGCAGCTCCTCGCGCGCGGCGGCCCATTCTTCGCGGGTGCCGATCCTGTGGCCGGTCTTCGAGTGACGTGTGTCCGGCAGCCATTCCGGAGGCCGGGTCCAGGCATTCGGCGCGGCGATGATGTCGTTGTCGGTCTTCATGACGGTTCCTTGTCGGTTCTGCGTGTCGGTTGCGCCGCTCCCGCGGCGTTGAGGTGGTCCTGGAGCGCTTCGAGCTGGCGGTCCCAGTCGCGGGCCAGGGCGGCCAGGAACTGTTGCGCCACTTGCATCGGGGCGGAGCGAAGCCGATAGCGCACGCGACGCCGCTCCCCGGGTTCGGCCGCCACCAGTCCCGCCTCGCTCAGCAGCGCCAGGTGCTTGGCGATGGCCTGCCGGGTGATGGGCAGGCGACCTGCCAGATCCGTGGCCGTGGCGGGCCCGCCGGCCGCGAGTGCGGCCAGGATCGCCCGCCGGCTCGGGTCCGCCAGGGCGGTGAAGACCTCCTCGGCGACGGCCTCGATGTCAGGCCGCGGTGGCATCGAGGTACTCGACCAGCTCGCCCAGCTCACTGGCCCAGCCGTCGGTGTTGGCCTCGAACGCCTTGCGATAGCCGTCGTCCGGCAGCTGCGCGAAGCCGGATTCGACGACGGTCAACCGGGTGCCGCCGCCGGTCGGCTCGAGCGTGAACTCGACGTAGGTGTGACGGGGATCGTCGTCCGGCAGGCCGTAGATGCCCCAGGTGAACCCGAAGACCGTCGGCTCGTCGACTCGTTCGACGCGCATCGAGGCCTTCTCGCCACCCGTCCATGTCATCTCGGCCGCTCCGCCTGGCCGCAGGTCGATGGTCGCCGCGTTGCCGAACCAGGCGCCGAGGCCCTCGGCCGTGGTCAGCGCCGCCCACACCGTGGCCGGCGGATGGGCGATCTCGACGGTTCGCTCGATTCGATCGGGAAACCCCATGACAACTCTCCTGGACTACGTGGCAACCATTTGGTTGCTACTCAAGTTATAGCAACTGATCGGTTGCGTCAAGTGCGGCGCCGTGAGGATCACCGCCGCGGAACTCCGTGTGCCACAGTTGCCCGACACCGATGGTTCGGTCTCGCCTTGCTGGCGGACGGGCTCGTCGGTCCGGCCCGCAGCGGGGATAGACAGGCCCACGGATCGCGTGACCTTGGGAGGGAAGGTGACATGACGGAGCGCCGATCGCGCTTCCAGCTCCCGACGCGACGCCCACGCCACCCCGCCCATCCGACGCACGAGCCGGCCCCCGAAGTGTCGATGGAGGCCCGCCCCGAGGATGTCGCGGCGCCGGTCGAGCAGAGCCTCGTCGACACCGCCATCTACCGCGACGGGCACCGAGTCGACACGCCGGCGACCGTCGCGGAGACCGCGCGGCGTCTGCGGGCCCAACCCGGGACGATGGGCTGGATCGGGCTGTTCCGGCCGGCCGAGGCGCAGCTGCTCCCGGTCGCCGAGGAGTTCGGGCTGCACGAGCTTGCCGTCGAGGACGCGATCGTCGCCCACCAGCGGCCCAAGCTCGAACGGTACGGCGACACGCTGTTCGTCGTGCTCCGGGCGGCCACCTATCTCGACGACGTCGAGGAGGTCGAGTTCGGCGAGATCCACGTCTTCGTCGGGCCGAACTTCGTCCTGACCGTCCGGCACAGCCGGACGCCGGACCTCGGCGCCGTCCGCCATCGGATGGAGGACGACCCGGAGCTCCTCGCCCGTGGCCCCGAGGCCGTCCTGTACGCGATCCTCGACAGCGTCGTCGACGGCTACGCGCCGGTCGTCGCCGGGCTCCAGAAGGACATCGACGAGATCGAGGGCCAGGTGTTCCAGCGGCGACCCGAAGGTGTCACGACGGATCTACGAGCTGTCGCAGGAGGTGATCGAGTTCCAGCGGGCGACGCGGTCCGCTCCAGCGCCATGCTGGACGCGCTCGCCGCGGGCTTCGACAAGTACGGCACGGACGAGGAGCTGCAGCGCTACCTGCGTGACGTCGGCGACCATGCGACGACGGTCACCGAGCGGGTCGCCGCCTTCCGCCAGTCGCTCAGCGACATCCTGACCGTCAATGCGACCCTCGTGAACCAGGCCCAGAACGAGGAGATCAAGCGGCTGACCGAGGCCAGCTTCGATCAGAACGAGGAGGTCAAGCGGGTCTCGGCATGGGCAGCGATCCTGTTCGCACCGACGCTCGTCGGGACGGTCTACGGCATGAACTTCGCCAACATGCCCGAGCTCGACTGGCAGTACGGCTACCTGTACGCGCTGGGCCTGATGCTGCTGACGAGCGTCACGCTGTGGTTGATCTTCAGGGCCCGCGGCTGGCTGTGAGCAGGAGTCGCTGCACGCCTGCGTCTACGGCAAGCTGCCCACCGTGGACGGATCCCCATCGACCTCCGGGCCGCGATTGGCAAGGTGCATCCGTCGTTCGGCGGCCACTGCCGCGGTCCTGACGTCCCCGTCCGTTGGGCTGGCCCAGCCGAGCGACAGCCGAATCGAGAGACCCACCGACTCGAGCCAGTCGTCGGTGACAGCCCGCACGCGCTTCACGTAGCCGGCAGCTTTCTCCTCATCCGTCTCGAGGAGCAGGACCCCGTATCGCGCACCGGGGAACCACGCGATCCAGTCGGCCTTGCGACCCTGTGCCACGAGCAGACGGGCCGTCTCGCGGGCCACCCGGTCGGCCATGTCGGGGCCGAGCGCCGCGCCCAGGTCGTCGAGGTGCGGGAGCTCGGCCATGACCACGGTCACGGGCCGCCCGAAACGGGCGAGGCGTGCCGACTCCTCACGGATCGCCCGGGACCACGTCGCAGGATCGGCGAGTCCGGCGCGCCAGTCCGGTGGGGTCGAGTCCTGCCGGCGCCCGGGCGTGATGACGTCGCCGGCGCCGGGCGCGACGACCCCTTCCTCCTCGTCGCTCACGCTCGACGCCGCCGCAGCGTGAGGAACGGGACCGGGCGAGTCGGGCAATACACCGGCGACGAAGGCCTCGACGTCGGCGGCGGCGATGGGCACATCTTCAGTGGCGGCCACCGGCCTCGATCGGCTCCGGCGACGAGCCCGGAGCGCGGCCCAGATCGCGACTCCAACGTCCACGACGATGAGGCCGGCCAGGATCGCGAGGAGGACCTGGTCCTGCGTCACCAGGTCAGCCCGCTCGATGGATCGCCGCGGCCACGTTCGTTGAACGCGCGAACAACCGGCGCCAGCGTGACTGCGGGCGCCGGACGGGCTCCGAGAGATCCGCGCGCGCAATCAGCTCGTCGGCGAGCATCCGATAGTCGAGGGACGCACCGCTCTCGGGGGCATAGGCCGTGATCGGAAGACGGGCGGCTTCGGCCTCGGCGAGACGGATGCTCTCCCGGATGGTCGTTCGGGCCACGCGCCACCCGTAGATGCGTTCCAGCTCGTTGACGACCCCTCTCGCATGGAGTGTCCGGTTCATTCGACAGGCCAAAATCAGCGGACTCCGGAGGCCCGGATTGAAGGTGGACTGGATGCGCCCCATCTCGCGGACGACAGCCGCGACGCCGGGCAACGCGATCGCATGAGCCTCGACCGGGATGACCACCTCCTGGACGGCCATCAGGGCACCGACGGAGAGATACGAGAGGGACGGCGGGCAATCGACGATCACGTACGCCCAGTCCGGGCTCAATCGTCGAACGGCTCGCACGACCCGCAGGCTGACCTCGCCCTTCTGGGTCTGCTCGGCCTCGAGCAGCCCGGCCGAGGAGCGCACGATCGCCAGCCCCGGGACGGCCGTCCGCTGGGCGTTGGCCACACCGTCGGGTGACGCGATGAGATCGCGATGGTCACGGGCACCGGCGAGCCAGACGGACGCACTGCCCTGCGGATCGAGATCGATGAGCAGCGTCGGGAAGCCCCGCTCAGCGAGAATCGCGGCCAGACTGACCGCGGTCGTGGTCTTGCCGCTTCCCCCCTTGCGATTGACCACGGCGATGGTCCGCACGGTGATGCCCCACACGATCGTGGCGGCGGGAGCAAATGGCAGTCCCGGCCACCGGGGCCGCAGGGTACATCAGCCGTCGGCGGGTACGGAAGTCCCAGCCGGACGATGGGAACGATGTCCGGTGCAGGCGGTCGACGCGCATCACGCGCGCTCGACTGAACCATCCGCCGTTCGAGCGTCGGATTGGGCGAGTCACCCGGTCCGCCGCGCGACAGGGCGGTCTACGGAATCTTGGTGATGACCGACGCCTCGGTCGACCCCGAGGCTGGCATGTCGCCCCTGCATGGCGAACCAAGGGTCCAAATCCGACAACGAACTCGGTTCGACACGACCCAACCATCATGCTGTCGGCGGCGTCTGGACTCCCGACAGAAGCGATCGACGGCGACACCGCGACGAGCGGGCGCCAGGATCGACGGCCAGAGGGACGACGTGGATGCGGTGACGACGGCGACGAACGCAGCGACGTCGGTCGACGACGCGCTCGTTCGGCGCGCTCGCTCCGGCGACGCCGCCGCGTTCGAGGTGCTGGTCGATACGCGGATCGATCGCTGCTACCGGCTTGCCTGGTCGATCCTGTCCAACGACGCGGACGCGGCCGATGCGACGCAGGACGCGCTCGTCGCGGCCTGGCGCCAGCTTCCGCGCCTCCGCGATTCGGCGTCCTTCGATGGCTGGCTCAACCGGATCGTTGCGAACACCGCCGTGTCGGCGCGCCGGCATCGGGTGCGGCTCCGCGAGGTGTCGGTCCGACCGGCCGACCCGAGCGCGGAGAGCTCTCCTCCTGAGTCTCCGCAGAACCTCCATGGCCGAACGCAGATGGACGAGATGGTCGACAACGACGCGATCGGACGTGCCTTCGACCGCCTGCGGCCGAAGGACCGGATGATTCTCGTCCTCCACCACGTCGAGGAGCGGCCCGTGGCCGAGATCGCGCGGTCGCTCGGCATCCCGCTCGGAACGGCCAAATGGCGCCTGCATGCCGCTCGCAACGCGCTCGAGAAGGCGATGGAGGCCGAGGCATGAACGCTCCGCGCTTGACCGACGCCCAGATCGCCCAGGCACTGCGTGTCCATGTTCCGGAGCGCGCAGGGGCCGGCTTGCGCGAACGGACGCTCCGGGCAGCCGGGGCCACCGCCCAGCAGCGGGCGCTGCCCTCGTTCCTCGGCGCTCTCAGCGAAGCGGACCCGGTCGTGCGGCGGCGAGGCCTCCTCATCGCCGCGGCCCTCCTGGTTGCGGTGGCATTCGCGGGTGCCGCGGCGGTCGGGGCGTTGCGCCTCCTCCAGCCGGACCCCATCCGCGACCTGAGCGTCCTCACGCCTGAGCACGTCGAGGACCTCGGCCTCGAGCCGCCGACGGACGTCCAGGCGTTCGTCCTGTCCAGCTACGATCGGATGCCGAAGCTGCCGCCGGTCGCCATGACGTGGCGAGCCCATGGCTCGGCCAAGGGCCGCATCTATGTCGATCGCTCGGGGGCGGTTCGCTTCGAGCGGTTCGCGTCGGCCGATGCGACGGAGCCCGACACGTACCGGATCCTCCGCGGCGACAGCATTGGATCGCTGGAGACCGTCGGGTCCGAGAAGGTCTGGGTCGCGCGGCACGAGGCCATCGGCGAGGACCCGCGGGTGTTCATCCTCGCCGAGATCGAAACCGCCCCGATCCATTTCGACGGGCCGGGCTGCGATCTGACTCGGAACGCGGACGAAGCGGGCAACGGGACCGCGGCGACGGGTTGGCGGTACGTCGGCGTCGAGTCCGTCGCGGGCCGCGCCGCCCACCGCGTCACGTGCGGCGGCGGCGACCTCTGGCTCGATAGCGAGACCCGGCTGATCCTTCGCGCCCGGACGCCGCTCCTCGACGACGCCGACCAGCCGATCCCGGGTGAGTTCCAGACATTCGAGATCACCGAGATCGCGTTCGGCGAGCAGCCGGCGGCGCTCTTCGACCTGGCAGCACCCGCAGGCGTCACCGCGGTTCCGATCGAGGACCTGGAGGCGTACCGATGTGCGCGCGATCCGCTCTGTGCTGCCCTGCCGCCCAGCGAGCGTCCCCATCCCGATACCGGTGTACCGGGGAACGACCCGCCGCCTGAGTCCAGCCCAGATCCGGGCGCGCCAACCGAACAGTCGGATTTCGGTGCTCCGGGCAACGGCCCATCGGCAAACCCATGATCGCCGCAACCAGAGGTGGGGACATGAACCGCCCGTTCAGACGATCTGCGTCGCCGATGGCAGCGGTGGTCGCGGTCGCTGCGATCCTGACAACCGCCTGCACTGGCGGGGCGGGCGTGGCCAGCGCGACCCCCGCAGCGACGCCTGGACCTACGGCTTCGCCGGCCCCGAGCGTGACCGCGCCTTCGGCCGCTCCGTCAACCAGCCCGAGCCCGGCGGCGACCCCGCTGATCTGGACCAAGGCGAGCCTGAAGGAGGATTGGCCGGCCCCGGTCCGCACCGAGCCCACCGGCCCCGCAACCATCGTGCCGATCAGCGACAGGTACCAGGATCCCACGAGCGACACCGAGTCCGGTGCGTTCCCTTGGACCGACATCCACGTGATCGGGTTCGGGCACAACAACGCCGTCGTGGTCTACGTCCCCGGGGCGCCCAACGTGGATCCGACCGAGCAGTGGATCGCCTACGGGGTCGTCGTGGATGACGACGGCGACGGCGTCGCGGACCGTCGATTCGGGATGGACAACATCCCAGGGCCCGCGGCGGAATTGCCACACCGGGCGTGGATCACCGACCTCCACACCGGTCGGACGGAGTCGTCGGTCCTGAACTCGCTTGACTACTTCGAGTCCCCGCAGGGGATCGTCAAGACGCCGATGGTCGGCGACACCTTCTTCGGCGCCTCCTTTCCGGCCAGGCAGACGGAGACCGACAAGGGCCCGTCCTGCTCACCGGCCCGTCACGCGGGCCCAAGCCATCCTTACGGCAACCCGCCGCCCTGGATGCGTGGGTTGGCCCCGGGAGAGCTCGAGTTCGGCGGGGGCGGAGACGTTGCCGGGAGCGCCGTTCAGAAGCAGAAGCCCGACACCAGGCCTGCCCGCTTCTACGCATGGGCATCGGTGATCGTCGATGGCCGGGTCATGGCCACCGATTTCGCCCCGGATGCGGGATGGCTGCATCCTTCGCCGAAGGCTCAACCGATCGAGGACGAGGTCGCCGTCGCTCCGCCAATCGACTCGCTCGACGAAGCCGTTGCCGCCGTTGGAGTGGTCGAGCCAGGCTTGACCGGCTTCCTGGCGACCGACACCAAGGTCCCCGGCGTGTCGGCCTGGATCGAGGCCGAGGCACGGGGCGGGGGCTGGGACATCACCTACGTGTGTGGTGACTCTCCGGACGGCGGCGCCAGCCACGTGGCAGCCGAGATCCACGTCCGCCGGAACGGGACCGTCGACGAGATCTGCGTCTGGCATGATCCGAGCGGGAACGACTACGCAGCTCCGGGGTACAGCCCGCCTGAAACCGAGGAGGCCGGCGCCTGTTGAGCGGCGTGCGACGGAAGTCGCCGAGCCGGGATCGATTCTGCGATGGGCGTGAGAATGGCTGCGCTCGCGATGGGAGCGACGAGGTCCAGCCCACCAATTGACATCATCGCGGGCTGGACGTGTTCCGGATGGTGCCGGAGATCGGCGTCGCGCTGCTCTGCCTGTCGATCGTGCCGATCACCGTTGGGATGCTGAAGCTCGAGGACCGAGTCAAACCACGATCTCGCGGAGTACCCCGGATGGCGCCGTAGGTCCTCGGCCTTCCCGCCAGGCCCCGACGGCATCCGCGCTCAGGATTGCGCGACCGGCTGACGGATGATCGTCCGAAGCTTCTCGGGGGCACTCCGCCGCGGATCGCCGAGGTAGAGCTCGTGGTGCTTCTCCCGGCGGCCGTCGAACGTGTAGCCGAGCTCATGGATGAAGGCGTGCAGCCGCTCGATCGTCGGGCCTTCGTCGCTGTACGGGCCGAGATACATGATCTGCGCCGCAAGCTCTTCCTCGAAGCCCGCCAGGCGTGCTCGGTCGACCGCCGCAAGCCCCTTCTTGCGGCGGACCTCGCCGCGGGCCCACTCGAAGCGGTCGAGGGTGACGACATCGGGTTGGGAGATCATCGCGGTCCAGTGCCAATTGGCTTTCCGCCCGGTAGCGAACTCGGCCATGTCGTCGGCCCACCACAGGCCCTCCAATGGCCCGACGCGGTAGGTGAGCCCGATCTCCTTCTTGATGGCGAACCCGAGGGTGTACGACAGGCCGAACAGCGCCTGGATCGCGCCCCGGTACTCGGTTGACGTGTTGGGGTCGCCCTCGCCGTCGATCTGGATGAACGTCAGCCTCGGCACGCGCACCAGCTCAGGCGCCCGAGCCGCTTCGTACAGGCGGTCGATTGGGAGCTCGCGAACGGGAACCGCAGGAGCGGTCGTCACGGCACAACCACCTGCTTCATCTCCCCTCGCCTGACCATGCGTTCGACTTGATCGTAGTCAACGTGGGGCGAGCCTGGCCCCGCGGACGGCCAGGTATCCGAGCGCGACGAGGAGCGGGAGCTGGATGACCCGCAGCGTGATGCCCCACGTCTCGAACGGCGGCGTTCGGGTTGTAGAGACGTCCACGTACGCCCAGTAGACGAACACCTGGAAGATCAGGCCCGCGACCCAGACCCAGCGTCGGTCGACGCCCACGAGCAGCACCGCGCCGAGCAGGAACGCGCCACCGGCCAGGGCCCCGAAGACCCACAGGAAGTCCCGGTCGCTGTCTGTCCCGCCGACGTTCAGCACGCCGAGGCCGATCAGGAAGTAGATGGCGGCCATGATCGCTGCCACGGCAGCCGCACCGTATCGGATCGTCCGGCGAGATATACCCACGACGTCGGTCCTCCTTCGATTGGAGGTTGCCCGTGTCTCGGGTCTGGCACCAGTGCCGAACCGACCGTTCCTGCCGGTCCGTGTCGCTCCGAACACGCTGATCGCCGGCGCTCGATCGGTCATCTCAGGGCACAGCATGACTGTTGTCGAGGGATGTCAGCCCAGGATCGCCGCTACGGCGCGATGAGTCTCCGACATGACCCAGGCACTCGAGTCTCGGCGTTTCCCGCGTCGCGGAAGACGTGCCGGCCTTTGTCCGCGCGACCGCTGACGAGCCAGCGGGTGGCCCCGACGGACGCCTTGGCCTGGCCTGGGTGATCGACAGCGCCCGTTCGGCCCTCCTTGAGCCGGTCTACCTTCAGCTCACGGGAGGATCCGGAAACGTCCGCCACTGAGCGGTCGCAGGACGTCGAAGTGCCGGCGATCGAGGGTCACGATGGTTCGCGTTCGGTAACGCTCGGCCAGGATCACGTTCGAAGCGTCCGCGACGCCGACGTTCTGGTCTGCATACCGCTCGATGACGGCGCAAGCCTGAACGAGCCCCTCGACATCGATCGCGGGTAGGTCCCATGCACCGCCGGTCAGCTCCCGCAGAACCGCCATCTCGGCCGAGACGCCGAGCCGAGACGCCACGAGGTAGTCGAGTTCGGCGACCACGTAGGGCGAAACCACGAGGGGCTCCGTCGCCCCGCCGAGAATGGCGGAAACCGTGTCGTGATCGGGCTCGTCGGTGTCGAAGAATGCGAGCAGCGCGCCGGTGTCGACGATCACCGCTCGCCGAACCCGCGCAGATGTTCGTCGGCCTCGCGCGCGATCGGAGCGCGGCTGGCGAACAGGCCACCGCGCGGGCGCGGTCGATCATTGCCGACCGCTTCGCGGATCGAGTCGCGAATGACCTCGGCCTCGGACACTCCCCGCTGCCGGGCAACGCGCTTGATCGCCGACTTGAGCTCCGTCGGCAAATAGATGGTCGTCTTGTCCACGCACGTATGGTACCACCGCTGGCGCTGGGCCAACGTGGGCGATCGACTGTGTAGTGTGTTGCCTTGATCTGGTTGCGCTTCTGGGATCGACGCTGCGGGCCGCTCGCCTCCAATCCGACCCTCAGCACCCGAATCCTCAATAGGTCGGTCGGGTTACAGGCCCAGATGCAGGCGTAGGGCCTCATCGATGTCGAGCATGATTGCGTTCGGGACGACGCCCAGCCGGTCACCAACCCGCTCGACGGCAATCGAGCGGATCTGTTCAGCCTGCGCCTTGGAGTCGCGGTCGAGCCCCGCCTCGGTGGCTGGAAGCAGGACCTGGAACGGATAGACGCGCTCGACGTTCGATGTCACGGGAACCACCGTGATCACGCCGCGACCCAGTCGCCCCGCCGTCGCGTTGGCCGCGTCGTTGCTGACGATGACCGCTGGCCGGCGCTTGTTCGCCTCGGATCCGCGGGCAGGATCGAGATCGACGGAATGGATGTCGCCGCGCCGCATCACGACTTGAGTCCGTCGCCGGTCGTCGAATCCCAGAGGGTGCCATCGTCCTGGGCGGCCCACTCATCCCACGCCGCTTCGTATGTCCCGCCCAGCTCGGCCGTGCGCAGCAGGCGAACAGCTCGATGGAGCGCGGCCGATCTGGATTCCAGCCCCTGCTCCTTGGCGTATTCGTCGAGGAACTGGACGTCCTCGCCCGGGAGGCTGACACTGACTTTCATACTGAGATGCTACCACCGGTAGGGCTCGGGTGGCAATGCGGGTCTGCCCATGAGCGGAGTCGACACCCCAGTCCCGGCCCGGCACCATCGCCCTGATCTGGATAGGCGTGAATCAGCACGGTGGTTTCGTGCATCTATCGGGCGATGGTGGCCATGACCGGAAGCACGACGGAGACCTCGGCGGGCCTGATGCGCCTCGCTGCGGATGGCGACGAGCTGGCCTTCGCGGGCATCGTGGACGCCCACCACGCCGACATGAGCAGTGTTTGCTTCGTCGTCACGGGTGGTGACGTCGAGCTCACCGAGGAGGCGGTCCAGTCTGCCTGGCCGATCGCCTGGCGGAAGCTGCACACGATCCGCGATCCCGAACGCCTTCGACCGTGGCTCATCTCGATCGCCGTCAACGAAGCCCGACAGCTGGCGCGTCGTCGACGGCGGGGTCGGGTGCTCGAAATCTCGGTCGCCCGCGATCCATCCGCGGAAACCCCCTCGGATCCCGGCTCCCACGTCGGCGACATCGACCTCCGCAATGCCCTTGCCGGCATGAGCGCGGAGGACCGGGCGCTGATCGCCCTGCGATACGTCGCGGGATTCGATTCCACGGAGCTGGCGCGCGCTCTCCACATGAGTCCCTCCGGCACTCGCGCCCGATTGGCCCGATTGCTTGGCCGTCTTCGATCGGAGCTTGGCGATGGATGACATGACCGCGTTCGAGGACCGGTTCGGGGAGCGCGTCCGGGCGTTCGCCACGAGCGGCGTGCAGTCGGTGGACTCTGCGGCCATTGCGCGAGGCGTGGCGGTCGGCCATCCCAAGAAGCCCGTCACCGGGCCGGCCAGGCGTCGGCTTCTGGACGACATTCATCGAGGCCGCCAGCGGCGCATCTTCAGAACCACACTGGCCGCGGCGGCGATCGTCGCGGCGGTCGCACTCGGTGGTGTGTTGGCGGTGATCGGGGGTCCGAGCCCGGCGCCGAGCGTGCATCCCAGCCCCAGCCTTCCTGGCGTCGTGCCTCCAAGTTCGACGCCCAGCGCGACAGCGCCGACCTCGTCCACGGTCGCGGCTCCGGGAGGGGTCTGGATCGCCACCGGGGCGATGGGAACGCCTCGCTCCGGCCACACCGCCGTCCGACTGCTGGATGGCCGGGTGCTCGTCGTGGGCGGCGCCAGCGGCGATCCGGACAACGACACCTCCGCGGAGTTGTACGACCCGGTCACGGGGACCTGGTCGGCCACTGGAAGGATGGTCAGGACCCGGGGGGGTGGCTCCGCGTTCGCGGCCATGCGACTGCGCGATGGCAAGGTGCTTGCCGGGGATGACCAGGGCGCCGAGGTGTACGACCCGGATGACGGGACCTGGAAGGCCACCAAGACGATGGCTCTCATCGATCCTGATGGGTCGAGCCACTGGGGCCGGGCCACGTTGCTGGACGATGGCAAGGCGCTCGTGGTCCACGACGGCGGCAGCTCCGAAGTCTACGACCCCGACAGCGGGACCTGGACCGCCACAGGGCAGCTGACACCGCCCGTGGACATCCCCACCCCGATCACGCTGCCCGACGGCAAGGTCCTCGTGGCCGGCGGGGAAGACACGACTCGCGATGGGGATCGGGCCGCCCTGTATGACCCGGCCACGGGCACCTGGGTCGCCACTGGAGCGATGGGGATGCCTCGACTTGAACACCTCCTGGTATCGCTCCTCGATGGCCGTGTGCTCGTGGTGGGCGGCGCCAACGACGATCAACACGACACGTCCGCCGAGGTGTACGACCCGGCCACGGGGACCTGGTCCGCCACCGGGAGCATGCTCAACGCACACACCCGCTTCCCGGCCACCCTGTTGGGCGACGGCCGGGTGCTCGTCGGGGACGCCGCCGGCGCCGAGATCTACGACCCCGACAGCGGGACCTGGACGTTCACCGAGAAGATGGTCATGCCCACCGAGGGCTCCGCCACGTTGTTGTTCGATGGCACGGTCCTCGTGGCGGGTAGTGGGGGCTCGGCGGAGTTGTACATCCCTGCCGGCGCCTCGCCACCACCTGCGTTGCCGACTACCCCTGCGACCGGCGCCTGGATCGCCACCGGGACGATGGGTACGCCTCGCTCCGGCCACACGTCGGTTCGGCTGCTTGATGGCCGGGTGCTCGTCGTGGGCGGCGGCAACGGCGACGTGAACGACAGGTCCGCGGAGTTGTACGACCCGGCGACCGGGGCCTGGTCCGCCACCGGGAACACGGCCAAGCCCCCTGCGTGCTTCGACGCCACGCTGCTACGCGACGGCAAGGTGCTTGTGGGGGATGTCGACGACCCGGACGCGGACCACCCGGTCCTCGGCGCCGAAGTGTACGACCCGGCAACCGGAACCTGGGCTTCCACCGGGAAGATGGCCATCAGGGATGGTTGCTGGCTGTCCGCCACGCTCCTTCGCGACGGGAGGGTGCTCGTGACGGGTCGCGAGGGCTCCCAGCTGTACGACCCGGACAGCGCGACCTGGGCTGCGACTGAGAGCATGATCGCTCGACCCGGCTTGATGGGGCGCCGCTTCGGCGCGGCCGTCCTGCTGCCCGATGGCCGCGTACTGATCGCGGGCGGTGGTACCGACAACCAGTACCTGGACACGGCCGAGCTGTACGATCCGGACACGGGGTCGTGGACCGCGATCGCGAACATGCACAGCCCCAAGGCTGGCCCCAGGGCCACGCTGATGCGCGACGGCAAGGTGCTCGTGATCGGCCGCTCCTCCTCGACGACCGCCGAGGTGTACGACCCGGCGACCGGGACGTGGACCGCCACCGGGGACTTCGCCAGAGCGGGCGTTCACTACGGATCGCTCACGCTATTGTCCGATGGCATGGTGCTCGTGGCGGACGACTACGGCGCCGAGCTGTACGACCCGGGCACCGGATCCTGGACCACCACCGGGTACCCGCTCCGGGGGCACGATGGTCCTCTGACGCTGCTCCTCGATGGCACCGTCCTCGCGGCGGGCGGCCGTGATTGCCTGAATGGGGGGTGTGTCGCAACGGGCTCAGCCGAGCTGTATGTGCCTGGCGGCGTGTCGCCGCCACCCGCTGTGGCGGCCCTCCCGATCCCGACCCAGACCCCGATCCCGACCGCGACTCCGAGCCCGACTCCGGTCCTACCCCAGGCGGGACCTGGCGGACGGCCCTGGAAGATCCGGGTCAGCAACAGCAGCTCTCGACCCGCGACGTTGTTCGTCGCCGAGGAAAGCGATCAGGGCGTCATGGGGAAGCTCGTCGGGTCCGCGACCCCGAGTGTCGTGCCACCCGGCACCACCGTGGACGTGACCTTTCTCGTGCCCGCGACAGACACGGGTGGATGGTCGATCTTCGTGAACCCGCGACCAGGCACCGACACCGGAGGGGTGATCGGGTGGACCGTCTTTCCGCCGTCGGGCTCGATCCACATCAATGAGGAAGGGCTGTCCGGCTGGATGGGCGAGAGTTGATCGATGTGAACCGCAGGTTCGCACCCGTCGTCGTGGTCGCTCTGCTAGTCATCGCCGGCTGTACGACCGGGCAACCGCCTGGGAGCGGGTCCGCTTCGCCGAGCCTGGCTGTGCCGAGCATGGCGTCCGTCCCGTCGTCGACCCCGACGAGCCCACCCAGCCCGGCAGCCAGCCCCGGAGTGGCCTCGATCTCCGATGGCCCGCTCGCCCCCGGCACCTACAGGATCCCGCAGTGGGACACGGGCTGCAGCGAGCACCAGCCAGGGTGCAGCCCGTCGCCCGCGCATGACGCCGTCCGCGTGACCCTCACCGTGCCCGGTGGCTGGGAGGGGATCGCGGGCACGATCTGGTTGGCCGAAAAGGGGAATGGGGCGCCCGACGGGGCCGGTCTGCTCGTCGGCAGGGGCGCCTGGCTGCTGACCGATGCGTGCACGAAGGCCGAACACGCGATCCCTCCGGATATCGAGGTCGGACCGAGTGTCGACGACTTCGCCAACGCCATCGCGGGTCATCCACTGCTCGATGCCTCGGATCCTGTCGACGTCACCCTTGCCGGATACGCCGGCAAGTACATCGACCTGCAGGTGCCGGCCGATCTCTCCAAGTGCGAGGTCTACCGTCCCTTCGATCCCGGGATCTACGCCCAGGGGCCGAGCCACCAGTGGCACCTCTGGATCCTCGACGTGGATGGCCTCCGCTTCGTGGTCCAGAGCACGGACTACCCAGGAACGTCGGCAAAGCACAAGACGCAGCTCAAAGCGATCGTGGATTCGATCAGGATCGACACTGGCGCGACGCCCGAGGTCCTCGGGGAGCGGCTGGCGGCCGGCACCCACACGGCGGCACCGTTCGACCCAGCGCTGCCCGACGCGTGGGGCGTCTGTGTTGGCCAGCCCGGCTGTTCGGAAGATCCCGCCGACGACTCGATCCGCATCACCTATACGGTGTCGGAGGGCTGGGCCTTCGGCTACGGGGCCGCGGTGACCAAACCGTCCGCGGGCACGGTCGCACCGAGCGGGATGAGCCTGCACTTCCTCCGTGGCGGGTGGCTGTTCAGCGACCCTTGCGTCACGACCGAAAGACCGCCGGACATCGAGGTCGGGCCGACCGCCGACGACTTCGCCGACGCGCTCGCCGCCCATCCGCTCCTGGATGTCACGACGCCGGTCGATGTCAGGCTCGGTGGGTTCTCAGGGAAGTACCTCGACCTCCAGGTGCCGGCTGACATCAGCGCCTGCGCCGAGTCCTACTACCCCTGGACGCCCGCCTTCTCTGCCCAGGGCCCGAACCATCGATGGCACATCTGGAACCTCGATGTCGACGGCGTCCGGGTCGTGATCCAGAGCGGAGACTTCGCAGGGACGCTACCGGAGAACCTCGTCGAGATGCACACAATCATCGAGTCCATCCAGATCGAGCCCTGACACGATTGGCTCGAGTGGCTCGCGCCGCTCGACGCGCGGGCCGGACGTGTGAGCGGTGTTGGTCGGACGCTCTCCTCGGCCACCTGCCCGATGGCCGGCAGTGTCTGAGCCGCGGCCGCTGCGGACGGCTCACTCGGTTCGTCGATGGAACGGCCGTATTGAGCCGGAGCGAGTAGCCGTCGGCCTCGTTCGGGCGACCTCACGGTCATCAGCTACTCGAGCGTTGTGCCAGGCATTCGAGCGGAAGCGCAAGCGGGTTCGCCTCGGAGCACAGGGCTGATGCCTTTGTGCATCGGCTATTCTTGATCGGCGCCGACATAGCTCAGCGGTAGAGCAGCTGTTTCGTAAGTCTCCCGCCCTGTGCGCAGTGCTACCCCGAGTGGCGGCCCGATACAAACGGGCACACTTATCAGCTATTCAATTCTTGGGGTGGTCCGCCTAGGATCGACGCTGCGGGCCGCTAGCGTCCGAGCCGACCCTGACTACCCGCACTGAACGATTCCGGCGCTCCGTACCCTCATGCTCGATAGACCGCGGTCGTCTCGACCACGGCTGATCGCCGGAGACCCATGGACCGAGACCTCGTCGAGCGGGCGCGCTCGGGCGACCAGGCGGCATTCGAGGATCTGGTGCACCAGGTCAGCGACACGCTGTTCGGGATCGCTCGACGCATCCTGCGCGATCCCGGCCTCGCCGAGGACGTTCTGCAGAACGCCCTTGTGACCATTTGGCGGAAGCTGCCGCATCTGCGGGAGCCAGACCGCTTCGAGGCATGGGCCTACCGGATCCTCGTCAACGCTTGCTACGCGGTTGCTCCGCACAACCGGAGATGGGCATCGACCGTGCGCGTTCTCCCAATCGATCGGGCGGACGACGTGGACGCTTACCAATCGATCTCCAATCGCGACGAGTTGGAGCAGGCTTTCCGCCGGCTACCGCTCGACCAGCGGGCGGTGTTCGTCCTCCACCACCACGTGGGCCTGCCCCTCGTGGCAGTGGCCGAGACGCTCGGCATCCCCGACGGAACCGCCCGCTCGCGACTGCACTACGCCACCCGCGCACTTCGGTCCGCTTTCGAGGCGGGCCGGGCGCCGATCAAGGTCCAGGAAGGGCGACTGTCATGAGCGACGACCGAGCCTTCGAACGCGCCGTGGACGACTGGCTGGCAGACGGGTCCGACCGGACCCCTCGGCCGGTGGTCGACGCCGTCTTCCTGGCCATCAAGACGACACCACAATCGCGGGATCTTCGGATTCCGTGGAGGACCCCACCCATGTCCGTTCCGCTGCGGCTCGCCGCCGGGATCGCGGTCGTCGCGATCGTCGGCTTCGCGGCCCTGACCGTCTTCACACCGGGCACCGGCCCCGGCTCCGGCCCGACGCCGGCGCCGTCGGCCACTCTCGCGCCGACCCCGTCACCGTCGCTCCTCCCCGCGGCTGGCGCCCTCGAACCGGGGACGTATGATTGGATTGCGTACTACACGCCCGTGGGGGGAGCGCGGTTCACCATCACCGTACCCGAGGGATGGGCGACGGCTGAGGGAGGAGTATTCGTCTATAGGAATCGCGTGGCCGCTGCGGCGAGCATGCCGCCGTTCACTGGATCTGGCGAGGTCCTACTCGCTATCTGGACCGTCAGCCATGTCTACACCGACGCCTGCCATCACGATGCGACGCTGGTCGACGCCGGAACGACGATCGATGAGCTTGCGAGCTTGCTGGTGGCGCAGAAGGGCCGGGTCGCGTCGGCCGCCACCGACGTCACCCTGGGGGGCTTCCCGGCCAAGCGGATCGAGTTGACCGTCCCGGCCGACCTCGATGTCACGAAATGCGACGGGGGAATCATCAGGTTCTGGCCGGACCCGGGCCCGGATGAGTCCGGCGGCCTGTGCTGCAGTGCCGTCGGTTCGACCGATGTCGTCTATGTCGTCGACGTCGCCGGCGATCGCTTCGCCGTCGTTGCCAGGCATCAGGCGAGCAGCTCTGCCGAGGAGCTGGCCGAGCTCGAGGCCATCGTCGCTTCCATCAAGATCGAACCGCCGGCAACCAGTCCGTCCCCATCGGGCGCGTCCCCGTCTCCCTGATCGGCCACACGACGCAAGGCACGCTTCAATCCGAGGGGGAGCCCGTGCTCCCCCCGGAAGGATTGGGGTCTCCAGAGTGACACCCGCTTACGCCACGTCGCCCTGACAAGTGCTACTATGTCGCACATGGAACGTGTCGGTGTGCGCGAGCTTCGGCGTCAGGCCAGTGCCATCCTGCGAAGAGTCGCCGCGGGCGAGACGATCGAGGTCACTGATCGAGGACGTCCGGTCGCGGTCCTGCTGCGATCGATGCCAACCGGTCTGGCCAAGCTCGAGCGCGAAGGACTGCTGCGTCGCGCCGAGGCTGACCTGCTCGACCTCCCCACGGTCCAGCTGCCGGCCAATTCACCCGCTCCGTCCGACCTCGTGTCGAAGGCGCGGACGGATTGAAGGCCGTCTATCTCGATAGCTCGGCGTTCGTCAAGCTGGTCGTCACCGAGGCGCAGTCGACCGAGCTCCGAGAATTCCTCGCGACGCACGAGGCTCGCCGCGTGTCGTCTTCCCTCCTCCGGGCCGAAGCCCTCCGAGCGGTCCGCCACCTGGGGCCTGACGCTCTCGCCATCGCCCGCGAGGGCCTTCGGCGTGTCGACCTGATCGCCATCGACGATCGGATCCTCGATGCGGCCGGCATCCTCGAGCCTCGAATACTGCGCACGCTCGATGCCATCCATCTCGCGACCGCTCTGACGCTAGGTGACGACCTCGACACGATCGTGACCTACGACGATCGGATGATCGAGGGGGCGGCGCTCATCGGGCTGGCCGCCGTCGCCCCGCGCTGATTGCGCCTAGATCGAACGGTCGTGCGGTTCGGGACCTCTCAAGGGTGCCCGACAGTCGTCGGCGTAGACACACTTATCAGCTGTTCGAGCGCTGTGCTACCGCTCTGAGCACGATCGCCGGCATGCTCCCGTGAGGGCGAATTGCCGCTGTGCGTTGAGCATCGGCTATTCTTGATCGGCGCCGACATAGCTCAGCGGTAGAGCAGCTGTTTCGTAAGTCTCCCGCCCTGTGCGCAGTGCTACCCCGAGTGGCGGCCCGATACAAACGGGCACACGTTTCAGCTATTCGGATTCAGGCACTGCCCGCCGCAGACGCACGCTACGGCTGCGTCTTCCCGACACGACCCGGATGACCCTCCGCGATCCAACTGAACGCTCAACATCCCGTTCAAGAGCCGGAGACGGGGGCCCAGCTGTACGTGCCATAGGTGGACGGTTCGTGGGTCACCTGGCCGATGAAGGCGCCGTCGAGATCCATGATCCAGAGGTCGTTGAGATCGCCGGCACCACGCTGGACGAGCAGATACTTCCCGTCCGGCGACCACTCGCCGACCTCGGCTTGGTCGGAGCCATCGGTCGCCGAGATTTCCTTCTGATCGCTGCCGTCGGGGCGGACCAGCGAGACCACGGACGTGCTCCCGTGCTTCCGCGAATAGGTGATCCACTCTCCGGTCGGAGACCACGACACCGCCCAGACAAAGTCCGCGCGCTCCGTGATCGGTCGGGCCTCGCCGTCGTCGACGTCGACGTCGACGACGTAGATCCTGCCCTCGACGCCGAACGTCGCGCGCCTCCCATCCGGCGAGAGGCTGCCGACTGGCACGTCGAAGAAGTCGATCTTCGTGCCCGGCGGGTTGAGCTGGCGCAAGCCGCTGCCATCGGCGTTGACGACGTACACGTCGCCCGCCTCGTGCGGCTCGTCAGCACGTTCGGCCATGAACAGGATCTTCGACGCGCCCGGCGTGATCCCGAATGGATCGACATGGGCGATCCCCTCCGGAAGCGCGATCACGAGGCGGAGGTCGGCGAGGTCGGGGGATCCAAGGTACAGGCCGTTCCGAGCCGGCCGCGTATCATCCCAGCCGTCGAAGGCGATCCATCGACCATCTACGCTCGGCGTTGCCGGGCCAAGGGTGAGCGTCTTGATGGGTGGATCGATGACCGTGCGGTCAGCGCCATCCGGCCGCATCGTGGTGAACGACCAGGTGCCGTGCCCGGTGGAGCCCATCGTCCAGACGTGCGTCCCGTCCGTCGACCAACGGGCGCAGGCGCAGCCTTCGGCCGTGAAGAGCGCACGCTCATCCGTCCCGTCCGTGTTGATTGTGAAGTAGTGCTCCACCTGATCCGAGCCGCGACGATGGAACAGGATCCGGCCCGGCGGGACTTCGGCCGGGACCGCGGTCGCCGTGGGCTCGGGTGATGCGAGCGCCGTTCGACCAGGAGATGCCGGTGCAGTCGGCGAGGCGCCCGACCGAGCTGGGCCCGAGCCCTGGCAGGCCACCAACGACAGGGCAAGCACCAGCCGCAAGCCTGCCCGTGGCCGACGAGTATTCACGACGTCGGCTGCCAAAGCGCGTTGATCAGGAATTCGGTAACGGGAATCTTGCTATCTGGATCGTGGACCCACGCACAGGCCAAGCAGCCCGCTGCCGAGAGCTGGGCCACGTCCTCGACCGGCAGCTTGGCCTTGTTGGCGCCATCGGCATCCATGATCCAAAGCTCGAATCCCGTGGGCGCCGACGGATCGCCAACGCTGTGGGCGAAGACCAGGCGCCCATCTGCCGTCCAATTCGGTCGGCCAGAAGCGCGGTCGGTCGTCAAGGCCTGAAGACCGGTGCCGTCCGGGCGAATGGCGTAAATATCCCCGCCATGGGGAGTCTCACCGGGGGTCTCGCCGTAGAAGACGATCAGCGAGCCATCCGGCGACCAGCGCGGCTCGATGGCATAGAGGTTCCGCGGGCCAATCTGATGCAGGTTGCTCCCATCAGCATTGACCATGAGGAGCGTCGCTTGGGAGGGACGGGCCGTCTGCCGAGCGAAGGTCAATCGGGTCCCGTCCGGCGACCAATGCGGCGCGTCATTGCGGTCGGAGGCCGTCGAGGCGAGCTCGGTGACGTGACCGGTGGCCACGTCCACCAGGGCGATCACCGATCCCCCCGAGGTCGTGATGGGCGGCCGGGCGAACGCGATCGTGGCGCCGTCTGGCGAGAACTCGTAGCCCGAGACCGTGGGGCAGCCGATCGGGCACAAGACGTCAAATGGGAGCGACTGCAGGACGGCGCCCGACGCATCGGCCAGCCACAGTCCCGCGGCATCCTCGAAGAGCAGGCGGGTCCCATCACGTGACCACGAAAGGGGGGTCTGGTAACCGTGGTGGTCCGGCAGCAATTCGTGCGCATTGGTTCCATCCGTGTTCGAAACCCAGATCCGCGAGCATCCGGTGGGCCGCTGGTCGTCCCACCAACCCCTAGCTCCACGCTCACAGTCCGTGTCGACCGCCTCGAGTGGAACGAACTTCACGTACGCGATCAGGCCCGAGGACGCAGGGGGCACTGAAGGGGCCTCCGACCGGAGTTCGGCGGATGGTTCGGTGGACGGATCCGCCGACCTGACAACGGACGGCGGCACGACAGACGGCAACTTGACGATGCCGGACCCAGCGATGAGCGCCCCGCCCACGATCGCGCTGATCAATGCTGCGGCGACGAGCACGAGACTCGTCCGGCGACCGAACCTGGCCGGCCAGCGGCCGAACCAGCGGCGCTGCGGCACGAGGGGGATCGTCGCCAGGACGTGCTGGTAGAAGCGGTCTTCGTCTCCCAGGTCGGCAGCCCGCTCGCGGAGTCCTTGGGCGAGGTACGTATCGACGAGGTCGGGGTCGATGGTGGTCATGCCTGGGTCTCCAGCGCTCGTCCGAGCGCCTTTCGCGCGGCGTGGAGCCGTGACTTCGCGGTGCCGACGGGAATGCCGAGCTCCCGCGCGACCTGGTCCAGAGGGCGCTCCTCGAGATGGTGGAGGGCAAGGATCTGGCGATCGGCGATCGACAGGCGATCGAAGGCGGCCAGCACCGCGGCGCGCTCGAGCGCATGCGGCGCTGGATCCGCGGCTTGCAGAGCCGCTCCCTCGAGGTCGATCTCCCTTATGCGCCCACGCCTGCGCAGCAGATCACGGCAGCGGTTTGCGAGGATGGTGTTCAGCCACGCGTTGAACCGGCGCTCGTCACGAAGCCGCGGGAGGTTCTGCCAGGCCGAGACGAAGGCATCCTGGGTGGCATCCCGGGCGTCTGCCTCGTTCCTGACGATCGTGCGGGCGAGCCTGAGCAGGCCCGGCAGCCGGTCCGCCATCAGGAGGCCGAATGCGTCGGCGTCACCGCGCGCCGCTCGGGTGATGAGGACGTCATCGGCGACCGACGCCGCATCGCGGGTGCCTCGGGTCAGGTCCAAGGCGCACATCGTGGGCTCCTCGTAGGTCGCATGTCACGTATGACGGCCACCAAGCGGGTCTGGTTCGAGCCTTCTCAAGCTCTGGTTCGTGTAGCCACGGGACGCCCCGGGCCCACCGGCCTGTTGACTGGTGCCTGACCCCCGCGGATTCACGCTTCGAACTCCGGGCCGGGAGGTCAAATAGAACGCCCGTTCCGGGAGACCGTGGGATTTGACCTACGTGCTCTGACAGTCATCGGCTGTTCGAGCGCTGTGCCGGCCAGATGAAGGCGATCCCGACCGTGCTCCAGAGCTCGTGAACAGACTGATGTCTTCGAGCAGCACCTATAATCGTGCGGCGCCGACATAGCTCAGCGGTAGAGCAGCTGTTTCGTAAACAGCAGGTCCTCGGTTCAAATCCGAGTGTCGGCTCCACTCCCCTCTTCGTGCTCAGGAAGAGCAGCTGTTTGGAGTTAGCACGGTCTTTGCGGCGGACGAAGACCTGCTAACTGACGAAGACCTGCTAACTGGACAGGTTCCTACCCTCGGCGAGGGCCGTCCAAGCACGAGCGTGTCTGCCGGCGAGGCGAGACGCCAACATCAGGGCCCACGAAGACCTGCTGTCTTCCAGATAGCAGGTCTTCCCGAATACAGGAATCCGGCTGATCGGTCGCGCGGTTCTACCGCCACGCGGTCTGTGATGACCGACCGCGTACGGTCTCGTCCAATGAAGCTCTCCGACCAGTACGACCTCGAGGGCTTCCAGCAGGACGTCAACTGGCGGGCACCTGCGTTCGTTCGGGACCCAACTCGTCGCAGCCGGCCTGGATGAGTTGGCATCGATTGACTTCTGGGATGAGGACGTCGGCCGCTTCTACGTCGCAACGGAGGCCGCCATCTACATCGGCGTCTTCACGCCACGTCGCGACAGCGGGTTTGATCTCAACCTGAGGCGAGCGGCATACCGTGGCGTCATGTGTCCTCCTTGCGATCACCACCGATGTGGGCGAGGGAACCGTCGTCAAGTGAGGATCGAGGATCCGGCCTTGGAACGAGCGTCGAATCGCGATCGAGAGCTGAAGCGGCTGGCGGAGTTCGGGACGGTCTGCCTCCGGCGCCACGGGCGACACGGTCGGCTACCAGCGGAAGAGCGCCAGCTCCTCTGCGAACGACAAGTCCACGACCTCCGAGGGGACTTCGTCAGAGGCGGCGGCCCCGGTCTCAGGTGGCAGGAGCTGTCGTGCGAGGGTCGCGAACTGCCATGCCTTGTACCGTTCGATCGGCCACCCGCATTCCTCGGTGAAGGCCTGGTAGGTCTCCCAGCGGTGCACCCCGAACAGCAAGTCGAGCGCCAGTGATGGATCGAGTCCGGGACGTAGCTCGCCGCCGCGAGCGAACGTCTCGATGACCTGCCGCATTCCATCCCGCCGGCGCCGTTCGAGTGCATGCCACGCTTCGTCGACGCCAGGGTCCACCGATGCGGCCGCGCGGACGGCGGGCATCAGTGGGCTCACGCCCCGATAGATCTCGTTGCCGTACTCGACGATGAGCGCGAGACGCCGCGTACCGGATGTCGCGGCCATCACGTGACCGAACCAGGCGCGCTCGATTGGCTCTTCGGGACCACCCTGCTCACCACCGGCCACGTTCAGGGCCGCGAGGAGCAGCTCGGCCTTGGTATGAAACGCGAAATAGACCGTCTGTACGGCGACTCCTGCGTCGGCGGCGATCGTTTCCATCGTCGTGGCCGCGTAGCCCGGGCCCTGGAAGCGGATCAGGGCGGCCTCGATGATCCGGCGACGGGTCGCCTGCGCTCGTTCACGTCGGGTGGGGCTCGGAACGTCCGATGGAGGAATTGGGGGCTTGACTGCGGTCATGGTGGACAGCATACTCCAGCACTCACTAGCGTGACCTCTAGTGGCGAGTCTGATAGCGCGAGGATGCCATGACCGCGGTGATCGAGAACACGATCGACATCACCCGCCCGCCCGATGCGGTCTTCGATTACCTTTCCGACCTCCAGAACGAGCTCCAGTGGAATCCGGATTGCGTATCGGTGGAGAAGCTCACCGACGGGGCGGTTGGCCTGGGGACACGGTTTCGGGCCAAGTGGAAGCAAGGCCCGGCCATCGAAACCGAGTGCACGCTGTTCGAGCGGCCGCGATCCTGGCGGTACGAGAACGGCGGCCCCGCAAGCCTGGTGCTCACGATCAAGCTCGAGGCAACCCCAACCGGCGGCACGCGGATGACGTCGCATGGCGAGTGGACGCCTCACGGTTGGTTTCGCCTGGCCTTTCCCGTCTTCATCCGCGTGATGCGACGCGCCGAGCACGGCGTCGTCGCCAACGCCCGACGCGCCCTGGAGGAAGGGCTCGACCGGCCACCAGGGCGATCGCCAACAGCGTTACCTGCAGGCAGGGCATGACTGGACCCGATGCCGCAGTCACGGAGCACGCTTTGGTAGCGGCTCGAATGGTTGGAACCGGCTCCGAGCGCGGCGCACTAGCCATCCGCGTCGCCGCAGGCATGCATCTCTTCCTGGGCCTGGCCTTCGGTGCTTCCGTCCCGATCGTGCTCAGCCACCTCGTCCGCCAAGGCGAGCTGCCGATGTCACCCTTTGGATGGAGGTACATGGCCGGACAGCCGGTCGAACACCTGAGCACCGACCAGTTCATCGCGCTCGGTTGGGCGCTCGTCGGCGTTTCTGCCCTCGACGTGGTCGCCGGGATCTGGCTCTGGCAGGGTCGCCGCCGAGGTCTCAGGCTGGCGCTCGCAACCGCCGCTCCGGCCCTCGTCCTCGGCGCCGCCTTCGAGCTGCCGCTGCTCCTGGTCGGCGTGCCGATCCGGACGGCGCTGGCTTTGGCGGGGCGTCGGGCGGTCCGATGAGTTCGCCGGATCTCGACTAAGCGCGCGCAAGCTCAGTCGCGACGATCGGCGACTCCGCGCGTCCTCGTGGGCATGGTCGGCGATGTATATGCCCACCTCCGAGGGACGATGTCGGCGACATCGCGCCATACCTCAGAGGCTGACAACGGGTTCAGAATCGAAGACCTGCTAACTGAGCGGCCTACGCTCGCGATTCCATGCTTGTGCTACAACGCTTACGCCGAACTCCTTCGTAAACAGCAGGTCCTCGGTTCAAATCCGACTGTCGGCTCCAACAGATCATGCGTGAGGTCGGGCCCTTTGCCCGCTCTCAGGGCTGTTGTCGCCGTTTCGTGAGCCCTGCTCTGACCCCTTTCGCGACTCTCTTCCACGACCACTCGTCTGGTGATCTGGGAGCCGCGTGCTTCGGGTGGTCATTGCCCGCGCAACTACCTCGAAATCGAGGTGAGCGGAGAGCGCGCCGGCGGCCACCCAGCCGCTGATCGGCGCGTTGCCGTCATCATCCACGACCGTCGAGGGCAGCGTTGTCGGGACAGTTGGCACTGTCCGGGGCGCGTCCTTCGCCCGATCATGAGGGCAACCCTACAGGGTGACCCTCGGGCCACTCGACCACGCAACGGAGGTGGTGACCATGGTGGCCAAGCAACGGGACCGCATCCTGATCGACTCCGACAAGGCCGGCGAACCGGCTCGCGAAGGCGAGATTCTCGAGGTGATCGAGGCCGAGTACGGGACCCGCTACCGTGTCGCCTGGGACGACGGGCACGAGTCGACGATCCGGCCGGCAGGCGGAATCGCCCATGTCGTCCATCCCACGGAGAAGGTCGGGCCGACGGAACCGCGGCGCTGATCCGGTCGAAGAGCGATCAGATAGCGCGAGGAGGCCGTTTGCGTCCCACACTGGAGGCCGATCAAGCACCCGCTGGCTCGGCGGTCATCGACGGGCCCCGCTGCTCGTCCCCCTCGTCCCAAGCAGCAGGTCGTCTCCGTGGCCGCAACGAGTGGAACGGCCGGCGGCGACTCGATGACCGCCCCCAGGGGAAGGAGGGGCTGTGATGACCAGTCCCCGCACTACCGGTGTCTGGATCTCCGCCAACTCCGCAACCGTGTTGCGCTGGAGCCCGGAGCTCACCGCGCGCCACCGCATCGACTCGACGGTACCTGGCCGGCGCCGCTCGACGGGACGACCACCCACCGAAGAGCACCCGGGCGGCGAAGGCCATCGCGACGAACACATGCGGGCCTTCTTCGATCAGGTCTCTCGAGTGGTGGCGGTTGACGACGACCTGCTCCTGGTCGGGGACGGAGAGGTCGTCGGGCACCTCGCGGACGACATCCGGGCCGACGACGCGAACCACGGCCGTGAGAGACGGATCCAGGTCCAGAAGAGCGGGCCGATCACGGAACCCCAGTTGCTCGCCCGGATCCGAACGTTCGCGGGATCGCCAGCCAAACGCCACCGGCCGCGCTGATCACGGGTATTGACTCGGGACTGACCGGGATTCGAAGCCTCGTCCCGCCGCACAACCGCGCACCCGAAGCGCTTGCGCGCGATCACGACCGGCTCGCTGATTGTGAGATTTGGCCGGAGGACTAGGATAGGTGCGGCCCCCGCTCCGCACGTCGACGACGATCCCTTTTGGGGTTTGGTCAGATCGCGACAACCGGGGGCCTCTGCCGGGCGCATGAGTTTGCCGAGGGCCCTGGTGGCAGGAGGACGAGATGCCGGCTCGGAAGACCAGGGGGAAGGTCGCGTTCGGTACCCGAGCCGAGCACCGCGCCGCGAAGGCCGCCGCCGATGCGGCAGCCGCGGCCGCGCTGAGTCAAGCCGCGGCCGGAGCTGCCGATGTGACCCGCGGCAAAGACGAGGCGGCCGTCGCAGCGACCTATTCGACCCTGAGCGATGCGGCCGCCCGGAGAGGTGCGCGCGACGCCGCCGAGGGCGCTGCGACCCTCGACATGGCCGACGAAGTCGCCGCTGGCGGAGCACTCGCCGCCGCGCTCAGCACCGACGAGTTCCGCCGCGGCATGGACCTTGCAGCCATCGCCGGCCAGGTCCAGGTGGCCGCGGATCTCGTCCGGGGTGTCGGGCAGCCGACGCTCGCGGCCTTTCTCGGCCGGACGAGCCACCAGCTGCGCGTCCTGGCAACCGACGCGCTCCGCCGAGCCACCGAGGGCGCTCTCGTGGCCCACGGAGCGGAGCACCTCGCGGGTGAGCTCGCGGCGCTCGGACGGACCGAGATGGGCGAGGGGCGCGACGAATACGCGAGCTCCGATGCGCTTGGCGCCGCAAGTGCCGAGATGGCGGCGGCGGCCGTGCGATCGGCGGCCGCAGGAGCCGCTGAACTCGCTGCCGCGGCGGCGATGGGCGGGATGGCGCAGGCTCTGGCGCACGACAGCGCCGAGCCCCTGGCCGGCGCCGGCGAGGCAGACGAAGGCCTTTCCGGGAGAGCCGCGGCGGCCCACCGTCCGCCAAAGGCGGCAACCCGGGCTCCAGCCCGGCAGGGATCAGGCAGGCCATCCAGGCCAAAGAAGTAGATCTCCGTTGGAGACGGGTTTCGGAGTGGCCTCGGGTTTCGGCTACTCCCCACCTTCGTGCTCGAGTTGCGGCGCGTTGAAGACCTGTTGACTGGGCGGCCAGGGCTCGCGATGAAGAGCAGCCTCTGACGGGCGATGTCAACGGGTTCCGCGAACGGCAAATCGGACGTTCAACGGGTTGATTCCGTAGGGGAGCGGCCGGTCCGAGGCCAGCTTCGGCCGAAGCAGCTCGAACTGCCGCTGTCGGAGCAGCTCCGCGAGGCTGGCAGTGCCGAGCAGGAGGGCGAGATTTCGGCCGGCACACTGCGCGCCGCCGCGCGAGAACACGTTCATCTGCCAGTCGGCGTCTGCCGAGCCGTCGAGCCAGAGGCCCGGTGCGAACCGGTTCGCATGCGGCAGGCCGACGCGCGCGATGGTGGGCGGCGACCGGGATGAGGACACTCGTGCCGATCGGCAGCGTCTCGCCGTACCACTCCGTCTCGGCCGCCGTGACTCGCACGAGCATCGCTGCCGCGGGATACAGCCGGACGCTGTCGAGCAGGCAGGCGCGCACGAAGGGAAGGTCGGCGAGGCCGGCGACCGTGCCCGGCCCATGGGCCTTGTCCGCCTGGCGGACCTCGGCGAGGGCGCGCTCGTGCGCGACGGGATCGGTCGCGAGCAGCGCCAGCGCGTTGAAGACCGCGATGCGAACCGCGTCGAGCGCCATCAGCCAGAACGGAGCCTGGCCGTTCGGCCGAGTGTCCGCCTCCGTGGGCGCGGACGCGAAGAGACTGACGAGCGTTCCGGGCTCGGCGGCGGCTGCGTACCGCTGGATCCGTGCGTCCATGGACGCACGGAGCCGTGCGTTCCTGCGTCGATTCCAGAACTTGAGCCCCAGCCAGTCGGCGTCCGCGCGCAATCGGCTGTGCTCCTCGCTGAACTCCGTGTCATCCGCGGCGGCATCCCCGAAGGCGCAGCGCCGCGAGATCCTCCGAAAGGCCGCGAGCGACCGCTCGTAATCGAGGACCGCGGCGTCCGCCAGCATCGCCGCAATTTCCTCGTGGACGACCCGCAGGAATCGCTCCGCGAGGCGATGGGGCTCGTGTCCGTAGTCAAGCACGGCCTCGTTGAACGGCCGGCGCTCGGCATGGAGATCCGGGGGCGAGCCGTTGAGCACGTCTGGTGCGAACTGAGCGAACAGCCGCCTCTTTTCGGGCGCGTTCATTGCGTAGACGAAGACAGGTGACTCCAGGACCCGGCGGACATCGCTCGCCGCCAGGACGAGGAGCGTCTGCCCGCCGACGCTTCGAAGCATCACGGGCCGGTCGGAGTAGCGCTCGGTCAGACGCTCCACCGTCGCCACGCCGCGCCCGTGGTCAAAGCGGATCGCCAGCTCGGTCCAGAACGGCAACGGGATCAGGGCCCCCCGGAGCGCGGTCGGCAGCTGGTACGTCAGCGTGAACCGGACGCTCTCGAGGAGCGACGCCCGCGGGAGCCCTGAGGTCATCCTTACCCCCCCTGTGGAGCGGCCTCGCATCATCGTAGGACGCTGACGACTCGCTGGCGTTTCGGCGAGCGCGATACGGGTCAACCGTGCGGCCGGGGACAAGGCGGCCCACACTTGAAGGGTTCTGCCCGTTGCTGTGAGGCGACCGCATGACCATGGCTGATCCGCCCATTGATCCGACCGTTCCTCCGAGCGGTCCGGGCTGCGTCGAGTGCCTCGCCACGCCGGACGGATGGTGGTTCCACCTCCGGCGGTGCGCGGCCTGCGGTCACGTCGGGTGCTGCGACTCGTCACCGTCGCAGCATGCCCATCATCACGCCGACGATGCCGGCCACCCGATCGCGCAGAGCTACGAGCCCGGCGAGGACTGGTTCTGGGACTACGTCCGCGACGGCCAGGTGGAGGGGGTCCCGCCTCTTGCGCCGCCCCGCCATCATCCGCGCGATCAACCCGTGCCGGCGCCAGCCGATCGGGTCCCCGAAGACTGGGTGAGGCAGCTGCACAACTGAGCTCGGGGCGGCCACACTCGAGACGTTGATGACCGACAAGGCGCTGTTCCTCCTGCCCGCGCTCCGGCGAGCCCGCGACCTCATCGATCGCGAGTACGCGGAGCCGCTCGACCTCGACGCGATGGCTCGCGAAGCCGGCTACTCGCGCTTCCACTTCGCCCGGGGGTTTGCCGCGGCGTACGGGGAGACACCACGGGCGTACCTCACTCGCCGGCGGATCGAGCGCGCGAAGACCCTGCTGCGAACCGCGAATCTCTCCGTGACCGAGATCTGCTTCCTCGTCGGCTTCTCGAGCCTCGGCTCGTTCAGCGCCCGCTTCCGGGAGCTCGTCGGACGGTCGCCGAGTGAATACCGCGACGACGCGGTGGCACGGACCGGCGTCCCGCCGATCCCCGGGTGCGTGGTGATGATGTGGACGCGGCCGCACCCCGACGGTCAGCAATCCGGGAGAAGCGCAGCGGCCCCCGGCGCGGCTACGGTGGCCCGGGAACCACAGCCGAAGGAGCACCGATGATCAGCCGCCTCAATCACGTGAACGTGTTCGTGCTCGATCAGGACCGGGCCAAGACGTTCTACACCGAGACCCTCGGGTTCGAGCTTCGGAACGACGCCGTCCTCGACGGCTTCCGCTGGCTCACGGTCGGGCCGAAGGACCAGAAGGATCTCAACATCCTCCTCGCCTATCCCGCCCCGCCGATGTTCAGCCCCGAGGACGCGGAGGCGGTCCGAGCGCTCGTCGCGAAGGGCTCGCTCGGCGGCGGCGTGTTCGAGACGGCCGACTGCCAGAAGGCATTCGAGGAGCTGTCGGCGAAAGGCGTCACCTTTCTTCAGGAGCCCGCCGAGCGGCCGTACGGGATCGAAGCGCTGTTCCGGGACGACTCCGGCAACTGGTTCAGCCTCACCCAGCCGAAGTGGCTCGGCTAGCGGGCGTTCCGGCTGAGGGCGGCGCGAATACAGCCGATCGATCTCAGGCGCTCGCCGGATAACCCCGGAGCGTGGGGAGGAAGTCGAACCATGGGGCCGCGACAGGTTCGAGGGTCGGGCCGGGTGTGAGCACCAGTGGACGGCTTGGTGTCCGGCGTGCGACGACCGTCACGCTGTCCGCGACGGGCGCGTCCGCGTCAGCGACGTCGGATGCGCCCCACATCGGACAGTCGAGATCGTGGCCTGGCGCCGTTGGCTTCCAGCAGCGACATCGGAGCGGCTGGCTGGGCGGAACGAACTTCAAGAGCGTCATGACCGCAAGGATGCGAAGCAGCCGTCCCGCACGCCATCGACCGACGGCGATCCTGCGTACCGTCATCTGACCATGACGTCCGGCGAGGAGGGCGGACGTCGGCCGCAACGGCACCGCCGCGCCACGATGTCCCGGCCAGGCCGTTCGGCCCCAGTCGTTGCGTCTTTGGTTCGGTTTTGGTTCAATCTGATCGCAGGGGATCGCGACGGGAAGGGGCGATGGAGCATTCAGATGGCGGCCGCGTGCCGCTCCGGGTCGGCGTCATCGGCTGTGGCCTGGTCGCCCAGGTCATGCACCTGCCCTACCTGCGCGAGCTGTCCGATCGGTTCTCGCTCGAGGCGATCTGCGACCTCTCGCCGGCCGTCCTGTCGGCCGTCGGGGAGCGGTTCGCCGTTCCGACCCGGGTCGTCCACTGGCAGGACCTGCTCGAGACGCCGCTCGACGCCGTGGTGATCGCCACCCCGGGATCGCACGCCCAGCAGGCGGTCGCGGCCGCCCGGGCCGGGCTCCACATCTTCGTCGAGAAGCCGATGTGCTTCTCGCCCGTCGAGGGGCGGGCGATGATCGAGGCGGCGCGAACTGCCGGCGTCACGTTGATGGTCGGCAACATGAAGCGCTTCGATCCGGCCGTCGGCCGCCTCGCGGAGGAGCTCGCGACGACCGGCGCCCTGCGCCTCGTCCAGGTCACCACCCTCGAGGCGCCGTTCCGGCCCTACGTCCAGCAGTATCCGCTCGCCCTCCCGGCAGATGACGTCGACGCCGACGGGCTCGCGGCCGCCGTGAGCGCGTCGGACACGGCGCTCGCCGAGGCGCTCCCGGACAGCGACACCGCGACGAGAGCGGTCTACCAGGCGGTGTTGCTCGACACGCTCATCCACGAGCTGAACCTGCTCCGACTGTTCCTCGGGACGCCGACCGGGGTTCGGCACGCGCGGGTGACGAGGGAAGCCGCGACGATCGAGCTCGAGTTCGGCAACGTCACGGCCGTCCTCACCTGGGTCGACCTGCCGGGGATCGCCCGCTATCAGCAGGAGCTCGTCTTCTACGCGCCGGATCGCCGGCTCCGGCTGAGCTTCCCCTCGCCGTTCCTGCGGAACGCCCCGACCGAGCTGGTCGTCGAGGGCGGCGTTGTCGGCGGCCCGCGCTCCTGGGCAACCCACGAGGTGGTCGCGTACGAGGAGGCGTTCAAGCTGGAGCTGATCGAGTTCGCCGCCGCGATCTCCGACCGGCGCGAGCCGCGGACGACCAGCGAGGACGGTCTTGCCGACGTCGAGCTGTGCGTCGCGATCATGGAGTCGATGCGAACGGGCAGTCCGGTGCGTGGCCTCGCGTCGGCGGCTGCGCGATGACCGTCCGGATCGCCAACGCTCCGGTGACCTACGGCGCCTTCGAGCGCACCGTGGGCCAGCCGGGCGTGCCGACCGCCGACGCCGTCCTCGACGCGGTCGCCGACGCCGGCTACGAGGGCATCGACCTCGGTCCGGTCGGCTTCCTCGGCCTCGGCGACGGGCTCCGGGATGCGCTCGCCGACCGTGGCCTGGCGCTCGCCGGCGGCTACGTCGAGCTGCCGTTCAGCGACCCTGCCCGCCTTCCGGAGGCATGGCGCGAGCTCGACGCGGTGCTCGACGCGTTCGATGCCGCCGCGTCCATCCAGGGGCCACATCCGCCTCGGCCGACGCTCGCCCACGCGCCGACCCCGGAACGCGCGGCGCATCCCGGCCAGGCAGGCAGCAATCCGTCGCTGGCAATGAAGCCGGCCGCCTGGTCCGCGTTCGTCGACGGCATCGGCGAGGCGATGGATCGGTGCCGTGCGCGGGGCTACGAGCCGACGTTCCACCCGGAGCTCGGCACGGATGTCGAGGCCCCGGCCGAGATCGAGGCGCTGCTCGCAGCGACCGAGATCGGGCTCTGCCTCGACACCGGCCACTTCCTCGCCGCCGGCGGCGACCCGGTCGCCGCCATCGCCGGCTGGGCCCCTCGGATCAAGCAGGTCCATGTCAAGGACGCCCGTCTGGATCGCATCGCCGAGGTCGTCCGGCTCGACGAGGACGCGGACGCCATCTGGGGTCGAGGCGTGTTCTGCGCGCTGGGCGAGGGAGACCTCGACGTCCCGGGCGTGCTCGAGGCGCTCAAACGTGCCGGGTACGAGGGCTGGATCGTCGTCGAGCAGGACTCCCTGCCCGGTGATGCGGCCACGTTCGCTGCCGCGGCGCGGGCGCAGCAGGAGAACCGGCGGATCCTGGCGCGAAGCGGCTACTGAGCCGGCCGGCCTCCGACCCAGACGGGGTTCGTGAGCGTGAGCAGGTCGCCGTTCGACGCCGTTCCCGTTCGCAGCTCGAGCCGCCACCACGTCGACGCAACGAGTCCGGGCCGGACGAGACGGGTGGTCCCGGGCTGGCAGGCCTCGAGGGCGATCCTCGAACCGGACGTGACGAACCAGAGCGTCGCCGGTGCCTCCAGCCCGTCGACGGTTGCCTCCAGATCCACGGGGCCGTCGCCGGGGAGCTCCGAGCCCGGCAGCCCGACCTCGGCTCCATCGGGGCCACTGGCGCGGAACGACACGATCGGTCCGGACGACAGGAACACGTGCCCGCGCCGGATCCCGTCGAGGATCGCGGCCTCGCTGCGGTCGTCGGCGTGGACGTGGTTCATCGGCAGGGCCACGTACTCGTCCTCCTCCGCCGAGTGACTGTCCGTCCCCGAGACGGCAGTCGGCCGGAAGCCCGCGTCGAGCAGGTCGGTCCAGAGGGCGAGCGCGCTGTCGTTGGCGGTTTCGGGGATCGCCCAGCGGCCGTTCCAGACCTCGATCGCATCGATCGTCGAGTAGTCCACGAGCGCGAAGTCCCAGTGGCAGCCGACGCACCACGGGTCGCCGAATGCGCTCGGGTGATTGATCGAGATCAGGGCGTCCTGACGGTGGGCCTGCTCCGCGATCGTGGCCGCGCCGCTGCCGCGACCTGCGTTCCGCCAGTCGATCGCCTGGTGGAGCCCGAAGCAGTTCATGTGGCCGTGGAAGGTCGTGACCTCGCTTGCCCGGATCGGGGTGATCACGTCCGGCCAGCGATCGACCTCGCGATGGTGGCTGATCGTGTTGTGGTCGGTGATCGCCAGGAAGTCGAGGCCGCGCTCGACGGCGCCACGGACCCGGTCCTCGACCGTGATCTCGCCGTCGCTGTGCACGGTGTGCGAGTGGAGATCGCCGCGGTACCAGCGAGGACCATCGGCCTCGGACGGACGGCGGGCCGTGGCTGCCGGAACGACCTCCGCCGGCCGTGGCTCCGTCGTTGCATCGGCGACCGTGGCGGATGCCGCGAGGTGGTACTCGAGATAGCCGGTCTCGCCGCCATCGTTGAGGATGGACGCGGTCGAGACCACGAGGGCCCAGGTCCCGGGCGGCAGCGGCCCGGCGAGGAGTCCGAGCGTGGCGGCCGATTCCCCGACGACGTTCTCGCGGTCCCGCGATGCGACGCCGCGAAATCCGGCGGGATCGAAGAGCGTCACCGACAGCCCGTTCGCCTCGTGCTCGGACCCCATGTCGGCGGGCTCCCAGCTGAACCGGATGCGAAGCTCGGACGTGCGCTCCGGGACCTCGATCTCGAAGCGAATGTGCTGGTGACGGTCCCGATGGGTCCACCGACCGCTCGTGTCGAGCAGCGGCAGGACCGCCTGGTCCATCAAGCCGCGCCGAACTGTTCCACCAGCGCCGGCTGGCCCGCGAGGTAGCCGTCGAGGATCCGCTCGGCGACGTTGACCGATGGGACCAGGGGATGGAGCGCGAGCGCCTTGATGGCCATGGCTCGTGAGCCGGAGAGTGCCGCCTCGATCGCCGCCCGCTCGGCCGCGCGAACCGAGAGGATCAGGCCCTGTGCCTGCAGGGGAACACTCCCGATCGCCGCTGGAACGACCCCGCCCGGGCCGATGATGCACGGCACCTCGACGATCGCCTCCTCGTCGAGGAACGGCAGGCTCGAGCGATTGGGAACGTCAAGGATCATGACCCGGTAGCCGTCGCCGTGGAGCCCGTCCACGAGGTTCAGGGCCAGCGTCCCGTAGTCGCCCGGTCCACGCGCCGCCACGATCCCGGCCATCTCGTCCTCCCGGCCGGTCCACGCCTCCTCCATGTAGTGCGACTCGCGCTCGGCGTGGGTGCGACGCCAGTCGCGCAGCGCCTCGGCCGGTGAGCCGTGACCCGCGTAGAAGGCGGCCTGCTGACGTTCGAGGAAGGCGGAGCGAACCGTCCCGGCGTTCATCGCCTCGAGCGCCTCGGCGTTGAAGTCGTAGTAGTAGAGGTACTCGTTCGGGATCATCCCCACCGAGCGGAGCCAGTCCGCACCGAACAGGCGCCCCTCTTCGAAGGTCTCGAGCCGTTCGCGGTCCGCCAACAGGCCCGGCAGGACGTCCCGCCCGCCGTCGAGGACACCACGCAGCCAGCCCAGGTGGTTGATCCCGAAATAGTCGAACCACAGCTCCTCGGGCGGCCGGTCGAGGGCACCCGCGACCCGCTTGCAGAGGTCCAGCGGGGCGTCGCAGATGCCGATCACCCGGTCGCCCAGGACCCGCCGAGCGGCTTCCGTCACCAGGCCCACCGGGTTCGTGAAGTTCACGAAGGTCGCGTTGGGCGCTCGGCGAGCCACCACCTCGGCGATCGAGGTGACGACCGGGACGGTCCGAAGGGCGAAGGTGATCCCGCCGGGTCCCGTCGTCTCCTGCCCGATCACGCCCTGGGCGATGGCTGCCGTCTCGTCGAGAATACGGCCCGCCATGCCGCCGGCCCGAACCGCGCAGTAGACGATGTCGGCACCATCCACCGCCTCGTCGAGGTTGGTCGTCATCGTCACCGGCGCGGTCGCTCCGAGCTCCTCGGAGATGCCGTCGAGGACGCAGCCGATCCGGTCCAGGCGGCCCTGGTCGATGTCGTAGAAGGCGACCTCGTCGTAGCGGGTCGCGACCTCGCCGGCGGCGAGGGCTCGGTAGATCACCGGCGTCCGGAAGCCGCCGGCACCGATCAGCGTCAACTTCATGCCGGCGATTGAACCAAATTTGAACCGTAATATCAAGCCGTTCGTACCGGCTCGCGCTAGAAGCGGATGTCTGCGTCCCGGAGCAGGTCGGCGATCGTCACGGTCTGGCCGCGCTCCATGGACGCGTTGGACGCGATGCCGGTCAGGATCGACCATGCGCCGTCGACGTGGCTGGATCGGCGGAGATACGGGTCGTGGCTCGCCGCCGGGTTCAGCAGCTGGTCGAGCATGACGGGGTCGCCGCCGCCGTGATCTCCTTCGCCTGACCAGACGTCCACCCGCTGCGGCTCCTCGCCGTGGCGGTGAAGAACCGTTGTCGTCGCGCTGTCGTCGGCGTGATGCCTCGTCCCGCCGAAGATGCCGTGCACGCCGACGTGCCGGTGCGTCAGCTCGCCAGCGGTGCCGGAGAACACGATCTCGTATCCCTCCCACGGGCTGTAGGCACACAGGGTGTAGTTCATCGAGACGCCGTTTGCGTAGCCGACCTGGACCTGCATCGTGTCCTCGATGCTGATCTCACTCGAGAAGATGCAGCGGTCGCGGACGTAGCCGTCCGCGTCTTCCGTCTCGAGATACAGAGGGCTCAGATCCGGGTCGCCTTCGAGGTCGAGGCGATACGGGCACGGAACGCTCGCCGGGCAGGTGTGACAGCGCTCACCCCGTCCGCTCAGCCCGAGGGATTCGGCCGTGCTCGGGGTGTAGAAGCGACGAGCGCCCAGCGCCGAGATCGTCTCGGGGTGGGACCCGACCCACCAGTTGACCAGGTCGAAATGATGGGTCGCCTTGTGGACGAGCAGCCCGCCCGACTGATCCTTCCGGCGATGCCATCGGCGGAAGTAGTCGGCCCCGTGGACCCGGTCGAGGGACCACCGGAAATCCACGGCGGTGATCTCGCCGATGCCGCCGGACACCAGGATGTCCTTCAGCTGGGTGTGAGCCGGGTTGTAGCGATAGTTGAAGGTCACCGTGATCGAACGGCCGGTTTCCCGCTGCGCGTCGACGATCCTCTTCAACCTGGCGAGATCGATCGTCATCGGCTTTTCGGTGATGACGTCACAGCCGGCCCGCAGCGCCCGGACGATGTAGGCGTCGTGCAGGTAGTCCGGCGTAGTCACGATGATCGTGTCGGGTCGCTGCTCGGCGATCATCCGATCGAACTCGTCGGCCGGGTAGAGGCCGATGACATCCGCACCCCCACCGGGAACCCGGGAGGCAGCCAGCGCCAGACGCAGCGGGTTGCTGTCGCACAGTGCGACGAGCTCGTTGCCGGCGTCGATCGGGTGGTCGACCAGCGCCTCGCGATACATGGCGTGCCGCGATCCCGTCCCGACGATGGCGTACCTCACGTCCGGGTGCCCGGCCGGAGCTCGCGCTGGAAGAAGGCCATGACCTTCTCGTGCATTTCGGGCGTCTCGCGGTGATCGACGCCCGCCTGCACGAACACCTCGAGGGCATCCCCTGCTCCCGCCACCTCGTACATCGGTCTGGTCACCGCGAGTGCGCGTTCGATGCTCGGCGGCGGGGTGAGCTCGTCGTCCTCGCCCAGGCAGATGAGCTGCGGCCGGGGCGCCACCATGCCTGCGATCTCCCCGGTCGAGGTGCGCCGGAGCATCCCCGGCACGAGCAGGTAGATCCCGTGGTTGTCGTGGGCGCCGAGGTCGACGAGGGTCGCGTAGTCCGCGTAGCAGCAGAGGTGCGCGACCGCCCGGATCCTCGGATCGAGCGCCGCATGCCAGTACGCAAGCGTGGAACCGAGCGAGATCCCGAACGCCCCGATGCGCTGCGGGTCGACATCGTCGCGGGACGAGAGATAGGTCAGGGCCGCGGCCTGTTCCGACACCATCTGACCGATCAGGGACGTGCCGTACCAGATGTGGGCCTTGGCAGCCGCGCTCTCCTCGACGTCGTCGCGATCGCCGAACGTCGGCATGTCCATGCAGATCGTGACGTAGCCCGCGCGGGCAAGCAGCGGCCCGAACGGACTCAGCAGGTAGGAACGTCCGTCCATCAGCTCGCTGGCGCCGATCTCATGGCGTCCACCATGCGAGTGCCCATAGAGGATGGCCGCTTGACGACCGATGGCCCCGGCGGGTCGGGTCAGGAAGGCGCGCACCCTGCCGACACCCTCGAGGTCGAGCTCCAGGCGCTCGAACGCGTAGCCGTCCCGGTCTGCCGCCTCGGCCGAGATGAGTCCGATCCCGGGCTCACGGAATGACAGGAGCGACGCGAGCTCGTCGCGAGAGATCGCCAATCCGGCTCCCTTGTGCTGCGCCCATCCCACGGGTCGCGATTGAACCAACGATGAACCACGGACGCAACGGCTCGCGGGTCGCCACGTCTGATGTGTGATACATTACCAGCATGAGCCCCTCGTCGCCCACATGAGGATCGTCCGCCTGCAGCTCCATCCGGTGCGTGTCACCCGGGAGACGGGTGTCGCGAACGAGCACGTCATCGTCGAGATCGAGACGGACGGCGGGGTTCCCGGATGGGGCGAGATGAGCGACCTCTCGCACCTCCCGCTCTACCAGTTCGACCTGACGCAGCTGCAGTCCGCGCTGTCGGAGATCCTCGTCGGAGCGGATCCAAGGGCGCTGAACGACATCGAGCGTCGGATGACGGGCTTCTATCCCGACGAAGGCCACATGTACAGCCGTTCCGGGCTGGTGCGCCAGGGCGTCGAGCTGGCGCTCTTCGACTGCCTCGGGCGCGCGGACGGCGTGCCGGTCCATCGCCTCCTGGGTGGAGCGCTGCGCGATCGGATCCCCGTCTGCTACCCGGTGTTCCGTCTCCGCACGACCGATCAGGCGCCGGCGGCGCTCGACCGTGTCGACGAGAAGCTTCGCCAGGGATTCGACGTCATCCGGTTCTACGCCGGCAGCGATCCTGCCGCCGACCTGGCGTTCATGATGGGCTTCGCCGACCGGTTCGCCGGCCGGGTCCGGATCAAGTCGCTCGACTTCTCCAACCTGCTCGGATGGCGCGACGCACTCCAGGCGACCGAGCGGCTGACCGGCGTCACGGACGTGATGCTGGTCGAGAGCGTCGCGCTCCGCGGCGACATCGAGGGCCTCGCGGAGTTCCGGCGCCGCAGCAGGCATCCGGTCTCCGAGCACGCGCACGGGCAGCGACACGCCTGGCAGCTCCTGCACCAGGGCGCGGTCGACATCCTGAACCTGTCGCCGTACGTCCTTGGCGGGATCCGCCCGACGATCCGAGCGGCGGCGATGGCGGACGCCGCCGGAGCCAGCGTCCTGCTCGGCACCACGCAGGAGCTCGGCCTGGGAACCGCGGCGGTCGCCCACGTCGGCGCGGTCTTGGCGGCCCTTCCATACCCGAGCGACAACGTCGGACCGCGTCTCTACACCGCGGATGTCGCGACACCGCCCGTCGAGTACGTCGATGGCCATCTGGTCGTGCCGACCGGTCCCGGACTCGGTCCCTCGGTCGATCCGTCCCTGCTCGAGAGCCTTCGGTCGAACGGGGACTGGGGCTTCGGGCTCGACCTGGCCGGCGCCGTCGATCGCACCTTGCCGTCATGAAGCCTGTCTGCACGGGAGGAACGTGGAAATGACCGTCCGAGACGAGCCGATGGTCGCAGTCGAGCCCTTCGAGATCGCCGACCCGGCGACGACGCTGACGCCGATGCAGGAGTACCTGTTCGACCTGAACGGCTACCTGGTCCTGAGGGGCGCCATCAGCTCCGATGACGTCGCCGCGATGAACGCCACCTACGACGCGATCGCCGCCGCCAACATCGATGGGATGGGCTGGTTCGGGCGTGTCGCAGTGAACAACGTCGGCCGTCAGGAGGGAATGATCTTCGAGCAGCTCTACGAGGCGGGTCCCGTCTGGGAGAAGCTCGTCGACCACCCGGCCTGGTTCCACAAGGTCGCCCACTTCGTCGGGTCCGACGACCCGGAGAACTTCGACAACCATCACGGCCTGCTGTTCATCGACGAGTGCTTCGGCACGATCCGGCGGAAGGGCGGCGCGCAGCGGATGCATTCGGGCGGCCACGTCGGCACCATCCGCACCCAGTACCGGTATCACGCCGGCAAGTTCCACTGCGGCCAGATCGTCATCCTGATGGCGTTGACCGACATCGGACCGGGCGACGGCGCGACGATGGTCGTGCCCGGCAGTCACAAGTCGAACATCAAGCATCCGCAGACCGTGCCTCTCGAGATGCGCGGCGAGGACATCTCGATCGACGGCGTCGCCGGCGCGATCGAGTGCCACCTGAAGAAGGGCGATGCCCTGCTCTTTGTCGACGCGATCGCCCACGGCTCGGCCCGCCGCACGAACCCGGAAGGCGAGCGCCGCGTGGCGAGCTATCGCTACGGACCGAGCTGGGGCTTCTTCCGCTACCCATACCGGCCGAGCGAGGAGCTGCTCGCCCGTCTGACGCCGGAGCGTCGTCAGACGATCCAGCCACACGGCGAAGTCGTCGAACCGCCCGCGCCGCCACCGTTCTGACGAGACGGGCGCCGTGGCGTCCGGGGTCGCGCCGATCAGCCCGTCGCGTCGATGCTCTTGCCGCCGTCGATGGCGACGGTGGCGCCCGTGATCATCACGGCAACGTCCGAGCAGAGGAAGCGGATCAGCGCGGCGACCTCTCCGGGCTCGATCAGACGGCCCCACGCCGCCGCCAGCGGCGCCATCGCCAGGTAGGAGGCGAGGGCGGCCGCCGGGTCGGGGGCCTCAGTCAGGTTGCGATCCATGATCCCGGTGTCGCCGACCGGACCCGGACAGACGGCATTGACCCGGATGCGGTCTGCAGCATGGGCCCGCGCCAGCGAACGGGTCAGCATCAGGAGACCCGCCTTGGACGTCGAGTAGGCCGGTTCGTCCGCTCGTGCGACGAGCCCGGCGTTGGAGGCGACGTTGACGATCACGCCGCCGCCCGTCGCACGCAGCCGCGGAATGGCCTGACGGGCGACCAGGAACGGGCCCTTGAGGTTCGTGTCGAGACAGGTGTCCCAGTCGATCTCCGAGAGGTCCTCGACGCGCCCGACCATGTCGATGCCCGCGTTGTTGACGAGGATGTCGAGCCGGCCGCCGTTGTCGATCTCGACGAAGGCCTCCTCGACGGATCGGGCATCCGCGACATCCATCCGGACGACCCGGAGGTCGAGGCCCTGGGCGGAGGCCTCGGCGGCGACGTGCCGCCCCCGATCGAGGTCCCGGGAGGCGACGTAGACCGCCGCGCCGTCCGCCGCGAGCACCCGGGCGGTCGCCAGCCCGATGCCCGTTGCCCCTCCGGTGACGATCGCGACGCGGCCGGCGAGCTCCCGGTCCATGGTCATGACGCCACCGCCGGCCAGGATCGACGGTGCGCCGGCCAGACGAAGCCGGCGCCGGTCCCGGGGACCCAGACCGACGCGGACGGATGGTGCTTGCGCATCGCTCGGACGAAGGCGTCGGGTCGTCCGACGTTGCCCCGGATCGTGTCGAAGTGCATCGGGATCGCGAGGGCCACGCCGACATCGCGGGCGAGCCGCGCCGCCTCATCCGGTGACAGGTTGCCGACGATGCCGCGCCGTTCCCGCTCCGGATCGCGACCATTGATCGGGAGCAGGGCGATGTCCGGACGGAGCTCGGCCACGGCCCGGACCAGGATCTCGTCCGCCAGCGTGTCGCCAGCGTGGTAGAGGCGAACGCCGTCGAGCTCGACGACGTAGCCGACGAACCTTGGTGTTCCCTGCTCCTGATCGCCCAGGGAATATCCGTCCTCGATCGAGACGGCATGCCGAGCCGGCACCGCCGTCGCCCGAACGTGCCCGACATCGATCGGGCTGTCGATCCGGGCGCCGGACACCCGATCGGCCGGGATCCCCGCGCCGGTCACGAGGGGCACGAGCGGCGCCGGCACGACGAACCGGGCGGCCGGCGAGACGTCCGCGATGATCGTCCAGATCGGCAGGTCGAGGTGGTCGCCGTGCTCGTGCGTCGCGAGGACAGCGGTGACGCCGACGAGGCCGCGCGGATCGACCATCGGCTCGACCAGCCTCTCGGGTCGTCTCGAGAGGAACGGGTCGATCAGGACGAGGTCGTCGCCGCTCCGGAGGGCGAAGCCCGCCTGGCCGAGCGCGACCAGCCCGACCGAGTCCCGCGGCGGACGCCATGCGGCCAGGTGCGAGGCGAACGCGACGGCCGACGTCACGCCCGCGCCGCCGTCGGATGCCATCCGCCGGACCGGAACCCTCCGATCACGACGAGGCGATCGGGGGGGCCGCCGTCCGGCCGCCGGTCTCCTCGACGTGGCGACGGGTGTCGGCCAGGGCCTGCCGGAGGTGGGCCGCCATCGCGTCGCGTGCCGCACCGCCGTCCCGGGCGGAGATCGCGTCGACGACCCGCTGATGCTCACCGCGTCGGTGCGGCTGGCCCCGATACAGCCGCGGAAACACCGCGCGCGCAATGAGGACGTGCGTCCGGAGTCCCGCGTAGAGAGTGTCGAGTCGCTGGTTGTGAGCGGCCTGAACGATGGCGGCGTGCAGCTCGGCGTCGGTGGCAATCTCCTGGAGATACGTCTCCAGGTCGATGGCGCGGCCCGCTCGGCCGGCCGGTCCGGACTCGAGGCGCTCCGCGAGCTCCTGCACCCGCGCGAGCTCGTCGGGCGTCGCCCGGCCGGCGGCAAGTTCTGCAGCCTCGGGCTCGATCATCAGGCGGATCTCGTAGAGCTCCTCGATGTCCCGGATCGAGACCGGCGAGACGACGGTCCCGCGACGTGGCGTCACCGTGACCAGGCCCTCGGCGGCCATCTGGTTCACGGCGTCCCGAACCGGGGTGATGCTGACGCCGAGCGCGGCCGCGATGTCCGGCGGGGAGATCCGCTCGCCGGGCTCGAGCTCGCGACGAAGGATCCGGCCGAGGAGCTGATCGTGGATCTGCTGCTGGAGCGATCGCAGCTCGAGGCCGCCGTCCGTGGGTGCGCCCATCGCCGGGAGTGTAGACGGCTGATGTACCAGACTTCTGGCATGCCGTCAGTGAACCAAAGGTGAACCGAACGAGCAAGGACCGTCGCGAGAGGTCGAGGAACTCCGTCGATCCCGCCCGGCCCGCCCTAGATGGCGACGCGCGGCGTCCCGACCCCTGCCGCGAGGGTCGTGGCGAAGCCGTAGCGGTCGCCACGGTTCAGCAAGCGAGCCGTCTCGAACGGCTCGTCGTACTGGTCGAACGTCATCTCGTCGAGCTCGAGCAGGGGATCGCCCGCGCGGACGGTCAGGAGCGACGCCTGGCGCTCGGTCGCCGGCACCGCGCGGACCACGACCTCTGCCCGGCTGGGGATGACCCCACCACGCTCGCGGACGGTGCCGTAGAGCGACCGATTGGCGAAGTCCACGCCCTTCAGCGCCGGAATGAGGCGCGGATGCAGGACCGAGCGGTCCAGCGAGATCGGGACGCCCTCGATGAACCGCACCCGCTCCAGCTCGAACACCTTCGACGACGCGACGATCCGCAGGTCCGACGCCTCGCCGGTCGTGGCGGTCCGCGATCGAGCGGCCAGGACGTTCGAGGTCACGACATAACCGTGCCGGGCCGCCCACTCGGTGAAGCTCGGGGGGCCTTCGATCCGCTCGGTCACCGCGGGCCCGACGACGACCCAGCCGCCCCGACCCCGGGCCTGGATCAGGCCCTTGTCGGCCAGCGCGGAGAGGGCTCGCCGGAGCGTGTTCCGGGCAACCCCGAGCCGGGCCCCGAGCTCGCGCTCGGGGGCCAGGCGACTCCCCGGCAGAAGTCGTCCGGTGAGGATGTCGGCCTCGATCCGTCGGAGCACCTGGACGGACGGCAGGTCATCGCCGTGGACGTCGTGTCGCCCGGTCCCGAGGGGCTCGTCGGCGGCCTGAGGCAGGGTCATGGTTGGTACGCTCGTCCCTACTCCGAACTCGGCGGCACACGATCAGAGGAGATCGCATTGTATGACCTGGGTCCGGCCGAACCGGGTCTCGTCGGGGTCCACGGGTGAAGGTCGACGTTGTCTGCGTTGGCGATCCGTTCCTCGACCTGATCTTCCGTGGGCTCCCGTCGTTTCCGGTTCCCGGCGAAGAGCTCCTTGCGACCAACCTCGTGGTCGTGCCGGGTGGCATGGCGAACGTCGCGTACGCCCTCGGTCGCCTCGAGCTGGCGGCCGTCGTGTGCGCGCCGATGGGGCAGGACCCGGCCGGACGCTTCCTCGCCGGCCTGATGGCCGACGCAGGCATCGCGTGGGTCGGGCGCTTCGCCGAGGCCACGCCGGTCACCGTCGCTCTGCCGGCGGACGGGGATCGGGCGCTCGTCAGCGTCATGCCCGACCCGACCGTTGACGCGGAGACCCTGGCCGGCATCACGACCCGAGCGATCGTCGTCGACCTGCCCTCGGCCGGTCAGTTGCCGGTCCTCGGATCGCAGCCACGGGTCTACGCGGTCGTCGGCGACCCGGAGGTGGCGGTGCTGATCGATCGGCTCCCGTCGAAGCTCGACCACATCCGCGCCCTGGTCCTCAACCAGCGGGAGGTCGTGCGGGTCACCGGTCGTGCCGACGTCCCGTCCGCGGCCCGCCACCTTGCCGATCTCGGCACGACGGTCGTCGTCACCCGCGGATCACAGGGGGCGATCGCCGTCGAGCCGGACGGGCGGATCGTGGAGGTCGCGGCGCGCACCGTCGACGTTGCCGATCCGACCGGGGCCGGCGATCTGTTCGCGGCGGCCTATGTCTGGGCGGACCTCGCCGGTCACCAGCTCGAGGAGCGGCTCCACGACGCGACGACCTACGCGTCGCTGTCGCTAGAGCGAGCGACCGATCGCCAGAAGGGCATCACCCTCCGCGAGTTCAACGCCCTGCTGACCGGCTGACGAGCGCCGATCAGGGACCTTCCGTGGCGGCCAGGACGATCCGGCCACGCAGGGTCGTGCCGGTCGTGATCGGGAGTCCGGACCCGAGATACGCCGACCAGATCGGATGGTTGCCGTCGAGCGTTCGCACGCCGCCGTACCAGTCGAGCACGTGCAGCTCCGGCGATCCGTCGACCAGCTCGGCCCGGACGTGCTGGGCGCCGTCGGACACGATCGTGAGCGACCGCGCGCCGTCGGTCGCGCCGGCGGTGAGGATCCGCCGCTTCACGCTCCGGTAGTCGTTGCTGCCGGCCGGGGTCGCGTCCTGCTCCCAGGTCTCCGCCGGATGAAGCGTCGTGTTCGAGCCCGGCAACCCCGCCGCGTAGCCCGTCGTGCGTCCCACGTGGTCCGCCGGGTACAGGCTCCACTCCCCGATCCGTCGCCACGAGAGGTCGGTCAGCTCGCGCGGCGGACGAACCGTCAGCCCGGCCTCCTTGGCGTTGAACGCCCGCGATCCCGTGTAGGTTGCCTCGTACTCGAACGCGACGGTCCGGCCCTCGATCCGGGCGGTGATCGTGCCCTCCCAGTCCCAGCCGGCGAGCGGTACCCGGAGCTCGTGTGGCCCGATGACCGTGACGTGCCCGACATCCGTGCGGGGGCTCGGGACGGGGACATGGGGCATGTCCACGTCGAGAACGTGGAGCTCCGGCCACTCCCGAAGCCAGCGGCCTCCGTCACCCGAGACGATCGGCAGACCCGGCTGCGAGAGGTCGAGACGAAGCTCCACGGCTCGCTCGAGGACCGCAGCCTGGGGCGCTCGCGCCGCCCCTGGCCAGGCCCACTCCCAACCGTCGATCAGCCAGCCCTCGGGATGCCGGACCTCGACACGGACGGTCTCCGACCCGGGTGTCGGGCGGAGCGTGAGGTGCGCCGTCTCGCCGGGACCGGCGGTCAGCCGTTCCGGGTTACCGTCGATCGCGGCGCCGGTCACCGCCACCTCGAGCCCCGCGAACGAGCGGTGCGAGAAGCGGTTCACGAGGGCGATGTCGAGCCGGTCACCCGCGTCGGCGAAGTCGGCGGCGGCGACCTCGATCGGCGAGTACATCTCGTGGACGTGCCACAGCTCCGGCCGTGCCCGGTTCCACCCATCGAACAGGCCCCAGTCGCCATCGCCTCGCCGAAAGACGCCGGGCTCGGCCGGGTAGTGGTCGCGCGTCCGGACGTAGTCGGAAGCCGGGAGGTGGGCCCATGGGCCCTCGCCGATCGTCAGGTCGAGCGGGATCGCGAACACCTCCCCGAACCCGCCCCAGATCATCCCGCCGATGACGCCGCGGTCCTGCAGCGCGGCCCGCATGAACGGCTGGTAGCCGGCGCCCCAGTAGTCGCGGATCCCCGGATCGATCGCGAGGCCGTAGCCCTCGCCGGGGCCCCGGAGGCACGGCGCGAGGACCGGCGCGTACTCGTCGAGGACCACCGGCTGGTCGTACGACCCGAGCCACGCCAGGTCCTCCTGCCAGGTGCGGTCCCAACCCGGGTAGTGATAGCTCCGGATGTCGGGTCGCTCGGCGGCCGCCTTGCCGACGAGCTCGTTCTCACCGCCCAGCTCGTTGAGGTCGAACGAGAAGATCGTCGGGCGGCGCGGGTCCATCGACCGGACCAGCGCGAGTTGTGCGTCGAAGCCGCTCCCCCACCGACTCTCGTTGCCGAGGTCCCAGACGATCACCGAGCAATGTCCCCTGTCCCGGGCGACGGTCTCGGCGGTGACCTCGAGGAGATACGGGATCAGCTGGGCGGCCTCGTTCGTCCGGGTCCAGTGGTGGTCGTCGAAGCCGCCCGAGAAGCAGATCGGCGGCTGCTCGAACACGAACATCCCGACCTCGTCGCACACCTCGAGGAGATACGGGCTCGGCGGATAGTGCGACGTCCGGATGACATTGACGTTGGCCCGGCGCAGGTTGATGACATCGGCACGCATGTCCTCGGCGGACAGCGCCCGGCCCTTGAGGATCCGGGAGTCGTGCCGATTGACGCCGCGGATCCGGATCGGCGCCCCGTTGACGAGCAGCTGATTGTCACGGGTCTCGACCCGCCGGAACCCGATCCGGCGGCGGTAGGTCTGGGCGGTCCCGTCGCCGGAGGCGACCACCGCCTGGAGGTCGTACAACGTGGGCTCTTCCGCGGACCACGGGCGGACAGGCAGCGGTCCCGACGCGAACGCCTCCCGGGTGCTCGCCGCGCCATCGATCGACCCTTGCCGGCTCGAGCGATGGACGACCTCGCCGCCGTCGTCCGTCACCGTCACATCGAGGTCGAACGTCTGCGCGTCCGGCCCGACGTTGATCAGGTCCACGCCGAGGTTCATCGATCCCGACGCCGGGTTCGGGTCCCAGTCCACATCGATGTCGAGCTGGCCGAGATGGAGCATCGGGGTCGAGAACAGGAAGACGTCGCGCCAGATCCCGAGCAGCGACATGTGGGCGTACCAGCTCATGTCGTCGAGGACGGCGTACGGCGTGTACTCGGTCAGGGTGATCGCCAGCTCGTTCACTCCCGGCCCGAGAAACGGCTTGAGATCCACATCGAAGGAGGTAGCCCCGCTTCCGTGGACGCCGGCGAGGGAGCCATTGAGGCGGACCTCGGCTCGGCCGTAGGCGCCGTCGCAGCGCAGGAAGACGGCGCGCCCCGACCAGGACTCGGGCAGGTCGAAGGTCCGATGGAACGTCGCGACCCCGTCCTCCGGCACGAGCCCGTCGTAGATGACGTGGCCGGGAACCCTGGTCGGCGCCCGGCCGCTCGCGGCGTCGTGACCGCGGAACGGCCCGCCGGCAAAGCCCCACTCCCCGGTGAGATCGAGGCGATCGGCCGCCGGCGGGAGCTCACGCAGCCCGCGTGCCAGGAGGCGGGTGTCCACCGTCATCGCGGTCGCGAGCGAGCCAGTGCCCGTGGAGATCGTCACCGCGCCGTGCCGAGCGAGCGGCAGGGCGTCGAGCACCGGGATCCGGAACACCCCGGTCGGGTCGGTTGCCACCGTGATCGTCCGCGCGTCGCTCGCGACTCGAACCGGGACGCCGGCAACGCCGGCGCCATCGGGGGCACCCAGCGTGCCGATCAACCCGCCGAGCGAATCGCCGACGACCGTGATCACGGGTGGTGGCGGCTCCGACGAGAACAGGCGGAGCTCGGACATCACCACGTCCGGGCCCGCGATGCGCTCGACGGCGAGCTCGAGCGTCCCGTCGGCGTACGCAGCGCGCGGGACCACGACCCGGACGACGGTGGCCGTGGCCATGGCGAGCTCCGTGGGCGGATGCAGCTCCAGCCCTCCCGAGGTCATCGCCTGAACGCGATGCACGCCGCGTTCGCAGAGGTAGGTTGCCTCGAGCTCGTACACGGCGTCGGGACGGAGGTCGGGGAACGCCGCCTCGATGACCTCCGGGGCCCAGCCCATGAATCGAAGGCTGTCGCTCGCCAGCGTCGCGACGTCGACATCCGACATCGCCATCCGACGCTTCGTCCTCGTCCGGAGATGCGGCGCCTGGAGCTCGAGGCCGCATTGCTCGAGGGCGATCAGAGTTCGCGGTTCGTCGGGCACGGTCCTGTTCCTCAGTCGAGCGCCGGAACGGCGGTTGGCGCGACGTCCGAATGGGTCGTCAACCACTGGCGCATCCCGGGTGCGGTGACGATGTGGTCGATGACCCGGCGCTGATCGGGGTCGCACGGCGGCATCGGCAGGCTCGGCTCGCCGACGTCCCAGCCGCAGGCCTGGAGCGTCGCCTTGAGGCCTGCCAGCCAATATCCCTGGTCGAAGACCGCGGCGAGCTCCCCCACCGTGGCCTGGAGGGCGAGCGCCTCCAGCCTCGGAGCATCCTGGACCGAGGCCGCCAGGACCTGCAGCAGGCGCGGGGCGAAGTTGGCCATCCCCGAGATCAGCCCGTCGGCGCCCGACCACATCGAGATCGCCGCGAGGCGTTCGCGGCCCTGCATCACGCTGAAGGCGTCCGACCGGAGGGCAAGGAATTGCTCGAACGCGAACCAGTCGCCGGCGGAATCCTTGATCCCGACGATCCGGGGATGGCTGGCCAGCGCCCGGACGGCCGACGGGGCGAGCGGCAGGTGGGTGTTCTGCGGGATGTTGTAGAGGACGACCGGCGCCGCTGCCCGCTCGGCAACCGTCGCGAAGTACTCGACGATCCGCGTCTCGGAGTCGACCGCGTAGTACAGCGGCGCCGCGACGACGAGGAAGTCGGCCCCGGCGTCGGCGAACCGGTCCGACCGAGTCAGCGTCCGGCTCAGGCCGTTGTCGCCCACCCCGACGTAGACGGGGATCCGCCCGGCGACGTGGTCGACCGCGACCCGCGCGACGCGCAGGGCGACGTCGTCGGGCAGCCAGGTGAGCTCGCCGGAGGATCCCAGCACGAACAGGCCGTCCAGGTCCGGCACGAGCGCGTCGATCAGGCCACGCAGCACCGGCTCGTTGAGGCGCCCATCGGCGGTCAGGGGCGTCACCAACGGACAGACGATCCCCGTCGGTCGAGGCGCGACAGCCGGGCTCATGCGAGACCGGGCACGAGGATCCGCTTGGTGGACGACTCATCCGTCCGGAGCAGCTCGGGTCCCTGCTCCAGGGGGGCCACGGTGACCGGTCGAGGCGTTCGAGCGACGTCGCCGGCCGTGATGGCCTCGGCTGCCCGGACGAAGTCGGCGAAGCAGTGGCTCACCGATCCCTGGAGCGCGATCTCGCGAACGGTCAGGTCCAGCAGGTCGACTGGCGTCCGCTTCGGGTGGCCGCCGAGGACGAGGATCCGGCCGCCTCGTCGCACCGCGGCCGCCGAGGCGACCACGGCCGAAGCGGCGCCGGCGGTCTCGAAGACGATCTCGGCGTCGACGTCGGCGACGCGCTCCGGGGGCAGCGTCTCGGAGGCACCGGCGTCGCGCGCCAGCGCCCGCGCCCGCTCCGATCGGCTGACGGCGACCACCTCGCGGGCGCCCGCCAGGATCGCGGCCTCGACCACGCACAGACCGAGGGAGCCGATCCCGACGACGGCGACGCGCCGGCCCGTCAACGGTTCCTGGTGGACAGCGTGGAATGCGACGGCGAAGGGCTCGACCAGGACGGCTCGCTCCGGCTCGACATCCGGACCGATGGGCACGCACCGGCTGCCCTCGACGAGGAGGTAGTCCGCCATGCCGCCGTCGGCGCTCATGCCGAGGGCCACCATTCGCGAACAGCGATTGGCATGGCCCGTGGCGCAGTCCCGACACTGCTCGCACGGTTGCGACGGCCAGGGCGCGACCCGCGTCTCCGGGGAGAGGCCGGACGCTGCGCCGGCGACAGCGACGAAGCCGACCATCTCGTGGCCGAGGGTCACCGGCGCCATGCGGCCGTTGACCGGATGCGGCTGGACCGGCACGGTGATCGGCCCCAGCCGGACCTCGTCGACGTCCGTGCCGCAGATCGCCGCCGCCTCGATGCGGATCAGGACCTCGGTGTCGCGGGGCGTGGGGACCAGGACCTCGTCGAGTCGGACGTCACCCCTGGCGTGCCATCGAACCGCCTTCATGCCGGATGCCAGCCGATCTCGGCGTGCAGGACCAGGGCCTCCTCGATGAGCTCGTCGGCGATCCGCCGGTGATGGGCGTCGAACGGCACCGCGGGCCGGCGGAGGCCCGCGCCGGCAAAGACGCCCTGGCGAACCGCCAGAAGCTTCAGGAACTGGTTGGAGATGTCGATGTGCTGATTCTGCCAACCGAGGATCGGCAGCAGCCGCGCGAACAAGGCTCTTGCCGACGGGCGGTCGCCCGCGCGATAGCGGCGAACCACGACGTCGATCACCCAGTGGAGCCCGCCCGGCGTCACGACGTGGATCCCCCGATCGAGGGCCTCGATCAGGTACGGAACCGCCCAGCCCGCGGCGACGTTGAGGCGACCTCCGGTCGCCTCGATGATCGCCGTGTACTTGGCGCCGGCCGGCACCGTCTCGACCTTGATGCAGCGGAACGGCTCGAGCTCGTCGAAGAGCCGCGCGATCGTGGCGATCGGCAGCCCGGGCCCGCCCCACTCCAGGTCCTGGATCATCAGGACGTCGATCGGCGCCTCGCAGACCGAACGAAAGAAGTCGATCGTCGCCGCCTCGTCGTGGAGCAGCGCCACCGGAGCCTGGACGAGGACGCCGGCCGCCCCGTGGGTTCGCGCGAACTCGGCGATGGATCGGGCGGTTCGGGGATCGTCCGCGCTCGCCCCGATGAAGACCGGCACGTGTCCCGCCGCCTGCTCCAGGACCGCGCGAGTCAACGTCCGACGCTCGGCCGGCGTCAGCCGGGAGACCTCGCTCGCGACGACCGGATAGAGCAGGCCGGCCACGCCTGCCGCGAGCCGATCGGCGACCCCGCGCTCGAAACTGTCAAGATCGATCCGATCGGCTTCGTCGAACGGGGTCTGGGGGATCGCGACGACCCCCGACAGCGGGTAGAGCTCCTTCATGTGCCGACCATCATGGCATATCATACGATGAATTGCGTCTCCATCCGGCCGGTGTGAGGAGGGCTGCGGCGTGGCACCTGACGATCGACGAGCGCTGCGAAGCCAGTCGTGGTGGGAGGGCGGCGCCCTCGACCTGATCGGTCACCGCTCGCAATTCCGGATGCAGGGATTCCCGGAGGAATCGTTCACCGGCCGCCCCGTGATCGGAATCCTCAACAGCTGGAGCGAGGTCGCCGGCTGCAACGCCCACCTCCGCGACCTCGCGGAGCACGTCAAGCGCGGGGTCCTGCGCGCGGGTGGGTTTCCCGTCGAGGTCCCGGTGATCTCGCTGGGCGAGCCGATCATCAAGCCGACGGCGATGCTCTACCGGAACCTGATGGCCATGGCCGTCGAGGAGCTGATCCGCGGCAACCCGCTCGACGGCGTCGTCCTTCTGGCAGGCTGCGACAAGACGATTCCGGCGAGCCTCATGGGAGCGGCCAGCGTCGACGTGCCGGCGATGATGGTGACCGGCGGCCCGATGCTCAGCGGTCGGTTCCGGAACGAGCACGTCGGCGCCTGTACGGATTGCTGGCGGCTGCACGACGAGCTCCGGGCCGATCGGATCAGCCAGGCCGACTGGGACGAGTTCGAGGCCGGCATGTGCCGGAGCGACGGGCACTGCTCGCCAATGGGGACCGCGTCGACGATGGCCTGCCTGACCGAGGCCCTCGGCATGGCGCCCAGCGGCAGCGCCGCGATCCCGGCCGTGGATTCGCGTCGCCGTCACGTCGCGGAACGGGCCGGGTCCCAGATCATCGACCTCGTCGCCGCGGGCACCCGCCCCTCGGACATCATGACCCGGGCTGCGTTCGAGAACGCGATCCGGACCTTGCACGCCATCGGTGGCTCGACCAACGCCGTCATCCACCTCGTGGCGATCGCGGGACGTCTCGGGGTCGATCTTCCGATCGACCTGTTCGACGAGCTCGCCGCCTCGACACCCCTGCTCGTGAACATCAAGCCATCCGGTGCCTATCTCATGGAGGACTTCTTCTACGCGGGAGGCCTGCCCGCGGTCCACGCCGAGATGACGGACCTGCTCCACCTCGACGCCCGGACGGTCACCGGTCGAACGATCGGCGAGGCGATCCTCGGCGCGTCGATCGTCAACGACGACGTGATCCGGCCGCGCGACCGCGCGCTCCTGTCGGGCGGCAGTCTCGCGATCCTCCGGGGCAGCCTCTGTCCCGACGGGGCGGTGCTCAAGGTCTCCGCGGCCAGCAGCCGGCTGCTCCAGCACGAGGGACGCGCCGTCGTCTTCCACGACGTCAACGAGCTCCACGCGACGATCGACGATCCGGCGCTCCAGATCGAGCCCGACGACGTCCTCGTCCTCCAGAACGGCGGGCCGGTCGGCGCGCCCGGCATGCCCGAGTTCGGCCACCTCCCGATGCCGTCCTACCTGCTGCGGCAGGGCGTCACCGACATGGTCCGGATCAGCGACGCGCGGATGAGCGGCACGGGCTTCGGCACCGTGGTCCTCCATGTCGCTCCGGAGTCGGCGATCGGCGGGCCGCTCGCGCTCGTCGAGACCGGCGACCGCATCCGCCTCGACACAGCGGGCCGGCGGCTCGACCTGCTCGTCGGGGACGAGGCGCTCGCGGCACGCCGGCAAGCGTGGACGCCCCGTCCGACGAGTGACACGAGGGGCTATCGAGGGCTGTATGTGCGGACGGTCATGCAGGCCGACCGCGGCTGCGACCTGGACTTCCTCGTCGGGCAGTCACCGCCGGTCCGGGCCGGGATCACGCACGGATGACGGCCCTGGACGGCGTGTTCGCGGGCCCGGGCGGGATGTCGAGGCTGACCATCGACTGGGTCACCAGCCGCTCCATCGCCGCCCCGGCGCGATCCGCGTCGCCTTCGACGACGGCGTCGAGCACCTCACGATGAGGGCCGATGCTGTAGTCGAGGAAGTCCGGCCAGTCCCAGCCATGGCGGGTGGCGATCTGGAGGCCCGCCTGGAGCGCCGGGCCGAACGCCGCCACCAGCTGGACCAGATGGTCATTGTGCGTCGCGGCCACCAGCATCGCGTGATACCGGACGTCGGCGTCGAGGTACGTCACCTCGTCATGGGCGGTGGCCATCGCCTCGAGCGCCGCCCGGATCGCGGCGTGCTCGTCGGGGTTGGCCCGTCCGGCGGCGAGCCGGGCCGCGGCGGGTTCGATGATCCTGCGGACCTCGAACATGCTGCGCAGGAACTCCGGGTCGAGGCCGGCTTCGGTCAGCCAGGCGAGCACGTCGGGGTCCAGGAGGCGCCACTCCGACCGTGGCAGGATCACCGTTCCGCGCTTGGACCGCGATTCGACCATGCCCTTGGCGGCGAGCACCTTCGTCGCTTCCCGGACCACGGTCCGGCTGACGCCGAGCATCCGGCTCAGCTCACCCTGCTCGGGGAGGATCTCGCCCGTGGCCAGCTCGCCTCGGACGATTCGTCGGCCGATGCCGTCGACCACGCCGGCATGGATGCCGGCCGGTTGCCGTGAGATCACGATCGCTGCGGTCCGTTGATACATACTATTGTATGATAGCGTCAGAGACGCCGGAACGCCATCTGCCTCCCGACGGCATCGGGCACGGCGAGGGCGTCGGCAGGGCGGCCGAAGCATTGGTTCAGATTTGGTCGTTGACTCGAACGGTTCAACTTTGGTTCAATCACTCCCGTCCGTAGAACTCCGATCGGCCAGGGCGTCGATCTCTGGAGGTTCACAGGCTGGTGGTTCCAGGACCCGAGCATAACCCTCGTCACGGGGTCGATGATCGTCCGCGCCATGGCGCGTGGCGATGGGATCCATTCCGCGGGTGGAGACCGTGACGGCGATCGCCCAGCCGCCAGGGCCGGCGGTCGCCGCCCGACGGTCGCGACTAGGTCGGTTCAGCCTGACCCGTGCCGAGCGCCGGAACCTGCGCACCGGCCTCCTGTTCATCTCGCCGTGGCTGATCGGGTTCTTCGCGTTCACCCTCTACCCGGCCCTCGCGTCGCTTTACTACAGCTTCACGGACTTCAAGATCCTCTCGAGCCCGCGCTGGATCGGCCTGGACAACTACACCCAGCTGCTCCGTGACCCCCTGTTCTGGAAGTCCCTCAGCAATACCCTGTATCTGACGCTCATCGGCGTGCCGCTCGCGGTCATCGTCGCGCTCTCGATCGCGCTCCTGCTCAATCGCAAGCGCATGCGCGGGATCGGGGTCTTCCGGACCATCTTCTACCTGCCCGTCGTGATCCCGGCGGTCGCCGGCGCCGTTCTCTGGATCTACCTGCTGAACCCGTCGAACGGGCTCGTCAACCAGATTCTCGGCACCGTCGGGATCCAGGGACCGGGCTGGTTCTTCGATCCGGCGTGGGCGAAGAACGGGATCGTCCTTCTCATGGTCTGGGCGGCCGGCGACGTCGTGATCATCTATCTCGGGGCGCTCCAGGGCGTGTCCCGGTCCCTGTACGAAGCCGCCGACGTGGACGGTGCGGGCGCCTGGGTGAAGCTCCGCCACGTGACAATCCCGATGATCAGCCCGGCGATCCTCTTCAACCTGATCGTGGGCGCCATCGGCGCGTTCCAGTACTTCACCCAGGCGTACGTGATCGGCAACGGGGTTGCGCGCGGCACGAACGACGTCTCCATCGGAGGCGTCCAGAACTCGCTGCTCATGTACGGGCTCAACCTGTACAACAACGGGTTCCGCTACTTCCGGATGGGCTACGCCTCGGCCCTGGCCTGGCTGCTGCTCATCACGATCCTCGTCGCGACGATCGCGATGCTCTGGGTGTCGAGGAACCGCGTCTACTACGAGAGCGAGCGGTGAGCACGGTGGCCCTCAGCCCGTCGATGGCCGTGACGCGGCGCCGGGCGTTGATGCGGACCCTGTCGAGGTTCGCTCCATTGATCGTGATCCTGATCCTGGCGGCGGTCTACCTGACGCCCTTCGTCTGGATGGTCAGCACGTCCCTCAAGACCCAGGCCCAGTCGATCGCCTCGCCGCCGGTCCTGGTTCCGGGCCCGATCACGGTCGACGCATTTCCACTGGCATTCGCGAGGATGGACTTCCTGCGTGGCCTCTGGAACACCCTGATCTACGCCGTCCCGTCGGTCATCGGCACCGTGGTGTCGTGCAGCCTGGTGGCGTACGGGTTCGCGCTCGTCCCCTGGCGGGGCCGGAACGTCGTGTTCGTGATCATGCTCACGACGATGATGCTGCCGAGCCAGGTCACGCTGATCCCGCTGTACGTCATCTACGCGAAGCTGGGCTGGATCAACACGTACCTGCCGCTCGTCGTTCCGACCTTCTTCGGGACCCCATTCTTCATCTTCCTGCTGCGCCAGTTCTTCATGGGAATCCCGCGCGAGCTCCTCGATGCCGCGCGTCTCGATGGGGCCAGTGAGCTGCGGATCCTCACGCGGATCGTCGCGCCGCTGGCCGCCCCCGCGCTGATCACGGTCGCGCTGCTGACCTTCATCGACAAGTGGAACGACTTCTACGGCCCGCTGCTCTATCTCCAGAAGCCGGAGCTCCGGCCGCTGTCCCTCTCCATCCAGGTCTTCCAGTCCGCCCATCGCACGGACTGGCCCCAGACGATGGCCGCGTCGATCCTCGTCGCGGCTCCGCTGGTGCTCATCTACTTCTTCGCACAGCGCAAGTTCATCGAGGGGATCACCCTCACCGGCATGAAGGGCTAGAGGAGGAAGGCCCTGAACATCACGACCTACCCATTCGGCGGTGCCAGTCACCAGAGGTGGAGGAGAACTTCGATGCACAGGAAATTGATCGGGTTGGCGACGGCGAGCGTGCTGCTCGTCACCGCCTGCGGCTCGTCGACCGCGTCACCCACGCCCGCGACTTCGGCCGCAGCCAACCCGGGGAGCGAGGCGCCGGCCGCCAGCGCGCCGGTCGCCGTCACCAACCTGAACCTTCGCTACTGCTGGGGCGGCGAGGGTGAAGTCAAGGCGATGGAAAAGGTCATCTCGGCCTGGAATGCGAAGAACCCCGACATCCAGGTCACGGGCATCAGCGGCAGCATCAACACCGAAGAGGTCGCCGCCGCCGTCGCCGGGGGCGCGCCACCGGACATGGTGATCATGTGCGACAACGGCGCCGTTGCCGGCTTCGCGCACGACAAGGTGATCATGCAGCTCGATCCGCTCCTGGACTCGATCAAGGCGGACAAGAGCAACATCATCCCGGCGGCCCTCAAGTGGGTGACGTATCAGGGCGGGCTCTACGGATTGCCATTCGGCCAGGACACGTGGGCGCTCTACTACGACACCGACGCCTTCAAGGCAGCCGGCCTCGACCCCACCAAGCCGCCGACGACCCCGGACGAGCTCTGGGCCGACGCCGCAAAGCTCACGAAGACGAACGCCGACGGGAGCCTGGCCCGCGCCGGGTTCATCCCCAACGATCCGGACCCGAACCTTGAGTCGACCTCGAACCTGTTCAACTGCCAGACCTACGACGAGTCGGCCAAGAAGATCACGCTGAACAGCCCCGAGTGCGTCGCCTGGTTCAACTGGTACAAGAAGTGGTACGACGAGTACAACAAGAACAACGCGATGGTCAACCTCGCCTCCACGCGAACCGGTGGCGACGCCGGGCTGTTTATCGCCGGCCAGCAGGCGATGGTGATCATGGGCGAGTGGGAGAACGGCGCGTCGTATCTTCCGCAGACGGCCCCGAATCTCCACTACGCCACCGCCCCGATCCCAGCGGTCAGCCCGGACAAGTACGGTGCGGCGTTCATCAACGGCAACGCGTTCATGATCCCGACGGGCTCCAAGAACCCCGAGGCCGCGGCGAAGTTCGGCATGTACCTCATGACCGACGAACCGTCGAAGACGATGTCGCTCCAGAACGCAAGCGTGCCGCAGCTGACGTCGCTCCTGACGGACCCGGAGATGCTGGCGATCCCGAACCAGAAGACCTTCCTGGACCTCGTGAACCACAAGGACGCCTGGGTCACGCCGATGATCTCGGTCTACCCGCAGATCAAGGACGGCCTCGCGAGCGCGCTGAGCGCGGTCCTGACCGGTGGCGCCGACCCGAAGAAGGCGCTCGACGATCTGGCCGGCCAGGTCCAGTCCCAGCTCGACGCGAACGGGCCGTAGCCCTTGAGCGTCGATCGTCGTCCATGACGTCCTAGGCCGGCGGAACCGGCCGCCATGAGCCATCCAGGCTCTCGGCCCGTCCTCCTCCATTCGAGCCGCCGTCCCGGTCCCCCGGACCGGGCGGCGGCTCGTCCGCGTGGACCGCGTGCGTCGCGCCGCGTGCCGCAGGCCCGATGACCGAGCTGCCGGTGGCGGTCGACCTCCGGGTCGAGGGCGTCGTCGATCCGATCGGCCTCGACGAGCTCCGGCCACGGCTCAGCTGGCGCGTCGCGCTGGCCCACCCGTCCACCCACCAGTCCTCATTCGCCATCGAGGTATCCGGCGATCCGACCGTCGCTCCCGCGGCCGTGGTCTGGTCCCGCACCGACGTCGCAGGCCCGGACACCGCGATCGTCTACGACGGCCCACCAGCGGGCTCGCGGGAGCGACGCTTCTGGAGAGTCCGGGTCGCCGACGACCGCGGGGCCGCCGGTCCGTGGAGCGCGCCTGCGTCCTGGGAGTCTGGTCTCCTCGCCCCCGACGACTGGATCGGTCGGTGGATCGCATGGATCGATCCGGCACGAGCGAGCTGGTCGTCCCGGAGCCCGATCCTTCGGCGGTCGTTCCGGGTCGCCGGGGCCGCCACCCGAGCGCGGGCGTACGTGACGGCGCTCGGGCTCGTGGAGCTGAGCCTCAACGGCCGTCGCGTCGGCGCCGACCGGTTGGCACCGGGGTGGACCGATTACCGGCGCCGCATCCAGTACCGAACCAGCGACGTCCTGGACCTGCTCCGACCCGGGGAGAACGTCATCGCCGCGCGTCTCGGGCGCGGCTGGTTCGCCGGCGAGGTCGGGGACTTCGGGGCCGAGCAATACGGGGACTTCCCCGCCCTCATGGCCCAGGTCGAGGTCGACCGCGCGGACGGACGTCGGACGATCGTCGCGACCGACACGACGTGGCGAGCCCATCCGGGGCCGCTCGTCGAGGACGACTTGTTGTTCGGCGAGACGGTCGACGCGCGCGACGAGCCCACCGGCTGGGACGCGCCGGGCTTCCCGGACGACGACTGGCAGCCGGTCATCGTCCGGGCCGCGCCGGGTGGCCGACTCGTCGCCCAGCGGGACGCGGGGGTGCGGATCGTCGACGAGCTGGCGCCCGCGGCGATGACGAGCGTCGCGCCGGACCGCCAGATCGTCGACTTCGGCCAGAACCTGGCGGGACATGTCCGGATCCGCGCCATGCAGAGCGCCGGGACGACGATCACGATCCGCCACGCCGAGGCCCTCGACGCCAGGGGCGAGCTCTACACGGCGAACCTCCGAACGGCCCGGCAGACCGATCGGTACACCTTCGGGGGCAACGGCGAGGAGGTCTTCGAGCCGCGCTTCACCTCCCACGGCTTCCGGTACGTGGAGATCAGCGGGCTGCCGGAGGGCCTGGATCGCGGTCAGCTGACGGCCCGCGTCGTGAGCTCGATGGGCCCGGCGACGGGGTCATTCGCCTGCTCCGACGAGCTCGTCAACGCGATCCACCGCAACGTCGTCTGGGGTCTCCGCGGCGGGATCGTCGGGATCCCGACCGACTGCCCGCAGCGAGACGAGCGGCTCGGCTGGACGGCGGACGTCGCGGCGATGGCCCCGAGCGCCCTCTTCCTCGCCGACACGGCGCCTGTCTTCGAGAAGTGGCTCATCGACCTCGCCGATGCCCAGCCGCCGTCCGGCGCGTATCCGGACATCGCGCCGCGCATCGGCGTGACCGGGTCGGGCAACGCCGGCTGGGCGGACGCCGGCGTGGCTCTGCCGTGGGTCATCCATCAGCGGACCGGGGACGGCCGGGTCATCGAGCGGCAGTACGACTCGATGCGGCGGTTCGTCCGGTTTCTCGAGGCCGACCAGGTCGGCGGTCTCCGCCACGGTGGTCGGTACGGCGACTGGCTGGCGCTCGAGACCCCGACCGGCCTCGAGCTGATCGGCACGGCGTACCTGACGCGGTCCGCAGCGCTCTTCGCCCGGATGGCCCGCATGCTCGGCAACGACGAGGACGCGGACGCGGCCGCCCGGCTTGCCGCCCGTTCGCGGGCGGCCTTCCGACGTCGGTTCGCGCCCGGCGGCGTGCTCCGCGAGGAGACCCAGACCGGCTACGCCCTGGCCCTCGGGTTCGAGCTCCTCCCCCGCAGCGTCAGGTCGGCGGCCTCGAGCCGCCTCGCCGACCTGATCCGGGCGGCAGACGATCATCTCCTGACCGGGTTCCTGGGCACGGGGCTCGTGCTGGCGGTCCTGTCCGACCACGGACACCACGAGCTGGCCGCCAGGGTCGTCCGTCAGGAGACCTATCCCGGCTGGGGCTTCGAGGTCCGCCAGGGGGCAACGACGATCTGGGAGCGCTGGAATTCCTGGACTCCGGAGGAGGGGTTCGCCGACCCGGGAATGAACTCGCTCAACCACGCCGCCCTGGGCTCGGTCGCCGACTGGCTCCATGAGCGCCTGGCCGGTCTCGCGCCAGGGGCGCCCGGCTATCGGACGATGCTCGTCCGCCCGGGACCGGCAACGGGCATCGAGTGGGCGCGCGCGACGCACGAGTCGGCCCATGGACTGCATTCGGTCGAGTGGGCGGCCGACCGGCAGCGCCTCGAGGTCATCGTCGAGGTGCCACCGAACACGTTCGCTGACATCATGGTTCCCGAGGGGGGACGAGCGCTCACCCTCAACGGGCGTCGCCCGCGAACCGGCGCCGCGGGTCTCCTGCGGATCGCCGGGTCCGGCACGGAGGGCCGCCTCACGCTCAGCTGCGGCCGCCACGTCGTGGAGGTCGCGCGCTGACGATGGCGACCCGATCCGTTCCAGGGTCCGGCGCCACACCCTGGGAGCGCCCCGCGCCGGCGGATCGGGCCGCGCGCAGCGAGGCTATCGAGCGGCGCATCCGCAACGCAGCCGGACGCGTCGCCGACCCGGGGCTCCGCCGTCTCCTGGAGGGGACGCTGCCGAACACCCTCGACACGACGATCGTCGCGGGTGGCACGGATGCCCGCCCCGACACGTTCGTCGTGACCGGGGACATCGACGCGATGTGGCTGCGCGACTCGACCGCCCAGGTCTGGCCGTATCTCGCCTCGATCCGCGACGACGCCGGGCTCGATCGTCTGATCCGGGGGGTGATCCACCGCCAGAGCGACCAGATCCTGCTCGATCCGTACGCGAATGCATTCCGGTCCGACGACGAGCCGAGCGAGTGGGCGAGCGACGAGACCGACATGCGGCCGGGCGTGCACGAACGGAAGTGGGAGCCGGATTCGCTCTTCGCGTTCTGCCGGCTGTCCGCCGGGTATCGGAGCGCCGGCGGCACGCTCCGACCGTTCGATGCGGCCTGGCGCGGCGCCCTCGAGTCGGTCCTCCGGACGCTGCGGACGGAGCAGCGACTCGACGGCGCCAGCCCGTACCGGTTCCGCCGGCCGAACGGCGATCCCACGGACGTCGTGCCGAACGACGGCCGCGGCGCGGCGACGCGCCCGAACGGAATGGTGCACGGCGCCTTCCGGCCTTCCGACGACGCGTCCGATCTGCCGTTGAACGTCCCGATCAACCTCGCCCTCGCGGCCGCCCTCGACGCGGTGGCTCCACTCGTCGTTACGATCGGCGATCACGAGGCTGCGAAGGAGGCCCGCTCTCTGGCCGCGGAGATCCGCGCCGGCGTCGCCCGCGATGGGATCGTCCGGCGGGGATCGGCGTCCGTCTGGCTCTACGAGGTGGACGGACTCGGCGGGCAGGTCCGGATGGACGACGCGAACGTGCCCAGCCTCCTGTCCCTGCCATACCTCGGCGCCTGCGACGTTGCCGACCCGACCTACGTTGCGACCCGCAGCTGGGTCCTGTCGGCCGCCAACCCATGGTGGTTCCAGGGCGGGCTCGGAGACGGCATCGGGTCGCCGCACACGGGCCCGCGGCGGATCTGGCCGATCGCCGTGGCCATGCGCGGCCTGACCGCGACCTCCGACAGCGAACGGGTGGCTGCCGCTCGCCTGCTCGGCACCTCCCACGCGGGAACGTATCTCGCCCACGAGTCCTTCGACCCCGACGACCCGACGCGGTTCACCCGGTCATGGTTCGCCTGGGCCAACTCGCTGGTCGGCGAGTTCCTCGAGCGCGCGGCGCTCGACGGCCTCCTGGGGTAGACAGGGACGATCGCCGCGGCGGTCCTCAGCCGACCCGCTTCAGCTTGCCGGTCCGCTTGGCGTAGTGCTCCGCACGACCGAAGGCCCAGAGCCCGATCGGGATGTAGACGAAGCCCATCACGATCAGGGGCCAGACGTCATCCCACAGCTGGCTGACGGGCGTCCCCTCCACGATCCCCTTTCGGACGCCATCGAGGACGTAGGTCGCAGGCGAGAACTTCGAGAGCACCTGCATCCAGCCGGGCAGGATCGTGACCGAGTAATACACGCCGCTGACGAGCAGCAGGCACGACTGCAGGACGAACGTCATCTGCGCCCCGCGCTCCACGTAGAGGAGGGGCAGGATCGCGGCGATCACCCCGATCCCGACGAAGCTGAACGAGCCGAGCGCCATGAACACCGCGGCGGTCCCCGGGTTCGCCTTCGACAGGTCGATCGCCGGGAAGAAGAGCACGAGGACCGCGAAGATCACCACCGTGTGGATCAACCCGTAGACGATCGCGTAGGACACCTGGCCGATGAGCCGCGACGAGCGCCGGATCGGCGCCATCATCGTGTACTCGAGCGTGCCCTCCCAGCGCTCGACCGCGATCGTCTCCGCGATCCAGCTGAACACCACCGAGAGGTAGTTCCAGAAGATCGCCCCCACCATCAGGGACAGGACGAGCGCCGCGCTGCCCTGGTCGACCCCGATGAGCGAGATCGAGAGCGCGCTCGCGACGGAGTAGACGAGGAAGGCGACCTCCCACGCCCAGGTCCGCCGGGTCAGGAAGAAGTTCCGCTCCATGAAGGCGTACGACGCCCGGAGCTCGTGGCCGAGCGTGGTCATGGCGTGCCCTCCTCGGCGTCCTCGGAGATGTCGTCATCGAGAGAGCGGCCGGTCCAGGCCATGAACACGTCCCAGAGCGTCGCCTCACGGCCGAGCCGGCTCGATGCCGATGCGACCAGACCCTCGGGCGTGTCGCTCGCGACCACGCGCCCGCCGTCGATGATCGTGATCGCGTCGGACAGGCGCTCGGCCTCGGCGAGGTCGTGCGTGGTCAGCACGATCGTCGTGTCGTGGGTGGCACGGAGCTCCTCGACGAACTGCTGGACGTCGAGCTTCGAGCGCGGATCGAGCCCGGTCGTGGGCTCGTCCAGGAGGAGGAGGGTCGGACTCGTGAGGAGCGCTCTGGCGATCGCGACCTTCTGCTGCATGCCCCGGCTCATCTGCTCGATCGGCCGATCCACCCGATCACTGCCGACGTGGAGGCGCTCGAGGATGGCGTAGACGGTCCGCCTGGCCGTCGGCATGTCGAGGCCGTAGGTCCGCGCGGCGAAGGTGAGGTTCTCCATCGGGCTGAGCTTCTTGAAGAAGGCCGCATCGACGCTGACCCGGTTGATCAGGCGCTTGACCCGCAGCTCGTCGCGCTCGATGTCGAGCCCGAACACCTCGACCCGGCCCGCATCCAGGGTCAGGAGGCCCGCGATCAGCCGGATCAGGGTCGACTTGCCGGACCCGTTGGCGCCGAGGACGCCGTGGATGTCCCCGCGCTCGAGACGCAGGGACACGTCCGTGACGGCGTCGACGGGCGCCTGATGGCGACCGGTGACGAAGGTCTTGAAGACGTGGTCGACGAGCAGCGCGGGAGGCTGGGGCGCCCCCGGCGCGATGGGCGGCTGTGACGAGAGTGGGCGTGCGATCGGGTTCAGGGTCATGGTGGTCTCGGGGCGTGCAGGGCGACAACCGGAGGCGGCGCGCGGACCGATCGTCCCGGATCCAGCGGCTCACAACAGAGAAGCCGCGGGTCTGGCCCACGGCTCCCGGGTTTCCATGTGGCGGCGACGCCGCCGCGCTACCCCCGAACGACCGACGCTCGGGTGCGGATCTCAACGCTCTCGTGGGCCTGCGCGCATCGAACTGCGGTCTCCATCCGATGGCCTCACGTAGCGGAATCCATCCGACGGTCCATCTTTGGTTCAGACGGACGCCGAAGGCCGATTGTAGGGATGGTCCCGGTCCGCGTCAAAGTGAGCGGCAGGCAGACCCCTTTCACTTGACTAGTCTGGTTCACTTTTGGTTCAATGCGTCCGGTGAAGTCGTCTTCGGCGGTGGTGTGGAACCCGCTCGTCCCGCTGGACGATCCGTACCCGATCTACCGCCGGCTACGGGACGAGGCGCCGCTCCATTACGACGACCAGTCCGACCTCTGGGTCCTGACGCGGTTCGACGACGTCCAGGCGGCCGGGAAGGACTGGGAGACCTTCTCGAGCAGCGTCGGCGGCCGGGGCAACGACGTCGACGACACCTACCAGCTCTTCCTGCCGGCCGGCGATCTCGCCGGGGTGGATCCTCCGGTTCACACCCGCCTTCGGGGCGCCCTCCGCCTCGCGTTCAGCCCGTCGGCGCTCCGCACCCGCTTCGAGCCGATCGTCCGCCGGAAGGCGATCCAGCTGATCGAGGTCTTCATGGATGCCGGGCAGGCGGACTTCGCCCGCGACCTTGCGCGGCCGCTTCCCGGCACGACGATGTTCTCCTGGTTCGGCTTCCCGGAGACGGACCATCCACAGCTGCTCGACTGGTTCGGCGACATGCTCGAGCGGGACCCCGGCGAGCGCGCGCTGCCGGATCGCGCGATTGCCGGCCGTGACCGGATGCGGGCGTACATGCAGGAAGCAGCGGCCGGCCGGCGGAGATCTCCGCGCGAGGACCTGATGACGTTTCTCGTCGAAGCCGAGGACTCCGGCCAGATCAGCGCCGACGAGCTCACCGGTGGCGCGATGCTGCTGTTCGTCGCGGGGATCACCACGACATCCGGGCTCATCTCCAACTCCCTGCTCCATCTCGATCGGTATCCGGACCAACGGGACCGCATCCGCGACGATCCGTCGGTCGTCCCCGCGGCCGTCGAGGAGCTGCTCCGGTACGACGCCCCGATCCAGGCCCTCGCGCGGACCGCGACGAGGGACGTCGAGATCCACGGCCGGGTGATCCCGCGAGACGCACGAGTCGCGCTAGTGTGGGCGTCCGCGAACCGCGACGAGCGGCGCTGGGCGGATCCGGACCGACTCGACATCGACCGCGAGCTGCAACGACACATCACGTTCGGCGACGGGATCCACCACTGCCTCGGTGCTCCGCTGGCCCGCATGGAGGCGCGGATCGTCTTCGAGGAGCTCTTCCAGCGGATTCCCGAGTACGCCGTGTGCGGTCCGATCGTCCGGATCAAGACGCCGACGGACCGGGCGCTCGAGTCGCTGCCCGTCGAGTTCTGACGGCCGGCGGCGGTGGGTCAGGCGGTCGGGGATCGCGATGACTGTCCGCCGAGCGCCTCGTTCCAGGAGCGGTCGAGCAGCTCGGCGAGCTCGCGCGGGCGGCTCAGCGCCGGACAGTGTCCGCTGTCGATCTCGTCGGGCTCGATGCCGAGCCGGTCACGGACCAGTGGACGGAGCCATCGCGCCGGGAAGTACCGGTCGCTCCTGCAGAGGACGAACCGCGTCGGGATGTCCGGCCACCGCATGAGCGGCCACGGCTCCCGGCCGGGCGTGTCGGATTGGCGACGGCCGCGGCTCATGGCGTCGTCGGCAAGCTCCCGCGGGACGTCGTGGTAGAAGACCGCGCGGGCGCTCGAATCCTCGAGCTGCTCGGGCTCCCAACCCGTCGTCGCGAACATCACTTCGGCGCGTTTCGCCGGGTGACGGGATCATCGCGGCGACGAGCACGATGAGCCGGGCATCGAGCCGCTCGGCCGCGATCGGAGCGACATAGCCGCCGAATGAATGGGCGACGACGACCGCGTCACGCCGATCGCCGATCGCATCGATGACGACCGTCGCGTATTCGGTCAGCCCCGCCCGGTCGTCCTCGATCGGGAGGTCCGGCGCCACGGTGTCATGCCCACGAGCCCGCAGCTCCGCCGCGACAAGATGCCAGTACCAGCCGACATCGCCGGCGCCGTGAATGAACGCGAACGTCGCCATGCGATCACCTTGATTCCGGGGCGCGGGCGCTGATCCCTCCGTCGACGCGCCGCGTGAAGATCAGGTCGAAGTCCTTCCGCCACGTCCCGCCGAAGTCCTCCGACGCCTCCCACCGACCGACGATCCGGTCACGATCGACGGTCGCGATGAAGCGCTGGTGGAAGTCCGGATCCTCACGGACGAGCGTCCACCGGCCGTCCCCGAAGGTCATGTCGAACACGCGGCAGACGCCCCGCTCGTCGTGGTACAGGAGCACGAGCTGTTCTCGCGGGTCGCTCCGACCGATCACCCACCGCCAGTTGCTTTGGTCGCTGCCGAGCGTCGCCCGCAGTTCGAGGAACGCGTCGTCGAGCCACGAGATCGTGGCCGAGCCCGCGTCTTCGACGTCGGGGCTCTCGAGAAACCAGGCGTTCGCCATCGACAGCGTCCAGTTCCCGGTCAAGCCCTCGAGCTGCTGCAGCGCGGCGTTTCTCATGACGGCCTCCTCGTGCCCAGACTCTAGGCCCGGTCGGCGGTCAGAGCGAAGGGCTGGCCGGCCGAACGATCCTGGACGCACACTTGCCTCGTGACTCCCACGTCCGCGCCGCCTGTCGAAGTCTCGTGGGCGGGTGTCACCGCTCGTCGAATGGACCGCCACCTGCTGGTCGAACCAGCCTCGGACGTCGGTCCAGGCGACGTCGCCACCGCGATCTGCGGCGTCCACGCCCAGGTCATGAGCGCGGCCGAGCTCTCGATCGGGCGACGGATGGCCGGCGGCACGCGGGCGGATGTCCGCCGGGCATTGTGGGTCGATCGGACGCTGGTCAAGACGTTCGGTCCACGGGGCACCGTTCACCTGCTCGCCACCGAGGACCTCCCGATGTGGACTGGAGCCCTGTCGGCCCTGCCCTCGTCGGTCCCGACCCACCCGGAGCCGGTCCGATTCACCGCCGTAGAGGCGGACGAGGTCATCGCGGCCATCGCCGATTCGCTGGCCGACGCCGAGCTGACCGTTGACGAGCTGACCGAGGCGATCCGCGATCGCGCCGGGCCGTGGGCCGTCGAGCGCACGATGGACGCCTTCCAGGACAAGTGGCCCCGCTGGCGGATGCTCACCAGCACCGCGGCGCATCGCGGCGTGCTGTGCTTCGGTCCCGATCGCGGGCGGAACGTCACCTACACCAACCCGCACCGGTGGCTGCCGAGCTTTCGGCCACTCGACGGCGAGGCGGCACTTCGAGCCCTCCTCGGCCGCTACCTCCACGCCTATGGCCCGGCCGCGCCGCAGCACCTGGCGTCCTGGCTCGCGATCACGCCGCGCCGTGCGGCGGCCCTGTTCGAGAGCGCGGCCGACGGGCTGGAGCCGGTCGTGCTGGACGGAGCGCCGGCCTGGGCGCTCGCGGGCGACACCGCGACGCCGACGGCGCCGCACCGGGGAGTCCGGCTGTTGCCCTACTTCGACGCGTACGTCGTCGCCGGCCAGCCACGGGCGCGGCTGTACCCGGGCGTGGCGGCCGAGCGGGCGCTGTCACCGTCGGGCCAGGCGGGCAACTATCCGGTGCTGCTGATCGATGGAATCGTCGGTGGCGTCTGGCACCAGCGGCGATCCGGCCGCCGGCTCGAGATCACGGTCGAGCCGCTGGGCCCGCTGTCGGTTCGGCAACGACGCGAGCTCGACGACGAGGCCGCGCTCGTCGGAAGGGTCATGGAGGCGGAGCCGACGCTCCGGGTGGGCACCGTGGTCGTCGGCGCGCACGCCTGATCTCCTGTCGAGGCAGGCTGTTCACCGCGAGTTCGTCTCCGGTTCGAGCGCCCGCGGACCGAGGAGGTACCACGCCTCGATCTCCCCCTTGCCCTTGACCGGGATCATCCCCCGACGCTCGAGGGCGAACTCGTCGGCGAGCAGGTCGCGGGTCGCCCGGGTGACCTGGATCGCGCCCGGCGTGCCGTGCGATTCCATCCGACTCGCGGTATTCACCGCGTCGCCCCACAGGTCGTAGAGAAATCGCTTGCGCCCGATGACGCCCGCAACCACCGGTCCCGAGTTGATCCCGATCCGGAGCTCCAGCCCCAGGTGGCCGACCGCGTCCCGCGAGTGCATCGCCTCCCGCATGTCGAGGGCCATGAGCGCCATCACCCGGGCGTGGTCCGCGCGAGGCGTCGGCACGCCCGCGGCGACCATGTAGCAGTCGCCGATCGTCTTGATCTTCTCGACCTCGTAGCGGTCTGCCAGGAGGTCGAAGTGCGTGAACAGGTGGTCGAGGATGCCGACGACGTCAGCCGGCTGCATGCGGTTCGAGAGCGGTGTGAAGTCGACCACATCGGCGAACAGGATCGAGGCCGCGGCGAACTGGTCCGCGATCGTCCCGGCGTCGTCCTTGAGCTTGTCCGCGATCGAGCGAGGCAGGATGTTCAGCAGCAGGCTCTCGGCCCGGTCCTGCTCGACCCGCAGGGCGGCGAGCGCCTCCTCGCGTTGACGGACGAACTGGGCGAGGAGCCCGAACACCACCGCACCCGCGACGACCACGTTGAGCGCGATCATGGTGCTCTCGAACCATGCCGGGAGCGGCGAGTGGCCCGCCCCGACCACCTCCCCGACGATTCCCGAGACGAGGAACACCGCGACGAAGGCGATGAACCAGCGCACGCCCGCCCTCGCGCCGTCGAAGATGAGAGCCCCGAGCGGGGCGAGGATGCCCCACAGCCCGACCGCGCCCGACCCGGTGAAGCCACCCACGAACGCCATCGAGATCGTCGGCGCGAGGAGGATGTCGACCAGCTCGACGCGGAGAAACCACGCCGTGTCGCGGGTGCGGGCGAAGATCGCGATCGCGCCCACCGAGACGACCAGGTAGAGCCACGCGATGAGGCCCGCCGTCGCGCCGAAGGCGAGATAGATCGCGCCCCAGACAAGCGAGATCGGGAGGATCAGGACGCTGACGAGGACGAGGAGCCCCTTGCGCATCCGGAGCTCGTCGTCGTCCCGAGGATCGGCGCCGATCGAGGCGATTCGTCGGAACGCCGCCTCTGCCGGGGGCCGGAGGCGACTCAGGGCGTGCACATCGGCGACAGTACTCGCGTCCGAGGGCTCGCTGCCGCGAAGTGCGAAGGGCGTCAGTCCTGGAACCGCCAGCGCGTGGCGCCACCCGGCTCGGCGCTGAGCACGCCGAAGACGGTCGTCGGCGTCACCTCGTAGAGATCCCAGGGCGGCGGCCCGGCGCTCGGCGCGCTGTAGTCGTACGTGAAGGCTCCGTCCTCGACCTTCGCGGGCCAGCCACCTTCGGCGAAGCGCTCCGCGAGTCGACGAAGGGTCGCGTCGTCGGTCACCTTGGTCGCCGTGCCCTCGATGACCAGGTCGATCGTCTTGAAGGACATCGCGATCGCGCAGTTGGCGTTCTGGGCGACGTTCCGGCTCTTGCGCGTCCCGTCACCGCTCACGAAGTAGACCTTGCCGTCGTCCCAGACCGCGCCGACCCCGGCAAGGTGCGGCCGACCGTCGGGACGTGTGGTGGCAAGGAACTGCGTGGGATGCTCGGACGCACCCGACTCGCCCGACTCGAGCGCCTCGAGCGCCACCGTCCACGGGATCGGGTCGAGGTGGTACAGGTCGGCCAGGTTCTTCTCGTGCATGTCGAAGGTCCTCCTTCGGGCTCTGTCGTTGTCGAATCAGACCGAGCGGCGATCGCGGACTCATCGGCGTTTCCGTCGACCGACATCATCGGCGTGCTACGGTCGCTCCCCGTTGCCACAGACGGCTTCCGGCCGAACCAACGAGGTTGCAGATGGATCTTCACGACCTCGATGGGCGCCTCGAGGGCGACATCGTGCAACCCGCCGACGGGGCTTGGGACGTCGCGCGACAGGCCTGGAATCTCGCGGTCGACCAGCGCCCCATCGCCGTCGTCTACCCGGAGTCCGCCGACGACGTCGCCCACACCGTTCGCTTCGCGGCGGAGCACGGCATCCGGATTGCCTTCAACGCAGGCGGCCACAACGCGGGTCCGATCGACTGGAGCCGGGACACGCTCCTGCTCAAGACCGAGCGGATGAGCGGGATCGAGATCGACGTCGACGCCCGACGCGCCCGGGTCGAGGCCGGGGCGCTCTCGCGTCCGCTCGCGGACGCGGCGGGCGAGCACGGACTGGCCTATCTCGCCGGCACGTCCCCGAATGTCGGCGTGCTCGGCTACGCGCTCGGTGGCGGTCTCGGCTGGATGATCCGGGCTTTCGGGTTGGCCTGCAACACGATCGACGCGGCCGAGGTGGTGACCGCCGACGGCCGCCTCGTCCGTGCCGATCGCGACACCGAGCCCGAGCTGTTCTGGGCGATCCGCGGCGGAGGCGGCAACGTCGCCGCGGTGACCGCGATCGAGCTTCAGCTGTTCCCGATCGCCGAGATCTACGCCGGGGCCCTGTTCTGGCCCATCGAGCGGGCGGCCGAGATCCTGGCGGCCTGGCGCCGCTGGATCGAGGCGGTGCCCGACGCGTGCGAGTCGCTCGGTCGGATGCTCCAGCTGCCCGATGCCCCGTTCCTGGCCGACCACCTCCGCGGGCGCTCGTTCGTCCTCGTCGAGGCGGCGTTCATCGGCAGCGCCGACGACGGCGCAGCGCTCCTCCGGCCGCTCCGCGACCTCGGGCCGGAGTTCGACACGGTCGGCATGATGCCGGCGAGCCAGCTCAGCGTCGTGAACATGGATCCCGAGGACCCGCTGCCGTACTCGGGCGAGGGCATCCTCCTCACGGACCTCGATCCGGCCGCGATCGACGGGATCGTCGCGGCGTTCGTCGGGTCGCCGCTGCTGCATCTCGAGGTTCGCCACCTGGGCGGAGCCGCCGCCGTCCGGTCGCCGGACCACGGCGTTCTCGACGCGATCGATCAGCCATTCGTCTGCTTCACCTTCGGTCTCGCGCCGGACGGCGAGGCGAAGGCGGCCGTCGATCGCCACGTCGAGCGCGTCCTCGAAGCGCTCCGGCCGTGGGACAGCGGCCGGCGGTACCTGAACTTCGCCGAGTCACGGACGGATCCTCGGTCGATCTTCCCGCCCGAGTCGTACGAGCGGCTCAGGCGCGCCAAGGCCGCGTACGACCCGACCGATCTGTTTCTCGCCAACCATCCGGTCTGAATCGGGCCCCGTCGATCCCGGCCCGCTCGGCCCGTCAGTAGACGTGCAGCTTCGACAGCAGGCCCATCGTGTCATCAACCGACTCGAGCAGGTCCTTGTTGTGCTTGATCATCTGGGTCCGCATGTAGACACGCAGCCACTGCCGGTACATGAACGACTCGTAGCGGTTGAAGACCTCGTCGATCGCCAGCATCCGGTTGCCGATGTGACCGGCCAGGAAGAACGCGCACTCCAGCCCGAGCGAGATCGACTGGAAGTACGGTGACCCGATCGCTGAGTCTCCGAGCAGGAAGACCGTCGCCGCCGAGAGCGGATGGTCGAGGCCCGATCTCCGCCACGTCCGGCTCGTCGCATTCCTCGCGTGGTACACGTCGAGCGGAATCCGGATGATCTTGAGATCGCCGACGAGCTCCCCGTGCGTCTCCTCCCGGACTTTGTCGATGAAGCGATCCATCGACTCGGCGACGCTCGGGAACTGGTCGCGAAGCCACGCGCCGTCGAACGACGACGGCATGGCGTCGTACTCCTCGCGGCTGATCCCGACGATGCCCGTCACGTGGCTGACCGACCCGTCGTACCAGGTGCGGTTCACCGACGGGATGAACTTGTAGCCCGCATTCTCGCGGTTCTTGTAGTACTTGCAGAACTCGTCGCACGCGTAATGCCGGCTGTAGAGGAACGTCACGACCAGGGCGTATTCGAGTCGGAACCGTTTCGTGTTCCGGTCGCGCGCGGTGAGGTCGTCGCCCGGGAGCAGGAGGTCGCGCATCAGCGAGCGTGCGCCGGTGCAGTCGACGAGGATGTCGTCGGGCTCGAGCATCTCGATCGCCTGGTCGGCCGTGACCTCGCTCGCGACGCGCTCCACGGTCCCCGTGCCTCGGGCCTCGATCAGGTCGCTCAGCGAGCGCTCGATCGTGTTCAGCGGGACGAGCCCGCGCGTCCAGTCGTCCAGCAGCGCCCGCAGGTCCACGGCGACGGAGCGCCGGTAGGCCAGTCTCGTCTCCAGCTCGGCCGGCTCGAAGATCGCCTCGACGTCCTGCCCGTCGATCGCGTCCGTCCTGTAGCTCTCGATCGAGTCGGCGACGAGGTAGTCGGCGAGCGACACCATGCGTGTTCTCGTGTACGCGTCGCGGCGCTCGTAGAGACGGACGGCCTGCCCGTCGATCGCCTGGAGGAGCGCCGCCAGGAACAGGCCGACCGGTCCCGCCCCGACCACGTGGACGCGACCCATCGGACGCGGCGTCCGGGCCACGGCGGAATCGGGCATCGGGACGGACATCGGGCCCCCTCACTGGCTTGGCGCGCGGAGGCGCGTCATCCGGATGGTAGTGAGGCTCCGGCGACTCGTCAGCCTGGCAACGGTTCCAACCGGGGCAGTGAGGATGTGCGTCGCGGCATCGCGGCTTCGAGTTGAAGCGGGGATCGCGCTCCTGCGCCTACTGCCAGGCGATCGAGTCGACGAGCGGCTGGAGCGCCTCCACGGCTCGATCGAAGTGGGCGGAGTCGTCATCCGCGCCGATCTCGATCAGGACGTCGTGGCCGCCGACGCTGACGACGACGAACCGGGCTGGATGGTGCGGCCCGAACCCGAACGCCGGAGGATCCGTGACGCCCGGAATCGGACCGATCGCCACCTCATGATCGCCGCTTGCAACGTCGAGCTGCGAAGCGGCGATGCCGCCAATCTGAGTTGGCGTGGGCGGAGCCGAGAGCGTCAGGCCGGGGAACTTCGAGATCCAGCCCGCGAGATCCTTCGGCGGGTCGATCAGCACGCCCGGATGTCTCGGGTCCAAGACCTTGTCGATTCGAGTGATGAAGAAGTCAGCGGCCCACGTCCCGTGCCCGTGCGCGTTCGGCTTGTCGAATCCGAAGGTAATGTCCAGCCACGCGGGCTCGTTGACATCGACTTCGCCGACGCTCTCGTAGGCGATCGTCTTGTTGGCCCCCGCGATCGTGAGCTCGTCGAGTGTGAACGTCAGCCGCGGCTGGAATGCCGGCGCGTACGTTCCTGCACCAAAGGCGCCACTGCCGCTGGCGCCCAGTACGTGGACAGCGCTCGGTGACGCCTCGGGGGTTGGCCGAATTCGACGTGGTCGGCGCAGTGACGGGCGCTGTCGCCGGAGGTGGGCCCGACGACCGTGCGCTCGCCGCTGTCGGGGCACCCCCGCCGCACGCGGACACCCCGAGCGCCACGATCGCGATCGTCGCGATGACCGCACGCCCTGGGCCGGGCAACACGACGTTCCTCGCGATCACGGGGCGCCGGTCGGGTCGAACAACCCGGTCATGCCGCTCTCGACCGCGAGGACCCTGCCGTCAGGCAGCCGAACGATGAGGCCGTCCTGGAAGTAGCTCGGCTGCGGAGGCGCCGTGACGGCGGTCCAGATTCCAGTTCCGGGGTCGAACCTCGCTGACCCGTCGCGGCCGACGACCAGGACCGAGCCGTCGGCCAGGAGCGTCGCCGGGCCGCGGCCGACCGGGGGAAGAGAGGTCGAAGCCCACGTGTCGGTGCCGGGGTCGTAGAGCTCGGCCGCGTAGAACTCGTCTCCGGTGTCGCTCAACAGCAGCACCCGGCCGTCCGCGAGTAGCGTCGCCTCGCTCAGGACAAGCACCCGGCCGTCCGCGGGCGCGGTGGCGTGGCCAGGCCGTGCCGCATCCGTCCAGCTCTCGCTCACGGGGTCGAACAGCTCGGGAGGCACCTGCCCGGCATGGTTGACCAGCACCTTGCCGTCGGGGAGACGGGTCGCGCTGACGGGCGCGGACCGCATGTTGGCTGTGGACCTCCAGGTCCCGGTGCTCGGGTCGTAGACCTCCGCACCCTTCGTCACGCCTCCGCCGCTGATGAAGCCACCGACGGCGAGGACCCTGCCGTCGGACAAAAGAGTCAGGATCGGGCGGTACCGCCACCGCGTCATGCTGCCGGTCTCGGTCCAGGTCCCGTTGATCGGGTCGTAAAGCTCGGCCGACGCGAAGGTCTCCCCCGTGCCGAGGTTCCACCCTCCGGCGACCAGGACCCTGCCGTCCGCGAGGATGGTCGCGCTGTGGCCGCGTCGGCCATCGTGCAGGCTGCCGGTCTGGGTCCATCGACCGGTGGCCGGGTCGTACAGGTCCGCCGTCTTCAGATAGGTGGCGCCGCTCTCGCCTCCGGCGACGAGCACCCGGCCATCCTGGAGCAGCGTGGCCGTCTCGCCCGATCGCCCTCCTCGCCCATCGCCCTTAAGCGTCCACGAACCCCGTGCGACTGGCGATGGCGTCGCTGCCTGCGTCGGTGCAGGCGACGGCTCTTCGGACTGCGGCGCGGCTGTCAGGAGGGGTGCGACCTGTGGAAACGTCGAGGGCAGCGGAGCGGACAACCGGACGAGGCCCGAGCCGACCGCGATCACGCCACTGACCAACAGGACACCGAACAGCGCGGCCGCCGCCAGGAGCATCGCGCCGCGTCGGTTGCCGAGTCGCCGATCCAGGAACGGCTCGACCCTGGGGATCTCGGCGACCGTGCTCCGAAGCTCATCGGGGGCATGCGTCGCCTCGCCGACCTCCGTCCGATACCAGGCCCGCAGACGCTGCTCGAGCTCGTTGTCGGTCACCAGACGGTTCCTTCTCTGTCGGGAGCGTCGATCAGTTCGTGCAGGCGCTTCAGCGCGTAATGCAGGCGCGACTGGACCGTCCCTTGTGGGACGCCCAGGCGGTCCGCGATCGTCTCGACCGTGAGATCGCCGTAGTAGCGCAGCGCGACCACGACCTGGTGGTCCGGCGACAACGCGGTGATCGCGTTGCCGATGACGTCCCGGTCGTCGGCCGGACCGATCGGATCGCCCGACGCAAGGGCGACCTCGGCGGAGATGTCGGTCGCGAACCGGCGCGATGAGCGCAGCCGATTGCGGCAGGTGTTGACGAGGATGCGATCGAACCACGGCTCGAAGCGAGCCCGGTCACGCAGGGTCGACCACTTGCGCCACGCCTGGACGAATGCGTCGTGGGTGGCGTCCTGTGCCTCGTCCGGGTCGCGGAGGATCGCGCGGGCCAGGCGATAGGCGGCGTCGAGGTGGGAATTCGCAAGACGGACGAAGGCGGCTTCGCGAAGGGTCGCCTCGCCCGTGTGCTCGGACGGGCGATCTGCCAAGTCGAGGACCTCTGACGACTGCCTCACGATGACATGACACGCCAGAGCGCCGGAACCTTCAGATCGCCGCAAGGGCTCGTCGACTTCCAGTCGGCAATGGTCCCAGGTTCGGCGCGTTCTTCTTTGAGCGCCATGACGCCGGATCCGTCAGTGTCAGCAGATCAGATGGCCTGCCGGCCCGCTCGCGGCGTCTCGGCGCCATTCCCCGCCAAAGGTGACATCCGCCGGCGGGAGCGCCAAGTCGCACCGTCCGTCAGCCGGACGATCGACCCTCAGGTCAATCCGGAAGTTCGAGCCCCGCCAGAACTTTCCGCAGAAGGCGCTCGAGCTGCTCGAGCTCCGCGGGGTCGAGCCGCTCCATCAGTTGACGATCGCTGGCGGAGTTTGCGGCAACCGCCGCATCCACGGCCGCCAGACCTTCGTCCGTCAGCTCGATGATCACGCCGCGGCGATCGTTGGGATCCGCGAGGCGACGGACGAAGCCGCGTCGCTCGAGTCGGTCGATCCGACTCGTGACGCCGGCGGACGACAGCATCAAGCCCTTGGCGAGACGGGTCGGGGAAAGCTGGTGCGTGGGCGCGGAGATTCGCAGCGCACTGAGGAGACCGACCTCGCCACGGTTCAGGCCGAACCTGTTGAACACCGCCTCCTGCCGCCGGGCGAGGTGTGGTCCGATCCTGCTCAGGCGAGCCGTCACCTGGAGCGCTCCGACCTCGAGGTCGGGGCGTGCCTCGTCCCAGCCCGTGAGCATTCGATCCGTCGTGTCATCAGCCATGAACCACATTCTACCGAGATTGTTCTTGACATGAGTATCTCTCTCGCGAGAGACTTAATACCGAATCTACGAACGAGCGTCAAAGGGGGTTCTCGATGGCATTCGACGAGGCCGAGTTCACGGCGCCACCCAACGGGCCGAGCCACCCAGCGCCGGATGCCGACCTGCTCCGTCGAATGATCGATGGATCCGAGGACGCCCTGGCCGCCCTCTACGACCGGCACATCCACGCGGTCATGGCCGCAGCGATCCGGGCGGGCGTCGATCGCGGGATCGCCATGGAGGTTGTCCAGGAGACATTCCTCGCGTTGTGGAACCGCGCTGAGCTCTACGATCCGTCGCGCGGCGCGCTGTCCACGTGGCTGGTCACGATCGCCCGGAACCGGGCCATCGATCGCCTGCGAGCTGCCGGCCGCCACGATCGCGCGGTCCCGTTCTCGTCATTCGACCGCGTCGGGACCGAGGAGACGTCAATCGCCGAGTGGCTCACGAGTGCCGGGGACCTGATCGCGACGGCCGGACCGGAGCCGGCTCCGGAGGTCGCCTGGTCCAGCAAGGAAACGCGAGCGACGATCGAGACCGCGCTCGCCACGCTGGCCCCGGCCGAGCGTTCGGTCATCGAGCTCGCCTACGCCGCAGGGCTCTCCCAGTCCGAGATCGCCGATCGACTGGGCTGGCCCCTCGGCACGGTCAAGACCCGGACGAGACGCGCCCTGCTACACCTCCGCGAATGGCTCGAGCGACCGACCGGACCTTGCCCGGATTCGGCGCCATCGGTGTCGCCCTGCACCTGACCGGGCGCAGCGCCGGGATCAGCCGGTTGCGGCCGTCCCGGACGAGGGGTCGGTGGTCGCCTCGCCGGGCGTCGACGACTTCGGGGCGTAGAACGTCCGGTGCACCCGCTCGATCGGCGGGTGTCCGCGCTCGGCACCGTGGCGGGTGCGCGCCCTGTGCTCGACCCCCTCGGACGGATACCGTCAGTGCCCCCCGGGTGTGCCCCGCAATGCAGCCCGCAGCGGAGCGCGAGCGTGTTCGACCCGATTCCATCGTGGCGCGCGACGCCGATCGACGTCCGCGTCGTCTCCGACATCCCGGATGGCGCCAGCGTGGTCGGGATCCCCGTCCCCGCCGACGGTGACGTCCCCGAGCGCGTCGGGTTCGACCGCGCCACCCTCGACGCGTCCGACTTCGCCGGCGCCGTGGGCGCGACCCTGGTCCTTCCCAGCGTCGAGGGTCCGTTGGTCATCGAGACGGGCCTCGGCCCACGGGCCGGCTTCGGACCGGCCGCCGTCCGTGACGCGGCCGCGTGGTTCGCGCTGCGGGCGCATCGGCACGCCGATCTCGTCCTCGACCTCCGCGGCGTCGAGAGCGTGGACCCGGCGGACCTCGGGCAGGCCGCCGTCGAGGGGATGGTGCTCGCCCGCTACCGCTACCGCGTCTTCTCGGATCGTCCGGCGGACGTCCCCGTCGCCAGCCTGACCCTGGTCGTCGACGCCGCACATGCCGACCAGGTCCGCCTGGGCGCGGACCGCGGCCTGGTCCTGGCCCGGGCCACGAACGTCGCCCGCGACCTCTGCAACGCGCCGGCGACGCACCTCACCGCGACCGCGTTCGGTGAGGTCGCCGAGCTGATCGGCCCGGAGGCGGGACTCGGCGTCGAGGTCTTCGACCAGGCGCAGCTCATCGAGATGGGCACGGGCGGCCTGCTCGGGGTCAATGCCGGCAGCGCCGAGGAAGCGCGCCTGATCAAGCTGACCTACCGGCCGCCGGGCAAGTCGACGGGGCTGCCTCGCGCTCGTCGGCAAGGGGATCATGTACGACTCCGGCGGGATCAGCCTGAAGCCGTCCGACGCGATGCACGCCCTGATGAAGCTGGACATGTCAGGTGCGGCGGCCATCTTCGGGGCGATGCTCACCCTCCGCGATCTCGGCTGCAGGGCGACGGTCGAGGGGTTCCTGATGTGCACCGACAACATGCCCTCCGGCACCGCCACGCGCCTCGGCGACGTGCTCACGATCCGCGGCGGCAAGACGGTCGAGGTGGTCAACGCGGACGCGGAGGGCCGTCTCGTGATGGCCGACGGGCTGGCCCTCTCGGTCGAGGACGGCGCCGACGCGATCGTCACGATCGCGACCCTGACCGGCGCCGCGATGCGGACGTTCGGATCGGCGCTGGCGCCCGTGCTCGGCAACGATCCGGCCCTCGTCGCCCAGCTCCGCGCGGCGGGTGACGCGGTGGACGAGCCGCTCTGGGAGCTGCCCCTCGTGAAGAAGTACCGCCGCCAGCTCGACTCGAAGATCGCCGACATCAAGAACATGGGCGGGATCGACGCCGGGACGATCACCGCCGGGTTGTTCCTCGAGGACTTCGTGGACGGGACGCCGTTCGGCCACCTCGACATCTGTGGGCCGATGGTCGTCGACGCGGACGACGGCTGGCGCCCGACCGGGGCGACCGCGTTCGGGACGCGGCTCCTCGCGACCTTCGCGACCGACTTCCGCCCGACCCGCCACTGAGCCCGGCGGCGCCACCGCCGGATCCGCACCCGTGGGAGGGGACCGAACCGTGACCGAGGCAACCGCCACCGCTCCCCAGCACACCGCGATGGGTCGCCTGCTCGACGTCATCGAGCGGGCGGGCAACAAGGTCCCCCACCCGGTGATGATGTTCCTCTACCTGATCATCGGGGTGATCGTCCTGTCGGCGGATCCTCGCCTTCGCCGGGGTCAGCGTCACCGACGAGATCGTCGTCCCGGACAGCGTCCCGACGACGCCGAACTACTACGAGGACAGCACCCAGCCCATCCTCGAGCCGAACCCCACGACGGACTACCGCGACGACTTCAAGCTCGAACAGGTCACGATCCCGATCAAGAGCCTGCTCGACGTCGAGGGGATCCGGTTCATCTTCACGTCGTTCGTCCCGAACTTCGCCGGCTTCGGCGTGATCGCGGTGACGTTCGTGGCCCTGATGGGGGCGGGCGTCGCGGAGGCGAGCGGCCTGATGGCCGCCCTGATCCGTCTCCTGGTCGCGGCGTCGCCACGCCGGATCCTGGCCTTCGCCCTGATCCTCGTCGGCGTCCTCTCGAGCATCGCCACCGACGCCGGTTACCTGATCCTCGTGCCACTGGGCGCCGCGGCATTCGCGAGCGTCGGGCGTCACCCGCTCGCCGGCATGGCCGCGTGCTTCGCGGGCGTCGGGGCGATCTTCGGCGTCAACCCCATCCCCGGCCCCATCGACGCCCAGATCACGGCGATCACGAACGAGGCGCTTGCCGCCGTGAACGGAACGCCCCTCACGATCCTCGCCAACTACTGGTTCAGCATCGTCTCGTCGATCGTGATTGCGCTCGTCGCCTACTTCATCACCGAGCGCGTCGTCGAGCCGCGTCTCGGAGCGTGGCAGCCGGCGGCCGACAGCGGCCCGGACGGAATCGCGATCGAGACCGAGGCGGACGCCGTCGAGGACCCGGGCGCCCAGAAGCGCGGCCTGCGCGGCGCGTTGATCGGCTTCCTCGTCTTCATCGGCTTCGTCCTGCTGGTCACGCTGCCGCCCGGAGCGCCGCTCCGCGACCCGGTGAGCGGCGACATCATCGGCACGACCCCGTTCATGGACAGCCTGCTGTTCATCATCGCGATGACGTTCCTGATCTCCGGGATCGGGTACGGGATCGGCGCCGGGACGTTCAAGTCCAGCACGGACGTGATCAACGCGGTCGTGAAGACGTTCGCCGGCCTGGCCGGGCTCGTCTTCATGCTCCTGATGATTGCCCAGTTCATCGCGTACTTCAATTACAGCAACATCCCGAGCGTCCTCGCGGTGGCCCTCGCGGAGGTCCTGACGGCGGCGGGGATCGGGGCGCTGCCGCTGCTGATCGGGATGATCTTCATCATCCTGCTGCTGGACGTGATCATGCCGGGGCTCATCCCGAAGTGGGCCATCTTCGCCCCGATCTTCGTCCCGCTCTTCATCCAGCTGGGCGTCCCGCCGCAGACCGGCCTGGCGGCGTACCGTGTGGGCGATTCGCCGATCAACGTCGTGACGCCGTTGATGGTCTACCTGCCGTTCATGGTCACGATCGCCCAGCGCTACCAGAAGGATGCCGGGATCGGCACGATCATCGCGTTGATGCTGCCGTACGTCGTGATCATCGCGATCTCGTGGACCCTCCTGTTCGTGGTCTGGTTCCTCCTGGGCATCCCGCTGGGTCCCGGTTACCCGGTCAAGCTCTGACCTCTGAGCGGACCCCGCCCCGCGGGCCACGCCGATGACCACCGACATCGCGATCAGCTTCGCCGTCCTGATCGCGGTCGTCATCGCGTTCGTCTCGAACCGGATCCCGGTCGGCGTCGTCGCGATCGGCGCGGCGCTCGCCCTGTACTTCACGGGCGTCCTCGACGCTCACCGAGGCCCTCGCGGGGTTCGGCGACCCGGCGGTCATCTTCATCGCGACGCTGTTCGTGGTCAGCGAGGGCCTCGACGCGAGCGGGGTGACGGCCTGGGCCGGCCAGGAGCTGATCGCGAGGATCGGCGACAGCCGGGTCCGGCTGATGGTCCTGATGACACTGCTCGTCGCCGGGCTCACCGCCTTGATCAGCGTCAACGGGGCGGTCGCCGCGCTCCTGCCGGTCGTCGTCGTCATGGCCGTCCGGCTGGGACGGTCGCCATCCGAGCTCCTCATCCCGCTCGTGTTCGGCGCCCACGCGGGCTCGATGCTCGCCCTCACGGGAACGCCGGTGAACGTGATCATCAACCAGGCCGCGGCCGACTACGGCGGGCGGCCGTTCGGGTTCTTCGAGTTCGCGCTCGTCGGGATCCCGCTCGTGATCGGGGCGATCGTCCTCACCGTCGTGCTCGGCGAGCGGCTGCTGCCGACAAGGACCCCGAAGTCGATCCTGCCCGACTTCAGCCGCCAGGCGAAGACGCTCGTCGAGCAGTACCGGCTCGGCGATCGCGGGGGAGCCGTGATCGACCGCGAGGCCGGCATGGCGGAGGTCGTGATCCCGCCGCGTTCGGGGCTCGTCGGCCAGCCGGCGTTCCCCGGGATGATCACCGACAGCGGCGACCTCCTGGTCCTCGCGGTCCAGCGGAAGGGCGAGGACCAGGGACCGGGCGAGACGACGCTTGCCGTCGGCGACACGTTGCTCCTCCAGGGCACGTGGGCCGCGCTCGACGAGAACCTCGACGATCCCGATGTCCTGGTGGTCGACGCTCCCCAGCTCGTCCGCCGGTCGGTCCCGCTCGGCTTGAAGTCGGCGGAGGCGATCGTCGTGCTGGTCGGGATGGTGGTCGCGCTCGTGACGGGCGTGGTCCCGTCGGCGATCGCCGGGCTGGTCGCCGCGAGCGCGATGGTGCTCCTGCGGGTGGTGTCGCCGGAGGGCGCGTATCGCTCGATCTCGTGGACGACGGTCGTGCTCGTCGCGGGGATGATCCCGCTGTCGACGGCGATGACGAAGACGGGCGCCGCCGGCCTCATCGCGGACAATCTCGTGAGCGTGATCGGCGGCGCCGGGCCCTACGCCCTGCTCGCCGGGCTGTTCCTGATCACGGCCATCCTGGGTCAGCTGATCAGCAACATGGCCACCGCGTTGATCGTGATCCCGATCGCGGCCGCCGCAGCGATCGACCTGGGGATTTCGGTCCAGCCGGTCCTGATGAGCGTGACCGTCGCGGCCGCTGCCTCGTTCCTGACGCCCGTGGCGACTCCCGTGAACATGATGGTCATGGGCCCGGGCGGCTACCGCTTCGGTGACTACTGGAAGCTGGGCCTCGCGTTCATGGCCCTGTTCTTCCTCGTCGCCGTCTTCCTCGTGCCGGTCTTCTGGCCGGTCTAGCGGTCAGGACTTCGACGACGCCGGCACGGCGTACTCGCCGGGATGCTCGGCGCGATCCTTCGTCTTCGTCTTCTCGAGGATGTCGAAGGTCTCGGCGACCGAGCGACCGTTCGCCTCGGCCGCCCTCTTCACGTCCTCGTAGGTGATGTTCGCTTCGCCCATCTCGAGGTGGGCGTCCATGCAGCCACAGGTGAGACACATCCGGTCGACCTCCAGTTCGGCGTGAGGCGTCGATCGTCGGCCCGAGCGGATCAACGCAGGGCCCGCGGGCCGCGATGGGTGCTTGCAGTCATGGGGCACCCGGAGCCCGCCAGCGAACGAGCCGGCGGGTTCCGACCCACCGGCTCGCTTCCTGTCCCGAGGAGGCCGGGCCGTCCCGGCGTCGCGTCAGCCCCGGGCGATCTCGTCGGCCAGGCGATCCCACTGCTCGAGGGCACCCTCGACCATCCCGACGCCGACCTGCTCGTCGAGCTCCGCGACGGACGGGAAGTGGCTGGTCTCGACGAGCTTCGTCCGTCCGCCGAGATCCTCGAGCGTCGTCGTGATCACGCCGACCCGATCGGACATCCCGGGGATGTCGACTGTGAATGTCTGGACGAACCGCGCGGGCGGGTCCAGCTCGAGGAACTCGCCCTTGAACGGGACGTCCTCGCGATCGGGCGCGCGGCTGATGAACCGCCACGAGCCGCCGACCCGGACGTCCATCGCCTCGACGATCGTGACGGTGTTGTGCCGGCCCCACCAGCGGGCGATCCGCTCCGGGTCGGTCATCACCGTCCAGACGAGCTCACGCGGGGCGTCGAAGACCCGCTCCATGACGAACTCCGTGCCATCCGCGTAGGCCGTCGTCCGATCGTTGCCGAACTGTCGGATCGCCACCGGTGCGTCTCCCTGGGTTGCGTTTGCGTCAACGAGCTGTGCCGTCATCGTCGTGCTCCTGCTGCTGGAGTTCTCTGAGGTAGTCGTCGAGTCGCTCGAAGCTGTCCTGCCAGAGCAACCGGTAGTCGTCGACCCAGTCGGCCACCTCCCGGAGCGGCTCCGGCTTCAGCCGACACGGCCGCCACTGGGCCTGGCGTCCCTGCTCGACGAGTCGGGCCCGCTGGAGCACCTTGAGGTGCTTCGAGATCGCGGGCAGGCTGATGTCGAACGGGGCGGCCAGCTCCGTGACGGTGGCTTCTCCCTTCGCGAGCCGGGCGAGGATGGCCCGGCGCGTCGGATCGGCCAGGGCCGCGAACGTGGCGCTGAGTGGATCTGTCTGCGTCTGCATTTCGCCTTTCGGTTAATTAACCTATCGGCATAATACGCCAGGACGCGAGTCTGTCAAGCGGCTCGCACGGATTGGTCGGGTGCGCCCCATTGCGACGCTCGCGCCCCGCCAGCGACGATCGTCGGGCTCCGCGGACGACCCCGGCCGGTGGTCCGTGCCCGGAGCGCGAAGGAGGACCTGCGCTTGGCGCGACGGGCAAGGCGGACGGCGGCGATCGCGGCGGGTGTCGGCGCGGCCGCCGGTGCCGCGGGGGTCGCGGTCCGGCAGCGTCGGGCGCAGGTCGCCGCGCGGCGGGCGCCCGTCCGCACCGCGTCGGTCACGCCGGAGTCGGCGCGCGGGGTCGCCGCGGAGCTGCTCGCCCTGCCGTCGATCCGCCGGCGGGACGAGGCCCTGACGTTCGCCCCGACCCGCGCCACCACCGTCGAGGTCCTCCTGCACGGCCGGCGCTACTTCCCGCGGATCCTCGAGGACATCGCGGCGGCCCGCGACCACGTCCACCTCCTGTTCTATGCGTTCCGCCCCGGGTCGATCGCCGACGCGTTCGTCGACGCCCTGGCGGAACGGGCGTCCGCGGGCCTGGAGGTCAAGGTCGCCGTCGACGCCGTGGGCAGCGCGATCGACGGTCCGGGCCGCCGCCTGTACGACCGGCTCCGAGCGGCCGGGGTGCAGATCGTGTCCAACGACGGGATCCTCGTCCTCCGGCGTGGCCTGATCGGCGATCGTCGCCTCGAGTTCCACGCGGAGGACGCGCTCCACTTCGACCACCGCAAGATGATGGTCATCGACGGTCGGGTGGCCTACGTGGGCGGGACGGGGATCGAGGACCACTTCGCCGACGGCCGGTTCGCCGACGCGATGTGCCGGGTAACCGGACCGATCGTGTCCCACGTCCAACTCGCCTTCCTGACGAGCTGGGTCAAGGACGGCGGCCCGCGACCGCCGGACCTCGACGGGATCTTCCTCGACGAGGTGTCGCGATCGCCGGACGCGCCAGTCGACGGACTCGACGTGACCCTGCTGATGAATGTCCCCGGGACGGGCCACCACCCGATCCGCGAGGCGATCCTGACCTCGCTGGACGAGGCACGCGCCGTGGTCGACATCGTGAACCCGTACATCGCCAACGCGAAGGTGATCCGGGGATTGATCACGGCGGCCGAACGCGGTGCGGCGGTCCGCGTCGTCATCCCGGCCGAGCCGCGCCCGCCGTACGCGATCGCCGCGTTCCGGGCCTGGCTGCCGGCCCTCCTCGGGGCCGGGGTGACCGTGGTCCGCCATCCCGGCATGGCCCACGCGAAGATCTACCGCTTCGACGATCGGCTGCTGATCGGCAGCTGCAACCTCGACGACCTTTCCCTGTTCCGGAACGACGAGCTCGACCTCCAGTTCGACGGCCCCGCCGTTCCCGCCCTCGCCGAGCCCGTGTTCGAGGAGCTCGTCGCGGCCTCGTCGCCGGCGAAGCCCTCGTCGCGCCGCATGAGCCGAGCCTGGGAGCAGCTGTTGGCCCGTTCGTCCCGGCTGCTGTAGGGTGCGCGTCTCACGACCACCCGACGGATGGCTGCCGTCGGGATCAGCGACCGGAGGACGGTGATGGCCGCTAACGATCGATCGGCCCAGCAACGCCATGCCGCCGCCGCGTGGGCCGATCTGCGCGACCGGCTCCGGACCGTCACGCCGCAGGCAATCGGGCGCGCCGGCATCGTGCTCGTCGCGCTCGCCGGCGGCGCCTGGCTCACCCGGGCGACCTGGCCGGCGCTCCTGCCGTTCATCGTCGGCGGGCTGATCACCTACCAGCTCCTGCCGGTGGTCGATGCGCTCGATCGGGTGATGCCCCGATTCCTTGCCGCCCTCATCTCGGTGGTCGCGGTGGTCGCGGTGGTTGTCGGCATCGCCCTCCTGATCCTGCCGCCGCTCGCGAACGTCTTCGTCCGCTTCGCGACCGACCTCCCAACGGCCACGGACGTGGACCGGGCCGTCGGGGACCTGGAGAAGCAGCTTGGGACCCTACCGGACGGATCCGCGGCCGTGATCATCCCCGTGCTGACGGCCCTGACGACCGCGTTCCGCGACTTCGTGGGCGGAGCCGCGGGCAACCTGGACGACATCGTCCGGGCCTCGGTGGCGGCCCTCCTCAATACGATCGGGGCGCTCCTCGGGCTGATCGTCCTGCCGACCTGGATGCTCGTGGTGATGAACGACAAGGAGCGGGCGCGGACCGCGATCGACCGGCGGATCGCGTCGGGGTTCCGACGCGATGCATGGGCGCTCGTGGCGATCGTCGATCGGGCCGCGGGAGCCTACCTCCGCGGCTACGTCGTGACGGCGGGCATCGTCGCCCTCCTCGCCTACGTCGGGCTGAGGATCTCGCCGCAGGTCGGTGGCCCGACGTTCCAGGAGCCCCTGGCGCTGGCGGCGTTCGCCGGCATCGCCCAGGTCGTGCCCATCATCGGCACCATCATCGGCCTGCTCCCGGCGGCGCTCCTTCTGCCGCTCGCACCTGATCGCGCCGCCACGTACCTCGCGGTCTACGTCGGCGCGCGGATCATCGGGTCGTCGCTCGTCGGCAACCGGATCATGGGCCGGCGACTCGGCGTCCACCCGGCGATCCTGGTCCCGGCGGTCGTGATGATCGGCCAGTTCGGCGTCCTCCCTCTGCTGCTCGCGGCGCCGATCGTCGCGATCGTCGTCGACGTGATCCGGTACCTCCACGGGCGGTTGTCGGAGCCGCCTCGTCCCGCGGGCGTGCTGCCGCACGAGATGGCGGGCACGCTCATGACGAACGCGCCGGTCCCGCGCACGCCGGCCGTCTATCGCCAGCCCAGAGCGCCGCAGCCGATCCCGCTGACGGCGACGCCGGCGACGCCGGTGGCACGACCGTGACACGGGAGGGATGAGCCATGACCGATGACGTCGTCGTCGACAGCTCGGCGGCCGACGCAACCGCCCAGCCGACGGCGCTCGCGAACCAGCTGACGCAGGTCCGCGTTCCCCTCTCCGACACGGCCGAGGCCCTCTCGACGCCGGACTCCGCGGGGCGGCTGCCGATCATCGTTCTGCCGGAGCACGCCCTCCGGATCCGCAACGAGCTCGTGATCGCGGGCGTGATCGCGATCGTCGTCGGCCTCTTCCTCGACCTCGACCTCGGCCCGCGGACCGGGCTGTTCGCGCTTGGCGGCGTCCTCATCGTCCTGGGCGTCTTCCAGTCGTTCCGGGTCCCGGTCCCCGAGGGCTCGCGAGCGATCCTCCTGAAGGGCGGCCGGTTCTCCCGGACCCTCGGGCCGGGCAACCATTTCGTGCCGCCGTGGATCATCGTCAGCCAGATCGTCACGAGCCGGGAGACGCCGTTCGATGCGGTCGCGATGGAGACCCCGACGAGCGACGACGTCCGGACGAACATCGACATCCTGATGACGTTCCGGATCGAGGCGCCCGAGAAGTTCGTCTTCACGATCTCGGCCCCGGACTTCGACCAGGTCTGCCAGGCGACCTGCCAGGAGGCGGTTCGCCTCCTGGTCCGCGACAAGACGTCCGAGGGCATCCTCGACCTGCGCCATGCGGACGCGGAGCGGCTCCGGACGGAGATTGGTTCCGCGCTCGAGCCATACGGCGTCCTCGTCGTCCGGGTGGTCGTGACCCATGTCCTGCCGCCGCTCGAGTTCATCGCGTCGCGGGAGTCCCGCCGACTGGCGACCCTGCAGCGAGCCGAGGAGCAGGAACAGCACGCCCTCGCCCTGGTCCGCCAGAAGGACAAGGAGGAGCTCCTGCGGGTCACGATCGAGGCCCGTCGGGAGGCGATCGAGCTGGAGGCGGCCAACGAGGTCGCCCGGCTCGAGCGGCTCGAGGCCCGGATCCACGACTACCCGAACGCGATGCACTGGGACGTCGAGAGCCAGCGGCTCGAGGTCGCCCGGTCGCTCGCGGGGAACACCCGGGCGATGGTGTCCGTGGGCCAGGGCAACGATGTCGCCACTGCGCTGATCCGGCACACGCTGCCGGAGGACGGGTTGCCGGCGGCCGCACCGGAGCCTGCGGCCAAGAATCCTGCTTCAGCTCCGCCGTCGGGACGCGCCCGGCGCTGAATACGGCGGCGGGGCCGTCGCGTCCGAGCCGCCGGTCACGCTCACGCGGGCGGGTCGGCGAACACGGTCGACCAGTCGTTCTTCACGCTGATGACGGTCCAGCCGTCGGTCTTCGCTTGTTCGAGCGCCCGCTCGGCTCCCTTCACGTACTCGAACTCGCGATCGGGATCGTCGTGCAGGACGAGGAGGCGAAGGCCGGGTCTGACGGTCGTCCCGGCGAAGGTCAGCATCGGGATGTCGCCGTTGGAGTTGCCGCCGGCCACGAGTGGCCGCCGGCCGATCCGGCTCCAGATGCGAATCGGCTTGGCCGGGCCGTCGTCGAACACGTCGGGGGCCGCCGCATAGACGAGCGAGCCGTCTCCTTCGTCCACCCAGCTGAGCTCGTTCGAGCTCCCGATGATCCGCTCGGGCGACAGCCCGTAGACGTCCTGGGCGAAGCCGCGCATGAAGTCGCGGTTGCCACCGGACGCGATGAACACGGTGAAGCCGTTCGCCTCGAGAAAGCGGAGCAGCTCCACCATCGGCTGGAAGGCGACAGCGTGGAAGGGACGCTGCAACGTGGGGTGAGACACGTCGCGGACGAAGGCCGCCGCCTGGGTGCCGTAGTCCTCCACCTCGACGCCCGCGAAGGCACCGATCACGCCGGCCATCACGACCTTCACATCGGTCTCGTCGCCGGCGTAGTGCTTGTCGATCGCGCCGCCGAGCCAGGCGTAGTCGCGTTCGACGGCCGCTTTCCAGGGCTGTCGATCACGGAGGGACGGGTCGGCCTCGGCCATCGCGGTCCAGCGCTGGAGGATGAACACGAGCTCCACCGGCATCGGCTTCTCGGCCCAGAGCGTTCCGTCGTTGTCGAACACGGCGATCCGCTCCGGGATCGGGACGGCGTCGGGTCCGGTCGTGGCCCGATCGACGAAGTCGACGATGGCGGTCTTCGTCGGGGTGTCGTTCCAGGAGGCGAGGGCATCGGCCATCGTCAATGACCCGCCGTCAGCGCCGCCTCAAGCTTCTCGACAACTTGATCGATCGTGAAGCTCGCGGCCCGCTGGCGCGGCGGGAAGTCGTTGAAGGTCGCGAGGAACTGCGCCGTCACCGACGTCGCCGCAAGAGCCAGATAGTCGTTGTCCACGAACCAATCCCAGTAGGTGTTCGACGTGACATCGGCCCGCTCGAACGGGTCCGTTCGCAGGTTGAAGAGCTTGGGCACACGCAGGACGGTGAAGGGTTCGAACCAGATCTCGAGCGTGCCCTGCCGGCGCTGCTCCATGAAGACGACCTTCCAGTTGTCGAACCGGATCCCGAGGACGTCGCCGTCGTCCGAGAAGTAGATGAACCCTTGGCGCGGGCCCTTCTCCTGCTCACCGGTCAGGTACGGGAGGAAGTTGTAGCCGTCGATGTGAACCTTGAACGTCTTGTCACCGACGGTCTGGCCGGCCATCAGCTTGTCGACCGCGTCCGGATCGCCGGCCGCGGCGAGGAACGTCGGCAGCCAGTCGTGGTGCTGGATGATCTCGTTCGACACCACGCCGGCCGGGATGTGGCCCGGCCAGCGGACCATCTCCGGGATTCGGAAAGCGCCCTCCCAGTTCGTGTTCTTCTCGCTCCGGAAGGGGGTCATTCCGGCGTCCGGCCAGGTGTTCATGTGCGGCCCGTTGTCGGTCGAGTAGATGACGATCGTGTCCTCGGCCAGGCCGAGCTCGTCGATGACGTCGAGCACCTCGCCGACGTTCCGGTCGTGGTCGATCATCGTGTCGTGATAGGGGGACTGCCACCGACCTGCCTGCCCGCGACTCTCCGGCTTCGTGTGCGTGCGCACGTGCATGTGGGTGAAGTTGACCCAGGCGAAGAACGGCGTCCCGATGGCGTGCTGGCGCTTGATGAAATCAGACGCGGCAGCGGCGATGTCGTCGTCGATCGTCTCCATCCGCTTCTTGGTGAGCGGGCCGGTGTCCTCGATCTTCTGCTTGCCCACCCTGCCCCAGCGCGGTTCATCGGTCGCGTCGTCGTTGTCCGTCGCCGATGAGCGGATCACGCCACGCGGCCCGAAGCGGGCCTTGAAGTTCGGGAAATCCTTCTCCGGCGGGTAGTTCGGGAGCTCCGGCTCCTCCTCGGCGTTGAGGTGATAGAGGTTGCCGAAGAACTCGTCGAAGCCGTGGACCGTCGGCAGGTATTTGTTCAGGTCCCCGAGATGGTTTTTGCCGAACTGCCCGGTCGCATAGCCGAGGGGCTTCAGCAGCTCGGCGATCGTCGGATCCTCGGCCTGCAGTCCGACATCAGCGCCGGGCACGCCGACCTTGCTGAGCCCGGTCCGGAAGACGCTCTGGCCGGTGAGGAAGGACGAGCGGCCGGCCGTGCAGCTCTGCTCGCCATACGAGTCCGTGAACCGCATGCCCTCGTTCGCGACCCGATCGATGTTCGGCGTGCGGTAGCCCATGAGGCCGTCGCTGTAGCAGCTCAGGTTCGTGATGCCGATGTCGTCACCCCAGATGACGAGGATGTTCGGCTTCCCGTTCGGCATGGTCATCTCCCGTGGCAGGTTAGGTTGCGGCGGACGTGGCCCGTCAACGGTCGGCGGGCATATCGCGTGTCAGCGAACGAGCACGGTCACGGAGATCCGCCGGCCGGGCTGCCGACCGGCGAGGGCACCCGAGACGGGGCGGCGGGCGCCGGCGCCTGGCCGGTGTCGAGCTGGTGGTACTCCTCGAGGAGGCGCCGCTCCTCGTCCCGCCGGGGGAACTTGAAGGCGACCAGGACCGCCCCGAGCAGGACCGCGACGATGCCGGCGATGTAGGCGTATTGATCCCCGGCGAGGAAGGCCTCCCTGGCGCCGGCAATGATCTGGGTGCTGTACTGGGGGTACTGGGCGGCGATGTCGGCTGCACCTGCATACGACATCGTGAGCTCGCTCTGGACGGCGGCGGTCAGGTCCGCATTCGGCGGGGCGCCCGCGACGACGGCGGCGGCCGCGGTCGCGTAGCCGGCCGTCAGGAGGGCGCCGAAGATCGACTGCATGATCGCGCCGCCCAGGTCGCGCTGAAGGTCGGCCGTCCCGGACGCCATGCCCGCTCGGGTGACCGGGACCGAGCCGGTCAGCGACCGGGACGCGGGCGTGCCGGCGAACCCGACACCGACGCCGACGAGTCCGTACCCGAGACCGACGACAGCGTAGGGGCTGCCCTCCTGCCAGAGCAGGAGCATCGTGACGAAGCCGAGCAGGACGAACACGTAGCCGAGAAGCAGCGTGAACCGCGCCCCTCTGGCTTCGACGAGCTTCGCCGAGCGCGGGGCCACGATGACCATCAACACCGCGGCCGGCAGGATCGAGGCACCCGCGGCCAGGGTCGAGTAGCCCAGCACGTTCTGGAGGTACTGCTGGCCGATGAACATCGCGCCCATGAGCGAGCCGAACACGATGATGCCGGCGAGAGCGGCGACCCAGAACGTGGGACGGGCCGCGATATCCAGGTCGTACAGCGGGTTCCCGGCCCGACGCTGGCGGATGACGAACCCGACCGTCGCGGCGATCGCCACCAGGGCAAGGCCGATGACGGCGGTGCCCATGTTCGGGACCGGTGCGAAGTTGATCGAGAGGATCAGCGAGCCGACGAGGACCGCGGAGAGGATGCCGCCGAGGTTGTCGACCGTCTCGTCGGTCTCGTTGACGTGGGCCGGCACGTTCCGCCACGCCATGAACAGGGCGACGGCGGCGAGCGGCAGCGTCACGAGGAACACGGAGCCCCACTCGAATCGCTCCAGCAGGAACCCCGACACGAGCGGCCCGAGCGCGGCAATCGCCCCGCCGAGCGCCGACCACAGGGCGATCGAGTGAGTTCGGGCGGGACCCGGGCCCCAGAGCGCCGTGATGAGGGCGAGCGTCGTCGGGTAGGCCATGCCGGCGGAGACGCCGCCGACGATCCGGGCGAGGATGAGGACCTCGATCGTCGGCGCGAACGCGGCAACCAGGCAGGCCGGGATCGAGAGCCCGATGCCCAGCAACAGCATCATCTTGCGCCCGTAGCGATCTCCGAGCGCGCCGAGCCAGAGCACCGAGGCGGCCAGGCCGAGCGAGTAGCCGACGGCGACGAGGTTCAGCTGCGTCTGGGACGCGTCGAACGCGAGCCCGATCGAGGGCAGCGCGACGTTCGCGACCGACAGGTTGAGGTTCGCGACCGCCGCGACGATGATCAGCGACGCGAGGATCCGGCCGCCGTTGGCCGGGACGATGCCGGAGCTGGATGCGGCCGCGGTCCCGCCCGGCGGGGCTGACGACGGCGCCGGAGCGTTGGTCATTGGCGAGCCATGGCCACGCGATAGCGCTCTTCGGGGGTGATCAGGTGGTCCGCGTCGTCCGCCGCATCGCCCAGGTCGATCTCGACCCACTGGACGCGCCCGGTGAACACCGTCTCGGCCGAGGTGAGGTCGTCCGTCACGGGCGTGCCGGTGTCGCTGCCGACGTCGCAGGTCTCGTCAGCCGAGAAAACCATCGGAACGGTTGCGGCGATTCGGCCCTCGCCGACCTTCGTCCCATCGACGAGCAGCGTGGCGGTGCCGCCCTTGGCCAGGCCGCCACCGTCGTACGCGAACTCGACGCGGATCTGGTGCTCGCCGGCGGCCACGGGATCGTCGCCGTAGACCTTGAACTGCTGCAGTCCGAAGAGGTTGTAGCAATGGGCCGGCCGGCCATCCTTGAGGTAGAGGCTCCAGCCGCCGAAGGCGCCGCCCTGGGCGACGATCGTGCCGCTGGCGCCTCCCTCGGGCACCACGATCTGCGCCGTGACGGCATACGACTTGTTCTTCATCACGATGACCGAGTTCTCGCTCAGGCGGCCCATGCCCGCCGAACAGGATCTGGCGGTTGCCGTGGAGGAGCTGCGGCCGGCCGGCAAGATCGGGGTTGAAGCGTTCCACGCGACGATCGTCGAGGGGCAGGACGTTGTACTTGCCCGCCTCGATCAGGAACAGCCGCTGCAGGTGGGCGAGCCGCTCCGGCTGCTCCGCGGCCAGGTCCCGCGCCTGCGTCCAGTCATCCGGGGCGTACAGCTCCCAGACGTCGTCGTCGTAGGCCGGCAGCTGTGGCCCGACCACCCACGGCGTGGAGTGGCGCGTGACCGCAGTCCAGCCCTGGTGGTAGATGCCGCGGTTGACGAACATCTCGAAGTACTGCGTGGTGTGCCGCTCGGCGGCTCCTGCGTCGCCGAACGAATATGCCATCGAGACGCCTTCCAGCGGCGCCTGTTGGATCCCGTTCACGAACGACGGCGCCGGCAGCCCGGCTGCCTCGAGGATCGTGGGGGCGACGTCGATCACGTGGTGGAACTGGTTGCGGATCTCGCCCTTCGCCTGGATCCCCTCGGGCCAGCGGACGATCGTGCCGTTCCGGGTGCCGCCCCAATGCGAGGCGACCTGCTTCGTCCACTGGTACGGCGTGTCCATCGCGTGGGCCCAGCCGACCGCGTAGTGGTTGTAGGCCTCGGGCGTCCCGAACTTGTCGATCCGCGAGGCCATGAACTCGGTCGTCTCCATCGCGGCGGCGCCGTTGAGGACCAGCAGCTCGTTGAACGTCCCCTGGGGCGTCCCTTCGGCCGAGGCGCCGTTGTCGCCGATCATGCAGTAGACCAGCGTGTTGTCGAGGATGTCGAGCTCCGCCAGCGCGTCGATGAAACGACCGACGTGATGGTCGGTGTGCTCCATGAAGCCGGCGTAGACCTCCATCTGGCGAGCGAGGACCGGCTTGAGGTCGTCGGCGATCGATTCCCACGACGGGATCTCGTCGGGTCGGGCCGTCAGCTCCGCGTCCTCCGGGATGACCCCGAGCTCCTTCTGGCGGGCGAGCGTTCGCTCGCGCAGGGCGTCCCAGCCGTCGTCGAACTGGCCCTTGTACTTCGCCGACCACTCGAGCGGAACGTGGTGCGGCGCGTGCGTCGCGCCCGGCGCGTAGTAGACGAAGAACGGCTTGTCCGGCATCAACGCCTTCTGCTGGCCGACCCACTCGATCGCGCGATCGGTCATGTCCTCGGTGAGGTGGTAGCCCTCCTCGGGCGTTCGATCCGGTTCAACGGGGACGGTGTCCCGATACAGCGCCGGCGCGTACTGATTCGTCTCACCGCCGATGAAGCCGTAGAAGTGCTCGAACCCGTTGCCCGGCGACGGCCAGCGGTCGAACGGACCCATCGGGCTCGTCTCCCAGACCGGGACCTCGTGGCACTTGCCAAATTGCGCCGTGGAGTAGCCGTTGTGCAGGAGGGTCTCGGCCAGGGGGGCCTTGTCCTTGGGCCGCACGGAACTGTAGCCGGGGGCCGACGTCGCGATCTCGGTGATCCCGCCCATGCCGACGCTGTGGTGGTTGCGGCCGCTCAGGAGCGCGGCGCGCGTCGGCGAGCAGAGGGCGGTCGTGTGGAAGCGGGTGTACTTCAGTCCCTCTGCGGCGAGTCGCTCGAAGGTCGGCGTGTTGCACGGGCCGCCGAACGCGCTGGACGACCCGAAGCCGGCGTCGTCGATCAGGATGATCACAACGTTGGGAGCGCCGTCCGGTGGCCGGACCGGAGAGATCGGCGGGAACTGCGTGTCCGGGTCCTTCGCGTCGTAGGTCGTGACGCCGACCCATTGCGGATCCGGGATCGGCAGATGGGTTCGGTCGAGACGGTCGCTGGACATCGCGCGGGCACCCCCACTCATCACGTGCTGTGATGACCACTCTGGCCGCGAGCGGTCGCCACGCCCATGGCGCGGACAGGCGTGCGCTGGGGTGGTCCGCCCGCTGGGATTCCGCGATCTCTCAGGCCGGTCTGTCGACCCCGCCTCCGAAGACGACGACGCGGATCCGCGTCTGCTCGATCGCCGGTTCGCCGAGCTCCCAGAGGAAGTCGAGATACGCCCGGTCCGGCAGCGGACCCTCGGGGTGGAACCGCATCCCGCCGGAGCGGATCGCCCTCGCGTGCAGCGTCAGTCGCGCGACCAGGTCGTCGGCAGCCTCCTCGAGCGTCCGCCCGTTGCCGTAGGTCCACTCGCCCAGCTCGAGGCGGATCCCCATCCCCGCGACGCGGGTGCGAAGGAGCGGGATCGCATCCATCGCGCCGAATGATGGCGGACGCGGCCGGCCGAAGCCATCGCCGGAAGGTCCCAGTTGCGCCGATCGAGGGGCCCGCGTTCCTCGCGGCCCGTCGTCGGGACGCCGGCGTCGCGAGGTCTCGCGGATGTCGGCGGCCCGCTCAGGTCTCGATGCCGAAGGCTCGCTTCGTCCGTGGCATCAGCGTGTAGCCGAAGATCACGAGGTTGAGGATGAAGCTCGCCGACAGGTCCGTCGTCGCGGTCGGCGTGAAGATCAAGTTGATGAAGTCGAAGGTCAGGTTGAACCCGCTGACGATCAGCAGGAACAGCCAGGCCTCCGGGTTGACGCTCCACAGCGCCTGGATGACCCACACCCAGATCCAGATCATCAACGCCCACATCAGTACGTACCACAGGCTGAAGTCGTGCACGTAGTTCTGCCCGATCACGTAGGGCACGATTCCGAGGGCCTGGAGCAGGTGGACGATCGCCAGCGCGAGGGCAACGCACGCCAGGACGGCGAGGACGGTCACCGCGATCGGTCGCTTGGTCATGCGTTCCTCCGGGCTCGGACGTCGCTCGGCGTCGGCTGACGACGACCCGAGCCGCCCGCGCGACCATGGCTGACGACGGCGGACGCGACCCGGACGCTAGTCCGCGTGCCAAAGATCAGCGAGGGCGCGCACCCCACGAGCAACCTAGGGGTCCACGCCGGAGAGATCGCGGTGGCGGGCTCGTATGATCGCGACAGGTCGGCCCCGCGCCCGTCCGGGCGTCGGGTGCCGTTCCGACGCTCCGCCGAGGGACCACCATGGCCCAGTCCGCACCGACTGACGCTCCCCCCTTCAAGGTCGTCCAGCCGTCGACCCCGCGGTCGGCCACGGCCGCCCAGGTCGCCGGCGTTGTCGGCGTCGTGATCTGCATCGCGCTGGTCGTCCTGACGTGGATCGCCCTGGTGCGGTTCGGCAGCGCCGTCAACGATCTCGGGGACGGCGTGAACTCGGCCTTCAACCGGGCGACCGACGCGACGGCCAACGTCGCCGGGAAGCTGGACGCCGCGGCGGTCACCGCCGGAACCATCACCACTGACGCGAGCACCGCCGCCACTACACCGACGCCGGACGCCATCTCGCGGCTGTCGAACCGCGTCGGCCAGTTCGCCGACAGCTACCGCGGCCTGCGCGTCCAGTACGGCGAGATCCGGGAGAACGTGACCGGCGCGATCTCGTCGCTCCAGCGGGTCGCTCGAATTCGTGCCCGGTCTGGACGTGCCATCGCAACCGGTCGACGCCCTGGCTGCGGTCGATGCGAAGCTCCAATCGATCGACGACTCCATCACCTCGGCGTGGCAGGGGCTCCAGAGCACCGCGTCGAACGCCGCTGCCACCGCGGTCGCGGCGGCGACGACGAAGATCCAGAGCGTCCTGACCGAGACGAGCGCCGCGGTGCGCAGCCTGAACGACCGTCTCGTCGCTGCCCAGACAAAGTCTGCGAGCGCGGTGGACTCCCTCCGGACGATCCTGATCATCGTGGCGATCGTGATCACGATCCTGCTCGCGTGGATCCTGATTCTGCACCTCGCACTCTGGCGCCTCGGCCGTCACTGGCGCGCGGAAGCCAGGGCCTGACCCTCGAGCCGGCTCCGACGGCCTGCTGATCGGCCGGCGCCCAGGGCCGGGCGCCCAGGGCGGGGCGGGCGCCCGGGACTCCTCAGCCGACGGGCTGGGTCGACTTCGAGGTGGGTTCGCGGATCGCCGCGGCCGCGTCCTTGGCCGCCTCCTTCTCGATCAGGTCGGCGATGACGAGCGCCTCGGCTGCCTCCTCGGCGGCCCCCTCCTCGATCAGCTGGGCTGCGACGAGCGCCCGGACGGCATCGATGGCCGCGGCGCGCTTGATGACCGCCGCCGCCGCGACGACGTCCTCGGCTTCCTCGGTCGCCGACTCCTCGACATCCGCCACCATGACCACCACGTCCTCGGCTTCCTCGGTCGCCAATTCCTCGACGTCCATCGCCATCGCCACGATCTGTTCCGCGTGCGCCTTCGCGGCGTCCTCGATCAGGCCGGCCTCGATCAGCGTCACCGCGACGTCCGCCGCAGCGGCGTCCTCGATCGCCAGCGCGGCGGCGACCGTGTCGGCAACCTCCTCGAGCGCCAGCTCCTCGATCAGGTCGCGCTCGGCGAGCGTCTGCGCGATGTCCATCGCGGCGGCGTACTGGACCGCCTCGGCCGCCTCGATCGCCGCCTCGGCGTCGATGCGGGCGCGGAGCTCGTCGCCGACGATCGCGATCGCCTCGGGCGTGATCATCGCCTGCATCAGCGTTCGGCCCCCGTTGGTCCGGACGGCGTCGCGCAGGCGGGTCGCCCAGTGATGCTCGACGACCACGACCGCGGCGGCGCTGCCGGGCGGGATCGAATCGGCGAGCTGGGACAGCTGCTGGCCGCTCAGACCCGCGTCGCGCTCAGCGACCCGTTCCATGCCCAGCTCCATCCCGACCTCCGCCCCCTCGGCGCCGCCGGCCCGCAGGCCGATCAGGCCGCCCGCCACGGCGCCCAGCCGGAGCCGCTCCCCCTCGGACAGGTCGGTCGCATGCATCGTGCTCGAGATGCTGCCGTTCTTGTCCTTCTCGACGAAGAGGACGTCGATCAGCCGGATGATGCCGCGCTTCCGGACACGCCGCAGCTCCGCCATGATCTGCCCGGTCTGCTCGAACTTGTCGAACCCGACGACGAAGACCTGGATCGGTCCGGTCACCTGCTTGGATGCCATGGTCAACGCCTCACGAAGGTGGGGATGGGGCTACTGGACCAGCGCCGCGGCCGGGGTCGCCGCCCGGCTCGGGGCTCGGGCGGCGACCCAGGGTCGCGGGTCAGACGTTCGATTCGCGCGCCGCCCAGAGGGCGAACAGGCGGAGGAAATGGCCCATCCCGGCCACGATCAGGGCCAGGAAGATCGGCCCACCGATGGCGGCCAGGGACAGCCCGAGGGACTGCAGGACGTTGAACTGCGGCGACGATGTCAGGTCGATCCACCAGAAGATGCCGGAGATGATCGCGTAGAACACGAAGAACCAGCCGACCCAGACGAACACGGTCGCCACGCTCGCGAGACGCCTGGCTTCTGCGCGGATGTCCATCCCTCATCCTCCGTTCGGCAGGGCCAGGTCCACGGCCTTGCTCGGACACCGAAGATTGCCCATCGCGGCAGCCGTCGTGGATGGCGCGGGCAGGCGTCCGGGTGGGGTCCGCGCACGCCTCTTTGGCTCCCTGGGGCGGTCAGGCGGTCGGGCGCACCACGCAACGGAAGCCGATATGGCCCGTCGACGAGTCGATCGCCTGCGCCTGCCGCGCGGCAGGTCGGTACCGCAGGCAGTAGTTCGGCGCGCACAGGTGGGAGCCACCCTTCGTCACCTTGCGTGGGATGGTCTCGCCCGGCCTGCCGACCTCGAAGCTCGCGTCGGGCGACGTGATCCGGGGGTTGGTCGCCGGCCCGCAACAGGCGTGCTGGGGCTCCTCGTGCCTCGGCGAATAGAAGTCGGACGTCCATTCCCAGACGTTGCCGGCCATGTCGAACAGGCCGTAGCCGTTCGGCGGGAACGTGCCGACCGGCGACGTCCCCTCGTACTTGTCGTCGAGCGTGTTCTGCCACGGGAACTCGCCCTGCCAGGTGTTGGCCATCATCCGGCCGCGCGGCGCGAACTCGTCACCCCACGTGTAGACCTTGCCCTCGAGCCCGCCGCGCGCGGCGTACTCCCACTCGGCCTCGGTCGGCAGCGACTTGCCGGCCCATCTCGCGTAGGCCTCGACGTCGTCCCAGGCCACGTGGGTCACCGGATGACGGTCGCGGCCGTCGAGCGTGCTCGCCGGGCCCTCCGGGTGGCGCCAGCTCGCCCCGGGCACGTAGGCCCACCAGTTCCGGTAGTCATCGAGGTTGACCGGACCGCGGGTCCGCTGGAACACGAGGGAGCCGGGCACGAGCAGCTCGGGATCGGCCTCGGGGTAGTCGGCCGGGTCGAGCGGTCGCTCGGCGACCGTGACGTGGCCCGTCGCCTTCACGAAGCGGCGGAACTCGGCGACGGTCACCTGGTGGACGTCGATCCAGAACCCGTCGACCGCGACCTCGTGGATCGGTCGCTCCTCGGGATAGAACTGGTCGGAGCCCATCTGGAACGAGCCGCCGCCGATCCAGGCCATGTCCTTCGTGCTGGTCGCGGCCGGCGGCGTCGGTTCGGCGATCGTCATTCGGCAGGCGTGGCGGGCAGGTGGTGCTGGTCCCAGAGAGCCCGGAGGAGGGTCGGGCGCAGGTCCTCCTTGCGGACAAAGGCCGACGCGCCGCACATCTCGCCCGGGTCGCCGACGAGGGCGTCGTCCGCCGCAGAGACCAGCACGATGAGGATTTCCGGCTGGAGGGGCGCGATCCGTCGCGCCGCCTCGTAGCCGTCGATGTCCGGGAGACGGACGTCCATCAGCACGAGGTCGGGATGCAGCCGTCGGGCGGCGAGAACGCCTTCCTCGCCGGTCGTGGCCTCACCAACGGCCTCGAACCCGTCGGTCGCGGCGATCAATGCGCGCGCGGCCTCGCGGAACGTTCCGTGGTCGTCGACTGTGAGGACCCGCACCGAGCCCACCACCCACCTCACGTGTCCGTGGCGACGTCATACGGATCGCGCCACCGGTCCGCCGATCGGAGGTTCGGTCAGCGCGACGCCGCCGCCAATGGCGTGCACCGGTCTCCTCACGATGGCGCCCGCATCGGTCATGCAAGGGAGGTGGGCGCCCATGCACCCGGCGGGCCGAGCCGCGCCGACTCGTCAGTTGTCGGACGCGGACAGGAACATCAGGACGGCGGTGACCCGGCGGCTGACGATCTCGTCGTCCTCGAGGCAGAGCTTCTGGAAGATCGCCCCGACATGCTTCTCGACCGCCCGCTTCGTCAGCACGAGCGACTCGGCGATCGAGGCGTTGCTCCGGCCCTCGGCCATCTCGGCCAGGACCTCTCGCTCGCGTGGCGTCAGGTCGTCGAGCGGCGACGATCGACGCTGGCGGTCGACGACCAGCAGCTCCTGGACCAGGCTCGGGTCGATCGTCGTGCCGCCCTGGGCGACGACCTCGATCGCGGCAAGGAGCTCGTTCCGGTCGTGGACCCGCTCCTTCAGGAGATAGCCGCGACCCTCGGCGCCGTCCTCGAGCAGGGCGAGGGCGTAGGCGGCCCCGGCGTACTGACTGAGGATCACCACGCCGATCTCGGGGTGCGTCTCGCGCAGCCGTCGGGCGACGCGGATGCCCTCGTCGTCGCCGGTCGGCGGCATCCGGATGTCGGTGATCACGACGTCGGGTGGGTTGGCGTCGACCGCGGCGAGCAGGGCGTCGCCGTCGGCGCACGAGGCGATGAGGTCGATGGCATCGAGGGGCGCAAGGACCTCGTTGAGGCCCTCCCGCATCAGGTACGAGTCATCGGCGACCGCGACCCGGATCGGGTGGTCGACCGCGGTCCGGCCGACCGGCGCGTAATCGCTCGTCGTGCGGGCGCGCGCGATCAGTGTCCCGATCGACGGACTCGTGGCGTGATGGCTCGAGACGACCATGCGCTGGCTCCCCCTGAGCGCCGACCTCCTCCGGTCGTGCGGCCCGGCGTGCCGGGACTCGACCCTACCCTAGTCGATGGCAACGGGCAAGAGAGGCTCGTTCCGCAATGGCGGGCGAGCCCGGCGCGGGTTCGGGTCAACCGTTCGGCCGGGACCCTGCCAGCTCCTGCTCGGGATCGGCGGAGGCCTCGACGAGCCACGCGTTCGCCTCGCTGATCGCCTTCCGCGTCGACTCGCCGAGGATCGGGGTCATCGTCTCGAGCCGGACCGTGCCACCGATGTCGAGCTTCCCGCTTCGGACCATCTGCTCGCGGACGTGGCTGTCGACCCCGGTCAGGTAGATCCGGCCGCCGACCGACGCCAGTCGGCCGGCGTAGCGGTCGACGACCTCGATGAACGTCGCGCCGACCTTCGTCCGGCCCCGGAGCCGGAGGATCACGACCGGGCGGGTCGATCCCTCGGGGATCGGCAGCATCCGGGCGAACGTCCGGGCGCCGGCATAGAACATGCTGCCGTGGATGTCGAGGACCGTCGTGGTCTCGCTCCGCAGGCGCTCCTGCGGTGGCCGCTCCTCGACCAGTCCGTCGGGCCGCTCGATGAGCTCGGTGATCGACACGTCCATGGATGACTGGTAGAGGTTCAGCAGCGTCGAGAGCACGATCCCGATCCCGACGGCTGCCTGGATCGGCAGGGCGAGCGTCGCGGCGAATGTCGCCACGATCGCGATCCTCGAGATCAGGCCGGTGCGCCAGATGACGAGGAACTCGTCGACCTTGATCGTGTTGAGACCGGCGACGATCAGGAGGCCCGCGAGGGCCGGCATCGGGACGAGCTCCACGACGGGTGACAGGAACAGCAGGATCAGGAGCACGAAGATCCCGGCGAGGATGGCCGCCCACCGCGATCGGGATCCGGACGAGACGCTCAGCGCCGTCCCGCTGACCGACGCGCCGACCGGGATGCCGCCGAACAGCCCGCTCGTGGTGTTGGCCGCGCCCTGGGCGATGAAGTCGCGCGACGGCTGGGTCGGCCGGCCACCGGATGGCGGGAAGCTCTCGGCGACGCCCGCGCCCTGGACGAGGATGATCGCCGCGACCGCGAATGCGCCGGTGATGATCTCGACGCTGAGCAGGTCGATCGACGGGATGGACGGCCGTGGCAGGCCCTGGGGGATGTCGCCGACGTCCTCGACGATCCGGACGTCAAGCGCGAAGGCCAGGACGATGATCGTCGGGATCGCGATCGCGATCAGCGGGCCGATCTTGCCGAGGAAGCCGGGCAACCGAAGGCTGACGATCGCGATCGTGAGAAGGCCGAGGGCGAGAGACATCACCTGGATCTCGGCGGGGTGGGTCACCACGTCGATGGCCTTGGCGAGATTGCCGCTGCCGGTCGGGGACGTCCCGGTGATCGCCCCGAACTGGCCGAGGACAATCAGCACGGCGACGCCGGTCAGGAACCCGACCATCACCGAGTGCGAGACGAAGTGGGTGAGCCGGCCGAGGCGGAGCACCCCGGCGAGGATCTGCATCAGGCCCGCGATGAACACCACCAGGACCAGGGCCGCCGCGCGACTGTCGACCGGGATTCCGGCCACGGCGGCGCCGCCCGAGAGCGAGCCGGCGCTCGTCGTCGTGACGACCATGAGCGGCGAGGCGACAAGGAGACCGCCGACGACGGGTCCGACGGCGACCGAGTAGAGCCCGGCGATCGGATTGACGCCGGCGAGGAGCGCCGAGGCCATCCCGTCCGGAACGCTCCCGATCGCTCCGACCATGCCCGCAATCGCGTCGTCACGGATCGTGGCCCGGTGCGGCCCGACATCGCGAGCGATGGCGACGACCTCGCGCAGACGGCTCGTGCCGACGGTCGAGCCGCCCGTGGCACCGGTGTCCTCCGGCCCGGGCGCGTCGGCGTCGGGGTTGTCGTGCGGTGGGTTCGCCCCGCCGCCTTCGTCCGGTCGCTCCGGGGCGGGGAGCTTCGTCATCGGAGTCCGACGAGCGACGGCGAGGGCTCGATCACGACCCCGGCGTGGCTCCCGCGTCGTCGGCGTGTTCGGCCTCACCGGCGTCGGCGACGTCGGCGCCTTCGGGCGCCACAGCTGACGCGGCGGCGGACGGCCCGGAGTCCTCCGGAGGCTCGTCGATCGGCGTCGCCGCGGCCACGGCTGCAGGCGGGGCGGCGGGGGCGGCAGGGACCACCGGGGCGGCGGGGGCGGGTGGGGCAGCGGCCGGCGCCATCGACGGGGATGTCGTCGCCGCGACGGCGGCTGCGGCCGCTCGACGCCGCCGGCCGCGCTCGGCGAAGGCGATCCCGACCGACAGGATGCCGCCAACCAGCGCGACGATGCCGATGACGAAGGGCAGTGACGCCGCGCCGATCAGCGGGTTCATCACGAGGACGCCTCCGAGGACGATCGAGACCAACCCGAGGGCGACGCCGGTCCACATCCGGACGGCGAACGAACGGACCATCACCAGCACGCCGTTGACGATGCCGAAGATGCCGATCACGAGCACCAGGGTGGTCGGGACGAGAACCGCGGCCCACATCGGGTGGGCGATGACCGCGATGCCGGCGGCGACGCCGATGATCCCCGCGAAAAGCTTCCAGCCCGAGTGCCGGCGGTCGCCGAACAGCCCGACCAGATCGAGAATGCCGGTCACCAGCCAGTAGATCCCCGCGAGCTGGACGAGGACGACGAGCGTCGCCCCGGGCGCCGTCAGGCACAGGACGCCGAGGACCACCAGTGCGATCCCCTGCACGATCCCGAGCCACCACGGCAGCTCGTCGGTGGATGCGGTCGTCGGAACGCTGGTTGCCGGAACGCTGGTTGCCATCGGTCGACGCTCCCGTCCGTGCGGCCCCGGCGCCCCGGCGCCCGGTCCTCGTCCGATCCTAGGCGGGCTCCCGACCGACGGCCCAGCGGGCCGACACGCGGCGGGGAGGCGTGCACGCCCCATGCCCCATGGTGGCCGGCGTCTTGCGTCCTGCGGCTCGCGATGGAATGCTCACGTCGCCCAGCCACCGCACGAGCGAGAGAACGAATGTGCTGCATCCTCGCGACCTTCGCACTGGTCGGTCCCCGCGGGATCCTCTTCCTGGTCTGGCTGTTCCAGCCGATCCGGTTCTCCGCCGCCTTCGACAACGGGTTGGTGGCGTTTCTGGGCTTCCTCTTCCTCCCGTGGACGACGCTGATGTACCTTCTCGTCGCGCCCGGCGGAGTCGACACCATCGACGCGATCGGACTCGTGCTCGCGGTGGTTCTCGACATCGCGACGTACGCCTCGGGTGGCGTCTCGGGCCGAAATCGCTACGCGCAGACGACGTACTGACGGGGCCGTGGCTGCCGTCCGGCAGCCAACCCACCGTCGAACCAGGAGCTCGCCACCGCAGAGGCCTCTGAGGTCATCCAGCCGGCCGGCAAACCACTGGGATCTGACGAGCGCGCGAGAACCCAGGTCGCGTGGCAACGAAGCAGACGGATCCCGGGCGCGGCAGGGCGCCCGGCCATCCCGGACCCATCCTCCAGGCGAACAAGCTCCAGCCGCCGCGGCTCCGCGACGGCACGCTGCGGCGCGCCCGGCTGACGAGCCTGCTCCGGGTCGCCCGTCCCCTGCTCACGCTGTTCGTCGCGCCGCCGGGATTCGGCAAGACGTCGCTGCTCGCCGATTGGGCCGACGTCGATCCGCGGACATTCACCTGGGTCACGATCGAGCCGCAGGACAACGACCAGCGGGTCCTCTGGACCTACATCGGAGCCGCCCTCGCGACCGCCGTCGACGAGCCCGTGGCGGTCGAGCGACTCATGGGCCTCGCCCGAGATGTGGATCCTGCCGCCAGCGCGGCCCAGGTGCTCGCGCCCATCGGACGCGACGTCGTCCTGGTCCTCGACGACTACTACCTCCTCGAGAGCGACGACTGCCACGACACCGTGATCCGGTTCGCGGAGCTCGCCCCCGACAACGTCCAGGTCGTGATCTCGACTCGCGTGGACCCGCCGCTTCCGATCGCCCGGCTGCGGGCCACGGGCGACCTGCTCGAGCTCCGACCGTCCGACCTCGCCTTCACCCCGGACGAGACCGAGCAGTTCCTCAACGACGGCCTCGACCTGGGGCTCGACCCGGACGCCGTCGCGATCCTCCACCAGCGGACCGAGGGCTGGCCGGCAGGGCTGTATCTCGCCTACCTCTCGATGCGGGGCCACCCCGGCCGGGACGACTTCGTCGCGACGTTCGGTGCGTCGAACCGGCACGTCATCGACTACCTGACGGAGCAGGTGCTGATCGCACTCGAGCCGACGACGCTCCGGTTCATGCTCCGGACCTCGATCCTCGACACCGTCTGCGGATCCCTCGCGGACGCGGTGACGGGGGAAACCGGCTCGGGTCAGCTGCTCGCCGACATGGAACGCGCGAACGTGTTCATCACGCCGCTCGACGAGCGCCGGGAGTGGTATCGCTATCACCATCTCCTCGCGGAGCTGCTGCGGATCGAGCTCGCCCGCCGCCAGCCGGACCAGATCCCGGTGCTCCACCAGCGGGCCGCGACGTGGTACGCCGGGGCCGGCGATCCGGACCGCGCCGTACGGCACGCGATCGCGGCCGGCGACGCGGATCTCGCGGCTCGGGTGATCGGCGAGAGCTATCTCCAGGCGCTCGAGCTCGGGCGGATCGCGACGCTGGTCGGCTGGCTCGACGCCCTCGGGCCGGACACGATCGATTCCGATCGGCGGCTGTCCGTCGTCAGGGCCTGGACCATGCACTTCCTCGGCCGTCACCAGGACGGCGACGCCGCGCTGGCGGCGGCGATCCGGGCCCCGGCCGTCGGCCCGATGCCGGATGGATCGAGCTCGATCGACGCCACGGCGGCGCTCATGGGCGCAGCGTTTCCCGGCAACGACGTCTCGAGGATGCTCGCGAACAGCCGGCGGGCGTACGAGCTCGAGGCCGGCCGCGATTCGCCGTGGCGCATCACGGTCCACGTCCAGCTCGGGTTCGCGCTGGTCCGGGCCGGACAGTTCGACGAGGCGCGCCAGCTCCTGGAGTACGGCGGCTCCCTCGCGGGCGACGACGGGATGTGGATGGACGCGGTCGGTGCCCGGTCGCTCCTCGCCCGGGTCGAGGTCGAGGCCGGCGATCCCGCGCTCGCCGAGGACCGCGCCCGCCAGGCGATGACGCTCGCCGAGGAGCACGGCCTCGCCCAATCGCCGACGGGTGCGTATGCCAGGGCGATGCTCGGGATCGTCCTCGTCCGCCGTGGCGAGGCCGAGGCCGGCGGCGATCTGCTCGTGGCGTCGCTGCCGGCGATCCGGGCGCTCGGCGAGCCCCTGTCCATCGCCGAGTCGCTGATCGCGCTCGGTCAGTCGCGACGAATGCTCGGCCGCAACGACGAGGCAGCGGGCCTCCTGCGAGAGGCGGACGCGATCATCGCCGCCGCCCGCGACCCCGGCTACCTCCGGTCCCTGCGACGGGCGGTGGGACCGGCCAGGCCGGAACCTGCGACCGAACCGCTCTCGCCGCGCGAGGTCGAGGTCCTCCGGGTGCTGGCGAAGGGCGTCTCGAAGCGACAGGCCGCCGACGAGCTGTTCGTCTCGTTCAACACGATCCACTCCCACGTCCGGGCGATCTACCAGAAGCTCGACGTCCACTCCCTGCCCGCCGCGGTCGCCAAGGCTCGCCAGCGCGGTCTGATCGACTGACGCAACGCTCGCCGCTCCGCGTAGCTCCCGAAAATCACCCGGGTGAAAACGGGACAGGGGGATGACGTGTTCCTTGGTCTGTTCACAGAATCCGGTCCCGGCGTCAGGTGACTGGCGGCGGCACCCAAGTGGGGGGCGCCACGCACCATCGTCTGGTTCGTCGTCCCCACCGGGTCGGGGCAGCCCGGGAGGGTACGCATGCTGGTTGGCCGCCGAGCGGATGAGGACCACGTCGAGGCGATCCCGCGGAGCCTCGTGGCATGGCGCCGATCGATGGCCGGGTTCCGGCGCTTCCTGCTCGTGGCGGCCATCGCGTTCCTCGTGACGCCGATCGCCCTGCTCGCCGTCCTCGCGGACACGCCCCTCCAGTACCTCCCGCTCGCGATCTGCCTGGCCGGCATCGTCTGGCTGCGGCTCGAGACCCGGTCGATGGAGCGTGATCTGCGCAAGGCCCGGGTCCGTGCCCTCGATGCCATGGACACCGAACGCCAGCGGATCCAGCGCGATCTCCATGACAGTGCGCAGCAGCGGCTCGTGAGCATCCGCATCCACCTCGGGCTGCTCGCCCAGGGCGCCGCAACCGACGACGAGCGTTCGGCGATCGAGCAGATCGGCAGCGAGCTCGATGTCGCGCTCGGCGACATCCGGAGCGTGACCCGGGACGGCAGCCCGCATCTCCTCCTCCGCAACGGCGTCGTCGAGACGCTTCGCACGACCGGCGACCATTCGCCGCTCCGGGTGACCGTCGAATCGATCAACTTCGGGCGCTACGCCCCGAATATCGAACGCGGCATCTACTACTGCTGCCTGGAAGCCCTCCAGAACGTCATCAAGCACGCCGGCCCGAACGCCGCCGTCAGGATCCGGCTCGTCGGCGAGACGTCCCGGATCTCGTTCTCGGTCGACGACTCGGGGGTCGGCTTCGATCCGACGCGGATCCAGGTTGGCGCGGGCCTCGTCAACCTCGCCGATCGGGTCGACGTCATGGGCGGTCACCTCACGGTCGATTCGCATCCCGGCATGGGGACCAGGATCCACGGTGAGATCCCCGTGGACGCGGGCCTGGTCCACTGAGCGGGCTGCCGCCGCTTCGCTCTCCCCGACTCCCGCGCGCTCCGACGTCCGTGCCTGGCTGGGGGCCGGCGTCGACGTCGGAGCGTGCCGGGAGCTTGCTGCCGGATCCGGGGGGAGCCGGACCATGGGGGGGCCGCCGGGTGATCAGGGAGCCGATTTCCGGCCCCTGACCCCGGCGGAGAGCCGCTGCCGCCGCACGCCGATCCGCGATCCGCCGATCCGCCGATCCGCCGATCCGCCGATCCGCCGATCCGCCGATCCGCCGATGATCAGGCCGTCGGCGAGGCTGGGTCCGGCGTGGGGCCGTCCGTCGCCGGGTTCATCGGAACCCGCGAGACGAGCATCCGCGACACGGGCCGGCTCGGTTCGAAGGCATCGGCGACCGCGGCGACGATGATCGTGAGGGGCACCGCGAAGATCGCCCCGGCGCCGCCGAGGACCACGACCCAGAACAGCAGCGACACCGTGACGACGACCGGCGACAGGTCGACCGCGGAGCCGACGAAGCGCGGCTGGACGAGGTAGTCCGTCGCGACGTTGATGATTGTGTACGCGACGATCACGATCACCGTCGTGGGAATGCCGCCGACCACGAAGGCGAGAATTGCCGGCGGGATGACCGAGATGATGAAGCCGACGTTCGGGACGAAGCTCATCAGGAAGGCGAGGAGCCCCCACAGGAAGGCCGACGGGACGCCGACGATCAGGAGGACGGCCGTGTCGAGGACGGCAGCGAGGAGGCCGAGCGCCGCGCGGGCGATCAGGTAGGCGCGTAGCCGGATCGCGAGGTCCGTGGCCCGCCCCACGATCTCCGTGCTGCCCGGAAACGCCCACAGGATCCGCGTCCGGGCGGTCGGCGCCTCGATCAGCAGGTAGGCGACGATGATCACGCTGTAGCCGATGACCGCCAGCCCGCTGAGCGCCGACGTCGCGAAGTCGGTCGCGAACGACCGGAATGCGGTTGCCACCGTTTCCGCGAACCCGGATTCACCCACGGTCGCGGTGATCATGTTGGCGAGCTCGGTGGCGTCGGACGGGACGTCGTCGAGGAGCCGGACCAGGCCGATCGCCGCGATCACCGCGACCGCGGCGAGTGCGGCGACATAGCTCACGAGCGCCGAACCCAGGGCGAGCCAGCCCGGGCCGCCCCGCTTCCGGACCCATCCCGCGATCGGCGTGATGAGAATCGTCACGAGGATCGACAGCAGGACCATCGAGACGATGGTCGACGCCATCGAGATCCCGACGACGATGACGACGAACGAGGCGATGCCGAGGAGCGGTGGTCCGGCACGGCCTGCGGCCGGGATCTGGGGCATCGACATCGGGCGGTCCTGCTCGCTGACGGCCTGGCTCGGTGGGCGGTCGATCGTCGTCCGCGGACCCGCGGTCCCTGCCGAGTCTCCCGGATCGACCCGGCTCCCGGAAGGGCGCCTGCACGACTCCGGCCTTGCCGCCGCGGCGAGCGACCGGCGACCACGGTCAGGGACGGGAGCGGGCCCAGTGCTCCGGCCGCAGCCCGAGGCAGGGTGGCTCGCCGCGGTCGCGACCCCGGATCGTGCCGGTCATCAGGTCGCGGTACCAGGGCTGCCAGGTGTCGGTCCGGGCGTGATGCTCCGGGTAGGTCCGGCCGTACGGCGGCAGATCGGTCGAACGGCACGACGTTCGCCCGTCGACGTCGTGCAGGCCCGGCAGCACGTCCGGCCCGACCCCCCGCGCCCGGAGAACGGACTCCACCTGGTGGAGCCATTCGTGGACGAACCCCTCTTCCGGGTGGAGGCGCTCCGGGTAGCCCGCCCAGCCGTCACTGATGATCGACGAGAAGCCGGCACCGCCCGTTCCCGGACCGGGACCGACCGTGCAGCCCCAGCCGCACAGCGGCATCTCCCCGTCGCTGGGCCAGAGCAGGTAGACCGCGTCGAGCGAGCCCGGCCGGATTCCCTGCCAGAACGCCGCCGGCAGGGCTTCGGGGCCGATCCACCACCGGCCGTCGCCGATGGGGGTGAGACGGGTGATCGGCTCCTCGACCGTCGTGACGTCGACGAGGTCCATCGCTGCGTTCCCCTCGCTCCAGGCCTCGATCGCGGCCGGGACGCGGCGGAGGACGTCGATGCTTCCCGCCACCTCGCCGTCGACCATCCGCCGCTGGAGTCGATGCGGCCGCCCGCGGCGGATCCCCGTCCGTGGCTCCATCCACTCCGCGTCGACGGAAAGGGCGAGGAACGCCCGGGCCCGCCACGTGACACTCATCGCCGCGCGCTCAGAGCCGCACCTCGCCCTCGGCGGCCGATCCGCGGTCGAGCCGGACGATCGCCTCGCGCCCACCGACCTCGACCCGGTAGTCGCCGAGCGTCCCCCGCCAGCGCACCCGTCCGTCGGCATCGCTGACGAGGTGGGTCGGCGGCGTCCACCAGTCGCCCTTGATCAGGTCGTGGAGCCGATCCCAGGCGGGCTTCGGCGACCCATCCGCGCGGACGAGACCCGACGGCGCGTTCAGCCAGGCACCGTCGACGAAGTCCCACCAGACAACGGCGTCGACCGCCGGGTGGCCGAACAGCGTTCGGTAGTGGGCCTCGACCTCGTCCGCCTGGCGCGCCTCCCCCTCCGGGGTCGTCGGCCAGTCGTCGACCTGGTGATCGTTGAGATCGACGATCTCGGGCCGCATCAGGTCGCCCGACACGATCGTCGTCTCCGTGAACCGGAGCGGCAGCCCGAACCGGGCGAAGCGCTCGATGACCTCGAGGGTCCGGTCGATCCCCCACCAACCCTGGTGCATGTGGGTCTGGAGGCCGATCGCGTCGATCGGAGCGCCCGCGTCCAGGCAGGCCTCGATCAGCTCCTCGTACGCCGGCGAGAGGTCGAAGTCATTGAGCAGCAGCCGGGCGCTCGGATCGGCCGCTCGCGCGGCCTCGAACGACGCCGTCACGACGCCCACGCGTCCGATCCGCCGCGCGACCCGGGTCAAGCCGTTCTCGTACCGGTCGAAGACCGGCATGATCACGACCTCGTTGCAGACGTCCCACGACTCGATCAGCCCGGCGAAGTCCGTGGCTTCGCGGTGGATCCGGGCCAGCTGCGCGTCGAGGACCTCGTCGTCCGACATCGGCAGGAGCCAGTCCGGAGCGAGCGTGTGCCAGCACAGCGGATGGCCCTTGACCGTGCAGCCCCGCGCCACCAGCCACGCGGCCGCGCGGCGGAGACGGACCGTGTCCGGCCTTCCGCGCTCCGGCTCGAAGCGGGCCCAGTAGAACGGCAGCGTCGCGTGGTCGAACAGCTCGCGCCAGCGATCGAAGGTTGCCTCGGTGCGCGCGCGAGTCGGGCCGTCGAGATCGTCGTTCGCGAGCCGAGCCGCATCGAACATCCCGCCCCCGAACCGGAACGCGTGGCGGGTCTGGCGGACGACGACGTCTGCACCGGCAAGGGGAGTTCCGTCCGGCCGGCGGACGACGGCCGATGCCTCGCCGAGCCGGTGGGCGGGGATCGTGGCGAGCGATTGCACCGGCGCATCGTCGCATCCCGCGGACCGCGTCAGTCGGGCAGGTCGACCACCGTCGGCAGGCCTCGTCCCGCCGCGAACCCCAGGCGGGCATCGAGGCGGTCAGCGGCCGGGAGGACGAAGCGCGACGCCACGACGGCGGCCACCGCCACGGAGACCGTGACCAGCGCGACGATCGCGACCAGGCTGGCGACGAGGAACGCCGCCAGGGCGATTCGCGAGGAGCCCGATCCGGACCGGATGGGCGAGGGCCAGCAGCGCCGCGAGATGCAGCCGCTCCCGGATCGGCCATTCGGCCCGCGCCGGATCCTCGAGGACCGGCCAGGCGACCCAGGCGTACAGCCAAGCCCCGACGAGGCCCCAGAACGCGAGCGTGGCGAACGCCCAGCCGACGAGCGTCCCGGTCACGATCCCGCCGACCAGATTCGTCGTGAGGACCGCGACGACGACGACCAACCCGGCCCCGAGCCCCGAGCGTCGCGCGGACGGACTGGGGTCAGGGGCAACTCGAATCACTGTAGGTCGTGGGCCTCTCCGATGGCACGGCACCGCTCGGATGGCGGCTCGCAAATCCGTTGCAGGGTGGGCAGGGTGGAGCAGCGGGTGGTGCGGTGGAGAGCGGGGAGGCGGTTGGTGGTTCGAATGTACTGGCGCGGCTGGCTCTCTCGGTCTGGTGCGGACGTAGGGGTGCGGTCGTGACCATTCGGGGGTCAGGACTCATCCCCCGTCCCCGTCACTCCCTCATCCAGATGGGTGACCGACGCCACCGAAGGATCGTGAATCCATGTCTTCCACCATGCCATCGACCCGCTCCCGGGGTCGACGGATCGCCCCGGTGCTGCTTGCCGGGATGCTCCTCGTCGGCTCGACCGGAGCGGCCGACGCGGCCAGTGTCTACAACAACACGACGACGGTCTACGCGTGCGTCAACAAGGTCACGAAGGCCGTCCGGATCGTCCTTCCGAGGAACGGTCACTCCGCATGCCCGACCAGGGAGCGGCTCGTCACGTGGCGGAAGCTCGGCGCTGTCGGCCCCGCCGGTGCGATGGGTCCGATGGGTCCGCAGGGCCTGAAGGGTGACCCGGGTGCTGCGGGCACGAACGGCACGAACGGCACGAACGGCACCAACGGCCTCGACGGCGCCAAGGGTGACAAGGGCGATCCCGGCACCAACGGCCTCGACGGCGCCAAGGGTGACAAGGGCGATCCCGGCACCAACGGCCTCGACGGCGCCAAGGGTGACAAGGGCGATCCCGGCACCAACGGCCTCGACGGCGCCAAGGGTGACAAGGGCGATCCCGGCACCAACGGCCTCGACGGCGCCAAGGGTGACAAGGGCGATCCCGGCACCAACGGCCTCGACGGCGCCAAGGGTGACAAGGGCGATCCCGGCACCAACGGCCTCGACGGCGCCAAGGGTGACAAGGGCGATCCCGGCACCAACGGCCTCGACGGCGCCAAGGGTGACAAGGGCGATCCCGGCACCAACGGCCTCGACGGCGCCAAGGGTGACAAGGGCGATCCCGGCGTCAAGGGTGACAAGGGCGATCCCGGCGTGGCCGGTCCCGGCCTCGGCGGAACGACCATTCGCCACTCCGCCGTCACAACGAACCCGAAGTCGACGGGCTCGGACGACGCTTCCGTGAGCTGCAACTCGGGCGAGACGCTGGTCGGCGGGGGTGGCGTGCTCACCACGACTGCCAATCCGCAGAACGTCCAGCTGACAGCCTCGTGGCCCAGCGCGTCCGACACATGGACCGTGTCGGGAGCGGCCTCCGGCCTCAAGGGCAACGACACCTGGACGATCCAGGCCTTTGCGATCTGCGCCGGCTGACCGGCGACCTTTGCAGCTCCTGCGCCGCGGCCGGCAACGGCCGCGGCGCTTCGAATTCCCGGTCAGCTCGTCTCGATCTCGCGCAGCCTCCCTTCGAGGAACGCCCGCTCCGGCTCGTTCTCGGTGAGCTCGAGCGCCCGCCGATAGGCGGCCGCTGCTTCCGACCGCCGACCGAGCCGGCGCAACAGATCCGCCCGGGTCGAATGGAGGTACGGGTAGTCATCGAGCTGGCCGCCGACCGCGATCGCGTCGACGATCGCCAGCCCCCTCTCGGGTCCTCGCGCCATCGCGACGGCCACCGCCCGGTTCAGCTCGACGACGGGCGACGGAGCGAGCCGCCCGAGGATCGCGTACAGCCCCGCGATCTCCGTCCAGTCCGTCTCGTCGGTCGAGGCCGCGTCGTCGTGGAGTGCCGCGATCGCCGCCTGCAGCTGGTACTGCCCGACGCGCCGCATCCGCATCGCCCGATCGAGCGTCGTCCTGCCCTCGTCGATCCGTGCCCGGTCCCAGCGCGACCGATCCTGGTCGTCGAGGAGGACCAGCTCGCCATCTGGCCCGGTCCGGGTCTCCCGCCGGGCGTCGTGGAAGAGCATCAGCGCGAGCAGCCCGAGGACCTCCGGCTCGTCGGGCATCAGGCTGCCGAGGACGCGGGTGAGGCGGATCGCCTCGGCGCACAGCTCGCGCCGGATCAGCCGCTCGCCGGCGCTCGCCCGATAGCCCTCGTTGAAGACGAGGTAGAGCACGCGGAGCACGCCCTCGAGTCGGTCCGGCAGGGCGGCGTCGTCCGGGACGCGGTACGGGATGCCGGCGTCACGGATCTTCTTCTTCGCCCGGACGAGCCGCTGGGCCATCGTCGGCTCGGGCACGAGGAAGGCCCGGGCGATCTCCGGAGTCGACAGCCCGCCCAGCGTCCGCAGCGTCAGCGCGACGCGGCCGTCCATCGGCAGAGCCGGGTGACAGCACGTGAAGATCAACCGGAGCCGGTCGTCGACGATCGGGCTCACCCCGGTGGCTCCGTCGATGGCGCCATCCGGATCGATCGCTGCCAGCTCCTCCTCGATCGCGACCTCACGGCGAAGCAGCTCCTCCTTCTCGGCAAGGACCCGTCGTCGCCGAAGCCTGTCGATCGCCCGGTTCCGGGCGGTCGTCGTGATCCAGGCGCCGGGGTTGGCGGGCACGCCGCGACCGGGCCAGGTCTCGAGCGCGGTGATGAACGCATCCTGGACCGCCTCCTCGGCGAGGTCGAAGTCGCCGAGAACGCGGATCAACGTGGCGACTGCCCGGCCTTGCTCCTCACGGAAGACGCGGTCGACGACCGCGTGCGGGTCGGCCGGGCCGGGCGTCGGATCGGTCAGGCGCCCACCTCGGCCGTGGCTCCGGCCGGCTCGTTCGACCCCGATCCGGTCTCCCAGATCGGACGCACCTCGATCGAGCCGTCGCGGGCGCCGGGGATCTTCGCCGCGAGCTCGATCGCCTCGTCCAGGTCCCGGGCGTCGATCAGGTAGAACCCGCCCAGTGCTTCCTTCGTCTCCGCGAACGGTCCGTCCGTCGTGAGCGTGGCCCCGTCGCGGACCCGGACGGTGGTCGCGGTCGCCACCGGCTGGAGCGCCTCGGCGGCGATGTAGGCGCCCCGGTCGCGGACCTCCTGGGTGTACTTGTTGTAGTCGCCCATGACCGTGGCGATCGCCTCCGGCGGGGTGTCCTCGGACGGCTCCGGTCCGTAGATCAGGAGCAGGTAGCGCATCTCACGTCTCCTCTCGACGGACGGGACATGCCACCCCGCCCCTGTACGGACGACGAACGGCGGGCGACTCGATCGACATCAGCCACCAGGTGTGGCGACGGGCTCCCGGACGTTGCGACCTCGGCTCGCTGGAACATCGGGTTCCCTGGGGCTCCCGTGCGCGCCGGCTCGGGCGGCGGCCGCTTCGGTCTCGACGAGCGGCTTGAGCGCGGCCATGCCGTGTTCGATCGACGCATCGAGCATCGGGGCCAGATCCTCGAGGATCGCCCGATCCTTCGCCGATCGAAGCTTCAGCACCCGCATCTCGACGGCCGTCCGATCGTCGTCGAGCTCCTCGAGGACGAAGCTGTTGACCAGCTTCGGAACGTTCGGAATCGGGAACTGGGAGCGGAGCGTGACATGGTCGTACGGCTCCCAGTCGAGGATCTCCTCGACGATCGCGTCCTTGCCGTGGATGCAGTGGTTGACCACGCCGATGCCGCGCCGACCCGGGGCGCCGGCGACCATCTCGATGCCGGTCACCTGGTATTGCCACTGGAGCCGCCGGGCGGGTGAGGTCAGGTAGTCCCAGACGATGGCGGGCGGGGCATCGACGACCTGCTCGTAGATCTTCGCCGAGTCCTTGCGCTCGACGACCCGGCGCGCCCGGGTGAGCTCGGCCGCCCAGGCCGCGTGGAGATCGCGTAGCCACGTGCCGACCTCACCGACACCCTCGAACTCCTCGCGATGCTCGACCAGGCCGGCCGCGACAGGGTCGTTGAGGCCCATCGCGGCCACACATGCCTCGGTGTACATCGCGTAGGCGCCGAACCCGGTGTCCTCGCGCACGTGGTTCTTCAGGAGCCGGTGGACCACGACCACGTCGCTGCCGACCAGCTCCTCCCAGGACGCGATCCGCTGGCGGACGATCCGGCCGTGATGCGCGACGACCTTCAGATCCAGCTGGGGGACGATCTCGCACGAGTTGCAGGCGCAGGTGGAGCCCTGACCGATATCACGAAGGCGGCGACGGAAGGTGAAGTAGCAGCGCTCGATGACGTCCTGGAGCTGAGCGGCATCGACGGTCTCGGTGATCGCGTAGACGAATGCGGCGTCGCCCTCGAGCTTGGCCAGCTTGAACGTCGGGCGGAAGGCGGCCACGACCGTCGCCATGAGGTCGGCGAGGATGTCCTGGGCGTGGTCCAGCTCCGCGCCGGCCAGGAAGCCGGTGTAGCCGGAGATGTCGGCGATGACGAGACAGGCGGGCTCTGGCTGGTTGAGCATCGGTGGCGACGTCCCCTGCGCGGACTTGCATCATCGGCCGTTTCACCGATCTCCGTCGAGCCCTCACGGACGGGTTCGCACGGCGCACGAAGACAGATCAAGCGCTCATCGCCGGCGCGTGCTGTCAGGAGGGCGCCGGCGTCGGTCGCGGTATGACGACCGCGCCGGGCGGGAGCTGGAAGAGTTCGGGTGGCTGCGCCCCGAAGTCGAGCGCGACGACCTCCCAGATCGAGGTGAGGCGTTGGAGCGGATCGGCAGGGCGGACCTCGTACCTCAGGACGAGGCCCGACGCCTGATCCACCCACAGATCCTCGAGGTCGCATCCGAGGTGATCGGTCGACCGGCCGAGAACCAGGTCGACACCGATCCACCGCCATCCCGCCGGACAGCCCTGCTCGAACTCCGGCTTGACGTCGCCGACCCCGCCGTGGTCGGCGTAGTAACCCCAGTCGTCGCGCCAGACCGTTCGGCCGTCCTCCACGTAGGAGATCCAGTTATGGCCGTCGGTGGTGATGTAGATCGTGCCGGCCTCGTCCCCGAGGCCGAGGCGGAACCGCCCGGCCCCGTCGGAGAAGGCGCGGCTTTCCAGAGACGGCCGGAAGAAGGTCGAGTCGCCCGGGAGGTATTGCGACTCACGGGTGACCACGGCCATCGCTGGTGCGCGGCCATACGCTAGTGCCGCGGCGGCGAGGACGGCGTCGGGATCGGCGAGCCGCGCGACACCGGGCGCAGCCGACGGATGGACCAGCGGCGCCGGCGTGGGGGTCGGAACGGGGGAGTTGCAGCCTCCCATGGCATCCATGGCATCAGGCGCGCAGGCCCCGTAGTTCGCGGGCTCGTGGCGGTACCCCGGCGGATCGAACGAGAACAGCTCCGCCGGTTGCGGTCCGATGTCGAGCTCGGTCACGATCCAGCTGGCGAGGGCAGCCGCGCTCGGCCCACCGGCCGCGTTCGGCTCCGCTGAGCTCTCAGCGGCGGCGGCCGATCGCAGGACGAGCCCGGTATCGACGTCGAACGCGTACTCGAACGGGCCGCATCCGATTCGGTGGGCGCCCCGCCCGGCCACGAGATCCGTTCCGAAGTACCGCGGAGCCGGGTCACAGGTCTGCATCTGGCCGATCAGCGCACCGATCTCGGAGCCGGGCGCGGTGCTCGAACGCCCCTCGTCGACGGCCACGGCGACTCCGTTCTCGTTGACGCCCAGGGTCACGGCCCGGTCTCGCGACACGATCCGGGTCGTCCCCGCGGAGGGCCGCTCGTCGCGGATCATGCCGGCCCCATCGGAGTAGATTCGATGGAGATCACCGCTCTCGAGCGCAACCATCTGGAAGGCCGGCAGATCGCCGAGGCGCCGATAGGCCGCATCGACGTACGCGACGAGGTTGGAGGGCGGATCGATCGAGCGTTGGCGCTGCCGCTCGAGGAGCGCGCCGACCGCGGCTGCGGCGACCAAGCCGGCGGCCATCAGGAGCGCCGCCGCGACGAGGAGTGCCCGTCGACGAGCGACCGGGTTCGCGTCGGCAAGGGGCGCTAGCGGCCACGGCAGGCGGCCGACCTGCGGCGTGACCCCGGCAGAATCGAGGATTCGGTCGCGCAGGTCCACCGGCGCGACGATGGGCGGGGCGGCACGGAGCGCGCTGCGGAGGTCGGCGTCCGACACGATCGAGCGGGTCATGCCTCGGCCTCCAGCGCGCGCTCGAGAGACCGGCGCGCCGCATGCAGACGCCATTTCGCCGTCCCTGTCGGAATGCCAAGGGTCCGGGCGATCTCGCTGACCGGACGTTCGTCGAGGTGATGGAGGGCGAGGATCGAACGCTCATCGGGGCGGAGCCGATCGAACGCCCGCAGGATCGCGTCTCGCTGCACAACCCCTTCGAACGCTGCGGATCCCGCATCGTCGGGCGCCGGCGCCGCCGCTTCCTGTTGGTCGACGTCATGGGCGGCCGGCTTCACCTGGACTTCGCGAAGCCGGATGCGGTGGCGCCGGGCCATCCGCGCGGCGTTCGCGACGATCCGGTTCAGCCATCCATCGAAGGCGCCGGCGTCGCGCAGCCGAGGGAGCTGGCGCCAGGCGGCGATGCATGCGTCCTGGGTCGCGTCCGCCGCGTCGGCGTCGTTCTCGAGGATCGCCCACGCCAGCCGATAGCAGCGGTCGAGCCGCGGCGCGAGCAGCAGGTCGAAGGCCGCCACGTCGCCGCGACCCGCCCGCGAGATGAGGGCGGCATCGCCGGTCGCCGGCTGGTCCCGTTCTGTCGCGACAGAGGTCACGAACGCCTCTCGAACCCATCGATCCTACGCCCGCCCCGGGCCTGACGGACGTCCAGATGCCCGCCGGATCACACGGGTTTGGTCGTCCGGTCGCCAGGTTCCCGGCCGAAGGCCAACCCCCGTCCCGCGAGTGGCATCTGGACAGGCGGCGACGGATCCGTCGCGGCTCACAGGAGGGCGACTTGGAGCGGAACCGGGCGAGGCCGCCTTCGCAGCGACTCGCGTTCACCCTCGGCATCGTCGCGTTGCTGGCGGCGGCCTGCGGAAGCCGCACCCCGAGCAGCCCGCCCAGGGCGGCGGCGATCAGTGCGCCAGCCAGCCTGACTGCGCCGTCGCCGACGACGACCACTGCGGCCATCCCGGATGGGCACTATGTCGGAACCGTCCAGCAGGTCGCGGACATCCGGCGACAGCTGGACCGGGAATCGGCGCTGACCGACGTCGAGAAGGAAACGATCGTCAACAGCGTGCTCGGGATCCGCGGCGCGACGACGATCCAGACAATGATCGACGTGCGAGCCGGTCGACAGTTCCTCGCGGTCATGGCGATCGACGGAGTGTCGCCGCCCTCCGACCCATGGGCGCTCAAGCCGGTCGACGACCACACGATCGTCCTCGACAGCAACTGCTGCGGTCTCCAGGTGTTCGACGTCGAATGGACGGGACGGCAGTTCCGACTCAGGGCGATGTCGCCGGCGTCGAGCCCGGTGGAGCAGTTCGTCCGGGGCGTCACCTTCGAGACCGGCTCGTTCACGGCCGGCGGCTAGCGCCCGCGGCCGGATGACGTCCGGGGCGAATGCGGATCGCCCGCCGTCCGCCGTCGCCCACCGCCTTGCGATCGCCGCTAGCATCGCACCGTGGCCAGCAAGAAGGAGGTCCTCGAGATCGGCGGCCGCGAGGTCTCCATCTCGAACCCGGACAAGGTCTACTTCCCCGAGACCGGCTACACGAAGATGGACGTCGTCTCGTACTACCTGTCGGTCGCGGACGGCGCGCTGCGTGGCGCCGGTGGCCGGCCGATGGCGCTGAAGCGGTTCGTGGACGGGATCACGAAGGAGCCGTTCTTCCAGAAGCGGGCGCCGGACAACACGCCCGAGTGGATCCGGACGGCCGAGCTGACATTCCCGTCCGGGCGGACGGCCGACGAGATCGTCCTCGACGAGCCGGCCGGGCTGGCCTGGGTCGCCAACCTGGGCTGCATCGACCTCAACCCCCATCCGGTGCGGGCCGAGGACCTCGACCATCCGGACGAGCTCCGGGTCGACCTCGACCCGGTTCCTGGGATCGAGTGGCCGCAGATCCGCGAGGTCGCGCTCGTCTGCAGGGAGGCGCTGGAAACGGTCGGTCTCGTCGGCTGGCCGAAGACGTCGGGCTCGCGCGGAATCCACATCAACGTCCGGATCGAGCCGCGCTGGACCTACGCCGAGGTCCGCCGGGCAGCGCTCGCCCTGGCGCGCGACGTGGAGGCGCGCGCCCCGGCCCTCGCCACGAGCAAGTGGTGGAAGGAGGAGCGCCACGGCGTCTTCCTCGACTACAACCAGAACGCGAAGGACCGGACGGTCGCGTCCGCGTACTCGATCCGGCCACTCCCGGACGCGCGGGTGTCGATGCCGCTTCGCTGGAACGAGGTCGCCGACGTCGTCGCCGAGGACTTCACCCTTGCCACGGTTCCGGCGATCGTCGCCGACCGGGGCGACGCGGGCGCCGGGATCGACGACGCGCGCGGGTCGCTCGAGGCGCTCCTCGAGCTGAGCGCCCGCCACGAGGCCGCGGGCCAGGGCGACGCGCCGTGGCCGCCGAATTACGCGAAGCAGGCCGGCGAGCCGCCGCGGGTCCAGCCGTCGCGTGCCCGCCGCCCGAAGAGCGAGTACGAGGAGGGCCGCGGCATCGAGGGTGGGCCGCCGCCGGAGGTCGCGGCAGAGCGCGCGGCGGCCGTCGCGGCCGGGGATCCCAACGCCGGTCTCCCGACCGAATGGCCGGGCATGCCGCCGCGCGGCACGCCCGGTGGATCGCGCCCGACGCCGACCGGCCGGCGGAAGACGAACATCCCGGTCATCGAGATCAGCCGGGCGGCGGCGAAGGCGGAGGCGCTCGAGGGTCTCGAACGCTGGAAGGCGCGCCACCCGGAGGCCGCCGCGTACCTCGAGCCGGCCGACATCCTGACCGACGGGATGCGCGGCCGCTCCTCGCTCTGGTACCGCGTCCGGGTGAACCTGATCCACGTCCCGGAGGCCGACCGCCCGGCCCAGGAGGCACTGGATCCCGACTACGACCCGTGGGCGGGCTACGAGTGGCCGGATCGCGCCGGCCAGCTGGAGCGGGCCCCCCGCAAGAAGTCGACGACCTGACTCGTTTGCGCGCGCGCGGATCGGAGGTCCTTGACGATGGTTGAATCGGTCTGATGAGCCACGACCCCGTCACGCGACCCCGACGTCAAGCGGCCGGCCCATGCGAGCGTTGACCCTCGACGAGTTTCTCGTCGAATCGACGGCTTCGCCCGAGCTCGTCGAGCGCCTGGTCCAGGTTGGCGCGATTGCGCCACTCCCAGATGGTCGATACGACTCACGCGACGAGGTGGTCGCGTCGGTGGCCAGCGCCCTGCTCGACTCGGGGATCGAGCTCGACGACCTCGCGTGGAGCCTCGACAACGGGCGGTTCGGGCTCCGCTCGCTCGGACTGTTCTTCTCGGAGCCGGTACCCCGCACCGCCGAGCGGTTCGAAGTGATCGCGGCATCCCTGGGCGAGCAGCAGGCCCTCCTGCCGGCGGTCTACGCCGGGCTCGGCCTGCCGGAGCCCGAGCCCGGCGATCATCCTCGCGAGGACGAGGCCGAGCTCATCATGTCGTTCGTGCGTCTCTGGAGCCTCGTCGATCCGACCGGCGCGGCCCACGCTCGCGTCGCCCGATTGCTCGGCGACAGCACCCGGCGCGTCGCCGAGGGCTGGCTGGACGTCTGGGACGAGGTGGCCCTGCCGGACGCATCGACCCAGGGCGCACCGACGGTCGGCAGCCGAGCCAGGCCGGCGGATCCGACCGACCCGGAGCAGAACCCGTCGATCGGCATGGCCGTGCTCGGGCGCCGGCTCGTCTCGCTCGTCCACGAGCGGCATGTGGAGGTGACGCTGACGTCACGGATCATCGCGGCTATGGAAGGCGTCCTCGGCGCCGCGGGCCGCCTTCCGGAGCGCGTACAGCGTCCGCCGGCGATCGCATTTGTCGATCTTGCCGGGTTCACGTCGCTGACCGTCGAGCACGGTGACGAGGCCGCTGCGAGCGCCGCCGCGACCCTGTTCGACCTCGCCGACGAGGCCGTTCGTCCCGTCGGCGGACGCGTCGTCAAGCAGCTCGGGGATGGCGTGCTGTTGCGGTTTCTCGACAGTGCGACGGCCGTGCGGACGGTCAGCACGATCGTCGGCTCGACTGGGGCGGCGGGCCTGCCTCCGGCCCATGCCGGCATCGCGGCCGGACCGGTGATCGTCCGCGACGGCGATGTCTTCGGGCAAACCGTCAACCTGGCCTCCCGGATCACGGCGCGGGCCGGACCCGGCGAGATCGTGGTCGAAGAGGGCGTCGTGATCGCGCTGCCGCGAGGCACCGCGACCTTCGCCCCGATCGGACGGGTGGACCTCAAGGGGTTCCCGATGCCGGTCGCCCTGTGGCGTGCGATCTCGGCAGCGGAACGCTGAGTCCGCGTTTCTCCTTGACGGCGGGGACGCAACGGCGATGATCGATCGACCACAGGGAGTCCGACCACCAACCCTCCACGAGGTGCCATCGTGGCCGCCGTCCGATTCGAGTCATCCGTCACCGCAGTCTCCTGGATCCCCTCAGAAGCGATCGAGGGACTCTCGAAGGTCCCCTTTGAGCTCGGGGTCACGCACTACGACCAGCCCCCGCCCGACCGGCTGGACGATCTGGAGGACCTGCGACGGACCGACCGGTTCCGCGAAGCCAACGAGCTTCGGGCGTATGTGGAGGTCGAAGACGGTCGGATCGTCGGGTACGGCCACCTCGGGCAGGGCCACATCGGGGCCACGACGGTCCGGGTCGGTCCGGCTGCCATTCGGTTCGCGGCGGTCCAGTTGCCGGACATCCGACCGGAGCCGGAGGCGGGCCCGACCTCGGTCCGGTTCGTGCAGACGGTCGGTGGACGGATGGGGTTGCCGACACCGCGTCCGGTCCCCCACAAACCGTTCGTCCAATTCTGGCCATCGATCGCCTGGACGACCCTTGGCCTGACGCTCAACGCCGACGGCTCGTCCTCGCACGAGCTGGTGGGGGCCAGCCCGTTCCCGCGGCACTGGCTGTACGACCGGGAGGGACGTCTCGTCCAGAAGTCCGGCGTGATCGACTTCAACGCCTGGTTCAACGGGTCGTTCGGCGAGCGAACGCCGTGGGGCCATCAGGATTCGCCCGCGGTCGTCGCGAGCGTCGAGTCCGAGCTCGAGCGACGACTGTCTGCATCGATCATGCAGGGCGGGTCGAAGCCGAAGATCCGGAGCCTCTCGATCGGGGACACGCTCGTGGAGCAGGGCGCGACCGGGACGGATGTGTTCGTGATCCTCGACGGCATGTTCGTCGTCGAGGTCGACGGGTCCGAGGTGGCCGAGATCGGGCCGGGCGCGATCGTGGGCGAGCGGGCCGCGCTCGAGGGCGGGAAGCGGACTGCCACCCTCCGCGCCAGGACGCATGCACGTGTCGCCGAGACCACGGCCGACGCGCTCGACACCGGCGACCTCGGCGCGCTCGCCAGCACGCATCACGGCGAGGGCTAGCCGCCCGCGTCCTCGCTCGGCGACCCGGCGCTCATCGTCTCAGGCACCGAAGATCTTCGCGATCTCGTAAGCGGCCGTCTCCTCGAGCTGGTCATAGCGGCACGCTTCCGCTGGCTTGTCGGGGCGCCAGCGCTTGAACGTCGTCGCGTGCCGGAACCGTTCGCCCTGGAGGTGGTCGTAGGCGACCTCGGCGACTCGCTCGGCACGGAGCGGCTCCCACGAGAGGTCCTTGCCCCGGTTCCAGCGGCTCGTCGCGCCGGGCAGTCGCTGGCCCGAGGCGTCGGCGGCGCCCTGCGATGCCCATTCGGCCCACTCGGCCCAGGGGTGGCCGTCCATCGCGTCCGTCCGGAGCGGCTCGAGCTCCTTCGCGAGCGCTTCCCGACGATCCCACGAGAACGACGAGGTGATCCCGACATGGTGGAGACGCCCCTCGTCGTCGAACAGGCCGAGGAGGAGCGACCCGATGTGCGTCCCCGGCCCGTTCTTGTGCCAGCGGAAGCCGGCCACGACGCAGTCGGCGGTCCGCTGGTGCTTGATCTTCAGCATCGCCCGCTTGCCAGGCTGGTACGGGGCGTCGAGCCGCTTGGCCACGACGCCGTCGAGGCCCGCGCCCTCGAACCGGTCGAACCAGTCGGCGGCAAGGGCCCGGTCGCGGGTGGCGGGCGTCAGGTGAACCGGCGGTGTGACACCGGCGAATGCCTCCTCCAGCCGGGCCCGCCGCTCCCCCTGGGGGATCGACCGGAGGTCCTCGTCGCCGAGGGCCAGCAGATCCCAGCCGACGAAGCTGGCGGGTGTCTCGGCGGCCAGCATCTTCACCCGCGACGCGGCGGGATGAATCCGAAGCAGCAGCGACTCGAACTGAAGCTCGCCGTCCTGGGCGATGACGACCTCCCCGTCGACCACGCAGCGGTCCGGGAGCGAGGCGCGGATCGGCTCGGCCAGCTCCGGGAAGTAGCGGTCGAGCGGCTTCAGGTCGCGGCTCTGGATGAGGACCTCGTCGCCGTCGCGGAAGACGATCGCCCGGAACCCGTCCCACTTGGGCTCGAACAGCCAGCCTTCGGTCTCGGGAAGCCCGTCCGATGCCTTGGCCAGCATCGGCTCGAGCGGCGGGTCGAACGGGAGATGCATCGCCCGAGTGTAGGGCCGGAGCGCCCTGCAGACCCGCCCCGCGGTCAGCTCGACGGCAGCTCCGCGAGCGTCTCACGGGCCCGATCGCGACCGAGGTTCCAGGCCGGCCAGCCGGTCGCGTCCGGCTGGGCGAGGGCCTGCTTCCGTTGGGCGAGCGTGTCGAGCAGCCGGACGCGGTCCTGCCCGCGAAGCGCCGGCAGGGCGGTGACGAAGGCCGGCACCGCATCGTCCCCGAGGCCCTGGGCGTACTCGACGTCGAGACCCGCCCGGCCGTCGGCGGGGACACGAGCGGGATCCAGCAGCCGCGCGATGTTCTCGCCGGCGATCAGCCGCGACGGCCCGACCACGTTGACCGCCACGAGGACGACGATCGCTGCGATCGCGAGCCCGTGGACGAGCCATGCCATCCGGTCGCGCACGAGGAGGACGGCCGTGATCGCGATGCCGATCGCCAGCCACGCGATCGTGGCGAGGACGTAGAAGCGAAGCTCGGTCCAACCGTAGGCGTCCTGGTAGATCCGCAGCCGGAGCAGCGCGGACGCCAGCACGACGGCGGTCAGGCCGGCCAGGACCAGACCCGCGACGACGAGCGGGCCAGTCCGCCGCGCAGCCACCGCGTGAACGGCCGCGAGGAGGCCGCCCGCGAGCAGCGCCACCGCGACGAGCTCGAAGAAGCCGCTCCGCGCGTACTGGGCGTACGGCAGACCCGTCGCCTCGAGCGTGTCGAGGCCGCCGAAGAGATAGGCGAGCTGGAGGACGACGAACACCGCGAAGAGGAGGTCGACCGCGGCGAGGACGGTCACAGCCTCGATCGAGCCGAGCGTCGGGAGGAGGCCGCGCCGGAGCGGATCGGTGGCGGCCGCGGCTCCGAGCGACCGGGGTCGCGGCTCGGCGGGATCACCATCCCACCATGGCTGGAGATCGCCGGCGGCGACGGCCAGGAGGCCGGCCACGACCCAGGTGATCAGGAACGCGACCGCGAGACGGATCGGGAGCTGGCCGAGGTCGACGTCCCAGTCGAAGAGGTGCGCGGTGAGCGTCGCGAACACGGCGTCGGCCGAGGCGAACAGGGCGGTGAAGACGAGCAGCAGTGGCAGGGCCATCAGCAGCCCGCGGGCGAGTGGCGCCGCCCACGGCGGGAGTCGGGTCGGGAGACGGTCGTCATCGTCGGCCGAGCGGCGTGCGGCGGCGCCGACCCGCAGGACCCCGGTCCCGAGCCAGCCGAGGGTCGCGGTGCCCAGCGCCACGACGCCGACGACGGATCGACGCGTGACCGACAGCCCGCCGATCGCCGCGATCGACGCACCGAGCAGAAGGCAGCCGACCCCGACGTCGAGCAGGTCGAGGAATGGATCCGCGCGGATCGCGACGCCGGCGATGACCGCCAGCGCGGCAACCGGGAGCCATCCGTCGGCCGGATCGAGGTGGGCACCACCTGGACGGACGGCCGCCGCCGCGAACAGCAGGGCAATCGACAGCAGCACAAGGTTGAGACCGAACAGGTGGTCGACGAGCAATGCCTGGCCGGCGAGGCCGATGGCGCCAGCCAGGGCAAGGATCCGGATCGCGAGCGGACGGGTCATGGGCTCTCCAGGCGGGGCGCCCGCGGGCGCGGCGTGGCAGCAGCTGACGCACCGGAGACGGCCGGGTGGCAGGCGGTGTGGCGGGTCGCGGGAACCGGGCGTCCATCCGCCACGTCCGGGACCTGCGCCGTCGGGTTGCCCCGACGGGCACACGGAGGACCGCGCGATGCGCAGCCCCACTCGCGGTCGTCGACCGGGTCGATCGACCGCGCCGATTCTCATCCTCACGATCCTTGCCGCCGTCGCGGCAGCCTGCGGATCGAGCGCGTCCGCCCCGGGCGGCGCCCGAGCGGCGGCATCGGCGGCACCGGCGGCCCCGGCCAACCCGAATGGCGGGAACGCGGGCGTCGACGGCCAGCCGGCGGCCACCTCGGGCACGGGCTCCGACGGCGGCAACGGCGGCGACGAGGTCGTGATCTTCGACGACGCGAAGATCGTCCGGACCGGGAGCCTCCAGCTGACGGTCACCGACGTGACGTCGGCGCTGACGCGCGCCCGCGATTCGATCCGCGCTCTCGGCGGCTACATCGGCGGGTCGCAGCAGGAACGGAGCGGCGACTCCGTCGTCGCCTCGGTGATCTACCGGATTCCGGTCGCGCGATGGGAGGACGCCCTCGATGCGCTCCGCGGCCTCGGGACCGAGGTTGGTGAGAAGACCGACGCGGTCGAGGTCACGGGCGAGATCGTCGACCTCGACGCCCGGATCCGGAATCTGAAGGCCAGCGAAGCGGCGCTCGTGTCGTACGCCGAGCAGGCGCCGAAGATCACCGACCTGCTCGAGATCCAGGGCCGGATCACCGACACGCGCAGCCAGATCGAGCGGCTGACCGCCCAGCAGTCGCAGCTCACGAACCAGGCCGCCCTCGCGACGCTGACGGTGACCTACGGCACCGAGGTCGTGGCGGTTACGGAGGCGGCCGAGCGCTGGGACCCGGCGGCAGAGGTCGATCAAGCGACGGCAACGCTGCTCGCGATGGGCCAGGCGGTCCTCAGCTTCGCGATCGTGTTCGGGATCGTCTGGGTGCCGCTCCTGCTGTCGATCGCGCTGATCGTTGCCGTCGTGCTCGCGATCGGGCGCCGGCTCGGTTGGCGCCGCCCCGACCGGATCCCGCCGCTGTCACCGCCGCCGTCCTCGGCCGAGGTCTGAGCGGAGGAGGGTCCGCCCTCGCCGACCGACGGCACCGGGCCGGGTGGGGCTCGTCCCCGCCCGGCCCGACCACGTGTCCGTCGGGATCGGAGGCGGCCCGAACCCGCTCGCGTCGTCCGACGGGCATGGCACGATTCGGAAGATGACGGAGCAGGCCGAGCGCTACGACCGGATCGCCGACGGCTATGCGCGCTGGTGGGCGCCGATCATCGCCCCGGCCGCGGTCGCGGTCCTCGACGAGATCGACGACGTCGTGGCGGGCGGTGCGACCCGTCTCCTCGATGTCGGAACGGGGACCGGGACGCTGGCGATCGCGGCGATCCGGCGCTGGCCGGGGATCCGCGTCACGGCGATCGACGCATCGTCGGAGATGATCGCCCGAGCCGGCTCCGAGGCCGACGCGGCCCTGTCGCCGGACGAGCGGCGGCGCCTGAGCCTCCGCGTCGCCTTCGCCGACGACCTCGGCCTCGCCGCGGGCTCGAACGACGTCGCCGTGTCGTCCTTCGTCCTCCAGCTCGTCCCGAACCGGTTCCGGGCGCTGCGCGAGGTCCGTCGCGTCCTCCGGCCCGGCGGCACGTTCGCATGGGTCAGCTGGCTGGCCGGCTCGGGCGGCTGGCTGCCGGACGACGACTTCGACGACGCCCTGATCGACGTCGGCGAAGAGGCTCGTGACTGGACCGACGGGTCGGACGACCTGCGCACACCCGAGGCCGCCGTCGCCCAGATGCGGCGGGCCGGCTATGCCGACGCGCGAGCGCGCGCGGGCAGCCTGATCCATCCGTTCGACGTGGATGGCGTCGTCGGGTTCCTGACCGAGTTCGACGAGGACGACCTCGTCAGCAGCCTCGGCGAGCGACGCCCGGCGTTCGAGGGCGCACTCCGGCGACGACTCGGGCGACGTCCGGCGACGGAGCTCGCGCTCGCCAACCGGACGGTGACGGTCCGCGGCATCCGCCGCTGAGGCCCGCGCGGTCGGGGCGAAGGCGCGACGCCCTATGGGCTACCCCGCCCCCGGTCGACGCGCCCTTGGTCGAGTTGCACGAGCGGCATAGCACCGCGGTGTTGGCGATGTCGAAGGGCGCACCGCCAGCGGCGAGCGGGACGATGTGATCAACGGTCAGGTCGGCGGCTCGGTGCGCAGGGCGTCGGTAGCCGGGGCACCAGTCGCCGTGCTCGCCACGCCAGGTGCGGAGCACACGGGCGCTGAGTCGTTGCCAGGCCCGCGTGCCGTACAGGGCGTTGTGCCGGCTGCGGTTGGACTGGCGGGCGTGCTCGGTGCAGCGACTACCCGCGCGGCTGGTGACGACACCGCAGACCGTGCACAGCTTCACGCCCGAATCGTCGGCGGGAAGGGTGGCGCGGTCTATTCGCCTGCGGTGCTACACCTGCGCGACGAGTTGCCTCCGGCGCGAGGATCTCTGCGTCGGACTACAGACGGGGTCGGCGACCTAGTGGGGCTCGGCGGTCACGTCGTCGAGGACCTCGGCCCAGCGTGCGGATCGGAGGAATGCCAAGTGCCCCCCGGGTTCCCAGAGCGTGGCTCGCGCAGCAGGGATCGTCGACGCCAAGTAGTTGAAGTGCTCGACCGGAACGATCCGGTCGTCCTCGCCATGCCAGATCAGTGTCCGGACGGCGATGTCGGCCGGGGTAAATCCCCAGTCGCGATTTCGTGCGATCCAGTCCCATACATCGCCCGCGAGGCCCTGGTGCGAAGCCTCCCGAAGTCCCTCGACCCAGCGAGGCGCGCGATCAGGCCGATCGAACACCCATCGGTCATTCTCAGGCCAGTTCGCTGGGTTGACCATCGCCTCAGGGCTCTCGATGAGCCATCGCTCACGTTCCTCCATCAAGGGGACGACGGCGGAAGGGTCGGAGCGCAGGAGCTGTTCAGCGCGTTCGCGCTCGGCCCACTGGATCGTGGTCGGGAGGCCCAGCCCTGGTGGCCCGGGCGAGGAGACGAGGCCAAGCGTCATGATTCGGTCGGGCAAACGGTACGCTGCAGCCAAGGCGTACGGCCCTCCCCCCGAGACGCTGACGAGCGCGAACCGCTCGATCGACAGCGCGTCGATGACGTCGACCAGGTCATCGACCCACCCGAGAAGCGTGAGGTCCGGCTTTGGGTCCGATCGTCCGTACCCCGGCCGGTCAAGCATGATTAGGCGCACATGCCGATCGGCGGAGGTCGGGCCGTCCGTGTCGGTGTCGGGCGAGGAGAGGCGAGTGTCGGGCGAACCGTGATTCAGGACGACGGGGGTCCCCATAGGGTCGCCCCACTCGGCGTAGGCGAGGGTGCGACCGTCGCGCCCGGTGACCCGACCGTCGACAAACGGCCCGGGAACGGCATTCTGCTCAGTGGCTGAACTATCCACGGCGCCTCTGCGCTGCTTCGGCGGCTATCGCGTGGCGTTGCAGGCAAGTCGACGCGGGGCTTCCGAGAGCGCGCCGCGGTGCCCCGAGATCGGCTCACCACCGTTGCACCAGCCCCAATGGTACGGCCGGTTGTCCACCCCACCCAATGTAGCCGGGCGGGCTGCGAAGCTGGTGACCGGTCGGTTCCTCGCGCGGCGCCGGGCGTCAGCCCTCGGACTCGCCCTCGGACTCGCCGCCGGCGGCCGCGGACTCTCCGCCCGCCTCATCGCCCTCGGCCGCACCTTCCTCGCCCTCGACGCCCTCGGCCACGACGGGCTCCGGCTCGACCTCGACGCGCGGCGCCTGGACCTTGGCGACGATCTCCTCGGGATCCGTGAGGAGCGTGACGTCACCGGGGATCGACAGGTCGGAAACCTTGATCACGGCGTCGAAGTCGATGAGCGAGTCGATCGCGAACTCGATCGACTGTGGGAGGTGATCCGGGAGCGCCTTGACCCGGACGTTCTCGATCGGGTGGAGGAGCGTGCCGCCCTCGTTCTCGATCGCGATCGACGTGCCGATGGCCACGAGCGGGACGTCGACCGTGAGCTCCTCCGTCATCCGGACGAGGAACAGGTCGACATGGAGCGGTCGTCGGTTCACCGGGTGGACCTGGACGCCCTGGACGAGGACCGGTCGGGACGACTTGCCGTGGATCGACAGGTCGATCAGCGCGTTCTGCCCGACGTGCCGGCGAAGCAGGTCGAACTCGTGAGCGTCGATCGAGACGTTCTCCGACTCGATGCCGTTGCCGAAGACGACGCCTGGCAGGCGACCGCCGCGGCGCAGCTCGGCGACCTTCTTGCCGGTCACCTCGCGCGGCTCGGCCGCGAGGTTCGGACGGGTGGCAGTGGCGGTGGACATTCGGGCGGGACCTCGGTCTGATGGCTCGTCTGGGCTCGGGCGCGTCTCGCCGACGGGTGCTGTCGGGGCGCCGCGAACGGCGACACCTTATCACGGCACGCTCGGGCGACGACCGTCCGTGCCCGGCCGGGGAGATCAGCCGTCGATGTCGGGCGCCAGCCAGCCCTTCTCCTCGGCGATCCGGGCGGCCTCCGCACGGTTCCTGGCCCCGACCTTCTGGATCGCCGCCGAGAGGTGGTTGCGGACCGTTCCCTCGGAGAGCGACAGGCGGCCGGCCATCTCGGCGATCGTCGCGACCTCGAGCGACGTCGCGAGGACCTCTCGCTCACGTCCGGACAGCGGGTTGGATCCATCGGTCAGGGCATCGATCGCGAGCGCGGGATCTACGACGCGACCGCCGGCGGCGACCCGTCGGATCGCGGCGGCCAGCTGGCTCGCCGGAGCGTCCTTCAGCAGGAACCCGGAAGCGCCGGCCTCCATCGCCTGCCGCAGGTAGCCCGGTCGCCCGAACGTCGTGACGACGATGACCCGGCACGAGGGGAGGGCGGTCCGGAGCTGGGCCGCGGCGGAGAGCCCGTCGAGGCCCGGCATCTCGATGTCGAGGAGGGCGACGTCCGGCCGGGTCTCGAGGGCCCGCGGCAGCACCTCGTCACCGCGGGCGACGTCGGCGACGACCTCCAGATCTGGCTCGAGCCCGAGGAGCGCAATGATCGCCCCGCGGACGAGCGACTGGTCCTCCGCCACGAGGAGCCGGATCATCCGATCGGGACCTCGACGCGGAGCCGGAACCCGCCGTCCGCGAGGCGGCCGGCCTCGACCTGCCCGCCGACGGTCGCGACCCGGTCACGGAGGCCGTCGAGCCCGGACCCGGCCGACTGGTCGTCCGGCGCGGCGTGATCCCGGGTCGCGTCGCCCGTCGGCCCGGAAGCAGTCGGATCCCGTCGGTCGTTCCGGATCTCGACCGCCGCCGACGTCGGCGCGATCCGGACCAGGATCTCCGCCGCGGCCGCGTGGCCGTGGCGGAGGATGTTCGTCACGCCCTCACGGACCGCCCAGCCGAGGACGGCGTCGACCGCGGGCGGCAGTCCATCGGGAGCCGGTTCGACGCGGCCGGCGATCCCCGCCGCCGCGAGCGCGGATCGGGCTCCCGCGAGCTCGGTTGCGAGGCTCAGCTGGCGGTAGCCGCCGATCGTCTCGCGGACGGCCGACAGGGACTCCCGGGCGACCCGCTGGACGTCCTCCATCTCCGCCCGTGCGCGAGCCGGGTCGTCGTCGACCAGCCGTCCCGCCAGCTCGCTCTTCAGGGCGATGACCGAAAGGCTGTGTCCGAGCGTGTCGTGGAGGTCGCGGGCGATGCGCGTCCGCTCCTCGGTGACGGCCATCCGGGCAAGCTCGTGGCGGGCGGCGACGAGCGCTCGGTTCGTTCGCCGGACGGCGATCGCGCTGTACACCGTGAACCCGATGATCGACACGGACAGGCCCTGAACGATCGCCCCGCCGAGGCCGCCGGTGGTGGCGACGAAGGTCAGCCCTGCGGCGACGCCGGCGAGCACCATCAGCCCGGTCGCCAGACGCCCGTTCCGGACCGTGCTGGCGGCCGTCGAGGCGTAATAGAAGAAGGCGAACCAGCCGGCGTCCGGGCGGTGGAGGCTGTCGGCCACCGCGATCGCGATCAGGGCCACGACGGCGAGGGAGGTGACGGTGGTGAGCCGTTCGGGAGCCAGGACCGGGTCGCCGGCGCGCGGCAGGCCGAAGAACCCCGCTTCGTCCGGGACCTGGGTGTTCAGCGTCAGGATCGCGATGAACAGGGCGGCGCCACCGATCGCGAGGACGGCCGACAGCGCGTCCGCCCCCGTCGACAGGATGTTGATCAGCGGAATGGCGACGAACACGATGGCGACCGCCCGGAAGAGCGGTCGCCAGGCGCCGTCGCGCGGCAGATCCGGGATGCCGGTCGCGGGATCGGCCTCGTCGACGGTCATCCGCGGACCCGTTGCTCGCTGACCCGATAGCGCCAGGCCACGAGGGCGAACGCCACGGCCGCCCATCCGGCCACGACGGCGAGGTCGACAGGATCCGGCAGGCCGCCGGCCAGGCTCGCCCAGCCGAGGTTCGCGAAGTGGTATGTCGGGAGCATCCGGGCGATCGTAGCGAGGGTGTCGGGGAAGGTCGACACCGGCGCCCACAGCCCACCGAGGATCGCGAGCCCGATGTAGCTGATCGTCACCGCGCCCTGCGCCGAGCTGGGGTCGAACGTGAACCCGATCAGCAGCCCGAGCGCCGCGAACGGGAGGACGCCGATCGCGAGCGAGACGACGACGGTCAGCCAGGTCGACGGCGCCAGTGACACGTGGTTCAGGACGACGGCCGCCACGCCGACGAGGACGAGCGACGGGAGGGACGTCAGGTAGGCGACTGCGAGCTTCGTCGCGACCCAGGCCACGGCCGGAAGCGGCGTGATCCGCAGCTGGCGGGTCCAGCCGCTCGTGCGCTCCTGGGCGATCGGCAGGGCGTTCGACAGCGACGCCCCGATCATCCCGTAGGCGGCCATCGACACCATGAAGAACGCGTTCCAGGTCGGGTCCGGCTGGGCGTCCTTGCCGAGCAGGACCCCGGTGTAGAGCAGGTAGAACAGGACCGGGAAACCGATCGCGAACACGGCGTAGCGTCGGTTTCGGACGGCTCGCCGGAGCTCGAGGGTGAGGTAGGCGGCCATCGCCCGGAGCGGGGCGACGCCGGGACGGGCGAGGGGCGTGGCAAGGGCGGTCATTGGGAGCATCTCCGTTCGATCGGGGGGGCGGTCGCGGTCAGCGGTCGCCGCCGGTCAGGGCGAGGAAGGCGGCTTCGAGGTCCGGTCCGCCGATCTCGAGGTCGTGGATGGCGAGGTCGGTCCGGAGCAGGGCGCGGGCAGTCGCGTCCGGGTCGGTCGACTCGAGGACGATGCGATCACCGCCGATCTGGACGGTCTCGACGGCGGGCAGTGCACCAAGGACGGCCCGGTCCGCGGCAGCCAGCCGGAACCGGATCGCCCGGCGATGCGCGCTCTGCTTGATCTCGGCGGCGCTGCCGTCGGCCACGATCCGGCCGTGATCGAGGACGACGATCCGGTCGGCCACCTGGTCGGCCTCCTCGAGGTAGTGCGTCGCGAACAGGATCGTCCGGCCCTCCGCCGCGAAGGCTCGCATGTCGGCCCAGAACGCTCGTCGGCTCTCGACGTCCATCGCGACGGTCGGTTCGTCGAGGAAGAGGATGTCCGGGTCGCCTGCGATCGCGAGGGCGAACCGGACGCGCTGCGCCTCGCCACCGGAGAGGGCCTCCGTCCGCCGGTCGGTGAGCTCGGTCAGGCCGGCCTGGCGGACGATCTGGGCGAAGGGCATCGGGCTCGGCGACAGTCCCCGGATCAGCTTGATCAGCTCGCCGACCCGGGCAAGCGCGGGCAGGCCGGACTCCTGGAGCATCGCCCCGATCCGCCCGCCGCGGACGGCGTCGGCCGGTCGGCGACCGAGGACCTCCACCGAGCCGCCCGTTGGCTCGAGGAGGCCGAGCATCAGGCTGATCGCGGTCGACTTGCCGGCACCGTTCGGGCCGAGCAGGGCGATCGTCTCGCCGGCGGCGATGTCGAGGTCGATCCCGGCGAGGGCGACGGTCGGTCCGTAGGTCCGGCTGACGTCGCGGAAGTCCACCGCGACCGTGGTTCGGCGCGGCGCGAGTGGCGCCGGGGCCGGCGCCGAGCGAACGGCGGTGGATGGCCGAGTGACAGTTGGAAGGATCATGCGGGTCTCCCGGGTTCGAATCGGTGGTCTTCGGCCATCGTCGGTCGGTCGCTGACCCATTCCCAGTCACGCCCGTCGCAAACGCGCCGTGACCCCTCGCCGCCGTCCGACCGTGACGAACGTCACGGCGGTGTACAGTCGGCCCCCATGAGCTCCACGATCCTGATCGTCGAGGATGAGTTCGCGGTCGCCCGCGGCATCCAGTACGCCCTGCAGCAGGAGGGCTACACGGTCGCCGTGGCGAAGAGTGGCGAGGAAGGGCTCGACTTCGCGACCAACCAGGCACCGGACCTCGTGGTCCTCGACGTCCGGCTGCCGGGCATGGACGGGTTCGAGGTCCTGCGCCGGCTCCGCGCGTCCGGCTCGAAGGCGCCGGTCCTCGTCCTGACCGCCCGCGACGACGAGGTCGACAAGGTGATCGGCCTGGAGCTCGGCGCCGACGACTACCTGACGAAACCGTTCGGGTTGCGGGAGCTGATGAGCCGGATCCGGGCCCTGCTCCGGCGGGCCTACGGCGACCTCAGCGACGCGGCCGGCGGGCGGGTCATCCGCCACGGCGACCTCGTGATCGACCTGGAGCGGCGCCGGGTCCAGCGCGGCGACCGGCGGATCAGCCTGACCCCGACGGAGTTCGAGATCCTCCGTCACCTGGCGTCGAGGCCGGGCCGCGTCTACACCAGGAGCGAGCTCCTCGAGCTCCTCCGCGACTACGAGGCGCTCGACCAGGACGAGAAGACGATCAACGTCCACGTCAGCCACCTGCGCGACAAGATCGAGGACGACCCGGCCTCGCCGGCGTTCGTCATGACCGTTCGTGGTGTCGGCTACGCCTTCGCCGAGCGGTAGCCCCGCGACCATCGAGGCCGACCCCGGGTCGCGACCACCGCCCGCGGATGAGCCGGAGCCCGGGACGCCGGGCTGGTCATGGCGGCGCGTGGTTCCTGCCCGGATCCGGCGTCTCGGCCCGTCGTCGCTCCAGAGCCGGCTGACGCTCGGCTTCGCCGGGGTCGTCGCGCTGACGCTCTTCCTCGTGACGGTGTTCGTCCTCAACAGGCTCGACGACGAGTTTCGCCAGCAGCAGCTCGCGGATCTCAAGGCCCGGACCGAGCTCGTCGCGCGGTTCGTCGACGCGCTCGCGACGGACAAGGCGCGCGGTCAACCGATCATTGGTGCCGACAACGTCCTCAACCCCGTCGTCGAGGATGCCCTCCGCTCCGACACCTACGCCCGGTTCACGGCGGACCTCCTCGCGGAGGCCGACGTCGACATCGTCCTCGGAACGGTGCCGACCACCGGCGGCGACGCGGGCGGGATCGTCCCCGCCGAGGGCGGGGTCTTCCACTTCGGTGCGGTGTCACCCGACCGGGAGGGCCTGACGCAGGAGCGCTTCGCAGCGGCGCCGTTCGTCCGCCCCGCGACGGGCACGGCGGAGCGATACCTGATCGTCGTCCAGCTCTCGAACCCGTTCACGTTCCGCCAGACCGCGATCGAGAACGTTGCGACCGTGACGGCGGCGGTCGGTGCCCTGGCCCTGGGGATCGCCGTGATCGTGGCCGCGGCGATCGCGCTGCGCCTCACGAGGCCGCTGCGCCGCCTGACGGAGGCGTCGCGGTCGCTGGCCGAGGGCGAGCTCGCGGCGCGGATCCCGGCGGCGGACATCCGGGACGGACCGTCCGAGATCTCCGAGCTGGGAACCGCGTTCAATGCGATGGCGGACCAGGTCGAGGAGAGCGTGGAGAAGATCCGCCGCGACCGGGACCGGAGCCGCGACTTCCTGGCCGATGTCTCGCACGAGCTGCGGACACCGATCGCGGCGCTCCTCACCTTCAACGAGCTCCTGACGGAGCGGACCGGGGAGGATCCAAGCGCCCGCGCGGAGTTCCTCCACAACAGCCGCGTCCAGCTCGAGCGGCTCGACTGGCTCGCCCAGAACCTGCTCGAGCTCTCGAAGCTGGACTCCGGGCTCGTCCTCCTCGACCTCCGGCCGGACGACGTCCGGGTGGCGGTCGAGTCGGCCGTCGAGCAGGCCGGACCGTCGGCACGACGACGCGGCCTCCGGCTCGAGCTGTCCCTGCCGGACACGCCCCTCCGGATTCGCCACGATCCGCAGCGGGTCGGCCAGGTCGTCACGAACCTGGTCGGGAACGCGATCAAGTTCACGGAGCCCGGCGGCCTGGTTGCGGTGCGGGTGGCGCCGACCGCCGACGGGGCGCGCATCGAGGTCCGCGATACGGGCGTCGGAATCGTGCCCGACGAGCTCCCGCGGATCTTCGAGCGGTTCTACCGGGGATCGCTCGTCAACGAGGCTCGCGCCAGCGGCAGCGGCCTGGGGTTGGCGATCGTGAAGTCGATCGTCGACATGCACCACGGGGCCGTCGAGGTCTCGAGCGCGCTCGGTGCCGGAACGACGTTCGTCGTCACGCTGCCGGCCGATCCCCGCCACGATTCGGGCTTCGATCCGGGCCGCGTCGGCGACGCTGGCCGGGTCGTCGATCCCGCGAACGTGGCGGATTCTTCACCGACCGCGCGTCCCAGCCTGAACGGCGAGGCCTCAGGCTAAGGCTGTTCACGGACGTCCTCTCGTGCGTCGACGGGTCGTCGCCACGCCCTTCCAGGTGAGACCGTACCTCCGATGACCGATTCGTCTCGAAACCCCCAGGACGAGACCCAGCCTGTCGACCCCGTCAGCTGGCAGTCCACGACCGTCCGTCCTGCCGCGCCGGGCGCCGTCTCCTACACGCCGGCACCCGAGGCCCGTTCCAGCTGGCCGGGGACGCAGTGGGCGACGACGGAGCCGACGCCGGAGCGCTGGTTCGAGACCACGACGGCCACGCCGGCCCGCCCCGTCGCGCTCAGCCCACGGCGCGGCGCGGGTGCGCCGACCGTCGTCGCGGCGGCCCTCGCGGCCGCACTCCTCGCATCGGGTGGCACCGTCTTCGTTCTGAATGCGAGCGGCGCCCTCGATCGGACGGCCGCCCCGGTCGCGAGCACCGGGGCCGCCGCAAACGGGGGAACCTCCGTCCGCCAGCCCGTCACCGTGGACGAGTCCTCGGCGATCATCGACGTGGCCGCGAAGGCCGGGCCGTCAGTCGTTCGGATCACCGCGGACGGAGTCAACCCGGACAGCATCCTCCAGCAGCAGACCGAGGGCATCGGCTCGGGCCTGATCTTCGACGCGAACGGCTGGATCCTGACGAACCGCCACGTGGTGGCGGGCGCCAACACGCTCCAGGTCGAGCTGAAGGACGGGACCCGCTACCCGGGCACCGTCTACGGCGTCGACACCCTCACCGACCTCGCGATCGTGAAGATCGATGCGAAGGGCCTGCCGGCCGCCACGATCGGCGACTCCGACGGCCTGAAGGTCGGCGAGCTCGTCGTCGCGATCGGCAGCCCCCTCGGGACGTTCTCGAACACGGTCACGAGCGGGATCGTGTCCGCGACGGGCCGCCACATCGCGACCGACAGCGGCGATCTGTCGAACCTGATCCAGACCGACGCCGCGATCAATCCCGGCAACAGCGGCGGCCCGCTCCTGAACGCCGCGGCGGCCGTCATCGGCATCAACACGGCGATCGCGAAGGACGCCAGCGGGATCGGCTTCTCGATCCCGATCAACATCGCCCGCCCGCTCATGCGGCAGGCGCTCGCCGGCCAGCCGCTCCAGCGGCCGTACATCGGGATCCACTTCGTCCAGATCGACGCCCAGAAGGCGAAAGAGGCCAACCTCTCCGTCAAGGAGGGGGCGCTCGTCCAGACCGACCCGACGACCGGCGACCCGTCCGTCGTCGCCGACGGCCCGGCGGCGAAGGGCGGCGTGCAGGACGGCGACATCATCACGAAGATCAACGACGTGACCGTCGACACGCTCCACCCGCTCGACGCGGTGCTCTCCCAGTTCTCGCCCGGTGACACCGTCACCCTGACGATCCTCCGGAACGGCAAGACCGTGACCGCCGACGTCACACTCGGGGTCCGGCCGGCCGGGCTCCGCTAGTCCCGGTCTCGCTCCCCGGCATCTTCTGCAATGGTCGCCCGCGTCCGGCGAATCTCGACCCCCGAGTAGTCGACCGGGCCGGCGAGCCGGACCGCCGGCTTGCGGACGCGGACGACGACCTCGTGGACCGGGTGATCGGCGAGAAGCCGTTCCGCGATCGTCTCGGCGATCGCCTCGAGAAGGCGGAAGGACCGCGCCCCGACGATCTCGCGGACGGCCTCGTCGACCTTCGAGTAGTCGACGGTCCGGGCCAGGTCGTCGGAGCGGCCGGCCGGCCCGAGATCGAGTCCAAGCTCGACGTCAACCTCGAACGGCTGCGGCGACGCCCGCTCCACGTCGGGGACGCCGTGGCGGCCGTCGAGCCGGATGTTCCGCAGGACGATCCAGTCGGTCATGTCGCGGTCCCGGCGCGAGGCCGGATGATCGCATCGGTCATCCGCGCCGCCCGGACGTTCGGCCGGACGTCGTGGACGCGGGCGATGTCGACGCCCGCCGCGATCCCGAGGACCGTCGTCGCGATCGTCGCCTCGACCCGCTGGTCGGGCGGCAGGTCGAGCACCCGGCCGAGGGTCGACTTCCGCGACGTCCCCAGGAGGATCGGCCGGCCGAGCACGCGGAGGGCCGCGAGGTCGTGCAGGAGGGCCAGGTTGTGGTCGGCGGTCTTGCCGAAGCCGAAGCCCGGATCGACGACGATCGCGTCCCACGACACGCCGGCGCGGAGCGCCCGCTCGATCGCGGCCTCCAGGTCGGCGATCACCTCGGCCACGAGGTTCGTGTAGCGCGGCTCGTCGCGGTTGTGCATCAGGACGATCGGGACGGCTCGCTCCGCCGCCAGCCGCAGAAGCGCCTCGTCCGGGTCGACGCCCTGGACGTCGTTGACCAGGCCCGCGCCCGCGTCGATCGCGGCCGCCGCCACGCCGGCCTTCGTCGTGTCGACGCTGATCGGGACGTCGGGTAGCGCGTCGCGGAGCGCGGCCACCACCGGGACCACGCGGTCGGCCTCGGCACGCTCGTCGATCTCGTCATGGCCCGGCCGGGTCAATTCGCCACCGACGTCGAGCAGATCGGCGCCCTCGGCGACCATCGCCCGCGCCCGCTCCACGGCGGCCTCGATCGGGTCCGACGCGGTCAGGAGGCCGTCGCCCGAGAACGAATCCGGCGTGACGTTGAGGATCCCCATGACGTACGTCCGGACGCCCCAGACGAACTCGCCGCCACCGATCCGGAGCGGGGCCGGGTCGCCGGGGAGGCCGGACGACGCGCCCGCGGGCAGGCGGCGGGACGGCGTCGCCGCGCCGCCGCCGAGATCGGGGCGGGCGACGACGACCGTCGCCTCGATGGTCGGGTCGCGATCGTCGGGCGGCGTCATCGCCGCCGATTGTCACCCGGATCGCGGAAGGCCGGGTCGTCGACCAGTCGCGACCGGACGGCACCGACGAGGTAGAGGGAGCCGGCGATCACGATCGGGCCGGGCGGCCCCGACAACGCCCGGTCCAGCGCGGCATCGATGTCCGGCTCCGCCTCGACCGTGGCCGACCGACCGACCCGGTTCAGCCAGACCGTCGCCAGGCGGCCCGCAGGCAGAGCCCGCGGCGTGTTGATTGCCGTCGCGATGATCCTGGAGCCGTCGAGGATCGGCGCCGCGCACAGCGCGCTCGAGATGCCGGCGACATCCTTGTCAGCCATCGACGCTGTCAGCAACGTGAGGCGGCCGGGTGTGAGGAACGGACGGAGGTCGGCGATCGCCTCCGCGAGCGCGGCGGCGCCGGCCGGGTTGTGGGCCCCGTCGAGGAGCACGTCGCGTCCGTCGACGGTCAGGAGCTCGAGGCGGCCGGGCCAGCGGGCCTCGGCGTAGCCGCGACGCCGGGCATCCGCCGGGACATCGGCGATCCCCGCCTCGCCAAGGGCGTCGAGGACCGCGTCCGCGACGGCGACGTTCGCCGCCTGGTGCCGCCCGCGCAGCCCGACACGGGTCTCGCCGAGACCGGGCAGCTCGACGAGCAGGCCGTCCCGGTCGATGCGGTGGATCGGGGCGGGTGGCGCGATCCGGAGGGGTGCGCCCATCCGGGCGGCGCGGCGCCGGACGATCGCGAGCGCTGCCCCCGTCGTCCCGGTCACCGCCAGGTCGCCGCGCTCGATGATCGCGGCCTTCTCGCGGGCGATGTGGGCGATCGTCGGGCCGAGCCGCTCGGTATGGTCGAGGTCGACGTTCGTGATCGCGGCCACGCCGCCGTCCCAGGCATGCGTCGCGTCCAGCCGACCACCCAGCCCGACCTCCACGAGGGCGAGGTCGACCCGCTCCTCCGCGAACCAGGCAAAGACGACGGCCGTCAGCAGCTCGAACTCGGTGGGCGGCCCGAGGCGCTTCGGCATGCGGTCGACGGCCGCGATCGCGTCGTTCACGAGGCGGGCGAACGTGGCCGCGTCGACGGGAACGCCGCCGATCTGGAGTCGCTCGCGGTACGAGACCAGGTGCGGCTTCGGCGTCTCTCCGGCCCGCTGCCCGGCCGCCCGGAGGGCCGATCCGGCGAGCGCCAGGACGCTGCCCTTGCCGTTCGTGCCGGCGATCAGCGCGCCGCGCACCGCGAGCTGTGGGTCGCCCATCGCCCGGAGGAGCGCGCGCGTTCGCCCGAGCCCGAGGCGGACGCCGAACCGGCCTCGTTCCTCGAGCGCGCTCAGGGCCGCGCGGTAGGCGCCTGGGTCGGGCGCGCGATCGGCGGTCGTCACTCGCGCGTCAGGTCGTCCTCGTAGAAGACGCACTGGTTGAAGCGCGGCGTCAGGCAGACGTCGTTGACGTAGCCCTGCTCGAGATGGACGCCGCCGCGCAGCTGGCAGCGCGAGACGTTCGAGTCCTGCCGGATCAGGGCCTTCAGGAGGTGGGGGGCCTGGATCGGGATCGCGCCGCGCGAGCCCGTCATGTAGAAGTGCGGACAGACGTTCCGCCGGAGGTTCGGCAGGCCGAACCCGCCACGGGCGGGCGGCAGCGCCGGGAACGGGGACCGGTACGGCTGGCCGCCCCGGCCGGGCATCGGCGGCCGGACGGGCATCGGGGTGCGAGCGACCATCCCGCCGCCGCTCGAGACAGGGCCCGGCCGGGCCGGGCTGCCGGCGTCGCGACGGTCCTCCGGTCCGGGCATGCGAGACGGCGTCTGGGTGGGCGGGCGGCTGACGCGGGCGATCGGCCCGACCCCGAACGCCGGTCGACCGGTCGCTCCTGCGGGGCGATCTCGCTTGGGGTCTCGTGCCTGCATCCAATCCCTCGGATCGGCGCACGACAGGGCACAGCATGCCCGCGCGCCGGACCGCGCAAGACTACAACGCGCGGTCCCGCGGCGACGACCCGGATGCAGACCGTCGACCGGCGTTCCGGGCCGCCGACGAAGGCCGGACCCGACCCATGGCCCGCGCATGCGACAATCCGCGCCGTGACGACACGGCGCGGCGGGCGACCTCCCCAGGTCAGGCCCCGTCCACCCTCGACGGGCCGCGTCGCGCCCACCACCGCCCGGCCCAAGGCCCAGACCCCGACCCGCCTGTCGACCCACCGCCGCGTCGAGCGCGGTCCGGGCATCGCCCTTCCGTTCCGCCTCCTCCTCGTCGTGGCCGTGGCGTCGCTCGGCGTCGGGGTGCTCCTGGTGGCGACCGGCGGACTCGGCAAGGTCGCGACGTCGATCGGCTCGTCGTTCAGCGGCTTCGTCACGGACCTCACCGCGACACCCGCCCCGTCCGCGGTCGATCCCGTGGTCGCCAATTCGCCGATCCTCGAGGTGCCCGAGGAGCCATACACCAACCAGCCCTCGATCGACCTCGTCGGAACGGTGCCGTCGAGCGTCGCCGGCGACACTGGTTCGCGGATCCGGATCTACGTCGCGATCGGCAACGGCCCCCCGGGCGTCGTCACGGAGGTGCCGGTCGGTGACTCGCCGCGCTTCCTCGTGCCGGATGTCGAGCTGAGCCCGGGGACGAACACGTTCAGCGCGACGATCATCGGTCCGACGGATCTCGAGTCGGACGCGTCGGCGTCGGTCGCATACATCCTCGACACGAGCAAGCCCCGGATCACGATCAGCTCCCCGAAGGCGAACGGCGTCGTCAACGGGAAGGCGGTGAAGATCGTCGGCCTGACCCAGGGCCGGAGCGATGTCAGCGCCCGCAACACCTCGACGAACGCGACGGTCGGGGCCACGGCAGACGGGAAGGGAGCGTTCACGATCGTCATGCCGCTGGGCACGGGGTCGAACACGATCCAGATCACCTCGACGGACCCGGCCGGGAACGCGAACGTCGCCAACCTGATCGTCCGCCGCGGCACCGGAGCCCTGACGGCCAGGGTCAGCTCGTCCTTCTACCAGGTGAAGCTCTCGAAGCTGCCCGAGCCCGTCACGCTGACCGTCGCCGTGACGGATCCCGACGGCCGACCGCTTGCCGGCGCCCACGTCACGTTCACCCTGGCGGTGCCGGGCGTGCCGGCCATCGCATCGGGCCAGCTGACCACCGGGGCGAACGGGCGAGCGTCGTTCACGACGACGATCCCGAAGGGCGCCTCGAAGGGCCAGGCGTCGATCACGGCGATCGTCGACACCGCCGACAGCGGCAGCACGACGGACCGCACCGTCATCACCCTGAACTAGACCGCACGTTCCATCTGCCCTCGTCCCGGTCTGTGTTCGTCGCGGCTGGGCGAGGCCGGCAAGGCGGCCGGGAGCAGCGGAGCGAGCGGGCTTGAAGGCCCGTGAGCGAGCAGCGCAGCGGCCAACGCAGTCCAGCGTCGTCCAGGCGCGACAGCCGGGGTTCCCGCGTCCGAGCGCGACTGTGTTCGTCGCGGCTGGGCGAGGCTGGCAAGGCGGCCGGGAGCAGCGGAGCGAGCGGGCTTGAAGGCCCGTGAGCGAGCAGCGCAGCGGCCAACGCAGTCCAGCGTCGTCCAGGCGCGACAGCCGGAAGTGACAGTACGGGACCCGAGTAGCTACCATCAGGGTCCGTGACCACATGGCGGTGTCCGCACTGTGAGACGCCTCAACCCGAGGCCTCACGCTGTTGGGTCTGTCACCGCTCCTCGACGAGCTGCGCGTCCTGTCGACACTTCCGACGATCCGTCGCGGCCCGCACCGGCTACTGCGGCCTCGACCGACGACGGAGCCCGCTCAAGGGCGACGAGGTCCGCGCCTGCTGGGAGGACGCCGCGGCGCCGATCCCGCCGGACCCGTCGATCCCGGGGCTCCTGGACCTGTTGACGGCGCCGGCCCTCGTCGAGCCGGCGCCCTCGGTCGACGCCCGACCGTCGGCCGAGACGGTGACACGCCGGCGGCCGGTGAGCGCGCCAACCCCACGCGACTGGGTGGAAGTCGAGGTCTGACTTCGCGCCGGCCCGGCCGGGATTCGCCGGCCGTTCCTCGAGGGGCGGGTTACGGCGGGCAGGTCGCGAGCGACGCCGGGTCGTAGACCGTCAAGTCGATCGGCGTGCCGGGCGGGACCTTCTGGCCCGGGGCCGGACCCTGCTCGATGACGATCGACGTCCCGTCCTGGGTGTAGCCGGCGGGTTGCGGCGTGACGTCGCCCAGGGCGAACCCGTCGCCCTCGAGGGCGCTGGTTGCGTCGTCCAGCGTCTGACAGCGGTAGTCGGCCACGGTGATGCTGGCCGGCGGTGGCGTCGGCGTCGGCGGCGGGGTCGGAGTGGGTGTCGGCGTCGGGGTCGGGCTGGGGGTCGGGCTGGGGCTGGGGCTGGGGCTCGCGCTCGGCTCCGGACCCTTCGAGAGGATGTAGTCGACCGGCGTCCCCTTGTTCACGACGACGCCGCCGGCAGGGTTCTGCGCCACGACCTGGCCGAGCGCGACGACCGCGTCGAACGCCTCGGTCTTCGTCCCGATCGTCAGGCCGGCCGCGGCGAGCTGGTTGAATGCCTCGGTCTCGGTGAGGCCGCGGAGGTCCGGGACCGCGACCGTCTCCGCGCCGGCGACGAGGGTCAGCTTCACGACCCCGCCTGCCGCGATCGACTCGCCGGCCGGCGGGTCCTGGGACAGCACCGTGTTCGGCGCCTGGCCGCTGGCCTGGGCGACCGCGACCGGCGCAACCGTCAGGCCGGCCCGGTCGGCCGACGCCTGGGCCTGATCGAGCGTCTGACCGACGAAGTTCGGCACGACGACCTGACTGGCCGTCTGCCCGGGCCCGGACAGGAGCCGGAAGACCAGGAAACCGGCGACCGCCAGGATCGCGAGCGCGGCGACGCCGGCCGCCCAGACGCCCATCGGCGTGCCGTTCTCGCCGTCGTCCGTGGCGCCCGGCGGTGGCGGCGGAGCAGCGGGCGGCCCTTCGGACGCGTACGCATCCGGGGCGTACGGGATCGCGTTTGGGTTGGCCCGCGCGGTCGCGGACGTCACCGCGGCGGCACCGGCCACGCCGGCAACGGTCGCCGCTGCCGCGGCGGTGCCGACTCCGGGGACGGCCGTCCCGCCGAGGAACGCCTCGAGCGCAGCGGCCATCGAGGCCGCCGACGACCAGCGGTCGGCCGGCTCGGTCGCAAGCGCCTTGCGATCGATCGCGACCAGGTCGCCGGGGAGGCCGGACCGGATCGTCGACGGGTCCGGCGGGGGGCCAGCGAGGCGCGCCATCGCGACCGCGGCGGCGCTGTCCGCCTCCCACGGCCGGTGCCCGGTCAGCAGCTCGAACAGGACGATTCCGAGCGAGTAGATGTCCGACGAGGGCGTCGTCGGGTCGCCGCGGGCCTGCTCGGGGCTGAAGTAGTGGACGGATCCGAGCGTCGTGCCTGGCAGTGTCATCTGCGCCTCGGCGACCGCCCGCGCGATCCCGAAGTCGGCGACCTTCACCCGGCCGTCCCGGTCGATCATGATGTTGCCGGGCTTCACGTCGCGGTGGACGATCCCCCGCTGGTGGGCGGCCTGGAGGGCCCGCGCCGTCTCGGCGGCGATCCGCGCGGCCTGGCGGGGTGGCAGAGCACCCGTCCGCTTGATGATCGAGGCGAGGTCCTCGCCGTCGACGAGCTCCATCACGATGAACGGCCCCGCGGCGTCCTGGCCGTAGTCGTAGACCGAGACGATGTTCGGGTGGTTCAGGGACGCGGCCGCCTGCGCCTCGTTGCGGAAGCGCGAGCCGAAGTCGGGGTCGCGGCCGTACTCGGGGCGGAGGATCTTGACGGCGACGTCGCGATCGAGCTGGTTGTCGTGGGCGCGGTAGATCCGGGCCATCCCGCCCTGACCGAGCAGCTCGACCATGCGGTATCGACCACCCAGGATCGTGCCGATCTCGCTCACCCTGCCCTCCGTGCTGCGAGCCCGCAGTCCGTTCAGGCCCGGGGAGTCGCCCGCCCGGCATCGTACCGTACGGGCCGTCCCGGGCGGTGATCCGGGTGGCGGCGACGCGCGCGGGGCGCGACCGCACGCGGGCCGGTGCACGGCGGCACCGGATCGTTCCGGAACCCATTCGCCGACCCCAGTACGGGCATGCATCATGCGGGCGACGGATGGGGAGGCAGGGGCGTCGGGGGCGTTTCCACGGCACGGCGTCCATACCCAGGTCGCCTGACTCGTGCCGCACGCCAGTGGCGAGACCGACCCCGGCCGAGGAGGTGTCGCGCATGGTGCGTCGACTCACGGGGCGTTTCGGGCTGGCGGCAGCTACGGCAGCCGTGGTCCTGAGCCTGAGCGCGGGGGCAGTGATGGCCGGTGAGGTCACCGGCAGCGGCAAGAAGATCGACCAGAACCAGGGTCGATCGTGGTGTTCGTTCTCGGGCTTGAATGACAAGCTCCCGGGGGAGGGACCGACGGCTCCTCAGGCCCAGTCGTACGGGCAGGATGTGAAGCTGGGGATCCAGGATCCGCACGTGGCGAATCCAGGGTTCTTCTGCAACCCGAACCACTCGCCGCTCGGTCCGAACCCGAACCGCACGCACTGAGTCACCGGGCTGGCCCGACACGCGTCGGGCCAGCCCCCGCTACAGCTCCAGGGTCTGGAGGTAGCGGCGGAACTCGGGGGCGAGATCCGGCCGTTCGAGGGCGAGCTCGACGGACGCCTTGAGCCAGCCCATCGTCGTCCCCGCGTCGTAGCGGATGCCCTCGAACTCGTAGCCGTAGACCGCCTGCTCCTGCATCAGCGCCTGGATCGCGTCGGTGAGCTGGATCTCGCCGCCGGCGCCGCTCTGGGTCTGCTCGAGCTTGTCGAAGATCTTCGGCGTCAGGACATAGCGCCCGATGATGGCCAGGTTCGACGGAGCATCGTCCGGCGCCGGCTTCTCGACGAGCTGGCTGACCTTGTGGAGCCGGCCATGGTTCAGCCCGCCTTCGACCTCCTCGCCGCCGATGACGCCGTAGCGCTGGGTCTCCTCGTGCGGGACCTCCATGACGGCGACGACGGAGCCGTGGGTCTGGTTGTAGGCATGGATCAGCTGGCCGATGCAGGGCCGGTCGCCGACGACGACGTCATCGCTGAGGATCACCGCGAAGGGCTCGTGCCCGACGACCTCCTTCGCCACGAGGACGGCATGGCCGAGGCCGAGCTGCTCCTTCTGGCGGACGTACGTGATCTGGGCAAGGTCGGAGATGTGCCGGATCTGGCGGAGCATCTCGATGTCGCCCTTCTCCTCGAGCAGGTGCTCCAGCTCGTAGGAGGTGTCGAAGTGGTCCTCGATCGCGCGCTTCTGGCTCGAGGTGACGATGATCACCTGCTCGATGCCGGCGGCGACCGCTTCCTCGACGGCGTACTGGATGACCGGCTTGTCGACGAGCGGCAGCATCTCCTTGGGCTGGGCCTTCGTGGCCGGAAGGAACCGGGTGCCCCAGCCGGCTGCCGGAAAGACGGCCTTGCGTACGCGCATCGAACCTCGGGTCAGGGCGGGTTGGAACGGTCGCCCGAGGATACCATCGGCCCCCCGTCGGGCCGTCGCTGGTCGTCCATCTGGTTCGGCGCCGCCGCTCGTGCGCGCCGCGCCCGAACCGACACTCGAACGGCAGCGCAGCGGCCGAATTCCATCGGCTTGACCGCTGATCGACGCAGCTGGCGCCCGAGGTGATCCGGGAACCGTCCGAATCCAGTCCCGCATCCGGTCCCGCCGCGTCGCCGGCCGTCGGTTCACGCGTCCGGCGCCTCTCGGGGGTTGGGCCGAACCGGGGGCTCAGCTCCCGCTGGTCACGCTGCGGGCGAAACGGCGAACCGCGGCGGTGAACGCGTCCGGGCGATCCAGGTTCGCCATGTGGGTCGCACCCCGGATGAGGACGCGTCGCGGGTTCGCGGCGACGTCGGCGAACGCTCGCTCGGTCGATCGGAAGAAGAGGTCGTACTCCCCGTTGACGAGGAGGCTCGGCCCGGGGTAGGCGGCGAGCCGGGGCTTGAACCGTTGCCCGACGATGGATCGAAGGGCGAGCGCGCCGCCGTGGAACGAGTAGCCGCTGGCCAGGATCGGCTCGGCGATCCGCTCCGGATAGCGCCAGGCGAAGTAGCGAGAGTTGGCGGCCGTCTCGATCCGCTCCGGGGTCCGGCCGATGACCGTCGCGAGGGCGTGATAGAAGAAGGCCCGCGGCCCGTTCGGCTCTGCCGTCGCGCCGGAGACCACGAGGCCCCGAACCCGTTCCGGCCAGCCGGCGGCGACCGTCATCGCGACGTACCCGCCGAGCGACAGGCCGACGACGACCGCCTGCCCATCGTGGGCGTCGGTCGCGATCAGGTCGGCGATGCGGGCCGCTGCGTCTTCCATGACGAACGGCTCGTCGCGGCTCGCGCCGTGGCCCGGCAGGTCCGGGATCAGGCAGTGGAACTCATCGCCCAGGTCCTCGGCCTGGGCGGCCCACGAGGCACCGCTCAGACGGGTGCCGTGGAGGAAGACGATCGTCGGGCGCGTGTCCTCGGTCACGTTTCGTCGACCTGCACCGGCCGGTCCGGCTAGTCGTTCACCAGCTTGCGCTCGACCGCGTAGAGCGCCGCCTGGGTCCGGCTCTGCAGCCCGAGCTTGCCGAGGATGTTGCTCACGTGCGTGCGCGCCGTCCGCTCGGTGATCCCGAGATCGGTCGCGATCTCCTTGTTGCTCCGGCCGTGGCCGACGAGCGACAGGACCTCGAGCTCGCGCTCCGTCAGGGTCTCCGCGGGCGTCTGCTCGTTTCGTGTCCGCATCCCCTTCGCGAGGATCCGGGCGGCCGCCGGATCGAGGTGGACCTCGTCGTTGTAGGCCGCCCGGATCGCGGCAGCGACATCGTCCGCCTCGGCGTCCTTGAGGATGAACCCGCTCGCGCCGGCCTCGAGGGCAGCGAGGACCTTGTCCTCCTCGATGAACGACGTCAGGGCGACGACCTGGACCTGCGGCTGGGCGGCCTTGATCCGGGTGATCGCGCCGATCCCGTCGAGCTGCGGCATCACGATGTCCATCAGGACGACGTCGGGGACGAGCTCGGCGCACCTCTCGACGCCCTCGAGCCCGTTCTCGGCCTCACCGACGACCTCGATGTCGTCGAGCAGCTCAAGGTAGCCGCGGAGACCCCGTCGGACCACGCCGTGATCGTCGACGAGCAGGACGCGGATCGCGGACGCGCCGGATCCGTCGGATCCGTCGGCCATGTCAGCCACCCCCTCACCTCCCTCGCGGTCGGGCACGTGATCGTCCGTCGACGCCACGCTCGTCAGTGTCGACCTCCCGGCCATCCTCGTCCATCGTGGGGGATGGAGCTCAGCCGTGCTCGACCGATGGAACGGCGGCGGGTTCGATCCGCTCGCCGGCCGGGGCGCCCCGCTGGAGCAGGAGCGCCGCGCCGAGGATGGCAACACCGCCCACCACCTGGATCGGCGTGAGGGCCTCGTCGAGCAGGAGGGCCGCGAGGGTCACGCCGACGAGCGGTTCGAACAACATCAGGATCCCTGCCCGCGTCCCGCCGATCGCCCGGATCCCGACGAGGAACAGGACCGACGGGATGCCGGCCGCGAAGACGCCGGTGAACGCGACGAGCGCCAGGGCCCGCGGCTCGTGGAGGACCACGTCGAGGGCACCGCCCGTCGCCGCCGCCGCGATCGCGCAGGCGCCGGCGGTGATCGCCAGGACCCAGCCCATCGCCTGCTCCGGCGGGACCGTGGCGAAGCGGCCCCGGCTGACGGTGACGAAGACCGTCTGCCAGCCGGCCGCCACGAGGCCGAGCAGGACGCCGACCGGGTGGACCGTCACGGCGCCGGCGGCGGTCAGGCCGCCCGCAACGACGAGCACCATGCCGGCGAGCGACAGCCCGAGCGCCGCCAGCCGCGTCGAATCGAGGCGTTCGTGGCCGAGCGCGACGGCGACCACGGCGACCAGCGCCGGATAGGTGTAGAACGCGAGGAGGGCGATCGCGATCGTCGTCAGATCGAACGCGAAGAACATCGCGACGTTCAGGCCAAGGCCTGCGATCCCGACCAGGAGCAGCCCGAGCCGATCGGCGACCGGCAGGGCGAGGGGGTTCACGAACCCGACGCCGCCCGCGAGCCGCGCGCCGATGACGACGATGACGATCAGGAGGCCGAACGCCGCGCGCCAGGCGACGAACGACAGGGGGTCGAACCCGGCGTCGTAGGCGAACCGGGCCAGGGGACCGAGCATCCCGAAGCCGCTCGCCGCGAGGATGACGACGAGGGACCCGAGGAGCAGCGGCCGGTCGCGCACCCGGGCATGGTACGGGCGGGCGCCCGCGTCGAGCGGGCGCCTGCCCGCGTCGACGGGAACCGATCCCGCGCGGCGGCCTCAGCCCGCGGCGTCGGCGGCGACGTCTCCGGTGCCATCGGCCGCGTCGGCGGACGCGGCGGCTCGCGTGGCATCGGCGGCCGCCGTTGCCGGGACGGGTGTCGCGGTCCCGTCGAGGTCGGTGGGGATCGGCTCACGCTGACGCCGGCTGAGGACGATCGAGGTGAACGGAACCCGGATCTCGCGGAACGCCTCGATCGAGACGAGGAAGCCGGCCAGGAGGAACAGGACCGCGAGGAACTTGCCGATCTCGAAGTAGTTCGTGACCCCGAACCGGTTCAAGGCGTCGCCACCGCTCGCGAGGAATCCCCCGATCGCGATGAGGATCGTGGCCGGCACCCGGCTGTGGAGCTTGCCGGCGAACAGCGCCCGGATGGCCCGCGGCAGGGATGCGACGAAGTTGACCGCGATCGCGACGAGTGAGATCAGCAGGTTGAACAGGTACTGATCGCCCGGCGCCCGCTCGTCGAGCGAGTAGCTGAGGACGCGCTTCTTCGGCATGAACATGTAGGCCGAGAACAGTGCGCCGAGCGCAAGGGCCAGCCCGCCCGTGATGTTCATGAACGGCGTGAGGAGGCGGATCGTTCCCGGGAACAGCTCCCCGGTCGGGACGCCCGTCGCGGGGTCGAGAGCGTAGCCCGGTGCCGGCAGCGTCGCGGTGAGCATCAGGACGAGCGACAGGACCGTGGCTCCGACGACGGCAGCGCCGGCGAGGGTCGGCCAACGGTCGTTCTGGAAGTAGGTCTCGACCGCCACCGCGACGGCCAGCACGATCGCCGCGATCAGGTACAGGATCGGCGCGGATCCGGCGCCGGGGTAGTTGAACTTCCGCTGGGTGAGGAGCGTGAACACGCCGGCCAGCAGGAGGCAGAAGGCGAACGTGTAGCCGAACCGTGTCCGTGACAGGAGGAACGTCGTCCCGAGCCCCAGCCAGCCGGCGGTCCAGACGGCACCGGTCAGGTACCACGTCTTGTAGAGCGCCTCGTTCCAGCCGCTGGTCGCCCCGAGCGCCTCGCAGCCGGATGCGACGCCGTAGAAGAGCATGCCGAGGGCCCAGATCAGCTGGAAGGGCTGGCGACGTTCGCGCCACTGGTCGAGCAGCGCGACCGCCAGGAAGAGGGCCAGGATCGACGTGAGGGCGGGCAGGACTCCGGGCGCCACGGTCAGTGCTGGGCCTCCTGGTGACTCGCCACGAGCCGGAGCAGGAGTCGGTCGAGCAGCCCGGACGAGCGGTCGTAGATCACGCAGAGACGATCCGGGTCGAGCGTCCGACGGCGGGCGATCGCCCCGAGCTCCTCGAAGAACGGCCGACGGGAGGCGACGAACAGCGAGACCGCGTCGCCCAGCGGAATCCCAGCGGCCGCGATCCGTGCGGCCAGCGCGTCGGTCGCGATGACGGCGTCCTGCTCGGCCCGGTCGCGGCCCACGTCGTCGTCGGCGTCGAGGTGGGCGACGAGCGCCGCGACGAGCGACCGCCCGTCATCGCGGAACGCCTCGCGGTCGGCCGTCGGGACGGCGTCGCGGACGCCGCCGACGGCGGCCCCGGCGGAGTAGCCACGGCGGTACGCGCGGGACATCCGGTCCGTCGTGGCTCCGAGCGACGCGAGCCGGAGCGTGGCGTCATGGCGACGGGCCTGGAGGATCCGCTCGAGGGTTGCCCGCTCGAAGCGGCGATGGCCGCCGGCGGTCGTGAACGCCTCGATCCGGCCTTCGTCCGCCCAGCGGCGGAGCGTGTCAGGATCCACGCCGAGGAGCCGGCTGGCGGGCCCGAGGGACAGCGGCAAATCGGCCGCACGAAGACGGGTGGCGACTGGCACGGGCGGCTGGTGCTCCGCTCAGAATGTACGTAAATCTGGGTCCGCCGGGCAATCGGGTCAGGGGGATTATCCCGGTCGCTCGACCCGGTCGTCAACCGCTGCCGCGTCGCCCTGCCCAGGACCGGATCTCCGGCGCTCGCCGCGTCGCGACGAGCGGTCGTTCAGGCGGGAACGAGCTCGTGGTCGTCGCGGTGGAGCCCGTCGCACAGCCCCCAGCGGACGGAGGCTCCGTCGACGCTCGGGACGGGGATCGGCCGCATGATCTCGCGGACCCGGCCCTTCCGGCAGAAGAGGTAGCCGCGATCGGCCATCCAGCGCCGGACGTGCGCCTCATCGGAGTGGAACTGGAACGGGCCCGGGTTCAGGAGCGGCGTGTCGTTCCACGGCGCCGCGACCTCGGTCGCGACGATGTCCAGGATGTTGATCCGCCACGGGGTGCCCTCGATGACCTCGAGACACCCATCGCAGCGCCGGGCGTCGTTGTCCAGGACGACGGTCGGGATCCGGATCCCCATGATCTCCATCGGCCCGATGGTAGCAGCGGGGCATCGGCGTGTCGGGACCGCCAGGCCAGCGTGCCACGACCGCCGCGCCGCGCGCTGGCCATGCCCGGGCCACGCTCGACAGAACGGCCGCCGGCGTCAACCGGCGGGATGCGTCGCGTCGTCCGGGGTAGTGGTCAGCGTCTGGGTCTCGGGCCGGTGCGTCGGCGAGCGCAGGGCGTCGCTCCCGCCGAACCAGGAGACCGACGGGAGCAGCCAGAACGCGGCCATCGCCTCGAGGCGGTCGGCGTATGCGGCTCGAGCGGCCGAGAAGGCGGTCCATGCCTCCGCCTCGGGGACGAGGCGGTAGCCCGCGGCCCCCAACCGGGCATGGACCGCGTCGAATGCCGCTCGGTCGAGGCTGGCCGTCGCCTGCGCGCGATTGCCGATGTTCGTGATGTCTTCGACGAGATGCGTCCCGAGCTCGCTGACCAGGGCCGCCTGACCGCGGGGGATGCCCTCGATCGTCGTCAGGACGAGCGAGGCAGTGTCGAGGACGGTGCCAAGGGCGCTGATCCAGGACAGGTTGTCGTGGCTCGAGCGGAAGTACCCGAGGAGCGGATACGCGACGTGCGAGTCGAGCACCTCGACGATCCATTGCTCCCACTGCCCGAAGAACCCGGGAAGGTGGTCGTCGAGATCCAGACGGGCCAGCGTCTCGAGGAGGACGACGGCCGACAACGGCGCGCCCGCCTTCGCCTGGAGCAGGACGACAGCCGTCTCGCGCCGCTGGTACGAGGCGTAGAGGGCGAACAGGAAGGTGACGACGAGCGCGACCACGCCGAGGCCGCATGCCGCCGCGGCGACGACGATGATCCGGGCCGCGGGGCCGTTGGCGACGATGTCGCCGTAGCCGATCGTCAGGACGGAGGTTGCCGAGAAGTACAGCGCGCTTCCGAGGTTCGTCGGCACCGGATCCAGCTGATCTCGCAGGCCGAAGAGGATCAGGCCGAAGCCGACGATCAGCGTGATCAGCCACGCGACGAGCAAGCCCAGCGTTGCCGCCGGCCCGAACAGCCCGAGGAGCCGCTCCCAGGCCGGCCCGCGATCTGCGCCGCTCCCGGCGAAGGCCCGGATCGCACGCCACGAGCCCCGGACCAGATAGCGACCGATCCGGAACCAGCCGGGCGTCGGCCGCGGGACGACGATCGTCTCGAAGACGTCCCACGCGACCAGGACGAGGAGCAACGCTCCGAGCAGAAGTGGGAGCAGATCCATGGGTCACCGGCTGGACGTGACTAGGCAGTGCCCGCTCCGAGACGACACGCTCGAACCCCCGCCCGTCGACCGGACGCGGCCGCCGGGATGGTGCCCCCAAGGGGATTCGAACCCCTGATCTCCACCTTGAAAGGGTGGCGTCCTAGGCCTCTAGACGATGGGGGCGAGGGCCGGCCGAGTGTAGCAAAGGGTCTCGCGACGGCCGGCCGTGCGAACGGGTCGCCGCAGCGTCGACGAACCCGTCAGGCGCTCGGCGTCTGCCGCAGCAGGAAGAGGATGATCGCCGAGGCGAAGCAGCCGGCCGCGACGAGTGCCGCGAGGCCCCCGACGATCGCGTGACCGAACGCCCGCGCGTCGCGCCCGCCCACGCTCGACCGCCACGTCGCCCGCGCGCCGACGACGGCGATCGCGACGAACACGATCCCGAGGACGACGGCGCCCGACGCGAGCAGCGGGATCTGGCTCGCATCGCGGACCGTCAGCGCGTACACGAGATAGAGCAGCGAGCCGGCCAGGGCGACAATGATCAGGACGCCGGTCACGGTGATCGGGATCGGACCGAGGTGCGGGCCGGCCGGTTCCGGGCCGGGCGGGGCGGCCCGGCCCTGGCCGGGCGGGGCGGCCGGGCCGTCGCCGCGCGGTGTCGCGCCGGCCGCCCGCGGGCTCGCCTGCCGGTAGGGGTCGGTCATGGGCCGAGGGTAGCAGGGCGGCTACGATGAGCGCCCTCACAGGGGGTGTCGATGCGAATCGCGCAGCTTGCGCCGACCTTCGAGCGGGTCCCGCCACGGACCTACGGAGGGACGGAGCTGATCGTCGGTCTGATCACGGAGGAGCTCGTGGCGCGCGGCCATGAGGTCACGCTGTTCGCGAGCGGCGACTCCCGGACCTCGGCCCGGCTCCGGAGCGTCACGCCGGAGCCCGTTCGCTACGGCTCGGCCACTCGCGACGGCTTGACCCACGCGGAGTACCTCCAGCTCGCCAACGCCCAGGCCTGCTTCCTCGCGGCCGCCGACGGCGAGTTCGACCTCGTCCACAACCACGCCGGGGTCGAAGGGATGGTCCTGGCGGCGTCGTCCGACACGGCGGTGGTCTCGACGATGCACAACCCGTTCCAGCCGCGGACGCAGCCGATCTGGGACGCCTACCCGTGGTTCCATCACGCCGTGTCCGCCGCGAGCGCGGCGACGTTCCCGACCGCCGGCGCGCTGCCGCCGATCCTCCACGGGATCGACGTCGCGAACATCCACGCCGACACGGCGCGGCGCGATCTCGGCGATCCGGACGGCTACCTCCTGTTCCTCGGCCGATTCAGCGCGGCAAAGGGGGCCGATCGCGCGATCGAGGCGGCGCGTCGCGCCGGGCGGCGCCTGATCCTCGCCGGCAAGGTCGACCCGACGGACATCCCCCACTACCGGTCGGCGGTCGAGCCGTGGCTGGACGGCGATCGGATCCGGACGATCGGCGAGGTCGGCGGCGAGACGAAGAACGCCTTGATGGCGGGCGCCGACGCCCTGCTGTTCCCCATCGAATGGGACGAACCGTTCGGGCTGGTGATGGTCGAGGCGCTCGCGGCGGGCACGCCGGTCATCGGCTTCCGGCGCGCCAGCGTCCCCGAGGTCATCGAGGACGGCCGGTCCGGGTTCGTCGTCGACGGGGTCGACGCGATGGCGGACGCGATCGGGCGCCTTGGTGACATCGATCGCGCCGCCTGTCGACGAAGCGCCGAGGAGCGGTTCACCGTCCGCCGGATGGTCGACGACGTCGAGACGATGTATCGCTCGATGGTCGATCGCGTCGGCGACCGGGCTCGCGTTCCGGTCGGCTGATCAGCCGGGCGGGACGGACTCCTGGACGCCGGACGCGGGCGACACGGGCCGACCGCCGCGCGTCCGGTGGTAGACCGCGACGTTGTACGTCAGCCGCGGCCGCGTCATGTCGGCGGCGACGAGACGCCCGGCCTCGCCGAAGGCGGTCGTGAGGAACGTCCGGGCCTCGTCAAGCTCGTCGAAGGTCCAGAAGCAGTGGATGACGCGGACGCGGAAGCCGCCCGACAGGAACGGTCCGTCGCGACGGGTCCAGTCGCCGTACTCGACGAGGTCGCCGCGCAGCCGCGACACGTCGTCCCGGCCGTAGTCGTGGACGACGAGGAGTCGGCCACCGGGGCGGAGCACGCGGTCGGCCTCGGCGAGGTCCGCCGGCGTGACGCCACGGAACGCGGACCAGACGCTGACGATCACGTCGGCCGAGGCGGCCGCGACCGGCCAGGGGGTTGCCGGCTCGACGGCCGTCACGCGAGCGCCCCCCGCCGTGTACCGCGCGATCTCGTCGGAACCCCCGCCCAGCACGACGACGTCCCGGCCGGCCAGCGGCCCCAGGCTCTCGAGCGCACGATCGATCTTGCGCTCCCGATCGAGCACGAGCCGGAGGGCGGCCGCGCTGTCGTCCGGGAGCGCCAGGGGCAGGTCGGACACGAGCCGGAAGTATACGAGCGGGCTCGCGCCGGGCCTGCCGGCGTGGCGAACCGGCGCATGGCACGATCCGCGGATGATCGACCAGGTCCGGGCAATGCCGGGCGGGATCCGGCTCTTCCTCGTCTACGCGCTGTTGATCCTGTTCGGGATCGGGATCTCGCTGCGATCCGTCATCGACCTCGCGATCGGCGCGCCGGTCAGCGGCCCGGGCGTCGTCGTCATGGTCCTGCTGGCCTACACGATCTTCACGACCACCCTCGTCCTGCAGCGGAAGCAGGCCGCCCGCGGCCTGGCCCTCGGGCTGGCCAGCCTGACGCTGCCGCTGCTCGTCTTCCTGCTGCTCGGCGGGCTGATCCCCCAGACGATCTTCGTCGGCGCGCTCGCCGCCCTCCTGTTCCGCGGGCTGCTCCGTCCCGAGGTCCGCGCCTGGCTCAGCGAGGAGTGACGGGCATGACCGGCGGCCCGGGCGAGGCGGGTGCGCTACCCTTCGCACGATCGTGCGGGCCTGCACCCGCGCATCCGCGCGCGTCCGATCGCGCACCACCCGTGATCCACGAAGGACGAGGCACCATCGAACCGTGAGCAAAGAGTCACGCCGGGCGGCCCGCCTGGCCCGCGAGAGCCGTCGAGCCGCAGGCGCCGGCCGATCCCCCGCCGAGACGGGCGCCATCGAGCGCGACGGGCGCCCCGGCCGGAACCCCGGCGACTGCGACCCATCCTGGCGCGGCCCACGGCACGCGGAAGCCGAGCAGCGGCCCGGGCGGTGCCCGCGCCGGCCGGCGCGAGCGTGCTCGCCCCTACCACCAGCCGACGTTCCTCGAGCGGTACCGGACGTGGATCGTGGGCATCGCGGCCGTGGCGATCGCCGCCGTCGCGATCGGCTGGGTGTTCATCGGCGCGACGTCCGCTGCGTACACCTGCACAAACACCTTCAACCCGTCGCCCACCCCTCCGGTCGAGCCGGGCTCGAGCACCCGACTCGGGTTCCAGCAGGAGGACATGGGCAACAGTCACATCGTGAACACGCCGCAGAACTACCTCTACTGCCCTCCGGCATCGGGCAACCACTACAACGCGGCGGGCCTCGGCCCGATCCAGCCGCGCGTCTACAAGCCGACCGACAAGATCGGCCCGCCGAACTGGATCCACAACCTCGAGCACGGCGGGCTCGTCGTCCTCTACAAGACCGACAGCGACGGCGCGACGACCGCCGGCCAGCAGGCCTTCCGGCAGTTCTTCGACACCTTCCCGACGAGCCCGCTGTGCGGGATCCCGGCCGGCCAGCTGTCGCCCGTGATCGCGCCGTTCAACGACATGCCCCACCCTTATGCGGCGCTCGTGTGGGGGCGGGTCATGTATCTCGACACCTGGGATCCGGCGCTCGTGGACCGGTTCTTCCTGACGGAGTCCGAACGGCTCGACGCGAACGGCGACCTGGTCGCGCCGCCCGAGGACGTCACCGGGTGTGGCGCCCGGCTGAAGTCGTCGGCAAGCCCGTCGCTCGAGCCGAGCGCGGAGGCGGCGTCGCCGTCGGCCCCGGCCGCGTCGGCACCGTCGTCGGCAGCGCCATCGGTCGCGCCGAGCGCGGAGGCGTCGCCGGCGCCCAGCTGATCGACGCGCCCCCAGGCGAGGCTCCCGGCGCCCAGCTGATCGACGCGCCCCCAGGCGAGGCTCCCGGCGCCCAGCTTGATCGACGTCGCTCCGGGCGAGGCGCCCGGAGAGCGGGCACACTGGCGTCGTGATGCGTGCCCTCGTCAAGCAATCGGCCGGCCCCGGCCTGGAGCTCGTCGACGTCCCGGAACCACCCATGGGGATCGACGACGTTCGGATCCGCGTCCGGCGAACCGGGATCTGCGGGACGGATCTCCACATCGACTCGTGGGATGCGTGGGCCGCCCGGACGATCCGCCCACCCCTCGTGGTCGGCCATGAGTTCGTCGGCGAGGTCCTCGAGATCGGCTCGAACGTCCACGACCTCCAGCCGGGCGACATCGTCAGCGGCGAGGGCCATGTGGTCTGCGGCCGGTGCCGGCACTGCCGGGCGGGCCGCTACAACCTCTGCGCCAACACCGTGGGTCTCGGCGTCAACCGCGACGGCGCGTTCGCCGAGCAGGTCGTCCTGCCCGTCACGAACGTCTGGCACCACTGGCCGGGCATCGACGAGGAGGTCGCCGCGATCTTCGACCCGTTCGGCAACGCGGTCCACACGGCGCTGACCTTTCCGGTCCTCGGCGAGGACGTCCTCGTGGTCGGGGCCGGTCCGATCGGGCTGATGGCGGCGGCCGTCGCCCGCCACGCGGGTGCCCGGTACGTCGTCGTCAGCGAGCCGAACGCGGTCCGTCGAGCGCTTGCCCTCCGAATGGGTGCGACCCACGTCGTCGACCCGACGGGCCGGAGCCTCCGGGACGTCCAGGACGAGATCGGGATGGTCGAGGGCTTCGACGTCGTCCTCGAGATGTCCGGCAATGCGTCGGCGCTCCGGGACGCCCTCGGGAACATGGCGCACGGCGGCGGGATGGCGATCCTGGGGATCCCGACCGAGGAGATCCCGATCGACGTCAGCCAGGTCGTCTTCAACCAGCTGACCCTGAAGGGAATCTACGGCCGAGAGATGTACGAGACCTGGTACAAGATGTCCGTCATGCTCCAGTCCGGGCTCGACATCCGCCCGGTGATCACCCACCGGTTCTCGTACCGCGAGCACGAGGCGGCGTTCGCGGCGGCGCGGACCGGAGACTCGGGCAAGGTGCTCATGGACTGGGGAGAATGACGGCATGACCGCCAACATCCGACCCGACCCGCTGGCCTTCCTCGGCGAAGAGCTGGCGGACCTCCGCAACCGGCACCTCTACCGGCCGTTGCGGGTCATGTCATCCGCCCAGGGTCCGATCGTCTCGGTCGACGAGCGCCGCCTGATCAGCCTCTCCTCGAACGACTATCTCGGGCTGACCCACCACCCGCGCCTCCGCGAAGCGGCGCTCCAGGCCGTGCGGGACTTCGGGGCGGGATCCGGCGCGGTCCGGACGATCGCCGGGACGATGACCCTCCACGAGGACCTCGAGCGCGACCTCGCGGCGTTCAAGGGCACCGAGGCGACCCTGACCTTCCAGTCGGGCTTCACGGCGAACACCGGCGTGATCCCGACGATCACCGGCGAGCAGGACCTGATCGTCAGCGATGAGCTCAACCACGCCTCGATCATCGACGGGATGCGCCTGTCCAGGGCCCCCCGGAAGATCTACAAGCATGCCGACGTCGACGGGCTGCGGGCGATCCTCGACGATGCCGTCGAGAACGGCCGCGAAGGCACGGGCCTGCCCTACCGCCTGATCCTCGTCGTCACCGACGGCGTCTTCAGCATGGACGGCGACATCGCTCCGCTGCCGGGCATCGTCGAGGCGGCCGAGTCGGCCAACGCCGCGGTCTTCGTCGACGACGCCCACGCGTCGGGCGTGCTCGGCCGGGACGGCCGCGGCTCGGTCGACCACTTCGGTCTCCACGGCCGGGTCGCGATCCAGGTCGGGACCCTGAGCAAGGCGGTCGGAGTGCTCGGCGGCTATGTCGCCGGGTCGCAGGATCTCCGCGACATCCTCGTGCAGCGGGCGCGCCCGTTCCTCTTCTCGACATCCCACCCGCCGGCGGTCGCCGCGGCGTGCCGCGAGGCGATCCGGGTCATGCAGGAGGAGCCGGAGCTGCTCGAGCGGCTCTGGGCCAACACGAAGCGGTTCAAGGCGGAGCTGGCCCGGCTCGGCTTCGACACGGGCCGGTCCGAGACGCCGATCACCCCGGTGATGATGGGCGACGCCGACACCGCCGGCCGGTTCAGCCAGCGGCTTTTCGAGGAGGGCGTCTTCGCCCAGCCGGTCGTCTTCCCGACGGTCGCGATCGACAAGGCGCGGATCCGCACGATCGTCACCGCTGCCCATGTCGAGACCCAGCTCGACCGGGCCCTGGAGGCGTTCGCGACCGTCGGTCGCGAGCTCGGCCTGATCGCCGGGTGAGCGAGGCGACATCGGACCCGGGGGGCACGGACCAAGCGCCGCAGGCCACCGACCTCCCGTTCGACGGCCATCTCCACACGAACCTCTCGCCCGACAGCAACGTCCCGATCGACGACTACGCGGCCCAGGCCGTCGAGCGGCGAATCGCCGAGATCGCGATCACCGACCATGTCGACTTCGTCCCGGACGCGCCCGCATACGCCTTCACGTCGTACGAGGAACGGCAGCGGGTCGTCCGTGGCGCCGCGGAGCGCTGGGCGGATCGAGGCGTCACGATCCGCTTCGGTGTGGAGGTCACCTACGACCGAGCGCACGAGGCGGACATCCGCGACCACCTCGCTCGTCACGCCTACGACTTCGTGATCGGCAGCGTCCACGTCTACGCCGACTCGCCGTTCCACGTGTCGCGGGTCGCGTCCTGGACCGCCGGCCGGCCGCTGGGAGCGATCGTGGCCCCGTACTTCGACGAGGTCCTCGCCGCGATCCGATCCGGCCTGTTCGACACGATCGGCCATCTCGACTTCGTGAAGCGGTATCTGGTCCCGTTCGTCACACCGGCGGAGCTCGCCGCGGCCCCGGAGCTGTACGAGCCGCTGCTCCTCGCCCTGGTCGAGACCGGCACCGCCCTCGAGGTGAACACGAGCGGGCTCCGCCAGCCGGCCGGCGAGACGTACCCCGCGAGACCGATCGTCGAGCGCTACCGGGTGCTCGGAGGCACCGCCGTTTCCACCGGATCGGATGCGCACCGGAGCGGGGCCTTCACCGGTGGCCTGGAGGCGGGGTATGGTGTCGTCGCCGCCGCCGGGTACAGCGAGCTTGCCGTACATCGCGGGGCGACCGGGGCGCCCGTCACCCTGCCGGACCGGTTCCGCGTGGAGGGGCGCTCGTCGCAGCAGACCTAACGAGGCAGGGCATTCCGTCGTTATGACCATCGACGACGCGGCAATCGAGCGCCTCGTGGCCGATGCCCGGGACGGGGACACCTGGGCATTCGGGATGATCTTCGATCACTACCACGATCCGGTCTATCGCTTCATCGCCAGCCGCGTCCAGCGCCCGTCGGACGCGGAGGACCTGACGCAGCACGTCTTCGTCAAGGCCCTGGAGGCGCTGCCACGCTACGAAGCGCGCGGCGTTCCCTTCGGGGGCTGGCTCTTCCGGCTGGCCAGGAATGCAGTCATCGATCACGTCCGGACCCGACACGAGCACGCCGACCTGGCTGCCGTGCTGGAGTGGGCCCACGGGGAGGCCGGCCCGGACGAGATCGCGGTCGTGCGCCAGGAGCTGGACGCCGTCGGAACGGCGCTCGCGAGCCTGACGGACGAGCAGCGAGAGGCAATCGAGCTGCGCTTCTTCGCCGGGCTCTCGGCCCGGGAGGCGGCGGCGGCGATGGGCAAGCAGGAAGGCACCGTCCGGGGGTTGCAGTTCCGGGCGATCGCGGCGCTCCGACGGGAACTCGGGATCGACGGACCCACACCGACCGAACCGGTCGATGGCGCCGACCCGCATCGGATGACCACAACGGATGGATGACGACATGCAGGCCATGGATGCCGGGGGGATCGAGCTCGAACGCCGCCTCGACGCGTTCGCGCGTGCGCGCCTCGGCCCGGACCCGCAGGCCGCAGCACGGATCCGCGCCCGGGTCATGCGCGAGGCGCGACTCCACGGCGAGGCCGCCCGGATCGCGGTCCATATCGCGCCCGCGATCGCGACCCAGCGGCGATCGCCGGCTCGCCGGCTGATCATGCCGTTCGTCGCCGCGACTGCCTGGCTGGCCATCGGCGTCGGGTCGATCGCCGCGGCCCAGGCGGGCGGACCGCTCTATCCGACCCGGCTCTGGATCGAGACCGCGACGCTACCCGCGGTGGGTGGGCCGCGCATCGAAGCGGACCTGCAACGACTCGACACCCGGGTCGGCGAGGTGCTGTCCGCCGCGACCCGTAGCGACATGGGCGCGGTGGCGGCGGCTCTGGACGCGTATGCCGTGGTCGCCCAGGACGCGACGGCGAGCAGCGCTGCCGACACGGCGCTCCAGGCCCGCGTCGAGGAGGCGCTCTCGCATCATCAGGCGGTCCTGGCAGCGGTCGCCACGAATCTCGCCGCCAAGGGCAATGACACCGCCGCGAGCGCGATCCAACGGAACCTGCAACGGGCGATCGACCAGAACGCTGCGGTCATCCTCACGCTGAAGAACCCCAGGGCCAACGGCCCCGGCAACGCGAACGGGAACGGTCCCGGCGGGAACGGCAACGCGAACGGGAACGGTCCCGGCGGGAACGGCAACGCGAACGGGAACGGTCCCGGCGGACCTCCCGTGACCGCCACTCCACCGGGCGCCGGCAACGGCAGCCCCGGCAACGGCAACCCCGGCAACGGCAACCCCGGCAACGGCAACCCCGGCAACGGCAACCCCGGCAACGGCAACCCCGGCAACGGCAACCCCGGCAACGGCAATGGCGCCGGGACGTCCGACCCGGCGAGCGAGCCGAGCGTGGATCCCGGCAGGACGCACAAGCCGAAGAACACGTCGGGGGCCAACGGCCACTAGCCGGCCGGCGGTCCAGCCGGGGCGCAGCGCGCGAACGGTCCACGGCGATGCCCGCCCTCGCGTACCCTCCCGGCCATGACCGCCCAGCCCTCTCGGTTCGAGCTCGCCGTCCTCGGCGCCGGGCCCGCTTACACGTCCCGGCCCGGGGCGTCCGGTGCGTCCTACCTCGTCCGGACGGCCGGCGCCTCAGTCCTGCTCGACCTCGGCCAGGGATCGTTTCCGCGGCTGGCCGCCGCGATCGAGCCCAGCGCCCTCGACGCGGTCGTGGTCAGCCATCTCCACCCCGACCACTTCATCGACCTCGTCCCGCTGCGTCACTACCTCGCCTACCAGTTCCGACCCGGGCGTCGGGTGCGGGTCATCGCGCCCGATGGGCTGGTTGACCGGATTGACGCCCTGCACGCCCAGCCCGGGTTCACGGCGCAGGCACTGGATGTCGAGCCCTACTGCGCGGACCCGGTGGCGATCGGCGACCTGCGTCTCGAGGCCCGTCGGGTCACGCACACCGACGACAGCCACGCCGTCCGGCTCGGGCCGAAGGACGGCGGACCCGGGATCGTCTACTCGGGCGACTGCGGCCGGGCGAGCGATCTCGCGCCCCTCCTGCGACCCGGCGACACGCTGCTCGTCGAGGTGTCATTCGGGGTCGGGCCGGTCCCGCCGGACGTGACCCACCTCGACGCGCCGGCGATCGCGGACCTCGTCCGGTCGGCAGGTCCCGGCAGGGTCCTCCTGACCCACCTCCAGATGGGGTTCGACGGCGCGGCTGCTGTCGCCGTCGTCCAGGCGGCGACCGCGGCGACGGTCCGGCTCGTCGAGCCGGGCGACTCGATCGACCTGACCCGGACATGAAGCGACCGGGGCGCAGATCCTGCGCCCCGGTCCCGGGTTGCCGGTTGGTGTGCGGCTAACGCCGCTTGTTGCTTCGCTTCGGGCTCGGGACGACGAGCGCCAGGAGCAGGGTGGCCGCGATGGCGACCAGGACGATGCGCCAGCCGTCGCTCGACGGAGCGGACGTGCTGCCGAGGGTATCGGTCGGAGGCGGCGTCACTGCGGGCGGCGTGCCAACGATGCCGTGGACCTCGGTCGTCGGCGTGTCCGAGGGACCGGTGTGCTGGGTCGCCTCGACGTCGTCGCTCGGCTGGGTGGACTCGGTCGGCTCCGTGCTCTCGCTCGGCTCGGTGCTCTCGCTCGGCTCTGTCGACTCCGACGGCTCCGTGCTCTCGCTCGGCTCGGTCGACTCCGACGGCTCCGTGCTCTCGCTCGGCTCGGTCGACTCGCTCGGCTCGGTCGACTCACTCGGCTCTGTGGAATCGCTCGGGGACGAGGTCTCCTCGTCGCCGCCATTGCAGGCGATGACGTGGCTGATGCCCTTGTCGCCAGCGTCGAAGACGCCGCTGCCGTTGCTGTCCGCCCAGACCGTCTCGCCGGCGCTGGCGTTCGCGAACAGGGTGTTGACGTGGCCAGGCGCCGATTGGTCCGACCCGGCCTTGACGATCACCAGGTCGTAGTCGTGCGACAACGTGAAGGTGTCGCCGGCGTCGCCGGCGATCTGCGAGCAGTCGCTGCCCCAGGTGTCCGGGTGGTTGTTGTCCGGGCCGCCCTGGGCGTAGCCCGTGACGGTCGCCCAGTTGGTGGCGGCCGAGGCCGAAGCCGGGGCCAGGGCCGCGACAGCGATCATCGATCCTGTCGCAAGCCATCCGGCCATGCGGAGAATGCCGCCGTGTCGACGGCGTGCAGAGGCGTGACGGTTCATCGAGGTCCCCGAGCTATGAAGATGTGGCCGATCCCGATGACGCGGGAGCCGTCCCAAGCGGCGTCGCGATCGTGCCGGATAAGAACAGGACCCGTCCAGTACCATTGGCTGAACCCATTGGCACCGAACCCCACCGGTCCGCAAATAAACGATGCAGCGAACCGGTGCCGGGCGTCACCGTCCGGGTAGGACCGACCAGGACGAATGGTTCCCCTGTTGGGCAGGACCCATCGACGCGGCCGTTGTGACGGAGCGGCCAGATCCTAGCGCACGTGGTGCGCGGACGCCACGTCAATGTTCCGACACAATTGGTGTCGCGACGGCCCCGAAACGCCCTCGAATCGGCCTCCACCGGCCATCCGGATCGCCTGGCAGGCGGTCGCGCCGATCCCGCCCACGACGGGTAGCATTGGCCGCCCATGACGAGCGTCGACCTGCCCGGCGGTCCGAGCGCATCGGGATCGTCCGGACCCCATCCCGTGACGGTCCGCGACCGCGTGCGCGACGCGATCGACGTCGCATGGGCGGCCGCGGAGGCCGCCGGTGACCTGCCCGGACACCCGCCGGAGGGGCGGCGGACCGTGATCGAGGTCGACCGCCCGACGAAGGCCGAGCATGGCGATCTTGCGACGAACCTGGCGATGAAGCTCGCCCGGCCGCTCCGCCGCCCGCCGCTCGCGATCGCGACGGCGCTCGTCGAGCACCTGGTGACGACGGCGAGGGATCCCGCGAGCCCGATCGCGGAGGCGACCGTGGCCGCGCCCGGCTTCGTCAACGTCCGGCTCTCCGACGCCGTCCTCGCCGCGGCGATCGATCCGATCCTCGTGTCGCCCGCGACGTGGGGCCGCGTGGCTCCGGTTCGCCCGCGCTCCGTCGACGTCGAGTTCGTGTCGGCCAATCCGACCGGCCCGCTGACGATCGGCAACGCGCGCGGCGCGTTCGTGGGCGATCTCCTCTGCCGGGTGCTCGAGGCCGGCGGCCAGCGGGTGACGCGCGAGTATTACTTCAACGATTCCGGTGGCCAGATCGACAAGCTCGGAGCTTCGGTGTTCGCCGTGCGCAGCGGCGAGCCGGTCCCCGAGGACGGCTATCACGGCGAGTACGTCGCGGAGCTGGCGGCATCGATCCCCGACGATGTCTGGGCGGGAGCGACCGCCGACGGCGCCGACGCCGCAGCGGTCCTGGGGCGGTGGGCGGCGGCCCGAGTTCGGGCGTCGATCGAGGCGAGCCTCGACCGCCTCGGCGTCCATTTCGACGTCTGGAAGAGCGAGGGTTCGCTGCACGACGAGGGCTGGGTCGAGCGGGCCGTCGAGCGCCTCCGTGCCGGCGGCCATGTGTACGAGGCAGACGGTGCGCTGTGGTTCCGCTCGACTGCGTTCGGCGACGACAAGGACCGGGTGATTATCCGCTCGAACGGCCAGCCGACGTACTTCGCGGCTGACATTGGCTACGTCAGCGAGAAGTTCAGCCGCGGCTTCGACCACGTGATCTACATCTGGGGCGCCGACCACCACGGGACGGTGGCCCGGCTCCGGAATGCCGCCGAGGCGATGGGCTACGACCGCGAGGCCGTCCAGGTGCTCCTCTACGCGTGGGTCCGGTTCGTCCGCAACGGCGTCGAGGTCTCGATGAGCAAGCGGGCCGGAGAGTTCGTCACCCTCGACGAGCTCCTCGCCGAGGTCGGCGTCGACGCGGCCCGCTGGTTCTTCGCCTCACGTGCCGCGACCACCGAGATCGACTTCGACATCGAGCTCGCGAAGAAGCAGTCGGCAGACAACCCCGTCTACTACGTCCAGTACGCCCACGCCCGGATCGCATCGATCCTCCGGAAGGCGGCCACGGCCGGGTTGCGGCCTGCCGCCACGGTCGAGGGCCATCTCGCCGGTGCCCCGGAGGCGGCCCTGGCCCGGGCGATCGTCCGCTTCCCCGAGGTCGTCGAGGATGCCGCGACGTCCGAGGAGACCCACGGTGTGACCGCCTACGCGACCGAGCTCGCGACGCAGTTCCACGCGTTCTACCGCGATGCCCGGGTCGTCGACGAGGACCACCCGGACGTCTCGACCGCCCGGCTCGCGCTCGTGACGGCGGCGATGACCACCCTCGCGAACGCACTCGGGCTTCTCGGGATCAGCGCGCCCGAGTCGATGTAGGAGCGGGCCGTCCGGCCCGCTCGGCCCGCCGGTTCCGCGAGCGCCGGCTAGCCGGCCAGACCGAGGACGTTCGCGGTCTTCGCCAGCGTCGCGTCGTCCGAGCCGATGACCACCCAGCGCACCTTGCCGCCCTCGCCGGGCAGCACGTGACCTGGCCCGGCCGCTTCGGCCACGCGTGGAGCGATCGCCGTCTCGAACTCGGCAGCGTCGGCGGCCGTGTCCCACTCGGTCTTCAGGACCAGGGCCCAGGCCCCGTTCGGACCGTCGAGCAGCATGAGCCGATCCCCACCCCAGCCCGCGGCCGCGGCCGGCGGATCCTTCGGCAGGCCCGCGCTCGGCACCTCGCCCGAGATCCAGACCCCGAGCTGATGCTCTCCGAACGTGTCCTCGAGACCGACCGACCAGCCTGTGCCGAGCTTCGACGCGAGGTTGGCCGGCAGCTTGACGTCGATCGGCGCCTCGCGGCTGGCCCACTTGTCGGGGTGCAGGATCTGCTCGGTCGACTTGGGCGGGTCGGCGAACGCCGCGTTGACCGCCTCGTAGCCGCCCTGCGTCTGGAGCCCAAGGACCCAGACGGTTCCCTGGAGGGCGGAGAACAGGATCTGCGACGCGACGATCGGCGGGATCCGGGACAGCGCCTGCTGGGCGGTCGGGTCATTGCTGCCGGCGAAGACCGCGGCCATGTCGCCCGGCGAGCTGTTCTTCTGGAGCCAGTAGGTCATCGTGACGTAGGCATCGCCTTCGACGAGCGACTGTCGAGCGAGCTGCTCGTCGGACTGGTCCTGGAGCGACTCGGGCTGGAACTTCTGGAGGTCGAAGTTCTGGTCCTGGAGGGCGTGCGTGTACTCGTGCGAGTACAGGAACTTCTCCAGTGGACCGACGCCACCGCCCTTGGAGACCACGTACAGCTTCTTGTCCGCGGGCGAGTACAGCCCACCGACCTGGCTCTCGAGGAGATCCTGGAAGACGTCCGCGAGCTTCGATTCCTTCGGCAGGACACCCATCGCGTGATAGAGGCGCTCGTAGGCCGAGAGCAGCGCGGGCGGGGTGTCCGTCTCGTTTGCCTTTCGCAGGATCGTCGCCATCTCGTCGGGGCTGACGATCGTCGGCTCGACGGGCTGCTTCTCGTCGAGGCCCCGGATCGACCGAACCTGGGCGTTGATGTCGGTGTAGACCTTCGCGAGGTCGGTCGATCCCTGCGGCGACGGGGCCGTGGACGGCGCGTGCGCGGTCGGCGTCGGCGCCGCGGCGCTCGGCAGAGCGGACGGCGCGGGCGTCCCGGTCGTGGAGCCGCAGCCGACCAGCAGCACGGCGAGGGCGAGGGTGGGAAGCAGGGAGATCCTGCGGGGTCGCGGCCTTGCGGAGCGACCCGGGACGGTGGGTGACATTTCGGCGGGATTGTTGCATGTGATCCGGGCCGCATTGATGGGCCGGAGGTCCGGGATTCCGTGTCGCTTTCTTAATGGATATGCCGGTTGTCGTTGAACGCGTCCGGTTCATTGTTCTCTTCGGACCGAACCCTCAGGGTTCCATCCTCCCTCCCTCCGAGCGGGGGCGCCGATTGGGCAGGCGCCCCCGCTCTTTCGTTCCCGGGAGCTGTCCCAGACCTCGGCTGTCGCGCCTGAACGACGCGGACAGCGTTGGCGGCGTCGCCATCCTTGACCAACGCCGTTCGCACCGCCGGGCACCCTCCGCCCCGCGGTTTCTGTCGAATGACCACCACGCGGGCGTTGGTCACGGAGTTGCTGTCAAACGGCTGTGTGGCGGCCGGATGACGGGCCTTGAACCAGGGTTCGTGCGTGGCGAGGGTCGAGGCGGCCGCGCGAGCGGTGACCAACGACCGGGTGGCGGCCGGATGACAGATCTTCGCGGGCGGCGTCCCGCGGTTTCTGTCGAATCACCACCACGCGGGCGTTGGTCACGGAGTTGCTGTCAAACGGCTGTGTGGCGGCCGGATGACGGGCCTTGAACCAGGGTTCGTGCGTGGCGAGGGTCGAGGCGGCCGCGCGAGCGGTGACCAACGACCGGGTGGCGGCCGGATGACAGATCTTCGCGGGCGGCGCGCGGGCGGCGTGCGGGTGGGCGCGGGACGGCGGCGGCGCTCGGTTGGCCGCGGGACGGCGGCGGCGCGCGCGCGGCCTCGGGACGGCGGATGCGCGCTCAGCGCCCGGGTGATTCGCCGGCCAGCCGGCTATGACAGAATCGCCGGCATGGAATTGACGTGGTACGGGCGGACCTGCGTCCGCCTTCGTGGTCGCGATGCCGTGGTCGTTGCCGATCCCTATCAGACCGTCGTCGGACCGACCGGGCGGGGGATCACCGGCGAGATCGTGACGTTCTCCCACCCCGACGACCGGCCCCTGCCGAAGGCGAAGGGCCGTCGGTCGCGTGACGGCTCGACCCTGCTGCCGTCGTCGCTCGACGAGGCGTTCGTCCTCGACGGCCCGGGCGAGTACGAGGTCCGCGACGTGCTCGTGACCGGCGTTCGCACGTACCGCGACGACGCCAAGGGCGCCGAACGTGGCAAGCAGACGGCGTTCGTCGTCGAGCTCGACCAGATGCACACGATCCACCTCGGCGAGATCGGCCATCTCCTGACCGAGGAGAAGCTCAGCGACATCGGGCCGATCGACATCGCCTGCGTCCCCGTCGGGGGCTCCCTCTCGCCGCAGAAGGCGGCGGAGCTCATTGCCCAGCTCGACCCGAAGATCGTCGTCCCGATGCCCCTCGACGACGAGTCGGCGGAGACCCGGGACGCGCTCGCCACGTTCCTCCACGAGATGGGCGGCGAGCCGGCGGTCCAGCCCAAGCTGTCGGTGACGATCTCCGGTCTGCCCGCCGAGACCACGACCGTCCTGCTCGAGTCGCGCGGGAAGGTCTAGCCGCCGCCCGCGAGCGCCGGGCCGCTCCGGTCGAGGACGACCCGGCCACGCTTCACCACTGTCCGGACGAGGTCGGCGGCGGGCCAGTAGGGGATCTGGCGCGACGTCGGCACGTTCCAGACGACGAGGTCGGCCTGCTTGCCACCCTCGAGCGACCCGATCTCGTCGGCCATTCCAAGCGCCAGTGCGGCGTTGATCGTGACGGCGGCGAGGACCTCGTCGGGGGTCATCCGGAGGTTGAGACAGGCCGCGGTCATCGCAAGCGGCAGGCTCGGCGTCGGTGACGTTCCCGGGTTGAAGTCGGTCCCGATCGCGACCGGGACGCCTCGGTCGATGAACGTCCGGGCCGGGGCGTGGTGGTCCTTCATCAGGAACCACGTCGTCGCGGGCAGGAGGGTCGCGACGACCGGCCGGCCGTCGGCAGCCGCGTCGGCGAGCGCATCGATCCCCGCGTATGACGGCGTCGCGAGGTGATCGGCACTCGTCGCCCCGATCTCGGCGGCGAGCTCCGCGCCACCACTCGGTGCCAGCTCGTCGGCATGGAGCCGCGGACGCATCCCGTAGGCCGCCGCCGCCTCGAGGATCCGGCGCGACTGGTCGACGCTGAAGACGCCCTCCTCGCAGAACACGTCGGCGGCGACCGCGCGACCCTGGGCGGCGACGCCGGGGAGCTGCTCGGACAGGATGCGCCGGACGTACGTCTCGGTGGCATTCGGCCGGCCGCGGAGCTCCGGCGGCACGGCATGCGCGCCCAGCCACGTGGGCACCACCTCGATGGGGCCCTCGTCCCCGAGCTGATAGGCCACCTCGATCAGCCGCAGCTCGGTTGGCAGGTCGAGCCCGTAGCCCGACTTCGCCTCGACAGTCGTCACGCCGTGGCCGAGCATCTCGTCGAGCCACCGCCGGCCGTGGGCCGCGAGGTCCTCGGCCGACGCGGCCCGCGTTGCGGCGACGGTGGACAGAATTCCGCCACCCGCGTCCAGGATCTCGAGGTAGTCCACGCCCTGCTGGCGGAGCTCCAGCTCGCCTTCCCGGCTGCCGGCGAAGACCAGATGGGTGTGGGGGTCGACGAGGCCCGGCGTCACCGTCCCGCCGCGAGCGTCCAGGATGGCGAACTGGTCGAGCGGGTAGCCCTCGGCCTCGAGGAGGGATCGCAGCTCGGCCTCTCCGCCGACGCCAAGGACCCGGCCCTCCCAGACGGCGACGACCGGATCGCTGCGAACCTCGTCGTCGCCGGCCGCGGCCCCGCCCGAGGGCGTGACCGCCTCACGCCGGTCGACCTCGCCCTGGCCCGCGCCCATCCGGGGCCCGCCGGCCATCGTGACGACTTCTCGTGCGCCGATGACCAGGAGCCCTGGCAGGCCCTCCTGGTCGAGTCCCCCGGCGATGAGGCGGAGGCTCATGGCCCCCGCGTGTTGCTGGTCGTGGCCTGTTCGAGCCGCAGCTCGAGCGCCTGGAGCGGGCTGAAGTCGCGGAGGTGAAGGAACGCCGCTGCGGCCGCCAGCCGCTCTTCGACCGGCGCGTCCGCCGGCGATTCGACATGGTCGGCGACGTCGAGGAACGCCGCCAGTGGCGCCAGCCCGATCAGCTCGGACTCGTGCAGCTCGATCCCGTCCTCGGCGGCCTCGGCGCGAACCGTCTCCCAGACCCGCCAGAGCGGCGTGACCCGGAAGTCGAGGATGTTCATCGAGACCTGCGCCCGCGTCGGCAGCGGGTCGCCGCGGTCCCCCTCCTCGATCGCGAACCCGTTCGCCTGAACCTTCGGGAGGCCGCCACCGGACTCGCGGATTCGGCGGGCGATGCGCTTCGCGAACTCGACGTCGGGCGAGTCGAGGTTGACGTTCCAGGCGATCAGGAACGGACGCGCCCCGACCGCCATCGCGCCGGCCGACGGGTGCATCCGCGGCGGCCCGAGATCCGGTTCGCGACCGTGCTGGCCGATCTCGGCCTTCAGGCCTTCGTACTGGCCGCGCCGGACGTCGGCGAGCTTCACCCGATCCGATCGACGAGCGGCCTGGGCGTAGAGGTAGACGGGGAGGTCGAACCGATCCGCGACGCGGGCCGCCCACGCCCGGGCGACCTCGACGGCCTCGTCCATCGTCGTGTCGCCCAACGGCACGAACGGGACGACGTCGACCGCACCGATCCGTGGGTGCTCGCCCGCGTGCTCGTCCATGTCGATCTCGCGCACGGCGACGGCGACGAACGCCTCGAGCGCGTCGGACACGGGTCCGGCCGGTCCCGCCACCGTGAACACCGACCGGTTGTGACTCGCGTCGCTCGTCCGGTCGAGGAGATGGACGCCCGGCACGCCGACGATCGCCCCGGCCAGGCGCTCGACGACGTCGAGCCGGCGGCCCTCGGAGACGTTCGGGACGGACTCGATCAATCGATCGGGGGGGACGGACATCGGGGCCATCCTGCCACGACTGGCGGGCCGACACGCGGCGCGGCGGCGCGTCCGCCGGGCTCCCGGCGGTGTCGGGCGAGCGGAAGTTGACTAACGCGTGTTAGATCGTAGACTAACGGCTCCGCGTGTTCCTCCACCGCTCGAGGTGCCGATTGGCCACGTCGACCGCCCCCCGGCGCAGCCTGTTCCACCACCCGAACTTCGCCCGGCTGTGGACCGCGGCGACCGTTTCGCTCGTCGGCACGCAGGTCAGCCAGATCGCGATCCCGTTCATCGCGGCGGTCCTGCTCGAGGCCTCCCCGGGCGAGGTCGGCCTCCTGACGACGATCGAGTTCCTGCCGTTCCTGCTCTTCACGCTGCCGGCCGGCGTCTGGGTCGACCGCTTCCCGAAGAAGCGGATCCTCGTGATCGGCGACCTCGGTCGGGCGTTGATGCTGATCTCGATCCCGATCGCGTGGGCCTTCGGCGTCCTGACGATCTGGCAGCTCTACGTCGTCGGCTTCGTGAACGGCCTGATGACGGTCTTCTTCGACGTCGCCGACCAGTCGTACCTGCCGACGATCCTCGATCGCGACGAGCTCGTCGAGGGCAACTCGAAGCTCCAGGTCAGCCAGTCGGCGGCCGCGATCCTCGGCCAGCCGCTCGGCGGCGGGCTCGTCGCCCTGCTGACCGCCCCGATCGCCGTGCTCATCGACGCCCTGAGCTATCTCGGCTCGGCGGCCCTGATCCTGTCGATCCGGGAGCGCGTCGGCGGCGGCAAGCGAACGGTCGCCACCCAGGATCCCCTGGCGGCGGTCGCCGCGGATGCGGGCACGAACCCGGTCACCGAGGGAACGATCGAGGCGGAGGCCGCCGTCCCCAGGGACCCCGCGACGCCGGAGGGCGGGATGCGCCGGCAGATCATGGACGGGCTCCGGTACATCACCCGCCACGAGTATCTCGGCCACATCGCCGCGACGACCGCGACCTCGAACCTCTTCGGCAACATCGGGTTCGCGATCTTCCCGGTCTACGTGTACAAGGTCCTCGAGCTGTCACCGACGGCCGTCGGGGCGATCGGCGGCCTCGGCGGGGCGGGCATTCTCGTCGGGGCAATCATCGTCGGTCGCGTCCAGGCGCGGCTCGGGATCGGGCGAACGATCATCGTGTCGGCCTTCGTGTCCGGGCCGATCGGCCTGCTCGTCCCCCTCGCGACGCAGGGGCCGGCCTTCTCGCTGCTGGCGATCGCGTTCTTCCTCACCAGCATCAGCAACGTCGTCTACAACATCTCGCAAATCAGCCTTCGCCAGGCGATCACCCCGGAGCACTTCCTCGGCCGGATGAACGCGACGATGCGGTTCCTCGTCTGGGGCACGATCCCGATCGGGTCGGTGATCGGCGCGGCGCTCTCGGAGATCGTCGGCGTCGAGACCACGATCTGGATCTCGGCGATCCTCTCCCTGTTCACCTTCCTGCCGGTGCTGTTCTCGAAGGTCCGCTCGATCGTGACGATCCCGACCGGCGAGCCCGCGGACGTCGCCGCAGCATCCGCCTAGCTCGACAGCGCGCGACTGCGTTCGACACCCGCTAGTCGAGCATCGGGATCCGGACGCCTCGCTCGCGGGCGACTTCCACCGCGCGCTCGTAGCCCGCGTCGACGTGGCGGACGACGCCCATCCCGGGATCGGTGGTCAGCACCCGCTCGAGCTTCCGGGCGGCGAGGTCCGTGCCGTCGGCGACGACGACCATCCCGGCGTGCTGGCTGTAGCCGATCCCGACGCCGCCCCCGTGGTGGATGCTCACCCATGTGGCGCCGGCCGCGGTGTTCACGAGGGCGTTGAGGAGGGGCCAGTCGGCGACTGCGTCCGAGCCGTCGGCCATCGCCTCCGTCTCGCGGTTCGGTGAGGCGACCGAGCCCGCGTCGAGATGATCGCGGCCGATGACGATCGGGGCACTGAGCTCGCCGCTGGCGACGAGCCGGTTGAACTCGAGGCCGGCGCGGGCTCGCTCCCCGTAGCCGAGCCAGCAGATCCGGGCGGGCAGCCCCTGGAACGGGACCTTCTCGGCGGCCATCGACAGCCACCGGCGGAGACCGCGGTCGTCGGGGAACAGCTCGAGGATCGCCCGGTCGGTCCGTGCGATGTCCGCCGGATCGCCGCTCAGCGCGACCCACCGGAACGGTCCGCGGCCCTCGCAGAACTGGGGCCGGATGAAGGCCGGGACGAAGCCCGGGTAGTCGAAGGCGTTCGGGACACCGGCCGCCTCGGCCTGGGCACGGAGGTTGTTGCCGTAGTCGAACACGACCGCGCCGCGCTCCTGGAACGCGAGCATCGCCCGGACGTGATCCGCCATCGCCGCCATCGAGCGACGGACGTACTCGTCGGGCTGGCTCCGGCGGAGGGTCGCCGCGTCGGCGAGGGAGATCTCGGCCGGCACGTACCCGGCCAGGGCGTCGTGGGCCGACGTCTGGTCGGTCACCACGTCGAACGGCTCGCCCGCCCGGGCCCAGGCCGGCAGGATCTCGGCGGCGTTGCCGACGAGGGCGATCGACTCGGCCCGTCCGGCGGTCGCGGCATCGCGCGCCCAGGCGAGGGCTTCGGCCGGCTCGGGCGAGAGGCGGTCGACGTAGCCGATGTCGAGACGGCGTCTCGCGCGCGACTCGTCGACCTCGATCGCGAGACAGACCCCGTCGTTCATCGTCACCGCGAGCGGCTGGGCGCCGCCCATCCCGCCGAGCCCGGCCGTGAGCACGATCCGCCCCGCGAGCGAGCCGCCGAAGTGCTGGCGGGCAAGCTCGGCGAACGTCTCGTACGTGCCCTGCAGGATCCCCTGGGTCCCGATGTAGATCCAGGAGCCGGCCGTCATCTGGCCGTACATCATCAGGCCCTGGCGCTCGAGCTCACGGAAGATCTCCCAGGTCGCCCACTTCGCGACGAGGTTCGAGTTCGCGATCAGGACCCGCGGCGCCCATTCGTGCGTCCGGAACACCGCGACCGGCTTGCCCGACTGGACGAGCAGCGTCTCGTCGTCGGCGAGCGCCCGGAGCTCCCGGACGATGGCGTCGAACGCGTCCCAGCTCCGCGCGGCGCGACCGGTCCCGCCGTACACGACGAGCGCGTCCGGATCCTCGGCGACCTCCGGGTCGAGGTTGTTCATCAGCATCCGGAGGGCGGCTTCCTGTTGCCAGCCGCGGCAGGTCAGCTCCGTCCCGCGCGGCGCGCGGACGGGTCGCGGGCCACTCGTCATCGTTCGATCGTAGCGACCTCGCCCGCGATCCGGGTCGTCGTCAGGCGTGGGGCAGCTGGCGCATCAACCGCTCGCCAAGGCGGCTGGGGCCGATCGAGGTCAGCGAGACGACCACCGCGCCGTCGTCGAGCCGGACGTGGTAGGTGAAGACCCCGTTCGTGCAGGACCCGATGTAGACCGTTCGACCCTGGATCGGGCTCTCGGCGTGGCCCTGGACGCCGCCGGCCTGCTCGCACGCCGCCGTGTCGTAGGTGTCGCGCCAGGTCCGGAACCAGTCGTCACCCGCCGACGGGTCCCGGAGCCGGACGGCGTTGACGATCACGAGCTCCTCGGGACTCGCGAGCCCGGCCGGCATCGCGAGCCCCACGGCGATCCCGGAGGCGTCGCGGGCGACAGCCGGGTCGGCGGCGACGGTCGCGGTCGTGTCCGGGTCGTAGGTGAGGGCCAGTCCGGCAGCGGTCGCCGGCACGATGTCGAGCAGCGTCGGGTCGGCGAGGACCGAGCCGCTGGCCGCGGCCGCGGGTGAGGCGCTCGCGTCGGGCGAGGTCGTCGGCCCGGGCGCGGACGGCTTCGTCGGTGTCGGCGTCGGTGTCGCGGACCCTGGCAGGGATCCCGATGGGGACGGGTTGACCGAGCCGCAGGCGCCGACCGTCGCGACGACGATCACAAGCGCCGCGGCCAGGGAGGCGAGCCTCAACCGGGCAGCCGCTCGACGTCGACGTTCGGACGCGTGAAGGCCGACTCGTAGAACTGGAGCGGATTGCCCTCGGGATCCCACAGGAAGCAGAACGAGCCGTAGGCCGTGTCGACGACCTCCTCGTGCCGGATCCCGGCCGCGTCGAGCCGTCGCATCGCGAGCTCGAGGTTGTCGACGATCAGCTCCGGGACGACGCCGCCCAGCCGGTAGTCCTTCGGCTCCTTCGACGCGGTGCCGCCCGAGATCAGCGAGAGGCTCGTCCCCTGCGTGGCGTCGAACCGGATGAACGACCGCGTCCGGTAGAGGAGGCGCAGGCCGATGACGTCGCGGTAGAACAGGAGCTCGGCCTCGGCGTCCTCGACGAAGATCAAGGCGCCGCGAACCTTGCTCACGTTGCCGAGCGCCTGGATCATGGCCATCGGTCGGTCTCCCTCGCGTCGGGGTCGGCGGGCGGCGTGACGTGCGGACGGTACACCGTCGGCCGCGTGCTCCGTCGCGGCCCGGGGCGCCGCCTCAGCCCAGCTCGCGCCGGGCGACGGGAAACCGGTCGTCGTCGACGACGATCGTGAACCCCGCGGCCGTCCAGAACTCCGGCGTCGCCGCGCTGGTCGCGTCCGGACGGGTGTCTCGCTCCGGATACGCCTCGACCGCGGCGAACCCACGGCCGGCGAGGTCGTCGCAGACTGCCTGGACGAGCGCGGCCGCGTACCCCTCGCCGCGAGCCGCAGCCGTGGTCGCGATGCAGGTGATCACCGCCGGCAGCGGCGCGTCCGGGAGCTGCGAGTACAGGTCGCGGAGACGCTGCGCCCGCGGGTACGCCGAGAGCGGGCCGAACTGGACGTACGCCGCGGCCACGTCGTCGACGAGCAGCACCTTGGCGTAGCTGCCGAACACCGCCAGCCCGCGACCGAGGAGGCCGAGCTTGCGCGGGGCACCCGGGTCGACGGTCGGGCGCTCCGGCGGACGCGGCGCGAACGGGTTGTCGGCCGGCTCGTCGTCATCCTCGCCGAACGGGTTGAACGCGGGACCGCTCGAGCGCGCCGTCGGCGCGAACGGGTTGAACGAGCCCGCCGAGGGATCCGGGGCGAAGGGGTTGTCGACCGTGCCCGGTCGCGACGGCTCCGCCGGTCGCGACGCCTCCAGCCAGGACAGGCGGGCCGCCTTCGAGCCGCGGTCCGCGTCCTCCCAGTAGTCGCAGGTCCGATGGTCGAAGCCGGGATCGGCGCAGGGAGGGACCAGCCGGAACATTGCATCATCGGTGACGTCGACGATCCGGACCTCGGTCACGGCCGCGGCCCTCCGTCTGCGCCGTCGACGAGGTCGACGAGCGCGCCGTCGTGGACGAGCCGCGTGACCGCGGCGAAGTCGGGTCCGGGCTCGCGATCGCCGTCGAGCGGTGAGACGACGGCCCGGATCCGGGCCTGGGCATCGACCACGCCGGCCCCCGGCTCCGGCGCCGCGGTCGACGGCGCGGTCTCGTCCGCGAGGAGCCCGCGGCGGAGATCGATCGCCTCGGCGGCGACTCGCAGCTCGATCGCGACGATCCGCTCGACGTGCTCGAGGACCGTCCGGGCGTGGCGCCCGGCGATCGGGCCCATCGACACGTGATCCTCCTGGTTCGCGCTCGTCGGGATCGAGTCGACCGAGGCGGGATGGGCGAGGACCTTGTTCTCCGAGACGAGCGCGGCCGCCGTGTACTGGAGCGATCATCAGTCCCGAATCGAGGCCGCTCGACCGGAGCGAGGAACGGCGGCAGGCCGCCGTTCAGGCGCGAATCGAGGAGGAGCGCGGTCCGCCGCTCGCTGATCGACCCGAGCTCGGCGATCGCCAGCTTCGCGAAGTCGAGGGCGAGGGCGATCGGCTCGCCGTGGAAGTTGCCGCCGCTGATCACCCGGCCGCCGCCGGTGGCCGCCGCAGCCTCGGCCGCAACGCCGCCTTCGGGGAACACGAGCGGGTTGTCCGTGGCGCTGTTCATCTCGATGTCGAGGACCCGTCGGAGGTGGTCGAGCGCGTCGCGGACCGCGCCGTGGACCTGTGGGACACAGCGGAGCGAGTACGGGTCCTGGACCTTGTGGCTCGACGCCTTGTGGCCGGCCTGGAACCCCGAATCGCGGAGCAGGTGCCGGAGCTCCGCCGCGACCGCGATCTGTCCGGGGTGCGGCCGGGCGAGCTGATAGGCGGCCGCAAAGGCAACGTCGGTGCCCAGGAGCGCCTCGACGGACATCGCGGCGGCCACGCTCGCGCTACGGGTCAGTCGATCCGCGTCCGCGAGCAGGAGCGCCCCGATCGCGGTCATCAGCTGGGTCCCGTTGAGGAGGGCGAGGCCCTCCTTCGCCCCGAGGACGATCGGCTCGAGGCCGACCTCGCGGAGCCCGACCAGGGCCGGCACGTGGTGGCCGTGGAGCTCGACCTGGCCCCGACCGATCAGGGGCAGCGCCAGGTGGGCGAGCGGCGCGAGGTCGCCCGACGCCCCGACCGAGCCCTGGGCCGGGACGACGGGATGGAGATCCCGGGCGAGGAGATCGAGCAGCCGTTCGACGAGGAGCGGCCGGCAGCCGGAGTGGCCGAGCGCGAGCGTGTTCGCCCGGAGCAGGAGCATCGCGCGAACGATCTCGCGCGGCAGCGGCTCGCCGACGCCGGCGGCATGGCTCATCAGGAGGTTCTCCTGGAGCCGCTCCGCGTCGGCCGGCGCGATGAACTGCGTCGCGAGGTCGCCGAACCCGGTCGTGACGCCGTAGACGACCTCGCCGCGGGCGACGAGGCCGTCGATCAGGTCGCGCGACTCCTGCATCCGGCCGCGCGCGGCCTCGTCGAGGACGACGGCGGCGCGGTGGCGGGCGACCGCCTCGACGTCGGCGATCGACAGGTTGGCCCCCGTCAGGACGATCGGGTCGGCCGGGACGGGGCCCTTCGGGTCGGTCACGGTTCGCAGGATAGTCAGATATCCTCCGCCCGGTCCTACCCGTGCCGACCGCCGGCGCTGCCGATCCTTCCCGCCTGACGAGGCCGCCCGTGCTCGCGTTCATCGACCAGATCGTCATCCCGTTCCTGAACACGTTGTACGGGACGTTCGGGTACGTCGGCGTGATGATCGCGATGGCGATCGAGTCGGCGATGATCCCGCTGCCCTCGGAGCTGATCCTCCCCTACGCGGGGTTCCTCGTCTCGGATCCGACCCAGATCGAGCCGCTGACGGGCAACCCGTGGTCGTTCTGGCTCGTCGTGATCTTCGCGACGATCGGGAACACGATCGGGTCGCTGATCGCCTACGCGATCGGCGCGTGGGGCGGCCGGCCGTTCCTCGAGCGGTACGGGAAGTACCTGCTGATCCGGCAGCACGAGATCGAGCTCGCGGAGCGGTTCTTCGACAAGTACGGCGCGGCGACCGCGTTCTTCAGCCGGCTGCTGCCGATCGTCCGGACGTTCATCTCGTTCCCGGCCGGCGTGGCCCGGATGCCGATCCGGACGTTCGTCGTCTACTCGACCGCCGGCGCCTTCCTCTGGTCGATCCTGCTCGTGTACGCGGGAACCGTCCTCGGCGAGAACTGGGAGGCGATCCGCCACGCGCTGCAGCCGTTCGACCTGCTCATCGCCTTCGCGGTCGGGCTCGCGGTCATCCTCTTCATCTGGTGGCGGCTCGGGATGCCCGGCCGCCCGCGACGGGCCGCCTAGGATCCGGCCGCGGGCCTCGACGGCGCCGGCGCCCGCTCGTCGGGCGCCCGACCGGACGTGAAGGCCCGGTACAGCAGCAGGTCGTACAGGATCTTCACGCTGCCCGCGATGTAGAACGGCGCGGCGGCGAGGCCGGCGTTCGAGACGAGCTGGACCGAGATGACCGGGGAGATCGCGGCCCCCGTGGTCCGGGCGATCCCGGTGACGCCGGCCGCGGCCGAACGTTCGTCGGGCTCGACGACCGAGATCACGTAGGACTGCCGTGTCGGGACGTCCATCTGGCTCAGGGTGTAGCGGGCCCAGAGGACGAGGACTGCGAGCGGCAGCGTCGGCATCAGCGGCACGAGGATCAGGAGGATGTTCGACGGCAGGTGGGTGAAGACCATCGTCCGGACGAGCCCGATCCGGGCGGCAATCCGCGACGCGGACAGGGACGAGACCGCGGCCAGGAGGTTCGCCACGAAGAAGATCGCGCCGAGGAGGGCAGGCTCGACGTCGTAGGTGACGTGGAACCAGTAGGCCATGATGCTCTGGGGGATGAACCCGCCGCCGAAGGCGTCGAGCGCGAACAGCGCGGACAGGCGGGCGATGATCCCCCGCGACTTCCGGCCCAGTCCGAGCCGCCTCGACGCCGCGTCGTCGGCAACCGACGGCGGCGCCTCGACGTCCGGCCCGACCCAGCGGAACAGCAGCGCCATGACGAGCCCGATCGCGCCGTACGCGATCACGACGGCGCGGTAGGCATCGACCGCGGCAAGCCCCATGGCCAGAAGCGCCTGGCTGACGAGACCGGCCGCCAGGGCGCCGAGCGCCGTCGCGACATAGCCCGCGAGGTTGTACCAGGCGAACGTCGGCGTCCGGCGGGCGTCGGGCGTGATCTGGCTCAAGCCAGCCTGCTCGACCGCGAGGAACGGCCCGACCTCATTGCCGGTCGGGCTGATCACGCCGATCGTGCCCGCGATGATCAGGATGATCACGGCATCGGTGGAGGCGAAGACCGCGCCCGCGACGATCATCAGCAGGGAGCCGGCGATGAGCACGCGTCGCCGCCCGATCCGATCCGCGCGGGTCGTGAGCCACAGTGAGATCACGGTGTCGCCGAGGAGCGTCAGGGTCAGGATCAGCCCGATCGGCCCGGGCCCGAGTCCCTGCGCCGCGAGATACAGGACCAGGACGACCGCGAGGAAGCCGTAGGCGAACAGCCGCAGGACCCGCGTCGCGAACAGGAGCCGCCCGTCGCGATCCAGGCCCCGGAGGCTGGCGACGAGACCGGCGTCGATGGGCGGGCTCGGAGGGGTCACCGGCGCAGTCTACGTGCGAGAATGCCCGCGAGAACGAGCAGCGAGGACGCCGCCCGAGATGACCGATCAGCCCGCCTCCAGCCACGTGCCCAGCGCTGACGAGGCCGCCGACGCGGATCGCGGCGAGCTGCACCGCCCGGGCGACCTGGCGGACGAGCCCCACGGCGCCGACGATCCCGGCGACACCCACGGCCACGACGACCACGCCCATGCCCGCGAGGAGCTCGGCCCGATCGACGTGGCCTCGTGGACGGCCTTCATCGTGGGCACCGGCGCCGGGCTGCTGATCGCGCTCTGCATCGCCCTGACGGTCGCGGTCATCGGGAGCTGATCGCCCTCCGCGGCCGGCGGATCGCCCTCCGCGGCCGGCGGGCCGCGAGGAGCCCGCTAGAACAGCCCGACGATGTTCCCGTCCGCGTCGATATCGATGTTCTCGCCACCGGGCCGTGACGGGAGGCCCGGCATCGTCCGCATCTCGCCGACGAGCGGGGTGATGAACCCGGCCCCAGCGGACAGCCGGATGTCGCGGATCGGGACCGTGAAGCCACTCGGGCGGCCCTTCAGGTTCGCGTCGTGGCTGAGCGAGTACTGGGTCTTCGCCATGCAGACCGGCAGGTGGCCCATGCCCAGGTCCTCGTACAGCTTCAGCGCCTTCTTCGCCTGGGGCGTGAGCTCGATCCCGTCCGCACCGTAGACCCGCGTGGCGATCGTCAGGATCTTCTCGCCGAGCGGCGCGTCGTCCGGATAGAGGAGCCGGAAGTCGGCCTCGCCGCTGGCTGCGGCATCCCAGACCGCGCGCGCCAGGTCCGCGGCGCCGTCCCCGCCGTCGACGAAATGCGTCGCCACGACCGCGTCGCGCGCACCCGCCGCGAGGGCGACCTCCCGGATCGCCTCCACCTCGGCCGGCGTATCGGTCGGGAAGGAGTTGATCGCGACGACCGCCGGGACGCCGAACATCCGGACGTTCTCGACCTGCTTCGCGAGGTTCGCAGCGCCGGTCCGGACCGCCTCGACGTTCTCCTCGGTCAGAGCGGGATCGAGCGGCTTGCCCGCGACGATCTTCCCCACTCCGCCGTGCATCTTCAGCGCGCGGACCGTGGCGACGACGACGGCCGCGTCCGGCGACAGCCCCGATGCCCGGCACTTGATGTCGAAGAACTTCTCGGCGCCCATGTCGGCCCCGAAGCCCGCCTCCGTGCAGACAATCTCGTTCGTGGCGAGCGCCACGCGGTCGGCGATGATCGAGTTGTTGCCGTGGGCGATGTTCGCAAACGGTCCGCAGTGGACGAACGCGGGCCCGCCCTCGAGGGTCTGCAGCAGGTTCGGCTTGATCGCGTCGGTGAGGAGCGCGGTCATCGAACCCGCGACCTTGAGATCCTCGGCCGTGACCGCCGACCCGTCTCGGCGGGTCGCCATGACCATCCGGCCGAGCCGGGCGCGCAGGTCGTGGATGTCGTGCGCGAGGGCGAGGACCGCCATGACTTCCGACGCGACGGTGATCACGAACTCCGTCTCGCGTGGGACCCCGTTCTCCCGACCACCGAGCCCGACGATCACCTTCCGGACGGCTCGATCGCTGATGTCGAGGACCCGCGGCCAGAGCACCCCGAAGGGATCGATCCCGAGGGCGTTGCCGTGATGGAGGTGGTTGTCCAGGAAGGCCGCGCCGAGGTTGTGGGCGGCGCCGATCGCGTGAACGTCGCCCGTGAGGTGCAGGTTGAAGTCGGCCATCGGGATGACCTGGCTGTACCCGCCGCCGGCGGCACCGCCCTTGATCCCGAACACCGGGCCGAGCGACGGCTGTCGGATGCAGACGGCCGCCCGCCGGCCGATCCGGTTCAGCCCCTGCGCGAGACCGACGGTCGTCGTCGACTTGCCCTCTCCGAGCGGGGTCGGGCTGATCGCGGTCACGACGACGTACTTGCCGCGTGGGTTGGCGGCCTCGAGCCGCTCGATCGCTGCGAGGGTGATCTTCGCCTTGGTATGGCCGTATGGCTCGATCTCGTCGTCACGGAGTCCGAGGTCGCGGGCGACCTCCATGATCGGGCGGGGCGTCACCGATCGCGCGATCTCCAGGTCGGACGGGAAGGTCATCGGGCTCCTCGGGTCGGCGTGGCGGTGGTGGTGGCGGTGTCGACAACGGTGGCAGGCACCTTGGCGGCGGACCGCCGTGGCGCGTGGGACGGGACGATGGTCGAGGCCTGCCCGCCGGCCGCCGCCTCCTCCTGGCCATGCGTGGCACGGACGAGATGGGCGAGGAGCAGGGCGTTCGTCAGGGGTCCGACGCCGCCCGGGACCGGCGTGATCGCCGATGCCACCCGCCGGGCCGACTCGAAGTCCACGTCACCCACCAGGGCACCGTCGACGACGTTGATGCCGACGTCGACGACGACCGCGCCGCGCCGGAGCATCTCGCCGCGGATCAGACCCGGATGGCCGACCGCGACGACGAGGATCTCGGCGTCCTTGACGTGGCGGGCGAGGTCGCGCGTCCGCGAGTGGCAGACCGTGACCGTGGCGTTCTCGCGGACGAGGAGGAATGCGGCCGGCATCCCGACGACGGGCGATCGTCCGATGACGACGGCCCGCTTGCCCTCGATCTCGATCCCCGACCGCCGCAGGATCTCGACCGCGGCATGGGCGGTGGCGGGGAGGAATCCGTCGTAGCCGAGCCGCAGAAGGCCGGCATTCAACGGATGGATCCCGTCGATGTCCTTGGCCGGATCGATCGCGTCAACGATGCTCCGCAGGCGGATCGTGGGCGGAAGCGGCATCTGGACGATGATCCCGTTCACGGCCGGGTCGGCGTTCAGGGCCCGGATCGCCTCGACGACGCTGGCCTCGGACGCCTCGCCGTCGACCTCGACGAGCCGGCCCTCGATGCCGACTTTCTCGCAGCTCCCGGAGGATCTGCTGGAGGTAGACCATCGACGGCGCGTCGCGGCCGCAGATGACCACGGCCAGGACCGGCGGCCGGCCGGTCCTCGCCCGATAGGCCGCGACGTCCTCGGTGACGGCCTGGCGGATCTCGGCCGCGATCGGCCCGCCCTGGAGGAGGCGAGCACCTCCGCGTGGCACCCGCTCAGTCCCTCATCCGGAGATCGGCTCCCGGGACTCGCCGCTGAACACGCCGGCATGGACGACCGCGGCGATCTCCTGGATGTCATCGAGCAGGCCCATCACCCGCGCCGTCGCGTCACCGGCGAAGCCCTCGTCGCCGACGGCCGGCAGGTTCACGAGGACGTTCGCGGCGGCACCACGCGCGGCCGCTTCCCCGAGGAGCGCCGCCACCTCGAGATCGCTCGAGGCATTGACATTGCTCCGACCGACGAGCGTCTCCGCAGTGGCGACCAGCTCGAGACAGGCCTCGACGGTGCCGAGCGGCACGTCGGCCGCTCGGCGTGCGGACGCGCGCATCGCGACGCTGCGCCGGTCTCGCTCGGCGTCCGTGTCCTTCGGCAGCTTCAGCGCCGCCGCGAACTCGCCGTACGCGACCGCGTCCTCGTCGGCCAGGTCCAGGAGTCGCGCGGCCAATCGCCGGCCGATCGCGATGGACTGCTCGTGAAGCGCCGCGTGCTGCGCGTACTTCGGCCGGCCCTCGGACAGCGATCCGACCATCGCGACCAGGGCCGCGCCGAGCGACGCCGCGACGGCTGCCGCACTGCCGCCACCGGGGACCGGCGCGGACGACGCAAGCTCGTCGACGAACGCTGCGACCGTCAGGTCACGGAAGGACGTGCGCGTCTCGGCATCGGGCATGGCCCGATTGTATGTGGCGCCGACCCCCGCGACGACGCGCGGAGGCCGGCTTGTGATGAGTCGGTGACGGAGCGAGCGCGGTACCGGCGCGCCCGCTCCGCCGCTCCGACACGTCCCGGCGGGCAGGCACTCCGCCGGGAGCCAGGGCAGGCCTCCGCCGGGCCAGGGCAGCCTCCCCTAGGCTGCCTTGATGTGGTCGTCCAGCGCCGTGATCGTCCAGCGACGCGATCGATGCTGGAAGGTCAGCGCGAGACGGGCTCGCGGCGTCTCGACCTCGAAGAGCGTTCGCGGGCCGGTGATGACGGGATACGCGGCCGCTTCCTCACGGACGGCGGCCAGGCGGGTCACGGGCAGGCGCTCGTCGCCCCAGGTGATCTCACGGGGAGTGCCGTCGAACCAGCCGGTCCGGACGTGGACCTCAACCGGCTCGACTCGGATCATCGCCATTCCAGGCTCCTTCGCAGCGGATACGCGTGGGCAGTGCGTCCGTCGTCGGGGCACTTCGGCGACTGGAACGTCTGTTCGGTTCTGACGTCATCCTGATCGAACAGGCGTTCGATGTCAAGGGTCCGTCGAGCCAATCCTTCGCGCCCGCCGTGACATCTAGCCTGTCACGGCTGGTGCGGGTCCGGATCCACTGGAAGGGAGCCTTCAGGGGGGTCGGCAGCGGGTAATGTGGTGATCGTGGTCCCGGGCTCGTCGAGCACGTAGGCGGCGTCGCCGGCCGGCGTCACGGCGACCCCGATGCCGCCCGCTCCCCTCTGTTGGGGCCAATCACTCGATTGGTTCGATCTCCGGTGGCAATTCGGCGTCGACGTCCGGCGACGAGTCGTCGACGGGCGGCAGCACCTCGGTTTCGGGCGGCGCGTCCATTGACCTCGGGTCGACCGGGGTCATCGGATCCCGCTCGAACGGCGCGGGCAGGCGTGACCCGACCAGCCGCGCCCGGGTGATGGCCCGCTCGCCGTAGCGGTGGCGGACGGCGTCGGCCGCCTCGACGACCTTCCGGCGACGCGGATCGTCGACGTCGAACAGGGCGAGCTGCTCGCGCTCGCCGAGCCCGCTGGCCGTGACCCCGAGGAGCCGGATGCGGAGCCCGCGGACCTCCGGCCGGGCGAGGTCCAGGGCGGTCCGGAAGATCGGATCGGTCAGGTCGGTCGGCTCCTTCAGCGTTCGTTGGCGGGTGATCGTCCGGAACGTCGTGTCGCGGATCTTCACGGTGATCGTCGTCGCGCGGACGCCGCTGTCGCGGAGCCGGCCAGCCACGCCCTCGCTCATCGCCAGCAGGGTCCGTTCGATCTGGTCGCGATCGGACGTGTCGACGTCGAACGTGTGCTCGTGCCCGATCGACTTGGCCGGGTCGCGGCCGCTGACCGGATCCGCGTCGCGGCCGCGAGCTCGCTCGCCGAGGGCGGCACCCATCTTCCCGAACCGCCGGACGAGCAGGTCGTCGGGGAGCGCCGCCAGGTCGCCGATCGTCCGCACGCCGTCTTCGCGGAGCACGGCCGCGGACTTCGCGCCGACGCCCCACAGCCGGCTGATCTCGAGCGGTGCGAGGAACTCGGCCTCGGTTCCGGGCGGGACCACGACAAGCCCGTCGGGCTTCCGGAGGTCCGACGCGATCTTCGCCACGAGCTTGGTCGTCGCGACCCCGACCGAGATCGTCAGGTCGACCGCCCCGCGGACCCCATCCTTCACCTGCCGCCCGATCGACTCCCCGTCGCCGAACATCCGCTGCGAGCCCGTGACGTCGAGGAACGCCTCGTCGATCGAGATGGGCTCGACGAGTGGGGTGAACCGGCGCAGCACGGCCATTACCTCTCGGCTGGCCGCCTGGTACTTCGCGCCGTCGACCGGCAGGAAGATCCCGGTCGGGCAGAGCACGCCGGCTGTCCGCAGCGGCATCGCCGAGTGGACGCCGAACCGCCTGGCCTCGTAGCTCGCCGTGCTGACGACGCCGCGGTCGTTCGGTCCGCCGCCGCCGACGATCACGGGCTTGCCGCGGAGCTCCGGGCGATCCCGTTGCTCGACAGCCGCGAAGAACGCGTCGAGGTCGACGTGGAGGATCGTCCGGGGAGTCGGCTGGGTCACCGACGGATCATCCACCCGCCGTCGAGATTCGACCGGATGTTCGACGGCAGGTCACCCGCCGGCCCGCCGGCCCGGTTTCTGTCAAACGACCACCGGGGGGACGTTGGTCAGGCGAACGGCGCTGATCGGGCGTCGTCGACTCCCGAATCAGCCGGCAGGTAGCTACCAATCGACCGTCATTCGAGGCCAGCCGCTCCGAGTCACTGCCCAGTGACCGCCTGACGGCCGGATGACAGAAAGGCGGTGCCGGGGACCGGCGCCCGCTACCCCTTTGGCTCGACGACGATCGTGACCTCGGGCGCCAGGCCCGAGTAGACCTTGATCGCGACCTTGTAGGTGCCGAGCGACTTGAGGGGCTCCTCGAGGTCGATCTTGTGGCGGTCGATCTCGATGCCGCGCCGGGCGAGCGCGTCGCCGATGTCCTTCGTCGTGATCGAGCCGTAGAGCTTGCCGCCCTCGCCGACCTTCACGCCCATCGTGAGCGTGGTCGAGGCGATCCGGGTCGCAGCGATCTCGGCCTCCTCGCGCTCGCGCTGCCGCTTGTCCTCGCGGCTGGCGATGTCGTGCTGCCAGGCGCGATAGGCGCCACCGGCGGCCGGGACGGCTACGCCCTGCGGGATGAGGAAGTTGGTGGCATAGCCGTCCGCAACCTGCTTCATCTCGCCGCTCTTGCCGAGCTTGGCGACGTCCTTGGTCAGGATGACCTTCACGCGATCGGTTCCTCCCTGTTGATCCATCCGCGCAGTCGCGGGCCGATGCCGGACTGCTCGAGCGCGGCACCAGCCTGACCGACCAGCTGCGGAATGCGGCGGATCGTCCTGCGAACCGGCCCAGGCGTCAAACGCCGGATCCGGGCGATGTCCTGGTCGAACGCCGTGCGATCGATGCCGAGCTCATCGAGCTTCTCGTGCAGGAGCTCGTCGGGGACGCCGTCGAGGAAGAGGTCGACCGCGAGGACGACGACGACGAGGTCGTCGAGGCCGCCGAGGATCGGGATCTCGTCCGGGATGATGTCGCGCCCGACGAGCAGGTACCCGGCCGCGCCCGCGAGCATCGCCTTGCGAGCCGGCGGGGTCCGGTCGTCGACGAGGAGCGCGAGCATCAGGCGGGCGTACTGAGGCGCCCGGCTCGCGAGCGGCATGAACGCCATCAGGCCGATGCCGCGATTGATCGCCGCCGACGCCCGACTCTTCTGCTTGCGGTTGCTCGTCGACCGAGCCATCGGGTTCCTCGCTCCTCACGGTTCCACGGTCCCGCGCACGTGCGCGACGATCCGGGGCCGAGAGTCTATCAGCCGTGCCTCCGGCGAACCGTCGGCTTGCTTGACATCGAACGTCCGTTCGGTATCATGCCCTCAGCACAAGGAGGCGCCGGTGACCAAGCACGATGCGGACCGGAAGGTCAGGATCCTGGACTACATCGCAGCGACGCTGCGAACGCGCGGCTATCCGCCGTCCGTCCGGGAGATCGCGAAGGCCGTCGGGCTTGCCTCCACGTCCGCCGTCCATCACCACCTCCTGATCCTCGAGCGCGAGGGCTATCTCGAGCGCGGCGCCGCCCAGTCCCGAGCGATCCGCCTCACGCCGTACGCGGCGATCCGGCTCGGCCTTGCCGCGGAGCTGGTCCCGCAGGCGGTGACGATGGAAGCCCACGTCCTGCCGGTCGTCGGGGAGATCGCCGCAGGCGGCCCGATCGAGGCCTACCAGGACGCATCCGAGACGGTCGGCATCCCGGACATGCTCGCGCCGTCGGGCGACGCCTATGTGCTCAAGGTCCGCGGCGACTCGATGATCGAGGCCCACATCGCGGATGGCGACTTCGTCCTGATCCGGCCACAGTCGACGGCCCGCAACGGCGACATCGTCGTCGCCCAGGTGGAGGAGAACGCGGTCACGCTGAAGCGCTTCTTCAAGGAGAAGGACAAGATCCGGCTTCAGCCCGCGAACCCCGCCTACCCCGCGATGTTCTACGACGATGTCCGCATCCAGGGAAAGCTGATCGGCGTCATCCGCCGTCTGGACTGATCAGCCGTTGATGCGGCGCCATCCCTGCGTTGCCTCCTGCGCGCCATCGCTCACGCACCTTCGTGCGCTCGCTCAGGTGCTCGTCGGCGCCTTGGCCTGACACCACCTGAACGGCTGATCGGCTGGGTATCGGCTCCGTCCACAGGGTTTCCACAGCGCGCCAACCGGGCGCATTGATTCGGTGGATGAACTTCGGGGACAAGTCCCTATCGGGCACACCCCTGCGGCCGTGACACTCGAGATGACACGACCTGCCGTGACACTCCGAGGTGCCCGTGATCGATCGACTGCCGCCCCAGAGTCTCGAGGCCGAGCAATCGGTTCTCGGCGCCATCCTCATCGACCGTGACGCGGTCGTCGAGGTCGCCGAGTTCCTTCGGCCCGCGGACTTCTACCGGCAGGCGAACGGCAAGATCTTCGAGGCGGTGCTCGAGCTCTTCGAGCGGCGCGAGCCGATCGACATCGTCACGGTCGCCGAGGCGCTCGAGCGATCCGAGGACCTGGAGGGGGTCGGCGGCCGGGCCTACCTCTCGAGCCTCTCGAACTCCACGCCGACCGCCGTCCACGCGGTCCAGTACGCCCGCATCGTCGAGCGCAAGGCGGTCCTGCGGAACCTGATCGGCGCCGCCGGCCGGATCGCCGGCATCGGCTACGAGGACCCGGCCGAGATCCAGGAGGCGATCGATCGGGCCGAGGCGGAGCTCTTCGCGGTCAGCCAGAAGCGCGTCGACGTCGGCTTCTCGAAGCTCGACTCCCTCCTCCACCAGGCGTACGACCGGCTCGACTACCTCCACGCCCACCGCGGCGAGATCAGCGGGATCCGGACCGGCTTCACGGACCTCGACGCGCTGACGACCGGGCTCCAGAAGAGCGACCTCGTGATCATCGCCGCGCGCCCGAGCGTCGGCAAGACGAGCTTCGCCCTGAACATCGCCGAGCACGCGGCGGTCCGCGACAAGCGCCACGTCGGGATGTTCAGCCTCGAGATGAGCAAGGAGCAGCTCGTCCTCCGCCTTCTCTCCAGCGTCGCGAACATCGACAGCCAGCGGCTCCGCACGGGGTTCCTCGAGGAGCTCGACTTCGCCCGGATCGCTCCGGCGATGAACGCGCTGTCCGAGGCGGCGATGTACATCGACGACACCCCGAACATCAGCACCATGGAGCTCCGGACCAAGGCGCGCCGCCTCCAGGCCGAGGCCGGCCTCGACCTCGTGATCGTCGACTACCTGCAGCTGATGCAGGCCCAGACGACGACCCGGGACGCGAACCGCGTCCAGGAGGTGTCGGAGATCTCCCGCGGGCTCAAGGCGCTCGCCCGCGAGCTGAGCGTCCCGGTCATCGCCCTCTCCCAGCTCAGCCGCCAACCGGAGATGCGCGAGTCGAAGGAGCCGCGCCTGTCGGACCTCCGGGAGTCCGGGGCGATCGAGCAGGACGCCGATCTCGTCTGCTTCCTGTGGCGCGAGAAGGAGCGCGGCTCGGACGATCAGGACCAGGACGGCGAGGTCATCAACCTGAAGCTCGCCAAGCACCGCAACGGCCCGACGGGCGAGGTCCAGCTCTGGTTCAAGAAGAAGCAGACCCGCTTCGTGTCATACGCGGGTGAGCGATTCGCAGAAGCCGGCTGATCAGCCCGACTGCGTTCGACAGCCGGAAGTCCCGCCGCGACCCCTAGCCTTCGTATTCGAAGCCGATCTTCAGCACCACCCGGTAGTCGACGATCTCGCCATCGCGGACCTCGGCGGTCGACTTCACGACCTCGACCGTCTGAATGTTGCGGACCGTCTTCGCGGCCGTCTCGACGGCGCGTCGGGCGGCATCGCTCCAGGAGTCCGGGCTCCGGCCGACCATCTCGCGGATGATGATGACGCCCATGCCGTTGGTCTCCTCAACTCGGGATGTGGCCGCGGGCGGGCCCGCGGCGGGGCCCGAGTCTAGACCCGGGAACGTCGAGGCCGGCCCGACGGGCCGGCCTGCGTGACGGTGATCGCGTGGTTCGGCGCCGTGACGGTGGCGCCCGCGGTCGAAGTCCTAGACGTTGGCGGTCTCGGTGATCGTCCCTGCCCGGACCTTGTCGAAACAGGTGCTGCAATAGACCGGTCGGTCATTGCGTGGCGCGAACGGGACGACTGCCTGGCCGCCGCAGTTGCCGCAGATCGCGGCATGGAACTCTCGAGGCCCACCGACCGTGCGGGCACGCTTGGCAACGGCCCGACAGGACGGGCACCGCTGTGGGTCGTTCAACAGACCCTTGCTCGAGAAGAATGCTTGTTCCCCACTCGAGAATACGAACTCACCCGCGCAATCGCGACAGGTGAGCGTCCGATCCTGGAACACGCTTTCCCGGCCTCCTGATGACGGTCTTCGCCCCCGGTCTACGTCGCGGCCCCCCGCGCCCAACCGGTCGACCATCGGTGCCGACAGGAGGGCAACGCACCGATGTTCGAACCGGGTTCGGACCCGGAACTCATGTCGCGGAGAATAGCCGTGCCGTCAAGCGGTTTTCGTGCGTGTACATCGCACGGAAACGGTCCCCGTGGGTCGGAATTCGCAGTAAACACCCAGAACCGGTCCAGCCGGACCGCACCCGACCGCACCGAACCTCACCAAACGGGTGCATCGAGGCACCGCACGATGTGACTGCGGGAACCTCGGGCGGGCCTCGAGCGTCGGGGCGCCATGCCTGACCTGCCGATCCACCTGCCGTTCGGCCGCCGCCTCGTCGCGCGGGCCGTCCTCGCCGTCGCCCTTCCCATCGCCGTCGCCGGATGCAGTCTCGGGGCCGCATCGCCGGCGCCGGCCGGCTCGTCCGGACCGTCAGCCCCGCCGCCGTCGACCGGTCCAACGGTCGGCGCAATCGACCACAAGACGGGCGCCACCGACATCGTCCTGCGACTCGAGGAGGGCGGCGGCTTCGTGCCCATCGACTTCCTCGCGAGCCAGGCGCCGACCTTCACGCTCTACGGCAGCGGCGTGGTCGTGTTCCAGCCCAGGCCCGTGAACCTTCCGCAACCGGACGCGTCCGGCGTCGTCCACGGGATCCCGTGGCGGACAGCGAAGCTCGACGAGGGCCAGATCCAGGAGCTTCTCGAGTTCGCGCTGGGACCGGGCGGGCTTGGAGCCGCCCGCGAGTCCTACGTCGACAACGGGATCGCGGACGCGCCGAACACGATCTTCACCGTCCATGCGGGCGGCGTCGACAAGACCGTCGTCGTCAACGCGCTGGCGGATGCCACGACCCAGGGCCCCGACACGGCCGCCCGCGCCCAGTTCTTCAAGGTCGCCGAACGGCTCCGGGACTTCGACCGCGGCGGCTCGATCTCGACCGACATGTTCGAGTCGGACCGCTATCGGGGCGTCCTGATCGAGCGCGAGCCGCAGGCCGGTCCAACGGCCACGCCGTGGCCGTGGCCGTCGATCCCGCTCACCGACTTCAAGGAAGTCCAGACCCCCGACGGCGGCACGAGCTTCCCGAAGCGGACGCTGTCTCCGGCCGAGGTCGATGCGATCGGCATCAAGGATGCGGTCGGTGGCCTTCAGGGGGTTGTTCTCGCCGGCGCCAACGGCAAGGGATACACGTTGATCGTCCGGCCGCTCCTGCCCGAAGAGGCCAGTTAGCGCTCGTCGCAGCGAACCGACCGGCGCCAGCCTGACGACCAGGGAGCGCGGCGCAGATAAGCGTCCGATGAGGGCCGCTCGGCACCATGCCGTGCATGGCCAACCGCCGGACGCTTCATCTCGTTGACAGCCGCCGAGCGGCGTCCGTATCGTTCGCGCCGCCTGATGCGGTCACGCTCGGTCCACGAGGGAGGGGCCCTGCGCGCGTACGGATCGCCGTCGGGCCGGGGGGCGCGGGAGGTGCGGCACCCGACCGCCTCCGCACCGAGCGAGGCGTCGGCGTGAGCTATCCGATCCAGCCGGGGAAGGTCCAGGCCCCGGCGCTGCGGGATGAGACCCTCGCGAGGACGCGCCTGCTCGATTGGCTCGAGGCGAAGATCCACAGCCGGGTCATCTACGTGATCGCCGACGCCGGCTACGGCAAGACGACCCTCCTCGCGGACTTTTCGAGACGGACGCGGCTGCGAACGATCTGGTATCGCCTCGACGAGGACGATCGCGACTGGGTCGGCTTCCTGTCGCACCTCGTCGCGGCCGGTCGCGAGCACGACCCGGAGTTCGCGCCGCGCACGACCGGACTGCTGCGGTCCCTGGAGGCGGGTGGGGTGACCCGCGACGACGCGGTCGAGGTATTCCTCTCCGAGCTCCCGTCGATCGCGCGCGAGGGCTCGGCGCTGATCTTCGATGACTTCCATCTCGCCGACGAGGTCGGCGACGTCCGCCAGATCGTTCGCGAGATCGTCGCGCGGGCGCCGGAGCGACTGTCGATCGTGTTCGCGAGCCGGCGCCAGCCGCCCGTTCCCGTGTCGAAGCTCCGGGCGATCGGCGAGCTGGCGGAGCTCGGAATCTCGGATCTCCGGTTCTCGGACAGCGAGCTCGAGCAGTTGTTCAGGGAGACGTACAAGCGCCCGCTGGAGCCGGATGTCCTGACCGAGCTGGCGGCGCGGACGGAGGGCTGGGCGGCATCGCTGACCCTCGTGCAGGCCGCGCTGCGGGAGCGGTCGCCATCGGAGACCCGGTCATTCGTCCGGACCTTGTCGGGCGCCCGCGACGAGCTCCACGACTACCTCGCGGAGGAGGTGGTGGGTGACCTGCCGCGGATCCACCAGCAGTTCCTGATGCGGACCTCCGTCCTCCAGGTGGTCACGCCCGAGCTCGCGCAGGTCGCGACCGGTCTGAAGGCGGTCGAGGTCCAGTCGCTGATGCTCGAGTCCGAACGGCTCGGTCTCCTCGGGCGCCGCTCGAATCGCCGCTCGACAGCCCAGCGCTACCACCCGCTGGTGCGCGAGTTCCTCGAGGAGCGGCTCCTCCGCGACATCGGCACCGCCGGCGTGGACGAGCTGCATGTCGCCGTTGCCAGATGGGCCGAGACCACGGACTGGAGAACGGCGGCTCATCACTTCGCCTCGGCCCGTCGCTGGCCCGACCTCCAACGCGTGCTGGACACGCACGTGGAGACGATCGTCGCGTCGGGCGCATTCCTCGCGGCGGCTTTCTTCGTCGACCTGCTCGGGAAATCGTCGTCGTCAGGTTCGGCCGAGGTGGTTCGGTCCCGGGCCGCAAGCGTGACCGGCGACCTCGAGGAGATGCTCAAGCACGCCGACAGAGCCGCGGCTTTGGACCCGGACTCTGACGCAGTCGCCATGACCCTGATCGCATCGCACTACGTTGGAGGCGACATCCACCGCTCGGTCGAGCTGGCCGAGCGCTTGTCCGTCGAAGGCAAGTCAGCACTCGCCCGCGACATCGCCGAGGTGATTCGCCTAAGTTCTCCGGGTCCATTGATGGCGACCTTCGCGATGTCGCGGACTACCTCGAGCGACTCATGAGCGCAATCGGATCGACGGACATCGACATTACGAAGGCGTCAGCTTGTTGAATCTATCGCTGACGATGAAGGCGATCGGCGACAGCGATCGAGCTCTCGCCGCAGCGTCGCAGTCAATCGACGCACTCATTGATAGCTCGTCAGGGATGGAACTCGCCTCGGCACGATTTGCTTTCGCTGCCGCGGTCGCATGGCAAGGCAACTTGGCGCTCGCCAGAGAAGTGTTCAAGGAGCAAATTCCGTTTCTCAAGCACGCGATGCAGGCCGAACTGCACTTGGAGATTGCAGACGTCGAGACCGAATTCGGCGATGCCGAGCTGGCCGAGAGGGCGATGAGGTCCCTTGACGCCGAGGACCCTCCCCAAACCATCAGGGACATGGCGGCTTCGGCGAGATCACTGTTGCTCATTCGGACCGGACGTCCCGGAGAAGCGTGGCGTCTCGTCGAACCAGCTGAGGTAACGAGGCCAGCACCCGAGCCAGGCCGCCTGAGCCGCATCCTGGCCATCCGCGCCTACGCCGCTCTTATGCACGGCCGGCCCGAAGCGCAACGACTCGCCATCGAGGCTGCGAGCTTCGCAGAGAGGCAGGGAGCCGGGCGCCATCGGCACATGGCCTCTCTCGTTCTGGCTGCGGCCGAAGATCGACTAGACGCAGAAATCCTGTCGCTGCCGACCAGCGCAGTACCAGTCCTCTCGATTGTGGCGGAGCTCGTAACGTCCCACCTTCCGAGACTTGGTGCTCCAGCGCTCGGCATGGTGACGGAAGAGGCGTCGATTCGACCCCAACGTTGGTTGCCGAGCATTCGGTCGGCTTCAGCCGATGAGGCGAATTCCGCCGGGCGCCTTGCGGCCGCGAGACTCCTTGACCTCGTCGGAGAAGTAGACGACATCCGTCGACTACGACAGTTCTCCCGAGGAGCCGCGCCGGGCTGCCAGGGACCGAGGGCTGGGACGCGGTCTCGCCAGAAGACTGGCATCGAAGGCCCTTGTCTTGGACTTGGGGCGCGTCCGCGTCTCTGTTGGCGACCGCGAGGTCTCGGGCGGAGACATCAGGCGGAAGGTGCTCGCTTTGCTTTGCTTCCTGCTTGCCAAGCCGCGGATGACCGCAACCCGCGAAGAGGTAATGGAAGCTCTTTGGCCCGACATCGACCCGGACGGAGCGATCAACTCGCTCAACCAGACCGTGTACTTCCTTCGTCGAGTGTTCGAGCCCGAGTATCAGGAAGACCTCTCGCCTGGATACGTGCATCAGGAGTCCGACCTAGTGTTCCTCGACGGTGAGTTGGTTCGGTCTTCGAGCAGCCAGTGTGCGGCCCTAATCGCCTCGATTGACCGAAACAGAACGCCGGATCTGGTTGATGCACTAAGCGAGGTCTATGTCGGACGGTTTGCCGCGGACTTCGCTTATGAGGATTGGGCGTCCGACTACCGCGATTGGCTTCATGTTGGCTACCTCCACATCGTCGAAACGGAGATCGCCGACGAGATTGCTCGAGGGAGGTTCGAGCGCGGTGTGCGTTTGGCGAGGCGTGCCCTCGAAGTCGACCCACGGCTCGACACCCTGGGACTCTCGCTCCTCCGAATGCTGAAGAGTTCCGGCGCCCACTCGGCGGCCGCAGAGCAATACGAACGCTATGCGACGCTGCTGCGCTCCGAGATCGGCATCGAGCCGCCCACGTTCGACTCGGTTTAGGCTTGTTTGCGGGGTGATAAGTACATTGACGTATTGACCGGTTTAGACCGGCGTCCCTATAGTCCGGCCCACTTCCCAGTACGGAGGTACTAGGAAGAGCAGTTAAGACGCTCGGACGCGCCGACGCTTCACCTGAAATGGGCACTTAGGGTGAAGCTGAGCGAGTAGTGCAACCGACCGACCTACGTGTCAGGTCGGTTTTCGTGTTCTCAGGAGCACGAAAGCCGGAAGGAGGAACGAGCGTGGAGCCGCAGTCCGTCATCAAGAGCTGGTAACGAGGAGACGAAATCGATGAAGAATCGACTCGTCCGGCTCTTTACGGCGGCGGGTGCTATCGCGGCGATTGCACTCGCGGGGGGCGCGTCGCTCAAGGGCTTCTAGTACGTTTGGTCGTGTTCGTTTTTGGGCTTGGAGGGATTAGAGTCCACTCGACGACCACCGTACAGGGAACCAATGTCCAGGTCCCTTAAGCTCTACATCTCATTGCTCGCGGGTGTCAGCGCCTTGGCGCTGGTGCTCGCGAGCATTGTTTGTGCCCAGGATCCCACGCGCATTCTTGGTCTCCGCCCGCAGATTGCACTTCTAGTCGGCGGTCCGACGACGCCGGTGACTGAAGCCAACGTGTTGGCTGGGCTCGGGTTTTGGATCCTGATAACGCTGTTCGCCGGAGCTCTTCCCGTTCGCATGCCGCGCGGAATGCTCGTGTCGGTAGCGATCGCTCCGATCGTGGCGGCGATGGCCCTTGGGGGGCCTGTCGCGGCGGGGTGGGTCGCCCTGCTAGGGACAACTGAGGGGCGCGAAGTCTCCGGCAAGGTCCCTTGGTACGGCACCGTCGCCAACCACGCCGGTGTGGTACTGCCAGCCATTGCCGGCAGCGTGATCTATGAGGTCGTGCGAGGCGCCTCGACCGAGGCGTTCTGGTCGTTTGTCGCAACCGTGGCCGGCGCAGTCGTCCTCTTCGTTCTCAACTTCGCGATCGCCTCGGTCATGATCGCCCTAGGTCTGGACAGTCTTTGCGGATCGTCGCTGTTGGTGATGCCAGAGGCATCGTCGCCAACGCGCTCGCACTGGCGCCACTGGCGTGGTTGATGGCGCAGATGTACATGACAGCCTGGTGGGCATCCCTCCTGTTCGCCCTGCCGCTGTACACGACCCGAGTGGCGTATCACCGGTTCGTCGAGATGCGCGAGATGTTCACGCAGACCATCGGCGCGCTGGCCGAGGCCGTGGACAAGCGCGACCCGTACACGAGCAAGCACAGCCATCGGGTGAAGGAAATCGCGGTCGACATCGGCAAGGAGCTGCGTGTCAACGCGCAGGAGCTCGAGGCGCTCGAGTGGGGCGGCCTGCTCCACGACGTCGGCAAGATCGGTGTCCCGGACGCGGTCCTCCTGAAGTCGGACCGGCTGACGCGCGACGAGCGGATGACGATGAACGCCCACCCGGTGCTCGGCGCGCAGATCATCGCACCGGTCACGAAGCTGGCGCCGGAGCTGCCGATCATCCGTCACCACCACGAGTGGTACAACGGCTCGGGTTACCCGGACCGGCTGATCGGCGACGAGATCCCCAAGCTCGCCCGGATCCTCCACGTCGCGGACGCGTTCGAGGCGATGACCGCCCAGCGCCCGTACCGGATGACGCCGCTGACGCCGGAGCAGGCCCTTGGCGAGCTCCGCAAGTTCGCCGGCATCCAGTTCGACCCGGCCGTCGTCGACGCCTTCGTCCGGACGCCGTGGGTCCACGGCGTGTCCGACCCGGGCCAGCGGGAGGAGCCGCGCCAGATCCCGCTCATCGGCCAGGTTGCCGACCGGATGACCCAGGCCAGCGCTACACCGGCGCAGGCACCCGCACCCGCCACCGTCACGGCGGGCATCGAACAGAGCTGACGCGCAGGCCGAGACATCCGCGATCGCTCAGCGATCCTGCGCCGTCGAGCCCGCGACCAACGACCGTTCGAACGCGCAATCCACAGACGGGGGCCTGCGATAGGTGCGCTCCACGCTCCGACCACGGTTGACGGCAGGCATCATTCGACCGCGATGACGCCGAGTCCCACCCGCCGACCCGCATGCTGATCTCGGGCATCCTGCTCGGCCTCGTCCTCGGCCTGGTCGGGGGCGGCTCGATCAACAACCTCGCGACGGTCCGCCTGCGGTGGGTCGGCGTCCTGCTCCTCGCGGTCATCCTCCGCTTCGGCACGGAGTACCTGCTCGTCCGGGGCAACGACGTGGTCGAAGCCCTCCGGCTCCCGCTCTTCCTCGCGTCGTTCGGGCTCCTCCTCGCCTCGCTCTGGGTGAACCGGTCGCAGCCGGGCCTCCGGCTCGCGTTCGTCGGGATCCTCCTGAACACGATCGCGATCGTGGCCAATGCGGGCCACATGCCGATCTGGCAGCCGAGCCTGGAGGCGGCCGGCTTCACCGCGGCCGACGTGACGCCGTTCCACGTCCTGCTGCCGCCCGGCCTGACGGTCGAGTTCCTGCGGCACGCGGGACCGCTCGCCGACATCCTCCCGATCCCGGTCCCGCTGATCCGGAACGTCGCCTCGATCGGGGACGTGTTCCTGACCGCCGGCCTCGCGTTCTTCCTGTTTGCCACGGTCGTCCGCCCGCACAGCGAGGAAGCGGAAGAGGAGCCGGAGGAGCCGTTGACGGGTCTCGCCGGCACCGCGCGCGTGCCGCGCAGCCTCGCGAGCGCGATGGGCGGCCAGCGCGTGCGCCCCGGGACCGGGCTGGCGCCGGGCCTGACCGAGGCCGCGGCGCTCAACCGACCGCTTGTCTTCGGCACGCCCGGAACCGGCCTTGCCGGGCCGAGCAACGAGCGGGTCGAGCTGCGAGGCGACGCCGTCCAGCTCCGGGCGGCGATGCTCGGCGGGAAGCGCGTCGCCCTCGCTCCAGTCCCCGCCGTCGGCACGGTCCCGATCGACGACGGCATCGCCATCCCCTCCCTGCCGAGGATCGAGGTCGCGGAACGGGTCCGGCGCCATCCGTACGTCCGCCTCGCGCTCAACAGCAACTTCTCGGCCCTGTGGACGGGCCAGCTGATCAGCCTCTTTGGCGATCGCGTCCACCAGATCGCCCTGACGTTCCTGGTCGCCGCCGTCACGAACTCGCCGGTCGCGGTCGCGTTCGTCTTCGTTGCGGCCACGCTGCCGAACCTGCTGCTGTCGCCGATCGCGGGCACCTACGTCGACCGCTGGAACCAGCGCGACGTGATGATCGTGAGCGACCTCCTGCGGGCGGCCTGCGTCCTGGTCATCCCGATCGTCGCCTCGGCGAACATCTATCTCGTCTACCCCCTGATCTTCCTCATCACGTCGATCTCGATCTTCTTCCGGCCGGCGCGGGTCGCGATCCTGCCGCGCCTGGTGCGCCGCGACGAGCTCGTCACCGCGAACTCCGCGCTGTGGGCGGGCGAGACGTTCGCCGACGTCATCGGCTATCCGCTGGCCGGCATCTTCGTGGCGTTCCTCGGTTCTGCCCTGGCCCTGGCGTTCTGGCTCGATGCCGCCACGTATGCCGCGTCCGCCATCCTGATCGCGACGATCTCGGCCCCGGCCGTCCGCCGGCACGTGAGCGCAGCGGGAGAGACCGCCGTCGGCGTCTTCGCCGAGATGCTGGAGGGGTTCCGGTTCCTCCGCCGCGAGCGAGTGCTCTTCGCGAACACCATCCAGGCCACGTTCGCCCAGTTCGCGATCGGGTCGCTGACCGCCCTGACGCCGATCTTCGTCCGCGACATCCTTGCGCCCCCGCAAGTCGAGCCCGTCGCCGCCTACGCGTTCCTGGAGACGGCGATCGGCGTCGGCAACCTCGTCGGCGGGTTCACGATCGGGCTCATCGGGGCGCGCCTGGCGAAGGGCAAGACGGTGATCAGCGGCTACGTGCTCTGGGGCGTGACGATGATCCTGTTCGCGCTGAGCGGGAACCTGCTGATCGATTTCGGGATCCTGTTCGGGGCGGGCGTCGCGAACATGGTCTTCGTGATCCCGAGCCAGGTCCTGTTCCAGGAGCGGACGCCGGCCGACATGATCGGCCGCGTTGTCGGGTTCCGGTTCGCCCTGGTCTTCGGGTCGATGACGCTGGCGATGGCCCTGAGCGGCCTCGCCGCGACGGTGGTCGGGATCGTTCCGGTCCTCGTCTTCAGCGGGCTGATCTCGATCGTGGCCGGCCTCGCCGGCCTGCTCGTGCCCGAGATGCGCGACGCCTGACCTTCGGTACACTGGCGCCCGCACCGCGCGCCCGGGCCCGGCTCCAGCACGCCGCCCGGTGCTGCCGACCCGCCAGAGGAGTGACACGACCGGATGACCGAACCGAAGGACAGCGCGTCCGACGCGACCGAGCCGATCGACGTCCCCGACGCGGAGCCCGCAGCGGTCCCGGAGGGCGATGCCGCGGCACGCGCCGAGGCCGAGGCGGCCGCCCTCGCGGTCAACGAGGCCGACGACCAAGCCGCGCCGGTCGACGAGCCCGACGAAGCCGACGAGATCGAGGCCGACCAGGCCGACACGGGCGATCTCGTCGACGTCGAGGAGATGGCATCCGAGGCCGATGTCGGCGATGTCAACTTCGAGGCGGAGGAGATCGCGGCCGGATCCACCCTGGACCAGGACGAGGAGCTCGGCGCCATCACCTCGGGTGGCGTCGCGCCGCTCACCGGCCGGGCTGCTCGGGAGGCGCGCGAGGCCCGAGCCGCCGCCGCGACCCAGTCGATCGCGATCGACCCCTCGATCCGTGTCCGCGACAACGCCTCGAAATGGTTCGTGATCGGGACCATCCTCGTGTTCGCGCTCATCTTCCTCAACGGGATGCTGTTCGGCACTGGCGGGGTCTTCACGCCGTATGCCTCGCCGAGTCCGGAGCCGACGCCCAGCGCATCAATCCCGGCGTCGCTCGCCCCGTCGGCGTCGGTCACCCCCTCGGGCTCGGTCGCCCCGTCCGGCTCGCCCGCGGCCGTCCGGATCGCCCGCGGCCTCCGGATCGGTCGGCGCCGTCGGCATCGGCGGGTCCGTCGGCGACGACCGCCGCCCCGGGCACCTCGGCCTCGCCCGCCCCGTCCTGACGCTCGCCGCCCGGCGGCACTGGATCGTCGTGCTCGGCCGGCGTGTCCGTGCGATCCTCGACCGCATGACCGGATCGAGCGGTCAGGACACCCGCGATTCATCCGCCGACGAGCGGGCTCGCATGGTCGAGCGCCAGCTCCGTCAGCGCGGGATCGCGGACGCGCGCGTGCTTGCGGCGATGGCCGCGGTTCCGCGCGAGGCCTTCGTCGATCCGGGGCAACGCGGTCTCGCCTATGCGGACGAGGCCCTGCCGATCGCCGCCGGGCAGACGATCAGCCAGCCCTGGATCGTCGCCCGGATGACGGAGCTGCTCGGCGTCGGGCCGGGGGATCGGGTTCTCGAGGTGGGGACGGGTTCCGGGTACCAGGCCGCAGTGCTCGCGGCCATCGGCTGCCAGGTGACCACGATCGAACGGCACGCCGACCTTGCCGACGCCGCGCGCGAGCGGCTCGTCGCGCTCGGGTACGGCGCGTCGGTCGAGGTCCTGGTCGGCGACGGGAGCGTTGGGGCGCCGGACGGGGCGCCATGGCGCGGGATTCTCGTCGCGGCGGCGGCGCCGGCGATCCCCGCTGCGCTCCGGGAGCAGCTTGATCCCGCGGGCGGCCGTCTCGTGCTGCCGGTCGGGCCACGCGAGCGGCAGGACCTGATCGTCGTCACACGGAACGCGAACGACTGGATCGAGCAGAACGACGGCGCGGTCGCCTTCGTGCCGTTGATCGGCGAGGGCGGGTTCCGGGGCTGATCGGCGGCCCTGTCAGATCGTCGCCACGTGGACGATCGGTGGCGCCCTGCGCCCAGATCGCTGCCAGATCGCCGCCCGTGGACGATGCGGTCGGGTCAACGGCGAGGATTCGTCCCTTACCGTGCGTGGTCGAGCGCGGGAACGCCAGCTGACGACGACAGGTCGACACCGGACGACGAACTGATACCCAATCCGCTCGCTATGGCACCCGCTCGTCGCCAGGGGACGAAATGGCGGGCACGACACGGGGCGGGGCGAGCGCGCCACAAGGGGCGGCCGCCCGTCGATATACTCGGCCGGCCATGACCCACGTGTTCGTCGCGCCTCATCCCGACGACGTCGCGCTCTCCTGCGGGGGGCTGATCGCGAGCCTCCGGGAGCTCGGGCAGAACGTGACGATCGTGACCGTGTTCTCCGGTGCCGGATCGAACGGCGCGAACGATGACGGCCTGACGAGCTACCAGCGCGAGGCGCTCGGGTTCGGATCCAAGACGATCTGGCCCGTGACCGAGTCGTTCAACCGCGCCCATATCGGTGCGGACTTTCCCGTCTACGGCGATCCCGACACGCTCCCGGCCTGGGCCGCGACCGACGATCGGCTCGAGGCCACCCAGGGGGACGCCGACCAGGCCGCGAAGCGGTTCTGGCAGCGGTCGTCGTGGTACCGCCGGGCCAGCATCCGAAGCCAGCCGCTCGCCGGTCAGCCGCTGATGGACGAGCTCAGCACGCAGGGCCCGGTCGCGACCGAGGAGCTTGTCGACGCGTCGGCCGCCGGCGACCCGATGGCGCGGCGCCGTCTCGAGGACGAGCACTACGCGGCCTTCGCCGAGGCATCGATCGTCTTCCTCGACCTGCCCGACGCGGTGTTCCGGGGCTATGCCAACGACGACGAGCTCCTGAACACGCCCCGCGCCGACGACCAGGCGCCGTTCGACATCCTTCGCCGCGAGATCACCCGGCTCGAGCCGCAGAAGCTCTACCTGCCCCTCGGCGTCGGCAACCACGTCGACCACCAGCTTTGCCGCGACGTCGGGATCCGGCTGCTGGCGGAGGGCCGTCGCTGGGTCATGCCCGGGCCGGAGTACGCGGGCATCGTGACGTTCTACGAGGACTTCCCGTACGCGTGGTGGAACGACTTCAGCCGGCTCGAGGACCTGCCGGAACACGTGCTGGCGGATCTGCCCGCGGATGTCGCACTTGCGCCCGAATACGCGGACATCGCCGACCAGCTCGAGCGGAAGATCACCGGCGTCAACATCTACCAGAGCCAGATCGAGCGGTTGTTCACCTCCACGAAGGAGATGGCCCGACAGGTCCGGGCGCACGCCCGGAAGACGGCGCTCCTCGGCGGCACCGGCTCGTCGGCCGAGCGGTACTGGTCGACCAAGCCCGCGTAGGCTCGGTCGAGCGGGCGGTACCAACGAACCCTACCGACCGCTGGCCCCGGCTGGGATGATCGGCACACTCCGATGCTGATCAACCTCGGTCGACCCGAATATTCCACGCCGGGCTCGCGACGCGCCTCGGCGATCGTCGTGTTCGCGGTCGGCCTCGGGCTGGCGATGCTCCTCCGGATCGCGTTGTGGCCGACCCTCGGGCTCGTCGGCGATCTCGACCAGTTCGTGCTCTGGGTCCACGGCATCTCGATCGCGCCGTTCAGCCACGCCTACGACCAGGACATCTCGTTCCCGCCGGTCATGGCCTACATCTGGGGCCTGCTGGCGACCCTCGAGCCGGCGTTCCGGACCGTCACGACGTCGGCGGACCCGGCGATCCGGGCGATCATGAAGGCGCCGGCGAGCCTCTTCGACCTCGCGATCGGCGGCCCTGATCGCGTGGCACCTCCGGGCGACGCCGCGCTGGGCGATCGGCGGGGCGCTGCTCGTCCTCCTCCACCCGGCCTTCATCGATGTGAGCGCGTGGTGGGGCCAGTACGAGTCGATCTACGCGTTCTTCGGCGTCCTCGCGTTCGTCCTCGCCGTCCGCGGCCACTCCCTGTTCGCGGCCGCCGCGCTCGCCGCCGCGCTGATGACGAAGCCCCAGGCGATCCCCTTCCTCGTCCCGTTCGCCGCGTGGTTCCTCGCCCGCGACGGCTGGCTCGGGGCGCTGAAGGCGGCGGCCGTCGGCGCGGCGGTGATCGTCGCCCTGTGGCTGCCGTTCCTGGCGGCCGGCGGCGTCCAGGGCTATCTCCACAACCTCGCGGCCTACCAGGGCGACGTCTACGCGATCCTGTCGCTGCGGGCCTGGAACCTGTGGTGGCTCGTCCAGGAGCTGCTCGCGGGCGGCTCGTTCGTGTCGGATCAGGGCGCGATCCTCGGGCCGATCACCCTGCGGCACGTCGGGTACGGTCTCGCGCTCCTCGGGGAGGTCGCGGTGTTCGTCCTCGTGTACCGCGCTCAATCGCCGAAGGCCCTGGCGCTCGGGCTCGCGGCGGCCGTCCTCGTCGCCTTCTGCTTCCTGACGACGATGCACGAGCGCTACGCGTTCGGCGTCCTCGCGTTCCTCCCCCTTGCCTTCCCCGATCGGCGGGTTCTGGCGCTCGCGATCGCCTTCGGTGCCGTCTTCACGCTGAACCTTCTCGCCGCGGCCCCGCCGTCGCCGGCGATCGGTGACGCGATCCCGGTCGGCGGGCCGCTCGGCGTCGCAGGCTCGATCGCGATGCTCGGCATCCTCGGCGGGATCTTCGCCCTGCTCGCCGAGCAGACGCGGATCGCCCGGGAACGACCGACGCTCATGCCGGACCTCACGACATGACGACCGCCACGACCGCCGACGGCGCGCGGACGCAGCCGGTCGCCGACCGGACGCCCGCAGCCAGGCTCGTCCGCGTCGTCCTCGCGACGATCGTCGGGCTCGAGCTCATCTGGATCGTCTTCGTCTTCGTCCAGCAGTGGCTGACGAACCCCGCGTTCGGGCTCGACTACCGCTGGCACGTCGCTGCGGCTCAGCGCCTCCTCGACACGGGCACGCCGTACTGGCCGTGGCAGATCGCCGGGCCGTACGAGATCAGCGACGGCGCGATCCTCTACCCGCCGACCGCGTTCCTCCTGTTCATCCCGTTCATCTGGCTGCCGGCGGTCCTGTGGTGGGCCATCCCGATCGCGATCACCGTCGTCTTCATGGCGCTGCATCGTCCGCCGCTGTGGGCCTGGGCGGTGATCGGCGGGATCGTCGCGTTCGAGAAGTCGCTGAACGTCTACGTCTTCGGCAACCCATCGATGTGGATCGTCGCCGCGATCGCCGCCGGGACGATCCTGTGGTGGCCGTTCGTCCTCGTCGTCGCGAAGCCGACCTTCGCCCCGATCGCCCTGCTTGGCATCCGCCACCGGTCGTGGTGGATCGCCGCGGGCGTCCTCGCGCTGCTCAGCATCCCGTTCGCGCGGGTCTGGCTCGACTGGTTCGCCGTCGTGGCGAACTCGAACGTGAGCCTCGTCTACAACCTGCCGACGCTGCCCCTGATGTGCGCGCCCCTCGTGGCGTGGCTAGCCGGCGTTCGACGCCCGCGCCTTTGGCCGGCGAAGGCGTCCGCGGAGGGCGACGAGGTACCAGCGGAGGTAGTGGGGTAGCCACTTCCGGAGCTTGAAGTTGCTCTGGCCGGACGTCCGGTCGCGCCACGTCGTCGGGACCTCGGCGACCCGCCGGCCGGCGAGCGTCGCCTTGACCGTGAGCTCGAGGGCCAGCTCGAAGCCGGCGGTGCTCTCGATCGGGGTCGCGTCGAGGAACGAGCGGCGGTAGAGCTTGAAGTTGTTCGTCGGGTCGTGGGTCCGGACGCCGCCGACCCAGTGGAGGCTGAGCCCCGCGGCCCGGCTCATCGTCCGCTTCAGGAGCGGCCCGCCGATCTGGTGGCCGCCCTTCATGTAGCGGCTCGCCGCGACGACGTCGGCGCCGTCCCGGGCGAGCGCCACCATCGGGTCGACGACGTGCGGCTCGTCCGAGCCGTCGGCCATCGAGATGAGGACGTACGGGCCGTCGGTGCCGGCGATCCCGGCCCGCATCGCGTTCAGGACGCCACGGCCGAGGTCGTTGCGGAGGCCGCGCAGGCCCGGGATCTCGGCGGCGAGCCGGGCGACCACCGGGACGGTCGTGTCGCCGTCGAAGTCGTAGACGACGACGAGCTCGTGGGGCGTCGCGATCCCGGCGTGGAGCGCGCGGAGGACGGGCTCGACGGCCTCGCCCTCGTTGTAGACCGGCAGGACGACCGACAGCTCGGAGTTGATCGGCGCGTCGGGCTCGCTCACGTGACCGAGGATACCGGCGTGTCGTTGACTCGGAACGACGCCGACCGGCCTCGTGTCCAGATGATCACGTCTGCCGCTCAGTGATCGCCATGGGCATGCCGTAGCGGTAAGCGGCCAGGGCGGCAATCGCGGGTAGCAGCAGCCAGAAGCTGTACACGTTGACTGGAAGCGCGATCACGATCAACAACATCCACGCGACGTCGAACAAGGTCATGGGCGCGGTCGCGAGAAGGACGAGCGCCACGATCGCGGCGATTCGAACCACGACCACCGCGTCGATCCCGGGAGCGAAGGCCAGGAGGAACCGTGAAGGCGCGATATTCGTGTCCGCGGTCGGTTCGATGTTGCCGAAGGCAACAACGAAATCCGCCAGGACGTTCCGCCCGGTCCAGAGGCTCAACGCCAGCGTAATCGCAACGGCGATCCCGGCTGCCATCAGCAGTGAGCGGACCTTGCTGATGTGGAGCATGTAAATCGCGAGAGGGATCGCGGTGACGACCTTCACGGAGACGAGGAGGAGACCGACGACCAGGAGCCAGTTGGTGTCCCGCCGGACGCCGATGACCCAGATGACCAGCCCCAGGATCACCAGGGCTTCGGCGTTACCCCAGGCCAGCGTCATCCACAGGGGAGTCGACACGAGTACGAGTGCGGTCGTTAGTGCTCGGTGACGAGGAGGCACCGCCCACGCGATCGCAACCAGGAGTGCGACCGCGATCACGGCCACCCAGCCGAGACGATCCAACGGCGCCGGCAGCATCGCAACGGGAACCACCAACGGGAGGAACCACGGCGGCATGTTGTACAGACCGGCGAAGTCAGGGGCCAGGTAGTCGTACGGACCCTGGAGCATGCGCGGGTCGTACAACGGCATCCCGGCGGTCAACCGATCGAGACCGTCCCGGTACGTGAACCAGTCCGCGCCGATGATCGACGGGTAGCGAGCGAAGGGGATCACCACCTCGATTGCCACGAGGCTGATGAGCAGGACGAGGAACCACGGTCGATCCGAGCCGAGCGTTGACGAGCGGCCTCGGATCCAGCCGATGGGGAAGCGGTTGTCAGGCGGTCGGCGCGGCGACCACATGGTCGGAAGACGCCGCGTCGAACGACGACGAGCGCATCCACGCCGCCGTCCGCTCGAGGCCGGCGTTCAGCGTGACCTGCGGGCGCCCAGCGGAGCATCCGGCGGGCCTTCTCGATGTTCACGACGCGGCGGCGGATGTTGTCGATGTCGCGCCGGTCGATGTGGACGATGTCGACGTCGACGCCGATGGCCTGCACCGATCTTCACGGCGAGCCCGTTGACCGACGTCTCGATCCCGGTGCCGACGTTGAAGACCTCGCCCTCGGCGCGGGGCCGGATCGCGGCCAGGAGGGTCGCGTCGACCGCGTCGTCGATGTAGGTGAAGTCGCGGGTCTGCTCGCCGTCGCCGTGGATCTGGAGCGGCTCGCCGTCGAACGCGGCGGCGAAGAACTTGCCGATGACGCCGCAGTACGGGTTGTCCGGTCGCTGGCCGATCCCGAAGACGTTCGAGTAGCGGACGACCGAGACCGGGAGCCCGTAGCTCTCGTAGAACGCGAGGCAGTAGTGCTCGCCGCCGAGCTTGCTGACCGCGTACGGCGACAGCGGACGACCGCCGGATCGTCCTCGTTGATCGGGATCGAGCGGGGGTTGCCGTAGATCGACGTCGAGCCGGTGTAGACGACGCGGTCGACCTTCGAGTCGCGGGCCGCGAGGAGCACGTTCAGCGTGCCGCCGATGTTCGTCGCGAAGTCGTCGCGCGGGTTCTTCGTGCTCGGCGATGATGTTCCGGGCCGCCAGGTGGAAGACGACCGACGCGTCGCGCGACGAGCTCGCGGACGAGCGCCTCGTCGACGACCGATCCCTTGACGAGCTGGGCGTTCGTCGGGACGATCTCGGGCCGGCCGGTGAACAGGTCGTCGAGGACGGTCACCCGGGCGCCGGCCTCGACCAGCCGACGGGTCGAGCGAACCGCCGACGAAGCCGGCGCCGCCGGTCACGAGGACGCGCCGACCGGAGAAGGCGCGGGCGACCTGGTCGGTCATCCGCGGCTCGGTCATCGCTTCACCCCGGCGCGCAGCAGGATCGCCGGCCGGAAGAGGCGCCACCAGTCCTTGAGGCCGCGCATCTTCGTGTAGCCCTCCTTCGCGTGGTAGCGGACGGTGCACGGGCACCTCGATCACCTTGTAACCCGCGCCGGATCGCCTTGTACAGGACGTACGGCTCCAGGTCGTAGCTCGTGAGCCAGTCCTGGTCGAGGTCGATCTTCGGGTCGCGGAGGATGTCGGCCCGGAAGATCCGGAAGCCGTTCGTGGCGTCGCGTGACGCGGCGGCAGGACGAGGACGCAGAAGACGACCGAGTAGAGCGCGCGTGCCGAAGCTGCGGTGGCCGATCGGGCCCACGACCCGGCCGCCCTTGCGTCCAGCGCGAGCCCTGGACGTAGTCGGCGCCGGCGGCCTCGAGGGCGGTCGAGCGCCGTGATCAGCTCGGCCGGCTCGTGCTGGTCGTCGCCGGAGAGGAGGGCGAGGTACTTGCGCTCGCGGCGCGAGGCCTTCCTTCCAGCCGTCGCGGATCGCGGCACCGACGCCGCCGCGCTCGCTCGTGGCGGATGACGACGGCGGCACCGTGCGCGCGGGCCTCGTCGCCGGTCCCGTCGGTCGAGCCGTCGTCGACGACGATCGCCTCGAACCAGCCGCTCGTCGGCATCTTGTCGAGGACGCGGCCGATCTTGCCGGCCTCGTTGAGGGCGGGGATGACGACGGCGACGATCGGCGTGACGGACGTCGGTCGATCGACCTCCACGGCGACCGACCCGGGCGTGTGTCCTTCCACGTCTCCCCGTTCGTGCTCACGAAGCGGATGAATGCGGTGGCATCGTCGCCCGCGATGGTGCCAGATCGGCAACCCCCCACGAGTACCAAGGCAGCGTCAGGCCGGCTCGGCCACCGCCAAATCGGCTGAAGCGACGGGGGTGGACCGGAACTGCAGTCCGCGGGCGCCGTCGAGGAACGGGGCCGACAGCGCCAGCAGGGAGACGAGGCTCGACGCGTAGAGCGCAGGCGTCCCGAGGACCGCGGCAAGGAGCGCGAGGATGAACGACGCTCGCGGCCAACGAGGTCCGACGAGCACCGCCGCCAGCGTGCCGCCCACGAGCACCAGGTAGCTTCCGTACGGGATGCCGAGCATCCTCGTGACACTGATCGGCGTCGACTGGTTGCCGCCCAGCGTGCCGAGATAGTCCGCGTAGGATCCGAACCCGGCCCCAACGCCCGAGACGACGAACAGCGCAAGCAGCATGACAGCGAGGCCAGTCAGCGCACGCCATCGTCGGGTTCCGAGCAGCCAGCCGCCCATCGCGACCGGCGACAGCTTGACGGCGGCCGCGAGGCCGATCAAGCCGCCTGCAACCGCTCGATCGCGATATCGCCAGGCGAGGATGTAGATCGCCGGCATGAACGAGTTGAAGTTGGCGACCGCGAGCTGCTCGCCGATCGAGAACGACAAGACGAATGCCAGAAGCACGCCCGGCAGACCCAGCCGCGAGGACGACGTAGAGCATCGTCCCGAGCAGAGCGACCCAGCAGGCCGCGACCCACGCGGCGTATCCCCAGTCGACGGCCGCCAGCGGTCGCCAGATGACGGCGATCGGTGGCGGTGAGAGAAGCGGGGAGGTGTACAGGCCCGGCCATGCCAGCACGTTGCGATCACCCGGCTGCAGGCGGTAGAGATCGTGACCTGCGTTGAGCCGCTCACCGGCGGCCAGGTAGGTGGTCGCGTCGGTGAACGGGTCCATCAGGTTGTTCGGCGTGTTGTAGAAGCTGATGTTGGCGTTCGCCCAGAGGAGCGGAGTAACCAGCACCAGCGTCAGGAGCACGAGGTTCAGGGCCAGTCTCGACCGCGCGTGAAGAGGCCGACCCCATCTCGATCGACCGTCACGGGTCGGGTGTTGGGAGGCATCGCGAGCAATGGCCACCGTGGGTTGTGCCACGACTTGAGTGTAGAGATGCCATAGCTTGGTTCGCAGTGGTCCGAAACGACCATGACGAATGGGGGGCAAGGTCCACGGCGCGAGCCGCCGATAATCCTGAGGTGTCGACGGTTCCCGAACTTGCCCAGGCGTTCTTCGCTGGGCTCGCCGTAGCCCTCGTGGACCCCGAGGTCTGGAAGGCCGTCGGCGTCTGCCTGATCGTCGCAGGCGTGCTGTTTCTCGTTGGACGATGGATTGTCGCGCTGTTCGGTCTTGTGCCGACGAGTAGCCCGATGGCTGAGTTCGCCTCGGTCAGCCTCGCTGTCGGGACGCTCGTCACGACATCCATCTGGGCGGCAGTAGGGTCAAAGGGTGCCTCTTCCCTGACACCGATCGCGGTTGTCTTCCTGTTCAGCATCGTCCTACGCCTCGCGCGTCGACGCGTCCCTGCCACTGCCGGCGAGAAGCCCGATCCGCCCGGTCCGCCCGCCCGCCGTCGACGACCCGGCATGATGGCGACGCTCGTTTGTGGGGTGTTCCTCGTCGTTGTGGGACTCGTCTACGGGGCAACCATGGCGCCAAGCCCGCGTGACGGCGTCCAGCCCCTGGCATTCTTCGACGAGGCCTTCTACTCCGTACTCTCGTCCAAGCTCGCGCATACCGGGGTCGAGTCCATCTATGCGCCCTCCGGTTTTGACGCGCTGCCGTCGCTATCGCCACAGACCTGGTACCACTGGGGCGAGATCTGGTTGGCATCAGCGGCCATCCGCCTGTCAGGCCTTGACCCACTCCTGGCCCGTCACTACGTGGCCTTGCCCATCCTTGTCCTTGCAGCCTGCGGCTTGCTCGGAACCCTCGTCCGCAGGGTGGCCCAGACGTCGTCGCGCACCGCGTTGCTGTTCGGCGCAGCGTGCTTCCTGATCTTTGCGCCGATCCCCATCCCTGGGACGTTCTTCGGTGCATGGGCGCGTGGGGGCATCTTCGGCGTGACGATGTACGGCACGGCCATGGTGGTGATTCTTCTCGCCGCGTACCTCGTATTGCGTCGACGCGACCTCGAAGGTAACGACCCATCGTGGGTGCTGTTCGTCGGCGCCACGATCGCGAGCATCCTGCCCTTGCACATCATCATCGCGATCCTTGCGCTCGTCGGAGCCCTCGGGGCTGCGATCACAGCGGTCGTTCTGCGATGGGTCGAGGGGGTTCATTCGTTGCCAGCAGTCGACGCACCGGACCGCCGATTGATACTGACGACAATTGCGGTCACGACGATCACGATCGCATGCGGATTGGCGACCGGGCATGGAATCGGGGCGAGTGGTCTCTCACCGACGGTTGCCCCGTTCAATGAGGCCTGGCGCGAAGCCATCGCAAAGACCGCCGCCGGATCCCTTCTGTTCTTTGCGATCCTGGTCGCCGTTTGGCGCGATCGTCGATCCCGTGGGCCGGTGTTCTGGACGGCCATCGGGGTCCTCAGCCTGATCGGATTCGGGGCGCTCGCCTGGGGCGCGCGACTCGGCGACTTCACCATGTTCCATGTGTTCTACGCGGGGATTGCGGTCTTCGCCACGCCGATTGCAGCGGTCGCGATCTGGAATCTTGTCCACGACTTCCGGGTAACAGGGCGGCGCGTAGCGGCTCTTGCCATCACACTTGTGGCGATCGGGCAACTGGAGATGGGGTCACTAACGGCCGTCCTGCGGTTACAAGAATTCGGGCCGCACGACTACTACCCCGTGCCAATCTCCGTCCTGAACTCAATCAAAGCATTGCCTGCTGATGCCAAGGTCGCGTACGCCTGTCGGCCACAGGAGGAGGTGGCGTTCTGGGACCCGCGACTCGAAGCGATCGCGGCCCACAGCGGTCGCCCGATCATGCCGATGTGCTTCCAGGCCGAGACGTTCCCGGCGATGACGGGTACCGTCGTCTCCCGCGATACCGCAAGCCCGCTGTTCGTCCATGCGCCTCAGCGCACGCTCTTTCCGACAGCGATGAGCCGGCCGTCAGCTGATCAAACTACCGACTTCCTCCGACTTCATGGCATCGACTACATCTACGCCGATGGCCAGCATCCGAACACGCTCGTCCCACAGGCGGTCCCACTCGCCGCCGCAGGCGACGCCGTACTCCTGCAATTGCCGTGAGGCCAACCCACCCAAGTCCAGTCGCGCCGTGGCGAGGAGGCTCTATGCGCCCACTGATCTCCATCGTCATCCCCGCGATGAACGAGCTCGACAACATCGGTCCACTCGAGGCTGAGCTGAAGTCAACCCTGGCCGATCTTCCCTACGACTTCGAGTTCGTCGTGATCGACAACGGCAGCACTGACGGTACGGACGTTGCCGTAAAGGCAATTTGCGAACGCGACCCGCGATGGAAGTACGTTGCGTTCAGTCGTAACTTCGGCATCGAGGCCTCGCTCGCTGCCGGATACAAGATGGCGTCCGGCGACGCGATCGTTGTCCTGTACTCGGACCTTCAGGACCCGCCGCAGGTCATCCCCGAGTTCATCGAGAAGTGGCAGGAAGGCTTTGACGTTGTCTACGGCGTCCGCACAATCCGACCGGGCGATGCGAAGTGGAGAAACGGCCTCATCAAGGTGGTCTACCGCGCCGTCGCAGCTCTTGCGGACGTGTCGATCCCGAAGAACGCAGGCGACTTCCGCCTGATCAGCAGGCGCGTGGCAGACGCCCTCGACGAGTGCAACGAATCGAATCGATACACACGCGGACTCATCGCGTGGCTTGGTTTTCGACAGGTCGGCATCGAGTATCGACGTCGCCCGAGAACTGCAGGGGAAAGCAAGGCACCGATCGGAAGCTTGATCACCTTTGCGTTGAATGCCTTCACCAGTTTCTCGATCAAACCCCTCCGCGTCTTCACGTTCATGGGCTTCGCCCTCCTCGCCATCAGCGTCCTCGCCGTGCCGATCTACGTCTTCCTCTACCTGACCGGGGACCCGCCCCCCGGAGTGACGACGTTGATCGTCCTGTCGTTCATCGGGATCGGGATCAACAGTCTGGGAATTGGCGTGCTCGGTGAGTACCTCGGGCGGACGTATGCCGAGACCAAGCGACGGCCGCTATACGTGATCGCGGAAGCGGTCAACCTCGAAACCGAGGCCCTCGTTCTGGGCCGAGGCAACTGACGATGCCCAAGGCCTCGGATCTCGTTGCGGGCTATCTCGCGGAGCAGGGCGTGCGCTCCGTCTTCGAACTCGTCGGCGGGATGATTACCCACCTTCTGGATTCGATCCACCGCGACGGACGCGTTCGGATTGTCAGCATGCATCACGAACAGGGCGCGGCGTTTGCAGCCGAGGGCCACGCACGGATGACGGGCGTGCCGGGAGTCGCGATGGCGACGAGCGGGCCTGGTGCGATCAACCTGCTCACGGGGATCGCCAGCTGCTACTTCGACTCGACGCCTGCAGTCTTCATCACCGGCCAGGTGAACCGCGACGAGATGAAGGGCGATCGAGCGATCCGACAGATGGGGTTCCAGGAAACGGAGATCGTGTCTCTCGCTGCACCAATCACCAAAGCTGCCTGGCAGGTCGCAGAACCCGATCAGCTCCTGCCGATGCTGAAACGGTCGTTCGAGATCGCACTGGAGGGCCGACCCGGACCCGTCCTGCTCGACATCCCCATGGACCTTCAACGAGCCGAACTACCCCCCCTGGCGTCTGACCCGAATACCGCTGCCTCCCGCTCAAGGGTCGACGATGGCGCGGTCGCTGCATTGATGGACGCTCTCGGACGATCTGAGCGACCGCTGGTGTTGGTGGGTGGGGGCGTGCGAGCGGCGGGAGCCGCCGCGCCGATCCGCACTCTGCTACGCCAGCTCGGCGTTCCGGTGGTCCACTCCCTGATGGGCGTGGACGTTCTGCCTTCGAGCAACGAGCTGCGCATTGGAATGATCGGCTCCTACGGCAACCGCTGGGCGAACCTCGCTGTCGGCCGCTCCGATCTCCTCCTTGTGCTGGGAAGCCGACTCGACATCCGCCAGACGGGCTCGGAGACGGCAGCGTTCGCAGCCGGTCGCACGATTTTCCACGTGGACTGTGATCCGGCTGAGATCAACAACCGCGTCAAAGGCGTCCGGCCGATCGTGGCGGACCTGAAGGACTTCGCCACAACGGCAATCGAGCATTCCACCAGAACTTCGTTGCCTTCGTGGACGGCGTGGCGGCGGGAGATCGAGGAGCTTCGCAGTGGGTGGCCGGACACGAGTGAGCTTCACGGCGCTCCGGGGATCAATCCGAACGCGCTCATGCACCAACTCGCTGGGGTTTCGGGCGACGCCGCCGCCTACGTCGCTGACGTCGGTCAACACCAGATGTGGGCGGCGCAGTCGCTCGACCTCGGCGAGGACCAGAGATTCCTGACGTCGGGCGGGCTCGGGTCCATGGGCTTTGGGCTTCCTGCGGCCATCGGCGCCGCCTTGGCTACGGATCGACCGATCGTCTTGGTCGCCGGAGACGGCGGATTTCAGACCAACATCCAGGAGCTGCAGACCGTCGCCAGGAACCGTCTGCCGATCAAGATGGTGATCCTGAACAATCGATCGCACGGCATGGTCCGGCAGTTTCAGCAGAGCTACTTCGAGAGTCGTTTCCAGTCGACGGTCTGGGGTTACACCACCCCCGACTTCGCGGCCGTAGCCTCTGCCTACGACATTCCGTCGCACGCGATCCAGTCAGAGAGTGGCGTGGAACACGGTCTGGCGTGGGTCAGAGATCAGGCAGGGCCGGCACTGCTCGAGGTCAGCATCTCGCCGGAGGCGAACGTCTATCCGAAGATCGCGTTCGGTCGCCCGATCAGCGAGATGGAACCCTTCGCTACTCCGGTGGCAATGGAGGGGACATGACCGCGCCCGCGGTCCCGCCTCGGAAAGCCTCGGACTCGACGGTAACGACCGGCTTGCGGCCGATCAAGCCCCGCCCATACAGCGAGTGGCAGGTTCGGAGGAGCGCCTCCCGGAGCCCGACCTCAGCGCGATGAACCTCATCCATGCGATCCAGCACCGGAACGTAGTCTCGCGGAGGCTCCGGGGCCTTCGCGGGCCGCACGTCGAGGTCGCCAAAGAGTTCGGCGATCGTTGACGCGACGTCGGCGATCGATGCGGTACCAGGTCGGCTACCGACGTTGTAGGTGTCGTACCGTCCGCCGACGACCAACAGCGTGAGCAAGGTGACGGACAGATCGATCGAGTAGCAAAAGCTCCGACGGCTGGTCCCATCCCCGAGCAGTTGCAGATACCCATCGTTATCGGCTTGCCGAAATCAGCGACGGGACGGCGAATCCGGAATCCAACGACTGGTATGGGCCGAGGGCCGAGAACACTCGCGCGATCTTCACGTCTGCGGGCACCTGTCGACACAGGCGTTCCGCCGCCCGCTTTCCCTCTGCGTACGTCGAAGCGGGCTCCGCCTGGTCGGACCAGTCCCAAGTCTCCGGGATCGCCTCGACGTCAGCCGGCTGTCGTCCGTAAACAGCTCCGCTGCTGATCAGCACGAAACGGCGGATCGGCGATGTCTTGGCGACTCTTGTAATCGCCGCGGCCATTTCGATCGTCGCGTCCAGGCTCTCGATCGGTTGGGCACGGATCACGTTCAGGTCGGTCGGAGCGCCCGCATGGATGATGTAGTCGAATCGCTCATCGTCAAGTTCGGTGGCAAAGCGTCTACCCCAGGGGATCACGGTCACCTGACCAGCGTCGACCTGCGAGGCATAGCGCAGTCGGATGAGGTCTGGCCGGCTGGTCAGCACGGTGATCGCGCATGGACGTCCACGGCCAAGGCCGTTGAACCGAAGGACGCTTTCGAGGATGGACCGTCCGATAAACCCGCTCCCGCCGGTGAGGAGCAGGGACGCTCCCAGGAGCCGATCCATGTCATCGCCCACCGTCGATACCACGCGGTCGAGATCATTCAAGATGACGGCGTCGGGCTCGTCATTGGATCTGGTCGTCTGACGATCAGCCACGTCCACGAGGGGAGTTTGCGACTCGTGCCTAGGCGACGGTTCGTCGGCCGTCGCCACCACGCACGGCACGCTGCAGGACTTCGGCGACATGGTCGAGCATTTCATACGTCACGCCGGGATAGATCCCGACCCAGAACGAGTCGTTCATGATCCGATCCGCCGTGTCGAGGCCGCCCGCGACGCGAAAGTTGGTGCCCGCATAGGCGGGTTGCCGTGCGAGGTTGCCTCCGAACAGGAGCCGTGTCCTGACTCCGGCAGCCTCCAGAGCGGCGGTGACGGCATTCCGGGATCGGCCTTGTTCGCTCTTGACGGAGATCGGAAAGCCGAACCAACTCGGTTCGCTGCCGGCCGTTGCCTCGGGGAGGTCGAGCGCGTCGCTAAGGGGAGCGAGCAGCCCATGGAGATAGCGGAAGTTCTCCTGCCGGCGCCGGACGAAGTCGTCGAGCTTCGCGAGTTGGGCGACCCCGACCGCGGCCTGGAGATCGGTCGCCTTCAGGTTGTATCCGATCCGGCTATAGGTGTACTTGTGGTCGTAGCCGTGCGGCAATGTTCCGAGTGACCAGTCGAACCGCTTGCCACAAGCGTTGTCCTGTCCAGGGTCGCACCAGCAGTCGCGGCCCCAATCGCGGTAGGACTCGATGATCTTCTTCATCTGCGGGTTGTTCGTGAGCAGCGCCCCGCCCTCACCCATCGTCAGGTGGTGCGCGGGATAGAAGCTTACGGTCGCGACGTCCCCGAAGGTCCCGACCATTCGTCCGTGCCACTTTGAACCGACGGCGTCGCAGGTGTCCTCGATGAGCCAGAGGCTGTGGCGTTCGGCGATCGCGCGGATCGCGTCGACGTCGAATGGATTGCCCAACGTGTGAGCCAACATGATTGCTCGCGTCCTCGGACCGATCGCTGCTTCCACGAGACCGGGATCCGCGTTGTACGTCGGCAGGCTCGAATCGACGAAGACCGGAACGAGGCCGTTCTGGATGATCGGGTTCACCGTCGTCGGGAAGCCTGCAGCGGCCGTGATGACTTCGTCGCCAGGGCTGAGTCTGCGCTCGCCCATCTCGGCCGCAGTCAACGCGGTGACCGCGAGCAAGTTGGCGCTCGAGCCCGACTGTTGACGAGGATCGTGTGCCTCGCGCCGATCCATCGGGCAAATCGACGTTCGAAGTCAACCGCGAAGCGGCCGGTCGTCAGCCAGAAGTCCAGAGAGGCATCGACGAGGTGACGGAGCTCATCTGCATCGAACACCTTCCCGGAGACCGGGACGGCTGTTTCGCCAGGTCGGAACTCACCTATGGGAAACGCGACCGCGTGATACTCCTCGACGAGGTTGAGGATTTGCTCTCGGAGTTCGTCGGCAGCCGTCACCCGATCAGTTCTCGATACCACGGCACAGTCCGGTCGAGGCCCTCCCTGAGGCCGTACCTCGGCATCCAGCCGAGCCGATCACGCGCCTTGGTCGAGTCGAGCCACTGGGCCGGTATCTCATTGGGAGCGTGTCCTTCGACGATCGGGGCGAGGGACTCGTCTCCGATCGCCGCGCGAATCGCAGCAACCATCTCGAGGACGGCCACCCCTGCTCCGTTCCCGAAATTGAAGGCCTCGCCGTGCTCGCGACCTTCGATAAGGGCTGACGCCGTGGCGAGATAGGCATCCACGGCGTCGTCGACGAAGAGGTAGTCGCGTCGGAGGGTCCCGTCACTCCGGATGATCGGTCGCTCGCCACGCAGAAGCGATCGAATCGTTCCGGGCACGATCCGCTCCCAATTGAGGTCGCCACCTCCGTAGATGTTGGCGCACCGAGTGATCGCGATGGGCAGGCCATAGCTCTCGGCGTAGGCAACCGCGATCAGGTCCGCTGCGCTCTTCGACGCGTCATACACACTCCGCCCCGCGAGCGGATGATCCTCCACGTAGGGCAGCCGATCCGAATCTCCATACGCCTTGTCGCTCGAGGCCACAACCACGGCCTCGACTGGTCGCGCGAGGCGACGAATGGCGTCGAGGAGCAAGTAGGTGCCCCTCACGTTCGATTCGAGCGACGCCACTGGGTGACGTTGGGCGTGCCGGACCTGCGTCTGGGCGCCTAGGTGGAACACCACATCGACCTCGTAGTCGACGAGAGCTCGCTCGAGATCCGAATTCTCGAGGCTCCCTCTGACTTGCACCACGCGCCGGTCGTCGCCACTTCGGATGAACTCGGAGCGCGGATCCTCATCGCGCACGAGCGCGATGACTCGCACGTCAGCGGCGATCAGCGTTCGAACCAGCCAGGATCCGACCAAGCCGCTGGCGCCGGTGACAAAGACCGAGCGCCCGGCGAACGCCGATGCCGCGTCAGTCACTCCAGACCTTCCACGGCGCCGCGCCGTCAGCCCAGAGCGACGCGAGGTTGTGTCGATCGCGCTCCGTATCCATCGGCTCCCAGAATCCGTCATGGCGGTAGGCGATCAGCTCGCCGGATCTGGCAAGCGCCTCCAGTGGCTCCCGCTCGAGAACGGTCTCATCGTCAGCCAGATACTCCAAGACGGCCTGCTCGAAGACGAAGAAGCCGCCACTGATCCACCCGGCTTCGGCCTGAGGCTTCTCCGAAAAGGCCGCTACTCGATCACCGTCGAGGTCGAGCGCACCAAATCGCGACGGCGGACGGACCGCGGTCACGGTCGCGAGCTTGCCGTGGGCGTCGTGATATGCGAGGAGTCGATCGATCGGGACGTCGGCGACTCCATCGCCATAGGTCACGAGGAACCTTCCGTTGAGGTGAGCGGCAACTCGCTTGATGCGGCCGCCAGTCATCGTGTCCTGACCCGTGTCGACGACGGTGACATCCCAAGATTCCGGCGGCTCGTCGTGGCGGGTCATCTGGCCCGTCAACGTGTTGATCGTGAAGTCGGCGTGCCGGTCCGCATATGCCAGGAAGTAGGCCTTGATCTGATCGCCGAGATACCCAACTGGCAGGATGAAACGTCGGAAACCGTAGTGGTCGTAGATCTTCATGATGTGCCAGAGGATCGGCCGTCCGCCGACTTCGACCATGGGCTTCGGACGAAATGCCGTCTCCTCCCGCAACCGGGTGCCCAAGCCGCCGGCGAGAATGACGACAGGCAGGTCATCCGACGCTGGGCTCGGATCGAGACGGCTCTGGACGTCGTCGGCAGTCACAGGCGCCCTGAGGCAACCTCTTCCGTGATCCAAGGGATCACCTCGTCGAGCATCGTCTCGAGCGACGTCGTCGCCTCGTAGCCGAGCACGGCCTTCGCCTTGCGGACGTCGGGGACACGCAACTGGACGTCATGCTCGAACGGCGCGTCCGAGACGTAGGCGAATTGCCGGCCGTCCGTGTGGATCTTCGACCAGATGCACTCGGCCAGCTCGAGGACGGTGGTCGATCGCGCGGTCGACAGGTTGAAGTCGTTGTTGACGGCCTCGGGCGATTCCATCGCGAGACGGATCCCGTGGGCCAGATCGCCACCGTACGTGTAATGGCGGACCTGCGACCCGTCGCCGAGGATGTGGAGCGGGTCCTGGCCCTTGAGCACCTTGAGGACAAGGTCCGGGACGACATGGGACAAGGCGAGCTTCACGTTGCCGGACATGATGTCGGTGTCGCGGACCGCCCTTCGTTCGCCGATCCCGACGCAGTTGAACGGCCGAACGATCGTGTACGGGAGCTGGTACTGCTCCCAAGCGCCCTTGGCGAAGTACTCCGCGGCGAGCTTCTGGAAGCCGTAGGTCGAGACCGGCGGAGGCGACATCAGCTCGGCCCCTTCCGGCGTTGGGAACACGGTCGCCGACTCGTAGACCATCGAGCTGCTCATGACAACGATGCGGTCGAGGCTGCCTGCCTTGTGGGCCGAGATCGCCGCGTCGAAGGTCGCTGCCAGGATCCGCTCGTTCTCGGCGATCAGGTCGTACGCGAACTCGTGGAAGTAGCTGATCCCGCCGATCATCGCGGCCGCGGCAACGACCTGGTCGACGTCGGCCGCGAGCTCGGTCATGAGCGCGACGTCCTTCGCATCGCCCTCGACGAACCGGTACCGCGGATGGTCGTCGTACGACTTCATCAGCCGGCCGTACTTGCTGAAGTCGTCGATCCCGACCACCTCGTGGCCCGCTTCGAGAAGCTCCGGCACCAGGTAGCCGTTGATGAACCCGGCCGCGCCGGTGACCAGAACCTTCACGAAGCCTCCGCGGGTCGACGGGCGATCAACAGGGTCTGCCGGCCGAGCAGCCACCAGGCCGGTGGGAAGGCGAGATATCCACGGACCAGCCAGCCCTGTTGGGGGAACTTGCTCTTGGTCGTGTACGGCAGGAACCGCGTGATGAGCTTGACAGTGTCAAGCCCGGCCGTCTGAGCGGCCTCCTCGAGGCTCTTTTCGGTGAGCGGCGTCTTGTGATCGAGGAAGTCCCAGTAGGAGCCACCGGTGAGTCGGATATTCGGCTGGAGGATGATGACCCGCCCGCCTGGCCGGAGGACCTGCGCCACCACCTTGAGCTGGGCGATCACCTGGTCGGCCGAGGCCAGATGCTCCAGGTAGTTGCTCATGAAGACGACGTCCACCGACGACGCCGGGACGTGGTCCAGGAGCGCCAAGCCGTCGCTCTGCACGAACCGGATGCCCGGTTCGAGGTGGCGTCCGACGTCGCGGAGGTCAACCGCGATCCGGTCCCCTGCCTTGACGACGTTGATGAACGCACCGCGGTCGCAGGCGAGGTCGAGCACCGTCGACGAGGGATCGATGTAGCGCTGGAGGTAGCGCGTGATCTCGCGCCAGACCGCGCCTCGTCGTGGGCTGTCCGCATCACTGAACCGGCGGGCGTAGATCGCGGGAAGATCCCCGTCCATGCGTCAGGCCGGACGAGACGTCACAGGGCAATTCCCTGCCCGAGGGCGCCCCAGACGTCGACGACGTCCTTGCCGCCGATCGGCAGGTTTCGGTATGCCTCGTGCGGCACGCCGAGCACGAGGATGTCGCTCTCCCGGAGGACACATTCGAGTGTTGTGAGACGCTCGTCGTTCACGTACGGGTCCGTGCAGACGACGGTCGCGCCGGCCCACGAGAGAAGCTTCCGGAGCTTGTAGCTGAGTGACGCCCGTGTGTCGTCGGACTCGGCCTTGAACGCCATGCCCAGGACGCCGACCGTCTTGCCGCTGAGGCCGCCGTAACGTCGCTCGAGGGAAGAGACGATGTAGGCCGGCAGGCCCTCGTTCACCTGCATCGCGGCTTGACCGAGCGGGAAGTGGTCGCTCGTGAACGCCGCCAGCTGCATCGTGTCCTTGAACAGGCATGGGCCTGCGGCGAAACCGGGGCCTGGCAGGTCCTGGGCTCGCGGATAGTCCGTCCGGATCGCGTCGAGCACGTTGCCGTAGTCCACGCCGGCCTGGTCCGCGATCATGAAGAACTGGTTCGCCACGGCGAACTTCATGTATCGCCAGGTGTTCGTGAACAGCTTCGCGAGCTCCGCTTCCTTCGACGTCGTACGGATCGTCTTGGAGACGAGCGCCCGGAACAACGCGGTTGCCCGAGCCGCAGCGGCTTCCTCGTCCGCTCCGATGATCTGCGGCAGCGAGCGGAGCTCCTCGAGGGCGTGCCCCTCCGCAATCCGCTCGGGGCAGAACGCAACGTCCGCCTCGCAGCCGATTGCCTTCAGACGCTGGGTGACATACGCCGTCGTGCCCGGGTAAACGGTGCTCCGCAGGACGACGAGCGCGCCACGACGGAGGTGCGGGGAGATCTGGTTGACGGCGCGCTCGAAGACCGTCATCGACGGACCCAGGAACTCGTCGACGGGCGTGCCGATCACCACAACGACCTGGTTGGTTCGCTCGAGGATCGACCCGTCGGTGCTCATCTCGAGGCGGTCGGTCTCGAGCACCTTCCGAAGGAGGTCCTCAGCGCCGTTCTCGAGGAAGGGCATCTCGCCCGCGGCCACGCGGTCCAGCGTGGGCTGGCTGAGGTCGTAGATCCCCACACGAAGCCCGGCATCGGCGAAGGCGAGGCTCAGCGGCAGTCCGACATGGCCTGCGCCTCCGAGGACCACGACGTCGAGATCAGGCGACATGACGGCAAGGTACCAGCCCGGTGCGCTGTGACACCACGCGCCGATGGTCCCGGCGGACAGCGGTACGCGACGCGGCTGATGCCACCGTATCCTCCCCCCGTGATTCCTCCGGTGACGCTGCCCGACCGCGAGCCGGGGGTCTCTCGCGTGCGGCTCCGCGACGTGGTCGGCGTCGGTCTATTCGGCGTCCTGATTTCGCTCCCTCCGCTGTTTGGCCCTCTGAACCAATTCGACGGCGGCCTCGCACCCTCGGCCGCAACGTTCCTCATGCACGGAGCGCTGCCGTATCGCGACTTCTGGTGGCTGTACGGGCCCGCGGGCTATGCCGTCCTGCTCCCGTTCATCGCGGTCTTCGGGCCAAGCTTGCTGGCAATCCGCCTAGCCGGTCTTCTTATCGTGTTCTGCCTCACGGTCGCCGGTTATGCCTGGCTCCGGACAAGGCTTCCTTTCGTGTTGGCTGCGCTGATCCCCGCATCGACCGTCGGGTTCATTTCCTACCTCTCGGGATTGGAGCCAACCACGTGGAACATCGCCATGGCGTTTGGAATGACCGGCCTATACGTCCGGGCGTTCCGACCGAACAGACCGGTGTTGGCAGGCGTGTTGATCGCCGGCGCGGCGCTGACGCGGCTTGACCTTGGCGCGTACGCCCTCCTCGCTGCCTTGTTCGTTCCCGGCCGGTCTCGCTTCGCCGCAACGGTCGGCGCGATCGGCATCGTCGCGGGGGTCCTCTCAGTCGCGACGACCAGCTTGCCGTCCCTGTTCGATCAGGTGATCTGGTACCCGGTGATCGGGCCGCGCCAGTTCCGTGGACTTCCGCTGCCCCAGGTAACGGACTTCATCACCGCGTTGGCATTCCTGGTGGCCGTAACACTTCCGAAAGCGGGAGTCGTCGTCGCGATCACGCAGATGATCGTCGGCCGTCGACCCGACGTGGCGCTCGTCGCGTTGACTGTCTTCGCGGCCCTCTGCCAACTGCAGACGAGCGGCCGAGGCGATCTTTTTCACCAGGTCCAGGGCGGCTTTCCAGGGACGATCCTGCTCGCCTACACCTTCGGCGGCTCCGAGGCTTGGTGGCGTCAGCGAAACTCCCGCGTGGACCCGAAGCGATGGGCTGCGTTCGCCGTCCTCGCCGGTGTCTGTGCGTTCAATCTGACGTTCGCTGCCATCGGGCTCTTCACGACCGAGCTTCGATCCCTGCGACCGGATGAACAGGCGTGGATCGCCGCTGTCCGGACGATTGTCGATCGCACCGAACGTGACGAACCGATCTTCGTCGGATTGACCTCACATCGATTCACCTTCGCGAACGACATGCTCGCCTACTACCTGGCAGATCGGAAGTCAGGAGTTCACGTCTCGATGTTCAATCCGGGGGTCACCAACACAGACCGTATCCAGCAAGAGATGATCGACGACCTGGAGGCGAGCGGCACGCGATACGCGCTCCTCGACCAGTATTGGTCTGACGCCAGCGAGCCCTCGAATGACAGCTCCGTCCCTGGCTCGACCCTGCTCGATCACTACCTGGCGACCAACTTCCGGAGGGCCTGCGACTACGGCACTGTCCATGTCGTGGTTCGCGTCACGGAGCAGGCACCGGTTTCCTGCGCTCCGGTAATGCAGGAGTCGATCCTCGATGTCCTGCCCTCGGCCGGCCGCAGCTAGCAGGTCGCCCCACAACTCAGGCCGGCCGGTCTGCCTTCGTCAGGAGGGTCCCGTCCTCGTCGTGGAAGGCCTGTCGCCACCCCGAGGCCTCCAGCCGCTTGACCAGATCCACCTGATCCGGCGCCGCGACGACGAGCGTGACGCCCCAGTCGCGGAGCGTGTTCTCCCAGCCCGGAGCTCCTGAGGCGATCGCGTCGGCGCCGTCCCAGGCCGCGGCCGGGATCAGCTCGATCCTCGAGTCGACCGCGACCGTCGCATCGGGCAGGGCGAACTCGAACCAGGAGCCCCACGGCTGTGGCGCGAGGAGCCGGTCGCCCGGGCGGACGAGGTCGCGAAGGGCGGCCGTGATGCCCGGCGGGGCCGTGCCGACGACGCCCGCCGGCGTGCCGAGCTTCGGGTCCAGCGGACGCCAGACCGGGAGCGCGGCGATCGCGACGAGGACGAGGATCACCGCGATCGCGGCGTTCAGCCGGCGCATCAGCGGCGGGTCGACGCGCTCCGGTCGCGGCTCGCGGCCCTCGGCCGGGATCGCCAGCGGGGCGATCGGTCGCCACAGCGACGAACGGCCACCAGGCCAGGCCGCGAACCGCCCATGCGCCGAGCACGAAGAACGGCACGAGCCAGAGGAGCATCGTCCATGGCACCCGTCGACCGCGAGCGGCAGCGACGACCGAGGCCACCGCCACCAGCCCGGCGGAGAGGAAGAACAGCGCTCCCTCGGGCGTCCGGATCGTCGTCGGCTGCCACTCGGTGATCCGGCTCGTGATCAGGCTGTTCGTCGTGATGCCCGCGGCGTAGCCCCAGACCCCGAGCCCGAACGGGTTGACGAGCGGTGGCAAGGAGCGTCGCCGCGAGCAGCGCGGCCGTGGCCGTCCAGCGGGGCCGGCGCTCCACGACGTCCTCGACGAGGGCGATCGCGACGAGCGCCGGGCCGAGGATGAAGCTGCCGTGGACGTTGGCCCAGACGACGACGAGCGGCACCGCCAGCCAGACGAGCCGCGGCGCCTCGTGCCGGCGGAGGACGAGCCACAACACCGCCGAGAAGAGGGCGACACCGAACAGCTGCGGCCGCAGCCCGAGCGTGATCGCCGCGCAGCCGAAGGCCGCGAGGACGAGCCATGCCGCGACACGGACCGAGCCAGCCCGGCGTCGACACAGGTCGAACAGCAGACCGAAGGCCACGCCGACGAGGAGGGCTCGAAGGAGCACGAGGCCGGTCCAGCCGGCCAGCCGGTAGGCGAGCGCAATCACGACCTGCGCCAGCCACTGCTGGTCCTGCCACGGCATCCCCGCCGCGGTGAACGTCCACGTGTCGACCCGCGGGATCGCGCCGGTGTCGAGGATCTCGCCACCCGCCCGCAGGTGGTACGCCAGGTCGACCGTCGGCAACGGGGCAATGACCGCCGCGAGAACGGGCAGCCCGATCGCGAGGAACGCCCAGAGGCTCCGGAGGCTCACCCGCGGGATGCTAGCGGCAGGCGGTGCGGCTGCGCACCGCGACGATGGTCCTGTCGCTCAGGACGGACAGGCGCCTCAGCTCGCGGCGTGCTCCGCGAGGCGCACGGCGCGCGCGCCCTCGTCGTAGATCTCCTCGATCGCCTTGACCATCAGCTCGACGCAGAAGCGCTCGTGGACGAGGTCATGGCCGGCCCGGGCGATCGTCTCGGCGAACGGCCGGTCCTGGAGCAGGCGGACGATCGCCTCGGCCAGGGCGACCGGGTTGTCGTGCTCGACGAGGAGGCCCGTCACCCCGTCCTCGATCATCTCCGGGATCCCGCCGACGTCGGAGGCGACGACCGGCCGCGACAGCGCCATCGCCTCGAGGACCGAGAGGCCCTGGGCCTCGCGCCACGACGGCAGGACCGCGACATCGAGCGCCGCGGTGACGGCCGGCACGTCGTCGCGACGACCGGTGAAGATGACCCGGTGGGCCACCTTGTGGGCGGCGGCCCACTGCTCGAGGAAGTCGCGCCGCGAGCCTTCGCCCACGATCAGCAGGTAGGCGTCGGGGACCTGGTGCAGGACGTGCGGCCAGGCCTCGATCAGCGTCTGGTGGCCCTTCTCCGGCTCCAGCCGCGCGACGACGCCGACGATCTGCGAGCCGGGCTCCATCCCGTACTCCTCGCGGATGGTCGACGGTCCCTGGTGGTCGTACCGCTGGAGATCGACGCCGTTGTAGATCAGCCGGACCGGGGCGCCGGTCCGGTGCTCGTCGCCGATCTTCCGGACGATCGACCGGCTGACGGCGATGAGCTGGTCCATCTGCGGGGTCAGCTGGCGGATCAGCTCGCGATCCTCGGCGGAACGGACGCGCGACGAGTGAACGGTCGAGACCACGTACGGACGGCGATGGCCGGACGCCGCGAGCGCCATGGCTGCCTTCGTCCCCACCACGTCGGCGCGGTACATGTGGGTGTGGATCACGTCGGGTCGGACGAGCGCCAGATGGGCGGTGAGCGCCCGGACCGCGCCGGCGTCATCGGGGTCGTCGATCACGGTGACCGGGAAGCCGTGCCGCTCGAGCTTGCGAACGGCGCTGCCGCCCGAGAGGGCGACGACGGACGCGTCGTAGTGGGTCGTGTCGAGCCGGCTCATCAACGAGAAGAGGTGCTCCTGGGCGCCGCCGTTCGTCCCCGTCGCGAGGATCTCGACGACGCGGACCCGGACGGGTCCGGGCATCTCCAGGTGCTCGATCGGGACGAGGCAGGGATCCCAGCCCATCGGTGCGCCCATCAGCGGCCGTTCCCGCCGGCGCCGGCCCGGACCTCGTCGCGACGCACGAGCAGCCGCTGGATCGGTTCGTCGACGGATCCCCATTCGTACTTGTAGGGCTCGTCGCCGCGAAGGAAGTCGAACCGCCGCGCGCCGGACTCGAGGGCGGCCCGCACGTAGCGCGCTGCCAGGACGACGCCCGGCGAGAGGTCGCGAGCGTCCGGGTCGATCCCCGCGTTGTAGAACATCCAGGTGTCCGGCGTCTCGACATGGATCCCGGCGGCGATCCGCCGGTCGTCCACGGTCAGGAACGACAGCCGGACCGGGCCGGATGCGCCGCACTCCTCGAACAGCCGCCGGAGGAAGACGCGCGACGCGGCACCGCCCGGGGTCGGCGGGAACAGGCCATCGGCGCCCCAGCGACGCTGGTGCAGGTCGATGAAGGCCTCGAGGTCGACGAGGGGATCGGTCGACGGGGTCAGCCGGAGGTCGCCCGCGGACTCGGCCCGGCGGACCTTCCGGCGGATCTCGTGGCGGGCCTTCTTGTCGAGGGTGCCGAGGAATTCCTCGAACGAGGCGCCTTCAGGGAAGGTGACGACCGGGCAGACGTCCTCGCGCTCGAGGTTCAGCGTCCAGGCTTCCTCGATCTCGCGCGCTCCGAAGGCGGCCGCCAGCGCCTCGGCGGTCGGGTCGCCGCAACGGAGCCGGCGAAGGTCGACGACGTCCCACGGGGTCGGATGGCCGGGGTCGGTGTCGGCGCCCGCGCCGGCAAGGTGCTCGACGACGGCGTCGGCGACGGCGGACAGGTCGTCGGGAGCTGCCAGGATCGTCGCGTAGTCGGCGTGGTAGGAGGCCCCGAAGAACACGGCCTTGGCCGTCGCCGGGACCGGCGTCAGGTCGGCCGTGTCACCGTGTCGAATCTTCGTCGCGCGGACGGCGTCGGTCGGCTCGACCTCGTGACGGTGCATCAGCGGGACGATGGCGATCGGCTCGTCGGACGGGCTGAGCGCCTGACCCGGCGTCCCGAAGCCTTCGCAGACGATCAACGTCTGGTCGTGGGCGCTGCCGGCGTACGCGTCCCACCACGCCCGCTGGAAGGCCCAGCCGCTGAAGGGCGTCGCCCACGGGTTGGCGGCCGCGAGGCGGTCCCAGGTCGCTCTCGGGATGTCGTCGAAGGGCGCCCGGCCGACGCGCAGGGAGCGCCTCGAACCGGACGCATCTCGGTCATCGGTGGGCCTGCGGGCGTCGGTCGGACCCGGACAGGCGGGCTCCGCGGTCGGAGCTTCGGTGGTCACGCGGCCGAGGATATCACCGGGTCTCCGAGTGGTTGATCACGCAACGTGGTAGGAACCGCGGCGCCGGTCGCCGCCGCCGACGGAGACCTTCGGAGCCGATGTATGTCGTCACCCAATCGGGCGGTCGCGCATCCCCAATCGGGTGGCGACATGCATACCGGGTGACGGTGTTTTCCGCGCCGCGATGACCCGATCGGGGGATGGAGCCTCGGCGCACCGGTGGTAGGGTTCGAGCCGCCTTCCCCTGTCGCCTCGAGGGTCCGGTCACGAGCTCCGACGTCCGCTCATCGCTCACTCGCCCCGGCGCGCGTCCGTGGCGCCGGCCGCGAACGGCGAGACCGGCCAGCGCCAGAACGCCGCGAGCCGGTGGCTCCCGACGTTCGTCCTCGGCCTGATCGGCGTGGCATTCGCGATCGCCTTCTTCGCCAGCCGGGTCGCGCCGGTCGACACGCTGCACTACTTCCAGACCGGGCAGATGGACCACTTCTACGGCACCGTCTGGGGCAGCGGCCAGGGCGCCGAGGCGTGGTTCGTGTACCCGCCGCCGTTCGCCTACATCGTCAAGGCCCTGTCGTTCGGCGGCTGGGGCGAGTGGCTCGTCGTCTGGACCGTGATCCTCGCGGTCAGCTTCTCGGTCGTGCGCTGGATCGGCGTGCTGGCCGTCGTCGTCGGCTTCGGCTTCCGGCTCATGCGTCGACAACTTCAAGCCGATCTCGGAGCCGGCGAACCACCTGACGATCGGCAACCTCCAGCCACTCATCCTCGCGACCGTCGTGCTGGGTCTGCGCTACCCGGCGATGTGGGCGATCCCGCTCCTGACGAAGATCGGGCCCGGGATCGGGATCCTGTGGTTCGTCGCGCGGCGCGACTGGCGCAGCCTCGGGATCGCCCTCGGGACGACCGCCGCGATCGCCGGCGTGAGCTTCGTCATCGACCCCGGCTCGTGGGGCGAGTGGATCCGGTTCATGCTCGCCAACGTCTCGACCCCGAGCCCGGTGCCGGTCGTCCCGATCCCCGGCTGGGTCCGCTTCCCGATCGCGATCGTCCTCATCGTCTGGGGAGCCCGGACGGACCGCCCGTGGACGGTCCCGATCGCCTGCGGGATCGCCTCGTTCGCCCTGTACGAGTGGTCGTTCCTGACGATCTGGCTCGGCGTGTTCGCGTTCGTCGGCCCGTGGGCCCCGCGCGACGCCGACGGCCGGCCGAGCCTGGCCGGTCCTCGCCTGAAGAAGGCGGAGCGGACGGCAGTGGTGCCTGACCCGGCGCCGGCCTGAGGTCTATCGAGCCCGGGCGTTCGCGCGTGTCGACAACGGACCGGTCCCGGCGGCATTGACGGCCGCGACTCGGTACCAGTAGCGCGTGCCTGCGACGGTCGCCTGATCGTTGTAGCTCGTGACGACGCCAACGGCGACGAGGAACGTCTCGCTCCCGCTCGATGTGCCTCGGTAGACACGGTATCCCGTGATTGCGGAGCCACCCGTCGACGTCGGAGCCTGCCAGGCGAGGTTGACCCCCTTGATCGCGGCCATGCTGGCGGTGAGGTTCCGCGGGGCAGTTGGGACTGTTTTGGGCGTCGCGGTGGCCGGGCCGAGGCCGGTCCGGTCCCGACGGCGTTGGTGGCCGTGACGGTGAACGTGTAGGCGGTGCCGTTGGTCAGCCCGCCGATCGTGCAGCCGAGGGTCGAGCCGTTGCTCGTGCAGGTCCCGCTGCCCGGGCTGGCCGACGCGGTGTAGCCGGTGATCGGGCTGCCGCCGGTGCTGGCCGGCGCGGTCCAGGTCAGGCCGACCTGGCCGTTGCCCGCGGTCGCGACGAGCCCGGTCGGCGCACCCGGCACGGTCGGCGGGGGCGGCGGCGCGACCGGCGTCGCGGTGGCGGGCGCCGAGGCCGGTCCGGTCCCGACCGCGTTGGTGGCCGTGACGGTGAACGTGTAGGCGGTGCCGTTGGTCAGCCCGCCGATCGTGCAGCCGAGGGTCGAGCCGTTGCTCGTGCAGGTCCCGCTGCCCGGGCTGGCCGACGCGGTGTAGCCGGTGATCGGGCTGCCGCCGGTGCTGGCCGGCGCGGTCCAGGTCAGGCCGACCTGGCCGTTGCCCGCGGTCGCGACGAGCCCGGTCGGCGCACCCGGCACGGTCGGCGGGGGCGGCGGCGCGACCGGCGTCGCGGTCGCGGGCGCCGAGGCCGGTCCGATCCCGACGGCGTTGGTGGCCGTGACGGTGAACGTGTAGGCGGTGCCGTTGGTCAGCCCGCCGATCGTGCAGCCGAGGGTCGAGCCGTTGCTCGTGCAGGTCCCGCTGCCCGGGCTGGCCGACGCGGTGTAGCCGGTGATCGGGCTGCCGCCGGTGCTGGCCGGCGCGGTCCAGGTCAGGCCGACCTGGCCGTTGCCCGCGGTCGCGACGAGCCCGGTCGGCGCACCCGGCGCGGTCGGCGGGGGCGGCGGCGCGACCGGCGTCGCGGTCGCGGGCGCCGAGGCCGGTCCGGTCCCGACCGCGTTGGTGGCCGTGACGGTGAACGTGTAGGCGGTGCCGTTGGTCAGGCCGCCGATCGTGCAGCCGAGGGTCGAGCCGTTGCTCGTGCAGGTCCCGCTGCCCGGGCTGGCCGACGCGGTGTAGCCGGTGATCGGGCTGCCGCCGGTGCTGGCCGGCGCGGTCCAGGTCAGGCCGACCTGGCCGTTGCCCGCGGTCGCGACGAGCCCGGTCGGCGCACCCGGCGCGGTCGGCGGGGGCGGCGTGGAGGCATCCAGGAACAGCCCGGCCAGGACCGCGGTGTTGCCGCCGGTCCTGTCGGCGGTGATCGTGACGGTGCCGCCGGCGGCGACGGTGATCGGGGCGTGGATCCAGGCGCCCTGGACGAACGAGCTCGACAGCTGGGCGGTCTGGGGCCCGTGGCCGTCGTTGATCGTGACGGTCTGGTAGCGGTTGCCGCCATAGGCGTCCCAGTCGAGGGCGTAGAGATGGAGCGTCCCGGCTGTAGGCGTTGGCGAACGTCAGATGGAGCCGGAGCGAGCTCGAGTCGTACCAGGTCATCGACCGCCGCTCGGTCATCGCCGGGTTCTGGAGCGCGCGGACCTCGGTCGACGTCGCCGCCCAGACGTAGCGGCCGCCCTGGTCGAGGCTGTAGGTCACGCCGGCCGGCAGGTTCGCGAGGTCGGTGTTGTTGCCGTTCCAGTTGGCGAGGATGTAGCCGTCGTGGCCATAGGTGCCGACCCAGTTGCCCTGAGCTCCGGGGTTGTCCACGGCGGGTGGCGGCAGCGGCGGAGGAGGGGGCGCAGCCGGGACCGCCGAGGAGCAGCCCCGCCAGAACGGCATTGCTCGCGGTCTTGTCGACGGTGATCACGACCGAGCCGCCGGGGCGACGACGAGCGGGGCGTGGATCCACGCGCCCTGGACGTAGGAGCCGGCAGCCAGCACCGCGGTCCGACGACCTCGTCCGTCGTCGACGCTGACGTTCTGGCCACGCGGGCCATACGCGTCCCAGTCGAGCGCGTAGAGGTGGAGCGTCCCCGCGTATCCGTTGGCGAACGTCAGCCGAATCCGGACCTGGTTGGCGTCGTACCAGGTCAGCGACTTGCGGACGGCCCCGCCGGGATCACGGAGGGCCCGAACGTCGGTCGTCGTCGCCGCCCACGTGTACCGGGCGCCCTGCTCGAGGGTGTACGTCACGCCGGCCGGCAGGCTCACGAGGTCGGTGTTGTTGCCGTTCCAGTTCGCGAACACGTAGCCGTCGGCGCCGAAGGACCCGATCCAGTTGCCCTGGACGCCGGGCAGATCGACGGTCGGATCGGGCAGCGGCGGAGGCGGCGGAGGCGGCAACGGTCCCGGCCGCCCAGGAACAGCCCGGCCAGGACCGCGGTGTTGCCGCCGGTCCTGTCGGCGGTGATCGTGACGGTGCCGCCGGCGGCGACGGTGATCGGGGCGTGGATCCAGGCGCCCTGGACGAACGAGCTCGACAGCTGGGCGGTCTGGGGCCCGTGGCCGTCGTTGATCGTGACGGTCTGGTAGCGGTTGCCGCCGTAGGCGTCCCAGTCGAGGGCGTACAGATGGAGCGTCCCGCTGTAGGCGTTGGCGAACGTCAGGTGGAGCCGGAGCGAGCTCGCGTCGTACCAGGTCATCGACCGCCGCTCGGTCATCGCCGGGTTCTGGAGCGCGCGGACCTCGGTCGACGTCGCCGCCCAGACGTAGCGGCCGCCCTGGTCGAGGCTGTAGGTCACGCCGGCCGGCAGGTTCGCGAGGTCGGTGTTGTTGCCGTTCCAGTTGGCGAGGATGTAGCCGTCGTGGCCATAGGTGCCGACCCAGTTGCCCTGAGCGTTCGCGGCGGTCCGGACACTGACCGAGTGGCTCCGCGTCTGCCCGGCGGTGTCGGTCGCGGTCGCGGTGAACGTGTACGCGCCGCCGTCGACCGTCCCGGCATCCCAGGGCATCGTCCAGCCGTCGGCGCCGTTCGCATCCGTCGTCCTCAGGACGCCGTTGACGAAGAAGTCCACCTTCGAGACACCGACGTCGTCAGTGGCCGTCGCCGTGACGACGAGCGGTCCGGAAACCGTGGCGCCGTCGACCGGCGAGGTGATCTGGACCACCGGCCGGCGGTCGCCCGGGGTTCCCGCCCTGCACCGCGTTGAGGGCGTTGACGAGCGGCTCCGCGATCCCGTCGGGATCGTTGCCCCACTGTCCCTTCCCGACGCAGTCGCCGCTGCCATCGGCATCGGCCAGCTCTCCGTTCGGGCACTCGCCGGACGACTTCAGGCGATCCTCGACATCTGCGGGAGTCAGGTTCGGGAACGCGGACAGCAGCAGGGCGGCGACGCCGGCGACATGCGGCGACGCCATGCTCGTGCCCATCTCGGTCATGTAGCCGCCGCCGGTCCAGGCCGAGTAGATCTGGGTCCCCGGCGCAGCCACATCGATCGTCGCCCCGAAGTTGCTGAACTCGGCGAGCGTGTCGTCGCAGAAGATGAAGAACAGCCAGCAGCCACCCTGCCCGCCCGGCTCGCCGTCGGTGTCGGTGACGGCCGAGACCGCGATGACCTCGGGGAACGCGCCGGGATGAACGTCGACGCGTCCACGGTGGAGTTGCCCGCGGCCGCGACATAGGTGACACCCGCCGCGACGGATTTGCAGATGGCCTCGCGGATGCCGCCGTCGGTGCAGGTCCCGATGGACCCGACGTCGCCGAGGCTCATGTTCGCGACCCGGATGTCGTTGCTGGGGTCGTTGTCGGTGGCGTACGCGGTGAGGATGTCGACCGCGCAGATGAGGTTCGACCACTCACCCGACCCGCTGTCGTTCAGGACCTTGAAGGGGACGAGGCGGGCATGAGGGGCGACTCCGACGATGCCCTGGCCGTCGTCCGCCGCCGCAACGATGCCGGCGACATGGGTCCCGTGGCCGTGACCGTCCTGGGGCGGCCCGTCGGTCATGCAGTTCTTTCCGAGCCCCACATCGAGGTTCGGCACGAGGTCGGGATGGGTCAGGTCGATCCCCGTGTCGAGGATCGCGACGCGGACGCCGGCTCCGGCGAACCCGGCGTCGTACGCGCTCGGCGCGTTGGGGTGGTTGGCGCGGATCCGCGAGATCCCGGTCGGAATCGTGTCGGCCGTCGCGTGGATCGTGCCATCGGCGACGACGGACCGGACGTTGGGGTTCCGAGCGAGGGCGGCCGCGGCCTTCGCCGACCCTTTGAAGACGAAGCCATGGAGCGCGTGGCGGAAGACGAACCCGGCCTTGCCGCCGGAGCCCTTCGCGAGTGGACCTGCCATTCGGTCGGCGTCGGCTCGAGGCTGCATCGTCACGATCCAGCTGGTCGCGGACGCATGGCCGGGATCGACCGGTGGGGAGGGAGGGGTCGAAGGCGGGGCGGCCGCAGCCGTATTCGGGACCGTCAGCAGCAGCACGGACCCCAACAGGATCGCGCCTCGGAAGCGCCGCCGACGCGCTCCGGTCATGGCTTCCCCACCCTTGGTACGTCGATCCGCGATCGAGGTGGGCGGAGTGTCTGCCGCGCTCGATCGCGGCGTCAATCAGGGAACTCTCCCTATTGCCGGTTCGCGGTGCCGAGGGGCACCGGGAGTCGTTCGGACTACCCCTGCGACAGCTTGAACAGCTCGTTGGGCGACAGCTTCGGCGAATGATCGCCGAACAGCCGGCGGAGCAGCCAGTACTCGGGGAGCGGCCGGTCGTCGGTGATCAGCGGCCCGTCGCCGACGATCCGGTCGACGTCGTCGCCCTCGATCCAGACCAGCGACGGGATCTTCTCCGCCCATTCGTCCGCCGTCTTCGCCGGCGAGTCGTACGCGGACGAGATGTCCTCGAGGATCCCGGGCCGGGCGAGGACGTTCCGGATGTTCTCGTCGGTGAACTTGAGGGGCTCGTCGCTGCCGATCAGGAAGAAGCCGTAGCCGCCAGGCCCGAACGCGATGATCACGTGGGGGAAGACCTTCTTGAACGTCCGGACGTGGTCGAGGAACTCGTCGACGGTGCCGCCGTACGGGGTCCACTGCATCATCACGCCGCCCGGGTTCAGCCGGGCGGCGCCGGCCTGGTAGTACTCGAGCGACGAGATCACGGCGGCGCCGGAGCTCTCGATCGGTGGCGGTGGGTCGGTGACGATGATGTCGTAGCGCTTCGGCGTCAGCTCGAGGTGGTTCCGGCCGTCGGTGACGATCACGTTCGCGTTCGGCTTGGCGAGGATCGCGTCCGCGTCCGGGTAGAACCAGTGGAACATCTTCGGGACCGACGGGACGAGCTCGACGCCATCGGTCTGGAGCCCGGCGATCACCGCGCCCCGGAACGCCGAGCCCATGCCGAACGCGACGGTGGCCGCCGACTGCGAATCCGGGCGGAGCATCAACGGCAGGATCGGCATCAGCTTCGCGTCGACCGTCAGCAGGGTCATCGCCGTGCCGGTCACGAAGAGCTGCGGCCCGCGCAGCTCCGCGGCCTGGACCGAGGCGATCTCGTCCTCCTCGGACTGGTACAGCTTCCCGTTCATCGCGTTGATCCGGGCGACGGACGGGTCGACGAACCGCGAGGTCGCGGGTGACAGGAGGGAGGCGACGATCCCGAGCGTGAGGACGGCGGACGCGGTGGCGGTGGCGACCCGGGCGAGCCGCGACGCGTCCGTCGCGGCCACGAGGAGGACGCCTACCAGGGCGAGGTTCAGGAGGGCGACGACGGCAACCGCGGCAGGCGAGCCGATCGCGGGAATCAGGAGGAACGGGACCGCGAACGTCCCGACGATCGCCCCCGTCGTGTTCACGGCGAGGAGCCGGCCGGAGTACGTTGCGACCTTCTTCGGATCGTCGGCGAGCAGGCTGGACGACGCCGGAAAGCTGAGCCCCATCACGAACGTCGCCGGGAGGATCACGAGGACCGCCGGGCGGAGGATCGCCCAGAGGGTCTCGAGGGCCTTCGACGGCTCCAGCGCGTACGGCTGGGCGATGACGAGGATCAGCCCGCCCACGGTGATCAGCGCCACGACGAGCTGGGTCACCGCGAGGAAGAGGATCGGCTTCGTGATCCTCGGCCGGACGATCGCGTACGTCGTCGCGCCGAGGACCAGGCCGATCAGGAAGATCGTGAGGATCGAGCTGAAGACGTAGGTCGAGTTGCCGGTGCCCGACGAGAGGAGCCGGTTCCACAGGGTCTGGTAGGCCAGCGACGTCAGGCCCGACACGAAGGCGACCGTCAGCGCCAGACCAGGGTGGGCTCGGGCGGTGGGCCGCGCGCGCTCGGGCGGATCCACGATCGCGGGCATGTCGAACGCCGCGGGCGTCGGCGTGGCGACGGCCGGCGCGGGCCCGACCTCCGCCTCGGCCGCCGACCGCGCCCGATCGATCAGCAGCGCCACGACGCCGGCGATCCCCGAGCAGGCGGCACCGACGAGCAGGGTCGTCGTGAGCCCCAGCAGCTCGATCAGGAAGAAGCCCGCGGCAATCGTCCCGAGGATCGCGCCGAACGTGTTCGCCGCGTAGAGCCGCGAGAACGCCCGCGACAGGTGCTGGTCGCCGGACAGATACCGCGTCAGCGTCGGGAGGGTGGCGCCCATGAGGACCGTCGCGGGGGCGAGGGCCAGGATCGCCAGCCCGAACCGGACCAGGGCGAGGAGCCCGGGCTGGGTCTCGAGGCTGCCGAACGCCGCCCGGTAGACCTCGTGGAGGAGGCGGAAGGTGATCGGCGTGAGGATGACCACGACGACGAGCACGAGCTCGAGCAGGCCGTACAGCCGGAGCGGCGAGCGGACGCGGTCGGCCAGCCGGCCGCCGAGGAACGACCCGACGGCCATGCCGCCGAAGAAGCCGGTCAGGATCGTCGCGACGGCCTGGGTCGTGTTGCCGAAGACGAGAACGAGCTGGCGCGACCAGACGACCTCGTAGACCAGGCCCGCCGCACCGGACAGGACGAAGATCGCCAGAATCAGACCGGATCGGCGCACGAAGCCCCTCCGCGGCGGTTCGGAAATGGTGTGGAGTGGCGGGCAGTGTGGCATGCCGGATCGCGCGCCGCCATGGCGCAAGCTCCGTAGATCGTCAAGGCAATCCGGCAATCGGGGGGTCGGCGGCCGCCTGGGTCGTGGTCGCGGCGGGTCGCGCCCGACGGATCGCGGCGACGACGGCCGGGCCCGCGGCGACGACGACCAGCGCAACGACCGGGGCACCTTCGACCGGCGACGCGAGGACCGCAGCGGCGATCGCCAGGGTCACCATCGTGCCGAGGCTCGCTCGAGCATCACCGGGTCGCTCCACCACGCCCGGGATCGCCATCGACGAGTAGTACCACTGCGTCCACGGCCAGAACACGGGCATCGCCAGCCACGCTGCCCGATCCCGGTCGCGCCGGACCAGGATGACGAACGCCGCCACGGCGACGACCAGCCCCACGACGAGCAGCGGCATCGGCAGACCCCAGACGCTCGAGCCGCCGCCAGCCGTCGCGTCCAGCCGCGCCTGGATCAGCTGGCGCTCGGACAGGTACGTCGCCCACGGCACGAACGGCGCGGTCACGACGATCGCGACGGCGGCAAGGGCCAGCGTCCGGATCTCGAGACGGACCAGCGGGACGATCGCGGCGTACACCTTCACGACGATCGCGAGGGCGCCGAGGACGGCGCCGCCCGCGACGAGGAGCGGGAGCACGAGCGCGTGCGGGTTCGCGTTCCACACGCCGTCGACGAGCGGTGGAAAGGCCAGCCACCAGAGCGGCAGCCGGAGCATCCGGATCGCCCAGACGCTGCCGACGATGCAGAGCACGAGCAGCAGGCCGACGCCGATCGTCTCGGGCAGGAGCGCGAACGGGATCATCGGGATGAGCGACGGCGGCGGAGCCCCGAACCACACGCCGCCCTGCACGACCGACCACGGGTCGCCGCCGGCCAGCCAGGTCACCGTCGCGGAGCGGTAGAGGCGGCCGTCGAAGCCCGGGCCGCCGGGCGCGATCAGGATGAGCCGCATCACCGTGATCGCGATGAACCACGTCGCGAGGAGGATCGGCACGAGACGCCGGACCCGCGCCTCCAGCCCGGCGTCGCTCACAGGTGGTACGCCCAGTAGACGCCGCCGAGCCCGATGACGACGCCGAACACGATCAGCAGCCGCCAGCCGAGGCCGATCCCGGCGCCGACGAGCCCGATCGACTCGCGGATCCGCTCGTCCTTGGCCGCGGCAAGCGCGCACAGCGCCCAGACGAACGGGATCGAGTCGAGGGCGTAGCGATAGCCGTACTGGAGCCAGCCGCCACCGTAGTAGAGGAGCGTCGGGACCAGGACCAGGAGCGCCGCCCCGGCGAGCCACCACGACCGCGACTGCCGCCACGGCGCCCGGACGGCATAGAGGAGCCCCGGGCTCGTGAACAGGATCGACATCCCGAGCCCGTCGGGCTGGAAGAACGGGAACGTCGTGCTGAACGTCGGCAGCCTCGTGAACAGGTAGTCCACGTTCATCGCGATGTGGGCGGTCGAGAAGAGCCCGAGCCGGCGCTGCGCCTCCAGCCACTCGGGGAGCACCGCGAGCGCGTAGCCGGATTCCAGCGGCGAGCCGAACCGGACGGCGTTGTACCAGAAGAAGAAGAGGATCGAGGGCAGCACCCCCGCGGCCAGCGACAGCCAGGTCCGCCACGGCCACTGGCGCGGCTCCCAGACGCGGTCGCCGGCGAGGAGCAGGGCGTAGAACGGGATCGCGAAGGCGAGCGGAGCCCGGGTGAGGAAGGCGAAGCCGGCAAGGAGCCCGATCAGCCACGCCCGGCGGCTGCCCCACAGCTCGAGGAGGATCGCGAGGGTCAGGATCGTCGCGATCAGCTGGCCCGTGTGCCAGACGCCGCCGCGGGTCGTGACCCACCAGATCTGGGTCGAGAAGCCGAGGAGCACCGCGAGGAAGAACCGGTCGACGAGCGAGCGGACGTTGGCGCGGCCGGTGAACCACCAGGCCATCCCGACCGTCGCCGCGGCGAGGGCCGCGTTGATCCCCGTCTCCCACTGGTCGGCGATCGCCGGGCCGGTGAGCGCCACCAGCGGCATCAGGGCCATCGCCGGGAACGGTGCGAATGGCACGTAGATCCGGCCGTCCTGGAGGATCACGTCCTGCGGGCCGAGTCGGACGTCGAGCCAGGTCCTGCCATGCAGGAATGCGTCGGCGAGGTAGAAGAAGTCGCCGCGCTGGGCGTCGAAGAAGCGGTTCGAGAGCCAGTAGATGAGCCCCGCCGCGATCGTCAGGAGGATCCCGATCCGGGCCGCGGTGTCGATCCGGTCGAGGAGGCCGACCCGCGGCTGCGGCTCGACCCGGGCCGTCGGCGCGTGGACGGTCACGCGGCGGCCTCGAGAACCGGCCGGCTCGCGGGTTCGCCCTCCCGCAGCCCGACGACGAGGACGCCCAGGAGCGTCACCCAGAACATGACCGGATAGATCGCCGCGGGCAGGGACACGAACAGGGTCACCGCCGAGGTGACGAGCGGGATCAGGGCGGCCCACCACTGGCGGCGCTCGAGAAGCCACGCGACCGGCAGCAGCAGGAGCATCGCGTAATGGTCCCAGAGGACCGGCGAGAGGAGCTGCGACGCGACGATCGTGGCGAGCAGCGATGCGTCGGGCCCGGTGCGGAGGATCGCGACGATCACGACCATGACGACGAGGGCCGAGCTCGCCACCTGGATCGCCGTCGCGACCCCGGCCGGCACGCCGGCCTGATACGCGGCTGCACCCGGCGTGAAGTTGTGCGGGGTCGTGATCGGGTCGCTGACGTTGCGGATCAGCGCGACGTAGTCCTGCCAGACGCCGATCCCGCCGAGCAGCAGGGTCGCCGCCGCGGCCGCCACGAGCGAGGATCGCCCCGCCGGCGAGGACCGCCGTGAAACGGCGGGTCAGGAGGGCCCAGACGAGGATCAGGCCCGGCTGGATCTTGACGATCGCGCCGAGCGCCCCGGCCGCGCCGACCGCCAGCGGTCGGTCGATCCAGCGCCAGCCGATTGCGAACAGGAGGAGCAGCAGCGGCCCGACCTGACCGAGCTTGAAGGCGTACGCGACCGGCCACGACAGCCCGGCGAGGAGGAGCGTCGTCCAGCGGATGGTCGGGCGGACCGGCAGGATCGCGATGCCGCCGACGAGCATCGCGACCGACAGGGCCAGCCAGACCCACGTGGCGGTCGCCGCCGGGAGGAGACCGAACGGGAGCACGCCGAGCACGAACGGCGGCGGGTAGTAGAACAGCCCGAACCCGCCGGTCTCCTGGACCGACGGGTCGTAGAGCCGTTCGCCGTTGAGCACCCGGCCGGCCGCCTGGTGGTAGGCGAGGAAGTCGAAGCCGAGCGTGCCGGCGGCCTGGGCCGCGAGGACGACCAGACCCGACACGACGATGAGCGAGCCGATCGCGAGGACAGGCAATGCGGCACGCCCGAGAGCGTCGATCTCCAGCCCGCGACGGGCCGTTCGGTCAGCCGTCGATCGTCTCCTTCTGCGGTCGGTTCGGGCCGAAGTCTAGCCGTGGCCCATCCCGGGCCGCACCGACCGGATGGTCCGACCGGATGGTCCTGCCGTCCGTGACCGACCCGGACCGTGGGGCCCTCGACGCCGGCGGCCCATCCGCTACGGTGTCGCCATGCTGCGCACCGCGAGCTGGCTCGCCCTCGTCGCGTTCTCGATCTTCGTGTGGATCGCGGCGTTCCGCGTGTTCGGGTTCGATCCCGCCACGTCCGGCAGCGACGCCTGGAACTACCTCGCCGCGGGCGAGCGCCTGAACGCCGGGCACCCGCTGTACGCGCTGTCTCCGGGCGATCGCCCGGTCCCGCTCGCCCCGCCGTACTGGAGCGTGCCGCTCCTCGCGCCTCCCCCGATCGCCGTCGCGTGGCGCCCGCTGGCACTCCTCGGGGATCCGGCGATGACCCTGTGGGCGGGCGCCGGCCTCGTCGTGACCCTCGTCACCGCGGGTGCGCTGCTCGCCGGTGGCGGTCTCGCGGTCGCCGGGATCATCGCCCTGATGAGCGCACCGCTCGCCCTCCAGTCGCTGTCCGGCAACGTGAACGGCCTGCTGTTCGGCGCCCTCGTCGTGGCGTGGCTGGCCCGCGACCGGGCACCGATCGTCGGCTCGCTGGTCGCGGCCGCGATCGCGGTCAAGCTCTCGCCGATCCTGCTGCTCGTGTGGCTCGCCTCGGCCCGGCGATGGCGCGCGGTCGGCGCGACGTTCGTCGCCCTCGCCGCGATCGGGGTCCTGTCGGTCGCAGGCGCCGGGCTCCAGAACCACGTTGACTGGCTCGCCTCCGTGCCGAAGTCGGCGCCGGCCCCGCAGTCGATCGCCGCGCTCACGGGGCTCCCGTCGATCGCCGTGCTCGTCCTGCTCGGGGTCGTCGTCGCGCTCGTCGGGCTTCGTGGCGACGAGCGGCTGACGTTCAGCGTCGCCGTCGTCGCGGCCGGCCTCGCCTCGCCGGCGCTCTACCTGGGCACGCTCGGCATCGCCGCCGCCGCGGCGGCGCCGTGGGTCACCCAGGGCGACACGGTGCTGGCCCGGTTGCGGGCGAGGACCGCGTGACCACGACCCCGATCACCCCGGCCGAGCCGACCGCGAGGGCGATCGATCGCGATCGGGTCGTCCGGATCGTCGCGATCGTCCTGTCGGCCCTGCTCGTGGCCGCGATCGTCTACGAAGTGGTCGAGATCCTCACGAACCTCGACCGGCTGGCCTTCCCACTCGACGGCGACCGGGTGCTGTACATGGATGCAGCCCGGAGCTGGCTGAACGGGACGGGGTTCTACCACGACTACCAGCTCGCCGGTCCGTACGAGGTCCGCTCGGGCGACATCCTCTATCCCCCGCCGATGCTCCTCGTCTTCGCGCCCCTCGCGGCGATCCCCGATCCGCTGTCCGCGGTGCTCTACTACTCGATCCCGCTCGGGATCACGGTCGCGGCGGTCGTCTGGCTGCGGCCGGCGATCGTCGGCTGGCCGGCGATCCTGTTCTGCCTGTGGTGGCCGACGACGATCGTCGTCATCGCCGGCGGCAATCCCGGGATCTGGATCATGGCGTTCATGGCGCTGGGCACGCTCTGGCGGCCGCTGTCCGTCCTCGTGTTCCTGAAGCCGACGCTCGCACCGTTCGCGTTCTTCGGTGCGAACCGCCGCTCGTGGTGGATCGCGCTCGGCGCGCTCGGGCTCGTGTCGCTGCTGTTCCTGCCGATGTGGCGGGACTACCTCACGGCCGTGCTCAACGCGAAGGGCGGCGGCGGGATCTTCTACTCGATCGGTCAGGCGCCGATGCTGTTCCTGCCGCTGGCGGCCTGGGCGACGTCGACCCGACGGACCCGGGTCACGACCTGAACGAGGCCGGCGCCTCGGCGTCGAGCATGTCGCCAAGGAACAGATCAAGGCCCGGCCGAGCCCGCCAGCCCAGCTCGATGCGAGCCCGAGTGGGATCGCCACCGATCGCGGCCGGGTCCGAGGGTCGGACGAGCTTCGGATCGACGACGACGGCAGGCACACTCGTCGATGGGAGACGGGCCGACCAATCCGCCGGATCCGTCGACTCCCGGTCCCAGGTGAGGGCGAACCCGGCCAGCGAGAACGCCCGATCGACCAGCTCCCATGCCGCATGGAGCTCGCCGGTCGCCAGGACGTAGTCGCGGTAGCTCGCCGCCGTGTCATCGTCCGCGTCCTCGCCGGAGACTTCAGCCCGAACGGCGATCTGGCGGCAGATCCTGACGATCCCGTCGGCGAAATCCGGCGCGAAGCCCCAGTCACGTCTGACGGCCAGGTTCCCGACCGCCAGCGGTTCGGTCGGCCCGGGCCCGATGCGAGGCCACGTCTCGAAGGCGCCGCACGTGGTCGACCACCTTCCGCGTCAGGAACGACGGCGGGCGCCGTCGGGACTCGTGGTTCGTCAGGATCCCCGACGCGACCCGGATCCCGAAGGCGCGTCGGTAGCCGTCGCAGAGGACGAACGCCGCGGCCTTCGCGGAGGCGTACGGGCTCGCGGGACGCAGGTCGGACCGCTCGTCGTGGATGACCTCGCCGCCGGCCTCGGCGCCGAACATGTCGATCGACGCCGACTGGTAGAAGGTCGTCTCCGGGCTCTCGCGCCGGATCGCCTCGAGGAACGCTTCGACGGCTGATGCATTCGCGTCCCAGGTCGTCGTGGGCACGGCGAACGACTCGGACACGCTCGTCTGCCCCGCGAGGTTGTAGACCTCGGTCGGCCGGATCCGGGCAATCATCGCGGCGCATGCCGCTCGATCCGTCACGTCCAGCTCGTGGATCGTCAGCGAGTCGGCCCCCGGCAGCTCGAGCAGTTCGGCCGACCGCGATCGGTCACGGACCGTCGCATGGACGAGGGTGCCATCGGCGAGAAGTCGCGCCACCACGTAGTAGCCATCCTGGCCATTGGCCCCGGTGACGATCGCGGACCGACGGTTCGACGGCTTCGCCTTCACGATGCGTCGCTCACGCCGAGGCCGGCGACGCCACCAGATGCTCGGACGGGTCGAGGCCCGCTTCCTTCAGGTCCGCCTCGACCATGATCCTGACCAGCTCCGAGAACGTGGTCCGAGGACGCCAGCCGAGGACGCGCGCCGCCTTCGCCGGATCGCCCCGCAGCTCGTCGACCTCGGTCGGCCGCAGGTAGCTCTCGTCGATCCGGACGTGGTCATTCCAGTCGCGCCCGACGAGCGCGAATGCCACCTCGCACAGCTCCTGGACCGAGTGCGTCTCTCCGGTCGCGACGACGTAGTCGTCCGGTTGATCCTGCTGGAGCATCAGCCACATCGCCTCGACGTACTCCCTGGCGTAGCCCCAGTCCCGCTTCGCCTCGAGGTTGCCGAGGTAGACGTGAGCGGCCCGCTCCGCACAGATCGCCGCGACCGCCCGCGTGACCTTGCGAGTGACGAACGTCCCGCCACGACGCGGCGACTCGTGGTTGAAGAGAATCCCGTTCGACGCGTGGAGGCCGTACGCGTCGCGGTAGTCGACGGTGATCCAGTGGGCGAATGCCTTGGCGACGGCGTACGGGCTGCGCGGGTTGAAGGGCGTCGTCTCCCGCTGCGGCGTCTCCAGCACCTTGCCGAACATCTCGCTCGACCCGGCCTGGTAGAAGCGGATCGGCCAGTCCGCCGTCCGGACGGCCTCGAGCATCCGGAGCGTGCCGATGCCCGGCGGTCTCGGCCGTGAACTCCGGCATCTCGAAGCTGACCTTGACATGGCTCTGGGCGCCGAGGTTGTAGACCTCCGCCGGCTTCACCCGATGGAGGTGGGTGATCAGCGACGACGAGTCGGTGAGGTCCGCGAAGTGGAGGTACAGCCGCGGCCCCGCGACCTGCGGATCGTGGCGAAGATGGTCGATCCGGCCCGTCGAGAAGGAGCTGGATCGGCGGATCAGGCCGTGGACCTCGTAGCCCTTGTCGAGAAGCAGCTCGGCCAGGTACGAACCATCCTGACCCGTGATGCCCGTGATGAGGGCGCGTCGCGGCTCGTTGCTCATCGAGTCGTCAATCGGATGCGTCCTGGACTGCCATGGGCCGGCCAATCGTACGGGCAGCCCCCGGATCCGCGACGTGCGGGCCGGCGTGTGCCGGCCCCTCGGCGCGGGCACGCCGCAGCCGGTCCTCGCGCCAAAGCGGGATCGCGGCGACGAGCAGGGCGAAGCCGTGGAACCAGATGATCGGGAGGCTGATCGTCGCCGCGACCGGCACGATCCACCGACGGTCGGTCCTTGCGCCCCACCAGACAAGGGCGACCGCCAGCCCCAGCCGGATCGGCAGCGGCACCGGGATCGGGTACGGATGGCCCGGGTCGTAGTCGAGGTTGTCGCGCATCGTCGCGATGTACTGGCGCCAGAGGTCCGGCGCGATCGCGTAGCTGACGGCGACGATCAGGACCGTCGAGATCACGGCGATGGCGAAGAGACCCCACTCGCGGCGGAACGCGAACCACAGCGCGCCGACGCCCGGCGTGACCTTCGTCAGGACGATGAACGCCCACGCCACCGGGTAGCGGAAGCCGAGGACGATCGCGAGGGCCATGAACAGGTGGATGTTGCCGTGGTACAGCTCGAGCGGGATCGGCGGGAAGGCGAGAAGGACGAGCCAGGTCCGGCCCGTGAGCCAGACCAGGGCGCCGATCATCGCCGCGAAGTAGATCGCGAAGAACAGCTCCCACGGCAGCAGGCCGAAGACCGAGAACGCCTGGCCGGCGGCCGGGGTGTAGCGAAACGCGTCGAGGTCCGATGTGTTGCCCGACGAGTTCCCGTAGAGGTTCGACAGGTCGACCGCCCAATAGGCGTGGGCATCGAAGCCGAACATCGAGTGCGCCTGGTTGATGACGATGATGTACGGCAGCGACACCAGCCCGACGATGATCAGCGCATGCCGGACGGCCCGGAGTCGCGACGGCCCGAGCCGGTCGGCGATCGCCTGGAGGCGGGCCGGCAGATCGATCGTCCCGAGCCCGCCGGTCCGGCCCGCGGTCAGCCCGCGCCCGGTCAAGCCGTCGTCCCCGTCCGCGTCATCACCCCTCCGCGGGCTTCGTCGCGCGGCCGATCCGGCGGTGGACCAGCGGGATCCGGAAGAGGTCCCACGCGACACGGGCGGCGAGGCTCGGCCGGGCGCGCATCCGCGAGCCGCGCCGGTCGGCCCAGGTGATCGGCACGACCGCCATCGCATAGCCGCGGCGCCGGGCGAGATAGATGACCTCGACGTCGAAGACGATGCTGGTGATCCGCTGCCGGCTGAACAGGTCGTGGGCGGCGTCCCGGGTGAATCCCTTGAACCCGCACTGCGTGTCCTGGACCGGTCCGACGACCCACAGCGACGCGAGCAGGTGGAAGGCCTTGCCGAGCAACCGCCGGTAGCGCGGCTGGCTCTTGCGCATGTCTGAGCCGTCCGGCTGGATCCGGCTCCCGAGGGCGACGTCCGCCTCCGCCAGCGCGGCGACGAGCGGGACGAGCATGTCGGGCGGCGTCGCCATGTCGGCGTCGGCGAACACGATCAGGTCCGTCGCTGCGTGGAGCATCCCGGCCCGGACCGCGGCGCCCTTGCCGCCGTGGGGCACCGTCAGGACGGACAGGGTCGCGCCCGCCTGGGCGTCACGGGTCTCGCTCCTGGCCCGGACCAGGTCCGCGGTGCCGTCGGTGCTGCCGTCGTCGACGACGAGGACGTCGATCCGGTCCGGCAGGCGAGCGGCGCCGGGCGCGCCCTCGCGGGCGGACTCGCCCCGCCTGCGGAGGTAGCCGAACAGTTCGTCGAGGGCCGGCTCGATCCGCCCGGCCTCGTCGAAGGCGGGCAGGACGATCGTCAGCGTCGCGGTCGAGTCCATCGCCGGTGAGTCTAGGGCCCCGCTGTCGCCGTCAGGGCGAAGCGATGGCGGCGTTCGGGTCATCGATCCGGTGCAGGTCGTACCCCCCGTCGCCGAACATGAACGACGGCGCCGGCTCGACCCGTGGGAATTCGGCGCCCAGGAGCGGATCGAGCAGGTCCGGGAACACGTTGACGAGGCTCTCGTCGTCCGGCAGCGGTCGGTCCACGCCCGGCACCCGGGCCGCGAGGAGCGGCAGGAAGCGCAGCCGGACGTCGCCGGGCATGGCGCCGACCCACGAGGAGTGGTCACCGAACACCACGATCACCGGCGGAGACGCGGACGCCCGATCGATGGCGTCGATCGAGTCGAGGACCGGCTTCCAGAGGTATTCGACGGAGCCCGTGTAGCCGGCCGCGAGCTGCGGCTCGGTCAGGTCCGTCGTCGCGGGCTGGTCCTCGTAGATCGTGTGGATGTCGGGCGACGTCCGCGGCGAGCCGTCGCCGTTGAAGACCCACGGCGGATGCGGGCTGGGCACATGGGCGAAGACGAATCGGGGGTGGCCGGGCCGCTCGGCGGCGAGCTCCGGCAGGATCCGGAACGTCGCGTTGATCCGGTCACGCTGCTGCGAGCTGATGAAGTCCGGGGCGACGACGTCGAGGGCGTCGCCGAGGATCGTCCGGCGAAGCAGCGCGATCTCGAGCTCGGTGATGTCGCCCGACGTGATGAAGCGGTCGGCCTCGCGCAGGCTGAGCTGGGCGAAGCCCGATGCGATCCCGTCGATCTCGTAGTCACGGGCCCGGAGGAAGTCGAACAGCGGGTTGTCCTGGACGACGGCGTGCGTCAGCCCGACCTCCGTCTTCGCGTAGGTCCCCTCGAGGAGCGGCTGGAGCTCCGGGATGTCGTCGAGAAGCCGCATCTGGAACATCGCCATCACGACCTGGACGGTGATCGGGTAGTTCGTGAGGGCGTGCGTCGAGACGCTCAGCCCGCGAGCGCGGAGCCCGTCGAGGAACGCGCTGTCGTCGAGATCGAAGACCTGCTTCAACGCGTCACTCCGACCATAGCCGTCGAGGAGCAGGACGTAGATGTCGGGCGAAGCCTGCGAGGCCGCCGTGGTCGAAGCCGCGAAGACCCGGGTCGGCCGGAGCGGGCCCTCCGCGACGAGCGATCGGCCGAAGACCTCGAACGAGCCGACCTGGGCGGCCTGGATGAGGACGGCAATCGACAGGATCAGCGTCAGCCCGCGCCCGACGGCGTCGATCACGTTCCACGGCAGCACGAGGCGCGGCAGCAGGCGCTGCTGGATGACGACGAGGGCGATGCCCGCGGTGGACACGGCAAGGGTCCGCGGGTCTCCCGAGAACACGGCGAACACGGCGAGCAGGCCCGCGAGCCCTCCGCTGCGACGTTCCCCGGCGAGGAGCCGGACGCCGATCGTGACGAGCGCCGCGATCGCGAGGCCGACCGCCATCGGTCGGACGGCGCTCCAGACCCCGACGCCACTCACGGCGATGAGCTGGAAGAGCATCGCGGCGCCGAGGACGATCGGGTAGAGGGCGATGTCGAACCGACGGGGAGGGGGCGACTCGGCCCCGGCGACCTCGTCTGAGGGGATCGCCGTCACGACCGGACCATCCGCAGCAGCACGCGCCCCGTTCCCGCGATCGGTCGCTCGTCGACGATCCGGAAGCGGCCGCGAAACGCCGCCCGGAAGCCGTCGAGGTCGTAGTCCGCGAAGACGTCCTCGCGGGTGGCCAGGAGGCGTCGGACCATCGGGTCGTCGCGACCGACCCACTCGACGATCAGGCCCGGCGCGAGGGATGCGAGGAAGTCGGCGATCCGCGGCAGCGGCACGTTCCGCCCGATCGCGAGGTGGTGGACGAGGGCGAGGGCGAGGACCACGTCGGCATCGGCCCGGTCGACGATCGAGCGACGCTCCTCGAGCGCCCACCCGACGGCGGCGCTCGGGTCGGCGAGGTCGACGAGGAGCGGCAGGATCGCCGTCGCGCCGTTGGCGTTGAGCGCCCGGTAGTGGCGCTCGACCGCCGCCGGGTCGGCGTCCCAGGCGACGACGCGCCGGCCGAGCTCGGCGGCGATCGCACTGTGCCGCCCGACGTTCGCCCCGAGGTCCCAGACCACGTGACCGCCCGCGTCCGCGAGCAGCGAGCGAACGAGGACGTCCTTTTCCGCGGCCGCCGTCCGGGCCGCTTCGTCGGCGGCATCGCCCGCCTCGTAGTCCGCCCATTCGGTGCCGGCCGGCGTCCAGTCGAGCGCGGCGACCGTGCGCCGGAGGTTGTCGAGCAGGGCCTCGCCGCCGAGCTTCCCGACCGACGCGCGTCGCGCCTCGGCTCCGGCGGCCTCGCCGCGTGACTCGTGACGGCGCTGGGCACGGGCGTGGAGGTGGAGATGGGCGCTCAGGCCGGGGTTCAGCCGGGTCCGTCCGGGCAGGAGCCCGGCCGCCATGTCGAGCGGGATCCCGTCGAGATGGCTCCGGAGCAGCCCGCCGAGCCGGATGTCGCGGCGGGCCATCAGGGCCAGCGGCGCCAGGAAGTGCTCGCAGAACTGGCGATAGGCGAGCCACGGAGCGCCGGGCGCGGCGGGTTCCAGCGACAGGGTGTCGATGAGGATCGGCCGGCCGCGCTGGAACTGGACGTTGTAGGCGCTGGCATCGCGCAGCGTGAAGCCGGCCGACAACGCCTCGGCCTGGACATCGAGGGTGAGGAGAGCGGCGTCCTTGAGCATGCCGAACGACCACTCGTACGGGTACGAGACGAAGTCGACCTCGTCGGGCCGGATGACGGCGTGCGCCCCGACCGGAACGGCGGCGAGCTCAGTGGAGCAGGCCTCGTGACGGATCAGCCGACCGTCGCCCTCGAGGCGATCGAGGAGGCCGCTCTCGACGAGCCGGTCCCAGCGGTCCGCAAAGGACGTGTCGACCTGGCGGAGGAGGACGCCGTCGCGGCGGTAGACGAAGCCGGACGGGTCCCGGAAGGAGGCCGGATCGCGACGGAGGATGGGGGCGGTGGAGGCGTCCGACCGGGCGTCGCCGCGGTCGGCGTCGCTCGAGACGGTCGGCCCCTCGGAAGCGATCAGTTGGACGGGTCGACCGGACGGCCGACCCGCGACGATCGACCCGCCTGGCGGCCGACCTGCCGGATGGCGCGCGAGATCTGGCGGCGCAGGAAGTACGGGATCGACAGCGCGGCTGCGATCGTCGCCTGGACGATCAGGCTGCCGGCGCCAGGGTCGATGTACGCGAGAAACCAGTGGTCCATGGCTCGGGTCCTTGTTGGTCGCGCGCCCACCCCGGCCAGCGCAACGAGATGCGATGTCAACGGTCCGGCCCCCCGCCGTGCCTCGCCGAGAATTGCACGAGGCTCCGCGGTGACGCATGACCCGAAGGTCCCATTCGAGGCTTCGATCGCGGACATACGGGAGCCTGACGGCGGGCGTCAGGCCGTCGGCGTCAGGCCGTCGCCGACGGCTCGCTTCGGCTGATACGGACGGCGACAAGGACGAGCCCGATGGCCAGCCAGATCAGCGGCAGCAACGCGATCGCGATCGCGGCCACGACGAGGGCGGCGGCAATCAGGGCCCGAACCCGGCCGGACGCGACGGTCCCGTGGCTGCGGAGGAGCGCCGCGAGCCCGAACGGGATCATCGCCGAGGGGTAGTGGAACCACGTGACCGGCAACGTCGCCAGCGACGCGGCGGCCGCCCACCCGAAGCGCTCGACCGGGTCGCCGCCCCGTCGACCGGCAACCACCGTGACGACGAGCACGGCCAGCGTGACGGCGACCTGGGCGGTCCGGGCGAACCCGTCGCCGGCACCGATCAGGAGGGCCAGCTGGACGGCGGGACCGCCGTTCCGCGGGTCGACGAGGTCCGCGTTGCTGCCGGCCCGGACGACGGCGACGTAGTCGGTCCACGGGGACGCCCCCCAGACGAGCAGGCTGACTGCGATGAGGGCGAGACCGACCCCGATCGCGATCACGAGGACGCGGAGGCTGGCCCGATCGCCGCCGATCGAGCGAACGCCGAACCAGACCCCGAGCGACGCCGGATGGAGCTTGGCGATCGCGGCGGTCGCCAGAGCCAGGCCGCCGGCACCCTGGGTCGTCGTTGTCGTCCCGGGCGCGACGGCAAGAAGCATCGCGCCGTAGAGGAGCGGGAAGAACACATCGAGGTTGCCGAACAACAGCCCGATCGCGAACGGGAAGCAGAGCGGCGCGAGGGCGACGACCGGGATGACGATCGTGCGGGCCGGGAGGTCCGGCGCGAACCGCCGGCCGAGCGCGACGGCAACCGCGGCCAGACCGGCGATCGCGGCCGCGCCCCAGGCGACGAGCATCACCGGCGACGGGATCGGCGAGAACAGGGCCATCGCCTGGGCGACGACCGGCGGGTACGAATAGAAGAGGCTCTCGGCGACCGGCGCGGATCCCGCGACGAGGCCGGGGTCGTACGGCGATCGGCCGGCCGCGACATCGCGCCCGGCCTGGAGGAGCAGCTCCAGGTCGAAGCCCGCCTTCGGCGGGGTCGCGGCGTACAGCGTCGCGCCGATCCAGATCAGCCCGATCCAGCCGACGATGCCGAGGATCACGAGCGCCCCGGCGGCGATCGACCGGTTGGCCGCCGGCCGGACGGCCACGTCGTCGGTCATCGGTCGTCGGGCTCGCGGACGCCGGCCACGAGGCTCGACAGCTGGTAGAGCAGCAGCCGCGGCGACGCGAGGACCGACAGGGTGACCGCGGCGGCCCAGCCGTAGCGGCGCGGCGCGGCCCAGATCGCGAACACCGTTCCCGCGACGAGGAGGACGGCCCAGAGCACCGGCGAGACCGCGTACGGCGACAGCGACACGACGCTGCCCACCTGGTCGAGCCGGAGGAACCCCAGGTAGGCCAGGGTGTCGGACGGGGCGAGGACGAGCTGGAAGGCGACGAGGCCCGCGAGCCACGCAGCCAGCCAGGCGAGGGCGCGCCAGTCCCGCCGGCCGAGCCACCAGACCGCGACCAGGAGCGGGAACACCTTGAGGTTCGCGGCGACGGCCACCGCCCAGGGCAGGCCGAGCGCGAGCAGGAACGTCACCGCGACCTGGGCCTGCCCGATGACGATCGCCCAGCCGGTGGGGAGGGCGAGGACGCAGACGACGAACAGGCTGAGCGGACGGCGGAGATCGATCCGGACGAGCGTCGCGACGAACAGGATCGCAAGGACGGTCATCCAGATCGCGGCCGCCACCTCGAACGGGAGGAGCGCGAGCGGGCGGAACAGGATCGCGAGGAACGGCGGGTAGCGGTAGAAGGCCGCCTCGTCGACGCCCGCCGGCTGGTCGTAGAGCGGCTGCCCGGCGTTCAACCGGGCGCCCGCGTCGTAGTAGGCGTGGACGTCCGCGAGCGGATCGTTCAGCAGGTGGAGGACGACCGTCTCGACGCCGAGGGCGAGCCCGACGAGCATCGCGAAGCGGAGGACGAGACGGACTCCGGGCGTCGCCCACCACGCCGGACGACCGACCCGGATGTCGCTGGTCACCGGGCCATCCTAACGGCGGCGACCCGCTCGACAGGAGACCGAACGACGCCGTCGGGGTGGCCCATTCGTACTGGTCGGATGGCCCGAGGGGCGGTGCTACGCTGCACCGGCCGTGCGGATCCCGATCCTTCTCTATCTGCTCGCGCTCGTCGTCCGGATCGGATTGGTGATCCTCTACCCCGACCCGGCGTACCCCGATTCCTATTACTACGTCGACGTCGCGCGGGCCCTCGCGGCGGGCCACGGACTCAACCTCGACTTCATCTGGATCTTCGCCGAGGTCGGCAACCGGATCCCGGCAAACCCCGTCCTGCCGATCCCCGGCAACGCCCACTGGCTGCCGCTCGCGTCGTTCCTCCAGGCGCCCTTCATCGCGGTCCTCGGCCCGACGACCCTCGCGTCGGCGATCCCCACCGTCCTGATCGGCTCGATCACGGCACCGCTGGCCTGGTTCATCGCCCGCGACGCCGGGTCGCCGAAGGCGGTCGGCATCGGCGCCGGAATCCTCTGCGCGATCCCCGCTGCCGGGGCCGTGTTCATGGCCCAGCCGGAGAACTTCGCGATCCTCCAGCCGCTCGTCGCCGCGACGATCTGGATGACCGTCCGCGGGCTGAAGGGCAGCGTCGGCTCGTACGTCGTTGCCGGCCTGCTCGTCGGGCTGGCGTCCCTGGCCCGCAACGACGGCTTCATCCTCGGGCTCGCGGTCGGCCTCGTGTTCGTCTGGGACCGCGCCCGCGCGTGGCTGTCGCACGGCACGCTGTCGCCGCGGCTGCCGTGGCGCGCCGCCGTCGGCTGCTTCGGCCTCTACCTGGTCGTGATGGTCCCGTGGTTCATCCGCCAGGAGGCGACGTTCGGCTCGATCTCGCCGACGACGTCGGGCGGGAGCGCGCTCTGGATCCGGACGATCCAGGAGTGGAACAGCATCACCGCCGACCCGTCTCTGTCGAAGTTCCTCGACCAGGGCGCGGGTCCGATCATCGCCTCGCGCGTCGGCGGCCTCCTGTCCGCGATCGGCAACTTCGCGGTGATCATCTGCTCGGTCGTCCTCGTCCCGTTCCTCCTGGTCGGGGCATGGCTCCGCCGTCGCTCGATCGACTTCGGGCCGTGGTTCCTCTACACGTTCCTCGTCTTCCTCGGGGCGACGTTCCTCTACCCGCTCCACGTGCCCGGCGGGGCGTTCATCCACTCCGCCGTCGGGCTCGAGGCGTACGCCTACATCCTCGCGCTGGAGGGCGTGGCCGCCCTCGTCCTGTGGATCTCGAGGCGACGCCCGGCGTGGGACCCGAAGACCGCCGTGCCGCTGTTCGTCTACGCGGTCGTCGCCTTCGTCGTCGCGACGGCGCCGCTCTACGCCCTCGCCCTGAGCTCGGCCTGGGAGGAGAGCCGCGCCCCGCGCGTCGCCCTCGCCAGGGAGCTCGACAGCCTCGACGTCGCGGCGGACGACCGGCTCCTCACGATCGACAGCGCCGGGCTGAAGTACTTCACCGGCCGGCCCGGGATCGTCACGCCCGGACGACCCGATCGAGACGATCGAGCAGGTCGCGCGCGCGTACGACGCGCGCTGGCTCGTGCTGGAGCGGGACGACATCGTCCGGGCGCTCGCGCCGATCCTTGCCGGCGGGCAACGACCCGGCTGGATCGGGCCGCCGGTGTTCGTCGTGCCCGCCACCGACGGCGGCGTCGCCCGCCTGGCGCTCTACCCGGTCTGCCTGGACAACGACGACGAGCGGTGCGCCAGCGGTCCGACGCTGGCGGCCGTCCCGTGAGCCGGCGCGAGGCGATCCTCTCGGCCGCCCTCGTCTTCGTCGTCGCCCTGATCGTCCGCTGGTACGCGGCAAGCCTCGTCGTCTTCCCGAAGCCCGAGGACACCGCGTACTACGTCGACGTCGCGCGGAACGTCCTGTCCGGTCGCGGCCTGGTCAGCGACGCCCTCTGGAGCTTCCAGACGCAACCGCTGATCGTGCCCCGTGCGGCGTTCGAGGTCTGGCTGCCACTCCCGACGTTCGCGGCCGCGATCCCGATGGCCCTTCTCGGCTCGACCTTCGCCGCCGCCCAGGTCAGCGCCGTCCTCATCGGCTCGGTGGTCCCCGTCCTCGCCTGGCGGCTGGCAGCCGATGCCGCCGACGAGCGCGGTCTCGCCGTCGGACGGGCACGGACGCTCGCGATCGGGACGGGGATCACCGCGGCGGTCTCCCTGCCGCTGATCCTGCACTCGACGCTGCCCGACTCCACGATGCTCTTCGCGGTCCTGACCCTCACCGCGACCCTTCTCATGAGCCGCCTCATCCGGCGAGTCCACGCGGAGCCCGGCGTGGCCGGGACCACCGGTCCGGTCATCCTCCTCGGCCTCGTCATCGGGCTCGCCGCGCTCACCCGGAACGAGGCGATCTGGCTCGGGCTCGCCTGGGCGGTGCTGGCCCTCGGCCTCCCGCTCGCGGTCCGGGACCGCGTCCGTCTGATCGCGATCCCCGCGATCGTCGCGCTGCTGCTCTACGCGCCGTGGGCGATCCGCGACTGGATCGCCTTCGGCAATCCTCTGCCGGGGCAGGCGCTGAGCAACGCGCTGTCGCTCGACGGCTCCGACATCTTCGCCTGGCAGGACCCGCCGACGCTGTCGCGGTACCTTGCCGCCGGCCTCCCGACGCTGGTCGGGCTACGGGTGACGGGCATCACCCACAACCTCTTCGACGTCCTCCTGCTTCCGGGCGCGCCCCTGGCGTTCATCGGGTTGGTCGGCCTGCCGTGGTTCGCACGCCTCCGCTCGCTGCAGCCGCTCCTCCTCGTCTCGATCCTGATCTTCCTGATCACCGCCCTCGTCTTCCCGGTCTCGACGACGTGGGGCACGTTCCTGCATGCCGCCGGCGCGATCCACGTTCTGCTGATCGTCACCGCCCTCCTCGCCCTCGATGCCCTGATCGCAGCGATCGGCCGGCGACGTGGCTGGACCCGGCCGGTGGCCTGGCTCGCTCCGACGCTGACGGTCGCGGGCTCGATCCTGTTCTCGGCCGTGATCCTGCCGTCGTTCGGCGCGGGATCGGCGGAGACGGCTCGGACATTCACCGATCTCAGCTCGCGGCTGAACACGGCCGGCGTCGAGCCCGCCACGAGCGGGCCCGTGATCACCGACTACCCCATCTGGCTGCCGTACACGCACGGCGGCACCGCGCTGGCCCTGCCGCGCGAGCCGGCGTCGTCGGTCCTCGACCTGGCCCGACACTTCGGATCCACGACGGTCGCGGTCCTCCAGGGCGACGAGCTGCGCGCCGAGCTGGCAAGCGGGTCCCCGGAGGCGCGTTGCTTCGACGACGTCACCCCACCGCCGACCCCGGCGCTCGGCGGCCATTCGGCCGACACGCTCCGCGTATACCGGATCGTCTGCCCGTGACCGGCCCGTATACTCCGAAGCCAATGGACGCCGCCCGATCGAGCGACGAGACGCGGGCCGTACGGGACGTGCGGATCGACGGCCTGCGCGCAGAGGCGTCGGAGGCCGTCGGCTACAGCGCCAACACGCTGCGCCAGGTCAGCCAGCGCTACCGGTCCACGTACACCGACGAGCTGACCCGCTGGCAGCAGCTCCGCGACGAGCTGGACGCCGCCGAGCGGAGCGGGGCCGACCCCGGCCGCCGCCACGGCTCCCACGACGACGACCCGGGTGGCGGCGCCTCGTCGACGATGCCCTCCGACGCGGCCGCGATCGCCGCCGAGGTCGGCGCCGAGGACGCCCGGGTCCGGGCCCTCCGGACCGAGGTCGACACGCTCGGCCGCGAGCTCGGCCACCAGCAGACGGAGCTCGCGAAGCTCGAGATCGCCCTGCGCAACCTCGAGTCGACCTGGCTCTTCCTCGAGCGCGGCGACTCGAGCCTGGTCTCCGACGGCGAAGGCCTCCCGACCGACGTCCAGATGCGGATCGTCGAGGCCCAGGAGTCGGAGCGATCGCGCCTCGCCCAGGAAGTCCACGACGGCCCCGCCCAGGTGCTGTCGAACGCCATCTTCCAGGTCGAGTACATCGACCGCGTGATCGACACCGATCTCCGGACCGCCAAGACGGAGCTGCGCTTCCTGCGCGACCTGCTCCGTCGCGAGCTCGGCTCGGTCCGGACCTTCATCAGCCAGCTCCGACCGCCCGTCCTCGACGAGCTCGGGCTGGACGGCGCGATCGCCGATGCCATCGGCCGGGTGACCGCGCTGACGGGCCTCGCGATCACCTCCGATCTCAGCGCGTCCGCCGATCGCCTGAGCCCGGCCCAGCAGACAGTGGTCCTGCGCGTACTGCAGGAAGCACTGCAGAATGTACGGAAGCACGGCGCGGCCTCGGCCGTCACGGTCGCCAGCGCGATCGACGGTGACGACTGGGTCCTGACCGTCCGTGACGACGGTCGAGGCTTCGACGTCGGCGCGGTGGCTGCCCGAGGTCGACGGAACTTCGGTCTGCAGTTCATGCGTGAGCGCGCGGAACTGATCGGTGCCCGTTTCGAGGTGCATTCGCGACCGGACGGTGGCACGCTGGTGCGGCTCGCGATCCCGGTGGGAGCAGAGGAGACCAGCTGATGGCTTATTCGGGACCAGAACGTCGCCGCGGTGGCCCAGACCGGCGCGGGGACGGAGAGCGGACGAAGATCCTGATCGTCGACGACCATGCCCTGTTCCGCGTCGGCATCGGAAACATCCTCGAACGCGAACCGGACTTCGAGGTCGTCGGCGAGGCCGACGACAGCCGGTCGGCGATCGACCGCGCCCTCGAGACCTCGCCGGACATCATCCTCATGGACCTCTCGCTCCCGGCTCCGGGCGGGATCGAGACGACCCAGCGGATCAAGCGCGAGCTGCCGTCGACCGGGATCATCGTGCTTGCCCAGACCGAGGACGAGGACGCGCTGTTCGACGCGATCAAGGCCGGCGCGGCCGCGTTCATCCTCAAGGACGTCGGCCCCGACGACCTCGTCACGATCATCCGCCGGGTCGTCTCCGGCGAGTACCTGATCAACGACAAGGTCTTCTCGAAGCCGGCGGTGGCGTCGCGGGTCCTCAAGGAGTTCCGCGAGCTGGCCGTCTACGGCCAGGAGGCGGCTCCGATCTTCGCGCCGCTCTCGCCGCGCGAGGTCGAGATCCTCGACAACATCGCCCAGGGCATGACGAACAAGCAGGTCGCCTACGCCCTGTCGATCAGCGAGCAGACCGTGAAGAACCACATGAGCTCGATCCTCCGGAAGCTCTCGGTGAACGACCGGACCCAGGCCGTCGTCTACGCGATGCGCCAGGGCTGGATCCGGATGCCGGAGGACTGATCGGCGACCGTGGCCTCATCCAAGCGCGAACCGTCCGACGACGCCGGAACCGCCGTCGATCTCGCAACCCGGCTGGACATCGAGATTCACAGCCTGGACGCCGAGCTGTCGGAGATCGACATGCTCGTCAACCAGGCGCGCACCGAGGCCACCCGGCATGAGCAGAAGCGGGCACAGGCTGCCGACAAGCTGGCCGGCGGGGGGAGCCTGCCGCCCGAGGATCTCGCTGCCCTCAACGCCCAGCTGGTGACGCTCACCCGGCGGGCGTCGGTCATGGAGGCCCAGGTCGAGGTCCTCGAGGGCAAGCGGAAGACTCTCGCCCGATCCCGGGAACTGCTCGCGGAGCTGTCCGCGGCCTACGGGACGGCGACGGCGTCGGAGGGCGCCGGCGTGCCGCGCCTCGGCGCCGGGGCCGGGGCGGATGCCGGCGCACCGATGAGCCGGATCGTCCTCAACGCCCAGGAGGACCTCCGCCGGGAGATCGCCCGGGCAATGCACGACGGGCCTGCCCAGAGCCTCACGAACATCGTCCTCCAGGCCCAGATCGTCGAGCGGCTGCTCGAACGCGATCCCGAGGGCGCCGGCGGCGAGCTCCGCCTCCTCGTCCAGATGGTTCAGCAGACGCTGGACGCCACGAAGACGTTCATCTTCGACGTCCGACCGATGGTCCTCGACGACCTCGGGCTCGTGCCGACCCTTCGGCGAGCTGCCCGAGAACGCGGGCGACGGGCGGGAGTCGCGGTCGAGTTCGACTCGATCGGCGCGGATCACCGCATCGAGGTGGACCTCGAGAGCAGCCTCTTCCGGATCGTCGACGAGGCGCTCGCGGCGTACCTCGCCCAGACCCCGGACCGCGTCGCCGTCCGACTCGACTGGTCCGACGGCGTCATCGAGGTCGAGGTTGCGGCCCAACGCGATCCCACCGAGCGGATGGCCACGGCGGACCGCCAGCTGACGCAAGCCGTCGAGGCGGCCGAGTCGGCCGGCAAGGACCTGCCACCCGCGCTCGAGGGGATGCTCGAGGACCGGCGGTCGCAGGCCGAGTCCGCGGTCTCGTCCGCGCGAGAAGCGGCCGTGGTCTCCCTGCCGCCTGCGACGTGGCACGAGATCGAGCAGCGGGCGCTCACGACCGGGATCGCTGCCGAGCTGTCGGACGGCGGCGGAACGCTCCGTCTCCGCGTCGACGTCGGCGCGACGAGCGGCGCGGGGGAGACGGCCGATGCGGTGGCTGCGGTCGACTGAGGGTGGAGCGAGCGGCGAGCTCGATCCGGGACTCGGATGGAATCTGCGCCCCGCCGGCGTGAACGGCTGCGGCCGCGTCATCGCCCACGCTCCGACGGACCTCCCCTCAACCGCATCTCGGTTCGCCGCGGCTGCGGGACAGGGGATCATCGAGTACGGGCTGATCCTGTCGCTATCGGCCGTGCTCGCCGTCGTCCTGCTCGTCGTCTTCGGCGGGACGCTCAGCGCCCTCCTGCAGGTCGTGGGCGACGCGATCGACGCGGCCACCTGAGCCCGAATCTCCCCTTCGACCGACCAACCACCGGTGGTGCCCGGTTGGTACCAAATGCCTAGTGCAATTCAGGGGTGCCCTTTGCATGATGGCCCAGCCCTCAGCCGGGGGTTGAGTACTCATCCAGGAGGCTGCCTCAATGGCGCTCGTTCACCAGTTCCTCGCCTCGCTTCGTCGGGACGAGGAAGGCCAGGGTCTTGCCGAGTACGCGCTGATCCTCGCCCTCATCGCGATCGTGGCGATCATCGCCCTGATCTTCCTGGGCACCCAGGTCAGCACGATCCTGTCGAAGGTCGGCGCGTCGGTCTAGCCGACATCCCACCGAGACACCAGAACCGCCGGGGCCTTCGGGCTCCGGCGGTTCTTCATTGTGTCCGGATCGGGAGCACCTGCAGCGCCGTGCGGTTCCGGCGGCCGCGGGAGCTGCCCGTAAGGGTCAGAGAACCGGCGCCGCGAACTGCCCTGGAACGCAAGGGATCGGGGACCTGGCGCGCGTCGCACGGGTCGGGGCGGTGCGAGCCGGCTCCGCCAATCAGGGCCTCCCGATGCGGCGATCGTCTCATTGACACCACTCCGCGTTCCCCAATACCTTGACGGCCGCCTTCGGGTTTTCAGAACCCCGGGGAGCCTCGAGGAAAGGAGGTATTGCCCAACATGACGTTCTTCACCGCACTCATGTCCTCGCTTCGTCGAGACGAGGAAGGCCAGGGTCTCGCCGAGTACGCGCTGATCCTCGCCCTCATCGCGATCGTGGCGATCATCGCCCTGATCTTCCTCGGCACCCAGGTCAGCACGATCCTTTCGAAGGTCGGCGCCTCGGTCTAGCCATCAGCTGCACACTCGACCGCCGGCGCCCCTCGGGGACCGGCGGTCGTTCCATGTCCGGGCCCACGCTCCGCCCTCTGCGCGCGGGCAACAGGTTTCCGAACCTTCGCTTGACGGGCGACGACGGCGCCTCGTAAGGTTCGCCGGCCCCCGAAGACAGGGGAGTCTTCGAGGAAAGGAGGTCCATCCAACATGTCGATTCTGAATGCACTCATCGCTTCCTTCCGCCGGGACGAGGAAGGCCAGGGTCTCGCCGAGTACGCGCTGATCCTCGCCCTCATCGCGATCGTGGCGATCATCGCCCTGATCTTCCTGGGCACCCAGGTCAGCACGATCCTGTCGAAGGTCGGCGCCTCGGTCTAGTCGAGCTTCACGGAACCGCCGGCCGCCACGCGGCGCCGGCGGTTCATCCTTGTGTGGACCTTGAAGGGACCGGTGCGTGACCGCCACGCGCCATACCATCAGGCCTATTGACAGGTCCACCACACGGCCTACCGTGCGTCGTGCCGGGGGCGCTTTGATCCCGTCCTCCGGGAATGCGCTCATTCGGGACGTTCGACGGAAGGAGGTGAATCAGGTGTCCCATCTCCGGCGGATCGCCGCCCAGCTGCGAGAGTCGTGGCGCGACGAGAACGGCCAGGGTCTGGCCGAATACGCACTCATCCTTGCCCTCATCGCGATCGTCGCCATCGTTGCCCTCATCTTCATGGGGCAGCAGGTCAGCGACAAGCTCAGCGTCATCGGAAGCACGATCAAATCCGTCCAGTAGCCCGCGACACGAACGCTCTCATTTCGACGGCCCGTCCGGTCCTGCGGACGGGCCGTTTCGCGTCCCGCGCATCGCCCGTCCGGGATCCGTTGCATCGCACCGCGAGCCCTTGCGAATCACCTTGCGTCGTGCGTGATTTCTTGCCGTTTCTTCCCAATGGTCCTAGCCCATTGGTATAGTCGCGCGCTCAATTCCCGGTGCTAGAGTGCAACCACCTGTCACACGGCTCGGGGAGACCTAACTTGAAGCGCTCGAATCGTCTTGTCCTGCTCGTCGGGGTGTTCCTGGCGGTCATTGCGTTCGTGGGGATTGCCCTGCTTTTGCAGGGCGGCGGCGGCGGAAACACCGCCAACAACGCGCCGCCGACAACCCTGCCGACCGTCATCGCGAAGCAGGACATCGGACTGGGGGTCACCGTCACGGCTGACATGGTCGAGACCCAGACGCTCGACGTCGCGAACCGCAAGCCGACCGCCTTCGGCGATCCGAGCCAGGTCGTCGGGCAGATCGCGCGCCGGCCGATCAAGGCGACGAGCCAGCTGGAGTCCGCTGACTTCGACACGAGCGGCACCGGTTGCGCGACCATCAATGTGCCCGCGGGCCAGCGCGCCATCTCCGTCCAGGTCGACCAGGTCTCCGGCGTCGGCACCGTCATCAACACGGGCGACTACGTCGACCTCCTCGTCGGCTTCACCGGTGACAAGTTCCCCGTCGTGACCGTCAACCCGCAGGACGACTCGATCAGCGTCGTGAGCGGCCTGAACGGGACGAGCGTCAAGCTCCTCCTCGAGGGCATGCAGGTCCTCTGCCGTCAGCTCCCGCCGCCGACCACCACTCAGGCTCAGACCACCGAGGGCCAGACGCCCAGCGGCCAGCCGACGACATCGCTCAACGGCCAGCAGGAGATCGTCATCGTCTCGGTGACGCCGGCCCAGGCCGAGGTGATCAAGTTCGCCCAGCTGGACGGCTCGATCAGCCTGATCCTCCGCTCCTCGAAGGACTTCGTCGACGACCTGGGCAACCCAGTCGTCACCCCGCCCGCCGGCACGGAGGGCGCCACGCTCAAGAAGCTGACCACCGACTTCGCGGTTCCGATCCCGGAGCTCGTGGAGGCCATCCTCCCCGCCCAGGCCCGCCGCTAAGCGGCCCAGGCCCCAGCCGGTCGCGAGAGCCACCGGACCGATCCAGCCAAGCGCGACGGGCGCGTCGGACCCCAGGTCCCGCGCCCGTCCAACGCTCCGGGGACAACGCCCCGGCCATCCCCGCAGCAGCGAGACCCGGACCACCGACGAATGGCCGACCAGATCCGTGTCCTGATCGTGGACGACATCCCGGAGACCCGCGACCACCTGACGAAGCTTCTCGGGTTCGAGAGCGACATCGAGGTGGTCGGGTCGGCCGCATCCGGCAGCGAATCGCTGTCGATGGCGGGCCAGCTCCTGCCGGACGTCGTCCTCATGGACATCAACATGCCCGACATGGACGGGATCGCCGCGACGGAGAAGCTCTCCGCGCAGGTGCCGACCGCCTCGGTCGTGATGATGTCGGTCCAGGGCGAAGCCGACTACCTGCGCCGCTCGATGCTCGCCGGTGCTCGCGAGTTCCTCGTCAAGCCGTTCAGCAGCGACGAGCTCACCGCCTCGATCCGCCAGGTCTACACACGCGAGCAGGACAAGCTCAGCCGGATGGCCGTCGCGCCGGTCGCGACCGGGACGCCCTCGGGCGGCTCGGGCGGCGGCGAGGACGGCGGTGGCGACGGCCAGATCGTCGCGATCTTCAGCCCGAAGGGCGGCGTCGGCCGGACGACCGTCGCGGTCAACCTCGCGGTTGCCGCGGCCACGGAGCTCGGCAAGACGGTCGTCCTCGTCGACGGCTCGTTCCAGTTCGGCGACGTCGGCGTCCTGCTGAACCTGAACCCGAAGAACAAGTCGATCGCGGACCTCGTGCCGGAGCTCGAAGCCGGCGAGCCCGAGTCGCTCGACACGTTCATCATCAACCACTCCGCGGGCATCCGGGTCCTCCTCGCCCCGCCGTCGCCGGAGATGGCCGAGCTCATCACCCCCTCCGGCGTGCGACGCGTTCTCGAAGCGCTCCGCCGCGGCCACGACCTCGTGATCGTCGATTGCACCTCGTGGTTCAACGAGACGACGCTCGCGATCCTCGATGCGGCGGACATCGTCATGACGATGCTCAGCCTCGAGATCACGAGCATCAAGAACATGCGGCTGTTCCTGGAGGTCGCCGAGCAGCTCGGCTACGACCAGAACAAGGTCAAGCTCGTGCTCAACCGGGCGGACTCCAGCCTCGGCATCCGCGTCTCCGACGTGGAGAGCTCGATCGGCCGGAAGGTCGATCACACGATCGTGAGCGACGGACGGTCCGTCGTGTACGCCTTGAATCGGGGCGTACCGTTCTTCCTCTCCAACCGGGAGGCGCAGGTGTCGCAGGACATCCTTCGCCTGGCCGAGTCGATCGCCGGGGCACGGGCTGTCGCCCCGCGCGAAGATGTCCGGAAGACAGCCCAGAAGAAGTCGTTGTTCTCATTCCGATGATGTCGTCGGTCACAGCGAGCGTCAAGGCGCGATAAGGGGTTGATGAGATGTCACTGCTGAAGCGGATCGAGAGCGCTCGACCGGGCGCCGGACCGGCCCCGGTCTCGCCCGGCGTGCCGGCTGCCCCGGGTGGCCCGGTGGCCCCGGGCGGGCCGAGCGGAGCGACGCCTCCGGCCCAGCGCCTGATGACCCAGGCACCGGTCCGGGAGTCGTTCCGCGACGTCAAGTTCCGGATCCAGAGCCGCGTCATCCAGGACCTGGACCCGAAGCTCGACCTGTCGAACCAGGTCGAGGTCCGGCGCCAGATCGAGGAGATCTTCGGCAAGGTCATCGACGAGGAGGGCCTCGCCCTGACCCGCGCCGAGCGCGTCCGGATGCTCGAGCAGATCACCGACGAGATCATCGGCCTCGGTCCGTTGGAGCCTCTCCTCCGCGACGAGTCGATCTCGGAGGTCATGGTCAACGGCCCGCGCCAGGTCTACATCGAGCGATCGGGCAAGCTCGAGCTCACGAACGTCGTCTTCCAGAACGACGACCACGTCATGCGGATCATCGACCGGATCATCGCGCCGATCGGTCGCCGCGTCGACGAGTCGTCGCCGATGGTCGACGCCCGCCTGACCGATGGATCGCGCGTGAACGCGATCATTCCGCCCCTGTCGCTCGTCGGCCCCGTGATCACGATCCGGAAGTTCTCGGCCTCGCCCTTCACGGTCGACGACCTCGTCCGCTTCGGCACCGCGACCCCGGACATGTTCGACTTCCTCCGCGCCTGCGTGGAGGCCCGCCTGAACATCTTCGTGTCCGGCGGCACCGGCTCGGGCAAGACGACGACGCTCAACGTCCTCTCCTCGTTCATCCCGAACGACGAGCGGATCGTCACGATCGAGGACGCGGCCGAGCTCCAGCTCCGCCAGGAGCACGTCGTGACCCTCGAGTCCCGCCCGCCGAACATCGAAGGCAAGGGCGCCATCCCGATCCGCGAGCTCGTCCGGAACTCGCTCCGGATGCGGCCCGACCGGATCATCGTCGGAGAGTGCCGCGCCGGTGAGGCGCTGGACATGCTCCAGGCGATGAACACCGGTCACGACGGATCGATGTCGACCGGCCACGCCAACAGCCCGCGCGACATGCTCGCCCGGCTCGAGACGATGGTCCTCATGGCCGGCGTCGACCTCCCGGTCCGCGCCATCCGCGAGCAGATCGCCTCGGCGGTCGACCTGATCGTCCAGCAGAGCCGTCTGAAGGACGGCACCCGGAAGATCGTCAACATCACCGAGGTCCAGGGCATGGAAGGCGACGTCATCGTCATGCAGGACGTGTTCGTCTTCGAGCAGACCGGTGTCGTCGAAGGCAAGATCCAGGGCCGCCTGAAGGCGACCGGGATCCGGCCGAAGTTCGTCGAGAAGTTCGAGGTGATGGGCATCCATCTGCCTCCGGGCCTCTTCGGCTTCAGCTACTGAGCGGGGAGGAGACCGAGCAGTGAATCCCATGACGCTTGCCGTTGCCGGCGTCGCAGCTGCGGCGATCTTCCTGATCGCCATCGGCATCGCGACGTCCGGGAGCGGCTCAGGCGTGAGTGCCCGCCTCGAGCGGTACGCATCGGCTCGCCAGAGCGGCAAGCCCGAGGCCTCCGGTCAGGGTGGGATCGCCGACCTGCTCGCGCAGTCCGTCGCCCTCGCCCAGCTGAACAAGGTCGTCGAGCAGCGCGACTTCGGGGCGAACCTCGCCCGCGACATCGCCCGGGCGGACTTGAAGCTCAAGCCGTCCGAGTTCCTCGCGATCTGGGGAGCCTCGATCGTCGGTATCCCGTTCCTGATGATCGTCTTCTCGCTTGCTCTGCCCGCGCTCCGCAGCCCGATCGCCCTGCTCGTCGGGGCCTTCATCGGGTTCTGGCTCCCGCGTTTCTGGCTGGGTCGCCGCAAGGCCGGCCGCCTCGGTGCCTTCAACAAGCAGCTGCCTGACACGATCACCCTTCTCGCGAACGGCCTTCGAGCCGGCTCGTCGTTCCTCCAGGCCGTCGAGCTCGTGGTTCGCGAGTCGCGGCCGCCGATGTCGACCGAGTTCAGCCGCGTCATCCGCGAGGTCAACCTCGGCCTGCCGTTCGAGCAGGCGATGGAGAACATGGTCCGCCGCGTCCGGTCCGACGACCTCGAGCTGATGGCGACCGCGATCAACATCCAGCACACCGTCGGTGGCAACCTCGCAGAGATCCTCAATTCGATCGCGTACACCATCCGCGAACGGATCCGGATCCAGGGCGAAATCCGGACCCTGACTGCGCAGCAGCGCCTCTCGGGCTACGTCGTCGGCTTCCTGCCGATCGGCCTCGCCGGCTTCCTCTTCGTCGCCGCTCCGCACTTCATGGACCCGATGTTCGCGAAGCCGCCCGAGGCCCTCGGTCTCCCGCTCGGCATGGTCATCCTGTTCTTCGGCGGTTTCATGATGTTCATCGGCTTCATGCTCATCCGCCGCATCGTCGACATCGAGGTCTAGCCCGATGCCCGTCTTCGTCCCGATCCTCATCGCCGCTGCCGCGGCGGGAGCCATTCTCCTGATCGCCTTCGGGCTCGCCGGCAGCTCGCCGGTCGACCCGGTCCAGGCGCGCCTGACCCAGCTGGGCACGATGCAGGCGAAGAACCTCGAGGAGCTCGAGCTGCAGGCTCCGTTCCTCGAGCGGACGCTGCGCCCGATCGCGGCCCAGCTGTCCGGTCGCATGTCGCGAGTGGCCAGCAGCTCCTTCCAGGAACGGACCGAGAAGCGACTCGCCCTGGCCGGAAACCCCGGTAACCTGCGCGTCGCGGACTGGCTCGGCATCAAGGTCGTCTCGGCGATCGTCGGCGCCGTTCTGTTCCTGCTCCTGTTCGGCGTCCTGGGCGTCCTGGGGCTGCCGCCGATCCTGCGCCTCCTGATGGGCGGCATCGGCCTGATGTTCGGCTACACGATCCCGGAGTTCTGGCTGGGCGGGCGCGTCAAGAAGCGCCAGCACCTGATCCTCCTCCAGATCCCGGACGCGCTCGACCTGCTGACGATCTCCGTCCGGGCCGGCCTCGGCTTCGACGCCGCGCTCGGCAAGATCGTCGAGAAGATGGAAGGTCCGCTCGTCGACGAGTTCCGCCGGGCGCTGGCCGAGGTCCGCGTCGGCAAGGCGCGCCGCGAGGCGCTCCGGGACATCGTCCCCCGGACCGAGGTCCCGCCGCTGACCAACTTCCTCGGCGCAATCATCCAGGCCGAGCAGCTGGGTGTCTCGATCAGCAAGGTGCTCCAGGTCCAGTCGGAGCAGCTCCGGATCGAGCGCCGGCAGCGCGCAGAGGAGCAGGCGGCGAAGGCGCCGATCAAGATGCTGTTCCCGCTCGTCGGGTGCATCTTCCCGTCGCTGTTCATCGTCATCCTCGGGCCGGCGATCATCCTGATCATGCAGAACCTGTCCGCGACCACTTGAGCGAACCCGGCGCTGCGCCGGAGGGTTCCGTGGGTCCTGTGGGTTCCGAGAGTTCCGTGGGTTCCGTTGGTTCCGAGACTCCGGTGACGGCCTCCTCCGGGGGGCCGCCATCGCCGTCCGTCCGGAACGCGACCCGCGGGACGGTCCTGGCGTCGTCGTTCGAGACGGCGGACGGGCTGTGGGGCAAGTTCATGGGCCTGATGGGCCGGCCGTCGCTCGACGCCGGCTCCGCCCTGTGGCTGCCCGACAGCAACGGCATCCACATGATGTTCATGCGGTTCCCGATCGACGCCATCTTCGTCGGCCGCCCGGGCCCGGACGGCGCACGCGCGGTCGTGTCCGTGCACGAGCACCTGCCGACGTGGCGAGGTCTGGTACCGCTGGTTCGCGGCGCCCACGGCGTCCTGGAGCTGCCGGTCGGCACGATCGCCGCCACGGCCACGACGGTCGGAGACCGCCTGCTCCTCGGCTAGGTCGCTCGGCCGCGCTCCCACACCGGTTCGTCCCAGGCGAGTCCCACACCCACACTACGGTGACGAATTGTCTCCGGCGTGGCCGTGAGGCTCATTGGAGACGGATCGTGGCGCGTTCACGCTCGGCACGGACGATGCGGCGATCGAACGCGCGTCCTCGTGTGGGTCAGAGCCACGGGCGATACGAACCAGAGCCCCGCGAAGTCCGACGTCGGCGCGTGTATCCACTGGCGGGTTGCGAGCGTGTTCGAAGGGAACGTTGCGTCGAAGACCGAGCGATGGCTCCCCACCACCCGGCGATTCCTCGACGTCCCGATGACGACAAGGATCCGGCCGAGACTGCGCCGATCCCAGCCCCGCTCGCGAGCCGCCACCTTGGGCACGACCCGCACCTTCCGGGACAGAGTCATCAGCATCGCCTGCAGGTCGGTGAACGTCGACTTGACCTCGACGATCAGCAGTGCTCGGTCGACCGGATGCCACCCAAGCACATCGACCGAGCCTCGGTCGCCGAACTCGTTGAAGGTGAATTCGAGCTCGACCTGCCAGCCGGCCGCCGTCAGCACGCGTGATACGCGTTCGACGATCGCGGCATGATCGCGATCGAGCAAACGATCGACGGCGCCGCCACGCCAGCGCGCCTCGACGATGAGATCGATCCCCAGCCGACCGCAGAGCCGCCGAGCCGTTCGCAGCGACACGGCTTCGAGCCGACCAGCCTCCAGGTCGGTCATCACGGATCGGTCGACGTCGATCGGGGCCGCAACGTCCTCCTGGCGCAGGCCGCGGTCGGTTCGGATCGCCCGGACGATCCGGCCGACGCGGACGTCGTTCATCGGCGCATCGTCGGTGGTCAGGCTTCACCGGGACTGCACTGCCGATTGGTTGAAGCCGCGGTGAACGCCACGTCAATTGAGCGGTGAGGGCCGTGCTCGATCCTCTCGGAATGACAGCCCGGGTGATCTCGAGGGCGTTCGGCGCGACGCTTGATGCCGCCTTCCCGGCACGGTGCCCGGGCTGCGGGCGCGAGGGTGCCGCGATCTGCGACGAGTGCCTGCCCGCACTCGATGCGCGGCTCGATCGGCCGGCCGGGATCCCGATCGGGCTGCCATCGGACGTCCCGCCGCCGCTGCTCCAGCTGGAGTGGTGCGCGCCGTTCGGCGGGCTCGTCCGGCGAGCGCTGCACGAGCTGAAGTACCGCGGCGAGACGCGGCTCGCGGTCCCGCTCGGGGAGGCCGTGGCGCGGCGGTGGCGCCGGGCCGGCGCCGGCGGTGACCTCCTCGTTCCCGTACCGGTCCACGCGGAGCGGCGTCGTCACCGCGGGTACGACCAGGCGGAGCTGATCGCGACGTCGGCGGCGCGAGCCCTCGACCTCCCGATGGCGCCTCTCCTGCGGCGCGAGCGCGCGACGACCGCCCAGTTCGACCTCGATCGTCGCCACCGCGCAGCCAACGTCGCGGGCGCGTTCGCGCTGGTCCGCGAGGCCGCCGGCGATCGCACGCAAGGATCGGCACCGCTCCGCGGCCGCTGGATCATTCTCGTCGACGACGTCGTCACGACCGGCTCGACGCTGTCGGCGTGCGCGATCCCGCTCCTCGAGGCTGGGGCGATCGGCGTCTCCGCGGTCACCGTGGCGCGGGAGCGCTGACGCGAACCGAGTGGCGACAGGACCCGCGACGAGGCCGCGGCACGAAACACGGGTGCCCGCCCCGGCGTGCCGGGCGGGGACCCGGGTGTAGACTCGAACCTCGACGGGCCCGCCCGTCGATTGCCCCTCGGGCTGCCCGATGTCCGCGCGAACGAGGCCGCCAGAGCCTCTCGGGAGGAGACCGTGAGGACGATCGTCAAGGGCAAGAACACCGACGTCCCCGACAACGTCCGGGCGTACGCCGAGCGAAAGCTGTCCCGCCTCGAACGGATTCTCGACGACCGGAGCGACGCGCTCGTCGAGCTCTCGATCGAGCAGCACCGCAGCCAGTCCGACTCCCACATCGTCGAGGTCACGCTCGTCATCGACGGCCATACGCTGCGCACGCATGCCGCCGGCCCGACCTACCGCGCCGGCGTCGACGAGGTCGTCGACAAGCTCGAGCGGCGGACGGTCGACCATCGCGAGAAGCCGCGCATCCGCGCCCGGCCGGCCCAGGAGAAGACGATCCTGAGCCGGATCGCCGACGGGACCTCGGAGGCCGGCCGCGAGCGGCAGATCGTGAAGACGAAGCGCTTCGCGATCGAGCCGATGTTCGAGGAGGACGCGGTGGCGCGGATGGAGGAGCTGGGCCACCGGTTCTTCGTCTACGTCGACGCCGAGAAGGAGCGGGTCGCGATCCTCTACCGGCGCGACGACGGCAACCTCGGCTTGATCGAGCCGATCGTCGGCGGCGAGTACACGAAGGGGCGGAGCCGGAACGGCAGCCACTAGCCGGGCGGCTGTCGTTCGGCGCGGCTCGACCGAGCGTGCTCAGGCCTCGGACGAGGCCTCCATCGGCCGGACTCGCCGGTAGATTCCCGCCTCGCGCGTCATCAGCTTTCCATCGACCAGGTAGCGCCGGAGCGCGGCCGCGTCCGGGTGGATGAGGGCGAGGCGCATGTTGACCTCCTTCTCCTCGTAGTCGCGATCCTCCGGAAAGCAGCGGTCGAGGATGACCGGCAGGAGCAGGGCACGTTTGCTCGGTTTCGCCGGGATCGAGACGAGCCGATCGTCCTTGAAGAACGAGCGGACGACCTTCTCCTGGTCGGTCAACCGCCGCTCCGGCTCGTTGCGCCCGGGATCGGGCGGACGTTCGGACATCGGCCGACCGTAGCAGAACCCCGCCCGCTACGATGGCGCGCATGCTTCCCGACGGTCGCCGGCTCGGCGCCCACCTCGCCCTCGCCGGTGGCATGGTCAAGGCGGCCGAGCGCGCGGACGAGATCGGGATCGACGCGCTCCAGGTGTTCACGGACAACCCGACGGCCTGGCAGCGTCGCGCGGAGCCGTCGCCGGAGATCGACGCCTTCCGCGTCGCCCTCGACGCCCACGGCGTCGCCCCGCTCGCCATCCATGGCTCGTACCTGATCAACCTGGCCGGATCGGACGACACGCTCCACGCCCGCTCGGTCGGGCTCCTGGGCGCGGAGCTCGAGTCGGCCCGACGGTTCGGCGCGCAGCTCGTCAACGTCCACATCGGCTCGCATCGTGGCAGCGATCCCGAGGCCGGCATCGAACGGATCGCGAATGGGATCGCCGGCGCCCTGGACGGCGGTGGCGCATCGTCGGATGGCGCCGAGCCGACGATCACCCTCGAGAACTCCGCCGGCGGCGGCATGAGCCTTGGGTCGGACCTGGATCAGTGGGTCGCGATCGCTGCGGCGCTGGAGCGGGCCGGCATCGATCGCGGCCGTGTCGGGTTCTGCGTCGACACCGCGCACCTGTGGGGTGCCGGGATCGACGTGTCCGATCCCGCGACGATCGACGACCTGCTCGCCGCGTTCGACGGCGAGATCGGGCTCGACCGCCTGCCGCTCGTCCATCTCAACGACACCACGGCCGAGATCGGCTCACGAATGGACCGGCACGAGCACCTCGGGGCCGGCCGGATCGGCCCGGTCGGCCTCGCGCACCTGCTCCGGCACCCCCGGCTCGCTCACGCGACGTACATCCTCGAGACGCCGGGCATGGAGGAGGGCTACGACGCGATCAACGTCGGGCGAGCCCGAGCGTTGGCGCGCGGCGAGCCCCTGGCCCCGCTTCCTCCCGGCGCCCTGACCCTGCGCGGGAGCCGATCGAGGGCCGCGACGCCGCAGCCCGAGGCTGCCGAGCGGCCGCCAGCCGCGGCTCCACCGCCGGCCGCTGCCGGTGCGGCGACCGCAGCCGCAACCCGCCGCCCGTGACCGACGCGCTTCCGGTCTCGCGCCCACGCCTGTCGTCGACCACCCTCGAGTGGCTGGGGCTCGCCGCGGTGGTCGCGATCGTGGCCCTGGCGGCGATCCTCCGCTTCGTCAACCTGCCGACCCGCGGGACGTGGGACGCGGACCAGGGCCACGACATGCTCGTGCTCCGCGACCTGGTCCAGCACGGGACGATCCCGCTCCTCGGCCCGCCGACCTCGATCGGCGACTTCCACCACGGGATGCTCTACTACGTCCTCCTCGCCCCGGCTGCAGCCCTGTCCGGCGCCGACCCGACGGCCGTCACCGCCTGGATCGCCCTCTGCGGGATCGGTGCGGTCGCGGTCACGTTCTGGCTCGGGCGCGCGATCGGCGGGACCGTCGCGGGCCTGGTCGCCGCCCTGCTGATGGCCGTCTCGGCGAGCGCCGTCGAGGAGTCGACGTTCATCTGGAACCCGAACCCGATCGCCCTGTCGAGCTCGATCGCCCTCGCGGCCGCATGGCACGCATGGCGGGCGCGACGGCCGAAGTGGTGGATCGTCGCCGGGGCGGCGGCGGTGCTGACGATGCATCTCCACGTCCTCGGGGTGATCCTGACGCCGGTCGTCGCGGCTCTCCTCGTCGCGGACGTGATCCGGCGCCAGCGGGACGGCGACACCGCCGGGGTCGGCGCCGTGGTGGCGTCGGTCGGGTGGTGGCTCGTCATCGGGCTCCTGAGCTACCTGCCGCTCGCCATCCACGAGGCGACGAACGATGCCTCGGAGCTCCGCGCGGCAATCGCCTTCCTTGCAGGTGGCGGGGGGAGTGCGTCCGTCGCCCTCCCGGCCCGCCTGCCGATCGTCGCGCTCCGCGTCCTCGGCTGGCCGCTGACCGGGCTGATCACCGATGCGCCGTTCGCATCGATCCTCTCAGCGGCGCTGGTCGTCGTCCTGACCGTCTGGCGCGGCTGGTTCTCGCGCCCTGGCTCCGTAGTGTCGCTGGAGGCCGAGGAGGTCGCCCTGGCCGAGCGGACCGGCGTCCGCTGGCTCGGTCTCGGGCTCCTCTGGACCGTCATCGCCCTCACGGTGGGAGCCTCGAGCCTCGCGACCGTCGTGATCGGCCTGCCGAACGACCACTACCACGCGTTCGCCGATCCGATGGTCTTCGTCCTGGTCGGCGTCGGCGTTGCGGCACTCGTCCGCGTGGGGACCTCGGCGAGCGGGCGATGGGCGGGGCCGATCCGGACCGTGGCGTCGGTCGTCGCTGCCGTGCTGGTCGTCGCGCTCGTGGGCTGGAACCTCGTCCGCCAGCCGCCCGCGGTCGTCGCCGACGGGGGCTGGCCCGCCGCCCAGGATGCCGCCGCGCGAATCCTCGTCGCCACCGGCGGCGGTCCGGTCACGCTCGACAGCCTGCCCGTCGTCAAATCGGCCGACGCGGTGCGGTTCCCGCTCGAGCGGATCGCGCCTGGCACCGTGGTCGACGCGCCGGCGCCAGGTGCCGCGACCGCCGACTTGCCGGCGCGCGTGGTCCTGTGCGATCAGCTCTTCCACGAGTCGATCGGCGCCGACTGCGGTGGCCCGGCCGAGGACGCCCTGATCGCGAGGATCAGCGACACGACGGCGCCACCGACCATCGTCGACCGCTTCGAAGCCGCCCCGGGCCGCTGGGTGACGGTGTACCGATCGCCCTAGCTCGCCGTCCGCCCAGGCGCGACAGCCCGGGCCGTGCCGACTGTGTTCGCGACAGCCCGGGCCGTGCCGACTGTGTTCGTCGCGCATGGGCGAGGCTGGCAAGGCGCCGGGGAGGACCGGAGCGAGCGCACCTCAAGGGTGCGTGAGCGAGGACCGCAGCCGGCAACGCAGTCCAGCGTCGTCCAGGTGCGACAGCCCGGCACGGCCTCAAGACTGCGTTCGTCGCGGCCGGGCGAGGCTGGCAAGGCGGCCGGGAGCAGCGGAGCGAGCGGGCTTGAAGGCCCGTGAGCGAGCAGCGCAGCGGCCAACGCAGTCCAGCGTCGTCCAGGCGCGACAGCCCGGCACGGCCTCAAGACTGCGTTCGTCGCGGCCGGGCGAGGCTGGCAAGGCGGCCGGGAGCAGCGGAGCGAGCGGGCTTGAAGGCCCGTGAGCGAGCAGCGCAGCGGCCAACGCAGTCCAGCGTCGTCGAGGCGCGACAGCCGAGGATCAGGCCACGCAATTAGTGAACGCCGGCGCCCCAGACGCCGGCGTTCACTGTCCCCGAGACCCGGACGTGGAGGGCATCCGGGTCGTGCCCTGGTGAAGGTGATGGTCGGGCCCGACGCTGCCGGGCGGAGTCTCCTCGGGCTGCCTAGGGTCGACCGGGTCGACCGAGCGATCGGCCGACCGGGCGACTGGCGCCCATCCGGCTCGCCGGCACCGGTCCGACGCCGGCAACCACCGGCCCCGACCCGAGCGTCGCGGAGCGCGCGATGGGGCGCTCCGGCGGACGATTGGTCGTGGGCTCCGACGGCTGGAAGGCGCGACCGAAGCGGCGCATCCGGACGGCGAGGTAGTACTCCATGATCTGGCGAACCTGCGGCTCGCTCAGCAGCTCGTCCGCCCGGAGGGCGTACTCGACGCGAGCGGTCGGGTTGGTCGCTCCCGACGCGACCAGGCCGAGGTACTGCGGCGTGTCGGCATCGTCACGGAGCTCCCGGAGGCCACGGGCAAGCTTGGTCGCCGTGCCGAGGGAAGGCATGCGGTCACCGCGGATGAGCCGGGAGATCGTCGAGTGATCGACGCCCGACTGCTGGGCAAGCTGGCGCTGCGACATCTTCTTGGCCTTGAGCTGGGCTCGCAGCCACTCGTTGAACGCGCGACCGTTCTGTGTGGTCATGACGTCGTTGGGCGCTCCGTTGATCGAGCAGGCGGCTGGTGACGCATTGCCGATATGATCACGAACGGCCCCGAAGGTCCTGTATCACCCGTTGGTACCGGCGTGGTCATCGCGCAGCGGGCCTCGGCCGCCCCGGTGCGGTGCAGTCCGTGTCGGTCCGGGCCGGATCGGGCATGGGACCCCAGTCCCCCATTCGGGATTCGCGTGATCGCGCGGATCGGTTCCCAACGGATCAACCACCCCCGCCCATCATGCGGAGCGGCGCAACCAACCGCGTCGCGCGGCGAGCCTGCAAGCGTGCGGCGACCGCCCAAGGGGACGCTCGGCAAGGGTTGTCGACGGTGCGTCCCGAGGCAGGGTCCGAGACCGCGCCACCCGGCCGCGGGAGGCGGCTCAGGCGTCGGCCGGCCGATCACGCGACGGCGCGACGCGGCTCCGGGCGGGCGCCCTCGACGATCCCCTCGCCCCGTCGGATCGGCGACAGCCAGTAGGCGATCGCGCCGAACCCGATGACCGAGACGACGCTGATGAATCGGTCGACGAGGACGATCGCGAGGGCCTCCGTCTGGGGTACCCCGTAGACGACGGTCAGGACGCCGATCATGCCCGTCTCGACGACACCGATCCCGGCCGGCGTGAGCGGCACGGCCGTCAGCAGGGAACCCGTCAGGGCGACGAAGAACGCCCCGCTGATCCCGAGGTGGACGTCCTGGAAGCCGAGCGCCTCGACAACGAGGAAGAGGCGCATCGCCTCCGTCGTCCAGATGAGGCCGGTGATCACGACGAGCCTCGGCAGCGACTTGATCCCGACCGCGCCGAAGACACCCTCCTCGAACCGATCGTAGAGCTCGAGAACGCGATGGGGCAGCGGCAGGGCGACGATCACCCGCCGGCCGAAGCCGCGCATCGACAGCAGGCCGATGGCGAGGACGATCACGACGATCACGCCGATCGCGAAGACCAGCTGGACCTGCGCGGGGAGCTTGCCCCGGAACGACCAGTAGCCGGCGAGCAGGCCGAGGACGACGATCGCGAAGAGGTCGAGGATCCGCTCGATGAAGACCGTGCCGAAGGTCCGCGACAGCGACACCGGGGTGTTGATCTTCAGGAGGTACGCGCGGTACAGATCGCCGAGCTTCGCGGGGACGAGGCAGTTGACCAGCCAGCTGATGAAGATGATCTGCGTCCCGTCGCTGACCTTCAGCCAGAACCCCGTGCCCCGGATCAGGATCGCCCAGCGCCAGCCGCGGAGCGGGAACCCGAGGTAGAAGACGACGAAGGCGGCCAGGAGCAGCCACGGGTTGGCACCCGCGATCAGACCGGGCAGCTCGTCGAGCTTGAACCCGGGCAGAGCCCGGGCGAACAGGACGAACAGGAAGATCGGGAGGACGAGGGAGATGATCGTCCGCGGCTGGCGGAGCCGGCGGCCGAGCGACAGCTGGTCCGGGGTGATCTCGTCGGGGGCCCGGCGCTCGGAGCCGGTTCGGCGATCCTCGCCACTCCGGCGTTCGGCCTCCGGTGTGGTCGCCTCGTCGTGGCGCCGCTCGTCGCCGGTCCGGCGGTCGGCGCCACTCCTGCGCTCCTCGCCGTCGGGCCCGCTCGGCCCCTGGGCGTTCCCGAACAGCCCGCTCACGGGCCGACCGACAGCGGCCGATCCGTCGGCGGGCTGACCCGGCGGTTGCCGCGGGCGCGCTGGACGACCTTGGCGATCGGCGTCCAGAGCCGGACGTAGAAGGACGCGCGGCCGACGATCAGCTCCGCCGTGCGGAGCCCGGCGAGCAGGCCGGCCGGCGTCGACGGGTCGGCGTTGAGGACGGTGTAGGCGACCCCGACCTCGAAGGCGCTGTGGGCGTCGGAGACGGCGATCCCCGGTCGTTCGTGCGCTTGGGCGAGCTCGGCGGCCTTCCGGTTGCCGTCGCCGAACGCGACGCGGGCGTTGTGCGTCTCGACCCAGTCGACCTGGTCGACGAGGCGCTCCATCCGGGCGTCCTTGAGGAGCGAGCCGCGGAATTGATCGAAGGGGTGGGGGATCCCGACGAGGCCGCCCTGGACGCGAACGGCCGCGATCGCCTCCTCGGCCGACAGACCGGGCGGGATCGCCTCGTCGAGGTAGAGGGCGACGAGGTCCCCGTCGGCGGTCTTGATCTCCTCGCCGACGAGCAGGGTGAGGCCCGGCGCGATCTCGGCCGCGACGGACCGGCCCTCGAGGGCGCCGTCGATCCGGTCGTGGTCGGTGATCGCGAGATGGGTGAGCCCGCGCTTCGCCGCGGTCCGGATCAGCGACGCCGGTGACGCAAGCGAGTCGAACGAGGCCCGGGAGTGGGTGTGGAGGTCCGCGAAGAACCGACCCGGGGCCTGGGTCATCGGGCGGTCAGACTTGAGAGACCAACGACTTCTTGAAGAAGTCGAAGTGCTCCAGTGCGAGGCCGGTGCCGAGCGCGACGCAGTTCAGCGAGTTCTCGGCGACGTGGCAGGGGACGCCGGTCACCTGGGTCAGGAGCTTGTCGATGTTGCGGAGGAGCGAGCCGCCGCCCGACATCACCATGCCCTTGTCGATGATGTCCGAGCTGAGCTCCGGGGGCGTCTGCTCGAGCACCATCCGGACGGCCGCGACGAGCTGCTGGAGCGGGGCCTCGATCGCCTCCATCACCTCGGAGCTCGTGATCGGAATCGTCCGCGGCAGGCCCGCGATCAGGTCACGGCCGCGGACCTCCATCTGCAGCTCGCGCTCGAGCGGCAGGGCCGTCCCGATCTGGATCTTGACTTCCTCGGCCGTCCGCTCGCCGATCATCAGGTTGTATTTCTTCCGGATGTACGTCGCGATGTGCTCGTCGAACTTGTTGCCGCCGACCCGGAGCGAGGTCGAGACGACGATCCCGCCGAGCGCGATGACGGCGATCTCGGAGGTCCCGCCGCCGATGTCGATGACCATGTTCCCCGACGGCCCGCTGATCGGGACGTTCGCCCCGATCGCCGCGGCGAGCGGCTCCTCGATCAGGTAGGCCTCCTTCGCACCGGCCTTCAGGGCGGCGTCGCGGACGGCCCGCTTCTCGACCGACGTGACGCCGGCCGGGACCGAGATCATCACCTCCGGGCGCGAGAACCCGATCCGGCCCTTCGTCGCCTTGGCGATGAAGAAGCGGAGCATCGCCTCGGTGATCACGTAGTCGGCGATGACGCCGTCCTTCATCGGCCGGATGGCCGTGATGTTGCCGGGCGTCCGGCCGATCATCTCGCGGGCCTCCTCGCCGACGGCGACGATCCGGTTGTCGTCGGAGACCGCGACCACGGACGGTTCCGTGATCACGACTCCCTTGCCCTTGACGTAGACGAGGACGTTGGCCGTGCCGAGGTCGATGCCGATCTTCATGAGGGTGTGGAGACAGTCCCTTCCTCGATGCGCGCGATCCGGGCTCCCAGATCGGCGAACTTCCGTTCGATGTTCTCATAGCCGCGCTGGACGTGATGAGCGCCGTGAATCGTCGACTCGCCGTCCGCGGCGAGCGCGGCGAGGATCAGCGAGGCGCCGGCCCGCAGGTCGCCGATCTCGGCGTCCGCCCCGTGGAGCGGCGTCGGACCGTGGATCGTGGCGTGGTGGCGGTCGGTGATGTCGATGCGGGCACCCATCCTGTTGAGGTCCGAGAGCCATTCGAGGCGGTCCTCGAAGATCGCCTCGTGGATCCGCGACGTGCCGCTCGCCTGGGTCAGGAGGACGCAGCTCGGGGGCTGGAGGTCCGTGGCGAGGCCTGGATAAGCGGCCGTCTCGATGTCACAGGCCCGGAACCCACCGTCGACCAGCCGGCTGCCGTCGACCGTGATCCGATCGCCGTCGCAGCGGGCGTCGACACCCGCCCGGCCGAGGACCTCGAGGAAGGCCGTCATGTGGTCGCACGGCGCCCCGGTGAGGGTGACCCGCCCCCCGGTCACGGCGCCCGCGACCGCGAACGTGCCCGCTTCGATCCGATCGGGGATCACCTGGTGCTCGGCGCCCCGGAGGCGGCGCTTGCCCTCGACCTCGATCGTGTCGGGGAAGGTCCGCGTGATCTCGGCGCCCATCTTCCGAAGGAAGGCGATCAGGTCGTCGACCTCCGGCTCCTGGGCGGCGGGCCGGATCACCGTGTGGCCGTCTGCGAGGGTCGCCGCGAGGATCGCGTTTTCCGTGCCCATCACGGACACGAACGGGAACCGGATCTCCGTGCCCCGGAGGCGGCCCGGCGACGTCGCGAAGTAGTAGCCGTTCCTGTACTCGATCGTCGCACCGAGGGTCCGCATCGACTCGACGTGGAGGTCGACCGGCCGTCGTCCGATCCGGTCGCCGCCGGGGTTGCTGATGATCACCCGGCCGAAGCGGGTCAGAAGCGGCCCGAGGAGCATGAACGAGGCCCGCATCTTGGCGGCTGCCTCGAGCGGGACGAACAGCCACTCGACGTCGCCCGAGGCGACCTCGTAGACGTTCGGCTCGGGATGGTCGACGACGACGCCGAGGTCGGTCAGCGTCTCGGCCATGACCCGGACATCCTCGATCTCCGGCACGTTCGTGATCCGGCAGCGCTCGCCGGTCAGGGTCGCCGCCGCGAGCATCTTCAGGGCGGCGTTCTTCGACCCGCTGATCGGGACCTCGCCGTGCAGCGGCGTGCCGCCCTCGATCCGGAAGACCTCGCGGGTCACCGGCGCGGGGGTGTATTCCCAGTGAAACGGCCGGGCGTCAGCCACGAAGGTCCATCCTCGGTTCCGCGATGCGTCGTGCCACCGGCACTAGACGCGTCGGCGGGCTCCTTCGTGGTGGCGACGCTCCGCGACCCGGATCCGCAGCAGCGCCGTCTGGAGCGCGGCGCGCGCCGCGGCCAGGTCGGCGCCCTCGACGTAGCCGCTCTCGAGCGCCTGCTCGGCCTGGCGACGGGCCTCCTGGGCCTTCTCGAGATCGATCTCGGAGGCGATGTCGGCGGTCTCGGCCATCACCACGACCTTGTCCGGGAGCACCTGCAGGAAACCGCCGACGATCGCGAACGACTCCTCCTGGCCGCCCTTCCGCAGCCGCAGCTCGCCGGCGCCGAGCGTCGAGATCAGCGGGGCGTGATGAGGGAGGACGCCGAGCTCGCCCTCGCTGCCGGGCAGGACGACGGCGTCGACCTCGTCGGAGTACGCGAGCTTCTCGGGCGTGACGATGTCGAGCTGGAGGGGCACCTGGGTCAGCCCGCCAGCTTTGCCGCGTTCTCGCGGGTGTCGTCGATCGTGCCGGCCAGGAAGAACGCCTGCTCGGGCAGGTCGTCGACCTTGCCCTCGAGGATCTCCTTGAAGCTCGCGACCGTGTCCTTGATCGAGACGTAGGCACCCGGCCGGCCGGTGAAGACCTCGGCGACCGTGAACGGCTGGCTCGCGAACCGCTGGAGCCGGCGGGCCCGGGCGACCGTGGCCTTGTCCTCCTCGGACAGCTCGTCGATCCCGAGGATCGCGATGATGTCCTGGAGGTCGCGGTAGCGCTGGAGGACGCGCTTCGTCTCCTGGGCGACGTCGTAGTGCTCCTGGCCGACGATGTTCGGGTCGAGGACGCGCGACGTCGAGGTCAGCGGGTCCACGGCGGGGTAGATGCCGAGCTCGGCGATGGCCCGCTCGAGGCGGATCGTCGAGTCGAGATGGGCGAACGTCGTCGCCGGGGCCGGGTCCGTGTAGTCGTCCGCGGGCACGAAGACCGCCTGGAGCGACGTGATCGAGCCCTTCTTCGTCGAGGTGATCCGCTCCTGCAGGGCGGCCATCTCCGTCGCGAGGTTCGGCTGGTAGCCGACGGCCGACGGCATCCGGCCGAGGAGCGCCGACACCTCGGAGCCCGCCTGGGTGAAGCGGAAGATGTTGTCGATGAACAGGAGGACGTCGCGGCCCTCCTCGTCGCGGAAGTACTCGGCCATCGTCAGGCCGGTCAGGCCGACCCGCTGCCGGGCTCCCGGGGGCTCGTTCATCTGGCCGAACACGAACGCCGTGCTCTTGATGACGCCCGACTCGGTCATCTCGTGGATGAGGTCGTTGCCCTCGCGCGACCGCTCGCCGACGCCGGCGAAGACCGAGACGCCCGCGTGCTCCTTGGCGACGTTGTTGATCAGCTCCTGGATGATGACGGTCTTGCCGACGCCGGCGCCGCCGAAGATCCCGACCTTGCCGCCCTTCTTGAAGGGGCAGATCAGGTCGATGATCTTCAAGCCCGTCTCGAAGACCTCGACCTCGGTGGTCTGCTCGTCGAACGGCGGTGCGGAGCGGTGGATCGGGAGGGTCTTGCTGCGGTCGACCGGGCCCTTGTTGTCGATCGGGTTGCCGAGGACGTCGAACACGCGGCCCAGCGTCACCTCGCCGACCGGCACGGAGATCGGACCGCCCGTGTCGCGAACGCGGGCACCGCGAGCGAGGCCGTCGGTCGTCGTCATCGCGACCGTCCGGACCCAGTTGTTGCCGAGGTGCTGCTGGACCTCGCAGACGAGCTCGGCGTGGTCGTCACGCTCGATCGCGACGGCGTTGTAGATCGCCGGCAGCTGGCCGGCGGGGAACTCGATGTCGACGACGGGGCCGGTGATCTGGATCACCTGGCCCGTCGCAGCGGGGGCGGCGGTCGCCATGGTCTGGATTGCCTCCTCGTTCGGCGCGGTCGCGCGTCCTAGTGGGCCTGCGCGCCGGACGCGATCTCGATCATCTCGCGGGTGATGTTGGACTGGCGGACCTTGTTGTAGTCGAGGGTCAGGTCGTCGATCAGCTCCTCGGCGTTCTCGGTCGCGTTCTTCATCGCGACCATCCGGCTCGATTCCTCGCTCGCCTTGCTCTCGAGGACCGCCTGGAACAGGCGCGTCGCGACGTAGCGCGGCAGCAGCCGCTCGAGCACGGCGCCCGGGTCGGGCTCGAAGATGAACTGGTTGCCGGGGATCCCCTGCGTGTCCTCGTCGGGCGTGATCGGCAGCAGCTCGTCGAGCGTCGGGCGCTGGGTCAGCGTCGAGATGAACCGGCTGTACACGACGTCGATCCGGTTCCACGTCCCGGCGAGGTAGTCGTCGGTGATCAGCCGGGCGAGCGGCAGGACGTCGGCGAAGCTGGGACGCTCGCCGTAGCCCTCGAAGTGGGCCTCGAGCGGGACGCGGGCGCGACGCATCGCGTCGCGCCCCTTGCGGCCGACGGTGACGACGCTCAGGTCACCCGGGGTCGCGGTGATCTCCTGGGCGGCGAACCGGATCGTGTTCGTGTTCAGGGCACCGGCGAGGCCGCGATCGGTCGTGATCAGGACGATCAGCCGCCGGCCACCCTCGCGCCGGACGAGGAGCGGATGGTCCTCGCCGCCGAGGACCGAGGCGACGTCCGCCAGGACCTCATCGAGCTTCTCCGCGTACGGTCGCGACTGGAGCGTCGCGTCCTGGGCGCGCTTCAGCTTCGAGGCAGCGACGAACTGCATCGCCCTGGTGATCTGCTTGATGTTCCGGGAGGACTGGATCCTCCGCCGGATGTCTCGCTGGCTGGCCACGCGGGCTCGTTCCTCCCCGCCCTACGCCAGGAAGCTCTGGCGGAATGCCTCGATCGCCTCGTCGAGCGCCTTCCGGAGCTCGTCGCTGAGCTCGTTCTTCGCGCCGAGATCGGTGAGGATGTTCGGCCGCTCGGTCTCGAGGAAGCGATAGAACGCGCTCTCGAACTCGCGGACTCGCGGCGTCGGGACGTCGTCCAGCTTGCCGGTCGTCGCCGCGTACAGGATGGCGACCTGCTTCTCGACGGGCAGCGGCTGGTACTGCGGCTGCTTCGTGATCTCCGAGAGCTTCTCGCCTCGGGTCAGCTGGTCGCGGGTCGCCTTGTCGAGGTCGCCCGCGAACTGGGCGAACGCCGCCAGCGAGCGGTACTGCGCGAGGTCCAGCTTCAGCGGCGCCGCGACGCTCTTCATCGCCTTCGTCTGGGCGGCCGAGCCGACCCGGGAGACCGAGATGCCGATGTTCAGGGCCGGCCGCTGGCCGGCGTTGAAGAGGTCGGTCTCGAGGAAGATCTGGCCGTCCGTGATCGAGATGACGTTCGTCGGGATGTAGGCGGAGACGTCGCCCGCCTGGGTCTCGATGATCGGCAGGGCCGTCAGCGAGCCACCGCCGTTCTCGTCGTTGAGCCGGGCCGCCCGCTCCAGCAGCCGGCTGTGGAGGTAGAAGACGTCGCCGGGATACGCCTCGCGGCCGGGCGGCCGCCGCAGCAGGAGCGACATCTCGCGATAGGCCCAGGCGTGCTTGCTCAGGTCGTCGTAGACACACAGCGCGTCCTTGACGAGACCCTGGCCCGCCACCTCGACGCCGTTCTCCATGACCTCCTCGCCGATCGCGACACCCGAGTACGGGGCGAGGTACTGGAGCGGCGCGGGATCCTCCGCGCCGGCGACGACGACGATCGTGTGCTCCATCGCGCCGTGCTGCTCGAGGACGGCCACGGTCTGGGCGACCGTCGAGAGCTTCTGGCCGATCGCGACGTAGATGCAGACGAGGTTCTTGCCCTTCTGGTTGATGATCGTGTCGATCGCGATCGCGGTCTTGCCGGTCTGGCGGTCGCCGATGATCAGCTCGCGCTGGCCGCGGCCGATCGGGATCAGGGCATCGATCGCCTTGACGCCGGTCTGGACCGGCGTGTCGACCGACTTGCGGACGATGACTCCGGGGGCGATCCGCTCCACGGGCCGGGTCTTCGTCGAGGCGATCGGGCCCTTGTCGTCGAGGGGGCGACCGAGGGGATCGACCACCCGGCCGAGCAGCGCCGCGCCGACCGGCACCTCCGCCACGCGACCGGTCGTCTTGACCTGGTCGCCCTCCTTGATGGCCGTCGCGTTGCCGAGGATGACGGCGCCCACCGTCTCCTCCTCGAGGTTCAGGGCGAGGCCGAACACGTCGCCCGGGAACTCCAGCAGCTCCGAGGCGAGGGCGGCATCGAGGCCGTAGATCTGGGCGATTCCGTCGCCGACCTCGACGACCGTTCCGACGCTGCGCGTCTCGATCGCCGCGTCGAACGAGTCGATCGACGACTTGATGATGCTGGTGATCTCGTCGGAACGAATGGCCATGGGGCAGGGTCTCCTACAGGGCGCCCGAGGCGAGCTGGTTCCGCAGCCGCTCGAGGCGGCCCCGGACGCTCCCGTCGATCAATCGGTCGCCGACGCGAACGACCAGCCCGCCGAGCAGGCTCTCGTCCACATCGGTCTGGAGGGCGATCCGGCCGCCCGTCATCTGTTCGAGGCGGGCCGTGATGGCGCGGGTCTCGGGATCGGTCAGGGGCGAGGCGCTCGTCGCGGTCGCGTGGACGATCCCCTGGCGCCGGTCGTCGAGCCGGCCGAACTCCGCGGCGACGCGCGGCAGCTGCTCGATCCGACGGCGCCGGACGAGGAGCTGGATGAGGTTTCCCGCCGGTCGCGAGAGGCCCTCGAAGACCCTCCGCGCGACCGTCAGCCGCTCGTCGAGGGGCAGCGCCGGATTGGCGAGGACCGCCATCAGGTCGCCGTCCCCGAGCGTCGTCGCCGCCAGGTCGAGGTCCTTCCGCCACGTCTCGATCGAGCCGTCGCGGGTCGCGATCTCGAAGGCGGCTTCGGCGTAGCGCCGCGGCGCGCTGTCGCGCGTGGCCATCAGCCCGCCCGGTCCGTCGCGGAGCCGGCTTCGGCCTCGCGCAGGAACTCGTCGACGAGCCGCCGCTGGCGGTCGTCGTTCATCGTCTCGCCGACGACCCGACCGGCCGCAAGGAGGGCCAGGTCGGCGACCTCCGCCCGCAGCTCGCCGATCGCCCGCTGCTTCTCCGACTCGATGTCGGCGCTCGCGCGCTGACGGATCCGCTCGAGCTCCTCGCGCGTCGCGGCGAGATCGCGCTCGCGCGACTCGTCGGCGACCTTCTGGGACCGGGCGAGGATCTCGTTCGCCTCGCGACGTGCCTCCTGGAGCGCGGCGAGCCGCTCGGCCTCGGCGGACTCGCGGTCCTTCCGGGCCTGCTCGGCGTCGCGCAGCCCTTCCTCGATCCTGGCCTGGCGGTCGGACAGCATCTTCGTGAGCGGCTTGAACGCGAAGGTCCAGATGATCGCGAGGAACACGACGAAGTTCGTGGCCGCGATGAGCACCTGGAACAGGTTGATCTGGAACAGCGGCTCGGCCTCGGCGTCCGCAACGAGGCGGGCAGCCTCGCCCGAGACGCCGGACGCGATGGCCAGCAGGTCCACGATGGGCCCTCCGATCCCGTCGGCTACGCGCTCGGGCCGGTGATGAAGATCGCGAGCAGGCCGACGACGATCGCGAGGACGCCGAGGCCTTCGGCGAACGCCGCGAGGATGATCGCGATGCCGCGGATCTGGCCGGCGGCGTCGGGATTACGGCCGATCGCCTGGGCCGAGAGGCCGGCGAGGATGCCGATGCCGATGCCCGGGCCGATGACCCCGAGGGCGGCGAGACCGGCGCCGATGTGCTCCATTCGAGATGTCCTCCTCTTCCCCGGGCAGGACGGCCCGGGTTCGTTCGATGTGGATCGCCGCGCCGTGGCGCGGCGGTGGTTCAGTTGGCGGGCTGGAGCGCCTGTGGCTCCGTTCCCTTCAGCTCCGCGAGCGCCTCTTCCGCGAGGTGCCCCTCCTCCTCGTGGTGGCTCTCGATGGCCAGCGTGATGAACAGCAGCGTCAGGATGCTGAAGATGAGGGCCTGGATCGCGTTGAGCATCAGCTCCAGCCCGATGAGGGCGACCGGGATGAAGATGACGGTCAGTGTCGTCATCACCCCGAGGGCGACCTCGCCGCCGTAGATGTTGCCGAACAACCGCATCGACAGCGTCACGGGCTTGACGAACTCGAGCATCAGCTCGATGAGGCCGACGAACAGGGCCAGGATCCCGGCGCCGATGCCGTTCTTGAACTCGTACAACGGGAAGAACTTCCCGAGATAGCCGCCGACGCCGAGCCTCCGGAACCCCTCGATCTCGAAGATCAGGAAGCTCACGAGGGCCATCCCGATCGTGATGTTCACGTCGCTCGAGGGGGCCCGCAGGAACCCGACCTTGCCGACCGGGGGGATCAGGCCGATCCAGTTGTTGAACAGGACCAGCAGGAACGCCCCGACGAAGATCGGGATGTACCGGGCAGCCGTCGGACCGGCGATGCCCATCCCGAAGTCGCGGAGCAGCTCGTACACGGTCTCGATGACGTTCTGGCCGCGCCGGGGGATCATCGTCGAGCCCCGCACCATCAGGATCACCGCGGTCAGCACGACCGCCATCACGATCCACATCGTCAGGATCGTGTTGCTGATGCTCGGGTGGAAGTAGACGCCGACCGGCGGCGGCGGCGGGGCCGACGGGTCGAAGTCGTAGACCGTTTGCGGGGCCGGAAACTCGAGGCCGTTCTGGATGAAGCAGGCGGGGAACGGGCAGTCGGTCCCGGCGGTCGTGTCCTTCGGCGTCTGCGGGAACAGGATGAACGCGAAGATGTCGACGAGGATCACGACGCCGATCAGGAGGAACCAACGGCTCGACAGCCCGCGGCCCGGCGTGCTGCCGGACGGGGTCGTCGGGATCGGGGCTTCGGCGACCGGAGTGGCCGCGCCCTGCTCGCTCGTCACGCTCCCTCCACACACAGGAGCGCGGCCGGTGCCGCGCTCGAAGTTCGGTCTTGTGGCTCGCCGGCCGCTTCAGTCGATGGACTCGAGGAACCTGCTGACCAGCCGATAGATCAACATCGTCCCGGACCCGGCTCCCAGCAGGAACCCCACGATCACGAAGATCGGGACGGGCAGTCCGAGCTGCTCGTCGACCCAGTGGCCGAGGAGCACCCCCACGAGGGTGGTGACCAGGAGCGAGATGCCGATCTCGGAGAAGAGAGCCGCATAGGCCCAGCTCCGACCGGGCTCGATCATGGGTGACCTACCTCAGGCGCGCGGAGTATAGCAGAGGGCGCGGCCGCCCCCACCCAGGGCCAGGGCCCGGATCAGGTCCGGATCGTGTGGCTCAGGACGTACGCCGAGGCGTTGCCGGCCTTGTCCGTCGCGCGGACGCGGAACTGGATCGTGCGCTGGATGTGGACCGTCACGGCACGCGACCGTGCCGAAGACGAGGGCAGGCTGATCGACGTCCAGGCGCCGCTGTTCGTCTTGATCTGGAGGACCTCCGACCTCACCCCGGACTGCGTCTCGGTGATCGCCCAGCGAACCGTGAGCACCGACGTGGTCCGGCCCTTGACGTGCGAGATCGACACCGTCGGGACGGAGACCTTCGGCTTGGTCACGTCCTTGACCACGTTGATCTGGACGCTGGCCGTGTCGGTCAGGCCGTGCCCGTCGGAAATGGTGTAGGTGAACACGTCGATCCCGGCGGTCGTGCCGGTCGGGAGATAGGTCAGGCCCGACCCGCCGCCGGTGATCGCGACCATGCCGTGCCCGCCCTTCGTCACCGACACGATCGACAGCGACTCGGGGGCATCCGGGAGCCAGGTGTCGTTCGACAGGACCGGGACCGCCTGGGCGCCGCCGCCCAGCACCAGGTTGATCGGGGTGGGGACGCCGTCGTTGACCGCGTTGGGCGGGTCGTTGGCCGGGGTGATCGTGACGGCGATCGAGCCCGTGGCGGTCCCGCCGTGGCCGTCGGAGACGGTGTAGGTGACCGTGTCGCTCCCGAACGCGTTGGCATTCGGCTTGTAGCGGACGCTTGTGCCGGTGATCGTCACGACGCCTCGCGCCGCGCCGCCCGCGGCGGCGACGGACAGCGTGTCGCCGTCGACATCGGTGTCGTTCTCGAGGACCGCGACCGACGACGCGACGGCTTGGTCCTCGGCAACGGTGACCGCGTCGGCGCCGGGCGACGGGGCGTCGTTCACGGCGGTGATCGTCACATGGACCGTCGCGGAAGCCGGCGTCCCGTCGGCGTCCGCGATCGTGAACGAGAACGTATCGGTCCCGGTCGCGTTGGCATCGGGCGTGTAGGTGATGAAGCCGGGCGTGAATGTCGCGGTGCCCTTGGACGGGGTTCCGACGGCGATGACCGTCAGCGGGTCGCCGTCAGGATCCGATCCGCTCATGAGCACGTTCAGCAGGGTCGGGCCGGCGTCCTCCGAGATTGTCTGGGAATAGTCGACGGCGGTGGGCGGATCACCCGCCGCGTCCACAACGATCTGGACGCTCACCGGGGCGCTCGTGTCGAACGAGTGGGCGCCGGGAGTGCCGTAGTCCTCGAGCCCGCCGTCGTCCTTCGCGACGAACGTCACGGTCGCCGAACCCGTCGTATTCGGGGCCGGCGTGAAGGAGAGGGTCCCGTCGGGGGCGAGCGCGGGCTCCACGTCGAACAGAAACATGTTCGTGTCGCTCGTGAGCTGGAAGTGGACCGCCTGCGTCGACTCGTTGGCCGGACCGGGGGTGATCCCGGTCGCCCACGGCGCGCTGTACGGCGTGTCCTCCGTCCCGTGGACGGTCGCAGGTCCGGCCGTGACGGTCGGCGCGTCGTTCAGCGGCGCGACCCAGATCCGGAGCGTCGCGGGGTCCGAGCGTGCGCCGTCGTCGTCGATGACCTCGTAGGTCAGGCTGTCGGACAGCCACGTGCCGCCCGGCTGGTCGCCGGCGGGCGAGTTGAAGTCGAGCACCGGCGTGTAGCCGACGATGCCCGGCTGGTTGGGTAGCCACTCGAGCGAGCCATGAGTCGGCGGCGCGACGACGTCCCACGCCACGATCGAGCCATCGGCATCCGTGTCATTCGCGGTCAGGCTGCAATCGGCCGCCAGCGTGACCTGCCCGGCGTCCTCGAGGATCGGGAAGGACCCACCGAACACGTCCGGCGGGTCGCAGCCGGGGACGGCCGGGTCGTCGACCGCGACCGGTGGCGCATTGACCTTGACCGTGACGGTCGCCGTCGCGTCGCCGTCGGGGTCGTTCGTGACGGTGTAGTCGAAGGTGTCGGTGCCGCTATAGCCCGCGTCCGGCTTGTAGGTGACCGAGAGGCCGTCGGACACCATCGCGACCGTGCCGTGGGTCGCGCCGGTCGCCGCCGTGATCAGGTCGCCCTCGGTGATCGTGTCGTTGTCGAGCACGTCGATCGACGTGGGCCCCGCGTTCCGCTGGACGACGACCGTGTCGTCCGCCGCAGTCGGAACAGCTGCCAGGACGGCCGCCGGCCAGGCCCCGAAACCGATGGCGACCGTCATCGTGGCGATGGCAGCGGCGGCCAGCCGCTGTCGCGTCGGGCGGGCTTGGCTCACGGGACGGTGACGGTCGTCGAGTCGGTGCTGGTCCTGCCGTGCCCGTCGGCCACGGTCAGGGTCACGGTGTAGGTCCCGGAGTCGAGGTAGGCGTGGAGGGCGATCGGGCTCGGGCCGCTCTCCGTTCCCGACTCGTCCCCGAAGTCGAACGTGTAGGTCAACGCCCGGGCGGAGTTGGACCCATTGCAGGTCGCGACGAACGCCTCGCTCGTGCACGTGACCGACGCGATCGGCGGCGGCGACGTGGGCACCGGCGTTGGCTTCGGGGTGGGCCTGGGCGTCGGCCTGGGTGTGGGTGCCGGCGTCGGCGTCGGGGTCGCGGTCGGCGTCGGCGTGCGGGCCGGCTCGGTCGTGGGACGCGGGGACCGGGCCGGCTGCGAGATCGCAGGCGATCCGACGGACGACGGCTCCTCGGACGGGGTCGGAACAGGCGACACGCTCGGCTCCGTCGAGACGCCCGGCAGCAACGCGAGCTGCGAGGGGCCGGGCCCGATGCCACTCGATGCCGGCGTTCCGACGACGACCCTGCCGCCCGGGTCGCTGCGCGGCACGAACACGAAGATGCCGGCGACCACGACCAACATCGCGAGGGTCGCGATGCCCAGGAGGGCCGCGATCCGGTTCGGCCAGGCCCCACCGATCGGCGCCTCCTCCGCACCCGGTGCCGGGATCGCGATCGACGCTGCTGCGGCGGCTCGTCGGGCGACGTCGGCCACGGGATCGACGACCGGCCTGGTGAGCGAGGTGACGGAGCGGGTCGACTTGACGGTCCGCGGCTGTGGCTCGCCGTCCCCCATCGGAGCGCCGGATGCGACGTCGCTCGAGGCAGCAAGCGATGCTCCGACCAGCGTCTCGGTGTCACCGTTCGGGCGCGCCCACAGCGGCCGACGGGTGATCCGGCGGAGGGCCCAGAGCCCGATCGAGTCGTCCACGATCCGGGGCAGCGCGACCTGGCCCGTGTCCGAGCGCAGCACGAAACGGCCGGCGACAAGCAGCAGGCCGATGACGGCCAGCCCCCCGACGATCAATTCCACAGAGGAGATCTGGACCCCCGAGCACCCGCCGACCAACGGACCGGTTCGGCGTCGATCGATCGTAGCATCGGGCCCCGGCCGGGCGAACTCGGCCAGATTACGTAGAACCGCACCGGACCGCATCGGGGTCGTACCCGGGACGCGCCATTGAGTGCCGATCTGCTGGAACGGGCCCCCGAGGAAGACGAGTGACGTGGCCGGCTCAGCCCTCGAAATCGGGCTCGTCGGGGTCAAAGCCGCCATGAGCCAGGATGTACAGGACGAAGCCGCTCGCGAAGAAGACGGCGATGAACGCATAGAGCTGGGTGGCGCCGGACAGGAGCAGCCCGAGCAGCCCCAGGACGACGCAGATCCCGTAGATCAGCAGGACCGTCTGACGGTGCGACAGGCCGATGTCCAGCAGGCGGTGGTGGAGGTGGCCGCGATCGGGCGAGAACGGCGACCGACCCTCGGCCAGGCGCCGGACGATGATCCAGAACGCGTCGATGATCGGCACGGCGAGGATCAGCATGGCGACCGCGACCTTGGCGGTGCCGAGGATCGACAGGACGGCCAGCGTGTAGCCCAGGAACATCACGCCGCTCGTCCCGGTGAAGATCGTCGCCGGGTGGAAGTTCCAGCGCAGGAACCCGAGCAGGGCCCCGCCGAGGATGAAGCAGAGCACGGCGATGAACGGCTGGCCCACCTGGGTCGTCAGGCTGATCAGGCCGAGCGTGATGGCGGCGATCAGCCCGATCCCCGACGACAGCCCGTCGAGGCCGTCGATGAAGTTGATGCTGTTGATCATCCCGACGATCCACAGGACCGTGAAGGCGATCGCGACGACGCCGCCGAACTGGATCACCCGCGGCCCGAACGGGTTCGCGATGAAGTCGACCGTGATCCCGCAGACGATCGCGATCACCGCCAGGCCGATCTGGCCCAGGAACTGCCATCGCGCGCGGAGATCGAAGTAGTCGTCGACCACGCCGAATGCCGCTGCGGCGACCCCGCCCACGAGGAGCCCGAACAGCTCGACGTTCCCGACGGACGACGGAACCGGGACGGCCGAGGAGACCGCGTTCAGGATGAGGACGGCGACGGTGACGATGACGAACGCCGCCGCGACGGCGACGCCGCCGCCGCGTGGCACGGGCGACGTGTTCACCCGGCGCTGGCCCGGCCGGTCGACCGCGTCCATCCGGATCGCGATCCGCCGGATCGGCGGGATGAGGAGGAACGAGATCGCCGCCGCCGCGAGGAAGGCGACGAGCAGGAACGGGACGACGCCGGCGGCGATCGGGATGAAGGTCACGTGGGCCGGTGCAGCCCCGGAACCGGGAACGCCGCGGCGATCGCGGCGACGCGCGGAGCGAGCTCCGCCCGGCCCGCCGGATCGTCGTGGCGATCGATCGCGTCGGCGATGATCGCGGCGATCTCCCGCATCTCGTCGGCGCCCATCCCGCGCGAGGTGACCGCGGGCGTGCCGACGCGGATCCCCGACGACGTGTTCGGCGGCTGCCGGTCGAACGGAATCTGGTTCTTGTTGACGGTGACCCCGATCTCGTCGAGGAGGTGTTCCGCGTCCTTGCCGGTCACGCCCTGCGACATCACGTCGACGAGCATCAGGTGGTTGTCGGTCCCGCCCGAGACCACCCGCAGCCCGCGGTCGGCGAGGACGCCGGCGATCGTCCCGGCGTTGTCGATCGTGCGCTGCTGGTCCCGCCGGAACTCGTCGCCGAGGGCCAGCTGGAAGGCGACGGCCTTGCCGGCGATGACGTGCATCAGCGGTCCGCCCTGGACGCCCGGGAAGACCGTCCGATCGATCGTGGCCGCGAGCGCCGCGGTCCCCGACGGCCCAGCCTTGACGTTCGGGAAGGCCGCCGCGTCGACCGACGGCGGGAGCTCGAGCCGGCTGAAGATCATCCCGCCGCGAGGGCCGCGGAGCGTCTTGTGGGTCGTGGTCGTGACGATATCGGCGTGGGGGAACGGCGAGGGGTGGACGCCCGCGGCGACGAGCCCGGCGATATGGGCCATGTCGACGAACAGGAGCGCGCCCACGCCGTGCGCGATCGCCGCCATCCGCTCGAAGTCGAAGATCCGCGGGTAGGCGGACGCCCCGGCCACGATGACCTTCGGCCGGACCTCCGCCGCCTGGGCTTCGAGGGCGTCGTAGTCGATCCGCTCGGTGTCCTCCCGGACGCCGTAGGCGTGGACCTCGTACAGGCGACCGGAGAAGTTCAGCTTCATCCCGTGGGTCAGGTGGCCGCCCTGGTCGAGCTTCATCCCGAGGATCCGGTCGCCGGGATCGATGACGCTGAAGTAGGCCGCCATGTTGGCCTGGGCGCCCGAGTGGGGCTGCACGTTCACGTGCTCGGCACCGGGAAAGAGGCGGAGCGCCCGTTCGCGCGCGAGCTCCTCGGCGACGTCGACGAACTCGCAGCCGCCGTAGTAGCGCTTGCCGGGCAGGCCCTCGGCGTATTTGTTCGTCAGCCAGCTGCCCTGTGCCTCCATGACCGCGGCCGACGTGTAGTTCTCGGACGCGATCAGCTCGATCTTGTCGTGCTGGCGGCGGCGCTCGCCCTCCATCGCCGCCCACAGCTCGGGATCGAGCTCCGCGATCGAGGCATCAGCGGTTCGCGCCTGGTCCGTGATCCCCATCGCGCGATCCTCCATGTGGCCCGCGTCGGGCTCGGCCGCCGGAACGACGATCCGGGGCGCGCCCGATCGGCGCAGCGGCCCGCGGTGTCCGGGCTATCTTCCCACGCCGGGCCACGCGACCGCGACGCAGCGACGGGCCGGTCGGCGTCAGCCCGGCGTCGGTCGCTCGACCGCCAGGCCGAGCACCACCTCGACGGCCTCGACGGGGATCGCCCCGACGCGCAGGATCCGCGGCGGCTCCACCGTGCAGTCGACCACGGTCGACGCCGGGCCGCCGTGCGCGGGGCCGCCGTCGAGGACGACCGCGACCGCGTGTCCGAGCTGGTCGACGATCCCCGCCGCGTCGCTGGCCTCGGGCCGTCCCGAACGATTTGCCGAGGTGGTCGGCAGCGGGCCGACCGCGGCCGCCAGCGCGCGTGGCGCCTCGTGGTCCGGGACGCGCAGCCCGATCGTGCTCACCCCACCCGTCAGCACGGCCGGCAGGGCGACGTCCGGCCGCTGCGGGACGATGACCGTCAGACCGCCCGGCCAGAACGCACCAGCAAGCGCGGCCGCCGCCGACGGCCACTCCCCGATCGTCGGCGCCTGGGCCGCGTCGGCGAGGAGCAGCATGATCGCCCGGTCCGGCGGCCGGTCCTTGGCCGCGAACAGTGCCGCGATCCCGCCCGGCGTCTCGAGCGAGACCGCGATCCCGTAGACCGTGTCCGTCGGCAGCGCGACGATCCCACCGGCGCGGAGTGCCTCCGCCGCGATCGCGCGGCCCTCGGCGTCGTCCGGGACGACCCGGGCCGTCACGCGGCGGAGCCCGCGAGCGAGGCCGCATCGTGCTCGGCCGCCAGGCGGCGGGCGTTCCTGGCGGCTTCCGTCGGGTCGGCGAGAACCAGCCGCTCGATCAGGTCCGCCACCCCGTCATGCTCGACGGGGAGGGCGACGTACCGGGCGACCGAGAGGACCTGGACGGGCGCGGTGGGCATCGCGGCGCCGTGCCCGACGGCGGCGATCATCTCCAGGTCGTTGAAGTGGTCGCCGATCGCCAGCACGTTCGCGAGCCGGACACCGGCACGGCGCGCCAGGTGCCGGACGCCGACCGCCTTCGAGACCCCGGGGGCGAGGAACTCGAGGAAGCGCGGGTGGCTGATCGTCACGGCCGCGCGACCGGCGAACCGGCGACGGGCATCGTCCATGACGACCTCCGGGATCGGATCCCGGGCAACGGCGAGGATCTTCGAGACCGGCTGCCGGATCCAGGTCCGGAGATCCGGCACGATCGTCGCCCGCGCGCCGATGAACGACGAATAGTCCTCCGCGCGCGGATCGTCGGCCTGGACGACGAACCGCTCGAGGTGGTTGACGTGCGGCTCCAGCCCGACGCCCTTCGCCCAGTCGATCACGTCGCGGGCGGCGTCGGCGGCGAGTGGCGTGTGCCGGACGATCCGACCGAGGCGCGGGTCGCGGTCGGCCGGGAGCAGCTCCCGGACCAGGGCGCCCTGGTAGGCCACGATCGGGTCGACGAGCCCGAGGCGGCGGGCGAAGACGATCGCACTCGTCGTCATCCTGCCCGTGACGAGGGAGACGTGGACGCCGCGCGTCATCGCTGCCTCGACCGCCGCGACCGTCCGCGGCCGGATCACCTGGTCCTCGCCGATCAGCGTCCCGTCGATGTCGAGGGCCACGAGCCCGATCGGGAATGCACCGATCGGGCGGTCGGATCGCGGGTCCTCGGCCGGCGCGTCAGCCACGCTCGACCCGCAGCACGCGAGGCAGCCCGCCGAGGTCCGGTGCCACGGATGCCCCCCAGCCCGGCAGCACCTCGGCAACGGCCGCCGGCGCCGACTCGCCCTGATCACCACCGATCTCGAACAGCGCGAGCCCGCCCTCGGCCAGCACGTCCGGGAGGCGGGCGAGCAGGGCCCGGATGACGTCGAGGCCGTCCGGGCCGCCGTCGAGCGCCGTTCGCGGCTCGAACGAGGCGGCGATCGGCAGGCCGGCGATCGCGTCCGACCGGACATAGGGCAGATTCGCGACGACGAGGTCGAACGGCGCGTTGTCGTCCGGCAGCACGGGTGGCAGGAGGTCCGCCTCGACGAACCGCATCCCCTCGGCCGCTCCGTGCCCGACCGCGTTCTCGCGGGCGAGGTCGAGCGCGTCCGGCGACTGCTCGGTGGCGAGGATCGTCACGTTGCGGCCCATCGTCACGCGCCGGCTGCGGAGCCCGACCGCGAGCGCGACGGCGATCGCCCCACTGCCGGTTCCCACGTCCACGACCCGGACGGCGTCGCCGCCGCGGCCGGGTCCGGCGCCGGCCTCGCCGCCTCGCTCGGCGAGTCGGCGCATCACGTCCGCGATCGCCGCGTCGACCAGGGCCTCGGTCTCCGGACGCGGGATCAGGGCCCGCGAATCGACACCGAAGGCGAGACCGTGGAACTCCTTCATCCCGCGGATGTACGCAACTGGCTCGCCGGCCTCGCGACGGACGACGCCGGCCTCGAACCGGGCGGCGGCTTCGGCCCCGACCGGCGCCTCCGGGTACGCGAGAATCGTGGTCCGGTCGACGCCGACCGCCCAGCCGAGCAGGACCTCGGCGTCGAGCCGGGCAGTCTCCGAGCCCGACGCGCGCAGACGTTGGGTCGCGCCCGCCAGGCTCTCGGCGATCGTGGTCATCCCTCTCCTCGTGTGGCGCCGGACGCGCCGCTTCGGTCTACAGGCGGATCGTGACCGACAGGTCGCCCACCTTGCGGAGGACCTCGGCGCTCGTCGTCCCGCGCCAGCGGTGGAAGAGCAGGTCCACCGATGCGTCGCCGACCCGCAGGTTCGTCAGGGTCACCTTGCCGAGCCAGTCCGGCAGGTTCGGGTGCCGCAGCTCCAGCTCGCGCTGGCCCGCCTTCGCCCGGAGACCGAGCATCGATTCGACGAACAGGAACGACGCGCCAGCCGCCCAGGCCTGCGGCGAGCAGGCGACCGGATACGGCACCGGGAGCGCCGAGTGGTCGCGATCGAAGCCGCAGAACAGCTCCGGCAGGCGGAAGTCGGGGAAGTGCTGGGCGGCCTGGAAGACATGGCCGACGAGCCGGTTCGACTCCTCGTCGAAGCCGTAGCGCTTCAGGCCGGCCGCGATCAGCGACGTGTCGTGCGGCCAGACCGAGCCCGTGTGATAGCCGATCGGGTTGTAGCCAGTCTGACCCGCGGCGTAGGTCCGGATCCCCCAGCCCGAGAACAGCCCCGGGCCCATCAGCCGGTCGGCGACGTCGCGGGCCCGGGCCGGCGAGGCGATCCCCGACCAGAGGCACTGCCCCGCGTTCGAGGCGATCGCGTCGACCTGGCGCTTGTCGCGGTCCAGGGCCATCGCGTAGTAGCGCTCGTCCTCGACCCAGAACGCGTCCTCGAACTTGCGCCGGAGCGCCTCCGACTCGGCTCGCAGCCGCCCGGCCAGCTCGTCGTCGCCGCGGATGGCGGCGATGTCGGCAATCCGGCGCTTCGCGTCGAACACGTAGCCCTGGACCTCGGCGAGCGCGATCGGAACCGCGGCGAACCCGCCCGAGCGGTCCCGGATGCAATCGCCGGAGTCCTTCCAGCCCTGGTTGACGAGCCCGCGCGGCGACCGCCGCTCGTACTCGACGAAACCGTCGCCGTCGCGGTCGCCGTAGCGGTCGATCCACTCGAGCGCCTTCAGGGCGTTCGGCCAGAGCCGTTCGACGAACGCCCGATCGCCCGTCCAGTCGAACGTCGCGGCGAACAGAATCAGCCACAGCGGCGTCGAGTCGATCGAGCCGTAGTACGGCGTATGGGGCAGCTCGCCGGCGCCCGCCATCTCGCCGGTCCGGAGCTCGTGGAGAATCTTGCCTGGCTCCGCGTCGCGCCAGTCGTCGACCTCGGTCGCCTGGTATGCCGCCAACACCTCGAGCGTCTCCATCGCGATCTGTGGCCGGAAGGCCAACGACTGGAACGAGGCGATCAGCGCGTCCCGCCCGAACAGCGTCGCGAACCACGGCACGCCGGCGGCGAGATAGCGCTGACCCTCGGCCGGGCCGTCGTTGATCAGGAGCCGCAGGTCGGCGAGGGAGCGGTTGAGGGTCAGGTTGAACAGCTCGTGGTCGGTCTGGATCGACGTCGTGCCACGGCCCCAGGCATGGTAGGCGCCCGCCCCGTCGTCCCCGCTGACCCGCGGCGGCTCCGGGAACAGCGTCGCGGCTCCGTCGGCCGGCCGGCCGTCCTCCATCGGGGCGATCGACGCCCAGATCGTCCATTGCAGCTCGTGCAGCTCCCCCGGCGCCAGCATCAGGTCCCAGCGAAACCGGACCGAGCCGCCGCTCAGCGCCTGGTCCTCGGAGCGCGGGTCGATCGGTCCGAACGCCGCCGCGGCATCGGAGAACGCGATGTGTGTCGACCGCCGCCGTCGGTCGAGGCCGTCGTAGCGGAACGTCGCGCGGGTCGGCGTGAGGGCGATCGGCAGAAGCGTCCCGCGCTCGGGCCGCGGATAGCCGCGGACCTCGAAGATGTCGGCGTCGTCGGCCCCGAGCTCCAGCTCGACCGGGACGGTCAGCTCCGAGCCGGAGTGGTTGACGATCCGGACCCGCTCCTCCATCGCCCCGACGCCGATCAGGCGGTCGCGGGCGATCCCGATCGTCCGCCCGGCGACCTCCTGGAGCTCCGGATGGACCTTTGCGTCCGGGTTGCGATCGGCGCTCGGGTTCGTGAGCTGGATCGAGCCGCGGTAGTTGGCCCCCATCGATCCCTGGAGGAGGACCGGCCGGGTCCCGCCGACCCGGAGCGAGCAGCACGACAGGAGCCGCGTATCCGACAGGTAGAGCCCGAGACCCCGCGAGTCCGGATGGATGTCGCCGAACGGGTCGGTGAGGAGATAGAGGTTCCCGTGCTTGAGGACCTGGACGCTGCCGAGGTCCGTCGCGCGCTCGATCGGCACGATCCGCGGCTCGACGAAGACCACGCCGCCGGCGTCGCCCGCCGGCAGGGTCGCGTCGACCGGTCGGGTCGGCGCGGAGAGCGCCGCGGTCTCGCCGGCCGGGGTCGTCGGCAACGGCGGCGCCGGCGATGCCGCCTTCTCGGCAGCCGCTGGATCAGCTCGCCTGGCCATCGTCGCCTCCGGTGATCGCCGCGAGCCGGTCCGCCTGGTCGGCCATGACCAGGGCGTCGATCAGACGGTCGATGTCGCCGTCCATCACCCTCGGCAGGGCCGACAGGTCGAGGTGGATCCGATGATCCGTCACCCGGTCCTGCGGGAAGTTGTACGTCCGGATCTTGTCCGACCGATCGCCCCCGCCGATCATCGAGCGACGCGCCGCCGAGTCGGCCTCGCGTTGCTCGGCCATCTTCCGTTCGTACAGCCGCGAACGGAGCACCGAAAGCGCCTTCGCCTTGTTCTTGTGCTGGCTCTTCTCGTCCTGGATCTCGACGACAAGGCCGGTCTCGAGGTGGGTGATCCGGACCGCCGAGTCGGTCGTGTTCACCGACTGGCCGCCAGGCCCGGATGACCGCTTGACGTCGATCCGGATGTCCTTGTCCTCGTCGATCTCGATCTCGACGTCGTCAACCTCGGGCATGACGACGACCGTCGCCGTCGACGTGTGGATCCGGCCCGACGACTCGGTCGCCGGGATCCGCTGGACGCGGTGGACGCCACTCTCGAACTTCAGGCGGCTGTACGCCCCGTCGCCGTGGACCTGGACGATCGCCTCCTTGACCCCGCCGATCCCGGTCTCGTTCAGGCTGAGCACCTCGGGCGTGAACCGGTGGCGCTCGGCGTAGCGGACGTACATCCGGAAGAGCTCGGCCGCGAACAGGGCCGCCTCGTCACCACCGGCGCCGGCCCGGATCTCGAGGATCACGTCGCGGTCGTCGTTCGGGTCGCGCGGCAGGAGGAGCACCTTCAGCTCGTCGAGGAGCCGCTCCTCGTCCGCGGTCAGGCGGTCGATCTCGTCGGAGGCCATCGCCTTCATCTCGGCGTCACCGTCGCCCGCGTCACGGAGCTCACGCGCACCGGCCAGCTCGGCCCGGGTGGCCTCCAGCGCCCGGAACGCAGCGACGACCGGCTCGAGCCTCGCGAGCTCCTGGCCGAGCCGGCGGATCGCGTCCGGGTCGCTCGTGACTTCCGGGGTCGCCAGCTGGGCCTGGACGCTGTCGTACTGCGCCGCGACGTCCGTGAGGCGGGCGTCCAGACCGGTCCGGTCGGCGACACCGCTCATCCCCCGGTCCCTCTCGCTCGCGTCCCGCTCATGCTCCCGGGAGCGGCGGGTCGATCGTCACGGCGCCGCCGGCGGCTGCATCGGGCGGGGCGCCCTCGGTGACGGCGGCTGCCTTGCCGTCGACGTGACCCGGCAGCACCATCCGCTCGCGCGGCAGGGTCCCGGATCCGGCCGGGAGGGCCTCGCCGTCGGCCTGCAGGGCCTGCTCCATCGAGACGATCGCGACCTCGATCATGTCCAGGGTCGGCTGCTTCGTCGTGATCATCTGGACGAGGATCCCGGGCCACATGATCGCCCGGACGATCCGGTTGCCGCGGTGCCGGGCACCCCACTTGAGGATCTCGTAGCCGACCGCCGCGATCACCGGGATCAGCAGGATCCGGCTGGCGATCATCACGAGCGGCTCCTGCCGCCCGACCAGGCTGAAGGCGATGATCGAGAGGATGATGACGACCACCAGGAACTCCGTGCCGCACCGGGGATGGGCGGTCGGGTACTTCTTCACGGCATCGGGGACCAGTGGATCGCCGGCCTCGAGCGCGTGGATCGTCATGTGCTCGGCGCCGTGGTACTGGAACACGCGCCGGACGTCCGCCGCCCGGGAGATCAGGAGCAGGTAGCCGAGGAAGATCGCGACCCGGATCAGGCCCTCGACGAGGTGCTGGACGAGCCCGTTCTCGATGTTCGAGGTCGTGGCGCTCGCGATGAACAGCGGCAGCAGGAAGAAGATCCCGACGCCGAACAGGAGCGTGATCCCCAGCATCAGCGCGATCGCGCTCTTGCCGAGCTCGACGCCCTCGTCCCCGTCCTCGCCGGTGCCAGCGGCCTGGACGGACGCGCTCCGGACGAGCCAGCGGGTCCCGACGAACAGCGTCTCGTACAGGACGACGAGGCCGCGGATGAACGGCATCTTCGACCAGCGACTGCCGTGGAAGCCGCTGTCGAGGGGCTCGGTGGCGTAGACGATCCGGCCGTCGGGGTGACGAAGGGCCACCGCGATCGAGTCGCGACCGCGCATCAGGACGCCTTCGATCAGCGCCTGGCCGCCGTAGGAATAGCGAGGCATCGTGGAAGTCTAGCCGCTGCCGTCGATCGGGCCGCCTCGCACGATGGTCCCGTCCGTTGCATCGATCCGTCGCCTCGCCGCCTCGACGTAGGCCGGTTCCAGCTCGATCCCGATGAACCGGCGACCCAGCTCGCGGGCGGCGACGCCCGTCGAGCCGACGCCCATGAACGGGTCGAGGACGAGATCGCCGGGTCGCGTGCCCCACTCGATCAGCTGGCGCAGGACGCGGAGCGGCTTCTGGGTCGGATGGACCGGGTCCTTGACCCGCTCCCGGCCGGCGCAGATCGGCGACTCGATGAAGTTGTGCATGTCGCGCTGACGGCCGAAGTTCCAGGTGTGGCCCTTGTCCCAGCACGCGACGATCAGCTCGCACGAGTTCAGGAAGCCGGCCCGACGGAGCTTCGGCGGCGGGTTCGTCTTGTGCCAGACGACGAACTGGAACGTGTCGAACGCCGGGTCGAAGACCTCGTGCCAGCGGCCGAGCAGGTTGTACGACGTGAAGGCGAACAGCGTGCCCGTGGGCTTGAGCACGCGCCGGAACTCGGCGAGCCAAGCGGCGGGTTCGAACGCGAGCTGGTCCCAGGCGGCGACATCGTTGTTGAAGTCCTTGCGCCACGACATCGCGATGTTCCCGGTGGAATAGGTGCCGAGGTTGTACGGCGGGTCCGTGCAGATCAGGTCGACGCTCGCGTCGGGGACGCGGGCGAGGAGCTCGCGGCTGTCGCCCTGCCAGAGGGTCGCCGGCTCGAGCGCCGCCACTTCAACCTGATCCGTCGTTTCCAGCACGTTCGAATCGTACCGGTCCGGCTCAGGCCGAAGCGAGCGAGCCGGAATTCTCGCCCGGCGAGCGGATGAGACCAGTTCCGGCACGAACGCGCAGCTTCCGATCGTGGGGCGTCCATCGCGTGCATCACTGGCAGGATTGGCGCCACCCGAGACCTCGGATTCGCCTCGATCTGCCTCGTACGCTCGTGGGGCGAGAATCAAAGACGGCGGGTCGGGTGACCCGCCGCTCCCATCGGACGTTTCCGAAGGTCAGGCGCGGGCCTGGCGCTCCAGACGCTTCTGGAACCGCTCGACCTGGCCGGCCGTGTCGATGATCGTCTGCTTGCCCGTGAAGAACGGGTGGCAGTTCGAGCAGACGTCGACCCGCAGCTCGGACCGGGTGGACCCCACGGTCCACTCGAGACCGCAGGAGCCGCAGTGGACCTTGGCCTCGTAGTACTTGGGATGGATGTCGGGCTTCACGTTCGTTCTCTCTTCTCGACGCCTTCCGCTCCGGGTCGATCGCCCGGCCGGTGGTCGCCGGCTTGCGCTGCGAGGCTCAGGCCTCTGCAGCGGCGGTGGTCTTGTTGGCGGCCTTGGCGCGCGGCGCGGCCTTGGCCCTGGTCGCGGGTGCCGCCTTCGTCTCGGCCTCGACGGCCTCGACGCGGATCCGCTTCTTGCTCTTCGTCGCGTGCTCGAACCGGACCTTGCCGGTCGTCGTCGCGAACACCGTGTAGTCGCGGCCGAGGCCCGTGCCCGTGCCGGCGAGGAACGTCATCCCCCGCTGGCGGACGATGATCGAGCCGGCCGGGACGAGCTGGCCGTCGCCGACCTTCACGCCCAGTCGCTGGCCGACCGAGTCGCGGCCGTTCTTCGAGCTGGAGCCGGCTTTCTTGTGGGCCATCGGGTCTACTCGTCCTTCTTCGTGGTGCGCGGCTTGGGCTTGGCCGCCGGCTTCGCGTCGGCGGCGCCGCTCTGCGTCTTCGCGCGGGGTGTCTTCGGCTCGGCCTTGGCCGGCGTGGCCTTGGCGGCGGCCGGCTTCGCCGTCGCCTTCGTCGCCGGCTTCGCCGGGGCCTTGGCGGTCGACTTCGCCGGCGCTTTGGCCGCCGCTGCCTTCGCGAGCTTCTCGGCGAGTGCCGCGTCCTCGGCGGCCTGCTTCGCGGCGGCCTCCTGCAGGCGCTCGCGCTCGCTCTTCGCGGCCGCATCGGCCTTGCGCTTGTCGTCGGCCGCGCTCCGGGTACCGAGCTTGACGTCCGTGATCCGAAGGACCATCAGCTCCTGGCGATGACCCTTCTTGACCCGGCGTCGGGCCTTCGGGCGGTACTTGAAGGAGATCACCTTCTCGCCACGGTCGCGACGGAGGACCTCCGCCTCGACGGCGGCGTCGGCCACGATCGGCCGGCCGATCGCGGACTCGTCGCCGTCGGCGACCAGCAGGACGCGATCGAGGGTGATGTTGCTGCCGGGCTCGGCGTCGAGAAGCTCGACCTCCAGCTCCGTGCCGACCTCGACGCGGTACTGCTTCCCGCCGGTCTCGATGACTGCGTACATGGAACCCTTCGGATTGGTGCGGCGGTCGTGGGCCGATCGCGACAACGGACATGGAAAGTCGCCCGGCAGGACCGGAACGCGGACGCGGAGTGTACGTTCGAACCCGGTTGAGCGTCAATTGCGCCACGCTCGTCGGTGCCGCGTGGCGACGATCTCCGGATCGTCCGCTGGATGGGCCGGACGGCGACGATCGAGGCGCGCCCGGGCGGCACGTTCCGGATCGACCACAACGGCAGCGTCGTCGCCCGCGGCGAGATCCTCGAGATCAGCCGGCCGCGGGCCGACGCAGCTCGTCGGCCAGGATGAGCCGAGTCCGGGTGATCGAACGGGCGCCGAGCACCAGCCCGCTCGCCTCGGCCAGGGCGGCAACGACCTCCTCGGGGCGGCCGGAGCCGAGCTCCGGATGGAAGCGCGTGCGGACGACGAGGACGGGCGCAGCCTGGCCGTCCTGGCGGTCGACGTCGACGCTCGCCAGCAGCGGCCGCAGGTCGTAGACCTTTTCGACCGTGCCCTTGAGCCGGACGCGAGGGATGGTTCGCGCCTCGTCGAGAGCGATCGTGGCGCTCCGGATGCGACGCGATCCCTCCGGATCGGGCGGGACGCCGTCGAGCTCGATCCGCCAGTCGGCCGCCGCGACCTGGCCGGCCAGGGCCGGCGCACCGAGCCAGACGTCCTCGGCGTCGACCCACGCGTGCCGTTCGGGCAGGCGAGGCTGGATCGCCTCCCGAAGGGCCCAGAGCGGCCTGCGGTCGAGAAGCCAGACCTCGATCATCTCCCGCTCACCACGGGCGGCCGCCTGCAGCGGCGCCGCGAGGGCGATCCTCGGGCGAGGCCCGGCATCATCGAGGCCGGCGACCTGCAGGCCGGACCCGGCCAGGGCGCGCTGCCACGCCTCGATCGCCACGCGCCCGACCTGATCCGCCGCGACGGGCGCTCGGGCAAACGTGATCCGCCAGCGCTGCCGCGGCTCGCGCGGCGCCACGGCCGGCGGCTTCGACGGCTCGGACGCGGCCCCGGAGCGACGATCCACGTCTGCTAGTCTCCCGCGCGATGGATCCATACAAGGTCCTCCAGGTCGATCCCGAGGCGGAGGACGAGGTGATCCAGGCCGCCTATCGGCGGCTGGCGCAGAAGTATCACCCGGACGTCGCGGGCCCCGACGGCTCGGCGCGGATGGCGTCGATCAACGCGGCGTGGGAGCTGCTCCGGGATCCCGTCCGACGGGCTGCCGTCGACCGCGAGCGCCGCATCGCCCGCCACGCCGAGGAGGGCGCCCGCCACGCGGCCGCGGCTCCGCCCGCGGCGAGCCCTTCGACGTCCGCTCCTCGGCCGCCCGCGCCGGAGCCACCACGGCCGCGCCGAGACCGTCTCATCCGACTGGTCGAGCGGCCGGTCCAGCACCGGCAGCGGCTACGACCCGTCCCGGATGCGAGCGCCCGAAGGCCACGCCGCGGCCGGTCCGCCACCGGGCGATCCATCCGGGACCGTGCTGACGTTCGGGCGGTATGCGGGCTGGTCGCTGGGCGAGATCGCGCGCCGCGACATCGACTATGTCGAGTGGCTGGACCGGATGCCGATCGGCCGGCCGTATCGGGACGAGATCGACGCGCTGCTCCGGAAGGCCGGCCGGCGGCGGAGCGCGGCCGGCGACGCGCAGGATCGACGCGGTCTGTTCCGCCGCCGCTGATCCCGCGTCGCCGTGCCGACGCGCCGACTCATGCGAACGGCCAGTCCGGCTTCCCGGGCGTATCGCGATCGACCACCTGCCCCGCCCCGGACCGCTCGACGACCATGCCTGCGGTCGAGCCCTGGACGATCAGGGTGAACAGGACGATCCCGAACGTGATCCCCTGGATGAGCTCGCGGTTCGGCAGGTCGGCCGGGATCGAGAGCGCCAGCGCCACGGACACCGCCCCGCGGAGCCCGGCCCAGAACAGCACGTGGAGCCACGACAGTGGCACGGCCAGCGCGAGTCGCCCGGTCCGCGCCAGGAGCGCCGAGCTGACGCCGAGCAGGCCGTACACGACGACTGCCCGTGCCACCAGGATCGCGATGACGCCCCAGACGATCGGCGCGGCAGCGAGGACGAGCGTTGACGGGGCGATCGCGAGGCCGATCAGGAGGAACACGGCCGCCGTCAGGAGGAACGCGGCGAACTCCCAGACGACGTCGATCGTCTCGATCGTCCGGGTGGTCAGCGCGTCGCGAGCCATCGTGCCGAACGTGCCGGCAGCCAGCAGCGTGGCGATCACACCGGAGAGACCGAGCGCGTCGGCGAGGAGGTAGGTCCCGTAGGCGAGCACGAACGTGAGCGTCAGCTCGGTCAGGTGCTCGTGGACCCGACGGACGAGGCGGGCAGCGGCGGACCCGAGAACCGCTCCGAGGACCGCACTGCCACCGATGCTGAACAGGAACGTCCCGATCGACCCCTCCACGGATCCGCCTCCCCGGAGCATCTCGAGCGCGAGGGAGAAGAGGACGATGCCCGTGCCGTCGTTGACGAGGCTCTCCATCTCCACGATCGTCACGAGCCGGGCCGGCACACGGAGATGCCGGAAGATCGCGAGGACCGCGGCGGGATCCGTGGCCGCGACCATCGACCCGACGAGGAACGACTCCGTGAAGGTCAGGCTGGTCGCCGTCGACAGCACGACCGCCACGATCGTCGCGACGATCACCACGCCGGGGATCGCCAGGAGGAGGATCCCGCCCACCGATCGTCGCAGGACCGCGACGTCGGTTCGGAAGGCGGCTTCGAAGACGAGGCCCGGGAGGACGATCGCGAGCAGCAGCTCCGGTTCGATGGGCAGCTCGACGGCCGGCCCGACGATCGCGATCGCAAGCCCGAGGAGGACGAGCCCGACGGTGTAGGGCACGTTCGACCGCCGCGTGACGATCGCGACCACGACGGCGGCGCCAAGCAGGGCGACGAGCAGCCACAACGGGGCCAGGGAGCCGACGTCGAACACGGGTCAGGCCGGCCGACGACCCGGTCGGGGGCGGCCTCTCACCACTCGGCGCGTGTTTGCCGGATGTTGATGCTCTGGACGATCCCGAGACCGACGGCGAGGCTGATCAGCGATGCACCGCCGTGGGAGATGAACGGCAGCGGGATGCCCGTGATCGGCATCAGGCCGATGACCATGCCGAGGTTCACGAACAGCTGGAAGAGGATCATCGAGGCGAGACCGCTCGCGAACATCATCCCGAACGGGTCCTTCGACCGCCAGCCCGAGACGAGCAGCCGCCAGACGAGCGCCGAGAAGAGGATGAGCAGGATGATCGCGCCGATGAACCCGAGCTCCTCGAGATAGATCGCGGCGACGAAGTCGCTCTCCTGGACGGGCAGGAAGTTGAGCTGGTTCTGCGATCCGTTGGTGAGCCCGGTCCCCGTCCAGCCACCGGACCCGACCGCGATCTGCGACTGATAGAGCTGGTAGCCCGCGCCCTGGGGATCCGTCGCGGGGTTCAGGAAGGCGTTGATCCGGGCCTTCTGATAGTCGCGGAGGATGTAGTTCCAGATGATCGGCAGCGAGGCAAGGACGAGGCCCGCCATGATCGCCAGCCAGCGGAGGCTCGCGCCGGACATGAACAGCATCCCGCCGAGGATCGCGAGCAGGACCAGCGACGTCCCGAGGTCCGGCTGGAGCATCACGAGGATCCACGGCGGCGCCACGAGGACGCAGGCACCCAGGATCGACGCCAGGGATCGCAGGTTGCCCGATCGAGCGCCGAGATAGTTCGCGAGGACGACGATCATCAGGATCTTCGCGAGCTCGCTGAACTGGAAGTCGAACGGCCCGATCGAGATCCACCGCGACGCTCCGCCGACACCGTGGCCGACTGCGAGCGTCAGCGCGAGCAGCCCGAGCTGGGCCCCGTACAGCGGCCAGGCGAAGGTCTTGAGCCACTTGTAGTCGAAGGCGGTCGTGATCACGAACGCGATCAGGGCGATGCCGGTCCACATCAGGCCCCGGACGAACGTCGTGCCGTTGCTGAGCACCACCTGGCCCTGCTCGACGCTGTTCGTGTAGGCCATCACCAGCCCGAGGATCGCGAGCAGGCCCGCATACGCCGCGAGCTGCAGGTCGAACGCACGCCACGCGGCACCGATGGACCGTGCGGCCCAGTCGGTCATCCGGGCCGGCTCGGCGCGAATCACGCCCATGACCGGCCCCCGGTGCTGCCCTGGCTCGACGACATGCTCATCAGTTCGACTGGTAGAAGTTGCCGCGCTCGAGGAGGTTGAAGTTGCGGTAATCGTGCTTGATGCCGTAGTGGAGCTGCAGGTAGTACTTGACGATCTCCGTCGCGGCGTTGCCCTTCGTTCGCGAGTCGTAGGCGAACGCCAGGACGATGAGCCCCGCGTCCTCGCGCCCGATCGCCCTCATCCCGCCCGGGTCGGCGCCGCTCTTCTGGGGGTGCTTCGGGACGAACGCGACGAACCACGAGTGGAACGGCAGCCGGCCCTTGCTGTCCCGGAGGCCGAACTCCGCGGTGCCGGACTTGCCGGCGACGACGATCGGCAGGTCGACGAGGTTGTAGGTGTGGCGGACGAGCACGACGTTCCGGGCGGATTCGCGCATGACCTTGAGCGTGCTCCGCGGCACGTCGAGTCGCCGGATCAGCTTGGGCTTGAACGGCCGGACGACCGTGCCGTCCGGACCGACGATGTCGCGCACGACCTGGGGCTTGTAGAGCTTGCCGCCGTTCGCGAGCGCGGCGTACGCGTTGATCAGCTGGATCGGGGTCACGACGTCGTAGCCCTGGCCGATCCCGGCCTGGTAGACCTCGCCGGGGAAGATCCGCTCACCGAACGTCGCCTGCTTCCAGGCGTTCGAGGGGACGATGCCGGAGACCTCGCCCGGCAGGTCGATCCCGGTCGGCGCGCCGAACCCGTACTCGCGGGCCCAGTGGGCGAGCCGGTCGATGCCGAGCATGCCCGCGAGCTGGAAGAAGAACGTGTCGCTCGAGTGGGCGAAGCCGAGCTTGATCGGGATCGGGCCCCAGCCACGGTGGTTCCACTCCCAGAACCGCGTCTGGCCGAGCAGCAGGTAGGGCCGCGTCCGGACGCGTGTCTGTGGGCTGATCTTGTGGTCCGTGAGCGCGCCCGTGCCCGTCACCAGCTTGTACGTCGAGCCGGGCGGGTAGTGGGCCTGGATCGCGTGGTTCAGCAGGGGCTTGTTCTTGTCGGCGAGGAGCTTCGAGTACGCCTTGGCGCTGATCCCGCGGGCGAAGGCGTTGTCGTCGTACGTCGGCAGGCTGACCATCGCGAGGATCTCGCCGGTCTGGGGGTTCTCCACGATCACGACGCCGCGCTTCAGGCCGGCCGCCCGCATCCCCCACTGCAGGGCCTTCTGGGCCAGCTTCTGCTCCTTCGTGTCGAGCGTCAGCGTCAGCGAGTCGCCGGACGTCGCCTGGGCGACGGTCTGGAGATCCTGGACCTTCCGACCCGCGGCGTCCTTCTCGACGGTCTTCGAGCCGTAGCTTCCCCGCAGCTCCGTCTCGTAGTAGGCCTCGAGCCCGGTCTTGCCGAGGAGGTCGTCGGGCAGATACCCCTTCACCTTGAGGTCCGCGAGCTGGTCCGGGGCCACCGGACCCGTGTATCCGAGGATCTGGGACACGAGCGGCCCGTCGGGGTATTGCCGTCGGGCCTCCGTGACGACCTCGACACCGGGGAGCGCGTCGCCCGCCTCCGCGAGAAGACGGGCCGTGGCGTCCGGGACGTCCGTCGCGACGCGGACGAGATCGAAGCGCGAGCCGGGGTTGTTGTCGATGGCGCCGTTGATGTCCGCCGGATCGATGTGGAGCAGCGTCGCAAGTCGGCTGACAACCTCGTCACGACGCTCCTCGGGCAGGTCCACCGGCCGGATCTTCACCGCGAAGGTCGGCACGTTCTTGACGAGTGGCGCGCCATTCCGGTCGAAGATCAGGCCGCGGGCGGAGGGAATCGCCTCGACGGCCGTGCGGTTGCCCTCGCTCAGGGCGGCGAACTGGCCGCCGTTCACGATCTGAAGGTAGAAGAGCCGGGTCGTCAGCCCGCCGACGGACAGGATCGCCGCCAGGGCGAAGACGAGGAACCGGTTGTTCGGCCGGGAGTACTCGCGCCGTCCGTCGAGGAACGGGGTCATCGTGGCGCCCGCTCCTCGTCGTGGCTGAACCGATCGTGGATCGAGACCGCGAGGGGCCCGAAGATCGCCGCCAGGATCACGTCGTAGATCACGCTGGGTGCCACGAACCGCAGCGGGTCCGTAAGGGCAGCTGCGGGGCGAAGGACCGAGAACAGCAGGACGAGGATCATCGAATAGAGAAGGCTCAGCAGGGCGGTGGCAATGATGGCGACGATGGGTCGGATGCGGTGGAGGGGACGGGCGATCGCGGCGGTCAGGCCGACCGCAACGAGCAACGCGAACGCGGTGCTCCCGAGCGGTCGTTGAGCCAGCGTGTCGAGGGCCAGACCCCCGACGAAGGCCCAGACGAGCCCGCTGTCGAGTCCAACGGCGACGGTCCAGACGACCGCCAGGACGAACACGAGATGTGGCTGGGCATCGCCCACCCGGAGATATGGCGTGATGGTCGATTCAAAGATGGCGGTCACCGTCGCAGCGATCGCGGCGACGAGCATGGTCATGGACGATCCGATCCTCGGCGATCCTAATCGCGCCCAGATCGCGCGTGACGTCTGACGATCGGTGGCGGCGGTGACGTTCGGCGGCAGTATCCCATGCTCGACCAAGAACGGGCAACGGTCGCTCGATCCTCGTGCGATCCAGCCTCAGCGAGGTTTCACGTGAAACCTGGGTCTTGCGAGGACTGCCGGTCAACCGGGCGAGAACGGACCGCGCATCGCCGGATGAGGACCCTGGGGCACGATGCGACCGAGCCGACGACCGGGGTCGAACCGCCCCGGATGCTAGAATAGGTGCTCGTGAGCGCTTCCTTTCGGCGGTCCTGAGTGGGTCAAACGATCGCCTGTGCCAACCAGAAGGGCGGCGTCGGCAAGACGACGACCGTGGTCAATCTGGCGACCTCTCTGGCCCTCTCCGGACAACGGGTCCTCGTCCTCGATCTCGACCCCCAGGGGAACGCCACCAGCGGCTTCGGGATCGACCGAGCCGGCCTCGAGTCCACGCTCTACGACGTCGTGCTGGGGGATCGCGACCTCGAGTCGGTGATCATCCCGACCGCGGTGGCGGGGTGTGACCTCGGACCGGCATCCGTCGCCCTCGCGGGCGCGGAGGTGGAGTTGGCGGCCGCGTCGCAGCGCGAGCGCCGGCTGGCTCGGACTCTGGACGGGACGACGGAGACGTACGACTACGTCCTCCTGGACTGCCCGCCGTCGCTGGGTCTCCTCACCGTGAACGCGCTCACCGCCGCCCACTCCGTCCTCATCCCAACCCAATGCGAGTACTACGCCCTGGAGGGTCTCTCCCAGTTGATCGCCACGCTCAATCTCGTCCGTGACAACCTGAACCCGGCCCTTGCGATCAAGGGGGTCGTCCTGACGATGTTCGACGGCAGGACCAACCTGTCGGCCGACGTCGCAGCCGAGGTCCGCCGCCACTTCGGACACGCCGTCTTCGACACGATGATCCCGCGGAGCGTCCGGTTGTCCGAGGCGCCGAGCTTCGGGCTCCCGATCGCCCTCTACCGGGCAGACTCGCGCGGCGCGATCGCGTACGCGGCCCTCGCCGACGAGCTGCTCCGACGCGATGGGCGGACACCGGCGTCGCCAGGCGCGCCGAGTCCGGCCGCCCGCCACGAGACGGCGCCGGCCGAGCCGGTCGTCGTGGGAGCTCGATCGTGACGATCCACTCCGAGCGGCAGTCCGGTCTCGGTCGCGGCCTCGCCTCCCTCATCCCGCAGCGCAGCCAGCCGACCGGCATCACCGAGATCCCCGTCTCCCGGATCGAGCCGAACCCGCGTCAGCCGCGCCAGCGGTTCGACACCGAGCAGCTCGAGGCGCTCGCGGCGAGCATCCGTGAGCACGGCGTCCTCCAGCCCGTTCTCGTCACCGAGACGCTCGACGGCTACCAGCTCGTGGCCGGCGAGCGTCGCTTCCGCGCGGCCCGGCTGGCCGGGCTGGAGCGCATCCCGGCGGTGATCCGCCAGCTCGCCGATCGGGATCAGCTCGAAGTGGCTCTCGTGGAGAACCTTCAGCGCGCGGACCTCGGCCCGCTCGAGGAGGCCGCGGCCTACCGGGCCCTGATCGGCGAATTCGAGCTCACCCACGAAGAGATCGCCCGGCGCGTCGGACGCGCCAAGTCGACGATCACGAACACCCTCCGCCTGCTCGAGCTGGACCCACGGGTGCAGACCGCGCTCGCCGAGGGTCGCCTGAGCGAGGGCCATGCCCGCGCGATCGGCGGCCTCCCGATCGAGCAGCAGGCTCGCGTCGCGGCAACCGTGATCGAGCAGGAGCTGTCCGTCCGCCAGGCCGAGGAGCTGGTCCGGCGCCTGCGCGAGCCCCGTCAACCGGCCACCGTCAGCGCGAAGCCACGACTCGATCCCGACCTCGAGCGCGTCGAGGAGGACCTGCGACGCCGCCTTGGCACGAAGGTGACGCTCGCGCGGTCGCGCAAGGGCGGCCGGATCATCATCGAGTTCTACAGCGACGAGGAGCTCGGCCAGCTCTACGACCGCCTGATCGGAGGACCCGCGTGACCGAGCAAGCGCCCCAGACGACGCCCGCGCCGAGGGGCACGAGGCAGGGGAAGCGTGCCGGCGGCTCCGACTACACCGCTGCCAGCATCCAGGTCCTCGAGGGGCTCGAGGCGGTCCGTCGTCGGCCGGGCATGTACATCGGCTCGACCGATGAGCGCGGGCTCCACCACCTCGTGTGGGAGGTCGTCGACAACTCGATCGACGAGGCGATGGCGGGCCACGCGACGACGATCTCGGTGACGATCCGGGCGGACGGCATGGTCGAGGTGGTCGACGACGGACGAGGCGTGCCGGTCGGCAAGCACTCGACCGGCAAGGACGCCCTCGAGGTCGTCCACACCGTGCTCCACGCCGGCGGCAAGTTCGGCGGCGGCGGCTACAAGGTCTCGGGCGGCCTCCACGGGGTCGGCGTGAGCGTCGTGAACGCCCTGTCCTCGTGGATGCGCGTCGAATCCGCGCGCGACGGGAGCGTCTGGAGCCAGGAGTACGAGCGCGGCAAGCCGAAGACCGCGGTCAAGAAGATCGGCCCGAGCAACGGCCGGCGAGGCACGACGACCCAGTTCCGCGCCGACCAGGAGATGTTCGAGACGATCGACTACTCGTTCGAGACGATCTCGCAGCGGCTCCGGGAGTCGGCATACCTCACGAAGGGCGTCTGGATCACCCTGCGTGACGAGCGCGCCGACCGTGAACGGTCCTTCTACTTCGAGGGCGGGCTGATGTCGTTCGTGCGGCATCTGAACCGCAACAAGGAGGCGCTCCACCAGCGGCCGATCTACGTCGAGAAGCGGGAAGGGTCGACGACCGTCGAGGTGGCCCTTCAGTACAACGACACCTACACCGAGAACGTGCTGGCGTTCGCGAACAACATCAACACCGTCGACGGCGGGACCCACGTCACCGGCTTCCGCGCGGCCCTCACGAGCTCGCTGAACGACTGGGCGCGACGTGCGAGCGTGCTCAAGGACAACGACGCCAACCTCTCGGGCGACGACGTCCGGGAAGGCCTGACGGCCGTCGTGAGCGTCAAGCTCACCGACCCGCAGTTCGAGGGTCAGACGAAGGCCAAGCTCGGGAACGCCGAGGTCAAGGGCCAGGTCCAGGCGGCGGTCGCCGAGGCACTGGGCCAGTACCTCGACGAGAACCCGGGCGACGGCCGGCGGATCATCGAGAAGTGCCTCACGGCCGCGCGGGCCCGCGACGCCGCGCGGAAGGCTCGGGACCTCGTGCTGCGCAAGGGCGCGCTGGACGGCCTGTCGCTGCCGGGCAAGCTCGCGGACTGCCAGGAGCGCGATCCGGCCCGGAGCGAGCTCTACATCGTCGAGGGCGACTCGGCCGGCGGCTCGGCCAAGCAGGGTCGTGACCGGCGGTTCCAGGCGATCCTGCCGCTCCGCGGCAAGCTCCTGAACGTCGAGAAGGCCCGCCTGGACAAGATCGTCGCGAGCGAGAACGTCCGGCCCCTGATCATCGCCCTTGGCGCCGGGATCGAGGGGATCGGCGACAGCTTCGACATCGCGAAGCTGCGCTATCACCGGATCATCATCATGACCGACGCCGACGTCGACGGCGCCCATATCCGGACCCTGCTCCTGACCTTCTTCTACCGGTTCATGCCCCAGGTGATCGAGAACGGCTACCTCTACGTCGCGCAGCCGCCCCTCTACCGGGTGTCCACCGGAAAGGTGACCCGCTACGCCCAGAGCGAGCAGGAGCGGGACCAGATCGTCAAGGAGATGGACCGCAAGAACGTGTCCGTCCAGCGCTTCAAGGGCCTCGGCGAGATGAACGCCGATCAGCTCTGGGACACGACGATGAACCCGGAGACCCGGACGCTCCTCCGCGCCGAGATCGAGCACGCCGAGGAGGCCGACGCGATCTTCACAATGCTGATGGGCGAGAAGGTCGCGCCGCGCAAGGAGTTCATCAAGACCGAGGCGCGCAAGGTGCGCAACCTTGACGTCTGAGCTTGGCGTTCGGCGGGCCGGACCACCTACCGAGGCCGTGGACGATGCGCCGGCCACCTCCGACGACGCTCGCGAGCTCTTGATCGAGGTCGAGCCCCACAACTGCTTCGCCTGCGGGGAGCTGAACGAGCACGGCATCCACCTCGATCTGCACGTCGACGGCGACCGCTGCTGGACCGAGCTGACGCTGCCCGATCGGTTCCAGGGCTGGGACGGCATCGCCCACGGCGGGATCGTCTGCACGATCCTCGACGAGGTGATGGCCTGGTCGCTGGCCTCGACCGACAACTGGGGTCTGACCGCCCGGATGAACGTCGCGTTCCGCAAGCCCGTCCGGCTCGGCCGGCGGATCCGCGGCGAAGGCTGGATGACGGCGAGCCGGCGTCGCCTGATCGAGACCACCGGCCGGCTTGTCGATCCCGAGACCGGCGACATCCTGGCGACCGCCCAGGGGACCTACGTCCCTGCCGATGACGAGCGAAAGCGCCTGCTCCAGGCGCGCTACCGGTTCCGGCTCGTCGAGGCCGAGCGTGCAGCCGCGGAGCCGCCGGCGTGAGCCCCACGGCGACGCTCAGCCCGATCACCGCGGAGGCGAACGCCTTCGTGGCGGACCGCCGCCCCGAGGCCGAGGCGCTTGGCCGCAGCCTCGCGGACGAGGTCAACGATCCCGACGCGTTCGTCGCGGCCCTTCGAAGCGGGTTCGCCGACCTCTCGGATCCGGCCTACCTCGAGGGTCAGCGCCGGATCGCCCCGGGGATCGGGGCGCTCCACGGAGTGCGCTGGCCGTTGATCGAGGCCGTGAAGCGCGGATTCCGCGAGGCGACCCGCCGGGAGCGGACGTCGGGCTGGTTGTTCGTCGCCGATCGCCTGCTCCGTGAGCGGACCCTCGAGGAGCGATGGTTCGCGTTCGGCCTGCTGGAGCGGCTCGTCGTCGACGACACAGAGCGGGCGTGGCAGCTCATCCGGCGCGCATCGCGGGAGGCCGGCGACTGGATCACGGTCGACAGCCTTGCTCACCCCGTCGGCAAGGGGATCCTCCTGGAGCCGTACCGCTGGGCGGAGCTCGAGCAGCTGGTCTACAGCCGGTCGCGCTGGGAGCGCCGCCTGGTCGGGAGCACGATCGCGACGCTGCCTCATGTCGATCGTCGTCGCGGACGCGACCCGGAGGTCGCCCGGCATGGACTCGGCCTGATCGGCGAGCTGATCGGCGACGACGAGGCCGACGTCCAGAAGGCGCTCGCCTGGGCTCTCCGCTCGATGGCGGCGGTCGACCTCCCCGCGACGACGACGTTCCTCGACGAGCAGGCCGATCTGGCCGCCGCCAGCTCGGACGGCCACCGGGCGTGGGTGATCCGCGACGCGCTCGCGAAGATCGATCCCGCCGACGCCGAGCGGATCCGCGTGCGCCTCGACGGCATCCGCCGCCGGAGCGGTGCTCCGGCGACCTCGCGCGCGTCGGCGACCGCCGACCGATTCGACGACGGCCGACTCGGCATGCCGATCCCGGAACCGCCCCTCGCGTGACGCTCACCACGGACCGAACGAACGATCGTTAGGAGACGCTGACCTGTGACCGACGACCTGGGCGACATCCGGGCGATCCGCATCGAGGACGAGATGCGGGTCAGCTACCTCGACTACGCGATGAGCGTCATCGTGTCCCGCGCACTTCCGGACGTCCGTGATGGGCTGAAGCCGGTCCACCGCCGGATCCTCTACACGATGGGGGAGATGGGGCTCAGCGCGACGAGCTCCTACCGGAAGTGCGCCGCGATCGTCGGCGAGGTGATGGGCAAGTACCACCCCCACGGCGACGTGGCCCTGTACGACGCCCTCGTCCGGCTGGCCCAGGACTTCTCGATGCGCTATCCGCTCGTCGACGGCCAGGGCAACTTCGGCTCGGTCGACGGCGACTCGGCGGCGGCGATGCGCTACACGGAGGCGCGCCTCACCGCGATCGCCGCCGAGATGCTCGACGACATCGACAAGGAGACCGTCGACTTCGAGGACAACTACGACGGGACGCAGAAGCAGCCGTCGGTCCTGCCGGCGCGGCTCCCGAACCTCCTCGTCAACGGCAGCAGCGGGATCGCGGTCGGGATGGCCACGAACATTCCGCCGCACCATCTCGGCGAGGTCTGCGACGCGACGGTCGCGCTGATCGACGACCCGGAGATCACCTCCGACGACCTCTCGAAGTTCGTCCTCGGGCCGGACTTCCCGACCGGCGGCACGATCTACCGCTACGAGGTCCAGCGGAACCCGCTGACCGGCGAGAACGAGACGATCGACGCGATCCGCCAGATGTATGCCCACGGCCGCGGCCGGGTGGTCATGCGCGCCCAGGTCGCGTTCGAGGAGATCCACGGCGAGCGGATGGCGATCATCGTCACCGAGCTGCCGTACCAGGTGAACAAGGCGGCGCTCCTCGAGAAGATCGCCGATCTCGTGAAGGACAAGCGGATCGAGGGGATCGCCGACCTCCGCGACGAGTCCGATCGCGACGGGATGCGGATCTACATCGAGATCAAGCGCGACGCGAACCCGCACAAGGTTCTGAACAACCTGTTCAAGCACACCCCGATGCAGCTCGCGTTCAACATGAACATGCTCGCGCTCGTCGACGGCCAGCCGCAGACGCTGCCGCTGAAGAGCGTCCTCCAGCACTGGGTCGACCACCGCCGCGAGATCGTCCGCCGCCGCACCGAGTTCGACCTGGGCAAGGCCCGCGCCCGGGCCCACATCCTCGAGGGGCTCAAGATCGCGCTCGACAACCTCGACGCGGTGATCCGGACCATCCGCGAGTCACGCGAGGTCGAGGACGCGCGGTCGAACCTGATGAATCGGTTCGACCTGTCGGAGCTCCAGGCGAACGCGATCCTCGACATGCGGCTGGCCCGCCTCGCCGCGCTCGAGCGGCAGAAGATCGAGGACGAGTACCTCAGCGTCATCCAGCTGATCGCCGAGCTCGAGGACATCCTCGCCAACCCGACCCGCGTCCTCTCGATCATCAAGGACGAGCTCGCGGAATTGAAGAAGAAGCACGCCGGCGAGCGCCGGACCCGGGTCGCCGACGACTCGAGCCGCGAGATGACCGACGAGGACCTGATCGCCGACGAGGACGTCGTGATCACGATCAGCGGCCGCGGCTACATCAAGCGCCAGCCCGTGGCGACCTACCGCCGCCAGCATCGCGGCGGCAAGGGGATCATCGGCCACGTCACCCGGGAGGAGGACGCGGTCGAGCACCTGATCGTCGCCAACACCCACGACTGGGCGCTCTTCTTCACCAACCGCGGCCGCGTCTTCAGCGCGAAGGTCCACTCCATCGTGGACGCCAGCCGCCAGGCGAAGGGCACCCCGATCATCAACCTGCCGGGCGTCCAGGTCGAAGCCGGCGAGGTCCCGATGGCGACGATCGTCCTCAAGGACTTCACGGCCGGCAGCTATCTCGTCCTTGCGACGCGGCGAGGAAAGATCAAGAAGACGCCGCTCGAGCAGTTCGAGCGGGTGCGCTCGACCGGCATCCGGGCGATCACGATCGACGACAAGGACGAGCTCGCGTGGGTCGACGTCTCGACGGGCGACGACGACGTCATCATCGCGACGGCCCAGGGCAAGATCGCCCGGTTCCATGAAACCGACGTCCGTGCGATGGGTCGCGATGCCGCCGGGGTCATCGGGATCCGGCTCGCCCGGGCCGGCGACTTCGTCGTGTCGATGAGCGTCGTCCAGCCCGAGACCGACCTCCTGGTGCTGACGGAGACCGGCTACGGGAAGCGCGTCCCGCTCTCGGAGTTCCGTCCGATGCATCGTGGGTCCCAGGGCGTTCGGCTCATCAGCCTCGAGGGCAAGAAGACGGGCGACGTCGCGGCTGTCCAGCAGGTGACCGACGAGGACGAGGAGCTGCTCCTGATCAGCGCCGGCGGCCAGGTGGTCCGGACCGACGTGACGACGATCAACCGGCAGCACGCCCAGGCTCGCGGCGTGATCACCATGCGGATGAACGAAGGCGATCGCGTCGTCGCGATCTCGGCGTTCCGTTCCGGACTGGCGGACCGCGATGGCATCGAGGACAATGACGACCCCGAGCCGGGCGGCAGCGGCCCGGCCCCGGGTCACGGCGCCTGACGGTGCTGCGATCGGTTCTCGGTCGGGAGGACGCCGTGTACGCGGATCAGTTCGAGATCTACCACGGCAACGCGAACCCGGACCTCGCCCGGAAGATCGCCCGATGGCTGGGCACCGAGTGCGGGAAGGCCGAGGTGTTCCAGTTCGCGAACGAGAACATCTTCGTCAAGATTTCTCGACAACGTCCGCGAGAAGGACATCTTCCTCGTCCAGCCGACGTCCCACCCCGTGAACCAGTCGATCATGGAATTGCTGATCATGATCGACGCCTTCAAGCGGGCGAGCGCCGGCCGGATCACGGCGGTGATCCCCTTCTACGCGTACGGCCGCTCCGACAAGAAGGACCAGCCCCGCGTTCCGATCACGGCCCGCCTGATCGCCGACATGATCACGGTCGCGGGCGCCGACCGGGTCCTGACGATGGACCTCCACCAGGGCCAGATCCAGGGCTTCTTCAACATCCCGGTCGACGAGCTGACCGCCGTCCACCTCCTGTCGAACTACTTCATCCACAAGCACCTGACCGACGTCGTGGTCGTGACGGATCTGGGCTTCGCGAAGCGGGCCCGGACGTTCGCCGAGCTGCTCGACGCGCCGCTCGCGATCATCGAGAAGCGGCGGATCGGCAACCTCGACCGGGCCGAGCTGATGAACGTCATCGGCGACGTCCGCGGCAAGCGGGCGATCATCGTCGACGACGAGATCGACACCGCCGGCACGCTGACCGAGATCGTCCGGGCCCTCGAGCGTGAGGGCGTCACCGAGATCTACGCCTGCGCGACGCACGGCGTGCTCAGCGACCCGGCGGTGGACCGCCTCCGCGAGTCGAACCTCATGGAGATCGTCCTGACGGACTCCGTCCCGTTGCCGGCGGTCAAGCGCCTGCCGAAGATCACGACGCTGTCCGTCGCGCCGCTCATCGGCGAGGCGATCAAGCGGATCCACCGCGGCGAGTCGGTCGGGGCGCTCTTCAGCAGCGAGGTCTCGTTCACCCAGGAGATGCTCCTGTGGGAGGACGGCCAGCAGCGCCGGATGGATACGCGCCAGGAGCCCGGCCACGAGGCCGGCGGATCCGAGGGCGGCCACGAACGGGGAGTCGACGACGCATCCGGGACCGGACCCGACGACTCGGAGGACCCTCCAGCCGTTCTGACCGGCACGCGAACAGGCGATCGATGAGCCTCCAGCTGCACAAGCCCGACGGCCGCGGCGGCCTCGAGCCGAAGCCCGTCCGCGAGGCGAACTGGCGACGGGGGATGCAGTCGAAGCGCTGGGGCATGAACCGGCGCGACGGTCGCCTCCCGGAGCTGGGCAACCCGGAGATGAACCCGACGTCGACCGGGCTGGCGGTGGCGTTCTGGCTCGGCCTGGGACTGCTCACGCTCGTCCTGCTGGTCGCAGGCTACGGATCGGGGTTCTGGCACTTTCCGCCCGTCCCGGCGGGGTCGCCGGTCCCGCTCCCGTCGCCGGTCCCGCTGCCGAGCTGAGGCTCGGGCGCCGGCCGTTCTCAGAAACGGGCCGACCGTTCTCAGAAACGACTCACGCCACCCCGGAACCATCCCCCAATGAGATCGCGGACTGCCTTCCTCGCCATCCTCGCCGTCCTCCTGCTCGCGGTCGGCGGAGCCGCCGTCGCCTGGTCCGTCTTCCTCAAGGGTGACAACGTGGCGCCGCTCGCCCTGCCGAGCACTGCACCCGCGTCCGCGCCGACCACCGGCGACGCCAGCGCCGACCCGGTCGCCGGCGGCGGCGCGTCGCTCGCCCCGTCGTCGGCAGAGCCTGTCGACGCGGCAGGCATCCCGGGCACGTGGGCGGTCGCGGCGGATTCGGTCGTGGGCTACCGTGTCCGCGAGCGCCTGGCGAGCCTGTCCGCCGACAGCGACGCGGTCGGCCGGACGAACGGGATCACGGGCACGGCGACGATCGCCTCGAGCGGCGGCGGCCTGAGCGTGACCGAGGCGGCGTTCTCGGTCGACATGACGTCGCTCGCGAGCGACAAGCGGATGCGCGACAACCGCCTCCGGCGCGACGGGATCCAGACGGACAGCTTTCCGACCTCGACGTTCACGCTGACCCAGCCGGTGACCTTGCCGGCCCAGGCCGCGACCGGCGCCCAGGTCGACCTGACGCTCCACGGCGACCTGACGCTCCACGGGGTCACGAAGTCGGTCGACATCCCGGCCAGGGCCCAGCTGAACGGCGGGGTCATCCAGGTCCTCGGGTCGCTGACCTTCCCGTTCTCCGACTACGACATCAGCGCCCCGAACATCGGCGGCTTCGTGTCCGTCGAGGACAACGGGACGCTCGAGTTCCTCGTCAACCTCGCGAAGAGCTGAGCGTCGACCGAGCGTCAAGCCCGGAGCACGTCAGCCGGGTTCTCCCAGCGTCCACCCTATACTTCGTGTCCCATGCGCTTCATTTCCAAGTTCGTCGACTCGAACGATCGTGAGCTCCGACGGATCCAGCCCCTGATCGACGAGGCCAACGAGCTCGAGGCCGAGATCTCGGCCCTCTCCGACGACGAGATCCGAGAACGGTTCGCCGAGATCCGCGACGAGATCCGCGAGGTCGCCGTGCCCGGCGAGCCGACCGAGGAAGAGCTCACCCACCCGGAGCTCGAGCGACGCCGCGAGCTCACCAAGGACCGTCACAAGCGGGAGCAGGCCGAGATCCAGGCCGCCCTCGACGAGGTCCTGCCGGACGTCTTCGCGATGGCCCGCGAGGCGATGCGACGGACCCTCGGGATGCGCCACTTCGACGTCCAGCTGATCGGCGGCGCCGTCCTCCACCAGGGGAAGATCGCCGAGATGAAGACGGGCGAGGGCAAGACCTTCGTCCCGACCCTTGCAGCCGCGCTGAACTCGCTCACCGGGCGGGGCGTCCACGTCGTCACGGTCAACGATTACCTGGCCCGGCGCGACCCGCAGTGGATGGGTCCCGTCTTCCACTTCCTCGGGATCAGCGTCGGGATGATCACCCACGACGCCTCGTTCGTGTTCGAGCCCGGCTACCCGACGAGTGACGAGCGGCTCATGAACCTCCGGCCGGTGACCCGCAAGGAGGCCTACGCGGCCGACGTCACCTACGGCACGAACAACGAGTTCGGGTTCGACTACCTCCGCGACAACATGGTCACGGACCTGAACGACCGGGTCCAGCGCGAGCGGTCCTACGCGATCGTCGACGAAGTCGACAACATCCTGATCGACGAGGCGCGGACGCCGCTGATCATCAGCGGCCAGGCCGAGGAGTCGGCCGATCTGTACTTCACGTTCGCCCGCCTCGTGCCGAAGCTCGAGGGCCGGCCCGAGGGCGACGAGGAGGGCGGCGACTTCTTCGTCGACCTGAAGGACAAGGCCGTCTCGCCGACCGAGGAGGGCATCGACAAGATCGAGAAGCTCCTCGGGATCGAGAACCTGTACGACGCCGACCCGCGCCTCGCCCGCCACTTCGAGCAGGCGCTCCGGGCCCACGCCCTGTACAAGCGCGACCGCGACTACATCGTCAAGGACGGCGAGATCATCATCGTCGACGAGTTCACGGGTCGCCAGATGCCGGGCCGGCGCTGGTCCGAGGGGCTCCACCAGGCGATCGAGGCCAAGGAGGGCGTGAAGGTCCAGCGCGAGTCCGTGACGCTCGCCACGATCACGTTCCAGAACTACTTCCGCCTCTACGACAAGCTGGCCGGGATGACCGGCACCGCGATGACCGAGGCCGAGGAGTTCCACAAGATCTACAGCCTCGAGGTCGTGGCGATCCCGACCCACAAGGACATGATCCGGGACGACGAGGCCGACCTCGTCTTCCGCAACGAGCTCGGCAAGTTCACGGCCCTGATCGACGAGATCGCCGAGATGCAGGAGGCCGGCCGGCCGGTCCTCGTCGGCACCGTCAGCGTCGAGAAGTCCGAGATCCTCTCGACGATGCTCAAGCGGCGGGGCGTCAGGCACGAGACGCTGAACGCCAAGTTCCACGAGCGCGAGTCCGGCATCGTCGCCCAGGCCGGCCGGACCGGCTCGGTCACGATCGCCACGAACATGGCCGGCCGCGGCACGGATATCAAGCTCGGCGGTGACGCGGCGGGCCTCGCGTCCGAGAACCTCCACAGGCAGGGCCTGAACCCGGCCGAGGTCGACAAGGAGACCTACGACCAGGCGCTCGCCGACGCGAAGCTCGTCACGGACGAGGATCACGAGAAGGTGGTCGCGGCCGGCGGGCTGCACATCATCGGCACCGAGCGGCACGACAGCCGCCGGATCGACAACCAGCTCCGTGGCCGGGCCGGCCGCCAGGGCGACCCGGGCTCATCACGGTTCTACCTGTCCCTCGAGGACGACCTGATGAAGCGGTTCGCTTCGGACCGGGTCGCCGGCCTCATGGAGCGGATGGGCCTCGAGGACGATGTCGCCATCGAGAGCCGCCTCGTCAGCAAGACGATCGAGAGCGCCCAGAGCCGCGTCGAGGGCTTCAACTTCGACATGCGGAAGCGCGTCGTCGAGTTCGACGACGTGATCAACCGGCAGCGCGAGACGATCTACGAGGAGCGCAACAAGGTCCTTCGCAACGAGGACCTGACCGACACCGTCCGCTCGTTCGTCGAGGACGAGATCCACTCGATCGTCGACCAGCACCTGTCGGCGGAGGCACCCGACGACTGGGGCATGGAGGCCCTGGTGGCCGCCCTCAGGGCGATGGGCCTCGACGACGAGGCCACGTCCGAGGACGACCTGTGGGAGCTCGGCAACCGCGAGACGATCACCGAGCACCTCCTCGAGCTCGCCGATGCCCGGCTCGAGCAGCGTGAGGCCGAGGTCGGCGACGAGGACTGGGCCACCGTCGAGCGGATGGTCCTCCTCCGGACGATCGACTCGCTGTGGGTCGAGCACCTGACCGAGATCGACGACATGCGGCGCGGCATCGGGCTCCGCGGCTACGCCCAGCAGGACCCCCTCAACGAGTTCCGCCGCGAAGCGTTCCAGCTGTACGGCGAGCTGCGGGACCTGATCCGCCACCAGGTCGCCACGACGATCTTCCGGGTCACCGTCACCCGCCAGGCGCCACCCGGCGAGTCGGACCTGGCGCGGAGCCTGGCCGAGGGAGCCGCGCGTCTTGCCGCGAGCGCGACCGCCGCCGGCGTGTCTGCGGTCGCCGGCGGGGCGGGCACCGCGACGGCGCAGCGGCCGTCCGGCCCGAAGCCGGTCGGCCCGGTCGTGTCCGGCGGGATCCCGGCCGACCCGATGACCGGCGCCAGGGCGACCGCCGGCAACGGAGCGAGCGGGGCCGCGGCCTCCGGACAGGCGAGGCCCGGCTTCACCCCGTCGGGCGACCGGATCGGCCGCAACGACCCGTGCTGGTGCGAGTCGGGCCTGAAGTACAAGAAGTGCCACGGCCGCTGACGGATCGTCCCGACCGGACCGTGGCCCGCCCCATCGCATGAAGCGCGCCGTCCGCGTTGTGATCGCCGGCACGGCGATCGGTGCGCTCGCCGTGGTCGGCTGGACCACCTTCCGGATCTGGGACGTCGGCAACCACGACGACCGGCGCCCCGCCGATGCGATCGTCGTTCTCGGGGCGGCCCAGTACGACGGCCGGCCGTCGGCGATCCTCAAGGCCAGGCTCGACCACGCGATCGACCTCTACCACGCCGGGCTTGCGCCGTATCTCGTCGTGACGGGCGGCAAGGCCGAGGGGGACCGGACGACCGAGGCGGCGTCGGCGCGGGCGTACGCGCTCTCGAAGGGCGTGCCGGATCGGGCGATCCTCGTCGAGGACAGGGGCCGGACGACGCTCGAGTCGATGCGCGGCGTCGCCGAGATCCTGCGCGACCATCATGTCGGCGACACGCTGTTCGTGTCGGACCGGACCCACATGCTCCGCGTCCTCCGGATCGCCCGGGACGAGGGGATCGCCGCCTACGGCTCGCCGACCGCGACGAGCCCGACCGACGCCTCTCTCGGGAACCGCCTCGAAGCGACGCTCCACGAGCTCGGCGGGCTCACCCTCTATTTCGTGGCGGGTCAAACGCTCTGAGCGCGCGGCGGCCGCCGTTTCTGTCATCCGGCCGCCCGCCGGTCCCTCGTCAACCGATTCGGCGATGGCTTGCGATCTCCACGCTCGGATCGATCCCGAATCCCTCTCAGCCGGCCGCCAGGAGGTCGGATGACGAGATCGGGCTGACGAACGCCCTCCCGGCGGTCGTTTGACAGAAACCGGTGCGGGGTGGGCGACGTGGGTCGGCGACGCGGTCCGTCGGGGGTCAACCGGCGCTCGGCGACGCGGTCTGGCGAGGGTCCATCGGCGAGGGTCAGCGGCGTCCGTCACGGGTGGCGCGGCAGCCGAGATTCTTGCGCGGAATCCGGTTCTCCCTCTTGGATGTCGGAGTTCTTCGTGCGATACTGCGGCCAATTCGCGGGCTCGGGCTGGAGGGATCCCCGGGCCGTGTCGCGCGCCGTGCCCCCAAACCTGCCCCAGCACAGAGTGAGGGTTGAGTTGAAGCAGGCCGAGGAAGCGTCGTTCGTCGATCTGATCGCCTGCGAGCGTGACTGCCGATCGTGCAGCTACGCGGCGGCGCTCGACTGTGATGGCAACTGCGGCGTCTGTCCCCACAACTCCTACTGCCCCTGCGTGAACCCCGTCGTCGCCCGGAGCAAGTCTGCCCTGCGCCTGATCGAGCTCCGTCCGATCCTGCTGCAGGACATCCAGACGCGGAACTGAGTGGACGCCTCCACCGTTCGCGACCTGGCGGATCGGATCCGGTCGACCTCGGGGCGTCTTTGACCTCGGGACCAAGGAGCGGCGCATCGCCCAGCTGGAGGCGCTGACCAGCGAACCCGGATTCTGGGACGATCAGCGGGCCGCCCAGAAGGTGCTCCGCGAGGCGGACGGCCTCCGAACCGAGACCGAGCTGTGGCGCGGCTTCGAATCCCGCGTCGACGACCTCCTCGCGACCCTCGAGCTCGTGGAGGAGTCCGGCGACCCCGAGCTCACCACCGAGCTCGACACGACGGCCGCGACGCTCGAACGCGACTTCGAGCGCGAGCGGACCGCGCTCCTGTTCTCCGGCGAGTACGACCAGGGCGGGGCGATCCTGTCGATCAGCGCGGGCGCCGGCGGCACCGAGGCGACCGACTGGGCCGAGATGCTCCTCCGGATGTACCTCCGCTGGGCCGAGCGCCATCGGTTCAAGACCGAGATCGTGGACCAGCAGGACGGCGAGCAGGCCGGCATCAAGAGCGCCACCGTCGAGGTCGACGGCCGGTCCGCGTACGGCTGGCTCCGTGCCGAGCGCGGCGTCCACCGCCTCGTCCGGATCAGCCCGTTCGACGCCCAGAAGCGGCGCCAGACGACCTTCGCCCTCGTCGAGGTCCTGCCCGAGGCCGACGACGACATCGAGATCGAGCTGAACTGGGACGAGATCCGGGTCGACACGTTCCGGTCCCAGGGCGCCGGCGGCCAGCACGTGAACAAGACCGACTCGGCCGTCCGGCTCACCCATCTCCCGACGGGGATCGTCGCGCAGAGCCAGAACGAGCGGAGCCAGACCCAGAACAAGGAGATGGCGATCCGGGTCCTGAAGTCCCGCCTCCTCGAGCGAGCCCTCGAGGAGCAGGAGGCCGAGGTCCGCAAGCTGAAGGGCGAGCACGTCGAGGCGGGCTGGGGCAACCAGATCCGGAGCTACGTCCTCCATCCCTACCAGATGGTCAAGGACCTCCGGACGACCCACGAGACCGGCAACACCCAGGCGGTCCTCGACGGCGACCTCGACGACTTCATGCGGGCCGAGCTCGAGCGGCTCGCGACCGGCGGGGCATCGGCGCGAGGCGACGCCGGTGACGCAGGTGATGACGGCGGCGGCGAGGACGATCGGGCCGAAGGCACGGGGTGACCGCGGCGAGGGGGACCAGATCCGGCGGCGACCCGGCCGCGACCGAGCACGCCTTCCGCCCCGCGGCGGCGGACGAGCTGGCGACCTGCGCGGGCATCTGGCGCGACGCGTTGAACGACTACCTCGGCCGGCTCGGGCAGCCCGAGATCCCCGATGATCTCGCGCCGATCCTCCGGCTGTACGCCCACCTCCACGCGACCGATCCGGACGGGTTCGTCGTGGCAGAGCGGGCCGGGCGGATCGAGGCGTTCGCGGTCGCCCTCCGGCGGGGCGAGCTGTGGTTCCTCTCGATGCTGTTCGTGCGGCCCGACGCCCAGGCCCGCGGCCTCGGCCGGGCGCTCCTCGCTGCCGTCGCTCCGGAACCGGGCTGGACGGGTGTCCGCGCGACCGCGACGGACAGCGCCCAGCCGATCTCGAACGGGCTGTACGGCTCGCTCGGGATGGTCCCGCGCGTCCCGCTCCTCCGGCTCGTTGGCCTGCCGGACCGCCCGGACGCGCTTGAGCCCCTGCCGGCAGGGGTCGAGGCGGTCCGCTTCACGGAGGTCGACGATGGTGTGGACGGCCTCGGGCGATCCGCCCTCGATGCCGAGCTTGTGACCCTCGATCGGCACGCCGCCGGCTTCGACCGGTCGGTCGACCGTCCGTTGCTGGCGCTGGAGGACCGGACGGGGTTCCTCTATCGCGATCGCGAGGGCCACGTCGTCGCCTACGGCTACGCCGCGGAGTCCGGCCGGGTCGGCCCGGTCGCCGTCCGGGACGAGGCCCTGCTCGGGCCCGTCGTCGGCCACCTCGTCCGGGCCGTCCGGCCGCGGGGTGCCTTCGGGGTGTGGGTGCCGGGTGCCGCGAGCGGGGCGGTCGTCCCGCTCCTGCAGGCAGGCTTCCGGATCGACGGATTCCCGGTCCTGCTGTGCTGGGATCGCCCCTTCGCCGACTTCGCCCGCTACCTGCCGATGTCACCGGGCCTGCTGTAGACGACCGATCGCCCGACGATCCGGTGGTGTGGTCCCGGTACCTTGGGGTGGTTGGCGGGCGGAAAGGGGCGGTGATAGCCTCTGGGCCAGATGAGGCTCCTCCAGTCGTGCCCGCGGGACGGAGCACCGGTGACCGAATCCGTCGCCGTCGGCCGAGCCACCCGTCCCTGGAGCCCTTCGTGACCCTCGCCTCGACCAAGACCGCGTCGCCGACCCGATCGGTCCGCGAGCGCCTGCTCGGGCGCGGCCGGGACCACGCGGCGGCCGATCGTGCGGTCCTCGTCCTCCAGGAGGTCACGAAGACCTACCCGAACGGCAAGACCGCGCTCCGCGACGTCGACCTCGTGATCCCCGAGGGCGACTTCGTGTTCCTCGTGGGGCCGTCCGGCGCGGGCAAGTCGACCCTGATCAAGCTCCTGATCCGCGACGAGATCGCGACCCAGGGCGCGGTGGTCCTCGACGGGCAGGACCTGGCCCGGCTGTCGAGGCGGCACGTGCCGAAGGTGCGCCGCAAGATCGGGATCGTCTTCCAGGACTTCAAGCTCCTGCCGACGAAGAGCGTCTGGGAGAACGTCGCGTTCGCGCTCGAGGTCACGGGCACCCCGCGACGCCGCGTCCGACCGGCGGTCGACCGGGTTCTCGCCCTCGTCGGGCTGACGGCCCAGCGCGATCAGCTGCCGGGCACCCTGTCGGGCGGTGAGCAGCAGCGGACGGCGATCGCCCGCGCCCTCGTCCACGACCCCCGTCTGATCATCGCCGACGAGCCCACCGGCAACCTCGACCCCCTGATCAGCTGGGAGATCATCCAGCTGCTCCTCCGGATCAACGAGCTCGGCGTGACCGTCCTGATGGCCACCCACGACGCCGACGTGGTGACCTCGCTCCGGAAGCGCGTCGTCGCCCTCGAGGAGGGCCGGATCATCCGCGACGAGGTCGGTGGCACCTACCACCGGGCCGACTGACCGATGATCGGGTTCGTCGTCTTCAGCCTGAAACGGGCCTGGCAGGGGTTCTGGCGGAACGCGCTGATGAGCCTCGCGGCCACCGCCACGATGGTCCTGATGCTCGTCCTGCTGGCCGGCTTCTGGATCATCCAGACCGGGCTGCTGTCGGCCCTCGACTTCACCGAGCAGAAGGTCGAGGTGACCGCGAACGTCAAGGTCGACGCGACCCCCGACGACGTCGCCAACCTCCGGACCCGGATCGAGGCGATGCCCGAGGTCACGACGGTGACGTTCGTGACGGCCGACGAGGCGCTCGCCCGGTTCCAGCAGTCGATGAAGGAGCAGGGCCGCGAGGACCTGACGAAGTACGTCGACTCGAACCCGTTCACGCCGGCCTTCGAGGTGAAGCTCGTCGATCCCGGCAAGGCATCGGTCGTCGCCGACGCCCTCCGCAAGGATTCGGCCGTCCGGAACGTGCTCGACACGAAGGAGACGGCGCAGAACGTCAAGACCGTCACGGACATCCTCCGGACGGCCGGCTCGGTGATCCTCGTCGTCATCGGCGTGATCGTCCTGTTCATCATCGTGAACACGATCCGGCTCGCCGTCGTCGCGCGGTCGGAGGAGATCGAGATCATGCGGCTCGTCGGTGCATCCGACGCGTTCATCCGCTGGCCGTTCGTGTTCGAGGGGGCGATGGTCGGGCTGCTCGGGGCCGCCATCACGCTCGGCGGGCTCTACCTGCTGGCCGATCCGATCGGCGGGTTCATGATCGACTTCTTCCGCGTGCTGCCGCTGAGCTTCGGGTCGCTGACCCGGGACCTCGTCGTGATCGTGACGGGCGCGGGCCTCGGGCTGGGCGTCCTCGGCTCGTGGGTCTCCGTCCGCACGTACCTGATCCGATAGGCCGGCCACGGAGCCCGTCACCGCACGCGAAGCGACGGCGTCACTTCCGTGAAGTTCCGTTCATGCTCGATCCACGGGCCATCGGCTCCACGTAGGATCGATCGAGGCCGGTGTACCGTAGGTGCCCGCCCGCAAGCCTCAGCAGCGGAGAACCACGTCCTCGATGCTCCCGTCCGATCCCGCGACATCCGGATCCGCGTCCCCGATCGATCCGTCGTCTCCCACCGCTGAGGCATCCCAGCCGCCGGGCTCGAGCGCCGCGACGCCCGCCCTGGACGTGCCTCCGGTCGCGGTTCAGCCGAGCCGATCCGGTTCGCGCGCGCCGGTCCTCGCCATGGCCATGGTCGTCATCTCGATCCTCGCCGGCGGCGCCCTCTTCGTGTCCGGCTTCCTCGTGGGCCAGCGCGCCGCCGACCAGCCCGGAACGCCCGTCGCCGCCGCGGACGGCTTCCAGCCGTTCTGGGACAGCTACAACACGATCATCAAGCGCTTCGCTCTCGGCGGCGAGGATCAGAAGAGCCTCGTCAACGGCGCGATCAAGGGGATGGTCGACTCGCTCGGCGACCCGTATTCCGCCTACCTCACCCCCGATCAGTATCGCGAGGGCCTCCAGGACCTGTCCGGCCAGTTCGAGGGGATCGGCGCCGAGATCGGTGCCAGGAACGCGAAGGGCGACACGTCCGACTGCACGACCCTCGGGGTCGACTGCATCCTGACCGTCATCAGCCCGATCGAGGGCTCGCCGGCCGAGAAGGCCGGAGTCAAGCCCGGCGACCAGATCGTCGCGGTCGATGGCGCGAAGCTCGACGGCCTGACCGTCGACGCGGCTCGCGACAAGGTCCGCGGCAAGAAGGGCACCGAGGTCGTCCTGTCGATCGTCCGGAAGGGCGCGGCCCCGCTCGACATCACGGTCGTCCGCGACGTGATCATCAGCAAGGAAGTCATCACGAAGACGCTGGCGAACGGTACGGTCGGCTACATCGCGGTGACCGGGTTCTCGGACAACGCCGCGACCAAGTTCCACGACGCGCTCCAGGCCGACCTCAAGGCCGGCCAGAAGAAGATCGTCCTCGACCTCCGCGGCAACCCCGGTGGGTACGTCAACGCCGCGCGCCAGATGGCGAGCGAGTTCATCGGCAGCGGCCCGATCTTCTGGGAGCAGGACGCGGACGGGGCCCAGACCGAGACGACCGCCACCGGGCAGGGCATCGCCACCGGCGACGACGTCCAGGTCGTCGTCCTCGTCGACAAGGGCAGTGCCTCGGCCAGCGAGATCGTCGCGGGCGCCCTCCAGGACCGCAAGCGTGCGACCGTCGTCGGCGAGACGTCGTTCGGCAAGGGCACCGTCCAGCAGTGGATCCAGCTCCAGGACGGGTCGGCCCTCAAGCTGACGATCGCCAAGTGGCTGACCCCGGACAAGCACTGGATCCATCACGTCGGGATCGTCCCGGACGTGCCGGTTGCCACCCCGGCCGACGCGACGCCGGACAAGGACCCGGTCCTCGACAAGGCCGTCCAGGTCCTGACCAAGGACGCGGCCTCGCTGCCAGCCCTGCGGCCCGCCGCCTGAGATCGAGGCGAGGGCGCACCGTCAGCGTCGACCTCTCTTGCACCCCGCCCGACCATCCTGTACGGTGATCGGGAACGAAAGGAGGTGATGTGCAGTGATCGACAGTACGAGTAGCTGCACCACCTCGCAGGAGATGGCCGTCTAGTCGGACACCCTGTGGGTGGACAGCTTGGAACGCCGGTCCTTCGGGACCGGCGTTTCTGCGATCAGCGGCTGTCGCGCCTGGCGCCCCATGGCTGCGTTGCCGGCTGCGGTCCTCGCTCACGCACCCTCAGGTGCGCTCGCTCCGGTCCTCCCCGGCGCCTTGCCCTGGAACGTCATCCGCGACGAACGCAGTCGGGCGGACCGACGCAGAATGCCCAAACGCATACGAAGGATCTGCCAGCCGTGGTCGATGAGAAGACGATCGCCGTCAACCGACGGGCCAGACACGAGTTCTCGATCGACGAGACGTTCGAGGCGGGGATCGTCCTGACCGGGACCGAGATCAAGTCGATCCGGAACGGCAAGGTGAACCTCGCCGACGCCTACGCGCGGATCGAGCGCGACGAGGCGTGGCTGATCGGCGCTCACATCGCCCCGTTCGAGCAGGCCAACCGCTACAACCACGAGCCGAAGCGGATGCGGAAGCTTCTGCTCCATCGCTCGGAGATCGACGAGCTCCTGGGCCGGACGAAGGCGAAGGGCCAGACGATCGTCCCGCTGCGGCTCTACCTGAATCCGAAGGGCCGGGCGAAGCTGGAGCTGGGCCTCGCCCGCGGCAAGCAGCTCCACGACCGGCGCCGCGATATCGCGGATCGGGATGCGCGCCGGGACATCGCCCGCGAGCTGGCCGACGCGCAACGCGGGCGGTAACCGCTCGCGGCCGCGATTAGGCTGCTTCACGTGAACCCCTCGCCGACGCCCGTCGCGCCGCCGCTCCGGCTCGGGCCGACGATCCGGGCGGTCGACCTCCACGCCTGCGGCGAGCCCGGGCGGGTGATCGTCGACGGTGTCGGTGACGTCCCCGGCACGACGATGTTCGACAAGATGACATGGCTGGCCGCCAACCGCGACGACCTGCGGCTGCGGATGCTCCGCGAGCCGCGCGGATTCCCCGCTGCCAACTGCAACCTCGTCCTGCCGTCGTCGAACCCGGAGGCGGCGGCCGGCTACGTGATCATGGAGCACGTCGAGTACCCCGGGATGAGCGGGACGAACACGATGTGTGTCGTGACGGCGCTGCTGGAGACCGGCCTGTTGCCGATGACCGAGCCGGTCACCGAGCTCACGCTGGAGGCGCCGGCCGGCCTGATCCGGATCCGGGCGGATTGCCGCGACGGCAAGGTGACCGGCGTGACGTTCCGGAACGTCCCTGCGTTCGCGACCCACATCGACGCCCGGGTGGAGGTCCCCCATCTCGGCACCGTGACCGTTGACGTGGCGTACGGTGGGATGTTCTACGTGATGGCCTCGGCGGACGGGTTCGGGCTGCGCTTGACACCCGACGAGGGCGCGGACATCGTCCGGATCACGGAGATGATCAAGGCCGCGGCGGCCGATCAGCTGCCGGTCGTCCATCCCGAGCAGCCGGGCTTCGCCGGGATCACGATCGGCCAGCTGTCCGGTCCGGCCCACGACCCGTCCAACTCGATGCGGAACGTGGTCACGGTGTCCACCGGCACCCTCGACTGGGATCGCCCGGCGACATGGACGGGCGCGATCGACCGGTCGCCGTGCGGGACCGGGACGTCGGCACGGATGGCCACGCTGTACGCCCGCGGCAAGCTGGCGATCGGGGAGGACTTCCGCCACGAGGGGATCCTTGGCACGGTGTTCACCGGCCGCCTGCTCGAGGAGATGACGCTCGGTGGCCGGGCGGCCGTGGTTCCCCAGATCACGGGTCAGGCCTGGATCACGGGCATCGCCGACTACGTCGTCGACCCGACCGACCCGTTTCCCGACGGCTTCACGATCGGCGACATCTGGGCCTGAGGCCGTCGGCCGGCAAGGAAGTCAGCGCAGGAAGTAGCGGCGGCTGAGCGGCACCTCGTCGACGGGAACCACCGCGAGACGTCGGTCGTCGAGGGTCACCCAGCCATCGACCGGGTCGATCTCGATCGCCGGCGCCGCGCGGTTCAGCCACAGCTCGCTCCGGGTCAGGCCCCGCGTCGGGCCGATCGGGACGAGCTCGCGTCCGACGGCCGACCGACGGCCGACGGCGGCGGCCGCGCTCCGGGCCACGAACGTCACCCCGAGACGCCGGGCCGCCGGCGGGATCCCGCCCCAGTCCGGCCGGTAGCGGGTCGGCTCCGCTCGCTCCACGGTGGCGTTGCCGTCGCCGAGCGGCGCCCACGCCGGGTAGCCGCTCTTGAGGACGAGCTCCGGCTTCGCCCCGAACCACGCCGGCTTCCACAGGACGATGTCCGCGAGTCGGCCGGCCCGGAGGGACCCGACGTGGTCGGCCAGGCCGTGCGTGATCGCGGGCTCGATCGTCACCTTGGCGAGGTAGCGGAGCACTCGCTCCGTGTCGTCCGGGATCCCGTCCGCGTCGATCGATCGTGGCAGCGTGCTACCAGGCCACCGAGTCATCACGCTACCAAGCTGCAGTGTCCGGCGGACCGTCTCCATGATCCGGCCCATGCCCTGCGAGTCGGAGTTCACGATCTGGATCGCGCCGAGGTCGTGAAGCGGGCCCTCGGCGGCCATCGTGGCCGGGTGGACGCGCTCGGCCGCAAGCTCGACATCCTCCCGCACACCCATCGACCCGCCGTGGTTCAGCACGATCATCGCGATGTGCTCCGCCGCCGCGTGTCGCCCGAACGGCAGCGTCGGCGTTGTCGACGAGCAGATGATGTTCGGCTCGCGCACGAGACCGAGCAGATCCGGGATGTGACCGCCGCCGGAGCCCTCGACGTGATACGCGTGGACCGTCCGTCCGGCGATCGCCGCGATCGTGTCCTCGAGCTCGGCCGACTCGTGGAGCCCGTCCGTGTGGAGCGAGACCGCCACGCCCGCCGATTCGGCGAAGGCCAGCGTCGCGTCGATGATCTCGGGTGTCGCGCCGTAGTCCTCGTGGACCTTGAACCCGACCGCGCCCGCCGCGACGAGCGCCTCGAAGTCCGCCGGGTGGATCGACCGGGCGCACGTCTGGAGCCCCACGTTGATCGGCCAGGCGGCGATCGCGGCGAGCGTCCGCTCCATCGCCCACGGTGGCTCCTCGAAGCCCGCCGTCACGAGCGTCGTCACGCCGCCCGACAGCGCGGCCGGCAGCAGCTCGGGGCTGATCAGGTGGACGTGGCTGTCGACGGCACCCGGGGTCGCGATCAGGCCGTACGCCATGATCGGCGCCGTGTGTGGCCCGATCTCGAGCTCGATGCCGTCGCTGATCGCCGGATTGCCGGCACGTCCGACGCCGACGACCCGGCCGTCCTTGATCCCGATGTCGGCCTTGACCACACCGATCGTCGGATCGACGACGACGGCCCCGGCGACCACCGCGTCCAGCTCCGAGGGCGAGGCGCGACCGGCCTGCGCCATCCTCGGCCGGAGGGTCTTGGCATAGCCCCAGATCGGCTCGTCGCCGGGAGCCTGGCGATCCTCGCCGACCCGCACCCACAGCTCGGTGTCACCGAGCCGGATGCGGTCGCCCGCGGTCGGGCCGTACCGGGCGATCCGCTCGTCGTCGTCGAGGGTCCGGCTCATCCGTCCGCCTTGCCGCCGAACCGGACGAGGTCGACGGTCTGCTCCTCGCCCGGCGCCCAGCGCACCGAGCGGCCGGCAGGGATGTCGAGACGGAACCCGGCGGCGGCCACCCGATCGAAGGCCAGGCGGCGGTTGACCCGATCGAAGGGCATGTGCGAGGAGACCCGGACCGCGCGCACCGACTCGTTGCGGACGACGATCGTGCGTCGCTCGCGGTCGGGCGCGGCATCGCTGGTGGCGTCTGCCGCGAGCTCCCTGCGGGCGACGATCGCCCCGGGCCCACGAGCGGGCATCGGCTCGCGGCCGCCGAGCGGGTCCTCGAGCACGACGAGCCGGGTTCCATCCCCGAGGAGGACCTCCAGCCGGACCTCGTCGACCAGCTCGCGAACTCCGTCGATCACGTCGTCGGATCCCAGCGCCGAGCGCCCGGCCGACTCGACATCCGCGAGGGTGCCGGCGTCCCGGGCCGCTTCCAGCATCGCGTCGCAGATGACGGCGATTGCCTCCGGCGCGTTCAGCCGGAGCCCGCGAGCGCGGCGGCGCCGGGCCAGCTCGGCGGCCGAGAACAGGAGGAGCCGTTCCTCCTCCCAGGCGGTCAGGCGCATGGGCCGCATCGTAGTCGCTTGGTCTGGCCCGACGGCGAGCCTGTCGGGGCTCAGAAGCCCATCGACGGAAGGACGCGGGCGGTTGACGCCCGCCGGGTCAGCCGGCCGCGGCGCTCAGCGTGGCAGTGGCGGGCACGGCTGCGGCGGGCACGGCTGCGGCGGGCACGGCTGCGGCGGGCACGGCTGCGACCTCCGGCCGGCGGCCTGCCCGGACGAACATCGCGACGCCGATCGCGCTCGTGGCGGCACACGCGAGCAGCCCGATCGTGACGTCGATCAGGCCCACCTGGAGCAGGGCGCTCATCAGGAAGGCGGCCACGATGCCGCGAGCGCCCGTCAGCGCGTTCCAGCCGGCCATCGCCGCGGCGCGGGAGGCGAGCGGCGTCTGGTCGCTGACCGCGGCCGCGATCCCGACGTCGATCGAGGCGCTGCCGATGCCGGCGGCCACCGCGCCGATCCACAGGACCGCGACGCTCGGCGCGAACGCGTAGGCAACGAGCGCGAGCAGACCGATCGCGCTGCCGAGACGCAGCGAGGCCAGCGCACCGAACCGGTCCGCCACGAGGCCCCACAGCGGGAATGCGATCGTGGTCGCGATCGCGGCGAGGATGCCGATGACGCCGACCTCGGCGAGGCTCAGGTTCAGCCGGTCGACATGGACGAGCGCGAACAGGGGAGCGGCGGCGATCAGTCCGCCTCCGTAGAAGCCCTGGGCGACCGCGATCCGGGACAGGAGCGGCCGCTCGCGCAGGGCGCGGATCGACTCGCGGGCCGAGAAGCCCTTCGGTTGATCGGCTGCCGCGGCCTTCAGCCCGACGTAGCCGATCGCACAGGCGACGCCGACGATGCCCGCGACCGCAACCGCCTGCTCGCCGCCGATCCGGTCGGCGAGGACGCCGCCGCCGAACGCGGCCAGGGCGCCGGCCGCCGCCCGGCCCATGCCGAGCACACCGACCACGCGGCCGCGCAGCCGCGCCGGATACATCGCTCCCCAGAGACGGAGATGGAACGGGCCGCCGAACGACAGGCTGAGCCAGAAGACGATCGCCACCGCGACCACGACCGGTGCCGGCGGGACGATGAAGAGGACGAGCAGGCTGGCGGCACCGAACCCGCGGATCAGGGCGAGCTGGACCGTCGTCCGGGCGCCCAGCCGGCCGGCGAACGCACCGAGGAGGTTCGCGACGAACGGCGCGGCGGCGAGGGCGGACAGCCCGATCGGAGAAAGCCCGCCACGCCTGGCGACCGTCGGGAGGATCGAGCTGACGAGCGCCATCGTCACGCCCATGCCGACCGCCACGAGGAGATCGAGGGCGAGATTCCGCCCGATCGTCCGTCGGGACGCGGTGGCAAGCAGTGACGGCCGGAGCAAGGAGCACCTCGAGGCAGCAAGCGATTCCCGCGCGGCCTGCGAGGTGAGCTGTCGGGCTCGGCGTGGGTTCGCCGCCGCGGATGTCCGCGGTTCGCCCCAGAGATGGGTCCCCCGTCCCCTGTCAGGGAGGTTCGGCCACGGCCAGTCTATCAAGGGACGGGGTCCCGGGCCGATGGCCCTTTCGTCACCCTCGGATGGCTGTCGCGCCTGAACGACGCTGGACTGCGTTGCCGCCTGCGCTGCTCGCTCACGCACCCTGAAGTGCGCTCGCTCCGCGGCTTGCCGGCGCCTTGCCAGCCTCGCCCATGCGCGACGAACGCAGTCGCGTGATGTGACGGCCCTATTCGGGGTCAGCGCCCGCGGCGGTCGCGCAGGATTCGCAGCGACCGGTGACGGTCACGTGCGATCGGTCGACGGCGAAGGCGCGGCGGGCGTCGAACAGCGCGGCGATCTCGTCGGCCTCGTCGGGTTCGATCTGCCACGAGCCGCCACACGTTCGGCAGTACAGGTGGCCGTGCTCCTCGATCGGGAGGACGTGGAACTCCTCGCGCCCGTCGAACCCGTGGTGGTGGCTGAGGTACCCGAGATCCTCCAGCACGTCGAGGGTCCGGTACACGGTCGATGGCGTCGTCGTGGGGTCGATCGCGCGGCAGCGCTCGACGAGCTCGGCCCCGGTCACGTGTCCGGACGTTCGCGACAGGACGTCGACCAGGGTCCGTCGCTGGGGCGTCCAGCGGAGGCCCTCGACGTGGAGGCGCTCGCGGACCTGCTCCCAGCCGTCGTGAGCCGGCTCTCCGATCACGCCCGTTCCCGACCGGTTCAGAACGGGAGGACGGAGTCCAGGCTCGGGAGGACCGCGTCGAGCCCGAACAGGAACACCGCTCCGATCACGAGGCTGAACGCGCCCGCGACCGCGCCGATGGCGACGTAGACCCGTTCCCGCGTCTGGCTCGCGACGAACCCGACCGAGCTCAGGAGCACGATGGCGAAGTTGGAGATGAGCAGGCCGATGACGAACGCGAACAGCATCGGGACGCCCAGGCCGGCGCTCGCCGCGCCACCGACCGCGGCGATCAGCAGAACCTGCGTGCCCGTCTCCGCGCCGATGCCGTGGATCATGCCGACGCCGAATGCGGTCCGGGTCCCGTAGGAGCTCATCTCGAGCGGCTCCACGTGCTCGTGGCCGTGGATCCGCGCCTGCACCCGGCGCCAGCCATATCGGACGCCATCGAAGACCAGCATCCAGCGACTGCGGATCCGGAACGACTCTCCCGTCCGGGCGTAGCGATAGACGGAGTACAGCACCCAGGCGCCGAGCGCGATGAGCGTGACGCCGACGATGCGGCCCATGATCGGGTCGAGCCAATCCGGAAGGAGCGCCCCGAAGGCCAGTGCCGCGACCCCCAGGGCGATGACGACCGCGCCGTGGCCGAGGGCGTACAGCGTGCCGAGGCGGACGGCTTCGACCTGGTGCGACGACCACACCGGCTGGCGAACCGCCGGCGTCATCCGCCCGGGCGCGAGGGTCGCGGCGCCGGGTCCCGCATCGTGGGCGCGAACCTCATTCCGGCCGCCGTGGTCGTGGTGGTCGCCGGAGATCAGGCGATGCTGCTGCTGGTGCCCCGCCTCGGCCACTCCGGCTGCGGCCGCGGTACTCGTGATGTCCGTGATGGCGGCGATGTGATCCCAATCGATCCCGTGGCGGATTCCGAGGATCAGGCCGGTGAGGAGGATGCCGATGGCGGCGGGATCGAGGAACGGCAACGTGATCGGTCCTTGCTCTGGTGTCAGCGCCCTCCGGAAAGGCTAGCCGTTCGCGCCGCGTGTTGCAACGAGTTGCACTAGCAGATCCGTGCGAATCTCCGTGCCGTGGATACGCGATCGGATGGGATGCGGATGGATCGGGCCCGTGATAGCATCCCCGATCCGAACGGTCGTTCGGTCCTGTGGGGATGTGTGGATTCGACAGGGCCTGGCTACCGGGGAGCGCGAGCCGAGGATGCTGCTCAGGCCTCGTTAATCAGGCAGCAAAACGAAGTACCTGGCAACCGCCAGTCGACTCTCGCCCTCGCTGCGTAAGCAGCTAGTGTGAGCGTGGAAGCCACCTCGGTCCCGCGGGTGGTGGAAGCGTCATTCAGCGGGGCTGCGATCCGGGCAAGCGTTGCGTAGTCCGGAGACAAGCCCGATCTAGGGGCACGTGACTGGACTGCCGGTGAGCCTGCCGATGGGCGCCCCGGCGGTCGACGACAAACCATCGGATACGCTCGTAGTTGGTCTCCGGCGAAGGGTTCTGGACGGGGAGTTCGACTCTCCCCCATCTCCACCACGCCGCTTCGTTTGGCCCGTTCACCCCGTGCCGTGAGTTCCAGCTCACATTGGCCGAAACGGCCAGGAACGACCGGATCGCGTTTCGGCGGCAGGCGGGCGACAGACAGCCCTGCATGCTTGCTTCACGCGCGGGAACGCACACCGGCGCCACGTCCGGGCGGGGCCACGCGACGAGCTCTCGCGAAGCTCGCGCAGCCCGGCTCGTACGGCAGGGAGCGCGATGACTGAGCATCAGGTGGTGATCGCCGGAGGGGGACCGACCGGGCTGATCCTGGCGGCGGAACTGCAGGTGGCGGGGATCGATGTTCTCGTCGTGGAGCGTCGTCCCAACCAGGAGCTCGACGGAAGGCGGGCCGGGGGGCTCCACTCCCGTACGCTCGAGGTGCTCGACCAGCGCGGCGTCGCCGATCGGTTCGTCTCGGCGGGCCGGACGCACCCGCGCGTCGGCTACGCGGGGACGTCCCTGGACATCAGCGACTTCCCGACTCGCCACAACTATGTCCTGGCGCTCTGGCAGAAGGACATCGAGGTCATCCTGGCCGGCTGGGTCGACGAGCTCGGCGTCTCGATGCTGCGTGAGCACGAGGTGGTGGGCTTCATCCAGGACGGGACCGGCGTGGATGTCGAGCTGTCCGGGGCAACGAGGTTCCGGGCGGACTACCTGGTCGGGTGCGACGGGGGCCGCAGCGTGATCCGCAAGGCGGCGGGCATCGACTTCGCCGGCTTCGATGCCTCGCGCAGCTACCTGATCGCCGAGGTCGAGATGGATGAGACGCCGGAGATCGGGATGCGGCCGGAGGGCGGCGGCATCGGCCCCGTCGATCGCGAGAAGGGCGGGAGCCCGTACGGAGTCGTCCTCCTGGAAGCGAAGGTCGAGCATGCCGGCGACCCGACCTTGCAGGACCTGCGTGAGGCGCTGGTCGCCGCCTACGGGACCGACTACGGCGCCCACAGCCCGACCCGGATGTCCAGGTTCACCGACCTGACTCGCCAGGCCGCGTCCTATCGGAAGGGCCGCGTCCTGCTCGCAGGCGATGCCGCACATGTGCACAGCCCGGTCGGGGGCCAGGGCCTGAACGTCGGCGCGCAGGACGCCGTGAACCTGGGCTGGAAGCTGGCCCAGGTGGTCAGGGGAACCTCGCCCCAGAGCCTCCTGGACACCTACCACGCCGAACGCCATCCGGTGGGGGCCCGGGTGTTGCGCAACACCATGGCGCAGGTGGCGCTCAGCCACGTGGACGACCGCAGCAAGGCGCTGCGCGAGGCCGTGCTCGAGTTTCTGAGCATGGACGAGCCCCGCAAGCGCACCGCCGGGATGATCTCCGGCCTTGACATCCGGTACGACCTCGGCGAGGGCCACCCGCTGCTCGGACGGCGGATGCCCGACCTGGACCTCCGGACATCGGGCGGTCCGACGACGGTGTTCACGCTGCTCCACGATGCCCGGCCCGTCCTGCTGAACCTGAGCGAACCCGGCTCGTTCGACATCTCGCCCTGGTCCGACCGAGTCGGTCTGGTCGACGCCACCCACGAAGGGACTTGGGACCTGCCGGTCGTCGGCCCGGTCCCCGCGCCCGCAGCCGTGTTGATCCGCCCCGACGGGTATGTCGCCTGGACTGGCAGCCTCACCGACCCTGACCTCACCGGCGCGCTGACAACCTGGTTCGGCGGCCCGAGTCCCTTCGCCCAGGAGGACCAGAAGGGCGGTTCTTCCCCTACCTCCAGCCGAGCGCCGGCGCCACGTACTTGAGGATGCTCTCGACGGCGTGCGCGTTGTACTCGACGCCGAGCTGGTTCGGAACCGTCAGCAGCAACGTGTCGGCTGCCTCGATCGCCGTGTCCTTGGCGAGCTCGCGTGACGAGAGCATCGGGCTCCGCCGCGTACGACCGCCCGAAGATCGCCTTCGTCTGCGCGTCGATGTAGCCGACCTGATCCTGGTCCTGGCCGCCGCGCCCGAAGTACGCGCGGTCCCGATCGTCGACCAGCGCGAAGATGCTGCGGCTGACCGAGACCCTCGGCTCGCGTTGGTGCCCTGCCGCCGTCCAGGCCTCACGGAACAGCCGGATCTGCTCCGCCTGGAGCTCGTGGAACGGCATGCCGGCGTCCTCGGTCATCAGCGTCGATGACATCAGGTTGAGCCCCTGCTGAGCCGCCCACTCGGCGGTCGGACGTGAGCCTGCGCCCCACCAGATGCGGTCGCGCAGGCCGGGCGAGTGCGGCTCCGGCCGAAGCAGCCCGGGCGGGTTCGGGAACATCGGGGAGGGGTTCGGCTCTGCGAAGCCGGCGCCGGTCAGGACCTGGAGGAAGACGTCGGTGTGCTGGCGGGCCATGTCGGCGTCGGTCTGGCCCTCGGATGGCGCGTAGCCGAAGTAGCGGAAGCCGTCGATGACCTGCTCGGGCGAGCCGCGACTGATTCCGAGCTGCAGGCGGCCGCCCGCGATCAGGTCGGCGGCGCCGGCGTCCTCGGCCATGTAGAGCGGGTTCTCGTAGCGCATGTCGATGACGGCCGTCCCGATCTCGATCCGCTTCGTTCGCGCGCCGATCGCCGCGAGGAGGGGGAAGGGCGACGCGAGCTGCTGGGCGAAGTGGTGGACCCGGAAGTAGGCGCCGTCGGCTCCCAGGTCCTCGACCGCCTCGGCGAGCTCGATCGACTGGATGAGCGCATCCGACCCTGACCGCACCTGCGAGTACGCGGAGTCCGACCAATGCCCGAACGAGAGGAACCCGATCTTCTTCACGCACTGATTCTATTGACTGCAGACGGCGGTGACCGCCATCCGGCGCGCCCGCCTGTGGCTCTGCCCGTCCTGACTCCACCCTGCGGCAATCGGACGCTCGACGTCAGGTCCATCGGCAGTCGCCCGGATGGGCTGATGCCCACCCGGGCAACCGACCTCGTCCGATGCGGCTTCTCAGAGGCCGATCTGGTCGGCGAATGCCCGAGCCATGACCCCGTAGCCCGCGGCATTGGCGTGGTTGTTCGGACCCAGCGGCGGCGGCGCGCAGACCCAGGTCCACTGGCAGATCCGTGCGACGTTGATCGGGACCATGCCGGCGCCCGGCAGTTCGACGAGCGTCGTGAAGTCATCCGACGAGAAGGCGCCCTCGACGTCGGCGACCGGATCGCCCGACCCCTGGTACAGCGCCCGGAGCAGGTCGTTGACCGGCCCGAGCAGCTGTGTCTGGCTCGCGATGGCGGTCGCCTGACCCTCGGGACCGAGCAGCCACGAGGCAAGGAACGGGTTGTAGATCGACATCCCGATGATGGGGATATCCGGGCCCGCGGCCGCCCGAAGCCTTGCGAGGATCGTCGGCAGGTTCGACTGGATGCTGGCAATGCCCGCGGGAACGCAGCGGGCTTCCTGGCACGGGAAGTCGTTGGCGCCGATGTCGATCGTCACGAATGCCACGAACTTGCGGTGTGCCTTCAGGAAGGCGACCGCCTCATCGAGCTGCGAGCCCCTGGCGTAGCCGCAGATGCCGCCGTGGATGAACGTCTCGGTCGTCTCTCCGGGACAGCCGAGCTTCTCGAGGCTCAGCTTCTCGTACCGAGACAGTGCGATCCGGTGCAGCTGCTCCGGATAGCCCTCGTTCGTCCGGTAGAGGTCGGCCGGGTCGCCGATCGGCTGGACACCCGCGGCGAGCGAGTCGCCGACCGACAGGTAGTACGTCCTGGCGTGCGCCCCGGCCGAATCGGAGCTCGCGAGCGTCGTCCCGGCCGACGCGAACACCAACAGAAGCGCAGCGACCACCATCGCGGACCGTCTCATCACGTTCACCTCGAAGCTGTGCGAGCCGGACATCCGGCCCCCTTGCCTCACTGACGCGAACGCGCCTTCAGCGTTGCGAGGCAGATCGGCGTCACTGGGAAGCGGCTGCGTGCGACGGCAGCGTGTCTGTCGATCGACGGTCGAACGCGATCAATGCCCCGGCGCAGACGACGCCCAGGATCGCCGTGCCGTACATCGCCGCCGTCAGTCCGACCGTGACCGACAGCAGGCCCATCAATGGCGGGTACACGGTTCCACCGATGACCCCGAAGCCGGTCAGCAGCCCGCTCACGGCCGCCGAACGTTCCGGGTAGCGATCGCCGCCGACCGCCTGGATCATCGGGAAGATCGGACCCGAGGCGACGCCGACGATGGCGAACAGTGCGATCGAGATCGGCAACGAGGGGACCGCGATCGCCCCGACGAGGGCGATCGACAGGACGATGGCGCAGGTCACCGTGAATCGAACGTGGTCGAAGCGATCGGCGATCCCGGCCGACACCAGACGCCCGACCGCGAGCCCGGCCCAGAACAGCGAGAGAGCAAGCGTGGCGGTGCTCAGCGGAGCCGGCTCGAGGAACCTGACGAGCCAGTTCGAAACGCCGACCTCTGACGCGACGTAGCTCAGGATCGCGATCCCGAGCAGGACCAGTGGGAAGGAAATCCGGCCGCCGAACCATGCGCCGTCCGTGCCGCCGATGGTCGCGATGGCCGGCGCCGGATCCGCAATCGACCCGGCCGACGACCGACCGGTCGGCATCGCGACGAGCCAGAACCCCGCGGCCAGCACCAGGGGCCCGAGACCCGACACGACCATCACGGCCGGCCAGGGCGTGCCACCGCCGACCAGAGCTCCGACGACCAACGGCGCCGACAGCGCACCGACGCTGAAGAACAGGTGGAGCAGGTTCATCGCCCGGCCGCGACCCGATCGGAACAGGTCGAGGAACAGCCCGTTCGACCCGCCGTCCAGCCCGCCGGCACCGAGACCGGCCGGCACCGCCAGGGCCATGAACACGGTCCAGCTCGGCGCGAGCCCGAGGCCGATGATCCCTGCGCCGTGGAGCAGCGCCGCCGCGGTGAGGACGGTTCGCCGCCCGAACCGCTCGGTGACCGGCCCACCGCCGAATGAACCGGTCGCGTACGCGACCGAATAGAGCAGGTAGATGAGGCCGATCCCAGCGTCGGTCTGATCGAAGGTCGCCTCGATCGATCGGATCAGGGACGGGACCAGCAGGCCGGTCCAGCCGATCGTCAGCAGCGCGAGGCAACCGAGGATGGCCGCCGGCTGCAGCAGGCCGCGCGAGGAGGGCCGGATCACCGGCCGATGCTACCGGGTCGGGCGGGGCGGTCGACCGACGCCCCGGCGACCGATCGCCTAGCCGCGCGCTCCGGCGGGCTGTGGGACCTTCTCGAGCCGGATCATCGGGATCACCCGGTCGGTCTTCGACGGATAGTCGCCGAACTTCGGCAGCGCCCGGACATGGTCAGCCCAGAGGTGATCGCGATCCGCGCCGCTCGACACGTTCGCCCGGGCCTGAAGGACCTGGTTGTCGACCTCGATCGTCACGTCGGGGTTCGCGAGCAGGTTGTAGTACCAGGCCGGGTTCGTGTCCGCGCCGCCCTTGGACGCGGCGATCACCCAGGCGTCGCCATCGCGGTGGTAGTTGACGATGGTGCTCCGGGGCTCGCCGGACTTTGCGCCGGTCGTCGTGAGGATCAGGAGCGTCTCGCCGGCCATCGGGCCGGTCGAAGGAACGCCGTCATGAGCGCGCATGTCGGCGATCAGGTTGCGGGTCCAGGCCTCGGGGTCCCAGTCGGTCACGGGTGTCCTCCTGATGTAGTGGGCTGGTCGATCGTTGCTGGTGCAACGATCTCACGGTCGGCGGATTCCTGCAGGCGGGGCTCAGACGTGCAGCTCGGTCGGCCGGACGTCGACCTCCGCCACGGTCCCGTCGCGCTCGATCGTGATCGGCACAGACCGGTCGACGAGGTCGCCGACCAGGGCCCGCTGGAGGTCGCCGACCCCGGAGATCGGCCGGCCGTCGAGCGAGACGATCACGTCGCCGGCGCGGACGCCGGCCGCGGACGCCGGGCTCCCGTCGAGGAGCTGGACGACCTCCAGGCCGGTGGTCCGGCCGAGCCGTGCGGCCAGCGCCGACGACAGGCGCCGCGTGCCGCCCACGATCCCGAGGTAGGCACGCCGGACCCGGCCGTCGTGGACGAGGGCCCCGAGGATCAGCCGGGTGGCATCGTCGATCGGGACGGCGAGCCCGAGCCCGACGCCTGCGACCGCGGTGTTGATCCCCACGACCCGGCCGCGCACATCGGCGAGGGCGCCGCCCGAGTTGCCGGGGTTGAGCGCGGCGTCGGTCTGGATCACGTTCTCGACGAGCCGGCTCGCCTGGCCGTCCCGAGCCGCAAGCGACCGCCCGAGCGCCGACACGACGCCGGCCGTCACGGTCCCCGCGAACCCGAGGGGATTGCCGATGGCGACAACCAGCTGCCCGACCCGGAGCCGGGCCGCATCACCGAAGGGTGCCGCCGAGAGCCCACCGGCCGACGCCCGGACGACGGCCAGGTCCGACAGGGGATCCCGGCCGACGACCTCGAACCCGAGCTCGTCGCCGTCGACGAACGTAGCGGTTCCCCGCTCCGCGCCGGCGACGACATGGGCGTTGGTGACGAGGTAGCCGTCCGGGGTGAAGGCCACGCCGGAGCCCGCTCCGCCGCCCCAGCCACCGACCCGCCGCTCGACGCGGAGGCTGGCGACCGACGGGATCAGCCGTTCGGCGGCGGTGCTGACCGCAAGGGAGTAGGCGTCGAGCGCCTCGGCCTCGACGGACTCGAGGTCGGCGTCGTCGCCGGCTCGCGGGATCTCACGAAGGGCGACCATCGCTCGGTCAGGCCTCGCCGGACGCGCCGGTGGCGCCGCCGACACTCACGGATCGCTCCTCGTCACCGCGGACGATCTTCAGCTCGATCGGCAGACCGGCCTCGGCGAGGATCTCCGGCAGGGCATCGGGCTCGTCGAGGGAGCGGCCCGCCGCCTCCACCAGCAGGTCGCCCTCGCGGATGCCGGCGCGATCGGCCGGACTCCCGTCCTCCACGCCGCGGACCAGCAGGCCCGTGCGATCGCTCAGGCCCACCGACGCTCGCAGGCGGCGGGCGACATGCGGCGGGGCGACGGCGATCCCGAGCCGCGGTCGAGCCACCGACTCGCCGCGCCCGAGGGCCTCGACGCGCTCGCGCAGCGCGGCGTCGGCCGGACGGGCCAGATAGAAGCCCTCGCCGACGCGATTCGTGTTCACCGCGAGCAGCGCTCCGTTCGCGTCGACGAGCGGACCGCCGGAGGAACCCGGCGCCATCGGCGCGGTGTGCTCGAGGCTCCCGCCGATCCGCGAGCCGCCCGGCCCGCGGAACGTCCGCTCGACCGCGGACACGTAGCCGGCGGTGACGCGGGCCGTGCCGCTGCCGGTCGCGGCCAGGGCGAAGACGGCGTCGCCGAGACCCGGCTCGGCGTCCGACCAGGCGATCGCCGTCGAGCCGGTGGTGTCGACCGTGACGACCGCGAGATCGCCGTCGGCGTCGACGCCGCTGACCGTCCCGATCGTGGACCGGCCGTCCCGGAACGTGACGGTGACCTCGTCGCCGCGCAGGTTGTGGGCGTTCGTCAGGACCCGGCCATCGGCGACGACGATCCCGCTGCCGCGGACCCCGCGGCCGATCCCGACGACGCTCGAGCCTGCGGACGCATGGACGGCCCGGATCGCACCGGACAGCTCTTCGAGTGCGGACATGGTTCGTGGTTCCTCCTGGAATGCGGGTCACCCGATGGGCACCGCCGTGGTCAGTTGCAAGTCGCAACATACTACTCACCCAGGACGTCGCGCAAGCGGGATCGGGTAGGATCGATGACGTGAGCGAAGCCGCTGCCGCCTACGCCGGGCCGACCGCCCTCGAGGCCGCCCTCGACCGGGTCGGCGATCGCTGGTCGCTCCTCGTGGTGGACGCGCTCCTCGACGGACCGCGTCGCTTCGGGGAGCTGCGCGAGGCGCTGCCGGGCATCGCCGCGAACATCCTGACGGACCGGCTGCGGCGCCTCGAGCGCGAGCGGATCCTGGTGTCCGCGCCCTACAGCACCCGGCCGCCGCGGATGGAGTACACGCTGACCGGCGACGGCCGCGACCTCGCCTCGGCCCTGCGGCTGCTCGCCGACTGGGGCAGCCGGCGGACCGGCGGCGAGCCGCTCCGCCACGACCGCTGCGGGACGCCGGTCGAGGCGCGCTGGTACTGCCCGACGTGCGCGGTGCCGGTCACCGACGCGGAGATCGCAGGCGCCGAGGAGACCCGCCTGATCTAGCGGCGGCCGGTCAAGGCTCGCCGAAGAGACGTCTTGGCCAACGAGGATGACGCCGGTGATCCGCGCACGAGCGAGGCGTGCGTCGTCCGGCGTGCGTCGTCCGGCTCAGGTTCTCCTGGTCCCCACCACAGTGACGCCGTTCACGGCTGGGTAGTTCGAGAAGTACCGCTTCGTCCAGTGGAGCTTGCCGTGGTCGTAGATCGACACGGTGACCCACACCTTGGCGCCGTCCGCCGGGGCATTGTTGAAGAACCGGTAACCCACGGGCTTGGTCGGATCCCTCACGACCGTCGAGACCGCGCGCGGGCCGTGCTGGATGACCGTGTTGGTGATCTTGTAGGTCCGGCCGTTCGGCACGCTCCAGATCTTGAACGTGATCCATCGCTTGTTGCCGGCGTGGGTGATGATCCGCTGGATCAGGATCGGGGATTTCGTGTCGTTCCTGAAGCTCATGGTCTGCTTGGTCCCGCCGACGATCCACACGGTCGCATCGAGGCCCGGCGGATACCGGTTGATGAACTCGTTGTGGTTCTTTCGGGCGAGCGGCACCATGCCGGCCCGGAACGCCGCGTTGAACAGCGTGGTGGACGTCGTGCAGATGCCGCCGCCGATCGCGCCGGTGACGGTGATCTTCCCGCCCTCGATCGCGTTGCCCGGGCCCACGCCCGGGAGCCTGCGCACGTCGCCGACGACCTTCCAGAAGTCGAAGATTCCGCCTGGCGGCACGACCGTCCCGTCGATCGCCGTGGCCGGCGCCTCGATGTTCCCGCCCCAGTGGTTGTTGACGATGACCCAGTAGTAGACGCTGAACGAGCTGATGACCCGCATCTTGGGGGCGAACGCCTTGGCGGCCTCCACGGTCATCTTCGGGTCGACGGCCTTGACGACGGCCTCGACCGGCGATGCCGCCGCGCCCGCCTGACGGGCCCCGATCGCGCTGATGATCGCGGCCTTCATGCCGGCAGCGTTGAGCGTTCGGCCCTCACGGCTGGTGCCGGTGGCGACGACGTGTCCGCTGACCCGCCTGAGGCCAGCGTCACGCGCGGTCTGGTTGACCTTCTTGGCCAGCGTCTTGACCATCGGGTCGAGGCCCGCCTCGTTGAAGACCGGGGTCATGCTCCCATCGGCCGCGGTCGAGAACGAGATCAGCGGAGCGAGGCTCTTGCCGGCGATCGTCCAGCTTTCCTTGCCCCGGGCGACGATCACGTTGGCGGCCATGCGATTCGCGGCCGCCTGCGCCGTCTGGGCCGAGGTGGTGACAACGGCGGGTGCCAACGACACGACCGGCACGGCCATCGTGATCGACGCCGGCGTGCCGAGCGCGCCGAGCTGCTGGTCGAGCGCGGAGACCAGGGCCGCCTTGTCCACGGCGCGACCGTCCTTCGCCGGGGAGACGCTGAACGTCCCGCCCTGGCCGGACGACACGGAGGCGTCCACTGGCGTCTGGTCGATCGTCGTGGCGAGCGTCTCGACGGCGGCCGCCAGCTTGTTGCGATCGTAGGCAACGGCCGAGTCGAAGGTCACGCCGTGGATCGCGGCCCGGGGTGCGCCGATGAGGTTCGCGAGGGGCTCGTCCTGGCGACCTGCCGCGAGTGCCGCGCCGAGCAGGGCCGAGGTGTCGGGGCCGCGACCGACGTCGGCATAGCTGATGGTCGTCACGTGGCCGTCGGGGCCGTTGAGCGTGATCTGCCCGTTGCCGAGCCAGCCATACGCGTCCGCGATCCGCGCCTCCGCCTGCTCGCGGGTGAGCCCGCCGAGCTCCGTGCTGCCGATGCGGACGCCGGGCAGGACCCGGCCGTCGTACTGCTGGCCCCATGCGTACAGGGCGCCGACGCCGACGCCCAGGGCGAGCAGGACGCCGAGGACGAACGAGACGCCGAAGCGGAGGGCGAGCGACCGTCGGCGCCCGGATGGTGCCGGAGCCTCGCCCTCGGTCACGGCGGCCGCGAACGGCGGGGCCGGCACGGCATCGACGCCGGGCTCGGAGGTCGGCGACGTGTCCGCCGGAGCGGTGTCGGTCGGCTCGCCCGCCGCCGGCGTATCGCCGATGGTCGCATCAGCCGGGGTTGCATCGCGCCGAACGAGCGCCGCCAGCTCGGGGTCGCCGACGGGCATCTCGACGTCGGGTGCGGAGGCGTTGGCAGCCCCGCCGGCGGCTGAGATGGGCAGGTCGGTCATCGGATGCTCATGCGCGGTCGGCCGGCGCCGGGACAATCTGTGTGGGATCGAGCGCAGTGGTCATGAGGCGCGGATCATCCTACGTGTTCGCCTGGGCGGAGCGAAAGTGTGAGCCCGATCGTGACGATCGCCGCGAGGCAAGCGTGACGCGAGCGGGCTGCGGCCGATCGTCAGCCGCCGCGGAGCAGAACCACGATCCGGCGATTCGGCTCTTCGCCGATCGACTGGGTCGCGACCTGCGGGTGGTCGCGGAGCGCGAGATGGATCCATCGGCGCTCCAGGGCGGGCATGGGTTCGAGCTGGATCATCTTGCCGGTCTCTTCGACGCGGGCGGCCGCGCGGTTTGCGAGGTCCCGGAGCTGGCGCTCGCGACGGCCCCGGTAATCCTCGACGTCGACGAGGACGCGGGTCCATACGCCCATCCGCCGGGACAACATCAGGTTGACGAGGTGCTGGAGGGCCGACAGCCGCTCGCCCTTCCGGCCGATCAGCGAACCGAGCGCTTCGCGCCCGTCCGGATCGGCGACGACGTTGAGGCGGCTCGTGTCGCCGCTCTCGACCTCGACGTGGACGGCGAAGCCGATGTGGCGCATCAGCTCCTCGAGGATCTCCTTGCCGGCGGCCAGGGCCTCCGGCGACGCCTCGGCGGCTTCGAGATCGGCCCGCTCGGCGGCGAGCGAGCCGCGGGCGGCCTGGACCTCGGCGGCCTCGGATGCATTCAGGTCCGAGGTTCCGCGGCCACCGTCACGCGGTCCGCGATCGTCGCGACGGGGGGGCCGGCTGTCGCTCCGCGGCGGTCGACTGTCGCTCGGGGTCTGAGCGGCCGCCGCCGCAGGCTGATCAACCGCCTTGTCGGCCGGGGCGCCGGCGTCCGGACTCGGCGGACGGTCGCCGTACCCAGCGGAGCTCCGGTCGTCACGGCGCGGACCGCGATCGCGGTAGCCGCGGTCGTCGCGGCGCGGGCCGCGATCGCGATCACCGGACTCCCGCGGCTCGCGGGGCGGTGGCGGGGGCAGTGGCGTGCTGGCCGCTGCGTCCCGCTTGGGCGCGGCGCCACCGAGCGCCGAGCGCGGGGCGGCCACGATCCGGGCGGGCTCGGCGCCCATCCCGAGGACGCCGCGGCTACCGGCAGTCAGGATCTCGAAGTCGAGGTCGTTCAGCTCGACGCCGAATTCCTCACGGGCGGCCTTGAGCGCCTCCTCGACGCTCTTGCCGGAAAACTCGCGGTACGCACTCATCAGCGGCGTCTCCCTCGGCGGCCCTGGCGGCCGCGTTCCTTGTGGCGAATGGTCTTGTCGACCGCGGCGGCCTTGCCGGCGGCCCCTCCGAGCGGAGAGGTAGGCGGACGGCTCTTCGGGTCGATCGGGGGCGGCAGGTTGATCGGGAACCTCGGCGTGTGGGCGAGGGCGAACGCCGGTTGCCAGCCGAGGAACGGGAACATCCCGCCCCATCCCGTGAACAGGTATTGCTGGATGATCGAGAAGATCGTCGACACGATGATGTAGAGCAATAGGCCGGCCGGCCACGTCCCGCCGAGGAACACGTAGATCAGCGGGAAGATCGCGCCCATCTGGCGCTGGATCCGCTGGTTCGGATCGTTCAGGTCGACCATGGCGCCCGACGGCAGGCTCAGGCGCGACTGGACGTACATCAGGGCCCCGGCGAAGAGACCGAGGAAGCTGATCCCGAACGGACCGACCGTGAACGCCACCAGCGGCAGGCTCCAGTTCACGCCGAAGGCGATCGGATCCAGGCACGGGTTGGTGACGTGACCGGCCGCGTTGATGATCGGAGCCGGGTCGCAGTGGAGGTTGACGATCGTGAACCCGAAGACCTCCATCATCGCCTGCGGGTTGTAGTTGCTGAGGCCGGCGCTGAACACGGTGTAGAGCGGGATCAGCGGCAGGGTCACGAGCAGGATCGGCAGGCAGCCCGAGAGCGGGCTGATTCCGCGCTCCTTGTAGAGCTGCTGCTGGGCCGCCTGGGCCTTCACCCGATCGCCCTTGTAGCGCTTCTGGATCTCCTTCAGCTCCGGTCCGAGGAGCTGCATCCGTCGCGACGACACGATCTGGCGGCGGTACAGCGGCGTCATCAGCGCCCGCAGGCCGACCGTCAGCACGATGATCGCGATCGCGATGTTTCCGAACACCAGGTCCAGCAGGACGAGCAGGATGAAGAACGTCTGGTAGAGCGGCGTGAACAGCCACGGGATGAACTCGAGCGGGCTCAGGCCGAACTTCGCCGGCTCGAGCGGGATCGCGGCGGGCGGGAGGGGGGTCGGGGTCGGGGCGGCCCCGCTGCCGGCCGGGGAGCCGCCGGGGACACCGGCACACGCGGCGACGAACAGGGCGAGCGCGAGGATCCCGAGCAGGGGCAGCAGCCGGGCGATGACGGAGCGGGGGCGCGAACGGGTCACTCGGTCCTCAGTCAGTCTCAGCGGACGGGGTCGTATCCGCCGGGATGCCACGGGTGGCAGCGGGCGATGCGCTTGGCGCCCATCCAGCTCCCGCGGAACAGGCCGTACTTCTCGATAGCCTGCTCGGTGTAGCGCGAGCAGGTCGGTTCGTAGCGACAGCTGGACGGCATCCAGGCGAAGACGATCCGATAGAGCCGGATGAGTCCGATCCCGATGGTCTTCACGACCCCGCCTGTCCTCCCAGCACTCCTCCGCGCTGGAGGAGGCGTCGCAGCGTTTCGACCAGGGTCCGCTGGTCCGCCTCGACGATCGCCGGTCGGGCGATGATCAGGACGTCCCAGCCGGGCTGGAACGAGGGCGCCATCGCCCTGAGTACCTCGCGGATTCGTCGCCGGACGCGATTGCGGACCACGGCGCCGCCCAGCTTCCGGCCTGTCGCCAGGCCGAACCGGGTCGTCTCGAGGTCCGTTCGCAGGAAGCGAGCGGTGAGGAGGGGATGGGACCGGACGGTCCCGGCCTGCATCGCCGCGAAATCCTGCGGACGGGAGAGCATCACGAGCCGCGGCGGATGCGAGCCGCGCTCGATCGTCAGGCCGTCAGTCGCTTTCGCCCGCGGCCCCTGCGGGCGGCGATGATGCGGCGGCCGCCGGCCGTCCGCATCCGGGCGCGAAAGCCATGCTCCTTCGCGCGATGCCGCTTCTTGGGCTGATAGGTCTGCTTCATCGGGACTGGCGCGATCCTCTCCGCTGGGCCCCGGGTCGACATCCGACCCCGAAAGGCACACGAACGCGCCGTGCGCCTCGTGAGCGCGTGGGCGCGTTCGTCGTCCGGCGGATGATATGACGGCCCCTTTCAGGGTGTCAAACGAACGAACAGGCCCGATGACCGCCTCGATCGGGCCTTCCCTGACGGCCCCGTAGCGATACTCCCGGGGAGTATGCGGGAATCGCCTTGCGACGCCCGTCGGGCCGGTGCTATCCTCACCGGGCCCTCGGCGCCGGGACGTTCGCGGGCCAGGCCCCGGATACGCGAATCTCGGGGACCTGGAGCGTCGGCCGGCCGAGCCGGAGACCCTCCGAGTCCTCTCGTCGGCCGGTTCTTCGCGACCCCGCTCGGCACGCTGTGGCGGCCAATTCATCCTTCAAACATCTTGGATCGGGACATCATCGACCGTATGGACGCCAACCAGGTCTGGCGCGCCGCCCTCGGCGAGCTGCAGGTCTCCCTCTCGCCGGCCAACTTCGAAACCTGGCTGCGCGACACGCAGCTGGTGGACGTCGACGAGCAGCGGTTCCGGATCGGCGTCCCGAACGGCTTCGCCAAGGACTGGCTCGAGAACCGCTACCGGTCCCTGATCAGCCAGACCCTCGCCCGGATCGTGGGCTACAGCGTCCAGGTCGAGTTCGCCGTCGTGCCGGGCGACCCGGCGGCCCCGGACGAGAACGGCGTGGCGCCGGCACCCCAGGTCCGGCTCGAGCCCGGCCGCGTCGGCGGCGAGGGCAGCTCAGCCAACCTGAACCCGCGCTACACGTTCGCCAACTTCATCGTCGGGTCGGCCAACCGCCTCGCCCATGCCGCGAGCCTGTCGGTCGCCGAACGTCCCGGCCACGCCTACAACCCGCTCTTCCTCTACGGCGGCGTGGGCCTCGGCAAGACCCACCTGATGCACGCGATCGGCAGCCAGGTGATCGCGAAGTTTCCGCGCAAGCGCGTCGTGTACGCGACGAGCGAGAAGTTCACGAACGAGTTCATCACCTCGATCCAGCAGGGCAAGATCGACGAGTTCCGGGCCCGCTATCGTCGGATCGACCTCCTCCTGATCGACGACATCCAGTTCATCGCCGACAAGGAGCGGACGCAGGAGGAGTTCTTCCACACGTTCAACGCGATCCACGAGGACGGCAAGCAGATCGTCCTGTCGTCCGACCGGCCGCCGAAGGCGATCCTCACTCTCGAGGAGCGGCTCCGGTCGCGGTTCGAGTGGGGCTTGATCGCGGACCTCACGGCGCCGGATCTCGAGACGCGGATCGCGATCCTCCGGGCGAAGGCCGAGGAGGGTTCGGTGCCGATCACGTCGGATGTGATCGAGTTCATCGCCCGCAAGGTCGTGTCCAACATCCGCGAGCTCGAGGGGGCCCTGAACCGGATCGTCGCGTTCGCCTCGATGGGCGCCACGCCGATCTCGATCGAGCTCGCCCAGGCAGTGCTCTCGAACGTCCTCTACAACCCCAAGAAGCGGCAGGTGACGCCGGAGCGGATCGCCAAGGCGGTCGCCGACTACTACGGGGTCCCGATGGACGTCCTCCAGGGCCAGAAGCGCGACAAGGCGATCGTCACGCCCCGCCAGGTCGCGATGTTCCTCATGCGCGAAGAGACCGACGTCTCGCTCCTCCGGATCGGCGCCGAGCTGGGCGGTCGCGACCACTCGACCGTTCTCCATGCCTGCGACAAGATCACCCGCGAGAGCGCCGTCAACGACGAGCTGCGCCGCGAGATCGCCGCCGTTCGCGAGCTGATCTACGCCGACTGACTGGCCGTCGGGCTCGCGCCGGTCGGCGGCGCCTTCATCCACGCGCCGGACGCCTCCTGCGACAGCCGAGGGCATCGTTCGGCGCCGAACCATGCACCACGTGCACCGGATGTCGGCTCAGGGCGCTTCCGGGCGCCTCCGCCGGGGCTCCGGTGACGGTTCGGCCGTCGGTTGACCCGCCGGACGCGTGGCCGTCGACGACCGGAGCCCGGCCGGGTGAACCGTTCGGAATCCCGACACCTGAACCGGTTCAGGACGCCCTCCGTGTGGAAAACCGGGCCGAATCCGTGGACAACAGGGGTCCGTTGTGGACAGATTCACCCGGGTGGCGTCGACGTCCGCCCTGGGTGGCGTGGATGAGTGGAGCGCGATTCGGGCGCGGTCCCTGGAGGGTCGCCGGTCGTCCACCGCGGATGCACCGCCCCGACCCCGGCCGGCGCCCGACCGTCCACCGGCGACCGGCGCTCCTCCACCGACCCGTCCCGCACGGTTGCGCACGCCCGTCCACGACGTCCACAGCATGATGACGGTGATGACGGAATGAGAAGATAGGAAGAAGATACCCACGACCCATGAACCGGTCCGCGAGGCCTCCTTCCGGCCCGAATTCGACCGGGGGAACCCGTCACCTGGAGAGAGAGCCAACGTGAAGCTTTCGGTCATGCAGGAGAACCTGGCACGCGGCCTGTCGGTCGTCAGCCGGGCCGTCTCGAACCGCTCCCTGCCGGTCCTGACGAATGTGCTCCTGAAGACCGAGGACGGCGGGCTCAAGCTCACGGCCACGAACCTCGAGATCGGGATCACCTACTGGGTGCCGGGCAAGATCGAGACGGAGGGCGCCACGTCCGTGCCCGCCCGTCTGCTCACGGACCTCGTGAACAGCCTGCCGGGCGGCGAGCCGATCATCCTGGAGCTCGGCGAGGGCGAGACGCTCCACATCCGGGCCGGCCAGTTCGAGTCGAACATCAAGGGGATCCCGGCCGACGACTTCCCGACCGTCCAGACGGCCGGCGAGCGGCCGATCACGCGGGTCGAGCAGAAGGTCCTGCGCCAGGCGCTCGACGAGACCGCATTCGCCGCCGCGAGCGACGAGGCCCGGCCCATCCTGACCGGTGTCCTCGCCCGATTCGAAGGGGACCAGCTGACCCTCGCGGCCGCCGACAACTACCGGATCGCGGTGAAGCGAGTGACGGTCCTCGACCCGGTCGAGGAGACGAGCGTCGTCATCCCGGCCCGGGCGCTCCACGAGCTCGCCCGCATCCTCGCCGACACCGACGACCCGGTGTCGATCGTCCTCGCGCACTCGCGGAACCAGCTCCTGTTCCACGTCGAGGGCGTCGACCTCGTCACGCGCCTGATCGACGGCCAGTACCCGAACTACGAGTCGGTCCTGCCGGCGACCCATGCGACGCGGGCGGTTCTCGATCGCGAGGAGCTCCTCCGGGCCGTCAGGCCGGCGGCCCTGATCGCCCACGAGTCGGCGAACATCGTGAAGCTCGGCGTTGGCCTGGACGGCGACCCCGGGATCACGGTCAGCGCGAACGCGGAGGTGGGCGACCACGTCGGTCGCGTCGAGGCCGCGGTCGAGGGCGACGGGACGACGATCGCGTTCAACGCCCGGTTCCTCGCCGATGTCCTCACGAACGTCGACGCGGCGCAGTTCGCGCTCGAGCTGAACGGCCCGCTCTCGCCCGGCGTGTTCAAGCCGGTCGGCGACGACCGCTACGTCCACGTCGTCATGCCGCTCCGGACGACCTCCTGACGACGGACGCCCTTCCCGTCGCCCGGCCGACCGACGAGGCGAACCTCCTCTCACGCCTGTCGATCGCTGGGCTGCGCTCGTACCAGACGCTCGAGGCCGGGTTCGGACCCGGGCCCCAGCTGGTCGTCGGGCCGAACGCCGCGGGCAAGACGACGCTCCTCGAGGCGATCGTCCTGCTCGCCTGGGGCCGGTCGCACCGGACCTCCGCCGACGCCGAGCTCATCCGCTGGGGCGACGACCTGGCCCGGATCGAGGGCGTGGCCGGGCGCGAGACGATCGAGGTCGCTCTGGTCCGGCCGGGCTCGGAGGTGGCGGCCCGCGGGGCACGGAAGCGGATCCGGGTGAACGGCGTGGCCCGCCGGGCGAGCGGGCTCGTCGGGCTCCTCCGGACGGTCGTCTTCGCCCCGGAGGAGATGCTCCTCGTCGCCGGGTCGCCCGGCCTGCGCCGCGCCGCGGTCGACCAGCTGGCGACGCAGCGGTCCGCGACGTACGCCCACGACCTCGCGACGTACACGCGGACGCTGCAGCAGCGGAACAGCCTTCTCCGGGCGATCCGTGAGGAGCAGGCGTCGCGCGAGGAGCTCCGGTTCTGGGACGGGTCGTTCCTCGACGCCGGCGGGGCGATCGTCGCGGAGCGACTGCGGCTCCTGGCCGATCTCGGCGACCCGCTGGCCCGGGCCCATGCGGAGATCGCTCCCGACGAGGCCGGCGTGGCACGGCTCGGGATCGGCTACGTGACGAACGCGCCGGCACTCTCCGGCGAGTCGCCGCGGGACGCCCTGGCCCGCCGTCTCGTGGAGACGGCCGAGAAGGAGGTCTGGAACGGATCGACCCTGATCGGGCCGCACCGCGACGACCTCGTGTTCACGCTCGACGACCGGGACATGGCGGGCTTCGCGTCCCGCGGCCAGCAACGGACGGCGATCCTCGCCTTCAAGCTCGCGGAACTGGACCTGCTGACCGCCCAGGACGGCCTTCCGCCGCTCCTCCTCCTCGACGACGTCTTCTCCGAGCTCGACCCGGAGCGGCGCGCTCACCTCGTCCGGCGGATCGCCGAGCTCCCCCAGTCATTCGTCACGACGACGACCCTCGACGACCTCGATCCGGCGCTCGTCGCCGCGTCGCGGGCCTGGGAGGTCGCCGCCGATGCCGGGGCGGGTGCCGCCCTCCGGCCGGCCGGCCGGTCATGACGAGCCGGCGCCGGCCGATGGTCCGCATCGGCGACCTGCTGCCCGACGCCGCTCGCGGGCTCGGCCTCGAGGACGAGCTTCGGCTGTCGCGAGCGATGGCGACCTTCGACCAGCTCGTCGGGGAGCGGGTCCCGGCCGCGGCCGGCGCCTGCCGGGTCGTCCGCGTCGACGGCTGGACGATCGTGGTCGAGGCCGACGCCCCGATCGTCGCCCAGGAGCTGCGCCTCCACGTCCCGGAGCTGCTGACGGCCCTCGCGGGCAGCCCGGCGGGTGCCGGCGTGCGGGAGATCCGGGTCGGTGTCGGCCGTGGGACCCCCCGTCCAGGCTGACCGGAAATCACCCGAACGGGGGGTGAGCGATCGCCGAGGCGCCGCGTATACTGCGCGGACCTGCCAGCCATATCCGGGGCCTGGGTCCCGATACCATTCGGTCCCGCCTCGGCGATCCGCGCCGTCCGCCGATCCCTGGCACCCAACAGCCACGAGAGACCAGACTTGGCCGTCCGTCTACAGATGAAGCTCGGGGTGATCGCCGAGCCGGACCGCGCGTCCGACTCCCCCGACACCATCGTCATCGTCGAGCCGACGATCGGGGCGATCGCCCGATCCAAGGGCAACCTGTACCTCATCGTGACCTCGACGGTCTCGTCGGCGAAGTCGCAGGAGGCGACCCAGCTTGCCGCCGAATCGATCCGCGGTGAGTACTACTACGACGAGTCGGCCGGGATCCGCGTCTGCATCGAGAAGGCGATCGCGTCGGCGAACAAGCGGCTCAACCACCAGCGCGACCGGCTCGGCCTGCACGGGACCGAGGACAACGGGCCGATCGGGATCGGCATCGCCGTCGTCCGCAACAACGAGCTCTACGTGGCGACGATCGGCCCTGCCGAGGCATACCTGATTCGCCAGGCTCGCCTCTCGACGCTGCCGGACCCGCATCGGGAACGGGGCCTCCCGACCGGCGACCTGGAGCCCGACGTCTGGCGCGGCGAGATCTCGGTCGGCGACTCACTCGTCCTCGTGTCGCCGAACGTGATGAACCGTCTCGCGCCCGACGAGCTCAAGGACGCGATGGTCACGCTCCACCCCCAGCCCGCGATGGAGCACCTCCACCACCGGTTCCTCGCGGCCGACGGCACCGGCAGCGACGCGATGATCGCCTTCGAGGCGACCGAGGTCGCGTCCACCCATCGCTCCCGGACGCTCGTCCCGGTTCGCCCGCCCGATCCGCTCGCCGGAGCCCCGGATCGTTCGCCGATCCCCCTCGCGGACAACGTGACCGGCGGCGTCGCGGCCGTCCAGGCGTCGGCCGGCCGGGCGAAGGCCGCGGCGGGTGGCGTGTTCGCGGGCGTGCTGACCCGCCTCCAGGACCTGATGCCCCGCCGACGGACGGCCTACCGGCGGGTGACGCCGGCGTCGAGCAAGCGGGAGACTCAGCGGCGAGCCGCCGTGGCCGTCCTCGCGTTCGTCGTCGTCATCGGCAGCCTGGCGGGCCTCGTCTACACGATCGGCGGCCAGAGCGTCGGCGGCCCGCTCGCGTCCGTCACGGTCGCGGAGGCCGCGTTGCGGACGATCCGGACCGACCTCGGCCAGGTCTTCGCGCCCGGCGTCGATCTCGTGGAGGGAGACCCCGGCAAGGCGATGTCGCTCCTCACCGACGCCTACCGGGCCGTCGACGCGGCGAAGCAGGCCCAGGTGCCGCCGGCGACGCTCGACCCGCTCAAGGCCCAGGTGGAGGGCGGGCTCGACCGGCTCTTCCACGTCGTGCCGGTCGGCAACGCCACGATCATCTCGTTCGCAGGGGCGAAGACCCCGTTCAACATCTCGGCGATGATCCTCGGGCCGGACGGGATGCCGTACGTCCTCGACAAGGCGTCGTCGTCGGTCTACCGGATCGACCTCCGGACGAAGAAGGCATCGGTCGTCTTCCGTCAGAAGCTGAAGGCCGCCGGTGCGACGGAAGGCGTTCCGAAACTCCTCGCGACGGGTGGTCGCGACCTGCTCATCGTCGACGACAAGAACGTCGTCTGGCGCTGGCGCGCGGCGGACAACAAGGGCAACGGAACCACCCGGACGGTCAAGGTCGCGGGTGCGCCTGGCTGGGGCGACGACGTCGTCGCGGTCGGGACGTTCCTGCGCGACGTGAGCGAGGGCCTCTACAACCTGTACGTCGTCGATCCTTCGGAGCAGAACATCCTCGCCTACACCCCGGCGCGCGACGGCAGCGGCTTTCCGGTCAGCCCCCAGAACCGCCTGAGCGTCGGTCGCGACGTCTCGAAGGTCGACGACCTCCTGATCGACGGCGACATCTTCGTCGCCGACAACGGATCCCTGTTGCGGTTCGTCGGCGGCAAGAGCGAGGGCTGGGATACCCAGCCGCCGGGCTATACGAGCGACACGCGCAACGGCGACACGCTCGTGCGCTCGACGCCCGACTACGCGTTGATCGCCTCCGCGAGCGACAAGCGGACCGGCGTCCTGTACGCCTGGGACCGCGAGAACGCCCGCGTCGTTGCCTTCGACAAGGCGAAGGGCTCCTTCATCGAGCAGTACCGCCTCGCCGGGGGCAGCCCGGCCTGGCAGGACGTGCGCGGCATGTACGTCGTCACTGGATCCGGGCCGGAGGCGCCGGCGACGCTCGTCTGGGCGACGAAGGACGGGGTGATGTCGGCCGTCCTCGAGGCCGTCCCGGACTCAGCGCCGAGCGCTTCGGGCTCACCGGGCCCGACCGGCTCGGGAGCGACCGGCTCCGCCAGGCCGTCCGCCAAGCCCAAGCCGTCGGCGAAGGCAAAGGCCACGCCGCGCCCGTAGCGGCGTCGCGCCCGGCGTGATCCCCCTCCGCGACGCCAACCCCACCCGCAAGGCGCCGCTGATCACGATCGGGCTGATCGCGGCCTCGTTCGTCGGGTTCGCCTACGAGCTCGGGACGCAATCGGCGGGCGGCGATGCCGCACTCGACACGCTCTTCACGACGTACGGTCTCGTGCCGGCCACGGCCGTCGCGACCGTCAAGGCGGGCGGCCCGAGCGCCCTGCTCGGCCTGGCCGTCGTCCCGATCCTGACGAGCATGTTCCTGCACGGGGGCTGGATCCATCTCGTCGGCAACATGGTCTACCTGTGGATCTTCGGAAACAACATCGAGGATCGCTTCGGGCGGCTCGGCTTCCTGGTCTTCTACCTGGCCGGCGGCTTCACGGCGGCCGTGACCCAGGTCTGGATCGACCCGACCTCGACCGTGCCGATCATCGGGGCGTCCGGCGCGATCGCGGCCGTCCTCGGCGCCTACCTCGTCCTGTTCCCGCGAGCCAGGGTCCTTGCGCTGGTCTTCCTCGGCTTCTTCTACCAGCTGCTCGAGGTCCCCGCGATCATCGTCCTGGGCTTCTGGTTCGTCCTCCAGCTGATCGACGGCCTCGCATCCCTCGGCGCAACCGCCTCGAACGGCGGCGTCGCCCTCTTCGAGCACATCGGTGGGTTCCTGATGGGGGTCGCCGTGGCGCTCGTCATCCGGGCCATCGACTCCGGCCGCGCGTCACGTCGGGCCGGACCGCTCGACGAGTTCCGCGTGGGATAATCCCGGCCATGGCCAGCGAGGAGCCGGAAGCCCGCAACGGTCTCGTCGAGATGGTGGTCGAGAGCGTCCGGGTCCACATGCTGTCGAGCCGTCACGTGGTGATCCTCAAGGAGACCGACCACGATCGCTACCTCCCGATCTGGATCGGTCCGTGGGAGGCAAGCGCAATCGCCATGAAGCTCCAGGGCCTGACCGCCGACCGGCCGCTGACCCACGACCTCTTCGCCAGCGCCCTCGAGAGCCTCGGCGTCCGGGTCGACCGGGTTGTCATCTCGACGCTCGCCGAGGAGACGTACCATGCCCGGCTCCACCTCGAGCGCGACGGCTCGACGTTCGAGATCGACTCACGGCCCTCCGACGCGCTGGCCCTCGCGGTCCGCACGGGCGGCCGGATCTTCGCCAGCGAGGCGGTCCTCGAACAGGCGGCGCTCGGCGGCGACGCGACCGGCGACGAGGAGGGCGAGACGAGCTCCGAGGGGACCCCGCTCGAGTCGACCGGCGAGCAGGTCGTCGACCCGCGGCTCGACATCTTCCGCGACTTCGTGAACTCCCTCGAGATCGACCCGGAGACCGGCGAGGGCCGGACGCGGGGCCAGGGGACCTGACCCTCCGGGGCGGCGTCTAGGGAGCGACGGTGACGGACTCCATCGCCACCGGGTTGATCGCCTGGTTTCCCTGGGCATCGCCGGCGTTCGGCATGGCGGCGATCGCGTCGACGACCTCCATCCCCTTCGTCACCCGTCCGAAGACCGAGTAGCTGGGCGGCAGCGACGGGACGTCCGCGAGCGTGATGAAGAACTGGCTCCCGTTCGTGTTCGGGCCGGAGTTGGCCATTGCCACGACACCGCGGGTGTACGGCACCGTGACCGGGTCGTCGGCGAACTCGTAGCCGGGGCCGCCCTGCCCGACGTGTTCCGTGTCGACGTTCGGCTCCCGTCCGAACTGGCCGTCGCCGCCCTGGATGACGAATCCGGGCGCCAGGCGGTGGAAGACGACGCCGTCGTAGTAGCCGCAGTCGGCCAGGGCCACGAAGTTGCCGGCGGCATTCGGGCCGAGCGATCCATCAACCTCGATCACGATGTCGCCTTGGTTCGTCTTGATCGTGGCCATGCGCTTCTCGCCGGCGGGGAGCGGGGCGGGCGGGCTCGTCGGGCAGTCGCCGACCGCAGCGGGGGACCCGCCGGCGGCGGGAGCCGACGCGCTCGCGGAGGGCTGCGTGGCCGGCGACGCGGACGCCCCGGATCGCATGTTCAACCCGACGACGGCGAGTCCGGCCCCGACGATGGCGACCGCCGCCACGATCGCGATGATCGCGGTCGACGAGAGCCCGCCGCCCGAACCCGACCCGCTCGTCGAGCCAGCGCTCGACCCACCCGCCGGTTGCCGGACCCCGGAGCCCGGTGCGCCACCCTTCCGCCGTTTTGCCACTCAGCCCATCCTCTCGTGATGTCGCTGGCTCCCGGTTCGCCGGACGTCGTCGGGCGCCGTCACGACAGGATCCGCTCGCCGCGGCGGAGCGCGCGGGACCGGTTCGCCCACATCCGGAGACGGAGGAGCCAGAAGTCCCGGACCGCCCGGAGGACGACCGACGGCTTGGCGCCGGTCGGCGAGCCGGCCGTTCGGGGATAGTGCGGGACGCCGACCTCGGCCACCGAGCGGCCCGTCGCCTGGAGCTTGATCAGCAGCTCCGCGGAGAAGAATGCCCCGCCCGACTCGACCGCGATCCCCTCGAGCGCCTCCCGTCTGAAGAGCTTGCAGGCGCAGTCGACGTCGCGAACCCGGAGGCCGAAGAAGATCCGGTTGGCCAGGCGATACAGGCGGGCGTAGACGGTGCGGACGAGCGGGTCGGCGCGCTTGATCCGGAACCCGGCGACGACGTCGGGATCGTCGCCCGCGGCCATCCGCTCGATCAGCCGGCCGATGTCGATGACCTGGAACTGGCGATCGCCGTCCGTGAACGCGACGTGCTCGAAGGTCGCGGCCCGGAACCCCGATCGGAGGGCCGCGCCGTACCCGTAGTTCGTCGGGTGGTGGACGGCCCGCACGATCCCCGGGTTCGCCGCGACCAGCTCGTCGGCGATCCGCCCCGTCGCGTCCTTCGACCCGTCGTCGACGACGATGATCTCGAACGCGTCGGCGAGGGTCGGGAGCGTCTCGAGGGCCTCCGCCACCAGCCCGGCCAGGTTGGCCTCCTCGTTGTGGGCCGGAAAGAAGTACGAGAGGCGGGCCAGCCGGGCGGTTCCGGCGCCGGCGTCCGTGGCCGGTTCGGCGGTCGCGACTGCACTCACAGGATCGCCGGGCACGGTGCCGGTGCGGGCGCGGATCCCGGCTGAGCCTCGCCGCCGGGGATCGGCAGGACGCGGATGACGTTGCCCGCCGTCGGCGCCCCGATCGGGACGAGTCGGAACCGGCCGGCGAGGGCCGGCAGCTCGCTGCCGCCGTTCCGGATCAGGTAGACCGGTCGGGTCGGGAGGTACAGGTCGATCACGTGGTCGAGCTCTCCAAGGTCGCAGTCGAGGCGGGTCCGATCGTCGATGATCGAGACGTCCGGGCGCCGGCCGTCCACGATCGTCGCATACCAGAGCGCGGTGGAGAAACTCCACCACGAGACGATGACGGCGTTCGGTTCGACCGCCTCGAGCACCTCGTCGGTCCACTGCTGGGCGAGCCGGTCCGTGGTCCGGTCCACGCTCTGCGATCGCGCCGACAGGTCGAGGACGGTCGGCGCGAGGAGTGCGGCGCCGACGACCAACACGGCGACCGACCGCGCGACGGCCCGGGACCGGTCGGCGGCGGCGTCACCGGCACCACCCCGGGGCGAGGGCATGCGCCGGACGACGACATCGACGATCGAGCCGCCGAGGACCGCGAGCCAGGTCCAGCTGATGAGAGCCGGGCCGATGTAGTAGCGGTCGATCGCGCCGTCGGGAAAGACGGAGTTGAAGAAGCAGGTGATCGCGAGCGTCGTGCCGGTCAACACGGCGTACCGCGGCTGCCGGAACGCAGTGACGATGAGCGCCACGACGACGACCGGCGCGAGGGGCCCGAGCTGGGCCGCGGCCATCGCGATCAAGGCTTCGATCCGACCGGGCCAGTTCGCCATCGGGTCCGTCAGCCAGCCATGGAACTGGGCGCCGAGGGTGACGTACCAGAACCCGGTCCAGGTGCTCGGGTCGGCGTAGACGAACGGCGCCCGGAACCAGCCGGCTCGGAGGATCATCTCGAAACGGACCAGGATCGTCGGGATTGCGAACGCGGCGATGCAGGCCGCGACGAAGCGCCGGCGCTGGAGGATGCCGGGCTCGACCATCAGGACGAAGAGAAGGATCGGCGGACCGAGCAGGAGGGTCAGCGAGTGGTTCCCGACCGACAGTCCGACGACGACCGCGGCGGCGATCAGGAGCCGGTCCGCCCTCCGCGGGTCGGCTGCGGGGACGACCTCCGGGTCGAGGGGGTCGCCGAGTCGCGCCTGCTCCCAGCGCACGAGGAGCCACAGGATGATTGCGAAGAACGCGAAGTGGAGGGCATGCGGATCGGCGTGCGTGCCGACGGCCCAGACGATCGGCGTGAGCGCGATGCCGATGCCGGCCGCGACGCCGAGGACGACGGAGCCGCTCAGGCGTCGGGCGAGGTCGGCCGAGAACGCCGCGCCGATCGCGACCAGGATCGCCGAGAGGACGTTCATCCGGAGGGCCGCCTCGCCGATCGGCTGGAGCAGGACCGACGCGAGCCAGCCGACGAGGACGTAGGACGGGTAGCCGGTCGGATGAGCCGTGCCCATGACGGGAAGGACGGTCTGGAACTCCGCCGTGTCCCAGAACCCGACCCCTGGCATCAGCCGCCACAGCGATGCGCCGAGCGCGATGACGCCGACGCCGAGCGCACCGAGCCACGGTGCCAGGACCCGCCAGTCGCGGGCCGCGTACCGGGTCAGCTCGGCCGGCCGGACGGGCGCGTCCGTCGGCTCGGTCGCGACGGTGCTCACCAGCCCAACGCGTCGCCCCAGACGACGCCCCAGACGTTCACGACGACCGACACCGCGACGAGCCCGACCCCTGCGCCCACCGCCAGCCGCGCCGTGGCCGACCACCTCCCAGGCCGGCCGGCGCGGACGGCGACCCGCTCGAGGCCGATCGCGACCAGGAGGAGCGCCCACGGCACGAAGTCGTTGCTGAATCGGTAGCCGAACTGGACCCAGCCCTGGCTGAAGTGCATCAGGTTCACCACGGTGATGATCAGGACGGCCAGTGACGCGCCGGTCACCAGGCGGCTGTGGCCGTAGCCCCAGCGCAGCGCCGGCAGAATCAGCAGGTAGGCAGGGCTCGTCAGGAGGATGCTCATCCCGGTGTCGCGCGGCAGGACGAGCGGGCAGGCGATGTTGAACCAGCCACGGACGTCGTCCGGGCTCGTGCACAAGGGGCCGCCGGTGCCGAGCGCCGCGGGGACGACGTCGGGCAGGAGGACCGGGGTGCTCAGGAACATGATCTGGAAATTCTGCGGGAGATAGCGGATGTCCTCGATCGACCAGGCCAGGTTGTAGTTGAGCGGGATGTAGAAGCCCGCCTCGAGCTCGTACAGATGCTGGTAGCCCGGATGGAGCAGGCTACCGGTCGTGGCGAGGTTGTAGACGGCGAGCGCCGCCAGCGGGATCCCCGCCCCGAGCGCGGCCGACCAGCCACGGCGCTGCCACGAGCCGCCGGACCCGACGAACACGAAGAACGGCGCCGCGAACGCGACGGTCAACCGCGACGTGCAGGCCAGGCCGAACAGCAACCCGGCGAGGAACTGACGCGGATCCGGGACGAGCCACGCGAGGGCGGCGACGGACATTCGCGAGCTCGCCGTGACGGGCGTTCCGCCGCCGCCGGGATGGTCGAGCTCGTCCTCGTCGAGCTCGTCCTCGCGGAGGGCGGCCGTCGGATCGCCCCGGATCGCCACTCCGATCGCCAGCAATGCCAGACCGACCGCCAGGACGTGTGCCTGGTACCAGGTCGTGCCGAGCTGGGCGGTGTACCAGAACACGGTGCCGAAGCCGAAGAACACGGTGGTCGCGAACCGCACCCACGTCCGGATCGGCAGCAGGCCGAGCACCCACCAGGCGATCCCGACATCGATCGCGCCGAGGATCGCGAAGACCAGCTGGCCGTCGGTCGCGACGCCCCACAGGGCCACGAACGGCATCAGCACGATCGCCGGCAGCGGCGGGAACGGAACCAGGGCCCGTGAAACGCCGTCCGTCGAAGCGACCGGCAGGACGTCCTGGAAGAAGCTGTTCCCGGGCGACGTGGCGGAGGCCTCGACGGGGTACCGAATCGCGGCCTGACCCTCCAGGAAGGCCATGGCCTGCCAGGTGAAATGGTTGTAGAAGCGATCGGGATGGCTGAGCGTGTAGACGACCAGGGCGATCGCGACCAGACACGCACCCACGGCGACGGTGACGAACGTCCGCGACGGGTAGGGGGCGGGGCTGGAGGCTGGCGACCGACCCTGTGCTACCCTGCGATCCACCTCAACGCTCGTTCAGGGAGTACCACCCCGTGACGTCCGGCCGCGCGGCGGACGGACCGAGCCGAGGCGCGGACGCGCCGACGCGCACCAGCGGAACGCGGGATGGCATCGGCGCGATCCTGGCGATCCTCGCGCTCGGCCTCGTCTTCCGGGTCATCATCGCACAGCTCAACCCGGGCTCCGGGTTCCGGGTCGATCTGGGTTCGTTCCAGGCCTGGGCGGCGAACCTCGCATCCGACGGACTCCACGGGTTCTACGAGCGCCCGTTCTTCCACGACTACACGCCCGGGTACCTCTATGTCCTGTACGTGGTCGGCCTCGCCGGCCAGCAGCTGGGCAACCTCGCGGACCTGATCAAGATCCCGCCGATCCTCGCCGACATCGCGATCGCCTGGCTCGTCTGGTCGATGGCTCGCGAGGTCGGCGCCGGCAAGCGAGCGGCCCTCATCGGCGCCGCGCTCGTCGTCGCCAACCCCGTCACCTGGTTCGACTCGGTCCTGTGGGGCCAGGTCGACTCGTTCGGCGTGGTCTTCCTGCTCCTCGGCCTCCGGGCGCTGTGGCGCGACCAGCCGGAGCGGGCGGCGATCCTCACGGTGATCGCGGCCTTGATCAAGCCCCAGCTGGCGATCCTCGTCCCGATCGTTGCCGTGGTGACGATTCGCCGGGCGCTGTGGCCGCCGATGCCGATCCACGCGGCCGGTTCGGGCGACGAGCGGCCGGGGACTCGTGTAGGGCTCCTGTCCGCGTTCCGGGCCTGGGAACGACGGACCGACCACCCGATCCGGATCCTCACCACGGGGATCGCCGGGTTCCTCACCGCGGTCGTCCTCTGCTTCCCGTTCGGGCTGTCGGTCATCGAGCCCGGCACGAACGGCGAGGTCCTCCACTCGGGGCTCATCGAACAGATCTTCAAGACCGCCGGCGGCTATCCGTACGCGAGCGTCAACGCCTACAACCCGTGGGCGCTCGCCACCGCGGGCGGCAACGGCGTCGCCGAGAACAGCGGCTGGGCCTGCGACACGTTCATCCTCCACGCCGCGCCGGGCAACCCGACCTGCCTCGAGGCCGTGACGATCGCCGGGATCCCGGCCGTCTACGTCGGGGCGGCGCTGCTCGTCGCCGCGTTCGTGATCGTCGGGATCGCCGTCTTCCGCCGGCCGACACCGCTGACGATCCTCACCGGGCTCGCGATCCTGGCCGTCGCCTTCTTCATCCTGCCGACCCGGGTCCACGAGCGGTACCTCTACCCCTTCGTCGCGATCGGGGCGATCCTCGCGGGGGTCTCGATCCGCTGGCGGATCGCCTACATCGTCCTCTCGGCGACGACGTTCCTGAACATGTACGTCGTCCTCACGACCCTCTACACGGACAACCCCGGGATCCAGGACTGGCTGGGGATCGGCGAGTCGATCCGCTCGCGGGAGGGGGTGACGTTCCTCGCCCTGACGGCATTCGCCGCGTCGCTCTGGGTCTTCGCCCAGCTCCGGCCATCGGCTCAGCGTGCCCTGGCCGACGAGGTCGACCTCGGCGCCGAGCTCGACGAGGACGACTGGGTCGACGAAGAGGCGGAGACGGGGCTGGCGCCGCCCGGACCCGCGGCCGGCGCGGGCGGCTGGCGGGCAGGAGCGCCGGTCGCGGTCGGCTCCGGCGCGGCGCTGACGGCCGCGCCGGCGTTCGTGGCACCGATGCCCACCTGGAGCGCGTCGCCGTCGCTCGTCGAGCTCGGACCGATCGGCTGGTTCCGGGCCCGGCTCGAGGAGCGGCCGGTCCGCGCCGACCGGTCGAAGGAGCTCGACCGCGAGTCGGGCGGACGGCTCGACAAGCTCGACCTGTGGATCCTCGTCGTTCTCGTCGTCTCGGTCCTCGGCATCCGGATGTTCCGCCTCGGCGAGCCGTACCAGATGCATTTCGACGAGGTCTATCACGCCCGGACCGCCACCGAGTTCCTCCAGGACTGGCGCTACGGGATCAGCCACGAGATCTACGAGTGGACCCATCCCCACCTCGCGAAGTACGCGATGGCCGGCGGCCTCGTCGCCTGGGGCGACGACCGGGTCACGGCGACCGCGAACCTCGGGGTCCCGGTCCTGGATGCCGCGCTCGAGCCACGCCAGACCGATCCGGCATTCGGGGCGGACCGCGGCGGCGACCGCGTCGACGTCGCGACCGGGTCCCAGGTCCGCTCCTACGACCTCGCGACGCGGGCCCTCCTCGCGACGATCCCGGTCGACGGCGCCCGGGCAGTCGCCGTCGACGCCGACGGGCTCCGCCTGTTCGTCGGCGGCGACAACGGGAGCATCGTCACGATCGACCTTGCGGCGCTCGACACCGTCCGGTCGCTCCGGAGCGCGGCGGTCGCCCCCGATGCCGTGGCGTTCGCCCAGGTCGACGGGGCGGTCAGGAAGCTCTTCGTGGCGCCGGACGGTGGCGCGCTCCTCGTCGAGACGACCGACGACCGGTTGATCACGCTGGACGCGGGCACGGCGGAGGTTCGAGGCACCGTCCAGCTCGAGGCGGCAGGCGACATGGCGCCCGGCGGAACCGCGCCGGTCGTGGCCACCAGCGGACCCGATGCCGTCCCCGACCCGGCCGCGGCGGCCGGCGCGCTGGTCTCGATCCTGGGCGGCGATGCCGCGACCTACGAGACACGTCTCGGCACCACCGAGGATCGGGCGGTCGTCGCCCGGATCGAGGACGGGGACCAGCGCGCGAACGTCCAGAAGGCCATCGACGACGGGCGGCTGGCCGGGCTGCAGATCGACACGACCCCGCTGGTCGCCGTGGCCGACGCGAACGGGGTCGAGCTGATCGATCCGTCCACGGGCGAGCTCGTGAACACCGTCGACGTCGGCGCCCCGGCCCACGGCCTGGCACTCACGACCGTCGACTCGCCGCCATGCACTGGATGTCTCTACGTCGCCACGGACCCCGACCCTGCCGTCCACGAGGCCGGCCGGATCGCCCTCGTCGCGACCGGCGGCGACGGCGCGAAGAATGGCCCGGTGCTCGTCGACTCGATGGCGATGCCAGGGCCCGTCAGTCGGGTCCTGTGGGACGACGCGACCGAGATGGCCCACGTCCTCGGCCGGACGCCCGACGGGTCGTCGTCCACGGTCTACGTGATCGAGCCCCACGCGCAGGCGGTCTACGCCGACGCGGCGCTGCCGTTCGACCCGTCGGCGTGGGTCATGGACGCGCAGCGCGACACCCCGACCGACGATCGCGAGCAGATCCTCACGTTCTCCCCGACAGGCGAGGTCGCCAGCGTCGACGTCGGCGAGCACGAGTTCGCCTGGCGCCTGCCGGGCGTCCTCGCCGGGGCCGCGATGGCCGGGTTCCTGTTCCTGCTCGCCCGGATCCTGTTCCGGCGGCGGTCGGTCGGCGTACTGGTGGCGGTCATCGCCGTGGCCGACGGCATGTTCTTCGTCCAGTCGCGGATCGGGATGAACGACGCCTACGTCGGCCTCGCGATCGTCGCCGCGTACACGGTCTTCGCGGCCCTGTGGATGGGCACGGCGCGCTTCCGCGGGGCGTTCTGGGTCCTGATGCCGGTGATCGGCGTGATCCTTGGCCTGGGCCTGGCGTCGAAGTGGGTCGCCCTGTATGCCCTGGGCGGGATCGCGCTGCTGATCCTGGCGAGGAGCGCCCTCGGCCGGCTCGTGACGATCCTGGCACTGATCGGGATGACGGCGGGGCTCGGCTATCTCGCGATCAACGTCCCGGCCGGCACCGGGTTCGGCAACCTGCCGTTCGTCGCGATCATGGTCGGCCTGACGGTGATTGCGGTCGTCGCCAACGTCGCCCACCCGATCGCCTGGTCCCTCGACGAGATCCGGTTCGCCGTCGGCGCGCCGATCGTCCTCGGCGGGATCGCGATCCTCGCCCTGATCGCGACCGGCCACGCCACACCACCGGCGACGTCGACCGCGACGGGCCTCGGCTCGTTCGTGACCACCCCGATGGCCGCCGCGATCGGGCTGTTCCTCCTCGGGCCGATCGCGTGGGCGTCGTTCGCGATCGCGGCGCGGCTCGGCTTCGGCCCGTTGGCCCCGCTGCCCGCCCCCGACGATCCGGCCGCGCTCCTTCCCCAGCCGTCGCCCGCGCCGTCGGCGGCGTGGCTCCGGCCCGGCGCCCAGCTCGGCCTGCCGGTCGTCTGGATGGTGATCAGCCTGCTCGCGGTGCCGCTCGCGATCTATGTCGCGTCGTACCTGCCGTGGGCGTTCATCGAGAACCACCGGATCTTCGGGAACTGGCCGGACGGGCACACGGGCCAGTCCCTGATCGACCTGACCGGCGCGATGTACGCGTACCACAACAACCTGACCGCCCCGCACGCCGCGTCATCGCCGTGGTGGGCCTGGCTGTTCGACCTGAAGCCGGTGTGGTTCTACCAGGAGGGCCTCGCCGGCAACACGACGTCCGCGATCTACGACGCCGGCAATCTCGTCGTCTGGTGGCTCGGCCTGCCGGCGATGGCATTCGCGGCATGGCAGGCGTTCAGCCGGCGGAGCCTCGCCCTGGCCCTCGTGACGATCGGATTCGCCTGCCAGTGGGTCGCCTGGGCGCGGATCGACCGGGCCGCGTTCCAGTACCACTACTACACGAGCCTGCCGTTCCTGTTCCTCGCGCTCGCCTACTTCCTCGCGGAGCTGTGGCACGGCGCCTCGCGCCGAACGTGGCTCATGGCCCGCCTGACGGCGGCGGTGGCGATCATCGGCCCGGCGATCTTCTGGGTCCTCGACCGGCCCCTGTGCGCGGCCGTCGGCGTCACGAAGGCGAATCCGGGATCGCAGGCCTGCCCGCCGATCATCCCCCAGTTCCTGCTGACCGCCCAGACCCTCGCGATGGCGGCCGTCGTCGGGGTCGCCGTCCTCGTCGTGCTCCGCCAGCTCGCCCGGCTGGCCGCTCGTGATCCCCTCGAGAGCACGGAGGGCAACCCGGACAGCGCCGCGCTGGTGCCGCTCGTCGTGACCGCCGGCGCCGCGATCCTCCTGACGATCGCCGTCCGGCTGTTCGTCCCGGACGTACCGCTCATCACCCTCGATCGGATCCCGGTCGAGCCCGTCGCGATCATCCTCGCCCTGCCCGCGGTGGCGATCGCCGCCTTCGTCGCGACCGCCCGCGACGCGCGTCGGTTCGTGGTCGGAGCCGTCGTCGCGATCGTCGGCTGGTTCGTCGTGGTGTACCCGAACATCAGCGCCCTGCCGCTGCCGACGGCGATCGCCAACGTCTACCAGGGGGTGCTCCCGACCTACCTGTATGCGTTCCAGTTCCCCGTGAACAACGTCGCGGGCAACGTCCCGATCCACCTCTTCGGACCGGTGCCGCTGATGCTCGGCGGCGCGATGGTCTTCCTTTGCCTCGTCGTCGCGTATTCGACCTGGGTCTGGCGGCTGGCGCTCGCCGAGCAGCGGGCGAGCGACGGCGATCGATACGACCTCGGGCCGGCGGGTGGCGCGACCGGGGGTGCCGGCGGCGGTTCGCTCGGGCCCTGAGCCCAGCGGCCCCGGGTCGGATTGCCGTCAGGCTCCGCCGGGATCGCCTGCCGAGCCGACTGGGTCCGGTGACGATTCGTCGGGCGGCCGCAACGCGCCGTTCCCGCCCGAACCGTCGACCGACGGGATCGTCGTTGCCGCCTCGCGCAGCGCCACTCGGGGCGATGGCGGGACCGGCGCGTGGAAGCCCGGCGGCAGCTCACCGCGCGCCGCGAGGCGGCGGATCACGACGCCGTAGAAGTCGTCGACCTTGGCGGTCACCCGGGGCCAGCTGAACTCCTCTGCCCGGAGGCGGCCCGCGGCGGCCATCGCCTGCCGCTCCTCGTCGTCGCGGAGCAGGCGCGCGACGGCCCCGGCGATGGCCTTCGGCTCCCGGGGCGGCACGAGGAGGGCCTCCCGGCCGCGCCGGACGACGCCCTTGTAGCCGTGGATGTCCGATGCGACGATCGCCGTGCCCGACGCCATCGCCTCGAGAAGGACGATCCCGAACGACTCACCGCCGGTCGCCGGCGAGACGTAGACGTCGGCCGTCCGGAAGAGCTGCGCCTTCTCCTCGTCGCTCACCCGGCCGAGGAACTCGACGCCCTTCAGCCGGCGGGTCGCGACATAGCGGCGCGCCTCGCGAGCGAGCGGCCCGGAGCCGACGACGAGCACCCGGCAATCGCAGCCGGTCTTCCGGAGGATCCGATAGGCCTTCAGCAGGTCGAGGAGGCCCTTCCGAGGCTCGAACCGGCCGACGAACAGGATGTTGCGGGTCCCGTCCTGCCAACGTGCCAGCGGGACTGCCCGCTGGAAGCGGTCGATGTCGACGCCGTTCGGGATGACCTTGTAGTCGCCCGGGAAGTAGCGCTCGATGAAGTGCTTCGCGGCGCTGCTGACAGCGATCCGACCGTGGAGCCGGTCGGCGTAGCCGCGCATCGCCCGCCTCCCGAACTCGTAGGACGGCGAGAACCCGCCATACGCGTGGAAGGTCGCCACGTTCACGCTCGTCGAGAGCCGGAGAATGATCGGCGACAGGAACGGCACGAACGGCTCGTGGAAGTGGAGCAGGTCGAACTGCTCCCGTTCGAGCACGTCGCGGACCTGGGACACGAACCGCGGCGAGAGGGTGATCGTCCCGACCGAGCCGTTGACCGGCATCGAGAAGCCCTTGCCGATCCGGATGACGTCGCCCTCCGATGCGCGCTGCAGGCCGTGCGACGACGTCAGGATCCGGACGTCGTGGCCGCGCAGGCGGAGGTTCTCGTACAGGTATCGGACGTGCTGGGTCACGCCACCGGGCAGCGGGTAGACGTACGGCGTGACGAGCCCGACCTTCATCGCCCGCGATTCTCCGCCGTCGCGCCGGACTCCGCGAGGTTGCCCTGCCACGTCTCGTCGAAGCGCGGCGGCCGCTGCCGCCCGCCCGGGTAGCCGAGATCGCGCCCCGTGCCGTCCCGGCGGACCTTGCCCCCGACCACGTCCCGCGCATCGCGCGAGTACTTCCGGAGCTGCCGGCCGAACATCGAGACCTGGCCCGCGGTCCCGTGGAACGAGCCGTGATGGTGCGTCCGACCGGTTTCGATCGCCGCCCGCAGGTCCGCAGCCGATCGGCCCGGGAATGTCGTCCAACCCGTCCCGATGGTCGCCGCGGCGTGGCTGTCGCTGGCGCCGACGGTCGGGACGTCGTGCTCGGCGGCGAACCGGACGACCCGCCCGTGCATCGGCCGGCCGAACATCGTCGGGTTGAACGCCTCGATGGCGTCGGGCCGGACGCTCGGGTCGTCATCGGCCAGGAGCCGGCGGAGGACCCAGCCCTGGGCGCACAGCGGATACGGGACGAGCGGATGGGCCGGGATCGCGAGACCGCCCTGCTCGTGGACCGCGGCGATCGTCGAGCGGAGGCTCCGGAGGGGCCGGATCCGCTCCTCGAGGAACAGGGCCAGGAGGTGGCCGCCGAGCGTGGAGATCTCCTCGCCGACCACCACGTCGGCGCGGTGGCCCAGCTCGCGGGCCATCGTCCGGGCAGCGACCGCCGCGTCGATCCGCTCGTGGTCGGTGACGGCGATCACGTCGAGGGTCGTGTTCCGCTCGACGTGATCGAGGATCGCCGGGATCCCGTCGACGCCGTCGGACGCAAGGCTGTGGATGTGGAGATCGGCCCGGCCGAGGCGATCGGTCATCTGGCGGCCGCCTTCGACGCCCCGGACCCGCCTCGCGTCGACTCGAGCTGGCCGTCGACGGCGGCCAGGTCCGGCCAGATCGAGAAGAACGCGCCGGTCCATTGCTCGGGGGCATCGGTGATCAGCTCCTCGAAGGCGGCGGCGAGGGACGTCAGCGTCGACGCGATCCGCTCGCGGCGCGTGCCGCTGCTCTCCGGGGCGGCCTCGATCAGGATGACCCGCCCCGCCACCCGGCCGTTGTCGAGTCGCCGGACGCCGGTGGCGGCGATCCGCGCCCCGGACTCGATCGCCAGGAGGCCCGGGCCGATCGGGAACGGTGCCGGCGCGCCGAAGAACGGCACCTCGATGCCGCCGCCGGCAATGTCGCGATCGGCCACGATCCCGACGTAGCCGCCGGCGCGAAGGGCGGTCAGGAGCTCCCGTCGAGCCGCGCGCAGGCCCACGATCCGGACGCCGAGCGAGCCTCGGGTCTCCTCGAACCACGCCTGGAGGGGCGGGTCGTCGACTGTCTCCATCGGCGCGACGAATGGTCGCCCGGATCGATGAGCGAGGTACAGGGCCGGCAGCTCGATCGGCCCGAAGTGCGCGGACGCGAAGATCACCGGGCCGCCCGCGAAGGCCGCCTCGACCGTCTGGGGCGTATCGATGTCGACGCGCGTCTCGAGGAAGACCGGCGTCAGGCTCGGCGTCCGCAGGATCTCGAGGTAGTAGCGGGCGTCGTGACGGAACGCGAGCCGGACGAGACGCTCCAGCTCGCGCGGATCGTGGGCCGCGGCGCGGGCCCGGGCGGGACCGCGCTCGCGGCGATCCAGCTCGGCGGCCACGCGGGCGAAGTTGGCCCGCGCCTGGGCCGCGCGACGTGGCGCGAACCGGTACCACAGGCCTCCCACCAGGTCGGCGACGCCGACGCCGACGCGATCCGGGGCATGGCAGGCGAGCCACGACACGCCGCGCAGGAGAGTGACCCGGGCTCGCTGACTGAAGGTGCCCCGCCGGCGCGGCTCGCCCGCGGTCCCGGCGCCGATCACGACGGCGCGAGCTCCGCGTCGCCTCGGCCGCTCGGCTGCGCGTGCGTCGGTGGGTCGGCCTCGAGGCGGTCGGACCCGTCGGAAGCGCCGGGTTCCTCGGGCGTCGTCAGCGGCTTCCCACCCAGCATCCGCTGGGCGCGCGCCTCCAGCTCGGCCGCCTCCTCGGCGGTCGACGGCCACATCGGCTTGAAGCTGTACCACTGCTGCGGCGCCGCGGCGATCGTCGCCTCGAGGGCGTCGGCGATCTGCTGGGTCGCCCGGGCCACGTCCGCGTCGGACGAGGACGGCACCGAGATCAGCGGCGAGAACCCGATGTGGAACACCCCGTCGGCCGCTCGCCGGATCGCGACCGGGAGGATCAGGGAGCTCGTCTTCGCGGCCAGCGTCGCCGGACCGGCCGGCAACGTCGTCCATTCGCCGAAGAGCCGGACCGGTACTCCGTCGGAGCGGTAGCCCCAGTCGATGAGGAGCGCGAGCATCTCCCTCCGCCGCAGGACGGCGTAGATCTCGCGCAGGTTGCGCCAGGGGATCACGTGGACGCCCCAGGCCTCGCGGAGCCTCGTGAACCGGTCGAACATCTCGGGAAAGGTGGAGTCGTCGGCGACGACGCTGATCGGCCAGCCGCGGTTGGCGACGCCTGCGGCGACGGCCTCGTTGTTGCCGACGTGGCCCAGGGCGAAGATCAACCCGCCGGGTGACGACTGCCAGAAGTCGTTGATCTGGTCGAGGTCCGTCTGGACGACGCGAGAGACGGCCTCGTCCGGCGAGAGCGACTCCAGCCGCATCACCTCGACGAGGTACCGGGCGTATTCGCGATAGGCGCCCAGCGCCAGCGTCCGGACCTTCCGGTCGTCGGGCGGCAGGCCGGCGACCTTCGAGAAGTTCGCGTTCGACCAGCGCCGCTTCGCGGGCCACAGGAGGTAGCCCGCCTGGCTGCCGGTCCCGATGACCCAGGCGGCCAGTCCGGCGGGAACGTGAGCGACGATCCAGACGGCCGCGGCGTACGCCGTGACGGCCGCCTTCTCGAGGACCCGGGGCCCTTGCTCCCGACGCTTGTGAGGGGCTTCGAGGCCCTTGCCGGCGGCCATCCCTAGCGCGCTGCGGCGGCCGCCTTCTTCGCGGCCGATGCGACGGGCACCGCGGAGGCAAGCTTCTTGAGCTGCGCCTTCGTCAGGTTCTCGGTGCCCACGAGCGTCTCGTTGTCGTCGCCCCGGATGAATGCCTCGACCCGGGTCCGGGCGATGTCGTCGTGGATCTGGATCGGCGGGCTTTTCATGAAGTAGCTCGACGGAGCGACGAGCGTGCCCTTCAGACCGCGATCCAGGCCCAGCTTCACGCAGCGGATCGCGTCGGTGATCACCCCGGCGCTGTTCGGGCTGTCCCAGACCTCGAGCTTGAGCTCGGCATTGAGCGGGACGTCGCCGTAGGTCGTGCCCTCCATCCGGATGTAGCACCACTTCCGGTCCTGGAGCCACGGCACGTGATCCGACGGGCCGACGTGGACGTTGTCCGGGTCCATGTCGTAGTCGAGCATCGAGGTGACGGCGTTCGTCTTCGAGATCTTCTTCGACTCCAGCCGCTCCCGCTCGAGCATGTTCAGGAAGTCGGTGTTGCCGCCGAAGTTCAGCTGGTAGGTCCGGTCGAGCCGGACGCCGCGGTCCATGAACAGGCGGGTCAGCACGCGGTGGCTGATCGTCGCGCCGACCTGGCTCTTGATGTCGTCGCCGATGACCGGAAGACCCTCCTCGGCGAACCGGCGCTGCCAGTACGGCTCACGGCCGATGAAGACGGGGATCGCGTTGATGAACCCGACGCCGGCGCGGAGGGCTTGTTCGACGTACCACTTCGTCGCTTCCTCGGAGCCGACCGGGAGGTACGACACGACGACGTCGACCTTGCGCTCCCTGAGGATCCCGACGACGTCGGCCGTCGGGCCGGGGGCCTTCTCGATGATCTGGCTCAGGTACTTGCCGAGCCCGTCGTGGGTCATCCCCCGCTCGACCTTGACGCCGAGTGTCGGGACCTGCTGGAAGACGAACGTGTTGTTCGGCTTCTGGTAGATCGCCTCCCCGAGGTCCTTGCCGACCTTGTTCTTGTCGATGTCGAACGCGGCGACGAACTCGATGTCCCGGATGTGGTAGCCGCCGAGATTGACGTGCATCAGCCCGGGCACGAACTCGTCGTCCTTGGCGTTCTCGTAGTAGGAGCGGCCCTGGACGAGGCTGCTCGCGCAGTTGCCGACGCCGACGATGGCGACCCGGATCTTCTTGCCCGGCTTGTGGCCGTTCGTCCCGGCGCCGTTGCTTCCGTTCGTGCTCACGAGTGCTGGTCTCCTCCTGGAGTGGCTGGGCCGGTTGTCGGGGGGACGGCCGGCTGGCGGATGACGACGAGGATTCGCTGGATGGTGGTGATCGTGGCGAGGACCGCGATGAGGCCGAGGCAGAGGGCGAGCACCGGCCGGCCGAGCGTCCACGTGACGTCGGCCGACCCCGTATCGGCCACGGAGGTCCCGCCCAGGATCGCGGTCAGGATCAGCCCGGCGGTCAGGATCACGATCCGGACCTCGCGCGGTGCCAGCCCGACCTCGGCCATGCCGCTGCCCTTGGTGAACCCGAGACCCTCGGATTTCGACCGCGCATAGCTGACCATGAAGGCGGAGGACATCGCGGCGGCGGCGAGGATCACGCCCGGGTCGAAGTCGGCGAAGACGCAGCCGGCGACGATCCCGATGTAGATGATCCCTTCGCCCCAACGGTCGAACACGGAGTCCATGAAGGCGCCGAGCCGTGACGCCTTGCCGGTCGCGCGGGCGAGGGCCCCGTCGAACAGGTCGAAGACCCCGCCGACCACGACGAGCAGGCCGGCCACGAACCAGCTCTGGCCGGCCGCCGCGAGGGCGGCGATCACGGCGATCGCGAACCCGATCAGGGTCAGCGCGTTCGGGGTCAGGCCGACCTTGCCGAAGGCCAGGGCGATGGGGACGGCGAGGCCGCGGACGCGTGCCCGTGTCTCCGGGCTGATCATCGAGCCGCTCACGACGCGGCCTTCTCGTGGCCGGCGCCGCCGAGCCCGAGCACGATCGCCTGACGATCCTCGAACTCCGCGAATGCCTCCGGTCGGAGCCGGCAGAACGTCTCACGGCCGAGCCGCCGGGTCGTCACGAGGCCCGCCGCGCGCAGCCGGCCGACATGCCACGAGACGAGCGGCTGGGACAGGCCGACCGTCGCCACGAGCTCGGCCACGGTCGCCTCGGCGCTCGCGAGGACGCGCACGATCCGGAGGCGGTTCACGTCGGCGAGGGCCTTGTGGACGAGCCGCAGGTCGCGGAGCTCGTCCGGCTGGACGACGGCGTTGGCGATCGTGCTGCGAACGTGCGCGCGCGAAGGGCTCAGGAGTGGGGACCTCGGTGATCGCCGTCGCATCAACGACGGTTTATATCAATCGCCGCTGATGCTATTCGCGGCCCGGCTCCGATGTCAACCCCGCGTGTACCCTCCGTCGGTGAGTCGGTTCAACGCGTGGAGCCTCCTTGCCGTCTTCGGGATCGGCGTGTTCCTCGCCGGTCTGGAGCTCCTGATCACCGCGACCGCGCTGCCGTCGATCCTGCTCGACCTCGCGGTCACCGACCAGATCGGCAAGCCGGCGTTCGCCGAGCTCCGCCACGCGTCGTGGATCGTGACGGGCTACCTCCTCGCGTACGTCGTGGCGATGCCGCTGGCGGGCAGGCTGGCGGACGTCTGGGGCGCCCGGCGGTTGTTCCTGTCGGCGCTCGTCGTGTTCATCCTGGGGTCGCTCGTGGCCGGCCGGGCCCAGTCGATCGACGAGCTGATCGCGGGCCGGATCGTCCAGGGGATCGGCGGCGGGATCCTCGTCCCGGTCGGGACCGCGGCCGCCTCGCACCTGTTCGACGGGGACGACCGACCGCGGGCGCTCGGGATCATCGGCGCGCTGACCTTCCTCGGGATGGCCGTCGGGCCGTTCCTCGGCGCGGCGATCCTCGGCCTCGACGTGACGGCCGCGCTCGCCCGCGTCGGGATCGGCGACGGGACCGCCCTCCACGACGCGCTGGCGCCGTCCTGGCGCTGGGTCTTCTACGTCAACGTCCCGATCGGGATCGCGGCCCTGCTCATCGCCTGGGCGGCATCGAGCGGCTGGGAGACACCGCGTCGCCATGTTCCCATCGACATCGTCGGGGCGGTGATCTGGAGCGTCGCCCTCGCGGCGGGGCTTGGCGCCGTCACTCTGATCGGAGTGTCGGACCTCGGTGGTCCGGACCCAGTCCTCGTCGGGCTGGTGCTGGCAGCGATCGGCGTGGCCGGCGTCCTCATCACGGTCGTCCGGGGCCTCCGTCGCCCGGACCCGTTCCTCGATCCGCGGCTGTTCCGGAGCGTGACGTTCAGCTCCGCCGCGCTCGTCTCGCTCCTCACGGGGTTCGCCTTCGCGACCGCGATCATCGGCGGCACGGTGTTCGTCGACCGCGTCCTGTACGGCGGACCGGACGACCAGCGGCTGGCGCTCGGTGCCCTGGCGGCGGCGACGGCGGTCGGGGCGCTCGTCAGCGGCTTCGCCGTCCGGACCCTGTCGCTCCGCGTTGTCACCCTCATCGGGCTCGTCCTCTCCGCGGCAACGCTCGGCCTGATGTCGCGCTGGACCCCGGCCGTCCAGATCACGACGGTCGGGCTGACGCTCGGCGCCTACGGTCTCGGCTTCGGGCTGACGGTCACGCCGCGGAGCACCGCGGCCGTCGAATCCGCGGGCCGCGCGTCCTTCGGGATGGCCAGCGCGATCGTCACGGTCTCGCGGATGATCGGGATGGCGATCGGCGTGTCGATCCTCACGGCCTACGGCTCCACCCAGATCGACCGGCTCTACGCCAACCTGTTCGCCGCAGCCAACCCGGAGGGCTGGCGCGACGTCGTCCCGGCCGAGCTCCGCGACCACGACCTCCGCGACGCGCTGGTCGTCGAGGCGCTCGAGGGCTGGGCGGCTCGGGAGGCCTCTGCCATCCTCGTCGGGATCTTCCTCGTCGCCGGGATCGTGACGGTCGTCGCGATCCCGCCGGGTCTCGCGCTCGGAGGCCGGACGCGTAGACTCACGACCGGGCGGACCGCGATCGACGCGGGCGCCGCGCCCGGAGCGGGAGGCAGCGCGGGGCCAGATGGTCGAGACGAGCTCGAAGCGCCGATCGCCCTCTGAGGTCGCCCAGCCGGCCGCGGATGCGGGTGACTCGGGGCAGGACATGGGCGCGGGCGAGCCGGGATCCGTCCGGATCGTCTCCTGCCAGGACGGCGCAGCGAGCCACTCGACCGACGTCGCGGACATCGCGGGGCTGGTTGCAGACCCGGAGAACCGCCTCTGGATCGATCTCGCCTCGCCGAGCCAGGACGAGATCAAGATCGTCGCCGACGCCCTGGGTCTGCACCCGTTGATCGCCGAGGACATCTACGAGCGGAACGAGCGCTCGAAGGTCGAGACGTTCGACGAGGACGTGGTCCACATCGTCCTGTTCGCCCTCGACTATCAGGGCGAGGCGATGGCGTCCGAGATCGACTTCGTCCTGGGGCGGCAGTACCTGCTCACGGTCCACGACGGGTCGCTCGGCAAATCGAAGACCGCGTCGCTCCGGTTCGGCGTCGACAAGGCGCTCCAGAAGGGGCCCGACTTCCTCCTGTATGCCCTGGCCGACACGATCGTTGACGCCTATTTCCCCGTCCTCGACAAGATCGGCGACGACATCGACGAGCTCCAGGACCGGGTCGTCGAGACGGCCTCGGACTGGACGCTCCAGCGGCTGTTCGCGCTGAAGCGCGAGCTCACGACGCTCCGTCGCGCCACCTCGCCGGCCCGCGAGGTGTTCGCCCAGCTGACGAACCGCGACATTGTCGCGATCGACCCGCGGCACATCGTCTACTTCCGTGACGTCTACGACCACCTGATCCGGGTGACCGACGAGCTCGACAACGACCGGGACCTCATTGCCGGCACGTTGGACATCTACGTCTCGATCGTGAACAACGACCTGTCGCGGATCATGAAGCGGCTGACGGGCGTGACCGTGATCCTCGCCGGGATCGGCGCGGTCGCGGGGATCTTCGGGATGAGCGAGGCCGGTGCCGCGTTCAACGGCGGCGAGGCGACCGGGTTCTGGCTCGTCACCGGCTTCGTGCTCCTCGTCGCGTTCGGCGCGGCGGCGATCCTCCACCGGATCGACTGGATCTGAGGCGCGCCCGCGACCCGCCGCGGTCGATCAGCCGCAGACGACGGGATGCGGCGTCGGGTTGGCGGTCTTGTGATCGGCCGGCAGAGTCAGCAGCGGTTCCGCCACGATCTGCGTCTTGCCCGGCGTGCCCTTGGGCCCTTCGGACGTCTGGAGCCAGAGCTGGTCGTCCTTCGCGGCGAGCGGCGCGTCCAGCGTCAGCTGGTGGAGCAGGACCTTCGTGATCTGGTACTCGAACATCTGGTCGTCGTTCGTGAAGACCTGGACGATCATCCCGACCATCGACTTCGGGCCGCCGTGCTGCTTCTGGATCGCCCGCTCGTAGATCGGGCCGAACATCCCGTCACGGGCGTGGGCGTAGAGGTAGGTCGCCTTGCCGGAACCGGGCTGACCGAGGCGGTTGTCGACGAGGTACATCGCGACGTTGCAGGCGGGGTACGTGGTCGAGCCGCCGCGCGGCTTGATGATCGGGAGGTCGATCCCGAGGGCCTCGACGACGACGCGGGTCGCGACCCGCTTCGGGTTCGGGCTCGCCGACGGGAGCGTCGTGATGGGCGGCGACGCTCCCGGTGGAGGCAGGGTGGGCAGCGCCAGGTCGTCGGACGGGTCGGCGGTGACGACGGTCGGGGCCGCCGAGGCGTCGGGGTCGGCGGCCGAGGCGTTGCCCGTGTAGCTCAGCAGGCCTGCGGCGATCAGGGTGACGCCGGCGGCCGTCAGGATCGCCGGCAGCAGGCGATCGCGGAAGGTCCGGCCGACGGTGCTCACGGGAGCGGCATCCTATCAGCGAGCAGCATCGGCCGCCTCCGGCTCGTCGGTACTGGTACCCTCCCGGCGCATGAGATCCGTCCTGGCGATCCTCGCCGGCCTGCTCGTCGGCGTGCTCGTCGCGGCCGGCGTCCTCGCGGCGTTCGTCTTCGTCGGCCCGGATCCCGTCGGGCTGCGCCCGACACCGTCGCCGTCCGCGTCCGCGAGCGCGTCGCCGTCGGTCGTGGCGCCGTCTGCCAGCGCCTCGCCGTCGGTGGTCGTGGCCCCGTCCGCGAGCGCGTCGCCGTCGGTCGTGGCGCCGTCTGCCAGCGCCTCGCCGTCGATCGAGCCGTCCGCGTCGGCCGCCGGCTCACCCGGTGGCTCGGCCGGGCCTTCGGCGGCGAGCCGCGACGCCGCCCGGGCCGGCTTCCAGGTCGGCCAGCCGGCGCCGCCGCTCAGCCTGCCCCGGGTCGGCGGTGGAACGATCGATCTCGCGAACCTCTAGGGCAAGCCCGTCTGGCTCGACTTCATGCCGACGACCCCCCAGGCGTGTGTCGACGAGTTCGCGCTGCTCAACGGCTCCGGCGCGGCACCCGTCGCTCCCGGATCTTGCGCAATGTCACCGTGGTTCGCCTTCCGCACCGATCCGACCCCGTCACTACTCTTCTGGGGCGACCATTAGCCGCTGACGGCTAACGCGCATCGGCTTTGAGGCTTCGCCGGCCGCTGCCCGGTGCGTACTGCGATCCTGGGCGGCAATCCGCAACGTCCGGGACGGCGCGGGACGGCGCGGGACGGCGCGGGACGGCGCGGGACGGCGCGGGACGGCGCGGGACGGAACCGGGACCGCCAGCTACCCGGCGATCGCCTTCGTCGCTTGGTCGATGATCCCGAAGAGCACCTGCGGGACGAGCCCGAGGATGATCGTCAGGGCGGTCGCGACCGCGAGCCCGCCCCACAACAGCCGGCCGTGGGTCAGCTTCGGGGCGTCGCTGACCGGATCGCGCATGAACATGTAGACGATGACGCGGAGGTAGTAGAACGCGGCAGCGGCGGCGTTCAGGACGACGAGGACGGCGAGGAACGCGACCCAGCCGCCCGCCTGGACGGCCGGGATGATGATCAGGACCTTGGCGAAGAAGCCCGCGGTCGGCGGGATCCCGATCAGTGACAGCAGGAACAGCGTCATCAGGAAGGTGAGCGCGGGCTCCCGCCGGACGAGCCCGGCGAACGTCGTCAGCGACGAGGTCGTGCCGGCCCGCTTCTGGAGTGCCGCGATGATCGCGAAGGCGCCGAGGTTCATGAACGAGTAGGCCGCCGCGTAGAAGAGCAGCCCGTCGATGCCGTCCGCCTGGCCTCCGGCGTACGCCGCGAGCCCGACCAGCATGTAGCCGGTGTGGGCGATCGAGCTGTACGCGAGCATCCGCTTCACGTTGTCCTGGGTCAGCGCGACGAGGTTGCCGAGGGTCATCGTCGCCGCCGCGAGGACGACGACGACGGGCAGCCAGTCGGCCTTCATCGACCCGAGCGCCTCGACGAACAGGCGCAGGATCAGGGCGAACGCCCCGACCTTCGGGCCGACTGACAGGTAGCCCGTGACCGGGGTCGGCGATCCCTGGTACGCGTCCGGCGTCCAGTAGTGGAACGGCACGGCGGCGATCTTGAACGCGACCCCCGTCGTGAGAAACGCGAAGCCCATCGCCAGACCCGGGCTGAACGGCACCTGGCCGGACGCCACCTGGGCGAGGGTCGTGCCGACCGTCGCGATCCGGGTCGAGCCGGTCAGGCCCCACACGAAGGCGAGCCCGAACAGGAAGATCGCCGAGCTGAACGAGCCGAGGAGGAAGTACTTGATCGCGCCCTCGGTCGAGTACGAGTCGCTCTTGTGGTAGCCGGCGAGCATGTAGCCCGGGAGGACCATCAGCTCGAGGCCCAGGAACAGGAGCAGCAGGTCCGCGGACGCCGAGATCAGCATCGCTCCGGTCATCGCGAACAGGAGGACGATCGCGAACTCGGCGACCGGCAGGTGGCGCGGCGCCAGGTAGTCCGGCGCGAACACGATCGTCATCGCGACGATCGAGATGAACAGCAGGTCGAGGAACGTCGTGAGCGCGTCGAGCTTGTAGGCCCCGCCGAAGGCCACGACAGGCTGGGTCGCCGCCTGCGACCCGACCGCGACCGTGATCGCCGCCGTGACCGCGAGCCCCGCGAGCGCGGTCCCGATGGCCGCGTACGTCCGCCCCGGCAGGACGAGGTCGACGACGAGCACCGCCAGCGCCGTGACGATCGCGGCGACCAGCGGGGCGATGACGGCGCCTTCGGTCAGCGTCACGCGACGGCCTCCGGGCTCGGCGACGCGCCGTGGGACGGCTCGGGTGTCGTCTCGACGCCGCTGCCCGGACCGCCGCCGGACAGGTCGATCCGGGCGACCCAGATCAGGCGCCCGATGACGTACAGGATCGGGAGCGCGATCGCGATCAGGGCGGTCTGCGGCGCGATCGCGATCGGGCCCTCACGCCCGACGGCCTCGAGGGTGCTCGTGACCGATCCGCGGATGAGATCGAGCACGAGACCCGGGAACAGCCCGAACACGACGGTCAAAGCGGCCAGCGGCGCGAGCGTCAGGATCTCGACCGGGGTCATGTCGGTGAGGTGGTGGCCGAGGCCCTTCAGGAACTCCGACAGCTCCCCGAACACCAGCCGCTGGTACATCCACAGGAGGTAGGCGGCGGCGAGGACCATGCAGACCGTGGCGATCGCCGCCACCCATGGCGAGTACTCGAACGCGCCGACGAGGACGAGGAACTCTCCGACGAAGCCGGCGAGGCCGGGCAGCCCGCCCGAGGCGAAGACGAAGAACCCGAGCGCGACCGCGTAGATCGGGACCTTCCCGCCCAGGCCGCCCATCTTCGCGATGGTCCGGTCGTGCGTCCGCTCGTAGATCACCCCGACGAGGAGGAACAGGGCGCCGGTGATCAGGCCGTGGTTGACCATCTGGAGGATCGCCCCGTCCATGCCCTGGACGTTGAACACGAAGATCCCGAGCGTGACGAAGCCCATGTGCGAGACAGAGCTGTACGCAACGAGCTTCTTCAGGTCCGGCTGGACGAGGGCGACGACGGCGCCGTAGATGATCGCGATCAGGCTCAGGACGATGATCGCGGGCGCGAACGTGTGGGCGGCCCCCGGGAACATCGGCAGGGCGAACCGGATCATCCCGTAGGCGCCGAGCTTGAGCAGGATCGCCGCCAGGATCACGGAGCCCGCCGTCGGGGCCTGGACGTGGGCGTCCGGCAGCCACGTGTGGAACGGCCACATCGGGACCTTGATCGCGAACGCCAGGAAGAACGCCAGGAAGGCGAAGAGCTGGAGGGTCGGGTCGAACGAGAACGTCCGGAGGTTCTCGACGTCGAACGCGCCCGTCCACGACCCGTTGTTGGCGGCCTGGTAGGCGTAGGCCGTGGTCAGGATCGCCACGAGCATCAACAGCGAGCCGACCAGCGTGTAGAGGACGAACTTGATCGTCGCGTAGATCCGGTTGGCCCCACCCCAGATCCCGATGATCAGGTACATCGGGACCAGGACGATCTCCCAGAAGATGTAGAAGAGGAACGTGTCGAGGGCGACGAAGACGCCGATCATCCCGACCTCGAGGACGAGGAACGAGACCATGTACTCCTTGATCCGTTCCTTGATCGGCGAGAACGAGGCGAGGATGCTGATCCAGGTGAGGGTCGTCGTGAGGACGACGAGGACCAGCGACAGGCCGTCGACGCCCAGCTGATAGTCGATTCCGAACACCGGGATCCACGGCACCTGCTCCTCGAACTGGAACGGCCGGGGTGACGCCGGGTCGAAGCCGATGACCAGCAGCAGCGAGACGAGCCACGCGACGAGGCTCGTCGCGAGGGCGAGGCCCCGCGCGGCCCGGGCCGGCGCGAACGCGACGATCAGGGCGCCGATGAGCGGCGTGAACGTGACGATCGTCAGGATCGGGATGCTCATCGCCCGCGCTACCTCGCCGCCAGCACGAGGAACGATCCGGCCATCAGGATCAGCCCGACCGCGATCCCGAGTGCGTAGTTCTGGACGCGCCCGGTCTGGACCCGGCGCAACTCCTTGCCGGCGTCGACGGTCACCGTCCCCACGTCGTTGACCGTGTCGTCGATGACCCGCCGGTCGAACCACCAGAAGAAGGCGGCCACGCGGCCGCCGATCACGATGAAGATCAGGTGGTTCAGGTCGTCGAACCACCACTTGTTCAGCGTCGCGCGGTACAGGAACGGCACGCGGGCGGTCAGGCTCCGGACGCGCTCGGGGTTCGGCCGCCAGCGGATCCGCCCGAGCTCCACGCCGAACAGCCGCCATGCCAGGACCATCCCGAGGACCGCCACCGCGACGCTGACGAGCAGCAGCGCGCCGTCCACGCCGAGCCAGGTGAAGACCTCGGGCGCCCGGCCGAGGAGCTCCTCGCCCTGTGCGAATACGGGCTCCAGCCAGGTGGCCAGGAGGCCTTCCGTGCCGGTCGGGAAGCCGAAGAGCGGGCCGAGCGGCGGGCCCGGCCACGACAGGATCAGGCCGAGGAAGATCGAGGGGATCGCGAGCAGCCAGAGCGGCACGATCATGACCGGCGGCGACTCGTGGATGTGCGGCTCGACCGCCGGGTCCACGTGGCTCGGGCCCCAGAACGTCATCCCGATCAGCCGGAACATGTAGAACGCGGTCATGACCGCGACGACGATCCCGATCGCCCAGACGACGTAGAAGTTGTTCGTGAACGCCTGGCCGAGGATCTCGTCCTTGCTGAAGAAGCCCGCGAGCGGCGGAATGCCGGAGATCGCGATCGCCCCGATCAGCATCGTCCGGTAGGTCTGCGGGATCTTCGTCCGGAGCCCGCCCATCTTCCGCATGTCCTGCTCGTCGTGGACCGCGTGGATCACGGAGCCGGAGCCGAGGAACAGCAGGCCCTTGAAGAAGCCGTGGGTCATCAGGTGGAAGATCGCCGCGGTGAACGCCCCGACGCCGAGCGCGGCGAACATGTAGCCGAGCTGGCTGAGCGTCGAGTAGGCGAGGACCCGCTTGATGTCCGTCTGGGTCATCGCGATCGAGGCGGCGAGGATCGCGGTGAAGATCCCGATCGCGGCCACGATCACCATCGCGTCGGGCGCGCTGGCGAAGATCGGGTTCGTCCGGGCCACGAGGTAGACACCGGCGTTGACCATCGTCGCGGCGTGGATCAGGGCCGACACCGGGGTCGGGCCCTCCATCGCGTCGGGCAGCCAGACGTGGAGCGGGAACTGGGCGCTCTTGCCGACGGCGCCGGCGAAGACGAGGAGGGCGATGATCCAGATCGGGATCAGCGGGCTCGCTCCCTCCGCCGTGAGCCCGGCGATCGAGTCCTGGATGTTCAGCGTCCCGGTGCTCACGAAGATCGCCATGATCCCGAGCGCGAACCCGACGTCCCCGATGCGGTTCACGAGGAACGCCTTCTTCGCCGCCAGGGCCGCCGTGTTCTTGTGCTTCCAGAAGCCGATCAGCAGGTAGCTCGACAGCCCGACCAGCTCCCAGGCGACGAACACGACGAGGAAGTTGTTGGCCAGGACGAGCAGCAGCATCGAGACCATGAACAGGTTCAGGTAGGCGAAGAACCGCCAGTAGCCCGGGTCGTGGCTCATGTAGCCGATCGAGTAGATGTGGACGAGCAGGCCGATCGTGAGGACGACGATCAGCAGGCACGCCGTCAGGTTGTCGACGAAGAGCCCGAAGGCGACCTGGAAGTCGCCGGACGGGATCCAGGTGTAGTAGTCCGTCCCGTAGCCGTGCTCGCCGAACGGCTCCGCGCCGCTCAGGGCGTTGAACACGACCCACATCCCGATCAGCCAGGCCAGCCCGACCGCGCCGACCGGGACGACGTGCGCCCGCTTGCCGAGGCGTCGTCCGACAAGCGCCGTGAAGAGGAAGCCGAGCAGCGGCAGGGCGATGATCGCGGGGATCAGGACGTCGAACATCAGGCGTCCATCACTGGCGCATCGCGTCGTACTCGTCGACGAGCGGCGTCTTCTTGTTCCGGTAGATCGCGATCACGATCGCGAGCCCGACCGTCGCCTCGGCGGCGGCTACGGCCATCACGAGCAGGGCGATCACGGACGCCGTCGAGATGGGGCCGGGCGCCGTCCCGAACGCCCCGAAGCTCCCGAACGCGATGATCGAGAGGTTGACCGCGTTCAGCATCAGCTCGATCGACATCAGCATGCTGATCGCGTTGCGGCGGGCCAGGAACCCGAACATCCCGATCGCGAACAGGAGGCTGGCGAGCACGAGATAGGCGTCGAGGGAGCGCGAGCCGCCGGCGGCGAGCCCGATCAGCCCGAGCCCCACGACGAAGCCGATCCCGAGGACGGTCCCGACGATGACGCGGATCATTCGGCGTCGTCCGTCGAGGCGCGATCGCGCTTCGCGAGGAAGATCCCTCCGATCACGGCGGCGAGCAGGAGGACGCCGACGATCTCGAATGGCAGCACCCAGTCGTTGAACAGCTGCTTCGCGAGGTCGGGGGTCTGCGTGCTGCCGGGGGTGCCGACGCCGCTCCACTGGGTCGCCCCGATCGTGAGGACCAGGACGACGACGAGGATCACGGCCGCGATGGCCGCGGGAACGGCCTGGGTCTGGAAGACCAGGCGGGCCGGGGCGCTCTTCGTCTGGGTGAGCATGATCGCGAACAGGATCAGGACGCTGATCGCACCGATGTAGACGAGGACCTGGGCGGCGGCCACGAGCGGGGCGCCCGCCATCACGTAGAGCCCGGCGAGGGCCGCGAAGCAGACCATCATGGCGAGGCCGCACCGGATGATGTCCCGCAACGTCACGACGAGGAGCGCCGTCAGGAGCATGGTCCCCGACAGGATCACGAAGAGGACGTCGTTCCAGGGAAGACCGATGATCGGGATCGTGTCGGGGATCGGCACGTCCGGTGCTCAGCCGTGTCCGTGGCCGGCGTGCTCACCGCCGTCCGGTGCGCCGTGGCCGGCCGTCAGGGCGGGGACGTGGCCGTTGCCGTTCGCGTCGTGCCCGTTGCCGTCGCCGATCGCCTTCGCGACATACGCTGCGACGGAGGCGGGCAGCATCGGCAGCAGCCGCGTGGGCGCCACCGGCCTGCCTTCCGCGGCGGCCCGGGTCGCCCAGTCCCGCTCGCGCCGGATGTAGGTCATCTCGGTCTCCTGGTCGACCGCCGCGAGGGCGATCAGGTCGACCATCGGATCAACGCGCGAGGTGTGCGACAGCTCGAAGTCGCCCCCGTCGCGAAGGGCGTCGTACGGGCAGGCGTCGACGCAGATCCCGCACAGGATGCAGCGGCTCTCGTCCACGTCGTACTTCTGGAGGACGCGCGGCTTCGGCATCAGCGCGCCGGTCGGACAGGTCTCGGCGCAGCGGCCGCACGACACGCACGGCGTGTCGTTCAGGCTCATGTCGAGAGGCGTCGTGACGAGCGTGTCGAAGCCGATCCGCATGAAGTCGTAGCAGGCCGCGCCGACGACCTCCGAGCAGACCTGCGCGCAGCGTCCGCAGTCGATGCAGCGCGACGGCTCGCGAAGGATGAACGCGTGCGAGTCGTCCCGGATGTAGTCGTGGTTGATCCCGGTGAAGCGGTTCTCGGTGACGCTCCGATAGCCGGCGCCCTGGTGGAACTGCGGCTCGAGCGTCTTGAGGGTCGTCCCGTACTCGATCCCGAGGCGACGCAGGTCGCAGAACCCGATCGCCTCGCAGGTGCACTGGAGGCAGCGCGTCGATTCGGCGATGACCTCCTCCGGCGTGTACGGGATCTCGTACTCGATGTAGCTGTCGTTGCGGACGCTCGCCGGCATCGCCTTGAGCCGGTAGCGCGGCTCCTTCTGCTCGCTCGTGAACGGCACGATCGAGAGGAACTCGGGCTGCGGCTCGGCGAGCTGCTGGCGCGTCTTGATCGCCGACAGGTCGAGGCCCTTCAGGAACGCATCGACCGCGTAGGCCGAACGGCGGCCCTCGGCGACCGCCTGGACGACGGTCGCCGCGCCGACCCGGACGTCGCCGCTTCCGAACACGCCGGGGCGGTCCGTCAGGAACGTGACCGCATCGGCCTTGAGCCGGCGGTTCTTCGTGGCCTGGACCCCTTCCGAGCCCGGCCCGATCCAGTCGAGCTCGGGCCCCTGGCCGATCGCGAGCAGGATCCGGTCGCAGGGGATCGTGAACTCGGTCCCCGGCGCCGGCTCCGGTCGGCGTCGTCCGGACGCGTCCGGCTCGCCCGGCCGGTTCCGGATGAACTCCATCCCGGTGACCTTGCCCCTGGCGTCGGTGATCACCCGCGTCGGGCCAGCCTGGAAGATCGTCTGGACGCCTTCCTCGATCGCCTCGTGGACCTCGTTCGCCGCCGGCATGTCCTTCATGTCGCGGCGGTAGACGAGCGTGACCTCGGCGGCGCCCTGGCGGATCGAGGTCCGGCTGCAGTCCATCGAGGTGAACCCGCCGCCGATGACGACGACACGCTTGCCGGCGTGGCCGGGGTACGGGAGCCCGAGCGTCGCGGTGCGGAGGTACTCGAGGCCGTCGAGCACCTCGGCGGCGTCCTCGTTCGGGACGCCGAGCTTGTTCGTGTCGTAGCAGCCGATCGCCACGAGGACCGCGTCGAAGCCCTGGTTCTGGAGGTCGTCGAGCCCGAAGTCGCGGCCCAGGCCGGCGTTGCAGACGATCTTCCCGCCGAGGCGGGTCACGGACTCGTACTCGGCCTCGAGGACCTCGACCTTCGGCAGGCGGTATTGCGGGATCCCGTAGCGGAGCATCCCGCCCGGCGCCGGGTCGCGCTCGAAGACCGTGACGTCGTGGCCGGCGATCAGGAGGTAGTAGGCGGCGGCCATGCCGGCCGGTCCCGAACCGATGACGGCGGCCTTGCGGCCGCTCTTCGCCTGGATCTCGAACGGGACCGGCGGGTCCTCGCCGTCGTCGAGCATGTTCTTGATGACCTGGTCGCCCGCGTAGCGATGCGAGTCGCGGATCGCGATCGCCTCGTCGACCTCGTCGCGCCGGCAGTGCTCCTCGCACGGCGCCGGACAGACCCGGCCGAGGACGCTCGGGAACGGGATCGTCCGCTTGAAGATCCGGGTCGACTCGCGGAAGTTCGCCTCCGCGTTGGCCTTCAGGAAGCCCGGGATGTCGATGTGGCTCGGGCACTTGTTCTGGCAGGGCGGCAGGCAGTAGGCATTGTGGTCCGAGAAGATCAGCTCGAGGTTCGTCCGGCGGAGGCGGCGGACCTCCTCCGTCTGGGTCTGGACCTTCATCTCCGGCTCGCACACCCGCGAGCAGGAGATCGGCGGGTGCTCCTCGCCCTCGACCTCGACGACGCACATCCGGCACGCCCCGAAGCCCGGCAGCTTCGGCTCGTAGCAGAGGGTCGGGATCTCGATCCCGTTGTCGCGGCAGACCTCGAGGATCGTCTGGCCCTCGAAGCCTTCGACGACCCGGCCGTCGACCTCGATCCGGATGCGCGCCGTCGACTGCGGTCGCTGCGGCGACTGCGTCGTGATCAGCCGCTCGGCGAGGCTGTCGTCGAACGGCTCGAGCGTGTTCGTTTCGACGTAGGGGCGCGGCAGGAGGTCGGTCATCGTCTCGTCAGTGGGCGGCTGCGCCCGCGGCGACCGCGATCGGCCGGCAGACGCCGGCCGGGCACGAGCTGCGGAGGATGTGGTCGTCGAGCTCGGACTGGAAGTATCGCATCCCGCTCGCGAACGGGAGGGTCGCCAGGCGCTCGTGGTCGCACAGGGCGGACCCGACGATGTCGTTCGACAGGTCGGCCAGGAGGTACAGGTCGGTGGGCTTCGGGACGCCGGTCGCGATCCGGTCGCCGATCTCGCTGACGCGCCGCAGCCCGATCCGACACGGGATCGTCTTGCCGCATGCCTCGTCGGCGCAGAACCGGGTCAGGAGCCGGGCCAGGTCGACGACGCAGGCCCGCTTGTCGGCGGCCACGATCGACCCAGAGCCGACGTGGGCACCGACCGCCCGGAGAGCGTCGAACTCGTAGGCCGTGTCGGCGAACTCCGTCGGCAGGATCCCGCCGGACGGACCGCCGACGAGGAGCGCCTTGAGGTCCTCGAGGCCGCTCTTGCCGGCGAGCGCGACGATGTCGCGGAGGGGCGTTCCGATCGGGACCTCGGCAACGCCCGCGCCGGACGGCGAGCGGACCGACACGAGGATCGTGCCGGGGCTGCCCTTCGAGCCGATCTTCGCGAACGCCTCCGCGCCGTTGGCAAGGATCCACGGGACTGCGGCGAGAGTCTGGACGTTCTGGACGACCGTCGGCATGTCGAAGAGGCCGCGAGTGGCGGGCTGCGGCGGCCGCTGCTCCGGCTGGCCGCGCTTGCCCTCGAGGGCCTTGAGCAGCACGGTCTCCTCGCCGAGCATGTAGGCGCCCTGGACCGGCCGGACCGTGAGATCCATCACGTGGCCGGAGCCGAGGACGTCGTGGCCGGCGAAGTTCGCCGCGAACATCCGCTCGATCGCCGTCTCGAGGGCGCGGATCGCGTCTGTCGCCTCGGCCCGGACGGCGATGATCGCCTGGTCGGCGCCGATCGCGAAGGCGGCGATCAGCGCGCCCTCGAGGACCGCGTACGGGTTCCGCTCCATGAGCGCGCGATCCGTCTGCGACGACGGATCGGCGCCGTAGCCGTTGGCGACGACCACCCGTCGCACGGCCGAGGGATCGCCGCTGCCGGTGCCCGGCGCCACGACGTCGGCGCCACCCGCAGCCGCCGCGACGCGCCACTTCTCGGCGGTCGGGAAGCCCGCTCCCCCCCGGCCGCGCAGCCCCGACGCGGCAACCGCTGCGATCGTGCCCGCCGAGCCGAGCTCGTGCATCGCCCGGCCGAGGCCGACGAACGCGCCCGCGTCGATCGCCGCGTCGAGGTCGAGGGGGTCGGCGGAGCCACGCGCCAGGAGGATCGCGGGCCACGACCGCGGCGTCCGGAGGATCGTCGTCATCGAGCTGCGTCCCGTCCGCTCAGGCCTGCGCCCGGCCGGACAGCGAGGCCTCGAGGCCCGCGAGGTAGCGCGTCTCGCGGCCCGCCCGTGCTGCCGCGGTCGCGGCGGCGAGCGGCTCGGCGGCCGGCGGCTCGAACCGGAGGTGGCGGTAGTAGGTCGCGGTGCCGTAGATCATCGCGTACCAGGCGCCGGTCCTCTGGCTGATCAGCTTCAGCGCCGCGACCGGCAGGTGGCCGTACTCGGCCTGGGTCGCGTCGAGGATCTCGAGCATCCGCTTCGGGTCGAAGTCGTAGCGCTCGAGGATCGCCTCGAGGGCCTCCGGGTGGATCGGGTCGAAGTGGGCGTAGGCCTCGTCCGGTACGGGCCGCCCGGACCGCCGCAGGGCGGACTCCTCGCGGCGCTCGCCATAGGTCTCGGGCGCGCCCCAGTGGATGTGGTAGCGGCCCTTCGTGTCGATCCCGCCCATGTCGATGCATTCGATCGGACAGGCCTGGGCGCACTGGAAGCAGGTCTCGCACTTCAGCGTGCCGTACTCGTCGTAGAGGAGCTGGAGCCGGCCGCGGAACTTCGGCGGGACGTCGAGGCGCACCTCTGGGTACTTGATCGTCGCCTTCGGCTCGAAGAACTTCTTCAGCGTCAGGCCCATGCCCTTGACGATCCCGATGCCGGGCAGGCGCATCATCGCGGGGCCGCCGGTGCCGATGCGGCGCTCATCGCGGCACGACCACGAGCAGGGCCAGGGCGGTCACGAAGAGGTTGAGCAGGGAGGCCGGCAGCAGCCACTTCCAGGCGAACCCCATCAGCTGGTCGATCCGGACACGCGGCAGCGTCCCGCGCATCCAGACGAAGATGAAGACGAAGACGTAGGCCTTCCCGAGGAACCACAGGAGTCCGGCGACCCAGTCCCAGCTGATGAAGACCGCTCCGCCGATCAGGACGATCACCAGCAGGTTGAACAGGACGAAGCCGATGATCAGCGCCTGCCACCAGCGCAGGGAGCTCCGGCCGACATAGAACGGCGCCGACAGAGCCAGGATCAGGATCGGCGGGATCAGCAGGAGCGCGAACAGGAGGCCGAGCCCCATCGAGCCCGGATCGATGTTCAGGTTGATCGCCCAGGCCTCGGGCCAGGCGAACGGCGCGTTCCAGCCGCCGAAGAAGAGGGTCACGATGAGGCCCGAGACGACGAAGACGTTGACGTACTCGGCGAAGAAGAAGAAGCCGAAGCGCATTCCCGAGTACTCGGTCGCGAAGCCGGCGACGATCTCGCTGTCCGCCTCCGTCAGGTCGAACGGCGTCCGGTTCGCCTCGGCCGTCGCTGCGATGAAGAAGATCAGCGCCCCGAGCGGCTGCTGGAAGACGTACCAGTTCGTGAACCAGCCGGCCTGGTTGATGGCGATCTGGTTGAGGCTCATCGTCCCGGCCAGGAGCAGCAGACCGACGACCGACAGCGTGAGGGGGATCTCGTAGCTCACGACCTGGGCGGCGGACCGCAGGCCGCCGAGCAGCGAGTACTTGTTGAACGACGACCAGCCGCCCATCAGCAGCCCGACGACGGTCAGGCCGCTCACGGCGAACAGGTAGAGCAGGCCGATGTTGAAGTCCTGTCCGAACAGCCCCGGCGCGAACGGCAGGACGAGCAGCGCCATCACCGCCGACATGTAGACGACGACCGGCGCCAGGGTGAACACGATCCGGTCGGCTCCGGTCGGGGTGAAGTCCTCCTTCATGAGGACCTTGAGCCCGTGGACGACCGAGAGGAGCGAGCCGAACGGCCCGACCCGGTCCGGTCCGATCCGGAGGTTCATCAGGGCGATGACCTTCATCTCCATGTAGATGATCAGGAAGGCCGACGGGACGCTCATCAGGAGCACCGCCGTCGCGGCGACGACGAACCGGACGAGCCACAGGTTGGCGGCGAGGAAGTCGACGATCGGCTTGCCGAACAGGATCACGACGAGGGCCAGCCCGGCGAGGAGCAGGAGCAGGACCGGGACGATCGTGAAGATCACCTTTCCGGCCAGCGTGAGACGGCTCCACGAGCGGGCCATCACCGTCATCCGGCGAACCCTCGCAAGCGGCTCCCCGCCGCCAGGCCTCGCAATGCGCTCCGCGCCCCCGGGAAATGCGGAACGCCGCCGTTGGTGTCGTTACGCACCCGGGCACGCTCCCAATGGCGCACCGACGCGTCGCCGGGGTGTCCAATTAGCCGGCGGCGGCTACTTCGCGGGTGCGGGCCCCGGGTTTGCCGGGATCGTCGGTGCGTAAGGGCGCCCCGGCTGGCGTTCCGGAAGGTTCGGTCGTCGCCGGGGAAGAGCGGGAGAACGCGAGCGATCACTTGTCGACGCCGCCCATGATCGGGTCGAGGCTGGCCATGACCGCCATGGCGTCGGCGATCAGGTGGCCCGGCATCAGGACGCCGACCGACTGGAGATGGACGAACGAGGGGTCGTGGATCCGCATCCGGAACGGCTGGTCGGTGCCGTCGCTGATCACGTACGCGGCGTACTGGCCGCGCGGCCCCTCGACCGCGGCATACGCCCGGCCGGGTCGCGGGCGGAGCAGCCGCGGGAGCTTGGCGATGACCGGCCCGTCGGGCATCTTGTGGAGGCACTGGTCGATGATCCGCAGGCTCTGCTTGATCTCGTCGATCCGGACCAGGTAGCGGGCGAGGCAGTCGCCCTCGTCGCGGGTCGGGATGTCGAAGTCGAGCTCCGGAAAGACGCTGTACGGGTGGGCGCGCCGGAAGTCGAGCGGGACGCCCGTCGCCCGGATGTTCGGGCCGGTCACGGCCATCCGGAACGCCGTCTCCTGGTCGAGCTTGCCGAGGCCGCGCATCCGGCGGACGAAGATCTCGTTCTCGTTCAGCAGGCCCAGGTTGTTCTCGATCTGGGTCGTCGCCCGGCTCATCCAGTCGCCGAGGCGGCTCATGAACTCATGGTTCAGGTCGCCATTCACGCCGCCGATCCGGAGGTAGTTGTAGAGCAGGCGCTGGCCGGTGAGGGCGGCGAGCATCTCGGCGATCTCGTCGCGCTCGATGAAGCTCCACAGGATCGGGGTCAGGCCGCCGAGGTCGAGCGCCATCCAGCCCATGAACAGCGAGTGGGACAGGATCCGGTTCAGCTCGGTCGAGAGGACCCGGATGTACTCCGCCCGCCGCGGCACCTGGACGTCGAGGAGCTTCTCGAAGGCGAGGACGCCCGGCCACTCGCAGAAGAGCGAGCTGATGTATTCGAGCGGGTCCAGGTAGGCGATCGAGTGGTGGTAGTCGGCGTTCTCGCAGAGCTTCTCGACCCCGCGATGGAGGTAGCCGAGAACCGGGTCGAGGTCGACGACCACCTCGCCGTCGAGCTTGAGGACGATCCGGAGCACGCCGTGGGTCGAGGGGTGCTGCGGTCCCATGTTGATGAACATCTCGCCTTCGCCGAGCGTGTAGAACTCGGACTCCCGCTCGGTCCGTGGCGGGTAGGGCGGGATGGGCTCGAAGACACCGAGCTGCTCGTCCAGCTGGACCCGTGGGTCGTCGGACGGAATCTCGTGATGGGGGTGTCCGTGGGGCGTCTGGGTCGAGGTCACGCGCGGACCTTTCGGACCGTCTCGGCCGGGCGGGCGTTGCGCGGCGTGTGGGACTGCTCCATGTGGCGGACCCCGGCACCAGGCGAGCGGGCGGCGTCGTCGGCGAGGTAGAAGTCCTTCCGGAGCGGGAAGCTCCGGTAGTCCGGCGGCATGTAGATCCGGCGGAGGTCGCGGTTGCCCTCGAACGTGATCCCGAACATGTCGTACGCCTCGCGCTCCATCCACTCGGCGCCCTGCCACAGGAAGGTCACCGACGGGACGCGGGGATCGTCGCGGGAGAGGCCGTCCGCGATCACCCGGAGCCAGTCCGGGCTGGTCTCGCTCCAGAGGTGGTAGACGACCTGCATCGAGGTGCCGGTGTCGACGCCGGCAAGATCGGCGAGGAGCACGAACCGGAAGGCGGGCTCGTCATGGAGCGCCCGGACCACGTCCTGGACGTCGCCCGGCCCGATCCGGATCTCGGTCTCGTCGTGCCGCTGGTGGACCGGTCCGGTCAGCTCGGTGCCGAAGCGGGCCTCGAGCCGTCGCTTGAGGGCGGCGTCCATCAGACGTCCGTCGGCACGGTCGGCCCGATCGCCCGGTCGGGCCAGTGGCCGCGGCGGTCCTTGACGAGCTGCTGGAGCTTCATCATCCCGTAGATCAGGCCCTCCGGTCGCGGCGGGCAGCCCGGGACGTAGACGTCGACCGGCATGACCCGATCGATGCCCTCGATCGTCGCGTAGCTCCGCTTGTAGCGGCCACCGGAGCAGGTACAGTCGCCCATCGCGACGCACCACTTCGGCTCGGGCATCTGCTCCCAGAGGCGGACGAGAGGGCCGGCCATCTTCGTCGTCAGGGTGCCGGCGACGATCAGGACGTCGGCCTGGCGGGGCGACGCCCGGAACGGGAACATGCCCCAGCGATCCATGTCGTTGCGGGAGGTCGCCGCGGACATCATCTCCATCGCGCAGCAGGCAAGCCCGGACAGCAGCGGCCACAGGCTGTTGGCCCGGATCAGGTCGAGCACGTAGTCGGCCTTCGTCGGGATCACCTCGAGCGGACCGGACCAACGGGCGTCGTCGCGCCGGCCGAGCCCGGACGCCTCGAACTCCCGGAGATGGGTGACGTCGGGCTCGCCGCCCTGATAGGCGTTCGGATCGACCGACGACCAGAGCGTGTTCGAGACGACGATCGGCTCGCTGACCGCCGTCTGGCTGACGACGAGCGCCGAGGGTTCGTTCGCGGGAGCGTCGGACGAGATGGCCGTCGCGTCGTCCGGCCCGACGCCCGAGCCGGCTCGCGGCTCCTTGTTCTTCACCGCCACTCGAGAACCCCCTTCCGCCACGCGTAGGCGAGCCCGAGCAGGAGGACGCCGACGAAGACCAGCATGCTGACGAAGAGCGAGATCGGGTCGACCGCGGGATCGCGGAAGACGATCGCCCACAGGAAGATGAACACGACCTCGATGTCGAACGCCACGAACAGCAGCGCGTAGATGTAGAAGGAGAGGCCGAACCGGCCGTGGGTGTCGCCGTAGGTGTCGATGCCCGACTCGTACGGGAGGCCCTTGTGGATGTCGCCGCGGTTGCGGTGGGAGACGAGCCACGCGGCGCCGATCGTCAGGAAGACGAACGAGACGCCCGCGAACAAGAACCCCACGACATACCAGATCCCGGTCACTCGACGGTCACTCCCGGTGGGCCCCGGGTCGATCGCCCAACCAACACCAAGGTGTCGGAGCAGTCGATCCACCCTGATGCGCGGCGGGAAATGTGAGCCTCGCCACGCACCGGCATTCTACCGTTCCGCCGGAGTTCGGATGGCCGACGGCCCGGCCGTCCCGCGCCCCGCCCGGCGACCGCCGAGAGGTCCCTCCCGCGGCCCGTCGCGCGAGCCGATTCGCGCTCGTCGGCCGGGTGGCGCCATCTGCCCACCGCCGGCCCGGTTCCGTCCAACGAATCCCACCCGGTCACGAGGCGAAGCTCGCCGACCCTGCTGGAACGCGTTGTGCGTGACCCGATGATGAAGTCTTGCCAACCGATCATCCGGAAGATCGATTGCCGCCATCCGCCGGACTCCTGCCCACCTGAGATCCATATGACATGAGCGCGCGATCGGTGAGTCGCTTCCGGGAAGACGAGAGCCTTGGGGTCGGCTTCCTCCGTGGCATGGACCGGCCACGCGCGGAGTGGCCGCCAGAGCTCCGACGCGCGTTGGGACAAGCGGAACGGTGGCTCAAGCGTGGGGCCGTCAGGATGAACCCGTTCGACTACGTCGAAGGTGAAGGAACCATCCCCAACACAGTCACGTGGGCCACACCCGCCGCGTGGTCGTGGCTCGAGAGCGGCGGACGGATCGCGAACGCCGGCTTCCAGGGCCTGGGTCGGTGGGACTGATCAGGGAGCGGATCGCGCCGAGCGCGCGTGCCAGTTCGCGATCCGCTCCCCGGTGGGGTCCGGCCTCCGCCGGACGGTCGGAGCGTGATCGCCACGGGTGCGGCGGGACAATAGGGCATTCGCCCTAGTCGGCGGCCGTTGGGGGCTCCACACCGGGTCCCGGCTCCGGCTCGGCGTGGAGCCCCGCGCCGAGCGCGCGTGCCAGTTCGCGATCCGCTCCCCGGTGGGGTCCGGCCTCCGCCGGACGGTCGGAGCGTGATCGCCACGGGTGCGGCGGGACAATAGGGCATTCGCCCTAGTCGGTGGCCGTTGGGGCCTCCGCCCCGGGTCCCGGCTCCGGCTCGGCGTGGAGCCCCGCGATCGACGTCCCGGCCGCCAGCCCGCGGCCGAACGCCAGGACCCGGAACCGGCCCATCGCCGCCGGGTCGATCATCCGGACGAGGGCCGATCGTGCCTCGAGATACGACTGCATCGTCGCGCCGGGCCGGGTCTGCTCGGCGACCAGCAGCTCACCCGCACCGAGGCGCGCGAGGAAGGAATCCTGCGTCGTCGTCCCGAGGTGCTCGAGGCCCGCACCCTCCGCGGCGCGAGAGACGGCAGTGACGTCGACGTGCGCGGTCAGGTCCTGTCGCCCGATGGCAACGTACGGATCGTCACCGACCCGGTGGCCACGGTAGGCGGCGAGCGTCCCTGCCGCGCGCCGCTTCGGATCGTAGAGCTCCGTGGCCGGATACCCGTAATCGATCAGGAGCAGGACGCCGCTCCGCATGCCCTCGGCGGCGCGGACCACCCAGTCGTCCGTCGCGAGGCAGATCTCCGCCCGTTGCCCGTCGACGAGTTCGACGCCGTCCTTCGCCAGTCGCTCAGCCAGGCCGGGTGTCGACGCCTCCGTCTCGACGTCGGTCAGGCTCTCATCGTCGGCGAGCCCGACCCGGACTTCGAGCAGCGCCGCGCCGCGCTGGACCACGCGATGGGTGGGCAGCGCGTCGAGCACCTCGTTCGCGATCGCCAGCCCGTCGATCGGGCTGCCGTCGTCGGGCGAGACCGTCACCGTCCCGGGCGGGAGTGCGACCGCCGCGATCCGGTCGCGGACCGCGGAGACACGGCGCATGTCGACCTCGTCGACGAGGTACTGCACGTTGCGCGGCGGAGGGCCGCCGGTCGACGCCTGTTCCCTCCGGAGGAGCGTCTCGACGAGGGGCGCCGCCAGCGCACCCTCGCCGGCTCCGGACTCGCGGATCGTGAACGTCGATGGCGAGCCGAGCTCGGCATGGACGCTCGCCGCGAACCGGGCGAGCGCCCGACCGAAGATCGGATGGGCCTCGGGCGCGGTCAGGAAGTCGCCCGCGCGCCCGGGCCTCGCGGCGGACGATCGGTAGTAGCCGCGCGTCGGGTCGTACAGCGCGATCTCCATGAACCGGGCGAACGTCAACGGGCCGTCGCGACGGATCTCGGCCCGCAGGGTCTCCATCAGCGCCGGGTCCGACGGCACATCCGCCGGCGGTCCGGGGACGCGCTTCAGGTCCACGACGGATCCGTTCGCAGTGCGAGACGAAGGCCCGGCCCGACGAGCGTGTGCCCGCCCAGCGCGACCGGGATCGGGGCGTCCCGCGCGGACGAGGTCAGCGCCCGCAGCCAGGGATCGACGATCCGCTCGGGCAGGAGGAGGTCGCTCGCGAACCGGTCCTCGGCGACGGGCCAACCGCGCTCGTCCGCGCCGAATCGGTGGGCCAGGAGCACGCGAGTGTCGATGAGCGCCGCGTCGGCCAGCTCCGCCAGCCGCGACCCGAGGGCGTCCGGGCCGTCGCGGTCGAGGATGAGGCCGATGCTGGACCGGACCGGCCGCTGGCTGTCGACGCGCGTCCGGAATCCGCGTTCCTCGACGAGCGCCCGGGTCCGCGAGTGGGTCGACCGCTCCAGCCAGGCGAGCCCGGCGGCCGACGCGCGACCGGCGACAAGCAGCTCGCGGGTCGGGTCGAGGCTCACGCGCGCGACGTCGGCGAGCGCGGACCGGACGGGAGCGACGTCGATCCCTGCGCGAGCGAGGATTCCACTGGTCGGCCCTGGATCGGCCAGCAACGCGTCCAGCGGCGAGTCGAGATCCACCTGGAGCCGCCACCGTCGGTGGAGGTCGTCGACACGGACGCCGACCCGTTCGAGCCAGCGCGGCAGGCCGTTGTCGGTGGCGACGTCCGGCAGCGACCGGAGCGGACGAGCGCCCGCGATCGCGACCACGTCCGCCGAGTAGCGGTTGTTCGCGAGGGCGCGACCCGCCGGTCCAGCCGCCGCCTCGACGAACGCCCGTCCGTCCCGGGTCGTGGCCAGCGGGATGCTGCCCGAGCCGAGGACGATCAGGCCGTCGAGGCCTGGGTCTGCGGCGATCGATCGGACCCGCCCCCCGAACGTCTCGCCTTCGCCCAGGTCGTCGACGATCGTCGGCGATGCGCCAAGCGCCTGGAACGACGCCGCGTGGCGCGCGGCGAGCCGTTCGCGGATCGCGGCGAACGTCGTCGTGAGCGGCCCGGCGTTCGGCTCCGCTCCTGGGTGGAAGATGATGGCCGCGACGGATGCCACGGAGGCGAGTCTAGCGAGCGGAGGACAGCTGAACGTGCGCACGGTCCGCGCCTATATCGGGCTCGGGGCGAACCTCGGCGACGCAGCCGGGACGATCGCGAAGGGAATCCGCGCCCTCGCGATCCTGCCGGGCGTCCGGCTCCGCTCGGTCTCGCGCCTGTACGCGACGGAGCCCGTCGGCGTGACCGACCAACCGTGGTTCCGGAACGCGGTCGTCGCCCTGGACGTCCCGGCCGGCCCGGATCCGGCGACGGGCGCGATCGCATTGCTCGTGGCGCTCAAGCAGCTCGAGCGGGCGTTCGGGCGGCAGGAGCGGGAGCGCTGGGGTCCACGCGAGCTCGATCTGGACCTCCTCGTCTTCGGCCGGGCGCGACTTGCGATCGACCGGCCGCCGGAGGGCGTGTCCCTCGACCCGGGCAAGGCCGACCGGCTCCTCGTCGTGCCCCATCGGGATGCCGCCGAGCGGCTGTTCGTCCTCGCTCCGCTCGCCGACATCGCGCCGGGCCTGGTGCCACCGGGGTGGACGGAGACGGTCGCGACGGCCGCCGATCGCCGGCGGCGCGACCAGGACCCGGACACCGTCCGGCCGGTCGCGACCTGGGACGGGCCGGCGTCCACCTGGCAATCGCTCGAGGAGACGGGTTAGTCGGGCGGGTCGATCACCCAGTCGTTGCAGGTCATCCAGTGGCCCTTCGGGTACTCGTACTCGCTCGACCCGAGGAGGCGCATGCCGACCTTCCGGCAGATCGCGTTCGAGGCTTCGTTCGCGACGTTCGGGTAGGCGTGGACCGGGCGGGAACGAGCCGCCCATGCGGCGTCGATCGCGAGCCGGGTCGCGGCGCTCGCAATCCCGCGTCCGCGACGCTCGGGCAGCACGTACCAGCCCGTCTCCCAGACCACGGTTCCGTTACCCTCCGTCTGCTCCCAGTACCCGACGGAGCCGGCGGGAACCCGGTTCGGACCCGCCTCGATGACGAACATCGCGCCCTTGGACGGGTCCGTCATTGCGAGATATCGCTGATGGCGTCGCGCGATCTGCCCGTCGCTCTCGGGTCCGCCGAGGTGCTCGGTCGAGGCCGGGTCCTTCAGGAACCGTTGCTGGATCCAGAGGTCGTCGTCCGCGTACGGCCGGAGGACCACGTCGAGTGCCGGTCCGGCGTTCACGCCCCGAGGGACCGCGTGTCCAGCGGCGTCTCGGTCGCGCCGCCGGCGCCGTCCGGCTCGACCCGCCAGGCGCCCGCAGCCGGGTCGGAGGTGACGACCTCGACGAGCTCGCGGTCGTGGAAGACCAGCGCGGCGCCGTCGTCGACGGCGTAGCCCGCCGGCAGGGTGCCGTCCGCGACGAGCCCGAGGTAGAGCGGCCGCCGCTGCGGCTCGCCGTGGTAGTGCGGGGTCAGGCTGCCGTCGAGCAACCCGAGCCCGCCATGGAGCGGCCGGAGCGTCGGGCCGAACGAATCGGTCGTGCAGGACTCGAACCAGCAGATCGCCCCGGCCGACATCCCGGCCATCACGACGCCGTCGTTCCAGGCGGCGCGGAGGACCCGGTCGAGCCCGTGGAGCCGCCACAGGGCGAGGAGGTTGGCCGTGTTGCCGCCGGTCACGTAGACCGCGTCCTGACCGGACACGAGCCCGGCGACGTCGTCGGCAGAGCGCACGAACAGCCCGAGGACGCTCGTCTCGGCCTTCGGCGCAAACAGCCGCTCGAAGTCCGCGATCAGCTCCGGGTCGTCCGCCGTTGCGGTCGGGATCAGGCAGATCCGCGGCCGGTCGCGCCCGGACCGCTGCCGGGCGAGTGCGAGCACGTGGTCGTCGAGCAGCGGGTTGTCCGGCTCCATCTGGAACCCGCCGCCGCCCATCGCGACGATCGTGCGGACGGTCATCCGCGGCTGCGGCTCATAGCCGGACGGACGGGGGCCGATCCCGGTCGAACATGTGGACCGTGTCGACGAACCGGACCTGCTTGGTCTGGTAGCCCATCACGAGCGAGTGGGTCCGGGCGCCGCCGCCGAAGAAGCGGACGCCTTCGAGGAGGTCGCCGGCCGTGACCCCGGTAGCCGAGAACACGAGGTTCTCGCCGGGCGCGAGGTCCTCGGTGTGGTAGACCCGGTCCTCGTCGCCGTGACCCATCGACGCACCGCGGGCCCGTTCCTGGTCGCTGCGGTAGCGGAACCGGGCCTGGATCTCGCCGCCGAGGCAGCGCAGGGCGGCGGCGGTGATGACGCCCTCCGGAGCGCCGCCGATGCCCATCACGGCGTGGACGCCGGTGCCCGACACCGCGGTCGAGATCGCCGCCGACAGGTCGCCGTCGCTGATCAGCTGGATCCTCGCGCCCGCCGCCCGGACCTCGGCGATCAGCGCGTCGTGGCGCGGCCGCTCGAGGATGACGACGGTGATGTCGCGGACGGTCCGGCCTAGGGCGGCGGCGATCCGCCGGAGGTTCTCGGTCGGGCTCTCCCGGATGTCGACCGTGCCCGCCGCCACGGGTCCGACGCAGAGCTTCTCGAGATAGGTGTCGGGGGCATGGACGAGCCCGCCCTTCTCCGAGGCGGCAAGGACGGTGATCGCCCCTGCCTGGCCGTGGGCGACGAGGTTCGTGCCCTCGAGGGGGTCGACGGCAATGTCGATCTCGGGGTTGTCCTCGACCCCCGCCGGCGTCCGGCGTCCGACCGGCTCGCCGATCCAGAGCATCGGCGCCTCGTCGCGCTCGCCCTCGCCGATCACGATCCGCCCGGCGAACTCGATCTCGTCCATCGTCTGGCGCATCGCCTCGACGGCCGCCCGATCGGCCTCGTCCTTCTCGCCGCGGCCCATGAAGCGAGCGCTCGCGAGCGCTGCCGCCTCGGTGACCCGGACCATCTCGAGCGCGAGCAGCTGCTCCATCGCCTGAGCCTACACGGAGGCGCTCAGGTGGTGTGGCCGCAAGGCGGACGCGAGCACGCGAGCGAGCGCACTTCGGCGTGCGTGAGCGAGCGTGCGGAGTGTCCAACGCAGCGGACGCGCCGCATGGGCGCCTCCCGCCGACGCAGGCTAGTGACGAAAGTGCCTGGTCCCCGTGAAGACCATCGCGAGGTGGTGTCGATCGGCGACCTCGATCGCCATCTCGTCGCGGATCGACCCGCCCGGTTGGATGATCGCGGTGACGCCGGCCGTCGCCGCCAGCTGGATGCCGTCGGGGAACGGGAAGTACGCGTCGCTCGCCATGACCGCGGTCTTTGCCCGGTCGCCGGCCCGGCGGACGGCGATCTCGACCGAGACCTGGCGGCTGGCCTGCGCCGCCCCGATCCCGATCGTCGCGCCGTTGCGCGCCAGGACGATCGCGTTCGACCGGACGTGGCAGACCGTGCGCCAGGCGAAGAGAAGGTCGTTGAGCTCATCGAGCGTCGGCCGGCGGCGCGTCACGACCTGGAGCCGGCCGCGGTCGAGCCCGACCTCGTCGAGGCTCTCGACGAGGAGGCCGCCCGCGATCCGCTTGAAGTCGAGGCTCGCGATCCCGTAGTCGCGCATCCCCTCGGTCGGGTCGGGCGGCACCGCGAGGATCTCGAGGCCGGCCTTCGCCTTCAGGATGCCGAGCGCCGCCTGGCTGTAGGCCGGCGCGACGACGGCCTCGTAGCTGTTCGCCGCGATCTCGCGAGCGGTCGAGCCGTCGAGCTCGCGGTTGACGCCGACGATCCCTCCGAACGCGGCGACCGAGTCGGTCTCGAGCGCATGCCGGTAGGCCTCGACGAGCTCGTCCCCGGACGCGACGCCGACCGGATCGGTGTGCTTGACGATCGCGACCGTCGGCGCCGTGAAGTCGCGGGCGATCCGGTAGGCGGTGTCGAGGTCCAGGTAGTTGTTGAACGACGGCCGTTCGCCGCGGATCTGGGTCGCGTCGGCGAGGGTCCCGCTACGATGGGTCGTCTCGCGATAGAACGCTGCCCGCTGGTGAGGGTTCTCGCCGTAGCGCAGGTCGTCGACCTTCTCGAGGACCATCGCGAGCCGGTTGGGGAACGTCGTGTTCGAGATCTGGTTGAGGTAGGCCGCGATTTCCGCGTAGTAGGCTGCCACGATCCCGAACGATTCCGCTGCCAGCTTCGCCCGCAGCTCCGCGCTCACGGCATGGTGGCGCCGGAGCTCCGTCACGAGCTTCCCGTAGTGCTCCGGGCTGCCGACCGCGGCAACCCCGGCAGCGTTCCGCGCCGCCGCCCCGAGGAGTGCCGCGCCGCCGACGTCGATCATCTCGATCGCCTCGTCGATGCCGACGAGCTGGGCGCCGACCGCGGGGGCGAACGGGGCGACGTTGACGACGACGATGTCGATCGGGCCGATGCCCTGGGTCGCGAGCTCGGCCATCTGGGCCTCGACATCGCGGCGGGCGAGGATGCCCGCGTAGACCGCGGGATGGAACGTCTTGACCTGGCCGCCGATCAGGGCCGGAAGGCCGGTGAGGTCCGAGACGGAGCCGACCTCGATGCCGTCTGCGGCGAGGTGCTCGCGGGTGCCGTCGGTGGCGTAGACCTCGATGTCGAGGGCGAGGAGATCGCGTGCCAGGGTCGCGATCCCGTCGCGGTTGGCGACCGACAGCAGGGCTCGCACCCGGGTCTTCCCTCCTCCGACGCGAGGGGCCGCGGACGCGACACGCTCGTCTCGCGGCCGAGTATAACGCGGCTCATGGCATACTCCGAGACCGGTGCCGGCCGGGATCCGGAGCCACCGTCAAGGGCCGTGCGGCGACGCCGGCCGGACCCCATCGCAGTGAGGACCGATCGTGCGCCTGCTTCCCTGGGAATACCTCTTCACCCGGTTCAGCGTGCACACGTTCCCCGATCTCTACACGCCGATGTGGGTCGCCGCGCTTGCTCTCCTCGTCATCCTCGTCGTCCTCTACAACGTCAGGACGCGGGCGCTCCACCGCCACGCGGTCTACCTCGACATGTGGGAGTGGCTGCTCTGGACGGGGATCTCGCTGTTCGGGCTGATCCTCGTCGCGGCCGGCTTCAACTTCTACCTGATCGTCCTCCTCGTGATCCTGATCACGGGCCTCACGGTGCTGGCCTGGATCCGGTTCATCCGGTTCCCGCCGCTGTTCGAGGCGTATGAGCAGCGGATGGCGAAGCAGCGCTACTTCACCCGCTCGAAGTTCGCCCATCCCGAGGCGACGATCCGCCCGAAGGGCACGAGCAGCAAGACGGCCACGGGTGGGGCCGCGACGAAGCGGGCCCGCAACAGCAAGAACCGCAAGCGCCGCTGAGCTGGCGCGAGCACGAAGGGCGAGGACCCACCGGGATGCCGATCGAGATCCGCCGGTTCGGGGTCGGCCATCGGCGGAAGGACGGACCGCCCGGCACGACCGGGGTGACCGGCCAGGTCATCCACAGCGACGGCCGCGGCGTGATCAGCGAGCTCGCGTTCGCCCGGAACGGACGGATCGAGCCGCACACGAACCCGAACACGACCTGGTTCATCGTGATCGAGGGTGGCGGCTGGGTCGTCGTCGACGATGAGCCGCTCCGGGTCGCCGCCGGCGAGGCCGTCCTGTGGCCCGCCGACATTCCCCATGGCGCGTGGGCCGATCACGGCCACATGCGCGCATTCACCGTCGAGTTCGCCGGACCCGACGACACCCGTGTCAGCCCGCTGATCGTGGGCGCGACGGCGGTCGAGATCGGGCCGGGCGATCCGCATGTGGAGCGCGGCGAGGGCTCGCTCCGCGGCGACGGCCCGCAGCCGTTGCCCGACCCGGACGCCGGCGAGCCCCACTAGCCGGACGTCGCGCCGGTCACGGCCGGTCGATCGATCGGTCCGTCAGGCGCCGTGATCCCAGACCGTGCCGCGGCCCTGGTCGCTGCCGTCGTTGCGGGGCCAGAGCCCGTAGCGCGGATCCGCCTTCGCGTTGCGGCCGACCGCCTCGATGATCCAAGCCAGCGCACCGATGATCCCGACGGCGACTCCGAGCGCGAACGCCCTCACCATCGTTTCCTCCCGGTCCGGCCGACCCCGGGCGGGCGGCCCGTGCCTTCACCCTCGGCGGCGTTCGTTTGCGGGGTCTTGCCGTCCCGTCAATCCCCGGTCAACGAGTCCATCGCGAGGACGGCGCCGAGCTGCCCGAGGATCCGGCCGGTGGCGCCCCAGACATGGAGCCCGTCGATCCGGTAGCCGCCGTAGCGGAGCGGCCAATCGCCGATCGTCCGCTCGACGATCTCGACCGGCGCCGCGGGCAGGAACGCCTCGACCGGCGGGGTCAGGATCCGGGCGACCTCGTCGGCATTCGGGGCGAGGTCGGGCGCGCGGCCGGCGACCGCCACGACCGGGGTGATCCGAAAGTCGCTGACCGGGATGAAGACCTCGTCGAGCGGGCCGACGATCCGGAGGTCGGCGGCGTCGGCGTCCAGGCCGACCTCCTCGCCGGCCTCGCGGAGCGCGGTGGCGGACGCGTCGGCATCGATGGCCTCTGCCTTACCGCCGGGGAAGCTGACCTCGCCGCCGTGGTGGCCGTCGTAGCTCCGTCGCTCGGTGAGGACGAGCCGCGCCCGGCCCGCGGCGTCCGGATAGACAAGGACGAGGACGGCGGCCGGACGGGCCGTGGTCGACGGGGCGAGACGCGGGCGCAGACGGCCGTCGGTGAAGACCGGCATCAGCTCCGCCCGCCCTCCCGGGAGCGGCGTCGGCAGAATCCGGAGTCGCTCGAGCGCCTCGTCGAACTGCACGCGGGTCGCTAGTTGACCAGCTCGCCGCCGTCCCGGTCGCGCTTCGGACCGTCGACGTCGGGGAGATCGAGGACGCCCTTCCGGCCCCGAGCGGCGGTGCCGGCCGCCACGGGCTCGTCGCCGTTGTCGTCCGAGCGCGAGCGCGCGTCGCGCCGGGCGCCCGCCTCCGCGACGACCGTGGACCGGTCGGTCGAGAAGACGAGGGTCCCGGAGACCGTGTCCGCGTCGATGCGGATCGTGTCGCCCGGGGAGAAGTCGCCCTTGAGGAGCGCCCGCGCGAGCGGGTTCTCGACGAGGCGCTGGATCGTTCGCTTCAGCGGGCGCGCGCCGTAGGCCGGGTCGGTGCCCTCGCGGACGATCAGCTGGCGGGCCGCCGCGGTCAGCTCGATGTGCAGGTCCTGCTCCTCGAGGCGCCGCTCCAGGCCCTCGATCAACAGGCCGACGATCCGCTCCAGTTCCGCGTCCGACAGCGCATGGAAGACGATGATCTCGTCGACCCGGTTGAGGAACTCCGGCCGGAACTGGGCGCGCAGGGCGTCGGTCACCTGCCGCTTCATCACCTCGTACGCCTCCGCGTCGCGGTCGTGGCCGGCGGCCGCGGTGATCAGCTGGCTGCCGACATTGCTGGTCATGATGATGACCGTGTTCTTGAAGTCGACGGTCCGGCCCTGGCCGTCGGTCAGCCGGCCGTCGTCGAGGACCTGGAGGAGGATGTTGAACACGTCCGGGTGGGCCTTCTCGATCTCGTCGATGAGGATCACCTGGTACGGCCGGCGGCGGACCGCCTCGGTCAGCTGGCCGCCCTCCTCGTACCCGACGTAGCCGGGCGGCGCCCCGATCAGCCGCGAGACGGAGTACTTCTCCATGTACTCGCTCATGTCGATCCGGGTCATCGCCACGTCGTCGTCGAAGAGGAACTGGGCGAGGGCGCGGGCAAGCTCCGTCTTCCCGACGCCGGTCGGCCCCAGGAAGATGAACGAGCCGATGGGCCGGCGCGGATCGCCCAGCCCGGCGCGGGCCCGCCGGACGGCGTCCGACACCGCCTCGATCGCCTCGTCCTGGCCGACGACCCGCTCGTGGAGGCGCTCCTCCATCTTCACGAGCTTCTCGAGCTCGCCCTCCATCAGCTTCGTGACCGGGATCCCGGTCCACGCGGCGACGATCTCGGCGATGTTGTCGGCGGTGACCTCCTCGCGCAGGAGCGAGCCCGGGCCCTGGAGCGCGGCCAGGGCCGCCTCCTGCTCCTTGAGCCGGGTCTGGAGCTGCGGGAGCGTCTCGTACTGGAGCTTCGCGGCGGTCTCGTAGTCGGTCTCGCGCTGGGCCTGCTCGATCCGGACCTGGAGCTGCTCGAGCTCGGTCTTGCTGCCGCGGATCGCCGCGATCGCGGTCTTCTCCGCCTCCCAGCGCTGCTTCAGCGCGCCGGTCTCCTCCTCGATGTCGGCCAGGTCCTTCTCGAGGGCCGCGAGCCGGGCCTTCGACGCGTCGTCGGTCTCCTTCCGGAGGGCCTCCCGCTCGATCTCGAGCTGGATCCGTCGACGCTCGGCCTCGTCGAGCTCGACGGGCATCGAGTCGATCTCCATCCGGAGCCGCGACGCGGCCTCGTCGACCAGGTCGATGGCCTTGTCGGGCAGGAATCGGTCGGCGATGTAGCGCTGGCCGAGGGTCGCGGCCGCGACGAGCGCGGAGTCGGTGATCCGGACGCCGTGATGGACCTCGTAGCGCTCGCGCAGGCCGCGCAGGATCGAGATCGTCTCCTCGACCGTCGGCTCGTCCACGAACACCGGCTGGAAGCGACGCTCGAGCGCCGCGTCCTTCTCGATGTGCTTGCGGTACTCGTCGAGCGTCGTCGCGCCGATCGTGTGGAGCTCGCCCCGGGCGAGCATCGGCTTCAGCAGGTTCGACGCATCCATCGCGCCCTCGGCGGCCCCCGCGCCGACGACGGTGTGGAGCTCGTCGATGAACAGGACGACCTGGCCGTCGCTGTCCTTGATCTCCTTCAGAACCGCCTTCAGGCGCTCCTCGAACTCGCCGCGGAACTTCGCCCCGGCGATCAAGGCACCGAGGTCGAGCGAGATCACCCGCTTGTCCTTGAGGCCCTCGGGCACGTCGCCGCGGACGATCCGCTGGGCGAGGCCCTCGGCGATCGCCGTCTTGCCGACGCCGGGCTCGCCGATGAGGACCGGGTTGTTCTTCGTCCGGCGGGACAGGACCTGGATCGTCCGGCGGATCTCCTCGTCGCGGCCGATGACCGGGTCGAGCTTGCCGGCGCGGGCCTCGGCCGTCAGGTCGCGGCCGTACTTCTCGAGGGCGGCGTAGGTTCCCTCCGGGTTCTGCGAGGTGACGCGCTGGCCGCCGCGGACGCTCTGGAGCGCCCCGAGCACGGCCTCGCGGGTCGCGCCGTGGCCCTCAAGCAGCTGGCGGCCCTCGCCGCCGACCTCGAGAACGCCGAGGAGGAGATGCTCGGTCGAGACGTACTCGTCGCCGAGCCGCCGGGCCTCACCCTCGGCGAGCTCGAGAACCTGCTTCGCCCGCGGGTCGAGGGACAGCGAGCCGCCCCGGATCCTGGCCCGCTTGCCCAGGGTCCCGGCGAGCTCGTCGCGGAATGCTGGGAGATCGACGCCGAGACGACGCAGGGTCTCGGCCGGGACGCCGTCGTCCGGCTCGACGAGTGCGGCGAGGATGTGCTCGGCGTCGAGGACGGGGGATTCGAGGCGCTCGGCCGTCTGTTGGGCGGCGAGGATCGCCTCCTGGGCCTTCTGGGTGTAGCGATCGAGTTGCATGGACATGGCCTCCGATGGGCAGTTCGGGTGCGGGCTCCGTCTGCGGTGGCTGGATTCAGTTGGCGGTCCGGGGGTCGGGCTGGTCGATCGCCTCGACGAGGGTCCGGGCAGCCTCCGCGGCCCGCCCGTCGAGCTTCGTCGGGAGGACGACCCGGACGCGGACGTAGAGGTCGCCGGCGCCCTCACCCCGGAGGCGCGGCATCCCCTGGCCCTTGAGCCGGAAGCGGTGGCCGTTCTGGGTTCCCGACGGGATCTTCAGCAGGACCCTGCCGCGGAGTGTCGTGACCGGCACCTCACCGCCGAGCAGGGCCTCGGCGAGGGTGATCGGCAGCTCGCGCTCGAGATCGGCTCCCTTCCGGGTGAACACCGGGTGCGGTCGGACCTTGATCCGCACGACGAGGTCGCCGCCGAGCGGCCCCTGGCCGGTCAGCTTGACCTTCGTCCCGTCATCGGCGCCCTTCGGGATCGTGATGTCGAGCCGGCGCCCGTCGATCTCGACCCGACGGGTGGTGCCGTGGTACGCCTCCTCGAGGCTGATCTCCGCGACGGCCTCGGCGGTCGCGCCGCGACCCGCGGCCGCTCCGGACGTGGCGCCGCCCGCCATCCGGGAGCGGGTTGACCCTCCAGTCGCGCCCGGCTGGTTCAGGCCCATCTCGGCGAGGATGTCGTCGAATGACTGCCCGCCGGTCGGCCGGCGGCCGCGGCCCGGGCCGGTTCCACCCGAGGCCGGCTCGGCGTCGCCGCCGAAGAAGACCCGGAAGAAGTCAGAGAACTCGCCCGGGTCACCGCTGCTGCGGAACTCGTACCGGACGTTGCCGGCGCCGCCCTGGCGGCTTGCGCCGCCCGCGTGGCGCGCGAACGGGCCGCCGGCCGCGTCGGGATCGACGCCTGCCCGCGAGTACGCTTCCCAGTCCTTGCCGAGGCGGTCGTACTTCTTCCGCTTGTCGGGATCGGACAGGACGGCGTTCGCCTCGTTGATCGCCTTGAAGCGACGCTCGGCGGTCTGGTCGCCCGGCTTCTTGTCGGGATGATGCTCGCGGGCGAGCTTCCGGAACGCCTTCTTGATGTCCGCCTGGCTGGCGGACCGAGGCACCCCGAGCGTCTCGTAGTAGTCCTGGTAATCCACTCGTCACCGTCCCGAGCGTCGGTCGCCGCCCTGGCGGGGACGCCGGGACGGCGACGCATGCTTCACCTCGTGGTCACGCCCTCGCGAACGACGACCGGCGGCTGGTCCGTCGGCGGGAACGGCGTCCGTCGGACGCGATCCTGTCGCTCGGGCTCCTCGGCAGGGGCATCGCCCGGCTTCACGACCTTCGGCGGCTCCTCGATGGCCAGGGCCTTCGGCTTGCGCCGCAGGGCGGCCTCGAGAGTCTGCTCCATCGAGTCGACGAGGACGAGCTTCATCGACTTCCGGATCTCGTCCGGGATGTCGCGAAGGTCCTTCTCGTTCTTCCGCGGCAGGATCACCGTCTTCGCCCCGGCGAGATGCGCCGCCAGGATCTTCGACTTCAGCCCGCCGATCGGGAGGACGCGGCCGCGAAGGGTGATCTCGCCGGTCATCGCGACGTCCTTGCGGACGGGGATGCCGGTGAGGCCGCTCACGATCGCGGTGGCCATCGTGATCCCGGCGGACGGGCCGTCCTTCGGGGTCGCCCCGGCCGGGACGTGGATGTGGAGCGTGTTCTTCTCGAACGTCTCGCGCGGGATGCCGAGCTCACGGGCGTGCGCTCGCGTCCACGACAGGCCGGCCCGGGCGGACTCCCGCATCACCTCGCCGAGCTGGCCGGTGAGGATGAAGTCCTCCTTGCCTTCCATCTTCGTGACCTCGATCGCGACGACGTCGCCGCCGACCTCGGTCACGACGAGACCCGTCGCCGAGCCCGTCTGGTCCTCGGCCTCGAGCTCGCCGTACTCGAACCGCGGCGGGCCGAGGTACTCGTTGAGCTTCTTGACGTCGATGACGGTCTTGCGCTTGCGGCCCTCGGCAACCTGCCGGGCGACCTTTCGCATGACGTTGGCGATCTCGCGCTCGAGGTTCCGGACGCCCGCCTCGTGGGTGTACGACCGGACGAGCTCGATCATCGTGTCGTGGGGGATCTCGATGGTCTTCTCGGTCAGGCCGTGGTTCTTCATCTGCTTGGGGATGAGGAACCGCTTCCCGATCTCGATCTTCTCGGTCTCCGTGTAGCCCGGGAGGTGGACGATCTCCATCCGGTCGCGCAGCGGCGCCGGGATCGGATCGAGCAGGTTCGCAGTGGCGATGAACAGCACCTTGCTGAGGTCGAACGGCACCTCCAGGTAGTTGTCCTGGAAGCTGAAGTTCTGCTCCGGATCGAGGACCTCGAGCAGGGCGGACGACGGGTCGCCCCGGAAGTCCATCCCGATCTTGTCGACCTCGTCGAGCATGAAGACCGGGTTGTTGGAGCCGGCCGTCTTGATGTTCTGGATGATCCGGCCGGGGAGCGCGCCGATGTAGGTGCGCCGGTGACCGCGGATCTCGGCCTCGTCGTGGATGCCACCGAGGCTCATCCGGACGAACTTGCGGCCCATCGCCTTCGCGATCGACTTGCCCAGGGACGTCTTGCCTACGCCGGGCGGTCCGACGAATGCGAGAATCGGGCTGCGGATCTCGTCCGCGAGGGTGCGGACCGCGAGGTACTCGAGGATCCGCTCCTTGATCTTCTCCAGGCCGTAGTGATCCTCCTCGAGGATCCGGGCGGCCTCCTTGATGTCGAGCTGGTCGTCGGTCGCGACGTTCCAGGGCAGCCCGACGAGCCAGTCGACGTAGGTCCGGATGACTCCGACCTCCGGCGACGCCGACGGGATGCGGCTCATCCGGTCGATCTCCTTGATCGCCCGGGTCTTGATCTCCTCCGGCATGCCGGCCGCCTCGACCTTGTCGCGAAGCTCGTTGATCTCGGCCTGCTGGGGATCGTCCTCGCCGAGCTCGCGCTGGATGGCCTTGAGCTGCTCACGGAGGATGTACTCGCGCTGGGTCTTGTCCATCTCGGACTTGACCTCGGACTGGATCCGGCCCTTCAGCTCGAGGATCTCGATCTGGCGCGCGAGGAAGTTGCTGACCAGCTTCAGGCGCTCGGTGACCTCGACGGTCTCCAGCAGCTCCTGGCGCTGCTCGGTCGTCATGTCCGGGCTGTACGCGACCATGTCGGCGAGCAGCCCGGGCTCCGTGATGTTGCGAGCCGCGACCGCGGCCTCCGGCGGGACCGGGGCGCCGTTCGCGACGTACTGCTCGATCTGGGCCTGGACGGTCCGCATCAGGGCCTGGACCTCGAGGCTCCCGCCGCCCTCGTCGGGCAGCTCCTCGACGGTCGCCCGCAGATACGGCTCGTTCGACGCGAAGCCGACGAGCTTCAGGCGGGTCTGGCCCTGGACGATGGCCCGGACCGTCCCGTCCTGGAGCTGGACGACCTGGGCGATCTTCGCGAGGGTGCCGACGGTGTAGAGCTCGGACGGGGACTCGATGTCCTCCTGCTCGGCGTGGCGTTGGGTGACGAGCGCGATCGGCCCGCCCTCCGCGACCGCGGCGTTCAGGGCGTTGACGGACTTCTCCCGCCCGACCTGGAGCGGGACGATCATCTCCGGGAAGATGACGGTCTCGCGGAGCGCCACGAGCGGCAGCTCGCGCGGACCGGTCGTCTCCGGGGTGGTGGTGCTGGTGGGGTTCGGCTGGTCGTCCCGGTCGGGTGTCGGGCGCTTTGCCATCAAGAATCTCCTGTCGATGTCGAGATCATCCGCCCTCGCGGGGCGATCGGGTAGTAGCGGAAGTCACTGGTCTGGTTCACCGATCGTCCGGCACTCCCGTTGTACGGGCGACCGGTCGCGCCGGTTCGGCGGTCGTCTTGGACGCCTCGTCGGCGGCCGATTGCTCGGCCTGGCGGCGGACGCCTTCGTCATAGAGCGCTTCGAGGACCCGCGTCCCCAGCCGCTCTTCCAGCTCGAACAGGAGCCGGATGCCGGCAAGGTTGACCCCGCGCTCGCGGGTCAGGTGACGGATCCAGGTGATGCGGCGGATGTCCTCGTCGCTGTAGAGACGGATGTTCGTCGGGGTCCGGGCGGGGCAGATCAGGCCCTCGTCCTCGTAGATCCGGAGCGTCCGCGGATGTGCCGCGACGATTCCGGCCGCGACGCTGATCACATAGACCGGGCGCCGTGAATCGCGCTCGATCCGGTCGGCCACGGCTCAGCTCCCCGCGGTCTGCTCGTCGCCGAGGCGGAGATGCCGTTGGTCGTCGAGCGGGGCGGGACGGTGCACGAAGCCCATCGTCGTGAACCCTCCTGTGGTGGTTGCGAATCGGGTCGGGCGGGTCGCCGCCGGTGGAACACGAGGAAGCCTAGAACCCTGACAATGGCGTTGTCAAGGATGTTTCGATTCCTTTGTCCCCCCTTCGCGCCGGCCCGATGAGCGCGCGCCGCGGGTCAGCCGTCGACGAGGGCCTGATCCATCGTCAGGCGACGCCGGCCGCGACGTCCGCCTCGGACGGGGCCGGCCGGCCGACGAACCGCACGACGACCGTGCTGACGGCGATGCTCACGGCGACTGCCGAAACGAGCGCGACATAGATCTCGCCGGCGATTGCCCCGGCCGCGATCGCCGCGGAGCCGAGCACGAATGAGAACTCGCCGATCTGGCCGAGGCCGACCGCGAGCTGGGTCGGGCGAACGGGCAGCTTCGCTGCGCGCGCCAGGGCCCACGCGACGGCGACCTTCGCGACGACGATCAGGACGAGGAACGTCGCGAGCCAGCCGAGGCCGCGGCCGAGCGACGCGGGCTCGATCAGGGTCCCGATCGCGACGAAGAACAGGACGGCGAACAGGTCCCGGAACGGGAGCAACCGGCGGCGGGCTTCGGCCGCCTCCGCGCTCTCGGTCACCGCGAGCCCGCCGACGAACGCCGCCAGCGCGAGCGGCACGCCGAAGACCGCCGAGCCGACGCCCGCCAGCGCGAGCCCGCTCGCCACCGACGTGATGAGGAACAGATCGTGCTCGGCGTGCAGCGCGCGCAGGACGATCGGCAGGACGCGCGCGACCGCCAGGGCGAGGACGACGAAGGCCACGAGCCCCGCCGCAGACTGGTCGAGCGGCCTGCCGGCGACCCCGAGCAGGGCGAGCAGCACCGCCGCGATCGCGACACCGGTGCTGTCCTGGAGCGCGCTCCACCCGAGGAGGGCGTCCTCGGTCGACTTGTCCGTCGTCCGGCGCCGGCTCTTCGTGATGTTGACGATGACGACGGACGACGAGAGAGCGACCGACAGGCCGAGCAGGGCCGCCGGCAGGATGGGCAGCCCGAGGACCATGAAGACCGCGCCGGCGATCACGGTCGAGAGGATCGTCTGGACCGGCGCGGCGACGATCAAACCGCGCTGCTCCGAGCGGATCCGGAGGAGATCGACCTCGATCCCCACCTCGAACAGGAGGAGGACGACGCCCAGGTCGGCGAGGAGCTGGAGCTGCTCGCGATCGGCAACGTAGCCGGGTGTGAACGGCGAGACGACGACCCCGAGGGCGAGATAGCCGACGACCGCCGGCAGCCCGACCCGGCGCGCCAGGAACCCGGCGGCCACTGCGGCCAGCAGCAGGACGCCGATCTCGAGGATGGGCCCGGCGGTGTGCTCCATCGACGGATGGTAGCGGGCCGGGTCCGGTCCGCCTCAGCGGCGACCGGGCGGGTTCAGCGCGTGGCAGTGCCTGCCGCGTCGCCGATCAGCTGGTCGTGCAGGAGGTCCTGGCACTCGCCCTTGCCGATCGCGATGACCTTGTCGCCCTCCTCGAGCACCATGTCCGGCCGGAGCGGGGTCGCGACGCCGTCGCGGATCACCGCGAACAGCGAGCAGCCCTCCGGGATGGGGATGTCCTTCGGCGCCCGGCCGATCGCGGGCGACCCCGCCTGGAGGTGCGCCTCGATCAGCTCCAGCTCGCCCTCGCCGAGGGCGGCCAGGTGGAGGAGCTCGTGGACGGGGATGTCCTGCTCGATCGAGCCGAGGATCATCCGGGTCGGGCTGATCAGCTCGTCGACCCCGAGGTGCTTGAAGAGCTCCTCGTTCTTCGGGTTGTTGACCCGGGCGATCGTCCGCGGGACGTCGAAGTGGTGCTTGGCCATCTGGCAGATGACGAGGTTGTCCTCATCGTCGCCGGTGACCGCGGCCACGATGTCGGCCCGGTTGGCGCCGGCCTCCGCGAGGTACTTGCCCTCGCAGCCGTCGTGGGAGATGACGATCGAGCCGATCTCGTCGGCGATCTGGTTGGCGCGGTCGCGGTCCTTCTCCATGAGGACGACCTCGTGGCCGCTGTCGATGAGCTCCTTGGTGAGGTAGTAGCCGACCTTGCCGCCACCGATGACGAGCACGAACACGGGAATCAGCCCTCCCGGGCGTTGACCGACGCGACCGGCATCGGGGCGGTGCCATTCGGAGACGAGAACGCGGTCGGGGCGGGGCTGCCGGTCGGCGGGGTGGCGACCGCGCCTCCGGGCTCATCCGTGCCGCTGTGGTGCTCGCCACCCGGGTGCTGACCGGTCGGGCCCGACAAGCCGGGTCCGAAGGTCAGGCCGAGCCCGACGAAGTCGCTGACCGCCGTCGCCATGAGGTTCGTCCGGCAAAGGGTCGCGAGGCCGAGATCGGCATAGGCGGCGGCCCGCACCGGGTCGTTGACCTTCGCGATCACCTGCTTCGCCCCGAGCGCCTCCGTGGCGAGCTGGGCGGCCATCACGTTCCGGTTGTCGCCCTCGGTCATCGCCATGAACAGGTCGGCGCCCTCGGCACCGGCCCGCCGCAGCGTGTCCTCGTCGGTCCCGTCGCCGCGGATCGCGGCGCCGCGGAACGAGCCGGGCAGGCGGTCGAAGGCCGAGGTGGAGGTGTCGATGACGATCACCTCGTGCCCCGCCTTGTCGAAGGTGTCGGCGAGGACCGAGCCGACCCGGCCGCACCCGACGATGACGCTTTTCACTTGTTCTCCTCTTGGATCGGCTCACGCACGACCCAGACTGCGCAGGGGGCGTTCTTCAGGATGTACGAAATCGTCCGGCCGATCGCGAAGTCCCCACCGAACTTCGTCCGGTATGCCAATCCGACGACAAGCAGGTCGGCCTCCCGCTCGACCGCTTCGTCGACCAGGGCCGCCCCCACGTCGCGGGCCTGGAGCAGGATGGGCTCGAGCTTCACCCCCGCCGCCTCGGCGGTCCCTTCGGCCAGGTCGAGCACCTGCTGGATTTCCTCGGAACGGCCGGCGACGTCGATGTCGAGCGGCATGGACCAGTCCACCTCCACGACGTGGACGCCGATCAGCTCGGCCTTGCTGGCCCTGCCGATCTCCGCGACCAGCCGGATCAGCCGCATCCCGTTGGGATGTCCCGACAGCGCCACGACGGCACGCCGGAACGGGGGAGCGGCGGTGGGCTCTGGCACGGCCGGGACTCTACCACTGTTCATTGGCTGTCGCGCCTGGACGACGGTGGACTGCGTTGCCGGCTGCGCTGCTGGTCACGGGCGTTTGGGGCCGCTCGCTCCGCTGCTCTCCGGCGCCTTGCCACCGTCGCCCATGCGCGACGAACGCAGTGGCGCGGTCCACCCTCGCTTGGCGCCGTTTCTGTCAAATGACCCCCAGGCGGGCGTTCGTCAGCGGGTTCTCGTCAACCGACCACGTTGGGGGTCGGATGACGGAACGTCGCCTGCGATCCGTGCGTGGCGGGGATCGGCGTCCGGTGGATCCCGTGACGAATGCCCGGGTGGCGGCCGGATGACAGAAACGCAGGGGTCCGTGCCGGGACGGTGACGTGGCCCGGAACGAGGAACCGCGATCAGAGGGGCGGCGGGGCGTCGGCGGCCGGCGGCGGTGGGCCATCGTCGGCGACCGGCGTCCGTTCGAAGAGCGTCGGGTCCTCGCGCCGATACGGGACGTTCACCACGACCGTGTGCGGCCGGCCAAGGAGAGAGCTCCGCAGGCGCTTCACCGACTGGTTGTAGAGGATCCGCTCCCACCACCGGCGGGCGACGTACTCGGGCAGGACCACGAACGTGATCGGCGACGACTTGTCCGGCGGCCACGCCGCGTCCAGCAGGTCGAGGTACGCCTCGAGCGGGCCCGTAAGGGCTCGATACGGCGACTCGACGACCACGAGCGGCACGCCGGGCAGCTGGCGCTCCCACTGGTCGCGCACCGTCTGGGCGTCCAGCGGGTTCTCGGTGATGAACACCGCGCGGATGTCATCGGAGATCGAGCGGCCGACGTTGACAGCCTGGATGACTGCCCGATTCACGCTCGGAACGGGCACGACCACGCGCTCCTCACGGTGGGGACTGGCGAACACGAGGTCCGGACGGACCGCCAGCTCCCGGCGCGAGGCGTCGTACTGGCGATGGATGAACAGCATCATCCCGACCAGGACCGGGATGAGGACCACGACGAGGTAGGCGCCGTCCACGAACTTCACGCTGACGACGACGACGAGGACGACCGCGGTGAGGAACGCGCCGAACGCGTTGAGGGCCAGCCGCCACACCCAACCCGTCTCGCGGACCGTCCGCCAGTGGATGACCATGCCGATCTGGCTGAGCGTGAAACAGACGAACACGCCGACCGAGTAGAGCGGGATCAGGGCCGTGACGTTGCCCTGGAAGACCCAGATGAGGAAGGCGGCGACGGCCGCGAGCACGACGATCCCCCAGGAGTAGGCGAGCCGGTCGCCGCGGTACGAGAACTGGCGCGGCATGTAGCCGTCGATGGCGAGGATCGCTCCCAGGCGCGGGAAGGCGTTGAACGACGTGTTGGCCGCAAGGAAGAGGATCAGCGCCGTGGCCGCCTGGAAGGCGACGAACAGGATCGTCCCGGCGCCGAACACGCTCGCCGCCACGAGCGACACGGTCGTCGGGATGTCGCCCACCGTCGGCAGGATCTCGTAGGCGTGGGCGACGACCGTGATCCCGATGAACAGGATGCCGAGAAGGACGGCCATCGCGGTCATCGTGTTCGCCGCGTTCTTCGCCTCGGGTGGCTTGAAGGCGGGCACGCCGTTCGCGATCGCCTCGACGCCGGTCAGGGCCACGGAGCCGCCGGCGAACGCCTTCAGCAGCAGGAAGATCGTCAGCTCCGCCGTCCCGAGCGGCTCCGCGTTCGGAGTCACGATCGGGTGAGCGTTGCCCGTCACGATGTTCACGAGGCCCAGCCCGACCATCAGGAGTGCGAGGCCGACGAAGGCGTAGGTCGGGACCGCGAAGATGTTGCCGGACTCGCGCAGGCCGCGGAGGTTCGCGATCGTGATCAGGGCAATCACGCTGATGGCGATCTCGATCTTCACGGGGTCGAGCTCGGGGACGACCGACACGATCTGGCCGATCGCCGACGCCGTCGAGACCGCGACCGTCATGACGTAGTCGATCAGGAGGGCGGCCGCCGCGATCAGCCCGAACAGCGGGCTCAGGTTCTCCTTCGCGACGGCGTATGCGCCACCGCCGCCCGGGTATGCCCGGCACACCTGGCGATACGAGGTCACGACGACTGCCAGCAGGACCGCGATCGCGACCGACACCCCGACCGAGAACGCGAGGGCCGTGGCGCCCGCGACCGCGAGAACCCGGATGATCTCCTGAGTCGCGTAGGCCGACGAGCTGATCGCGTCGGAGCTGAAGATCGCGAGCGCCTTTCGCTTCGAGAGTCGTTCGCCGATCTCCTCCTCGCTCGCGAGCGGACGGCCGAACGCGACCTGGCGGACACCCGCCCACCACCGCCCGACCGCCGTCTTGGGCTGGTTGGCAGCGGCCTTCGCCACGAGCTGGTTCCGGCCCGTGTAGCGGAAGTAGGGCGAGTGCGGGCGCTCGACACGGACACGCCGGTCCGCAGGTTTCCGGCCCTGAAGCGGCCGGCGGCCTCCGATCATCGGACTCCGATCCTGGGTTGGCGCACCCGGTGGGTGGCCGCAGTGCGAGGATTGGGCCGCGATGACCGTGTGCTCGCGCCCAACGAGCGCCGACCTGGGGCGCTCGGCGAATTGGTTATACCGCAGCCGCTCCCACCAATGTCGGGCCGTCTTCGGGCAGGACGACCACCGTCGACCACATCACCCGCCTCGGCCGTCCCGCTGGCCTGCCGCCAGCCGATCACGAACCGGGTCGCATGCGATCAGAGCCCGTGGCGGAGCCGCTCGGCGAGCCGGACGGGCAGCCCGGCGTCGCGCATCGCGGCCTGGACGGTCGGGATGTCGTAGGCGACCCGATGCCAGGTGCCCGTCGCCGCGTCGGTGTCGAGCTCCAGCCAGCTCGCACGTGGATCGCCGTCCCGCGGCTGCCCGACGCTGCCCGGGTTGACCAGCATCCGTTCCGCCCCGTCGAGCCGGATCGTGGGCGTCCGGTCGGGCAGCCGGCCGACGACGCGGCTGCCCACCCGGGTCCAGGCCATCGGCAGGTGGGTGTGACCGAAGAGTCCGAGCGGCGTCGTCAGCACGTCCAGGTTCGCTCGGGCCACCGACGAGCTGATGACGTACTCCCAGATCGGGTCGCGCGGGCTGCCATGCACGAGGAACGTGCCCGCTTCGACGCGCGTCTCCGGCAAGGCCCGGAGCCACTCGACCGTCGTCGGGGAGATCCGCCGGCGGGTCCACTCCATCGCCGCCTTGGCATCCTCGTTGAACCAGTCGATCTCGCGACCGCCGATGGCGGCCCGGTCGTGGTTGCCGGCGACGCCGACCGCGTCGAGGGCGGCCAGACGGGCGACGACGGCATCGGGCTCGGGACCGTAGCCGACGACGTCGCCGAGGAGCCAGACGGCATCCACGGAGCCGGCGCTGCCGAGCACGGCCTCGAGGGCCACGAGATTGGAGTGGATGTCCGACAGCACGGCAACGCGCACGGCCAGAGCCTACCGCGCAGGCGATGCCGCCGGAGCCTCCGTCACCAGGGCCGTCGCTTGCGCGCGGCCGGGTCGCGCGGCCAGCTCGCGGCGATCGGACGGCGGCCGCGCTCGACCACCACGAGGCGATGATCGGCGATGGCCTCGACCGCGGACCGGCTCCCCGGGCCCGCCAGCTCCGCGACCGACGGACCGACCTCGATCGACCCGTCGCCGATCCCGTCGAGCGCCCGCCGCGCCGCCGCAATCTCGCCACCGAGACCTGCGGCGTCGCGCGGATAGCCGCTCTTCCACGCGATGAGGACGCCGCCCGGATGGAGGAGCGGCAGGCCCAGCTCGACGAGGTCGGCGAGGCTCGCGACGGCCCGCGCCGTGACCCCCGGCCACCGACCGCGCTGGTCGGACGCGCGGCCCACATCCTCCGCTCGACGCGTCGCGACGGCGATCCGGCGGTCGAGACCGACGGCCGTAGCGGCCGTCTCGAGGAACCGCGTCTTCTTCGCGACCGACTCCACGAGCAGCGACGTCGTGCCGGCGACCGCCGCCGCGAGCGGGAGCCCGGGGAAGCCGCCGCCGCTGCCGAGATCTACGAACCGCTCGATCGACCGCGCGTGGAGGACGCCGATCCCGACGAGGCTGTCCGCCACGTGGCGGACGGCGACCGCAGCCGGGTCACGGATGGCGGTGAGATTGATTGCCTCGTTCCAGGCCAGCAACAGCCGGACATGGCCGTCGATCGCTGCGCGACCGTCGTCGGTCAGGGCGATGCCGAGCGCCTTCAGGGCAGGCTCGAGGGCGGCACCGTAGGCGGGCGGGAGGTGGGGAAGGCCGTCGACGCGCGTCGGGAGCGGGTCCGGCGGACGGTCCAGGCACCCCTCCTGTCGGTTGTGCCTGTGCGGGCCGTCCGGGGTCCGCTCCCGGCGTCGTCGTACGTCACACCGCGCCAGATCCGGGATTGCCGCTGCCGGTCCGGTTCGTGGCCGGGTCTCCCCGTGCCCCTCGCCGGCCTCGGTGTCCAGGCGGTCGGTGCGGATGCCGGACGTTAGGGGTCCCGGCGGCTCCAGTCAATGTGGTTATCCACGAATCCACGGTCCCCCGCCGAACCTGTGGAAAACCGACCCGGTCAGGCCCCGCGGCGGTCCTCGTGGAGAGACGGCAGGGCTCGCAATCGGGCTCGTCGGGCGCCTTCGTCGTCGTCATCGCCGTCCCGGCCGGCTGCCGCCATCGCCCGTCGCACGATCCGCTCCTCCAGCGCGACCTCCTCGCTCTCGAGGGCGCGCACGAGGGCGGCTTCGATCTCGGGCATCTCGACCTCCGCCGGGCCCGGCAGGACGAGGACGAACGCCGAGCCCGCCCCGGGCACGGAGGCGACGTCGAGGTCGCCGCCCATCTGGCGGGCGAGGTCGCGGGCGATCGGGAGGCCGAGGCCCGTGCCGGTCACGCGCTCGTGGCCGACGAGCCGCTGGAACCGCTCAAAGATCCGGTCGCGATCCTCGACCGGGATCCCGTCGCCGTCGTCGCGCACGACCAGGATCGCGGTGAGCCCGTCGACGCGTCCCTCGATCTCGACGCTCCCGCCGGCGGGCGTGAACTTGAGGGCGTTCGCGACGAGATTCGTCAGGATCTGCTCGACGCGCCGCCTGTCGCCCGTCGCGACCCGCATCCTCGGCGGCAACGAGGTCGTCAGGCGCGTCCCGTGATCGATCGCGATCGGGAGCAGGCTCGACGCCACCTGGGCGCCGGCCTCGGCGATCGAGAACGGCCCGACCTCGAGGTTGATCGTCCCGGACTCCAGCCGCGACAGCTCCAGGAGATCCCCGACGAGGTCGGTCATCGTGCCCACGATCGAGCGGCTCCGCTCGAGGAAGTCGTGCTCGACGGACGGGTCGAGCACCTGACCGCCGAGGATGAGCTCGAGGTAGCCGCGGAGACCCGTCAACGGCGTCCGCAATTCGTGGGCGACCGTCGAGACGAACGTCGTCCGCTCGGCGTCGCGGGCGCGCAGGCCGGCGAGCTCGCGCTCCGCCGCCAGCTGGTTCGTGACGAGCGACAGGGCGACGCCCGCGTGGCGGGCCATCGTCGGCGGCAGGCGCTCGGCGAGGCGGGCGGCGTCGACCGGGCGGCCGAACTCGAACCCGAGCGCGACATCGCCCGCGGTGGGGATCGGCAGGATCGCGAAGTGGCGACGTTGGGCGTCTGCGACGTCGCCGGTCTCGAGGGACGAGTCGCCTGCACCGTCCGCTCCATCGGCGGCGGCCACGTCATCTGCAAGGGGGCGCGGCTCCTCGATCGACGGATCATCGGCCGGGGAACGGCCGCCCACGATGAAGGAGATCGGGGCGGGACCGGCGGCCGCCCGACGGGCGCGTGAGCGCGGCGCGTTCGCGTCCAGCCAGGCCGCGAGTGCCTCCGCCTCGGCGGGGTCCTCGTCGGCATCGATCGCGACCGCGGCTCGCCGCTCGATCCCGTCGGCGACGACGGCGACGCGTCTCGCCCCGACCGTCCGGGCGAGCAACCGGAGCAGGCCTGCCAGGCGTTCCTCGGCGGTCCCGTCGGAGGCGAGGATGTCGAGCGCCCGGGCGAGGAGGACCTTCTCCTGGTGGGCGATCCGGTCCTCGGCCCGCCGGAACGTCTTGCGACGCTCGACGAACGGCGCGGGGGCGGCGACGGCCGGCGGATGCGGGGGCAGGCCGTCGTGGCGTTGATCGTTCATGAGGCCTGTGTAGGATGCCCCGTTTCCGGGAACGCGGAGCGGACCGCTCATCGGTCGGCCAAACGATCGTGGACGCAGGACACGGTTCGCGGTATGACCCGGGAGCCGGATTGGTGATGACCGGAAGTACGGGGTGCAGTCCGCTGCGGTTTGAAGGGGTCGGCCGGGGTCGCCGGGGTCGCGCGAGTGACCGGGGTCATCTCAGCTCGATCGACTGCTCCCGCGAACCGGTCGGCCGAGCGTCCTCCGGACGACGTCGATCACCTCGTCCACGTACTCGTCGGCCTCGCCGCGCTCCGCGGCGGTCCGGACGCAGCCCTGGACGTGGTCCTCCAGGACGAGGATCGAGACGGCGTCCACGGCGGCCCGCAGGGCAGCCGTCTGCTGGAGGATGTCGACGCAGTACTCCTCGCGCTCGATCATCCGGGCGATCCCGCGGACCTGCCCCTCCATCCGCGACAGCCGGCGGACGAGACCGGACTTGTCCTTCGAGTAGCTATGGCGGAAATCCGCGGATGCTGGCGCCGGCGAACGCCGGGTCGCGGGAGATGGCACGACATTCTCCGAGCGGTGGGAAGTGCCGCCGATGATACCCCCTGGGGGTATCCGATCGCAAGCCTCGGGACGGGGTCGCCGACGGTCCGGGCGGGCACGACGATCGGGCCGACCCGGTAGACTTTCCGCCGATGGATCCGCGCGACGACCTCGATTCGCTCGCGGGCGGGGTCGGCTGCGCCGCCTGTGGCGAGCTCGTCCCGACCGATCGGGTCCGCATCCTCGCCCGCCGCGACGACCTCGTCTTCGTCGAGATCGCGTGCCCCGGCTGCCGGAGCGACTCCCTCGGGATCGTGATCGGGCTCGACGACGATCGGGACGCCGCGGACGTCGACCGGGCATGGTGGGGCGAGTTCGGTCCCGCGGACGCCGACCGATTCCGCGACGCGCGGCCGATCGAGGCGGCGGACGTCGAAGCGGTTCGACGGCTGCTCGTCCACGGCGACCTGGCCGACCTCGTCGGCCGGAGCGATCCGCCCGCGTCCGGATCCGCCCGGTGACGTCGAGCGGGACGACCGACTCGAGCTCCCGGCGCCGGAACCGCCGTCGGACGGCGGCAAGGTCGGCTCGCGCGCGTCTCGCCGTCGAGCTCGCGGCGGTCTCGCCGTCCGACGCGGACGCCGCCACGCCAGTCGCCGTCGCCGGTCCGCTCGAGGCGGACGTCCTGGACGCCGAGACGGAGCGCCTCCGAACGGATCGTCCGCGTCCGTCGTTCGCCCACGCGAGCGAGGAGGAGATGGCCCGGATCCTCGACTTCTACCGGATCCGCTGGGACTACGAGCCGCACACGTTCCCGATCCTGTGGAACCTCGATGGCGTCGTCATCGAGAGCTTCTCGCCGGACTTCTGGTTGCCGGACCTCGACCTCTACCTCGAGATGACGACCCTCCGCCAGCGACTGGTCCGCAAGAAGAACCGCAAGCTGCGCCGGATCCATGAGCTCTATCCCGACATCCGGGTGAAGCTCTTCTATGCCCGCGACTTCCGGGCGCTGATGCTGAAGTTCGGCCGGCTGGCTCTCGTCGACGAGCTGAGCGGATCGTCCGGCCAGGTCGTCCCCGATCGCGGCATCGAGGACGACACGGCGGCTGACGTCGCGGCGAGTGACGAACGAGCCGGGGCGGACGCGTGACCGGGCGGATCGACCTGCAGGGCGACATCGGCGAGATCCTCCTGACCGAGGAGCAGATCAGTGCCAAGGTCGCGGAGCTCGGCGCCCGGATCGGTGCCGACTACGGCGATCAGCCGCTCACGCTCGTGTCGGTCCTGAAGGGCTCGCTGCCGTTCATGGCCGACCTGATGCGGGCGATCCCGTCACCGGTCCGGATCGACCTGATGGAGGTCAGCTCGTACGGCGGCACGACCACGGAGTCGTCCGGGCTGGTCAGGATCCTCAAGGACCTGTCGGCGACGATCGCCGACGAGGACGTCCTGATCGTCGAGGACATCATCGACACCGGTTTGACCCTGAACTACCTCGTCCGCTATCTGCGCGGCAAGAACCCCCGCTCGCTCCGGATCTGCACGCTGCTCGACAAGCCGGCCCGGCGGCTGGTGGACATCCCGGTCGACTACGTCGGCTTCACGATCCCCGACCAGTTCGTCGTCGGCTACGGCCTCGACTACGCCGAGTACTACCGCAACCTCCGGTTCGTCGGCGTTCTCAAGCCCGAGGTCTACACGAGCGCCGAATGACGATGCACCGACGACCGCTCGGCGGCGCCCGCCGCCTGGCGGGCCTTGCCGCGATCCTGATCATCGTCGCCTGTCTGTTGCCGTGGTTCGCGACGTCGACCGAGGCCGGCCTCCCGCCTCTGTCGGGCAACGCCTTCAGCGGCAGCGGGATCGTCGTGTTCTTCGTCGCCCTCGGGGTGATCGCCCTGCTCGCCCTGCCGTACGCCGCCGGCGACACCCCGGTCGGGCTCGACCGGCCGCTCAGCTTCCTGATCCTGACGGTGATCGGCTGGGTCGCCCTCGCGATCCGGGCGATCGACCTCGCGGGGATCAACATCGAGGTCCTGTTCCCGACACGTGCTTACGGGTTGTGGCTGGCGGCCCTCGGGCTGATCCTCCTCAGCCGAGCCGTCTATCTCATGCGAGGCGAACGGCGCGTCTGAGCGGGTTGTCGCGCCCCGCGTCCGCCATCCGGCCTCGTTTCTGTCAACCGACCGTGGGGAGAGCGTTCGTCCGCGGATTCGTGTCCAGCGGCCGCGTGGGGGTCGGATGACAGGAATCTGGCGGCCGTCCTTGCGCGGCGCCCGCCGGAGCCCGGTGATTCGCGTGACGAATGCCCGTGTGGTGGCCGCATGACAGAAATGCGCGGCCGGAGCGCCGGCCCCCGGGAGGAGCGCCGCGGCCCTCAGCGGCCCGACGGGCTCAACCACACCGTGGGGATGTAGTTGTCGGGCGCACCGACCGTCCCGGTGGCGACGTAGCCCGGGCCGTCCGGGATGACCGCCATCGGCTCCCCCTGTCCGAACGACGCCTGGTCCGGCATCCGCGTCCAGGTCCGGCCGTCGGGCGACGCCCAGGCGGTCCCCTGGCCGAACTGCTGACCGAACAGGAAGTGGCCCACGGCCACGAGGTGGCCGCCCGGTCCGGCCACGACGTCTGCCATCATGATCCCGAGCCCGTGGTAGGTCAGCGAGTCCTGGCTCGGGGCGAGGTCCCAGGTCCGGCCGTCGGTCGACAGCCAGACGAGGGCCGCCTTCGAGGCGAGATCGGAGCCGACCGCGACATAGCCCGGCCCGCCCGCCGTGATCGATGCCATCTGTCCGGCGGCGAGCGTCGGACCGGCGGGGATCCGTGTCCACGACGTGCCGCCGTCGGAGCGCCAGACGGCGGATCCGGTCGGATGGCCGACGGGCCCGGTCGTCCCGACCGCAACGAAGCCGGCCGGCCCCGCGGTGATCGCCGCGACCCGCCCGTCGGCCATGCCCGGGCCGTCGTCCAGGCGGGTCCAGGCGGTTCCGTCGGGTGACGTCCAGAAGCGGGCCGACCCGGGCTGGTTGACGATCCCGGCCCAGCCGCCGGCGGTGAAGCCGCCCGGTCCGGCCGCGGCGGTCGTCATCCGCGTCTCGGGCGCCTCCACGAACGAGGATCCGCCCGTGGCCGGCCGCCACGTGACGCCGTCGGTCGACGTCCAGGCGGCTGCGTCATTGCCGATCCGGCCGACCACCGCGACGTGGCCGGCGGTCGGCCCGGTCGCGAGACCCGTCGCGATCGACAGGGCGAATGCGCCGTCCCGGTCGGCCGGGAGGGCACCGATGGTCCAGTGCCGCCGGTCCGGCGTCGACGACGTCCACGTGACGGCATGGAAGTCGGGGAAGGTGTAGCCCACGGCGACGAGCCGATCGCCGATCGGGGCGAGGTCATAGGGATTGCCCTGGCTCGCGAAGTGCCCGGGATGCCCCAGCCCTCCGCCGCCACCCACCGGCGGGATCGACGGCGGCGTGGCGTCCATGCCCTCGGGACGCTCGACCGACGCCGTCTCCCAGTCGAGACCGGGCGGGCCCGGCTCGTGGCTCGCGACCGCGACCGACGGAACCGGCAGCGCGGACGGGGTCGTCGCGGTGCCGCATCCCGCAAGGACCGCGATCAGACCGGCGACGAGCGGGGCAGAGCCCCGCCTCACGGCAGGCTCTTGATCATCCCGCCGTCGATCGAGACGATCGCGCCGCTGACGTAGCTGGCGGCCGGCGAGAGAAGGAACGCCCCGACACGCCCGACCTCGGCGGGTTCGCCATAGCGCCCGAGCGGGATCCGGGCGATGTGCTCGCGCCGGATCTCCTCGATCGGACGGCCCGTCGCCTCCGCCCGCTGGCCGTCGAGCTGCGCGATCCGATCGGTCGAGATCCGGCCCGGGGCGATGCCGTTGATCCGGATCGGGGCGATCTCGGACGACAGCGTCTTCACGAGGCCCGCGAGGCCGGGGCGGAGCACGTTCGAGGTCGTGAGGTTCGGGATCGGCTCGCGGACCGTGCTGCTCAGGACGATGAGGATCGCCGGCGCAGGCGAGCCCTGCAGGTGCGGCAGCGCCGCACGGGTCAGCCGGAGTGCCGCGTGGAGAACTCCGTCGATCGCCGCCGCCCAGGAGGCCTCGTCGAGGTCGGCGAACGTTCCACTTGGCGGCCCGCCGCTGTTGATGAGGAGGAGGTCGAGCCCGCCGAGGGCGGCGGCGGCGGTGTCGACTGCGCCGGCGGGCCCATCGGGCGTCGACAGGTCGGCGGGAACCGCGAGGCCGCGAGTCGCAGCCGCCGCGTCCTCGAGCCGAGGGCCGGCCCGCGCCGTCAGGGCGACCCTGGCGCCTTCGTCGGAGAGCTGGGACGCGATCGCCCGCCCGAGCCCGCTCGACGCCCCACCGACGAGGGCCCGGAGGCCGTCCAGTCCGAGGTCCATCGGCCCATGGTACGAGCGATCGCGGGCAGTGGGTCAGGGTGCCCGGCTGACCGCATCCGTGGCGGCGATGCGCAGCGCCCACGACCGGCGGAAGCTCGTCCCGACGACCGACATGACATAGGTCCCAGGGGGCCACAGGTCGGTCCGCATCCGGCCCGGCACGACGGGCGGCTCGAACAACGCGCCCAGCGGCGGATGCAGCGTCAGGCTCGCCGATCGGAGCGTGAGCGGGAGGGCGCTGCGGACCGCCCGCCCAGCCGAGTCGTCATCGACGATCGCCCACGCCTCGACGACCGCGTCGTCCGGTGGTCGCTCCGCCCCGGACCAGGGCGCGCAGAACCCGAGCGCCTCGACCTCCGGTGTCATCGGCATGACCGCGAGCGACGGGTCGAGCGGCTGGATCGCCGAGGCACTCGGGACGAGGCTCAGCCACGACCGGAGCGTCCCGCCCGGCCAGCGCTCCCGGCTGAAGATCCGCCAGCTCGGCGGCTCCTGGCAATCCACCCGGACCGCGGCCAGCGGATCGAGCGACGGGCGCTCGCTGGGCGCCGGCGCCCGCGGGATCGACGTCGGTCGGGGAGCGCCGGCGCCGGGCCACGGCTTGACGAACGCGATCGCCAGGAACACGACGACCGCGACGACGATGAGGCTCGGCCCGCGACCCGCGCCCGCGGTCCGCACCATCGTCGACGGGCTCGCGGCTGGACGCCGCCCGTCCGCGGGCGCTTCGCCCTCCGGCTCTTCGTGCCAGCCGTCGGCCACCGCGACCTCCCTCGCAGGCGCCGCCCCGGGTCAGATCTCGCCGAGGTAGGCCTTGCGAACGGTCTCGTTCTCGCGCAGGGAGGCGGCCTCCCCGGACAGCACCACGTTGCCGGTCTGGAGGACGTAGCCCCGATGGGCGATGTTCAGGGCCTGGAGTGCGTTCTGCTCGACGAGCAGGATCGTCGTCCCGGCCGCGTTGATCTCCTTGATCGTTTCGAAGACGAGCTGGATGAGGATCGGCGCCAGGCCGAGCGACGGCTCGTCGAGGAGGAGGAGGCGGGGTCGCGACATCATCGCCCGGCCGATCGCGAGCATCTGCTGCTCGCCGCCCGACAGGGTTCCGCCCTGCTGGTGGGTGCGTTCCCGGAGGCGCGGGAAGAGCGTCATGACGCGCTCGACGTCCTCGTCGATCTGCGCCTGGGGCCGCGTGAACCCACCCATCTGGAGGTTCTCGAGAACGGTGAGCCGAGAGAAGATCCGGCGACCTTCCGGGGCATGACCGATCCCCGACCGGACGAGCGCATGGGCCGCCGTCTTCGAGGTGTCCTTGCCGTCGAACGTGACCGTGCCCTGGCGCGGGTGGAGCAGGCCGCAGACGGTCTTCAGCGTCGTCGTCTTGCCGGCGCCGTTCGCCCCGATCAGCGTGACGATCTCGCCCCGGTTGACCTCGATGTTCACGCCTTTCAGGGCGTGGATCTGGCCGTAGTAGGTGTGGACGCCGTCGAGCTTCAACAGCGTCTCGCCGGCCGGTGCCGCGGTCGTCGAGGCGCCGGGTGCGGTCGCGGCGGCCACGGGCGTGACCTCGGGTGCGGTCATGACGCCGGAGCCCCGAGGTAGGCCTCGATGACCCGCGGGTTCTTGCGGACCTCCTCGGGCGTGCCCTCTGCGATCCGCTCGCCGTGGTCCAGGACGGTGACCCGGTCGCTGATCCCCATGACCACTTTCATGTCGTGCTCGATGAGGAGGACCGTGAGCCCGAGCTCGGTCCGGAGCTTGTTGATCAGGGCCATCATGTCCGAGGTCTCGCGTGGGTTCATCCCGGCGGTCGGCTCATCGAGGAGGAGCAGCGTCGGGTCGCTGCCGAGCGCCCGGGCGACCTCGAGGCGTCGCTGGTCCCCGTAGGGCAAGTTCTTCGCGAGCTCGCCGCCGATGCCGCGCAGACCCACGAGCGTCAGCAGCTCGGCGGCTCGTTCGCGCGCCTTCCGCTCGTCGGCGCGGTTCCGCGGCGTCGAGAACATCGCGTCGAGGAGGTTTGCCTTCAGGTTGATGTGCATCCCGACGAGGACGTTCTCCTCGGCGGTCATGTTCTGGAAGAGGCGGATGTTCTGAAACGTCCGGCCGATCCCGGCCGCGACCACGTCGTTGGGCCGGGCACTCCGGAAGATGCCGAGGCGATGGAGGAGGCGCTGATACCACGCCGGCCGGGCGACCGCGGCCAGGAGCATGACAATCAACGCGGCCAGGGTGATCGCGCCGCCGAGGAAGCCGACGGTCTCGTCGTTCGCGCCGAAGACCACGACGCTGCTGATGATGCCGACGACCACGGCCGGGAGGACCCAGACGAACGGCTCGAGCCAGGTCCGGATCGGCCGGGCGATCATCGTCCGATCGCGGACGAGGATCCGGCCGGACGTCGGGTCGTAGATCCCGGCGATGATGTTGAAGAACGTCGTCTTGCCGGCGCCGTTCGGCCCGATCAGGCTGACGATCGATCCCTCGGGGATGTCGAAGCTCACGTCGCTGACGGCGGTCAGGCCGCCGAACCGCTTCGTGATGTTCTTCGCCGACAGCAGCATCGTGCCCTTCTGCATCACGGTGTTCGCCGGGATCTCGGCGGCGGGAGTCCTGGCTGCAGTCACAGCGCGCCCTCCTCGAGGAGGTCGGCGGTCGCGGCTTCCTGATCGCCCGATTGGGTGTGCAGCTCGCGCTTCCGCCGCTGGCTCGGGAACAGGCCTTCCGGACGGAACAGCATCATCACGACGAGCGCCAGGCCGTACAGGAGGAACTGATATTGGACGAAGTTGATGTCCTGCAGGATCGGGACATGGAGCTCCTGGAAAAACGTGTTCAGCTGCTTCAGCAGGACCACCTGGATCGTGTAGACGATGAACGCCCCGAGGGCGACGCCCCAGATGTTGCCCAGCCCGCCGAGGACGACCATCGCCAGGATCGAGAACGACACCTGGGACAGGAACTGGTCCGGGCTCACGAGGGTCAGCTTCGAGGCGTTGAAGACGCCGGCGAAGCCAGCCGTCGATGCGCCGAGCGCGAACGCGAGCAGCTTCGTCGTCACGGTGTTCAGGCCGTTGCTCGCGGCCGCCAGCTCGTCCTCGCGGATCGCCATCCACGCCCGCCCGATCCGGGACTCCTGGAGCCGGTAGATCAGGATCATGACGACGGTGATGATCACCAGCATCAGGAGGTAGAACGGCCACGGGTTCAGGATCTCGAACTCGATCCCCGGCAGGGACGGGGGATAGAGGCCGCCGATCCCGTTCGTTCCCTCGGTGTATTTGTCCGCGTTGAGGAACACGATCGGGACGATCTCGCCGAAGCCGAGGGTGACGATCGCGAGGTAGTCGCCGCGAAGACGCAGAGTCGGGGCGCCGAGGAGGACGCCGAAGGTGGCGGCGACCAGCGCTCCGAGAATCAACATCATCAGGAACGGCGCGTGGACGCCCGAGAACGGCGACGAGCCATAGGCGTAGGTGTAGGCACCGATCGCGAAGAACGCAGCGTAGCCGAGGTCGAGCAGGCCGGCGAGTCCGATGACGATGTTCAGTCCCATCGCCAGGAGGACGAAGACACCGGCGTTCGAGAACCCGCTCAGCCACACCGTCTGTGGCTGGAAGATGCTGAACGGGGGCAAGGTGGCGAGGATCGGCAGGAAGAACCCGACGAGCCCCATCCCGGCGATGATCGTGATCGAGCGGTGGACATCGGCGAACGCGCCGATCCGGGCCCGCACGGACGGTCGCGCCTGCTTCGCCGGCTGGGCGACCCCGCTCATGCCCGCTCACCGATCTGCTGGCCGAGGATCCCGGCCGGACGGAAGACGAGGACGAGGATCAGCACGACGAACACGATCGCCTGCGACCAGCGGGCCTGGCCGACCGCCTGCGTGAACACCTCGATGAAGGCGATCAGGAAACCGCCGATCGCGGCGCCCGTGAGGTTGCCGATCCCGCCGAGCACCGCAGCCGTGAACGCCTTGAGGCCGGCGTTGAAGCCGAGGTCGAACCGGACGAAGCCGAAGTACTGGCCCTGGAAGACGCCGGCCGCTCCGGCGAGCGCGCCGCCGATCAGGAAGGTGATCGCGATCGTCTGGTTGAGGTCGACGCCCATGAGCTGGGCCGCCTGCTGATCCTGCGCGGTCGCACGCATCGCCCGACCGAGGCGGGTCCGGCTGATGAACGCCTGGAGCCCGACCATCAGGGCGATCGCGACGACGAAGATCACGAGACTGATCACGCGGATCTGGGCGCCGAGGATCGAGATGTGCTCGTTCGGGACGAGCTGGGGGACCTTCCGGTCGCCCGTCCCGACGATGATCTGCATGAGGTTCTGGAGGATCAGGGACACGCCGATCGCGGTGATCAGGGGAGCGACGCGTGGAGCATGGCGCAGGGGCCGGTACGCGAACCGTTCGATCGTGACATTGATGCCGCCCATGATCGTCATGCAGACGACCAGGGTTGCGGCCAGGACCGCGATCAGGACGAGGGGCTGGGTGATCGGCGCATCCGGCAGGTGCAGCCCGAGGAAGTCGAGCGGCGCGGGGAAGCTGGTGAGGAAGAACAGCCCGATGAACGTCCCGACCATGAACACGTCGCCGTGGGCGAAGTTGATCAGCTCGATGATCCCGTAGACCATCGTGTAGCCGAGGGCGACGAGTGCGTAGATCGCCCCGAGGACAAGGGCGTTACCGACCTGCTGCGCGGACGTCGCGACAGCTGCCGGAAAGGCGTTCGCGACCTCCGCCGGGTCCGGCGACCCGAGGTTGGTCAGGTACTGGATGACCAACAGGATGCTGAAGTAGACGAGGATCCCGACGATGCTCGAGAGAACGAGCTTCGCCCCGAACGGGATCCGGCGTTGCGAGACCGGCGAGGTGGACGCCTGAGCGGTCAAGGTCAGCGTCTCCGATCAGGGGGACGGGAGCGGATAGACGACGAGGCCGGGGATCGTGGATCCCCGGCCTCGAATGGTGCCGGTTCGACTACTTGGCGAAGTCGAGCTGCTCCTTGAAGACCCAGTCCTTCTTGGTCGGGTCATAGGAGTAGAAGCTGATGATCTTCTGGCTCGTGTCGCCGTTGGCGTCGAACTTGAAGGGTCCGATCACCGACGTGTAGTTGACCGAGGGATCGACCGCGGCGGCGCGGAGCTTCTCGCGAAGATCAGCGACGCTGGTGGCCGTGGGGCCGGCCCGCTTCAGGGCGTCGAGGACGACCTGGGCGCAGGCGTAGCCGGTGGCGGAGTAGCCGGTCGGATCCGTGCCGTACTCCTTCTTGAACTTGTCCGCGAACTCCTGGCGGCCGGGGAAGTCGCCGACGGCGGCTGCGGTCGCGTAGGAATTCTTGGCGTCGTCGCCGGTCAGGTTCAGGAACGAGTCCTTCGTGGCGGCGGAGCCGTCGTAGATGCCGTCGGGGCCGACGAACGGAACGTTGAGCCCGGCCTGCACGGCCTGCTTCAGGAGCCGCGCGCCACCGTCGGCGGTGACGCCGCCGAAGTACATCGACTCGGGGTTCTTCGCCTTGGCTGCCGTCAGCAGGGCGGTGTAGTCCGTCGTGGTCTTCGGCGCGCCGTCACGGGCGACGACGGTCCCGCCGTTCGCCTCGAAGTACTTCTGGAAGTTGTCGGCGATGCCCTTCCCGAAGGTGTCGGTGCTGTCGACGATGTAGACGGTCTTCTTGCCGAGCTTCTCCAGGATGTAGCGAGCGGCCGCCGGACCCTGGTTGTCGTCGGTCGTGACGACGCGGACGTAGTTGATCTTGGTCGGGTTGGTCTTGCGGATGTCCAGCGCGCCGAACTCGGGCTTCGTGAGGCCCTCGTTGGTGTTCGCGGGCGAGCACTGCAGCAGGCCGGCCGCGTTCGAGAGCGGGATCTGGACCTTGGCGACGCTCGAGTTGAGCGGGCCGATGACCGCGGCGACGCTCGGGTTCGCGACGAGCGCCGTCATGTTCTGGGCGCCGGTCTGCGGATCGTGGACGCCGTCCTTGGCGTCGTCGAGGACGACCGAGTTGGGGATTTCGACCTTCCAGCCGCCGGCCTCGCCGCCCGCGTCCTTGATCGCCAGCTTGATGCCGTTGATGATCGGCTGGGAGGCCGCGAGCTCGCTGCCCTGCTGGGGGAGCTCGATGCCGATCTGTGCCGTGCCCTTGCCGCCCGAGCTTGCGCCCTGGTTGCAACCGGCGAGCACCAGCACGCCGACGGCGGCGAACGCGCCAACCTTACCGAGTTTCATTCAGACTCCTCCTCGAACGCTCGTCGTCCGGGTGGCCCCGGAACGACCTCGGTCGGCGCTTCCTCCACCACCAACCCGACCGCGACCCGCGAGTGCGCCCGTTGCCCGGTGCGATCGCCTCCCGGGAAGGGGTCCCTCGGCGTTGGCGGAGGGGAGTCCGGGGTCGACGAGCGGCGGTGCGTGACGGACGACGGCGGAACGCTGGTTCGGACGGCGCGCAGGTTGCCGCCGAAGCGATGCCGTATCATAGCGACCGGCGGACCGAATGCAACACCGGTCGGCGCGACCCGGGCGTGGCTGTCGAGCCCTTGGCTCGCCACCCCGCGAGGTGCCACTGACCGCAGGTGTCAACGGTCGGCTCCCGATCGGCGAAGGCGTGAACCAGATCGCCTCCGCCATCTCGCACGAGGTGCCTCCGCCCGCGTGGAATACCAGATCCGTCCCGCACGCATCACGGACATCGAACGGCTCGTCGCCCTCGCCGGCGGCCCCGTCCGGGCGTCCGCGGGTGGGGGCGCGATGGACTCGGGGGACCTGCTCCGACAGCTGGTCTACCTCCCGCAGGCGAGCATCTTCATCGCCGAAGCGCGCCGGGAGGTCGTCGGAGGTGCGGTCCTCGCCCTTCGTCCGTCCGTCGCGGCCGGTGGCTTCGTCGGCGCGGTCGACTTCATCGTGGTCGACCCCGACCACGATGCGGATCGCGTGACCGACGCGCTGCTGGAGGAGGTCCTCCGCTCGGCGCGCAACAAGGGCTGCAGCGTCGTCGAGGCCGCCCTGCCCGATGATCCGGCGGAGCGGACCCGCCTGGAGCGCCACGGGTTCGTCGAATCACGTCCGCGCGCGGAATGTCGGGTGGCCGCGGTCGGAGTGGCAGGGGCCCGAAGCAACAACTGATCAACAGCATCTGATCCGCGAACGTCAGGCAGCGATCCGCGCCGGCGTCGCTCGACCAGTCAAGGAGTCAAGGTGGGCAAGAACGTCGCCGTCTTCGTGGACGTGGCGAACATCTTCTACGCGGCAAAGGCCGCAGGCACGGACATCGATTACGTCACGCTCCTCAAGGCGGCTACCGCCGGGCGGGACTTCGTCCGTGCGTACGCGTACACGGGGCTGGACCCCGACAACGAGAACCAGCGCAACTTCCACGCGTTCCTCGCGCGGAACCACTACAAGGTCGTCAGCAAGGACATCCGCAAGTACGGCGACGGGAAGGTCAAGGCGAACCTCGACATCGAGCTCGTGGTCGACATGATGAAGACCGCCCGGAACCTCGACATCGCGATCGTCGTGTCCGGCGACGGCGACTTCGCCCCGGCGATCCGGGCCGTCCAGGAGATGGGCGTCCGGGTCGAGGTCATCAGCTTCCGCGGCAACACGTCCAGCGACCTGATCGACGTCGCGGATCTCTTCACCGACATCACCCAGCTCGCGCGCGTCGACAAGTCATCCTCTCGCTCGGGCCGGCGGGTCGCCGGCGACGACGAGGACCTGTCGATGACGGAGGTGCCCGACAAGCAGACCGAGGGCACCGGTGCGCGTGGCCGCGGCCGCGGTCGCGGCCGGGGCCGGACCGGCGAGACCGAGCCCGTGGCCGCGAGCGCGCGACGGGGTCGCCCGTCGTCGGCTGCCGCGGCCCCTGCGGTTGCCGCATCGGCGAACGGCGGTGGCTCGCTGACCGTGCTGCCGGGCGAGAAGCTGTCGCGGGTCGCGCCCGTCGCGGGCAACCTCGACCTCGATACCGCCATCGACCTCGAGGACGAGGAGCCGCTCGAGGCCGCCGATGGCGTCGCGACGAACGCCGGCGACGAGGAGACGGACGAGGCCGGTCGGCGCCGGCGGCGCCGGCGCGGCGGTCGCGGCCGTGGTCGCGGACGCGGCCGGGGCGACGAGGCGCTCGACACCGCCGGGACGCCGACGGCTGCCACGGCCGGCGAGGACGGCGGCCCGTTCGAGGACGAGGAGCGCGAGGAGCCTTCGCCGCCCGCCTCGCGCGGCCCGCGCACGACCCCGTTCGGATCCTTCTGGGACTCCCAGCTCGGCGTTCCGAGCACGGCGAGCGGCCCGGTCCGTCCGGTCGGCCCGGTTGCCGACGACGAGGACTTCGATGAGCCGGAGATCCCCGAGTACCTGATCGCCGAGCAGCGGCGCGGCCGCCAGCAGCAGCAGGGTCGCAACGCCGGTGGGCGCGGCGGTCCGCGCGGCGGGCGAAGCGCCTACAACGCGGCCGTCGAGCGGGAGCGCTACGGCCGTGGCGGCGGCGGGGGCGGGATCAACCGCTACCCGGACGTCAGCGGCCGCGATCGCCAGGGCGGCGGACGCCCGTCCGGTGGCAGTCGCGACGGCGGCTACGCCCGTCAGGATCGACCCGACCGCCCGGAGCGCGCCCCGCGTCCGACGGGCGGCGATCCGTGGAGCGAGGTCCCGCCGGAGCTCGAGGAGATGCTCCGCGCGCAGCTCGCGCAGTCCGGCAAGGGTCGGCCGTCCGGCGCGGCAGCCGGCGGACCCGGCCGAACGCCGGCTCGCGCGGATGCCGACGGGCCGGTCGCCGCTGCGGCACCGGCCGAGGCGGCCGACGCGGCGCCGAAGAAGCGGATCACCACCCGGCGCACGACATCGAAGTCCACGTCGGCGACGGCTTCGGGCGGCGCCGAGTCCCTCGCGAGTGCGCCTGACGCCGAGGCCGCGCCGAAGAAGCGGACGACCACGCGCAAGCCTGCAACGGCCGCGGCGGCCGGTTCGGACGAGACCGACGCGGCCCCGAAGAAGCGGACGACCACGCGCAGGCCCGCCACAGCTGCCGCGGACGGTGCCGAGGCAGCCGCGCCGAAGAAGCGGACCACCACCCGCAAGAAGGCCGAGCCCGCCTGAGCCCGGACCGGCCGTCGACTGAGGGTGACGGGTGATCGAGGACCTGCCGGCGATCGGCGGCCGGATGCGCACGCGCGGCCACGATCGCGCCGTTCGTGCCGTCCGGACGATGATCGAGGGTCGTGCCCCGCACGCCCTCCTGATCGGCGGGCCGGCCGGGATCGGCAAGACCACGCTCGCCCTGGATCTCGCAGCCGGGCTGCTGTGCGACGACCCGGACCCGGCCGCACGCCCCTGTCGGGCATGTCGAGGCTGTCGGCTCGTCGATCGCAGCCGCCATCCCGACGTCCACCAGCTCACGCCCGCCGGGCCGGGCGACCAGATCCGGATCGGCAGCCGCGATCGCCCGGAGGACGGGACCGTCCGCCGCCTGACCCTGGACCTCGCGCTCCTTCCCGTGGAGGGCGGCGCCCGCGTGGCGATCGTGGAGCGGGCCGACCGGATGGGGGACGAGGCACAGACCGCGCTGCTCAAGACGCTCGAGGAGCCCCCGGCCGGCGTGACGATCGTGCTCTGCGCCGACGACGAGGATCGCCTGATGCCGACGGTCCGCTCGCGCTGTGCCCGGATTCGGCTCGGTCCCGTCCCGGTCCGCGACGTCGAGGCGATCCTGACCGAGGCGGAGCTCGCCGATCCGCCCCTGGCGGCGCGGCTCGCCCGGCTCGCGGGGGGACGACCCGGGTTGGCCCGATCCTTCGCCGCCGCCCCGGACGCGGTCGCGGCCCGGGACGAGCTCGCGAGGACGCTCCTGCATCTCCTCGAGGCGAGTCCCTCCGTCCGGCTCGCCGCCGCCCGGGACGTCCTCGACGGCGCGACGGCCATCGATCGCGCCATGGCGAACCCGGCCGCCGACCCGGACCCGGACGGGGTGGATCCTGCGGGCGGGACCGCACGCGGAACCCGAGGGGGCCGCGGGCGAGGCCGGGGGGCCGCGGGCGCCGGCGCGGGACGATCGCCGTCCGCGAAGGAACCTCGTCGCGAGACGGGCGGATCCGACGACGGCTCCGACACTGACGACGGCACCGCGACAGAGGACGACGCCGAGACCGGCCGCCGGACGTCGGCCCCGGCTGCCCAGCGTCGGAAGGCCGCAGCGACCGTCGTCGGCGTCTGGCGGGAGATCGCCCGCGACCTGCTGGTCGTCCGCCTCGCCGTCGAGCGCGATATCCGCGATCCGGCATTCCTCGACGACCTCCGGACCGCCTCCGAGACGCTCGGGCCGGCCGCCGGAGGAGCCGCCGCCGCGTCGAATGCCGCCCTCGCCGGGTTCCTCGGCCGCCTCGACGAGGCGGGCGAGCTGCTCGAGGCGAACGTCCGCCCGGAGCTCGTCCTCGACACGCTCCTGCTCGCCTGGCCGGCGGCCCGGTGACCGCCGACAGGGGCCAGGAGGCGGCCGGTCGGGGAGGCACGGGGGAGGAACCGCCGACCGTCACCACCGAACGGCTCGAGGCCGTCGTCCGCGGCCGGGTCCAGGGCGTCGGGTTCCGGTACTGGATCGTCCGGCTGGCGTCCGAGCTCCACGTCACGGGCTGGGTCGCGAACTCGCCCGACGGCAGCGTGCGCTGCGTCGCCGAGGGGCCGCCGGCGGCGCTCGACGCCCTCGAGAGCCGATTGCGGACCGGGCCGATGGGCGCGATCGTCGACGACGTCCGGATCGTACGGATGCCCGCGACCGGCGGGTTCGCCGGATTCGAGGTTCGGTCGAGCGGACACTCGGGTGACTGATCCGGACGTGTCCGTCGCAATTCGCGATGCGGCCTCCGGCACGGCCGACCCACGGTGGCTCCAACCGACGCGGCTCCGGACTGGTGCCGGGATGCACCACGATCCGCTCGGACCGGGACGTTCGGCACGCGCGAGCGGGACGATCCGCGATACCGGGGCGCGTCTTCGCGGGCGATCCTTCGGCGTGATGGAGCCCCATCCGTCCGTCCCCGCCCCGTCGAACGTCGTCGAGCCCAGCGCCTCGGTCGCCGAGGACCTGCCCGAGTTGTATCGGACGATCCTCGAACGTGTCGCCGATCTCGAGCGTCTCGGCGCGCGTGCCGAGGCCGGCCGGATCCGGGTCCACGCGACCCGCGCCTACTCGAGCGCCTGGGACGAGGCCGCCCGACGCGAGCTCGCCGGGTTGATCGTCCGGGCCGACCGGACGGCCGTCGCACCCCTGCGGTCGCGTGGCTGGTCGCTCCGCCGCAGGCTCGCGGCCTCGCGCTGAGGGCCCGAGTCCGCCGCGCCGCTGCCGCGACCCTGCTCCGTCCGCGAACCCGACCCGGCGCCGACGCTACCCTGTCGGGGTGGAACTCGACGCCTCAGCGCCGCACCGGATCGCCGACGCGCTCGCGGTCGCGCGAGCGGCCTACGACGAGCTGATCGCCCTCGGAGAGGACGTCGAGGATGAGTGGTCGTACGTCAACGACCTGGCCGAGGCCTGGCGTGGGCGGTTCGACGACGTAGAGGCGGAGCGCGGCGACGAGACCCTGGCCCCGGACGTCGCCGCCGCCGTCCCGGCGCTCGCTGGCGAGTCCGGCGCGATCGACGATCCCCATCGCGCGATCGACTGGCTGTCGACGTTCCCGCAGCTGGTTCTGATCTCCCTCGGCGAGCGACCGTGACGCCGGCGCTCCACCGGGGTTCGGCCGGCCGATGAGGTTCCAGGACGCCGCCCCCGACGCGCGCGCGGTCGTCTATGCCGGAATCCAGGCCGATCCGCTCGTCGCCCGGGCCGCCGGCCTCCTCGCCGACGCCGGGCCGGACCAGCGGATCCTCGCCCGCGCCGTGATGAACGGGTCGTCGACCGAGGCGGCGACCTGGCGCACGATCGTCCCGAGCCTGTTCGGCGAGGGGGCCGCAGGCCGGTCGGGCCCCGACGGCGATCGATCCCGGAGCGAGGGAATCCTCGCCGCGTCGATCGAGGTCGCCGAGCGTGGCGAGCAGGTCCGCAGCCAGTTCCGCGGGGCGATCGTCGAGGCAGTCACCGAGATCCTCGCCGGACGGCGGGCCGTAGCGGCCGGGCCCGGAACGACCGCGGGTGCCACCGGGTCTGCCGTCCGCCGCGAGCGACGGATCCTGTTCGACGGCGTGCGCGCCGAGATCCATCCGTACGACGTCACCGTCGAGACGGACGGCGCCGCGGAGGCGATCGACTGCAAGTGGGGCGCGCGGGGGATCAACGCCGACGTTCTCCATCAGCTCGACGACGCGAGATCGCATGCGGCGGACGAGGATGAGCGGCTCGACGTCACGCTCGTCGTCTTCGACGCCCGCCGGTCGTGCGACGTCAGGCTCGCGCGCGAGACCGCCCCGTTCGAGGGCACGCGGATCGTCTCGATCGAGACCCTCGACGAGCTGGCGAGCGCGCGGTCGGGCCGGGCCGCCGGATGACGGCACCGGCGCCGCCGGCCGCGACGGGCCGCTCCTTCCACGAGACGTCGTACCGCGTCCGGTTCGACGAGGCCGGGCCGGACGGCCTCCTGCGGACGTCCGGGTTCATGCGCTACGCGCAGGATCTGGCGTGGCTTCACTCGACGGCCCTCGGCTTTGGTCGTGAGTGGTACGCGGAGCGCGGCCTGACGTGGCTTGTCCGTGCCGCGGAGCTCGTCGTGCTGGCAGGCGTGCCGATGGGAACGAACGTCGTGGCCCGCACCGAGGTGGTCGGGATCCGGCGCGTCTTCGCCCGGCGGCGCGGCGCCTTCCGGCTGGCCGACGGCACGCCCGCGGGGTGGGTCCACACGGATTGGGTCCTGATCGACGCCCGTGGCATGCTGACCCGGATCCCGCCCGTGTTCAGCGAGATGTTCGGCGGGGACGAGCTCACAGGGTCCGTCGGGCGGCTCGCCCTGCCGCCGACGCCCGCTTCTGCAGAACGACTGACCTTCACCGTGCGACCCCATGAGCTGGACCCGATGGCCCACGTGAACAACGCGGTCTATCTCGACTGGCTCGAGGAGGCGGTCGTCGCGGCGGGCGGTGGGGACGCGAACGACTGGCTGCCGCGACGCTACCGGCTCGAATTCGCCCTGGCCGCCGACGAGGGGGCTCCGCTCGACGCGGCCGCCTGGCCGGACGGCGACGGCTGGAGCTTCCGGCTGACCCATCATGAGCGTGGGGCGGACCTGTTCCGGGCCAGACTGGAGCGCGGCGACGGCCGCGGGAACGAGGAGAAGGGATGACGCGGATCGTGCTGCATGGGGGCCGGGTGTTCGATGGGACGGGCAGCGACCCGTCGGACGCCGACGTCGCCATCGAGGACGCCACGATCGTCGACGTCGGGACGGGGCTGGACGGGGATCAGCAGGTTGACGTCACCGGCCGGACGATCCTGCCCGGCTTCTTCGACTGCCACACCCACGTCTGCCTCTCCAGCATCGACTCATGGAAGATCCTCCAGGAGCCGTTCTCCCTCCAGTTCTTTGAAGCGGAGGCGAATCTTCGCAAGACGCTGGCAATCGGAATCACGACGATCCGCGACGCGGGCGGCGCCGACCTCGGGATCCGGACTGCCCTCGAGCGGGGGATGATCGTGGGCCCCCGGATGCAGATCTCGATCGTCATGCTCAGCCAGACGGGCGGGCACGGCGACGACTGGTTCGCCTCGGGCGCCGACGTCCCACTGATGATCGAGCATCCCGGCCGTCCGTCGGCGATCGTGGACGGCCCGGACGCCGTTCGCCGGAAGGTCCGCGAGCTGCACCGGATGGGTGCCGACGTGATCAAGGTGGCGACGTCCGGCGGCGTGCTGTCCCCCCGCGACGATCCGCGCCACGCCCATCTCCGGCCGGCCGAGCTCGAGGCGCTGGTCGAGGAGGCGACCGCCGCCGGCATGTTCGTGATGGCCCACGCCCAGGGAGCCGACGGCATCAAGAACGCGGTCCGGGCAGGGATCCGCTCGATCGACCACGGGATCTATCTCGACGACGAGGCGATCGAGCTGATGCTCCGGCACGGAACGTGGTTCGTCCCGACGCTCGTCGCGCCGCAGGGCGTCCTCGACGCGGTCGACGCGGGCGTGAGCCTGCCGCCGGCTGTCGTCGACAAGGCGCGGATGGTCATCGACATCCACCGGAACGCCTTCCGCACCGCCGTCGAGGCGGGCGTCCGGATCGCGATGGGCACGGACAGCGGCGTCGCACCGCACGGTCTGAACCTGCGCGAGCTCGAGCTGATGGCCGCCGGTGGCATGGCCCCGGCCGCCGTTCTCGAGGCGACGACCCGGAGCGCGGCGCAGCTCCTCGGCGTGGACGCCGACGTCGGCACGGTCGAGCCCGGCAAGCGCGCCGATCTCGTGGTCCTCGAGGGCGACCCGTACGACTTCGCCGGGATGGCGGAACGGGTCGAGCAGGTCTGGCAGGACGGGGGTCGCGTCGCCTGACGCGTGCCACAATCCCGTGATGGCGATCGCCGAGCGACCAGGGGCGGCGGCCCTTCACGAAGCGTACCGGGCCAGAACGCCACGTTCGGCCGCGCTGTTCGAGCGAGCGGTCCGGGTCCTCCCCGGTGGCTCGACCCGGACCACGGTCTTCGCGCCGCCGTACCCACCCTATCTCACGGGTGGCTCCGGGATCCACGTCGGCGACGTCGACGACAACGACTACCGCGACTTCCTCGGGAACTACACGTCGCTGATCCTCGGGCACGCCCACCCGGCAGTCGTCGCGGCCGTCGAGGCCCAGGTCCGCCGCGGCTCCGCGTTCGGCGCGCCGAGCGAGCTCGAGATCGCCCTCGCGGAGGAGCTCGTCCGGTGGATCGACTCCGTCGAGCGGGTCCGGTTCACGAACTCCGGGACGGAGGCGACGATGTTCGCGATCCGAGCCGCCCGGGCGGTGACGGGTCGATCGCTCGTCGGGATCTTCGAGCGGGCGTACCACGGGACCCACGACACGGTGGTCCCCGGCTCACCCGGCGTTCCGTCGGCCGTCGGGGACCTCGTCGTCAGCCTGCCGTGGGACGACCTTGCCGGCGTCGAGCGGGCGCTCGAGGGTCGGGATCGGGAGCTCGCAGCCATCGTCGTCGAGCCGATCCAGGGCGCCGGCGGCGTCCGGGCCGCGTCGACGGAGCTCCTCGCCGGCCTCCGCTCCATCTGCGATCGGACCGGCGCGCTCCTGATCTTCGACGAGGTCATCTCGTTCCGCGCCGCACCGGGCGGCGTCCAGTCCCTCGTCCGGGTCCGGCCCGACCTCACGACCCTGGGCAAGATCATCGGCGGCGGCTACCCGCTGGCGGCCTTCGGCGGATCAGCCGAGGTGATGGACCGGTTCGACGCGCGCCGCGAGGGTGCCCTGACCCACGGCGGGACGTTCAACGGCAATCCCGTCGGAGCGGCAGCGGGACTCGCGACGCTCGCCCAGCTCACGGCGCCGGTCTACGACTCGCTCGCGACCCGGGCGACCCGGCTCCGGGACGCCGTCGCCGGGCGGGCGGCCACGGCCGGCGTCGCCGTCCGCGTCGACACCGCGGCATCGCTGTTCCAGGTGCGCCTCGGCGATCACACGGCCGCATCCGCCGTCGCAACCGGGACGGGCGCCGCCGACCTGTTCGTCCGGCTCCTGCTCGGCGGCTTCTACCTCGCGCCGCGCGGGATGGGCGCGATCGCGACCCCGGCCACGGACGCGGACATCGACGAGCTTGCCGCGGCCATCGTGGCGGCGGCGGTCGCAATCACGTCCGGCGACGCGAAGGAGACCCGACCATGAGGACCAACCTCTCCATCGCCGATCTCGGGGACCTCCTGGAGCGGCCGATCATCGCGGTCCTCGCCACCCGGCGCCCGGACGACACGACGATGCTGTCGCCCGTGTGGTTCGAGTGGGACGGCGAGGCGGTCGTGATCTGGACGACGGGCATGAAGGAGGGCAAGAACCGCCACCTCGCCGCGGATCCGCGGGCCACGATCGTGATCGCCGAGCAGGACCTGCCGTACCGCGGCCTCGAGGTGACCGGACGCGCGGAGCTGTCGTCGGACGGCTTCGACGCCGCCGTGCGCCGGATCAGCGCCCGCTACGTCGGAGCGACCGCCGCCGCGGAGCTGGCGAACGGGTTCAAGGAGCCGGGCGTCCTGATCCGGATGCATCCCGATCGGCTGCGGGCCTGGGATTTCGTGGACGATTGGGGCGACGTCGCCATCGGTTGACGGCAGGTCCCCGAGATCAACCGCCGTCCGGTCGCCACGAGCTGTAGACCGGCGGCCAGTCGTCGGCGGTCGGCCGGCGCCCGAGGAGCGCGTGCTCGATCTCCAGCTCCAGGAGCACGTAGCCCTCGCCGTGCGCGTCGAACGCCCAGGCGTCGAGGGCGTGTTCGCGGAGCTCCGGATCGGTGACCTCGCGGGATCGACCTCGCACGGCGAACTCGTCCGGGGCCACCGGATCGACGTGGGTGTGGAGGGCGTACCGAGGGTCGGACGCCAGGTCAGCCGCCTTCGCCGAGCGGGCCTGGATGAACGTCAGCAGCCGGCCGTCGACGATCTCGGCGTAGACCGGGTTGATCCGCGGCGGCTGACCGTCGCGGACCGTGGCCAGCAGGCCCTCGCCGATCCCCGACCGGGTGAGGAGGGTCCTTCCGGTATCCGCAAGCTCGGGTGCCGCGGTGGCGAGATCGGTCCAGGTGGCCATCGCGGTTCCGGTTCCTCCGTTCAGCCGAGGGTCGTCAGCAGACAATCATCGGCGAAGTCGTCGCGGCTGTCGGTGCCGACCACGAGGGCGGCGACGTCGAGGGCGGCGAGGGCGGCGATCAGGGCCAGGATCATGATCAGGGCTTCCATCGGATGACTCCTTCGGGCGGCGGCGAGGCGGCGATCTGCCGGCGGGTCTGCTCGTTGTGTTCCGGTGCGTGTCGCAATCTTCACGTCGCACCGGTCCCCTGCTAAGGTCCAGTTCGATGCCGAGAACGAAGACCAGTTCGGACCTGGAGCTGCTGGTCGAGCTCGACCGGGACAGCGGCGATCCGCTTCATCGACAGCTGGAGCGGGCGCTTCGGTCGGCCGTCCGCGACGGGCGTCTCGAGGCCGGCACGGTGCTCCCGTCCAGCCGAGCGCTCGCGTCGCAGCTCCGGGTCTCCCGCGGCATCGTCGTGGAGGCCTATGAGCAGCTCGTTGCTGAGGGATACGTCGTCAGCCGCCCCGGCGGTTCCACCCGGGTGGCGCGGTCCGCGGTCGTTGCGCCGCCGGCCCGGCTCGAGACCGAGGCTCGCTCGTACGCCTGGGACTTCCGGCCGGGCCGCCCGGAGGTTCGAGAGTTCCCGAGGGCGGTCTGGCTCCGGGCCCTCCGGCGCGTCCTCGCGGGGGCACCGGCCGACCGTCTCACGTATCAGGGCGGCCGTGGGATGCCGGAGCTTCGGACGGCCCTGGCCGCCTATCTGAACCGCGTTCGCGGCACCGCGGCCACCCCTGCGGGCGTCGTCGTCTGCACGGGCTTCGCCCAGGGTCTTGGGCTGGCGACCCGCGCCCTCGGGGCCGCCGGAGCCCGGACGATCGCGGTCGAGGATCCGTCGGACCCGGAGTACCGGGCGACGATCGAAACGGCCGGTCTGCGCTGGGTCGCCATCCCGGTCGACGACCAGGGCCTGCGGGTCGACCTGCTCGCGTCGAGCGACGCCGACGCCGTCGTCGTCACGGCCGTCCACCAGTACCCGACGGGCGCCGTCCTGTCACCGGACCGCCGCGCGGCCCTGCTCGACTGGGCAGAGCGACGCGGCGGGACGATCATCGAGGACGACTACGACGCGGAGTTCCGCTACGACCGCGAGCCGATCGGTGCGATCCAGGGTCTGAGCCCCGAGCGGGTCGTCTACGCCGGATCGGCCAGCAAGATCCTCGCCCCCGGGCTGCGGCTCGGCTGGCTGATCCTGCCCGACGCGCTCGTCGAACCGATCACCGCGGCGAAGCAGGCCGCGGACATGGGCTCGGCCGCGCTCGACCAGCTCGCGTTCGCCGACGTCCTCGCCCGAGGCGAGCTCGATCATCACCTCCGCCGGATGCGGCCGATCTACCGGGCACGGCGCGACGCGCTGCTGACCGCCCTGGCCCGTCACGTGCCGGAGCTCCGCCCGACCGGCGCGTCCGCGGGTCTCCACCTCCTCGCCTGGCTCCCGCCGGATCTCGAGGTCGACGAGGCGACGGTCGTGGCCGCGGCGGACGCCGAGGGGATCGCGATCGCGGGCCTGGCGTTGCGCCGCGTCGCGCCCGGGCCGGCCGGCCTGATCTTCGGCTACGGGACGATCGACGAGGCGTCGATCGACGCCGGGGTTGCGCGACTGGCGGCCGTCATCGCCCGTCTCCGCGCCGACGCCGACGCCGACGCCGACGCCGACGCCGCCGACCGGCCGGTCGTGGCGGTGTACGGGACCCTTCGCCGCAGGGAGCGCAATCATCGGCTCATCGCGACCGCGGAGCTGCTCGGCGCCGGCACGATCGCCGGTCGTCTCTGGGGCCTGCGACGAACGGCGGCCCGCTCGTACGGCTACCCGGCCCTCGTCACCGATGACACCAGGCGCGTCGTCGTCGAGCTGTACCGGCTCCGCGACCGCGAGCAGCTCGCCCGCCTCGACGCGCTCGAGTCGTACGACCCGGCCGACGAGGCGCGCTCGGAATACCTCCGCCGGCGCGTGGAGGTCATCGACGGCCCGGTCGGGTCGGCCTGGGCCTACCGGTTCGCCGGCGAGCTGCCGCCGGCCGCAGACCCGATCCCGGGCGGCGACTGGGTCGAGCGGCGCCGGCGGACGAGCTGGCTCGGCCTCCCGGACCGATGAGTCCGGCCCCGGTCGGTCGTCTGGATGGATGGCGCCCGGAGCGACTGCTCCCGGCGCCTCCGCTGTTCCCCTGGGTGGCGCCGCCTCAGGTCCCCGGGGCCGGTGCCGACGCGGGCCCGTCGACGTTCGCCGGCGTTGCCGGCCGGGCCGGCGGCGGGGACGCGGCCGTGGCCGGAACGGTTGCAAGCGGGGGTGGCCCGGCGTCGAAGAGGTGGAGCACCGTCCGCCACGTCTTCGCGACGATCCCGAGCACCGGCACGATCATGATCATCCCGATGATGCCTGCGATCGCGCCGCCCGCCGGGATGGCCAGCAGCACCACGGCGGGGTGGATGCTGACGGTCTTGCCGTAGACCAGCGGCGTGACGATGTTGCCCTGGACGATGTTGAAGACGATCGTGAAGATCGCCATCAGGATGATGTCCGTCGTGGACCCAACGGCCACCGCGACGAGGAAGCCGAGCAGCGTCCCGATCGCTCCGCCGATGTACGGAATGAACCCGAGAATGAAGCTGAGCACTCCGATGGGGAATGCCAGCGGCAGGCCGAGGATGAACATCGTCAGCCACTGCATCACCCCGCCCGAGGCCGACACGATCGCCGTGCCGACCATCGAGCTGAACAGCGTCTGGGCCGACTGCGCCCCGACCTCGCCGACGCGGTCGCGCCGGTCCGACGGAACGAATCGGAGGATCGTCGACCACCACTCCGCGCCATCGCGCAGGAAGTAGAAGGTCAGCAGCAGCGCGATCGTCAACGCGATGACGAGCCCGGTGAGGTTCGTGATGACCGTGGCGAACGACGAGACCAGCCCGCCGCCGAGGACGTGGACGAGATCCCCCGGGGTCGCGCCGATCGGGAGCTTGTTGGCGCCATCCGCCGCCGTGCTCTCGATGTCGGGCAGCGACTGGACCATCGTCGCGATCGTCACGACGAGGAGGAGCACGACGACCACGACGCTCGCGACCGTCACGACCGCCGGAGCTGCGTTCTTCCCCATTCCCCGCTGACGGGCCCGCCGGACGACCGGGCGAAGGACGACGGCGAAGATCAGGGCGAGGATCAAGGGCAGGCTGAAGAGTGGCTGCAGGATGAACACGACGACGACGCTCAGGAGCCCGAGGACCACCAGCGCCCGCCAGCTGAACTGGCCCATCCGATCGAGCCAGACCGGCACGAGCGCGTTGGTCGGTGCCGAACGCGTCCGTGTGCCAAGGACCTCGACGATCGCGGGGGCGAACGCCTGGAGCGCAGCGATCGCGGGAACGGCGGCGAACAGGCCGACGAACCCGAACAGCGCCCCGGCGGCCGGGATCGCAATGAGCGCGAAGCCCGGGTTGACCCGCGCTCCGGATCCGTAGACGCGTGGCGCCAGGTACCGCCGCTCGAGGACGTTCGTGATGCCGACGAGGGCCAGGAAGATCGCAGCGGCGAGGAACCCCTGGGTGCCGATCGTGATCAGCGTGATCACGGTCGCGGTGAAGATGCCTCCGATGTACGGAACGAACCCGGCGATGAAGACGACGACCCCGAGCGGGCCCGCGAACGGGACCCCGAGGATCGTGAGGAACAGGGCGACCGAGACGCCGTCCGTCACCGCCATGACCGACGTGCCCCGGAGGTAGCCGCTGAGCTCGTCGAGGGCGACCGTCGCCCGCGCCGTCAGGGCCACTGCACGCCAGTCGTCGAGGTTCTTCGTCGTCGACTCCCAGCCACGGTCGCCGTCGGCGAGGAGATAGAAGGTCAGGAACCCGCCGAGGATCATGATCGTGACGAAGGTGGCAATCGGTGCGACCAGCTCGGCAATGTTGCTCGCGAGCCACGTCTGGAGGTGGGCCGAGATCGTGTTCACGAAGTCGATCAGCCCTTGCGGCGCGCCGAGCTCGGTCAGCCTGGCCGTCAGCGTCGCGAGTCCCGATCCGCTGCGCTCGAGCACACTCGCGACCGCCGGGATGAACGCCACAACGATCGCGGCGAGGGCGAGCAGGACCAGCACGACCGCGAGGAGACTCGCCGCGGCGGCGGCCCGGCCGCGCGGCCAGCCGCGCTCGGTGCGGAGGCGGATGACCAGCGGGTAGACCAGGGCCGCGATCAGGAGACCGACGAGAATCGCGCCGGTCACCGTCGAGAGGAAGTCCGCGACCCCGGCAATCACGAGGACGAGCGCCAGCGTCACGAGCACCCGCCAGCCGATCGCTGCGAGCCGCTGGAGCCAGCTCGGGACGATTGCGCTGTCGATCACGTCGAACGGACTCGTCGGTGTCGCGGCTTCCGCTGGATCGCTGTCCGCCGTCATCCATCTCCTTCGAGTGGGCCGCCGATCGGCACCCACCGTGTCCCATCATCATGACCCACCACGGGGAGCACCACCGTGTTCACCGGTCGTTGCCCGGGCACACCGCTCAGGGTTCGACGATCACCTTGATGCCGGTCCGCGTCGCGAGGGTCGCGAACGCGGCCGCGATCTCGGGAAGCGGATACCGGTGGGTGATGAGGTCCTCGAGCTCGATCCGACCGTCGGCCGCCAGCGCGATCGCCCGGTCGAGGTCCTGGCTCCGCATCCGTCGACTGAGCTGCAGCGTGAGCTCCTTGCGCCGGGCGACCCCCGCCTGGAATGTCGTCCGGTCGCCGTCGGGGATGCCGACGAGCAGGACGCGTCCGCCGGGCCGGGTCGCCTCGAGCGCGTCGGCCAGCGCGGCATCGGTGCCGGCGGCGTCGAAGGCGACGTCGACGGGCGGCGATCCACCGCGATCCCGAAGGACCGCACCGAACGCCGCCGCGGCCGCTGCCCGGTGGGGAAGCGGGTCGACTGCGTGGATCGGGTCCGCTCCCGCCAACCGGAGGAGCTGGACGATCAACAGCCCGATCGGGCCGCAGCCGACGACCAGCGCCCGTTCGCCCGGCTCGACCCGGGCGAGGTCCAGCGCGTGGATCGCGACGCCGAGCGGCTCGAGGAGCGCTCCCTGCGCCGGGCCGATCGACGCGGGCAGCGGGCGGAGCAGGCGGGCCGGCCACTGGAGCGTGGTCCGGAGGGCGCCGTCCGTATTGCTGTGACCGGCGAACCGGGTCGCCACGCAGAGGTGCTCGTCTCCCGCGCGACAGGGCGGGCAGCTCCCGCAGGCGATGCACGGATCCGCGGCGACGAGCCGGCCGTCGTCGAGCCGGCCGCTGAACTCGTGGCCGAGGACGAGCGGGTGATCGAGCCGGGCTTCGCCGATGGCCCCCTCGCGGTACCAGTGGAGGTCGGAGCCGCAGAGGCCGACGGCGGCCACCTCGACCCGGACCTCACCGGGCAGGCCCGCAGTCGCGGGCTCCCGGCCGAACCGGATGTCGCCTGCGCCGTGGAGACGAGCCGCACCCACCGTGTCGGTCGCGTTCGTGTCGCCCACGGCCGTGGCCTGGCTCTCGCGACCGTCCTTCAGCCGGGCCACGCGGTCAGCCCGAACCGGACCGCTGTCCGTAGTAGGCGTCCGGGCCATGCTTCCGGCGGAAGTGGCGCTCGCGCAGCCGCTCGGACAACGGCTCGATGTCCGGCGCGAGCAGGATCGTCCGCAGCGCGATCGCGGCCACGAGCTCGGCCGCCTCTGCGTTCGCAGCTGCCTCGCCGACGTTCGCGCCCCACGTGAAGGGACCATGTCCCGCGACGAGGACGGCCGGCATCGCCAAGGGATCGAGACCGCGGCCCTCGATCGTCTCGACGATCACCGCCCCGGTCGCCAGCTCGTAGTCGCCGTCGACCTCCGCGTCGAGCAGGGGCCGGCTCACCGGGATCGGACCGGCGAAGTGGTCGGCGTGGGTCGTGCCCAGGCAGGGGATGTCCCGTCCCGCCTGGGCGAAGGCTGCGGCGAAGGTCGAGTGCGTGTGGACGACGCCGCCCACGGACGGGAACCGCCGGTACAGCTCGCGGTGCGTCGCCGTGTCCGACGAGGGTCGAAGTGCGCCCTCGACGATCGATCCGTCCTCGATCGAGACCTCGACGAGATCCTCGGGAAGCACGACGTCGCAGGCGACGCCGCTGGGCTTGATCAGGAGGATGCCGGCGTCGCGGTCGACGCCGCTCGCGTTGCCGAAGGCCAGCGATACCAGACCCGCGCCGGCGAGACGGTGGTTTGCCTCGCAGACCTCGTCGCGAAGGGTGCTGAGCGACATCAGGCCCGGCCCATCAGGCCGAGACCGAGGCGCTCTCGACCATCGGCTTGACCACGTTGATGAGGGTCGACATCGTCTCGTCGTCGTACGGGGCCGCCAGCTCGACGATGAAGGTGTCGAACCCGACCCGGCGATAGGCCAGGATCGTATCAGCGATCTGATCCGGCGAGCCCGTCCAGAAGGACACGTCGCCCTCGACGCGCTCCATCGGCGTCCGGTTGTGGGCGAGCGTCGCCCTGCGGACCTTCTCGGCCTCCGCCTCGGTCGCCCGGATCGTGACCTTGCAGCCGAGCGACCGCTCGATCTCCTTCTCGTCAACGGCGATCTCCGCGCAATGCTGGCGGAGGATCGCGTCCTTGCGACGACGGTCTCGGGCGTGCCGAAGACGTTCCAGAGGTCCGCATGGCGCGCGACGATCCGGAGAGTCTTCTGCTCACCGCCGCCGCCGATCATGATCGGGACGTGGGCCTGGATCGGCCGGGGGGCGATCCGGAGGTGGTCGAAGGCATACCGGCAGGAAGCGGGTGGCGACCGGCCGCCGGCGAGCGGTCGTCCGGTCGGCACGCAGACGTGCGCACCCCATTCCCCCGGTCGTTCGTGTGGCTATGCTGTGCCGAGGGAACCGCGCTCCGGCCCCGGGGCGCTCACGGAGGAGGACTCACTCACGATGCATCGACCGATCGGCATCACGATCCTCGCGCTGCTTGCGGGCCTGGCCGGCCTGTTCGAGGTGTGGCGGGCGCTCGTGTTCCTCGGCGTCGCCAATTTCAGCTTCGTCGGCCAGACGGTGTCCTTCTCGCAGCCGCAGTGGGGCTCCGTGTTCTGGGCCGTCATCCTTGCCCTGATCTGGTTCTGGGTCGCGGCCGGGTTCTGGAACGTCCGCGCTTACGCGTGGTCGTTCGGCAACTTCATCGCCATCTTCACGATCATCTTCGGCTTCTTCGCCCTGCTGGGCGGCGCCGGCACGATGGAGTCGGAGTCGCTCGGCTGGCTGCTCGCGATCCTCGTGTTCTTCTACTTGAACTACCCGGGCGTCCGCAACGCGTTCGTCGAGCACGAGATGTCGCTCCTGACCCCGGAGCAGCGCGTCGCCATGGAGCAGATGCAGCAGGCCCAGGTCGCGATGGCCCAGGCCACCGCCGCATCGGCAGCCGCGGCCGCACCGAAGGCACCGCCCGCCCCGGCCGCTCCGGCACCGGCCGCTCCCGCCGCACCGCCGCCGGCTCCGCCGACGGATCCGGGCACGCCCGCCAGCTAGCCCACTCGAAACCCCGACAGGCCCGGCCGATCGATCGGCCGGGCCTGTCTTCGTGTTCGCCGGACGGCGATGCGGTCAGCGCGTGCCGGTCGCGGTCACCCGGTGTCGCCGGAGGCCGCCACCACGTCGCCTTCCTCGGGCCGCGGCTGCCACGGCCAACGGTGCTCGATCTCGACGACCAGTGACCAGCTGAGGAAGGTCCGGATCAGGACGAGCAACGCAAGGATGCCGACGTTCTCGAGGCTCGGCTCGAGCGCCACGGTCCGGACGATGTCGGCGGCAACGAGGATCTCGAGACCGAGGAGGAGCGCTCGTCCGAGGCGGATCTTGTACTGCTCGTACGCCGGCAGCCCCGCGGTCCGGCCGGCGAGCCTGACGAGGTAGGCGACCGTCGCATAGGCCGTCGCGATGACGATGATCGCGACGGCGAGGACCTCGATCAGGACGGCCGCGAGCTCAATCCATTGCTCGAGCTCCCTGGACAGGTTCAACGTCGCTCCCTCGGATTGGGCGTCGCGTTGTGTCGACGCACGATGCTGGGTCGCGGCGGGCCAGCCGCGCAATGGCGTCCGCACGTGCTCCGGCCCGGCGGCCACGTCGACCGGCTCGGCGGCGACGTCAACCGAGCGCGGCGCTCCGGGCTGGACCTCCTGATCGACGCGATCGACGCGACGCCGCATCGGTCGAGAGGTCGACTCGATCAGGCACAATCCATGCATCGTGGAGATCGAGCCTGAGTCCACCGCCGTCGCGGTCCCGCCCGGCCACCCGTACGCGCCGGAGATCGAGGCGGAGCGACGCGGGTGGTACGAGATCGTGGGCCTCGTCCGCTCGCTGACATCCGCCGAATGCCTCGCGCCCGGGTACTACCGGAATCCGGACTGGAGCGTCCGCGACGTGGTCGGCCACCTCGGGACCTGGCTGGCCGAGGCGTCCGTCCAGCTCCAGCGGATCGGTGCCGGGACGTACGAGGGGCACGACATCGACATCGACGCGCTGAACGCCACGTTCCTCGAGGCGATGCGCGGCCAGCCATGGGAGGTTGCCTGGCTCCAGGCGAACGCGGGTCGCAGCCGGATGATCGAGGAGTGGTTCGCCCTCCGCCAGGCGTCGGACGAGGCCGCCTGGTGGATCCGCAAGGCGGGCAGCGACCACTATGGCGAGCACCTCGGCCGGCTGCGCGAGTGGGTGGCCGAGCTCGTCCGTCTCCGCGCCGTCTGACGGCGACGCCGGTCAGCCGAGGGCGTAGGCCTCGGCCGCGGACGACTGCACCGGATCCGGGAGCCGGATCATCCGGAAGGAGTTCGCCAGCCCGAGGACGCCCGCGAGCAGCGGGATCAGCAGGGCCACCTGGAGGGCCCGCTCGCGGGCCTCGGTGTTGATCCGGATGATCTCCGCTTCCGTCGCCGGAGGTTGATTCACGATCAGCTCCGCGAGCTGCGTGTTGCTCATCACCTCGGCGTCCTCATCGAGCGCCGTTGCCACCTGTTGCGCCTCCTCGGGCGATAGGACCGCGCTCTGCTCGGCGAGGTTCGTGAACGAGAACGCGAGCACGGCCAGCATCACCGCACCGGCGAAGGCGAGTCCGAACGAGAGCCCGAACGATCCTGCCGCCGAGTTGACGCCGGCGGCCTCGCTGACGCGCTCCTCGGAGATGGGCGACAGCGTGTAGTTGTTGAGCTGGGAGACCAGCAGCCCGAGGCCCGTGCCGGCGATCAGCAACGGGATCACGAGATAGAGGCCCGAAATCGGCCCGGGGCACGATCGGCACGAGGATGAGGACGCCGAGCGTGAGCAGGGCGAAGCCGGCGCGGATGATGCTGGCCGGGCGGCGCCGGCCGGCTCGCTTCCCGGCGAGCAGGGCGATGGCGAACATGCTCAGCGACAGCGGGGCCAGTGACAGGCCGGCCTGCAGCGCGTTGTACTCGAACACCATCTGGAGATAGATCGGGAGCACGATCATCGTGCCGCCGAGCGCGATCTGCTGGAGCATCTGGCCGGTGATCCCGAAGCGGAACAGCGTGGACTTGAACAGGTCGGGATCGATCAGGGTCGCCTGGCCGAGGCGCTTCCGGCGTAGCAGCCACCAGGCGAACGCGCCGAATCCGACGGCCCCGATCAGCAGCAGGATTGCCACCGACTCGGCGCCTTCCTGCCAGGCCAGGATCCCGAGGACGATCCCGCCCATGCCGAGGACGGACAGGACGCCGCCGACCGCGTCCACCTCCCGGGAGCCGGTGTAGGGCACGTCCTTCACCAGCCGGATGCCGGACAGAACGATCGCGATGATGCCGACCTCCAACAGGAACGCGAGGCGCCACGTGAAGAACGTCGTGATGAAGCCGCCCACGAGCGGCCCGACGGCGGCGGCGATCGCCGCCGAGGCACCCACGAGGGCATACGCGCGTGTCTGGGCCCTGCCTTCGAAGTTGCCGTGGATCAGGGACTGCATCGACGGCAGCAGGAGCGACGCGCCCAGCCCACCGAGGATCGCCCAGAACACGATCACCGCCGTGATGCTCTGCGCCAGCGTCATGGCGAGCGCGCCGATCGCGTAGCCGAGCAGCCCGAGAACGTAGGCGCGTTTGCGGCCGATCAGATCGGCGACCTTGCTGCCGATCAGGATGAAGGCGGCGGACACGAGGGCCTCGAGCGCGATCGCCGACTGGACGCCGCTGACCGTCGTTCCGAGGTCGTGGACGACGGCCGAGATCGAGACGTTCATGAACGAGGTGTCGACGACGAGCACGAACATGGCCGCCGCCAGCAGGAGCGCCAGCGTCCGATTGCCCGAGGCCTCCGCCTCCACTGCCGGCGCGGTTGCGGCGTCCGTCATCTGAGCTCCGATCTACTCGTTGGGCCGGTCGTGAGCGAGTTCCGCCCCGCCCACCGGCCGTGCGGGCTGCCGACACTCTACCGAACGAAGCCGCGCGCGGGGGGGCCGGCATCCATTCGCCTGCGGGCCGACATCCTCGCCGTCCGGGCGGATCGTGATCAGACTTGTGACGTTGGCGACGATCCCGCTTGTCCAAAATGGGGTTGCCGTTCGACGCGACGGCGACCCACGCGTGTCACCAGGGGCGATGGCCGACGCGGCCGGAGGAAACAATGGGGTTCAACCTGCGGAACCGCAGCTTCAAGTCGCTGCTGGACTTCACGCCGCGAGAGATCCGCTACCTGCTCGATCTGTCCCGGGACCTGAAGCGGGCGAAGTACGGCGGGTACGAGCAGCCGCGCTTGAAGGGCAAGAACATCGCGATCATCTTCGAGAAGGCGTCGACCCGGACCCGCGTGTCCTTCGAGGTCGCCGCGTACGACCAGGGCGCCCACGTGACCTACCTCGGCCCGAGCGGGACCCAGATCGGCCACAAGGAGTCGATGAAGGACACCGCCCGGGTGCTCGGTCGGATCTACGACGCGATCGAGTACCGCGGCTTCGGCCAGGAGGTCGTCGACGAGCTCGCCGAATACGCCGGGGTGCCGGTCTGGAACGGGCTGACCGACGAGTTCCATCCGACCCAGATCCTCGCCGACGTCCTGACGATGACCGAGTTCTCGGACAAGCCGCTCAGCCACATCTCGTACTGCTACCTCGGTGACGCCCGCAACAACATGGGCGACTCGCTCCTGATCGGCGGCTCCAAGCTGGGCATGGACGTCCGCCTGTGCGCCCCGAAGCACCTCTGGCCGGATGAGGACCTCGTCGCCAGGTGCCGGGCGATGGCGGCCGACACGGGCGCCCGGATCACCCTGACCGACAGCCCCGACGAGGGAGTGAAGGGCGTCGACTTCCTGTACACCGACGTGTGGGTCTCGATGGGCGAGGCCGAGTCGGTCTGGGAAGAGCGGGTCAACCTCCTCAAGCCCTACCAGGTCAACAGCGAGCTGGTGGCGAAGACGGGTAACCCGGCGGTGAAGTTCATGCACTGCCTGCCCGCCTTCCACGACCGCAACACCGAGGTCGGCGAGGAGATGTTCCAGAAGTTCGGCCTGGACGGGATGGAGGTCACGAACGACGTCTTCGAGTCCGAGCGTGCAATCGTCTGGGACCAGGCCGAGAACCGCGTCCACACGATCAAGGCCGTGATGGTCGCCACGCTCGGGTCGTGAGGCTCCATCGATGAGGATCGTGATTGCGCTCGGCGGCAACGCCCTGCTGAAGCGGGGCGAGCCGATGACGGCCGAGCGCCAGCGGGCCAACATCGGCGGAGCGGCCGCGAGCATGGCCGGCGTCGCGAGCGAGCACCAGCTCGTCGTCTCCCACGGGAACGGCCCGCAGGTCGGCCTGCTCGCCCTCCAGGCCGATGCCTACAAGGCGGTCGAGGCCTACCCGCTCGACGTGCTCGGGGCGGAGACCGAGGGAATGATCGGCTACCTCCTCGAGCAGGAGCTCGGCAACGAGCTGCCGTTCGAGGTTCCCGTGGCGACGATTCTGACGATGGTCGAGGTCGACCCGGCGGACCCGGCGTTCGCCGATCCGACGAAGTTCGTCGGCCCCATCTACGACCGGGCGGAAGCGGATCGCCTCACGGCCGAGAAGGGCTGGGTCGTCAAGGCCGACGGTGCCTCCTGGCGTCGCGTCGTGGCGTCACCTCGGCCGAAGCGGATCTTCGAGATCCGGCCGATCCGCTGGCTCCTCGAGCAGGGGACGGTCGTCATCTGCGCCGGCGGTGGCGGGATCCCGACGATCTACGAGGCCGGCCGCGAGCGCCACCTCATCGGCGTCGAGGCGGTCATCGACAAGGACCTCGCGAGCAGCCTCCTGGCGCGCGAGCTCGACGCGGACCTGTTCATCATGGCGACCGACGTCGACGGCGTGTACGTGGACTGGGGCACGCCGAGCCAGCGGCGGATCGGGCAGGTGACGCCGGCCGAGCTCGCGGCGATCGACTTCCCCGCGGGCTCCATGGGTCCGAAGGTGGCGGCCGCGGTCGAGTTCGTCGAGGCGACCGGACACCGGGCGGCGATCGGCTCGCTCGACCAGATCAAGGACCTCGTCGCCGGTAGCGGCGGCACGAACGTGGTGGCCGCCAGATCGGCCGACGGCGATGCGGCCCTGGCACGCGCATCCGCCGGGCAGGGGAAGGAGCACCAGTAGATGGCCCCATTGGGAGTCCATTCCGAGGTCGGCACGCTGCGGCAGGTCATCGTCCATCGACCGGACCTGAGCCTCAAGCGCCTCACCCCCGGCAACCACGACGAGCTCCTGTTCGACGACGTCCTCTGGGTCGAGCGCGCCCAATGGGAGCACGACCAGTTCGTGGCGCGGATGCGCGAACGGAGCGTCGAGGTCCTCTATGTCCAGGACCTGCTCGGCGAAGCGTTGGCTGCGGACGAGGAGACGCGCAGCCGGCTGATCGACCTGGTGTCATCCGAGCACGTGGTCGGGATCGGCCTGGTCGAGGCGGTGCGCGGCGTGCTCGGCGGCCTCGCGCCGGACGTCCTGGCCCGCCACCTGATCGGCGGGATGACCATCGCCGAGTCGGGTCTCGACATCGGGACGCTGGCGCACTCCTCATTGATCGCGGCCGCGATCGACGACGATTCGACGTTCGTCCTGCCGCCCCTGCCGAACTCGCTCTTCACCCGCGACTCGTCGTGCTGGATCTACGGCGGCGTCTCGATCAACCCGATGTACTGGCCGGCTCGTCGGCGCGAGGCCTTCAACATGGCCGCGATCTATCGCGGTCACCCCCGGTTCCGCGACGAGGACTTCTCGTTCTGGTATCCGCCGCTCGACGCCGAGGACCGGTTCAAGGCCGAGGACTTCGGGCTCGCCACGCTGGAGGGCGGCGACGTCGAGATCGTCGGCCGCGGCACCGTCCTCATCGGGCTGTCGGAACGGACCCAGGGCCGGATGATCGAGCAGATCGCACGAGCCCTGTTCGCGGCGGAAGCCGCCGAGCGGGTGATCGCGTGCGTGATGACGAAGGACCGCGCCCACATGCACCTCGACACCGTCTTCACGATGCTCGACCGCGACAAGGTCACCGCCTATCCGCAGGTGGTCGACGGGATCCGGGCGATCAGCATCCGGCCCGGCGCGAAGCCGGGGACGCTCGACGTCCGACCCGACAAGGACCTGCTGACCGCCGTCGCCGACGCCCTCGGCGAGAAGAAGCTCCACGTCGTCGAGACCGGCGGGGACCGCAACCAGCAGGAACGGGAGCAGTGGGACGACGGCAACAACGTCGTCGCCCTCGCGCCGGGTGTCGTCGTCGCCTACGAGCGGAACACGTTCACAATCGCGAAGATGCGGGAGGCCGGGGTGGAGGTCATCCCGATCGAGGGCTTCGAGCTGGGCAAGGGTCGGGGCGGGGGCCATTGCATGACCTGCCCCGTCGTCCGCGATCCGATCTGAGGAGGTGGAGGCGATGGAAGAGGGCCGACGTTGGGTCGTCGCCGTCATCGTCGTCGTCTCAATCATCGCGTTGGTTGTCTTCGCACGCGGCGGCGCAGAGCGGGGGAATCCGGATGCGTCGCCGGCTCCCGCGGCGATGACCTTCCGTCTCGCGGCCTGATGGCCGTCCCGTGACCGACGAGCGGGAGCCGCGCGCCCCGTCACTCCTCGACGCCCTCATCCCGGTCGTCGCGCTCATCGTCCTCATCGGGACGACCGTCGTCCTCTTCGGGACGGCCGCGACCGGTGGCCCTCTCCAAGTGGCCCTGCTGCTGAGCGCCGTCGTCGCCGGTCTCGTCGCGCTGAAGAACGGCCACTCTGCGGCCCGCGTCCGCGACGCCGCGATCGGCGGAATCAGCTCGGCGCTCGGTGCCGTCTTCATCCTGCTGGCCGTCGGCTCGTTGATCGGCACCTGGAACATGGCCGGCACGATCCCGACGATCGTCTCGTACGGCGTCGGCATCCTGAGCGAGACCTGGTTCTACCCGGCCACGGTCGTCGTCTGCGGCCTCACCGGGCTCGCGATCGGCAGCTCGTGGACGACGGCCGCGACCCTCGGCGTGGCGTTCATCGCCCTGGCCCCGCTCGTCGGGGCGTCGCCGGAGATCACGGCCGGAGCCGTGATCTCCGGCTCGTACTTCGGCGACAAGCTGAGCCCGGTGTCGGAGACGACGGTCCTGACCCCATCGATGGTCGGCGGCGTCACGACGAACCAGCACATCGGGGCGATGATCTGGACATCCGGCCCGGCGATCGCGATCGCCCTGGCGATCTTCGCGGCCATCGGCCTGACGTCGGCGGCGTCGGGCCCCGGCTTCGACCCGGCCCAGGCGCAGGCCGCGCTGGCCTCGGAGTTCTGGATCTCGCCCATCAACCTGGTGCCGATGGTTCTTCTGATCGTCCTGTCCGTGCGACGGGCGCCGCCGTTCCTGTCGATCTTCCTGAGCGCGCTGTTCGCCGGCGTGCTGGCCATCTTCACCCAGACGGCGGTCGTGACGGCGTTCGTCGATCGCCCCGGCGCCGGTCCGCTCGAGGTCGCGATCGTCGGCATCTACTCGGCGATGGCCAACGGGTTCGAGCTGAACACGGGTAACGCGACGATGGACGCCCTGTTCTCGCGGGGCGGGATGTCGTCGATGCTCTACACGATCTGGCTCGTGCTCGGCGCCCTCAGCTTCGCGTCGATCATGGAGGACGCCGGCTTCCTCGAGCGCCTGATCCGACCCGTGCTCGCCCGGGCGAAGACGACGGGGCGCCTGATCGCCTCGGTCATCGGCACCTCGATCGGGTTGAACATCATCGCCGGCGACCAGTACGTCGCGATCGTCATGCCGAGCCGGATCTTCCGGCTGGAGTTCGCCAAGCGCGGGATCGCGCCGCGGATGCTGTCGCGGGCGGTCGAGGACGCGGGCACCGTGACCTCGCCCCTCGTGCCGTGGAACAGCTGCGGCGCCTACATGGCGGGCGTCCTGGGCGTCGCGACGATCAGCTACCTGCCCTACTGCTTCTTCAACATCGCAAGCCCCATCATCTCGCTCATCTACGGCCTGACCGGGTTCCGCATCGAGCACATCACGCCGTCGGCCGGCGAGCCCGCTCCCATCGAGCAGCTGACCGGCGTGGCGGCCCAACCGCAGCAGGAGGGAACCGCATGACCGCAGCGGCGAGCGAGGCTCCGAAGCGTCGTGGGTTCTCCCTCCCGTCGGCGTACACGATCCTGTTCGTCCTCATCGTCATCACCGCGTTCGCGACCTGGATCATCCCGGCCGGCACGTACGACCTCAACGCTGACGGCGAGCCGATCCCGGGCACCTACCGGCAGGTCGAATCGAACCCGCAGCGGATCGTCGTCGACTCGCTGATGGCGCCGATCAACGGGCTCTACGGCATCGAGAGCGCCGAGGACGGCAGCATCAGCGTCTGGAACTCCGGCGAGCTCTTCGGCGCGATCGACGTCGCGCTGTTCATCCTCGTGATCGGCGGCTTCCTCGGGATCACGATGAAGACAGGCGCGATCCAGGGCGGGATCGGCCGGATCGTCCGCCGACTCAAGGGCCGCGAGCGACTGATGATCCCGATCCTGATGATCGTCTTCGCCCTGGGCGGGACGACGTTCGGGATGGCCGAGGAAAGCCTCGCCTTCTACGCCCTGATCATCACCGTGATGCTCGCGGCCGGCTACGACGCGCTCGTCGGCGCGTCGATCCTCCTGCTCGGCTGCGGCATCGGCGTGCTCGGCTCGACGATCAACCCGTTCGCGACCGGAATCGCGTCCGGCATGGCCGGCGTGTCAATCGATGCCGGGCTCATCGGCCGGATCGTCATCCTCGTCGTCGGCACGGCGATCGGGATCGTGTTCGTCCTTCGCTACGCGGACCGGATCAAGAAGGATCCATCCGCCTCGCTCGTCGCGAACTCGTGGCGTGACGAGGCGGCTGCGGCCGCGGCGGACACCGGCGACGCCGCGGCGACCGACCTGACCGGCGCCCAGCGCGGTGTCCTGGCCCTATTCTTCCTCGCGTTCGCGGTGATGATCTACGGCGTCATCCCCTGGGCCGACCTCGGGATCGGGCTGCCGACGCTGTGGTGGTGGTTCCCGGAGATGACCGCGTCGTTCCTCCTCTTCGCGATCCTCATCGGGCTCGTCGCGCGAATGAGCGAGGCGGGCTTCACGTCGTCGTTCGTCGACGGCGCCCGGGATCTCCTCGGCGTCGCGCTGATCATCGGGATCGCCCGGGGCATCACCGTGATCATGAACAACGGCCAGATCACCGACACGGTCCTGAACGCCGCGGAGCAGGTGGTCGCCGACCTCGGCGGCGTGGCCTTCATCAGCCTGATGTACGTGCTGTTCCTGCCGCTCTCGTTCCTCATCCCGTCGTCGTCCGGGCTGGCCACTGTGGCGATGCCGATCATGGCTCCGCTGGCGAGCTTCGCCGACGTCCCGGCGCAGCTCGTCGTCACCGCCTTCCAGAGCGCGAACGGGCTCGTCAACCTGGTCACGCCGACCTCTGCGGTCGTCATGGGCGGGCTGGCGATCGCGCGGGTGCCGTACGGCACCTGGATCAAGTTCGTCTTGCCAGTCCTTGCCCTGCTCGCGATCCTGTCGGTGGTCGTGCTGTCGGTGGCGACCCTGATTCAATGACCTCGTTCACGTCGATTCCATCCGAGCTGATCACGTCACCCCTGCGAGTGCCCCGGAGGCAAGCATGACGGACATCGCACCCAGCCCGACCGAGACGAGCTGGCACGCGCTCACGACGGACGCCGCCCTGAAGGGCCAGGACGTCACCATAGAACGAGGCCTGACGGCCGCCGAGGCCGAGTCGCGCCGGACGAAGTTCGGGCCGAACAAGTTCGCCGAGGCCGCCAAGGAGCCTCGCTGGCAGGCGTTCGTCCGCCAGTACAAGGACCCGATGCAGATCGTCCTGCTGGCCGCCGGCATCCTGAGCCTCTTCATCCCGAACCAGGTCGCCACGGGCGTCGTCCTGATCGCCCTGACCCTGCTGAACGCGGCGATGGGGCTCAGCCAGGAAGGCAAGGCGTCGGCGAGCGTCGCCGCCCTCCAGAAGATGATGATCGTCAAGGCGAAGGTCCGGCGGGACGGATCCCTGGCCGAGCTCGCGATGGAGGACCTCGTCCCGGGTGACATCGTCAACATCGAGGCGGGCGACCTCGTCCCGGCCGACGGCCGCGTCCTGACGGCGGCGACGCTCGAAATCGACGAATCGGCGCTGACCGGCGAGAGCCTGCCCGTCCCGAAGCAGACCGATCCGGTCGCCGCGGACGCCGCGCTCGGCGATCGGGTCGACCTCGCGTTCATGAACACCCAGGTCACCCGCGGAGCAGGCACGATGCTCGTGACGAGCACGGGCATGTCGACCGAGGTCGGGCACATCAGCGGCATGCTCCAGGTGACGAAGGACGAGATCACCCCGCTGACCCGCCAGCTGAACTCGCTGACCAACCAGATTCTCGTCATCGCCGGCCTTGCCCTGCTGGCCTCGATCGCGATCGGGCTGTACCGTGGCACGCACTTCGACACGCTGTTCCTGACGGCGATCGCGTTCTCGGTCTCGGCGATCCCGACCGGCCTGCCGGCGGTCGTCACCGCCGTGCTCTCGGCGGGGACGCAGAAGCTCGCCGCCGCCGGTGCGATCGTGAAGCGCCTCCGCTCCGTGGAGACGCTCGGCTCGACGTCGGCGATCAACTCGGACAAGACCGGGACGCTCACCCTCAACCAGATGACCGCCGTCCAGATGGCAATCGTCGGGCATCGCTACGCGATCTCGGGCGAGGGCTACTCGACGACCGGTCAGATCAGCCACGTCGGCGGTCAGGCCGACGTTTCGCTCGACGATCTGCTCCTGCCGATGGCCCTCTGCGCCGACGCCGAGATCCGCGACGGCGGCCTCGTCGGCGACCCGACCGAGGGCGCGCTCGTCGTCCTGGCGGCGAAGGGTGGGGTCGATCCGACCCTGACTCGCGAACAGTATCCGCGCGTCGCCACCCTCCCGTTCGACGCCGCCTACAAGTTCATGGCGACATTCCACCGGCTCAAGAACCGCGAGGGCCGCGACGTCATCCGTGCCTTCGTGAAGGGTGCCCCGGACCAGCTCCTCGCCCGGGCGGGCTCGGCCCAGGGTCCGGACGGGAAGAGCTATCCGATCGACGAAGTCCGGGCACCGTACCTCGCGGAGAACGACCGCCTCGGTGCCCAGGGCCTCCGGGTCCTGGCAACCGCCCAGCGCGACTTCGATCCCGCGACCTTCGACCCGAATGCCGACCTGCTGCCGCTCGTCACCGATCTGGAGCTCCTGGCGCTCGTGGGCATCGTCGACCCGCCGCGCGCCGAGGCCCGCGACGCGATCGCCCGGGCCAAGGCCGCCGGCATCAAGGTCCGGATGATCACCGGCGACCATGCGATCACCGCCGAGGCGATCGCCCGCCAGCTCGGGATCGAGGGCCGGGCGATCACCGGCGCCGAGTTCTCGGCGATGCCCGACGACGTGGTCGACCGCGCCATCGACGACATCGGCGTCATCGCCCGCGTCGCCCCCGAGGACAAGGTCCACCTCGTCGAAATTCTTCGTCGCAAGGGCAACATCGTGGCGATGACCGGCGACGGGGTGAACGACGCGCCGGCCCTGAAGAGCGCCGACATCGGGGTCGCGATGGGCATCACCGGAACGGAGGTCTCCAAGGAGGCCGCGGTGATGATCCTCACCGATGACAACTTCGCCACGATCGTGAAGGCGGTCGAGCTGGGGCGCGCCCTCTACGACAACCTGCTGCGCTACATCCGCTTCCAGATGACCTGCCTGTTCGGGTTCATCGGGACGTTCCTCGGTGCCAGCATCTTCAACATCCTGAGCGGCGTGCCGTTCCTGCCGCTCCAGACGCTGTGGATCAACTTCACGGTCGACATCTTCCAGGCGATCGGGCTCGGCTACGGCAAGCCCCGCGAAGGCCTCATGGAGGAGAAGCCTCGGCCGAAGGACCAGGTGATCCTGCCTCGGCCGCTGTTCCTCTGGCTCGTCGTCGTCGGCCTCTGGATGGCGGTCGGCACGCTGGGCGTCATCGTCTGGGCCGGCAACGCGTACGACGAGGCCGTCGCCCACACGATGGGCCTCGTGACGTTCTCCCTCTTCCATCTCTTCTATTCGATCGAGACGGCGAACGCGGAACGAACCGTGTTCAGCTCCGAGCTCCTCGAGAACCCGATCCTGCTGCGGACCTCGCTGATCTCCGTCGCGACGATCTTCCTCGCGACGGCGTTCGGCCCCCTCCAGAAGGTCCTCGACACCGTCGAGCTGAGCCCCGGCCTGTGGGCCGTCTGCCTCGTGGTGGCGGCCACGGTCATCGTCGTCGAGGAGGTCCGGAAGCTGATCCGGCGGCGGAGCACTCGGGTCGTCGAGCCGGCGGTTGGGCAGCCGGCCCTGACGGGCCAGCCTTCGTGACCGACCCGTCCACGCGCCGGTGACGGAGACCGCTCCCGTCGAGGCGCCCGCCCGCTCGCGGGTGAGCGTCAAGGAGGACCGGGACTACTCACCGGCGGTCTACGGGTCGCTTCTCGTGACGACGTTGCTCGTCGTCCAATGGCGCGACGACGGCGTCCCGGAGCTCATCGCCTTCACGCTCATCTCGTCGGTGGCCGTCTTCTGGCTGATGCACGTCTGGTCGGAGGTGGTCAACCACCGCCTCCACGGCCCGATCGCCTCGGCGGAAGCCGTCGCGATCGCCCGGCACGAAGCCTCGATCCTCGCCGCGGCCGCGGTGCCCGCAGCGGTCCTCGTCGGAGCCCAGTTCCTCGGCGTGGACGTCACCACCACCATCGGCCTCGGACTGGTCGTCAGCATCGGCCAGCTGTTCGTGTGGGGCCTCGTTGTCGGGTTCGCGGTCCATAGCAGCCCGGTGGTCGCGTTCGGGATCGCCCTCGTCGACTGCAGCCTCGGGATCCTGATCGTCGGGCTGAAGGTTCTGATCCTGCACTGAGGCGCCAATGCGTGCGCCGCGTCGCGAACGAGGGTCGCTGAGCGCGACGAACGCATACGATCCAACGCCCAAGGTCTCGCTTTCGCGCGGCTGCCGATCGCGCGTGATAGAACGATCACCGTGGTGACGTTCGTCGATCCAGGCTTCCAGCGCCGGAGATCCGGCTCGACGACCTCGAGCGTGGCTCGCGTCCGATGAGGCCGCGAATGGTGCAGTGGATCGGTTCCGATGGTGGCCGGCCGGCCGTCTGAGCGCCCCGTCGAGCCACCGGGTCAGGCGAGCACGCCGCCCAGCGGCCCGCCTGACGACCCATCGGTTCGGCCTGCGGCCGAGGTCGCGCGGAACCTGGACGTCGACCCCGAGCTGGGCCTCTCGTCGGCGACGGCTGCCGAGAGGCTGGTGCGCATCGGCCCGAACCGGCTCGAGGCCGAGCGCCCCGTGCCCGGCTGGCGCAAGTTCGCCGCTCAGTTCGCCGACCCGCTCATATACCTGCTCTTCGTCGCGATTGCCGTCTCGATCGTCGCCTGGGCGATCGAGGGGGCGGCGGGGCTCCCGGTCGAGGCGATCGTGATCGGCGCGATCGTCCTCGCCAACGGGGTGCTGGGCTTCGTGCAGGAGCGCCAAGCCGAGCAGGCAGTGGCGGCCCTCCAACGCCTCGCGGCCCCGACGGCGCGCGTGGTCCGCGACGGAGCGGAGCGCTCGATCGCCGCCGACGAGGTCGTTCCGGGTGACCTCCTGCTCATCGCCGAGGGCGACGCCGTCAGCGCCGATGGGCGTCTTCTCGACGCCGCGTCCCTCACGCTCGCCGAGGCCGCCCTGACCGGCGAAAGCGAGCCAGTCCTGAAGGACCCGGAGCCGCTCACCGAGACAGTGCCCGTGGGAGATCGACTGGACATGATCTTCAGCGGAACGGCGGTGACGCGCGGGCACGGCCGGGCCATCGTCACGGCGACGGGCATGGCGACCGAGATGGGGCGGATCGCAGGGCTGTTGAGCGAGACCAAGGAGGAGCGCACCCCGCTCCAGGCGGAGGTCGACCTCATTGGCCGCACGCTCGGCATCGCCGTCGTCGCCATTGCCGCGATCGTCATTGGTGCGGTCCTGCTGACTTCCGAGGTGACGAGCATCGCGGATGTCGTCGACGTCCTCCTGCTGGGCGTTTCGTTGGCCGTCGCCGCCGTGCCCGAGGGTCTGCCGGCCATCCTGACCGTCGTCCTGGCGCTGGGGGTGCAGCGAATGGCACGCGAGAAGGCGATCGTCAAGAAGCTCTCCTCGGTGGAGACCCTTGGATCCACATCGGTGATCGGCACCGACAAGACCGGAACGCTGACGCGCAACGAGATGACGATCCAGCGCATCGTGACGCGCTCGGGCGAAGTCGAGATCTCGGGCATCGGCTACCGGCCCGAGGGCGAGGTGACTGCTGCCGGCCGGCCCCTCGAGCGCGGCCGCCTGCGCACCGAGGTCCTCGCCGTGCTCGGAGCCGGGAGCCTCGCGAACGACGCGCTCCTGACCGAGGAGGACGGCGACTGGACGATCCGTGGCGATCCGACCGAGGTCGCCTTCCTCGTCGCCGAGCGCAAGCTCGGCACCTCGGACAGACGAGCGGCCCGCTTCACGCGGCGCGGCGAGATCCCGTTCAGCTCCGAGCGCAAGCTGATGAGCACGATTGAGGCCGACGCGGCGCACGAAGGCAAGCTCGTGGTGATGACGAAGGGTGCGCCCGACATGCTGCTTGCCCGCTGCGACCGCGAGCGGCTTGGCAACCGCGAGGAGGCGCTCACCGAAGCCCGGCGGGCCGAAGTGCTGGCCGATGTCGACCGGCTTGCCGACCTGGCGCTGCGAACGTTGGGTGTTGCCTACCGGCCTCTCGGCAATGCCGGTCCGGCGCAGGCCGACGAGTCGCTCGAGCGGGGGCTCGTCTTCGCCGGCGTTGTCGGCATGATCGACCCCCCGCGGCCCGAGGCCAGGGCGGCCGTCGCAGAGGCGAAGCGAGCTGGCGTGCGAGTCGTGATGATCACCGGTGATCACGTCCGCACCGCCGGTCGCATTGCCGTGGATCTCGGCATCGGCGATGTGCCCGCGTCGGGCCAGGTCAAGGTCCTGACCGGGCCGCAGCTCGATGCACTCGACGACACCGCGCTCGCCGAGGCGGCTCGATCGACATCGGTCTTCGCCCGCGTGTCGCCCGAGCACAAGCTCCGGATCGTCGATGCCCTGCAGGCCAGTGACCAGATCGTGGCGATGACGGGCGACGGCGTGAACGACGCGCCGGCGCTGCGGTCCGCGGACATCGGCGTCGCGATGGGGATCACCGGCACGGACGTCAGCAAGGAGGCGGCGAACATGATCCTTGCGGACGACAATTTCGCCACGATCGTGGCCGCAATCCGCGAGGGCCGAGGGATCTTCGCGAACATCCGCAAGTTTCTCCGTTACCTGCTCTCGTCCAACGCCGGCGAGGTCCTCACGGTGTTCCTCGGCGTGATCGGCGCGGGGATCATCGGGCTCAAGCCGGCCGAGGGCTTGACGGCGCCCCTCCTCGCCACCCAGATCCTGTGGATCAACCTCCTCACCGATTCGGCACCGGCGCTCGCGCTCGCCTTCGAACCGCCTCCGGAAGATGTGATGCGTCGGCCGCCACGCCGGCTCACCGACCGGGTGATCGACAGGCGGATGCAGGTCGACGTGGTCTACATCGGGCTGGTCATGGCCGTCGCGACGCTGCTGACGATCGATCTCGGCCTGCCGGGTGGCCTCATCCCGGGGTCCGGGACACTGGACGAGGCGCGGACGATGGGCTTCACCGTCCTCGTCGTCGCGCAGCTGTTCAACACCTTCAATTCGCGGTCGTCGTGGCGCTCCGCGTTCCATGCGCCGTTCACGAACGTGCGGCTCTACGGCGCGATCGCCCTGTCGCTCGCGCTCCAGGTGCTCGTGGTGCACCTCCCCCTCCTGAACGAGGCCTTCGTGACCGTTCCGCTCTCCGCGGGTGAGTGGCTGCTTTGTGGCGTCATCGCGAGCAGCGTTCTGTGGGCGGCTGAGCTGCGGAAGCTCATTACGCGAACGGCGGCGGGGCGGTCGCTCCCAGTCCGATGAACAAGCAACCTGCTCGTGACGATGCTCGGCGGCGGCGGACCCGCACCGCAGCCTACCTCCGACAAGGAGCGTGCCGCCGTCGAGGCGCTCGCCTCCTTCCGGGCGACCGGCTTCGGCTACTTCGTGGAGCAGGCGACGCGGCCCCAGACGATCGGCTACGCCCTGCTGGATTCCCCGATCGCGCTGGCAGGCTGGATGCTCGACCACGACACGGACAGCTACCTGAAGAGGTACGAGAACAGGTCACGCGCGAGGTTGGCGCGATCTCCCGCGCGTTCCTCGGCGGGCAGCCGTCGGGCAACCTCACCCGGGATCACATCGTCGACAACATCTCGCTGTACTGGCTGACCGGAACCGGCGCGTCGGCCGCCCGGGCGTACTGGGGGAGCGGGCGGATCCAGGCACTTGGTGCCGGCAAGGGTCCGCCACCGGTCACGGTGCCGGTCGGCTTCACGACGTTCCCCGACGAGATCTTCGCCGCTCCTCGAACCTTGGGTCGAGCAGTCCTATCCCTCCCTCACCTATTTCAACCAAGTCGACCGCGGCGGCCACTTCGCTGCCTGGGAGGAGCCAAAGTTGTTCTCCGAGGAGATGCGCAAGGCCTTCCGGTCGGTCCGTTCTCCTACCTGAGCACCGCCGAACGCTCCGCACGACGAAGCGGCCCGCCCCGGGATCGGGACGGGCCGCGACACGCGACAGTCGGGGCGACGACGTGCAGACATCGCTGTGCCAGAGTTGGGGAACGGGGGACGGCATGGCGACACCGACCGACACGGCGACATCGACCCCCGCCCGATCGCGGGCCCGGGAGGAATGACCGATGCCGAAGCCAGGCGACCTGCAACAGTCCCTCCTCGACAAGCTCCACGATGCCGACCCGGATCTCGAGGCCGACTGGGACGACGCTCGCGGCGTGGCTCGGCGCGTCCGCGGCAATCTCCCCGCATCGACCGACAGCCTCGACGCCGCGCCCGGAGCGCTGCGCCGCTTCCTCGCGGACTTCGGGGCCCTGTTCGGCCCGGACGACCCGGATCGGACCCTGCGAGACGGGCGGTCGCGCGAGGACGACCTCGGCTGGCGCCACGTCACGCTCCAGCAGGTCGTGCCCGGCGGCGACGGTCTCCCGCGGGGAACGGAATTCGTCCCGGTCAACGGTGCGGCGATCGCGGCCCACTTCGCCCCCGACGGCACCCTCACCGAGATCCAGTCCAGCTGCTGGCCAGCGGCGACGCGGCCGGTCGTCACGACAAGCGCTGCCACGCGGGCCGGGCGCCGGACCACCAGGAGCGACAGCGTCCCGGCATCGAGCATCGTCCTCCTCACCCCCGCCGGCTTGCGGGATCGGCTGATCGCGGCCGGGCGGCACCGGCCGGGCTACGATCGGATCCAGGCGCAGGTCGAGAAGACCGACGATGGCAAGGAGTTCCCGCTCACCAGCCGGCCCGTTCTCATCCTCCAACCGTGGAAGGGCGGCTTCCGACTGGCGTGGCAGGTCTACGGATATGCCCCGGTCGACGTCGAGGACGCCGCAGGCAACCCGACGGGCGAGGAGTCGGTCGACTTCGGTGAGTTGATCGTCGACGCCGAGACCGGCGAGATCCTCGTGTTCGCGCCGACGAAGAAGTACGCCGAGACCGCCACGACCGGGACCGGCACCGGCGTCACGCCTCTCGGATCACCGGCGACGCGGACGCTGGACATCGTCCGCGTCGACCTGACCTCGACATACCGCCTCCGCGACACGACCGAAGCCCGCGACGTGATCACCTATGACGCCGCCGGCGATGCCGCGTTCGGGACGCGAGCGGAGATCGTGGCCGCGATCGCGGGCGGGACGCTTCCCGTGTCGGCCGACACGGACGGCGACCATGCCTGGACGACGACCGCCTCGAACACCACCGATGCCCAGCGGACGGCCTCGCAGCAGCCCGAGGTCGACGCTCATTTCATCTGCGCCGACCTCTACGAGTGGTACGACGCGCTCGCCGGCGGCCGGGCCGGCTGGGACGACGACAAGTACTCCGACCCGCCGGTCCCGCACCAGCCCGTCAGGGTGATCACCCACGTCTTCGACGAGAGCGCGACGACCTCACGGTCGGTGAACGCGTTCATGGATCGCAGCATGAGCGGCGGCGTCTGGTACTCCTGGCTCGCGTTCTTCGACGGCAACCCGACCGCGACCTGCACGACGGCCAACGACCGGGCCTTCGACTATCTCGCCGGCTCGAAGTTCATCGTCGGCCACGAGTTCCAGCACGCGATCACGGACTTCTCGTTCGAGGACGCCGGGGGCAACCCAGGGCTCACCTACTCCGGCTGGTTCTCCGCCGTCCACGAGGGCGTCTCGGACGTGTTCGGAACGCTCTACGCCGAAGAATGGTTGCCCGGCCCAGAGATCTCGACCGCCAACCTCGTGTTCCGCAACCTCGCCTACCCGCGCGACCCGAACTCCTGGGTCAACCGCACGGGCGGGATCCCTTGCGGCCTCTCGAATCACGGCAAGGACCATTGGGACGACCGCAGTCTCGACGGCGGGTTCCGCTACGACCGCGGCACGATCCTTGCCCATGCCTCGTACCTGATCGGCGCCGGCGGCGTTCACCAGCGGACGACGCGAACGCCCGTCTTCATCCCGGTCGGAAGTCTCGGCCACGAGACGGTGAACGGGCGCGACGTCCTGAAGGCCGCCCGGATCTGGTACCGCGCCCTGACCACCTACTTCAGCACCCACGGCACGCTGACCGGCATCCCGACCAATGACGAGACCACCTTCCGGACGCTCCGCGACGGCTGCGTCAGCGCCGCGATCGACCTCTACGGCAGCGGCTCCCGCGAGCATCGGCTGACGGTCCTGGCGTTCTACGCCGTCGGGCTCCACCCGGCCGGCACGACGTACGGGCCCGACGTCACCTGCCTGCCGTGGGGTGCCGCCTGGTGGCGGTCGCGATCGTTCATCGGCCTGCCCAGCCCGGACTGGGCGTCCCTGGATCTCTTCGTCAACAACGGCGGCGCGTCCGAATGGAACGCCCAGATCAACGTGATCGACGTCGCCGGCAACCCGACCGAGTTCGAGAACACCGTCTACTGCCGGGTCCGGAACGTCGGCGACCAGTCCGCAACGAACGTCGTGGTCTGGTTCGAGTACGCCAAGGCCGGGACCGGGTCGACGACCTGGCTGCCGGTGACCGACAAGAACGGCCTGCAGCAGACGCTTGCGATCGGAACACTCGCGGCGGGTGTCCAGACCTTCCCGGAGTCGGCCCAGAACAGCCCGCCGGCGAGCGCGTCGGTGAAGTGGTACATCCCGCCGCTGGCAGCGGGCGAGGTGGTCGACCACTTCTGTCTGCGCGCGACGGTCACGGCGGCCAACGACGTCAATACCCACAACAACGTCGTCCAGTCGAACATCGCCTACGTCCCGTACACGGGTGGGACGAGCTTCACCCATTGGTTCCTCGCCGGCAATCCGAGGAAGGACCCGGCCGAGCTGAAGCTGATCCTCGAGTCGCGGGAGCTGCCGAAGGACTGGCGGACGCGGTTCACGGAGAAGCTGCCACGGCGGCTCAAGCCGGGGCAGGAGATCCAGGTCGGGGTCACGGTCGAGATGGGACCCGACGCCGACCGCCGCCTCGACCCTCCGTACGATGGCCAGGTCATGGGCGACCTCTACGGGCCGCTCACCGGGGCGTTCGCGGGCGCGCTGACCGACGTCAGGGTCGTCGGCGGCCAGCTCACCGGCGTGCTGTCAGGACACGTCGGTCGGCTGACAGGCGTCGGCGGGCAGTTCGAGGGGACCCTCGATCGGTCGACCGGACGGATCGAAGGCGTCGTCCGCGGCGCGTCCTGCTGCGCCGACGGCGACCGCATCGGGTTCGAGGGCTGCCTCCGGCCGTTCCGGCGTGTCAACGTGAGCCAGATCCTCGGCGGCGACCCGATCGGCGGAGTCACGCTCCAGGTCCAGGTGCCACCGCTCCACGCCGGCTGCCGGTTCGAGGTTCCACCGACTGCGACGCTGGTGGACGCGATCGCAAAGGAGCCCGCCTAGTCGCACCCGGCGCCTCGGGCTTGCTCGGCGCCGGCGGGTAGTCGAGGAGCGCGGACTTCCCGATGCCGGCCTCGCCCCGGACGACGAGCGTCCCGCTGGTCCCGCTTCGCGCGGCCGCGATCAGCGCGTCGAGACGCCGGCACTCGGCGCGCCTCCCCCAGAGTCGGGGTTCAGCCGACGGGTTCGAAGGCACGATCCTCGCTCCCCCTTGGTCGCGCGGTGATACTAGTCGTGCGCTCCGGCTGTGTCGCGAGCGGGCCGGCCTGCGAACCAGTGGGCCGACCAGTGATTGTCACGGATGCGAGTCCGACATCGGCTGGACGAGGGTGGCGGGTATGGCGACCGGTCCCCAGGGAGTGCCGCCGAGCGCGGGTGATGGCAAGGGGCGTCCCGACCCGGCGCTCCGTCCTCTGGACGGTCCGGTGAGCCCGCCTGCCAGGGAACGACCTGCGGTCCCACCACGCGACGGTTCGGACGGGTCGTCGCCACCGCCACCCGGCCGCCAGCGGCTCCCGGGCTGGGCGACGTGGCTCGCGCTGCTGATCGTCATCCTCGGCTGGAACCTCCTGCCACTGCTGCAGGGCGGCGGCCCGTCGGCAGCAGCGATCCCGTACTCGGAGTTCGTCAGTCAAGCGGGCGCCGGCAATGTCGCCACCGTCCGGATCGACGGCCAGAGCGTCAGCGGCTCGTTCGTGACGGCCGTTCCGTGGCCACCGGCTGCCGCGGCGTCCCCTCAGCCGTTGGGGAGCGCGGCGGCTCCGGCCGGTTCGGCGGCGGGCGCGCCGGCCAGCTACCAGACGTTCACCACCGTCGTGCCGCCCGATGGCGACCCGGCCCTCCTGCCACTGCTGAAGGAGCAGGGCGTGGTCATCACCGCGACGGACACGACCGCGATGGGCTCGCTCCTCGGTACGATCCTCGGCCTCGCCGGTGCCGTCCTGCCAGTGGTGCTCCTCGTCGGGTTCCTCGCCTGGTCCGCGCGACAGGCGCAGCAGAGCCAGCAGGGCATCCTCGGGATCGGTCGATCCAAGGCACGCCTGTACAACGAGGAACGCCCGAGCGTCACGTTCGAGGACGTCGCCGGCGAGGACGAGGCGAAGACCGAGCTCACCGAGGTCGTCGACTTCCTGAAGATGCCCGACCGATACCGCCAGCTCGGCGCCCGGTTGCCGCACGGCGTCCTGCTGGTCGGCCCGCCGGGAACCGGCAAGACGCTCCTGGCGCGAACGGTCGCCGGCGAGGCGCGGGTGCCGTTCTTCAGCATCACCGCGTCCGAGTTTGTCGAGCTGTTCGTCGGGGTCGGTGCGTCGCGCGTGCGCGACCTCTTCACGATGGCCAAGGCGACGGCTCCCTCGATCATCTTCGTCGACGAGATCGACGCCGTGGGGCGCCAGCGCGGCACCGGCCTCGGCGGCGGCAACGACGAGCGCGAGCAGACGCTCAACCAGCTGCTCGCCGAGATGGACGGCTTCGACGCGTCCGCCAGCGTGATCGTGATCGCCGCGACGAATCGGCCGGACGTGCTCGACCCGGCGCTGCTGCGACCCGGCCGCTTCGACCGCCAGGTCACCGTCGGCTATCCGGATCGTGCCGGCCGCGAGGCGATCCTGAGGATCCACACGCGCCGCATCCCGCTGGACCCGGACGTCGACCTGGCGGTGGTGGCGCAGCAGACGGCCGGGTTCGCGGGCGCCGACCTCGCGAACCTCGCGAACGAGGCGGCGCTGCTCGCGGCTCGGCGGGCCAGCCAGACCGTCCGGCTCGCGGACTTCGAGGAGAGCCTGGACCGGGTCCGGCTCGGCACGCGGCAGGCCGCGCTCAAGGAACCACACGAGCGACTGGTCGTCGCCTACCACGAAGGCGGCCACGCGCTTGTCGCGCTGCTGACGCCCGATGCCGATCCCGTCCAGAAGGTCACGATCGTTCCCCGCGGACGCGCGCTCGGCGTGACCGAGCAGCGGCCCGAGGAGGACCGTCGGAACTTCGGGCGAGACGCGCTCCTCGCGCGACTCGCCGTCTCGCTCGGGGGCCGGGCAGCCGAGGAGCTCGTCTTCGGCCAGCCGACGACCGGCGCGGAGAGCGACCTGAAGGCCGCGACCGACCTCGCGCGGAGGATGGTCGGCCTGTGGGGCATGAGCGAGGAGCTCGGGCCGGTGTCGTACAACATCGGCGAACGAGACCCGTTCCTCGGTCGCGAGATCGCCGCCCCGAAGGAGTACGCCGAGTCCACTGCGGCGCGGATCGACGCGGCGGTCGCGGAACTCCTCGGAGATGCGCACGACCGGGCTCGCGCGATCCTCGGTGCCCATCGCGCGGTCCTCGATGCCCTGGCGAACGAACTCGTCGCGATGGAGACCGTCTCGGGCGATCGCCTCGCCGAGATCGCGGCTGCGGCGAACGACGGAACGGCAGCGGTCGCCGCCGGAGCGAATGCCTCGAACGGGAACACCCCGACCGCCACCGTCGGCTGAGCGGTGACCGAAGCGGACGCCATCGGCGCGGGCACCCGGCCGACGGCTGGTCCGTCCGCCGTGCTGCCCGACGCTGTCACGGGCCTGTCCGGTCGCGAACGCGTCCGGGCCTTCGACCTCGCGGCGGGGCTGGCGGTGTTCTTTATGATCCTCGTCCACGTGCTGTGGCACTGGGGACGTCCGGAGACCTGGACCACCCCGATCGGCGAGGCGATCAGCTACGCCGCCGGCCCGACCGCGGCCCCGGTCTTCGTGTTCCTCATGGGCGCGTCGCTTGGCGCGGCGCGCCGGGTTCGCGCCGACACGCTGGTCACCCGCGGCCTGTGGCTCCTGTTCCTGGGCTACGTGCTCAACGCCCTGCGTGGCGTCATTCCGGGGTCGCTCGGGACGGCCACCGGCATCGTCACGCCGGAACAGATCTGGCCGTACACCCCGTGGTGGCTGGCGACCACCGTCGATCTGCACCACGTCGTCGGGCTGTCGCTGGTCGCAATCGCGCTCCTGCGCACCCGTGTGGAGCCCTCGGCCGCGTGGCTCGCGATCGCCGGCGTCGTCGTGTTCCTCGCGCCATGGCTCCGGACCGTGCAGTTCGGAACGCCGATCCTCGACGCGCCCCTGACGCCGATCCTGTCATCGGCGCCGAACGTGTACTACGCGGTCGTGCCCTGGCTCGCCTATCCGCTCGCGGGTGCCGTCTTCGGCGCCGCGATCGCCCGGGCCGCCGACCGTACGCGCATCTTCCGGCGCGGGGCGGCGATCGGCGCCGGCCTGCTGGTGGTCGGCTGCGGCCTGATCCTGGCCACGCGACCCGGCTTCGACGTGTTCACGTACTGGCGGCAGCCGCCCGCGTTCGTTGTGGCGATCATGGGGATCGTCCTGTTGTGGCTGGCGCTGTGCGACGCCGTGTCGCGGATCAACCTCGTCGACCGAAGACTCGGCATCGTCTACGGCTGGAGCGAGCGGGTGATCGCGATGTACTTCGCCCACTGGCTGATCGTCGGCTGGGGCGCAGGGGTCGTCGGCTTCCGGGCGCTGGGCCTCGTGCCCGTCCTCGTCGCGATGGCCGCCGCGGTCGTGCTGACGAGCTATCTGTCGAGGTTCGCCGTCCGGCTCGAGGCAAGTCCCTGGCTGCGCCGGGCTCCGGGCGGCGGCCGCTCCGAGATCGCGGTCGAGCTCGAGGCGCCATCCGCCTGAGAGACGACGTGGACGCCCGGCGCAGGCAAAGGCCGATCCGAACACAAGGAGACTGTTGTGTCATTGCCGGCGGCTGATCAGCCGGTCAGCTTCGAACAGCACATCAAGCCGCTCTTCCGCGCGACGGACCGCGACTCGATGAGCTTCGCCTTCGATCTGTGGGATGTCGCGGACGTGCGGTCCAACGCCGACGCCATCCTCGAACGGCTCCGAGACGGGGACATGCCGTGCGATGGCGGCTGGTCGCCCGAGAGGGTCGAGCTGTTCAGTCGGTGGATCGCAACCGGAACCGCTGACTGACCTCGGCCGATCCCGACGGGGCGGGTCGGCATCCGCACCCGCCCACGCCCGGTGCCGGCTCCCCAGGCCGGCCCGCCTGCCGTCAGAGTGACTTCGGCAGCACGAGCTCCAACGCGAGCACATTTGCCCTCCGGGCAGGGCGAGGGTCCGACATGTGTGACGCCTCCGCAGCCTGACGTCAACTCGGGCCAGGGCTGAACTGCCTCGGGATCGTCTGGCCGGATCGCGATCACCGTACGGACCGGAATGACGTGGGCGTTGATCGAAGTTGGCACGAGCGCAGTCTTGGCTGCGCAATGCTGCCGCGGCGTCATTCACGGTGCCGGCGGGAGTCACCCCGGGTGGATCGAAGGCGGGGTGATGGCAGCACCATCTGGCGGGCTCATCGTGGACTCGAAGAGAAGGTCGTCGACACGGGGATCGTCCGACTTTCGACGTGGTCTTCCTGAGGATGCGATGACCGCGGCCGGCAGCCGGACCACGGTCGCTCCCGAAGTTCTCGAACTCGTCAACGCAGAGCTGGACGGCGTCCCGGCCTGAGCGCATGGCGCTCGAGAGGAGCAACGACATGATGCGACGCAGAGGCGTAGGAATCGTCGGTGTGGCCGCTGTGGCACACCACGCGAGCAAGAAGGGCGCCCAGCAGCAGGCTGCCGCCGATCAGCAGGCAGACCAGGCGGCGCAGCAGCAGGCCGCCGCGGATCAGCAGGCAGCCGCCGCGGCGCAGGCACAGGCGGCCCCGGCCGCACCGCCGGTCGACCCGATGACGGCCCAGCTGGAGAATCTGGCGAACCTCCACACGCAGGGCATCCTCAGCGACGAGGAATATTCCGCCGCGAAGCAAAAAGCTCTCGGCATCTAGCCGGCTCGCGCGGGCCACGTCCGGGCAGCGCGAGCCGATCGACTGACACCGTCAAGGAGCCGAGGCTGACGCTTTGGCTCTCGATGAAGATCCAGAGGAGAACATCCATGGCTGACAAGCAGGTGATCATCGGGACCTTCGGCGACGAGGCTGCGGCGGACGCGGCCGTCGTGTCGCTCAAGGCGTGGGATCAGGCGTCCGAAGAAGTCAAGCTCAGCGCGATTGGCGTCCTCGTGCTCGACGACAAGGGCCAGGTCAAGGAACAGAAGCTCGGCGCGCGAAGCGGCAAGAAGGGCGCCGGCATCGGCCTCGTCCTGGCGGTGATCGCGCCGCCCACGCTGCTCGCCGGCATCGTCGGCGGCGGCGTGATTGGTCATTTCCACCATCAGGGCCTCGGGCTGACGACCGAGGATCGCGAGCGGCTCATCGCCGAGCTGCAAGGTGGCAAGGCGGCCGTGGGCGTCCTCGCCGCGGGCGAGGAGGCCGACGCGATCGCCGGCAAGCTCGCCGAGCTCGGCGGTTCGGTCGAGGCGCACGAGGTCACTGACGAGGCGCTCGAAGCCGTCTCGGCGGCAGCCCCGATCGAGCCCGAGGCAGCGGGGGCGGCGGTCTAGTTTCGCGACCGCCATCGGCGGCCAGCATGGAACAGCACTTCGGCCCGGTCCGCAGCATGCGAGTCCGGGCCGAGGCGTGTCCGGACCCAGCGGCTCTCGGTGGCCGCGCGGCCCCACGCGCCGGGTGCGACGCAGGGCGATTTGGGCGGACGTGGAGTCCGTAGACGCCCTGTTCAAGGGTTCTGACGACAGCCGCACGGGCGCTGGAGGGATGGGATGAGCACGCAGTTCAAGGGCACCGTCAACGTCGACATCCGCGACTCCGTGCCGGACTGGACGCCGTTCGAGCCGCCCAATGGATGTCAGCGGCGAGCCGTACGTCGACCTCGAGCGCGAAGCGGTGGCGATGCTCTCGAGGGAGTGACGCAGCCGCCCGACTAGACCAGCGGTCCTGTTGGCCGCTCGCCGGACCACAATCCACGCCGCCGTTTGGGCTCTCCTGAGTCTTCACGCTCGGGTGCGTCCGACGGCAGCTCCGCGATCCGCCGACCGTACCGCGTGGCGAGCGGCCCGGCGGTGAGCCCGTGCGCGACGACCGACAGCAGGACCGTCCATGCCACGGCGGCACCGAACGGACCTGGATCAACGCCGGCCTGCTGCAGGCCCTCGAGTCCCACGATCAGAAACACGATCGAAGCCAGTCCACGAGGACCGAACCAACCGATGAACAGAACGGTTGGTGGCCTAAATCGAACGCCCACGAGAGCGATGCCGACCGGTAGCAGTCGGATGATCGTGAGGCTGAGGACCGCATACACGATCGCAGCCGGGTCCCACAGGTCGGTAAACAGCTTGCCGGCCACGGTCAGGCCGAACGCGATCCACACGCCGATCGCAAGCACGGATCCTTGCGTCTCGGTGAAGCGGACGGCGCGCTCCTCCCGCCAGCGGCTGCCACGGCCGAAGGCGAGGCCGCCCACGAACGCGGCGATGAACCCGTTGCCGCCGACACTGACGGCTGCCAGGTATGAGGCGGCGGCCAGGGCAAGGACGAAGAGCTGGCGCGAGACGGCGGATGTCGTACCCGACCGAACCGCGAGACGAAGCAGGGATCCACCGGCGAAGCCGACGGCTGCCCCAACCGCAACGCCGATCGCGGTGTCGATGACCGCCTCTCCCAACCAGCCCGAGCCGCCTGTCGTCTCCGCCCGCGACAGGGCCAGGGCCAGGAACACGAAGGGGGTGGCAATCCCGTCGTTGAGGCCGCTCTCGAGGCTCAGCAGGCGCCGGATCCGGGCGGGCACGACCGGGTTCGTGACGACCGGCTGGCCGAGCGCCGCGTCGGTCGGTGCGAGCGTCGCGGCGATCAGCAAGGCGATACCGAGCGGGACGCCGGGAAACAGCAGCAGAGCTCCGACGGTCCCTAGTGCGATCGTGACGGGCAATCCGATGAGCAGCAATCGGGTCAGGGGCGCGGCATCCTGTCGAAGGCCATCGGCCCGGATCGTGGACGCGTCGGCGAACAGCAGCAGCGTCAGTGTCGCCTCGGCGAGGACCTTGATCGGTTCGGCCTGCGGCTCCATCGAGATCGGCCCGAGGACGTCGTCGGCAAGCAGGATGCCGATGGCCATGAAGGCGAGCGCCGGTCCCACCGATAGCCTGTCGAGGCGGGCCGCGATGAGCGCGTAGCCCGCGACCAGCAGCGCGAGAATCGCGAGCTCGGTCTCCATCGCCTCGTCTCAGCCCCGGCGCGCTGCCGGCCCCGGTGCCGACGATGCGAGCGCAGCGCGAACTGCGGTGATCAGGACGACGAAGCCGGGATGGCGTGAAGCCTTGAAAGCCGGGGTCGCGCGTCCTGTCACGAAGCATCACCGCCGTCGCCTTGCCGTCCCCAGACGTCGCTCGGACTACGCGGTCTTCGCATCGCCGCTCAACGCCGACCGGAGGGCCACGATGTCGGCCCGCTGGCCCGCCACCTCGGCCCGAAGGCCCGCGAGCTCCTCGACGATGCCGGCGGTCGCGGACGCGTCGACGGTCGGCGTGACGCTCGGCGCCACCGCGGGCTCAGACGCGTCGGACGCCGGCGGCGAGACCAGCAGGCTGGCAAGGATGCTCGCGAGAGCGCCGATGATCCCGATGCCGGCGAACATGACGAAGACACCGGTGAGGCGGCCCAGCGTCGAGATCGGGTAGAAGTCGCCGTAGCCGACCGTGGTGATCGTGACGAGGCCCCACCAGATGGCCTCGCCGCCCGTCGTGATGTTCGCGCCCGGTGTCCGGCTCTCGAACTCGAGCACGAGGATGCTGGCGGTGCTGAGCACGATCCCGGCCAGGAGGATCGTGATGAACGTGGCGTACTGGCCGCGGTTCCTGAGCACATCGAGGACGAGGTCCTTGCCGGCCTGGCCGCGAAGCAGGCGGGTGATCCGGGCCAGCCGACTGAGGCGGGCCAGACGGAACAGCGCCGTGAAGGGGATGAAGCCGAAGCTCGGGATCGATCCGAGCAGGTCGAGCCAGCCTCGCTGGCCCATGAAGTAGGCGCTCCGTGGCTTCGCGGCCGCGAGATTCAGCCCGAAGTCGATCAGGAAGATGACGCAGACGACGTTGTCGTACAGGGTCAGCAGGTCGCGCTCCGCCGGCGTGACGGGCAGGAGCAGCAGGACCATGATCACCAACGAGAAGATCGTCAGGACCAGGATGAAGATGTTGTAGGCGTTGCCGGTCTTGCGAAGCACCGGCTCATGGGCGCTCATGACCACGAACCTCCTGACCTATGGGTCCCTCTCGGATCAGGTCGCCTTCGAGCGGCGCTCGATGGACACGGTCAGTCGATCGTAACGGCTCGTTGTTGACGGATCCGGCCTCGTCGTCCCCGCCCCCAAGGGTCCGGCCGTCGACAGAGGACGGGCGACCGATATCGGGTCCCCGAGGAGGCTGCCTCCCGGGTCCCTCAGCCGCTCGTCGGGATCGAGATCCGCCCTGCCTTGATCTCGGCGAGGTACGCCGTATGGTCTCGCGCATTCACATCGGCATAGGCCTCTGCGAAGTCGGCGATCGCGCCGTCGAACGTGTCGCTGGTGCCGAGGTAGGCGGCGATCGCGACGGCGTCGCCGCTCCGCGCATGGGCCCGGGCGAGCGCCCAGCCACACAGGCCGCCGTAGAAGCGCAGGCCGACCGGCTGCAATATCGACGTGTCGACCGAGCCCTTCATGTCCCACAACTGCCGGAAATAGAAGTCCCGGCCGGCGGGGCCTCGCGTCCAGCCGAGCAGGATGTCCGGGGTCGCCTGCATGAGCCGCTGCCCGACGACCACGCGCTCGGCGTGATTGGCGTGCGTGCTCCGCTGGAAGTGCGGCTCCAGGACCGACGCGGTCGCCTCCTTCAGCTGGAGGATCAGCGGGTCGTTCGCGTCTCGGCCCTCGAGCACGACGATCATGCAGCGCGTCCCGACGCTCCCGACGCCGACCACCTTGAGGGCGGCATCCACGAAGCGATAGCGTTCGAGGAAATCGCGCCGGCTCTCCGACAGGGTCGCGCGGTAGTCGGTGAAGAACTTCTGGATCGTCTCCTGCGTGAAGTCGAAAAGGACATGCGCGATCGCCGGCGGGTCGTCGAGGATGACCCGGCGTCCCTCGACCACGGCGGTCAGGGCGGCGAACGCCTTCATCCCATCGCGCCGCCGGGCCTTGCTGAAGACGGCCTCGAGGTTCTGGCGACGGCCGCCGCCGACGTTGCCTTCGAGCATGCCGGTCTGTTCGGCGGCCTCGCGGATGTCGCCGTCCGTGATCGAGGCGTACCACACCTCGAGCAGCCCCATCCCGGCGTAGCGGCCCATCCACTGACGGTAGCCCCGGACGGCGCTCATCGCCGCCTCGCGGTTCCGTGCGGCGCTGAAGCCGTTGGCGCGGCCGGCGATGACCATGCTGGCCGCAAGCCGCTTGACGTCCCATTCCCACGGCCCTGGCAGCGTCTCGTCGAAGTCGTTCGCGTCGAACACGAGCGTCCGTTCGGGTGAGCCGAACAGCCCGAAGTTGGAGAGATGGGCGTCGCCGCTCGCCTGGACGATGATGTCGGTGCGCCGTGCGGTGGCGAGGTCGAGCGCCATCACGGCGGGCGTTCCGCGGTAGTAGGCGAACGCCGACTCGGCCATGCGTTGGTGGCGCAGGGGCAGGAGGTCAGGGAGTCGGTCCGCCTCCTGCTCCGCGAGGATCGCGATCGGGTCGCGGTCGGCGCGCGGCTCGAAGCCGGCGTGGCTCACCCGCGGGACGCGCTTCCGGGCGGCCTTTCCGGCCTCGGCCCGCTGGTTCGCGTGGACCCATGGCCGCGCGGTCCACATGTCCCCCGGCGGGGGCTCGGGTTTCCACGCCGCCTCAAGTGTGTCGGTCGTTGCGCGCACGTGCCGCTTGGCTGGTGACGTGGAAGTCATCGGGTCCCTCCAGCGACGAGATCGGGGCCGCCGTCGGCGTCCTGCCTGGGGTTGGAGGCGACATCCGGGTCCGGAGACACCGGGCTCACGGACCGCAGCGCGAGGCCCAGGTCGGCGATGTGGGCGATCAGCCCCTGCAGCTGCGCCTGGTCGGCGATCTCGCCGGTAAGCCAGGTCTCGCCGGCACTGCGCTCGAGCCGCATCTCGGAAAAGGTCGCGATGAAGCGATCGCTCAACACGCCCTCGACCACGATCCGATAAGTCGTCACAGGACGAATCGTGCCGCCCCGGCGATCTCCCGCAATCACCCTCGGGTCGATCCACCCCGGGTGAGTTTCAGAGCAGCCCCAGCTCGCCCGCCCGGACCACCGTCTCTTCGCGCGAGGACGTCCCCAACTTGTGGTGGAGCGACTTCGTGTGCGTCTTCACGGTATTGACCGAGATGAACAGCTCGCTCGCGATCTCGCGAGCGGAGCGCGACGTGGCCAGCAGTCGCAACACCCGGATCTCGGCCTCGGTCGGCCGATCGGCCTTCGGGGTGGCTCGCTCGGCACTGGTGCGAAGTCGTCGCTCGAGTGCCTCGAGGCGGCTCGGCAAGGTACCGGCGTGTCCGCAACCCTTCAGGACCTCTCGGGCTTCTCTTGCCGCAGCACGAGCCCTGGCTGCTTCTCCGATCCCGCCGTAGACAGACCCCAGGTCGATCAGGATCAAGGCGCGATGGACGGTCCCCCGGACCCCCCAGGAGTTCAACGCACGCTCCAGTGGCGGGATCGCGTCACGAGGCTTGCCTTGTCCCGCCAGCGCACGACCGAGGGCGAGCCACAGCGCCCCCGCGATCCTCGACGTGCTCAAGCCCCACGCCTCGGCCCTTGCGAGTGACTCCCGGGCGATGCGTTCGGCACCGATCGGGTCGCCCAGATCTCCGGTCGCCAGCGACCGGGTCGCGGCCGCGTGAATCTCGACATTCGGCGCCCCTGGCATCAGCCCGATCGGCTCGAGGACAGCCAGGGCGGCCGCCGGCTCGCCCTCGAAGGTCAGGATCATCGCCAGGCTTGTGCGGCCCGAGCTCAGGAGTTCCTCGTCCGTCCCGTAGCGTTCGATCAAGTCGAGTGCAGCAGCCTTGTCACGCTCCAGATCCACGGCGAGAAACGCCGCCTTCGAGAGGGCCACGAGCTCGTCGACGGTCCAGCCGGACGGCGTCGGCCCGACCCAACCCGAGGCTTCAGCAGCCGCGACGAGCCGCGCGACTTGAGTCGGGTCCCGGCCCAGCATGCCCGCCACGATCGCTCCGACGGCGGCGAGCGGTCCGGCCAGCGCCCCGTTCTCACTGCTGACCGCCGCGATCAGGCGCTCGAGCGTCTGGAACTGGCCCGTTCGGCTGAACTCGCGCCACGATCGCACCAGGAGCGTCGCGGCCCAGTCGTGGTCGTCACCTTCGAGCGCGTGTTCGACCGCGGCTTCGGCCTGCCCGTGTTCGACGTGCCAGCGAGCCGCACGCCGGTGCAGCTCTGGGACGAGCTGCGGCGATTCGTCCATCAGCCTGGAGTGGAGGAGCTCGGCGAACAATCGGTGATATCGGAACCACGTGCCACTCTCGTCCAGCGGCACGATGAACAGGTTCGCTCGCTCCAGCGTCCGAAGCCGCCGCGCCGATCCAGTCATCTCGGTCACCACATCGCAGAGTGGCCCGCTGAGCCGCGGAAGGATCGACGTCTGCAGCAGGAAGGCGCGGTCGTCCGTGGAGAGCGGGCCCAGGACCTCCTCGCTCATGTAGTCGATGACGTGCCGCGTCGAACCCGCGAACTCGGAGACGAACCTGGCCCGGTCGGCACGCTCTCGCAATGTCAGGGCGACGAGATACAGCCCGGCGGGCCAGCCCTCCGTGCGGGCCTCGAGGGTCTCGATGGATGTGCGATCGAGACCAAGCCCGAGAGACCCGTTCAGGAACCGGTCGGCCTCGTCCGGGTCGAACCGAAGGTGGTTCGCCCGGATCTCCGCCATCGCTCCGATCGCCCGCAGACGACCCAACGGAAGCGCCGGGTCTGCCCGCGACGAGATGACGACACGGAGCGTCGGTGGGAGATTGGCCACCAGCGCCTCCATGAGATGGTGTGCTGCTGCGCCGCTCAACAGGTGGTAGTCATCCAGGATGAGGACAGCCGGCTCGATGCCATCGAGCGCTTCGAGGAGTCTCGGCAGGACCTGGTCGGCGACGTCGATCCCCGGGGCGACCAGATCCCGGTCGACCTGATCGCCGAGCGAGATGCCGGCGCGGCGAAGTGAGGCGATGATGCCCATCATCAACCTGACCGTGTCGCTGTCGCCCGCGATGATCGTGAGCCAGGCGCTGCGCCTGGTGGCTCGACGCGCCCAGGTCGCCAGGAGGGTCGTCTTGCCGTAGCCCGTCGGCGCGGCGACGAGCGTCAAGGGACGGGCGATCGCGTCGTCGAGTTGGCGGAACAAGCGCTCGCGATCGAGGTGCTCGGCTCGGAGCGGCGGGGGCGTGAGCTTCGTGCCGGGAACGAACTGCTGAACGACGTGGGCGTCCGTCGGGAGCGCCTTCTGGGTCACGGGCAGAGAACTCACCTTGGCTGGACGGGGCATCTCCCCTCGAGCGTCAAGTATCGATCACCGCGCCCGGTTGGCGCCATTCGCGATCCGCGGGATTCACCCGGGGTGGACCGGTGCCGGGGTGATGCCCACCCGCCAGTCATCGCCACATGCTGCGCTCGTCGCCCGACGCACTCGTGTGCGTGGTCCACGGATGGACCCATTGAAATCGCGCTCAGGGAGGAACGCCGTTGCGCTCCGGTGCGGGCAGGTTCGCCAGAAGGGGGTCGTCCCGATGAAGAACAGGACTGCCCTGATCGCCCTGGCGGGCGCGCAATTCCTCATGGTCCTCGACCAGACGGTCATGGGGGTCTCGATCAGTCAGCTCGTCGCCGACTTCAACACGACCGTCACGACGATCCAGGCGATCATCACCCTCTACTGCCTCGTCATGGCGATGCTCATGCTCGCCGGCGGTAAGATCGGCGACATCATCGGCCGCCGTCGGGCGTTCAGGATCGGCCTCGTCATCTACGGCTGCGGCTCCGCCTTGACGGCGATCGCCCCGACGATCGCGATCCTCACGCTCGGGTGGTCGATCCTCGAGGGCATCGGCGCCTCTCTGGTGCTGCCTGCGATGGTCGCCCTGGTCGCCGGCAACTACGAGGGCAGGGACCGCAAGGTCGCCTACGCGGTCATCGGGGGCGTCGCCGGCGCCGGGATCGCCGTCGGTCCGATCCTCGGGGGCTGGGCGACCACCGTGCTCACCTGGCGGGTGGTCTTCGCCGGCGAGGTCGTCCTCGTGATCGGGATTTTCGCGATGACCCAATTCGTCGGTGACGCGCTCAGGAGCGGGCCCAAGCCTCGGCTCGACGTCGTGGGTGCCGTCCTGTCGGCGACCGGTCTCGGGCTGATCGTCCTGGGGATCCTGGAGTCCAGCGTCTGGGGTCTGATCCAGCCGAAGGATGCGCCCATCGAGCCGTTCGGCCTCGCGCCGACCCTCTTCGTGATCTCAGCCGGCGGGATCCTGCTCTGGGCGTTCGTGCGCTGGCAGCGCCACCGTGAGGCGATCGGGAGCGACCCGCTCGTCCACCTCGACCTGCTGAAGATCCTGCCGCTCCGATCCGGATTGATCGGTCTCTTCACGCAGAACCTCCTCTTGATGGGCGTGTTCTTCATCGTCCCGCTCTATCTCCAGCTCGTCCTGGGCCTCGACGCCCTGCAGACGGGCCTCAAGATGCTCCCGGTCTCGATCGCCATGTTCGCGGCGTCCGCGGCGGGGTCCCGCCTCTCGAGCCGCTACTCGGTCCGGTCGATCACCCGGGCGGGGCTCGTCCTCTCCGGCCTCGCGTGCGTGATGCTGCTCGCGACGATCAAGCCCGACCTCGCCGATCTCTTCTTCGCGGCCGGGATGGGCGTGCTCGGTGCCGGGATGGGACTGATGGCGTCGCAGCTCGGCCTCGTCGTCCAGTCGTCAGTGGACGCCTCCGGCCGCGGTGAGGCCGGCGGCCTCCAGTTCACCGGGCAGCAGCTGGGCTCGTCCCTCGGCGTCGCCCTGATCGGCGCGATCGTCCTGGCGGGCCTCACGACGACGTTCGCCTCGAGCATCCAGGCCGACCCACGCATCAGCCAGGAGGTCGCGGGTCAGGTGGGGACCGCGGTCGGCACCGGGATCGACTTCGTCTCGTCGACGGCGATCCAGACCGCCGCCGAGGATGCCGGGCTCGACGCGGCCACGAGCGCCGCGATCGTGGACGACTACGAGCAGGCGCAGCTCCGGTCGCTGAAGGCCGGCTTGCTGGCGGCGGCGCTCCTCGCCCTCGTCTCGCTCGCGTTCACCGGAGGCCTGCCGGGCAACGTGCCGATCAGCGCGCCCGCGGCGGGCGACGCCGACGCCGTCCCCGAGGGAGTCAAGCCGGCGACGGCTTAGCAGTCCGTCGACACGCTTGTCCGCTCCGCCCCGCGTCTACCATGTCCACCATGGAGCCCGATCGACCCGCCGATGAGGCCATGACCGACGAGCCTGCACGGCGGTCGGTGGGCGGCAGCCGCACAACCCGACCAGCCGACGTCCTGCCGCTCGACCGCTTCAACGCATTCACCGACGGCGTCCTCGCGATCGCGATCACGCTGCTGGTCCTCGAGCTCTCGGTCCCGGCGGTCAACGGCCGTCTCCTGCCGGCCCTCGCCGAGCAGTGGCATGAGTTCCTTGGGTATCTGGTCAGCTTCGTGTTCATCGGGGGGATCTGGGTCAGCCACGCCGGGATGACGAAGCTGATGCGGCACGCCGACACGCTGGCCTACGGGATCGACCTGCTGATGCTGCTCTTCGTGGGCGTCCTCCCGTTCTCGACGAACCTGATGGTCACCCACCTCTCCGGTCCCGACGTCGGGGCCGCGGTCATCATCTACGGGGTCAACGTGCTCCTGGCATCGCTCGCGCTGAGCCTGCTGATGTTCTACATCGCCAGTGAACGGTCGCTCGTCCTGGACGAGGTCGCCGACGAGACCCTGGATGCGAAGGTCCGTCAACGGTGGGTCCTGATCGCCCTGAATGTCGGCGCCATCGTCCTCGCCGTCGTGACGCCGCTTGCCGCCGTCGGGGTGTACCTGGTCATGACGTTCCTCGCACTTGCCCTTCCGCTGATTCACCTTCGTCGGCGCCCGCACTAGGTCTCCGCATGCAGAGCCATCAGAGCAAGAAGACCTCGCGGATGTGGGCGCTCCGATCGTCGTGAAGGATCAGGCGATCCTGTCGGAGCAGCGCGTCCACGTGGTCGCCGGTCTGGGACCGGTCGGCCGCGCCGTGATCGACGAGCTGGTCGGTCTAGGGCTTCCAGCTCGGGCGATCGCCCGGCACTCGGTCAACGGCCTGCCTCGCGAGGTGGACGTCGTCGAAGCGGACATCACGACGCGGGAGTTCGCCTCGCTCGTGTTCGAGGCGGCCGGCCGCGAGCCGAAGGTCAGGGCAATGCCTTCGGCGATGCTGACGATCCTCGCACTCGTGCGCCCGACCCTGCGCGCTGTTCGGGAACAGCAGTACCAGCGCGAGGCGCCGTGGGTGGTCGATCACACCAAGTTCGCAGGCGCATTCGGCGCCCACGTCACCCCCCATCGAGAGGCGATCACGACCACCCTGGATTGGTTCCGTGGAGCTCAATAGCGATGACCACGTGAGCGAAGGCGCCAGGATCGGAGACCGTCTCGCCGTCGCGGCGCTCGCGCTCGCGGCGGTCGCGGCCGCCGCCGGCCTCCTCGTGTCGGGCCTGTATCGGGACACTGCGGAGATGGTCCGCGAGGCCCGGGCTGCAGATCTCGTGACCCTGGCTGTCGCCGTGCCCGTCCTCGGATTGAGTCTGTGGCGGGCCCGATCGGGATCGGCGGGCGCGCGACTGGTCGCGATTGGCGCACTCGGATACCTGTCGTACTCCTACGCGATCTTCGCCTTCTCGGTGGTCATCAATCCGTTGACGCCGGTCCACATCGCGATCCTCGGACTCGCGACCTGGTCGTTCGTGCTCGCCATCTTCGGGCTCGACCAGGCGACGCTCGATCGGGCAAATCGGATGCGCCTGTCACGCCGCGTGGCCGGCGCCTTCCTCATCGTGGTCGTCGTCCTGTTCGCCATGCTGTGGCTCGGCCAGATCGCGGGCGCGATCACCAGCGGAAAGCTGCCGGCCTCGGTCAGTGACCTCAACCTCCCGACGAACGCGGTCTACGCGCTCGACCTTGCCTTCGCACTCCCCCTTCTTGCCGTAGCTGGCGGGTGGCTTCTCGGGAACGACCGACGAGGTCCGGCGGCCGGTCTGTCCGCGCTCGCCTTCACGATGTTGATGGGGCTGTCGGTCGTGGCCATCTTTGCGGTCGACGCCGCGAGCGGCATCGCGATCGAAGTCGTACCCGTCGCGATCTTCGGAGTCATCACGGGAGTCGCCGCAATTCTGGAGGTCGTCGGCCTGTTCAGCTCGCCAGGATCAGCGCCGGCTCCGCGGCCGTGACCCAGCTCATGCTTCGGCGCAACGCCTACGTTCGGTCCTCGGCCAGCCACGTCAGTCCAACCAGGGTCGTCGTGGCCCGCGAGCATCGCCTTCCTCTCGGTCCGGGGCGCCAGGCTCATTGCTGCGTCTCGATGACGTCGGGCTCTGCGCCCGGCCATGATCAGCCGGATAGGTAGCATGACGTCGCGGGGGTGCCCAGCGCCTCACGGCGGTCATCCTTCCGTGGACCCAGGGAGGGCCTTGTCGAAGCATGCTGTCAACGGTCCGACGCGCCGAGTGACCGTGCCCAGGATTCGCCGGTTGCGAGCGCTCGAGCCTCGGCGGCTCCCCGATCCGACGAGCAGCCACGACACGCGAGGAAACGCAGTCCTTCGGCCGATCGTCTTCGGCGCCAACGACGGGCTCGTGAGCAACCTCGCGCTCGTGATGGGCGTCGCAGGTGCCGGAGCCGCGTCTGGTGTGATCCTCCTGGCGGGGATCGCCGGGCTCCTCGCCGGCGCATTCAGCATGGGAGTCGGCGAGTACGTCTCGGTCCAGTCGCAGCGCGAATTGCTCGACTACCAGCTCGAATTCCAGCGCCTCCAGCTCCGCGAGGCGCCCGAGCAGGAGCACCGGATCCTGACCGACATCTACGTCGGCCGCGGCTTCGAGCCAGACGAGGCACGACACTTCGTTGACCGGGTCTTCGCGCGGCCGGAGCAGGCGACTCGTTTGCTCATCTTCGAGGAGGTGGGGCTGGACGAGCGTTCGATCGGAGCGCCGGTTGCCGCCGGGCTCGGCTCGTTCCTCGCGTTCACCCTGGGAGCGGCCATTCCGCTCGTGCCGTATCTCGTGCTCGAAGGGACCCCGGCGTTCCGGGTGAGCATCGCGGCGAGTCTCATTGCGCTGTTCGCGCTCGGTCTCGGGATCAGCCGCCTGACCCATCGCTCGCCCTTCCGGACGGCGATCCGCCAGCTCTTTCTCGGAGCAACCGCCGCCGCCGTCACCTACGGCGTGGGAACGCTGCTCGGCGCATCGATCTGAGGCGCCACTCCTGTGGGAATCGGGCCGCGGATGCCAGGCGGTCAGCCGTCGTCACAGCAGTCGGCGATCTCACGGACGATGTCGCTCTCGGAGATGACCCCGATCGGTGTCTGTCGAGTGTCGACGACGACGAGTCGGTGGACGTGTTCCGCGGTCATCTGCCGGGCGGCTTCGTCCAGCGACGCCGACCCTGAAATGGTCTTCGCCGGCGTGGTCATCAGGTCGCGGACCATGAGGCCGTGCCAACCCGACCAGGGGAGGGTCGACCCTCGAAGCCGGACGAGGTCGGTCTGGCTGATGACACCGACCAGCCGATCAGCCTCGTCGACGACCGGCAATCCGGTGATCTCGTAACCGGCCAGCAGCTCCGCAACGCCGGCGACGGCGTCATCCTCGGTGACGACGACAGGACTCCGCGTCATCAGGCTCGCCACCGTCGGTTCGCTTGATCGTCCGGTCATCATCCCGGCGCTCCTCGATCCCGGCAACCATCGATGTCCGAAAGGTGCGCAGCGTCGCCGATCGAACCGAGGATGTACCTGGACCGGCGCCTTGGTCGAGGTCCCTTCGGCCCGTCCTCACGGTCCCGATGGCCCGTCATCCGCGAGCGGAGCAAGCACACCAAGGGGGGTCGGCCTCGGGTTCTCCAGGACCCCAGCCGGTACCTCGAATCCGGATCCCCTCTTGTACCCGCGGACGGGCCGGGACTCGCCCCGCCCAATCGCGGAGGCCGAATGCTGAACCCGACGATCGACACCGCCGCCGGGATGCGTCTTGAGCCGGGCGGGCTCGGCGTCAGGTTGGCGTGACTGCCGCGGGCGCGAGGGCAGCCTGGATCGCCTCATGGAGTCGAGCACCGGTCGGCTGGCCCAGAAGGACCGTCACGCCGTGGCGCCCGCTGGTCTCCTCCCAGCTGAGCGCGAGCCCAGGCGAGGTCAGGACGACCGGCGTGTCCGAATGAACGTCTCGAATGTTCTCGATCAGGGTCCGCGCTCCCTCGGCGTCGCCACTCGCCCAGACGTCGTAGACAAGGACGTCTGCACGCTCGGCCAGGTCGCATGGTTGTCCGGCCAGGACCGGGCAGCGGTTGCGGGTTGGTCCGCCACATTCGATCACGTCATAGCCGAAGCGACGGAGTGAATCGGCTTCCTGGCCAGCCAGGTCAAGGTCGTGATGGACTACGAGGACGCGGGTCATCTCACACCTCCACGCGATGCTCCTCGTCCGGTCCATAGGTAGGCCGGTTATCGGGCAAGGTTCGGCGCCCAGGATGGCCGGAGCGAGGGGCGAACGTCACCCATCGGCGGGCTGTCCGGCCCCTTCGCGATCCTCGGCGCCGAGCGGTGTGAGCCCTGCCCCGCCGCTCACTACCCGAGAAGCGGCGGTGGTCCCCGTCCGGACCCGCGGGCCCATGACGGACCCGTCAGACTGACCTCATGCGGATCGTGAGTGCCCACGAGGCGGTCGCCGGGATCTTGTCCGGCGATCAGGTCTACCTCCAATGTGCCGCGGCGACGCCGTCGGTGCTGCTCGACGCGCTCGTCGCTCGGGCGTCGGAACTCGACGACGTCGGCGTCGTCCACCTGCATTGCGAAGGCCCGGGTCCACACCTGGCACCTGCGATGGCCGGCCACTTCCGACACCGCGCCCTGTTCATCGGGCCCAACGCACGTGCCGCCGTGAATGAAGGACGCGCGGACTACGTTCCCGTGTTCCTGTCTGATGTGCCGCGGCTGTTCAACTCGGGGGCGCTGGCGCTCGACGCGGTCCTCGTCAACGCGACGCCACCCGACGCCCACGGCTTCTGCTCCCTCGGTGTCTCGGTCGAGGCGATGCACTCCGCGATCCGCGCGGCCAGGACCGTCATCGTTCAGCTCAACCGGGCGATGCCGCGGACGCTGGGCGAGAGCTTCATCCACGTCGACGACATCGACCTGGCGGTCGAGGTCGACGTGCCCCCGTACGAGCACGAGGTCGGCCCGATCGGTGACGTCGAGCGTCGAATCGGCGAGCACGTGGCGGATCTTGTGCCCGACGGAGCGACACTCCAGCTCGGGATCGGCGCCATTCCGGCAGCCACGGCCCTCGCCCTCCGCGACAAGCGCGACCTCGGGATCCACACCGAGATGTTCACCGACCCGGTCGTCGATCTCGTCGAGGCCGGAGTCGTCACCGGCGCCCGCAAGGAACGCAACCGCGGCAAGATCGTGACGGCGTTCCTGATGGGCTCGAAGCGCCTGTACGACTTCGTCGCCGACAACCCGATGGTCGAGATGCGCGCGGTCGACTTCACGAACGATACCCACGTCATCCGATCATTCAGCCGGATGATGGCGATCAACTCGGCGATCGAGGTCGACCTGACCGGGCAGGTGTGTGCCGACTCGATCGGCCATCGCCTCTACAGCGGCGTTGGCGGCCAGATGGACTTCATCCGTGGAGCGGCCCAGTCCGAGGATGGGAAGGCCATCATCGCCCTGCCGTCGACTGCCGCCGGTGGGATGCGGTCCCGGATCGTCGCGACCCTCGCCGCCGGCGCCGGGGTGGTCACGACGCGCGCGCACGTCCGGACGGTCGTCACCGAATGGGGCATCGCCGAGCTCTTCGGCAAGAGCACGCGCGAGCGCGCCGAGGAACTGATCGCGATCGCGCACCCGTACCACCGCGACGCGCTGCGGGCGGAGGCTCGGTCGACGCACGAACTCTAGAGGCACAGCGAGCCGCGGAGCGCGTGATCGGTCGCAGGACCGGCCCAGCGCTTGGGTCCACATGGCCCTGTCCAGGCCGAGGATCGCGCCGGACGATGGCGAGATGGCAGAGGATTCGGAGATGGTTCCGTCGGAACGAAGCTCCGCGAAGTCCGCATCGGCGAGACAGGACGTGGACTCCGGAACCGTCCGCACGCCCATTTCCCTGATGGACCGTTCGCCCGCGCGTCTCGTCGTCCAGGGTCACGGCCACCAACTGATGGCGCGTCCCCTTTTCAACAAGGGCTCAGCCTTCACGGCAGATGAGCGCGACGCCTATGGCCTGAACGGTCTGCTGCCACCGGGCGTGGCGACGATCGACGAACAGCTTGCCCTCGAACTGGAGCACGTCCGGCGCAAGACCGACGATCTCGAGCGGTACATCGGACTGGCCGCCCTCCAGGACCGCAACGAGACCCTGTTCTACCGGCTCCTGGCCGAGAACCTCGAGGAATTCCTGCCGATCGTCTACACACCGACCGTCGGTCTCGCCTGCCAGCAGTTCAGTCACATCTTCCGGCGTCCGCGTGGGGTCTGGATCACCCCGGACGACGTCGGCCGGATCGATGGCATCCTCCGGTCGGCCGGCGACGACATCGGCCTGATCGTCGTCACCGACAACGAGCGCATCCTGGGCCTGGGCGACCAGGGAGCCGGCGGGATGGCGATTCCGGTCGGAAAACTGGCCCTGTACACCGCGGCCGCGGGCATCTATCCGGCTCGCACCCTGCCCGTCTCGCTCGACGTCGGGACCGACCGCCCCGAGCTCCTCGACGATCCGCTGTACGTCGGACACCGGGCGCCTCGCCTGCGCGGCCCGGCTTACGATGCGGTCGTCGAGGCGTTCGTGGAGGCGGTGGCCCGAGTGTTCCCGGCGGCGATCGTCCAATGGGAGGATTTCAAGGGCCACAACGCGGTCCGCGTCCTCGAGAGCTACCGACACCGGCAACCGAGCTTCAACGACGACATCCAGGGAACCGGAGCCGTCGTCCTCGCCGGTCTCCTCGCCGCACGTCGAGAGCGTGGGGGCCTGACCTCCGACCGCTTCATGTTCCTCGGCGCGGGTGGCGCGTCGATCGGAATCGCCGCCCTCCTGAAGCGCGAGCTCGTCGCTGAGGGGATGAACCCGCGGGCAGCGGCTGCGGCCATCGTGATGTTCGACAGCCGCGGCCTGGTCCACACGGGTCGCCCGGGATTGCCGGATGATCAGCGGCCCTTCGCGATCGATCCCGCTCCGCTCATCGACTCCGGCGTGCGACCGTCGGAGTTGACCGACCCGGTCGCTGTCGCCCATGCCATGGGCTCGACGGTGCTCATCGGGGCGACGGGATGCTCGGGCGTCTTCACCGAGGCGCTGGTCCGGGAAGTGGGGCTCCACGACCCGGAGCCCATCGTGCTACCGCTGTCGAACCCGAGCGCCTGCGCCGAGGCGCCTCCGGAAGACATCCTCGCCTGGACCGGCGGACGAGGCCTCGTCGCCGCGGGCGGGCCTAGTCGCGAAGTCATGGGTCCGGGCGGCGCTCGAGTCATCGGTCAGGCGAACAACGTCTTCATCTTCCCCGGCATGGGTCTCGGCGCGATCGTCTCCCAGACGCGCGAGATCACCGACGACATGTTCCTCGTGGCCGCCCATCAGCTGGCCGATCTCGTGTCCGCCGAGCGATTGGAAACAGGCGCGCTCTACCCGCCCGTCGCCGGGCTACGAGCCGTCGCGCGGGCGATCGCGATCGCCGTGATCCGCAAGGCTCGCGATGATGGCCACGGGTTGGCCCTTTCGGATGCGGAGATCGAGACCGCCGTCGATCACACGATGTGGTGGCCCGACTACGTGCCCTTCGAGCCGGGCCACTGACCGGGTCTGGTCAGGACGGTCCCTCAGACGCGCTCGAAGGCCATCGCCACTGACCCGCCACCGCCGAGACACAGGGTTGCCAGCCCGTAGCGGCCGTCGCGCCGCTCGAGCTCATAGAGGAGGGTCGCGACAATCCGGGCTCCTGACGCGCCGATCGGGTGCCCAAGGGCGATCGCCCCGCCATTCACGTTGACCTTGTCCCAGTCAAAGCCGAGCTCGCCTCCGTCGGCGAGCGTCTGGGCCGCGAACGCCTCGTTGATCTCGATGAGGTCGAACGCCTCGATCGGCATCTCGATCCGATCGAGGAGCCGGCGGACACCCTGGACCGGGGCGAGGAACAGCCACTTGGGCTCGACCTCGGCCTGGGCATACCCCACGATTCTGGCGAGCGGCTTCAGGCCATGTCGCTCGACCATCCGCTCGCTCGCGACGACGGTGGCCGCCGCACCATCAGTGATGCCGGGCGCGTTGCCGGCCGTGACGGTGCCACTGGTCGCGTCGCCACGGTCCTCGCCCTCCGGCAGCTCGAAGGCCGGCTTCAGCCGGGCCAACGCCTCGATGGTCGAGTCCCGGCGTGGCCCCTCGTCCACAGCCATGATCGTCTCTCGACCCTTGGCGTCGCGCACGGTGACCGGCGCGATCTCGGCCTCGAATCGCCCTTCGTCGATCGCTGCGACCGCGCGCTGGTGGCTGCGGAGCGCGAACTCGTCCTGGTCCTGACGGCTGACCTTGTTGGAGATCGCGACGCGCTCGGCGTGGGTGCCCATGTGGCATCCCTCGATGGCGCACCACAGGCCGTCGTGAACGGTCGCGTCGACGATCGTCCCATTGCCCAGGCGATAGCCGAAGCGGGCCCGGGGCAGGTAGTAGGGGGCGCCGTTCATGCTCTCCATGCCGCCGGCGACGACCACCTCGGCGTCACCGGCCCGGATCTCGGCCGCGCCGAGCATGATCGCCTTGAGCGCCGAGCCGCAGACCCGGTTGATCGTGGTCGCGCTCGTCGTGACCGGCAGCCCGCCACGGAGGGCCGCCTGGCGCGCCGGGGCCTGTCCGGCCCCGGCCTGGAGCACCTGGCCCATGAGGACATCGTCGACCGCGACGTCGGTGGGCAGGCCACTGCGCTCGACCGCCGCGCGGATGGCGACACCACCCAGCTCGACCGCCGGCACATCGGCCAGAGCGCCGCCGAACTTGCCGATCGGCGTCCGGGCGGCACTTACGAGGTAGACGCCGCCGTTGCGGTCGGCGTGGGTCATGTCAGTCATCGTGGTTCTCCTCCGGGAACGTTCACCCTCGATCGAGGTTGCCTGGCGACCGGCCGCGGTTCAGGTGTACAGCCCGCCGTCGATCGCGATCACCTGGCCGGTGATGTAGTCGCCGCTCGAGATCAGGAATGCCGCGGCCTGCGCGATCTCCTCCGGCCGGCCGAAGCGACCCATGGGGATCTTCGCGAGGATCTTGGCGCGGACGTCCTCCGGCATCGCGGCGATCATCTCCGTCTCGATGAATCCAGGCGCGATCGCGTTGACGGTGACGCCCTTGCGGGCCAGCTCGAGCGCGGCGGACTTCGTGAAGCCGATGATCCCGGCCTTCGCAGCCGCGTAATTCGCCTGGCCGAAGTTGCCGTGGACGCCGATCACCGAGCTGATGTTCACGATCCGGCCGTAGCCGGCCTGGACCATGTGCGGCAGGACCCGGGACGTCATCTGGAAGACGCTGGTCAGGTTGGTCTGGATGACGTCGTCCCACTCGTCGGACGACATCTTGGCGAGTGAGCGGTCGCGGGTGATCCCGGCGTTGTTGACCAGCGCGTCGATCTTCCCGAAGTGTTCGACCACGTTCGCGACGGCCGTCTCGATGGCCTCCGCGTCCTGGACATCGCAACCGAATGCGAACGCCGTGCCCCCGCCGGTCGCGATCTCGGCGGCGACCTGCTTGGCGGCCTCCTCGTTGCTGACGAAGCCGACGGCGACGGACGCGCCGCATCGTCCGAGCTCGAGCGCGATCGCCCGACCGATGCCGCGCGACCCGCCGGTGACGAGGCAGGCCCGGCCCTTCAGGTCGGTCATCGCGGAAGCCTCCTCGTTTCGAGGCAAAGCGGAAATCGCCGGCGATCCGGTCGCCGGCCAAGTGGTTGTCATCGCGAAACCTCCTCGTCTCGAGCCAGACGGACATGGCCGGCGACCCGGTCGCCGGCCATGTGGGTTGTCATTCGGCTGCTCGTCAGCGCTTGGTGGGCTCGGACGCCTTCTCGGTGGCCTTGATCGTGGCCTGCCAGGTGTCGAGCGTCGCCTGCTGCGTTCGCTTGAGGAGCTCGGCGAACTGGGCGACGGCCTGCTTGTTGCTCTTCACGCTCAGGTCGAACAGGCTCAGACCCGCATCGATCGCCGCGTTCTGTGCCCCGAACGCCGTCTTGAGGACGGCTTCGCTCTGGGTGGACCAGGTGCTCAGGAGGTCGCGGCCAAGGCCGTTCGCCTCGTCGAAGTAGGAGCGCGCCGCCTCGATCGAGGCCTTGGCGTTCTGGGTATTGGTCCGGGCAGCTTCTGCCGCGATCCGGGTGGCCTCTGCGACGGCGGCGTTCGCCGACTGCGGCATGTCGTTCATCGTCGTGGTGGACATTGCTGGTCTCCTTCGCCTATGATCCGTGTGGCACTTACCTGCACGTCGGCTCTAGGTGCATTCTGCACTTAGCTACGACACCTGTCAAGAGTCGCACGACCATGGAGCAGGGCATCGAGATGAGACATGACTGACGGCCCCGCGGGAGCCAGGTCGCAGTCCGATCCGGGCGAGCCGCTCGACGAGCGCGAGCCGTTGACCGGCTGGCCGCCGCGCGACATCCTCGCCCCCTTCGTGCTCCTCGCCGTCGCGATGCAACGGGCCCATGGCTACGTCATCGAGGACTACCTGCGCGCGTTCGGCCTGTTCGGGATCACCATGAGCACGCTGTATCGAACGCTGCGCCAGATGGAGAAGGACGGCTTCCTCGAGTCGACCTGGGAGCCCGGACCCACGGGTCCGGCCCGGCGGGTCTACACGATCACCGACGCCGGCCACGACTGGCTGGACTCCTCGGCGGCAATGCTCGACACCTATCGCCAGACGATCGACCGCTTCCTCGATCTGTACGGCGCCGGGCCGGGTGCGAACCGCGCGGATGGTGTCGGGGCGACCGACACGGAGGCGACACGCGACAAGGCGAAGGACAAGACGCGGTCGAATCAGAAGGAGACACTCCGATGACGAAGACGGAACAAACCAGCCAGGACACGGACACATTCACGGTCTGGCGCCAGTTGTACGACGCCAACGAGAAGGCCTGGACGACGGCTCTCGAGCAGGCGATGGGAACCTCGGAGTTCGGCGAATCGAGCGGTCGGCTGCTCGAAACGATGCTCGCCGCCCAGAAGTCCGTCCGCAACAACATGCGGGCCTACCTCGAGACGATGAACGTGCCGACTCGCGAGGACATCGCCAGGCTCGGCGAGCTCGTCATCGGACTCGAAGAGAAGAGCGACCAGATCGCCGACCGACTCGATGCCCTCGACGACATGATCGGCACGCAGTCGGCCGAGGCCGGCAAGATCGATCAGCTCGCCAGGCAGCTCGACACGATCGAGCGCTCGCTCAAGAGTCGAGCGACAGACACCGCCAAGCTCGATCGGATCGTCAAGCGACTCGACACGATCGAGCGCTCGCTCAAGAGTCGAGCGACAGACACGGCCAAGCTCGATCGGATCGTCAAGCGACTCGACACGATCGAGCGCGGAGTTCGCAGCCGTACCGTCGCAGCAGGGAAGCCTGCCGGGCGCGCCACGCGCACGGCGACCAGACCTGCGGCTACCGCCAAACCGGCAGCGGCGGCTGCCAAACCGCCAGTGGTCGCCACCGCGGCCCGGCCCGCCGCCACGAGCGCCGCCCCTGACAAGCCGGTCGCGTCGGCGCGGAGCGTCGTCGAATGAGCCCGGCTGCGGAGTCCGCGCTTCCTGACGCGGCGGTCATGTGGTCGTCGGCAGATCGGGCGCTCGAGATGACGCGTGTCGTTCTGGGTTCCGCCGACGCGCCCGTCGGGCTCACGCCCAAGGAGCTCGTCTGGCGCAAGAACAAGGCACGCCTGTACCGCTATGTCCGGTCCGAGCCCGCCACCCAGCGAACGCCGATCTTCCTCGTCCTGCCGCTCATCAATCGCGCGTACATCCTGGACCTGCGGCCGGGCGCCAGCTTCGTCGAGTTCCTGCTCGGCGAGGGCTTTGATGTCTTTCTCATCGACTGGGGCATTCCCGGGGACGAGGATCGAGCTCTCGACGTGACCACGCTCGTGACCCGCTACCTGCCTCGTGCCGCGAGAGTGATCCAGCGCACGACCGGGGCGGATCAGATGACCGTGCTCGGCTATTGCATCGGAGGTGCGCTGGCGACCTGTTTCGCCGCGCTCCATCCCGACATGGTCCGGAACCTCGTCCTCCTCACGGCGCCGCTCGACTTCGCCGATGCGGGTCAGTTCGGTCAGATGACCGCGCGAGGCGTCTTCCCGGTCGACCTGCTGACCGACACGTTCCCGACGGTCCCCGGCCAGATGCCGGACGTGGGCTCGAAGCTCCTCAACCCGACGGCCAGCTACGTCGGCACGTATCGCAACCTCTGGGAGAGGCTCGGCGACCCATCGTTCGACGTGACTGCCTGGCAGGCGATGTATCGCTGGGTGAACGACAGCGTCCCGTTCGCGGGCGCGGCATTCCGGCAGTGGATCGTCGAGTTCTACCAGGACAATCGGCTGTCTCGGGACATGCTCGAGATGGACGGCCGGCCCGTCCGGCTGGCCTCCATCCGCTGTCCGGTGCTCAACATCGCCGCGAGCCGCGATGCGATCGCCCCGCGGGCGACGACGAGCGTCGTCACGCAGCGCGTCGGAAGCAAGGACGCCTCCGAGATCCTCATCGAGGGTGGTCACGTCGGGATCGTCGTCGGCCGAGCAGCCAGCCAGAACCTGTGGCCGAAGGTCGGCGCCTGGCTCCACGCCCACGATTGAACCCGGCGCCGCCGGTGGCGTCGGTCGGAGGTTCGCGTTCGACGCCGCTCGGCGGCGGGCGACGTTCGAGGCCCCGCGAGCGCTAGGCCACCTGGGCGATCGGCTTCCGGATGAGCTCGGCGAGCTTCGCCCCGTCGGGACGGACCAGCTCGTCGACGCGATCCCGGTCCACGTCCGCGACGATGATCTGCCCGATCTCGGTGCGGACGACCGTGAAGATGCCGAGGCCTTCCATCCGCTGGGTTTGTGAACGGTTGTCCTCGCTCGGCGTCAGGTAGTGCACCGATGCCGCCCGATAGCGGTGGATCAGGAAGAGCTGGACGAGCGTCATCAGTCGACGCCTGCGAATCGACGGCGCAGTGTGCTGGTCGCGGATCGAGAGGATGCTGCGTCCGCGACGGTCGACAATGCTGGCGAAGATCACGTTTGCCAGAACCTCGCCGGACGCGTCCACGGCCCGAACCTCGAGGAGGTCGGAACCAGCCGTGTGGGGGCGGAGCTCGGCGCGGATCCCACCGGGCCGATCCCAGTGGCTCGACCACTCGGCAAGCCACTCATCAAGCAGCGCTCGCGGCACCTCCGTCTGGACCAGGTGCTGATGCTGGGTGGATCCCTTGCCCATCGCCTTGGTCGCGGCGGTCCGACCGGACGCGGCCATCAACGCGGCATCCAGCCTGTCGCCGCCGACGAGCGACTGCGGCGTTCGGTAGGGAGATTCCAGCAGCCTGAACTTGCGCTGCAGGCGGGCCAGGGCAAGCATCCCATCGTCACGAAGCGCCGTCGTGAACTCCTCGGCGGCGAGGCCATCGATCTGATGGCCCGCATACGTGATGAAGTTGAACACGAAGCCCAGCTTCCCGAGCTCCTGCGGGAAGCGCCGCATCTCGTCGTCGCTCAGCCCGGTCGTGTCCCAGTTGAACGATGGCGACAGGTTGTACGCCAGCATCTTGTCGGGGTACGTGGCGTGGATCGCCTCGGCGAACCGTCGGGCATCCTCGAGGTTCGCGGTCTTCGTCTCCATCCACAGCAGGTCGGCGAACGGGGCGGCCGCGAGTGACTTCGCGATCGCGTAGTCGATCCCACCCTTGACCTGGTAGTAGCCCTCCGGCGTCTTGGGCAGCTCCGGATCCCAGGCGACCCGGATGTCGAGCGAGTCCGCCATCTCGGCGGACCTGGGAGAACGCCGCATCCTTCGCGAAGGACCGCCACTCGTCGACCGTCATCTCGAACGTTTCGCCCTCGCCGGCGCGGAGCTCGAGGATCTCGGCGACCGCCTCGCCGTACGTCTTCAGGCCCGCTTCCGCCTGCCAGACCTCGGAGTACCGGGTGTCGATGGCGTCGAGCAGCCGCTCGACCGTGATCCCGCCTCCGGCATCGCGGGCGATCCCGGCATTCCGCTCGATCAGCGACATGAGCCCTACCCGCTCGAGCCACTCCCTGGCCTGCCGCAACGCCTCCTCGGGGACCGCGAACAGGAGGTGGCCCCGGATCTCGTCCAGGCCGAGGTCGTGGAGGGACTTCAGGATCGCCAGGAACCCGACCCGGTAGGTCGGCACGTCCGGGTTCGTCGCCCCGAGGATGAACGGCTGGTCTCGCTCGTCGGTGCAGTTGTCGATGAACGTCGCGGCCTCGGCATCGGTCCGGGCGACGACGATGCCCGGCACCCGCATGATGTCCAGCTGCAGGCGCGCAGCATTGAGGCGCTTGTTCTGTTCGTCCTGGGCGACCAGGACCTTGCCGCTCTGATGGCCGCACTTCTTGGCGCCCGGCTTCTGGTCCTCGATGTGATACCCGGGCACGCCCACCTCGACGAACCGTCGGATCAGGTTCCGGACGTGCGCGTCGCCACCATGGCCCGTGTCGGCGTCGGCGATGATGAACGGCCGGAAATCGATCTCCGGCGTCGATCGACGCGTCTCCTCGTCCATCTGGGAGCGGGCGAACTGCTGGTTCTTGTCGGCGGTGAGGAGCGCGCGCACCAGGCCGGCGGCTTCATCGGGAACCTGGCCGAGGGGGTAGCTGGCAAGGTCCGGACCGGGGTCCTCGGCAGACGATCCCTTGGCCGAGGTGGCCCACCCGCCGAGATAGATCGCCTCGAGCCCCATCCGCTTCATCACCACGGCCTGGCCGGGTGAGTACGGGCCGAAGGTCGTGATCTGCTCGCCTCGAGCGAACAGCTCCCGAAGTCGAGCGTGGAAGCCCTCCGCGGCCGTTCGCGCCACCGTGTGATCGGGCTGGATCGTGCCTTGCTGGGCGGCGACCTCACGAGGAGTGTGGAGGCGCACGATCCCCTCGAACCGGGGTTGGGCAACCCACTCGCGGGCGGCGGCCTCCTGGGTCTCGAAGGCGCTCATCGTGGACGTCGACGGCACGGGGGTCGGCCGCCGGCTACTCGTTCTCATGGTCCCGGAGGCAGTCATCGGGACACTCGCACTCGGCCCAGAAGCTGAACCGGCGGGCAGCAGGCTCGACGAGCGAGTCGGGCCCGCCAGTGAACCGTGGGACTCCATCACCAGGCAACGGCTCCCGTGGGGCGACCCGCGGCAGGACCGGCTGACGTAGATCCAGGCTCAGTTCCATGGCGAGCGGCACCGTTAGCGGGCTGGGGGGAGACCGTACGATACCACCGGTCATCCGTCCAATCGAAACTTCGACAGGGTATGATCGATGTCGTCGATCACTACCCGGAGGTCGTTGCCGTGCTCCTTGCTCAGATCGAAGGGTTCGTCGAGATCGCCCGGCAAGGAAACATGGGACGCGCAGCGCAGGCCCTCTCGATCAGCCAGCCGGCCCTCAGCGCCCGGGTCCAGGCCCTGGAGGAGGAGCTTGGCGCGAGTCTCTTTCGGCGAACGCACGCGGGCATGGTCCTGACGCCCGCTGGTCAGGCATTCCTGCCGCATGCCGATCGGGCGATCGAGGCGATCCGCAGCGGTGGCTCGCTCGTCCGCCAGCTCGAGCATGGCGTGGTCGGCGAGCTCGCGCTCGCAGTCGCTCCCGCGGTCAGCGCCTACGTCCTGCCGGAGATCCTGGTGCGTTTCACGGAGCGTCACCCGAACGTTCGCCTTCTCGTACGCACCGGCCATTCGGAGGAGATCGTGGACCTCGTGGCTCGCGGCGAGGTCGAACTGGGGATCGTCAGACAGCTCCGGGACGCGCGCGTCCGCAGCCTTCCGCTCTACGAGGATGAGCTCCTCCTCGTCGCTCGGCCGGACCACCCATTTGCCATCGCCGGAACCGTCGACGTTGCGGAGATCAGCAATGCCCAGCTGATCCTGTTCGACCGGACGTCGAGCTACTACGACGTGACGAACACCTTGTTCCGCATCGCGGGCGTGGTCCCGCGCGGGGTCACGGAGGTCGACAACATCGAGGCGGCCAAACGGATGGTCGAGCGAGGGCTGGGAGTCGCCCTGCTCCCTGGGACGGCGATCGCCGACTCGCTCTCGGGCGGGTTGCTCCGCGAGATCGAGCTCGCCGGCACGGGGACGATCCGGCGGCGGATTGTGGCGGTCGAACGGCTGGGGCCGCGTCCAGCCTGGCCGTTCCTCACGACGCTGTGGGGCTTGCTCGAGCGGATCCCGGAGCTCATCCCGCGGGCGCTGCCGATCGCAGCCGCGGACTGAGGGTCGCTGCACGATCGACGACAGGTGACTCCCCGGGCGAGCAGCCCTTCGCTCCGGCACCGGCTTCGGGACCCATCCCGATGCCCCGCAGGCACCTCAGCGCCGGGCCGCGAGCCAGCCCAGGGCGGCGCCGATCGAGCTGAACAGGAGCGCCGCAACTGCCCCTCCACCGGCGATCCCGGGCAGCTCGAACAAGGGGACGAACATGCCGGTCGTGACCGCGAAGAGCCAGGGTAGTCGGCCGGCGATGAACGACGCCACCCCCGCAGAGATGACGAGCAGCCCCGCGGTCACGGCTGTGTCATCCCAACCGGCACCCGAGTCGAGCCGCCCGATCAGGACCCCCGCGACGAGGGAGACGAGGACGCCGGCGGCGACGCGGACGCGGTCACTCCGGGTCAAGCGCGCAGACCGGCACCATCAGCTCACGCGGAGCGAATCGGCCGGACGGGACGGCGCCGTGGGCGTCAGGTCTCGCGGCGCGACCCATGATCGGAGCGTGTGCATGTAGTTGGCGCGCTCGAACGACGACGGGTCTTCCGTGGTTGCCTGGCTGGCGCTTCCCCTGAGTTGATCAACCGACTCGTACTCGTGTTCGATCAGCCACGTCCGCAGGTCCGCCTCCACGGTGGCGACGTGTTCGGGCCCGTGGCGAAGCAGGGCCGACGTCATCATCACCACATCCGCGCCGACCATCAGCCCCTTGACCGCGTCGGTCCCGGCCTGCACGCCCGAGGTCGCCGCGAGGGACACGCCGGGGCCGAGCTGCGGTCGCAGGATCGCGATCCAGCGCACCGGCAGCCGCATCTCCCAGGGCTGACTCAGATCGAGCCGCGGCACGACCTCGAGCGTCTCCAGGTCGAGATCCGGCTGGTAGAACCGATTGAACAGCACGAGACCGTCGGCGCCTGCCTCGGTCGCCGCCGCAGCGAAATGGGCAAACGCCGAGTAGTACGGGCTCAGCTTGACGGCGAGCGGGATCGTGACTGCCGCGCGGACTGCGGCGATCAGGTCCAGGTCGGTCGCCTCCAGGTCGGCGGCCGTCCTGCTCGGATCGGCCGCGACGTGGTAGAGGTTCAGCTCGAGCGCGTCGGCACCCGCGTCCTGGATGCGCCGCGCATACCGGACCCAGCCGCCGGCGCTGGTCGCGTTGAGGCTCGCGATGATCGGGACGGCAGCCCTGGCCTTGATCCGATCGACCGCGGCAAGGTAGCGGTCGGCCGCTCCGATGAACGCATCGATGGCCGGAAAGTAATCGAGCGCCTCGGCGAAGTGCTCGGTGCCCTGCTCCAGCGACCGGTTGAGCTCGAGCTCCTCGGTGACGATCTCTTCCTCGAACAGCGAGGGAAGGACGATCGCCCCGACGCCCGCGGCCTCGAGACGCGCGGCCATCGCGGTCTCGCCGTTGTGCGGCGCAGCCGAGGCGACAATCGGCGAGCGGAGCTCGAGACCGAGGTACCGAGTGCGCAGGTCGACCGTCATGCCTCGTCTCCTTCGCCCTCGTAGCGATAGCCGGCGTCGCTCTCGACGTCGGGCACGATCTCGGGGTCGGGCCGATGGACGTGGGGAACGGTGCGTTCGATGCCCGCGAGCTGTTCGTAGTAGTGCCAGCGCTCGTCGGCGTCGGCCTGGGCGAGGGCCGCCAGCTCCGCCGCCCGTTCCGGGTGGGTCCGCTGGAGAACGGCGAAGCGCGTCTCGGTCGCGACGAAGTCGGCGATCGGAATCGATGGGGTGGAGGAGTCGAGCTTGAATGGCTTGCCGCCCTCGATCTCGGAGGGGTGGAAACGGTAGAGGGGCCAGTAGCCGCTCTTGACCGCGTCCTTCTGGTGCGCCATCGACTTGCTCATGTCGATCCCGTGAGCGATGCACGTGCTGTAGGCGATCACGAGCGACGGACCCGGCCAGGCATCCGCCTCGAGGAGGGCCTTCGTCGTCTGGAGGTCGTTCGCTCCCATCGAGACCTGCGCGACGTAGACGTTGCCGTAGGACCGGGCGATCGCGCCGAGATCCTTCTTGGCCGTGCCCTTGCCGGCGGCGGCGAACTTGGCGACGGCCCCGCGTGGCGTCGCCTTGGATGCCTGGCCGCCGGTGTTCGAGTAGACCTCGGTGTCGAGGACCAGGATGTTGACGTTGCGACCGGACGAGAGGACCTGGTCGACGCCGCCGAACCCGATGTCGTAGGCCCAGCCGTCACCGCCGATGATCCAGACGCCCTGGCGAACAAGATCGCTCGCGAGGGCGAGGAGGTGTCTGGCGTCGGACTCGAGTGGGCCGTCCAGCCCGGCGAGCGCGTCGCGCAGGCGGCTCACCCGCTCGCGCTGGAGGACGATGTCGGCTTCGCTGTCCTGGACGGCGCCGAGGAGTCCGCCGACGAGATCCGCACCGAGCTCCGGGGCGAGGCGTTCGACCAGCCGTCGCGCGTGGTCGGTCTGGGCGTCCAGGGCGAGCCGCATCCCGAGGCCGAACTCGGCGTTGTCTTCGAAGAGCGAGTTGCTCCAGGCCGGGCCGCGACCGGCCGCGTTGACCGTCCACGGCGTCGTCGGCAGGTTTGCCCCGTAGATCGACGAGCAACCGGTCGCGTTGGCGACGATCATCCGGTCGCCGAAGAGCTGGCTGACGAGGCGGATGTAGGGCGTCTCGCCACAGCCGCCACAGGCCCCCGAGAACTCGAAGAGCGGCTCCAGCATCTGCGAGCCCTTGACCGAATCGAGCGGGACCAGGTTCCGATCGAGCGGTGCGATCGACTGGAAGAAGTCCCAGCGCGGCCGCTCGACGTCGCGGTGGTCGGCAACGGGCTCCATGTTGATCGCCTTGTGGCTCGTGTCGGTCTTGCTCTTGGCAGGGCAGACGTCGACGCAGACGCCGCAGCCGGTGCAGTCGTCGGGCGCGACCTGGATCGTGAGCCGGTGGTCGAGGAGATCCCGCGAGCGGAACTCCTTGTGAAGGAAGTCCGCCGGCGCGGACTCGACCGCGGAGGTCGGGAACACCTTCATCCGGATCGTTGCGTGGGGGCAGACCATCGCGCACTTGCCGCAGTCGATGCAGATCGCGGGGTCCCAGATCGGGATCATCTGGGCGATCGCCCGCTTCTCGTACTTCGTGGTCCCGGTCGGGAAGGTCCCGTCGACCGGCAGGGCGCTGACCGGCAGCAGGTCGCCGTCGCCGGCGATCAGCCGGGACGTGATCCGTGCCACGAAGTCGGGCACGTCGTCCGGCACCGGCGGGGTCGTCGCGCGACCGTTGGTGACGCCGCCGAGCGGGACGTGAGCGAGGCGCTCGAGCGAGTGGTCGATCGCGGCGAAGTTGCGGGCAACGGTCGCCTCGCCGCGTTTCGCATATGTCTTCTCGACAAAGCCCTTGATCCGGGTGATCGCCTCATCCGCGGGCAGGATGCCGGCCAGCTGGAAGAAGCACGGCTGCATGACCGTGTTGATCCGGCTGCCCATCCCGGCCTCGTCGGCGACCGCGAGCGCGTCGATCACCCAGAAGTCGATCTCCTTGTCGATGAGCAACTGCTGGACGCCGCCCGGCAGGTGATCCCAGACCTCGTCGGGACCGTACGGGGCGTTCAGCAGGAACGTCGCCCCGTGCTTCGCAGACTCCAGGACCTTGGTCTTGCCCAGCAGCCCGAACTGGTGGCACGCGACGAAGTCGGCGTCCTCGACGAGGTAGGTGGATCGGATCGGCTCGGGCCCGAACCGGAGGTGCGAGACGGTGACCGAGCCCGACTTCTTGGAGTCGTAGACGAAGTAGCCCTGGGCGAACAGGTCCGTGCTCTCCCCGATGATCTTGATCGAGGCCTTGTTCGCGCCGACCGTGCCGTCCGAGCCGAGCCCGAAGAACACCGCCTGCACCTCGCTGGTCGGACGTGGGTGCCGGAACCTGCCGTCGATCGGCAGGCTGAGGTGCGTCACGTCGTCATAGATCCCGACCGTGAAGTGCCGCTTGGGCCGCGGTGCCGAGAGCTCATCGAAGATCGGCTTGATCATCGATGGCGTCATCTCCTTGGATGACAGCCCGTACCGCCCGCCGATGACCCGCGGCGCCGTCGTGAACGGCGGAGCGTCGCGGTCCATCGCCTCGGCCAGGGCCGCGACCATCGCCAGGTAGAGCGGCTCGCCGACGGAGCCGGGTTCTTTCGTCCGGTCGAGGACCGCGATCGCCCGCACCGTGGAGGGAAGGGCGGCCATGACCTGCTCCGCGGGAAACGGCTGGAACAGGCGGATCCTGAGCATCCCGACCTTCTCGCCGGCGGCGACGAGCGTGTCGACGGTCTCTTCCACCGCTCCGCCGGCAGAGCCCATCACGACGACCACGCGGTCGGGGTCCGGGGCGCCGTGGTAATCCACCAGCCCGTACCGTCGCCCGGTCCGGGCAGCGAGCTCGTCCATCACCTCCTGGACGATCCCGGGTACGGCCAGATGGAACGGGTTGGACGCCTCGCGAGCCTGGAAGAAGACATCGGGGTTCTGGGCCGTCCCGCGAACGACAGGAGCATCGGGCGTCATCCCGCGGGCGCGGAAGGCCAGCACATCATCGTCGCGGACCAGCGCACGGATGTCGTCCTCGTCGAGCACTGCGATCTTGTTGATCTCGTGCGAGGTGCGGAAGCCGTCGAAGAAGTGGAGGAACGGGATCCGGGCGCGAAGCGTCGCCGCATGGGCGACGAGCGCGAAGTCGTGTGCTTCCTGGACCGAGCCTGCGGCGAGCATCGCCCAACCGGTCGTCCGCGCGTGCATCACGTCGCTGTGGTCGCCGAAGATCGAGAGGGCATGGGTCGCCACGGTCCGCGCGGCGACGTGGATCACCGCCGGTGTCAACTCGCCGGCGATCTTGAACATGTTGGGGATCATCAGCAGGAGTCCCTGGGACGCGGTGAACGTCGTCCCGAGCGCGCCCTTCTGCAGCGCGCCGTGCAGGGCTCCCGCCGCGCCAGCCTCGGATTGCATCTCGACGACGTCCGGCACCTTCCCCCACAGGTTCGGCCGGCGCGCCGCGGACCAGTCGTCGCAATGCTCGGCCATGGGGGAGGCGGGGGTGATCGGGTAGATCGAGATCACCTCGCTGACGGCATACGCGACGCGTGCGGCGGCCTCGTTTCCGTCGAGGCATTCGTGCCGAATGGCCATGACCGAAGGCTCCCTTCGTGGGTCTGCCGGGGGCATGTCGAGAGTGTAGGCGTCGCGCAGGAACGACAGCGGGAGGCCATCTGGCGCGTTTCGGCGGGCCGTTGGGACCGGAAGCGGGTGCCGAGCGCCCGGCCGTGACCAATGGCCGGGCTCGACAGGCCGTTCGGCCGTCGCGACATGGATCGCCTCCGTCGACACTCGGGCGGACGGGTGCGAACGCCGCGTCACGAACGTGGATCACGACGAGGGCCGATCATGAGCCGCCAACCGACAGAGACCTCCTGGCAGCTGCGCTTCGATCGCCTGGCGGTGGCCGACGTGATGACCATCGACCCGATCACGGTCGGCGTCGACGCGACCGTGGAGGCCGCCGAGCAGCTGCTCGCGGCCAATCGGATCAGCGGTCTGCCGGTCGTCGATGGTGGCGGCCAGCTCGTCGGTGTGTTGAGCCGCACGGACCTGTTCCTCGACGGCGGGCCGGGCCTCTCCCAGCTGGTGCGCGGGCGGGCGTCGGGGCTTCGCGTCGGCGAGCTGATGTCCCGACCGCCCCTGACGGTGAGCCTGTCGGCGACGCTCGTCGAGGCCGCTCGGATCATGCGCGACGAGCAGGTGCATCGGCTCGTCGTCGTGAATGAGCAAGACGAGCCGATCGGCGTCCTGAGCGCGACGGACTACGTGCGGTTGGTCGCCGAAGGGTAAGCGAGGCCACAAGCGGTCCGCTCCATGGAGCGGAGCTTCAAGAGGCCGTCCGCACCTCGAGCAGTTCGAGCTCGGCCGTTCGTCGCAACGTCGAGACGTCGCCACAGGCCGGACACACCGCCACCGACCCACCGATCAGGTCGTCGTGGCCGAGGGCGCCTCCGAATCCGCACCCACAGCGGAGCTCTACATCGAAGGTCTCGGCTTCCAGCGTGGTGTCGGCCAGCCTGCTGCCCTCGGTGAGCATCCGGAACGCCTGCCGCAACGCGGGCTCGGCGATGCTCGAGGCGTGCCGCACGCGAACGAGCTGGACCGGCCGCCCGGCCGAGCGACGCTCGCATTCGCCGATGAGCTCGGCGACCAACGACACCTCATGCATGGCGGAGATCCGCGACAGAGACCGTTCCGGGGCCGGCGGCGTGGTCCGCGATGAGCTCCACCACCGCGTCGACGAGCCCCGGCAGGGAGGCCTCGACCTTCGGCGACAGCCGGTCTCCCAGAAGGACCGACTCCACCCCAACGCTGATGAGGAAGGCGTCGGGCACCCGACCGTACAGCTCTCCGGTCAGGTCGAGAAGACTCGACGGATCGAGGTGATGCGACCAGGGCGCCGCATGCCTGCCGGTCCGTTCGATCGGCTCGACCGTGAAGATGCCCGCCGCAGGGCGATTGCCTGCGTCAACGAACACCACCAGGGCCGCCCCGCTGACGTCGAGCGCGAGCTCGGGCGTCAACTGATGCCGCGAGATGACCCTCACCCCGTCGAGTCGGGGGTCGTCGGCGAGGCGTTCGGCGGCGAGCCGGCCGACCCCATCGTCGGTGCGGAGGGTGTTGCCGTAGCCGATGACGAGGACGTTGCCGGTCACCGGATCAGCTCGTCGAGGACCGCTCCGTCCGGGCCGATGAGCTGGAGATGGAGGGCCATCTCGCCGAGCGCGTGGGTCGAGCACGACAGACACGGATCGAAACAACGGATGACGGCCTCGACCCGGTTCAGCATCGGTTCGGTCAGCTGGGCGCTCTTGACATACCGCTTCGCGACCTGGCGGACGCTGCGGTTCATCGCGAGGTTGTTGTGCCCGGTCGCGATCACGAGGTTCGCCCACTCGACGATCCCGTCATCGTCGACCCGATAGTGATGGATGAGCGTGCCGCGCGGCGCCTCCGAGACGCCGATCCCCTCGTTGGCATTGACATCGGCGAACGAGCGCACGCGGGGCGACAGGATGTCCGGCCCGCGCAGGAGCTCCTCGATCCGCTCGGCCGCATGGAGCGTGTCGATCAGCCGGGCGTAGTGGTAGTGGAACGAGCTGCTCGGGACGCGCCCGAGCCGGCGCCGAAACTCGTCGAGCTCAAGGTCGGCACGCGGTGTCCCCATCTGACCGGCCACGATGACGCGCGCCAGCGGCCCCACCCGGTAGACACCGTCGGGGTAGCCGAGGACCTTCCAATAGGTCGACTTCAGGTACGACCACGGCTCGACCGCCTCGCCCAGGTAGTCCTGGTAGCCGCGCGGGTCGATGCGATCGGCAAGGAGATGACCGTCGGCGTCCATGACCCTCAGCGAACCGTCGTAGTAGTCGACGTTGCCAGCCTCGTCGACGAGACCCATAAAGGCGGACCGGAAGTCGCCGAACGAGGCGGCCTCGTCCTCCCAGCGAAGGAGCGACGACTTGTACCAGGCGAGGGCCCGCTCGATCGCCGCGATCGCTTCGGGGACCGTCGACAGGATCCGATCGCGCGTCTCGGCCGAGAGTGGCGCGTCGACGCCACCCGGCACGACCCACGCTGGGTGGATCCGCTTGCCGCCGAGCCACTCGATGATCTGCTGGCCGAAGCGGCGGACCCCGACCCCATCACGAGCCAGACCAGGATTGGCCTGGGCGACACCGATGATGTTGCGCTTCGCGGGCTCGGCGTCGAAGCCGAACAGGAGGTCGGGCGACGAGAGGTGGAAGAAGCTGAGCGCGTTGGACTGGACGATCTGAGCCAGGTTGATCAGCCGGCGCAGGTCGGCCCCGGTCGGTGGCGGCTCGACCGCAAGGATCTCGTCGCACGCCTTCGACGAGGCCGTGAGATGGCTGACGGGGCAGATCCCGCAGATGCGGGCCATGATCGAGGGCATCTCGTGGATCGGGCGTCCCTGGACGATCCGCTCGAAGCCCCGGAACTGGGTGACGTGGAACTGCGCATCGGTCACCTCGCCGGCGTCGTCGAGGTGGATCGTGATCTTGCTGTGGCCTTCGATCCGGGTGATCGGGTCGATGACGATCTGGTTGCTCATGGCTTCCTCAGCGGCCGAAGCGGGCGCCCGTGGTATCCGGTGTCCGGCCCTCGATCAGGTCGATGAGCGCGCGGTGGATGAGATCGGCCGACGGTGGACAGCCGGGCAGGAAGACGTCGACCTTGACGACCCGATGCACCGGCTGGGCCGTCGGCAGCAGGGCCGGCACCACCGCGAGCGGGATGCCCGGCCTGAGCGTCACGTTCTCGACGTAGGCTCGCTCCAGCAGCGGCGCCGGACCGATCGGGTTGCGCATCCCCGGGACGTTGGCGGTGACCGCGCAGTCACCGAACGAGACCAGCGTCTTCGTCCGCTCTCGAACGAGGCGGATCTTGTGGAGATCGTCCTCCGACGAGACCGCCCCTTCCACGAGACACACATCGACGTCGGCCGGGTATTCCTTCGTGTCGACGAGCGGGCTGTAGACGATGTCCGCGCGCTCGGCGATCTCGAGCAGGCGCTCATCCATGTCGAGGAACGACATGTGGCAGCCGGAGCAGCCGTCAAGCCAGACCGTGGCGAGCCGCGGCTTGCTCATCCCGGCTCAGCCTCCCGGCCGTGCACCTGGAGATACGGCAGGAATGGCCGGCGCTCCTTGCTCCCCTCGGCGATGGAACGCCCCTTCTCGTAGAGCGCACCGGTGGGGCAGACCTGGACGCACTTGCCGCAGCTCGTGCAGGTCGTGGATTCGCCCCACGGCGTCCCGCGGTCGGTCACGACCCGCTCGCCGATGCCCGAGCCCATGACGCCCCACGTGTGGGCTCCCTCGATCTCGCCGCAGACCCGGACGCAACGGACGCACATGATGCAGCGGTTGTGATCGATCGCGAAGAGCGGGTGAGACGCGTCGATGCCGACAGACGGATTGATCACCGGCAGCTCGAAATGGTCCACCCGCAGATCCTCGGCGAGGTTCTGGAGCTCGCAGTGATTGTTCGCGACGCAGACCGCACAGATGTGGTTTCGCTCGACGAACAGCATCTCGGTGATGGTCCGGCGGTACTCGGTGAGCTGCTCGGACGTCGTCGTGACCTCCATGCCTTCCGCGACGGCCGTGGTGCAGGCCGGAGCGAGCTTCGGAGAACCCGCGATCTCCACGACGCATAGCCGGCATGAGCCCGTGTCCGAAAGCCCGTCGAGGTGGCACATGGTCGGGATGTCGATCCCGTTCTCGGTCGCGACGGCGAGGATCGACTCGCCATCGGTCCCGGCCACATCGGCGCCGTCGATCCGGAGCGTGTGGACCGTCATGCCGGGACCGCCTGAGGCTCGATCACGCAGACCCCGGCCGGGCAGACCCGGTCGACGATGTGGGCGAGATACTCGTCGCGGAAGTAGCGCAGGGTGCTGAAGATCGGGTTCGGGGCGCCCTGGCCGAGGCCGCACAGGCTTGTCCGCTGGACCATCGCCGCGAGCCGCTCCATCTGCGCGAGATCGTCGACAGTCGCCTGGCCGGCCGAGATCCGATCGAGCAGCATCCACAGCTGGGTCGTGCCCACCCGGCACGGAACGCACTTGCCACAGGACTCCTCGCGCATGAAGTCCATGAAGAACCTCGTGACGTTGACCATGCAGGCCGTGTCGTCCATGACGATCATCCCGCCGGAGCCCATGAACGACCCGACTTCGAGGAGTGACTCGTAATCCACCGGCATGTCGAGGAACTGGGCGGGGATGCAACCACCCGCCGGGCCGCCGGTCTGGACCGCCTTGAAGGCGCCGCCGTCCACGATCCCGCCGCCGATGTCGAACACGATCTCCCGCAGCGTGGTGCCCATCGGGACTTCGACGATCCCGGTGTTGACGACCCGGCCGGCGAGTGCGAAGACCTTCGTGCCCTTGCTGCTCGCTGTCCCGATCGAGGCGAACCACTCGCCGCCGTTGCGGATGATCGGTGCGACGTTGGCCAGCGTCTCGACGTTGTTGATGAGGGTCGGGCGGTCCCACAGACCGGCGACGGCTGGATACGGCGGGCGCGGGACGGGTGTCCCTCGCTTGCCCTCGATCGACGCGATCAGCGCGGTCTCCTCGCCGCAGACATACGCGCCGGCACCGAGTCGGATGTCGACTTCGAACGAGAACTTGGTGTCCATGATCGTGTTGCCCAGGTAACCGCCCAGGGTGGCGTCCCGGATCGCCTGCCGGACTCGTCCGACCACGAGTGGATACTCGCCACGGCAATACACGTACCCGGCGTTGGCACCGACGGCATAGGCCGCGATCGCCATCCCCTCCAGGACGCGGTGAGGGTCACTCTCGAGGATCGTCCGATCCATGAACGCACCGGGATCGCCTTCATCCGCGTTGCAGATGACGTACTTTCCCGACCCGGTCGCCTTCGCGACCGTGTTCCATTTCAAGCCTGCCGGGTAGCCGGCACCGCCCCGGCCGCGCAGGCCGCTCTTCGTGATCTCGTCTCGCACCTCGGCGGGCGTCATGGTCGTGAGCGCGTGGCCGAGTGCCGCGTAGCCACCGGCCGCGACGTTGTCGTCGAGGCTCTCGGGGTCGATCCGCCCGGAATGCTCCGTCGCGATCCGGACCTGCCGGTCGAAGAACGCGGGCT
>CAVXEB010000005.1:0-11755 GCA_963760735.1 uncultured Chloroflexia bacterium
ACCCGAGGACGTCGCCGCCGGCCGTCAGGGCCGTGGATAGACGTGGAACCCGCGACCCGTCTTCCGGCCGAGGTGGCCCGCCTCGACCAGGCTCCGGAGGATCGCCGGCGGAACGAACTGGTCCCGCCCGAACCCTTCGTCGAGGATCTCCATGATCCCGAGGCAGACGTCGAGGCCGATGAAGTCGGCGAGCTCGAGCGGCCCCATCGGGTGGTTGAGCCCGAGCCGGGCGCCCGCGTCGATGTCCTCGGCGGTGGCCACGTCCTGCTCGTAGGCGCGCATCGCCTCGGCGAGGAACGGCATGAGGATCCGATTGACGATGAAGCCGGGCCGGTCCGCGGAGACGATGACCTGCTTGCCCATGTCGGCCGCCAGATCGCGGACGGCGCCGTCCGTGGCGTCGCTCGTCGCCGCCCCGCGGACCACCTCGATCAGCGGCATCACCGGAACGGGGCTGAAGAAGTGCATGCCGATGAACCGGGCGCGCCGGTCGGGCTCGACTGCGTTGGCGAGCCGGTCGATCGAGATCGACGACGTATTGGTCGCGAAGATCGCGTGGGCGGGCGCGAGCCCGTCCAGCCCGGACCACAGCACGGTCTTGACGGCGACATCCTCGAAGACCGCCTCGACCACGAGGGCTGCATCCCGGGCGCCCGCCATCTCGTTCGTCGGCCGGATCCGCTCGAGGATGGCCTCCCGGTCGTGCTCCGTCAGCCGGCCCTTGGCGACAGACCGCGCGAGGTTGTCGGCGATCCGGTCGCGGCCGGCGTTCGCCCGGACGAGGTCCGGCTCGTAGAGCGTGACCTGGCGGCCGGTGGCGGCGAGCGCCTGGGCGATCCCGTGGCCCATCAGGCCGGCGCCCGCGACGAACGTCCGATCGAGCCGCATCGGCCCAGCCTAGCGCCGCGTCCGGTCGGGCGCGTGATGGTCGCGGGCTCCCGCCAGCCGGGCCAGGAGCTCGTCAGCGGCGGCGTACGGATCGAGCCGGTGGGCCGCCACGGCGGCGAGGGTGTCGCGCGTCCCGTCGCGCACGGCCGGGTCGTGGAGCCGGTCACGGAGCCGGTCGGCCACGATCGACCAGACCTGGGCCTCCGCCCGGGCGAGCCGCGCCTCCGCGGCGACGTCCGGAGTCAGCGCCGCGCGATGCCGGTCCAGCGCCGCGAGCAGCTCGGGGACGCCGGCGCCGGTCGCCGCCGTCGTGATCAGGACCTCGGGTCGCTTCGGCCGGGGCCGTTTGGGCGTGGATCCCGCGTCACGTCCGCCGGCCGCCGGCCCACCCCCGGCGACGAGCATCGCCCGCAGCTGAGCGGCCGTTCGTTGGGCACCGGGCTTGTCGCCCTTGTTGACGACGACGAGGTCGGCGACCTCGAGCAGCCCGGCCTTGATCGCCTGGACCTCGTCGCCCATCTCGGGCGCCTCGAGAACGACGGTCGTGTCGGCGGCCGCGGCGACCTCGACCTCGCTCTGGCCGGTCCCGACCGTCTCGACGAGCACCAGGTCGAACCCGACCGCGTCGAGGACGGCGGCGGCGGCGCCGGTCGTCGAGGCCAGACCGCCGGCGTGGCCCCGCGCGGCCATCGACCGGATGAACACGCCGTCGTCGCCCGCGTGGCTCTGCATCCGGACCCGGTCACCGAGGAGCGCCCCGCCGGTGATCGGAGACGACGGGTCCACCGCCACGACCGCGACCGACCGCCCGGCCGCCCGAACCTCGCCGATCAGCGCGGCCACGAGCGTCGACTTGCCGGCGCCGGGCGGGCCGGTGATCCCGACGACGTGGGCATTGCCGGCCCGCGGATAGAGGATCCGCAGCGCCGGCTCCGCGATCTCCGTCCGGTTCTCGACCGCGGTCAGCAGCCGGGCAAGGGCCCGCCGATCGCCCGCGATCGCGGAATCGGCGAGGAGCGCGGCCCGGGCCGCGGCATCCGGCGCGGACGCGGCGCCCGGCTCCCCCACCCTAGTCGCGCGGACGCGCGTTCGCCCGCAGGTAGTCGGCGACCTCGGCGATCGTCGTCCCCGGCCCGAAGACCCGGGCGACCCCGATCTCCGCCAGGGCGGGCACGTCGTCGTCGGGGATGATCCCGCCGGCGGTCACCAGGACGTCGTCGAGGCCGCGCTCCTTCAGGAGCTTCGTGATCCGCGGGAGGAGCGTCATGTGCGCGCCGGACAGGATCGACAGCCCGACGACGTCGACGTCCTCCTGGAGGGCCGCGGTCGCGATCATCTCGGGCGTCTGGCGGAGGCCCGTGTAGACGACCTCGAAGCCCTCGTCGCGAAGACCACGGGCGAGGACCTTCGCGCCGCGGTCATGGCCGTCGAGACCGGGCTTGGCGATCAGGACCTTGATCGGGCGGTCGGACATGCGCCGATTGTGCCATGGTCGATCGGGCCTCCCGGGGTCATTGCCAGCGACGCGACGACGGTCGATCATCCGGGCATGCCTCTCGATGCGGCCGCGGCTTCCCGGAAGCTGAAGCTGGCCGCGGCGCGGTCGCCGGCCATGCTCGGCGCCTCGGACGAGGACCGCGCCGCTCTCGGCGAGGCCCGCGGCGCGCCGATCCCCGACCGCCTCACCGGTCCTCACGACTGGATCCTGTTCTATGCCTCGGATCGGGCCGCGCTCGATCGGGGCCTGATCGTGGCCGCCGCAGCCCTCGACAGCCCCGGCACGCTCTGGATCGCGTATCCGAAAGGCAGCTCGAAGCGGCAGACCGACTTGACACGCGACCAGGGCTGGGACGCGCTGCGAGACGTCGACCTGATGTGGCTGTCGCTCATCTCGATCGACGACACGTGGTCGGCGTTCGGGCTCCGCCACTACAAGCCGGGCGAGGCGCGCCAGACCTTCCGATGAGCACCCCGAAGCCGGCCGCTCCCGACCGACGGCCGTCCATCGCGGCACGCGCGGCCGGCCTGGCGTTCCTGCCGCTGGCGCTGGTGCCGTTCCTGGCCGGCCTGGGGACCTTGATCCGGGACTCGAACCGTCCGGGCTCGGGATGCTTCGAGTACTGCGCCGCGGACAGCGGTGGCGGCCGGATCGCGGTGGTGCTCGGGTCGATCGGAATCTGGTCGCGGTTCTGATCTGGCGCCGGCACCTCGCCGCGATGGCCCTGGCGCTGGATGCCCTGCTGGTCGCGGCGATGCGCACGGAGATGAACCGAGCCGGCGAGCGCGCTTGGCAGGATGCGGGTGCCTGACGAGCGAGGTCGATCCGAGCGCGCCCGCAACAAGACGACGCCGGCGCTCGCAGGCGCCGGCGTCGCGGTGGAAGAGGAAGGAACGACGTCAGGCGTTGGCGCGACTGAACGTTCGCGACGCGATCCAGACGGCGAACGCGGCGAGGGCCGCCGTGATCGCGACACCGATCCGGATCTCCGGGTTGCCCCAGTCGCTGTTGAAGAGCGCCCGGGCGGCATCCGTCGCATGCGTCAACGGGTTGAGGTTGCTCAGGAACCGGAGCCAGTCCGGAGCGAGCGCCATCGGGAGCAGGATCCCGGACAGGAGGAGCAGCGGCATCACGAGGCTCTGGACGAGCGGCGCGAACGCGTCCTCGCTCTTCAGGATCAGCGCGGCGGCGTACGAGAGCGGCGCGACGACCAGCCCGATCAGGGCGAGCAGCGCGAGCGTCACGGCCACGCCGGCGACGTCGATGTGGAGGCCGAACGGGATCGCCAGCCCGATCATGATCAGCGCCTGGAAGAGGAGGATGACGACGTCCCGGAGCGACCGGCCCAGGAGCATCGCGGACCGGCTCATCGGCGTCACCCGCATCCGCTCGACGACGCCGTACCGCAGCTCGGCGATCAGGCCGAAGCCACCGAACGCCGTTCCGAACAGGGCGACCTGGATCAGGAGGCCCGGCACGAACCAGTTGTAGGCGCTGACGCCGGCCCCGGCCCCCTTGATCGCGCCATCGAGGAGCGGCCCGAACAACACGAGGTAGATGACGGGATACATGATCCCGATGACGATCCAGGTGGGCTGGCGGATGGTGAGGATGAGGGATCGGCGGAAGATCAGCCAGGTGTCGCGAACGGCGCGCATGCGTGGGGTCCTTTCGATGCTGGAGGTGAAGACACTCTGGGCGGCGGTGTTCGCGGTCATGCTGCCTCCTCCTCGCGCAGCGAGCGACCCGTCTGGCGGAGGAAGACGTCGTCGAGGCTCGGCTTGTTGAGTGAGATCGAGGTCGGGGCGAAGCCTGCGGCGTCGAGGCTCCGGAGCAGCTGCGGGACGGCGGTCTCGCCATGGTCGACGTACAGCCGCACGAGACCCGTCTCGTCGTCGTGGGAGGCCTCGCGGACGAACGACATCGCCTCGACGAGCGTCAGGACCGACGCTCCGGCGCCGTTGACGCCGATCGTGACGACGTCGCCGGCGACCTTCTGCTTGAGCTGGTCGGAGGTGCCCTCGGCGACGATCCGGCCGTGGTCGATGATCGCGAGGCGATCGCACAGGGCGTCGGCCTCCTCGAGGTAGTGGGTCGTGAGGAAGACCGTCGTCCCGAGCTCGCGGAGAGCGCGGATCTCGTCCCACATCCGGGCGCGAGCCTGCGGGTCGAGCCCGGTGGTCGGCTCATCCAGGAACAGCACCTGCGGTCGGTGGACGATGCCCAGCCCGACGTCGAGGCGGCGGCGCATCCCGCCGGAGTACGTGCCGGTCGGGCGATCGGCGGCACTCTGCAGGTCGAGGGCGTCGAGGACCTGGACCGCACGGGCCTTCGCCTCGGCGCCCGTCAGGCCGTAGAGCCGCCCCTGGAGGACGAGCTCGCCGCGGCCGGTCTCGGCCGGGTCGGTCGAACCGCCCTGCGGCACGTAGCCGATCCGCTGTCGGACCAGCTGCGGCTGCCGCCGGAGGTCGGCACCGGCAACGGTCGCCTCGCCGGCCGTCGGCGTGATCAGCGTCGCCAGCATCCGGAGGGTTGTCGTCTTGCCGGCGCCGTTCGGGCCGAGGAAGCCGAAGATCTCGCCGGCGCCCACGTGGAGGTCGACGCCCGCGACGGCCTCGACCGGTCCGGTCCGGGTCTTGAACGTCCGCCGCAGATCGGTCGTGTCGATCATCGTGCTGCGGATCGGGGTGGGTGTCGTCATGTTGACGCTCCTTGCCTTGGTGCCCGATGCTGGCCGCGGCACTACTTGCACGGTTCAACATCATGGGTCATTATCTGCGCAGTGCAGATAGTTGCCCAGTCAGGAGCCGTTGTCAACCATGAACCGCGAGAACATCGATTCCGTCCTCCGCTCCCTCCGCCGAGTGAACATCCAGGGCTCATTCCTCGGACAGACCGTGGCGATCCGCTTCGGCCTCTCCGAGAGCGACATCGAGACCCTCGAGCAGCTGATCGACATGGGCGCGACGAGCGCCGGCAAGCTGTCGGAGATCACCGGGCTCACCACGGGCGCCGTCACCCGCGTGATCGACCGGCTCGAGCAGGCCGGCTATGTCCGGCGGGTCCCCGACCCCACGGATCGGCGGCGGGTGATCGTCGAGGTCGTGCCCGAGAAGATCGCGAACATCCAGGTCACGCTGGACCAGGTCTCGACCGCGAGTGCCAAGGAGATCCGCGACTACAGCGACGAGCAGCTCGAGCTGATCGCCGACTTCCTCACCCGGATGGAGGCGGTCACGCGCGAGGAGACCGAGGCCATCCGCGAGGCATCCGGGTCGCCGGCCGACGGGAGCCGGGCGATGTCGGAGCACTTCGCGCCCCTCGGCGGGCTGACCGAGGCGCGGCTCGCGATCCGCTCGGGCCTGTCGTCGCTCCGTCTCCGGCCGGGCGACCATCCGGCCGACCTCTACCGGGCCTCGTTCGAAGGCTCCACGCCCCAGGTCCGGCTCCGCGACGGGCGGGTCCTGGTCCAGTTCAAGGGCTTCGGCTTCGACTGGCGCGGTCGCACCGCGACGTTCGGGCTGAACACGACGATCCCGTGGACGATCGAGGTCGTCGGTGGGGTCCAGAAGGTCGAGGCGGACCTGCGGTCGATCCAGCTGCGGACGCTCGACATCGTCGGGGGGTCCGAGCGGGTCCAGCTCGAGCTCGGGCAGCCGGTGGGCGAGACGGCGATCAAGATCGTCGGCGGCGTGAAGACCTTGCGGGCGGAGCGGCCGAAGGGCGTCCCGATGCGGCTCGAGGTCGCCGGCGGCGCCGAGTCGATCGTGCTCGACGGGACGCGGATCGAGAAGCGCGGCGGCCCGACGTCCCTCAAGTCAACGGGCTGGGGGCCGGACCGCGATCGGATCCACCTGTCGGTCGTCGGCGGCGTGCACTCGATCGAGATCGTGGCCCGGCCCTGAGGCCGCCCGGCCGCGCGCGCGGCCCATCTGGTGCGCTGTTTCTGTCAACCGGCCTCCACGGGGCCGTTCGTCAGCGAGTTCGTGTCAAACGACCGTCCTGCGGCCGGATGACGGCGCCCGGCGACGGCTTCGTGCGTGCGTCCCGGATTCCCGCGCGTCGCGACCATGACGAGCGGCCCCCGGGTGGGCATCTGACAAGACCGCGGGTTCGACGCACGCGGGTCGCCTGACCCCGACGAGCGGTTCAGGCGCCCGGGGCCGGCCGATCGAGGTGCGCGAAGAACTCGGCACGGGTGCGGTCGCGGGTCCGGAACAGCCCGAGGACCGCGGACGTGGTCATGACCGTGCCCGGCTTACGCACGCCCCGCATCACCGCGCAGAGGTGGGTCGCCTCGAGCACGACGCCGACGCCCTGCGGACTCAGCCGCTCCTGAAGGAAGTCGGCGACCTGCTGGGTGAGGCGCTCCTGGACCTGGAGGCGGCGGGCGTACATCTCGACGATCCGCGGGATCTTCGAGAGGCCGATTACCCGGCCGCGCGGGATGTACGCGACGGACGCCGTCCCGAAGAACGGCAGCAGGTGGTGCTCGCAGAGCGAGTAGAACGGGATGTCCTTGACGACGACCATCTCGCTGTAGGCCACGTCGAAGACCGCGTTGTTGATCAGGCGATCCGGATCGACGTGGTAGCCGGCGGTGAGCTCGATGTACATCCGGTGGACCCGCTCGGGCGTCCCGAGCAGCCCCTGGCGGGTCGGGTCCTCGCCGACCTCCGCGAGGATCTGGCGGACGGCCTCCTCGACCCGGCCGTTGTCGTGCACGCCGTCGCTGCCGTTCTCGGACGGACGGCCGGCGTCGCCGCTGATCTCGTCGACCGCAACTTCCGTCTCGCCGATCTCGGATTCGATCTCGTCGACGAGGCGGCGGACGTGGGGCGGGAGCTCGGTGGGCTTGGGCATGCGGGCGATGGTACGCCGAGTCCGCGGATCAGCCGCGAGCCGGACCGTGCGGGGATGGGTCGATGTCCAGGACCTCCCGTTGCGGGCCCATCAGCGCGAGCTCGTGGGCGCACGGCCAGCGCTCGCCGTCGACCACGCCGGGCACCGTGTTGCCGTCCGCGATGATGTCGCCCTGGTCGAACAGATACCGGGCCGTCCCGAGCAGCTTTCCGGCAACCCAGGACGGTTCGAGCGTCGTGAAATGGATCTGGACATCTGGCAAGCCGAACGGCTCCATGCCGACGGTGTCCATCAGCTGCTCGCCCGGCCGATCGGACATTGTGACGTAGCGGACATTGACGGTCGACTCGAAGGCAACCGGGTCCGCGGCGTGGTCCCTCAGGTACCCAGCCGGGTCGACGAACCGCTCGCCGACCGCGAACCAGAGGGCAATCGGCTCGAGGATCTCGACGGCGGCCGCCAGCACCGCGTGGTATGCCGGCATTCGGGTCCGATGATCGAGCGGGCCGCCGACGATGTCCGTGATCAACAGCGCCTCGCTCGTGCGGCCCACCGCGGCTTCGGCTTCGTCCCAGGCCCACGTCTGGCGCAGATTCGTCGCCATCCAGGTCGCCTTGTCGATCGTCCGCTCGTCGGTCGACATCAGCCAGACCGTCAGCGGCACGCTGCCCTCGACGAACGGCACCGGGATGTCCGGAAAGGCCACGCCGCGGGTCCCTTGAGCATCGTCGTCGCCGACCAGATCGGTCGACGTGCCGGCCAGTTCCGCGGCTCGGGCGGCGATCAGCCCAACGTCGACCGACGGGTGCCGATCGAAGAGCAGCTCGACCATGACCGGCGACGGGCGTCGGAACAATTCCGGGAGCGCCGGCTCATCAGTCACGTCAGCGGTCCGACCCGGCCGCCCCGAACCCAGCCGCCGGCAGCGGTTCGTACGGCCGGCCCTCGGCGCCGCGCAGCCACGCCCGGGCGTTCGCGCCGAGCGACGGCCGATGGTAGCCGCCCTCCTGGAGGATCACGAGCCGCCGACCCACTGCCGCCGTCCGTCGGCCGCACTCGTGGTAGACGGCCGTGGTCAGCGCGAAGTCGCCGATCGGGTCCTGGCCGTACGTGTCGAACCCGAGTGACACGACGATCACCTCGCCGGGCATGTCGGCGATGGCGGCCAGCCCGCGGTCCAGCGCGACGAGATAGGCAGCGTCGTCCGTCCCCGCCGGCAGTGGAAGGTTCAGATTCGCCCCGCTCCCCTCCCCTTCGCCGGTCTCGTCGGCGTTGCCGAGGAAGAACGGGTACTGGCGCTGCGGGTCGGCATGGAGCGAGACGTACAGCACGTCGCCGCGGCGCCAGAAGATCTGCTGGGTGCCGTTGCCGTGGTGGTAGTCGACGTCGAGGATCGCGACCCGCTCGCCGGTCGCGCGGACGATCGATTCGGCCGCGATCGCGGCGTTGTTGAGGAAGCAGTACCCGCCGGCCATCGAGCGTGCTGCGTGGTGACCCGGTGGCCGGCACAGCCCGTAGGCCGTGCGCTCGCCACCGAGCACGAGATCCGCGGTCGTGAGCGCGACGTCGGCGGCGGCCCGGGCCGCGCCGTAGGTCCCGGCCACGAGCGGGTTCGCCGTGTCGAGCCCCCACCAGCCCGCCCGGCCGCCGGCATCCCCGGTCTCCGGCCGTGACGCCAGGAACTCCCGGCTCATCCCCTCGAACATCCGGAACGTCGGGTACGTGTCGGCGATCAGGTTCGGGCGGCCGATCGACTGGGCCCGCGCCGCGGGCCAGGCCTCCTCGAGGTACCGCAGCAGCCCGGGGTCGTGGACCGCGAGGATCGGCTCGGTGCCGTGCTCGGTCGGGCCCTGGATCGTGAAGCCGCCATCGGCCTCGAGCGTCGCCCGGATCCGCTCTGCGCGCTCGGCGACCTCGTTCGCCGGGATGACCGCGCCGGTCACGGTCTCGGTGACCGGGTCATGCGCGAGGTGTGCCGGGCTGTAGACGACGCGCATGCGGGCCGACCCTCCTCCACCGGGCCGGACGGCCCGCCCGAAGCCTAGCGGCCGAGGATCGCCGCCGTCACTTCGTCGGGGCGGTAGCGGAGCAGGTTGTGGCCGGGCGCCGCGACGTCGACGACCACGACCTCCGGCGGCACCCGATCGCCGATCCCGGTCGCGGTGTCGTCCTCGCCCGCGGTCGTGCGGCGGACCGCGACGGTCGGAGCGGAGACGAGCGGAAGCACCGTCGACGGACGGTACTCGAACATCGCCCGGACACAGGCCTCGAGGGCATGCGGCCGCGTGGACGGCACGAGCCGGCCGGCCGGCGTCTCCACGACCGCCGCCCGCGCCGCTCGCTCCTGGTCCGCGTCCCACGACGCCGGGTCCCAGGAGCGGCGGTCGGCGAGAAACGCGGTCATCGACCGGAGGACCTCGGGCGGTTCGTCGAGCCCGCGGAGGAACTCGTCCGCGTCCTGCCCGGTCGCCGCCTCGACCTCGACGAGACCGCCGTCGACGAGCACGAGCCTCGCGCAACGTTCACCGAGACGCGCGGCGGCGGCCGCCGCGACGATCGCGCCGAATCCGTGACCGGCCAGCACGACGGGCCCCTCGTCGAGCGCGTCCGAGCCCTCCGCGACCGCGACGACGTCGGCCGCGAGGACGTCGAGGTCGTACGCGCCGGGCTCCGTCGGTGCGTCAGAGAGGCCGTGGCCGCGCAGGTCCATCGCGACCACGTGCCGGCGCGCGACCAGCCGCCGGGCCACGGCCGCCCAGGCGAGTCCACTCCCCGCGAGCCCATGGACGAGGAGGACCGCCGGCGCACCTTCCCCACCCCAGTCGAGGAAGTGGATCCGGTCTCCCGGCTCGACGAAGACGACGAACCCGTCCGGCTCACCGGCGGGCTCGGAGAGGGACGGCACGCGTCTACGATAGGCCGCCATGCCGAAGCCCCGCCGCGGGAGCCAGCGAGCCCGCCGTCCCGTCCACGGCCACCATGTCGGCTTCGAACGGCTGGTGGAACGGGCCGTCGCGGACATCCCGGCGCCATTCCGCGACGCCCTCGACGAGGTCGCGATCGTCATCGACGACGAGCCGAGCCCGGCCCAGCGGCGCGAGAACGACCTGGGACCGGACGACGACCTGTACGGGCTGTACGAGGGCGTGCCGCGGACCGAGTGGGGCGCCGACTGGGTGACCGCGCCCAACCGGATCACGCTCTTCCGGCTCGCGCTCGAGGAGGACTTCCCCGACCCGGAGGACCTCGCCGAGGAGGTCCGGATCACGGTGATCCACGAGCTCGCCCACCACCTCGGCATCGACGACGACCGGCTCGACGAGCTCGGCGTCTGAGGGCGCCTGAGTCAGACGCGACCGACGATCCAGACGACGGCCGCGATCGCCGCGGCCATGAAGGCGCCCTGCATCGGGAGGGAGACCAGCCGAGTCGCGGCCGGACGCAGGGACGGGTCGTCCGACGTGGGATCCACGACGCCGAACGACGGCCCGCCGAGCCGGATCCAGGCGATCACCTGCGGGGCAACCGACAGCGCGGCGACCGTCACGGTGAGCGAGCCGACCGCGACGATCGCGAAGGCGACGATGGCGACGAGCTCGACGGACTGGGCCGGGCCCAGCCCCCGATCGATCCCGAGCGCGGTCGCGATCCGGACGAGGATGTCGAGCCCGACCCCGATCGCGAAGGTGGTCAGGTACGAGACCGCCGTGTTCACGATCCCGATCACGAACGCGAGGCGCCATCGACGCCGGGCCATCGCCCACGACTGCCCGACCGCCCCGAACGGGGACGCCCGCGCCAGGATGACGGCCGCCCCAACGTAGGCGAACGGCGCCGACAGGAGGACGTCCAGCGCGGTCGCGAGGGCGAGCCGCGCCTCCGGTGCCCCACGGATCAGCAGACTTCCGAGGATCTCGCGCGGGATGATCAGGATCAGCCCGACCGTGAACGAGGCGAAGATCAACCGCCAGAACCCCTGGCGCGCCCAGCCGACGGCATGGCGGAGGTCGAGCGTGTGGCCACCGACCCGGCCGCCGAGGAGCGCGGTGGTCATCAGCTGGATGTCGACCGAGATCGCGACGATGCACGTGAGGCCGACGAAGAACGCGATCGCGGCCCACGGCCCGAGGGCCGCCCGCCCGGTCACACCGAGGGCGGCATCTCCGAGCCCGGCCGGCCCGACGAGCGCGTCGATCAGCCACGCAAACCCGCCGAGCTGGATCGATTGGACGATGACGATCGCCGCGATCGGACCGAGCGCGGCCAGGAACAGCCCGCCGACGAACAGCGACATCCGGCGGATCTCACCGGAAAGCGACACGTTGAGGTCGATCCCCCGGCCGATGATCTCGACCATGCCGGGAGGCGACGTCGGTGGGGGCGGCGCCAGGGGCACGAACGCGGCCGGCTCGGGCGCGGCGGGTGGCTCCCACACCGGAACCAGAAGGGGTGGCGGCTTGTTCGCCTCCGTCATCCCACGCGGGCGGGCCAGGCGACCGGCAGCGG
>CAVXEB010000006.1:0-6500 GCA_963760735.1 uncultured Chloroflexia bacterium
CGGTCGGGTGAGCGCCGCCGAGTCCGTGGCGGTTGCCTGGGGGATCCTCGGGACGGGCGGGATCAACCGCCAATTCCTGGGCGGCGCGGCGCGGGCCACGTTGGGCAGCGTCGTCGCGGTCGCGAGCCGGGACGCCGATCGCGCGAGGGCCTACGCATCCGAGAACGGCATCTTGCGCAGTCACGGCTCGTACGAGGCGCTCCTCGCCGACCCGACGGTCGAGGCGGTCTACATCTCCCTGCCGAACAGCCTCCACCACCCCTGGACGATGGCCGCGATCGCGGCCGGCAAGCACGTCCTGTGCGAGAAGCCGTACACGCGCCGGCCGGCGGAGATCGATGAGGCGTTCGATGCCGCCGAGCGGTCCGGCCTTGTGCTCGCCGAGGCGTTCATGTGGCGCTACACGCCGCAGACCGAGCGGCTCGCCGTGGAGGCGTCCCGGATCGGGGCGCTGCGGACGATCCGCTCCACCTTCAGCTTCGTCCTCGACGACACGACGAACATCCGGCTTCGCGCGGACGTGGAGGGCGGATCGCTGATGGACGTCGGCTGCTACTGCGTCAGTGCGGCGCGGTTGCTGGCCGGCGAGGAGCCGGTCCAGGTGGCGGCGATCCAGGAGATCGGCCCGACCGGCGTCGACGTCCGGTTCAGCGGGCTGCTGCGGTTCCCGTCCGGCGTCGTCGCCGAGTTCACGTCCGGGTTCGGGAGCAACCACCAGTCGATCGAGGCGATCGGGAGCGAGGGGTCGGTCGCGTCGAACGACCACCCGTGGCACGACGGCGACGGCTGGCTGCTGCGCGACGGTACGGACCGGATCGAAGTGCCGGCGGTCGATCCGTATCAGCTGGAGATCGACGAGGTTTCCCGGGCGATCCGTGGCGGGCCGTCGCCCCGGATCGGCCGCGCGGATGCGCTGGGCCAGGCCCGCGCGATCGAGGCGCTGTATGCGTCGGCCGTTTCAGGGCGCGCCGTCCGCCTCTAGCCGCCCTCATCGCGCGGCACGCGGCCGCCGGTCAGTCCGTGTGGAACACCTCGGGGAGATCCAGCCACCACGTCCCCGGCGGTCGGTCCGGGTCCGGCTCCTGCATCGCGTCGGTCAGCGTCCACCAGCGCCGCGTCTCGGGATCCGCGGCGATCGACGCCATGTCGGCCGCGTAGTCGTCGCCGGTGTACTCGTAGTAGGCGAACAGCGTCGTCCCATGGCGGAAGATCGTGTAGTTCCGGATGTTGCCGCGCTCGATCGCCGCCAACACGCCCGGCCACGGCGCCGCGTGGAGCGCCTCGTACGCCTCGATCCGTTCGGGCCGGACGCGGATGACCTGCCCGAACCGCCTCACGCCCGCGCCTCCGCGGCGGCCGCCTCTCGCCACTCGGCCCCGTCCGGGAACCGGTATCGAGCGAGCGACGCCGGGCGCATCTCCGCGCTGTAGCCGGGCATGGTCGGAAGCCGGTACGACCCGGCCTCCACGACCACCGGGTCCAGGAAGTGCTCGTGGAGGTGGTCGACGTACTCGATCATCCGGCCGTCGATCCGGCCCGAGATCGCGATGTAGTCGACGGCCGACAGGTGCTGGACCAGCTCGCACAGACCGACGCCGCCGGCATGCGGACAGACGGGAACGCCGAACTTCGCCGCGAGGAGGAGGGTCGCGACGACCTCGTTCACGCCGCCGAGCCGGCAGGCGTCGATCTGGCAGATGGAGATGGCCTCGGCCTGGAAGAGCTGCTTGAACATCACCCGGTTGTGGACGTGCTCGCCGGTCGCGACGCGGATCGGCGCGACGGCCCGGGCGATCGCCGCATGCCCGAGGATGTCGTCGGGGCTCGTCGGCTCCTCGATCCAGTACGGGTCGAACGGTGCGAGCGCGCGCATCCACGAGATCGCGACGGGGACATCCCAGCGCTGGTTCGCGTCGACCGCGAGCATCCGGTCGGGCCCGATCTCCGCGCGGATCAACGCGGCCCGGCGGATGTCGTCGTCGACATCGGCGCCGACCTTCATCTTGAACCGCGTCCAGCCCTCGGCCAGCGCCTCGCGGCACAGCCGCCGGATCTTGTCGTCGTCGTAGCCCAGCCAGCCGACGGAGGTCGTGTAGGCGGGATACCCGGAGGCGCGCAGCTCCGCCTCACGCACGCCCCGGGTCGAGGCCAGCGGCGCGATCATCGCCACCGCCTCGTCCCACGTCAGCGCGTCGGTCAGGTACCGGAAGTCGACGAGATCGACGAGCGCCTCCGGCGGCAGGTCGACGAGAACCTTCCAGAGCGGCTTGCCCGCCCGCTTCGCGAGCAGGTCCCAGACCGCATTCACGACGGCCGCCGTCGCGAGGTGGATCGCCCCCTTCTCGGGCCCGATCCAGCGCAGCTGGCTGTCGCCGACAAGGTCGCGCCAGAACCCGCCCATGTCCGCTTCGAAGCCCTCGACGGATCGCCCGACGACGAGCGGCTCCAGCGCATGGACCGCAGCGACGACGACTTCGGTCCCACGCCCGATCGTGAACGTCAGCCCGTGCCCCTCCAGCCCGTCGCCCGCGTCCGTCCGGAGGACGACGTACGCGGCGGAGTAGTCCGGATCCGGGTTCATCGCGTCCGACCCGTCGAGCGAGCGCGACGTCGGGAATCGGACGTCGACGACCTCGAGCTCGCGGATCCGGCTCAACCGATCACCCCTTCAGCGCGCCCACGAGGATCCCCCGCGTGATGTAGCGCTCGAGGGCGACTGCCATCACCACGACCGGCGCGATCATGATGATGATCAGGACGGACATCGCCCACCACTGCGGCCCGCGGGTCGCGTTCTGGGCGGCGACCTGGAGCGGCATCGTCTGGGCATTAGCGCTCGTGAGGATCAGCGCGATGAGGAACTCGTTCCAGGCGAAGATGAGGACGATCAGGAACGTCGCCACGAGACCCGGCACGGAGATCGGCAGGACGATCGAGCGAACGACCCGGTAGACCGAGGCCCCGTCCACGGCGGCCGACTCCTCGAGCTCCCTCGGCAGCGACGCGAAGTAGTCGCGCATCAGCCAGACGACGATCGGCAGGTTCGTCGCGACGTACGTGATGATCAGGGCGAAGATGTTGTCGAGCAGGTGGACCTGCTGGAACAGGACGTACAGGGGCACCGCGACCGCGATCGGCGGCAGGATGCGCTGCGAGATCAACCAGAACGCGATGTCGCTGTTGCCCATTGCCCGGACGAACCGTCGCCCGACCGTCTGGGCAAGGATCACGAAGATCGCGATGGCGGACGCGAACGCGAGGAGGACCGGCGCCCCGAGCGCCGACGCGATGAACGCGTAAGCCATCGACCCGATGAACAGCCCGATGATCCCGATCCGCGGCCGGTACGTGAACCGGACGAGGGCATACGCGGCGAGGGACCCGATCAGCAACGCGATCAGCGAGCTGGTCAGCCCGACGATCACCGTGTTGATGTACGGCCGGATCGTGTCATTGCCGAGGTCGAACAGGATGTAGCTCCAGGCGTCGAGCGTCGGCTGGAAGTCCACGAACGGGATGTAGAACGGGCCCTTGTCCACCTGGTACGGCGTCTTGAACGACGTGACGAACAGCCAGTAGATCGGGAACAGCACGACGAGCGACCAGCCGAGCAGGAGGAGCCACGCCACGAACTTCGCGCGCGGCGACAGGTCGGCAGCCGACCGGCGGCGGAAGGGGTTCGTCACGACTCGTGCCTCATGCCACGACCGTCACGCCATGTCCGTCACGCGCCGGCGGACCATGCTCACGTAGATGGTCGCGACGATGGTCACGAGGATCAGGAGCAGGTAGGCGACCGCCGCCGATCGGCCGAGGTTGAGCGTGTTCCAGTCGATGTAGGCCTGGAGCGTCATCGATTGGGTCGCCGTCCCGGGTCCGCCGGCGAGCAGGATGTTCGGCATGTCGATGATCTTGAAGCCCTCGATGATCCGGATCAGGACGATCGTCGTCGTGACCGGCAGGATCGCCGGCAGCGTGATGTGGCGGAAGCTCTGGCGGCGGCTCGCCCCGTCCACGAGGGCCGCCTCGTTGACCTCCTGGTCGAGGCCCTCGAGCGCGGCCAGCAGGACGATGAACACGAACGGGGTCCACTGCCATGTGTCGCCGATGATCACGGCGAGCCGGGCCAGCCACGGGTCCGTGACCCACGTGAAGTTCCGGAGCCCGAGGGCGACCCAGACCGGCTCCAGGGGACCCTTCGAGGTATCGGTCATCATCAGGAACATGTAGCCGACGCCGACAGGCGTGATCGTCAGGGGGATCAGGAACAGGATCCGGAAGAAGCGCCGCCACGGCACCTGCTGAACGGCGAGCAGCGCGAGCCCCAGCCCCAGCCCGAGCTGCAGGGAGATCCCGCCGAAGACGAAGATCACCGTCACGACGAGTGACCCGGGCCGGCCGCCGTCGCTCGCGAGCGTCTGGACGAGCAACCAGACGAACCCGACGAACACGATCCCGCCCATCAACCGAAGGGCGAGCCCGAACGGCCCCACGGCGCCACCGCGCGCGGCCCGCATCCAGGCGAGCGCCGTCAGGACGACCGTGACGAGGAAGATCGCCCAGCCGATCGGCGTCGGGGTCTTCAGGACGCCGAGGAAGTGCGATCGCTCCAGCCCGAACAGCAGCTGTTGGTAGTTGAAGAACCCGACGAACGACAGGGTGACGCCGCCCGGGCCGAAGACCAGCTTCGAGAACGACAGCGCGACCGACGCGACGAGTGGGAAGAGCGACAGGGCGAGGACGAGGAGGACGGCCGGCCAGATGAACAGCCAGCGGGCGGCCCCCTCCGAGCGCCAGGCACCCAACCGATCGGACGTCAGGTGTTGGACAGCCGAACGCGGAGCCGGGCCGCTGCTGCGGCCCGGCTCCGGAGGAGGAGCGGCGAGGGGGTTACTGCTTGATTCCAAGACTCGCGACGTAGGCTGCGAGCTGCTTGTCCTTCCCGGCCTGGTCCGTGATCTGGTTCCAGCCGTCGGCGATGGCCTGCTCGGTGCCGGTCTCATCCAGCTCCTTCGCAAGGTACTGCGAGACGGCGGTGTCGAGCACGTCCTGCTCGTACTGCTTGGTCTGCGGGATCCGCAGGTCGAGCACGAAGTTCTTGTTGTCGAGGCTCGTCTTGATCGCCCCGAGGTAGTTGTCGGTGGCGGCCTGGCTCAGGCCGGCCGCGAGCCACGGCGCGGAGTTCGTGAACTGCGACGTGCGGTACGGGTTGTAGCCGGTCTTGCCGAGCGTCACGTCGATGTCGGAGATGGCCGGCGAGCTCATGTACGACAGGAAGTCGTACAGGGCATCCTGGTTCGCCTTCGGCGACGCGGCGTTGATCGCGCCGGACCAGCCGCCGAACGATCCGAATGGTGCGTAGTTCACGCCGTCGACCGCATTCGGGCAGGTGGTCGCATCACACGGGACGAGCTTTCCAGACGACCGGTCAAGGACCTGCTTCCAGCCCGGGGTGATCGTGGCGCCGGTCTTGTCCTGGGCGTAGGTGCCCGGGGTCAGCGTCCCGATGTCGCCCCAGTCCATCGTCAGCGCGCAGCGTCCGGTCGTGAACAAGCCGCGAGAGCCGCCGACGTCCATGTTCAGCTCGTCGGGCGGCCCGACGGTGGCCGTCTTCGCGTACGTCTGGAGGGCGAGGGTCATCGCCTCGTTCGGGCCGAAGAGCGGGTTCATGTTCGAGGTGTCGAAGAACGCGCCCTGGCTCGTGCCCTTGCTCTGGAGCAGCCCGGCCGCGATGGAGATGATCCACCAATAGCTCTGCTGGCCTTTCTTCTTGGCGATGCATGAGCCGTAGTCCGGCTGGCCGTCGCCGTTGAGGTCCTGGCCCTGGTATTTCTGGGCGATCGTCAGGTAGTCGTCCCAGGTCGCCGGCGGCTTGAGCCCGTCCTTCGTCAGGAGATCGGACCGGTAGTAGACCATGTGGAAGTCGCCGTCGAGCGGGATCGTGTAGGTCTTGCCGTCATAGACCGAGTTGTAGTCCCGGAAGAACGGCACGATGTCCTGGGCGTCGAGCTGGGGATCGTTCTTCACGCGATCCGTGAGGTCGAGCAGGTAGCCCGGCCCGACGAAGTCGCCCATCCACTGGGGGTCGAAGACGTAGCCGTCGAACGAGTTGGTCTTCGTCGACGCGTCGAGCAGCGCCTTGTCGTAGATCGTCTGGAAGCCGACCGCGACGACGTTGACGTGACCACCGGTCAGCTGCTCCCAATCCGGCGCCCGACGCTGGAGCGGCTCCGCAACCTGCGGTCCGTTGAACGTCAGGAGGTTGACGCTAACTCCCTTGAACTTCGTCCCGGGCGAGGCGGCCGCTGCCGCGGATGCCGACGCTGCGGGCGCCGATGCTGCGGGCGCCGATGCGGCCGGGGCCGAAGGGACCGCAGCCGACGGTGACGGGGTGGCGGCCTGGTTGCAGGCCGTCAGAATGAGTATCGGAACGATCGCTGCCACGATCGATCGGTACCGCGACACCACGGTGGCCCTCCTCTTGACCCACGCACCCGTCG
>CAVXEB010000007.1:0-793593 GCA_963760735.1 uncultured Chloroflexia bacterium
CGTCCCGATCGTGACGGCCGTGAGCTGGGCGATGACGTCGTGGACGTCCGGCGTGGCCGGCAGGATGCAGCGAAGGTCGCTGATCCCGGCGTGGGCGAGGGCGATGACCCGGTCCTGGCATTCCTCGAGCGTCCCGAAGAGCCCCACGTCCCGCGGATGACCCAGCTCGACCGAACCGCGGGTCGCGGTCGGCGCGGGCTTCGGCCTCGGTGCTGGTCCGGCCGATCGACACCGGGAGCAGGGCCGCGACGCCCAGCGTCGCGGGGTCGCGCCCGGCCTCCTGGGCCTCTGCCCGGACCTCATCGGCGGCGGTCTCGAGATCGGGGAACCGCCAGGCGGGCAGCACGAGATCGTCGACGACACCGAGGAGCGGGGCGACGGCCCCCGGCGTATCGGCGACGGCCGCGATCCGGGGGCGCGTCGGGGACGGTTCCAGATCGGCGCGGAGCCGCCGGACCGTGTCGAGCGTCGCGGTGCCCGCGTCGACGGTCACTTCGTCCGCCACCACCGGCGGGCGCCCCTCGACACCGATCGTCACGCCGAGCCGCGATCGGGTCAGACCGGCCGCGAGGGCGGTTGCATCGACCGCGGGCCCGTCGCCGAGGTGGATCGCCCAGACGACGTCGATCCCGGCGAGGTCCGCGAACCGCGCAACGGCGACGGCAGCGGGATCGGCTGGGTCGACCACGACGCCGAGCCGCGCGAGACGTCCGGCTGGGGCTCGGGTCGGTCGAAGGGCGTCATCGGCTCCGGCATCGACGGTCAGACGGTGATGGACCCGCCCGGGCGGCCGGGCGTGCCGGAGCGTACTCTCCGGATCGATGACCACGCAATCAGTCGCACCCGTCGGCGGCGCGCTGCTGCTCGACCCGATCCTCCGGCTCGTCACGAAGCTGCGCGAGGCCGGCGTGCCGGTGTCGTCGTCCGAGGTGATCGACGCGACCTCCGCTCTCAACGCGATCGACGTCCTCGATCGCGAGCAGGTCCGGGTGGCGATGGCGGCGACGCTCGTCAAGCGGGCCGAAGACCGGGCCGCCTTCGAGGTGATGTTCGAACTGCTGTTCGCGGTCAGACGAGGCGCCCGCCCGGGCGACGCCCCGGTCAGCCGGGAGGAACGCCGCCAGATCACGACGAGCCTCGACCGGGTCATGCTTGACGGCGACGATCCCGGCGGCGGGGGGGCGGAACTCCTCGAGCTGATCATGGAGGCGATCCGCCGCGGCGATCCCGAGGCACTCCGGGCGCTCGCCGAGATGGCCGTCGAACGATACGGCGGGATGGGCAGCCAGCCGGACGCGTCGGAGCGCTACTTCCTCTACCGGGTCCTTCGCGCGCTCGAGCTGTCGCGGCTGATGGGCGACATGCTCCGTACGGAAGTCGCGGAGTCGGGGCGGGAGGAGTCGGTCGTCCGGGCGGAGCTCGCGGAGCGGATCGAGGCGTTCAAGAAGCTGATCGCCTCCGAGGTCCGAAACCAGCTCGCCGAGGCACGTGGGCCCGACGAGACGACCCGGGCGATGGAGCTGCTCGGCACAGAGGAGGTCGACTTCCTCGGCGCTTCGCCCCGGCAGATGGCCGCGATGCGCGAGGCGATCCGCCCGCTCGCCCGGGCGCTCGCGACGAAGATGGCGCGCCGTCGTCGTCGCCGGGATCGCGGCCGCCTCGACGTCCGACGAACGGTCCGGCGGTCCCTGTCGTCCGGTGGCGTCCTCCTCGACCCGGCGTTCCGCCGGCCCAAGGTCGCGCGGCCCGATCTGTATCTGCTGTGCGACGTCTCGGGCTCCGTCGCCGAGTTCGCCTCGTTCACGTTGTCGCTGCTCCAGGCGATGACGGGCGAGTTCAGCCGGATGCGCTCGTTCGCGTTCGTCGACGGGATCGACGAGGTGACCGACCACCTCAAGGACGTCGCCTCCTTCCTCGAGGTCCGCCACGTCCTGTACCGGGCGAACGTGGTCCGCGACGACGGCCACTCGGACTATGGGTCAGTCTTCGAGCGCTTCAACCATCGCCACGGATCGGCGATCGATTCGCGCTCCACGATCATCATCACAGGCGACGCGCGCTCGAATTACCGGGAGCCGCAGGTCGAGGCCCTCCGCGAGCTGCAAGCCCGAGCCCGGCGCGTCTATCTGCTCAACCCGGAGCCCGAGGCGGAGTGGGACACGACCGACTCCATTGTGTCCGCCTATCGGCCGATGCTCGACGAAGTCTTCGAGGTCCGGAACCTGCGCCAGCTCGGCGAGGCGATCTTCCGGATCACCTGACGCCGAGGTCGATGCGGCGACTTCGAGGTGAAACCTCGCGTCTATACTCCGGCCGTTCACCTAGCGAACGCGCGGGCGTCATGCGAACACGGCGCGGGCCGTCGCCGCAGGCCGGTCGTGCCTGGAGGAAGGTCATGCGAGCGATTCGCTTCGACGAATACGGTGACTACGACGTCCTCAAGCTCGTCGACATTCCCCAACCTCAGCCGGCGCCGGGCCAGGTGCTGGTCCAGATGCGTGCCGCAGCGGTGAACCCGTTCGACAACACGTGCCGGCGCGGCTGGGTCGCCCAGGTTCCCACCGGGACGATCCAGGGCAACGAGGGTGTCGGCGTGGTCGTGGATGGAAACGACCGTCTGCCGGCCGGCACCCGCGTGATGCTCATGGGCACGTTCGGCTTTGCGCGCGACGGTACCTGGCAGGAGTACATCGCGGTCAGTCCCGAGGAAGCGACACCGACCCCGGCCAACCTGTCGGACTCCGAGGCGGCGGCCGCGCCGATCGCATACGTCGCGGCGCAGCTTGCACTCACCCATGCAGTCCGGCTCGCACCCGGAATGTCGGTCCTCATCCCCGGCGTCGGTGGAGCGGTGGGAAACGCGGCAGTGCAGCTGGCCACGCTCCGGGGCGACGGCCGCGTGATTACGTCCGCCAGCCGGACTGACAAGGCGGAGCGCGGACGCGCGGAGGGCTACGAGGTCATCGACCGGTCGCAGGAGACGCTCAGCGAGGGCGTGATGCGCCTGACCAACGGCAAGGGTGTGGACGTCGTGCTGGACTCGATCGGCGGCGAGGTGACCGGGCAGGCCCTCAATGCACTGGCGCCCGGCGGGCGGCTCATCAACATGGGCTATCCGGCCGGGACAGATCTCACGGTCAACTCGCTGACGCTGATCTGGGGGCCGGCCGGCACCGGCTCGACGAGCGTCGAGGGCTTCAATATCTACTTCCAGCCACCCGAGGCGCACGCCGCGGCCTGGGCTGCGGTCCTGCCGCTGCTCGAGTCGGGACGCGTGAAGCCAACCATCGACCGCACCTACCCGCTCGAGCAGGCCGGCGAAGCCACCAGGCACCTCATTGAGGATCGCCCCTACGGCAAGGTCGTCCTGACGATCTAGCCGATCGGCAACTCACTCGTCGGAGGCGGCCAGCTCCGCCCCGCCCGACTGGGAATGAGCACCTGGAGCGGGCCTCAGCCTGCCGCCTCGACCCCGGTCATCGCGTGAGCGGCCTCGGCCGCGTGAAGGACCGGCTTGTCCGCGCCTTCGCCCGCGATCTCCGCGACCGCCTCGCCGAAGATCCGGAGCCCCGTCGCCATCTCGGCCTCGGTCACGGTGAGCGGCGGTGACATCCGGACGGACGTCTTGCCGCACTCGAGCACGAGCAGCCCGCGCTGAAAGGCGGCCCACTGGACCTCCTCGGCGTGCTCGCCGGTGTCGAACTCGACGCCGAGCATCAGGCCGCGACCGCGGACGTCCCGGACCAGGCTCGGGTGGCGCGTCCGGAGCGGGGCCAGCCCCGCCTGCGCCTGTTCGCCGCGGATGCGCGCGTTGTCGACGAGGCCGCCCTGAAGGAGGTCGATCGTCGCGAGCGCCGCGGCACAGCGCGACCGGGTTGCCGCCGTACGTCGAACCGTGGGCGCCGGGTCCCCACGCCTCGAGCAGGTCCGCCCGAGCGACGAGCGCCCCGAGCGGCATGCCACTGGCAATGCCCTTGGCCGACAGCAGGATGTCCGGCTTGACGCCCCATTGCTCGATCGCCCACATCGTCCCGGTCCGGCCGGCGCCCGACTGGATCTCGTCGGCGACGAGCAGGATCCCGTGCCGGTCGCACAGCTCGCGGAGGCCCTCGAGGAACCCGTCCTCGGGGACCAGGTAGCCGCCCTCGCCCTGGATCGGCTCGACGATGATCGCCGCGACTTCGTTGGCCGGGACGAGCTTGTCGAACAGGACCTCGTCGAACCACTTCAGATCCGCGACGTGCCCGAAGGGCGCGTGGTAGACGCCCGGAAGCAGCGGGCCGAAGCCCGCGTGGTACTTGGACTTCGAGGCGGTCAGGCTGACCGATCCGTAGCTCCGGCCGTGGAACGCGCCGAGGAACGCCACGACGTACGGCCGCTTCGTCGCGAACCGGGCCAGCTTGATCGCGGTCTCGACGACCTCCGTTCCGGAGTTGCCGAGATAGGTCCGGGCCTTGCCGCCGACGATCGGCGTGATCTCCGCGATCCGCTGGCAGGTCTCGGCGTAGATCGGGAGGTAGAAATCGCTGGCGGAGAAGTGGAGGAGGTCGCCCGCCTGCTCCTTGATCGCCCCGACGACCGCCGGATGGGCATGGCCGGTCGAGTTGACCGCGATGCCCGCGGCGAAGTCGAGGAAGAGGTTGCCGTCGATGTCCTCGATCGTCAGGCCGTCGCCACGGACGGGCACGATCGGGTAGGCGCGTGGCAGGCTCGGCGACGTCCAGGTCTCGTCGTACGCCACGTGGGCGCGGGCCTTCGGGCCCGGGAGCTCCGTGACGAGATCGGGAACGGGCCGATCCCCGGCGAGACGGTTGGACGCTGACACTTCGAGGCACCTCTGGGTCTGACGGGCGGACGAGCCGGACGCATACGAAGTATGCAGAGTGGATATTCGCGCCGGAGGATAGCAGAGCGACCCGGATGCTCGGCCTCGCGGCGCAGCCCGCGCCGTACGATCACACGATGAGGGACATCGATCTACGCCAGGCGGGTCGGTTCGTCGCGGTCGCCGCCGTCGCCCTCGCTGTCGCCACCCTCGCCGTGGCCTTCTTCCAGGATGGCCTGGGCGTTCCGAACCCGTCCTCCCTCTATCTGATCGCGGTCGTCGCGATCGCACTCGTGTCGGGGACCTGGGGTGCGGTCCTGTCGGCGTTCGCCGCCTTCCTCCTGTACAACTTCCTGTTCGTCGAGCCGACACTGACGCTCACTGTCGCCCAGCCCGGCGAGCTCGTGAACCTCGTTCTGCTGCTGTTCGTGGGGATCGTCGTCGGCCAGCTCGTCGCGCTCCAGCGGCGACGAGCGGATGAGGCGGTGGCACGCGAACGGGAGGCGCACTCCCTGTTCCAGGTCAGCCGGGCCCTGGCCACCCGCGCCTCCACCCCATCGGTGCTCCCGACGATCGCGGGGATCCTCCGCGACGACAGTCGCATGGCGCGTGTCTGGATCTCGCTCGGTCCGGATCTCGGTCGCGAACGCGTCGTCGCCGACACGGCCGACGCAGAGCCGCGACCGTCTCCGGCTCTCCATCGGGTCCTCCAGCGAATGCCCGGCGACGTCCCGGCGCGCTGGGACCGCGTTCACCTCCCGGGGCCGCCGAAGGGTCGCCAATCGAGTGGGGTGGACGTCTACCGCGTCCGGATGGACGCCCGGGGTGAGTCCTACGGCTCGATCTGGGCGGTCCGACCTCGCGGGGCCCGTGAGCCCGATCGGACCGAGACACGGCTGTTCGCCGCGGCCGCGGACCAGGTGGGACAAGCGCTCCGGCAGGACCGTCTCGCCGCCGAAGCGCAGGCCGCTGACATCGCCCGCCAGGCGGACGACCTGAAATCGGCGCTCCTCCAGTCGGTGTCCCATGACCTTCGAACGCCGCTCGCCACGATCCGGGCAGCCGCGGGAACCCTCCGCCCGGAGTCGCGCCTGAGCGAGGCGGACCAGCGCGAGAGCGCCGCCGCGATCGATCGCGAGGTCGAGTATCTCAACCGCCTCGTCACGAACCTGCTCGACCTGTCCCGAATCGAGGCCGGTGCCCTGCGGGCCGAGCGTGACGCGTTCGAGCTCGACGACCTGGTCGGGCGGACGATCGACCGCCTTGCCCCAAGGCTTGCTGAACGCACGGTGGACGTCGACCTCCACGCGCCGCCGGTGAACGTGGATCCTGTCTTCGTCGACGAGGCGGTCACGAACGCCCTGGAGAACGCCTTGAAGTACACGCCGCCCGGAACGCGGATCCGGGTGACCGCGAGCCAACCGGAGCCGGCTTTCGTGCGGCTGACGATCGAGGATGCCGGACCCGGCGTCCCCGACGATGCGCTGCCACGACTGTTCGAGAAGTTCTACCGGGTGCCGGGCGGTCCGGGCGGCTCCCGGTCCGGGACCGGGATCGGGCTGGCGGTCGTTCAGGGCCTGATCGAGGCCACCGGCGGTCGTGCGTCGGCTCGGCGGAGCGAGCTCGGTGGCCTGGCCGTCGATCTCGACCTGCCCGTCGCGACGACTCACGTCGATCCAGTCGAGCCGGCGGTCGCGCCGGATCCCGCGCCGGATCCCGCGCCGGCGGAGACCGGCGGATGAGCCGGCCCGATCCCGCCTCGACGGCCGCGACGATCCTCGTCGTGGAGGACGACGAGGAGACGCGGCGGGTCGTCGTCCGCGAGCTGACCGCCCGCGGGTACCGGGTCGAGGAGGCGGCCGACGGCGCGACCGCGCTCGACCGCTGGGAGCGCCGACGCCCGGATCTCGTCCTGCTGGACCTGGGCCTGCCCGACGTCGACGGGCTCCGGATCATCGGGCGAATTCGTGGCGACGCCACGACGCCGATCGTGATCCTGTCCGGGCGGTACGAGGAGAAGGAGAAGGTCGAAGCCCTCGAGCGCGGCGCCGACGACTACGTCACGAAACCGTTCGGGGTGGACGAGCTCAACGCCCGGCTCCGGGTGGCCCTCCGTCATGCGGCCGGTCCAGCGGCGGACCTGGGCGGCGTCATCGTCGCGGGACCGCTGGCCCTCGACGCCGGCCGCCACGAGGTCACGGTGTCCGGTCGTCGCGTCGACCTGACGCCGCGGGAGTTCGAGATCCTGCGGGTCCTCCTGTCGCACGCGGGGCGGCTCGTCACGAAAGGTCGGCTGCTCCGCGCGGTCTGGGGCGAGGCGTATCAGGGCGAGGCCAGCTACGTCTACGTCCACGTCAGCCAGCTCCGGAGGAAGCTCGCGGCGGCCGATCCGGACGGTATTCTGCGCGACCTGATCGTCACCGAGCCGGGCGTCGGATACCGCGTCCGGGACCTGAACGTCGCTCGACTTTAGGAGTTCTTGAGGGTCGGAGGGTCCGTTCCTGGCCGCTTCCTCTTGGGCCGTGCGATAGCGTCGAAGTATGCATCAGACCGACCCGGTCGACGACGTCCAGCGCCGGCTCGAACTCGACATTCAGCTCGTGGCCGAGGCGATCGCCGTGGTCGCCGGCGGTGGCTCGCGGCGGATCACGGTGGCCGGCCTCCGGCTCGGCGACGCCGTTCTCGAGCCGGCCCGCAAGCTCGCCCGTGAGGCCGGCGTCCGGATCGTCCCGGAGTGGACGGCCGACGAATCCGGGGTCGACATCACGGTCGAAAGGATCGCCGAGTGATGGAATCGGCTGATCGGCTCCTCTTCGTCGAGGACGACGAGAGCCTGCGACGGATCGTCGCCCGCCACCTCCGTGGCCTCGGCTATCTCGTGGACGAAGCGCCCTCGGCCGAGGACGCGCTCGAGCGGCTCGGGCAGGGGCTCCGGCCCGCGCTCGTCCTGCTCGACCTCAACCTGCCGGGCGGGACGGGCTGGGACCTGCTGCGAGACCCCGCCCTCGAGAAGGCCGGGTCCCCACCGGTCCTGATCACGTCCGCCACGACGGTCAGTCCGAAGCGACTGACCGAGTTCCACGTCGCCGGCTATCTGCCCAAGCCCTTCCCGCTCGAGACGCTCGTCGCGACCGTCGAGCGGGTCATCTCCGAGGAGGGACCGACCCCCAGGCCATGAACGACCTCCAGATCCTGCTGATCTTCATCGTGGTGGCCGCCGCCATGTGGGGCTACCTCCAGCTGTGCGACCGGGTGCGCGGATGAACGCCGTCGACATCCTGGCCGCCTTCACGGCCGTGTTCCTGTTCGTCTACCTGGCGTGGGCGCTCCTGCGGCCCGAGGACTTCTGATCATGTCAACCGGTGATCTCCTGACGCTCGTCGTGCTCGGGGTCGCGATCCTCATCACGACCCCGATCCTCGGCCGCTACATCCACAAGGTCATGGAGGGCGAGCGAACCCTCCTGAGCCCCGTGCTGCGGCCCGTCGAGCGCGTGGTCTACCGGGTCTGCGGGATCGACGAGACGTCCGAGCAGACCTGGAAGGGTTACACGGTGAGCGTCCTCGTCATGGCGCTCGTCGCGATCGTCGCCGGCTACATCGTGTTCCGCCTGCAGGACGTCCTGCCGTTCAACCAGGGCGGGATCCCCCCGATGACGCCCGATCTCGCGTTCAACACGTCGGTGAGCTTCGAGACGAACACGAACTGGCAGAACTACTCCGGCGAGTCCGGCGCGACCTACCTGACCCAGGCCACGGTCCTCGCGGTCCGCAACTTCACCTCGGCCGCGACCGGCCTGGCGGTGGCGATCGCCCTGATCCGGGGCCTGACCCGGCGCAGCGCAAAGACCCTCGGCAACTACTGGGTCGACCTGACCCGTGGCGTCCTCTATCTCCTCCTCCCGGTCTCGATCATCGGCGCCCTGATCCTCGTCTGGCAGGGCGTTCCGCAGACGTGGGACCCGACCCACACCGTCACGACGCTCCAGGGGGCGCAGCAGAACATCGCTCTCGGCCCGATCGCCTCCCAGGAATGGATCAAGGAGATGGGCAACAACGGCGGCGGCTTCATGAACGCGAACTCGTCCCATCCGTTCGAGAGCCCGACGCCGCTTACCAACTGGCTCGAGATCTTCGCCCTCCTCGCCTCGGCGTTCGCCCTGACCTACACCTTCGGCCGATATGCCGGCAACCAGCGCCAGGGCTGGACGATCTTCGGGGCGATGGCGGCCATCCTCCTCATCGGGGCGGTGGGCGCGATGCACGTCGAGTTCGTCGGCAACCCGCTGTTCCCGGCCGGTGTCGACCAGGCAGGCATCGGCAGCATGGAAGGCAAGGAGACCCGCTTCGGCGCGGCCGTCGGCGGTCTGTTCATGGCCGCGACGACGGGCACGAGCACAGGCGCGATCAACTCGTGGCACGACTCCGCCCAGCCGATCGCAGGGCTCGTCCCGCTCTTCAACATGGAGCTCGGCGAGGTCACCCCGGGCGGCATCGGGGCCGGCATGTACGGCATGCTCATCATCGGCGCCATCCTCGCGGTGTTCATCGCCGGCCAGATGGTCGGCCGGACGCCGGAGTACCTCGGCAAGAAGGTCGAGGCGTTCGAGATCAAGATGGCGATGATCACCGCGCTGGTCCTCGGCGCGAGCATCCTCGGCTTCACGGCCCTCGCCAGTGCGCTTCCGGAAGGCCAGGCCGGGCCGCTCAACCTCGGCTCCCACGGGTTCAGCGAGATCCTCTACGCCTTCTCCAGCCAGACCGGCAACAACGGCTCCGCCTTTGCCGGGCTGACGGGCAACACACCGTTCTACAACGTCACCGGCGGCCTGGCGATGCTCATCGGCCGCTACGGGATGATCGTGCCGATCCTCGCGCTCGCCGGCTCGATGGCCGCCAAGCGACGCGTCGCGCCCTCGCTGGGGACGTTCCCGACGACAGGCGTCCTGTGGTCGATCCTGCTCATCGGCGTCGTCGTCATCGTCGGAGCCCTGACGTTCTTCCCGGCCCTGTCCCTGGGGCCGATCGTCGAGCAGTTCATCCAGAACGCCGGAAAGGCCGCTTGATCCCATGACTGTCAGTCGTTCCCTGTTCTCGGTCGACCTCGGCCGCGGCACGCGGCGGTTCCAGCGGTTCGTCACGCTCGGTGGCGAGAAGCCGTCCGGCGCCGAGCCGCCCCAGCCCCGCGGCATCCTCGACCCGGATCAGCTCCGGTCCGCCATTCCCCAGGCCTTCCGCAAGCTGGACCCCCGTCTCCTGATCAAGAACCCGGTGATGTTCGTCGTCGAGATCACCGCGGCGCTCGTCACGATCATCGCGATCGGCAACGCGACCGGCATCCAGACCACGGCCGAATCGGGCGGCCTGGGCTTCCAGATCCAGATCGCTGCGTGGCTGTGGTTCACGGTCCTGTTCGCCACGTACGCCGAGGCCGTCGCCGAGGCGCGTGGGCGGGCCCAGGCGGCCACGCTTCGCAAGACCCGCTCGGAGACGTCCGCCCATCGCCGCCTCGCCGACGGGACGCTTGAGAGCGTCGGGTCGTCCGAGCTCCGCAAGGGCGACGTCATCGTCGTCGAAGCGGGCGAGACGATCGCCGGCGACGGCGACGTCATCGAGGGGATCGGCTTCGTCAATGAGGCCGCGATCACCGGCGAATCGGCACCCGTGCTCAAGGAGCCGGGCACCGACATCCGCAGCTCGGTCACCGGCGGGACGACCCTGACGAGCGACCGGCTCGTCATCGAGGTCACAACCAACCCGGGCGAGACCTTCCTCGACCGGATGATCGCGCTCGTCGAGGGCGCGAAGCGCCAGCGGACCCCGAACGAGATCGCGCTCGCGATCCTCCTCGCCGGCCTGACGTTCATCTTCCTGATGGCGACCGTCACGCTCCGCCCGTTCGGGGAGTTCGCGGGTTCCGCCGTGGGCACGGTGTCGCTCGTCGCGCTGCTCGTCTGCCTGATCCCGACAACGATCGGCGGCCTGCTGTCGGCGATCGGCATCGCCGGCATGGACCGGGTCGCCCGCTTCAACGTCCTCGCGATGAGCGGCCGGGCGGTCGAGGCCTCCGGCGACGTCGACGTGATCCTGCTCGACAAGACGGGAACGATCACCTACGGCAACCGGCTTGCGGCGTCGATCACGCCGGCGCCGGGCGTGAGCGAGGGCGAGGCCCTCAACGCAGCCCTGATCAGCTCGATCAAGGACGAGACGCCCGAGGGCCGCTCGATCGCCGAGCTCGCCCGGAAGCGGCTCTCCGCCCTGAGCCTGCCCGGCGGCAGCGACGACCAGGCCGGCTACGACAAGCTCGCTGCGTCGATCACCGAGGAGATCCCGTTCCGTGCCGAAACCCGGACCAGCGGGGTCCGGACGGCCGGCGGCGGGCTGATCGTGAAGGGCGCCGTCGATGCGATCGGCGCCGATCTCGACGGGACGATGCCGGCCGAGATCCTTGCCGAGACGGACCGAATCGCGGACGCGGGTGCGACGCCGCTCGCGATCCGCAACAACGGTCGGGTGCTCGGCCTGATCGAGCTGAAGGACACCATCAAGGAGGGCCTGCCGGAGCGCTTTGCCGAGTTCCGTCGGATGGGCATCCGCACGGTGATGATCACCGGCGACAACCCGCGGACGGCGGCGACGATCGCCCGCGAGGCCGGCGTCGACGACTTCATCGCCCAGGCCACGCCCGAGGACAAGATCGCCTTCATCCGCAAGGAGCAGGCGGACGGCCACCTCGTGGCGATGACGGGCGATGGGACGAACGACGCCCCGGCGGTCGCCCAGGCCGACGTCGGGATGGCGATGAACAGCGGGACGTCGGCGGCCAAGGAGGCGGCCAACATGGTCGACCTCGACTCGGACCCGACGAAGCTCCTCGAGGTCATCGCGATCGGCAAGCAGCTGCTGATCACGCGCGGCTCGATCACGACGTTCTCGATCGCCAACGACGTCGCGAAGTACTTCGCGATCCTGCCGGCGATGTTCATCGCCGTCTATCCGGAGCTCAACGGGCTGAACATCATGGGCCTGTCCACGCCGCAGAGCGCGATCCTGAGCGCCGTGATCTTCAACGCCCTGATCATCATCGCCCTGATCCCACTCGCCCTCCGCGGCGTCGGGTTCCGGCCCGCCCCGGCGAGCGACCTGCTCCGCCGCAACCTCGCCGTCTACGGGCTCGGCGGGATCATCGCCCCCTTCATCGGGATCAAGGTGATCGATCTCATCGTGACCGCCCTGCACCTCGCATAGGACCGTCCAATGACCACCTTCCTTCGTCACCGGCTCTGGCCGGCAATCGCCCTCCTGATCGCCCTGACGGTCATCACCGGCGTGATCTACCCGGTCGTCGTCACGGCGGTCGCCCAGGTCGCGTTCAACCACCAGGCGAACGGCTCCATGGTCGTCACGTCCGATGGCCGAACGATCGGGTCCTCCCTGATCGGACAGGCGTTCGACCAGCCGCAGTATTTCTGGGGCCGGCCGTCGGCTGCCGGGAAGGGCTACGATGCAAGCAGCTCGGCGGGCAGCAACCTCGGACCGACCGATCCCCGTCTCGTGGGGTTCGTCCCCGGCGTGAACACCGTCGGCACCGATGGCTCCAAGTCGGCCACGAATCCGTTCGCAACCCCGGCGGACCCGTGGTGCGTGCCGACCGACTCTGACGGCAACGCGGTGATCAGCCCGAGCGCAGACCAGACGTACGCGATGAACCCCGATGGCACATATGTCTGCTACGCGAACACGATCCCGGAGCGAGCGATCGCGTTCCGGCAGGCCAATGGTCTCGCCGCCGACGCAGCCGTCCCGGTGGACATCGTGACCACCTCGGCGTCCGGTCTGGATCCGGAGATCAGCCCGGCTGCGGCCGACGTCCAGGTCGGCCGCGTCGCGACGGCCCGGAACCTGTCCGAGGCCGACGTCCGGGCCGCGGTCGCCCGCCACACCGAGCAGCCCCTGCTCGGCTTCCTCGGCGAGCCGCGGGTCAACGTCCTCATGCTCAACCTCGACCTCGATGGCCTGTTGAGTTGAACGCCGACCCCGAGCGCGACGCGTTCGACGTCCGGCCGACGGGCGCGGAGATGCTCGCCCGCGTCCAGGCCGAGACGCCGAGCGCGCGGGGCCGGCTCCGTGTCTATCTGGGCATGGCGCCGGGCGTCGGGAAGACCTACCGGATGCTCGAGGAGGGTCACCGCCGGGTCGCTCGAGGCACGGATCTCGTCGTCGGCTTCGTTGAGGGCCACGGCCGGCCGAACACGATCGCGCTCCTCGACGGGCTTGAGATTGTGCCGCGCCGGCACTTCGAGTACCGCGGTGTCGTCGTCGAGGAGATGGACACGGACGCGGTGATCGCCCGTCGCCCGACCGTCGCGCTCGTCGACGAGCTCGCCCACACGAACGTGCCGGGCTCGGCCCGGGCGAAACGCTGGGAGGACGTCGAGGCAATCCGCGACGCCGGCATCCACGTCGTGACCACGATGAACGTCCAGCACCTCGAGAACGTCGCCGACGCGGTCGCGACGATCACCGGGGCCCCGGTGAACGAGCGCCTGCCGGAGGACGTCCTGCTCGGAGCCGACGAGATCGAGCTTGTCGACATGAGCCCGCACGCGCTGCGCCAGCGGATGAAGCACGGCAACGTCTATCCGCCGGATCGGACGCAGATCGCGCTCGACAAGTTCTTCACCGAGGCGAACCTCACCGCCCTCCGCGAGCTCTCGCTCCGGGTCGTCGCCCAGCGGGTGGAGGGCCAGCTCGAGGGCGCCTTCGCCGGACGCAGCCTGCCGCTGGTCACCGATCGCGTCCTCGTCCTGGTCGACGACAGCCCGGCGTCGATCCGGGCGATCCGGCGCGCGGCCAAGCTCGCGAGCGCGTTCCATGCGTCCCTGATCGCCGTCGTCGTCGAGACGCCCTCCTCGGAGCATCGCTCGTTCGACCGCAGCCGCGACCTCCAGGAAGCCGTCGACGACGCACTTGACCTCGGGGCCGAGGTCGTCCGGGTGGAGGCACCCGACGTGGCGACCGGCCTGCTCCAGGCCGCCGAGGATCGGCGAGCCACCCAAGTCGTGCTGCCGCATCGGGAGCTGACGGGCCTCCAGCGGCTGCGCGAACGATCCCTCGTGGATCGCGTCCTCGAGCGACTGCCCGACGTCGAGGTCCACGCCGTCGGCCCCCGGATGCCTCAGGGGGGCGTCGCACCCGGCTCCCGGCCTCAGCGATCTGCGGAGGACGGCGCCGAGTAGAGCCCGAGGAGCCGCCCGCGGATGGCACCCCCGGCACCCACCAGGTCGAGGAACTCCGGGCCGTCGAGGGACAGCAGCGTCCCGTCGGCGGTCGCAGTCACCGTCGCGCTCCGCGGCGTTCCCCGCAGCAGGCCAAGCTCCCCGAAGAACGTGTCAGGACCGAGCGTCCGGAGCAGCTGCTCGGTGCCGTCGTCACCGCGCCGCGTCACCGCGAATGTCCCGCGCTGGACGAGGTAGAAGCGATCGGCCGGCTCGCCCTGCCGGACGATCGCCTGGCCGGCGGCGACCGGGATCGTCCGGAGCCGGCTGAGCGCCGCCTCGAGCTGAGGTGCCCCGACCCCGGCGAAGAGCGGCCCGCGGCTGACGCGGATCAGGGTGTCCTCGTCCGGCGTCGGTGGACGGGTCGTCGCGGGACCGATGAGGACGAGGCCGGCGACGACCGCGACCACGAGCAGCACGCCGGCCGGCCCGAGGACGGCGATCCCGAGCACACCGACCAGCACGGGCAGCAGGAGGGAGCCGATCACCTCGCCGAGCGTCCCCACGGTCATCAGCAGCCCGATCCCGCGGCCGCGGGTCGCGTCGGGCAGGATCCGCTGGAGGATCGTCGTGACGACGACGTCGACGAGGAAGTAGCCGAACGCGTACATGCCCATGCCGAGGAACGCGGCCGGCACGATCCGCGCCACGCTCAGGACGACGAGCGCGAGCGCCGCGACGATCGCCCCGGCGAGGAGCGGCGGGCCCAGCCGGCGGCGGAGGAGGAGGCCCCCCGCGGCGAGGCCGCCGATCACGCCGCCGACGCCGACGGCCGCCGTGAGGTAGCCCGTCGCCGCTTCGCTCGCGCCGAGGACGTCGGTCGCGAGCACGACGGTCAGGATCCCGAGCCCACCGTCGAAGGCGTACAGGACGGCAGCGATGAGGAGCAGGCCGGCAAGCGGCTTCAGCGGCACGGACCCCCAGCCTGGGGGCGCGGGACGGGGCGCCGCGTCGGCGGGGTCGGCGGGCTCGGCTCCGGCGGCGGAGGAACCCGGGTCGCCGGCGCCCTCGACCGGCATGTCGGGATGGATCGGACCCGTGGACGGCGGCAATCGCCAGAGGATGGCCACGATGACCAGGAAGGTCGCGGCGTTGACCAGGAAGGCGAAGACGACGCCGCCGAGGGCAACGAGCAGCCCGCCGAGGGCCGGCCCGATGATGTAGCCGAGGTTGTCGAGCGTCGCCCACAGGCTGTTCGCCGGCCCCAGCTCGCGCTCGTCTCGAACGAGGTTCGTGATGTAGGCGCCGATCGCCGGGTAGAAGAAGCTCGAGCTGCACGTGGCGAGGACGGCGAGCGCGATGAGGACCGCGACCGGGCCGTCGGTCGCGACGACCCATGCCATGCCAAGCATGCAGGCGAACCGGGCGACGTCCGTGGCGAGGAGCACGAGCCGCCGGTCGAACCGGTCCGAGACGATCCCGGCCGGGATCGACAGCACGACGAACGGCAGCGCCCGCAGCGCCCCGAACAGCCCGACGACCACCGGATCGGCCGTCTCCCGATAGATCACGATCAGGATCGCGACCATGTAGAGCCAGTCGCCGATCGCGCTAACGAACTCCCCGCCGAGCAGCAGCGAGAGAGGACGGTTCGACAGCAGGCCCCGATAGGCGGAGAGCGCGCTCACCGGCCGGCGACCACGTCGCCGATCGTCGGAGCTACGGCGCGCGCCGGAGGCTCGACGCTAGTCGACGATTGTGTGGCTCTGCTCCCGCAGGAACTGGGCGACGTAGTACATCGACAGGCCGGCCTTGCCGGTCGATCCGGAACCCTTCCAGCCACCGAACGCCTGGACGCCCGGCCACGCGCCGGTCGTCGCGCCGGCCCGGCGGTTGACGTACAGGACGCCGGCCTCGCAGGTGTCGAGGAAGCGCTGGACCTCGCCCTGGTCCTCGCTGTAGACGCCGGCGGTCAGCCCGTAGACGGAGTCATTGGCGAGCCGCAGCGCCTCGTCGAACGAATCGACGGCGTGGACGGCCGTGAACGGCGCGAACAGCTCGTCGCGGAAGAGACGGTGGTCCGCCGGCAGGTTCCCGACGACGGTCGGCTCGACATAGAACCCCCGGTCCATGCCGCGATCGGACAGCCGCTCACCGCCGGTGAACACGCGGCCATCGCGACGCGCCTCGGCGGTGGCGGCCTGGTGCCGATCGACCGCGCGCTGGTCGATCACGGGGCCGAGCCAGTTCTCGCGGACGAGCGGATCGCCGATCGTGATCGCCTCGGTCTTCTCGACGAGGAGCCGGACGAGCTCGTCGTGGACCGGCTTCTCCACGTAGACGCGGCTGTTCGCCGAGCATTTCTGCCCGCCGAAGCCGAACGCGCTCCGCATGATCCCTTCGGCCGCCTCGTCGAGGTCGGCGTGGCGAGAGACGACGGCCGGGTTCTTGCCGCCCATCTCCACGATCGTCGGCTTCGGATAGTCGCGGGAGAACGTCCGGTACAGGTCCATCCCGACCGCGTACGACCCAGTGAACACGATCCCGTCGACATCGGGGTTCTCGCGGAGCTCGGCACCGACGGTCTCGCCCGGGCCCATGACGAGGTTGATCACGCCGTCCGGCACGCCCGCCTCGCGGTACGCCTCGATCAGCTTGACGCCCGAGATCGGGGCGGCCGACGAGGGCTTGAAGACGACCGTGTTGCCGGCGAGCATCGCGGCCGCCGACGGACCGCACGACAGCGCCATCGGGAAGTTGAACGGGCTGATCACGGCGAACACGCCGTGCGGCCGGAGGATCGACTTCGTATGGACGGCCGTGTCGCCGAGGCTGTCCATCGGGTGCTCGTAGAACTGGTTGTCCTCGGCCGTCTTCGCGTAGTAGCGGATCAGGTCAGCCGCCTCCTCGACCTCGCCGAGGGCCTCGATCCGGGTCTTTCCGACCTCGATCGCCATCAGCCCGCCGTAGACCATCTGGCGCTCGCTGATCAGCTCCGCGGCGCGCTTCAGGATCTCGATCCGGCGCTCCCAGCCGAGGGCGAACCAGGCCGGCTGGGCGCGTCGGGCGGCCGCGATCGCGTCCTTCACGTCCTGGCGCGTGCCGGTCGCGAAGTGGCCCGAGGACGATGTCGCGATCGATCGGGCTGTGGACGGTGAACTCCCCCTGCCCGTCTCGCTCACGGCCGTCGACGAGGTTGCGATGGTGACCGTCGAGGAGCGTCTTCGCCTCGGCGAGGCCCGCCTCGTACTCGCGATGGAGCTGCTCGTTGTCGGCGCGGAGGGTCGCGTAGGTGATCTTGAGACGCGGCTGCGACTCGGTCGTCATCGGTCGGAAACCTCGGGAGCGGTGGGTCTCGGGAAGATTGCGGCCAGTCTAGCGCGGCGCCCGGCGGCGCCCGGCGGCGCCCGCGGGCGCCCCGCTGCGGTCGGGACGATCGTCTGGGTTGGCCGGGTTGCGCGGGTCGGTCATCCTGACGCCATGACCGGAACGCGACGCGCCCCCAGGGCGGCCGGCCTCGCCGGCCTCCTCGTTGTCCTCCTGGCAACGCTCGCAGCGCCCGCCTCGGCTGCTGCGGCCGACTTCCCGAAGGGATGGGAGGGCTACCACACCTACGCCGAGATGGCCGCCGATGTGGCCGCCGTCGCGGCCGCCCATCCGACGATCGCCGAGCGCGTCTCGATCGGCAAGAGCTACCAGGGCAGGACGATCTGGGCGGTGAAGATCTCGGACAACGTCGCCACCGATGAGAACGAGCCCGAGGTCCTGTTCGACGGCCTGACCCACAGCGACGAGCACATGGGTCTCGAGATGACCATGAAGATCATGCACTGGCTCGTGGACGGCTACGGCAAGGACCCCCGGATCACGAAGATCGTCGACACGCGCGAGGTCTGGATCATCCTGGCCGTCAACCCGGACGGCGCCGAATACGACATCGCCGGCGGCAGGTTCCACTTCTGGCGCAAGAACCGCCAGCCGAACAAGGGCACAACGGCCATCGGGACCGACATCAACCGGAACTTCGGATACCGCTGGGGGATCGCCGAAGGACGGACGAGCCGGAACCCGCGGGCGATCACCTACACCGGGCCGTCCGCGTTCTCCACGCCCGAGGCGCGCAACGTCCGCGACTTCCTCGCCGGCCGGGTCGTCAACGGCCGGCAGCAGATCCGGACGGCGATCACGTTCCACGAGTCCGGCCGGCTGGTGATGTGGCCGTACGGCTACACGATGGCGAACCTCCCGAGCGACATGACGCGCGACGACCACAACGCCCTCGTGATCATCGGCCGGCACATGGCGTCCACCAACAGGTACAAGCCGGAGCAGGCGAGTGACCTGTACCTGACGTCCGGCACGACGCGCGACTACGAGTACGGGACATACCGGATCTTCGCCTACACGTTCGAGATGTCCGTCAAGGACTATCCGGACGACTCCCTGATCGCCTCCGAGACCGGCCGCAACAAGGAGGCCGTCCTGTACCTGATCGAGCGGGCGGCGTGCCCGCTGGCCGTGCTCGGGACGGCGACCAGGATCGCCCGCTGCGGTGCGTTCGACGACGACCTCGAGGTCAATCGCGGCTGGCGGATCAACCTGGACGGCACCGACACCGCGACGGCCGGGCGCTGGCAGCGCGGCAATCCGTATCCCACCTCGACGGCCTCGGGGCGGAAGCAGCCCGACAGCGTCCCGTCGGGTCGTTCGGCGTTCGTGACCGGAACGGCCGCGGGGTCGTCCGCGGCGTCGTACGACCTGGACGGCGGCCGGACCAGCGTGACCTCGCCGACGATCGCTCTTCCCGGTACGGCCCACCAGAAGCTCCAGTTCCGGTGGTCGTTCGCGCACGACCGAACCGCGCGCTCGGGTGACGAGTTCCGCGCGGAGGTGCTCGACGCCGGCGGAGTCGCGACGACCGTTCTCCTGGCGCGGGGCGCGTCCGTGGAGCGCAACGCCGGGTGGCACCTCGCCTCGATCGACCTCTCGGCGTGGGCCGGCCAGACGGTGCGGATCCGGTTCTCGGCGACGGACGTCGGGACGAACGGCATCGTCGAGGCCGCCTTCGACGACGTGCGGGTGACCCAGCCGCAGTAGGCGCGGGTTCCCGGTCGGTCGCTATGCTCGCCGCGAGCCGCGGACCGGCGGCCAGCGGAGGGCAGGCATGGGACTCCTGGAGGGCAAGCGGGCGCTGATCTTCGGCGTGGCGAACGACCACTCGATCGCCTGGGGGATCGCCCGGGCGCTCCACGCGGAAGGCGCCGAGGTCGGCTTCTCGTCGGTCGAGTCGTTGATCGAGAAGCGGGTCCGGCCGCTGGCGACCTCGATCGGGTCGACGTTCGTGGAGCCGTGCGACGTCCAGCACGACGAGGACATCGAGCGCGTCTTCGCCCGCTGGGGCGCGACCCACGACGGCCTCGACATCCTCGTCCATGCCCTCGCATTCGCGAAGCGCGAGGACCTGAGCGGCCGGTTCGTCGACACGTCACGCGACGGATTCGCGCTGGCCCACGACGTGTCGGCGTACTCCCTGGTCGGCCTGACGCGGGCTGCCCTGCCCCACCTCCACCGTGGCTCGTCGATCCTCACGCTGACCTACTACGGCGCCGAGAAGGTCGTCGCCAACTACAACGTGATGGGCGTCGCGAAGGCGGCACTGGAGGCGTCGGTTCGCTACCTCGCCGCGGACCTCGGGCCGGACGGGATCCGGGTCAATGCGATCAGCGCGGGCCCCATCCGGACGCTGGCCGCGGCCGGCATCGGCGGGTTCAAGAAGATGTACGGGGAGTTCGCCGACATCGCGCCGCTCCGCGCGAACGTCACGATCGAGGACGTCGGGCGGACCGCGGTGTACCTCGCGTCCGACCTGTCATCCGCGGTGACCGGCGAGGTGATCTACGTCGACGCGGGGTTCAGCGTGCTCGGGGTCCCGACGGAGGGCTGACCGGGTTGGAGCGGGCCTCCGGCTCGCCCGCGCCGCCCGTCCGCACCCGCCCGCACGCCGAGTTCCCGAGGCGTGGTGGTGGCACACGCGAGGACGCGCGGCGCAGGGCGTCATGCGGGCGATCGAATGCCGGGCCGGGCATCCGTGGGCGGAGCACACGCCGGGCGCGCCAGGACGTGGATGCGTGTGGGTGAGCCACGCCTGAACAGCGAGGATGGGGCAAGGCGAGGAGCCCGCGAGGCCGGCGGAGCCGCACGGGCCATCGGCGATCAGGTCGCGCCGGTGAAGTCCTTCGCCATCGCGGCGTGGTAGACCTTCGGCGGCTCCTCGAAGAGGTCGCTCGCATCGCCGCCGGACCCGTCGTCGACCTCGATCCACGTCGCCTGCGAGCGGTTGATCAGAATCGTCTCGAACGACTCCGTGACCTGCTCCACGCCCTTCTCGTAGGTGATCGTCGCGTCGGTGAGCGGGACAAGCACGTCACGTCCGGCCAGGACCGTGGCCGGGTCGCGCCAGCCCGGGTCGATGGACACCCCGGTCGGGATGTGGAGCCAGCCGCGGACGACGTAGCGAACGATCCCGAGTGTGACCCGCTGGACGTCCGTGCGGCGCCGGCGCGTCTCGACGCCGCGGCGGCCGCTGACGAGCGCTGCGACGATCGAGCCCACGGCCACGGTCACGTCGGCGAACTGCGGCGGCACGCCGATCAGGAGGTCCTGGACTTCGGAGCCGCGCATGACGATCCGAGGGACGGAGTTGAGCATGTCGCTCAGCCGGTCGTCGGCGAGCGGAATCGAGCCGCTGATGCGGCGATCGGCCGTGAAGACGATCAGCTCGACAGGCATCTCGGTCGCCATCGTGCGCCCGAGGCGGCCGCACTGCCAGATACCCGTTGGTCCCTCGACGACCGGGACCCACGTGGCACGAGAATCGAGGTCTATTCGGCGGATCGGACCTGGTAGACGCCGAGCCGCCAGGACGCAAGCGCCGTGATCACGACCAGCGCGATCCCGGCGTACAGGAAGCCCTGGCTCCCGACGACCGATGTCAGCGTCTCGGGTGGCGCGAGCGCGGCGACGATCCCACGGACGTACTCGCGGACGCTGAGGAGCTGCGTTCCGGGCAGCGCGCCCGCGAGCAGGCCCTCCCACAGGAGCGCGTACGCGAGCCCGATGATCAGTCCGCGGCTCGTGACGGCGCTCAGGGCGATGAAGATCGCGGTGTAGACGAACGAGCCGACGATCACGCCGACCGCGAAGGCCGTCGTCACGCCCATCTCGTTGGCGCCGAGCCCACCGATCAGGGCGCCCGACAGGATCGTCGAGGCGAACAGGATCGCAGCGGACAGTGTCCCGGCGACGACGAGCTTCGGGACGATGATCGCCCAGCGCGGGATGGGTTTCGTCAGGATGTGGATCGCCGTCCCGTCGTCGAGCTCGGAGCCGAGGGCCGCCGTCCCGAAGACGAGGGCGACGAGCGGCAGCACGCTCGAGACGAGGAGCCCCTCGAGCGACGGCTCGAGGCGGTTGGGCCGCGGGCCGCCGTTGCCGAGCCGGATGAAGATCCCGAGGAGGACCGGGGCGCCCGCCACGAGCAGCATCAGGAGCGTCCGCCGGCGCCCCATGAGCGCGCGTGCGGTCACAGAGCCGATCGCCGTCATCGCGGAGAGGCGGCTCATGGCTCGTCCCGGTCCGTCATCGGCGGCTCACGAGGTACTCGAACACGCTCTCGAGCGAGTCGTCGGTCGGGGCGACCTCGAGGAGCCGGACGTTCGCGTCACGGGCAACGCGGGCCACGCTCCTCGTGAACCCGGAGAACTCCGAGACCCGGACCGTCAGGCGATCGTCGCGAAGCTCCGTCCCGAAGACGGCGGGCTCCGCCATGAACGCCGCCGCGAGGCGGCGATCGTCGGACGAGCGAACCCGGAACGTGTGCGGCCGATCGGTCATCAGCTGGCGGATCGCCCGGTAGTCGCCCGCCGCGGCGAGGCGGCCGGAGTGGATGACGAGGATCCCGTCCGCGAGCCGCTCGACCTCCTCGAGGATGTGCGAGCTGAACAGGATCGTCCGGCCGTCCTCGGCCATGGACCGGAGCAGGTCCATCATGTGCAGCCGCTGGCGCGGATCCATGCCGTTGAACGGCTCGTCGAGCAGGAGGATCGCCGGCTCGTGGACGAGCGCCGCCGCGATCTTCGCGCGCTGGCGCATCCCCTTCGAGTACGTCGCCGACCGGCGCGATCGGCCGCACCGGCCAGGTCCACGGTGTCGATCGCGCGCCCGGTCGCGGCCGCGGGATCCGGCAGGCCCTGGAGCCGGGCGGCCAGCTCGATGAACTGGCGCCCGGTCAGGAACGCGTGGACGGCCTCACGCTCAGGGACGAGCCCGATCCTCGCGTAGATCGTCGGGTCGTGCCAGGCGGGCCGGCCGTCGATGAGGACCTGGCCGGACGACGGCTCGAGAAGGCCCGACAGGAGGTGGAGCAGCGTCGACTTGCCCGCCCCGTTCGGCCCGAGGAGGCCGGTGACCCCGGAGCCGATGGAGAACGTGATGTCGTTGACCGCGACGACGTTCCCGAACCAGCGCGAGACCCGGTCGAGCACGATCGGGGCGTCGGGCGCGCTCACCGCAGCCGCCGGGGTGGCCGCGGTTGCCGGTGTGGTCCCGCTGACGTCGGTCATATCGTGAACCGGCTGAACCGGCGGACGACGACCGCGACGGACACGAGGGTGATCGCGATCGCGCTGGCGAGGAATGTCCAGATCGGCAGATCGAAGAAGAACAGGTCCTCGGGCAGGGCGTTGCCGAAGAACAGCGCGCTCGTGCCGTCGAGGATCGTGCCCGGGCTCAGGAGCACGAGCACGACGCCGAGCGCGCCGGACCCCTGGGTGATCACCGCGCTCGCGACGAGCCCCGGCAGGACGAACAGGGCGATGATCCCGGCCGTCGCGTACGCCCGGCGAGGGGTGAAGGCCGACACGAGCATCGACAGGCTGCCGAACAGGCACGTGATGACCAGCGCCTGGGCGAGGACGGCGGGCAGGATCGGCAGGTCGTCGCGGAGCGACGTGCCGACGTCGGTCGACAGGAGGACGCGACCGATCAGGAGGACGACCATCGGGAACAGCAGCACGACGACCAGCGCGAGGCCGAAGCCGGCCAGCCTGGCAAGGGCGTAGTCGGGGCGTCGGAGGGCCCGGGCGAAGTACAGCGCGAGGACCCCGTGACGCTGATCCCGCGAGAAGAGCTCCGGGGCCTGCGCGGCGCAGAACAGCGCGATGATCGCGTCGATCGACCGGTAGTAGGTGTCGTAGCCGATCGGCGAGGCGGCCTCGAACTGTTCCCTCGCGCCGAGTCGCGCGGCGAGCGTCAGGACGCCGACGACGATCACGGCGGGCAGGACGGCCAGCGCCCCGAAGATCACCGGCGCGAACTTCGCCCGGAGGCCCCGCCCGATCCCGTACGTCGTGCGGAAGCTGTCGATCACGAGCGATCGGATGGCATGGCTGCGTCCGAGCCGCGGCCCCTCGTAGCGTCGGTAGCCGAGGTCGTAGATGTTTCCCGTTCGGATCGCGGGAGCGGTCGGCTCGGTCATCGATCGTCTCCGGCCTCCGGCGGGGTCGACGCGGCCGCCGGCGGGGTCGACGCGGCCGCCGGCGGGGTTGCCGCGGCCGCAGTCGCGGCGACGGGCGATGGAGCCGCCGGGGCCGCAACGGGCGTGGGGGCCGCCGGATCGTCGCGGAAGAGGTCCTCGAGACGGTGACGGCGCTGCTCGATCCGGACCAGGGGCAGGCCGAGCTCCGCGACGGTGTCCCGGACGAGGTCGTACGGCCGCTCGTCGACGAGGTCGATGAGGACCGCCGAGCCGTCGATGATCGTCTGGAGCCCGGCGGCGGTCAGCCGCGCGGCCAGGATGTCGCGACCGTCCTCGACCTCGACGGCGAGGGTCCCGGTCCGCTCGGTGAACGAGCCGAGCGGGGCGGAGCGGAGGAGCTTGCCGCCCTCGATCGCCACCAGGTGGTCGCAGACCCGCTCGATCTCGCCGAGGAGGTGCGAGGCCACGATGACCGCGATCCCGAACTCGGTCCCGGTCCGGTGGACGAGCTCGAGCATCTCGTCGCGACCGGCCGGGTCGAGCCCGTTCGTCGGCTCGTCGAGGAGCAGGAGCCGCGGATCGTGGACGAGCGCCTGGGCGAGCTTGACCCGCTGACGCATCCCGGTGGAATAGCCGCCGATCGCCCGGTAGCGCTCCTCGTAGAGCCCGACGTGGCGGAGGACCTCGGCGGTCCGCTCCCGCGCGGCGGTCCGAGGCAGCCCCGAGATCTGGGCCAGGTGCGCGACGACGTCCGTTGCAGCCATGTCCGGCGGCAGGCAGTCGTGCTCGGGCATGTAGCCGATGAGCTCGCGGATCTCGACGCCCTTCGTCGCGACGTCGAGGCCGAAGACGGTCGCGCTCCCGCTCGTCGGCGAGATCAGCCCGAGGAGGACCTTCAGGAGCGTGCTCTTGCCCGGCCCCGTTCGACCCGACGAGGCCGATGATCCCCGGCTCGACCTCGACGGTCAGGGCGTCGAGCGCGGTGACGCCGCCGCCGTAGCGCTTCGTCAGGTCCGTCGTCGCGATCAGGGACACCCTGAAAGGGTATCGGGCCGAACGGGTCCGGCGTTGCCGTTGGTCCACGGAACGTGGAGGGGCGATGGAGACCTAGAGTCGGTCGGCCTCGAGCTCGCCGGAGCGGAGCCACCGCTCGGCGCGGGAGAGCCAGCCCGCGGCGACGCGTCGCGCGCGGCGGGTCGTGCGACCCGCACGACGATCCTTCGCACGGCCGCGCGGCCGCAGCGTGCGCCGGCGAGGGCTCACTCGTGACGACCGTCGACGCGGCAACATCGCCGGCCGGACCGACGGGCTCGGGTTCTTCGATCCGGGTCGCGCTCACCGCGTCCAGGAGTGCCGACGGCTCCTCGTCGGACGCCTCGTTGGCGGCCATCGCCGCGGCTCCGACGGAGGCGGCGACGCCCGCGGCATCCTCCGGTTCCGACGGGGTCCCGGCCGGTGCCTCGGCGACGGTCGCCGCAGCCACCGGAATCGGCGGCTGGCTCGCCTCGGCCAACGGGCGGAGCGCCCCGCTCAGCCGTCGCCCGGCCCGGTCCACGACATCGGTCCACGCCCGCGGCCGCGCCCCGGCGGCGCGCCACTCTTCGCCGGCGTTGGCGACGTCCCGCCGGCCGTCGAACAGCTCGTCGAACGTCGCACCGTCGACTCGCTCGTGCTCGACGAGGTAGGCGGCAAGTCGGCGGAGCGTCTCGAGATGGTCGACGAGGGTCCGGCTCGCCTCGGCGTAGGCCCCGTCGAGGATGGCCCGGATCGCGCGCGTCGCTGCGGCCTGGACGTCGGAGGGGAGCGATCGGTCACCCGTCGGGACGAGGAACGACAGGGAGCCGCGGCCCGAGATCCCGCCGTCGACCGCGTCGGGATCGTGGCCCATCCCCCACTTCGTCACCATCGCGGTCGCGATCCGGTTGGCGGCCTCGAAGTCGTTCGACGCGCCACCGGTCACCTCGTGAAACAGGAGCTCCTCGGCCGCCCGTCCGCCCATCAGGGCGACGAGCCGCGCCCGGAGGTCGGACTCCGACGGCAGGTCGTTGTCCTCCTGGCTGCTGACCGTGACACCGAGCGCCTCGCCGTGGGCGAACAGCGAGATCTCCTCGACCTTGCGCTTGTCGCCGTGGACCTTGCCGCAGATCGCGTGGCCGATCTCGTGAGCCGCGATGATCGACCGCTCGCGCTCGTCCATCGACCGGCGCCGCGACGTCCCGACGGCGACCTTCAGCCAGCCGGCGTGAAGGTCCTCGGGCTCGATCACCTCGGCGCCTCGGCGAGCGGCCAGGATCGCGGCCTCGTTGAGCAGATCGGCCAGCATCGCGCCGGAGAAGCCATACGTCTTTCGGGCGACCTCCTCGAGGTCGGTCGTGATCGCGAGCGGCTTGTTCCGGGCGTGGACGTCGAGGATCGATCGGCGGCCCTTCACGTCCGGCAGGCCGACGTGGATCTTCCGGTTGAAGCGGCCGGGCCGGAGGACCGCCGGGTCCAGGACGTCGATCCGGTTCGTGGCGGCGATGACGATGACGTCGTCCGTCGTGCCGAAGCCGTCGAGCTCGACGAGCAGCTGGTTCAGCGTCTGCTCGCGCTCCTCGTGGCTGTTCGGGCCGCCGCGGGCCTTGCCGATCGCGTCGAACTCGTCGAAGAAGATGACGCCGCGGCCGGGCTTGCGGGCCTGGGCGAACAGGTCACGGATCCGCCGGGCACCGACGCCGACGAACTTCTCGACGAACTCCGAGCCGGAGGCGTAGTAGAACGGCACGCCGGCCTCGGCGGCGACGGCGCGGGCGAGCATCGTCTTGCCGGTGCCGGGCGGGCCCCAGAGCATGATCCCGCGCGGGATCCGGGCGCCGAGCTTCCGGAACCGCTCGGGCTGCCGGAGGAACTCGATCGTCTCGGTCAGCTCGAGCTTCGCCTCGTCGACGCCCGCCACGTCGTCGAGGGTGACCCGGGCGACCGGCTGGAGACCGCCTTCCGCGGTCGTGGCCGGGCTCGTACCGGCCGCGGGATCGGGCGGCATGATCGTCGTGAACCGCGACCCACTGTCGCGCATCCCGATCGTCGACCGGCGCTGGATCCGCCAGGTGAAGGCGATCATCACGACGAGGAAGAGGACGGGGATGACCAGGGCCAGCGGGTTCGGGCCGGCCGTCGCGGGATGGGCCAGACCGGCGGCCTCGGCGGTCAGGAGCTTGCCGTAGCCGAGCGTCGTCAGCGCCGAGACGGCGTCCTCCGCGTTCACGGACAGGTCGATCTCGACGACCTCGCCGCTCCGCGTCCGGGCAAGGAGCCCACCGCTCGTCCCGGCGACGGCCGGCTCGGCGGTGATCGCGTCGATGTCGCCCGCCTCGATGTGACGCTCGAGGTCCGCGAGCGTCCAGCCACTGCGGGCGGTGAACGCGGGCTCGGTCGGGGCCGCGGGCTTCGGTGTGCCGCTCGACACCGCGAGCACTCCACCGATCACGACGGCGAAGGCGACGACGCCGACGCCCGCGGCGAGCGGCCTCGGGTGGCGGCGGAGGGCGGCGGCACCGCGCGAGAGGCGGTGGCGGATGGCGGCGGTGAGGCGATGAAGACGCGTCATGTTCCGGGGCATCGGACTCGTGAGATTCCCCTTGGATCGGGGGCCTCTGCATCCTCCCCGATCGCCGGACGCAGCGGCATCGTCCGAATGGGGGATGCGTGGCCGTGACGTCCTTCGGGTGGCGGTGTGGAATTCGCAATGTCACGGGTCGGACGGGGGGTCGTCCGGAAGCGCGTCACCCCACTCCAGATCGACCGCGGTCCGGTAGGCCGGTCCGTCGCGCCGGCTCCGGACGACCGTCTCGATCCGGCCGTCGTCGCAGACGCGGAGCTCGACGACGCCCGGCCGATGGCGGGGACGGCCGAGGACGACGCGCGGTCGCGGATCTGCGATGAGTGGCGGGCGCGCGGCGACGACGTACGAGTACGGCTCGTCCTCCCACGACCGGGTCGCGGCCTTCGCGCGGCGGTGGAGCGGGCTCCGGTCGAGTCGGGCGAGGAAGTGGCACCACGCCGGACCCGGGGAGACCGGGCACGGGGCGTCGCCCGGGCACGGTGCCGCGATCCGGGCTCCCGCGTCGATGAGGTTCGAGCGGGCCTCGAGGGTCCGCTCGAACCCGGCTCGGCTTCCCGGCTCGACGATGACGATGGCGCCACGGGTCGCCGCCCAGAGCCGCGCGACGACCGCCGCTCGCGTGGCCGGCTCCAGCTCCCCGAGGACGTACCCGGCGATCACGAGGTCGGCCGACGGGAGCGCCGTCGTCGAGAGATCGGCCGTCCGCCAGGTCGCGCGGTCGTCGGCGAGCAGCCGCCGCCCGAGCTCGACCGCCGCCGTCTCCCGCTCGATCAGCGTCGCGCGTTCGAGGGTCGGCCAGACCGCCCGCGCGGCCCACGTCGACGCGCCGGTCCCGGCCCCGGCGTCGAGGACGCTCCCGGGCATGAACCCCGGCAGTCGATCGTGGCCCGCCGCCATCGCCCGGGCGATCGCCGCGAACGTGGCCGGCATCCGGGCCGCGGCGTACGCGGCCACCGTGCGAGCGTCGGCGAGATGAACCGGGTCGGCCGAGCCATCCGTCGAGCGATACGCGGTCGACAGTCGGCCGGCCTCCGCGACGACCGCGGGGGTCAGCCGGACCGACTCGGCGAGCGCATCGCGAAGCCGGCCGCTTGCTTCGGCGACACGCGCCGCGACGGCCGGTGACGACGCGCCGGGGGAGGGCACGGATCGGTCCACGATCGTCCGAGGGTAGGCGAATCCCGTAGGCTGCGAACGCTTGGAGGAGGGCCCGCATGCGTGTCACCGTCACCCCGGACCAGATCCGCGCCGCGTTCGAGGCGGTCAAGGACGACCCGTCGTTCGACGAGAGTCGCGGTCTCTGGGAGCGCGGGAAGCCGCCCGTCGAGATGCTCCAGGCGATGTGCCTGCGGCCGGAGATCCTCCGCGCGTTCGCGGGCTTCGGCGGCAGCGTCTACCCGGGTGGCCTGCTGGAGCGCCGTGTGAAGGAGCTGGTGATCATCACGGCGTCCCAGACCAACGACTGCCAGTTCTGCACCGAGTCGCACTGCGATCTCGTCGACATCGCGGACATCCTCGACGAGCCATTGACCCTGATCGCGGAACCGGAGTCCCTCGACGCGCGCGAGCGCGCGGCGATCGAATACACCCGGGCGGCGATGGCGGACTCGAACCGGATCCCGGACCGACTCGCGGCGGAGGTCAAGGCATTGTTCACCGATCCGGAGCTGGTCGAGCTGTCGTTCCTGATCGGCTACATCACGATGCTCAACCTGTTCAACAACCTGCTCCAGGTCCGCTACCACGGCGACTACCGGGTGCTCGCCTCCTGACGCAGGGCATCGATCGACGCGGTCGCCTCAGGCTTCTGCAAGGAACTCGCCGAGCGCCACCACGCGCGGGAACGACCGCTGCGTCCCGGGTCGCTGCACGCTGTCCGAGGCGCAGCGCACGCCCAGTCGGGCGGCCTCGATCTCACCGAGACCTCGGGCCAGACCGTACGCGAACGCGCCGACGAACGCGTCGCCGGCACCGGTCGTGTCGGAAGCCTCGACAGCGGGCGCCGGGATCCGGTGGACCGTCCCGTCCCGACCGAGCAGAGCCGCACCACGCGCTCCAAGTGTCACGACGACGCGCGTCCCGGTCCGCCGGGCGAAGGCGGCGATCTCCTCGTCGGTGGCGTCGCTCGACGCATGGGCCAGCCTGGCGAACTCGACCTCGTTGGGGATGACCCAGTCCGAGACCGACAGCAGGGCCGCGTCCATGTCGGCGGCCGGCGCCGGGTTCAGCACGGTGACCGCCCCCACGGAGCGAGCGGCCGCGAAGGCGGCGGCGGTCACGACCTGCGGGATCTCGAATTGGCCGATCACGAGCGCAAGTGGCGCGAGCTCGATGACGGCTCGGGCCGCATCGGAGGGGTTCATCGCGTCGTTCGCGCCGGCGACGCAGATGATCCGGTTCGTGCCGTCCGGCTCCACCCAGATCGACGCCACGCCGCTGGGACCGGCGACGCGGGTCAGGTGCGTGCCATCGATGCCGAACGACCCGAAGTTGGCGACCGTCATCTCGCCGAACACGTCGTCGCCGAGGGCGTTGATCATCGCGACCTCGGCGCCGAGAAGGCGGGCCATGACCGCCTGGTTCGCACCCTTGCCGCCGAACCCGAGCTGGAAGTCGTGACCCTGGATCGTCTCGCCGGCCGCCGGGACCCGGGGCGGGTAGGCGATGAGGTCGATCATCGTGCTCCCGACGACCGCGATGCGCGGCTGGTCTGTCATTGGGTGAGGCTCCGGACGACGGCTGCGTTCGTCGACAATGCTGCCTGATCCGCCGCGCGGCAGGCTGTCGTCGGGCCGATCACGGGAGTGCGGGTGACCTGACGTGAAGATCTACCTCGCCGGGCCACTGTTCACGACGCCGGAGCGCGAGTTCAACGTCCAGCTGGCGACGCGCCTGCGCGCTGCCGGGCACGAGGTCCTGGTACCGCAGGAGAACCCGGCGTCGGAACGGACCGGGAAGGCGATCTTCCTCAAGGACCTCGAGGGCCTCGACTGGGCCGATGGCGTGGTCGCGATCATGGACGGCGCCGACCCCGATTCAGGGACGTGCTGGGAGTGCGGCTACGCCTATGCCAGGAAGAAGCCCGTGGTGTTGTTCCGGAGCGACTTCCGGGGTTCCGGCGACGCCCACGACATCCCGTACAACGCGATGCTCATCGGGGCCGCCGACGCCCACATCGAGCTGCGCCTTGGCACGGTCGACGAGGCGGCTGTCGCCATCGACGCCGAGCTCGTGCGCCTGACGCCGGGTTGAGTCGACCGTGCGTCATCGGAAGGGCTTCGGCGACCCAGCCCTTCTGGCTATCGGATGACGCTGTGGCTCATCTTCAGCCAGTCGATCCGTCGCTTCACGCACGGCTCGGAGTGATTGGAGCGGGAGACGAGGTTCGAACTCGCGACATGCAGCTTGGAAGGCTGCCGCTCTGCCAACTGAGCTACTCCCGCCCGAGGCGACGGCGAAAGAATTTGATGGGGTTGACGACTAGTCGGCCCCGCCGGGCTTCCCTCGGCCGCGCCAGTTCGCGAAGTGTACCAAGCGTTCCTCGACGACCCTCGCGCTCGAGGGCACCAAGCGCTCGACCCTGATGCATCCCGTCCATCCGAACCCTGGTCCCTCTACCTGAGCGCCAACAACAACGCGGCAACACCCTTCCCAGGCGGCACATCAAGCTGGACCTGACGCGCGCAGCCGCCGTCACGGCACGCCGCGCTTGTACGTCGACGCGGCTTCGCAGAGCCGACTGGCGTCGTCGTGAACCCAATCGCGTGAGTGGCCCCGCTAGGGCCTCAGGCCATCGCCATCGATAGTGCTCAGAGGCGACCCGTCAGAGGGCGGGTCGCCTCTTTGCCTCGGGTGGGATCGCGGCTGCCTCAGCCGGTCGCCAGGTTCGCCTCATGACTGATGCCGTGCCGCACGGTCGCGGCCGCCCAGAGACCGATCGTGGCAAACACGAGGATGGCGAGCGTCTCCTCGGTCGCCTGGGTGACGGTGATTGCGCCGCATACCAGCGCAACGAGGCCTCCGAGCGAGGCGAGAGCCAGGTAGGGCTTGGATCCAGTGAGCAGCGCCGCGAACCCCGGGACGACCGCGGAGGCTGAGGCGATGAAGCCGAGCGCGAGGACGATCAGCGCAACCGAGCTGGCGGTAAGCGCACCGAGGTAGCCGGCAAACCAGAGGACATAGACGAGTGTCGCGATCGCGACGAGCACCGTCGCGATCCGGTCTCGCATCGGGATGGACATGTGGGCCTCCTAGTTGGTGGACGCTAGCGGGGCGACATCGCTCCGCTGTGACCGATAGAGCGCTCCGACGACCAGCGCCAGGCCGAGCACGATCAGAACGAGAGGACCGACCTCGGTCGTGAGACCGGCGACCGTGAAGATGCCCGCGGACAGAGCGACCACCCCGACCACGATGGTGGTGCCGTATGCACCGAGTCCCATCCAGGCACGGACCGCGCTCGCCCCAAGCAGCACGATCCCCGCCGCGATCAGCCACGCTCCGTCGGGCATCGCCGGCATCAGGCTGACGGCACCGATCGCCATGAACAACAGGCCCCACCCGATCGTGTCGACGCGATCGCTGATGGCTGCCCGGGTCGTGGCTTCGTTGGTGGTTGTTGTCATGGACGATTCCTCCAGATTGGATCTCCGATGACTGTATAATGAATGAGCGTTCAGTTTCTTTCCAGTGCCATTTGGCACATTCGCCATCAACGTCAATCGTTCATGATGAGTGAGCGGTCATTCACCGTGAGTAGACGAGGACGAGCCGGATGCCGAGGATCACCGCCGAACGAGAGGCAGCCACAAGGCAGTCGATCCTTCGGGCCGCGCGCGAGGTGTTCGTCGCAAAGGGGTTCCATGAGGCGACCACGCACGACGTCGCCCGCGCCGCTGGTCTGTCGGTCGGTTCGATCTACACGTACTTCGCGAGCAAGGACGAACTCATCCGCGAGTCCATCCTCGCGGCGAACAAGGCGGAGAGCTACGCAGTGCTCCAGGACATCCGATCAGACGGCTCGTCCCGGACCAAGCTCAGCCGCGCGATCGCCGGCTGGTATCGGTACACGATCGAGGCACCTGGCGTGCCGGCGTTCCTTGCCGAGGCCTGGGCGGCGGCGTCACGCAAGCCCCTGATCCGCGACATGGTCGCCCAGCGACGAGAACGGATCGCGACCGTCACGACGGTCATGCTCCAGGAGGGCGTCGCAGCGGGCGAGTTCCCAAAGGTACTTGACGTGGAGACGACCGCTCGTGCGCTCGCAGCTCTCCTTGACGGCGTGGTGCTGGAATGCATCAGCTCCGGCGTGCCGCCGACCCGGGCGGACGTCGAACGACGAGCCCTGTTGCTCGTTGGGCTTGCCGTCTAGGAGGGGCCCGCCGACGCACCGACACGTGCGGCGTTGAGACTCCCGAGGCAAGCATCCACGGTGTAGCGCTCGAGCGGCGATAGCGAGCCGGTGCAAGTCCGTCGGTCGCCGCCTTGACCTTCAAGTGGCTTGAAGGTGTACGGTCCGGGTATGCGACTGGCCTTCCTCTCCGACATCCACTCGAACCTGCCTGCGCTCGAGGCCGTCCTCGACGACCCCGGGCGGTGACCTTCCGCCGCGTCGTGTACGACATCGAGCGGACTGCACAGGCCATCCTGGCCAGTGACCTGCCCCACGTCTTCGCCGACCAGTTGCGCGAGGCGCGCGGCTATACGAACCCCACCGTGGCCGTTCCTTGAGCGATGACCAGGCGGGTACGACGCCAGACTCGCGTGGACCTCTCGTCGGAGGAGGTGGCCCGCCGCCACCTCCTGTCTGGGCTGGCGACGGCGGTCATCGTGGCGGTCACGATCATCGTTCTGTCGGTCGCTCTCAGGTGATGGCGTTTCGGCGATGAGGGTCTCCGAGCTTGCGCAGCGAGTCGGGATCGCCCCCTCGGCCGTTCGTTGGTACGAGTCGGTCGGCATCCTGCCGCCGGCCACGCGACAGCCGAACGGGTATCGCGAGCACGCCGAGGAAGACCTGGCGCGTCTGCGGCTCGTCGTCAGCCTGCGACGTCTCGGGCTCGGGCCGAGGACGCCGGGCGGATGGCCCGGCTGTGCCTGGAGCATGGCGAAGTCGATCGTGACCTCGGCCCGCTGCTGGTCGAGCAACGGGCGCAGATCGCCCGCCAGCGCGACGACTTGGACCGTCTCGACGCCGAACTGATCGACCTCGAGGAGAGCATCACCGCCGCCGGGCGCGCCCGCGGACGACGAAAGGAACGACCGATGTCCGACGCGCCCATCCGCGTCCTCTTCGTGTGCACGGGCAACAGCGCCCGCAGCCAGATCGCCGAAGCCGTCCTTGGCCGCTTGGGTGGCCGGGACTTCGAGGTCCATTCAGCCGGGACCGAGCCCAAGGGCGTGAACCCGTATACCGTGCAGGTGCTCGATGACGCCGGGATCGACTGGACGAGCGCTCGCAGCAAGTCGGTCGACGAGTTCGCCGGGCAGTCGTTCGACTACGTGATCACGGTCTGCGACCGGGCGCGACAGACGTGCCCCGTGTTTCCCGGGTCGTACAACTCGATGCACTGGGGCCTCGAGGATCCGGCGGAAGTCGACGGAAGCGACGCCGAGCGCCGCGGCGCCTTCGAGCGCACCTACCTCGAGCTGAACCAGCGGATCCGGCCCGTCGTCGAGGTCGCCCTGCGCGCCGCCGGCCGCGGTCGGCGCGCCTCGATCGCGGGTTGAAGCCACCGACGATCGGTCCCGCCTTGGTCGCCGAGGCGATCGGGACGTTCGCCCTGGTCTTCGCGGGGTGCGGCGCGATCGCCGTCGGACAGCTCGGCGAGGCCGGCGTCGCCGCCGCCTTCGGTCTCGCGATCATGGCGATGATCTATGCGCTCGGCCACGTCTCGGGCGCGCATTTCAACCCTGCTGTGACCGCCGCTTTCACGGTCGGCCGGCACTTCCCGGTCAATCGGGTCTTGCCCTACTGGACGGCACAGATCACCGGAGCGATCGCCGCTGCCGCCGTTCTGCGGCTGACTCTTGGCGATGTTCCTCTGGGGGTCACCCAGCCGTCCGGCAGCGACGCGCAGGCACTCGTCTGGGAAGCTGTCCTGACGTTCTTCCTGATGCTGGTGATCGTCGCGGTCGCCACGGACACGCGGGCCGTGGGCCAGGCTGCAGCGATCGCGATCGGCGGTGCCGTCGCGCTCGGAGCGCTGGTCGGCGGGCCGGTCAGTGGCGCCTCGATGAACCCAGCCCGCTCGATCGGGCCGGCGGTCGTCAGCGGCGACCTCTCGCACCTGTGGATCTACCTGGTGGCGCCACCGATCGGGGCCATGGGCGCAGCGCTCGTCTATCGCTACCTGCGGCCGACCGCCTGACTGCCTCCGCCTGATGCCATCGGGCCTGCGCGATGGGGCCGAACGCCACATGCGGTACCTCACCCGCTGGTGTGATGTTCATCGGGTGATGAGACATTCCCAGCCGGTCGCGAAGGTGGCGTGATGGCCACCGGGACGGAGCTGCCGATCCTGCCCGAGCTGCGCCTTCAGGTCACGCCGCCCGAGGTCACCGACGTGGCCGCGACGGCCGCCCTCTTGGGCGACCCCATCCGGGCCGGCATCATCGCCATCCTGGGTTCCGGCCCGCACTGCGTGTGCGAGATGGCCGCAGCCCTGGGCGAGCGCCAGAACAACGTCAGCAACCACCTCGCGAAGCTACGCCGCGCCGGCCTGGTCCGAGCGAGCCGCCACATGGTCGACGCCCGCTGGGTCTACTACGAGCGCGACGAGACCGCCTGCGCGACGGCGCTCGCGTCGTTCCAGCGCCTCCTGCGATGACGACCCTCGCCGTCCATCGGACCCACTTCCCGTTCTGGCCCGGTGTCGCCCTGGCGGTCGTGGCGTGGCTGATCGCGTGGTTCATCACGCTGCCGCTGGCGAACTGGGTCGCCTACGACCTGCTCGGTCTGCAGGAGGGCTCGCAGCTCGGCGATGCCGTCGCGTTCTTCCTGTACGACGTGCCCAAGGTCCTGCTCCTCCTGACCGGGATCGTCACGTTGGTGTCGTTCCTGCGCTCGTACGTGTCGCCCGAGCGCGTCCGGTCGGCGCTCGCCGGCCGCGGTGTGCTGCCCGGGACGATGGCCGCCGCGGGGTTCGGGGTCGTTACCCCCTTCTGCTCCTGCTCGGCGGTCCCGCTGTTCATCGGCTTCGTCGAGGTCGGCGTCCCGCTCGGGGTCACCTTTGCCTTCCTGATCGCCTCGCCGATGGTCAACGAGATCGCGATCGTGCTGCTGTGGGGCCTGTTCGGTCCGGCCGTCACCCTGATGTACATCGTCGCCGGCCTTACTGTGGCGATCGTCGCCGGCCTGATCATCGGCCGCCTCCACCTCGAACGCTACGTGGAGCCGTACGTCTGGGAGATCAAGGCGGGTGGCGCCCGCCCCATCGAGATGAAGCTGACCCTCGAGGACCGGCTCCGCGACGCCTGGACCTCCACGCGCAGCCTTGTCTGGAAGGTCCTGCCATTCGTGCTCGTCGGGATCGGCATCGGTGCGGTCATCCACGGGTTCGTCCCGACCGACCTCGTCGTGTCGATCGGCGGGAGTGACAACCCGCTCGCGGTGCCTGCCCTCGTCCTCCTTGGCGTGCCGCTCTACAGCAACGCCGCCGGGACCATCCCGATCATCGAGGTGCTCATCGCCAAGGGCCTGCCGATGGGCTCGGCGCTCGCGTTCATGATGGCCATCACGGCCCTGTCGTTCCCGGAGATGGTCATCCTCCGGCGGGTCATGAAGCCGCAGCTCATCGCGGTCTTCGCCGGCGTCGTCGCCGTCGGGATCCTGTTCGTCGGCTACCTGTTCAACGCCCTGTACGCCTGAAAGGAGACGCCATGCGCGTCATCGAAGTGCTCGGTCCCGGCTGCCAGAAGTGCCAGTACACGGAGAAGGTCGTGCGGGAGGTCGTCGCCGCCGCCGGCATCGATGCCGAGGTCCGGCATGTGACCGACTACGGTGAGATCGCCTCGCGAGGGGTCCTGTCGACGCCCGGGCTCGTCATCGACGGCACCGTCGTGCTCGCAGGCCGCGTTCCGACGCGTGAGCAGGTCGCTGGCTGGTTGGGCGTCGCGTTCGCGTGAACCCTGTTCCCCCAGGGGTAGCCGGGACGCCGCTGCGCCAGCACTAGGTGCTCCCAGGCCGGATGGCTGACTGATGCGCGCTCCGACGCGACGCGGGGGACCGGCCGGCTCGCCTCAATCACCGGCCTGGCTAGCTTCACATCTCGGCCGCAGCAGCTCTACCCTTGCCTCACCCGGCATGACCTGGCATTGAGCTTGGAAGGCTGCCGCTCTGCCAACTGAGCTACTCCCGCCCGGTAACGGCAACTATAGCCCGGGCGCCGGACGCCCCGAGCCCGGCCTTCTGGCGCCACCCCGACGAGGTTCGGGCTTGCTTGCGGACTCCGTCATGAGCGCATCGCGCCTGGTCGATAAGGCCCTCGCCGCTGGCAGATGACGACTTTGAGGCCGCGATGCACGCCGCGTGGGGCCTGTGCCGGATTACGTCGCGATCCCTCGAATTGAGGATGACGACATCAAGAGATGCCGGCGAGAGGCTCGAATCATTCGTGCCCAGTCCGACACCGCAGGAGGTTCCATGTCGGGTTCCGCTCGCTCCGTCCAGATCACCTTGGGTAGCCGCCAGATTGGCGCCGCGGTTGTCGCAGTCGCGCTGGTCGTCGTTCTTGCGGTCGTCCTGGCCTTCGGCCAGCTAACGACCACGAGGCCCCAAACGGCTCCGGCCGCCGGTGCGCTGCCGGTCGTCGTCAATCAGGGTCCGCCCGGAAGCGCGCCGGACCGGCCCAGTTCGGGTGGCCACGGGAGGCTCATTCCGCGGTGACGTTCGCGTCGCGCGAATTGCGCTGATCAGATCGGCGGACGCCGTCGCAGAGACGCCGCCCCGGGTTCGGGGCGGCGTCTTTGCTGTCCGCCTCAGGCGGGTCGCCAGTCCTGCTCGACTTCGGGCAAACCGAGCCGAACACCAATCGTCGCTGCCTCGGTTCGGGTGGCCGCGTCGAGCTTTCGGAGAATGTGCGACACGTGGACGCTGGCGGTCTTGTCGCTGATGTAAAGGCGTGCCCCGATGTCATGGTTCGAGAAGCCGGCCGAGACAAGCGTCAGGACCTCGATCTCGCGGTCGCTCAACCCACGTTCGCGGAGGGCAACCGTCCCGGGCGTTTGCGGCTCATCAGCTTCAACGCCGACCTCCGATGAGGGAGACGCCGCCGCCGGTCGCAGGTCGATCCGGGCGCGCCGGGCGAGCGACTCGAAACGACCGGCGATGGGCCGCGCGCCGATCTCGACAGCGGCCGTGTGCGCTTCGGCCATGACGGCTCGAATCTCCGCCCGCGAAACGCCCCCCGCAAGCATCGCCTCGGCCTGGCGATAGCGAGCCGCGAGCGCGCGAGGCGACCGGGGCGGGAACATCTCGGAGGCAACAGCCCACAGTCCGGGATCGTCGCGATCCTCGATCCTCGCGAGATGACCCTCCATCACAGCCTCGTAGGCGCTGCCCATGCCGCCGTCTTTGACCCCGGCCTCGTCTCGTCGACGTCGGACTTCCTTCACGTAGCCGAGCAACGTCCTCGCGACGGTCTTCACCTCCCCGATGGCCTGTTCAGCGCCTGCGGCACGGACCGCCTCGGCACGCGCCGCCTCCGCGTCCAGGCCGATCTCGACCAACCCCCAGATGGCCTCGCCCTTCACCGAGAAGGGCGACGTTCGTGAGATAGCCGAGGCGGCAAAATCGACGATGGCTCGCACATCGTCGAGCCGCCCTTCGGAGATGGCAAGTTCCGCCTTGGCGGTCGCCAACCAGCCGCGCGTGTTCTCTTCGTCGACTGTCGCTTCCGGGTCTCGTGCCTCCTCCAGGTGGGTAGCAGCTTCGCTGGTTGCACCGCGGATCATCGAAACTTGGGCGGCAATCAGGTGGAATTGGCGTAGGTTCGCCCGATTGGCTGGGGGATCCAGCAATGCCGCCTCAATGACCTGGGTGCTCTCGGTGATTTGTCCCAGTTCACAGAGCGCCTCAGATTCGGCGACCGACGCCGACGGCCCCTCCCACTCAGCCAGGCCGACCTCATTGGCATAGGCTCGTGCTGCCCGGGCTGCCTTGATCGCCATCTCATGCTGTCCGGCGCATTGGTGCGCCAAGTAGACAAGCTCGAGGGATTTCAACCTCGGTTTCGGCATCTCCGCGGACGGAGGCGAACCTTCCTGCCTGCTGAGCCTCGCCGATGGCAGCGTGGAAATCCCGGGATTCGAACAGGGTCCAGGCCATCGTCATGTGGGCATCGGCTTTCAATTCTGGGTCATCGACGGTATCGGCAAGACGCAGGGCCTCCAGCGCGGTCACGGTAGCTGCAGGATCGCCCCTCCAGCGCAACGCGTGGACCCGGGATTCCAGGACCATCAATTGTTCGCGAACGGGCAAGCCGTGCGGTTCAATCGCGCCAAGTCGCAGCTCGTACTCGACGGCCTCGTCTTCACGGACCGACCAATGCAACGCGCGAGCGATCTGGTCGATCAGGCGCACCCGCAGGATCGTGTCATCCGTGTTCTCGAGCTCGTCAAGAGCTCTTCGCGCGTATTCAATCGAGCGATGCGGATCGCCGACGAGGAACGTGCTGCGGCTCGCTCGCTCAAGAATGTCCACGTGCCTTAGACCCGCACGGGCGAGCGGGGCTGCGTCCCATTGCTCGAGGACCCGCTCGTAGTGATGGAGCGCCTCGGCATAGGCCGCCTGACGCATAGCCGTGTCGCCGGACGCGAGGGAAGCTAGGAGGGCGCGATCATGATCCCTCGCCTCGAACCAGTGATAGGCGAGCTGAGACGCGGCCTCCGGATCGTCGAGGGAGTCCGCAGTGTCGCGTGCCAGTGCCTCGGCCACTGCGGCGTGCAGCCGGCGCCGTTCCCCGGGAAGGGTGTCCTGGTAGATCGCCTCCTGAAGCAGGGCGTGGCGGAAGCGGTACCGCTCGCCGGCGTGCTCGGGTTGGAGAATGTTCGCGCCGACGACCTCGCGGAGGGCCGCATCAAGGCGATCGTTGGGGAAACCTGTCGCCGACAGCAGGACATCGTACGGCGTCGTTCGCCCGGCAACCGACGCAACTCGGAGCGTCGCGAGCGCGGATGACGAGAGCCCGGCAGTCCGCGCGAGCAACGCCGCACCGATCGAGGAAGGAAGTTCGACGGCCGGGTCGCCCGACGCGATGAGCTCCTCAACGAACAGGGCGTTACCTTCTGATCGCGCGTGTATGGTCGCCAGCAGGCGCCTGGTCGGGGCTTTCCCGAGGATCCCAAGGAGTTGCTGCCGGAGTTCATCGGCATCAAACGGAAGGAGATCGATCTGCCTGACGCCCGGATGGCGAGCAACCTGGCGCAGCGTGGACGTCACCGGATCCTCGCGACCGGCCTCCTCGGCGCGGAACGTGGCGACGATCAAGAGCTTTGCGGTTCGACTGTTGGCGACGAGATACTGAAGGAAGGCGCGTGTCGACAGATCGGCCCAGTGGATGTCCTCGAGCTCCAGTACCAGCGGTCCGTTCGACGACGCCCGTTCCAGTACTCGGACGAGCCGGTCGAACAGCCGGACCTGGGCGATCGGCGTCGACCGCTGTCCCTTGTCGGCCGGTCCGGTGTCAACGACGAGCTCCGGGATGACAAGGGCAAGGGTCGATCGGTCGGTTCCAACGAGTGAATCGACAGCCGAGGGAGCCAATGGCCGAATGAGGTCGCGGAACGCCTGAACTAGGGCGACATACGCGGGACCGCTTTCGCCGAGGTCGAGGCATGCCCCCGAGGAGATCCTTGCCCCCCGCCCGCGCGCGCCCGCGTTCCAGTTGTCCAGAAGGCGTGACTTGCCAACACCGGCGTCCCCTCCGATCAGGACGGTGGTGGTGTTCCCCTCCGCGGCTGAGTCGAGCGCTTCGTCGAGTGCCGCCTGCTCGGCGCCGCGGCCGACGAAGGTCGGGCTCGCGATTCGAACCACGCCCCCGATCATACGCCCGCATTTGGCTCGGTCAGACGATCGGGCAATCGGCAGGCGACGGCTGTGTCTCGTCCGCGAGGATGCTCCGGGATGCAGGGCTTCCTCCGAGGGTGATCCCGGCTCGGCGGAGTACATCACCACGGCAAGCCCCGGATCGGCGGGCAGGGCGAAGGTCTCGAAGCGGAGCGTGAGGTCGCCGACGAGCGGGTGGCGGAAACGCTTCGTACCGCCCCGGTGCAAGTGACGTCGTGGCGCGCCCAGAGGGCTCGGACCACCTCGCTCCGTGTCGACAGCAACCCAACGAGGTCCGACAGCCCCCGGTCATACGGCTATGCGGAGGCACTCCAGGCCTGGTCGACCCGCGGTGACGGTAGTGACGACGACCCTGTCACCTGACCATGGGTCGCGTTCACTCGAGATCACGGATGCGTGCCCCTGATCCTGCAAGCACACCCAGGCATCGAAAGGCCCCCGGAGACGATCCGAGGGCCTTCGATGTCCGGTCAGTACCGCGATCGGCACCACCGTTTCACCAGCTACATGTCCATCGAGTCAAGTCGCCGTTGAGCCACAGCGAACAGGACGGCCACGCCGACGAGCCATGCAACGGGCGTCACGAGGGATGCTGGACCGCCGGTCGAGATTGCCACGGCCCAGTCGAAGATCGAACCCGGGAAGAAGGGTGTCAGGGCCGGGACGACGCCACCGACGATCTGCGGCGCCACGAAGACGGCTACGGCGATCGCGCCAACGGCGGCCTGGCTCGGAACGAATGTCGCGGCAGTCAGCGCGACGGCCACGAAGAAAGCCGGCACGGTGATCAGGGTGACTCCGAGGGCGATCACGATGGCGAGATCGGGGAGGCCATACAGGAGGGTCACGAGCGCTGTCGTGAGCGTCAGGGGGATGACGACCGCGGCCACCCAGAGGATGAGCGTCGAGGTCAGCCATTTGCTCACGAGGACGCTCGTCCGCGAGACCGGCTTCGAGATCGTCCAGGCCAGCGTCCCGCTGTCGCGCTCGGCGAGGAGCAGGCTCATCGTCGCGAAGATGACCGCAAGGACGATGAACTGCGTGCCGATCGCGAAGACCAGGTTGTCGAGCGGCTGCAGCGACAGGACCTTGGCCGGCCCGTCGCCGGGGTCGGCCGGGAACGATCGGGCCGCCCACTCGGTGATGCGGGCATTGGCGGCGGCGAGCGCAAAGACGAAGGTCGTGACCCCGAGGACGACCCACGGGCGCTTGCCGTGGAGCCACTCGGAGAGGTCCTTGCGAACGAGGTTGCCGAGGCCGAGCAGGTGCGAACGGCGCAGGTCCGCGTCTCGGACGGCAGAAGGGTCGAGGGTTACAGCGTTCATGCGGCACGCTCCTTGGAGTCGATGAGCCGGAGGAAGACCTCTTCGAGGTCGGCCTGCTCGGGGGCATTGGAGACGAGGGTGAGATCCGATTCGACCGCGTAGCGGGTCACAGCTCGCTGGACCGCGTCGGTCTGGCCGGGACGCGCCTGGATCAGGAACGTCGCCTGATCACGATCGCGGCCCTCGAGCTCGACGGATACGACACCGGGGAGTGCGGCGAGACCGCCGGCCGTCGAGTCGGAGACACCGCGGACCACGACTCTCACTCGATCGCGGGTGAAGCTGCCGAGCAGCTCCTGCGTGGGCGCGGCGCGAACGAGGCGCCCCTGGTCGAGGATCGCGACATGGTCGGAGACGCGTTGGACATCGTCGAGGATGTGCGTGGAGTAGAAGATCGTCGCCTGCCCGCGCAGGCCTTCCATGAGATCGAGCACGTCGCGCCGGCCGATCGGGTCGAGCGCGCTGGCTGGCTCGTCGAGCAGCAGCACTTGCGGCCTGCCGATGAGGGCCTGGGCGATGCCGAGTCGCTGGCGCATCCCGCCCGAGTAGGTTCGTGTCGGACGATCTGCGGCGGCGGCAATCCCCGTCAGCTCAAGGGCCTCGTCGATCCGACGCTCGATGGGATCCCGGACCCACGGGTAGAACCCCGCGACGTAGCGCAGAGTCTGACGGGCCGTCATCCAGTCGTAGAAACGGGGCTCCTGGCCGAGATAGCCGATCGCCCGCTTGTACGATTCGCCGGCCGCGAGCGGGACGCCCGCGACGGTTGCGCTGCCGCTCGTCGGCCGAGCTGAGGCCGGCGAGGATCTTGAGGGCGGTGGTCTTGCCCGCGCCGTTGGCGCCGAGGAAGCCGTAGATCGAGCCCTGCGGGACCTCGAGGCTGAGGCCGTCGAGGGCTCGGACGCCTGGATATTGTTTGGTGAGATCGGTGGTGCTGATGGCTGAGGCCACGTGAGCTCCTTTCGGTGTGAGGGAACCTGCTGGTTCGTTCTCCACCGTGAGGGCTCGTGCGCGCCAGGCCATCCGGGCAAACACCGAAGGCGACACTGGTTCTGCGATGTTCCGCGGGCCGCCGCGCGGGCTGCGCGGATCAAGCCGGCGCGATCACGTGCCGGCTCGAGAACCATCGCGCCACCTGGAGCCGGGTATCGACGCCGAGCTTGTTGAAGATGCTCGCCAGGTGACTCTCGACGGTTCGCTCGGAGATGAACAGGCGCGCCGCCACCTGCGCATTCGTGGCTCCATCGGCCACGAGCTCGGCCACTTCCATCTCACGCCGGGACAGTGGCCCATCCGTGCGAGGCGGCCTGACGAGCGACCGGCGGACTCGGTCGTCGGAGTTCGATCACATAGTCGACGACTTCGTCGCGGGTCATCTCCAGGCCGGCGCGGTGAGCGGTCTCGAATGCGTTCCGTCCCGAGCGTCGCCCGAGCGCTGGCTTCGGTGCGATCGTGATCGGCCCGATACGGCTCCAGGATCGTCGTGGGGATGGATCGCCAGATGGCCTCCCCCGCTCCGAGAAGGGTCGCCGAGCGTTCGCTCGAACCGCGGCTCATCGCGATCAACGCGAGCGCCTCGACGGCAGACGCCATCCCGATCAGATCACCCAGGGCGCGTTTGAGCTCGAGGCACCGGCGGGCGTGCACCTCCGCCTCGGCCGGTTCGCCCTTGTGAAGCGAGGCCACGGCCAGAAAGTGAAGAAGGTAGGCTCGCTCCCACGTCTCGCCGAGCTCCTCGCTCAGTCGGATGCCGTCCCGGGCGATCGCGATGCCCTCATCGAGCTCGCCACGGAATGTGTACGCAACGCCCAGCAGGGTGGCCGCCGACAGGGCCGTGAACCGCCACCCCATCGTCCGGGCGAGAGCGAGGGTCTCTGTAGCGTAGGCGATGGCGTCGTCCAACCGATTCGTGAGGTACGCAGTGACGCCGAGGGACTGGAGCGCCCACGCCACGACCTCGGGGTCGCCGATCGACCGGCCGATCTCCAACGCCTCGGTACCCGATCGCAGCGCGGTCGACTGATCGCCCTGCGAAGCCGCAGCGAAAGACGATATCCAGAGGAGCTGGCCCCGCGAACGACTGGGTCCCGGGATCCGCTCGATCAGGGCGGCGTACAGGCTCCGGACCTCCGTGGCCGGACCTTGCGAGGCCCAGTAGGGCCACAAGCCCCTGGCAGATCGCGGCGCCCGATTCGGCCTCGGCCGGATCCGAGAGGCAGAAGTCGAGGGCGCTCCAGACGTTGGCTCGTTCAACACGGATACGCTCGAATGCCTCGACCTGCCTCTCGTCGTTCGCACCGGCCACGCTGGACAGATCGGCGATCCAGTCTCGGTGACGTCTCCGAAGGATCGTCTCCGCACCTGCCTCCCGAAGTCGCTCGCGGCCGAACTGGCGAAGCGGTTCGAGGAGCCGGAACCGGTCGGCGGTGTCTTCGTGTCGTCGCTTGAGCACGGACTTCTCGACGAGGGACCCGACGAGCTCGGGGATCTCCTCGGCGTCGAGCCCTTCGCCGGCACAGACCGCCTGAGCGGCATCGAGCTCGAACCCACCAGCGAACACCGACAGGCGCGCCCACAGCAGTCGCTCGTGCTCGCTCAGGAGCTGGTAGCTCCAGTCGATCGCCCCCTCGAGCGTCTGCTGCCGCGGCGAGGCGCTCCGGTCGCCGGTGCCCAACGCCCCGAGCCGGGCGGCGAGCCCCCGATCGAGGGCGTCGAGGCCGAGGGCGTTCAGCCGGACCGCGGCCAGCTCCAGGGCGAGCGGGATGCCGTCGACGTGGGTGCACACGCTTCGGATCGCGGCGGCGTTCGCGGCGTCCACGGCGAAGCCCTGCTGAACGGCACCCGCGCGCTCCACGAACAGCGACACGGCATCCGATCGGAGGAGGGTCTCCGGCGACGCATCGCCATCGTCGGGCAGCGACAGGGTGGGCACGTCGATCACGACTTCGCCGGTGACCCCGAGGGCCTGCCGGCTCGTGGCCAGGATCCGCAGCTCGGGACAGGCGCGCAGCAGCGTCCCCGCCAGGACGGCCGCGGCGTCGTGGACGTGCTCGCAGTTGTCGAGGATCAGGAGGGGCCGCTTGTCGGCGAGGTAGTCGCTGAGGGTGGAGACGGCCCAGCTCGACTGAGTGGTCCTGGAGGCCGAGCGCGGTGAAGACCGCCTGAACGACCAGCTCCGGGTCCTGGATGGGCGCCAACTCGACGAACCAGACGCCATCGGGGTACTGGCGGGCGCTCTCTCGACCGGCCCGCAGGGCGAGCTTGGTCTTGCCGACACCGCCGGCGCCGGTGAGCGTCAGCAGCCGCGTCGAGGCCAGGGCGCGCTTGAGGTCGGCCAGGCCCTGACGGCGCCCCACGAAGCTCGTCAGTTCGACTGGCAAGTTGCCGGCGGCATGGGTGGCTCGGGTGGGCGCCACGGTCATCGGAGCCTAGTCCCTCGCATATCAGCGAGCAAGGCGGCATAGCAGCGGAAATCGGTGTCGGGCTAGGTGTTCTTCCGGATGGCGCCGAGAGGATCGGACCCGATGGTGGCTTCAGACCGTTCCAGGTCGACCGTCAACGAAGGAGACCATCGTGCGCTCGCTCATGACACGCCATCCCATCGCCTCGTTCCTGGTCCTGTTCTACGGGCTGGGATGGGCCTGCTTCGTGCCGTCACTGCTGGGCAACCAGGGCTTCGGGATCCTGAAGACCGACATCCCGTTGGATCCATTCCGGCTTCTCAGCATCGTCTTCTTCGCGCTCATCCCGTTCATCGTCACGCGGATCGTCGGCGGTCCCGGGTCGGCTGGGCGGCTCTTCAGGCAGGTTCGGCACGTGCGTGTCGGCCCGCAGTGGTACCTCATCGCCTTCTTCGGTCCGCCGGCCGCGCTCTTCGTGGTCGCGGTCCTGCTCAAGGGCCTGGCTCCGATCGAGGGGCTCACCGCAAACCTCGCGGGCATCCCGACCGAGTTCATGCTCGGCGTCTTCGTCCTGGCGCTCCTGGGCAATCTGTGGGAAGAGACCTCCTGGTCCGGCTACGTCACCGCCCGCCTCCAGGCCCGTTACGGGCCGCTGCGCGCGAGCCTGATCGTCGCTCCGTTGTTCGGCCTCTACCACCTTCCGCTGTTCTTCATCATCGGCGGCCTCGGTGACAGCCCCGACCACTTGCCGATCGCGCAGCTTCCCCTGTACGCGACATTCCTCTTGATCGTCTTCTCGGGTCCCATGCGCATCCTGCTCACATGGATCTACAACTCCACGGGGCACAGCATCCCGGTCGTCGCACTGTTCCACGCATCGATCAATGCGACCGGTGGCGCGGCCATCCTCGCCATGTACTTCGCCGGCGTCGACGGTGTGCTCCTGTACGCAGCGCTCGCCGTCTTCGCGCTCGTCGTCATCGTTGCGACACGTGGGCGCCTTGGGTTGCCCGGAACCGATGGGGTCGAGACACGACCGTCGAACCTGCCAGAGCCCGCCGGGAGCCCCAGCATCGCCTAGATGATCTGCTCCCGATCGTCCGAGTGAGCCCGCGGGAAACCGCGGGCTCACTCACGATTCGACGCCGGTCGGCCCGAAGCCCCGCGATCTCAGACGGTCTCGGGCACCTGCGTGCTCGCGAACCATCGCGCGACCTGGAGCCGGGTATCGACGCCGAGCTTGTTGAAGATGCTTGCCAGGTGGCTCTCGACGGTCCGCTCGGAGATGAACAGACGCGCCGCGACTTGCGCATTCGTGGCTCCGTCGGCCACGAGCTCGGCCACTTCCATCTCACGCCGGGACAGCGGACCGGGAGATACCGACGGTGCTGGCGGAGGGGCGGCCGGCCGCCGCGCATCGACCGCATAGTCGACGACCTCGTCGCGAGTCATCGCCAGGCCGGCCGCGTACGCAGTCAGATACGCCGCTTCTCCCAGCGCTTGGCGGGCATCGTCCGCCGCTCGCCGCCGGGCATCGCGGTACGGTTCCATGAGGGCCGAAGGGATCGACTCGAAGATCGTGTCTGACGCACCCAACAGGGTGGCCGTCCGAGATGCAGACCCTCGCGTCATCTCGATCGACGCGAGCAGGGCGATGGTTTGGCGCGAGGCCAGTCCGATCGTCGAGCTCACGCTCGAGAGCGACGGATCGTTGAGCAAAGACGGCCGCTTCGTCGCGATCTCCACGGCCCAGGCTTGCGCGGGCAAGCAGCCGGAACATGATCCCGCGGATCCATGTTTCGCCCATCTCCTCGCTGAGATGCACGCCCTCGCCTGCGGTCGCGATCGCTGCGTCGAAGTCACCCTGCCCGAGGAAGGCGTATCCGCGCGCATCCAGGGCATGGAGCGTCGCGGCCCGCAGGTGCATGGACCGCGCCAGGTTGAGGGACTCGTCAGCAAACGCGGCGGCATCGTCCGATCGGCCTTCGACCCACGAAACCAATGAGAGGAATGCTATCGAACGCGCGACGACCTCCGCGTCGCCGATGGCGCGACCGATCGACGCGGCCTCAGCGAACATCTGCCCGGCGAGCGTGTAGTCATTCTGCAGGAAGGCGACGACCCCGGCAGTCGACAGCGCGCGGGCACGCGACCGCGTGGCAGCCGGGACCGACTGGAGCAGCGCAGCGAAGACGCGGCGAACGTCGGTGATCGGTCCCTGGGCCGACCAGTAGACCCACAGGTCGCTGCAGATGCCAATGCCGCGCTCCGCCTCCAGAGGATCACCAAGACAGAAGTCGATCGCGGCCCAGAGGTTGGCTCGCTCCGCCCGGACCCGGCGAAACAGCTCGACCTGGCGCCCATCCTCGGCGCCCACCGCAGCGGCAAGATCGGCGATCCAGTCTCGGTGACGTCTCCGAAGGATCGTCTCCGCACCTGCCTCCCGAAGTCGCTCGCGGCCGAACTGGCGAAGCGGTTCGAGGAGCCGGAACCGGTCGGCGGTGTCTTCGTGTCGTCGCTTGAGCACGGACTTCTCGACGAGGGACCCGACGAGCTCGGGGATCTCCTCGGCGTCGAGCCCTTCGCCGGCACAGACCGCCTGAGCGGCATCGAGCTCGAACCCACCAGCGAACACCGACAGGCGCGCCCACAGCAGTCGCTCGTGCTCGCTCAGGAGCTGGTAGCTCCAGTCGATCGCCCCCTCGAGCGTCTGCTGCCGCGGCGAGGCGCTCCGGTCGCCGGTGCCCAACGCCCCGAGCCGGGCGGCGAGCCCCCGATCGAGGGCGTCGAGGCCGAGGGCGTTCAGCCGGACCGCGGCCAGCTCCAGGGCGAGCGGGATGCCGTCGACGTGGGTGCACACGCTTCGGATCGCGGCGGCGTTCGCGGCGTCCACGGCGAAGCCCTGCTGAACGGCACCCGCGCGCTCCACGAACAGCGACACGGCATCCGATCGGAGGAGGGTCTCCGGCGACGCATCGCCATCGTCGGGCAGCGACAGGGTGGGCACGTCGATCACGACCTCGCCGGTGACCCCGAGGGCCTGCCGGCTCGTGGCCAGGATCCGCAGCTCGGGACAGGCGCGCAGCAGCGTCCCCGCCAGGACGGCCGCGGCGTCGTGGACGTGCTCGCAGTTGTCGAGGATCAGGAGGGGCCGCTTGTCGGCGAGGTAGTCGCTGAGGGTGGAGACGGCCCAGCTCGCTGAGTGGTCCTGGAGGCCGAGCGCGGTGAAGACCGCCTGAACGACCAGCTCCGGGTCCTGGATGGGCGCCAACTCGACGAACCAGACGCCATCGGGGTACTGGCGGGCGCTCTCTCGACCGGCCCGCAGGGCGAGCTTGGTCTTGCCGACACCGCCGGCGCCGGTGAGCGTCAGCAGCCGCGTCGAGGCCAGCGCGCGCTTGAGGTCGGCCAGGCCCTGACGGCGCCCCACGAAGCTCGTCAGTTCGACTGGCAAGTTGCCGGCGGCATGGGTGGCTCGGGTGGGCGCCACGGTCATCGGAGCCTAGTCCGGTGTCAGCCACGGGGCAAGGCTCGGGCGACGTCGCTCGACAGATCAGGCCACGTGGCGTAGTTGCGTGGCCGCTCCCTGACGACGCTTCGCGTCGGTGGTCCAAGTCCGACGCCGCATATCGATCATCGATTCGACTGGAACGCGGACGCGCCCACCGCTCCCTTCTCTTGGTGCCTCCGTTGGAGCGTGTTCAGCGTTTGCAGCGCCGTCCCGCAAGAATCCGTGTCGCTGTCCGTGTTTGCCCCGATGTCACGGCGCCCCCTTCCAACGACAGTGGGCCTTACCGACGGACCGGACTCCCGGAACTCGATCGGACGAAAGGAGGACCACGATGCCCGCCCCGGAAGGCACCGAGATCGACGAGACGACAAGCACTCGGGCCCGCAAGACGTGCCTGACCACAGGTTGCTCTTGCAGGGACGCGAGGATCGTGTCCTACCGCCGGGCTGCCTTCTACGCAACCGTCGCTCGAAGCTCTGGCGAGACCGCCGACCGGGTCGTCTTCGCCGAGCCGGGGTGGCGCCTTCCTACTGCCGTCTCCTGATGGGCCGGATGTATCGGCCGGGGACGAGAGGGATCTCACCAACTACGTCGTGCCCTTGGTTGGCACGTTCACCTCGAAAGGCCGCCCGCCTTCCAGCTGGCGTTCCACCGCCCGCTCACCCGAAGTTACGCGGGGGGAGGAAGGCAACTGCGCCGCGAGCGCTGCGTCGCCCAACACGATCCGGAAGGCGCCCGCCTGCAATGGTCGGGACCAGGAAGAACAGCGGGAACGAGCTTCAACGTCGTGTTCGTTCAGCCCGATATCCTTGCCACACCGGGCATGACCTGGCGTTGAGCTTGGACGCTGCCGCTCCGCCAGCTGGGCCACTCGCTCGGTCGGCAAGCCGGATGGCAGCCTGCCCTCGATCAAGCCGACGTACCTCAGTTCGCAGAACGCCTCCAGATCAAGGCGGCGCGGCCGTTCAGTCCAGAGATAGACGACAGCACACAGCGTCGATCGTGCGCGAGATACCCTGACGCGTGGCCCGGATCCTGCCCGATACGAAGTTCTACGTCCCTCGCCCGCGCGGGTCCTCAGTCCCCCGGCCCCGGCTGTCGGAACGACTCAGTCGAGCGACGCGTGTCAAGGTGACGCTCATCTCCGCCCCGCCAGGGTTCGGCAAGACCACCTTGCTTGCCGACTGGCTGGCAGCCTCCGCCTCGGACGGCGTGATTCCTGTCTGGGTGTCCCTCGACCCTACCGACAACGAGGCCGGCGCCTTCTGGTTCAGCGTGGCCACAGCGTTCTACCGAGCGGTGCCTACCGCGGGGGAGACGATCTCGATGGTGGAAGGGCCCCAGCTACCGCCCATCGAGATGGTCGTGACGACCCTCGCCAACGAGCTTGGTTCGGTCGGATTCCACGTCGTTCTGGTGCTTGATGACTTCCATGTGATCGATGCCAACGATGTCCAGGACCAGGTGTCGTTCCTGCTGGAGCATCTGCCGCCATCGGCCCACGTCGTGATCACGACACGCGCCGATCCAGCGTTTCCACTGGCGCGTCTGAGGACGCAAGGTCAACTCGTGGAGGTGCGAGCGGCGGATCTGCGTTTCACGCGTGAGGAGGCCGCTGCGTATCTCCGTCAGTCGGCCGGCCTGGATCTCGAGGCGAGCCAGGTTGTCGCGCTGGAGGAGCGGACGGAGGGTTGGATCGCCGCCCTTCAGCTGGCCGCCCTATCCATGCAGGGACGGGACGATCTCGACGGCTTCATCGCTGGTTTCACTGGCGACGATCGCTTCGTCGTCGATTACCTCGTCGAGGAGGTGCTGGAGCGACAGCCTGACGACGTGCGCCGGTTCCTCCTTTGGACCTGCATCCTGGATCGGCTGACGCGGGGCCTGTGCGATGCCGTCACCGGAGAGCAAGGCGGTCAAACCACACTGGAGGATCTCGATCGCCGAAACCTCTTCGTGATCCCGCTCGACGCTCGGCGCGAGTGGTACCGATACCACCACCTGTTCGCAGATGTCCTTCGTGCGCGCCTCGTGCGCGAAGAGCCGCACCGCGTCCCTGACCTTCATCGCCGAGCGAGCACGTGGTTCGAGCGGAGCGGCGAGCCCAATGAGGCCATTCGCCACGCTCTCGCGGGCGAAGACTTCGAGCGAGCCGCGGGCCTGATCGAGCTGGCGATCCCGAGCCTCCGACGCGCGCGCCAGGAAGCGACGATGCGACGCTGGTTCGAGCTTCTTCCCGACCAGCTATTCCAGGTTCGGCCGGTTCTGAGCGTGGGGTACGTCGGAACGCTCATGGCGCAAGGCGAGTTCGCGGACATCGAGGTGCTGCTACAAGGGGCCGAGCGATGGTTGGAACCACCATCCGACACGGGTAAGCGAAATGCGGTCATGCCCACGGCGATGGTCGTGGTCGACGAAGCCGAGTTCTCCCGGTTGCCGAGCGCCGTCGCCCTGTACCGGGCCGCCCAGGCACAACTCGAGGGCGACCGAGAGCGTACGGAGGCGTTCGCCCAGAAAGCCTTCAACCTCGCCGGCGACGACGATCTGCTCGGGCGCGGTGGGGCGGCGGGCTTCCTTGCCTTGGCGCACTGGGGGAGCGGCGACCTCGAGGTCGCCCATGCCTTCTGGACGGAGGCCATGGCCTCCTTGCAGCGTGCCGGCCACGCCGTCGATGCCGTCGGCTGCAACCGACCGCTGGCCGAGATCCGGGTGGCCCAGGGTCGTGTGCACGAGGCGATGCGGACCTACGAACGCGGCTTGCGGATGGCGACCGACGGGACGACGGTCCTGCGCGGAGCGGGCGACATGCATGTCGGGATGAGTGAGCTGTTGCTCGAGCGGAACGACCTCGATGCAGCGGCCGGTCATCTGCGGCAGAGCGATGACCTCGGAGACAACGCCGGCTTGGCCCAGAACCCGTACCGAGAACGGATGGCGAAGGCGCAGCTTCGCGTTGCCGATGGCGACGCCGACGGCGCCCTCGCCTTGCTGGCGGATGCTCAGCGGGTCTTCGTGAGCGAGTACTACCCGCTCGTCCGACCCATCCCTGCGCAAGCAGCGCGAATCCATGCCGCACAGGGCCGCCTGCGCGAGGCCGAAGCCTGGGTGCGCGAGCGCGGGCTGTCGGTGGATGACGACCTCACCTACGTGGGCGAGTACGAGCACATCACCTTCGCCAGGGTGCTCCTGGCACGGGGGACCAGGGTCCATGACCCGCGCTCGATCCAACAAGCGGTCGCTCTCCTCGAGCGGCTGCTCGTCGCCGCCGAAACGGGCGGGCGGTGGCGGAGTGTCATCGAGATCCTCGTGCTGCAGGCCCTTGCCCAGCACGAGCGCGGTCGCAGCGGGGCAGGGATCGAGCCCCTCGGCCGCGCGCTGACCCTGGCCGAGCCGGAGGGCTACGTCCGTTTGTTCCTGGGCGAAGGGGCCCCGATCGCCGAGTTGCTCGCGATGGCGGCCAAGCGAGGCATCGCGCCCGAGTACGTTCGACGCCTGCTCGGCGCCTTCGGACGCGGCGGTCGTCCCTCAGTGAATGGCCAGCGCCTCGCTGAGCCCCTCAGCGAGCGGGAGCTTGATGTCCTTCGGCTGCTGGCGTCGGACCTTGATGGCCCGGGTATCGCCGACGAGCTGGTCGTGGGCCTGAGCACCATTCGGACCCACACGAAGAGCATCTACGCGAAGCTCGGTGTGACCAACCGCCGGGCCGCCGTTCGGCGCGGTGAAGAACTCGGTCTCCTCTCGCGAGTCGGCGACCGCTGAGAATCCCCGTCGCTCTCCCCACGAATGGGGAGGCGCCGTCCCCATCCTCCCGTCCACCTTTGGACTCCCCGGCCGATCGGAGGCCGCCGGCGTCCGACAAGGGGTACAGAGGAAGGAGCCAGATGGACGAGCGCAGCGGATCGACCGACCACCGCCATGAGGCGACGAGTTACGAGATCCGCCTGAAGGGACGCCTTGACAGTGGTTGGGCCGATTGGCTTGGCGGGATGTCCCTGACCCACACGAGTGACGGCACGACCGTGGTCGCCGGTCCCGTCGCCGATCAGGCGGCCCTCCATGGCCTGCTCCAGAAGCTGCGCGACATGGGCGTGACGCTGATCTCGGTCAACGAGTCCGACTCGGAACTGCCGCTCACGCTCTCAGACCCCCGCAGCGAACCCATCTCTACGACCGACTCCCCAAGGAGACCGACATGAACGACACACGCATGAATGGAACGACAGGCGTCCGGACAGAGGGTTGGAGGAAGCTCGCCCTCGCCGGGGGCGTGCTGTACCTGATGACCTTCATCTTCTCGATCCCGGCCGTCTTCCTGTATGGCCCCGTGCTCACCGATCCGGCCTACATCCTCAGTGCTGGTGCCGACTCCCAGGTGCTCCTGGGCGCGCTCTTCGACCTCATCACCGCCCTTGCCTGCATCGGGACCGCCGTGGCGCTCTACCCGGTGATCAAGCGCCAGAGCGGAGCCGCCTCGATCGGCTTCCTTGCAACGCGGATCTTCGAGGGGGCCGTCATCGTCGTCGGCGTCGTGTGCCTCATGGCCGTTGTCGCGCTGCGGCAAGCCGGCGCCGCCGCCGGCACCGACGCCTCCGCGTTGGTCGCCGTGGGCCAGGGACTCGTCGCGGTCCGCGACCAGACCTTCCTGGTCGGCCCCGGCGTCATGCCCGGCTTGAATGCACTGCTGCTCGGCTATGTCCTGTATCGCTCGCGCCTCGTCCCCCGTGTGATCCCCTCGATGGGGCTCATCGGCGCCCTGCCGTTCCTGGTCCTCGCCGGCGCATCCATCGTCGGCCTGAACGAACAGGCGTCTCTTGTGTCCGGCATCGCGGTGATTCCGATCTTCTTCTGGGAGCTGTCACTCGGCCTCTGGCTCACGTTCAAGGGCTTCAGACCGGCGGCCGTTGCGGCGCTTGCCGCTGACACGAGCGAAACCGGGACGCCCGTGACCACCTCGTCCCCGATCGTGACGACAACGCCGGCCGGTGCGGCATGACCGCCGAGCGAGAGCGAACGACAACGCTCCCTCCACGCCTGATCGTTCGGACGGCCTGGATCCTGCACCGTGCTCTCTACCGGTTCAGCGGCGGTCGGATCGGCCTTCGGCCCGCGAAGGCCGGCGACAAGTTCGGGATGCTGCGCCTCAGGACGATCGGTCGACGGTCCGGCGAGCCACGGGTCGCGATCGTCGGATACCTGGAGGACGGCCCGAATCTGGTCACGTTGGCCATGAACGGTTGGGCCGAGGCAGAGCCCGCCTGGTGGCTGAACCTCCAGGCGCACCCGGACACGATCGTCGAGCTGAATGATGGTCCGCGTGCCGTCCGCGGTCACGCGGCCGACGGGGAGGAGCGTGATCGGCTCTGGGCTCGGTGGCGCGAGTTGAGCGATGACTACGACGCCTGGGCAGCGATGCGTCGCGGGGAAACCGCTGTGGTCGTGCTCGAACCACGCGACGCAAGGGCAGGCGTGTAGGTGTTCATCGGCGAGCGCGACCAGGCGACGGTCTGGCGGGCGCCCAGCCCAGCTTCACCCGCGAATCGTCGATGGGGTGGGTGGCGCGGTCTATTCGCCCGAACACCGGCTTCGCGAGCGGGTGGTCCGCCAACAGGATGTCGCGGACCTGCTATTGGTGGTCGTCCGTGTGGCTCTTGCGCCCTGTACGCTTCGACGCCTCGTCGGTTGGCTCCTCGACGGTCGATGCCTCGTCGCTCGGCACCTGGTTGCCGCCTTCGCCGTCGGGCTCGAACGGCACCTCCGCCATGCGCTTGGTGATCCAGTCGCGAATGGACGCCGAGTCGGCCGGCTCGGCGGCAGCCGGTTCGGCGGCAGCCGGTTCGGAACTCGTGGGCTCGACGTCCGACTCGACGTCCGACTCGGTCGTCGGCCCGCCTGCTGACGGGCCATCGGCCCCGGTTGGCGCCGACGCGCCACGCTTCAGGCGATCAATGGCTTCGCGGAGGTCGCGTGCGCGAGCCGCCTGTGCTCGCTCGTCGTCCGTCATGGCGTGCCTCGAGGCATCGATGCTACTTGCCGGCCTTGAGGGCCTTGATCTGCGCGCGCAGCGACGCCGCCTTCGACGATGTTGCCTTGTCGTTTGCGGTGAGGGCAGCGGTCAACGCGCCAAAGGTGGCGCTCGTCCTGGAAACCCCGGCCTTGAGCTCGGGCGCGATCTCGTCGAACGGGGTCCTGGAGTCCGTCATCGCTCGGAGATTTTCCTTGATCGCGCTGAAGACGCCAAGGTCGCGGAACTTCCGTTTGCCGCCGGTGACGAAGAGCTGCCACCAGTGATCGGTGATCGGCTCGTGCCAGCTGATGTAGCCGCCCTCGAGGACCGTTCGCGGGGCAGTGACGGCACCGGTGAAGCTGTACCGGGTTCCGCTCGACTTGATCGGGTCGAAGTACTGCGGCGTGTAGAAGTCCGAGACCATCTGCCCGTTGACTCGATAGCTGAACGCAGCCGCCTCACAGGGATCGGCAACCTCGACAAGGAACTCGACGCGGCCCTGGTCGGACTTCGGCGACTGGCCCGGCGCAAGGCGATTGCCGAACGGGTCGGCCAGCATCTCGAGGCACTCGTGGCTCGCCGTCAGCGACCACGTGCCGTTGAACTCGATGAGCGAGAACGGCTGGCCGTCCTTGTCGAGATGGATCCCGGCGGCGCCGGGCTGATCGAGCTGCGTCTCGACGATCATCGGCCAGTAGCCAACCGGCACGTCCTCGAGCGTGATGAAGGCGTCGACGGTCGCGTTGATCTGCCAGATCGGCCCGAAGTCCCGGGCAACCTGGCGCTGGAGAGCGGCCGAGACGCGGCAGAGCTCGGCCGGCTTGACCTGCTTGACCTCGCTGACGAGCGCCAACTGGAGTGGGAGCATGAATTCGGATCCCCCTTTTCCTGCTTCTCCGTCGCGGTCGCGACGCAGCAACACCGACCCTCCAATTTGACACCAAGGGCATCTCTGACGCGTCACGGCCATGGGGTGTTCACGCACGTCCTGGCCGACGTTGGAGGGCCGCGGCGGTCTCCAATGCCAGGTTCTGAACGCTCGCACGGTCTCGCCGGGGATGGCGACGCGCACCGGGGACGGGCGGTCCATCGTCGGGCGTCGCGCTTCACGTCGGCCGCGCTCGGCGCCCTGCGTGCACAATGGACATCCGGTTCCGGGCTGCCATCGTCGGCGAGACGTCGAGCCCGTCAGTGGAACAGCCGGCGTGCAGGGAGTCCCGATGACCACGATCATCCCGCGCTGGGAGTGGCGCACGTTCGGACCGCTGTTTCCGACCGCGGACGAGACGTTCGCGTCATCCGACCCGAGCGCCGTCGCCGAAAGCGATGAGACCTACTTCCTGTCCGCGGCCGCCGCGAACGTGAAGATCCGCGACGACCTCGTCGACATCAAGGTGCTCCGCGAGACCGACGCCGATGGCCTCGAGCGCTGGGAGCCCGTGCTCAAGCGACCGTTCCCGCTCTCGGCGGACGACCTCGCGACGGTCCTCGACGCGCTCGGCATCGGCGACGCCGCGTCGCCCGGTGGCGAGGTGTCGCGCGAGGCGTTCCAGGCGATCGTCGACGCCGACCCGGGAATCCGGACGGTTGCGGTCCACAAGCGGCGCGTCCGATACACGATCGGCGGCTGCATGGCGGAGCGGTCGGAGATCGAGGCCGGTGGACGGTCGACCCTGACGATCGCGGTGGAGGCGACCGACAAGGCCGCCGTCCTCGCCGCGGTCGAGTCGCTCGGCCTCGACGACTTCCTGAACACGAGCTATCCGGACGGGCTCGCGGCGCTGCTCGACGACGTGCCGCCGCGCTACGCCGTCATCGACGTCGGGACCAACTCGATCAAGTTCCACGTCGGCGAGCTCGCGCCGGGCCGGACGTTCCGGACGGTCGTCGATCGGGCGGAGGTGACCCGGCTTGGCGAAGGGATCGAGACCGGCGGCGCGATCAGCCAGGCGGCATTCGAGCGGAGTCTCACCGCGTTCGAGGGAATGGTCGCCGAGGCGAAGACGCTCGGGGTCCGCGCCATCGCGGCGGTCGGCACCGAAGCCTTGCGACAGGCCACGAACAGCCTGGGCTTCCGCGCGGACGTGAAGGCAGCCACCGGGGTCCGGATCCGGGTGATCCCGGGCGACGAGGAGGGCCGCCTGGCGTACGTCGCCGTGGAGCACGGCGTCGGACTCGAACATGGCGAGCTCGTCGTGTTCGACACCGGTGGTGGCAGCTCCCAGTTCACCTTCGGCGAAGGGGCCCGGGTCGACGAACGCTTCAGCGTCCCGGTCGGCGCCGTCCGGTTCACGGAGCAGTTCGGCCTCGACCACAAGGTCGACCGGGCGACGGTCGACGACGCGATGGCGGCGATTGCCGCCGACCTCGGGCGGCTCGACGGGCGACCGGCACCGAGCCTCCTCGTCGGGATGGGCGGCGCGATCACGAACATCACGGCGGTCAAGCACGGGCTCGCGACGTACGACCCGAACGTCGTCCAGGGGACGGTCCTCGACCGCGCCGAGATCGACCGCCAGATCGAGCTGTACCGTTCGCTCGACGCGGACGGCCGTCGATCGATCGTCGGGCTCCAGCCGAAGCGGGCGGAGGTGATCCTCGCGGGCGCCTGCGTCGTTCGGACGGTCATGGAGAAGCTCGGCCAGGAGTCCCTCGTCGTCAGCGATCGGGGGCTCCGGCATGGATTGGAAATCGAACGGTTCGGGGGCTTGGAGGCGACAGGATGAGTGCACGACCCGCGGGACTGCCGCGACTGTCCGGTGAGGACCTTCAGAAGGTGGTCGGCCTGTTAAAGGGCTCCGACACCGCCGAGCTGAAGGTCTCGATCCCGACCGGCAACCACCGGGCGACGATCCAGGGCCTGCCGTTGGACCCGGTCGAGGCGCAGCCGCGCCAGGTCTTCTTCTTCGACACCCCGGACCTCGCGCTGAACAAGGCCGGACTGGTCGTCCGCGCGCGGCGGATCCAGGGCGGCCGGGGGGACACGGTCATCAAGCTCCGGCCGGTGGTTCCGGACGAATTGCCCAGGGAGATGCGCCAGTCGGGGGCGCTGACGGTCGAGGTCGATCTGCTCCCCGGCGGCTTCGTCTGCTCGGCGTCGTTCAAGGGCCGGGCGACGGCGGTCGACATCAGTGACGCGGTCAATGGATCGGCCCCGATCCGCAAGCTGTTCTCCAAGGAGCAGCGGGCCTTCTTCGCCGAGCGCGCCCCGGCCGGCATCGGCCTCGATTCGCTCGTGACGCTCGGGCCGACGTTCATCCTGAAGAGCGCGTTCACCCCGCCCGAGCTCGGGCGCCGGATCGTCGCCGAGCTCTGGCTGTATCCGGACGGCTCGCGGATCCTCGAGCTGTCCACGAAGTGCCTGCCGACCGAGGCCTTCCAGGTCGCCGCCGAGGCGCGGGCATATCTCGAGTCGAAGGGCGTCCAGGCCCCCACCGGGCAGCAGCAGACGAAGACAAGAGCGGCGCTCGACTTCTTCGTCGCCCAGGCGCGCGCGGCGGCCGCCCCGAAACCCGCGCGCCGGGCCCCGGTCCGTCGCCGGACCGCCGCCACGACGACCTCGACGACCGCCTCGACACGGGGCCGGAGGCGCACGACCGCGCCGTCCTGACGCAATTCCGGCGTCGGCGTATCCTCGGCCGACAAGGTGCTGATCGCCCTCGATGCGGAGGCGGATCAGCGGCCGCCCCCACCACCCGACAGCCGAGGTGAATTTCCGTGCCCAGGATTCGGCGTCAGCTCCGCGCGCTCGTCGCTGCGGCCGTGGCCGCAGCCACACTGGCCACGCTGGCGATGGCCGGCATCGCACCGGCCGCCTCCGCCGCCTCCGGCAATGCCAAGGCGATCTACATCGTCCAGATGACCGACCTCCCGCTCGCTGCCTACAACGGCACGATCTCGGGCTACCCGGCGACGCGACCCGCGTCCGGAAAGAAGCTCCAGGCCGACTCGTCCAACGCGAAGAAGTACCAGGGCCTGCTCGAGCGGCGACATACCGCCGCCGTCGCGAAGGCCATGGGTGCCCGCAAGATCTACGACTACACAGCGGGCTTCAACGGCTTCGCCGCGGTGATGTCCGCGGACGCGGCTGCCACCCTCCGCGGAACACCGGGGGTCCTGAGCGTCACGAAGAACCAGCTCCGCACGGGCTCGACGGTCAGCACGCCGACCTTCCTCGGCCTCGATGCGAAGAAGGGCATCTGGAGCCGGCTCGGCGGTCCGAAGAGCGCCGGCAAGGACATCGTGGTCGGCGACCTCGACAGCGGGATCTGGCCCGAGAACCCTTCGTTCGCCCCACTGGGCAACGCCCGGCCGCTCACTGACTGGAACGGCATCTGCCAGACCGGCGAGCAGTGGACCGCCTCGGATTGCACGAACAAGATCGTCGGCGCCCGGTTCTACAACGAGGGCGTCGGCGGCGCCGCCGGAGTCCACGCGATCAACCCGACCGAATACCTCTCGGCGCGCGACCACCACAGCCATGGCAGCCACACGGCCTCGACCGCGGCGGGCGACTACAACACCGATGTCGTGATCAACGGCAACTCGCTCGGCAAGGCGAGCGGCATGGCACCCGACGCCCGGATCGCGGTCTACAAGGTCCTGTGGGGCCCGAACGCGGCCGGCTCGGCAGTCGGCAGCTCGGCGGACATCGTCGCCGCCATCGACGACGCGATCACCGACGGCGTCGACGTCATCAACTTCTCGGTCTCGGGCAGCACGACGAGCGACGTCGACCCGGTCGAGGTCTCGTACCTGTTCGCCGCCGACGCCGGGATCTTCGTCTCGGCCGCTGCCGGCAACGAGGGTCCCGGGGCGCGAACCGTCAACCACGACTCGCCGTGGCTCACGACCGTCGCCGCGGGCACCCACGATCGCTCCTTCGTCGCCAGCGTGACGCTCGGCAACGGGGTGACGTACACGGGCGCCGGCATCGGTGCCGCCGTTCCGAGCAGCCCGATCGCCTTGTCGACCACGTCCGGACTGGCCGGCGCGCCGGCGACCGGGCTCCGGCTGTGCTTCTCGAAGGACTGGGATCCGGCCCACCCGGAAGGCTTCCTCGATCCGGCCAAGGTCGCCGGCAAGATCGTCGTCTGCGACCGCGGCACGAACGATCGCGTCGACAAGAGCCAGGCGGTCCAGGAGGCGGGCGGCGTCGGCATGGTGCTGGCGAACGTGACGCCGAACTCCCTGAACGCCGACTTCCACTCGGTGCCCACCGTCCACGTCCAGAACACGGACGGTGACGCCATCAAGGCCTATGTCAGCGGCACCGCGAGCCCCACGGCCTCGCTCGCGGCAGGCGAGAAGGTGACCGACGCGGAAGCGCCATTCGTCGCGAGCTTCTCGTCGCGTGGTCCGGAGCTCGCCGCCGACGGCGACATCCTCAAGCCGGACATCATGGCGCCGGGAGTCGACGTTGTCGCGGCGGTATCACCCGACAGCGCCGGCCGGAACTTCGACTTCGAGTCCGGCACGTCGATGGCGACCCCGCACATCGCCGGGATCGCGGCGCTGTTCAAGCAGCTCCATCCCGACTGGTCGCCGATGATGATCAAGTCGGCCCTGATGACCACCGCCTCCCGGGTCGACAACCGGGGCGAAGCGATCACCGGTGACACCGGTGGCGCGGCGGGCGCATTCGACTATGGCTCCGGCCAGGTCACGCCGAACGAGGCAACCGACCCGGGGCTCGTCTACGACAGTGGCTTCGTCGACTGGGTCCGGTTCCTGTGCGGCTCCGGCCAGCTCGATCCCTCCGGCGGCACGTGCGCCGCGTTCGGCAGCATCGACCCGAGCGACCTGAACACGCCGAACATCGCGATCGGCGACCTGGTCGGGTCGAAGACGATCACCCGGACCGTGACCGGCGTCGGCACGACCGACAAGTACACCGTCCACGTCGACGCGCCGGCCGGGGTCTCGGTCAGCGTCTCGCCAACGAGCCTGAAGGTGAAGAAGGGCAAGACGGCGACCTACCAGGTCACGTTCACGCGGACGAGCGCTGCCGCCAGGACGTTCGCCTTCGGCTCGCTCGAATGGCGCTCGAACAAGCACGTCGTGCACAGCCAGCTGGCGATCCGCCCACTCGACCTCGCCTCGCCCGCACAGGTCTCGGGAACCGGGACCGGCGGGTCCACGGCCATCACGGTCCATCCCGGCTTCTCGGGCACCCTCACGGCCGCTCCGGCCGGGCTGGTACCGGCGACGGTCGCGACGCAGACCCTCAGCGGCGCCACCGGCGCCGGCTTCCCGACGACCGCCCCGGTGGCCTCGAGCCACACCCTGAAGACAACCGTCGTCGTCCCCGCCGGGACGACGCTTGCGCGGTTCGCCACCTTCGATTCCGACGTGCCGGCGGGCACCGACCTGGACGTCTTCGTGTACCGGGCCGGGACGGCGACGCTCGTCGGACAGAGCGCCGGGGCGACGGCCCAGGAACAGGTCGATCTCGCCAACCCTGCCGCGGGCAGCTACGACGTCTACGTCGACCTGTTCGCGACCGCCTCTGGAGTGACGAGCCAGGCCGTCTCGGAGTTCAGCTGGGTGCTGGGCTCGACACCGGCGGGCAACCTCACCGCCTCACCTGCCAGCCAGTCCGTGACGATCGGGACGCCGGCGACGGTCACCGCGACCTGGTCCGGGCTCACCGCCGGGGTCCGGTACCTCGGCAGCATCGAGTTCGGCAACGGGTCGGCACCCGTCGGACGCACCATCGTCCGCGTCAACGCCTGAGCGTCCACCCAACCAGCACCGATCGAGAGCCTCCCCGCCGGGGAGGTTCTCGTGATTCGGGGCTCAGGCGGTCGGGCGCCCGCCGTACCGCGCGTTGGGCGGCTCCAGGATGGCCCGCTGGCGCTCGGTCAGGCCGGGATAGCGATCCCGGTCGTAGAACCGCGCCGACCAAGCGATCGGGTGCGGGTTGTACTTCAGGAAGACGGTCCGCCGCTCTCCGGCCCCGCGCCACGGCAGCGTCCCGTGCGACATCGCCTCGGTGAACACGATCGCCGTCCCGGCCGGACCCGTCACCGGGACGACAAACGGCCGGGGCGGGTCGACGTCGAGCTCCTTCCAGTCCTCCGGGAGGGCGAAGCTCGCCTTGTGGCTGCCGGGCACGCCCGCGAACCCGCCGTCGCCCGGGTTCACGTCGCGGAGGTTGTAGGCGACGACGACGAGGCCGGACCGGATCCGACCGTCGTGAACCGCGTACGACTGGCCCGCGTCGAAGGGCGTCGCCCCGCCGTGGAGCCGCGTCCCGATCGGCCCCTTGCCACGCCGGATCAGGTCGGCGTAGTCATGGTCGAGCCGGAAGCCGGCACCGAGGATCGCCTCGAGGACGTCGCTGACCCGCGGGTTGTCGATCAGGTTCCGCCACGCCGGGCCCCAGTCGAGGATGTCGCCGAACCGGTGGGCATTGGCGCCCGGCTCGACCGTCTCGGCGACGCGCTGATCGAACTCCCCGTTGAGCTCGGCGAGCTGACCAGGGTCGAGGGCGCCCGGGATCGTGATCCAGCCCTGCAGGTCGAACAGGTATCGCTGGGTGTCGTCGAACACCGGCCGCTCTCGGTCAGCCCTTGCGTTCGAGGATCGGCCGGGCCTTGTCCGGGTCGTCGACGACGAAGGCGAACATCGCCCGGTCGCCCCACCGGCCGAGGAACAGGTGGCCGAAGATGTTGACCCCGGCGTCGGCGAGATCGCGCGACAGCCGGGCCATGCCACCGGGCCGGTCGTCGACCTCGGTCAGGATCGATTCGCCCTCGATGAATCGGTAGCCGCCCGCCTCGAGAACGGCACGGGCGCCGTCGTCGTCGGCAGTGGTCATGATGATGTGCCCGGAGTCGCCGATCCCGCCGCCGCCGATCGCCCGCAGGTCGATGTCGCGGGCCGCGAGCGACTCGGCGAGGACGGCGAGCGCCCCGGGTTCGTTCTTCAGCTCCACGACGAACTGGTTGGCCATTCGGGACCTCCGGAGACGGGGTGACCGACGGATTCTAGTCGCTCGCCGGCGCCGCCAGCCGGCTGCGAGCCGGCGGGTGTCAGCGCGGCGCCGCCTCGAAGAACCGCAGGAACCGCCGGTGCGACCAGCTCTGCGGGTAGCGGGTGCTGCGGTCCTGCTTGATCGGCTCGATGCCCTGGGCCCGCCACCACCGATCTCGCTCGACCTCCGCGGCCTCCGCACGGCGGAGGATCGCGTCGACCTCGTCGTCCAGACCGAGATGCCGGGTCAGCAGGGCGGCGTACCGGAGGTCGAACGTTCCCGTCGGTCCGGCGTCGTCGAGGAGCCAGTCGCGGATCGCGAGGTCGGAGCACAGCCCTTCGACCGAGGGCACCACCTCGGCGAACGCCGCCGCGAGCCAGTCGGAGGCTGTCGTCCGGCCCAGGACGACTCCGATCTCCTGGTTCGATGGCTGTGGCAGCGTGAGCGGCGGCGGTGGCTCCGACGCGGCGGGGTCGAACCGGATCTGGGCCTGCCAGAGGACCCTCGTGTGTGCGCCGACGAACGCGGGTGGCGGCACCTTCTCGGGATCGAGCTGGTTGACCACCTTCATGAGGTACGCCGACACGGTTCCGGCGTAGAGGCCGGCGACCAGCTGCGGACCCCGTCGGCCCTCGGCGGTCACGACGATCTGGCCCCATGCTCCGTCGGCACCGCGGATCGCGAGGTTGTTGCTGCGGACCTGCCAGCCTCGTCCCCGGAACGGCCTGGCCGCGGCGCGCACCATGGCATAGAGCTCGCTCCGGAGCCCGGCGGTCCCGCCATCCAGCGGCTCGACGACCACGCTCAGGCTCGGCGGATCCGGACCGCTCGCTCGTACAGGTCTGCATACCGCGGGGCCGAGCCGCGGTCCCAGTCGAAGTCGACCGCCATCCCGCGGGCGATCAGCGCGTCCCACCGCCGCCCGCCCCGGGCCCGCATCGCGATCGCCGTCTCGCACGCCTCCGCCAGGGCGTCGGGCGTCGCCTCGTCGAACGAGAACCCGGTCCCCTTCCCCGGGTGTGTCGGCTCGTCGATCACCGTGTCGGCGAGCCCACCGGTCCGCCGGACGACCGGTGGCGTCCCGTACCGGAGCGAGATCATCTGGCCGGTCCCGCACGGCTCGAACCGCGAGGGCATGAGGAAGAAGTCCGCACCGGCGTAGATCCGGCGGGCCATCGCCCGGTCGAACCGCTCGACGAGCGCGACCCGGTCGGGCCGGGCGGCGACGAGCGCTCGGAGCGTCGCCGCGATCGCCGGGTCGCCGGAGCCCTGGACGACGATCCGGGCGCCGCCGGCCAGGAGCCGCGGCGCGGCGTCGGCGAGCAGATCGAAGCCCTTCTGCGGATCGAGCCTGCCGATCATCCCGAGCACCGCACCGTCGTCGGCTGGATCGAAGCCGAGGCGCGTCAGGAGGTCCGCGCGACACACGGCCCGGCCGGCGAGGTCGGCGGCCGAGAAGCTCGCCGCCAGGTCCGGGTCCGTCGCCGGGTCCCACAGCACGGTGTCGAGGCCGTTCGTGATCCCGACGAACCGGTCGCCCTTCGCCCGGAGCGCGTCGTCGAGACCGAACCCGCCGGATGACGTCAGCGCCTCGCGCGCGAAGCCCGGGCTGACGGTGTTCGCGACCTCCGAGCGGACGATCGCCTCGCGCAGGAGGTCGACGCCGTGGGCATCCTCGGCGACGACGCCGCCGCCCGGTACCAGGCCGAGCTGGCGGAGCACGGCCCGGTCGGTCCAGCCGTGGTAGGCGAGGTTGTGGAGGCTCGCGACCATCGCCGCGCGCCCGACGACCGGGTCGTCAGCCAGCCAGGCGTCGCGCTGGATCGCGGCCGGACCGCCGTGCCAGTCGTGGACGTGGATGACGTCGACGGGACGATCGCCCTCCGACCGCAGCGTCTCGAGGGCGGCGCGGCAGAGCAGTCCGAACCGCCAGGCGTTGTCGGCGAAGTCGCCGCCTGTCGGTGGGCCGTACAGCCCGTCCCGGTCGAACGCGGCTGGATGATCCACGAGGCGGAGCCGGTAGCCGTTGGCCTCGACGTCGACGATCCGCAGCTCGGTCGTGCCGTCGGTGGCGACCGGGTCCGGGACGCGGACACGCCGCCCTGCCGCGGTCCCGTCCGGCACCGCGACGCTCCGATAGCGGGGCAGGAAGACGTCGACGGGGGCGTCGATCGCGTCGCGGAGCCGGCCGAGGCTCCGGGCCAGCGCGTCGACGACATCGCCGAGGCCGCCGGTCTTGGCCCACGGCTCGCACTCGGCGGCGATCATCGCGACGCGCAGCGGCATCGGGTCATCCTAGACGGCACCCGCGGCCGCCGTTGCGGCCGGCGGAGCGTCCGGCGTCTAAACCGGTTCAGCGCGCGGCGCAGCCGCTATCATGCGACCTCATGCCGTCGCGCATCCAGATCCCGACGCTGCCGGGCTCGTCCTTCCGCCTCCCGCCGCAGCTCGAGGGCCTCCGTCCGCTCGCCTACAACCTGTACTGGGCATGGCATCCCCGCGCCCGCTCCATCTGGAGCCGGATCGACCGCGCGGCGTGGACCCGCCACCGCCAGCCGATCCCGGTGCTGAGCGGGCCGGTCGACTGGTCCCGGCTCCTCGACGACACGAGCTTCCTCGCCGAGGTCCGGGCCGTCCTGAGGGACTTCGACCGCTACATGTCGAATGGCGCCGACCGCTGGTTCGCCCGTCACCACGCGGGCTCCCTGCCCGGACCCGTCGCCTACTTCTGCGCGGAGTACGGGCTGACGGAGGCGCTGGGCATCTACTCGGGCGGGCTCGGCGTCCTCGCCGGCGACCACATGAAGACCACGTCCGACATGGCCCTCCCGTTCGTCGGGGTCGGCCTCCTGTATCGCCACGGCTACTTCCACCAGACAATCGACGCCGACGGCCACCAGGAGCACCAATACCCGGACTACGACATGCGGACCTGGCCCATCGGACGGGTCCAGGGTCGCGACGGCGAGCCACTGATGGTCACCGTCGCCCTCCCCGACCACGACCTCCAGGTCGCGGTCTGGAGCGTCCAGGTCGGGCGGACGCCGGTTCTCCTGCTCGACACCGACATCCCCGAGAACGACGAGGCCGACCGCCCGATCACGAACATCCTCTATGTCCGGGGCCGGGAGATGAGGCTCCACCAGGAGCTCGTCCTCGGCATCGGCGGGGTCCGCGTCCTGCGCGCCCTCGGGATCGAGCCGGCGGTCTGGCACCTCAACGAAGGCCACTCCGCGTTCCTTCTCGCGGAGCGGGCACGCGAGTTCGTCGCAGCGGGCGACGAGCTCGACGCGGCGTGGGACAAGATCCGGCTCGACACCGTGTTCACGATCCATACGCCGGTGTCCGCGGGGAACGAGCGGTTCGCCGCCGACCTCGTGCGGCGAGTCGCCGGTCCGCTCCTCGAGGGCGACGGCCGGCCGCAGACCGGCGGCGTGCCGATCGACGCGGTCCTCGGCCTCGGCGTCGGGCCCGAGGGCGACCACTCCGTGTTCGACATGACCGGCTTCTCGCTCCGGCTGACGCACGACGCGAACGCGGTGAGCCAGCTCCACGCCAAGACGGCCGACGCGACCTGGAAGGACATCTCGCCGCACTCGATCCGGGGCGTCACGAACGGGATCCACGTCCCCTCGTGGATGGGCAACGCGGTCGGCGACACCCTCGCCCACGAGCTCGACGCGAACCTCGATGATCTCGACGAAGAGGGCGAGGTCGGGGCGTTCTGGGAGCGGCTCGCCGAGGTTCCGACCGCGGAGCTGTGGGAGACGCACCAGCGGGAGAAGCTGGAGCTCGCGATCTTCGCCCGGCGCCGGTTGCGGGTCCAGTTCGCCCGCCACGGCGAGGCGCCCACCGTCCTCGACGACCTCGAGACCGCGCTCGATCCCGACATCCTGACGATCGGCTTCGCGCGCCGCTTCGCGACGTACAAGCGAGCCGGGCTGCTGTTCAGCGACCTCGATCGGCTCAGCCGGATCCTGTGGGACGCCGACCGCCCGGTCCAGATCGTCTACGCCGGCAAGGCCCACCCGGCCGACCGGCCAGGCCAGCAGGTCATCCAGGAGATCTTCGCCCGGTCGCGCTCGGAGAAGCTCCGCGGTCGTGTCTTCATCCTCGAGGACTACGACATGCGGATCGCGCGCTACCTCGTCTCCGGCGTCGACGTCTGGCTGAACAACCCGCGCCGGCCGCTCGAGGCATCGGGAACCAGCGGGATGAAGGCGGGCGTCAACGGCGTCGTCAACGTCAGCGTCCTCGACGGCTGGTGGGACGAGGGCTGGATCGGCGACAACGGCTGGGCCATCGGCGGACGCGAGTCGAGCGAGGACGAGGGCGCGCAGGACTGGTCCGACGTCCAGGACCTGTACCGGCTCCTCGAGGAGGAGATCGTCCCGCGCTACTACGAGCGCGACGCCAACGGCGTGCCGACGGCCTGGGTCGACCTCATGCGGCGGTCGATGGCGTCGACGCTGTGGCGGTTCTCCACGACACGGATGCTCCACGACTACGTCGAACAGATGTACGTCCCGGCCGCCGCGGCCGCGCGAGCGACGGCCGGCGTCGACGAGGACGAGACCCCGAGCGCCGGGTCGATCGCGGCCGTCCAGGGCGGCTGACGATTCCCCGCCCGCCTTCGCGGGCTCAGACCAGGACGAGCGCCGACTGCGGGGGCAGCTCGATGGTGTTGCCCTCGACGACACGCCCCGAGGGCAACACCGGGAGCGGCAACGGGGTGAGGCCCGCGACGAGCTCGTGCGCGACCTCCAGCCGCACCGGCGTCCGTGCGGCGTTGACGGCGATCAGCGCCCGTTCGCCGTCCGACTCGCGCAGGATCGCGACCGCCCGGCCATCCGCCGCGACCGGGCGGGCCGTCCCGCGCCGCAGCGCCCGGTGCGCGTGGCGGGCGTGCACGGTAGCGCGAACGAACGCCCGGTGGGCGAGGGCCGCCTCGTCCGGCAGCTGCGGATAGGCCCGCCGGCAGTCGGGATCCGGACCGCCCTCCAGGGCAAGCTCGTCGCCGTAGTAGATCGAGGGCGCACCGGGCAGGGTCAGGAGCAGGAGCATCGCCAGCCGGAGCGCGGCGACGTCGCCGGCCAGAACGGTCCGGGCCCGCGGCGTGTCGTGGCTGCCGACGAGGTTGTACTGGGCCTCGAGGACGGCCGGGTCGAACGCGCCGAGGACCTCGCCGAGGCGGGCCGCGAAAGCCGGGCCATCGAGCTCGCGGAGGAAGAGCGCGTAGTCGGACTGGCCGGCGATGGCCGCCTGATCGAGCGTGCCGCCGCTCGCGAAGCCGAGGATCGAGACGCCCAGCGGGTAGTTCATCAGGGCGTCGAATCGATCGCCCAGCAGCCAGTCGGGCGCCTCGATCCAGATCTCGCCGACGAGGTACGCCTCCGGGTTCACCGCCCGGACCCGCCTGCGGAACTCGGGCCAGAAGGTCGGATCGCCGATGTCCGCGGGAACGTCAAGCCGCCAGCCGTCGATCCCGAACCGGAGCCAGTGCTCCGCAACTCCGAAGAGAAACTCGCGCGCCGGCGGATGCTCGACCCGGATCTTCGGCAGAGCGGGCACGTTCCACCAGCTCCGGTAGCCGAGGGTCGTCGGGTCGGCGTCGCCGCGTTTCCGATACGGGTCGATCGGCCGGTCGCCCGCGAGGACGTCCGGCTCGAGGTAGAACCAGTCCCGATAGGGCGATTGGAGCCCGTTCTCCAGGACGTGCTGGAACGGCCAGAACCCGCGGCCGGCGTGGTTGAACACGCCGTCGAGGACGATCCGCATCCCACGCGCGTGGACCGCGTCGACGAGCGTCCGGAGCGCCGCCTCGCCGCCCAGCAGCGGATCGATCGCGAAGTAGTCGAAGGCGTTGTAGCGGTGGTTCGACGCCGCGCTGAAGATCGGTGTCAGGTAGAGCCCACCAACGCCGAGATCGACGAAGTCGTCGAGTCGGTCGACGACCCCGTACAGGTCGCCGCCCTTGAAGCCATGGTGCGACGGCGGCGCATCCCAGTCCTCGAGGGGACCCGGCGCGGGGACGCGGCCGCTCCGCGCCATCCGGTCCGGGAAGACCTGGTAGAAGACGGTGTCGGCGACCCAGCCCGGGATGTCGATCGCCGGCATCAGCGCCCCAACCCGATGACGACGGTCGAGCGGGCGGGGATCGACGCGACGGGCCGGTATCCCGTGAAGCCACCCGTCGCCGTCACCGTCGGCGCGGCCACGCCGTCGCCGCCACCGAGGATCGCGGTGGCCGACGGCGAGCCGCACAGCGGCCCCGAGGCAAGTGACAGCGCGGGCGTCGCCGGCGCGGCCGCCACGTTCGTCAGGACGAGCGCCGTCTCGAGCGGGCTCCACCGCAGCGCCGCGACGACGCCGGGAGCGTCGCTGGCGACCCGGTTCCAGGTCCCGCTCGACAGCGCCGGATGCTCGGTTCGTGCCTGGACGAGCGTCCGGTAGCGCGAGAGGAGCGAATTCGGATCGCCAGCCTCGTCGGCGACGTTGACCGTCGGCGGGTCGTCGGACAGCGGCTCCCACGGGGCGTGGGTGCTGAACCCGGCGGCCGGTTGCGAGGCGTCCCAGCGCATCGGCGTCCGGATCCGCTCGTCGGGCTTGGTGCCGGTCATGCCGATCTCCTCTCCGTAGTAGATGAACGGAACGCCGGGCCCGGTCAGGAGCAGGTCGGCGGCGACCCCGAGCCGGGCCGGGTCGGACCCGAGCTGGCTGGCGACCCGATCCATGTCGTGGTTGGACAGGAACGCCCCGAACCCGCTCGACGCCGGATAGAGCTTCGTCACGTTCTCGAGCAGCCGGCCGACCGTCCCGGCGTCGCCGGACTGGGCTGCGCCGACGTAGCCGGTGTCGAGGGCGAAGTCGAAGGTCATGTCGAGGTCGTCCGGGACGTAGCTCGCGCTCGTCTTCGGCAGGTCCCAGACCTCGCCGAGGAGCAGGGCGCCCGGCGCCCGCGCCTCGATCGCGGACCGGAATGACCGCCACCACGCGTGGGTCTCCGGGGTGTTCTCGGTCGTCGCGCCGTCCTCGATCAGGTACTTCGCGGCGTCGAGCCGGAACCCGTCGATGCCGACATCGGTCAGCCAGAACGAGGCGTCGTCGGTGACCTCGGACGTGACCGCGGGGTTCGCGAGGTTGAGGTCCGGCAGATCCGGCCCGAACTCCGCGTAGTAGTAGCGGCTGCCATCCGCCTGCCAGGCCGCTGCCCTGGGGCGTGTCCGACCAGACATACCAGTCGGCGTACGGGCCCTTGCCCGTCCGCGACCCGACGAACCACGGGTGCTCGTCGGACGTGTGGTTGAGGGGCAGGTCGAGGATCACGCCGATCCCCCGTGCGTGCGCCGCCGCCACGAGCGCCCGCAGGTCGTTGAGGGAGCCGTAGTCCGGGTTGACCGAGCGGTCGTCGGTGATGTCGTAGCCGTGGTACGAGGGCAGAGGGGAACGTCGGCATCAGCCACAGCCCGCCGACCCCCAGGTCGTCGTGTGTCGCCGGGTCGCCGTCGTTCAGGGTGTCGAGCTTCGCGGTCAGCCCGCGCAGGTCGCCGACGCCGTCGCCGTCGCGTCCGCGAAGCTCCGGACGAACGCCTCGTAGAAGACCGATCGCGCCACCAGCCAGGCTGGCCGAGGCCTGCGGGTGATGGCGCGGAGGCAGCTCGTGGCCTGCTGCGCACGAGGTGCTCGTCGACGCGGAAGGCGCCAGCGCGGAGGGCGCCCCCGGCGTCGGGGCGGGGGCGGCCCGCAGCCGCCAGCGACCGCAGATCGGCGCGGCAACCGCGACGGTCTGCCCGAGCCGCCGGATCAGCGCTGGTGCTTCTCCACGTCGGGCGTGACGCGGACGACCTCGACGGCCGGCGCATCGGCCGTCTCGATCGTCGAGTCCGTCGGGCTTGCCACGGCCGGGGATGACGTCGCAGTTCCACTCGAGGCGAGCTGTGAGGGCTGGTCCCAGTCCCGGATGCCGGTGACCATGCCGATGAGCATCGAGCCCCGGGCGGTGTCGACGGTCCAGTCGAGCGCCGTCAGCGCCGCACCGAAGGCCGCCAGGGCGAGGACGACGAGCGCGCGGAGCGCCGCCGGGAAGAACGGAAACGCCATCGGTTTGTGCTCGATCCCGGCTCCATGACACGACCAAGCGACCGGTCACGCCGGGACGCTCCAAGTTCGCCCCAGGGCCCGTGGTCGAGTGCCAGTGGCCCGAATCAGCCCTTGACGCCGCCGATCGCGAGCCCGCCGACGATGTACCTCTGGAAGAAGAAGAACACGACCGACACCGGCAGCGCGAACAGGATCGAGAAGGCCGCGAAGTCCGACCACGGCGTCTGCCCGAACGCGCCGACCATCTTGTTCAGCGCGAGCGAGAGGGTGAATCCCTGGCTCGGATCGTTCAGGAAGATCGAGACGAAGTAGAACTCGGTCCAGCCGGCCACGAAACCCAGGAACGCCGGTGACGGCCAGGGCCGGCGTGGCCAGCGGCAGCACGATCCGGAAGAACGACTGGTTGCGGTTGCGCCATCGACCGTCGCCGCCTCCTCGAGCTCCTTGGGGATCGTGTCGAGGTAGCCCTTGAGGTTCCAGATCGCGAACGGCAGCGCCCCGGAGACGACCGCCAGCGCCGACCCCGAGCAGCGACGTCCGGAGGTTGACATGGCCGACGATCGGAAGATCGAGCTTGATGCTGTTGAGCATGATGAACAGCGGCGCGATCGTCGCCACGGCCGGCAGCATCAGGACGCCGAGGATGGCGATCATGAGCACCTCGCGGCCCGCGAAAGTGCAGCCGCGAGAACGCATAGGCTGCGCAGGACGCCGATCCCGACCGAGAACAGGGCGACGCTCGAGGCGAGCAGGAAGCTGTTCCGTGCCAGCTCGAGCAGGCTGATATCGTCGCTCGTCGGCTGGGCGAGGACCCGGGCGAATGCGTCGAGCGAGGCGCCCGGCGGGATCAGGCTGTCCGGCCGCGAGATGTTCCGCGGGTCGAGCGCCAGCGAGAAGATCCACAGGATCGGGAAGAGGACGGTCGAACGTGATCCCCAGGCAGAGGAGCTGGAGCATGATCTGCTTGCGGGTGCTCAGGCGGCCCCACGCGGCGAGCGGCGTCGGAGCCGAGACCCGCGGCGCGACTGGTGCCAGTGGCGGTACCGCGGATGATCTCCGTCGGTGCTCGGGCCATCGTGCTAGTCCGCATAGCTGGCGGTGGCCTTGGCCAGCCGGTTGGTGACGAGGGTGATCACCAGCAGGAGCAAGAACAGCAGCATCGAGAACGCGGCCGCGATCCCGTAGAGCTGGAAGTCGTTGACCAGCTTGTAGGCCTCGGTGACGAACAGCTCCGTCCGGCCGAACGGCCCGCCGCCCGACATGAAGTAGGAGAGGTAGAACAGGTTGAACGTGACCACGAAGCCGTAGATCGCGTAGGGCAGCATCGCCGGTCGGAGGAACGGCAGGGTCACGACGCGGAACTGCTGCCAGGCAGTTGGCGCCGTCCATCTCGGCCGCCTCGTAGAGGTCCGGCGGCACGCTCTGGAGGGCACCGGTCGCGACGACCGCGTTGAGCGGCCAGCCGAGCCAGAGTTCGCGGCCAGCAGCGCGAAGTACGCCAGCGGCAGGGATGAACGAGATCGGGTCGTCGACCTGGCCGAGCCAGTCGATCTTGAAGGCGTCGGCGGGATCTTGAACAGCGACGCCGATCGCCCGCGAGGATCATGTTGACGGCGCCGTTGTCCGTCGAACATGTTCCGCCAGACCGTCGCGACGATGATCGGCGGGATGACGACCGGGAGGATGAAGATCGCCCGGTAGATCCGCTTGAAGCTGAGCCCGTCGATGTTCAGGAGCAGGGCGACCGCCACGCCGATGACGACGTGGATGACGACATTCGAGAACGCCCAGAAGAGGTTGAAGACGAGGAGCCGAAGGAAGTCGAAGTTCGGGATGTACGAGCTTGCTCTGGAGGATCTGCGCGTAGTTGTCCAGCCCGACGAAGTGCGGGCGGGAGTTCCCGCGGAGGTTCTTCAGCTGGAAATCGGTGAACGACATCCAGATCTGGAACAGCAGCGGGTAGAACGTGATGATTGCCATCACGAGGAGTGCCGGCAGCAGGAAGAGCAAGGCGGTCCGCGCGTCGGGCGAGAACCCGGCGCGCGCGACGCTGCGGCATCGGGATCGCAGGAGCGGTCATCTCCGCTGCCTCCTGGTACCGGTTCAGACGACATGAAGACGGTACGCGCCCGGGTGCCAATGGTACGAGCGCCCGGCAGGGCGTGAGGAGCGCCGTCCGGGCGCCGGCGCAACCGGCGCCCGGCACGAGCGGTTCCGCTACTTGATGCCGTTGGCCTTGTTCATCGCGGCGCAGGCGTCGGTCGCCGCCTTCGTCGGGTCCTCGCCCTTCTGGATGACGAGGTCCAGCGCGTTGTCGAAGTTGCCCCAGAAGTTGTTGAGCTCCGGGACCTTCGGCCGGGGGAAGCCCGTCGCAACCGCCTCGGCGAACGTCTGGGTGATCGGGTCCTGATGGTGATCGTCGTGTCCGCCGGGAGATGACCGGCGTCCACGAAGACCTGCTCGTTCTCGGCCTTCACCATCTCGAGGGCGAAGTTGACCGCCAGCTGAGGGTCTGCGACGTTGGTGTTGATGTACAAGCCGTCGACGCCGTCATCGGCTGCGAGGGGCCCTGGACCGGCGGGCATCGCGCGACACCGAGGTTGTCGCCGAGCGCTTCCTTGTAGCCGCCCGACGCCCACGGGCCGTCGATGATGAGGTCGATCTTGCCGGACTGGAAGTCGCTGGCCAGGTCGTCGTACTTGTCGTACCACGTCGCGCCGGCGGCCTGGAGGTCCTGGAGCCACTTGTAGGCGTCCGCGACGCCGGTGGTGTCGGCGATGCACTGCCGGTGCCGTCCATCAGCTGACCGCCGAAGGCGGCCCACCAGCCGAACGAGTGGTAGGCGCTGTCGCCGTCGAAGCCGGCCTTGATCGATGCCGTGCTTCACGCCGGCGAGCAGCGCATCGGTCGTCGCCGGCGGGGTCGCGAGCTTGCGACTTGTCGTAGAACATGGCGACGGCCTTGAGCGACTCGGGAACCATGTACATCTTGCCGTCGACCTTGCTGCCGTCGATCGAAACAGTCCGACATCGTTGGTCAGCTTGCCTTCAGCATCGACTGACGTCGAGGAACAGGCCCGCGCGGGCCTCCTTGCCGAGGCTGTCGTTCGGGGCGATGAACAGGTCGGGACCGCCGCCGCTGGCGGCCTCGATCTCGAACTTCGTGAAGAGGTCGTCGAACGGGACGTCCGGACGTCAAGGTCGAGGCCCGGGTTGGCGGCCTTGATCGCGTCCGTGACCTGCTTGAGCGCGGTCGCCTCGGTCCGGCGCCCGACCCGTAGGACTGCCAGATGGTCAGGGAGCCGGTCAGGCCCGCCGCGCCCGACGGGAGCAGCTGGCCGGCGCGTTCCAGCGGCGTCGGTGCAGCAGCTGAAGGGGCCGCCGCGAGGGAGCCGTCGTCGCCGTCCGCTCGAGCAAGCGCGCCGAGAAGGATCGCCGCCGGCGATGAGGCCGACCACCCGCATCTTCGTGTTCATCGGTCTGGTCTCCTCCTCGTGGTGATCGATCGGGTCGATCACGCGTTGCCGGTCGGCTCGCGCCGTCCGTTCGCCGGCGCTGGGCCGAGCGGCCCGAACGTCGATCGCCACGGCAGGTCGATCTAGTCGTTGTCCCCGGCCACCTCCCGTTGGCGTCAGCGGCGACCGGTCGAGCCCGCACGATCAGATGGGTCTCGAGCCGCCGGTGTCCGGGCGCCGGGTTCCCCGTCGATGGACGACGGACAACAGCAGCCGGACCGCCTCCTCGCCCTTGCCCCGGACGGGCTGGTGGACGGTCGTGAGGGGTGGATCGGTGGAGGCCGCCAGGTCGACGTCGTCGAACCCGACGACGCTGACGTCGTCGGGCACCCGGCCACGCCGGTCGTGGATCGCGCGGATCGCGCCGATCGCCATCGCGTCGCTCATCGCGAGCACCGCCGTCGGCTTGCGCCCGGCGTCCGCGACGGCCGAATACGCCGGCGGCCGCCGTCGATGCTGGCAGGCCCGGTCGACGATCTCGTCCTCGGACACGTCGATCCCTGCCTCGGCGAGCGTCGTGCGGTAGCCCCGCAGCCGTCGCCCGACGACCCCGCCGCTGTCGTGCGGCGCGGACCGCGGTCCGTCGATCGCGAGGATCGCGATGTCGCGATGGCCGAGGTCGATCAGGTGCTGGGCAGCCAGTCTGGCGCCACCCTCGTCGTCGACGTCGACCGAGGCGACATGGCCGGTCGTGTTCGAGTCGACGAGGACCATCGGCAGACCTGCCCGGCGGATCTCGTCGATCTCCGGGTGGTCGTCGGTCAGGCCGATCGCGACCACGCCGTCGACCGTCGCCCGGTGGATCGCCCGCGACAGCGAGCCGTGGAGCGGCGAGATGAAGTGGAGCCCGTAACCGTGCTCCTCCGCGACGCCGGCGATCCCCGCGCTGAACGTCCCGAAGAACGGGTTGTTGAAGATGACCGACAGGTCCTGCGGAGTCAGCACGCCGATCGCGCCGGTCCGCCGCTGGGTCAGCATCCTGGCCACCGGGTCGGGCCGGTAACCCAGCTCGTTGGCGATGTCGAGGATGCGATGGGCCGTGTCCGACGTTCAGCCGGTCGGGGCTGTTGAAGGCGAACGACACGGCCGTCTTCGAGACGCCGGCCCGCTCGGCCACGTCGGCGATCGTCACCCGTCGCGCGACCTGCTCCACGCCGCTCCTCCTTCGGCCGGAAACCGGTTCACCGGGCCTCCCGATCCGGACGACCCGATCCCCTTCGGGCCGATCACGGACGTGTATCATGGAGGCGGCAAAACCGGTTTAGCAAACCGGTTTACGGACCGTAACAGGACCCGACCGCCTTCGTCAACGGGTGCGTCGACGAGAACCGTGCCGCGGCGCCTTCGGGCGTGGCGCACCATGGGTCCGCGGAGGAGGACGGGTGACGCGCCGAATCGGGCTGGCCCTCACGCTCCACAACCATCAACCGGTGGGGAACTTCGGCTGGGTCATCGCCGAGACCTACGACCACGCCTACCTCCCGATGCTCGAGGCGCTCGAGCGGCATCCCGGCGTCCACCTCGCTCTCCACTACACGGGTCCCCTCCTCGCGTGGCTGCGGGCCGAGCGACCCGAGTTCCTGGACCGCCTCGCCGCCCTCGTCGCCCGCGACCAGGTCGAGATCGTCGGCGGCGGCTGGTACGAGCCCGTCCTCGCCTCGCTCCCGGAGCGCGACCGGATCGCCCAGCTCCTGCGGATGGCCGACGAGCTCGAGGCCCAGTTCGGGGTCCGGCCCCGCGGAGCGTGGCTGGCCGAGCGGGTCTGGGAGCCGGACCTGCCGACGGCGCTCGTTGACGGCGGCTACCAGTGGACGATCCTCGACGACGCCCATTTCCGGGCGGCGGCCATCCCCGAGGAAGCCCTGTGGGGCCCGTACACGACCGACGACCAGGGCAAGGTCCTGATCGTCTGGGGCACGGAGCAGGGCCTGCGTTACCGGATCCCCTTCAGCGCAGTCGGTTCGGTGATCGACCACCTCCGCGACCACGCGACCGACGCCGGCGACCGGGTCGGGACGATGGGCGACGACGGCGAGAAGTTCGGCGCCTGGCCGACGACATACGAGCACTGCTGGACGAACGGCTGGGTCGAGGACTTCTTCACGGCCCTCGAGGCGAACGCCGGCTGGCTGCGGACCGTCACGCCGTCGGCCTGGCTGGACGACCACGCGCCGATCGGCCGGGTCTACCTGCCGACCGGGTCGTACGCCGAGATGGGCGAGTGGGCGCTCCCGGCAGACGAGGCCCTCGCCTACGCTGCAGCCCTCCACGAGGCCCGGACCGAGCACCGATCCGAGGTCCGCTGGCTGCGGGGCGCCATCTGGCGCAACTTCCAGGTCCGCTACCGCGAGATCAACGACCTCCACAAGCAGATGCTCCGGACCTCGGCCCTCGTGGACGCAATGCCCGCGGGACCCGACCGCGAGGCGGCCGTGGATCGGCTCCTCGCCGGCCAATCGAACGATCCGTACTGGCACGGCCTGTTCGGCGGCATCTATCTCCCGGACCTGCGGCTGGCCAACCACGCCAACCTGATCGCGGCCGAGGACCTGGCCCTCGGCGACGGCTCCGGCGAGACGGGCATCGAGGTCGACCTGGACCTCGACGGCCGGCCCGAGATCCTGCTGGCGAACGAGGGCGAAATCGTCGGGGTGAAGCCGGACGAGGGCGCGGGCATCGGCCGCTGGGACCTCCGGGCGGCCCGGTTCGCGCTGGCCGCTGTGCTCCGCCGCCGGCCGGAGGCGTATCACGAGAAGGTCCGCCGCCTCGAGGCCGTCGCGGTGGCGGCCGGTCGGGGCGAGGCGGACGATGGCGAGGCGATCGCGTCGATCCACGACATCGTGATGACCAAGCAGAGCGGCCTCAGTGCCCACCTGCGCTACGACCCCGACGAGCGACGATCCGGCCTCCTCCGATTCCTCGCCCCCGACGTCTTCGCAGACGACGCGGCGATCGAGGTCCACGACCTGGGCGACTTCGCGGGCGAGGCGTGGGCGGTCACCGGGCTCACACCCGATGCCGTCACCGTGGCCCGCGACGGGCTCGTCCGGACGCTCGACGGCGAGCATCCGGTCCACGCCGAGAAGACGATCCGGATCGGCGGCGACCGCTGGGCGCCGACCGTCGCGGTCGACGTCACGGTCACGAACCGCGGCTCAGGGCCGCTGACGACCAGGGTGGCGGTCGAGTGGTCCACCGTGCTCCTCGGCGGCGGCGGCAACCCGGCCGCCTGGCAGGAGGCCGGTGGCGAACGGGTCGCCCACGATGCCCGGCTGACCGTCGCCGGCATCGCCGCGATGGCCGCGGGCAACGACGATCTGGGGGTCGCGATCGCGACCCGGATCGCGCCCGAGTCGGATCTCTGGGCGGCACCGATCGAGACCGTCTCCAACTCCGAGGGCGGCTTCGAGCTCGTCTACCAGGGCAGCGCGGCGCTGATCGGACGGGTCGTCACGCTCCGCCCGGGCGAACGCGCGAAGATCTCGATCGAGCACCGGGCGACGATCACCCCGGGTCGCGGGTTCGGGGCATCGACCGTCGCGTGAGTCGAGGCCGGCTGGCGGTCCACGCCCACTTCTACCAGCCATCACGGCTCGACCCGTGGACCGGCCGCGTGCCCGCGGAGCCGTCGGCCGCGCCGTTCCACGACTGGAACCAGCGCGTCGACGCCGAGTGTTACCGGCCGAACGCCGAGCGCGGCAACCTCGCCCGGATCTCGTGGGATCTCGGGCCGACCCTCGCCGGCTGGCTGGCGGACGCGGATCCGGTGACGCACGCCCGGTTCGTCGGCGATGGCGCTGCCGCGATCGCCCAGCCCTTCCACCACGCGATCCTGCCACTCGCCTCGGCCGCGGATCGGCGGACCGAGATCGCGTGGGGCATTCGCGACTTCGAGCTTCGCCTCGGTCGTCGGCCGGCCGGACTCTGGCTGCCGGAGACGGCCGTCGACGTCGCAACCCTGCGCGAGGCGGTCGACCAGGGCATCGCGTTCACCATCCTCGCCCCGTGGCAGGCCGCGACGCCCGGGATCGACACCCGCCGGCCCTACCGCGTCGACGTCGGTGACGAGCGGTGGATCGTCGCCGCGTTCTACGACGGTGGGCTCTCGGCGTCGGTCTCGTTCGAGCCCGAGGCGACCGCCGACGCGGATCGGTTCCACCGGGAGCGGGTGGCGCCGCACCTGCTGAGCGGCCCGGATCCGCTCGAGGCGCCCCTCGCCCTGATCGCGACAGACGGCGAGCTGTACGGCCACCACCAGCAGTTCCGCGACCTGTTCCTCCAGCGGCTCGTGGCACCCTCCAGGCCGGATGCCACCGCGGGCGACCGCGGCTTCGACGTGGTCACCATCGACCAGGTCGTGGGCGAGCCGGAGGGCCAGCCGCATCCCACGGTCCGGATCGTCGAGCGGACGTCGTGGAGCTGCCATCACGGCGTCGCCCGCTGGAGCACGGAGTGTCCGGACGCGGCCGACGGTCGCTGGAAGGGACCGCTGAGGGCGGCGTTCGAGCGGCTGGCGGGCGCGATCGACACCGTGACGTCGACCGAGCTCAAGGCGCTTCCCGGCGACGTCGACCCGGACGTCGCCCGCGACGCGTACGTCGACGTCGTCGTCGGGTCGATGCCGGCCCCGGACTTCGCGGCGGAGCGCTGGAGCGCCGCGAGCGACGAGGGGCGCCGGCGGGCGCTCGACCTGCTCGAGGCGCAGCGCTGGCGCCTGGCGATGTTCGCGAGCGACGGCTGGTACTGGGACGATCCGATCCGTCCGGAGACACGATCCGTGATGCGCTCGGCCGCCCGGGCGGCCAGGATCGTCGACGGGATCGCGGCGACCGATCTCGAGCGCCGCCTCGTCCGGGACCTCGCCCTGCTGACGTCGCCGTCCCGCGGCCTCGACGGCGCCGCGATCTACCGGATGGCGCTTGCCGACGTGGGTCAGCCCGCCCCCACCTGAGCGCGCTGGGCGCTCACGGTCAGGCTGACGACCTGGGTCGGCGCCCCCTTGCCCTTGAGATCCAGCATCCGTCGTTCGAGACCGGGGTCGAGTCCGGCGGCCGTCGCCGCGTCCGCGGCGACCAGCACCTCGCCGGCCCTTGCCGCCGCGGCCAGGCGAGCCGTCACGTTCACGATGTCGCCGACCGCCGTGAACTCGGTGTGGGCCTCGTCGCCGACGGCTCCGACCCACGCCCGGCCCGTGTTCACCCCGGCCCCCACCGGCAGCCACGGCCCGTCCGGATCGGCGTGCCCCGTCGCCCGGAGGATCGCCTCCGCGGCGTCGACCGCCAGCGCGACGTGGTTGGCGCCCGACAGGAGCGGGAAGAACAGCGCCATCACCTCGTCGCCGACGAACTTGTCGATGCTGCCGTCGTGGGCGAAGACGACGGCGGACGCAGTCGCGTAGAACGAGTCGAGACGGTCGCGGAACTCGGTCGCGGACATCGACTCGGCCATCGTCGTCGAGCCCCGGATGTCCGCGAACAGGAGCGTGCAGTCGATCTCGGCGCCGCCGTGGTGGCGGATGACGAAGTCGAAGCAGCTCGCGCACATCGTCGGGTTCTGGTCGGCCGGGCGCTTGCCGATCATCCGCATCAGCGGGGCGCCGACGCCGGCGAACGGCGCGGCGCACAGCTTGCAGCGTGGGCCGTCCGGAATCCGCCTCAGGACGCCGCGGACCCTGCGCTCCATGGAGTCGCCGCGGGTGAGGAAGTCGTACCAGAACGCCTCGTCCTGGCGCTCCGATCCCTGCCTCGATGGCATCTCGTGCCTACCGTATGCCGGAGCGCAACCCGGGAGTCGACGGTGGCAGAGTGGAGAATTCGAAACGCAACCTCGATGCCCGCTCGGTTGAACGCCGCGGTCCGTGCCCGACGATTGAGCTGCGACCGCACCGGCCGCCGGCACCGCCCGATCCGGACGCGCCGATGGCGCGCCAGCCCTCGATGACAATCCCGTGATCTCGAACTTCAGCAACAGCCTCAAGACCTGGACCCTGCTCGCCGCCCTGGGCGGCCTCTTCGTCGCCGTCGGCGGCCTGATCGGTGGCCAGAGCGGCCTCGTGCTCGCCCTCGTCGTAGCCCTCGGCCTGAACGTCTTCGTCTACTGGAAGAGCGACACCCTCGCCCTGAAGGCGAACGGCGCCCGCGAGCTGCGCGCCGACGAGCAGCCGCGCCTCCGCCAGATCGTCGCCGACCTGGCCAACCGGGCCGGCCTGCCCATGCCCCGCCTCTACATCGTCGAGCGACCCGAGCCGAACGCGTTCGCGACCGGCCGGGACCCGAACCACGCCGCCGTCGCCGTGACGACGGGGATCCTCGAGCTCATGGACGAGCGCGAGCTCCGCGGCGTCCTCGCCCACGAGCTCTCCCACGTGAAGAACCGTGACACCCTGATCGGCACGATCGCCGCAACGATCGGTGGCGCGATCAGCTTCCTCGCCCAGATGGCCCAGTTCCAGATGCTGTTCGGCGGCGGCCGCGACGATCGCAACGGGGGCGGCTTCGGCGCCCTGGTCGCGATCATCCTCGCCCCGATCGCCGCCCTGATCATCCAGCTCGCGGTCTCGCGGGGCCGGGAGTACGGCGCGGACCGCTCCGGTGCGCTGCTGACCGGCGATCCCGAAGGGCTCGCCTCGGCGCTCCAGGAGCTCGAATGCCGCCAATCGCCAGCGGCCGGGGCTCATGGACCGGCTCGGCCGGCGGCCCGCCGATCCGCGACGGTCACCGGCGCCCGCACCCGCGGCGAACCCGGCGTTCGCCCACCTCTACATCGTCAATCCGCTGTCCGGCCGTCAGGTCGGTGGCCTCTTCTCGACCCATCCCCCGATCGCCGATCGGATCGCCCGCCTCCGCGCCATGCGGTCGGGCGCGGTCGAGACCCGCTCCTTCTAGCCTCGTCACCGGGTGATCGCCCCGATCGCCCGGCGGTTCGGTCCAGGGAATCCAACAGCCCGCGGCCTGCGCGCCGCGGGCTGTTTGGTTCACCGCCGCGGGAGGCGCGACGATGGGGGTAGATTTTGCGGAGGAGCGACTCAGACGAGGGCGACGGTGTTCGTCTGGTCGTTCGGGTCGACGTTCGTGATCCGGGTGTCGACGCCCCAGTGCTGCGCGGCAAGGCCGAGGAGCGCGAGGATGGCGACAAGAAGGAGAAGTTCCATCGCGATCACCTGGGCTTCTTTGGTACAGTGGACTAGGCCAAAAACATACTTGGACTAACGGACTATGTCAATAGGACAAGTGTCCACATCTGACGACGATCGCAACGACGAGGAACGGCCGCCGCATGGCGGCGGCGACCTCGACGTCGCCCGCGATTCCGACGTCCCGATCTCCACCCAGATCTTCTGGCAGCTCGCCTACCAGATCGACTCCGGCCGGCTCCTGCCCGGGGCCCGCCTCGCCCCGGTCCGGGAGATGGGCGCGGCCCTCCGCGTGAATCCGAACACGATCCGGGCCGTCTACCGCCGGCTGGCCGACGCGGGCTACGTCACGAGCCGCCACGGTGCCGGGACCCACGTCGCGGAGCGCCCGCCACAGCGTCGTGGCGCCGAGGCGCTGGCGGGGATCGTCGCGGAGATGCTTCGGCGGGCGGCCGCCGCCGGGTTCGGGGCCGACGAGGTCGCCGCCGCCGCCTTCGCCGCTGCGAGCGAGCGGAAGCGCCCGGGGCCCAAGGTCCAGGTCCTCTTCGCCGAGTGCACGAACGCCGACGCCGGGTACGACGCACAGCGGCTGTCCGACATCTTCACGGACAGCATCGACGTCGAGGGCGCGCTGCTCGACGACCTGCCGGACCGGCTCGACCGGTTCCACTACGACCTGGTCGCGACCACGACCTTCCACGCCGACGAGGCCCAGGCGCTCGTCCACGGGCGGGTCCCCGTCGTGGCGATGCTCGTCGGGCCGGGCTACCTCGAGCTCGTCCACGAGATCGCGGCCCTGCCCTCCGGCTCCCGGGTCGGGCTGGTCTGCGCGTCCGAGCGCGGTGCGGAGAACATGTCGGAGACGCTGGCGCTGTCGGGCGCGACCGGGATCGAGCTGCTCTCGGCCACGATGGATGACGAGCGCGAGCTCGACCTGATCGACCGGACGGCCGACGTGATCCTCCTCTCGCGGGAGTCGATCGCGAACGGCCTCGAGACGCGGTTCGATCGGCCCGAGCGGCTCCGCCAGTGGTCGTACGAGTTCGACCCGGCCGGACTCGAGCTGCTCCGGCGCGGCATCGAGCACGTCACGGCGACGCGGGCGCGGGAGGCGGTCGCCGCCGGCTGATTCGCGGGTCGAGTTCCGGAATTCCCTGTCGATCCCCGACGGCCGCCGGGCCGGGGTGCCACACTCGGCCCGATGGACCGGATCCCGTTCCTCGGCGCGACCCTCGAGCGGCTCGACATCGAGCCGGCCCCTGCGGACGGTCCGCTCGAGCCGACGACCGCGCGCCGGATCGTCGGCGCGCTCGTCGCCGACCTGCCGACCGAGGCCCGCCAGCCGCTGCCCGGCGAGCTCCTCGCCCTGAGCATCCTCCACGAGGCCGCTCACCTGGCCATCCTCGCGGCCGCCCGCCGCCGGCCGGAGGCGGCGATCGGCGCGGCCCTGCCGGCCGTCCGGCAGGAGGTCGGGGCGCGTCCGACGACGAACCTGCTGCGATCGTTCGCCGGCGCCTTTCCGGGCGTCGATACCGCGGCCCCGGCCCGTCTCGAGGACCTCACCCTCGTCCATCTCGCCAACGACAACCCGGCGGCTGCCCCGCTCCGCGACCTCGTCGACGATCGCGGCCTGCCGGCGACGAGCCTCGCCGCGATGATCGCGGCGCTCGAGCGACACCAGGCACACCTCGCGATCGATGAAGGTCCCGTCGGCGGCGTCTCGCTCCTCGACCTGCTGCGTGAGCCGGCGCGCCAGTCGCCGGACTCGCTCACCGGTCAGCTGCGCTACGTCCGCGACAACTGGGGCTGGCTGCTCGGCTCGTCCCTCGACGATCTGGCGGGGCGACTCGAGGCGGCGATCGGGATCCTCGCCGAGGAGCACGTCGCCCTCCACCAGCGATTCGGCGCGGTCGGCGGCGCGGCCCCGGCCGAGGCCCCGTCGTTCACCGGCGCGGAGGCCGAGGTCGAGCGGTTCTCCGAGGACCGCGAATGGATGCCCCGGCTCGTCCTCCTCGCGAAGAGCACGTACGTCTGGCTCGACCAGCTGTCACGACGATCCGGGCGCGAGATCCGGACGCTCGACGCCATCCCCGACGAGGAGCTCGCGTCGATCGCCGAGCGCGGGATCACCGGCCTGTGGCTGATCGGGCTCTGGCAGCGTTCGCGGGCGTCGGAGCGGATCAAGCGCTGGCGCGGGAACGCGGACGCGGTCGCCTCCGCGTATTCGCTCGACGACTACCGGATCGCCGACGACCTCGGCGGCGAGGATGCCCTGGCGCGGCTTCGCGAGCAGGCCTGGCGCCACGGGATCCGGCTCGCGAGCGACATGGTCCCGAACCACATGGGGCTCGATTCGCGCTGGGTGATCGACCATCCCGAGCGGTTCATCCAGGTCCCTGCCCCGCCCTACCCGGCGTACCGGTTCGAGGGCGCCAACGTCAGCGACGACCCCCGCGTCGAGATCCGGATCGAGGACCACTACTGGAACGACAGCGACGCCGCAGTCGTCTTCGAGCGGCGGGACACCGCGACCGGCGAGCGCCGCTACGTCTACCACGGCAACGACGGCACGAGCTTCCCGTGGAACGACACCGCCCAGCTCGACTTCCTCCGGGCCGAGGTCCGCGAGGTCGTCATCCGGACGATCCTCGACGTCGCCCGGCGGTTCCCGGTCATCCGGTTCGACGCCGCGATGGTCCTCGCGAAGAAGCACGTGGAGCGACTCTGGTATCCGGAGCCGGGCCAGGCCGGCGGGATCCCATCGCGGGCCGAGTTCGGAGCGATGCCGAAGGCCGTCTTCGACGGGCTGATGCCGACCGAGTTCTGGCGGGACGTCGTCGACCGGGTCGCCGCGGAGGCCCCGGACACACTCCTCCTCGCCGAGGCGTTCTGGCTGCTCGAGGGCTACTTCGTCCGGACCCTCGGGATGCATCGCGTCTACAACAGCGCCTTCATGCACATGATCCGCGACGAGAACAACGCGGGCTACCGGAAGGTGATCCAGGAGACGCTCGAGTTCGATCCGGCGATCCTCGGGCGGTACGTCAACTTCCTCACGAACCCCGACGAGGAGACGGCGATCGAGCAGTTCGGGACGGGCGACAAGTACTTCGGAGCGGCGACCCTCCTCGCGACGCTGCCCGGGCTGCCGATGATCGGCCACGGCCAGCTCGAGGGCTTCACGGAGAAGTACGGGATGGAGTTCCAGCGGGCGCGTCTCGACGAGCAGCCGAACGAAGGGCTCCGGGCGCACTTCGACGCCCAGATCGTGCCGCTCCTGCGCGAGCGGCAGCGGTACGCGGGCTCGGCCGACTTCCGGCTGTACGACGTCGTCGCCGACGGCGGCGGCACGAACGAGGACGTCTTCGCCTACTCGAACGGACGAGGCGCGGACCGCTCGCTCGTCGTCTACCACAACCGGTTCGGGTCGGCGGCGGGCTGGATCCGCGACTCGATCCCGTTCGCCGAGAAGCACCCGGACGGGACGAAGACGATCCGGCGCGACACGCTCGCGTCTGCACTGGGGCTCGAGGGACCGGTCGACGGCTGGCTCCGGCTGCGGGACCGGCGGGCGGGCTACGAGACGCTCCGGTCCGTCGGCGAGATCCGTGCGCGCGGGCTGTTCCTCGCGCTCGACGCCTATGAGTGCGTCGTCGTCGACCAGCTCTCGCAGGTCGTCTCGACCGCCGACGAGCCGTGGGCCGACCTCGCGGGCGAGCTGCACGGCGCCTGGGTCCCGTCCCTCGACGACGCGCTGGCCGACCTCCGGCTGCGGCCCGTCCACGAGCGAGCGGCCGCGGCAATCGTGCCGGCCGATCCCGAGGCGACCGCGCTCCAGCTGACGGAGGCGATCGACGGGCTCGACCGGCGGCGGTTCGACCAGCTCCGGCTGGGATCGCTGCTCCTCCGCGCCGGCTTCGACGACGCGGGGATCCGTCGGACGCGGCTCGCGATCGGTCTTCCTCGGCCGGGCACGGTCCGGGATCCCGCCGTGCTCGTCGACGCCTGGCTCGCCGACGAGGACGTTGCGGCGTTCCTCGAGGTCCATGCCTGGGACGGCCGGACGTACCTGAGCGGCGATCGCTGGCCGGAGCTGCTCGAGGTCGCGGCCGGGCTGGACCGGGCGGCCGGCGCCCGCCGGACGTCACCCGCGATCGGGCGCCTCCGACGCGTCGCGGCGGACGCGGGCTACGACGTCGACCGACTGCGGGAGGAGCTCAGGACGGCCGTCCCGCGATCCCCGGGCGCGGTGTCGGCGGTGTCGAAGGGTCGGCCCGCCCGCGAGGCCCGCTCGCGCGGTCGCTGAGCGGGAGCGTCCCGTCAGTCGAGGACGAGCCGCCGGAGGAGCGGCATCGGCGGTGCGCCGTGGCTGAGGCAGGCCTCCAGATGGGCGCGATGATCGAAGCCGGGCGTGTCGCCGTGGTCGCCCACGACCCGCGGCGCAGGAACGCCATCAGCCGGTGCGCCGGCTGCAGCCGCGGCCCGCCGCCGGACCTCGCCTTCGAGGTCCCAGAAGGCCAGCGAGCCCACGAAGTACGTCGAGAGCTGGGTCGAGGACAGGCGGGCCCGGTTGTATTTCGCCCGGGCTTCGGCCTCCTCCTGGAAGCCGCCCTCGACCATCATCCCGACGGCCTCGTCCTCGGTCATGCCGGCGGTATGGATCGCCCCGTCGATCAGCGCGTTGATGACGCACCGCAGGTAGTACTTCCAATGACACAGGAGGAATGCCGGATCGCCGTCGGCATAGCCCGCGTCGATCATCACCTGGGTCACGTAGACGGCCCAGCCCTCGGCATAGACGCTGCTTCGGAAGATGGCCCGCGCAATCGAGGCGCCCCGGTTGGCGTACACGCCCTGGAGGTAGTGGCCGGGTACGGCCTCGTGGATCGTGAGGATCTTGAGCATCCGGTCGTTGTCCTCCCGGAGCTTGGATTCCATCTGCTCCGGCGTCGCCGCGTCGGAGATCGGGGTGATGAAGAACATCGACTTCTGCCCGCGGTCGAGCGGTCCGGGCGCCATCAGCATCGCGCCGCCGAACTCACGCAGGAACGGGGGCGTCCAGCCGATCTCGAGCGGCTCGTCGGCGAGCCCGATCAGATCGCGCTCGCGACAGAACGCCTCGATCCGCCCGAGCTCAGCCCGGCAGTAGTCGATCAGCACCCCGCGGGCAGGGTGCTCGACCGCGATCGCGTCGAACACGGCGCGGACGACCTCGACCTCGTCGGCCGGGACCGGGCGGTCGCCGAGCCAGTCGGGCGCGATCTCCCGCGCGATCCGGATCATCTCCGCCCGGACGGCCTCGAACTCCCGCTCGGCGCGGGCCTGGATCCGCTCCGGCGTCATCGCCGGGTCGCGCATCGTGACGGCCATCTTCGCAGCGAACAGGTCGGACCCGAGCCGGCCCTCGCCGGCCGTCGCGGGCAGGACGGTCTCGCGGAGGTGGGTCTCGAACGCGTCGAGCGCGGCGCCGGCGACCTCCCGGGCGGATCGGAGTCGCGGCAGAACCGCTTCCGCCTCGGCGTCGCCGTCGTCGGCCGCGGCCTCGCCGGTCAGGAGCGCCTCGTCGACGATCGAGATGAGGCCCGGCCACTGCTCGATCGCCTTCTCGGTGTGGAACCGGTCGACCGGGCGGTCGTCGAGCCCCACGAGCATCTCGCGGGCGGCGTCGAGGACGGCCGGCACGCCTTCGGCCCTCGCGGCGATCGAAGCAAGGCGGACGTGGATCGGCGCGAACTCCCGCGACAGGAGCCCGAAGAAGGCCTCCCCGATCAGGTAGACCCACCACATCGGGCTCCAGGCGTCCTCGCGGAGCCGGACGTCGCCGAAACGCTGCGCGGCGAGCTCGCCGATGAGCAGGTCACGATCGATCCGCTCGTCCGCGGTCAGCTCCTCGTCCGTGCAGGCCTCGAAGACGGCCGTCCACTCGTCGGCGAACCCCAGCCGACGCTCGCGGCCCGCCGGGGACAGGTCTGGCCATTCGCCGTCGCGGTCGTGGTTGCCGATGGCCGTCGCGAAGATCGGGTCGAGGACGAAGGCGGCGTCGAGGAACGCGTCGACGCGCGCGGAGAACTCGCTCAAGGTGCTGCTCCGTCTGGGTCGACCGAGTCTAGCGGCGCGGCCACGTGACTCGCCCGCTTCCGATGTCCGGATCGTCGTCGGGCGACGAGGAGAGGTCGAGACCGCGCGGAGCAGCGTCAGATCGTCGCCGGAGGTCGACGAAGCCACGAACGGCGCTCGAACCGGGGGCCCGACGAGCACGGTCGAGCGTGGAGAGGCTCGTCAGGCACGTTCGACGGCGCCTCGTCGACCGGGGGCGACGATCTGGCGCCGGGACTCGGGATCCCGAGCCGTTCGTCGACGCGGCAGGACGAGCTGACAGGTTCAACCGCCCGCTACCATCGGGCGCATGACCGTTGCCCCGGACCGCGTCGAGCCCGTCACGCTCGAGGGACGGATCGTCCGCCTCGAGCCGCTCGGCCTCGAGCACGTGCCGCGGCTCGCCGAGGTCGCCCTCGACCCCGCGATCTGGCGCTGGACCATCGCCCGGCCGACGACCGAGTCCGACCTCCGCGGCTGGGCGGAGACGGCGCTGCGAGCGCGCGAGGCCGGCACGGAGATGCCGTTCGTCACGCTCGAGGCGTCGACCGGTCGACCGATCGGCAGCAGCCGCTACATGAACATCGTCCTCGAGCATCGGCGGCTCGAGATCGGCTGGACCTGGGTCGCGCCGCCGTGGCAGCGAACCGGGGCGAATCGCGAGGCGAAGCTGCTGATGCTGGCCCACGCCTTCGACGTCCTCGGCTGCCGGCGCGTCGAGTTCAAGACCGACTCGAACAACGAGCCATCCAGGACCGCCCTCCTCGGGATCGGTGCGACCTTCGAGGGAATCTTCCGGAAGCACATGGTCATGCCCGGCGACGGCGTCCGGCATTCGGCCTGGTACAGCGTGATCGACGACGACTGGCCGGCGGTTCGCGCCCGGTTGGAGGAATCGGTTCGACCCTGACGGTCGATCTGCGATGATCGACCCGGGCGGGGCAGGAAGCGGAGTGGAGGCGCCTGATGAGAGGGTTCGTCATCGGCACGATCGCGACCGCGATCGCGTTCGCGGTCATGATCTGGCTGCTGCCGAAGATCGACTACCAGGGTGACGTCTTCCCAGGGTTGATCGTCATCGCCCTGATCGCCGGGGTCGTCAACGGCCTGATCAAGCCGATCGTCCGGCTGGTGTCGCTCCCGATCCGGATGATGACCCTTGGCCTGTTCGGCTTCGTCATCAACGCGGGGCTCCTGCTGCTCATCGCCTGGATCAGCAACAACCTGAAGTTCGACTTCACGATCGCGGGCTTCCCGCCGGACCTGTCGCCCGAAGCGGTCCTGTGGGCCGGCATCGGCGCGGTCGTCCTGAGCCTGGTCAGCACGGTCGTCGGGATGGTCGTCCACGACTGATCCCGTGGATCGGCTGCCCCAGATCGCGGACTCGCTCCGGACGGCGGCGGCCCGCCATGGGACGCCGCTGTACCTGACCGATGAGGCGACCGTCCGGGTCGCCGTGGCGGAGCTGCGGGCGGCGTTTCCTGACCCGTGGATCCGCCAGTACTCGGTCAAGGCGAACGACGTCGTCGCGATCATCGCCCTCGTCACCACCGGTGACGATGGCCTCGGGGCGAACGTCGTGTCGCGCGGCGAGTGGTCGATCGCCCGATCCGCGGGTGTCGCAAACGAGCGGATCACGTTCGAGGGCGTCGGCAAGACCGACGCCGACCTCGCCGCAGCCGTTCGGGCCGCGGCGGACGGAGCGCCGCCGCTGTGGCTGGCGATCGAGTCGCCCGAGGAGGCCGAGGCGCTCATCACCCGGGCCCGACGGGCCGGGTTGGGCAGCCACGGCCGCCCGGCCCTTGATGTCCTCTTCCGGCTCAACCCCGACGTCACGCCCGAGACCCAGGCGGTCCTCGCGGTCGGCCGCGGCGGCTCGAAGTTCGGGATGACCGAGACCGAGCTGAGCGCGACGGTCGAGCGCGTGGCCGCGGCCGGTCCGGGACTGCGAGCGCGCGGCGTTCACCTCCACGTCGGGTCGCAGCTCGGCGCCGTTGACAGCTGGCGCGACGCCGTCCGCCGCGGGCTCGCCGTGCTCGGCCTGCTGCGCGGCTCGCTGCCCGAGTTCGACACGCTCGATGCCGGCGGCGGGTTCGCCGTTCCGCCGTTCGGCGACCCCGGCCCGGGACCGGAGCGATTCGCCCGGGAGATGCCGGCGCTGCTCGAGGCGATCCCGCCCGAGCGCAGGCCCGGCCGGCTGGCGATCGAGCCGGGCCGCTTCCTCGTCGCCCGGGCGGGCTGGCTCGTCGCCCGGGTCCTGCACGTCCGGGATCGAGGCGGCCGCCAGGTCGTCCTCGACACCGGGATGACCGAGATCATCCGGCCCGCTCTCTACGGCGGCCGGCACGCGATCGTCGCCCTGACCTCTCTTGGACGGCCGGTCGACCCGACGACCGCGAGCGGACCGACGGCGATCGCCGCGGGCACGGTCGAGTCGGCCGCGGTCCATGGCCCGATCTGCGAGTCGACCGACGAGCTCGGCGACCACGATCTGCCGCCGCTCCGTCGGGGCGACCTCGTGACGATCCGCGACGCGGGCGCCTACGCGGCGGCCCTGTCGTCGGCGTACAACGGCCGGCCACGATCGCCGCAGGTGATCCTCGGGACCGACGGGCGGCTCGTCCTCGCGCGACGACGCGCTTCGCTGGCCTCGCTCGGCTAGGCTCTCGCCATGGATCGAGTCCGGGTTGGAGCCCTCGCCGCGGTTGCGGTCGCCGCCATCGCCCTTGCAGGCCTGGCACCCGTGGTCGTCGCCGCGGGCCCGCCGTTCCCCGAGCCGACCCCGGGCGTCCGCGTCTACGACGAGGCGGGGATCTTCAGCGCGGACACGATCGAACGAGCGGACCAGATCGTCCGCGCGATCGAGAACCGGACCGGCGCCCAGGTGGTCGTCTACACCCAGGGGGTCGAGGACGGCCGGACGACCGAGGAGGCGGACCAGGACGCGCGGGCCCTGATGGACCAGTGGGGTGTCGGCCGGAAGGGGTTCGACGACGGGCTCGTGATCCTGTTCGACATGTACCCGGGCAACGAGCACGGCCAGGTGAACCTGTACGGCGGTCCGGGCTTCCGCGCGACGTTCCTCGACAACGGGCAGAAACAGAAGATCTTCGACGAGGACATGTTGCCGCGGCTCCGCGGCGGCGACTTCGACGGTGCCCTGTTGGCCGCCCTCGAGAAGGTCGACGCCGCCGCGACGCCCGAGCATGCCGCGACCCTCGAGCGAGCGCGCCAGGTCGACGCCGTCGCGGGGCTGCTGGTGGCGCCGGTCCTGTTCCTCCTGATCGTCGGCCGCGCGCTGTGGTCCTGGCGGCGATACGGCAAGGACCCCGTGTACCTGGACGATCCGTCGATCCTCATGGCCGGACCGCCCGAGGCCCTGACGCCGGCCGATGCGGTCTTCGTCAACGAGGGCCGCTCGTCCCGCCGGGCCCTGACGACGGCGATGCTCGACCTCGCCAGCCGCGGCAGGATCGCGTTCCGCGAGGAGCACGGGTTCCTCGGCACGGGTCGCAAGGTCGGGATCGAGACGCAGCCCGCCCCGCCGGATCCGGAGACGGCGGCCCGCCAGCGGCTCAACGAGGCCCGCGCGCTCGGCCCGGCCGAGGAGGTCGCCGAGCAGCGCCTCCGCACGGTCAAGCACGACGACGGCGGCTACATCGAGCCCGACGAGCTGCTCGCCTTCGGCGCGGCGGTGCCCGTCTTCGACCGCGCGCTCGAGACCGAAGTCGTGAAGCGAGGCTGGTTCGGCGAGAAGCCGTCGAAGGTCATCGTCCGCTGGTCGACCCGCGGCATCGTGATCGCGATCCTCGGCGGGATCGGGATCTTCCTCGGGATCATCCTGCCGAGCAACGGGCTGCTCTTCATCGGTGGCGCTCTGCTCGCCGCCGGGATCGTCGTCCTGGTCATCGGGCTCCAGATGCCGTCGGTGACGCTCGCCGGCGCGATGATTCTGGCGATGACCGCGGCCTACCGGCGGACGCTGAAGAAGACGATGGACCAGGCCCGATCGATGGACCAGGTCATCGCCGAGGCAGGCCTGCCGTGGCTCGAGACGCCCGACCAGGCCGTCGTCTGGGGCACCGCGCTGGGTCTCCATGACGAGATCGAGCACGTCCTCGAGCGCAGCCTCGACGATCAGCGAGAGGGCCGGGTTGCGGCGGGCTCGGTCTGGGTCCCGACGTGGTACGCCTCCGGGGCCGGTGGCGGCACGGCGTTCGCCGGCGGCGGCGACTTCGCCGGAGCCGGCTCGGGCAGCGGCGGCGTGTTCTCCAGCTCGGCCGTCCCGAACCTCGGCGGGATGATGGCGGCGCTCGGGACGATCGGCAACTCGCCCTCGTCGTCAGGGTCGGGGGGTGGCGGCGGTTTCGGCGGCGGCGGCTCGGGTGGCGGTGGCGGCGGGTCCGGCGGCGGCTTCTAGCAATCGCCGGCGCTGCCGGCGACCCCGGCGGCGCTGATCTCGCGGAGGGCGGCGGCCAGCCGCTCGACATCGTCGGGCCCGTTGTGGAGCGCGCTCGAGACGCGGATCAGCCGGCGCGGGGGATCGGGTGATTCCGCGGCCGGAACCGGCCACGGGTAGATCGGGACCTCGATCCGGTACTCGTCGACCAGCCGCTGCTGGAGCGGGTCGGTGTCGAGCGGCGACGAGCCCGCGCCGGACGCGGCGAGCGGCCCGTCGGCGGGCAGGGGCAGCGCGACCATCGAGCCGATCATCGACGCAGGCGCGGGCGACGCGGCGTCGAGGCCGAGGGCCCTCGTCATCACCCCGCGGGTCGTCAGCGCCAGGTCGTGGTTGCGGGCCATCACCGCCGGCCAGCCTCCGTCGAGGAGACCGCCGACCTCGGCCAGCGCGTCGGGCACCGAGAGCCACGCCGTCGGATCCAGCGTGCCCTGCCAGTCGAACTCGGCCCGGAACCGACTCGACGCCCCGTGCTCGCCGAGTGCCTGGTTGGCACCGTGGGAGATCGTCGTGGGCCGGACGCCACCCTGGCGGTCACGCCGCGCGTGCAGGAACCCGGCGCCCTTGGGGGCACAGACCCACTTGTGGAGGTTGCCCGTGTACCACGCCGCCCCGATCGCCTCGAGGTCGAGCGGGAGCATCCCCGGCGCATGGGCGCCATCGACGAGCGTCTCGACGCCCCGATCCGCCAGCACGGCGACGAGTCGCCGGATCGGGAGGACGAGCGCCGTCGGGCTGGTGACGTGGCTGAGCACCGCCAGCCGGGTGCGGTCGGTCACGCAGCCGAGGACGGCGTCCAGCACCTCGTCGTCGCCGGCGACCGGGAACGGGATCCGGGCGACCACGACGCGCGCCCCATCCCGCTCAGCGACGTGCCGGAGGATGTTGATGACCGCGTTGTACTCGTGGTCGTCGGTCAGCAGCTCGTCGCCGGGCTCGAACCGGAGCGAGCGGACCACCGCGTTCACCGCGCCGGTCGCGTTCGTGACGAACGCAAGGTCGTCGGGATCCGCGCCGATGAACGCGCCGAGGGCCGCCCGCGCATCGGCCAGGAGGGCGGGCAGGTCCCGCGCGAGGAACTGGACGGGCTGCGCCTCGAGACGGTCACGCCAGCGGCGTTGCGCGTCGAGGACGGATCGCGGGCAGGACCCGAACGACCCATGATTCAGGAAGGTCACCGAGGGGTCCAGCGGCCACCGCGGGGCGAGCTCCGAGGGCATCGCCCGATGATGACGGGTACACTCGGACCGTGGGTGCCGTGGACACGATGGACTCCTTCTTCGAGTTGCTGAACGCGGGCGATCGCGAGGCGGCGGTCGGGCTCATGGCGGAGAACGCCGAGATGCGAATCCACGTCGGCGACAGTGCCCAGACGCTCCGTGGCGTCGAGCGCGTCGGCGGCTGGTTCCTCCGCGGCGACAACGGGCTCCGGATGATCCCCGGTGACGTCCGCGACACCGGCAACACCTACGAGGCCGACGTCCTCGTCGTCCGACCCGGGGCGCCGTCGATCCACCTCGATGCGACGTTCCGCGTCGAGGCCGGGAAGATCACCTCGATCAACCTGGCGCCCCGGTAGCCCCGCGCCCCGACCGGCGGCGGCCTCTTGCCCCTCAGGTAGCCGCCGACGATGCCGCGGACGGCGCCACGGAGGGCGCGGCACCGTCGGGCGATGACGGGCTCGGCACCGGGATCACGATCTGCTGACCCTGCGTGACCTTGTTCGGATTCTTGATCTCGGGGTTCGCCGCGAGCAGCTCGTCGAGCGTCAGCCCGTTGGCCTTGGCGACCTTCGTGAGCGTGTCGCCCTTCTTGATCGTGTAGACGATCGGCGTCGCCGCCGGGATCGGCGTCGGCTCGAGCGACGGCGAGGCGCCGCCGGACGGCGACGCGGTCGCGGCGGGTGACCCGCCGCCTCCGCCGAGGTTCAGGAGCCCGGGCAGGAAGAACAGGGCGACCGCGAGGAGTGCGACCGTGCCGGCCAGCAGGACGAGCCGCGGGACCTCCGGCATCCCCATCCGCGCCTTGATCGTCGGATAGGCCTCGTGGCGACGTGGTCGCTCCCAGTCCGGCCCGTCCGGGCCCCCGAGATGCTGGTCGTATGCGCGAGGACGGCGCGAGACGCGGCCGGGCGGCGCGTCGACGACGCGGTACTCGTCGTCGGCCGGCGGGTCGGCGTGCCCGCCCGTGGCAGATCCGGGCGACGCGCTCGCGGCCGCGCCGGCCGCGCCGACGCCGGCCGCGGCGGTCCACGCGTCGGCCGAGCTGTCGGGCCGTCGGGCGGGCGGCGGGCCGCCGGCGAGCTGATCGGCGGCACTCCCGGCCAGACCTGCGCTCGGATCGGGCCGCTGACCGAGGAACGACGGCGGCTCGGCATCGCTCGGCATGCGACCGCCTTCGGACGAGGCCAGCCAGGGTGGCGGCGCCGCCCAGTCCCGCGGCGGGTTGCGCTGGACGGGCTCGTCGTCATGGTCGGGCGGGCGGGACCAGGGATCGTCGGCGTCCCCGTCGTCGGCGCGGTCGTCGGTGGGCTCGATCGGCGCCGAGCCTGTCGCATCCGAGGCGGCATCGTGGCCGGGGTCCTCGTCGGCCGGGCCCGACCCGGTCGCCGCAGCCGCAGCGAGCATGCCTGCGGCCAGCGCCGGTGTCGGGTCGTCCGGCGGCGGCACGGCGGCGGCACGGCTCGCCGCTGCCTCGCTCCGTGCCCGAGCGGATTCGCGCCGGGCCCAATCCTGGAATGTCGGACAGACCGGGAAGGCGCTCGACAGGCAGTATGCCTCCTGGTGAGCCAGGGCCCGCGGGGCAGGATGCTGCTCGGCGTAGCACCGGTGGCGGTGGTCCGGGACGGACGCCCGCTCGTCGCGATCGTCCTCGAAGGCGACGAAAGGACAGGCCGTGGCGCCGTCCGCGAGGGGCAGTCCGCGTTCCGTCACGCCCCGATGATACCGGCCCGATCAGCCCTCGGCGGGCGGCCGGCTCGACGGCCGAGCTCGTGGCGGCACCCCGCCGACGGGCGGTGACGAAGGCGTCGAAGACGGTGCGGCGGGCGAGGCCGACGGTCCGCCGCCGGATGCCGCCGCCGGGACGCCGCCGGCCGGCCGCGGCGTCGTGCGCCCGTCGCCACCCCCGAGATCCAGCATGATCGTGTTGCCGGACGTCGCTCCGAGCTGCTGCAGGACGCGGAGCTGGAGCAGCCCCGGGTTCTCGTCGAGCAGCCGCCCGGAGTTGGCGAGCGACCGCAGCGCTGCGCCTTCGCCGCGAGCCCGCTCCAGCGCCGCCTCGCCCTCGCGTCGCGCGGCGACGATCCCGGCGAACGCCCGCTTCAGCTCCGAGGGCACCATCACGTCCCGGACGTCGACGCCGAGGAGCTCGACGCCGATCCGGGCGATCTCGCTCGCCACGGACTCGGCGATGGCCGGCCCGATCCCGCCGCGAGCCGCGAGGATGTCGTCGGCCGTCCGGCGCGCGATCGCGTCCCGGAGTCCGGCGTGGAGCGCCGCGTAGAGGGCCGCCAGCCAGCTCTGGTCGTTGGTCAGGGCCGCCACCGGATCGGCGACGACGTAGTGTGCCGTGAGGCTGATCTTCAGGGCGACACCGTCCGAGGTCAGGATCTCCTGACCGGGCACGGTCAGGAGCGTCGGCCGCGCGTCGAGCAGCTGGATCTCCGTGATCGGACGGATCGCGAAGTGCGTGCCCGTCGACAGCAGGCCAACGAGACGGCCCTGGCGATAGTGGAGACCGCGCTGGTAGTCCCGCACCGTGACCACGGTCACGAACGCCCGGATGAGCAGCGCCGCGACGACGACGACCAGGATCAGGACGATGATGCCTTCCACGCGTCCTCCGCTTCATCGGCCCCGGTTATGCCATGCCCGCTCGACGCGATGGCGAGGAGCGCCGGCAGGTTGCGACCCGTCGCGCCGGATCCCGGACCGGCGACGGAGGCTCGAAGCCTGCAGGGCCGCCGTTCCGGTCGCCTCGGGGCCAGACCCGAGCGCGACAGGTCTTGCAGGAATCGAACCTGCGGTGCCAGGCGACCGGTGCAGGACGACCGTCGGCGATGCCGACAGGACGCTGACGAGGGCCGCGCGGCCGATGCTAGACGACGCCGCTGGTCGAGGCAACGCGGCCGGCACCCGCTCGCAGCGGCCTGCGCTCGCACGCCATCCGGCACGCGTTTGACAGCCGGCGGGCGCGCTCCGAGACTCCGAATCACCGCACCGGACCGCACCATGTCCCGCGATCCCCCGGCGAACCCTTCCAGTGCCCACGAAGGAGACTCCATGGTCCGTTTCCGCGACATCCTCGCGCCGAAGACCGTCGTGCACGCGCATTGCGACCTGCCGTGCGGCGTGTACGACCCCGAGCAGGCCCGGATCGAGGCCGAGTCCGTCTACAAGATCATCGAGAAGATGGGCGCCAACAGCGACCCGACGTTCACCGCCCGGGCGATCGGGATCAAGGAGCAGCGGGCCGACCTGGCGAAGCACCACCTCGACGTCCTCTGGCACGACTACTTCAAGCCGGAGCACCTCGAGAAGGTCCCGAACCTCCACGAGCTCTTCTGGAACGCGACCAAGCAGGTCAGCAAGGTCAAGGCCTCGACCGACCTCGCCGACGCGAAGAAGCTGCTCGAGATGATCGACGAGATCGATGCCGCCTGGAAGGCGACCGGCGGCGAGGAGAAGACCCGGGTCGCCGGCCGGCCCTCCTGACCTCCCGTTCATGACCGACCCGGAGCCCCGCCGGACGGCGGGGCTCCATCGTGTCGCCCGCGGCCGATCGCGCTCGGCCTCGCTCCGGGAGTGCCTGCGCGGCCCGTGGCGGGTCGCCGTCCGCGAGCGGTCGATGGCCCCGTCGATCCTGCCCGGTGACTGGCTCCTCGTCGACCCGACGGTCGCGCGATGGCCGCGCCGCGGCTCGATCGTCGTCTTCCGCGAGCCGGATTCGGACCTCCTTGCGATCAAGCGGGTCGCCGCCGGTCCGGGCGACCCGGTCCGGCTCGACGCCGGTCACCTCGTCCTGGGAGACGACGAGGCGTGGCTCCTGTCGGACGCCCCGCTGGCCGTGCTCGCCGACGAGGCGGGCGGCGCGCCGATCGACTCCCGGCAGTACGGACCCGTGACCATCGACGGCCTCGTCGGGCGTGCCTGGTTCCGTTATGGTCCCGTGCGACGGGTGGGCCGGCTGCCCGGACGGTGACGCGTCGGAGCCATGCGGCTCCCGGGAGATTGCCCATGTCACGCTCAGCAACGGGACGCGGTCGACGAAGCGCCTCCGTGGCGGCGTGCCTCCTCGGGTCGATCGCGCTCGCCGCGTGCGGCTCCGGGACGCCGGCTGCCGCCGGGACCCCGGCTGCACCGACGGCGTCGGTCGCGGCCCGGCCGACAGCCGCCCCGTCGAAGCCCGCCGCGCCGAGCGTCGCCGTCTCCGCGGCGCCGAGCGTCGAGGCGTCGGCCGCGGCCGACCTGCCCCGGAACGGCCGGATCGAGGTGGGCAACGCGGGCTACGCCGTCACGTTGCCGAAGAACTGGTTCCGGGTCGACCTGACGAAGGAGGACCTCGAGGCGTTCGCCAAGGCCGGCAGCGGCAGCCTGGGACCGGGCATGACCGATCAGCTCGCCTCCCAGCTCAGCGCCCTCGTGTCGTCGGGCATCTCGCTGTTCGCCTATCGCTTCGCCGATTTCGGACTCGCGGATCGGGACCAACCTCAACGTGATCGTGCTGCCGTCCCTCGGGATGGACCTCGACACGCTCGAGAACATGAACATCGGCCAGCTCCAGGGCATCGTCGGCAAGGACGTCGCGATCGACCACAAGCGGGAGACCCTGCCGGGCGGCAGCGCCATCCGGATCTCCTACTCGATCCCGCCGTCGTCGCGGACGAACAACCAGGAGGTCGCGCTCATCCAGCACCTCGTCCTGGGCACCGACAAGCAGCTGATCCTCACCTGCACCGCGCCTGGCGGCATCGCCAGGATCGCCGACGAGTGCGACGGGATGGCGAAGACCGTGGAGTTCCTGCCCTAGGCCGTCGTCGGGACGCGCTCGGCGAGCACCAGGCCCGCGGCGCGACAGTCGTCGGCGAAGGACGCCTGCGCCTCGAGGGTCGGCGACCAGCGCGTCGGGAACGCGACGACCCGGTCGAGACCGATCTCCGCGAACCGGCCGAGCAGGTCGACCCGGGCCTGCCCGGCGTCTCCGGCGGACTCGTCCTTCATGTAGAGCGAGAACCTGAGCGTCGCGGGGTCCCGTCCCTCCTCCTCGCAACGCCGCCGGACGTCGACCATGCGTGCCGCGATCTCGTCGGGCTCGAGGAAGACGTAGTTCAGCTCGTCGGCGAAGCGGATCGCGTAGCCGGCGGTCCGGCGCTCGCCGTTGCCGCCGACGATGATCGGGATCCGGGGCTGCTGGATCCCCTTCGGCACGTTGATCGCGTCGCGGACGTGGGCATGCTCGCCCTCGTAGCTTGCCCGACCCGGAGCGAACATCCGGGAGATCACCTCGAGGTCGTCGCCGAACGCGTCCATCCGCTCGCCGATCGGCGGGAAGCCGTAGCCGTAGGCCTCCCACTCGTCCTTCTTCCAGCCGGCGCCGATGCCGAGCTCGAACCGGCCGCCGCTGATCACGTCGATCGTCGACGACAGCTTCGCGGTGTGGGCCGGGTTCCGGAACCCGGTGCAGACGACCATGTGGCCGAGCCGGACTCGATGGGTCAGAACGGCCAGCGCCGACAGCACGGAGAACGACTCGAACGTGATCTCGTCGGTCGGCTCGGGCACCGTGTGGAAATGGTCGAACACCCAGAGCGACTCGAACCCGAGCTCCTCGGCCTGGGCCGCCAGCTCGATCGTCCGTCCCCAGGCCGCGGCCGGATCCCAGCCGTCGTACTCGCCCTTCCAGCCCTGGGGCGCCATCAGCCCGACCTGCATCCGTGACCTCGCTTCTGATCTCGTGGATGTCGTTCGCTCGCCGTCATCGTCGCCCGTTTGACGGAACGGTGCCGCGGACGGGACCCGGACCCGTATCCTCGATCGATGACGACGTTCGATCCGCGCGCTCCGCTCGCCGCCGCGCCCGACCCCTGGGACGAGCAGCCCCCGCCGTCCGTGCGCCCTGGCCCGCCGTGGCACATGACCGACATGATCGCCGCCGAGCCGTTCCTCGCCGAGCGGATCCTCGCCCGGCTGGACGATCCCTCGGGCCCGGCAGGCCGGCTCGCGGGCGCGATCGGGCAGGCCGCGAGCAGCGGTGCCCCGATCGTGGTGACCGGCTGCGGGACGAGCGAGCACGCGGCCATGGCCGTCGTCGAGATCCTGCGCGAAGGGCTGCGCTCGGGCGCCCTCCCGAGCGGGCCGTCCACGATCATCGCCGCCCAGGCGCTCGAGCTCTCACTGGAGCCACCGACCGGTGGACTCGTGATCGGGATCTCGCACGAGGGCGGATCGGCCGCCACGATCCGGGCGCTGGAGGCTTCCGCGGCCGCCGGGGCGCGGACCGCGGTCATCACCGGCAGCGCCGGGCTCGCCGGCCGGCGCCGCGGCCGAGATGGTCGTCGCGACCGTCGAGATGGATCACGGCTGGTGCCACACCGTCGGATACGTGTCGCCGATCGTGGCCGCCGCGGCGATCGCGGCCGAGCTCGCCGATCGATCGGTCGACGCCGGGTCGATCCGGGACCTCCTGGCCTCCGGGGCCGCCGACACGGCCGGCGCCGAGTCGATCGCGGCCAGCCTGGCAGACTGCCGGACGATCGTGACCGTCGCGTCAGGAGCGGATCGACCGGCCGCCCGTGAGCTCGCGCTCAAGATCGAGGAAGCCGCCTGGATCCCGACCACGATGCGGGACCTGGAGACGTTCCTCCACGGCCACCTGCCCGCAACGGATTCCACGACGGGGCTCGTCCTGATCCTGGGCGACCGCGACGGGCGCGCTGCCCGCGTGGCCCGCGCCCGGCAGGCCCTGGCAGCGGCCCGGGTCGTCGGGGTCCGCTCCGCGGCGATCATCGCCCGCGACGTCCACGGCCAGCTCGACGCCGAGCTGACGCCGGCCGGCCGCATCCGCATCGACGAGGCGAACGGTCTGTCCGCTCCCGTGGCGGCACTGATCGGGACGTCGACGCCCCTCCAGCTGCTCACCGAGCGGATCGCCCGTGCCCGCGGCACGAACCCGGACCTGATCCGCCGCGACGATCCGGTCTACGTGGAGGCCGCGGCCGCCGCCGGCTGATTCAGAAGAGCAGCTCCGCCATCAGCTCGATCATCTCGAGGTCGCGCGGGACGAAGTCCTGGAGCATCACCCGCTCCGCGCCGGCCGCGGCGAACTCGTCGACCATTGCCCGGGCCTTGTCCCGCGTCCCGATCACCCAGCGCCGCTCGCGGGTCCGGAACCAGGCGTCGCCGCCGTCGACGTTGTCGAACGCGGCCAGCAGGTCGTGCTTCCGGCGGGCCAGCTCGGCATCGTCCCGTCCGATCAGGATGCCGGCCATCACCGATCGCGCCATCGTCGCCGGGTCCCGGCCGATCGCCGCACACGCGGCGTCAAGCGCGGCGAACTTCTCCTTCGCCGTGGCGGGCGAGGACGACGACAGGTTGAACTCGTCGGCATACCGGGCCGCGATCCGCATCGACCGCGGTGACCCCTCGCCACCGGCGAGGAGTCGCGGCCGCGACGCGCCGTTCGGCCCCGTCGGCCGGCCGGCCCGGGTTACCGGCTTGGGGTGGAAGTTGGCGTCCCGGATCGTCACGTGCCGCCCCTCGAACGACCAGCCGTCCGGCTCGCCCCAGAGCCCGTGGAGCACCGCGAACTGCTCCTCCATGATGTCCGCCCGCTCGGCGATCTCGGGAAACGGCAGGCCGAGCTGCGAATGCTCGACGTCGTTCCAGCCCGCGCCGAGCCCGAACTCCAGGCGGCCGCCGCTCATCTCGTCGACTGTCGTCGCCACCTTCGCCAGGTTGCCGACGGTCCGGAAGGTCACGGGCGAGACGAGCGTCCCGAGCCCGATCGTCGTCGTGTCACGCGCCAGGCCCGCAAGGACCGCCCAGGCATCGGTCGTCGGCTGACCGGCCGGACCCGGAAAGCTCTGGTAGTGGTCCGAGCGGAAGAACGACTCGAAGCCCACCTGCTCCGCGCGCCGCACGATCGCGAGCTGCTCGTCGTAGGTCAGGCCCTGCTGGGGCTCGATCATCAGCGCGAAGCGCATCCGTGTCCTCCCTGGTCCGTTTCCTCGCCATGGACTCAATGTTCGTGGTTGACACGATCATTGCCTGTCGCTAGATTATTCACTCGATGGCAACTATCAACGACGGATTACCCGCGACCGCTCCCACTCGCCGACGACGGACGTCAGACGACGAGCTGATCGACACGGTGGTGGGCGATCTCCACGCGATGATCGGGAGCCTTCGCTGCGCCGGCACGGGCCGCATGGTCAAGGCCGGCATCAGCATGACCCACCTCCACATTCTGTGGGTTCTCGAGCACCACGGTGACCTGACGATGACCCGTCTCGCCGAGCTGCTCGACGTCTCCCTCAGCAACGCCACCGGACTGATCGACCGGATGGAGGAGCGGGGCCTCGTCGAGCGGATCCGCGTCCCGAGTGATCGCCGGATCGTGCTGGTCCGAGCGTCCGCGGAGGGTGTCCGGATCCGCGACGAGATCGAGGCCCTGAAGCAGGATCGACTGCGGTCGATCCTCGGCCGGCTCGACCCGTCCAGCCTCCGGCGCGTCCTGGTTGCCATCGCCGATCTGCGCGGCGCCGTCGTCGCCGAGATCGGCCCGGACCATCTCGAAGGCCACGCCCACCCCTGACCCGCGGCCCCGGCCGCACCTGACCTGAGACCAAATGGAGGAAGGAGCCTCGATGGAAGCGATCCCCGTCGGCCACGACGACTACGTGCCGACTCTGGAGGAGGATCCAGCGCTCGGACTGCCCATGCGGCAGAAGCTGGAAATCCTCTTCGCCGTCATGCTCGGCCTGTTCCTCGGCGCCCTCGACCAGACGATCGTGGGTCCGGCGCTGCCGACGATCGTCACCCAGCTGAACGGCAACGACCTCTACAACTGGGTGGTCATCAGCTACCTGCTGACCAGCACGATCAGCGTCCCGTTCTGGGGCAAGCTGTCCGACCTCTACGGCCGGAAGCCGATGTTCATGATCGGCATCGTCATCTTCCTCGTCGGCTCGGCGCTGTCAGGCCTCTCGCAGAACATGGGCCAGCTGATCCTGTTCCGCGGCATCCAGGGCATCGGCGCGGGCTCGCTGTTCCCGATCGCCCTCGCGGTCATCGGCGACCTCTTCTCCCCGGCCGAGCGCGGCCGAGTACCAGGGCCTCTTCGGCGCCGTCTTCGGGATCGCGTTCATCGCGGGCCCGCTCATCGGCGGCTGGCTCACCGAGAACTACAGCTGGCACTGGATCTTCTACGTCAACATCCCGATCGGGCTGGTCTCGCTGTTCGTCATCTCGCGGCTCCTCCCGACGGTGAAGAACCCGGGGGCGACACGGAACTTCGACGTTCTCGGCGGGGTGATCTTCACGATTGCCACGAGCGCGTTCCTGATCGGCCTGACCTACAAGGGCCTGACGAACGCCGCGACCCATCACACGTACGACTGGGCGACCTTCGAGGTCGGCGGCCTGATCCTGATCGGGCTCGTCGGGTTCGCGTTCTTCATCTGGGCCGAGTCCCGGGCGAAGGAGCCGATCGTCCCGCTCGACCTCTTCCGGAACCGGACGTACGCCTCGTCGATGGTCGCGACCTTCTTCGCCGCATTTGCGTTCTTCGGCGCGATCATCTTCCTGCCGCGCTGGTTCCAGATCGTCCAGGGCTACAGCCCGACGAACTCGGGCCTCGCGGCCCTGCCCCTGATGGTCGGCCTGATCTTCAGCTCGATCGCCTCGGGCCTGATCGTCGCGCGAACCGGCCGCTACAAGTGGCTCGTCGTCGGAGCGATCGTCGTCATGGGCGCAGCGACTGCGCTGATGACCCAGCTGACGGCGACCACGCCGGTGCCGATCGTCTGGCTGTGGATGTTCATCGCCGGCCTCGGCGTCGGCCCGACGTTCGCGGTCTTCACCCTGATCGTCCAGAACGCCGTGCCGTTCCACATGCTCGGCGTCGCGACGTCCAACCTGACGTTCTTCCGCCAGATCGGCGGCACGATCGCCCTGGCCATCGTCGGCACGATCTTCGGGAACGCGTTCCTGAACGAGCTTGCGCCGCAGATGACCGCGTCGGGCGTTCCGGCAGGGGTTGTCCAGGGCTTCACCGCCGCCATCAACTCCGGCGCCTTCGACACGAACCAGCTCGTCGGGACCGGCGATCTCGGCAAGTCGATCGCGGCCGCCCAGCCGGCCCTCGCACCGATCGTTCCGAACATCGTGGCCGGCATCCACTCCGCATTCAGCCTCGCGGTCGCCCAGACCTTCTGGATCGGCGTCGGGGCGTCGATCATCGCGGCCCTGGCCGCGGCCGCGATGAAGGAGCTCCCGCTCCGTCGCGAGTCCAACGCCCAGGAGGCGGCCGCCGCCGCCAGGGCCGCGGCCGGCACCACCGATGGGACCCGCCCGGCGCTTCCCGCGGCAGACTGACTCGCACCACCCTTCGGCGTCGGACCCCGACGCGGAACCGCTCCTCCACACGACCCCGGCGGGCCTGCCCGCCGGGGTCGCTCCCTGTCCGGCGCCTTGATCGGGACGCCTCGCCGCGTGCACCACGGGTCCGCGATAGGATCGCCGGGTGATCCCCGACCATCCGAGCCCACCGATCCCTGCCGCCTTCCCGGCCGACCTGTGCGCGCCGGGAGTCGCGGACCGCGAGGCGATTGCGGTCGACGCGGGCCCCGTCGCGGACCTGCCGGAGGGGTCGATGCGCCGGGTGACGCACGGGGACCTCGACGTCCTGGTTGCCCACACCCCGGCCGGGCTCGTTGCGGTCGACGACCGCTGCCCGCACATGTCGGCGCCACTGTCGATCGGCGAGCTCGACGGCTGCGTCGTCGCGTGCCCGCTCCACGAAGGCCGATTCGACCTGTGCTCCGGCGCCGTGGTCCGGATGCCGACGACCGGCGGGCTCGACGCCGAGGGGACCTACCACCCGACCTGGTCGCCCGCCGGCAAGGAGCCGAAGGTCGATCCGCCCGGGACGAAGGCGCAGGCCCGCCGGCTGACGCGCGTCCGGCGTCTTCGCTACTACCCGCTGCGGATCGTCGGCGGCCGGATCGAGGTCACGATCCCGGCCGGGAGCGGCGCCGAGGGCGTCTAGCGGATCTCCCCCTCGGACACGTCCTCGGGGTGAGCCTGGGCGACGTCCGCGAGGATGATGTCGACGACCTCGTCCGGGTCGTCGGTCAGATTCAGCAACCCGAGATCCGCCTCGGAGATGGCGTGGGCCGGGAGCTGCGTCGAGCGCAACCAATCGAGCATCCCCTGCCAGTAGGCCGTCCCCACCAGGACGACCGGGAAGTCGCGGATCTTGCCGGTCTGGATGAGCGTCAGGCTCTCGAACAGCTCGTCGAGGGTTCCGAACCCGCCCGGCAGGATCACGAACGCGTCGGCGTACTTCACGAACATCGTCTTGCGGGCGAAGAAGTACTTGAACTCGACGCCGAGGTCGACGTAGGGATTGAGGCCCTGCTCGTGCGGAAGCTCGATGTTGCAGCCGATCGACAGCCCACCGCCCTCGCGGCAGCCGCGGTTCGCCGCCTCCATGATCCCGGGGCCGCCGCCGGTGATGATCGCGAAGCCGCGCTCGGCGAGCCGGCGGGCGATCGTCCGGGCCAGCTCGTAGTCGTGGGAGCTCGCGTCCGCGCGGGCCGATCCGAAGATCGTGACGGCCGGCCCGACCGCGGCCAGGGCATCGAACCCCTCGACGAACTCGCTGAGGATCCGGAGCGCCCGCCACGGGTCGCTGTCGACGAAGTCCGGCCGGCCGTCGGTTCGCCGCCGCTCGAGGAGCTGTTCGTCCTCGGTCGTCCCGGGCTTGCCGATGCGCGCGGCAGCGTCGCGCCGCATGACAATGCGGCCGCTGCGTCGTCCCGCGTCCTCCGGCGTCGCCTCGGCGTCCGCGACCGGCGCCCCGGCAGCCTGACCCGCGTCGGCCGCCGGTGTCGCGGCCGTCGTCCCGGAACCATCGCCGGTCGCTCTGTCGTTCATGGAAGTAGCATCGCATTCCTTCGGAGGTGACATGCATCGGACTCGGGCCATCGGAGCCTTCATCCTCATCGCGCTCGGGCTCGTCTGGATCGGCCAGGGCACCGCGATCATCAAGGGCAGCGGCTTCATGACCGGCGACCCGTTCTGGGCGTGGGTCGGCGTCGCCCTCGTCGTCGTCGGGATCGCCCTCGGCTTCGTCGAGCTCAGGTCGCGGCGCGCCTCACACTGAGCCCCGCCGCCGGGCGAGCCAGCCGTTCCAGGTGGCCTCGTCGCGCCCTGCCGCGACGTCGTCGCCGAAGCGCACGAGCGGCAGCCGGAGCAGCGCCGGGCTGGCAAGCAGGCGCTCGACGATCTCGGCCTCGTCCATCCGGAGATAGCCGAGGCCCGCGTCGCGGTACGCCTTCGACGCGTCGTCGAGCAGCGCCCGGGCGCCGAGCCGGTCGACGAACCGGCGGAGCTCGCCGCGGGCGATCGGCTTGCGGGTCAGGTCGACCTGGTGGATCGCGACCCGCCGCTCCTTGAAGAACCGGACTGCGGCGCGCGTGCCGGCGTCGCGGTCGTGACCGAAGATCTGGACCGAGACGTCGGGCATGGCCCGATCGTAGCCGTGCCGACCGCGGCGGCGTGGCCGGACCGGTCCCACGCGGGTACCATCGGCCGACACAGGAGGTGGCGGCGTGTCGGTCTGGTTCACGGTCAAGCTCGACGATCGACCCGGAGCGCTCGCGCGCATGGCGACGGCCCTTGCCGAGCGCGGGGTGAACATCGCGGGGATCGTCGGGATCGCCGAGGACACCGACGGTGAGCTGATGCTCGAGACGAGCGACGCGGAGCTCACCCGCGCGGCGTTCGACGCCGCCGGCATCCGCTACGAGGCCCACCAGGACGCGGACGGCGCCGATCCCGGGCAGATGTCGATCGCCGACATCGTCGCCCGCTGACGCCACCGGACGCCGACCGGCCCGACGTGTCCCGTACGCCCGCTGCCCCGTCGACCGCGGCGGCCGTCCGGCTCGACGTCCTCGAGGGACCGCCCGTGGTCGCGGCGATCGCCGGCCGGCTCGCCGAGCGCGGCGGCCGCGTCCGGACCGTGGCGACGGTCCGGTCGCTCGAGACCAACCCGCCCCAGGCCGAGATCGAGGTCGAGGTCGACGGGATGACCGAGGACGAGCTGGTCGACGCCCTCGACGGCTTGGCGGACGTCCAGGCGATCCGCCGGACCCGGGCCCTCGGCTCGATCTTCGGGAAGCGCGTGATCGTGGTGGGCGGCGGCGCCCAGGTCGCCCAGGTCGCGCTCGGGGCGGTCAGCGAGGCCGATCGGCACAATCTCCGCGGCGAGCGGATCAGCGTCGACACGATTCCGCTCGTCGGCGAGGCGAACATCGCGGCCGCGGTCCGCGCCGTCGCCGACCTGCCACGGGCTCGCCTGCTCGTCCTCGCTGGCTCGATCATGGGTGGCGACATCTCGGCCGCCGCCGACGAGCTGCGGGCGGTCGGCGTCCCGATCATCGCCCTGAACATGGTCGGCTCGATCACCGACCACGTCGACCTCGTGGTCAGCGATCCGGTCCAGGCCGGGACGATGGCCGTGATGGCGATCGCGGACACGGCCACGTTCGACCTCGTGCGGCAGCGCGGCCGCAAGTACTGAGGTCCCGGGTGCCGGTCGCGGCCCCCGCTCCCCTCGATTCCGCCATCTCGTCCCGAGGCGTCGAGGATCAGCTCGCACGCCACGAAACGCCGTCAGATCGTCGCCCGAGGACGAACAGGGCACGTGCGGCGGATGCAACGGCGGAACCCACGCACGATCCCGCACGTTCCGGCGACGGATTCGGCCTCGAACCGCGCTCCATCGTCCAGCCACGACGATCTGACAGGAACGCCGAGTCCAGGGCTCGTCCATCGACGCCCGACGACGATCCGGCACGGCCGGCGAGACTGCGTTCGTCGCGCACGGCCGTGGCTGGCAAGGCGGCCGGGAGGACCGGAGCGAGTGAGATTGACGGCCGGTGAGCGAGGACCGCAGCCGGCAACGCGGTCCGGCGTCCGTCCAGGCGTCCCGCCGGGCGAACCGGCCTTCAGTGCTGGCTCGGAACCTCCGACACGCGCCCGTCCTGCGCGCCGTAGTCCCAGACGTCGATGAGCGGCGGCTCGATCCCGAGCGTCGTGAGGGCCGTGCAGATCTGGCTCCGGTGATCCGTGCCGTGGTGGATCGCCTGGGCGAGCCGGATGCCGGCCGGGGCGTGACTCTGACTCCCGTCGTCGCGATGCCGGGTCACCACCGCGTCAGGGTCGGTCTGCCGGTCGAGCACCGCAGACCAGTCCGCGGCGGCCGTCTCCATCGTCGCCCGCAGCGCGGCGACGTCCATCGAACCCTCGTCGTTCAGCGCGACCTGCCCGTCGCTCAGCACGAAGAGGTAGGAACGGTCGGCGTCGACGAGGTGGCGGATCGTGTCGAGAATCGAGCCATACGTGCCCGGCACCGTCGTCGCCAGCTGCGCATCGTCGAGCGCGAGGCAGACGTCCAGCAGGCGGAGCGTCGCCCAGGCATGGTGGCCGAACGCGTCGGCGAGCGGCGAGCGCGTCATATCGTCACCTCGGATCCCGATCGGGTCATCGCGCGAGTCGCGGTCCCGGAAGCATCCGACCCGCACCGGTCAGGATCGGGCAGGAATTGGACTGCAGGCGACTGCGTTCGTCGCGGATGGGCGAGGCTGGCAAGGCGCCGGGGAGCAGCGGAGCGAGCGGGCTTGAAGGCCCGTGAGCGAGCAGCGCAGCCGGCAACGCGGTCCAGCGTCGTCCAGGCGCGACAGCCGGAAGTCCCGCCGCTACTCGACCATGTCGATCCAGATCGTCTTGAGCTCGGTGTACTGGTCGTGCGCGTGGACGCTCTTGTCGTGGCCGCCGAAGCCCGACTGGCGGAACCCCCCGAACGGTGTCGTGAGATCGCCCTCGGAGTACGTGTTCACGCCGACGACACCGGCCTTGATCGCCCGGGCCATCCGGTGGGCCGTCCGCACGTTCTCGGTGTAGATCGAGGCGGCGAGGCCGTAGTCCGTGTCATTCGCGAGGCGGATCGCCTCATCCTCGCCGTCGAACTCGATGACCGACAGGACCGGCCCGAAGATCTCCTCGCGGGCGATCCTCATGTCGTTGGTGGCGCGATCGAAGATCGTCGGGGCGACGAACCAGCCGCCGCTCTCCTCGCGGACCCGGCCACCCCCGACGATCGCTTCGGCGCCCTCGGCACGGCCGGCGTCGATGTAGCCGAGGACCTTCTCCATGTGGCTCCGCGTGATCATCGGCCCGATCCGGGTTGCCTCGTCGAGCGGGTCGCCGACGATCCAGTCGCGCTCCGCAATCGGGACGAGCCGATCGAGCAGGGCATCCTTGACCCGACGGTCGACGAGGAGCCGGCTGCCGGCGGAGCAGTTCTCGCCCATGTTCCAGAAGATCGCGCTGGCGACTCGCTTGGCGATCGTGTCGAGGTCCCGGGCATCGGCCATCACGATCTGCGGGCTCTTGCCGCCCAGCTCCAGGGAGACACGCTTCAGGTTCGTCTCGGCCGAGGCCGCGAGGACCGTCCGGCCGACCTCGGTCGAGCCGGTGAAGGCCACGCCGTCGATCCCGCGATGGCGGGCGATCGCGGTGCCGATCACTGGGCCCGGCCCGGTCACGACGTTGAGGACGCCCTCCGGGATGCCGGCTTCCGCCCCCAGCTCGGCCGTCCGCAACAGGCTCAGGGACGTCACCTGGGCGGGTTTCATGACGACGGCATTGCCCGTGGCGAGGATCGGCCCGAGCTTCCAGGCGGCCATCTGGAGCGGGTAGTTCCACGGGACGATCGCGCCGATCACGCCCAGCGGCTCGCGGACGATCATGCCGACGGCCCCGGGCCCCGTCGGGGCGACCTGGTCGTAGAGCTTGTCGGTCGCCTCCGCATGCCATCGGATCGTGGCGGCGGAATCCGGGATGTCGAGCGAGCGCGAGTCGCTGATCGGCTTGCCGACGTCGAGGGTCTCGATCCGGGCGAGCTCATCGGCGTTCGCGTCGATCAGGTCGGCGAAGCGCTGGAGGATCCGCTTCCGATCGGCGGGCGGTGTCGCCGCCCAGCCGGGCGCGGCCCGCCGGGCCGCGGCGACGGCGCGCTCGACGTCCTCGACATCGCACTCGGCGACCTCGGCGAGCCGCCGCCCGCTCGCCGGATTCTCGACTTCGTAGGTCTTCCCGCTGGCGGCGTCCACGAAGTCGCCGCCGATGAATGCCTGGGTCCGGACGATCGACGCCGATGACGGATCGGACGCGGAGATGGCCATTCGAACGCACTCCTCTGAGACAGGCGCCCATGGTACGAGCCGGGCTCGCGAGCGGAACCGGTCGTCGCGGCGGTCGCCCCCGCCCGGTTGGTTGCGCGGCTTCAGGTCGACCAGCGAGTCGCGATCGCCTCCCGGACCTCGTCCGGCAGCCAGAACCAGCGCAGGTGCTCGAAGTCCGCGCCGACCTCGAGCCCGGCCCCGTCAGCGGCGGGCGGACCGCCCAGCGCAGCGAGCGGGTCCGCCAGGATCCGCTCGGCTTCGGCCAGGTGGTCCTCCAGCGCCTCCTCGCCGAGCGTGTGGCGATGCGACGGATACGAGACCCCGTCGGCGGCGAACGCCACGTCGTGAAGGGACAGCGGTGGCTCGGGCGCTCCCGAGGCGTGGCGCCACAGCCCGGTCGCGGGCTCGAAGCGGTACCAGGGCAGCAGCCGCCAGCCGTCTCGCGCGACGAGCGTGACCGCCGCGACCAGGTAGTCGAACACGGGCCCACTGATGAAATAGTTGAAGTTGACGCGGACCCAGCCGGGCTTGATCCCCTCGCAGCCGCGGGCGATCTCGCGCTCGAACCCATGCGACGTCTCGATGTCGATCCCGAGCAGGCGGTGGCCGTACGGCCCTGCGCACGAACAGCCGCCCCGGGACTGGATCCCGAACAGGTCGTTCAGGACCGCGACGACGAAGTTGTGGTGGAGGTACCGCCCGTCGTGTCGGACCGTGAACGACACGATCGACAGCCGCGGCAGCGCCGGGTTGCCGAGGACCTGGATCTCGGGCACCCCGAGCCACGCCGCGATCGCCCGCTCGATGAAGTCCTCCTCGCGCCGGCGGATCGCGTCGACGCCGACCGACTCCTTCAGCTTGAAGACGAGCCCGGCCCGGATCGACTCGACGATCGCGGGGGTGCCGCCCTCCTCGCGGTGCTCCGGGTCGGCGAGGTAGACATGCTCGAGCGGGTTGACGTATGCGACCGTTCCGCCGCCCGGTGACGTCGGCACGCGGTTGCGGAACAGCTCGCGGCGGGCGACGAGGACGCCCGGCGTGCCGGGTCCGCCGATGAACTTGTGGGGGCTGAGGACGATCGCGTCCTTGTAGTCGAAGGTCGCCTTGCCGTCCGCAACGCCGCGGTTCGGGCCGGCGGTCGGCGCCGCGCGGTGGGGCTCCATCTCGATCTCGACATACGGCCCGGCCGCGGCGAAGTCCCAGAACGACAATGCTCCGTGCTCGTGCAGGAGGACCGAGATCGCCCGGGTGTCGCTGAGGATCCCGGTGACGTTCGAGGCCGCCGAGAACGAGCCGATCTTCAGGGGCCGATCTGCGTACTCGCGCAGCGCCGCCTCCAATCGTGCGAGGTCGATCCGGCCGTCCTGGTCCTCGCCGATCGTGATCACGTCGACGACCGACTCGCGCCAGGGCAGCTCGTTGCTGTGGTGCTCGTACGGACCGATGAACACGACCGGCCGCTGCTCGGGCGGGATGTGGGCCCGAAGGCCGAACCGATCGTCGAGGCCGGCCGGGATCCGGAGCTCGAGCACGCCGACAAGGAGGTTGACGGCGCCGGTCATGCCGGCGCCGGTGAAGATGACCGCGTGGTCGTCCTTCGTCGCGCCGACCGCGTCGCGGATGATCGCCCGGGCGTCCTCGCGGAAGCGCGTCGTCTGGAGCCCGGTTCCGGACGATTCCGTGTGGGTGTTCGCATAGAGCGGCAGGACGGCCTCGCGGATCCAGTCCTCGACGAACGTCAGCGCGCGGCCCGATGCCGTGTAGTCCGCGTACGTCACGCGGCGAAGTCCGAACGGCCCGACCACGGCCTCGTCGTCACCGATGACGGACGCGCGAACCCGCTCGATCAGGGCGTCCGACGCGTTCGCAGCTCCCATGCCGGGCATCGTACGCGAGCGACATCGCCGCGCCCGCCCGGGACGCCGATTGGCCCTACCCTGTCGTCGTGCGGATCGCGACCTGGAACGTCAACTCGCTGAAGGCCCGGACCGACGCCGTGGAGCGGTGGCTGGAGCGCGCTTCGCCGGACGTGCTCCTGATGCAGGAGACGAAGCTCGCCGACGAGGACGCTCCGGAGATGCCCTTCCGGATGCTCGGCTACGAGCTCGTCCACCACGGCGAGGGCCGCTGGAACGGCGTCGCGATCGCGAGCCGCGTCGGGGCGACCGACGTGATCACGAACTTCGGCGACGGCCCGGTCCGCGACAGCCGGCAAGGGGCGGACGTCGCGGTCGGCGAGGAGGATTTCGACCCGTTCGACGAGGCCCGGATGGTGTCCGCGGTCTGTGACGGGATCCGGATCGTCAGCCTGTACGCCCCGAACGGACGCGTCGTGGGGACCCCGTTCTACGAGGGCAAGCTCCGCTGGTTCGAGCGGCTCCGGCGCTGGCTCGACGAGACATGCTCGCCCGACGAGCCCCTCGTTCTCGGCGGCGACCTCAACGCGACGCCGACCGATGCCGACGTCTGGGACGCGGTCGCCGCGCACGGTGGGACGCACGTCTCGCCGCCGGAGCGCGAGGCTCTCGCCACCCTTCGGGACTGGGGGCTCGTCGACGCCTACCGGGCCGCCGCCGGCGACCTCCCGGGCCGGTTCTCGTGGTGGGACTACCGGGCCGGGATGTTCCATCGGAACGAGGGAATGCGGATCGACCTGCTGTACGTGACGAAGCCGATCGCCGACCGGATCGTCTGGGCCGAGATCGACCGCGAGGCCCGGAAGGGCCCGCCGATCCCGTCGGACCACGCCCCGGTCGTCGTCGACCTCGACGAGAAGGGGCGTGCGTTCGACGCCGGCTGGGATGGCGCTCTGGCGCGGATCGCCGCGCGGACGCGGCCGCGCAAGGCGAAAGCGCCGGCCTGAGCGACCGGGCTTAGTCGAGGTGCCGGCTCAGTCGAGGTGGAAGACCTCGTCGAGCCGCTGGTGGAAGCCTGTCGCCGGATCCGTCAACGGGTCGATCAGCGAACCCATGTCGCGCTGCCAGCGGGCATTGATCTCGCTGGCGGCGAGGGATTCCTGGAACCGCCGCAGGTCCTCGACCTCGAGGTAGCCGAACAGGTCGCGGCCGTGGAGGAAGATCGAGTAGTTCCGGGCGCCCGCCGCGCGGAGCTCGTCGAGCATCTCCGGCCAGACCGCCGCATGGCGCTGCCGATACTCCGCCTCGGCCCCGGGCAGGAGGCGCATCACGAACCCGATCCGCTCCATCGTTCCTCCTCGTCGTCGTGAACGACCCCGGGCCGTCAGGGTCCCGGGGTCGTTCGCTGATCCGCGTTACGGCGATCCGTCGATCAGGACGGGCCCCAGTTCTGCGCGTCGATGTTGTCCTTGTTGAAGACGAGCGGGGGGCCGAGGATGATCGTGCTGTCCTTGCCGATCGTGTACGGCTTCCCGCCATTCAGGTTCGCGACGGTGAGACTCTCACCCTCCTTGCCGGTGATGGTCCCCTTGACCAGCGCGTCCGCGACGTAGGTCGTCAGGTAGCCCAGGTCCGGGACGCTCCACAGCCCGAACTCGGGAGCGGTGCCGTCCTTGACGTACGCGGCCATCTGCTTGGGGAACCCGAGGCCGGTGACCTTGACGCTGTCCTGCTTCTTCTGGCCCGAGACGACCTGTGCCGCGGCGAGGACGCCGACGGTGGTCGGGGCGACGATGACCTTGAGGTTCGGGTGGGTCTGCAGGAGGCCCTGGGCCTGCGTGGTGCTCTTCTGCGGGTCGTCATCGCCGTAGACGGTGTCGACGAGCTTCAGGCCCTTGTACTTGTCCCCGGCGAGGATCGTCTTCATGCTGTCGATCCAGGCGTTCTGGTTCGACGCCGTGGCCGCCGCCGAGAGGACCGCGATCTCGCCCGTGCAGCTCGGCGCGAGGTCGCACGCCCAGTCGGCCATCGACTGGCCGATGAGGCTGAAGTCGGTCTGGTTGACGAAGACGTCATACGCCCCGACGGCGGGGCTGGAGTCGTACCCGACGACCTTGATGCCGGCGGCCTTCGCGGCCGTCAGGGCGGGCACGACCGCGTTCGGATCGTTCGCCGAGATCGCGATGGCGCTGACGCCCTTGGTCGTGGCGTCCTGGATGAAGGACGCCTGGGCCTCGGTCGCGGAGCTCGGTCCGACCTGGGTGACCGTGCCGCCGAGCTCGCCGGCGGCCTTGTCGGCGCCGACCTTCGCGGCGTCGAAGTAGGGGTTGTTGATCTGCTTCGGGATGAACGTGACGTTCAGGGCGGCGGCGGCCTGGCTGGCCCCCGCCGAGGCGGACCCGGCGGGCGCGGACGCCGCGGCCGGAGCGGACGCCGCCGTCGACGCGCTCGGCGTCGGGGTTGCACCCGAACTACATGCGCCGACGGCGATGCCCGCCGTGGCGAACAGGGCGGCCATCCGCCCGAAACGACGTGAGATCAACACAGCACCTCCTCGTGTGTCATGAAGCGACAACCTCACTCGGGCCGCCAACCGAGGGGGTCGGTCTGTTCCGACTCCCCTGTGCTCGGTCGATGGCGTCCTTGACCCGGCGAGCAAGAGTGGGAATGACCACCGACACGATCAGGAGCAGCCCGACGGCGATGCTCTGGATGTCGGAGGACACGTTCGTCAGCCGCAGGACATTGCCCATCACGGCCAACGTGAAGAACGCAAGGACGACGCCGGGGATCGTGCCCCGGCCACCGAAGATGTCGACGCCGCCGAGCAGCACGATCGTCACGACGACGAGCGTGAGACCCGAGCCGACGTCCGCCCGCGCGCTGGACATGCGCGCGACGAGGATGACGCCGGCGAGGGCTGCCACGACGCCCGACAGGACGAACAGCAGCAGCTTGATCCTGGCGACGCGGACCCCCGAGAACCGGGATGCCGACTGGTTCTTGCCCATGGCGTAGAGCTGACGCCCGATCCACGTCCGGTGAAGGATGATGCCGAGGACGATCGCCAGGCCGAGATAGATGGTGAACGGCCACGGGATCGGCAGACCGGGCACGGTCCCGAACCCGAAGGTCGTGAACCAGTCCGGGAAGTTGCTCACGCCGCGCGACTCGAGGACCACGAGCGCGAGCCCGCGGTAGAGGGCGAGCGTGCCGAGAGTGACCACCAGCGACGGCAGGCCGACCCGCGTCACGAGGACGCCGTTCAGGAGCCCGCCCAGCGCGCCGACGATCAGCACGGCGACGATCGCCAGCGGAAGCGGCACGCCGGCCGCGAACAGAGCGCCGAGGACCGCCGCGGACAGGCCGACCATCGATTCGACGGACAGGTCGATCTCGCCCGAGATGATGATCAGGGCCATCGGGAGCGACATGATCGCGACCTCGATCACGGCTGCGATCAGGTTCGCGAAGTTCCGCCCGCTCAGGAACACCGGTGAGACGGCAGCCCCGATCGCGATCAGCGCAATGAGGAATGCGGCGAGCAGGACTTCCCAGCGTGCAAGCCGGCCGAGGCGTCCGGCGGCGCCGGTCATTGGCCGCGCCGGCCGGAGACCGACCGCTGGAACTGGCGGACGAGCACCGCGTCGAGGGCGACCGCGATCAGGATCACGAGCCCGTACAGGGCCTGCAGCCAGAACTGCGAGAGGCGCACCAGGATCAGGGCGTTCCCGATGAACGTCAGGAACAGCGCCCCGAGCGCGGCGCCGATGACGGTGCCGGACCCGCCGAAGATGTTGACGCCGCCCACCACGACCGCCGCCACGACCTGCAACGTCACCCCCGTCGCCGACGTCGCGTTGATCGTCCCGAAGAGGATCCCCCACATCACGCCCGCGATCCCACCCAGCAGTCCGCAGGCCGAGAACACGACGAACGTCACCAATCCCGCCCGGATGCCGAGGATCGCCGCGCCTTCCGGGTTGCTCCCGACCGCGTAGACGGAGCGCCCGAAGTTCGTCCATCGAAGGATCGCGGCGAACGCCATGGCGAGCCCGATGGCGACCAGAACGAAGACCGGGATCCCGAGCAGGGTCGCGCGGGCAATCGCCGTGTAGCCCGGCGGCAGCTGTGTCGCGGTCACCTGCTTGCCACCGGCGATCAGGAAGTCGATCCCCCGGTAGATGCTGAGCGTCCCGAGCGTTGCCACGATCGAGGGCACCCCGAAGACCGCCACGATGACTCCGTTGACCATCCCGAGGACGAGCCCCAGCCCGACGCCGAACAGCATCGCGAGGGGAATCGGCAGCAGGCCGTTCGCGAGGACTCCGGCGACGGCGAAGGCGACGAGGCCCATGGTCGCCTCGACGGAAAGGTCGACGTTGCGGGTGATCACGACCATCGCCTCGCCGATCGCGGCGACAGCGATGACGGCGGCGAGCACCGAGACGTCGGTCAGGTTGGCCGAGGACAGCACCTGCGGCGCCTGGAGGGCGACCAGACCCACCATGGCGACGAGGATCAGGACCAGGCTCAGCTCGCGCTGCCGTGCCGCGGCGCCCAGGAGACGCGCCAGCGGACCTGCTGTCGGTGCCGCGGTGACTGCCGTCGCCCTAGCCATCGGCCACGGCCGCGTCCGAACTGTCCTGCGCCGTCGCCGCGTACATCACGGTCTCTTCGGTGGCGTCCGCGCGGGCGATCTCGGCGCTGATGCGGCCTTCGTGGAGCACGATGATCCGATCCGACATCGCCAGGACCTCTGGCAGGTCGCTGGAGATCAGGATGATCCCGAGCCCCGACGCCGCCAGCTCGGAGATGATGCGATGGACCTCGACCTTCGCCCCGATATCGATCCCGCGGGTCGGCTCGTCGAGGATGAGGATGCGCGGCTCGGTCGCCAGCCACTTGGCGAGGACGACCTTCTGCTGATTGCCCCCGGACAGGGCGCTGGCCGGCTGGTCGACCCCGGTCATCCGGACATCCAGTCGTGTCGCGTAGCCGTCACCGACGCTCCGCTCCCTCGACTCGCGGACGAACAGCCGCGGGAACAGGCGCGGAAGGATCGGCAGCGTGACGTTGTGGGCGATCGAGAAGTCGAGCACCAGGCCCTGCTGGTGGCGATCCTCGGGGAGGTAGGCCACACCGGCGGCCATCGCCTCCGACGGGCTCGCGAACGCCACCTCCCGGTCATCGAGCCGCACGACGCCGGCGTCGCGCCGATCGATGCCGAAGAGCACGCGGGCGACCTCGGTTCGGCCTGCCCCGACGAGACCCGCGAAGCCGACGATCTCGCCGGACCGGACCGAGAAGCTAACATCCTCGAACACGCCGGCCCGGGTCAGGCCGGACACCTCGAGGAGGACGTCGCCCACGGGACTCTCCACCCTCGGGAACAACGTGACGGCTCGCCCGACCATGTACCGGATGAGATCCGCGGTCGTGAGCTCCGCCGTCGGAGCAGAGATGACATGCCGACCGTCGCGCAGGACGGTGGCCTGATCGCACAGCTCGAAGACCTCATCGAGACGGTGGCTGACGAACAGGATCGCGACGCCGCGATCCCGGAGCTGCCGGACGATCGAGAAGAGACGCGCGACCTCGTGCGCCGAAAGCGACGCGGTCGGCTCGTCGAGGATCAGCACGCTGGTTTCGACCGAGAGGGAACGGGCAATCTCGATCAGCTGCTGGTCCGCCATGGACAGGCCCCGGACCAGCATCCGCGGGTCCAACGGGACGTCGAGCTCCCGGAACAGCGTCTCGGCGCCGGTCCGCATCGCGCCCCAGTCGACGGTCCCGAGCCGGCCGGGCGGGACGTGACCGATGAAGACGTTCTCGGCGACGGAGAGGTCCGGGAACAGCTGCGGCTCCTGGTGGACCACGGCGATGCCATTCGCCCGGGCGTCCACCGGGCTGCGCAGGACGGTCGGGATGCCGGCGAGCGTCAGCGTCCCGGAGTCGGGCTGATGGATCCCGGCCAGGATCTTCGCGAGCGTGCTCTTGCCGGCCCCGTTCTCGCCGACGAGCGCGCGGATCTGGCCGGCGCGGAGCTCCAGGCTGACGTCCGTCAGCGCCTGCGTCGCCCCGAACTGCTTCGAGATGTCGGCCATCGCGACGGCCGGAGGCGGAGCGGCCGTCAGCGGTGCCGTCGCGGGCACCGGCATCACCATGGAGTGGGTCCGCCGGCCCGGAGCCGCTCCGCATCCGCTCTGCCGGGGCGTGGCTCGATCGGCTCGACCTGCCGGACGTCGACGCCCGAGCGCCGCAGCTCGGCGACCATCGCGGCAGAGGCCTCGATGTCGGTGACCACCGAGGTGAGATCGGGCGTCCGGCAGAACGTCGCGAAGGCCGTTCGGCCCCACTTGGTGTGGTCGACGAGGCCGACGACCTCGGATGCGCCTTCGACCATGAGGCGCTTGATCTGCGCCTCCTCCTCGGTCGCGTCACTGAGCCCCGCGTCGATCGCGAACCCGGCCGCACCCATGAACGCCTTCTGGACGTTGACCTTCTCGAACAGACCGGCGCCGAGCGGGCCGACGAGGCTGAGCGCCTCCCACCGGACGAAGCCGGCCGGCATCGCGACGGTGATGCCGGGATGACCGGCGAGCTCCGACGCGATCCGGAGTCCGTTCGTGATCACGGTCAGGTGCAGCCAGCTGCCGCGGGCCTTGAGATGGCGGGCGAGCGCGAGGGCCGTCGTGCTGGCGTCCAGCGCGATGCTCTCACCGTCGACGACCATCGCTGCGCCTTCACGCCCGATCGCGTCCTTCTCGGCTCGCTGGATCCGCTCGCGCACGTCGAACGCGCGCTCGGCGCCCCGTCCGACCGCCACGGCCCCGCCATGCGTCCGAACCAGCCGTCGCTGCTGCTCGAGCGTGGCGAGATCCTTGCGGATCGTCACGTGCGACACGGCGAACCTGGCGGCGAGGTCCGCGACACGGGCACGGCCGTGCTCCTCGACGATTCGGGCGATGTATTCCTGGCGCTCTTCGGCGAAGACCTCGCCGGGCCGGGGGTCGCTCGTCACAGGCATCCCTGGTTGCGTGGATGTCGCAGGTTGGGTTGCGGAGCGTGACCGTACGGAAACGAAATCGAAAAGTCAACAAGGTAATTGAAATCAATCGAAACCTGTGGCAGGCTAGGCGTCGCGCCCGGATCGCTCCTCCGATCGCCGCCAACGGACGGCTCCCAGCCGCGGTCCAGGGCACGACCAGGCCGGCTGCGCCCGGGTGCCGTCTCCTCCGCATCCCGGGCGCGGCAGCCGGTCCGGTCGGGGACATCGGGCCGTGTCAACCCACTACGATCAGGCTCGCCGAGACGGCCCAACGGGCACGGCCGGTGAGGCGACGGAGGCAGACGTGACCAGTGACCCAGCCGTCGTCGCGACCCTCCGGTCGCAGCGGATCGAGCTGCCCTCATGGGCGTTCGGCAACTCCGGGACCCGGTTCAAGGTCTTCGCCCAGAAGGGCGTCCCGCGCGACCCCTACGAGAAGGTCGCCGATGCGGCCCAGGTCAACGCGTTCACCGGCGTCGCGCCGACCGTCGCCCTCCACATTCCGTGGGACAAGGTCGACGACTACGCCCACCTCGCCCGCCACGCCGCGGACTGCGGCGTCGCCCTCGGGACGATCAACTCGAACACGTTCCAGGACGACGACTACATGCTCGGGAGCGTCTGCCACCCAGATCCGCGGGTCCGGCGGAAGGCAGTCGACCACCTCCTCGAGTGCATCGACATCATGGACGCGACCGGCTCCCGCGATCTCAAGCTGTGGTTCGCCGACGGCACCAACTATCCTGGCCAGGACGACATCCGCGGCCGCCAGGACCGTCTCGCCGAGTCGCTCGCTCTCGTCTACGCCCGGCTCGGCGCCGAGCAGCGGATCGTCCTCGAGTACAAGCTGTTCGAGCCGTCGTTCTACACGACGGACGTCCCGGACTGGGGCACCGCGCTGATCCACTGCCTGGCACTCGGCGAGAAGGCGAAAGTCGTCGTCGACACGGGCCACCACGCGCCGGGCACGAACATCGAGTTCATCGTGGCGTCCCTGCTCCGCCTCGATCGTCTCGGCGCCTTCGACTTCAACTCGCGCTTCTACGCGGATGACGACCTGATGGTCGGCGCCGCCGATCCGTTCCAACTGTTCCGGATCATGGTCGAGGTCGTCGGCGCGGGCGGCCTGGACCCGGCGGTCGGGGTGGCGTTCATGCTCGACCAGTGCCACAACATCGAGCCGAAGATCCCGGGCCAGATCCGGTCGGTGATGAACGTCCAGGAAGCGACGGCGAAGGCCCTGCTCGTCGACCGCGACGCGCTCACGGACGCACAGCGGAGCGGCGACGTCCTCGGCGCGCACGCGGTCGTGATGGACGCGTTCAACACCGACGTCCGGCCCCTCCTCGCCGAGGTCCGCGAGGGGCTGGAGCTGGATCCGGACCCGATGGTCGCCTACGCCCGCTCCGGATACGCCGAGCGGATCGCCGCGGAGCGCATCGGCGGCCAGCAGGCGGGCTGGGGCGCATGAGCCTGAAGCCGACGAGCATCGACGCCCGGCGCGTCGTCGACGCGCTGGTCGAGCGATCGAACCGCCTCGGCTCGGATCCGCGCAACACGAACTTCGCCGGCGGCAACACCTCGGCCAAGGGCTGGGCGGTCGACCCGGTCACCAGCGAGCCCGTGGAGCTCCTCTGGGTCAAGGGCTCCGGCGGCGACCTCGGGACGCTGACCGAGGCAGGTCTCGCGGTCCTCCGGCTCGACCGGCTCCGCGCGCTCCAGCAAACCTATCCGGGAGTCGAGCGCGAGGACGAGATGGTCGGCGCGTTCGACTTCTGCCTTCACGGCCGGGGCGGCGCGGCTCCGTCGATCGACACCGCGATGCACGGCCTGCTCGACGCGGACCACGTCGACCACCTCCACCCGGACTCCGGCATCGCGCTTGCGACGGCGGCCGACGGGCCCGAGCTCACCCGGCGCTGCTTCGGCGACCGGGTCGCCTGGGTCGACTGGCGACGACCCGGCTTCCAGCTGGCGCTCGACATCGCGGAGATCCGGCGGAGCCGGCCGGAGGCGATCGGGGCGATCCTCGGCGGACACGGGATCACGGCCTGGGGCGCCAGCTCGGCGGAGTGCGAGAGCCGGTCCCTCGACATGATCCGGACCGCCGAGGCGTTCATCGTCGAGCACGGACGGACGGACCCGTTCGGACCCGTGCTCGCCGGGTTCGGGGCCTTGCCGCCGGACGCGCGGCGGCGCCGCGCCGCGGCCCTCTTCCCGTTGATCCGCGGCCTCGCATCGACCGACCGGCCGCAGGTCGGCCACTTCGACGACAGTGACGTCGTCCTCGACTTCCTCTCCCGGTCCGAGCATCCGCGGCTCGCCGCGCTCGGCACGTCGTGCCCGGATCACTTCCTCCGGACGAAGGTGCGGCCGCTCGTCCTCGACCAGCCGCCGACCGCCGACCTCGACGCCGCCAACGCCCGCCTCCGGGAGCTGCACGAGGCCTACCGCACCGACTACCGCCGCTACTACGAGCAGTTCGCGACCGCGGACAGCCCGCCGATCCGCGGCGCCGACCCGGCGATCGTTCTCGTGCCCGGTGTCGGGATGTTCTCGTTCGGCGCCGACGCGCAGACCGCCCGGGTTGCCGGCGAGTTCTTCGTCAACGCCATCCACGTGATGGCCGGAGCCGAGTCGCTCTCGACGTACGCCCCGATCCCGGAGTCCGAGAAGTTCCGGATCGAGTACTGGGCGCTCGAGGAGGCGAAGCTCGCCCGGCTGCCGAAGCCGCGACCGCTCGCGACGAAGGTCGCCTTCGTCACCGGCGCGGGATCCGGGATCGGCAAGGCAATCGCTCACCGGCTCGCGGCCGAGGGCGCCTGCGTGGTCGTCGCCGACATCGACGGTGCCAGCGCGGACGCCGTTGCCGACGAGCTGGGCGGCCCGGACCGCGCGATCAGCGTCGTCGCCGATGTGACCGATGAGGCCCAGGTCGTCGCGGCGTTCGAGCGGGCGACGCTCGCGTACGGCGGGATCGACATCGTCGTGAACAACGCCGGCCTGTCCATCTCGAAGCCGCTGCTCGAGACGACCGCCCGTGACTGGGACCTCCAGCACGACGTGATGGCCCGCGGCTCGTTCCTCGTCTCGCGCGAGGCGGCCCGGATCCTCATCAAGCAGGGCACGGGCGGAGACCTCGTCTACATCGTGAGCAAGAACGCCCTGTTCGCGGGCCCGAACAACGTCGCCTACGGCTCGGCCAAGGCCGACCAGGCCCACCAGGTCCGGCTGCTCGCCGCGGAGCTCGGGCAGTACGGGATCCGGGTCAACGGGGTGAATCCCGACGGCGTCGTCCGCGGTTCGGGGATCTTCGCCAAGGGCTGGGGCGCGGACCGCGCCCGGACCTACGGCATCCCGGAGGACAAGCTTGGCGAGTTCTACGCCCAGCGGACGCTCCTCAAACGGGAGGTCCTCCCGGAGCACGTCGCCGCGGCGGTGTTCGCCCTGACCGGCGGCGACCTGAGCCAGACGACGGGCCTCCACATCCCGGTCGACGCGGGAGTCGCGGCCGCGTTCCTGCGGTGAGCGACCGGCCGCGACCCGCCGGGGCGGTCGTCGCGGTCGACCTCGGCGCGTCGTCCGGTCGAGTCGTCCTGGGACGCGTCGGTCCCGGCGTCCTCGAGCTGACCGAGGTCCACCGCTTCGCGAACGATCCGGTCCGGCTGCCGGACGGCCTCCATTGGGACGCCGAGGGGCTCCACCGGGCCATCCTCGAGGGGCTGCGCCTGGCCGCCGGGCAGGCGCCGGACATCTTCGGCGTCGGGATCGACACATGGGGCGTCGACTACGGCCTCGTCGACGCGGACGGCCGCCTGGTCGGCCCGCCGTTCCACTATCGCGACGAGCGGACGGCGCGAGGGATGGCGGCCGTGCACGCCGCGATCCCGCCCGAGGCCCTCTACGCCAGGACCGGCCTGCAGGTGATGCCGTTCAACACGATCTACCAGCTGGCCGCCGCGCGCGGGACGCCCGAGCTCGAGGCGGCCGCGACGATGCTGCTGATGCCCGACCTGTTCGGCTCATGGCTGTCCGGCGTGCGGGTGACGGAGACCACGAACGCGTCGACGACGGGCCTGTTCGACCTGACGCGTGGCGAGTGGATGCCGGACCTCGCGGCGGAGCTGGGGATCCCGCCACGGATCCTCGCGCCGTTGCGGACGCCGGGCGAGCGGCTCGGCCCGCTCCTGCCGGAGGTCCGGACGGCGACGGGCCTCGGGCCTGCCGTGGAGCTGACCCTCGTCGGCTCGCACGACACCGCCTCGGCGGTCGTCGCCGTCCCGATCGAGGCCGGGGACGCGGCGTGGATCTCGTGCGGGACCTGGGGCCTCGTCGGGATCGAGCTGGACGCCCCGGTCCGGTCAGAGGCGAGCCGCGAGGCGAACTTCACGAACGAGGGCGGCGTCGACAGCCGCGTCCGGTACCTGCGGAACGTCACCGGCCTGTGGCTCCTCCAGGAGTCGATCCGGACATGGGAGCAGGATGGGTCGATCGTCGACCTTGAGCCGTTGTTGGCCGAAGCGGCCACGCTCCCAGCCGGCGGCCCCCGAATCGACCCGAACGACCCGGCGTTCTATCCGCCCGGCGACATGCCCACCCGGATCATCACCGCGTCCAACCGGCTGGACGGGCGCGAGCCGGCTGGACGCCCGGCGGTCGTCCGCTGCATCCTTGACAGCCTCGCCGCCGCGTTCGCCGACAGCGTGGCGAAGGCGGCCCGCCTGACGGGTCGTCGAGTCGGGGTCGTCCACGTCGTCGGTGGAGGGAGCCGGAACGCGTTGCTCTGCCAGCTGATCGCCGATGCCTCCGGCCTTCCGGTCGTGGCCGGCCCTGTCGAGGCGACCGCGATCGGGAACATCCTCGTCCAGGCCCGGGCCCACGGACTGCTCGACGGCGATCTCGGCGCACTTCGCGCGCTCGTCCGGGCCACCCAGCCGCTCCGCCGGTATGAGCCCCGCCGCCGCCCCATCGCACCGGTAGGCTAGCGACATGCCCCGTCGCCGCGTTCCGCGCCCGTCCGAGCTGCGTCCGTATCTGCGGACGGGTCCCGTCCGCCTGTGGCCGATCGAGCGGCGGCTGGCCGCGGCGGCGACCATCTGGGACCTGCGCTCGGTCGCCCGCAGACACGTCCCTCGGGCCGTGTTCGACTACACCGACGGCGCGGCCGAGACCGAGACGAGCCTGCAGCGGTCCCGCGACGCATTCAAGCGTGTCGAGTTCGTCCCCCGCGTCCTCCGCGACGTGTCCACCGTCGACCTCTCGACCACAATCCTCGGGCGCCCATCGACGATGCCGCTCGTCTTCGCACCCACCGGGTTCACCCGGCTGATGCACGCGGAGGGCGAGCCGTCGGTGGGGCGCGTCGCCGCCCGGATGGGCCTCCCGTACGCCCTCTCCACGCTCGGGACGACCTCACCCGAGGACCTGTCAGCGGCCCTTCCCGGCGCCGACCTGTGGTTCCAGCTGTACATCTGGAACGACCGGGACGCCGTGCTCGGGCTCGTGCGGCGGGCGCGGGCGGCCGGCTTCCGAGTGCTGGTCCTGACCGTCGACACGCCGGTCGCAGGCGCGCGGCTGCGGGACGTCCACAACGGGTTCACGATCCCGCCGACGCTCTCGGTCCGGACGCTGATCGACATCGGGCTCCACCCGGGCTGGTGGTTCGACAAGCTGACCACCGAGCCGCTCCAGTTCGCCGTGTTCACCGAGACCGGCGGCACCGTCGCCGACCTGATCAACCGGGTGTTCGACCCCACGATCACGATTGCCGACCTCTCCTGGATGCGTGAGGAGTGGGACGGGCCGATCGTCATCAAGGGGATCCAGACCCCCGAAGACGCCTCCGCGGTCGTCGATGCGGGCGCGGACGGGATCATCGTCTCGAACCACGGCGGCCGCCAGCTCGACCGGGCGTCGACGCCCCTCGAGCAGCTCGCGCCGATACGTGGCGCCATCGGCCGACGCGCGGAGGTGTACCTCGACGGCGGGGTCCTCTCCGGATCCGACGTGATTGCGGCCGTGGCACTCGGCGCCGACGCGGTGCTGGTGGGGCGCGCCTACCTGTACGGGCTCATGGCCGGTGGTGAGCGGGGGGTTGCCCGGGCTGGGGAGATCCTCCGGAAGGAGGCCGTCCGGACGATGCAGCTGCTCGGCGTGTCCCGCCTGGCCGACCTGGACGGGTCGAGCGCCCGGCTGCGCGACCGCTGACCGGCTCGCGCGCTACGCCGCGCCCGCCTCCAGGTCGAGGAGGAGCGCCGCGAGCTCGCGCGCGTTCGTCGTCCCGTAGTTCGCGTAGCAGTTGTTGAAGAGCGCGTGGGTCTCCTTCGCCTGCGACGCGACGTCGCGAACGCGCGGCACCCATTCAGACAGCTCGTCGCGGGAGTACAGGTAGCGGAAGCGCTCGGCCGGGGTGATGCCCTTCGCCTCCCAGGTCTCGGCGTTGCGGCCGTGGAACCGGACGATCGCGAGGTCCGGCGACGTCACCACCACCTCCGGCGGGACGCTGCTCTTGAACCCCTGCGGCTCGTCGACCATCACGAACGGGATCGACCGCTCCGAGAGGAAGGCGAGGGTCCGGTCCCGGTTCTTGTCGTTGAGCCACGACCCGTTCCGGAACTCGACCGCGACCTTCCAGCCGTCCAGCCGCTCCACCGCGTCGTCGATCAGCGCCCGGTTCTCGTTCGAGGGGAACACCCACTTCGGGTACTGGAGGAGGATCGACCCGAGCTGGCCGCGCTCGTCGAGCGGCGCCAGCGCCGATCGGAACGTCCGCCAGACCTCGGCGTTCAGCTCCTCGGGAAAGTCCTTCAGGTAGATCCGGCTCTTCGCCTGGAGCTCCTCGGGCAGCGCCTCGCGGATGGCCTTCGGCAGCCGCTTCGTCTCGGTCCCCTGCCCCGTCATCAGGGCGTGCGCCTTGATGTCGAACGTGAAGTCCGGCGGCGTCCGCTCCGCCCAGAGCTGCGCCGTCCGCTCCGCCGGCAGGGCGTAATAGGTCGCGTCGACCTCGACGACCGGGAACGTCGAGGCGTAGTACTGGAGGCGATCCTCGGCACGATCCGCGCCGATCGGGTAGAACACGCCAGACGCGGTCATCGTCGGGTCCGTCCAGGATGCCGTTCCGATGAGGATCCGGCCGCCCGCGTCGATCGGCTCCGAGGCCGCCGTCTCGATGGGGGCGGCTCGGGAGGAGGCCGTGTCACTGCCCGGATCGTGGTCCGTGACGTCTGGGGAGACGGAACGCGTGGAGGTGGGCATGCCCGGATCGTACGGGACGATGGCGTCGGAAGCGGTCAACAATCGGGCGATCGGCATTGCGTGACGGTTGCGCGGTCCGAAACGACGCGCGTCCGGTTCCCGAACGCTCGCCTAAGGTCCGCCAGCGATGATCGACCCTTCCGCGGGGACCCCGGAGATCCGGATCACGGATCTGAGCAAGCACTTCCGGGACGTCCGAGCGGTCGACGGCGTCTCGCTCGACATCCGCACCGGCGAGTTCTTCTCGATGCTGGGGCCGAGCGGCTGCGGCAAGACGACGACGCTGCGGATGATCGGCGGGTTCGAGCTCCCGACCGCCGGCCGGATCGAGCTCCGCGGTCGCGACGTGACGACCGATCCGCCCGACAAGCGGCCGGTCAACATGGTCTTCCAGAACTACGCCCTGTTCCCCCACCTCGACGTCGCCAGCAACATCGCGTTCGGGCTCCAGCGGCGAGGCGTCGACAAGGACCAGATCCGGCGTCGCGTGGGCGAGGCCCTCGACCTCGTCCACCTCACCGGCTACGACAAGCGCAAGCCGAACCAGCTGTCCGGCGGTCAGCAGCAGCGCGTGGCCCTCGCCCGGGCCCTCGTGAACCGGCCGCAGGTGCTTCTCCTCGACGAGCCGCTCGGCGCCCTCGACCTGAAGCTCCGGAAGGCCCTCCAGATCGAGCTGAAGCGCGTCCAGTCCGAGGTCGGGATCACGTTCGTCTACGTGACCCACGACCAGGAGGAGGCGCTCACGATGAGCGACCGGATCGCCGTCATGCAGGGCGGCCGGGTCGAACAGCTCGGGACGCCGGAGGAGCTGTACGAGCGGCCGCGGACGAAGTTCGTCGCCGACTTCATCGGCACATCGAACCTGCTGTCAGGCATGGTCGAGTCGGTCGAGGGATCGACCGCCGTCGTCCGGCTCGGGTCCGGCGACCCGTGCCGGATCGGTGGCGCGGGCCGGTCCGCCGGTGAGGCGGTCGACGTCAGCCTCCGGCCGGAGTCGATCCGGATCGAGCCGAGGAACGGCACGGCGCGTGAGGCGGTCGACTGGCTGCCCGCGACCGTCGAGCAGGTCGCCTACCTCGGATCGTCGGTCCAGTACCGCGTCCGGACGCCGGGCGGCCTGATCGTCGCGGTGCTGGCGAACAAGCAGGAATCACGGTACGAGCGCGGGGACGACGTGGAGCTCGCGTGGGCGCCGTCGGAGGCGCTCGTCCTCGACGAAGACGCCGATCGCAAGGAGGAGCAACCATGACGCGCCAACCGGGCGACCCCACCGACGCGTTGATCGAGCGGGAGCTCGACCGCTATCTCGTCGAGCGGCGGATGACCCGCCGCCAGCTGCTCGAGGCCGTGACCGCGCTGGGGGCAGCGGTCGCCCTCGCCCCGATCGTCGCCGCCTGCCAGAGCGCGGGCCTGGCGTCGAGCGCCGCGCCGTCGACCGGGCCGACCGCGGCCCCGCCGAGCACCGCCCCGAGCGAGGCCGCCGCCGCGAGCCCGACCCCCGAGCCGACCCCGGTCCCGAGCCCCGAGAAGGAGCTCTTCGTCTACAACTGGGACGCCTACATCGGTGAGGACACGGTCTCGAAGTTCCAGGATCAGACCGGCATCGAAGTCCACTACGACAAGTTTCCCGACGCCGACACCCAGATGACCAAGCTCCGGAGCGACGGCAAGGGCGGCGGCTACGACGTGAGCTACCCGGCGTCGACGGAGCTCCCGTCCCTGATCAGCGACGGCGTCGTCCTGAAGCTCGACAAGAGCCTCATCCCGAACGTCGCGAACCTCCGGCCGGAGTGGACGAACCCGGCCTACGACCCGGGCAACGCATACTCGGTCCCGAACTACTGGTGGACGACCGGCTTCGCCTGGGACCCCGCGAAGGTGCCCGGCAACCTGACGACGTGGGACGCCCTGTTCGACTCGGCGTCGCATGGCCACATCGGCATGCTCGACGACCAGCGCGAGGTCTTCGCCGTTGCAGGCTTCAAGCTCGGGCTCGATCCGAACACGACCGACGAGACCCAGCTCGACCAGATGCTCGCCCTGCTCGAGAAGCAGAAGCCGCTCCTCCGAAAGTACACCGACGACGACATCGGCGACATGACCAGCGGCAACCTCTGGATCAGCCATGCCTGGTCGGGCGACTGGTACCAGATGATCGCCGACAAGCCGACGATCAAGTACGTGATCCCGACGACGGGTGCCGTCCGCGGCAACGACACCATGGTCGTTCTGTCCGGCGCGCCGCACCCGATCGCCGCCCAGCTCTGGGTCAACTTCAACCTCGACGGCCAGGTCAGCGCCGCGAACACGAACTACATCGGCTACATGGGCCCGAACGCGGCCGCCGAGCAGTACATCGACGACGCGATCAAGGGCGATCCGCGGCTGAACCCGCCGCAGGCCGTGATCGACAAGCTCGTCGAGCTGATCTTCCTGCCGCCTTCCGACCTGGACAAGTACACGCAGCGCTGGAACGCGCTCCGGGCCTAGATGGCAGCGCCGTCGACTCCGGCCGAGGCCGCCGCGGCGCCCGCCGTCGCTGCGACCTCGACCGCCGATCGGCGGCCTCTGTCCGAGCGGATCGCCGGCCTTGTCTTCGTCGCGCCGGGCGTCGTCTGGCTGGCGATCTTCTTCCTCGCCCCGCTCGCGATCATCCTCGTCGTCAGCCTCGGGTCCCGGGACGCGGCGAACCACATCACGCTCGCCAACCCGAGCCTGGACAACTACTTCCGGGCGACCCGGCCGGAGTACCTGCCGGCCTTCGCCAACTCGCTCCGCTACGCGGGGATCACGACGGTCCTGTCGATCCTCATCGGCTACCCGATCGCCTACTGGATCTCGCGATACGGCGGCTCGCGGAAGATCCTCCTGCTCATCCTCGTGATGCTGCCGTTCTGGACGAGCTACCTCATCCGGACCTACGCCTGGATGATCATCCTCCGCGACAACGGCGTCCTGAACTCGATCCTCCTGACCACGGGGGTCATCAGCGACCCGATCCCGATCCTGAACTCCGACTTCGCGGTGATCCTCGGCATGACCTACGGCTTCCTGCCGTTCGCAATCCTGCCGATGTACGTGTCCATCGACCGGCTGGACGCTCACCTTGTCGAGGCGGCCCGGGACCTGTTCGCCTCCGGACGCGCGGCCTTCCTCCACGTCACGTTGCCCCTGACGATGCCGGGGATCGTGGCGGCAGCGCTGCTGACGTTCATCCCCGCGATTGGCGACTACGTGACGCCGGACCTGCTCGGCGGCGCCCAGACGACGACGATCGCGAAGATCATCCAGGTCCTCTTCACCAGCGGCCGCGACTGGCCGTACGGGTCGGCTCTCGGGTTCCTGCTGATGGTCGTGACGCTCGGGGGGACCCTGGTCGCGCTGCGGACGCTCAGGCGCGAGGTGATCGGATGAGGCAGCGGAACCGCTGGCTGTCCGGCTTCGCGCTGCTGATCTACGCCTTTCTGTTCGCGCCGATCGTCGTCCTGGTCGTCTTCAGCTTCAACCAGTCCCGCCGAAACTTCGTCTGGCAGGGCTTCACGACCGACTGGTACCCGAAGCTCTTCGCCAACCGCGACCTGATCCACGCGTTCGGAATCACGCTGGAGGTGGCGATTTTCGCGGTGATCGGCTCCACGATCCTCGGGTCGCTGCTCGGGCTCGGGCTGGCGCGGTTGAAGTTCCGCGGCTCCGGCGCGACCGAAACCCTGCTGCTCCTGCCGATGGTGACCCCCGAGATCATCATGGGGATCAGCCTGTTGATCTTCTTCGCCCAGCTCTTCGGGTCGAACGGCTCGCTCACCCAGATCTCGCTCGCCCACATCACGTTCTGCATCTCGTATGTGGCGGTGGTCGTCCGGGCGCGGGCGGTCGGGATGGACCCGCGGCTGGAGGAGGCCGCCCGGGACCTCGGCGCCTCGGCGTTCGGCGCCTTCCGCTACGTGACGCTGCCGCTGATCCTTCCGGCGGTCCTCGCCGGGGCGATGATCTCGTTCGCCCTGTCGTTCGACGACCTGGTCGTGACGTCGTTCAACGCGGGGGTCGGCTCCACCACGCTGCCGATCTTCATCTACAGCTCGATCAAGTTCGGCGTCACCCCCCAGATCAACGCGATCTCCACGATCATCGTCGCGGTCGTCTCGATCGCCCTCTTCATCGCCTGGCGCCTGGGCGCGTTCCGCTCGGAGCCGCCGCTCGCCGCCGTCGAGGACGCACCGGCGAGCTGAGGCCGCGCGGCCCTCGGCGCGTTGCCCACCGTGCGGGCATCGGCGGATCGGGGACCCGATCGGTCAGGCGGTTCCGAGCGGGACCTGCTTCTTCGGATCGAGGAACGGGATCGCGGCGGTCGTGCCGGCCCAGCGGCGGCCGTCCGGGGCCACGATCTCGAGGTCGCGGCCGGGGCCACTCAGCTCGATCGGCAGCCAGACGTACCCGATGTTCTTCCCGAGTCGCGGCGACCAGATCAGGTCGGTGACCGTGCCGACCGCCTCGCCGTCGACGAGCGCCGGACGCTTCTCGGACAGCTCGAACGGCAGCGCGTCGCCCGCGACCTCGACGCCGACGAGCTTCCGCGACACGCCCTCGACCCGGATCCGCTCGAGCGCCGCCTTGCCGATGTAGTCGGCGTCCTGCGGCTCGACCAGCCGCTCCAGGCCCATGACCTCGAACGGGTTGTTGTCGATCGTGATGTCCGACCCGTAGTTGAAGATGCCGGCCTCGATCCGGCGCGCCTCGCACGGCGCGATCGGCCGGATGTCGTGCGGCCTACCTGCTTCCATGATCCGGTCCCACAGGTCGCCGCCCCGCGACCGCTCGCGGAGGTAGACCTCGTAGCCGACCTCGCCCGTCCAGCCGGTCCGGCTGATCACGCACGGGATCCCGTCGACCGTCGCCTCGGCAGACCAGTAGTACTTGAGATCGGCGACGGCGTCGCCGAAGAGCTGCCGGATGACGTCCCTGGACTTCGGGCCCTGGACCTGGACCGGGTGGATGTCCGGCTCACGGACGGTCACGTCGAGACCCGAGTAGACCGCCGCGCCGCGAGCCCACAGCCCCGCGTCGGAGTCGGCGAGGGCCAGCCACCAGCGATTCTCCTCGACCCGCAGGAGGACCGGGTCGTTGACGATCCCGCCGTCCTCGGCCGTGATCAGGACGTACTTGCCCTGGCCGACGGCGCACTTCGTCAGGTCGCGACAGGTCAGCCGGTTCGTGAACTCGGACGCGTCCGGCCCGGTGATCTCGACGATCCGCTCGACCCCGACGTCCCACAGGGTCACCCCGTTCAGGAGCGCCCAGTACTCCTCGACCGGGTCGGCGTAGTAGCCCGGCAGGTACTGGTGGTTGTAGATGTCATATGCCGAGCAGCCCGCGGCCAGCGTCTTCTCGAAGAACGGCGACTTCCGGTACCACGGCCCGAAGTAGAGGGTCGATGACGACGACCCCTCGGCGACGAAGCGCTCGGCGACGGTCATGGCGAGGACCTCCTGGGTGGGCTCGATCCGGTCGAGGGGGAGATGGGTCGCGTTCAGCTGTTGGCCGAGCCGGCGCCCGCCTTCGACCGAGCCGCCGCCCGCGAATGGCGCACGCCGAGCTCGTGGCCGTGCGTCGCGTCGTGGGCGAGCGGCTCGTTCTGCCAGCCCTCGGAGTCTTTGTCGCCGCGCCGCCGCGAGTCCTTGACCTCGCGGACCGACGAGCGACCGTCGTTGGCGTAGCGGTCGGCGCACATCAGGTCGAACGCGTGGACGGAGTCCTCCTGGTTCGAGTAGCGCCCCGCCGTGTACGCCCGCGAGCCGGTGCCCTCCTGCTGGAGCTCGCACACGTGCCAGTCCTGCCGATTCGTCAGGTCCCAGAAGTCGATGGCGTCCGACGGGTCGAACCCCGGCCCCGCGATCGTGTCGGGATGGAAGAACCAGTCGCAGTGGACGATCGACCGGCCCGGTTCGACCGGCCACACCTGGTGGGTCATCAGGTAGTCCGGGTGGAGGCTCATCAGCAGGTTCGGCCAGACGACGTAGTAGTAGATCCGCTGGAGGTCGTCGCCGTCGATCCCGGGCAGCGGCGGCCGCCCGTGGGTGTGGCCGTCGGTCGACATCGTCTCCGCGTTGGCGACGAGCTCCATGTAGCCGCCTTCCCACGGGCCCTCGGTCAGGTAGTTCCGGCCCATGTCGTACGGCGTCAGGCGGTTGAGCTGCGGATGGATGCCCGGGCAGTGGTAACACTCGGAGTAGTTCTCGGCGATCGCCTTCCAGTTCGCCTTGACGTCGTAGGTGATCCGCCGGCCGCGGCGGAGCGAGGCGAAGTCGAACCGCTCGAAGTGGCCGGGCAGGTCCTCGAGGGTATCGAGCAGCGGTGGCGCCGCGGTGTCCAGGTTCAGGAACACGAATCCCTGCCATGTCTCGCAGCCGACCTGAACGAGGCTGTTCTCGGCCGGCTCGAAATCGATCAGGTCCTCGGTGTGCTTCGCCCGGTGGAGGCGGCCCTCGAGGTCGTACGTCCAGGCGTGGTACGGGCACTGGATCCGCACGAGCTTGCCGCGGGGCTCCTCGAGGATGGTCGAGCCGCGATGGCGGCAGACGTTGTGGAACGCTCGCAGCGCGCCGTCCGCGCCGCGGATGACCATCACGTTCTCCCCGCCGACGTTCGCGAGGACGTACTCGCCGCGGTTCGCCGCCTCCTCCTCGCGCCCGACGCAGACCCACTCGCGGCCGAACCAGTTCGTCAGCTCGTAGTCGAGGATCGCCGGGTCGTGGAAGACCCGCGGCGGAAGGAGCCGGGCGGCCTTGAACGGACGTCGGACGGCCGCCAGCTCAGCGACGGTCAGGAGGGTCGGCACGGCCGACGGCAGGGACGTGGACACGGCCGGAGCGGGCGGAGCAGCCATGGCCGGATCGTCACACGGCGGGAATCCAATGCCTCCGGTGTTCCATCGTGCGGACCGGCCGTTCCATCACACGCGACGTCGGCCCGCCCCTGCGGCCGCCCTACTCGAGCGTCACGACTTCCCGCCAGTGCGGGATCCGCGTCGTGAAGCCGAGCGCCCGGACCTTCGGCTCCATGACGATCTGGGCCTCCGGGTCGCCGTGGACGAGGAACACGGTCCGCGGGAAGCCCGCCGTGCCCGGGGTCTTGCCGTCGGCGAAATGGCGCAGCCAGTCGAGCAGCTCGCCCTCGTCGGCGTGGGCGCTGAAGCCGCTGATCGAGCGGATCCGGCACTTCACGTTCCGGACGACGCCGTCGAGCTTCACGGTGGTCACACCGGCCTGCAGGTGGGACCCGAGCGTCCCCTCGCCCTGGTAGCCGACGAACAGCAGGGTCGCGTCCGGGTCGTCGATCAGGTTCCGCAGGTGGCCGAGGACGCGGCCACCGGTCAGCATCCCGTTCGACGCGACGATCATGTACGGCCGCTGCGCCTTGGCGATCGCCTGCGAGTCGCGGACGTCGCGGGTCTCCGTCTGGTTCGGGTAGTCGAGCGGGGTATCGCCACTCTGCAGGAGGCGCCGGGCCTCCTCGTCGAAGGACTCGGGGTGGCGGCGGTAGATGTCGGAGGCCTTCGAGGCCATCGGCGAGTCGAGGTAGAGCGGCAGCTGAGGGATCGCTCCCTGCTCCAGCAACCGGTCGAGCGCGTAGACGATCTCCTGGGTCCGACCGATCGCGAAGGACGGGACGAGCAGCACACCGCCGGCAGCGTCGACCATCCGGACCGTCTCGGCGAGGATCCGGATCGCCTCGTCCTCCGGCTCGTGCTCCCGGCCACCGTAGGTCGACTCGACGAGGACGTAGTCGGCGGTCGTCTGGATCGTGGGATCGCGGATGATCGGCGTGCCCGGCCGGCCGAGGTCGCCGGAGAAGACGATCGTCGTCTCGCGCCCGGGGCCGGGAGCGCCCCCGGCGGCCGCGTCGACCCGCATCCGGATGATCGCGGAGCCGAGGATATGGCCCGCGTCGAGGAACGTCGCGTGGACGCCCGGAGCCACCTCGATCTCCTCGCCGTACTCGACCGCGTCGAACTGCTGGAGCGCCCGCTCGGCGTCGTCGGCGGTGTACAGCGGTGCGTCGAGATCGATCGTCACGTCGGGCGGCTGGGCCCGGATGTCGGCCTCGACGTCCGCCGGCACCTCGACGACCGGATCCGGCCAGCGGCGGTCGGTGGTGGTTGCCTCGGGCACCTCCTCGGAGACCGCGGCGGATGTGACGGTCGCCGCGTCGGGCGCGATCGGCCCCGCCTCGCTCGCCGCCGCAGCTCGCTCGGCCGCGCCGATGTGGGCGTCCGGTGGCGGGGCGTCGTCGACGCGCTCGTGGAGCGCGGGCGGTGGGATCTTCCCGGCCGCGACGTCGAGCGCCTCCTGGTAGGCGGCGGCTTCCTTCGCGTCGTCGGCCGCCACCAGGTCCGGGTGGCGCTTCTCCCAGCGCGCCTCGCGCTTCGCGAACTCCTGCTGGAGCTTGCCGGAGTCGAGGAGCACGAGCTCCGCCAGCTCGCAGGTGCCGCGGGTCGCGATGATCCGGCCGCGGTAGCCCTCGTTCACCAGGTGCGGGATCAGGCCGCAGTGGTCGAGATGCGCGTGGGTCAGCACGAGGACGTCGATCGTGGCTGGATCGTAGGCGAGCGGGATCCGGTTCCGCATCGCCTCGTTCGGGCTGCCCTGGAACATCCCGCAGTCGACCAGCACGCGCGCCCGCCCCGTGTCGAGCAGGTACTGGGAGCCGGTGACCGTCGTCGCGCCGCCGAGGAAGTGGAGGTCCACGCGTGGCCCGCCCGGGCGATCAGCCGACCGCGGTCATCACGATCGCGTCGACGGCGATCGCGGCGAAGAGCAGGGTCAGGTACGAGATCGAGTACTTGTAGAGCCGGACCGCACCCGCGGTCGACTCCTCCTCGGAGCTGCCGCGCCGCCAGAGGTTGTACGCCTGGCGCAGGAACAGCGCACCGAGGACGACCGCCGCGACCAGGTAGATCGGCCCCATCCGGGCGACCGCGAACAGGACCAGCGAGATCGCGACCATGAGGATCGTGTAGAGGCCGATCTGGCGAGTCGTCTCGGGGATCCCGCGGACCACCGGGAGCATCGGGACACCGGCCGCCGCGTAGTCCTTCCGGATCCGCAGCGACAGCGCCCAGAAGTGGGGCGGCGTCCAGTAGAAGACGAGGGCGAACAGGAGGAGCGCCGGAACCCCGACGTTGCCCGTGACCGCGGCCCAGCCGATCACCGGTGGGAGGGCGCCGGCCGCACCGCCGATCACGATGTTCTGTGGCGTCGAGCGCTTCAGGAGGATCGTGTAGACGACGACGTAGAACGCGATGGCGAGCAGCCCGAGGAACGCCGCCACGAGGTTGACGAAGAAGGCCAGGATCGCGAAGGAGACCGCACCGAGGGCAAGGCCGAACACGACCGCCCGCTGCGGGTCGACCTGGTGGGCGGGCAGCGGGCGCCGCCGCGTCCGGGTCATCAGCTCGTCGATGTCCCGGTCGATGTAGCAGTTGATCGCGTTCGCGCTGCCGGCGGCCAGCGTCCCGCCGACGAGCGTCCAGACCGTCAGCCATGCCCAGTGGCCGAGCTGGACCCCGGGCACGAACCGGGTCGCGAGGACCATCGCGGGGACGGTCGTGACCAGCAGCAGCTCGATGATCCGCGGCTTCGTCAGGGCGATGTAGGCGCGGACCGAGTCCTTCGCCGTCGGTCGACCCGTCGTCGACGGTTCGCTCGGCTCCTCGGTCGAGCCCGCGTCGCCCGTCACGACGATCGCCGGCGCCGTCCGGGCCTCGAGGTAGGACACGGCCACGAGGCCGACGAGGTCGGCCCAGATGATCGCCCCGAGGGCCAGGTGGATCGTCTGCGACCAGCCCGACAGGTCGGTCAGGATCTGGAGCCCACCCAGAATCGCCTGGATCGGGAAGAGCACGGCTGCGACGGCCGCGAGTCGAACGACGGTGCGGTTTCGCGGCCGGAGCCGGATCGCCGCCACGAACACCGCCGCGACGATCAGCCCGACGACCACCGCCACCCAGCGATGGAGGACGTGGGCGGAGTTCGCGTCGGTCAGCGTCGGGAAGATGCCGCCGTTCATCAGCGGCCAATCGGGGAAGACGTACCACTGCGACGTCGCGGTCACGTGCGAGCCGAACAGGAGCAGCGCGTAGACGGAGCCTGCGCCGAAGGCCGCGATCAGGGTGAACCGCTGGCTCCCGCGGCCGGTCAACCGCGTGGGATAGAGCGACCGGGCGAGGATCCAGACGAGCAGCCCGACGAGCGCCATCGCCGACGCCAGGTGGGCCGTCACGGACTCGCCGGAGTTCCCGAGCCGGACCGTCTCGCGGCCCAGCCACGCCTGGAAGCCGACGAGCAGCACGGCGATGATCGTCGCGCCGACGAGCGTCCGCTGTGCGCGCAGGTCCAGCACGGCGAGGATCGCGAGCCCGAGCACCTCGAAGCCGATGATCACGGCCACGGTCCGGTGGATCCACTCGAGCCAGACCTGGTAGCCGTCGGAGATCGACGGGAGGAACTGACCCTCGAAGCAGCCGGGCCAGTTGGGGCACGAGACGCCCGACTCGGTCACCCGGACGATGACCCCGATCGTGACCAGCAGGATCGCGGTCACGACGGTCGCCGCGGCGAGCTTCTGGAAGCGGGTCACGGGTCTCCTCGGACGACGGCGGGACGGGCGCCATTCTAGCGCCGCGCCGCGGTTACCCGTGCCGGAATGCGCGAGTGAGCGGTCGGCCGTAGGCTGTCCCGATGCACTTCCCCACCCGTCTGGCGGCCGTGGTCGTCGGCGCCTTCGTCCTGGTCGCAGGCTGTAGCCAGGCCGCGATCACGCCCGCCACTTCGAGCACGTCCGGGGCAACGCCGGCACCCTCCGCGTCGTTCCTGCCGGTTCCCGTGTCGTCGGAGTTCGGGGTCGGGACCAATCGGGTGGTCTTCGGGCTCCTCGACCCGAGCGGGACGAACTCGGCGGCGTCGCCCGATCGGACTCTCTCGATCGGCTACCACGGGCCGAGCGGCGAGACGATCCCGTCGGCGCCGACGACATTCGTCTGGGCGGTCGAGGGCGTGAAGGGCGTCTACGTGGGCCACGCGACGTTCGGGAGCGCCGGCAGCTGGATCGCCGACTTCACGAGCGCCGCACCGGGAGCCCCCGCGCAGACGGTCTCCTTCTCGTTCGACGTGAAGCCCCACACGAAGGTGGTGTTTCCGGGCGACTCGGCCCCATCGGTCGACACGCCGACCCTCGCCGACGTCGGCGGCGACGTGAAGAAGGTCTCGACCGACACGAACCCGGTGACGCGCTTCTACGAGACGTCGGAGGCCGACGCGCTCGCCGCGAAGAAGCCCTTCGTCCTCGTGTTCGCGACCCCGAAGTTCTGTCAGACCGCCACGTGCGGCCCGACCCTCGACAAGGTCAAGCCGATCGCGGCCGCCCATCCGGACGTGACGTTCATCAACGTCGAGCCGTACCAGCTCACCGACACCAACGGCTCGCTCCAGCCCGTCCTCAACGCCCAGGGGCAGCTCGTCCCGGTCGAGGCGACGACGGCGTTCAAGCTGCTCTCCGAGCCGTACGTGTTCGTCGTCGGTGACGACGGCAAGGTCACGGCGTCCTATGAGCTGGTCTTCGCCCCCGAGGAGCTCGAAGCCGCGGTCAAGTCGGTCGAGACGGGCGGCTAGTGGCGCCCGCGCCTCAGGGCGCGTCCTCGAGGCGAACGGCGACCGGTCCGCCGGACTCCTGGACGAAGGTCACGCGGATCGGGACGAGGCTCACCTTGTGCTCGGCGAGATGACCCGGTGGGAACTGGGTCGGGTTCTCGATCGTGCCGACTCGGAAGTCGACCGTCCGGCCGTCCGCGGTGCGGATCGAGAAGCCCTGGACGTCGCTCAGGCTCGACGCCTCGACGGCGACCACGATCCCGGTCTCGACCTGGCGACCCGGTCCGCCGAGGACGAACGTCGCGACGACGGCCAGCAGGACGACGAGTGCGACCGAGCCCAGCAGGAGCGCCAGCCGCGTGCGACCGCTGATCGTCCCCGGTGGCTCGTCCGGGTTGGTGGTCAAGCGCCGGTCCCGCCGCTCCCGGGCGTGTGGAGCGGGGTGCCGTCGGCGCAGAGCGGGCAGGTGTCGGGGCCCGGCTCGTACGTCGGCAGCTCGAGGCGCCAGAGCGAGCGGAGCGGGTAGGCCCGGCCGGTCGACGGCGACGTCAGGGTGTTGGTCTCGCGACCGCTGCGATCGACGAGGACGGCGCACTCGATGGTCTCGCCGCCCATCGCCTCGACCGCGGGGAGCATCTCGAGGAGCGAGCCGCCGGTCGTGAGGATGTCGTCGACGAGCAGGACCCGCTCGCCGGGCTCGATCCGGAAGCCGCGCCGGAACTCGCGGTGCGTCGCCCCGTCCGCGTCGCGGACCTCCTCGGCGAAGATCGCCCGGACGCCCAGCTGGCGGCCGGTCTCGAAGGCGAGGATCACGCCGCCGGTGGTCGGCCCGGCGACGAGGTCGACGCGGGCCGGGGCGTCGTCCGCCCGGAACGGCGCCGCCCAGAAGCCGCACAGCTCGCTCGTTGCCGCGGGGTCGCTGAGGACCGCGAACTTCTCGACGTACGCGTCGCCGTGGCGGCCGCTCTTCAGCTGGAAGTGCCCCTCGCGGAGCGCACCGGAGGAGCGGAACAGCTCCTCGGTCCGCCGGGCGATCGCGGCGCGGGCACCGATCTCGACAGCCGGCTTGATCGTGGTCATCGGCGGAAGTCTAGCGGCGTTCCACGGACGCCCGGGCCGGACTGCCACCCGGGCCCATGCGGCTCAGGGCCGATACTCGACGCCCTTCGAGGATGGGGCGCCCGGCTTCCGGGGCAGCGCCGTGCCGATCAGGTCGCGGTACGACGCGAGCCCGCGATCCCGGCACACCCCGGCCAGCTCGTCGACGAGTCGCACGGGGAGCGTCGGGTCCGCGAAGATCGCGGTGCCGACCTGGACGGCGACCGCGCCGACGGCGAGGAAGTCGAGGACGTCGGCGAGCTCGGTGACGCCGCCGATCGCGACGACCGGGATGTCGACGACCTGGCTCACCTCGTAGACGACCCGGAGGGCGACCGGCTTGATGGCCGGGCCGGACAGGCCGCCGTAGATGTTGCCGAGGAGCGGCTTCGTCCGGGACGGCGCGACGGCGATCCCGCTGAGCGTGTTGACGGCGGTCAGCGCGTCCGCACCGGCGTCGGCGATCGCCCGGGCGATCGGGCGTACGTCGGCGACGTTCGGGGAGAGCTTCACGAGGAGCGGCAGGTCGGTGGCCCGGCGGACGGCGGCTGTGACCTCGCCGGCGGCGCCCGCGTCGATCGCGAACTGGAGCCCGCCGCGGCCGACGTTCGGACAGCTGATGTTCAGCTCGATCCCGGCGACGCCGGGCACGCCGTCCAGCCGCCGGACGACCTCGACGTAGTCGCCGACGGACTCCCCGGCGACGTTGACGATGACCGGCGTCTTCCAGCCGGTCCAGGTCTTCGCGTACTTCTCGACGACCGCGTCGACACCGGGGTTCTGGAGCCCGATCGAGTTCAGCATCCCGCCCGGCGTCTCCGTCACGCGCGGCGTGACGTTGCCGATCCGCGGCTTCAACGTCGTCCCCTTGCAGCAGATCGCGCCGAGTCGGTCCACCTCGACGACGTCGCCGTATTCGATCCCGTAGCCGAACGTCCCCGACGCGACGAGGATCGGGTTCGACAGGACCAGGCCCCGGCCGAGATCGACCGTCAGATCGACCTCGCCGCCGAGACGGATGTCGGTCGCCCCGGTCGTCCGGCTCGCCGCGGCTCGCGGGCGCAGAGTCGGAGGGCCGCCACCGATCAGCGGCTTGATCTTCCGGACGGTCGGCGAGCGCTTCGTCCCCATCCGGACGTCCGTCGCCGTAGTCACCTTGCGCTTCGCCTTCATCGGGCCGGAACGGATCGTCGGCGGTCCGCCGGGCGGACCAACGGATGCGTCAAGCAGCCACCAGCCATCAACTGGTCCGATCGAGGGACCAAACGAACGCGGACACGTGAATTTCGAGCACCCACAGCCTGTTCGCCGGTCGCTTGGTCCCGGAGGCGGACCAGTCTCGAGGAACGGGCCTTCACCAGCCGGCCTCCCAGGCGACTTCCTCGGCTGCGAACACCGGGCCCTCGCGGCAGACCCGCTGAGGCGTGCCGCTGACGCCCATGATCACGCAGCCGAGGCAGGCCCCGACCGCGCAGCCCATGTTCTGCTCCATCGAGACCTGGAGGAAGGATTTGCGACGCGCTGCGGTCGAGCCGAGCGGGGCCGTCTTGCCCCCGCCGCGCTTGCGACCGAGCCGGGCGACGCCGAGCCGCTCACGGCGGCCGGCCGCCAGCCGGGCGAGCGCCGCCAGCATCGGGGCCGGGCCGCACGCGAACGCCTGGTCGGCCCAGGCCTCGTAGTCGGGTACGAGCTCCGTCACGAACCCGTGGTGGCCGACCGACCCGTCGTCGGTCGCGATGACGTACTCGACCTCGTCGGGCAGGAGCGACGAGGGATACACGTCCCGCGCCGACGCCGCCCCGAACAGCATCGTCACCTGGCGGCCGTCGCGGAGCGCCTCGTCGGCGAGGAACCGGACCCCGGCCATCCCGAGCCCGCCCGCGACGAGCAGCAGGTGGCGCGATCGGCTGTCCGCCTCGAACGGCCGGCCCAGCGGTCCGAGCATGTCGACGGGGTCGCCGGGCCGGAGGTGCGTGAACCACTCGGTGCCGCGACCGATCGTCCGGAAGTGGATCGTGATCGTGCCGCTGACGGGGTCTGCCGTGTTGATCGAGAACGGGCGGCGGAGGACGAGGCCCGACAGGTCGCCCGTCCGGACGTGGACGAACTGGCCGGCCCGCGATCCGGTCGCGAGCTCAGGCGCGTGGAACGACTGGAGCCATTGACCCGGGAGGATCTCCCGGCTGTCGACGAGCTCGGTCCGGACGAGCCGCATCGTCACCGGCGGGCGTCGCCCTCCCCGTCCTTGTCGTCGTCCTCGTCATCGTCGTCGCCGTCAGCCGCCTCGCCGTCGGCCGCCTCGGCGTCGGCGGCAGCCTCGCCGCCCTCGCCCGTGCCGTTCGCGGCCGCGCCCGCTGCCTGGAAGGCGGCGAGCTCCGGTGCGATCGCCGGGAACGCCTCGGCGAGGGCATCGGCCAGGTCCCCGAAGACGTCCGTCGGGTCGTAGTACTCGACGAGCTCCTCGGCCGACTTGAGCGGCCGCCACTCGTTCTCCTCCTCGGTCAGGACCTCGGCCCGGAACTCGCCGGAGGCCGTGAGGGTGAGCCGCTCGTCCTCGTCGTCGTTGATGATCAGGTCGCCGATCTTCGCGATCAGGTTCTCCGACGCCTCCTCGAACTGCTCGAGCAGGCGGGACTCGCTCCGCTGGCTTCGCTCCTGGTACTCGAGCGCGAGGTCGTACAGCCTCTGTGCAGCGAGCTCGTCGTCGTCGACGTCGACCCGCTCCGGCTGGGCGGCTGCCCAGTCGTCGGCCGCGGCGGCGTATGGATCGCCGCCGGCGACGGACGTGGCCTCGTCGATGCCGATCCCGGCGGCCTCGAGGACGTCGGCCTCGCCCGTCGGCTCCGTCGCGAGCCCGGCGCCCTCGCGGGCGGCCTCGGTGAACGCCTGGAAGATGTCGGCGGGGTTGTAGAGCTCGACGAGCTCCGACGCGGTCTCGATGACCTCGGTCTCGGAGGTCCACTCGTTCGTCAGGTCGTCGAGGTAGCGGGTCCGGCTGCGGAACGTCAGGTCCGCGGCGATCGCCAGGTAGTCGGGGTCCTCGTCGATCAGGGTCAGCCCGCCGAGCTCACTGATCCGGTGGCGGTTGGCGTCGAGGAACTTGCGGAGCTGCTCGGTCGACTGGACGAGGAAGTCCGTCCGCTCGAGGGCCGCGTCGGCCGCGATCTCACCGAGCAGGTCGTTGCGGCTCGTGTCCATCGCATCGCCTCCCTTCCCCTGTCCGTGCCGCTGGTCGGGCGGCTGGTCGTCGGCCGACGCTCGACCGCGGATGAAGCCCATCGATCTACTCGTGGTACTCGAGGTCCGGCCCCATCCGCTGGCGCAGGAACATCGAGTGATGACGCTGGAAGATCCATTCCCCTGCCCGGTGGCCGAGCTCACGGATGCCCTCGTCGGCCTCGAGCTTGTCCAGTGTCGCGTAGTCAGGCAGATCGAGCAGGATCACGTTGTCGAAGTCCCAGCCGTGGGAGACGTTGTACCAGCCGAGGAACTTGATCCCGTACTTGGTCTCGTACTGGCGGAGCTGGCGGGCGAAGATCGTCCGCATGTAGAACTTGAAGAACGGGTCCCGACCGCGACGGACCGAGAAGTAGGTCGCCAGCACGGGCACGGGCTCCACTCCTCCTGTCATCGATCCGGGACGCCGGATCGCGATCCACGCCGATCGCGGCGGCCTATTGTCGCACGGGGCCTTCGTCCGACGAGGGTGGCAGACCCGTGTCGTCGGCGGTGGCCGGCCCGTCGTCCGCGACCGTCGCGACCACGGTCCCTGCGTCGGTCGCGCGGTCGTCCTCGAGCTCGCCCACGGTCTTCGTGGTGCTCGCCAGCGGCCGCCGCCGGCTGCGCCGATCGGCCGCGACGAGGCGGAGCAGGAAGATGATCGTCTGGCCCGCGACGAGGAGGAGCGCGATCACCGCGAACAGGAGGATCGTGCTGATCCAGATCGGCCAGGCCCACACGACGCTCAGCGGCGTCAGGACGATGAGCACGACGAGGACGACGACCTGGAAGCGGAAGCAGCCGAGCCCGGGCCCTCGCTCGGCTTCGAGATCCTCGCCCTTGTACTGGACGTGCGGCTCGTTGATCACGAGCGGCGATGGTACCGGGAGCCGCGCGTCCCTGGCGTCGTCGGCACGTCGTCGGCACGTCGTCGGGGCCGCGACTATCCTGAGCTCGCTCGAACGGCGCATCCGTCACCGCGTCGCGGGCAGGCGGGCCGGCAGTGTCACGACAGCGACTGTTGATCATCGTCATCCCTGCGCTGGTCGTGGGGGCGATCGAGGTCGTCAGCGACACCCTGCTCGACTCGGTGATCTCGTTCCCGCTGGACGCGATCGTCATGACGCTCGTCGTGCTCGTCGTCGCCGCGGCGCTGTCCGGGACCGCCTATCGGCGCATCGACGCGCTTCGAGCCACGCTGGCGGCCCGCAACCGCGAGCTCGAAGCGCGAGCGGCATCCGCATCCGCGCTGCGGCGGGTCAGCGTCGCGATCACCGCCCTCGTCGACCTGCCCGAGATCCTCGGTGCGGTCGTCGAGAACGCGCGGACGCTGATTCGCGTCGACGCTGCGGTCCTGCTGCTCGCGGACGCAGAGGGCCGCCTCCGATACGCCGCGTCCAGCGACCCGACGGACGCGATCGACCGATCCGGCGGGCTTCCGAGCCCGGGCGACGACGACCTGCTCCGGTATCTGCCGGCGGAGCTCGCGGTCGGCCGGCTCGTCGCGCCGCTCCAGCGCGGCCGAGAGACGATCGGACTGCTCGCGGTGGGTTCCCGGGTGGAGCGGGCGTTCGACGTCGACGACCTCGAGACCCTCGCGTCGCTCGCGGACCAGGCAGCGATCGCCTTCGAGCACGCGCGGCTGCAGGATCGGCTGCGGGAGCTGGCCGTCGAGTCCGAGCGGGAGCGGATCGCCCGGGAGATGCATGACGGCCTCGCCCAGGTCCTCGGCTACGTGAGCACCAAGTCGCAGGCGGTCGAGCAGCTCCTTGCGGCCGGGCGCGTCGACGCCGCCCGCGCCCAGATGGCCGAGCTCGGCGCAGCGGCCCGGTCGCTCTACGTTGATGTCCGCGAGGCGATCCTCGGCCTGCGCAGCCCCATCAGCCCCGGCATCGGTCTCATCGGCGCGATCGAGGACTACGGCGCCCGGTTCGCCGACGCAGCGAAGGTCGGGGTCAGCGTCGATGCGACGCCGGCGGCGCGCGACGCGCGTCTCCGCCCGGCCGTCGAGGCGAATGTCTTCCGGATCGTCCAGGAGAGCCTTACCAACATCCGGAAGCATGCCGGCGCCGGGCGGGTGGTCATCCGCCTCGAACGGGTCGGGGAGGACCTGCAGGTCCAGATCAGCGACGACGGGCGCGGCTTCCCGGCGATGGCGGAAACCGGCGGAGACTGGCCCCGGTACGGGCAGGCGGCGATGCGCGAGCGCGCCGCCGCGATCGGCGGACGGATCGATTGGACGAACGCCGCCGGCGGCGGCGGGCTGGTCACACTCGACATTCCGATCGCATCCCCGGCCGACCTCGTGGCGTCCTGATGCGGATCCTCATCGCCGACGATCACGCCCTCTTCCGCGACGGCGTGGCTTCCCTGCTCGACGCCTGGGGCCACGCGGTCGTCGGTCAGGCGACGGATGGGGCGCAGGCCGTCGCCCTCGTCGACGCTCTGCTGCCGGAGCTGGTGCTGATGGACGTGCGGATGCCCGGAATGACCGGCCTGGAGGCCACGCGCCGGATCGGCGCGGCGCACCCGGATGTCGCGATCGTCATGCTCACGGTGTCGGAACACGAGGACGACCTGTTCGAGGCGATCAGCGCGGGCGCCCGCGGCTATCTGCTGAAGAGCCTCGAAGGGGCCCAGCTGCGGTCGATGATCGATGCTGTCGGCCGCGGCGAGGCCGCGATCGCACCGACGACCGCGTTCCGGATCATCCGCCTGTTCGCGGAGCCCCGCGCGGCAAAGAGCCCGTCGATCGGCGACGACGATCGGCTCACGCAGCGCGAGCGGGACGTCCTCGAGCTCGTCACCGAGGGCCTCCGCAACAAGGAGATCGCGGCCCGGCTGGGGATCACCGAGAGCACGGTCAAGTTTCACCTGCGGAACATTCTCGGGAAGCTCCACGCGGTCAGCCGGACCGAGCTTGCGACGCGGGCGATGCGGGAGCAGCTCCGCCGCCTCGACTGAGCCACGACGGGGGCTCCGCGTTCGGCAGGACGCGCCGTCTGGAGCCGCGGGCAGGGTCCCACGCGCGGCGCCTCGCGGCTGGGGTCGGCCCTCGGCCTAGCCGAAAGGACGGGGCCCGACGGGCCGATCGAACCTAGGTCGTCGCTCCCGCCCGGATGATGCTCTGGTCGCCAGACAGTCAGACGGAGGCGCCGGCGATGGGCTATCGGATCGACATCGAGCACGCTGGCTGCATCAACTGCGGAATCTGCATGGACGTCTGCCCGGTCGAGGCCCTCGACATGAGCCGACCGGTCGCGCCCGGGATCGAGACCGGCCAGGGCCAGCCACGTCCGATGCCCTGGGCGATGGAGCACCCGGTCCAGGTCGGGGAGTGCATCGGCTGCCAGATCTGCGTCCGGGAGTGCCCCGTCAGCGTGATCACACTGGCCACCCAGGCGGACCCGACGTCGCTGGCGCCTCGTCAGGGACCCGTCCATCGACCTGCGATGAACACGGTCGGCTGGTCGCCACTCTCGGAGGTCACTCTCGAGTCGCTCAAGCCGACCCACCCGTCGCCCTGGGGCGACCTCTTCCAGTGGGTCTCGAGCGAGCGGTCTGCATTCGGCCCGGATGGGACGTCGCCGATCGAGAGCCGGCCAGCGCCGCAGGCACCGTGCCAGGCCGCCTGTCCGGCCGGTACGGACGCTGGACGCTACGTTGGGCTCGTCGCACAGGGCCGGTTCGACGACGCCTATGCCGTTGCCGCGGAGGTCAACCCGTTCCCGTCGGTCTGCGGCTGGATCTGCACAGCCCCGTGCGAGGCCGTCTGCCGGCGCGGCGTCCTGGACGAGCCGATCTCGATTCGCACCATCAAGCGCTTCGCAGCGGAGCACGGCACGCTCCCTCCGGTCACCTCCCCGACGACGAAGCGCACGGCGCGCGTCGCGATCGTCGGTGGCGGACCGGCGGGGATGTCGGCCGCGTACTACCTCGCCCGCCTGGGCTATCCGGTCACGGTGTTCGAGGCGATGCCGGTGCCTGGTGGGATGATGGCGATCGGGATCCCGGCGTACCGATTGCCTCGCCAGGTCCTCCAGGCCGAGATCGCCCGGATCGTCGAGCTCGGCGTGGACCTGCGCCTGAATGCGGCGATGGGTCGCGACTTCACCCTCAACGACCTCCAGGGCGAGGGCTTCGCCGCGATCTTTCTCGCGACGGGGGCCTCGAAGAGTCGGCGCCTCGGCGTGCCCGGCGACACCGCCGATGGGGTCATCCCGGCGACGCTGTTCCTGAAGCAGGTCAACCTCGGTGAGTCGCCGCGGCTGACCGGACCCGTCGTCGTGGTCGGCGGAGGCAGCACCGCCATGGACGCGGCTCGTTCGGCCCTCCGGAGCGGTGCCGAGTCGGTCGTCGTTGCGTATCGCCGGCGACGAGCCGACCTGCCTGCGCAAGCCGAGGAGATCGAGGCCGCCGAGCGCGAGGGGGTCGAGGTCCGAACGGAACTCCGCGTCGCGGAGGTCGTCGTCCACGATGGCGCGGCGGTCGCCCTCCGCTGCTCCGACGCCGGATCGCCAACCGAGTTCGTCGACCTGCCCGCCCGGGCCATCCTCGTCGCCATCGGGGAGGAACCCGATCCGTCGATCCTGCCCGAGGGAACGGGCATCGAGATCAGCGGCTGGGCGGGCGTCGTCGCGGACGCGCGAACCCTGTCGACCGGCCGGCCCGGGGTGTTCGCGGGCGGCGACGTCGTGTCCGGCCCGAAGACGATCATCGACGCCGTCGCCGCCGGCCGCCGTGCAGCCGGTTCGATCCACGGCTACCTCGCCGGAGTCGCCGACGCGGAGGCGGAGATCCTGCGGACCGTCCGCTACCCGACGGCGCCCGAGCCGACGCTGACGGTCGACCTCGCCGAGCGGCCGCGCGCCCGTGCCGCATTGATCGTCGTGGATCCGCGGTCCTTCGCGCCGACGCAGGCCGGGTTCGAGCCGGCCACGGCAGTGGCCGAGGCGGGCCGTTGCTTCCGATGCGACGCCGTGGATCGATGCTCGAGTGTCCACGTCCTGGGCGGCCGCGGGCCGGCCGATGGACCGACGGTGCCGAATTCCGCCGCAGGCGGACGCCGGCGGCGCCCCGATGAACCCCGCAGTGTCAGGAGGTGTCCAATGACCCCGGAACAGGTCTCCGGCTTCTTCGATGCCGGCGAGAGCTTCGTCGAGGGAACGATCGCGGCGGCGCTCGTTGTCCTGTGGACCCTCGCGGTTGCGATGCACCTGGGTCGGCCGTACATGGTTCGCAACACCGGAAAGTTCACCCTCCGCCTCGGAGCGGACCTGTGGTGGATCATCTACGTCGCGCTCCGTGACCTGATCCTGGTCCAGGTCCTCCTCGGCAGCTTCATCTTCTTCTACCCGGACGTCATCAGCGGCCAGGACCTGCCGATCACCGGCGGGCTTGCCGCGGTCTGCGCGTTCGCTGCGCTGCTGATCAAGCTCGTGACGAAGGGCGACGCCGACGTGAACGGATACCGCTGGCAGGTGATCCTCATCGGCGTCGGCGCGGCGCTGTACATCACGCCGTACTTCCTCGGAACCCAGATGACGGAGCTGACCGGACAGCGGGTCGACGTGATCATGCCGTTGCTCGTCAGTTCGAAGAATCCCGACGTCGCCCTGGCGCTGTGCTACCTGTCCGGGATCCTGGCCGGGATCTGCGGCCTGATCGCCGTCGTCTACAACCTTCGTGGAACGAGTCGTGGCCGGCCGGTCGAGTCGGCGCCGGAAGGAGCGAACCGATGAGTGGCGATGATCTTGCAGCCGCCCTGACCTCGGGGGCCTCGGTCTGGCTGGTCCTGTCGATCGCTGCGATCCTGCCGATCCTCTGGGCGTTCGCCCTCGTGCTCCATTTCGCCCGGCCGTACGTGCTGCGATTCCTGCGGCTCCTGACCCTCCGGTTCGGCGGCGACGTCTGGTGGCTGTCCTACGTCCTGTTCCGGGATGCACTCCTTGTCATCACCCTCGGGCTGAGCATGGTCTTCCTCATGCCGAACCTCTACCTGAAGGTTGGGCTCCCGATCACCGCGCCGTTCGCGGCCGTCGTGCTCTTCTGGGCGCTCGTCGTCAAGCTGATCCGCGACGCCGACGACGATCCGGCGGCGTTCCGCCTCGTCAGCCTCCTGCTGGTCGCGGCGTCAGTTCTGTACATCGTCCCGCAGGTCTACGGCATGGAGGCCGCGGACCAGGAGTACCTCGGCAGTCTGCCGAGTGCGTTGATCAGCACCTCGAATCTGGCCGTCGCGCGGCCGATCCTGTGGATCAGCATCGGCCTGTTCGCGCTGACGGGCCTGGCCCTGTTCGTTCGGTTCTTCGTCAACCTCAGTCGGAGCGAACAAGCGTCGGACAAGCCCGCGGAGGAGACGCGGATCGCCGCCTGAGGATCGTGCTCAGCCAGCTCCGTCCGACCCGCGACGTGCCAGTCGGTCCCGAAGGCGGAACCACTCGCCCACGAACGGCAGGAACCACGGACGGCCCTCGTACGGGGCCGGCACGAGCGGGAACGACAGCGTCGCGAGAGCCGGCGCGGGGCCGCCACCGAGCCACTCGCCGACGGCGCTCCCGAGCGCGGTCATCAGGGCCACACCGGTCCCGCAGCAGCCCATCGCGTAGGTGACGCCGTCCTTCCGCCCGACATGCGGCATCCGGTCGAACGTGAAGCCGACGTTGCCGCCCCAGGCGTAGTCGACGCGATAGCCGGCGAGCTGCGGGTGGACCTCCAACATCCCGTCGTGGAGGATCGCCGCCGTGTGGTCGACGTCGGTCGGCAGGAAGCTCGCCCGGCCGCCGAAGATCATCCGGCGGTCCTCCGACACGTGCCAGTAGTAGAGGAAGTTCTTCGTGTCGAAGAAGGCCCGTCCGCGTGGCGAGAGGCTCCGTGCCAGATCCTCGGGGAGCGGCTCGGTCGCGATGATGTAGCTCCCGATCGGGATGATCCGGCGCCGGAGCGATGGCACCACGCCGTCCGTGTAGCCGTTCGTCCCGACGACGACCTCCTTCGCGAGGATCGCGCCCCGGCTCGTCTCGACGACGAGCCGGCCGTCGGCCTGGCGCCGGATCGCCCGGGCCCGGACGCCCTCGTGGAGGTCGGCCCCCGCCCGGTCCGCTGCATCAACGAGGCCGGCGAAGTACTTTCCGGGGTGGACGAGCCCCGCCGGCGGGAAGACCAGCCCGCCGTGGTAGAACGTCGAGCCGATCTCCTCGGCCAGTCGCTCCTTCGGCACGTACGTCGACTCGATGCCGAACTTGCGCAGGGTCTCGGCGGAGCCCCGCAGCCCGTCGGCGTGCGACGGCGCCCACGCCAGGTCGAGATAGCCGCACTCCCGGAACTCGCAGTCGATCCCCTCGTCGGCGATCAGCCGCTTGACGAGGTCGTAGGCGGCGAGCGTCTCGACGAACAGGGCCCGACCGGTCTCCTCGCCGTACCGATCGATCAGCTCCTGCGGGCCCCACTTGTAGCCGGGATGGACGATCCCCCCGTTCCGGGTCGAGCCGCCGAAGCCCAGCGTCTCGGCCTCGATGAGGGTGACGGCCGCCCCGCCGGCGGCGAGCACGCGGGCGGCATTCAGCCCCGTATAGCCGCCGCCGATCACGACGACGTCGGCGGCATCGGGCAGCGGCCGGTCACGGCGCGAGGCCAGCGCCGGCATCGTCGCGTGCCAGTACGGACGCCGCTCGTAGTCGCGGTTCAGCGCTCCGGAGGGTGGGCTCGTCGGGACCGACATCGCGGCGCAGCGTAGCCGACGAGTCAGGCCTCGGCGCGTCGTGTCCGACACGGTGCCGCGGAGAGCCGCGGATCAGTCGCCCGGCGCCTCGAAGGCCACGCGACCGCCGGCCACCGTCAGCAGGACCGCCCCCGCGAGCTCCCGGCCGAGCAGCGGTGTGTTCGTGCCGCGGGACGCGAGGGCGTCCGCGGTGACCGTCCAGGTGGCCGATCGATCGAACACGACGAGGTCGGCGACAGCACCTTCCGCCAGACCGGGCGGAGGACCGTCGCCCCAGCGCGAGCCGAGCACGCGGGCCGGCCCGACCGTCAGGGCCTCGATGGCGCGAGCCAGCGGCACGAGCCCCGCGTCGACCATCGCCAGGATCTGTCCGAGCGCCGTCTCCAGCCCGCTGATCCCGTTCGCGGCCAGCCCGAACTCGACGTCCTTGTCGACGCTCGCGTGGGGGGCGTGGTCCGTCGCGATCGCATCGGCTGTCCCGTCGACGAGCGCCTCCCGGCAGGCCGCGGCGTCGGACACCGACCGCAGCGGCGGATTGACGCGCAACGACGAGGCATAGGGCGAGGCCGCCAGCGCCGAACCTCCGTCGGCCCACGGGTCACCCGTGCCGTCCCACGACCAGCGGCGCGCGCCCGCGAGCCACTCGTCGGAGAGCGCCAGGTGATGGGGCGTCACGTCGCTGCTGACCGGCAGCCCGGCCGCCTTCGCGCGGCGGATGAGATCCAGCGCGCCGGCCGTCGAGCAGTGCGTCACGTGGAGCCTGGCGGTCGGCACGTCGCGAACGACGTCACGGAGGAGGGCGAGATCGCGGGCGACGGCCGCCTCCTCTGCCGCCGCGGGCCAGCCGCGCAGCCCGAGGACCGTCGCGACGTATCCGTCGTTCGCCTCTGCCCCGACCGTCAGCGCCGGATCCTCGGCGTGCTCGACGATCGGCAGCCCGAGAGCGCCCGCGTACGCCAGGGCGTTCCGCATCAGGGCCGGCGACGCGACCGGAGCCCCATCGTCGCTGAACCCGGCGACGCCCGCATCGGCCAGCTCCCCGAGGGCCGCGAGCGTCTCCCCGGATCGCCCCGCGGAGATCGCGCCCCAGGCCACTGCCCGGACCGGAGAGCCGGAGGCCGCTGCCGCCGCGGCGAGGCGTTCGAACCCGGCCGGATCGTCGAGGACCGGCGTGGTGTTCGGCATCGCACAGACGGTGGTGAACCCGCCGTGGGCGGCCGCCGCGAGTCCCGTGGCGATCGTCTCGGCGTCCTCGTTGCCCGGCTCTCGCAGGTGGACGTGGAGGTCGACGAAGCCCGGCGCGACCACGACCCCGCGATCGTCGACCCCGTTGGCCTCGTCCGCGTCGAGCCAGGTGACGGCGGCCAGGATCCCGTCCGACACGACGATCTCTCCCGGTCCCTCCCGTCCCGACGCGGGGTCGACGAGCCACGCTCGCGAGATCTCCAGGTCGGCCACGAGGCGCCCGACCTCGCCGTCCGCGGGCGCAACCGCACTCACGAGGCGCGGACCCCCGCAAGGAGATACAGCAGCGCCATCCGGACCGCGACCCCGTTCCGGACCTGCTCCTCGATCAGCGACTGTGTCCCCGCCGCGACGTCCGGGGCGATCTCGACCCCTTCGTTCATCGGTCCCGGATGCAGGACGAGCGCGTCCGGCCGGGCCATGGCCAGCCGCTCTCGGGTCAGGCCGTACCGGGCCGCGTACTCGCGGAGCGACGGCAGCAGACCCGACGCCATCCGCTCCTTCTGGATGCGGAGCGCCATGACCGCGTCGGCATCCCGCAGGGCCTCGTCCACGGACGATGTCACGTGGATGGAGCGGCCTGCGCCGCGGGCCCGCAATGCCCACGCGTCGAAGCCGCGCAGCAGCGTCGCCGGGCCGCACAGCCAGACGTCCGCACCTGCCGCCGTCAGCGTCCACAGGTTCGATCGGGCGACCCGCGAGTGGAGGACGTCGCCGAGGATCACGATCTTTCGGCCCTCGAGCGACGCCGCAGGGCCGCCGGGCAGCCTCGATCGAAGCGTGTAGAGGTCGAGCAGCGCCTGGGTCGGGTGGGCGTGCCAGCCGTCACCGCCGTTCAGGACGGAGCCCGAGAACGCCTCCGCGGCGAGGTACGGCGCCCCGGACACGGCATGGCGGATGACGAGCATCTGCGCCCCGAGGGCCTCGACGGTCTTGACCGTGTCGACGAGCGATTCGCCCTTGGCCACCGAAGACGTGGACGCGGCGATGTTCACGACATCGGCCGAGAGGTTCTTCGCCGCGACCTCGAACGAGACACGGGTCCGGGTGGACGCCTCGTAGAACAGGATCGTCACGTTCCGCCCGCGGAGCGCCGGGACCTTCGCGATCGGCCGGGCGAGGACCTCGCGCATCGCGTCGGTCGTCCGCATCACGAGCTCGATGTCGTCCCACGACAGCACGTCGACGTCGAGGAGGTGGCGATGGCCCCACGGGCTCCCCTGCTCGTCCGGCGGCGAATCGACGATCGGGACCGCGATCGGCGCGGGAGTGTCCGCCCGGTCCCGATCCACGAGGGTCATCCGACCGGTGCCACCGCGGGCTCCACGGCCCGGTCGATCAGGACGGCGTCCTCGCCGTCGATCTCCTCGAGCTGGACGCGGACGACCTCCTCGCGGGACGTCGGCACGTTCTTGCCGACGTGGTCGGCCCGGATCGGCAGCTCGCGATGGCCGCGGTCGACGAGCACCGCCAGTCGGATCGCCTGGGGTCGTCCGAAGTCGACGAGGGCGTCCATCGCCGCGCGGATCGTCCGGCCCGTGTACAGGACGTCGTCGACGAGGACGATCGTGGAGCCGTTCAGATCGAAGGGCAGGTCCGTTCCCTTGACGACGGGCTGCTGGGCGACGAGCGACAGGTCGTCGCGATAGAACGTGATGTCGAGGGCGCCGACCGGGATCGGGGCCGACTCGTTCTCGGCGATCGCGGCGGCGATCCGGCGCGCCAGCGGGACGCCGCGGCGCTGGATGCCCACGAGCGCCAGCCCGGCCGTACCAGCCTGCTTCTCGACGATCTCGTGGGAGATGCGGATCGTCGCCCGACGGATCTCGTCCGCGGTCATGATCTGCCGGCCGCTCATCGCTCCTTCCCGGGCCTCTCTGGGCACTCAGTGCGGCCTCACGGGGCCGTCGAAAGGGTTGGTGCGAAGCATACTCAAAGGCTGTCGCGCCCGGACGACGCTGGACTTCGTTGGCGATTGCGGTCCTCGCTCACGCACCTGAAGTGCGCTCGCTCCGGTCCTCCTCGCCGCCTCGCCCACGCGCGACGAACGCAGTCGGGCCGGCATTCAGGGCGGGGTCAGTAGACCGAGACCGTCACCCAGGCCGTGCCCGAGTACGACGGGCAGCCGCAGATGTCGAAGAAGTCGGGTGTGTACATGTCGATCACGCGGTTCTTCGCTGAGACGGACGGGCCGTAGTCCGTGACCGTGCGCTCGATACAGCCGCCACGGCCGCAGATGATGATCGTGGTGCCCCGCGGAAGGCGCATCGCGGTCGTGCCGTGGCCGTAGAAGGTGGCATAGCCGCTGACCTTGTAACGCGGCGGCTTCTGGGCCGATCCGCTGTGGGCCCCGGGCAGCGTGACCATGGGCCGCTTGACGCGCGGCGCCGGCTTGCCGGAGCCGGGCTCGGTGAAGACCGTCGATCCGTCGATCCGGCCGGCCGAGGCGTACAGCGAATCGAACGACTCGACGGACTGTTCCGCCGTTGCGAACGCGGGCACTTGAACCGACTGGAAGGCTGCCGGGTCGGCGACGGAGGCGGGCGTTGGCCCGGCCGATCCGGCGATCCCCGGCAACGCGACCAGGGCGAGTGCGGCGGTGAGCGCCGCTCCCGCCACCATCCTGGTGGGTCGCACGATCGGCGCACGATACCGCAAATGCCGTATCCGTGGACGGGTCGTATCGCGTCCACGAGGACGGCGTGATCAGCGGATGACGAGGACCTTGTCGGGGAGCGTCTCGATCTTGCCCACGCCCTGCTCCGTCCAGGCGAGGACGAGGATCCGGCCCGTTCCCGAGCCATCCTCGGCGGGCTCGGCCCAGACCAGCTTTCCGTCCGAGATCGAGAAGCCCGTCGTTGCGCGCCTCGCGTCGAGGAGCGGCTTCTTGAGGTCGACCCGCCCATTGAACGGATCGACATCGTAGAGGCTGAGCGCGCCGACGTTCGGATCCTTCGGGTCGGCGATCCAGACGGCGAGCTTCGTGCCGCTCGCGTCCCAGCGGGCATCCCAGTCGCTCAGCCGGCCGTGGGCGATGGTCGTCTCGTGGCGTTCCGACCCCTGATCGCCGGTGAGCGGCGTGGCCGCCGGCGCATCGCTGCCCTCTGCGTCGGCCGCGACCCAATCGCCGATGACGAGCCGGCCATCGTCGGGAAGGTCGACCGGAGCGTCCCCGGATCGCCGAAGCGAGCCGGTCCAGTACACGGCGCGGCGACCGGACGGGTCGACGGACGGGCGCCAGGCACTGCCCGTCTGGGGCAGGGCGACCTGCGTGCCGGTGGCGGGATCGAGGAGGAAGGACTGCCCGGTCCGACCGGTGGCAGGTGACGCGGCCGGGACCTCGGTCGCGTCGACGACCGAGCTGCCGACCATCGTGTCGTTCGCGAGCCACGACCCGAAGGTGGACCGGTGATCCGTCGTGATCGCGCGGGCCTCCGGCTCGCCGACCTTCCAGACATAGATGTCGGGGCCGCCCGATCCATCGGACGGTCGGGCGGTGAAGGCGAACCAGTCGCCGTTCCGCGAATACGCCGCGGACTGGCCGACGAGGACGACGTCCTGGGCGATCTCGATCGCGCCACCCGGCGTCGGGGACGGCGTGATCGCGACCGACTGGGTCGGCGTCGCCGAGGGGGTGGGCTCGGCCGATGGCGGGGTGCTCGACCCGGCCGGCGTGGGCGTGGGGGTCGGCGACGGCTTCGAGCTCGCCGCTTCGCCGGACGGCGTCGGGGTCTTCGACGGGGGTGCCGCACTTGCCGTCGTCGCGGGGGTCTCGGACGGCGCGACCGTCGCGGACGCCGGCGGCGTTGCCGCGGCGGACTCGCGCGGCGTTGCGGACGGAGTCGGCTTGGGTGCGATGGCGACGACCGAGATCGACGCGGGCTGGCTCACGTCGGCTCCGTTGACGACGATCAGCCGCTTGCCGCCCTGATCCCCGAAGACGGTCTGTGGGGTCGTGGTGAGGTCGAGGTGCTGATCCTGGACGGGCGCGTTCGCGTCGCATGGCTCGTTGTCGTTGGGGCAGACGGACCGGACGTCGGCCTCGTTCAGCCGGTAGTTGCCGTTCGCGTCGCGACTGATCCACTGCACGTGCTGGCCCACCGGGATCGGCGTGGCGAAGGCGATATCCGACGCGGCAGGCCCGCTCGCCCCGGCCGCGGTCCCGCCATCCGGTTGCGCTGTCGGGCCGCCGTCGACGAGAAGCCGGGAGGAGGTCAGCGTCCCGACGACGACGGCCACGACGAGCGCCGCGGCAAACAGGGGAGCCCAGGCGAGCCGCCGGCGGCGACTGCCACCGGTGACGCCGCGCTGGTCGCGGAAGCGGGATTCATGTTCAATCGCGGCCGCCGTCCGGGCCCACAGGTCACGGGGCGGGGTCGGCGGCTGGTCGCGCATCGCGCGAAGCTCGGTGTGCTGGGCCTCGTAGGCGACGGCCGTCGCGCGACACTCGGCGCACGCGTTGAGATGTCCGTCGAGCCAGGCCGCCTCGCCCGGATCGATCACGCCGTCGAGCCGGTCCGACAGGGCGGCCTGGGCGCGGGCGTGCTTCGTCGACCAGTCGTCCGGCCGTCGCGCCCGTCGCCGGAAGCTCATCGGGCACCCCGCGATGGATGGTTGGTGGCCGCTCGGGCCGCCTCCGCCTCGGATTCGGCAGCGGCCTCGGCGTCGCGCTCGGCCGCGAGCGCCTGCCGGAGGCTCTCGCGGGCCCGGGTCAGGAGCGCCCGAGCCGCGACGTGGCTCACGCCCAGGGCCGCGGCAAGCTCGAGGCCGGTGAGGTCGTGGAGCTCGGCCAGGAGGAGTGCGGCACGCTGGCGCTCGGGGATCCGCTCGAGGGCCCGCTGCATGTCCGAGGAGAGGTGGGCGTCCATCACCAGCCGCTCGGTCGAGGGGGCGGCGCCGCGGCTCTCGCCGGTCCATGGCAGGAATCGCACGATCTTCTGGCGCCGGATGTGATCGAGGGCGACCCGGTGCGCGATCTGGTAGAGCCAGGCCCTGGCGTTCTCCGGCTTCTCGAGCGTGTCGTAGTTGCGATACGCCTTCACGAACGCGTCCTGGGTGAGGTCGGCGGCGAGCTCCGGATCCCGCAGCATCCGGATCAGGTAGGCGTAGATCTCGCCGTGGTGGGCTGCGAACAGCTCCTCGACGAAGCCCGCGGCGGCATCGTGCTCCCAGGCGCCGCTCATGGCTGCGCCCCGACCGAAACCGCGGGTCGTGCCGATCCGGCTGTCGAGCGCGCCGACCATGCAGCCTCCGATTCACGCGAGGATGGGATCGGAGCGCGGGAAAGTGGGCACGCGCTCCTGGTCCCTGTGACGCGAGGCTCTCGACCGGTGTGACGCCGCCCCCCTTCCGGCGTTGCTCCCATCAGCCGGTCGCCTCGACGGCGCCCGCCCCCGCCCGTCGCGTGCGCGCGAGCAGCTCCTCCACGGCATCCTCGGGCGACACCGGGTTCACCGGCAACCCGGTCCCGAGCTCCAGCCCCGCGATCTCGCGAAGGCGGGGATGGATCTCCCAGTGCCAGTGATACGTGGCGTCGACCTGCTCGCGCAGCGGGGAGGTGTGGAGAACGAGGTTGTACGGCGGACCGTCCAGCGTGATGGCAAGGGCGCCGAGCACCTGACGAAGGGCCTCGCCGGCCGCTGCGACGTCCGCATCGCCGGCCCGGCCGAAGTCCGCCTCGTGGCGGCGCGGGACGACCCAGACCTCGAACGGCGACCGCGAGGCGAACGGCGCGAACGCGACGGTGTCGGTGTCCTGCCAGATCAGCCGGTCGGGTCGGATCGCCTCGGTGCGGACGAGGCGACACCACGGGCACTCGCCTTCCCGGATCACGAACCGGGCCGCGCCTCCGAGCTCCTCGGCGATCCGGTGCGGGATCTGGGGCAGGTCGTACAGGTCGAGGCAGAGATGGTTCGTCCGCGCCCCGGCCTGGGCACCCCAGTTCTGGACGACCTGGAGGTGGTCGGTCTGGCCGAGCCGGCGCGCGTCCGACAGCGCGCCACGGGCCGCCGATAGCAGCGACACGATCGTCTCCGAGCCGACGGCGTGGAGCGCCCGATGCTCGCCCGGTGGGGCGACGATCGTTCGCCAGCTGCCGCTGGCCCGCGCGTCGCCGAGCGACACCTGGGCGACGCTCGCCTCGAGCTCGCGGGCCTGCTCGCCCGTCCCGATCACGTGGAAGGCGTAGTCCTTGAGCGTCCGGAGGCGGATGCCGTCACCCGCGGGCAGGCGGCAGTTCTGGCAGTCCCCGCCGTCGTCGATCGGCTCTGCCGCACGAGCGAACCGGTCGCGATCGAAGGCGCGGTCCACGACCGTCGCGACCCACCAGCCCGTGATCGCGTCCTTGCGGAGCTCGAAGAGGCCCGCGGCCACGTCAGCGCGTCCCGGCGAGGGACGGCATCGCGGCAGGCCGCTCGATCGGGACGCTCGCGGCCGCAAGGTCCGTGTCGTCGACGCGGACGTCGACGTCGATCGCCGCCGCGAACGCCCGGGCGAAGACCCGGCCGGCGTGCTCGACGGCCGCCGTCGAGGGCTGCTCCGTGGGCCGGCCTGCCTCGATCGCGATCGACGTCGACACGACGCCGGGCATCCCGCAGGCCTCGATCAGATCGAAGTCGGCCAGGTCCGGATCGACGTTGAGGGCGATGCCGTGATAGCTGACGCCGCGCTCGACCCGGATCCCGAGGGCACCGATCTTCCGGGGCCGTGGGCCGTCCGCCTCGATCCAGCAGCCTGGATGACCGTCGCGTCGCGTCGCGGCCACGCCGAACGACCCACAGGTCTCGACCATTGCGGCCTCCAGCGCTCGGACGAACGGCCGGAGCATCAACCCCCGCCGGGACAGGGCGATGATCGGATACGCGACGAGCTGGCCCGGGCCGTGGTAGGTGACCTCGCCGCCACGCTCGACCCGGATGACGTCGATCCGGCGCGCCTCGAGCTCGGCGGCCGAGGCGAGGACGTGCGTCTCGTCCGCCTGACGGCCCAGGGTCAGGACGCGCTCGTGCTCGACCAGGAGCAGGCGATCGCCGATCTCGCCGCGGGCGCGGGCAGCCGCCAGCTCCTTCTGGAGCATCCAGGCCAGGCGATAGGCGCTCCGCCCGAGCCAGACCACGGTCAGCGGACCGGTCTCCGGCGTGTCGATCGGGGCGGCCGAGCCTACCGCCGGCGGAGCGTCGACCAGGAGGGGTTCATCCACCCGGGCACGATAGCAAACGACCCGCTCCTGGCCCTCTCGAGGGAGCCGCCGACGTCTCCTCGCCGATCGCGGTCGGGTCAGGCCGGTGCCCGGATCCGGTTGGACCGGTCGTTGACGCCGGACACGTCGATCCGGAGGGTGATCGCGGTCGGCGTACCGTCGACGTCCCACGTTCCGTCCACATCGAGAGCGACGAGGTAGCCGCCCGCGGCGGCCAGCCAGATGTCCGCCGCGCCCGTCGTGAGCCCTGCCGCAGCCGCGTCGGCACTCGCCGAATCGACGCGATAGTGACGGCTGGCGATCCCGTTCCTCCGCCCGGAGCCGGCCGGAACGATCGCGCTCGACAGCCCCTCGAACCCACCGGCGAGGTCGATCGGCGACAGGGTCGTGAAGGCCGCGTCGAAGTCGGCCGCGCCGCCCGGGCTCTTCATCCATCGACCGGCCCCGGCCTTGAGCCAGGCCTCGTCGCCGATCACGACGGCCTGCAGCCTTCCGCCCTCGAGCCCGTCGACGCCGATCATCGTGAACTCCGCGGCCGGGGCATCGCCCTGGACGAGCGTGGAGGTCATCGTCACGCGGCCGTCGGTCGACGAGGCCGGCACGAGCCCGGTGCTGACGACCGAGACCCGATAGGAGCCCAGGTCGGCGAGGGCGTTCGCCGCATCGAGGATGTCGGGACCCTCGCCGGACGTGGGCGGCCGCGGGGTCGGCACCTCGTCGGGCTCCTCGAGGAGCGACGGCAGTGGCTCCGGGGTCCGGCTCAGCCGGCTCGGCTGTGGGGTGACGGTGGCCACCATCAGGTCGCAGCCGGACAGCGTGGCAACGGTGAAGGCGACGAGGAAGAGCCCGATCGGGCGGACGGCGATCGAGGGCGAGCGACCCAAGCGGGGAACCTCGGGCGGCGCGAGAACCCCGCGAGGATAGCAGCGGCCGCGGCCGCGAACGGCCCGCGCGGGCCACGCGCGGGCCAGCCAATGTCGTCGCGCCCGGACGCACCCCGAACCGGGTGCCCGCAGGGTGGACGTTCGGCGTCGTGTGCGGTCAACTCGCCTCGACGTCGCGCGTCTTCGCGCGTCCGTCACGTCCCGACCACCGCGAGGGGGCACGATGTCGTTCGTCCGATCCGCCGCCGTTGTCGTCCTCGCGCTCGTCATCGCCGCCTGCTCGTCGATCACGAGCACGGGCGCGGGCGGGCAGCTGGAGGGGACGCAGTGGGTGCTGCGGGCGTACGCCGACGCCGGGTCGCTGAAGATCGTCCCGGAGACCGTCTTCGCGGACGCGAAGTTCCAGGGCCACCAGGTCACCGGCCAGTCCGGCTGCAACACCTATCGCGCGCTCTATCAGTCGAGCGGTCGGACCCTCCTGGTCTCCCAGGCCTCGGCGACGCTCATGGCGTGTGACGAGGCGTCGATGACGTTCGAGCAGACCTATCTGGCGCTGCTCCAGAGCAGCCGGTTCTACGGGGTCGAGCGCGACACCCTGACGATCTACGACGGGATCGGGTCGGCGAGCCTCGTCTTCGACGCGGCTCCGAAGAATCCGCTGCTCGGACGCTGGGACGTCGACTCGTACCTGGTCCCGCCGTCCACGATCACGGCGGTGCTTCCCGACACGACGGTCGACGTCGTCTTCGGAATCGCCAGCGTCGGCGGGTCGGCCGGCTGCAACGACTTCACCGGCACCTACGGGACGAACGGGAACGTCGTGCGGATCAGCCAGCTCGCGACCACCCGGAAGGCGTGCCCCGAGGACGTGATGAACCAGGAGACGGCGTTCCTCGCCGCCCTCCAGGGCGCGGCGCTCATCGACTACCGGGGTAACCAGGTCAACCTCCAGGACCTCCGGCGCGACCTCACCGTGGCGCTGATCCGGCCGGCCGCGGAGGCCGCGGCGTCGGCGAGCCCGTCCGCGAGCCAGGCGCCCGCGGCCAGCGCGACGGCGCGCCCGAGTGCCTCCCCGACTCCGTCCCCGACGCCGACGAAGGCGCCGACGCCGAAGCCCAGCGCGACCCCGACGAAGGCGCCGACGCCGTCGGTCCCGGTCGAGCCGTCGGCCCGGCCGTCGGCCTCGATCCCGGTCATCCCGCCGACGACGACCTGCAACCTGGCCGCCGGCACCGCCACTGTCGCCACGATCGTCTACCCGGGCGACTGGTTTACCGTGACGACGCCGGCCAATCTCGCGTGCCAGTACTTCTCCCCGGATCCGATCACGGTCCCGTCGGACCCGTCGACGCTCCAGACCCCGGTCATGGCGTCCGTCTCGTCGACGCCGTACGCCGACGCGATCGCCGCGGCGACGGACCCGACGAACTGGACCGTGACGCAGACCGGCAGCGCGAACTCGCCCAGCGGGACGACCTTCACGTGCATCGACGCGACCGCCGTGACGGACGCGTCGGGGATCGCGGTGGGACAATCGCGTGGCTCGTGCCTGATCGACGTCGGGGCCGCGGGCACCGTGATCATCCAGACGATCGGCTCGGCCACCGACCCGACGTATGAGGCCTACAGCGCGGTGGTCCTGCTGATGACGCTGCAGTCGACGTTCACGCCGACCGCCTGAGGCCGGGGATGGCCGCCCGCGCCGCGAGGTGGCAAGGCGAACCGCCTAGTACGAATGCCGAAGCCGTCGCACTGGGGTCCCATGGTCGGGTCACCCATCGAGACGGCATCGTGTCGTCGTGACTCCACCGCACCACCGCCCGACCGCACACGCCCGGACATCGCGCGTTCACCTCATGGCGTTCCTCCAGATGTTCCTGGTCGTCGCCACGCTCGTCGCCCCGGTTTCGGGGATGGCGGCCGATTCGAGTTCCTCCGGCGGTACGCCGTCCTCGGCCGAGCCGACGAGCCAGCCCGAGCCGGATCCGTCGAGCTCGCCGACGCCTACGCCGACGCCCACCCCGGAGCCGGTCGCCGAGCCATCACCGGAGCCGAATCCGTCCGCCGAATCCCCCTCGCCCGCGGCCGAGTCACCCGCACCGACACCCGAGACGCCGGCGCCCACCGCCGAGCCGACGGTCGCGCCGACCGACGCGCCGACCGTGGCACCGGCCGCCACCCGCGACTTCGTCGTCACGTTCGCCCCCGGGACGAACGCAACCGCGCGCGCGAGCATCCTCGCGGACGCCGGCGCCGAGGTCGTCGACACGATCGCGCCACTGAGGATGGCCGTCATCCGCGTCGTGACCGGCTCGTCCGTCGTCGCGACCCTGCAGGATCGGACCGAAGTCGTCCGCGTGGAGCCCGACCGCGTCCGGGAGGCCGAGGCGGCACCGGACGATCCCGGCTATGCCGACCAGTGGTCACTCGGCCGGATCGGCTGGGACCGGGTCCACGACACGCTCGATCCCACGGGTTCCGTCGTCGTCGCCGTCCTCGACACCGGCGTCGACGCGGAGCATTCGGATCTCGCCGGACGGCTCGTCTCGGGCGTCTCGCTCGTTCCCGGCGGGGATCCGATGGCGGACCCGAACGGCCACGGCACGGCGATGGCCGGCATCATCGCCGCCGTCACCGACAACGGCGAGGGCATCGCGGGGATCGGCTGGTCCGGCGTGAAGGTCATGCCCGTCACCGTCCTCGGTGTCGACGGGCTCGGCCAGGACAGCGACATCATCGAGGGCATCGTCTGGGCGGTGGACCACGGCGCGAGCGTCGTCAACCTCTCGTTCAGCAACCCTGGCTACAGTGCCGCCCTCCAGGCCGCCGTCGACTACGCCTGGGATCACGATGTCGTCGTCGTCGCGGCGACCGGCAACGACGGCTCGAGCGCGCCGACCTACCCGGCCGGCGATCGCGGCGTCGTCGGGGTCTCGAACACGAACCGGGCCGATGAGCTCGACGGCTCCTCGAACCACGGAGCTGACACGTTCCTCGGCGCGCCGGGGACCGACATCGCGACGCTCCTCGCGGGCGGCGGCACGACGTCCGTCAACGGAACGTCCGCGTCGTCCGCCGAGGTCGCGGCGTCGGCGGCGCTGCTCCGGGCGATCGACCCGGCGGCCTCGAACGCGGTGATCGTCGGGCGGCTGGCGCGGAGCGCCGCCGACGTCGGCACGCGGTCCGAGACGGGCAACGGCCGGCTCGACCTCGCGCGTGCCGCGGCCGACCATGGTTCCGCCGGTGTGAAGCCGCTCGGCGCGGCGCCGACCGGCAGCGGTGGGCCGTTCGTCGGGCCGTACGTCGCGGCGGCGGCAACGGTCCAGGCGACAACGACCCTGAACGGCTCCGTCGGGAGCATCAGCGTCGCTCCGGGCGCCTCCATCACGCTCGTGATGTTCGTGAACACGAACGGCGCGTCGCCGGCCAACAACTGGTTCTCGTCCCGCTGGGCGCTCGCGACCTCCGCGCCGCTGCCCGGCGCGATGACCTGCGTCGATCACGCCAACCACGTCGGTGGCGGCGCCTACTCGGAGACGATGACGATCACCGCGCCTGCGGCAGCGGGGACGTACAACCTCTACCTCTACGCCTACAACGGCGACGCCTGCGGAGCGGGCCAGAGCGCCCTGTTCACGCGCGCGAACGCGCTCGACAACGTCGCTCCGACCGTCACGATCAACCAGGCGGTCGGCCAGCTCGACCCGACGAACGGGGCCACGATCACGTTCACGGTCGTCTTCAGCGAGCCGGTCGTCGGCTTCGCCACCGGCGACGTGTCGTTCGCCGGCAGCACGGTCCCGGGGACCCTCGTCGGGACCGTCTCGGGTGCCGGCCCGACGTACACCGTCGCGGTCACCGGGATGACCGGCTCGGGAACCGTCGTCGCGTCCCTCGCCGCCGGCGTCGCGGCCGATCCCGCGGGCAACGCCAACGCCGCCTCGACCTCGACCGACAACACCGTCACCCGCGACGTCGTCGTCCCGACGGTCACGATCAACCAGGCGGTCGGCCAGGTCGACCCGACGAACACCAGCCCGATCCTCTTCACCGTCGTCTTCAGCGAGCCGGTCACCGGCTTCATCACCGGCGACGTGACGTTCGCCGGCACGGCCGGCGGGGCGAAGGTCGGGACCGTCTCGGGCTCGGGTGCGAACTACACCGTCAGCGTCACCGGGATGACGACGTCCGGCACGGTCATCGCCTCGATCGCGGCCAGCCGGGCGATCGATCTCGCGGGCAACAACAACACCGCCTCGAGCTCGACCGACAACAGCGTCACGTGGGACGTCACGGCTCCGACCGTGACGATCAACCAGGCGGTCGGCCAGGTCGACCCGACGAACACCAGCCCGATCACCTACACGGTCGTCTTCAGCGAGCCGGTCACCGGCTTCGCGACGGGCGACGTGACGTTCACCGGCACCGCCGGCGGGACGAAGGTCGGCGCGGTCAGCGGCGGTCCGACAACCTACACCGTCAGCGTCACCGGGATGACGACGCCCGGCACGGTCATCACCTCGATCGCGGCCGGTGTCGCGACCGACCTGTCCGGCAACGCCAACGCGGTCTCGACCTCGGCCGACAACAGCGTCACCTGGGACAACGTCGCGCCGACCGTCACGATCAACCAGGCGGTCGGCCAGCTCGACCCGACGAACGGGGCCACGATCACGTTCACGGTCGTCTTCAGCGAGCCGGTCGTCGGCTTCGCCACCGGCGACGTGTCGTTCGCCGGCAGCACGGTCCCGGGGACCCTCGTCGGGACCGTCTCGGGTGCCGGCCCGACGTACACCGTCGCGGTCACCGGGATGACCGGCTCGGGAACCGTCGTCGCGTCCCTCGCCGCCGGCGTCGCGGCCGATCCCGCGGGCAACGCCAACGCCGCCTCGACCTCGACCGACAACACCGTCACCCGCGACGTCGTCGTCCCGACGGTCACGATCAACCAGGCGGTCGGCCAGGTCGACCCGACGAACACCAGCCCGATCCTCTTCACCGTCGTCTTCAGCGAGCCGGTCACCGGCTTCATCACCGGCGACGTGACGTTCGCCGGCACGGCCGGCGGGGCGAAGGTCGGGACCGTCTCGGGCTCGGGTGCGAACTACACCGTCAGCGTCACCGGGATGACGACGTCCGGCACGGTCATCGCCTCGATCGCGGCCAGCCGGGCGATCGATCTCGCGGGCAACAACAACGCCGCCTCGAGCTCGACCGACAACAGCGTCACGTGGGACGTCACGGCTCCGACCGTGACGATCAACCAGGCGGTCGGCCAGGTCGACCCGACGAACACCAGCCCGATCACCTACACGGTCGTCTTCAGCGAGCCGGTCACCGGCTTCGCGACGGGCGACGTGACGTTCACCGGCACCGCCGGCGGGACGAAGGTCGGCGCGGTCAGCGGCGGTCCGACAACCTACACCGTCAGCGTCACCGGGATGACGACGCCCGGCACGGTCATCACCTCGATCGCGGCCGGTGTCGCGACCGACCTGTCCGGCAACGCCAACGCGGTCTCGACCTCGGCCGACAACAGCGTCACCTGGGACAACGTCGCTCCGACCGTCACGATCAACCAGGCGGTCGGCCAGCTCGACCCGACGAACGGGGCCACGATCACGTTCACGGTCGTCTTCAGCGAGCCGGTCGTGGGCTTCGCCACCGGCGACGTGTCGTTCGCCGGCAGCACGGTCCCGGGGACCCTCGTCGGGACCGTCTCGGGTGCCGGCCCGACGTACACCGTCGCGGTCACCGGGATGACCGGCTCGGGAACCGTCGTCGCGTCCCTCGCCGCCGGCGTCGCGGCCGATCCCGCGGGCAACGCCAACGCCGCCTCGACCTCGACCGACAACACCGTCACCCGCGATGTGACGCCGCCCACCGCGACCATCGACCTGCAGGCCGGTTCGGACACGGGCGCCTCGAGCACGGACGACATCACGAACGCAACCACCCTCGTCTTCGACGTCACGTTCAGCGAGTCGGTGACCGGCCTCCTCGCCAATGACTTCTCCAACGTCGGGACCGCCACCACCTGCGCCTTCGGGGCTCCGACCGGCGCCGGTACGACCTACACCGTCACCGTGACCGGATGCTCGCAGGGCACCGTGATCGTGCGGATCCGGGTCAACGCGGTCACGGATGTCGTGGGCAACAACAACGCGGTGATCAACGGCCCGACCGTCACCATCGACCGGACCGGACCCACGGTCACGATCAACCAGGCGGTCGGCCAGGTCGACCCGACGAACGCCAGCCCGATCCTCTACACGGTCGTCTTCAGCGAGCCGGTCACCGGCTTCGCCACGGGCGACGTGTCGTTCACCGGCAGCACCTCGGGCGGGGCGAAGGTCGGGACCGTCTCGGGCGGTCCGACGACGTACACCGTCAGCGTCACCGGGATGACGACGCCGGGGACGGTGATCGCGACGATCGGGGCCGGCGTCGCGACCGATCTCAGCGGCAACGCCAACGTCGTCTCGACCTCGACCGACAACACGGTCGCCTGGGACGCCACGCCTCCGACCGTCACGATCAACCAGGCGGTGGGCCAGGTCGACCCGACGAACGCCAGCCCGATCACGTTTACCGTGGTCTTCAGCGAGACGGTCACCGGCTTCGCCACCGGCGACGTCAGCTTCACCGGCAGCACGGTCGGCGGGACCCTCGTGGGGACCGTCTCCGGAGGTCCGACCACGTACACCGTCGCGGTCACCGGGATGACCGGCTCAGGGACCGTCGTCGCCTCGCTCGGCGCCGGCGTGGCGACGGACGCGACCGGCAACGGCAACGTCACCTCGACCTCGACCGACAACACGGTCACATTCGACAACGTCGCCCCGACCGTCACGATCAACCAGGCCGTCGGCCAGGCTGATCCCACGAACACCAGCCCGATCCTCTACACCGTCGTGTTCAGCGAACCGGTCATCGGCTTCGCGACCGGCGACGTGACCTTTGCCGGCAGCACGTCCGGCGGGACGAAGGTCGACACGGTCAGCGGATCGGGCGCGAACTACACCGTGACCGTCACCGGGATGACGACCTCCGGCAGCCTGATTGCCGCGATCGCCGCCAGCCAGGCGACCGATCTCGCAGGCAACAACAACGCCGCGTCGACATCGTCCGACAACACCGTCACGTGGGACGTCACCGCCCCGACCGTCACGATCAACCAGGCGGTCGGTCAGGTCGACCCGACGAACGCGAGCCCGATCACGTTCACAGTCGTGTTCAGCGAGCCGGTCACCGGCTTCGCGACCGGCGACGTCACGTTCACGGGGACGGCCGGCGGGACGAAGGTCGGCACGGTCAGCGGGTCCGGCGCGAACTACACCGTGACCGTCACAGGGATGACGATCTCCGGCACCGTGATCGCCACGATCGCGGTAGGCGTCGCGGCCGACCTCGCGGGCAACGGCAACACGGCCTCGACGTCGACCGACAACACCGTGACCTGGAACCGCGCCACCCATCTCGGGTTCGGCCAGGGGCCGACGGACGCGATCTATCGCTCGACGATCAGCCCGGCCGTGACCGTCCTCGTCCTCGACGACAACGGCTTCGTCGTGACCGAGAGCTCTGCATCTGTCTCGCTGACCCTGGCCCCGGCGGGTCCGACCCTCGGCGGGACGGTCACCGTCGCGGCCGTCAATGGCATCGCGACGTTCAACGACCTGACCGTCGACCAGGTCGGGACCTACAGCCTGAATGCGGCCAGCGCCGGCTTGATCGGGACGTCGAGCGCGACGTTTTCGATCCTGCCCGCCCCGCTGACGATCACGGCGACCGACCAGTTCAAGATCTACGGGCAGACGCTGGCGTTCGCGGGAACGGAATTCACGGTGAGCGGGCTGCTCGGACCCGACTCGGTCGGGGGCGTCACCCTCACCAGCCCCGGGTCGCCCGCCACGGCGTCGGTGGTCGGCAGCCCGTACCCGATCACGCCGTCGAATGCCGTCGGCGCCGGCCTCGCGAACTACACGATCACCTACCTGAACGGTCAGCTCACGGTGCTGCCGGCGGTCCTCGTCGTCATCGCGAACGATCGGACCAAGACGTACGGCCAGAGCGTGGTCTTCGCAGGCACCGAGTTCTCCGTCTTCGGTCTGGTCAACACCGACACGGTCACGAGCGTCACGTTGTCCAGCCCGGGCACGGTCGCCACGGCGACCGTCGCCGGGAGTCCCTACCCGATCACGCCGTCGTCGGCGATCGGCAGCGGCCTCGCGAACTACGTGATCTTCTACGGCCCCGGCCAGCTCACCGTGACGCCGGCGCCGCTGGCGATCACCGCGAACGACCGGACCAAGACCTACGGCCAGACGGTCGTCTTCGCCGGGACGGAGTTCTCCACGAGCGGCCTGCTCAACGCCGATACGGTCACGAGCGTCAGCCTGGCCAGCTCGGGCGCGGTCGCCACGGCGACCGTCGCCGGGAGTCCCTACCCGATCACCCCGTCGGCGGCGGTCGGCAGCGGGCTGTCCAATTACGCGATCACCTACCTCGACGGCGAGATGGGTGTGACCGCCGCGCCTCTCGCGATCACCGCCGATGACCGGACGAAGACCTACGGCCAGACGGTCACGTTCGCCGGGACGGAGTTCTCCACGAGCGGCCTGCTCAACGCCGATACGGTCACGAGCGTCAGCCTGGCCAGCCCCGGAGCGGTCGACACCGCGACGGTCGTAGGCAGCCCGTACCCGATCACGCCGTCGGCGGCGGTCGGGACAGGCCTCGGCAACTACACGATCACCTACGTCGACGGCGAGCTGACCGTCACGCCGGCCACCGCCGTCATCGTCGTGACGGGCTTCTCCGTCACCTATGACGCGCTGCCACACACGGCGACCGGCTCTGTGACAGGCGTGTTCGGCGAGAATCTCTCTGCGGGTCTCGACCTGTCGGCGACAACCCGGACGAACGTCGGCCTCTACAGCGATCCATGGACGTTCACGGATCCCGCGGGCAACTACCTGGCCGACAGCGGGACCGTGGACAGCGACATCAGCCAGGCCGCGTTGACGATCACCGCCGACGACGCGACGAAGACCTACGGCCAGGCGGTCACCTTCGCCGGGACGGAGTTCTCCACGAGCGGGCTGCTCGGGACCGACACGGTCACGAGTGTCACCCTCGCGAGCCCCGGTGCGAGCCCGACGGCCACCGTCGCCGGGAGCCCGTACCCGATCACCCCATCGGCGGCGGTCGGCAGCGGCCTTGCGAACTACGCGATCAGCTACGTCGACGGTGCGCTCACGGTCATGCAGGCCGCGCTCACCGTCACCGCCGCTGACCAGACGAAGCCGTTCGGGGTCACGTTCGTCTTCGCCGGCACCGAGTTCTCGACCGTCGGCCTCGTGAACGGCGACACGGTCGACTCCGCGACCCTGACGAGCGCCGGCTCACCGGCCCTCGCCGCACCGACCACGTATCCGATCCTCCTCTCGAACGCGGTCGGGACGGGCCTGGCCAACTACGCGATCAGCTACGTGGCGGGCACCCTGACGGTCGGCAACACGGCGCCGGTCATCGGCGATGCCAGCGTCACGACGGACGCGATGACCGCGGTCAGCGGCGCGGTCACCGTGACCGATCCGGACACTGGCCAGACGGTGACATTGACAATCGCGACCGGACCGGCCAACGGCACGGCCACCGTGGCCGGTGACGGCTCGTTCGTCTACACGCCGACCGGCACGTTCACCGGCCGCGACTCGTTCTCGATCCAGGGCTGCGACGACGCCCTGATCCCGGCCTGCGACACTGGCACCGTCGACGTGGAGATCATCCCGGTCGCCGTCGCCGACACCGGCGTCACGACCGAGGGCAAGACCATCGAGGTCGATGTCGAGGCCAACGACATCGGGGACGCCGGACCTCTCCAGATCGTCGGGCAGCCGGCGCACGGGACGGCAACGATCGGCTCGATCATCTACACGCCCGATGCCGGCTTCAGCGGCGTCGACCAGGTCGTCTACCGGATTTGCAGCCCGAACGACCAGACCGTCTGCGACGACGGGACCCTGACGATCACCGTCAACGCCGCCCTACCGGACACCGACGCCGGCGTGATCCTGTCGACCCCGCTCGGACCGGTCCGGTCCGGGAGCGCGTGGCTCGCCGGGATCCTGGCCCTGCTGTTCGCGGTGGGTGCGGGGGCCGCGGTCGCCATCGGTCGCCGCCGCCGGGACGTCGACTGACGTCGCGATCGGATTGAGCCGACGCCGCCTGCCTCAGGCGGGCGGCACAGGCGCCGTCGACTGGCGAACGACGAGCAGGGGCGCGACGACGACGTCGGCAACATCGCCGCTCTGGCTCGTACCCTCGATCATGTCGAGCAGCATGTTCGCCGCGGTCCGCCCCATCGCCACGCCCGACTGGCTGATCGTCGTGAGGGGTGGCACGGTGAAGGAGGCGATGTCGATGTCGTCGAACCCGACGATCGAGAGTCGGTCCGGCACGACGACTCGCGCCTGGAACGCCGCCTGGAGCAAGCCGATCGCGATCGTGTCCGAGGCCGCGAACACCGCCGTCGGCCGACCGGGCCGATCGAGGTGGGCGAAGAGCTCCCGGCCGAGGCGATAGCCCGGCTCGGGGTCCGGCTGGGTCGTGAAGTAGGTCCGGATCCGGTCGCCGGCGCCGCGCTCGCGCATGAACTGTTCGTAGACCGCGGCACGGAGCGGACCGTCCGCCATCCGTTCGTCGGCGACGCAGATGATCGCCCGGTGGCCGAGCTGCCAGAGATGCTCGAGGGCAAGCATCGTTCCCCTGGCGTTGTCGACGTAGACGCCCGGCACGCGCCGCGGTCCGACGCGGTCGCTGACCCCGACGACGTGCTCGTGATGCTCCACGAGGTCGTCAAGGGTCGCGTCGCCGCCCGCGATGTCGCCCATGAGCAGGATCCCGTCGGCGTGCGACTGCTCGAACATCGAGCCGTAGATCGCAGCGACGTCCGGACTCCAGTCGACGTGGCCGAGGAACAGCCGGTATCCCCGCGTCCGGGCGACCTCGTTGACGCCGCGCAGGACCTGGGTGTGGAACGGATCGCTGATGTCGCGGACGATCACGCCGAGCAGCGAGCTGCGACTGCCGCGCAGGGCTCGGGCGAGGAGGTTCGGCTTGTAGCCGAGCTCGTCGGCGACGGCGAGGATCCGCTCCCGGGTCTCCGGCCGGACGGGAACACCGGATTCGCGGCCGTTGAGGATCCGCGACACGGTCGTGATCGAGACCCCGGACCGCTCGGCGACGTGGCGGAGCGTGATCGTCCCGCCGGCCGGCTTCACCACGATGCGCCCTCCCGCCCCTTGACACGCGCACTATCGTTCCCGTTGAGCGCAAACGTCAAGGCTTATCGTTAAACCGACGATTTCGGCCCTCAGCGGACGTTCCCGGAGGCACCGTGGCGGACAGCCCGCGACTCCGTCCCAGCGGTTCGACGACGCGCGAGGCGCGGGCGTGAACGCGGTCGAAGCGCCGATCCGGCTCGCCGACGTCGGGTTCCCGACGGTCTACGGGCGCGGGCTGCTCGCAGAGCTGCCGAACTTCGTCCATCGCCCGTACCTCGTCGTGACGATGGCGGACCTGTGGCCGCGGTTCGAGCACCTCTTCGACGGCAATCTGGCCGGCGTTCACGAGGTGACGACGATCGAGGTGCCGGCGCTCGACGAGCAGATCGCCGGGCTGCCGGACTTCGGGGCGATCATCGGCCTCGGTGGTGGACGTGCCCTGGACGTCGCCAAGTTCTTCGCCTGGCGGCGGGGCCGACCGCTCTTCCAGGTCCCGACGTCGATGACGACGAACGCTCCGTTCGCCCACCGGGCAGCGTTGCGCCACGAAGGGCGCGAGGTGGGTCTGGCCTGGGCGATCCCCGAGGCGGTCTACGTCGACATCGACGTGATCCGGAGCGCGCCGCCCGAGCTCAATCGAACCGGCGTCGGCGACGTGCTCTGTCATCACACGGCGCACGTCGACTGGAAGCTGGCCCGCGACGCGGGGCAGGAGGATCGTCGCTGGCCGTACGACGAGCGACTCGTCGCCGAGGCGCTCGAGCAGCTCGAGCTCGTCGTCGCCGGCCTCGACGAGATCCACGACATCACCGATGCCGGCATCCGTGTGCTGATGTCGGCGCACCGCTGGGGCGGTGCCGCGTTCCACAACGCAGGCTGGAACGCCCGCCATCTCGACGGCGTCGACCACGCATTCCTGTACTGCCTGGAATTCCAGACCGGCCGCAGCTTCGTCCACGGACAGGCCGTGGGGCTCGGCACCTACCTGGGGGCCGTCCTCCAGAACAACCAGCCCGAGATCGTCCTCGGCTGGCTCCATCGCGCCGGGGTGGACATCCGGCCTGAGGCGATGGGCATCGATTGGGAGGCCGCCGGCACGGCGATGCAGCGGCTCGCCTGGTTCGTCCGCCACGCGGACCAGCCCTACACGATCGCCGATGCCCGGCCGGTGACCGCCGACGTCGTCGACGGCATCCGTGACCGGATCACCGCCACGTTCGGGGCGTGGCCCGCGGAGGGGCCGGCCGCCCCGAGAGGAGGGTTCGTCTGATGGACGATCGACTGCGCAGGAGCAGGTTGGGGACGATCGGCGCGCTCGCCGGGTTCGTCCTGATCGTCGCGAGCGCATGCACGAGCGGTGCATCTCCCTCGACCGGGGGCGGTGCCAGCGCGCCCGTCGCGAGCACCGGCGGCGGGGCCTCGAGCAGTGCCCCCGCCGGCAGCGCGACGGCCGGCACGAAGCATGTCGCCATCGTCAACAAGGACATGACCGACGACGAGATCAAGGCCGCGATCGCGGCCGAGGGCTCGCTCAACGTCGGCAACTGGACGTACTCGGCGACGAGCGAGATCGTCAACCAGTTCCAGAAATACGTGAAGGACACATACGGCGCAGACATCAAGCTCAACTACGTCGGGTCGCAACAGCCGAGCGAGTACCTGACCAAGCTCGCCGCTGACCAGAAGGCCGGCAACAAGGCCAGCTTCGACGTGATCGCGGTCGAGGAGAACTACTGGTACGACGCGTCCCAGCAGGGCCTCGTCGACGATGTGCTCACGTCGGATCTGATCCCGAACCAGAAGATGGTCCTCGACGTCTTCAAACACGCCCCGCAGTCGATCGCGTTCCAGTCGACGGCCTACCCGGGCGTCGTCTACGACAAGAAGGACGCGGGCTACCTGACGAAGCTCATGGACCTCGCCGACCCACGACTCAAGGGCAAGCTGACCCTGCCCAAGCCGACGGACATCACCGCCGGCGGGTTCCTCCTCGGCCTCGCCGCCGAAATGGGCAAGGACTACAAGGACCCCGAGCAGATGAAGCAGGTCGTGGACTGGGCGGTCCAGAACCTCGGCCCCAATGTCCTCAAGTACACGACCGACCAGGCGACGCCGCAGAAGCTGTTCGAGTCAGGTGCGATCGACGCGGTCGGATTCTGGAACAGCCTCGCTCGCCTGGAGTACCTGGGCGGGCATACGGAGGCGGCGCTGCTCGTGCCGCCGACGATCTACCCGGCCAATGGCTACCTGTGGGTCCCGAAGAATGCGCAGCACCCGGTGCTTGCCCAGGTCTTCATGAACTGGCGGCTCGCCAAGGACGTCCAGTTCCCGAACGCGTGGCCCATCGACCACGGCCAGTGGAGCGAGCTCTCCGAGGGCTTCCTGGGCCCCGACTACGTCGACCAGGTGCCCGACTGGTTCAAGACCGACTACTACACCTACTTCCCGAAGCTCGACCAGATCCAGTCGGGGTTCAAGGCGATCGACTGGGAGGCCTACAACGCCAGCTCGAAGATCTTCCTCGACTACTACGCCAAGCAGCTGGGCGCGTAGGCCCCGCTGACGCGCAAGATGTGGCTCGCCCGTCGGCGACGGCGGGCGAGCCGATCCATCCCTGGCACCGAGGCCGATCGTGGTCAGTGAACGCCTGTCGATGCCGATGTCCGGCGTCGCCCCGGAGCTCCGGCGGCGCGTGCGCAACACCCGCCTGATCGGCCTCGCCCTGCTCATCCCCGCAGGGGTCCTGGCGGTGCTGTTCCTGTACTACCCCCTGGTGTTCATCCTCCAGATGAGCTTCACCGAGGGCAGCACGTATCTGTCGCAGGCGGGTCCGGTCCAGACGGTCGACAACTACCGCCTCATCGTCGAGCGCTACCTGCCGAACCTGTTCGTGACGATCCAGCTGGCCCTGCTGGCGACGGGGGTCGACCTCGTGCTCGGCTTCCCGTTCGCCTACATCCTCGTTCGCCGGATCCGGTACCGCGACGTCGTCCGGGCGCTGATGGTCTTCCCGATGTTCGGGGCGCTGTACGTCACCTTCGGGGTCAGCACGGTCCTCCTGCCCGGCGGCCCGCTCGACCCACTGTTCAGCGCGCTCGGAGTCTCCGGCGCGTCGCTGCTCTTCAGCCTGCCGTCGGTCGTGTTCGCGATGGCGATCTTCACGTTCCCGTTCATGGTCATGAGCATCGGGACGGCGCTGTCGAACGTCGACCCGACGCTCGAGGAGGCCGCGGCCTGCCTCGGCGCGGGCCCGTTCACGACGTTCCGCCGCGTCGTGCTGCCGCTCGCCCGCTCCGGCGTCGTGGCGGGCTCGCTCCTGGTCTTCGGCTGGAGCATCGGCGCGTTCGCGGAGCCGGCGCTGCTCGGCGGTCTCCACGAGCAGCGCTCACTGGCGGTAACGATCTACGACCGGGGTGTGGTCCAGAACGACTACGGGCTCGCCTCGGCGATGGGCATGATGCTGCTGGCGATCGCCTTTGTCGTGACGTACTTCTCGCTGCGCTACTCGCGCGGAGCGCTGGCCGAATGACGGCGAGCGCCCACGGCGGGCCGAGTCCGGCGAGCGCCGCTACGCCGGCCGTCCGTCCCCCGCGCGTCACGACGCGCCGCGTCACCGCAGTCGTCAGCCACGCGTACATCTGGTTCTGCCTGTTCCTGTTCGTCCTGCCGTTCGGGGCGCTGCTGTTCCAATCGTTCGCCGCCTATGGCGGGAGCTCCGGTCTCGAGAACTACCGGGGCGCGATCGGCGACTTCAAGGAGAACCTCTTCTGGAGCGTCAAGATCACCGGCCTGGCCCTCGCGATCGACCTCGCGGTCAGCCTCCCGGCGGCGTACGCGCTCGTTCGCTACCCGGTCCCGGGGCGGCGGATCATCTTCTCGATCCTGCAGCTGTCGCTGTACGTGCCGGGCGCCGTCATCGGCCTGGCGCTGCTGCTGACGTACACGTTCACGTATCACGCCGTGTCGATGTGGGGGCTCGTGCTGGCGATGGCGGTCGGGACGTTCCCGTTGATGCTGACCCCGATCGTCGTGGCGTTGAAGGACCTGCCACCCGAGTTCGAGGAGGCCGCCCGCTGCCTCGGGGCGACCGGCTGGCAGACCTACCGAAAGGTCGTGTTCCCGCTCATCGGACCGGGCGTGTCGGCCGGCCTGCTGCTGTGCTTCATCATCGTCTTCAACGAGTACCTGGTCACGCTGTTCGTCCATCCGGTCGACATCGAGACCGCGCCGCTCCGGATCTTCAACCTCCAGAAGACCGGCGGGCTGTCGCCGGCGACGGCGGCCCTCGCCGTCACGATGCAGCTCGTGTCGTTCGCGGCCGTGCTCGTGTTCTTCCGGGTCTTCGGGACCCGCCACTTCAAAGGGACCTACATCCTCTGATGGCGACCGTCCGCCTGGCCTCGATCACGAAGCGCTACGGCCAGACCGTTGCCGTCGACGGCCTCGACCTGGAGATCGCCAACGGCGAGCTGGTCACGCTGCTCGGCCCGTCGGGCTGCGGCAAGACCACCACGCTGCGGATGGTCGCGGGGCTCATCGAGCCGACCGACGGCCGGGTCTTCTTCGATGCCGACGACGTCACGTTCCTGCCACCACGGAAGCGGAACATCGGCTTCGTCTTCCAGTCGCCGGCACTCTTTCCGCACCTGTCTGTCGCCGACAACGTCGCGTTCGGGCTCTCGGTCAAGGGCGCCAGGAAGGACGCGATCCGGGACCGCGTCGACGAGATGCTGGCCATGGTCGGGCTATCGGGCTATGGAGCGAGGCTGCCGGCGCAGCTTTCCGGAGGCCAGCAGCAGCGGGTCGCGCTCGCCAGGGTCCTCGCAACGGATCCCCGCGTCCTGCTGTTCGACGAGCCCCTGTCCGCGCTCGACCGGAATCTCCGCGACACGCTGAAGTACTCGATCCTCGACCTCCAGCGGCGGACCGGCAAGACCGCGATCTACGTCACCCACGACCAGTCCGAGGCCTTCGCGATCTCGGATCGCATCGTCGTGATGAACGCCGGCCGGGTGGAGCAGATCGGGACCCAGACCGAGATCTACCTCCAGCCGCAGACCCGCTTCGTCGCCGAGTTCATCGGCGCCAACAACGGCCTCGAGGGGACGGTCGCGAGCGTCGACGGGTCCGGCGAGGACGGTCGGGCGACGGTTCGCGTTGGCGACCTGACGCTGCGCGCGCACGCGCACGACGGGCTGTCGGTCGGCGACCCGGTCATCGCCTATCTCCGTCCCGAAGACGTCCGGGTGCTCGAGGACGCTCACGACGGCGGCTGGCCGAACGTCGTGGAGGGCGTCGTCGACCGGGTGATCTTCGAGGGGCCGACGGCCCAGCTCCGTGTCGATCTCGGGGGTCGCGAGATCCGCGCCGACATCAGCGGCAACCGCCGGCTGACCGTCGGCCAGGACGCGGGCCGGATCGTCCTTGGGTTCGACGAGCTGACGCTCATCCCGGCAGAGCCACCGGCGTGATGCGGTGACCGATGCCGTCGCCCTCGCGAGGCAGGGCTTCCGAACGGTCTTCGGGCACGAGCTCGTCGGCGAGCTGCCGGCGTTCGTCCACCGGCCGTACCTCGTCGTGACGATGGCCGACCTGTGGCCTCGGTTCGAGGCCCAGCTGGCAGGTCCGTCCATGGCCGGCGTTCACCTGGTCGACACGCTCGAGCTGAGCGAGCTGGTCGCCCTGGAGGAGCGCCTGCCGAGGACCGCGGCGATCATCGGTCTCGGCGGTGGACAGGCCCTCGACGTGGCGAAGTTCCTGGCCTGGACGCGCCGGCTGCCGCTGTTCCAGCTGCCGACCGCGACCACCGTCAACGCGCCGTTCGGCCACCGCGCCGGCCTCCGCGACCAGGGGCGCGTCCGCTACCTCGGCTGGGCGGTCCCCGAGGCGGTCTACATCGACTTCGAGGTCATCGGATCGGCGCCACCGAACCTGAACCGGTCCGGCGTCGGCGACGTGCTCTGCTACCACACCGCTCGCCACGACTGGCAGCTCGCCGACCGGCTCGAGCGGAGCGAGCCGCGCTGGCCGTTCGACGCCGGCCTGATCGCCGACGCGGCGATCGTGATGGGCTGGGTCGTCGACGCGCTCGACGAGATCCGGGCCGGCTCGGAGGCGGGGGTTCGGGCCCTCGTCAACGCCCATCGCTGGGGCGGGACGACCTTCCACGACTCCGGCTGGAACCCGCGCCACATCGAGGGCGTGGAGCACTTCGTGTTCTACAACCTCGAGCGGATCACGGGCCGTCACTTCATCCACGGCCAGCCGGTCGGGCTGGGAATCATCGCCGGGTCCGTGCTGCAGGACAACGAGCCCGACGCGATGGCCGCCGCGATCGCCCGTGCCGGCGTCGACATCCGGCCGGAGGCGATGGGCGTCACCTGGGACGACGTCGGCGAGGCGCTCCGGACACTCGGCTCGTATGTCCGGGAGGTCGGACTCTGGTTCACGGTCGCCGACACCGTCACGGTCACCGATGACCACGTCGCACGGATTCGCGACCTCGTCGAACGGACCTTCGGCGCGTGGGAGCCCATCACTCCGGGGCCCGCGGCCGATGTCGGAGGAGCGCGATGAAGCTGGGGCTGACGCTGCCGCAGGGATGCGATCGCGAGTACCTGGGCCTCGATGCGGCCACGGCCTGGCGACGGACCGACGAGGTCGCGCGCTGGGCGGAGGATGTCGGCTTCGAGTCCCTGTGGGTCTACGACCACATGCAGGTCGACCCGCCGCCCGAGGAAGCACCGATCTTCGAACCCATCGCTGAGCTGGCCGCACTGGCGGTCGCGACGAGCCGCGCCCACCTCGGCCACCTCGTGCTTGCGGCGTCCTATCGCAACCCGGGCCTGACCGCGAAGGCCATCTCGACGATCGACGTGGTCAGCGGCGGTCGGGCGATCCTCGGGATCGGTGCCGGGTGGAAGGAGGATGAGTGGCTGGCCTACGGCTACGGCTTCCCCGCGGCACCCGAGCGGCTGGCCGTCCTCGCCGACCACCTCGAGATCATCACCCGGATGCTCGCGCCCGGGCGCGCCACGTACGAAGGCAAGCACGCCCATGTCCGCGATGCGATCCACGAGCCGAAGGGCCTGCAGCAGCCGCGGATCCCGATCCTCGTCGGCGGGAACGGCCCGAAGGTCACCTGGCACCTCGCCGCGCGCTTCGCGGACGAGCTGAACCTGGATGCCCTCACCCCGGCGCAGGTCGAGGCGGCCCTGCCCGTGATCCGCCAGCGCTGCGCCGAGGTGGGTCGCGACCCTGAGTCGCTCGCCGTCTCGGTCCACGTCTGGGGCGAGGCGGCCGCGGCTCCGGCCGGCGCCGCCCGGCGGCAGCGGCTCCGCGACTACGCGGATCTCGGCCTCTCCCGCGTCATCGTCCAGGGGTTCGCCTGCGCCAAGGATCCGCACGCGATCGACGACGTCATCGAGGACGCCACGGCGGTCGGCCTGCTCGAGGCGGATCGGAGCCCGGTCCAGGCCCGGCCCTAGGGGCCGGCCCGCAGCAGGTCGAGCTCGCGCAGGTCGGACCGGAGGCGAGCCGGATCCACGTACCGGATGGCCCGGATCCCGAGCCGGGCCGCGGCCTCGACGTTCTCGAGCTGGTCGTCGACGAAGAGCGTCTCGCCAGGGACGAGCCCGTATCGATCCAGCAGGACCTCGAAGATCCGCGGATCCGGCTTGGCGAGACGCTCGTTGCCGGAGATCACGATCCCGTCGAACCAGTCGAGGAACGGATAGCGCGGCCGAGCGAGGGGGAACGTCTCGCCCGACCAGTTGCTCAGGGCGAACAGACGGATGCCCCGCCGGCGCAGATCGGCGAGGACCGCGACGGTCGGCTCGATGGCGTCACCGAGGGTCTCGGGCCACCGCTTCCACCAGGCCTCGATCAGCTCCCGCTGATCCGGGTGACGGGTCGCCAGCTCTGCGACCGCGTCCGCCCACGGTCTGCCGGCATCCTGGGCCCGGTTCCACTCCGGCGTCGCGACGGTCGCGAGGAAGTCCTCCATCGCGGCCTCGTCGTCGAACAGGCTCCGGTACAGGTAGCGCGGATTCCAGTCGATCAGGACGCCGCCCAGATCGAAGATCGCGGCACGAATCGGCTGCTCCACGGCGGCCGGCTCGACGCTCACGCCCGGAAGGTGCCGGTGAGGGTCGCCCGGTCGACGACGCGAGCCTTTGCGAGCGCCGCCCGCACGGCGGCGCCGTCCGGGTGGCCGGTGAGCGCGAGCGGCGCCTCGAGCGCGTAGAGGGTGAACCGGTAGTGGTGCGTGCCCGACGGCGGGCATGGACCGCCGTAGCCGACACGGCCGAAGTCGTTCATCCCCTGCTGCGGTGGGTTCGTCTTCGGTGACAGGCCGGCCGGCAGGCTCGAGGTCGTCGGGTCGACGTCGAGGACCGACCAGTGGACCCAGTTGCGCCCGTCCGGGTCGTCGACGAACAGCACGAGTGCCTTCGCACCCGGCGGGACGCCCGACCAGGCGAGGGGCGGCGAGCGGTCCGCGCCCTTGCAGGTGAATTCTGCCGGGATCGCCCGGTCCGACTCGAATGCGGTCGAGGTGAGAGTGAGCGGACTCGTGCTCGGGGCCACGGATGTCTCCTCTGATGGTCCCGCGGCGGGCTCCACGGAACGGGATGCGCCGGGCGACGGGCTGACCGGGGCCACCTGGCTCCGGGCGGTCGGGGTCGAGGACTGCGGTTCGGCGACGGCGGACGACCCGGCGCTCGACGCACAACCAGCGAGGACCGCCAGCAGGGCCATCGCCAGACCCGCCAACCGGCGTCGTGAAGCGCCGGATCGTCCCACCGTGGCGCTCAGCGCACGGGATTGGGCCAGGAGGAGAGGATCGACTCGGTCCGCCACGTTGGATCCACCGTTCGTCAGCCGCTCGTCGAGCCTAGACGACGTGGGGTGAGCGCACAACGTCCCACGGATTCGTGCCGCCGGGGCCGGCACACCGCCGAGCGGCTCGTCTCACCGAACCCGGTCCGATCCCTCTCAGAGCACCCGTGACACGGTGAACAGGACGGCCGCGGCGACCGTGGCCGTGAAGCCGACCGGTCGCTGGAAGAAGCCGGACTCGGTCGCGTCGTCGGGCATCGTGTCCGTCTTCCAGGCCTCCTCGATGTGGATCTCCCGTGGCGAGATGCGATACCAGACGCGCGCCCCGGAGGAGATCGCTTCGCGGGCCGGTGCGCCGGCCACGAGGTAGACGAAGTACTGGATCGGAACGACGACCACGAGCCAGATGACATAGGCGATGACGAACGCAAAGGCGATGACGGCCGTGAACAGGAAGTCGACCCAGAGGCCCGTCGGGTCTTCGCCCTCGACGTCGGAACCAGGAGTCGCGGGATCGACCCCCGCCGCCTGAGGCGCCCCGGCGACGATCCGTGACGTGAGCTCATCGCTCAAGGCGGGATCGGCTAGGAGCTCCTGCTGCTGCCGTTGAAGCTCCGCCTGCGCGCGTCGCATTCTGCCGCGTTCACGCCACGTGTTCCGCGTCTCCGGGTTCAGCATCGTCGACCAGGCGAGCGGAGGCAGCGCGCCGAGTCTCACCCACGCGGCCAGGTACTCGACGGGATGCGCCGAGATCAGCGTGGTCATCTTGTTCAGGTCACCCCAGGCCAGCGTCACGAACCCGAAGACGATGCTGATCAACGCCCCGTTTGCCAGATACCAGCGGAAGTAGTCGGTCGCAAGCCAGGTCCTGAACACCAGCTCGTTGAGCAGCGAGACGCCGACGATGAAGCCCAGGCCGACGACGCCCGAGATGAACCGTTGCCTGCGCCCAGCTCCGACCAACCCCATCGTCGTCGTCCCCCGATCCCGCTGTTCCACTGCCGAGGAGCGCCGCCCGCCCGCCGCATGCCGCGTCGTGGTGAGGGCGCGAACATAGTCCCTTGCCGTCTCTTGATCATCGCCTCGGGGCGCGAGTGGCGGTCTTCCGACTGACAGGCCCGGGTTGACCGCACGCCCAGCGGAATCGTGACCCCGCCCGGTCGCCGCACGGGTATCGTTCCGCGCATCAAGGCGCCCCCACCGCCCGCCCAGCGTTCGCGCTTCGACCATCCGTCACGGCGATCCAGCGTTCCCGCATGGAGGTGAGGTTCGATGTCCACGGATGCCCTCGATTCCGAGCAGCGCTCGCGTCGAGCGTTGCTTGCCGCCGCGGCCGGAAGCGCCGCGGCCCTCGTCGCCGGCTCGCTCGTCCGGCCCTCGTCGGCAGATGCTGCGTCGGCAGCGCTGATGACGGAGGTCGACAACGCGACCGATGCCACGACGTCGATCACGTCAACGGTGAACGGCGAGACGTCGGTCGGCTTCGCAACGACGGTCGGCGACCAGGCGACGGCGCTCCAGGGAAACAGCCCAGGCGGGATCGGCGTGCAGGGCACGAACGACGCGTCGGGTGCCGGCGTCGTCGGCGACTCCGGGGGATCGGTCGGCGTCTTCGGCCGGACCGGCGACCCGAACGGCTTTCCGGGCATCGCCGGCACCACGGCCGGGGTCGTCGGCTATAGCGGCGTCGAATTCCAGCCCGGCGTCTTCGGAAGCGGTGACATCGGCGTCGAAGCCGCCGGATCCATCGGGACGTTCGCAGTGGGTGCGCCTGCGCTGGTCGGGATCGGAGACGGGCTCGGGCCTCCCGGTCAGTTCGGCTCCGGGATCTACGGGTATTCCGGTTCGGTCAGCCCGCCGGAGCCGCCCGACAACGTCGGCGTCTACGCCCGCGGGGACGGCACGGCGGTCGCGCTCAAGGTCCAGGGCAAGACCGCGTTCAGTCGCAGCGGACGGTCGTACGTCAGCTCCGGAGGGCGCTCCCGGTCGATCTCGGTCGCCGGCCTCACGTCCGCCAACCTCGTCCTGGTGACGCTCCAGACCTACCGGTCCGGCGTCTATCTGGCCGCGGCCGTTCCGACGACCGGGAAGTTCACCGTCTATCTGAACAAGACCGTGACGGGAACGACCTACTTCGCCTGGTTCATCATCAACTAGGCCGGATCCGATGAAGCGAGACGTCACGATCAAGGCGCTCCTCCAGCGAGAGCGTCGCCTCCGACCCGGGGGCGGCGCGGCGGCCCCGGCCGGCGTGTTCACGAGGGCCGTTCGCCGCCGGGTCACGGCTCCGGGTCGAACCCGGATCGGCAGCGTCGGCGACCGACGGGCGACCTGGCGCGCGACGATCGACCGGCTGTTGACGAGTCCTCGAGAGCGTCCGTAGGCCGTCTGTTCCTGGCGACTGGAGCGCCCGCGCCAGCCCGCGACGAGTGTCGAGCCCGACCCCACGACCACGAGTCGGGCTCGATGTCCGTCCCCGCGTCGTGTTGGCGCACCGGGGTCGAATCGTTACACTGGCGGTCTCCCGAGCGGGAGTAACTCAGTTGGCAGAGTGTCAGCTTCCCAAGCTGAATGTCGCGGGTTCGAACCCCGTCTCCCGCTCCATTTCCTCAACTCGGCTTCCCGGCCCCTCTTCCTCCGCGACTTCGTCCGATCGACGCAGGAACTCCGGGATGGACTCACCCCTGCCGGCGATCCCACCACCGTAACGGCGCGTTTCGTGCGGGCCCGGGACCGCCGAGGTGGCCGCTCCTCGACCCGTCAGCCGCCGTGGCATCAGAGCGGATCTGGCGGTCGCTCGCCGGCGTCGAGCCGTTGCAGCTGTGCCGGCGTGAATGGCGGGTCGAACAGGAACGGTGATTCCTGGAAGCAACGGAACATCTCGGCGATGAACTGCACGCGATCATCGAGATCGGCCCAGTCGACGGCCCCGGATTCCCGCGGGTCATCACGCGTCGGATCGATCCGATCGAGAAGATCGCGGAGCTCGGGCAGGACGATTTCCCGGAGTGACGGCGGGAAATCGGCGACGAGGTCCTCGCCGAGCCGGAGGTGGACGGCGGTCCCGAGGTCGATGGACATGAGGTGTCCTGTCAGGACGCGTCGCACGAGCGCTTGCTCTTCGAGAACGAGCGCGTCGATGGCGAGATCGAGCAGCGTTCGTCGCCCGAGCAGCCGGGCGATCAACACACGCAGCCGAACGATCCAGCCGGCATCCGGAAAGAGTGCTGCGACGACGCGATCCCGCACGTCGCGGGGATCCACGACGCCCGCGTTAAGCGCAGCCGCGATCTCGGGCTGGAGACGGGTCTGCTCGTGGAAGCCGATCTCGAGGTTGGCGAGCAGGACGAGCTGGGCGCGCGTCATCGGGTCGACCTCGAAGCGCGCCTGCTGGTAGTGGACGAAGGCCTGGCGCAGGTAGCGCTGCCCTTCGGGCGGTTCGCCCGGCAAGAGACCCTCCACGAACCGGGCGAGGGTGTCCGAGTCGACGGCCGCATCCCCGCCGCACTCGACGTCGAAGCGCGCGAACTCGCGGCCGATCTCCTCGAACACCCGAAGGTTGCCACGGGCAACCGCCGCGCTCGCCCGATCCAGTGCGGCCGCAGGATCGATGACCTCCCGAACAGACCGGAGCGAGTCGCTGACAGAGATGCCCGCGCCGAATCGGCCTGCCTCCGTCATGACCTCGGTCGCGGCGCCCGTCGCGGCCGGTGAGGCTCGAAACGCCGCCTCGAGCGCGCGTTGGATGTCCTCCTTGCGGATCGTGCGTCCGGCCTGCTTCGACGCCCACGTCGCGTACGTGCACCAGTTGGCGACGGGCCCAAGGCGCGCCGCCGCCGCGTCCGAGAGATCGTGATAGGCCCGGGTGATCTGGAGGTTGCGGATCACGGGATCGGCGATGCCCGCGATGCGATCGATGTCCTCGGGGGTCCTGAGGCGGGAGAGCGATGGCGTCGACACGGCAGGCCCCGGAGTCTACCGGCCTTGACCATGCACCAAGGCGAGCCCATCTTGGGGCCATCCATTCCCTGTGGTCACGATCGAAGAGGGCTCGGGCTCGATGGAGCGTGACGATCCCGCCTACGCAGGCCAACGGGAATACTCACCGCAGTTCCTGAAGGTCTACGACCCCATCATCCTCGGCTTCTTCACCCGAGTCGTGTGGCGCTGCCCGACCATCCGACTGGTGGAGCCGTACCGGCGGTACATCGGCCACCGGCACCTGGACGTGGGTCCGGGGACGGGTTACTTCCTGGAACGGGCCGGCCTTCCTGACCACAGCCCGGTCACGCTCCTCGACCCGAATGCGCACGTCCTCGATCATGCATCTCGGCGCCTGCACCACCTCGACATCACGACCGTCGAAGCCGACGTCTGCAAGCCGCTTCCCGTCGATGGACCCTTCGACTCCGCCGCGCTGGCCGGCGTGCTCCACTGCCTTCCCGGACCGCTCTCGCGCAAGGCCGGGGCGGTGGCCAACGTCGCCGCGGTCCTCGCACCGACTGGCGTGCTGTTCGGCAGCTCGATCCTCGGCACCTCGGGGTCGCAGACGTGGCTGTCCCGGAGGGCGCTCGACGTCCTCAACCGACGCGGCACCTTCGACAACCTCGGGGACACGCAAGAGGGGCTCTCCGAGATCCTCCGGGCATCGTTCGATCAGGTCGAACTCGAGACGATCGGCTCGATGGCGATCTTCGCGGCGACGAATCCGCGCACGAACTCGTCAACTATCGCGACACCATGACTCTGCCTGATTCGCATGGTGATCCACGCGTTGTCACATGGTGATCCACGCGTTGTCACATGGTGATCCACGCGTTGCACGCACAGGCACCAGGGCTGGCTGAAAGTCGCGGGTTCGAACCCCGTCTCCAGCTCCTACATCCCTTTCTCGATCTCAAGGCGTCGAAGTGCGCGCTCACGACGACGTTCTGCTCGGAATCGTGGCCCTGGCGGTCCCGCTGCCGGAGGGCCGCCGACCGATCGCACGAGTCGATCGGGGCGAGTCCGGCGTGTGCTAGCCGTCGTCGTCTTCGAAATCCGGCCAGGCCGCGATGTCGACGCCGTGGTTCTCCGGCGAAGCGAGCGTCCACCAGTGGGGCGCGTGTGTCTCATCGGCCAGGCGTCCGCCCGCTGCGAGAGCCGCCGCGACTCTAGCATCCGCCTGATCTGCGGGCACGCTGACGTCGATGTGCGTACGGCCGCGGCCAGGCTTGGGAGGGTGCAGACGTTGGAACGAGACGTGTGGATTGCGTCTGTGTCGATCGACTACGTCCTCATCCGCGCCGAGGCTCTTGTACCCGAGTACGGCGGCCCAGAAAGGACCAACATCGCTGCCGGCATCCTGCGCCACGGCGATGCCTACTACCTGGACCTGGGAGGGGTCTGGCTCGACCTGCAGCCTCCTGGCCTCGACCGAGATCCGGCGGGCCAGCTCAACATCGCGCTGGCTCAAGGCCCCGTACTCTCCGGAGGCTGTGCGGACAGTCACTCCCTCGGGCCGCAGGTCTACGTCGGGGAAGTGGCCAACAGCCTCGGCAACCTCGGCGATTGCCGCCACGAACCTGGCGCCATGCTCGAACGACCTGACGCGGAAGTAGGCGTGTGCGCCCGAGAACAGGACCCGCCAGTCCTCGACTCCGTCAGCGTCGTGCAGGGCTCGAGCCGTCGTTCTCTTCTCGTTCATCCGGGGAACCATAGCTCACATCGTGAGTGATTTCTGGCTACACCACCTCGCGGACCGCAGACGTTCACGACCCGCGGTACGTAACTGGCGTTTGCCGACGGCCGACCTGTCGGCAAGGCCCGGCATGGCTCCGTCTGGCCCCCCGTTTGACCCCTTGACCCGGAACCCTCTGCAGCGAGGACACGCTGCTTCCCAAGCTGAATGTCGCGGGTTCGAACCCCAGTCCTCCCGCTCCTCTTCCCTCGCCTGACGTTCGCCTGAGCGCGACCGCAGTCAGGGGAGCGGCTCGTAGACGAGCGTCCCCCCGTCCTCGAGGGTGATGGTCAGGGCGTTCGACGCAATCGCGTAGCTCGCGCTGTTCGTCAGGGCCAGCACGTACAGGTCGCCGTGGGACCCGTCACCGCAGGGCACGATCGCCGACGGCCCGGGCACGATCGACAGGCCGCCCGCCGCCGTCGCCGTCCACTGGCCGACGAGGGTGTTGCAGTCGGCGATCGCGCTGAACTGCCCGCCCGCCTTGAACGAGACGGTGTACTTCGAGCGCTCGGCGGCCGGGATGACGCCCTGATGCACGGGGTCGCGCGTGGTGATGCTGACGAGCTGCCAGTTCGTCCCGACCAGGTCGGCGCCCGGGCTCGGGGCGGGTGTCGGGGACGGCGTCGGCTTGGGCGTCGGGGTCGGTGTCGGGGTCGGGGTCGGGGTCGGTGTGGGCGTCGGTGACTTCGTGGGTGCCTCGGTCGGCTCCGTCGTCGGCGAGGCGGACGCGCTCGGCGGGGCCGAAGCGGTCACCGTGGGCGTCGGGCTCGCGGTCGGCGTGGCCGTCGGGGTCGGGCTCGGTGACGCGCTCGGTGACGGGCTCGCGCTGGCTGACGCGGAAGGCGACGAGCTGGCGCTGGGTGACGCCGAGGGACTCGGGACCACCGCCGTGCCGGAGCTCGCCACGAACGTGCCGGTCCCACCGTCGGCTGTCGTGAGCGTCAGCTGACCGCCGGCGATGACCCAGGTCGTCACATTCGCGAGCTCGTGGGCGAAGATGTCCCCGTACGACCCGTCCGGGCAGGCCACGAGCGTGCTTGGCCCGGGCGTGATCGTGATGCCGTCCTTGCCGCGCAGGCTGTAGGTCCCGGCCAGGGCATTGCAGTCCGCCCTGGCGCTGAACGTGCCGTCGGTGGCGAGGCCCCGACCCCGCGATCCGCGGGTGGCGCAACCGCGCAACGTGTTCGCGACCCTTGACACGGTTGCACACGAGTGCATACACTCGTGTGCCGCAACGCGTGTTCGTTCCTGTAGCGGACCACGCGACGTCGTCGGCCCCGAGGCGTGGCGGTCAGTCGTTGCCGATGGACCGGTTGTCCATCGGCGCGAGGAGCGTCGGATGAAGGTCCTGGCCGACCGCGAGGTCTGGCTCGTCACCGGCAGCCAAGCGCTCTACGGTGACGACGCCCTGCGCACCGTGGCCGAACACGCCATGGAGATCGGCAGTGCGCTCGACGCCGCCGATGTGATCCCGGTCCGGATCGTGACCAAACCCGTCGTCACGACCACGGAACAGATCCGGGGGGTCCTGCTCGAGGCGACCGCAGCGGCCCGTTGCATCGGTGTCATCGCCTGGATGCACACCTTCTCGCCCGCCCGGATGTGGATCCCGGGCCTGATCGCCCTGCAGAAGCCCCTCCTGCACCTGCACACGCAGCACAACCGCGATCTCCCCTGGGCCGAGATCGACATGGATTTCATGAACCTCAACCAGTCGGCGCACGGCGATCGCGAGTTCGGCTACATCGAGACCCGCCTGCGATGCAGCCGGACCACCGTGGTCGGCCATTGGCGCGACCCCGAGGTCATCGATCGGATCGCCGCCTGGACCCGCGCCGCAAGCGGCGTCCACGAGCTCCAGCGTCTCCGACTCGCCCGCTTCGGCGACAACATGCGCCAGGTCGCGGTCACCGAAGGTGACAAGGTCGAGGCCCAGATCCGGCTCGGCGTCCGGGTCGACGGCTACGGCATCGGCGAGCTCGTCGCCGCGGTCAGGGCGGCTTCCGACGGGGACGTGGACCAGCTGGTCGACGAGTACGACGCGACCTATCACCTGGCGCCAGCACTGCGCAGCGGCGGCGAACGTCGTTCGGCGCTCCGCGAGGCCGCCCGGATCGAGATCGGTCTTCGGGCGTTCCTCGAGACCGGAGGCTTCGAAGCCTTCACGGACACCTTCGAGGATCTCGGCGACCTCGTTCAGCTCCCCGGACTCGCCGTCCAGCGCCTCATGGCCGACGGCTACGGCTTCGGTGCCGAGGGCGACTGGAAGACTGCCCTCCTCGTCCGGGCGATGAAGGTCATGGCGACCGGCCTGGCCGGCGGGACGTCGTTCATGGAGGACTACACCTACCACCTGGCGCCCGACGGACCGATGGTCCTGGGCGCCCATATGCTCGAGGTCTGCCCGAGCATCGCGGATGGGACCCCCTCGTGCGAGATCCATCCCCTGTCGATCGGCAATCGGTCGGACCCCGTCCGGCTCGTGTTCATGGCCCGGCCCGGGCCGGCCGTCGTCGTCGGCCTCCTCGATCTTGGTGATCGCTTCCGACTCGTCCTCAACGAGGTCGAGGTGGTCAGGCCTCCCGAGGACCTGCCGCGCCTGCCGGTCGCCCGCGCCCTCTGGAAGCCGCTTCCGGGGCTGAAAGGGGCGGCCGAGGCATGGCTGCTCGCGGGCGGCCCGCACCACACGAGCCTGAGCACCGCATTGAGCCGCACCCACCTCGAGGATTTCGCCGAGATGGTCGGCATCGAGCTCATCACCATCGGCCTGGGGACCGCGGCCACCGACATCAAGAAGGAGCTGCGCTGGAACCAGGCGTACTACCAGCTCGCCCGGGGGCCGTAGGTCACGGGTGAGCTGCGGTCGGCAGTGGACGTCGTCGTCCGAGTCGACGAGACCCTGCCGCCGAACGACGATCAGGACGCGCCGGCCTGCGACACGGGCGGCGCGCAGAAGGGAGGTTCTGCGACTGGAGGAGACCTCAGACCCGGCATGTCGGGCAGTGTGATCAGGTGCTTGGAGGTTTTCGGGATGATGAGACATGGCGCGCGACGTGGTGGGCTGGCGATCCTCGTGACCGCCATGCTCGTCGTGAGCGCATGCAACGCTTCGTCAACGCCGTCACCCGCCGCGAGCGGCGGCACGGGGACGCCCGCCAGCGCGCAGTTCTGCTCTGGGGTGACCCTGGTGTTCTTCCCTGGTGGCACGGCGGGCGGCGGTTTCGAGACGGTCGTCTACAACGGTGCGAAGGCCGCCGAGGCGGCATTCGGGCCCAAGATCACGTACCAGTGGTCCGATTGGGACCCGAACAAGATGATCACCCAGTTCTCCCAGGCGATGGCGACCAAGCCCGACGGCATCGCCGTCATGGGTCACCCCGGTGATGCAGCCTTCGACCCGCTCATCAAGCAGGCCGAGGACCAGGGCATCTTCGTGACTGTCATGAACACCGAGCTCTCCAACGCCCAGACGGCCTACGCGACCAAGGGCCTCGGCTACGTCGGTGCGGTCCTCCACGACGCGGGCTCGGCGCTCGCCAACGAGGCCATCGCGCGTGGCGGGCTCAAGTCCGGGGACCGTGCCTTCGTCTGGGGCCTCAAGGCCCAGGCCGGGCGCGGCGAGCGGACGCAGGGGATCATCGACGCGCTCGACAAGGCGGGCCTGAAAGTCGACTACCAGGAGATCGACGACGCGACCAACAAGGATCCGGCCAGCGGGACGCCGGTGTTCACGGGCTACGCCTCTTCGCATGCTGACGTCAAGGCCATGTTCATCGACCACGGCAACCTGACGTCGACCATCCCCACCTACATGAAGGCCGCCAACCTCGCCGCCGGCAGCGTGTACATGGCCGGCTTCGACGCCTCTGCCGCGACGGTGAAGGGGATCCAGGACGGCTACATCAGCCTGGTCATCGACCAGCAGCAGTATCTCCAGGGCTTCATGGCCGTCCAGCAGCTGTGCCTGACCAAGAAGTACGGCTTCAGCGGCCTCTTCATCAACACCGGTGGCGGCTTCGTCGACAAGTCCAACATCGACGCGATCGCCCCGCTGGTGCAACAGCAGATCCGGTAGATGAAGGTCTCTCCGGCGGATGACCGCCAGATTGGCGGGCGCGACAGCGCCCGCCAATCGGCTCCCGCCTCTCCGCCTCGCCTCGAGCTGCGCGGGGTCTCCAAGTCGTTCGGCGGCGTTCACGTCCTCGAGCGCATCGACTTCCGACTCGGCTCGAGCGAAGTGGTGGGCCTGCTCGGCGACAATGGCGCCGGCAAGTCCACCCTCATCAAGATCATCACCGGCGTCCATCAGCCCGACCATGGCGAGATCTTCTTCGGCGGCGAGCCGGTCCAGGGCCTCACCGTCGAGAAGGCGCGCGGTCTGGGCGTCGAGACCGTCTACCAGGAGCGGGCGCTGGCAGATCAGCAGCCGCTCTGGCGCAACATCTTCATGGGGCGGCCGCTGACCTATTCGCTCGGCTTCCTGCGGGTCGGCCAGATGCGCCGCATCACCGAGGAGCTCATGGGCGAGTCCATGGGCTTCACCTCGGCGGCCCTGACACCGAACACGACCGTCCTGGGCCTGTCGGGCGGCGAGCGGCAGGGCCTGGCGATCGTCAGGGCCCTCCACTTCGAAGCCGACATCATCGTGCTCGACGAGCCGACGATGGGCCTGTCGCTGAAGGAAACCGAGAAGCTCCTCGGCTTCGTCGAGGGTATCCGGGCGGCGGGCAAGTCGGCGATCTTCATCGACCACAACATCTTCCACGTGTACTCGGTTGCCGATCGAATCGTGGTGCTGGATCGGGGACGGGTCGCGGGCGAGTTTCCGACGTCGCGCTACTCCCTCGAGGAGCTCATGGACATCATGCGCGAGGTTGCGTCGAGCGGGACGTACACCGAGGCCGAGCGCTACCGGCCGCCGAGCCAGCCGGCCTCCGAACCTGCGGGGGGGCTCGCATGAGCGCGCGGCCCGCGGCGGTCGGAACCCAGCGGGGCGGCCGGAGCGCGTTCCTCGCCTCCTGGGCCTCGCAGATCGGCATCACGGTGGCGTTCCTCGTCCTGTGGATCGCCTTCGTCATCCTCGCGCCGAACACATTCCTGAAGGCGCCGATCTACCAGTCGTTCGCCCAGACGACGCCGTTCTTCGCGATCATGGCGATGCCCCTCACGATGGTGATCGTTGCCGGCGACATCGACCTGTCGTTCCCGGCGACGATGTCCCTCGGCATGGTCGGGTTCGTCGGCGTGTGGCAGGCCACGGGAAGCGTCGCGCTCGGGGTCGCCGCAGCCCTTGGCGTCGGCGTCCTGTGCGGCCTCTTCAACGGGTTCTTCGTCGTGTTCATCGGCATCCCGTCGCTGGTCGTGACGATCGGGACACAGTTCCTCTTCCGCGGCCTCGCGCTGGTTCTGGTCGGCGGCAAGCAGTACCCGCTGGTCACCACCCAGACATCGCCCGCGTACGAGGTCCTCGTTGGGAGGCTGTTCGGCATCCCGATGGAGTTCTACTGGCTCGTCCTCATCGCCGTCGCCACCTGGATCCTGCTCAACCGTCACCGGCTGGGCCAGAACGCGTACGTCACCGGCGACAACAGGCAGGCCGCCGCGCTCATGGGCATCCCCATCGGTCGGACGCGGATCGCGCTGTTCGTCCTCGTCGGGCTCGCTGCAACGTTCGCGGGCGTCCTCAACAGCCTCCAGGTCGTCAACTACTACCCGTCGATGGGTGACGGCTATCTCCTGCCGACCCTCGCGGCGATCTTCGTCGGCGGCACGTCGGTGTTCGGTGGTCGCGGCAGCGTCTGGGGGACGGCCCTCGGCGCGTTCATGATCGGCGGGATCCAGGCCGGTCTCGTCGCCATCGGACTGAGCGACTACTACCCCAGCGTCGTGTACGGCGCCGTCATCCTGATCTCCGTCTCCATCCACGCCCTGCTGCGGCGCCGCTTCGAGTACTGATGGACGGCACGAGGGCGACCGCGGGCGCGCACGACGACCATGCCGGCGGCACCCGCCGCGGCCGGTCCCGGCCGCCCGGCCGAGGGAGCCGGCCCGCGACGATGAAGGACATCGCGAACGCGACCGGGGTTTCGCGGAGCACGGTGTCACGCATCCTCAACAACACCCCGCTCACCGTCCCGATCGCCCAGGAGACCCGGGAGCGCGTCCTGGCCGCGGCTCGCGACCTCGAGTACCGCCCGAACCCCCTCGCGCGGGCGCTGCGGGGGGCGCCCACGATGCTTCTCGGGGCGATCGTCCGCGACATCACCGACCCCTTCTTCGCCGGCGCGATCGAGGCCGTCTCGCGCGCCGCCCGGGCCCGCGGCTACAACATCGTGCTCGGCCTCGCTCACGCCCGGGCGACGGAGGCGCACGAGCTGGCGACCGTGCTCGAGGCCCGCCATTGCGACGGGATCCTCCTCCTCGGCGACATGGGCGATCAGCCCCGCCTCCTGGCCGACCTCCGTGGCTCGCACGTCCCGGTGGTCGCGATGTGGCAGGGCACCAGGCTCGACCTCATTCCAGGCGTCCAGGTCGACAACCACCTGGGCATCAGGATCGCCATCGAGCACCTCGCCGGTCTGGGTCATCGGCGGATCGCCTTCATCGGCGGCCGCCCGCTCGGCGACATCCGCGAGCGGCAGGCCGCCTACGCCGAGGCCGTGTCGGAGATCCTGGGCGAGATCCCGGCCGACTACCTCCAGCACGTCGCCAACACTCCCGAGGGTGGGGCGGCGGCGCTGGATGCGCTCCTGCGCGTCTCGCCCAGGCCGACCGCGATCGTCGCCTCGACGGACGTCCTGGCGATCGGCGTCCTGCGCGGCGCGCTCCTTCGTGGCGTGAAGATCCCCGGCGAGCTCTCGGTCGTCGGGTTCGACGACATCCCGATGGCGAAGTCCACCGTGCCCGGCCTGACCACGATCCGGATGCCGATCGCGGCCATGGCCACGGAGGCGATCGCCATGGCCGTGGGCTTGTCCGACGCCGACGGGGATGGGGATCGGGACGGGCGAGCACCGGGGGCCGGCCCCGCCGGTACATCATCGGCAGCGCCGCGGACCGCGGCGGCTGCTCGAGGCGACGACGCAACCACGCAGCCGCAGGGTCGGTCGACGATCCGGGTCTTTCCGCCATCGCTTGTCGTCCGCGGCTCGTCGGCAGCGCCTCCTCCGGGTGAGCGTGAGCCGTCCGAAGGCCCACGATCGGAGCCCGAGCAGGCGTCGCGTGAGGGAGCGCCGTGAGCCTCGACGACCTCCGGGAGCAGGTCTGCTCCGCCAACACTGCCCTGGTCCGCGCCGGCCTGGTGACCCTGTCCTTCGGCAATGCCAGTGGCGTCGATCGAGGGGCCGGCGTGATGGTCATCAAGCCCAGCGGCGTGCCGTGTGACGCCCTGCAGCCGGCCGACCTGGTCGCCGTCGATCTGGCCTCGGGCGCCGCGATCGCCGGCACCTTTCGCCCGTCCTCCGATACCCCGACCCATCTCGCCCTCTACCGGCGCTACCCGGAGATCGGGGGGGTCGTCCATACCCACTCACCGTGGGCCTCGGCATGGGCCCAGGCCGGCCGGGCGATCGCCTGCTTCGGGACGACGCACGCCGACCACTTCCACGGACCCGTACCCGTGACACGGGCGCTCACCCCGGTCGAGCTCGGGGAGACCTACGAGGCGGATACCGGCGCCGTCATCATCGAGACCCTGGACGCGCTCGAGCTCGCACCCCTCGAGATGCCGGCGGTCCTGGTCCGCTCGCACGGGCCGTTCACCTGGGGGATCGACGCCACCGAGGCGGTCGCAAATGCCATCGCGCTCGAGGCGGTAGCGGCGATGGCCCAGCGAACACTGGCGATCGACGATGTCGCGGACGCGATCGACGAGGCGCTCCTCGAGCGCCACTTCCGACGAAAGCATGGGCCCACCGCCTACTACGGCCAGGTGGGCCGCCATGGCTGACCCAAGGGGCGGGGCAACGCCACCGGGATGCGGCACCGTGCGGCAGGCCTCCGGGATCGTCGGGGGCGGCGGTGGCCGGCTCGGGCGGAGGAGGATCGTGAAGCAGCAGGACGATCACGCGGCCGAGCTGATCAGGGCCGGTGACGCGATCCTCGGGATCGAGCTCGGCTCGACGCGGATCAAGGCATCGCTGATCGCGCCCGACACGACGCCTCTCGCCTCCGGCTCACACTCCTGGGCAAGCCGGCTCGACGAAGGTGTCTGGACCTACGACATGGCGGACGTCTGGAGCGGCCTGGCGGCGAGCTACGCGTCGCTCGTCGAGGACGTCCGCGACCGCTATTCCCTTCAGCTGACGACCGTGGCAGCCATGGGCGTGAGCGGGATGATGCACGGGTACCTGCCGCTGGACGTCGATGGAAGGCTCTCGGTGCCATTCCGGACCTGGCGGAACAACATCACCGGCGAGGCGTGCGCCGCCTTGACCCCGCTCCTCGGCTTCGCCGTGCCGCAGCGCTGGAGCATCGCCCACCTGTACCAGTCGATCCTGGAGGGGCAGCCACATGTCAGCCGGATCGACCGGCTCACCACGCTGGCGGGGTACGTGCACCTGACGCTCACCGGCAACCACGCGGTGGGTGTCGGCGAGGCCTCGGGCATGTTCCCCATCGACCCGCGGAGCGGTGACTGGGACACCGCGCGGATGGCGACGTTCGACGCGCTCATCGCGCCGCAGGGGTTGGGTTGGGCCCTCCGCGACATCCTTCCCACCGTCCTCGCCGCCGGCCGCCCAGCCGGACAGCTGTCGGCAACCGGTGCGCGGCTGCTCGACCAGTCCGGGGGGCTCCCCGCCGGGATCCCCCTCTGTCCTCCCGAGGGCGACGCCGGGACGGGCATGGTCGCGACCAACGCGGTGCGGCCGCGCTCGGGGAACGTGTCGGCGGGCACGTCGGTGTTCGCCATGATCGTTCTGGAGAAGAGCCTGGGCGGCATCCACGATGGGATCGACATCGTGGTCACGCCCGACGGCAAGCCCGTGGCCATGGCCCACTCGAACAACGGGTCCGGCGACCTCGACGCATGGATCGCGCTCTTCGGCCAGGTGGCACGGGCACTCGGGATGGACGCCCGTCCGGAGGACCTCTACGACCGCCTCCTCCCGCTGGCGGTGGACGGTGACCCGGACGCAGGCGGCCTCCTCGCCATCAACTACGTGTCGGGTGAGCACGTGACGGGCTTCACGGAAGGCCGGCCCCTGTTCGCGCGGAACCAGGACAGCAGGTTCACCCTCGAGAACTTCGTGCGGGCCATGTTCTTCGCTTCGCTCTGCGCCCTGCGGACGGGCGTGGACATCCTGACCCGGCAGGAGGGCGTCGTCATCGAGGAGATCCGGGGCCACGGTGGGTTCTTCCAGGGCGGCGACACCGGGCAACGGATGATGGCGGCCGCACTCGACGTTCCGGTCTCCATTCCTGCGACGGCCGCCGAAGGTGGCGCCTGGGGCATGGCCGTGCTCGCCGCCTACATGCTCCGTCGCGACGCCGGGCAGTCGCTACCCGACTTCCTCGACGAACGGATCGCCGGCACCATCGGCCCGCCGGTCAGACCCGAGCCGCGTGACGTGCAGGGCTTCGCGGAATTCTTCGCTCGCCACACGCGGGGGCTTGCCATCGAGCGAGCGGCCGTGGACACGCTGCGTTGAGCTGCGTTCCTGCCGGTTCATCGCCACCGATGGATGGTCATCGGGATCATCCGACGGCCGTCGCCGCACGTCCCTGGTGCCCAGCTGCCCGGTCCCGAGCCGTTGCCGCAGTCGCTGTCCGACAGTAGAATCCGGTTCCTCCCGAGCGGGAGTAACTCAGTTGGCAGAGTGTCAGCTTTCCAAGCAGAATGTCGCGGGTTCGAATCCCGTCTCCCGCTCCACTTCCCATCGGAACTCCGGAAGACACCCTACTTGGTGTCGTCTCTTGTCTTCTGGGCTCTTCGGACTCGTGCTCGCCGGCCGCCGCCGACCTGCGGCATCGGCGCCTTCAGTGCAGCCAGGCGAGCATCTCGGCCCAGCGCGTCAGCGGCGCAAGGTGTCCATCGCCAGGGAAGATCGCGAACGTCGCTCCCGGGATGGTGGCAGCGAGGTAGTCCGCCTCGTCGCGGTCGGCCGGGGCACCATCTCCCACCCAGACCGCAGCGTCGCACCTGATCTCGGCGAGAGAGAAACCCCAAGGCTGGATGAACGCCATCGTGTCGGCGACCGCGCCGGCGGAGCCCTGCCGCGCCGCGTCGCGTGCCCACTCGATCATGGCCTCGCGCACGTCCGAACGCGCGAAGAGCCGCTGGTCCGGACCCGGAGGCTCATCCGAGTTCTCGAACAAGCCGTCGTAGACGGACGCGGGATTGTCGGCGAAGCCCTTCCATTGATTGACCACGCCATCGAGTGCCCCCTGCGGATCGACGGGCAGCAGGCGGCTCAGCCTGCGAGTCTCATCGTCGAATGAGCCTGGGACCTCAGTCATCGGCCCGACGCTGCCCGACACGCCGACCGACGTGACGATGGCGGGAAGACTGAAGGCGCACGCGAGGGCATAGGGACCGCCGCCGGACCATCCCATCAGAGGGCAAGGCCGCAGGTCGAGCTGCGCGTGGAGCTCAGCGAAGTCATCCGCCCAGCTCAGGAGCGAACGGCCCGGCTTCGGATCCGACCAGCCGTAGCCCGGTCGGTCGACGGTGATAAGGCGGACGCCAGCGGCCGCGGTGGCATCCGTGTCCGGGCACTGGAGCCGGGTGGCGGGCATGCCGTGGAACATGACCACCGGACGTCCTCGCAGGTCGCCCCACTCGGCGTAGGCGAGCGACCTGCCGTCGCGGAGCGTGACCCGGCCTTCGGACCGAGGAGTCGCGGAGACACTGGCCATCCCAACCTCCGCGCGCGGACGACAACCATCCGCAGTATTGCCCGGTCCATCGCGACCATAGCGGCGAGCGCCTCGTTGTCGGCCACCGGTGTCGAGACTTGGAGGCGGTCACGACACCATGACAATCTGTGATTCGCTCGACCCTCCATGCTCGTGCTGCTGCGCTCACGAGCTCAGGACTTCCCAAGCTGAATGTCGCGGGTTCGAACCCCAGTCCTCCCGCTCCTCTTCCCTCGCCTGACGTTCGCCTGAGCGCGACCGCAGTCAGGGGAGCGGCTCGTAGACGAGCGTCCCCCCGTCCTCGAGGGTGATGGTCAGGGCGTTCGACGCAATCGCGTAGCTCGCGCTGTTCGTCAGGGCCAGCACGTACAGGTCGCCGTGGGACCCGTCACCGCAGGGCACGATCGCCGACGGCCCGGGCACGATCGACAGGCCGCCCGCCGCCGTCGCCGTCCACTGGCCGACGAGGGTGTTGCAGTCGGCGATCGCGCTGAACTGCCCGCCCGCCTTGAACGAGACGGTGTACTTCGAGCGCTCGGCGGCCGGGATGACGCCCTGATGCACGGGGTCGCGCGTGGTGATGCTGACGAGCTGCCAGTTCGTCCCGACCAGGTCGGCGCCCGGGCTCGGGGCGGGTGTCGGGGACGGCGTCGGCTTGGGCGTCGGGGTCGGTGTCGGGGTCGGGGTCGGGGTCGGTGTGGGCGTCGGTGACTTCGTGGGTGCCTCGGTCGGCTCCGTCGTCGGCGAGGCGGACGCGCTCGGCGGGGCCGAAGCGGTCACCGTGGGCGTCGGGCTCGCGGTCGGCGTGGCCGTCGGGGTCGGGCTCGGTGACGCGCTCGGTGACGGGCTCGCGCTGGCTGACGCGGAAGGCGACGAGCTGGCGCTGGGTGACGCCGAGGGACTCGGGACCACCGCCGTGCCGGAGCTCGCCACGAACGTGCCGGTCCCACCGTCGGCTGTCGTGAGCGTCAGCTGACCGCCGGCGATGACCCAGGTCGTCACATTCGCGAGCTCGTGGGCGAAGATGTCCCCGTACGACCCGTCCGGGCAGGCCACGAGCGTGCTTGGCCCGGGCGTGATCGTGATGCCGTCCTTGCCGCGCAGGCTGTAGGTCCCGGCCAGGGCATTGCAGTCCGCCCTGGCGCTGAACGTGCCGTCGGTGGCGAACTTGATCGTGTAGCGCGTCTGCTCTTCGGCCGGGAATACCCCCTGGAACGCCGGGGTCTGGCCGGTGATCGCGGCCAGCTGCCAGGTCGAGCCGGTCAGGGTGCCGGTGTCCGGGCCGCGGCCCAGGATGGCGAAGAGGGCGAGCCCGCCGATGACGACGGCGGCGACGACGCCGATGACGACGACCACGGGGCGTTGCTGCATCAGTCCCTCTCCATCGGGTGGACCATCGAAGGAGGCATCGACTCGGCGACAGCTGATCGTCGCCATGCCGGTTCGTCCGAGTCCGGCGTGCACACTGCGGCCCGCGCCGCGGTCTCGTCAAGGCGGACGGCACGCCTCTAACTGAGGCCCACTCCCCTCACCCGACCCGGGCGGCCGTGGCGCGTCACTGTGTCGACGCATCCTCGATGCCGAACGGCACGCCCTCGCGCCATTCCGACGGCGCCAACGACGCCAGCGGATCGAATGGCGTGGACCACTCGGTCCGGACGGGCGACGGCCCGAAGCCCTCCATGGCGTAGATGGTCTCGCGGTCGATCTTGTCGCCACGGAACCGGACCATGCTGACGCCGAACATCGGCGGCGACCCGTCGTAGCTGACGAGGACCTCGAGGAACCAGAGGTCGCCGTGGCCGGTGATCCGGCGCAGCCGGTAGTCGACCTTCGCGGGGTACTGCTTGCGCCAGGTCAGGAAGCTGTCCTTCCCGATGAACCGCTCGCCCGACTGCGGGAACTCGAGCACGGCGTCGTCGTGGTAGATCTCGTGCGTCTCGTCGAGGTCGCGACCTTCCTCGAATTGGCGGACCAGGGCCCGGCGAATGGCGGCGTCGTCCATGGGCGTACCTCCCCCGTGTTCGCGCCCATGCCAGGCGGGGTCGGCCCTCGGCGCCGAAGGAAGGACGGCGTGCGCGCCTTGCCGCGGCAGTCCTCGACTCGGACGACTACTCCTGCGCGCGCTGCCCGATGAGCGACGGCGACTGATCCGCGGAGAGTCCGGCGTCAGCCGGGGTCATCGCTCCGGCCGGGCTCGTCGACCACGGCAGTCGCGGACTCCGCCTCGACGCTCGCGCGCGACGACCCGCGGACGATCGTCCGGCCGATGTTTCCGACGAGCAACGCCACAGCCGATACCAGATACAGCTGTCCCGCCAAGGCTTCCGACACGGCCATCATCCGGCCCACGGGCGTCGACGCCGTGAAGTCCCCGTAGCCGACGGTCGTCAGGGTCACGTAGCTGAAGTAGAGGTAGTCGATCGCCGCCGGATTGGCCGTCTGGACAAAGAACGGCGCGTCGGTCACGGCACTGATCAAGGGATAGAGGTAGGCGTAGGTCAGTCCGACCAGGAGGTAGATCGCCAACGCTCCCAGGACAATCCTGAAGGTGATCGTCGGCGTGGCCAGGATCCGCCTCAGGATGACGACCGGCGCGGCGAACGCGAGCAGCAAGCCGATCAGGCCGGCCGCGAAGGTCCCCCGGTCGGCACCGCTGACGAGACCCGCGGCTGCGCCGGCGACGGCGATCAGGACGACCACGAGCGCCGCCCGGTAGGTCCGGCGCCGGGCACCCGACGTATGGAGGACGAAGAGGAGCGTGAATCCGCTCAGGCACACGCCCACGAACTGGCCGACCGCGCCGATGCCAAGTGAGATCGTGACGATCGTCGCGAGGACGAGCAGCAGGACCAGGCCGAAGTCGTCTCGCTCCTCGAGGCGCGCGACCACACGGTCTCTTCGTTTCGCCGGCGTGGCGGGTCCGAGCATCGGAACGGATCAGCGGACGGTCAGTCGAGCCACTCCCGGTCCTGGTTGTCCGGGTCATCGATCGGCGACGAGATGAACAGCACCTTCGGGGCGTCCTCGAACTGCCCGCCGTGGGGCGTGTTCGCGGGGATGACCCAGACGTCGCCCTTCGTCACCGGCCGCGTCACGCCGCCGACCGTCACCGATCCGGTTCCCTCGAGCACGTAGCCGATCTCGTCGTGGGTCACGTGGACGTGGCGCCGAAAGGGGCCCGGGTGGCCCTGGAAGACGAACACGCTCGATTGGGTCCCATGGCCGAGATAGGTCCGCTTGAAGACGTCCGCCTCGGTCAGTGCATCCGCCGCGACGGCGGCCGCGACGTCGACGACGTCGACCTTCGTCCGGGGGATCAACTGCTGGCAGGTCGGGCAAAGGTGCTGGTCGGCGCGGTCGTGCTCCGTCATGGCATGGGCTCCTGTCGTCGGTCGCGTCGGGCGACCACCGCCTCGAAGAGGAAGTGATAGACCTCCGTGTGGCGCTTCGCCTCCCACACGTCCTCGCCCCAGATGTAAGCGCCGTGGTCGGCGACGACGACCGCGAAGCTCGACGCGAACCGGGGATCGCCGAGGACCCGCGCCAGCTGCTCGGTCAGCTCCGCCTCGCGCGGCGTGTTCCGGATGATGGGGAGCAGGTGGGTGTCGCGGTTGGCGACGCCGCGGATGCCCTTGAGCATCTCGAGGTCGCGGATCGCCACGTGGTCGGCGTCATCGGCCACCGCGAGATCGCCGGCGAGGACCGCCGACAGCGCGTGCGAGTGGACGACGCTCCGGGCGCCACGCTCCCGGGCGGCCATCGAGAAGATCGCGTTGCACTCGCTCGGGCGGAGCGCGGGGTTGTCGGGCCGGGCGAGGACGCTGCAGTCGGCCGGGTCGACGGTGAAGAACTCGTCCGGCCGGATCCGCTCCTTGTGGACGCCGGTCGGGGCCAGCAGGAGTCCGCCCCCGTCCGCCGGGCCGCAGATCCCGCCGCCGGTGCCCGACACCCAGCCCTTCGCGTAGAACACACCGAGCAGCTCGACCATCAGCTCGCGGGTGGCCTGTTCGTCCATGAGGGGATCGTAGGACGACGCGGGCCGTGTCGTCCCGGCAGGGTCAGGTCCGGAACGGCTTCGGATCGATCGCCTGGTAGACGTAGGTGAAGAAGCACTGCAGCTCGTCGCGCTCCTTGTGCGACCAGAGCGGCTTCATCGTGCCCATCGGGTCGGACGTGTCGAACGTGATCGTGACGTTCGGGTCGCGGGGCCAGTTCGGGTCGCAGATCCGGAGGACGACCGTCGAGCCGTTCGTGTCGTAGCCCCAGGCCAGGACCTGGTGGTTGTGCGACAGGTCCTTGGGGTCGGCACTGACGATCCGGACAAGGCCGATCATCGCGAGCTTGCCTGCGTCGATCGTCTTCTGGATCGCCGGCCACTCCTGGCGGATCATCGTCCAGGTCCGGCTGTGGCGGTCGACCCCGACCCGGCCGAGGAACACGGACAGCTGTGACTCCCTGTCGGACCGGGTCGGGCTCATCAGCTGGAAGAAGCGCCACGGCAGGCGGCCGTCGTCGAAGCTCGTGATCTGACGGTTGACGATGTAGCGGTAGCGGTCCTCGCCGCCCGTCGGCTGGGGCGAGTCGCCCGGCGTCAGGCCGAGGGCGTACAGGTCCGCGGTCGTGAACGACATCCCGCCGCACAGCCCGTTCGCGGCGTCGCCGATGTCCAGGGTCGCCACATTGCCGAGCTTGAACTGCTGGATCGGGGTGTGCGGCCACGCGTTCGGGTAGATGAACCCGTTGACCTTCGGATCGAAGTTCGGGACACGAACACTGGCCACTGGCGCCCTCCGAGCTTGGTTGCGTCGTGAGCCTAGCCGGGGCTCGTCACCGCGCCGTCGCAGCGGACGCCTGCAGTATGGAGTCGACCCGGATCGTGTGACGACGGCCCTCCCGAGGTTCCGGAACCTTATCCGGGCGCCGCCCCGCGGCTGGTCGAAATGGGTGATGCCGGCGGGCCTGCCGCTGGTCATCATGCGCGCGGATGAACGCCAGGCAGTCCGATCTCACGAGCGCCGAGCTCGAGCAGGCACGATGGGTCGCGCGGTTCCTGCTCGAGCTGATCGACGCGTGGGCCGGTCTCTGGCCGGACATCCGGTTCGAGGACCGGAAGGGCCGGACCGCCGATTCGATCGTCGACATCGCCCAGGCGCGGTTCCTCGATGCGCTCGCGACGGTCGAGGTCCGCCTGACGTTCGCCGTGCCGACCCGACCCCTCCGCGGCTCCGCACCGAACCACCATCTGAGCGTCTGGCGCCACAACGCCGAGCCCGACAAGGGTTCGGTCGGTGAGTCGATCGCGATCGGGCCGAACCCCTCGGTCGGCTTCGTGCTGGATTCGTCGATCCGGTTGCTCGGCCGTGCGGGTGGCCCGCGGGGCAGCCCGGTGCCGATGCTCGCCCGGCTGCGGAACGTCGCGTCGGCCGAGCGCGACCTCGTCGAGCTCCGTGAGCCCCGGCAGCGGTCGGCGACGCGGCTCGAGCGGGCCGGCCCGGAAGGCGATGCCGCGCGCGACGCCACGGGACCCGGGGGCCGCGTCTCCGACTCGGGCAGGCGGGAGCGGGAGCGGAGGGCGGAGATGCGCCGGACGCGGTTCCTGCTGATCGGCCGCGATCGGCTGGCGGCGGAGCCTGCGGACTAGTCGGGCGCGGTCCCGTTCGGGACGAGCGCGACGCAGCAGTAGCCGTCGATCGGCTCGGCGCGCGCCTCGACCCCAGCCGCGTCGTAGTCGTCGGCGACCGCGGTCAGCATCGCGAGGTTGAGCGAACAGGTCAGCTCACGATGGTCGGTGGCGAGCCGATCGAACGGGCAGTTCCGCAGACGCACGACGCCATCCGGTCCGACCGCGGGTTCGTAGCCGCGCTCGGCCAGCGCGGCGACGAGCGCCGTCCGGTCGCGCGGCGCCGGTGCCTCCGCGGCGAGCTCATGGCCGCGCCGGGTCGCCGCCGCGAGCGCCTCCGTCCGGGCGTCGCCGGATCGCTCGACCGCCTCGGCCAGGATCTCCGCGACCTCGTCGTAGCGGCGGGGCGGCAGGGACACGGACGTCTCGCGACCGCGCGCCCGGCGGTAGAACTTGGCCGGTCGGCCAGCCCCGGGACCGCTCCGACCGCTGCGCCGGTGGTACTCGACGTCGAACAGACCGGCCGCAGCGAGCCGGTCGAGGTGGAAGGCCGCCAGCGGCCGGCCGATCCCGACCCCGGCCGCGGCCGCGTCCCGATCGACTGCGTCGGGCTGGGCCACGACGAAGTCGTACAACGAACGCCGGACGGGGTCTGCCAGCGGTGCCAGTCGGTGGAGCGCGTCGTCGGTCATCGGGTCCCAACTCTATCGCACGCGTGGACTGGTCAAACAGTTGACCGCCTTGGTGGGTCGAGAGGCTCCGTCAGGGTCGCGGGCCCTGAGGTCGCGACCGGATTCGGCCCCGTCCCGTACGATCCGGCGGTGCCCTCGACGCCGGAACGATCCCTCTTCGCCCTCCGCGAGTTCAAGGCACTCGTCGGCGCCCGGGCGACGAACGCCCTGGCGGTCAGCGCCCTCGCGACGGTCGTCGCGTTCCAGACCTACCAGCTGACCCGCGATCCACTCTCGCTGGGCTGGCTCGGCCTCGTCGAGGCGATCCCGGCGCTGTCGCTCGTCTTGTTCGGGGGTCAGCTGGCCGACCGCCGCGAGCGGCGGACGATCGTCGTCGTGACCAGTGCGATCGTGACCCTCTGCGCGGTCATCCTCGCGGGCATCTCGCTCGCCGGCGCCACGCTCCTCGGCATCCTCGCCGTGATCTTCGCGACCGGGATCGCCAGTGGCTTCGAGCGGCCCGCGCTGACCGCGCTCGAGGCGCAGGTCGTTCCACGCGAGGAGGCGGCCCGGGGCGTCTCGACGTTGAGCAGCGTCAGCCAGGGTGGCGCGATCCTCGGCCCGGCCGCGGGCGGCCTCGCGATCGCGGCGATCGGCATCCCCGCGACGTACGGGGTGATCGCGATCCTCCTCGCGGTCTCGACCGCCTGCCTGATGACGATCGGCCGGAAGCCGATCCCCGCGCCGGTCCTGGGCGAGCCATTCATCCAGAGCCTCCTCGGCGGGATCCGCTACGTCCGCCGGACGCCGGCCCTCATCGGGTCGATGGCGCTCGACCTCTTCGCCGTGTTCTTCGGCGGCGCGATCGCCCTGCTCCCGATCTACGCGACCGACATCCTCCATGTCGGGGCGATCGGGCTTGGCGTGCTCCGGACGGCGCCGTCGGTCGGCGCGCTGCTCGTGATGCTCGTGGCCACCCACCGCCCGCCGAGCCGGCACGCCGGTGCGACCCTGCTCGTCTGCGTCGCCGGGTTCGGGCTGAGCATGATCGTGTTCGGGGCGTCGACGGTCTTCGCCGTCTCGCTCATCGCGCTGTTCGTGTCGGGCGTCACCGACGGGGTGAGCATGGTGATCCGGAACACGATCCTCCGCGTCCTGTCGCCGGAGCGGATCCGCGGCCGGGTCGCCTCCGTGAACTGGGTCTTCATCGGGGCGTCGAACGAGCTCGGCGCGTTCGAGAGCGGCTTCGCGGCGAAGGCCTTCGGGACGGTTCCGAGCGTCGTTGGCGGCGGCATCCTGACGCTCGCGGTCGTGGGAGCCACGGCCCTGCTCGTTCCGCAGCTCCGGACCCTGGACCTCGACACGGCGGAGCCCGGCGACGACGGGCTGGGACCGATCGAGCCGCCGGGCCTGGTCGTCGAGCCGGTCGGCGCGTCACGTTCTCCCACCGGGCAGCTCGCCGAGGAGTGACGCGGGGCTAGCCGGTCGCGAACGAGCGGACGAGGCCGAAGAACCCGTCGGGGTCGTCGAGCCAGAGGAAGTGGCCCATGCCCCGGAGGACCTCGAGCCGGCCGACTCCTGGCGCAAGCCCGTCGACGATCTCCCGGGACGCCCCGACCGGCGTGACGGGATCGAGGTCGCCTACGCAGACGAGGGTCGGCGAGGCGATCCGGGGCAGCTGGTCGACGATGTCCAGCCGGATCATCAGCTCCCCGCCGACGGCTCCGACCTCGCGGTTCGCGATCCGCCGGGCCAGGGCGTCGGCGTCCGGGATGTGGGGGCCGAAGGCCGCGAAGACCCGGTCCCACTCGGGGTCGCTCACCGCGTCGCCACCGTAGTCCCGCCGGGCGAGCTCGGCGACCTCGTCACCGGCGACCGTGCGAAATCCCTCCGTGAGCCGGTCGAGATCGAGCCGTGCCATCGTGGACGCGAGGATCAGGCCGCCCGCGTGACCCGGGTGACGCGCGCCGTACAGGATCGCGACGAAGCCGCCCATCGAGTGACCGAAGACGATCGGTCGGTCGATGCCGAGCGCGTCGCAGAATGCCCGGACGTCGTCGGCGCAGGTCTCGAACGTCCACGACGCCGGGTCGTGCCGAGCCGACCGGCCGTGGTCCCGGAGGTCGAGGTAGACGACCTGCATCGCGTCCGCGAGGGTCGCGAACCACGGCTTGAAGTAGCTGTGGTCGTAGCTCCCGGGCCCGCCGTGGACGAGGACGATCGTCGGACGCTCGCGCGTGGTCGGGCCATCCGGGACGACGGACGGGCCCTCGACGTCGAACCAGAGGCGGGTTCCGTTGACGTCGATCCGCATCGCGATGGCCGTCAGGCGCGGCCGTCGAGGGGGATCCGCGCCCCGTTGATCGTCGCCGCCTCGTCGCTGCAGAGGAACCGGAACACCGCGACGAACTCATCGGGCGTCGTCCAGCTCGCGTTCTTCGGGCTCGGCTCGCGCTCGCGGGCGTGCTCGGTGTCGATCGCCCGCGCCGCGACGACGTTGACCGTGACGCCCGACGCCGCGACCTCCTTGGCGAGCACCTTGAGCAGGGTCTCCTGGGCGGCCTTCGTCGTGGCGTAGATCCCGGCGTGGGCAGGAGTGGACACCGTCGTGAACGACGTCACGGCGATGACCCGGCCCCAGCCGCGTCCCACCATCCCGGGCACCACCGCCCGGACGACGTTGAGCGTCGTCCAGAGATGCTGGTCGAGCATGAACCGGAGCTGATCAGGGTCGAGCACCGTGATCGCGGCACCGGGGACGAACCCGCCGACGAGGTGGAGGAGCACGTCCACGCGGCCGAACCGATCGACCACACGGGCGACCGCGGCCGCCGCCTGCTCGGGGTCGCGGAGGTCGGCGGTTGCCGCCACCCATCGGTCGTCCGGGATCACGGCCTCCGCCGCGACTGCGGCAAGCCGGCCGGCGTCGGTGCCGACCAGCCCGAGGCTCGCACCGTCGTCGGCGAGCGCCCGGGCGGCGCCCCGCCCGAGGGCCCCGGTGGCACCGGCGATCAGCACGACTCGCTCGGTCGGGGACATCGCCTTGCTCCTCGCCTCCGGTCGGTCAACGGGTCCGGTCGGCTCGGGCCCGCCCTGATCCTCTCACGGTCCCGAGCTTTCGCGCGGGCACCGGACCCACCGGCGTGTGGACCACCTCGCCGCGGCGGGGGCCGCGGCGTAGCGTCGGCGACGACGACGGGGGCACGGCTGATGATCGTCAACGGCAGCTTCGAGGACGGGCTCAAAGGCTGGCGGACTGTGTCCGGCGGGGCGTTCGGCGGCCAGCCCGTCGATGCGTCGACCGTCATGGCCCAGGACGTCGTCCTGGACGGCCCTCCCCTCGTGCCCCTCGGCGGCGACTACTGGCACGTCCCCTACGAGATCGGTCAGGACGGTGACCACCTCGTGCGCGCGATCGGCCAGGGGCCGGGCGTTCTCGAGTCCGACCCGTTCCGCATCGACGGGCGCTTCCTCGCGTTCCGGATCGGCGGCAGCGCCGAGGCCGGAGCCGTGGTCGAGCTCCGCGTCGCCGCCAAGTGGCTCGAGAGGAATCCGGTCTACAAGGCGCTCGACCCGCCCGACGCCGCCGGCTTCGTCGCCGTCCGGCGGGCGACCCCGAGCGGCGCCGACATCCTGCGCGAGGACGTCTGGTCAATGGAGGGCAAGCGCGGGACGACGCTCGTCGGCGGCCCGGGGAAGATCCGCCTCTCGGTCGACGAGCGCGGCACGCATCGCCTCCTCGCCGACCACTTTCGGCTGCTTCCGGACCGTCCGCCGCCGTTCCACCGCAAGCTCTGGGGCTGGGCCGACCTCCACTGCCATCCGATGGCCCAGGCAGGCTTCGGCGGCCTGCTCGCCGGCCACATGCATGGACCGGTCGAGGACCTCGGCTCCTGCGTGCTGCAACACGGCGTGAACCACGCGAGCGGCCTCCATCCGATCCCGATGCTCTCGGAGACCGGGCCGCGAACGAACGACGGATCGCTCACGGTCCCCGGCTGGACGATCGGGACGCCGGCCCCAGGTGAGCAGCTCGAGTTCCGGGGCTGGCCGACGTTCGACGACCTCACCCACATCAAGGTCCACCAGGACTGGATCCGGCGGGCGTGGGAAGGCGGTCAGCGGCTGATGTGCGCCCTTGTCGTCCACAGCGAGCTGCTCGCCACGGTCATGAACTCACCCCAGTCCGACCGCGACACGGTGGAGCCGCAGATCCGGATGCTCCGCGAGTTCGTCGCCCACAACGGGGCCTGGTGCGGCATCGCCAGGACGCCGGCCCGGGCTCGCGAGCTCATCGAGGCGAACAAGCTCGCCTTCGTCCTCGGCATCGAGACCGATTTCGATCAACGGCTGGATCGACGCGACCGAGTTCTCATCCGATCCCAGCCAGGCCAACCGCGACGCGATCCACGCGGTGCTCCACCCGTACTTCAAATACCTCCGCGATCTCGGCGTCGTCCAGGTGAACCTCCTCCACCTCAGCGACAACGCTTTCGGCGGCATGGCCCTCTACGACTTCATGTTCATGATCAACTCGTGGTTCCGGACGGGCCGGCTGCCGTCGACGATCGACGGGTTCAGCGGCCGGGCGACCGACGATCAGATCTCGCGGAAGGTCACCGTCAAGTCGACCGTCTGGGCGCAGCTCGACTCGCTGGCCCAGCAGATCGGGTTCCCGAGCGCGGCACCGATCACCGGGCCCTGGACGCCGAACGGCGACCGGAACGCAGCGGGCCTGACGATTGCCGGTGAGGTGGCCGTGCTCGAGGCCATGCGTTTCGGGATGGTCATCGACCTCGACCACATGTCCGAGGTCAGCGCCATCACGGCGCACGACATCGCGACCACCGTCGCCTCGCCGGGCGTCTATCCGCTCGTCTCCGCCCACAACGGCGCGCGGCGGATGGCGCCGCGGGCGCTGGCTCCCGACAAGCCCATCCCTGCATCGACTCCGCCGCCGCCGAAGTCGGAGTTCCGTCGCTCCCCGCACGCCCACCCCAATGAGAACGCGAAGTCCGACGAGCAGCTCGGCTGGATCCGCGAGACCGGCGGGATGTTCGGCCACGGCACGGCCGGTGCCGATTCGCGGTCGTGGGGCGCGGTCGCGAACGATTGCCCGGGCTCGTCGAAGACCTTCGCCCAGGGCTACGAGTACGTCCGGGCGGTCATGAGCACCGACGCGCAGGGCGCGCCGTTGCCGGTCCCCGTCGCGGTCGGGCTGGGCACAGACTGGAACTCGCTCCTCGAGGGCGCGGGGCCGCGGTTCGGGCCGCAGTCGGCCCACGGTCTCGGCGGCGAAGTCGAGGCGTCGGCGACCGGCGCGCTGAAGGACGTCGTGCTGGCCGAGCGCCGGGACGACGTCAAGGCCCAGTCGTCCCCCGTCCTGTACGACACCGGCCTTGCCGTCTGGAACCGGCACCGGTTTCCGGACGGCGGGCTCTACGAGGGGACCCGGGTCGCAACCGAAGGAAGTCAACTGTGGCAGGCGACGGCGATCGTCCGCATCGGCATCGATACGGCGACGGCCGAGGCGGGCGAGCCTCTCGCCGAGGCCGTGCGAGAGACGATCCGCGGACTCCGCGGCGAGGCATCGATGGCGGCGACGCAGTCGGGTGTCGACTGCTACCGAGCCGGCCAGCTGCGCGACGACACCGCGGCCGTCGGGCAAGCGCTCACGAACGAAGGGCTGCACGTCGAGGCGCTCGTCCTGACCCTACGGGACATCGACGCCCAGTGGACCGTGGTGACCAATTCGGGCGCCCCTGGTGCCCCGAGCTCGCCGCAGACCGACGTCCTCACTCGGTCGACGGCAGGGAAACGAGAGTTCGACTACAACCTCGACGGGCTCGCCCACTACGGAATGATCCCGGACATGTTCCAGGACCTGAAGAACGTGGGGTTCCCGATGGACGCCCTGCGCTCCCTGTTCGGCTCCGCCGAGCAATACGTGCGGACGTGGGAGCAGAGCGACGCCGTCGGTCGGGGATTGCCCGACCCGATGCCGCGATGACGCAGGTGCGCTGATGCCCAGCTGGTACGTCCACATGCAGGCCGCCGCCGAGACGCTGGAGCTGCTGAAGACGACCGTGCCGGACGGCTCGTCGCTCACCGCGGCCGAGGCGCTGCAGCTCCACCAGGCCGGCCACGACCACCGGAACTACCTCGCGACCGGCGCGCTGGGGCCAGACCTGTTCTACCTGCTGCCCGACTTCAAGGGCGACCTGGGCACGGGGCTGCTGAAGCTCGCCCGATTCGTGCTGAGCACGTGGAAGGTGGCCGACGAGGAGTTCATCGAGAAGTGGGACAAGTGGATGACGCCCGTGCTGGACGACAACAACCAGCTCGCAAGCGGCATCTCGGGCGGGATGCTCGGGGAGATCGGCCAGGTCCAGACGCTCATCGGCGGCGCGATCACCCAGACGTTCGAGTCGTTCGCGTCGCAGCTCGTCGACCTGTTCGGCCTGCTCACAAGCGGCACCCAGGCCGGCTACGAGGACAGCGCGTTCTTCTGGTCGGACATGTTTCATTACCGCAAGACCTACCAGTTCGCCCGGCAGCTCTACAAGAACGCCGTCATGGCCGACACCACGGTCGACCCGCAACGGGCCGCCAAGCAGCAGGCGTTCGCCCTCGGCTGGATCAGCCATTGCGCGACGGACGTCGCGGCGCATCCGTTCACGAACGCGAAGTCCGGCGGCCCGTACCGGACGCACTGGCAGCGCCATCACGTGATCGAGAACCACATGGACGCGCTCGTCTACACGATGAAGCACGGCCGCGATCCGATGACGTGCTACTCGTCGCTCGACACCGCGGCGCTCCACTTCCGGCTCGCGTTCACGAAGGACACGACCGACCCCACGAAGCCGGCCGACGTGCCGTCGTGGGACTGGTTCCCGGCCAACTGGAAGTACCCGGACTACCTGCTCGGCACGCACCTCGCCGACGCGACGGACCGGAAGCAGAAGTTCGACGTCGACAGCGAGGAGCTCCCGCAGCACCTCTGTGAGCTGCTGATCAAGACGATGACCGACGTCTATGGCGCTGCAGGGCCGCGCGTCCTCGAGTGGGACGGGCCGAACGGCCGCCCGACGGTCCAGCAGATCCAGGACATGTTCGCGTTCGCCTACGAGTACGTGAAGTACAGCAGCAGCTCCGGGCTCGCGCCGCGGATGCCGCCCGCTCACGTCGAGGTGATCACCGACCACGACCTGCCCCGGCCGCCCGGCAACATCGACGACGGGATGGGCATGGACCCCAACGCGTCGAGCGAGTTCAACGTCCTGGACCTGCTCCTCGCGATCATCTCGTTCGCGATCTGGCTGGTGGAGCTGTCGATCTGGCTGGTGACGATCCTGCCGGCGCTCCTCAACGATCTCCTGACCTGGCCGATCCGCGAGCTGATCCACCAGTTGCTGGTGATCCCCGCCTGGACCCTCTACATGCTGTCCCGGCAGCCGCTGGTCCTCGAGGGCTTCCTCGCGCCGAAGCCGGAGGAGATCTCCATGGGGCTCGTGACCCTCGGGATGACGCCGGCCGGCCCGTGGCTCCAGACCCGCGCCGACCTCGGTGACCCCAGCGGATTCGCGGTCAACGTCCCGCTCATGGAACCGAGCGGGCTGGGTCCCACGCGCGGCGCCCCGCTGGGCTTCAGCCTGGATGCGGCCTATCCGCGGGCGATGCTCACCGATCTCCAGCCGGCGTTCTGGAACGGGGCGCCCCTTGATGGCGCCCTCGGCCCGAGCGAGTTCGCCGCGCCGTGGCGCTACCCGGACCACAACCTCGCCGGTCGGAAGAACGGCTGGGAGGCGCCGCGAACGCACGCCGGGCCATTCCGCCAGGGCCAGGACGCCCTGGTCCTGATGGACGGGACGATGCCGGGGACGAACGCCGCCCGCTCGCGGTACGAGACCGCGCAGACGCCGGCCGCGACGGAGGCCGTGGCCTCGGAGCTCATGGCGATGGACGGCGCCCACCTCGGCAATCCGATCGACTACGGCACCTATCTCATGGGCAAGCTCAGCGGGACGTGGGTCACGGCGACCGACTACGTCGGCCACGACGACGCCGCGCCGTTGCCGGACTTCAACCTCGACTCCGACCGCGGCTACGCCTACCGCTGCTGGGACTACATCCGTCACCCATCGAGCTCGCCGCCCTCCCCTCACCCCGCGACCGCCACGAGGACGCCGACGGAAGCCCTGGAGCCCGACCAGTGGCGCTGCGCCCCGAGCGACATCCTGACCGTGTACTCGCAGTTCGCCGGGCCGCTGTCTCCGGCGGCCGTCGCCCAGCGGGTCCGCGATCTCTACGGCTATGCGGAGCCCTGCACGGTGCCGCAGCGGTACAAGCCCGGCGACAACATTCATCACGTCTCTATGTACGACCCGCTGAAACGGCTCCACCACGAATACCTGCCCCACCCCTCCATGCCGCCGCCGGGATCGACCGGCTGCGACGACGTCGACCTCCAGGTTACGGACCAGGAGATGCTCGACGCGATGTTGTCGCCGACGGGGAGGACGGTGCGCTGATGGGACGCCGACGAGCGCCGGGCCCGCCGGGTGGTCGGCCGTTCCCGAAGCCTCCTGAACGGCCGCCGAAGATCATCATCCCGCCCTGGACGCCGTTCGGCCCGGGCGACAACGTGCCACTGGATGCGCCGTCGGTGGTCGCCCAGGCGGAGGCCCTGCGCGCCGACCTGATCAAGACGCGCAACAAGCTGGAGCGGCTGCGCCGCCGCGGGGCGCCGCCGGACGACCGCGAGCCGCCCCGCCCGTTCACGGGCCCGCGCTCGAACCTGATGCTGCCGTACCTGTTGATCCGCACTCGGGTCGGCGACACCGGCGCGCGGCCCATCGTGGTTCCGCCGACCACCGACTACTACGCCTACTACCAGAGCCCGGACATCATCCTGACGACGCCATCCACGACGGATCCGCCCGCCGTGGGGCGCGGCGACTTCGACACGAAGCTGCGCGGCCGGATCGTCGGCGTCCTTGACCAAAACCGGAGCTACGACGTCTGGGTCCACGTCTGGAACCTGGGCTACGCGCCGGCCTACGGCGTCCGGGTCCGGGCGTGGCGGCGACCCAGCGGCGTGGCAGGCCCCGGAATCTTCATCGGCGGCCGGCAGCTCGATCTCGGTGATCGCAACAGCTCGAACTCGCACCTCGTGGTGAAGCTCGGGTCGTGGGCCTCCGAATCCGGCGCCATCGTCGCGACTGCGGAATGCATCGCCGACACCTGCAACGGGTCGCATGACTGGTCGCAGGACCGCCACACCGCGACCCGCGACTACTTCGCGGTCCGGCTGGCGCCGCCGCCCGTGGATGTCGCGCCGCCGTGATGCTGACGGCCTGACGGCCTGGACCGTCGACCGGTCTCGCCGTCGGGCATCATGGCCCGCGATGCGACCGAGCCTGAACATCCTCGAGCCCGCCCTGATCGACCGGATCGTCGACGAGGCGAAGCGTGTCCTGTCGACGCACGGGATGGAGATCCGCGGCACGGGCCTCCGCCGGCGGCTGCTCGACGCCGGGCTGCCGCAACGGGCGGACGGCCGCGTCCTCTTTCCTCGGGACGTCGTCGAGGAGGCGATCCGGGTCGCGCCACGGTCGTTCAAGCTCTACGGACGCGACGGGGACGAACGAGCCGACCTCGGCGACGACCGGGTCCACTTCATCCCGGGGTCGTCCGGCCTGAAGGTGCTCGACCATCGGACCGGCGAGACGCGCCTCGCAAGAAGCCAGGACTTTGCCGAGTACATCCGCCTCGGTGACGGGCTCCCGAACATCCCGTACCTGGCGACCGCGTTCTCGACCTCGGACATCGAGCCGCAGGTCTCCGATGCGTGGCGGCTCTACCTGTGTCTGGTGAACTCGACGAAGCCGGTCGTCTCGGGCGCCTTCACGGAGCACGGCGTGCCCAGGATGGCCGAGATGATGGGGCTGTTCCGCGACGGCGCGGACGATCTGCGCGCCCGGCCGATGTCGATCTTCACGATCACCGCGACCGGCAACTTCCGGTACAGCGAGGACTCCTGCCAGAACCTGATCGACTGCGTCGAGGCCGGCATCCCCGTCGAGATCGTCCCGGTCACGCTCATGGGCCTGATCGCACCGGTCACGCTGGTCGGCGCGACCGTCTTCCACACGATCGACGTCCTCGCCGGGATCACGATGGCCCAGGTCGTTCGCCCCGGCGCCCCGGTCCTGTTCGGCGGGGCGCCGGCGACGTTCCACATGAAGATCGCGTCGTCGCCGATGGCGGCCATCGAGGCGCTCCAGCTCGACGTCGCGTACGTCGCTGTCGCCAGGTCACTCGGCCTGCCGACCCAGTCGTATATGGCGCTGTCCGACGCGAAGACGCTCGATGCCCAGGCAGGGGCGGAGACGTTCGGGAGCGCGCTGCTCGCCGCGCTGGCCGGCGTGAACAGCGTCAGCGGCCCAGGGTTGCTCGACTTCCTGCTCGTCTTCTCGCTGCCGAAGCTCGTCTTCGACGACGCGATGTGCGGTCAGGTGCTGCACTTCGTCCGCGAGGTCCGGGAGCTAGACGACCTGCCGGTGAATGAGCTGATCGACCAGCTGATGGCCGACCAGCACCTGATCATGTCGCCGCACACGACGGAGCACTGGCCGCGAGAGCTGTTCCTCCCCTCGCCGCTGATCGACCGCGACAACCGGGAGGCCTGGACGAGGGCCGGGGCGAAGGAGATCGACGAGCGGGCGACCGACGACGTCAACCGCCGTCTGGGCACCTACCGCCAGCTCGAGACGGACCCGGCGATCGACGCCGAGCTGCAGGGGATCCTGCTCGCGGGGCTGACCGATCAGACCGAGTTGCCCCTCGTCCCGCCGGCTCCCGAGCCGGTTGCCAGCGAGGCAGGGCCGTCACGCCGCGCAAATCGGCGCCGAGGACCCGCGTAGCCCGGCGGCTTGCGGCGCGCCGTACGCGTCCACCGACGGCCGAACGGTCAAGGCAGTCCTGAATGAGGGCGATCCCGGGCACTCCGCCGTCGCTCGACGCATCGAGCGCGTGAAGCAACGACGAGATGCTTGCCGGCGGGATTCGAGGCTTGGTTGACGCGCTGCGTACGTCGCCGGCCGTGCGCCTCATCGTGGTCTCCGGCGAATCTCCACGATCGTGGCGTGGGCGTCGGCGACCAGCGCCGCGAGCTCGTCCCAGTCGACGGTCGGGATGTCGAGGTAGACGCCGACCCAGCCACGATGCCCGACGTACGGCGGGCGGAAGAACCGCGCGGCGTCGGTATCGACAAGGCTCTCCTGGCGTCCGGCCGGAGCGGCGAGCCAGACGGCGAACCGATCGTCGTGGTGGTGATCGGCGGTGGTCGCGAACGACCTTGCCCGCACGAACCATGTCGGCTCGCCATGGCTGAGCTTCTCGGTCACGTCCGGCAGCGACAGGCACAGCCGGCGGAGCCGTTCGACCGCCGCGGGATCGCTCGGTCGCTCGATCACCCGCGTTCGACCGTCAACTCGGCCGGCCGGCCGAGGAACCGCCCGAACGCATCGGCCTGCTCCTCCAGTGCGACGCCTTCGGCCGATGTCAGCGGGAGAAGGAGCGTAACCCGCACGCCGACGCGGTCACGCTCGATCGCCCGACGCCAGCCACCGACGACGAACCCGTCCCGGACCACGATGTGGGCGCCGAGGACGTCGGACACGTTCCGCGCCTTCGGCAGGGACGGATCGGTGATCGGCGAATAGTCGCTGTACGAGCCGAGGTACTCGTCGTAGTTCGACAGGAGCCGGACGAACGGCGTCGGAACGTCGGGCGGATCGAACGTGCCCGTTGCAGCCCTGTACGGCTTGCCGTCGACCATCCGCCCCTCCAGCGCGTCGCCCGCCAGCTCGATCCCGCGCCGGATGTCGGTCACCGTCAGGCCGGACCACCAGCTCATGTCCGTGGCGAGAGCCGGGCCGTGGCTGGTGAAGTAGCGGACGGTCAGGTCGCGCAGCGTGTCGTCGAGGTCGCGCACGGGCGTTGGCGGGATCCGCTCATCGACGAGGGCATAGGTCGTCGCCTGCCGGCCGAGTCGCGGCCCGCTGCAGATCACCGAGGTCAGCTCGGCCTCCATCGCGAGATAGGCCAGCACGAGCGGCTCGCGAATGACGATCCCGGCTGCAGCCAGCGGCGCGCGAAATTCATCGCGCGTGCGGATCCGCCCTGCGCGGAGCTCCTCGCGGATCACGCCGACGGCCGTGTCGAAGTCCTCGTCGGTCAGGTGGAGCGCCCGGCGGTTCAGGGCCGCATTGCCCCGCCGGACGCGCGGCCCGGTCAGCGACTGGATCCAGCGGAGCTCGTCGGGGGCGAGGAAGTGCCAGGTGGGTCGCATCGCGTGGGTCCGGACGATCTCGCCGGCGTCGTAGGCGGCCCCGATGTCCTCCACGGTGGTGGACGGGTCCATCCGCTGGGCGACGGCCCACATCGCGCCCGGCACGTCCTGCGACTGGACCGCGCCGCACCAGCGGACGACGTCCTGCGCGGTCGCCATGGGCGGTCCGAGGAGCCGGCTGTTGCGGAGCCGGGCATGGGCGATCGCGCGGTTCGTCACGGGTGGAGTCTATGGAGCGAACTCGGCGGACGGCGTCATGATCATTGCTGGGTCATGTCGGTCCGGACAGCGGACCAAGGGATCGGCGAACGGCGGACGCTCTTCTTCGGACGGGCACCTGGGGATCGGATGGCCCGCGGGCGGACCATCCATCGGCCGATCGGCCGAATTGTCGCGTGAGCGACCCTGCCGGCACGACTCAGCGTTCCGGTGGTCCGCGCGACGGATCGCTTGCCGGCCCGCGGGTTCGGACGATGGCTAGGATGGCGAGATGAGTCGCGAGCCAGCCGGCTGGGATGTCGACAGCCCGGTCCAGGCCGAGGTCTTCGTCGTCTGGCTGGACGACGACCGGATCCTCCTGACCGGGCCGGACGGCCCGCAGCCGTGGATCCTCCAGCTCGGCCCGACCGAGCACCCGGTCGAGGTCGTCGACCGGATCGTCCGGGACGTCGTCGGCCCGCCGATCCTGGTCCACTCGACGTCGTGGCGGCGGGACCGCGATGCCGTCATCCTGAGCTTCGTGGTGGTGATCGGGCACGAGCTGGTCGACGGCATGGCGAGCGTCGAGATCGAGCGGGCGGAGCTCGCCCGCTCGACAGCGACGGCCGCCCCGCACGACATCGCGACGAGCGCGGTCGTCGAGCACGGCCTGCGCCACCTCGCCTGGCTCGTGCAGGACGATCCCGTCGTCGCGGCGGAGCTGCCGCCGGCGTGGCACCCGCTACTCGCCGCGTATGTGCCCGAGCCGTTCCGGAACCTGGGCTGAGGAGGGCGTCATGGCCGACGAACCGCAGTACACGAACGCCTGCGCCTGCGGCTGGACCGTGACCGGGACCGAGGACGACGTCGTCGACGCGACGATCGATCACGGTCGTCGGATCCACAACATGGAGGCGAGCCGTGAGCAGGTGCTCGCCGTCCTCCACGCATCGCCGTCCTCCAGACACGACGACCGGCAGACCGCGTGACCCGACGGGCGGTCACCTACGGCTCGTACCTGGGGCTCGAGCAGCTCCTGTCCGCCCAGACGCCGCTGTCGACCGGCGAGGATGGCCGGCCGGAGCACGACGAGCTCCTGTTCATCGTCATCCACCAGGTCTACGAGCTCTGGTTCAAGCAGCTGCTCCACGAGCTCGCGGAGGTCCAGAGGACGCTCGAGGCGGGCAACACCGACACCACCCTCCATCTCCTGAACCGCATCCTGAAGATCCTGAAGACGCTCGTCGCCCAGATCGACGTCCTCGAGACGATGACCCCGCTCCAGTTCACGTCCTTCCGCGACCGCCTCGAGTCCGCGTCCGGCTTCCAGTCCGCCCAGTTCCGGGAGATCGAAGCGGTTCTCGGTCGTCGCGACCCGGGCGCGCCCCGTGCCCACCCGGAGGGGTCGACGGGGCGAGCGCGGATCGAGGCGGCCCAGCGCCGTCGATCGTTGTGGGGCTCGTTCCTCGGATACCTGGCCGCGCGCGGCCACGGACTTGCGGACGACGTGCTCGCGCGCGACGCGACCCTGCCGCCGGAACCGGATCCGCGGGTCCAGGACACCCTCGTCGCCGTGTACCGTGGCGACGCCGACGCGGCCCTCGTCGCGGAGCGGCTCGTGGATCTCGACGAGGGGTTCCAGGAATGGCGGTATCGGCACGTGAAGATGGTGGAACGGACGATCGGGACGAAGCGCGGGACGGGCGGCTCGGCAGGCGTCGAATACCTTCGGACGACCCTGTTCCAGCCGATCTTCCCCGACCTGTGGGAGATCCGGGGGCGCCTGTGACGGAGCCCGACCCGACGACCGACGGGCCGAGGCAGACCCGCCCGCCGACGCCGCTCGAGGTCCTCGACCGCTATCTGCCGTTCCTCGCGGTCTCGGCGATGGTCCTGACCTTTCTCCTGATACCGCCGTTCGCGATCCCGCTTATCGGGCTGGTCTGGCTCGTCGCGACCCGGCTGACGAGCAATCGCAGGTTCCTTGGCCTGACGCTGACCGAGGCGCTAGCCTGGTCGGCGACGATCGTGATCGCCCTGCTGGCGATCGGGTTCGCGCTCTATGTACTCGGAGCGCCGACCGCCTGACGCGGCGGGGTCAGTGGGTCGGCGACGACGAGCTTCGCTGGACCATCTGGGCGAGCTGCTGCAGGAGCGACCACGCCACCTCGGCGTCGCCCTGGACGAAGGCCCGGAAGTCCCACAGCGTCATCACGTAGGTCCGCAGCTCCGTCTCCGCCGTCACGGTCGCCGTTCGCTTGCGGTCGGCGATCAACGCGACGGCGCCGAAATGCGTCCCGGGTCCCAGGCGCGCGACCTCCTTGTCGTCGACCGTCACGACGGCCGTGCCGTCGGCGATCACGAAGAACCCGATCCCCCGGTCGTCGCCCTGGCGGACGACCACCGAACCGGCCGGAAACGTCCGCTCGGAGAAGTCCTTCGCGAGCTTCTCGAGGTGCTTCCGGTCCAGGCTCGAGAGCATGGGCACCACGGCAAGGGCATCAACCACGTTCGTCGACATGCGCGGGATGCTCGGCATCGGCGACACGTCTGTCAATGGCGAGTTTCAGGCCGGCGCTGACGGCGGCCCGCGGAGCGGCCGATCGCGACCGATACTTGGGTGATGGCGACGAGGTCCGAGCCGGTTCCCCACGTCGAGCGCTACGACAACGGCAAGGTCAAGCTCCGTGGGTCGCATCTCGACGGCGAGATGCACGGCGACTGGGAGTTCTTCCGACTCGACGGCTCGGTCATGCGATCCGGCGCGTTCGACCGCGGCCGCCAGGTCGGCACCTGGAGGACGTACGACCGCTCCGGGAAGGTCATGAAGACCACGGACTTCGGCACGGGCTCGAAGGGCTAGCTGTCGGCTGGCCCGGGCGGCGATCAGGCGCGGGGGAACGGCTCGCTCGCCAGCCAACGACCGCCATCGCCGACCGCCAGCAGGCGGTGGCGGCCCGTCGCGAGGTCCCACTCGTTCCGGACGTACCGCGTCTGGTCGTCGCCGAGCAGGATCAGGACGTGGGCCGGGGCACCGCGGCCCACGAGGTGGCCGTGGTCGTGGACGTCGTCGGGCGGGAGCATCGTCGCGACCTCCGTGGCGGCGAGGCCGGCGTCGTCCTCCAGCTCGACCCGCGGTTCCGATCCGTCCTCGCGGACGACGCGCCATCGTCGATGTGTCTCGAGGCCGACGACCGGGCTGACGGCGACCCACGTCCCGTGATCGTGAACGGCACTCATCTCGCCCTCGGCCCGGTGGACGATCATCAGCCGCGGTCCGCGCTCCGGCGCATGGATCGGCAGCGCGCCGCTGCGACCACCGAGTCGCGCCACCCAGCCCGAGAGGTAGTCGGTGTCCGCGGCGAGGGCGGACAGCGCTGCTCCGATCGCGTCGAGGTCCGGCGTCGTCCTCGATGCCGGTTCCGCGATCCGCTCGAACAACGAACGGACCGGTTCGTCGAGGCGTGTCTGGGTCGTCACGTGCCCTCCCTCTTGCGCCGCGCGATGTAGTCCTCGATCGCCTCGGCCCTGCCGGCATCGAAGGCCGGCGGCTCGAACTCCGCAAGGAGCTGCTTCCAGACGCCGTTCGCCCGCTCCGTCGCCGTTCGGCCGCCATCGTCCGCCCAGGTCTCGTAGTTCCGCCAGTCCGACAGGATCGGCCGGTAGAACGCCGTCTCGAACCGCTCGAGCGTGTGCGCCGAGCCGAAGAAGTGCCCTCCGGGACCGACCTCGGCGATCGCGTCGACACCGAGGGACGCATCGTCGACGACGACCGGCTGGAGCACCTCGGACATCATCTGGAGGATCTCCGCGTCGACGATCAGCTTCTCGTACGACGCGGTCAACCCGCCCTCGAGCCAGCCGGCGCCCTGGTACAACAGGTTCACGCCGCCCATGACCGCGCCCCACACGGCCATCTCGGACTCGTAGGCCGCCTGGGCGTCGACGACGACCGACGCGGTCGCGTTCGACGACCGCCACGGCAGCCGGTAGCGACGAGCCATCTGGCCCGAGGCGATCGCGGCCTTCACGTATTCCGGCGTGCCGAAGGCGGGCGATCCCGTCCGCATGTCGACGTTCGACGTGAACGCCCCGTACACGACGGGTGCCCCCGGCCGGACGATCTGGGTCAGCGCGACGCAGAACAGCGCCTCGGCGTTCTGCTGGGCGATCGCCGCGGCCAGGGTGACCGGCGTCATCGCCCCGGCCAGCGTGAACGGCGTCGCGACGACCGCCTGGCCTGCCTCGGCCATTGCGATCAGCCCGTCGCCCATCGGCCCGTCGAGCCGGAGCGGCGAGTTCGTGTTGATGATCGTGATCAGGCTCGGCTCCCGGGCGAGGGCGTCGCGGTCGACGCCGCGGGCCAGCGCGACGATCTCCAGCGCGTCCTCGACGACCGTCGAGCCGAACCCGAGGCAGTGCCAGGTCTTGTCGAGGGTCGCCGCGAGATAGCCGTACATGTCGAGATGCCGCGTCTCCACCGGCAGGTCCGTCGGCTCGAGCGGGCCGCCCGCCTCCTGGTGGATCACGTTGAGCGCGGAGATCAGCGACACGTAGTCGCGGAAGTCCTGCCAGTTGCCCGCTCGACGGCCGCGATCGAGGTCCGTCACGAACGCCGGGCCGCCGACCGACGAGAAGACGAGGTTCCGCCCGCCCAGCACGACATTCCGCTCCGGATTCCGCGCGTGGAGCGTGAAGGTCGCGGGCGCCGATGCGATCGCCCCCTCGACGAGGCCCGGATCCAGCCGGACCCGCCGTGTCGACCGCTCGACCGTCGCCCCGGCCGCCGCCAGCCGGTCGATCGCGCGGTCGCCGAGGACCTCGACGCCGACTTCGGCGAGGATCCGGAGCGACGCGCCGTGGATGTCCTCGACGTGGTCCGCGGAGAGGACCTCGAGCGGCGTGAACGGGTTCGTCAGGGTCCGGAACGGAAGCTGGGGGACGCCGCCCCCGGCGCGGCGCTCGCGCCGCCGATGCGCGACCGGCTCTGCCGTCACGCCTCCCCCCGGTCGCCGGCGCCCGGTGTCGGAAACATGGGTCGGACCAGCCCCTGGCCGCGACGGATCTGGCCGCGAGCGATGATCGCCTGGACGACCGTGACGACGAAGGCAGTCACGAGGGCGGCGACCAGGGTCGCCCCCGAACCCACCGACGTGAAGCCCACGAGCGCGACGGCGACGATGGCTCCTGCGAGGACCGAGTTCAGGACCGTGATCAGGAAGGGCGTTGCCGCCAGGATGTGGACGATCGTCGGCGTCGTCGGCGGGACGGCCATCGTGACGCCGATCCCCGTCGGATCGTCGTGGACGCCCATGACGAAGTACGGCTCCAGGTCGGGCGCGATCTGGAGATATGCGCCCCGGATCCGGTTCATCCCGTACACGGTCATGGCGTCGTGGTAGTTGGCCGCGCTCATCCGCGCCAACGTCGCGAAGCCGACGAACAGGTCGATCGGCAGGATGATGAGCGCGAAGACGAAGAAGGCGTCGCCGAAGCCGTCGATCCCTCCGATCAGGCCGAGGGCGACGAGGGTCGCCGACAGCGTCGTGAGGTACATCCCGGCCCTGGTGAATGACTCGTTCCACGCAAGGCTGCGCGACGCGAGGAGCGACCAATGCTCCGTCGTCAGGATCTGCAGCCGGATCTGGACCGGCGTCGGGCCGCCGGCGTCCGCGCCGGCGATCGGACCAGCCGGCGGCTGGGCGTGCTCCGGTGGCGGCGTGCCTCGCTCGAACGTCATGACGGTCCCTCCGCTGCCGCGACGAGCCGATTTGCCGCTTCGGCGACCTGGTCGCGTGTGACGTCGAGATGCGTGACCGCCCGGATCGTCCGGGCGTTGAACGCGACGACGAGCACGCCGGCCTCGCGCGCCCGGGCGACGACGGTGGGTGCATCGTCCGCCCCATCGGCGATGCGAAAGACGACGATGTTCGTCTGGACCGCGTCAGGGTCGAGGTCGATCGCGGGCGAGGCCGCGAGGGTGTCCGCGAGCAGGCGGGCGTTCGCGTGGTCCTCGGTCAGCCGGTCGAGGTGGTGATCCAGGGCGTACTCGGCGGCTGCCGCGAAGACGCCGACCTGTCGCATGGCGCCACCGGCCATCCGCCGGTAGCGGACCGCCGCGTCGATGAATGCGCGGGAGCCGGCGAGCATCGAGCCGCCGGGCGCGCCGAGCCCCTTCGAGAACGCGACGTTGACGACGTCGAAGTGGCCTGCCAGCTCCGCCACGGGCACCCGGACTGCCTCCGCCGCGTTCCACAGGCGGGCGCCGTCCAGGAACGTCGCCAGCTCCAGATCGCGGGCGACCGCCGTGATCGCGAGACTCTCGACGTCCGTCCAGACCACCCCGCCGGCTCGGTTGTGGGTGTTCTCGACGGACACGACCGTCGTCGGCGGCAGGAGCATGTGGCCGCGCGGCTTGCGAGCGCGGGCGACCTCGTCGGCGGTGAACCGCCCGCCTCCCTCGCCGATCTCGGTCAGCTGGACGCCGCTGGTCGCCGACGCGCCGCCGGTCTCGTGCCAGAGGATGTGCGCCTCCCGCGCGACGACGACCTCGTCGCCGGGCCGCGTCAGGGTCCGGATCGCGACCTGGTTGGCCATCGTGCCGGTCGGGAACCACAGGCCGGCCTCGTGGCCCAGCATCGCCGCGACCCGCTCCTGGAGGCGGTTGATCGAGGGGTCCTCGCCGAACTGGTCGTCACCGACCTCGGCCGCGGCCATCGCCTCGCGCATCGCCGGAGTCGGCCGGGTGACCGTGTCGGAGCGCAGATCGATCGGAGCCATCGGCAGCACACGATACGCGCCATCCGTCGCTTGTCGTACGCTGGCCGGGATGGCGAGCAGGGTCGACCGCCCGACCTTCGGCCGCGACGTCCCGGACGCTGCGTGGCGCCCGACGCCCGAGCTGCTCCGCGACTCCCGGCTCGCGACGTTCCTTCGAACGACCGGGGCCGGTGACCTCGAGACGCTCCAGGCGCATGCCGTCGCCGACCCGGCCTGGTTCTGGGGCGCGGCCACGGACGACCTCGGTCTCGCGTGGCAGCGGCGCCCGGAGCGGACCCTCGACCTGTCGCGCGGGCCCGAGTGGGCCGACTGGTGGATCGGTGGCGCGTTCAACCACGCGATCGCGGCCGTCGAGCCGCGGGCGGCGCGCGATCCGGACGGCGAGGCGCTCGCGTGGGAGGGCGAGGACGGCGAGGTGCGCCGGCTGACGAACGCCGAGCTGCGGTCGGCGGTCTACGCGGCGACGCAGATGCTCCGCGACCAGGGGGTCCGGGCCGGCGACCGGGTCGGGATCTTCCTGCCGATGCTCGTCGAGACCGTGATCGCGGTCCTTGCCCTCGGGCGGCTCGAGGCTATCTTCACGCCGATCTTCTCCGGCTACGGCGCGCCGGCCGTGGCGAGCCGTCTCGGGGACTGCGAGGCGTCGCTTCTGATCACCGCGGATGGCTTCCTCCGTCGCGGATCGCCCGTCCCGATGAAGGCAGTGGCGGACGCGGCGGTTGCGTTGACCCCGTCGGTTCACCGGGTGATCGTGGTCCGGCGGCTCGGCGACCGGGCGCCCGAGACGCCATGGGAGGAAGGGCGCGACCGCTGGTGGGACGAGGCGATCCGGGACGTCGACCCGGACCGGAGCGGTCCGATCCCGGTGACGACGGCTCCCTCGAGCCCGTACATGCTCATCTACACGTCGGGGACGACCGGCCGTCCGAAGGGCGCCGTCCACGTCCATGGCGGGTTCCCGATCAAGGCGGCCGAGGACCTCGCCCACACGTTCGACCTGCGCCGTGACGACGGCCTCTTCTGGTTCACGGACCTCGGCTGGATGATGGGTCCGTGGGCGATCTCCGGGGCCCTCCTGCTCGGCGCCCGGCTCGTCCTCTACGAAGGCGCGCCCGACTTCCCGGGCCCGGATCGCATCTGGGGTCTCGTTGCCCGTCACCGGATCACCCACCTCGGCCTGTCGCCGACGGTCATCCGGGCGCTCATCCCGCACGGCGCAGATCCCGTCCACGCCCACGATCTGTCGGCGCTCCGCGTCCTCGGCTCGACCGGCGAGCCCTGGGATCCCGACAGCTGGTGGTGGTACTTCCGCGAGGTCGGCGGGGGTCGCTGCCCGGTCGTGAACTACTCGGGCGGCACGGAGGTGGCGGGCGGCATCGTCGGCTGCAACCTGCTCACGCCGATCCGGCCCATCTCGTTCAACGGCCCGTGCCCGGGCACCGCGGCCGACGTCGCCGATCCCGAGGGACGCTCGCTCCGCGGGGCCGTCGGCGAGCTCGTCATCCGAGCGCCGGAGCCGGGCATGACCCGTGGCTTCTGGCAGGACCCGGACCGCTACCTCGAGACGTACTGGAGGCGGTTTCCGGGCACCTGGGTCCACGGCGACTGGGCGATCGTCGACGACGACGGCTACTGGTACATCCGCGGCCGCTCGGACGACACGCTCAAGGTCGCGGGCAAGCGCGTCGGCCCGGCGGAGGTCGAGGCCGCGGCGACGGCCCATCCCGCGGTCGTCGAGGCCGCGGCGATCGGCGTCCCGCACGCGATCAAGGGCGAGACGATCGTCGTGGTCTGCACCCTCCGTCGCGGAGAGACCGACGACGACGCGCTCCGGGCGGCGATCGCCCGACGGGTCGTCGACGATCTCGGCAAGACGCTCCGGCCGGAGACCGTCGCCGTCGTGCCCGCCCTGCCGAAGACGCGGTCGGGCAAGATCATGCGGCGGGTCGTCCGGGCGGCCTGGCTGGGGCTCGACCCAGGCGACCTGTCGGCGCTGGACGACCCTGCGACGATCGACGCGATCCGGCGGGCCGGCCCGGCCGGAACCGGCGCCTGAGCGACGACACGAGCGAGGAGGACGGGATCGACCGATGAGTGTTGCGATCGACAAGGACCACGTCAGCTGGGACGCGCTGTCCGACCTGGTGGCCGATCTCGCGGCCCGCGTTCCGGCGGACTACGACGTCATGCTCGCGATCACCCGCGGCGGGCTCGTCCCGGCCGGGATGCTCGCCTACCGCCTCGGGATCCGGAACATCCTCGTCGCGGCCGTCGAGTACTACGACGACGAGGGCCATCCCGGGCCGAAGCCGACGTTCCTCCAGTTCCCGGCCGATCCTCTCCTCCGCGGCCAGCGGGTCCTGATCGTCGACGAGGTCTGGGACAGCGGAACCACGATCCACGCCGTCACCCAGCGGGTCCGCCAGGCCGGCGGGCTGCCGACGACGGTCGTGCTCCACTACAAGCCGACCCATTCCCAGGTGCCGGGAGCCCCCGACTTCCACGCCGTCACGACCGATCGCTGGGTCGTCTACCCGTTCAAGGCGGGAAACTGACCTCGGGTCCAGGTTCGCGATGAGAAACTCCGGGGACGATCGTCTCCACCGTTGATCACGCTGAACTGGCCAGGAGGACCCGATGACCCGCACGCTGATCCTCGTCGGCACCCGGAAGGGCGCCTTCATCGTCGACGGTGGGCGCGACCGAACCGGGTGGTCCATGTCGGAACCGCTCTGCGAAGGCTGGCCGATCCACGACCTCCAGTGGGACCCGTCCACCGGCTCGATCTACGCCGGCGGCGGGTCGGAGTGGTACGGGCCGGCAGTGTTCCGATCGGACGACCTCGGCACGACCTGGAGCCACTCGTCGGAAGGGATGACCTACGGCGACGACGGCCCGTCGATCCCGACGGTCTGGAACGTGACCCCCGCCCATGGCGCGATCTACGCCGGCGTCGAGCCGGCCGGCCTGTTCCGGAGCGGGGACGGCGGCAGGACGTGGTCCCATGTTGCGGGCCTTCGCGAGCACCCGAGCCGGCAGGAGCCGGGCTGGCAGCCCGGTGCGGGCGGGCTGATCTGCCACACGATCGTGCCCCACCCGGACGACGCCGACCGGATGTGGGTCGCGATCAGCGCGGTCGGCACGTTCGCCACCGAGGACGCCGGGACGACGTGGGAGGCGCGCAACCGCGGTGTGGTGGACTGCAACTCGCCGAACCCGCACCCGGAGACGGGCCAGTGCGTCCACAAGCTCGTCATGGCGGCCGCCGAGCCTGACAGCCTGTACCAGCAGAACCACTGCGGCGTCTACCGGTCCGGCGACGCCGGTCGCTCGTGGACCGACATCAGCCGCGGCCTCTCGTCCGAGTTCGGGTTCGTGATGGGCACCCATCCGCGGGAGGCATCGACCGCCTGGGTCATCCCGTTGAGCCACCCCGAGGAGGGCCGGTTTGCGCCGGGCGGCGCGCTCGCCGTGTGGCGGACCCGGGACCGGGGCGACAGCTGGGAGCGCCAGTCGACCGGCCTGCCCCAGGAGAACGCCTACGTCGCCGTCCTGCGGGAGGCCCTGTCCGTCGACCGCCGCGATCCGGCGGGTATCTACTTCGGGACCAGCACCGGCCAGCTCTACGGCTCGACGGACGAGGGCGCCACGTGGCAGCGGATCGCCGACAATCTGCCGGCGATCTGGGGCGTCCAGGCGATCGAGGTCGACTGAGGGCATCGACGTGGCCGTCACCGTGATCCTCCCGCGCTCGCTCGTCTCGCTGATCCCCGGGACGAGCCGCTCCACGAAGATCGAGGCGACGAGCGTCGCGGAGGCGATCGACCGGCTCGACGAGCTGACGCCCGGGCTCCGCAACCGCCTCGTGGACAGCGGGCCGAGGATCCGCACGCACATCAACGTCTTCGTCGACGGCGAGATGGCGGCCCTCGACACCCCGCTCCCGCCGAACGCGACGGTCCACGTGATCCCCGCCGTGTCCGGCGGCTGAGACCCACCACACCAGCCGAACGTCCGGCTGGACAGGCGAGTCCCGGGCGCCGATCCTCGCGCCACCTGATCGGCCTGGAGTCGGCCGCCTCGAGGACTGGGATTGCAGCTCGTGCCGCGGGTTCGCACGGCCATCGTCGCGTTCGGGATCGTCGTGACCGGCTGCGCCGCGCCGGTCGGGTCGAACCCGGTTGGACCGGGCTCGTCCCCGGCGACCGCCGCGGAGAGTCCGTCCGCGACGCGGACGCTCAACCCGAACGAGGCCGCGCGGGCCTCCGCCGGCGCGACCCCGACGACCTCGGTTGCGGCGCCATCGCCCGCGCCGTCGACGAGCCTTGGCCCGATCCCGACCGCCCGTGTCCGGACGGAGATGGAGGCGCGGTTGCCGGCCTTCATGGTGGGCGGCGGCAGCCAGCCGATCGACGTCGAGGAGCTCACGGCCGCGTCGAGCGACGCGGCGGCGCTGTTCCGGGCCCTGCTCGACCGCTCGGGCCGTCCGGCGAGCGATCTCGAGGGTGCCTTCACCGGTTGCTGCTCCGGGATCTCCGTCACGGACCTGCGCATCCGGGGCGTTGACCCGACCGACCTGGCGGTGATGTTCGCGGTCGCGTACGCGTCGACGTCGCCCGGCGCGACGGTCACGACGCGCACGGTCGCCGGAACGACCGTCCGCCGCCTCCGCTGGAGCGGCGACGCCGCCCGGGACGTCCATGTCGTCGTCCTGGACCAGCTCGTCTACGTCTTCGCCGGGCCCATCGACCGCCAGACCGAGGTCGAAGCTGCGATCGGGTTCATGCGCCGGCCGCGGCTGGACCTCCTTCTGCCGGCCACGATCGCCGGCAAGCCGGTCCAGCGGTTCACGCTCCCGGGCAGCGCGATCCCGACCGGCGGAGACATGTGCAGCTTCGTCTGCCCGGGCGAGCTCCAGGGGCTGGCATCGGAGATTGGGGTCAGGGTCGATCAGATCGACGTCGCGTTCGCCGCGTCGAGCGAGCTGCCCGGGGCGGCGATCGTGGCATTCCGCGTCCCGGGCGCCTCGGCAGCCCGGCTGGCGCGCGCCCGGATCGCGTCGACCGGTACGACCGTCGGCCGGGAGGATCAGACGCTCGGGGGCAAGAAGGTGACCCTCGTCGCGAACGATCCGTTCCCCGAGTCGAGCCGGAACGAATATGTGTATGCGAAGGACGACGTCGTGTACTCGATCCGCCCGGTGGTCTTCGACGGCCCGCCGACGGACGCCGTCGTGGAGGCGATCCGGGCACTGCCCTGAGGCGAGCCCTCAACCGGCCCGGCTGAGCTCCCGCGCCAGCGGATCGAACGAGTCCGACCGTTCGGCGACGGCATCGGCACCGATCCGTGGGCCGCCGGCCCGCGCGGGGCTGTCGCCGATCACCGCCCGCCAGCCGTCGTCGGCCAGGTGCTCCAGCGTCCGGAGGGCCGCCTCGGCCGTCGCCCGGCCGTGCGCCTGGGCGGCGCCGGTGAGGGTCGCCGGTTTCAGTGCCGCGGCCACGTCGTTCGCCACGGACGCGGCCGTCCGAGCGGCCCGGATGGTCCGGCGATCGGGTCGATATCGGACGACGGCCGCGGTGGCGTCGCCGGGCTGGACGCCCGACACGAGGGCGGGCCAGAGCTCCGCGGCGGGTCCGGCGATCGGTCGCGGCTCGTCGAAGACGAGTCCGTGCTCGGGGAACAGGGCCCGGCGCAGGGCGATTTCGCCGATGGCCCTGGCCACGGGATCGCGCTCCTCGACGAGCCATGGCGTCAGCGCGCCGATGAGGATCTGCTCGTTCGGCAGGCCGTTGCCGCGGGCGATCGCGACCGCGACGAGCTGGAGGGCGAGCGCCCGCCCCGCCCGGACCGCAGGATCCGACGGGACACCCTGGGCGAGGTCCGGCCCCACGACAAGCGGCCCCGCCCCGACGACCACCGCCACCCCGGCGCGGGCGAGCAGTGCCTGGCCGAACGCATGGTCGGCAAGGGCGCGGTCGGGGGCGACGTGGCCGTCGACGATCTCGACGAGCGGGTCCGACCGGGCGACGTCGATCCGCTCGAACCCGGCGACGACCGAACCCTCCGGGGCGCCCAGCGGTGGGGCGACCATCCCGAGCCGGACATAGCCCCGGCGCTGGGCGGCCGCCTCGTCGAGCGCGCGGCGGAGGCCGCCGAGGGCCCGCTGGCTCCCGGTCGGCGCCAGATCGATCGCGTCCCGCGTGGCTGGGGGCCCGGTCTTCGGCTGCCAGATCGGGACGTCGAGGCCGGCTCGCTTGAGCCGGTCGCTGAGCTCGCGACCGATCGGCACCTCGACGTCGAGCAGGTCGACACCGGCATCGACCGCCGCCCGTGCCTCGTCCAGCGCGCCCGCGAGGTCCGGCTCGCCGATCGCCGCGCCGATCCACGGGCGGCGCGGCTCGCCGAGCACGTCGATCAGCTCGGCGCGGGCGGTCCGGTTGGCATCGATCCGCTCGATCGCGGTCGCCACGAGACGAACGGCCTCCTCCTCGGCGATCGCCCGACGATCCGGCTCGCGGAGCAGGGCCGCCTCCATCCCGAGATCGACGGCGCCCGACGCCACGTCGAGGGCGAGGCGCTGGGGGTCGAGGTCGTACTCCGCGAGGGCCATCGCGAACGGCAGGACAATGCCTCCACCGAGCCGGTCGGGCCCGCCGGCGAGATAGCGATCGACGACGGACCAGGCGAGCGGTCGGCCGGCCGCGTCGAGACCGCTGATGCCGAACATCCGGAGGAGCGCCCGCTCCCGTCCGACCGTCGTCGAGCCGCGGGCCCGCCCGGCCCACGCACCGGCCAGCGTCTCGGAGCGCTCGGTCAGGCGCTCGAGGGGTCCGAGATCGGCGGCCATGGCCGAAGGATGCCTCAGCCGACCGGTGGATGCGCGGCCGATTTCGGGTCGCGCGGTCAGGCCTCGCCGGGGATCGGGTCGGCCGCCCGCTCCCGCGCCGGCTCGCCGATCCAGACGTGACCGTCGCGGAACCGCTCGGCCTTCCAGATCGGCGCCCGGGCCTTCGTCTCGTCGATCGCGTAGCGGGCCGCCCGGAACGCCGCGTCGCGGTGCGGCGCGACGGCCACGATCGCGATGCTTGCCTCGCCGAGGCCGACCTCGCCGGTCCGATGCACGATCGCGAGCCGCTCGACGCCGAACCGCTCGTCGATCTCGTCGGCGATCGCGGCCAGCACCCGCAGGGCCATCGTCTCGTGGGCCTCGTAGCCCAGCGATTCGACGGATCGTCCGGCATGCCGCGCGGCCTCCGCCTCCTGGCCCGGAGCGGGCGTGCCCGGCGAGACCCGGGTCCGGCCGAGGAACCCGACCACGGCACCGTCCTCGTCCGTCGCGAGCCGATCCTCGAGGTCGGCCAGGATCGACCGCGCGAAGGGGGCCTCGACGATCTCGAGGATCCGCCGCACGTCCGCGCCGCCGCTGACCGGCGGGATGAACGCGACCTCGTCGCCATCCGCGAGCGGGGTCGCGGCATCGGCGTAGTCACCGTTCCGGGCGAACCGCAGCGAGGGTCGGCCCGGCCCGAGCACGGGGTATCGCGCGGCGACGGCCTGCCAGGCGTCCTCGACGGTCGCGCCGTCGGCGAGCTCGAGGGCGACCTCGCGGGTCTTCGCGAGCTCGCGCTGGATCGCGAAGAGCCGGACCCGGACGCGGATCTGGACGGCGACCACCGGGTCGCTCAGCCGCGGTAGCCGGCGACGAGGAGACCGTCCCCGACCGGCAGGACCGTCGCGCTGAACCGCGGATCGGCGAGCACCGTTTCGACGAACGCTCGCAGGGCCACGGTGTCCCGGTCACCGTTGGAGGGGTCGGCGACGCGGCCGCTCCAGAGGACGTTGTCGGCCGTCAGCAGCGCCCCGGGCGCCAGCCGCGGAATGAGCGCCTCGAGGTAGCCCACGTACTCGGGCTTCAGCGCGTCGATGAAGGCGAGGTCGAACGGACCGGCGAGCGCCGGCTCATCGGCGGCGAACGCCTCGAGCGCCCTGGCGGTGACGACCGTGATCCGCTCGTCGGTGACGCCGGCCTCGCGCCACCACGAACGGGCCATGTCCGTTCGCGACACGTCGGGATCGATCGTCGCGATCCGGCCGTCCGCCGGCTGGCCCGAGGCCAGCCAGAGCGTCGAGTAGCCGTACGCCGTCCCCACCTCGACGATCCTCCGCCGGCCGGCCGCGAGCGCTGCCAGGACCCGCCCGCTGTCGCGGTCGACGATCGGGATCCGGTCCGGTCCGGCGACCGACGCCGCCTCGATCGCCTCGAACACGGGCGCGAGCGGCGCCGCGACCGACTCGATCCACTCGACGTCGCGCTCTCCGGGCAGCCAGCCGCGGTCGTTCTTCATCGAACCCTCACACGAGCAGGCCGGCGCCGAAGTAGAGCCCCGCCGCGAGGATCGTTCCGGCGGCGATCGTCCCGACATTGATGTACAGCAGCCCGGTCGCCGACTCCATCGAGCGCGAACGGGCCGTCTGGACCGCCGCCCACGACACGACGAGGGGGAAGATCAGCCCGACGATCAGGCGGAGCCAGACGAACAGGGCCCACGGACCGGCAAGGACGGCGAACGGGCTGCCGCCACCGGGCCCTGCGCCGGTCGACACCCACACGGCGAACAGGACGACCTGGAGCGCCACGATCGCGAGGAGCCCGCGGGAGATCAGGATCAACGGAGCCTCGGGCAGCTTCGGCGTCACGAGGTACCAGTGGCCGAGGATCATCGCGGCGAAGACGCCACCGGTGGCCGCCGCCAGGACGACGAGCTGGAGCAGGAGAGGAACCGCCAGGGCCGTGCCGCCGGTCCAGGCAAGCGCCCCGAAGACGAGCGTTGCGGCGGCGGCGGCGAGCCCGGCAAAGGCCAGGGCCGGTGCGCGCCGACGACCGGCGAGGGCCACCGTGTAGAGGGCCGCGAGGACGCAGAATGCGCCGAGGGCGACGCGGCGGGGCGCGTCGAACGCGGGGTCGATCCGGATCGGCGAGCCCAGGCCGGGGATCGGAAGGGCCTGGTCCGAGAGGAACGCGAGGATACCGAGCACGACGGCGCAGGCCGCCGTGAAGGCGAGGAACCCGCGGGTCGCCTCGGTCCGGAGGCGGGCCAGGGCGACGGCGACGAACGAGCCGATCGCCAGGCCGGTCAGGACCGTCCAGTTGATGAAGGCGAGGTTCTCGGCGATCCGCTCGGCAGGCACCGTCCGAGTGTAGCCGAGGAGCCCGCGACGACCGTCGCGGGCTCCTCGTGAAGCGTCGACTCCGGATCGGGCCCCTCGCCCGTCCGGACGTGGATCAGCCGTAGCGCCGCGGCAGCAGGCGACCGTTGTCGACGTAGCGCCACGGGTTCACGCGATACGAGCCCCTGGCCCATGGCCGACCGTGCCACACCTCGACATGGAGATGGGCACCGGACGCGCAACCGGTCCGACCGACGTAGCCGATCGTCTCCGCGCCGCCGGTGACCAGCTCGCCCCGATGGGTCGAGAGCGAGCTGAGGTGGTAGTAGGCCGAGTAGAGGCCATGGCCGTGGTAGACCCAGACCTGGCGACCGCCGCAGTTGGCCTTCCAGCCCGCGAAGACGGTCTTGCCGGACCGGATCGGGACGACGCGCACGCCCTTGTGGGCGGCGATGTCGACGGCCGGATGGTGGCGGCTGGCGAACTGACTGACATAGGCAGCCCGGCTGGCGACGGGCCACGCCGCGAAGGCCGTGGCCGGAAGGATGATTGCCGCGAATGACGCGACGACGAGTGCACGAGAGAGCTTCCGCATGACGAGGTGATGGGCGCGCGCCGAGGCGGTGCCCCTGCTCCTTTCTGCCGGACGGCGCGCGCAACAACCACGCGCCGACGATCGATGACCGCGCCCGGCCGGGCAGGACGGCGCACGCGGTGACGCGCGCACACCAGGGGCGGATGAACGGGGCCGGCCCGCTGGGTCTCGCTCGCGTGAGCGGCGGCGAGTGCGTCCGGGGTCGGCGGCCGGGCGGAAGTCTGCCATGCCGAACCGGTCTTGTCAGGTGACCCGATCGTCCCGACGGTCCCGGCGCCAGATTACGAGGCTCGCGCGGGATGGACCGCCAGCAGCCCTGCAGGGGTCGGCCGGGCGCGCCATCATCGACCGACACCACCGATCCCGACTTCAGTCCCCACCCCGTGGAGGCCCCGCGATGGCACTGCCCGGCAACGCGTCATTCACCTGGTACGGCCATTCATGCTGGGAGCTCACGACGCCCGAGGACCGGACCGTCCTGTTCGAGCCGTGGTTCAGCAACCCGAGCAGCCCGAGAGCCGCCGACACCGTCGACCGATGTGATGCGCTGCTCGTCACCCACGGCCACTTCGATCACTTCGGTGACGCGCTCGTCGTTGCCAGCAGGACCCACCCGGCCTGGCCCTCCATGCACGAGATGAGCCTGTGGCTGAGCCGGAACTACGCTCGCCCCGACGACGTGATCGGGATGAACATCGGCGGAACCGTCGAGGTCGCCGGGGTGAGCGTGACGATGGTCCGGGCCGACCACTCGTCCGGCGACCTGTACGCCGGCGCCGAGTCACCGATCTACTTCGGGTCACCGGTCGGCCTGATCGTCGAGCTCAGCGACGGCTTCCGCTTCTACTTCGCCGGCGACACGGATGTCTTCGGCGACATGCGGCTGATCGGCGAGCGGTACCGGCCCACCCTCGCGTTCCTGCCGATCGGCGGCCACTTCACGATGGGGCCTGCGGGTGCCGCCCTGGCGACGGAGCTCCTCGGCGTGACCGATGTCGTGCCCATGCACTACGGGACGTTCCCGATCCTCGCCGGAACCCCGGATCAGCTCCGTTCCGAGTTGTCCACCCGCGGCCTCGGCCGCGTCGAGGTCCACGCGGCCACGCCCGGAGGGCCGCCCGCCTGACGCGCGAGCGGTCGCTGGCGCGTTTGCTCGACGATGAGTCAAACGCGCGTCGGCCTGGCGATCAGCCGATCGGCACCGCGTCGCCGGCGTCGATCGAGCGTCCGGCGTGGGCCGGCTCCTCGACCGCTCCGGTCTCGTCGTGGGCCGGTGACGCCTGGGCCATCACCGGCACCGGGGGCGCGGTCTCGATGGTGATCTCGCGCTTGGGCGACCAGTTGCTCACCAGGTCGAAGAGCGTCGTCCGCAGCTCGCCGTCCCGGTCGCCGAGGGCGAGCTCCAGGAGCCGCCGGGCGCGGCTCGAGACGTCGGCGGGCGGCACTGCCTCGTTGACGCGGAGGATCTTCTCGACCGCGGTCGGCTCGACCGTCTCGGTCTTGTAGAACAGGCTCTCGTGGAGCTTCTCGCCGGGCCGGAGGCCGGTGAACCGGATCGGGACGCTTCCCTCGTCGTGACCGGTCAGCCGGATCAGGTCGCGGGCCATGTCGAGGATCTTGACCGGCTCGCCCATGTCGAGGACGAAGAGATCGCCCGGTCGCCCGATCGCGGCCGCATCGAGAATCAGCCAGCCGGCCTCCTGCATCGTCATGAAGTAGCGGGTCATCTCGGGATGGGTGACCGTGATGGCCTCGCCGTTCTCGAGCTGGCTCTGGAAGATCGGCAGCACGCTCCCGGCCGAGCCGAGGACGTTCCCGAAGCGGACCGCAACGTACGTCCGCCCCGTCTTCTGCGCCGCATCGGCGACCAGCCACTCGGCGAGCCGCTTGGTCGCCCCCATGACGCTCGACGGCTCGACGGCCTTGTCGGTCGAGACGAGGACGAACCGCGGAACGTCGGCCTCGACGGCGGCCGACAGCACCGCCATCGTCCCCCCGACGTTGACCTGGACGCCCTCCGAGGGGTGCTCCTCCATCATCGGCACGTGCTTGCACGCGGCGGCGTGGAAGATGACCGCTGGGCGGGTCGACGAGATCAGGCGGGCCATGACCGCGCGGCTCGCGACGTTGGCGATGTTCACGGACAGCTCGCCTCCGCCGCGACCGTCCATCCGCCGCAGCTCGAGCTCGCGCTGGATCATGTAGAGCGGGCTCTCCGCCCGGTCGACGAGGACGAGCTGCTTCGGCCGGAAGGCGTAGACCTGGCGAGCCAGCTCGGAGCCGATCGACCCACCGGCGCCGGTCACCATCACCACCTGGTCGCGGATCGATTCGGCGACCTGCGGGGCGTGGGTCGTGACCTGCTCGCGGGTGAGGAGGTCCTCGACCTGGATGTCGCGGACACGATGGGCGTTCCACGTCCCGTCGAACAGGCCGTGGACCGGCGGGACCGTTCGCACCTGGAGACTGGCCTCGAGGGCCTCGTCCATGATCGTGCGAATCATCTCGCCCGACGGGTTCGGGAGCGTGATCAGGAGCATCCTCGCGCCGGTCCGGCTGATCGCCTCCCCGAGCTGGTCGAGACCGCCGAAGACCGGCAGGCCGGCGACCGTGCTGCCCCGCTTGGCCGGATCGCGATCGAGGAACCCGACGGGCTTGACGCCGGCGGCGGGCTCGCGCTTGGCGGACCGGGCCATCATCGCGCCGGCCCGGCCGGCACCGAACAGGAGCGCCGGCGTCAGGTTGACGGTCGTGCCACCGACGACAGCCCGCGTCCCGACCTCGCTCAGCGCCCGGATGAGGAAGCGCATCCCGCCGAGGAGCGCGAGGCTGAAGACGAGCTCGAGGATCCAGAAGGATGGCGGAAGCGGAACGAGGGCGACGCCCGGGATCGAGTACAGCGCGACGGCGAGGATCACGCAGACCACGGTGCCGGAGACCATGGCCAGCACGATCTGGGTCAGCTCGGGCACGCTCGCGTGGCTCCACAACCGACGGCACAGCCCGAAGCGGTCGTTGACGACCGGCCGGACGATGACGGGCAGGAGGAGGACCGGACCGAAGCCGGCCGCGAGGGCAGCCCCGACCGGCTCCAGGCCACCGAGCACGAGCGCCAGATAGATCGACAGGACGATGAGGGCGAGGTCGATGACGAACAGATGGCGGCCGCGGAAGGAATGGATCACCGGAAGCACCCGGTCCCGCACCCAGCGGCCCGCCTCCTGGGCGGTGGACACCGGGGCCATCACGGCCTCGCGCGAGGTCATCGATTTCCTCCAAGGACTCGGTTGGGCGGCGTCGGGTTGACTGTGGACATCGCCCACCGGTCCCGGAATTCGAGCAACGTGATACCCCCCAAGTGAAGCGTCCCCTTGAGGTGGAGGCCCCGATCCCCGCGGCTCCACCCCGATGTGCTTCGCGAGATCGATCCTAGCCATTCGGGCCATGCCTGACTAGGTGATTCGACCCAACCGGAGTACTCCTTTTGGTGCGTCCACGCACCGGTGACGAGGAACGTGTCGCGCAACCGACTCGGACGGGCGCTGCGCCGAGTGGGCGGGCAGGAGCCGATCATTCGCGGCCGGCGGTGTGCCGGCGGGGTGCCGTCGGGACCCGAACGAGCCGCCCACCAGGCCCTCGGCGGCGAGATCGCGCCGGGTCGGTGCGCGGCGTCAACCGTGGATGTGCCGCCCGGGTGGCTCGGCGCGCAGGCTGTCGTATGCTCCGGCTTTCCGCACTCATCCCAGGGAGGGAGACAACCGCGTGAACGAGGGTCCGGACGTGACCGGGAGGATTCGCCGCGTCATCGGCGAGCACGGCCATCTCCCAGTCGACATCGCATCGATCGGTGACGAGACCGATCTCTTCCAGGCGGGGATGACCTCCCACGCCTCCGTGAACGTCATGCTCGGCCTCGAGTCGGAGTTCGACGTCGAGTTCCCGGACTCGATGCTCAAGCGGAGCGTGTTCCAGAGCGTGGCGGCGATCCGGGGCGCCCTCGAGAAGCTCCAGGTGGCAGCGGCATGACCGTCGCCATCGACCGGGACGCGGCCTTCCTGGCCGCGGTCCGCCGCATCGCGGACGAGGTCGCGGCACCCAACGCCGACGACGTCGACCGCAACGCCCGCTTCCCGCGCGAATCGATCGACGCCCTCAAGGGCGAGGGGGCGCTCTCGGCGCTGATCCCGGAGTCGCTGGGCGGCGGCGGGCTGGAGTTCGAGACGGTCGCGGCGGCGTGCTTCGAGCTCGGCCGCAAGTGCGGCGCGAGCGCGATGGTCTACGCGATGCACTCGATCATGGTCGCCTCAATCGTCCGCCACGGCGAAGGGACGGCCTGGTTCGACGACTACCTGCGTCGCGTCGCACGGGAGCAGCGGCTCGTCGCGTCGGTCACGTCCGAGGTCGGGACCGGCGGGGACCTCGGTCGGTCGATCGCGGCGGTCACGCCGACCGAGGCGGGCCGGGCCCACTTCGAGAAGCAGGCACCAACGGTCTCGTACGGCGCCTATGCCGACGACCTGATGACCACCCTCCGTCGCAGCCCCGATGCCGAGCCGGGCGACCAGGTCGCCGTCGTCACGTCGCGCGACGAGCACACGCTCGAGCAGACCGCGACCTGGGATCCACTCGGGATGCGCGGGACGTGCTCGCCCGGCTACATCGTCCGCGCGGAGTTCGGCGAGGACCAGGTGATGCCGCTGGCCCTGTCCGGCGTCCTGACCGAATCGATGGTGCCGATCTCGCACATCCTCTGGTCGCATCTGTGGCTCGGGATCGCGACCGACGCCTTCGACCGCGCGCGGGCCTTCGTGAAGGCGTCCGCGAAAGGCCGTCCGGACCAGCTGCCGCCGACTGCGATCAAGCTGTCGCAGCTCATGAGCGAGCTGTCGCTGCTCCGCGCCGAGGTCAGCAGCGGCCTGCGCGAGTTCGTCGAGCAGGACGCGGCGGACCGCGAGGGACTCTCGACGATGGCCTCAATCCTGCGGTTCAACAACCTGAAGATCGCGGCGTCCGAGCAGGCACCGCGCATCTGCCAGAGCGCGATGACCGTCTGCGGGATCGTCGGCTTCAAGAACGACACGCCGTACAGCGTCGGCCGCCACCTGCGGGACACGATGTCGGCGAGCCTGATGGTCGCGAACGATCGGATCCACGCGACGAACGCGAGCCTCCTGCTCATCGCCAAGGACGTCTGAGGTGGCCGGCTACCGCGCGGCGACGCCTGAGCAGGCGACGTTTCACGACGAGCTGGTCGAGGCGGGCCACCTCGTCCCCACCGACGCCGCCGGAATCTACGGCCAGGGTCCCGACTTCGTCCGCGTCCGCGAGGGCTTCACGGACGCGGTCTCGCGCCTGGCCGCGGGCGACGCGGGCATCGAGGCAATGCGCTATCCGCCCCTCCTGCCCCGCTACCAGATCGAGAAGAACGGCTACCTGGGCTCGTTCCCCCACCTCGCGGGAAGCGTGTTCTCGTTCGACGGCAACGAGTCGCAGGCGGCCGAGCAGGAGGCGCGGGCCGGGCGTCACGAGGACTGGGCCGAGTTCCAGTCGATGACCGACCTCGTGGTGCTGCCGGCGGCGTGCTACCCCGTCTACCCCGAGGTCGCGAAGCGCGGCCCGCTGACCGGCGACGTCACCGTGGACACGGGCGACCAGTGGGTCTTCCGGAACGAGCCGTCGGGCGATCCCGCCCGGATGCGGCAGTTCCACATGCGCGAGTTCGTCCGGATCGGCGACCCCGAGGGGATCGCCGAGTTCCGGAACCTCTGGCTCGATCGGACCGTCGGCCTGTTCGGCCGGCTCGGCCTCCAGGCGGAGTCGGAGATCGCGGCCGATCCGTTCTTCGGGCGGGTCGGGCGGATGCTGGCGGCGAATCAGCGCGACCAGGAGCTGAAGTTCGAGCTGGTGGCGATGATCGGCGGGCCCGAGCCGACCGCGATCGCGTCGTTCAACTACCACCAGGACCACTTCACCCTGATCTACGACCTGGCGCTCGCCGACGGTGGCGTCGCCCACACGGGCTGTGTCGCGTTCGGGATCGAACGGATCACGCTGGCCCTGTTCCGCGCGAACGGGTTGGACGTCGGCGCCTGGCGCAGCGAGGTCGCGAAGGAGCTCTGGCCGTGAGCGCGCCCTCGACGACGATGGTCAGCCTGTTCGGTCACGACCCGGCGACCTACCAGCCGCATTTCATCCACACCGGCGAGCGGACGTACATCGAGACGAACTGCTTCACCGACATCATCAGCGAGCTTCTCCACGCCCGCGGCGACGAGCCGGTCGCGTCGTTCGGCTCGTTCGTCCGGATGGACTTCGAGAACGACCAGTGGACGTTCTTCAAGCCGCTCGCGGTCGACATGGAGCTGCTCTACGGCCTCGACATCCACGAGATCCAGCCGTACCGGTCGATCCCCGCCCAGGTCGCCGAGCAGATCGCGCTCCGGCGGACGATGACGATCGAGCTCGACGCCTGGTATCTGCCGGACACGGCGGCCACGAGCTACGGCAACGCGCACGTGAAGACGGGCGTGATCGCCGAGGCGATCGACGTCCCCGGCGAGCGGTTCCGCTACTACCACAACGCCTCGCTCTACGAGCTGTCGGGGGCCGACTTCCGGGGGGCGTTCCGGACCGAGCCGGGCTGGTCCGGCGACGTCCTTCCGCCCTACACGGAGCTGATCCGCTTCGACGCCGGCCCGCGGCTCGAGGGCGACGAGCTCCGCAGAGCCGCTCGCGAGCTGCTCCGCGGCCACCTCGGCCGGATCGTGCCCGGGAACCCGTTCGACCGGTTCCACGACCGCCTTCGCGCCGACCTGCCGTCGCTCCTCGAGGGCGACATCGCGCTGTATCACGCATTCACCTTTGCGACGTTCCGGATGGCCGGGGCCGGGTTCGAGCTGCTCGGCTCGCACGTGGAGTGGCTGCTCGGTCGCGACGGTGAGGCGGCGACCGAGGCGATGGCCCGGATCGTCGAGGGCTGCAAGGTCCTGGGCTTCAAGCTCGCCCGCCGGCGCCCGTTCGACCCGACCGAGGCGATGGAGAACCTGAGCGGCGCCTGGACGGAGGCGATCGACGCGCTGGGCGACGCAGTAGCCTGACGTCATGACGGCCACGGCGACCCGCCGGCGCATCGTCGGCCACGAGCTGCTGCCGCTCGACCGCGGCTGGCAGGCGGCGGCCACGGCCCCCGGGGCCAGCCCGTCGCCGGCCGACATCGAGGGGCTCGCCTGGCTGCCCGCGAGCGTGCCCGGGACCGGCGCCGGCGCGCGGCGTGATGCCGGACTCCCGTTCGGCGCGATCGACGCCGAGGACTGGTGGTTCCGGACGACCTTCGACGCCCCGGAAGCCGAGCCGGGTGAGGAGGTGCTCCTCCGGCTCGGCGGCCTGGCCACGATCGCCGAGGTCTTCCTCAACGGCCAGCTCGTCCTCACGAGCGACTCGATGTTCGAGACCCATGTGGTGGACGTGGGGTCGCGGCTGCTCGGACGGAACGAGCTCGCGATCCGGTTCCACGCGATCGAGCCGCTCCTGGCGATGCCGCGGAAGCCACGCGCGCGCTGGCGGACGCGACTCGTCGCGGACAACAGCCTCCGCTGGATCCGGACGACGCTGATCGGACGGATCCCGGGCTTCGCGCCGGGTCCGCCGCCCGTCGGGCCGTGGCGGCCGATCGAGCTGGAGCGACGGCGCGGTCTGGTCGCCGAGGACGTGGCGATGCGCGCCCGGGTCGACGGAACCGACGGCGTGCTCTCGGTCCGGGTGCGGCTGCGGAGCCTCGACGGCAGCCCGATCGGGCCTGTCGCCATCGTCGTCGAGGGGCCGACGGGCCGCCGGCGGGAGCCGATCGCCGGGGCGACCGACGACTCCGGGCTCACGATCGACGCGGAGGTCCGGATTCCGGACGTCCGCCGCTGGTGGCCGCACACCCACGGCGAGCCGGCGCTCTACGAGGCCCGGGCGGAGGTGGGGTCCGGCGCGGCCGCGACGACGATCGACCTCGGACGCGTCGGCTTCCGGACGATCGCCGCCGGCCCGACCGCGGACCACGACATCGACCGCGACGGGCTGTTCGTCCACGTCAATGACGTCCCGGTCTTCGCTCGCGGGGCACTCTGGACCCCGCTCGACGCGGTGACCCTCGACGCGTCGCCGGCCGAGATCCGGGTCGCGCTGGAGTGTGTCCGCGCCGCCGGAATGAACATGGTCCGCCTGCCCGGCTTCGGGACGTACGAGCAGGACGTCTTCCACGACCTGTGCGACGAGCTCGGCATCCTCGTCTGGCAGGAGCTGATGTTCGCGAGCATGGATTACCCCTTCGTCGACGAGGCCTTCGGGCAGACCGTCGAGGCCGAGGTCCGCGCGCTTGCGGAGCGGATCGCGGCCCACCCGAGCAGCGCGGTCCTGTGCGGCAACAGCGAGGTCCAGCAGCAGGTCGCGATGCTCGGCATCGATCTGGCCCTCGTCCGGAACCCGTTCTACGACGAGACGGCTCCGTCGATCGCGCGATCCGCCGGTCTCGACGCGGTCTACGTGCCCGGCACGCCGTCCGGAGGCGACCTGCCGCTCCGACCGGATCGCGGCGTGACGAACTACTACGGCGTCGGCGGCTATCGCTTCGAGCTGTCCGACGCCCGGACGAGCGGTGTCCGGTTCGCGGGCGAGTCCCTCGCGTTCGCCAACGTGCCCGACGAGGAGCTCCTCGCGACCCTCGTTCCGGAGCCGCCCTACGACGCGTTCGTCCACCACCCGAGCTGGAAGGCCGGCGTCCCTCGCGACTCGGGCTCCGGCTGGGACTTCGACGACCTGCGCGACTTCTACTTCGAGAAGCTGTACGGGCTCGACCCCGTCTGGGTCCGGCGCGGCAACCACGACCGGTATCTCGAGCTGTCCCGCCACGTGTCGGGCGAGGTGATGGCCCACGTGTACGGCGAGTGGCGCCGGGCGGCGTCGCCGTCGGGCGGCGGCCTGATCCTGTGGCTCCGGGACCTCGTGGCCGGCGCCGGCTGGGGCGTCGTCGACCATCGCGGGCGACCGAAGACCGCGTGGCACCACCTCCGGCGGATCCTCGCCCCGACCGCCGTCTGGCTCGTCGACGAGGGGATCGGCGGCGTCGTCGCCCATGTCGCGAACGACGGTCCCGACCCGCTCTCCGCCACGCTCCGGTTCGCGCTCTACTCGGATCTCGAGCTGCCGGTCGGTGGCGTGGCGGTCCCGATCGACGTCTCGGCCCACGGCACGATCCATCGCGACGTCGAGGCGGTGCTCGGGCGGTTCGTCGACATCGCCTGGGCGTACCGGTTCGGCCCGCCGGCGCAGGACGTGGTCACCGCCTCGCTCGAGCGCGACGGAGCCGACGGCCCGGAGCTCATCTCGCAGGCCTTCCATTTCCCGGCCGGCCGCCCGCTCAACCAGGAGCCCGAGGGTCGCCTCGGCCTCACGGCGACGGCAACGACACCCGACGCCGACGGCGGGGTTCGTCTCGTGATCGCGTCACGCCGCCTCGCGTACGGCGTCCGGATCCACGTCCCGGGCTTCTTCCCCTCCGACGATGCCTTCTCCGTCGAGCCCGGGGGCTCGAGGGTCATCCGGCTCGAGCCGACTGCACCCGACCGCGTCTTCGCCGGCGGTGGCCTGACCGCGATCAATCTTCTCGGACGCGTGCCGATCCGGGTCGGGGAGCCGGGCGGATGAGCGAGGCCGCGCCCGCGGCCCGGCCCATCGTCCTCGCGATCGAGCCGGATGCCGTCTTCGGCACGTTCCACGACGCGGCATCGCCCGGCGACACGGCGGTCCTGATCTGCCCGCCCTTCGGCTGGGACGAGATCACCTCCTACCGGAGCCGTCGGGCCTGGGCCGAGCGCCTCGCCGCGGACGGCCATCCGACCCTCCGGATCGACCTCCCCGGCGCCGGTGACAGCGAGGGCCTGCCCGGCGATGGCGACCGGCTGCTCGCCTGGAGCAACGCGATCGGCGGATCGGCGGCGTGGCTCGCCAACCGGCCGGGCGTGTCGCGCGTCGTCGCGATCGGCCTGGGGCTCGGCGGCCTCGTGGCCGCGGTCGCGATCGCCGACGGGGCGCCGATCGCGGAGATGGTCCTGTGGGCCGCGCCGGAGAGCGGCCGCTCCTGGCTGCGTGAGCAGCGTGCCTTCGCGTCGCTCCAGACGACGCGTGCCGACACGGGTGGCGACCCGGTATCGAGCGAACGATCGACCGACGACGGCCTCGAGGTCGGCGGGTTCAGCCTCGCCCCCGAGACGATCGCCGCGCTCCAGCCGCTGGCCCTCGGCGACCTGCTGGCGGGCCGGCTCGGCCGGGCGCTCCTCCTCGACCGCGACGGTCTGGCCTACTCGCCACGCATCGGCGACGCCCTGTCGAAGGGCGGGGCGGAGGTCAGCCAGGCATCGGGCGCCGGCTGGACCCAGATGGTCTTCCATCCCGAGGAGTACCGCGCCCCGGTCGAGGTCTTCGACACGGTCGGGGCATGGCTCGCCCAGCCGTCGGCGAACGGCCGGCTCGCGACGACGGTCGAACCCCCGACCGAGGCCGATGCCATGGAGATCCGCGAGGACGGCGTCGCCATCCGCGAGCGGCCCGTCCGGATCGCCGAGCCGTTCGGCGAGCTGTTCGGCATCGGGGCCGAGCCCGTCGAACCGGCCGGAACGGACCTCGTCGCCGTCTTCCTGAACGCGGGCGCGGTCCGCCGGGTCGGCCCGAACCGGCTGTGGGTCGAGACGGCCCGCCGCTGGGCCGCGCGCGGCGTCCCGTCCGTCCGGATGGACCTCGAGGGCATCGGCGACGCGGACGGCGACCCGCGCCGCTACCGCGACGTCGGCAACTTCTACACACCGGAGTTCGGCGCCCAGGTCACGTCGATCATCAATGACCTCGAGAGCCGCGGCCTCGGCCCGCGGTTCGTCCTGATCGGCCTCTGCGCCGGGGCGTACTGGGCGTTCCACCGGGCGGCCTCCGACGACCGGATCGTCGAGGCGATCATCCTCAACCCCCGGGCGATGATCTGGGACTCCGGCCTGCTCGCCCGACGCGAGGCCCAGAAGGTCGGCCAGCTGCTGGAGGCCGGGTCCTGGAGCCGCATCGTCCGCGGCGAGGTCGGCGTCTCGCGGATGGTCGCGGTATCGCGGGCGGCGGCCGGGAGCGCGGCCGGGGCGGCGCGCCGGGCCCCGGGCCGCCTGGTCGACCGGCTGCGATCGACGACCCAGGAGGATCCGGTCGAGAGCCGTCTCGACATCCTCCGCGATCGCGGAACGCGGCTCGTGCTCGCGTTCTCCGGCGGGGAGCCGGTCTACGACGAGCTCGAGGCGGACGGCGTGATCGGCCACCTCGACCGATGGCCGAACGTCGAGCTCGTCCAGCTGCCCGCGAGCGACCACACCCTCAGGCCTCTCGAGGCGCAGGCGGCCGCTTCGGACCTGCTCGATCGGGAGCTGGACCGCCTCCTCGGCTCAGGCGGAGCCTGAGGCGCCGCCCGGACCCGACCGGGTCTCGCCCCGACGCCCGAGCAGCGCGGACAGCCAGCCGGAGACGAACGCGATGGACTCCGGGCTCGTCGTGTGGCCGATGTCGAACTCGCGGTGATCCACCGTGAGCGGGAACCCCTGCAGCGTCGCGACGGCCCGCCGCCCGTACTCGACGGGCAGGGTCCGGTCGCGGGTGCCGTGCACGATCAGGACCGGCTTGCCGCGCAGCCGCTCGGGCTCGACGACGTGGGGCAGCAGCTCGGCCGGCAGCCGGCCGCTCATGCAGACCGCCCCGGCGATCGACTCGGGCGCCGTGAGGATCGATGCGAGTGCCAGGATCCCACCCTGGCTGAACCCGGCGACGAAGACCCGGTCCGGATCCGCCTCGAGGACCGCGACGGCCTCACCCACGAAGGCAACCAGGCGATTCCAGCCCGCCTCCGCCTCGGCTGCGTCGATGACAGGACCGTCCGGCGTGAAATCGACCGGATACCAGCCGTATGCGTACGGCCCGAGCTCGACGGGCGAGCGGACGCTGACAACGACGAACCGGGGATCGAAGTCGGGCGCGAGTGCCGCCATCGCCAGCTCGTTGCTGCCCACGCCGTGGAGGAGCAGGAGGAGGGGCGGCCGCCGGTCAGTCGGCGCGATCGGGTCGCGGATCCGGCTGACGAGCGAGAGAGACCTGCGTCGTGGATCTGCTGCCATCGATCTCGCGTTGGGGACCGGGTTGGGCATCGTCCGCGGTGCTCCGACGCGCCACGGACTGCATCCATGCTAGTCGGGCCCGACGCGAATTGCCGGATCCGGGCGTAGACTCGACCTGGCCCGAACACGACCCGTGCCGCCACCGGACACAGACGCCGGATGGGCGCTCGGGAGGGTCGTGTCGAGGCCGGCTCCCCGTGGGGGTGGTGTTGTCAGCAGAAAGCCTGCGCCCGGCGATCGGATCGTCGGATCGCGGCCAGGACGGAGCTTCGGCGCCGTCGGTCCAACAGCGGACCGAGGGCATGCAGCGGGTCGCCAACGACCGCGTCTGGGAGCACGGCCGGAACCTCGGCGTCTACGCCAACCGCGACCTGCGACCCGTCGAAGTGGACCTCCTCGTCCGGTACCGGGAGGCCCTGTCGGGGCGCGTCCTGGAGCTCGGCAGCGGGGCCGGGCGGCTGACCGGCTATCTCGCCGGCATCGCCACGTCCGCCACGGGCATCGACCTGTCCGAGGAGATGGTGGCCTACAGCCGCCGCCGCTACCCGCGCGCGACGTTCGCGCAGGGCGACCTGCGCGATCCGGGGGTCTTCGGGTCCGAGCCGTACGACGCGATCGTCCTCGCCTTCAACGTCGCCGACATCCTCGGCGACGCGGACCGCCAGGTGCTGCTCGACCGGATCCATCACGCCCTGGCGCCCGGCGGGCTGCTCGTGCTGTCGTCCCACAACCGGGCCTACGCGTCCCACCTCACCGACCCGCTCCGGCTCGTCGGCGCGTCGGCGGCCGAAGCGGTCTTTGCCCTCATCCGGCTCCCGCGCTGGATGTGGAACCGACAGCGGCTCCTCCGGTTCGAGCGGCGCGAGCCGACGTACGCGATCCTCAACGACGTCGGCCACGACTACTCGGTCCTGCACTACTACGTCACCCGCGACGCCCAGGTCCGCCAGTTCGAGGCGCACGGGTTCGAGGTCCTCGAATGCCTCGACCTCGACGGCGAGGCGGTCGGGCCGGGCGAGCTTGCCCCGCTCTGTCCGGAGCTGCACTACGTCGTGAGGCGCGGGACCTGACGTTCGCCGGGGGGATCGCCGAGTCGCGCCTCCGTGGGTCGGCGTCAGTCGTCGCCCTCGAGCAGACGGCGGACATGGGCCCGACCCGTCGACCAGTCGAACGAGCGGAAGCTCGAGCGATCCGCGATGTGCTGAGCCGCTGTCGAGAACATCTCGTACTGGAGCTGGCGCCCCGCGAACTCCGATCCGACGAGATCCCACATGACCTTCAGAAGCGCGACGCGGTCATGGGCGGACAGCGTCGCCGACCGGTAGTAGCGGCCGACGTCCTCGGCGGTCTCGTCGGCCTCGAAGGTCTCCGCGGACGGCATCGCGATGAATCCGCCGCCGGCCAGCTCGCGGAGCGCCCGCATCAGGTCGACGACCCAGCGCCGCTGGAGGCTGATCCCGGCGTTCACGAACTTCGGCGCGGGGATCAGCAGCTGGCCGCGCTGGACCGCATGCACCCCGGCCGCCGTGATGATCGCGTCGAGCGCGGCGACGAAGGCGGCGATGTCGCCGCCGAGCTGGGCCTGGACGGGCGGGATGTCCGACATCCCGTGTGCGTCGGCCAGCTCGATCGCAAGCCCCGAGGCGAACTCCATCTTCACGCCGAACCGGATCAGCGTCTGGTAGTTGGCCAGGACCTGCCCGCCGCTCTCGGAGAACTGGGCGTTCACGAGCTGGGTGTCGCGGTGAACGAAGACGTGCTCCCACGGGACGTGGACGTCGCGCAGGACGATCAGGCTGTCCGACTCGTCGAACCGCGAGGAGAGCGGGCTGTCGAAGCGGCTCGTGGTCGCCGACGGGTACGGCTCCCTGGCGTGCAGGCGGAGGCCCGGGGCGTTGACCGGCAGGACGACCGAGATCGCGTAGTCCTCGTCGCCCGGCTGGAGTGCGACCGAGCTCAGGAACAGGTAGTCGGCGATCGCCGCGGATGTCCCGATCATCTGGGCGCCCCGGATGATGATCCCGTCGTCACGCTCCTCTACGATGCCCGGGTAGAGAAAGGGCTCCGGCTGTTGATGAGCGGGTTTGGACCGATCGATCTGGGGTGGCGTCAACGCCAGGGCGACATGCCAGTCGTGCTTCCGCGCCTCCCGGTAGAACGCCGTCACGCGCTCGCCGAAGCCGCTCCCGGCCCGATCGAAGATGTCCGGCCGGGCGGCGAACGCCGTCAGCAGCGCCGCGACGTGGTCCGGGGTCCGGCCCATCAGCCCGAAGGTCCCCTCCGCCCAGTAGCGATGGACCCGGGCCCGCCGGATGAGGTCGCCCGGCGTCAGCGGCGTCAGCCACATCGCGCTGTAGGACGAGTCGACGTCGTCGACGATCAGGTCGGAGCGTTCCGCCATGCCGTCGTAGAGCCGGGCGAGCGTCCGCATCGCCGGGGCGAAGCCCGGGTGGCTCGTGACGTCGTCGATCGGCCGGCCATGGAGGAAGACGACGCGACCGTCGCGGAGGCTGGCGATGTAGTCCTTGCCACGACGCATCGAGTGGGCTCCCCTGGCGTCCGACGGCGGCACGCCGGCTCGACGCGGATGGTACTCACCCCGGGCCCCGCTGCGGGAGTGGCGGCATGAGCGACCGCGAGCTCTTCCGCCAGGCGTTCCGGCGCTGGGCGACGACCGTGGTGATCGTGACGTATCGCGACGACAACGACCAGCCGGTCGGGATGACCGCCACATCGATGAGCTCGCTGTCGTCGGACCCGCCGTCCCTGCTCGTCTGCATCAACCGCGAGACCCGTGCCCACCCGGTCATCACCCGGCGCGGCGCGTTCGGCGTGGACATGCTCTCGCTCGGCCAGCGGCCGATCGCCGACCATTGCAGCCTCGCCGGCCGGGACAAGCACCTCCACGAAGGCTGGCTCGCACCGGACGACGACACGACCGGGTCGCCCCGCCTCGTCGACTCGCTCTCGCACCTCGACTGTGTGATGGACCGCTCGTACGAGGCGTTCTCGCACACGATCATGGTCGGGTTGATCCAGTCGGTCTGGATCAACCCGCACGATGCTCCGCCCCTCCTCTACCACGGCGGCGTCTACACCCAGATGGAGTCCGCGGTCGAGCGGGCCGAGCGGTTCCACTGGGAGATCGGCGGAGAGTGACGGCCCGCCGCGGCTGAACTCGGACCCTTTCGGGCCTCCGATCCGCACGGCTGGCGCCCGGGTCGAGGTGTGGACAGCACGCACCACCCGCAATCGGGCGGGACCCAACCAGACCGGTCCCCTCTGTGGCGCCCCGCCGAGATCCGGCGGTACCTATGAGCCCGGCGGCCGGTAACGCAATCCCCATTGAGGTCGCCCGGGGCCCGGCGTAGGGTGGTCGTCTGGTCGGTCCCCACGACCACGGGCCACTGCTCGGGCTCAGATCCATCGGTCCTCACCGTCTCGGTGGGCGCCACGAAACGGCAAACCCGTCGCGAGGCGGGGACGCAAAGCCACGGGACTCCCTGAGTCAGCCGGGTCGCCGAATGGAGCACCACATTGACTATGTGGGATGGGACCCAGTGGGTCCCGGATGTCAGCCCGACCCCGCCATCGAAGCCCGCGGGCTCGCGTTGGGCGAACTTCGTCGCGAATGTCACGGTCCTCCTCGTGGGCCTCGCACTCGTCATTCCGTTCTCTGCGGGCTTCGCCGCCACCCCCGTCCCCGCGACGCTGTCCCTGGCGCCGGCCAACGGCCCGGCCGGTTCCACGGTCGTCGTCCAGGGTTCCGGCTTCCCGGCCCGGCTGAAGGTCCAGCTGACCTGGGACGGCCAGCGGGCCGGTCTGCCGAGCGTCGGCGTCAACCGTCGCGGCATGTTCCGCGTCTCCATCACGATCCCGGGTGCGACGAAGGCCGGCGAACACACGCTCGGCGCAGTCAGCGGCGGCGGGAAGGGCTTCAAGCTCAACCGGACGATCAGCCCGATCGACCTGGCGTCCGCCGCCTTCACCGTGACGGCGCCTGTGCCCGCCGAGGCGGCGCCGGATCCGACGCCAGACCCGACCCCCAAGCCGACGCCAGACCCGACCCCCAAGCCGACGCCAGACCCGACCCCCAAGCCGACGCCAGACCCGACGCCGAAGCCAACCCCGGCCCCGACGGCCGCCCCGACGGCGACGGCAACCCCGACTCCTGCACCGGCGACCCCTGCGCCCACGGCGACCGCGGCTCCGACCGCCGCCCCCACGGCAACGCCGACCCCGGCACCGGCCACGCCGGCACCGGCCACCCCGGCTCCGGCCACCCCGGCTCCGACGCCCAGGCCGACCCCGGCTCCGACGGCGACGCCGGCACCGACGGCGACGCCGGCACCGATCAGCCAGACGTCGGGCCCGATCGAGGTCACGACCGACAACCGCGTCATCGACGGCGTGACGATCACGTCGTCGGGGATCACCGGCGCCGGCATCAGCGCCGCCGGGACCCTGTCCAACCCGATCGACAACCTGACGATCCGCAACTGCACCATCAAGGGCTTCCGGATGGGCATCTACCTGCGGTTCGTCAGGAACGTCACGATCCAGAACTGCACGATCACCGACGCCGACTACGCCGGGATCGCGATCTTCTCCGGCATCGGCGGGCAGATCAGCGGCAACACGATCCTCCGGATCGGGATGACGAAGGACCCCGCCACCGGATTCCAGGGCAACAACACCTACGGGATCATGCTGAACCGGTCGGAGAGCTCGTCGCTGACGACCGATCCGCCGTCGCAGGACTTCATGGTCGACCACAACGTCGTGCGGGACGTCCCCCTCTGGATGTGCCTGAACCTCCACGGGGCCCGCAACGTCACCTTCTCCGCCAACACCACCAGCGGCTGTCCGCGGGCGATCTTCATCGCCGGCTCGCCGATGTCCGGCGGCGGCGTCGCCCAGTCGGCCAACGTCACCGTGACCGGCAACCGCCTCGAGCCGCCCAAGACCAAGCCCGGCGGGACGACCGACATCGAGGGCGTCCTGATCGCGTCGCTCCAGGGCGGCAAGATCACGAACAACGCCATCTCGCGGTCGTACAGCCCACCGGTCTTCGACTACCAGGGCGTGTCGGTCAACGTGACCATCTCGGGGACGACGGCCTTCTAGACCGCCGCTCCGAACGCAACCACGACGGCCATCCCTTCGGGATGTCGCCGGCGGAGAGCCGGGCCCGACGGCCCGGCTCTCGTCACGCCAGGGACGCCGGATCCTGCGATTCGACAGGAGACGGCATACTTCGGGGCGTCGGCGACGTCGCCCCCCATCGGCGTCCACCGACCGCATCAGGGCCCCAGCCCCGATCCCCCGCTGCCGGCGTCCTGTTCGCCGCGCGTCCGATCCCGGGCGGAGCCATGGCCACCGTCGCTGCTCCCCCTGCAGCGTCCGGCAGATAGGAGGCATGAGTTTTGCGTGGTGTACCCAACGGCACCCAGAGGGTGTCAGCCGAACATCAACACCCACCCAGGTCCTTCGTCCGGATCGCGATCATCATCGCGATCGCCCTGCTCATCGACGGCGCCGCCGTCACCTTGAGCCCCCATCCCGTCCTCGCCTCGGAGACGCCGAGCGCCCCGGTCGCCGCATCGACGAGCCCCGTGCTCTCATCGACCGCCGGCGACGTGACCGCCACATCCAGCCCCGTCGTGGCGCAGGCCGTCCCTCCCCAGAACTCGATGTACCCCGAGGGGTCCAGCCTGTTCACCTGGTCCGGCAAGTGGTCCTCCACGACGTACTCGGGCTACAGCGGCGGCAAGGCCAGGTATTCGAAGGCCAAGGGCGCATCGGCCACGTTCCGGTTCACGGGGACCCGCGTCTCCTGGATCGGCCCGGTCGGTCCGACCCGCGGCTCGGCCAGGGTCTACGTCGACGGCAAGCTCGTGAAGACCGTCAGCACCTTCTCGTCCCGATTCGCGGCGAGGCGGACGCTCTTCACCCACAGCTGGTCCACGCAGGGTTCGCACACCCTGAAGGTCGTGGTCGTCGGCACCGCGCACCATCCCACGGTCGCGATCGACGCCATTGCCGTTCGCAGCCTCGTGACGGTCGCGTCGCCGGCCCCGAAGCCGACCCCGCCGCCGGTCAACCCGACGCCGACGCCGAAGCCGCCGGTCAACCCGGCTCCGCCGACGCCCAAGCCGTCGACAGGGACGCGGCCGTCGACCGCCGATACCCGGCCGGATCCCACGCCGACGCCGACGCCTGCCGCGACGCCGACGCCTGCCCCGACCGCGTCCGCGAAGCCAACGCCGGCTCCAACCCCCGCTCCGACGGCGGCTCCGGCCGCAACGCCGAAGCCGACGCCGGCTCCAACCCCCGCTCCAACACCCGGCCCTGCGCCAACGGCCACGGCCACGCCAACTCCGGCCCCGACGCCGGCGCCGACGCCGGCCCCGAAGCCAACCCCAGCACCAACTCCCACGCCGACCCCGGCACCGGCCACGCCGGCACCGGCCACCCCGGCTCCGACGCCCAGGCCGACCCCGGCTCCGACGGCGACGCCGGCACCGACGGCGACGCCGGCACCGATCAGCCAGACGTCGGGCCCGATCGAGGTCACGACCGACAACCGCGTCATCGACGGCGTGACGATCACGTCGTCGGGGATCACCGGCGCCGGCATCAGCGCCGCCGGGACCCTGTCCAACCCGATCGACAACCTGACGATCCGCAACTGCACCATCAAGGGCTTCCGGATGGGCATCTACCTGCGGTTCGTCAGGAACGTCACGATCCAGAACTGCACGATCACCGACGCCGACTACGCCGGGATCGCGATCTTTTCCGGCATCGGCGGGCAGATCAGCGGCAACACGATCCTCCGGATCGGGATGACGAAGGACCCCGCCACCGGATTCCAGGGCAACAACACCTACGGGATCATGCTGAACCGGTCGGAGAGCTCGTCGCTGACGACCGATCCGCCGTCGCAGGACTTCATGGTCGACCACAACGTCGTGCGGGACGTCCCCCTCTGGATGTGCCTGAACCTCCACGGGGCCCGCAACGTCACCTTCTCCGCCAACACCACCAGCGGCTGTCCGCGGGCGATCTTCATCGCCGGCTCGCCGATGTCCGGCGGCGGCGTCGCCCAGTCGGCCAACGTCACCGTGACCGGCAACCGCCTCGAGCCGCCCAAGACCAAGCCCGGCGGGACGACCGACATCGAGGGCGTCCTGATCGCGTCGCTCCAGGGCGGCAAGATCACGAACAACGCCATCTCGCGGTCGTACAGCCCACCGGTCTTCGACTACCAGGGCGCGTCGACCAACGTGACCATCTCGGGGACGACGGCCTTCTGAACGCCTCCTCATCGGACTGCCGTCCCCTCGGGATGGCCCATGAAACGAGAGCCGGGTCCGACGGGCCCGGCTCTCGTGCTGAAGAGGGGGCGTCCCGCCGTTTGCCCGAACACGGCATACTTCGGGCGTCGGCGACGTCGCCCCCCACCGGCGTCACCCGACCGCTTCAGGGCCCCAGCCCGGAATCCCCGCTACCGCGGTGTTTGCCGCGCGTCCGATCCCGGCGGAGCCATGGCCACCGTCGCTGCTCCCCCCATGCAGCGTCTGGTAGAGAGGAGGCATGAGTTTTGCGTGGTGCAACCAACGGCACCCAGAGGGTGTCACTCGAGCGAGGTGGCCTTCCGAGGTCCTTCGTCCGGATCGCACTGATCGTCGCGATCGCCCTGCTCATCGACGGCGCCGCCGTCAGCATGAGCCCCCATCCCGCTCTCGCGTCCGGGACGACGAATGCACCAGTCGTCAACGGACAGACGGATCCGAGCCTCGCATCGGCCGTCACCACCGAGACCGCCGGTTCGAACCCCGTCGTGGCCCAGGCCGTCAGCCCGAGGACCACGACGTACGCCGAGGGGTCCAGCCGGTTCACCTGGTCCGGCACGTGGTCCACCACGACCTATGTCGGCTATCTCGGTCATCGCGCCAAGTACTCGAAGGCCAGGGGCGCGTCGGCGACGTTCCGGTTCACCGGGACCCGCGTCGCCTGGATCGGCCCCGTCGGGCCGACCCGCGGCTCGGCCAGGGTCTACGTCGACGGCAGGCTCGTGAAGACCGTGAGCACCTTCTCGTCCTCGTTCGTGGCGAGGCGGACGCTCTTCACCCGGAGCTGGTCCAGCCCAGGGCGCGCACACGCTGAAGATCGTGGTCGTCGGCACGGCTCGCCATCCCACCGTCGCGATCGACGCGATGGTCGTCCGCAGCCTGGTCACGGTCACCTCGCCGCCGCCGGCCAACCCGACTCCTCCGCCATCGGGCGGCGGGTCGTACCGGACCTCCGGTCCGATCTCGATCACCAAGAGCAACGTCGTGATCGACGGCGTGTCGATCACGTCATCGGGCGTCTCGGGCATCGGGATCGTGGCGGAAGGGACGGCGTCGAACCCCATCGAGAACATCACGATCCGGAACTGCAAGGTCAAGGGCTTCCGGCTGGGCATCGAGGTGCGCCACGCCAAGAACGTCGTCGTCCAGAACTGCATCGTGACCGACGCTGACTACGTCGGCATCGGGTACTACTCGGTCGTCGGCGGCCGGATCAGCAGCAACACGGTCCAGCGGATCGGGACGACCCGGACGAACTTCTCGACCGGCATCGGGAACAACGCCTACGGGATCATCCTCGACCGGAACGCGTCAGCCTCGCTGACGACCGACCCGCGGGTGACCAACGTCGTCGTCGACCACAACCTGGTCGAGGACGTCCCGCTCTGGATGGGCATCAACACCCATGCCGGGGCACACCTGACCTTCTCCAACAACATCGTCCGGCGGACTCCGCGGGCGATCTTCGTCGCCGGCGACGGCGGCGGCAACTCGCCCATCGACGTCAAGATCACCGGCAACCGGCTCGAACAGCCGGTGACCAAGTCCGGTGGGACGACGAACATCGAGGGCATCCTCATCTCCAGCCTGTCCGGCGGCGCGATCACCAACAACGCCGTCGCCAGGGCCTACGGGTCGCCCAACGGCACCGACTACGGGGGCGCCTCGACCGGGATCACGAGAAGCGGGAACGTCTCGATCCCGTAGATCCCGATCTCTCCGATCGCGAGACGAGCGAAGCCGGCCCAGCCAGCGATGGCGGGCCGGCTTCGTGCATCCGGCCGACTTCGCCTCGGTGCCCGTATCATCGCTCGCGACCCGGCCGGCGACCGGCTGGGTCGAGGGCACCCCGACGCGGGGCGAACGACCGACACCCACGGGATGACGGGCAGGGGCAGGAATTCGACGTGCACACGAGAAGCGTCCGAGGCCCGCTCGTCGTCGGGATCGCGATCCTCGCCATCTGGGCCGCGGCGGCCCTGGTGTCGCGCCCGTCCGAGTCGACCGCCGGCGACGGTCTCAAGGTCGGCGCCGCGCCGATCCCGTCGCCGCGGACCTCCGACCCGATCCTCGTCACCAGCAGCAACGTGGTCATCGACGGCGCGTCGATCACGTCATCGAGCGGCGACGGGATCGGCATCTCCGTGCAGGGGACCCCGGACAGCCCGCTCCACGACGTGACCATCCGGAACTGCGCCGTCAGCGGATTCAGCACCGGCATCGAGGTGCGCCACGCCGAGAACGTCGTGATCGAGAACTGCGTGGTAACGGACGCCGGCTACGCCGGGATCGCGGGCTACTCGGTGGTCGGCGGCCGGATCAGCAACAACACGGTCCAGCGGATCGGGACGACCCGGACGAACATGGACACCGACGACCTCAACAACGCCTACGGCATCACCCTCGACCGGTTCGCCGCCGGCTCATTGACGACCGACCCGATACCGGCCGACGTCGTCATCGACCACAACCTGGTCGAGGACGTCCCGCTCTGGATGGGGATCAACAGCCACTCCGGCGAGCACCTGACGATCTCCAACAACATCGTCCGGAGGACGCCCCGGGCGATCTTCATCGCGAGTGACGGCTCCGACAACCCGCCGAGCGACGTGAGGATCGTCGGCAACCGGCTCGAGCAGCCGGTGACCAAGCCCGGCGGGACGACGAACGTCGAGGGCATCCTCATCTCGCACCTCCGGGGCGGTGCCATCACCGGCAACGCCGTCGCTCGGGATTACGGGTCGCCCGATGGGACCGACTACCAGGGCGTGTCAAACGGGGTCACGATCAGCGGGAACGTCTCGATCCCGCCGTGATGCCGGCTCGCCGCGTGCGCCCGCCGATCACCCCCGCGAAGCGGTGATGTCCTCGAGCGTCCGCGCGAGCCGCCCGATGTCGTGCTCGCGCTCGACATGCCCCCGACCGGCGGCGCCCATCCTGGCCCGCTCGGCCGGGTCCAGGCGGGCCAGCTCGACCATCGCCTCAGCCAGCCGCTCCGGGTCGTCCGGCGCGAGCGAGATCCCCGCCCCGACGCTCGCGACCGGGTCGTAGGCGCTGTCGCAGGCGAAGGCGACGGGGCGGGCGGCAGCGAGGTACTCGAACAGCTTGTTGAAGCTGATCCCGTAGCGATAGACCGGGTTGCGGGTGGCGTGGACCACACCGGCGTCGATCGCCCTGAGCACGACCGGGACGAACCGCTTCGGCACGGGCGGCAGCACGTCGGCCGAGACGATGCCCTCGGCCGCCCGGGCGAGCGCCGCCCGCTCCGGCCCGTCGCCGATCACGAGCAGGCCGACGGTCCCGGGCGATCGCGCTTCGGCCAGCTCGGCCGCCCGGAGCAGGATCCCGACGTCGTTGACCCGTCCCAGCGCCCCGAGATAGCCGAACACGACCCGCCCGTCCGCGTGCATCCGATCGACGGCGCCGAGGACGGTCTGGACCTCCGGGGCGGACAGGCTGGCCGGTGCTGCCCGGTCGAACGCCTCGACATCGACCCCGTTCGGCAGGTAGCGCACGTGTTCGGCCGGCAGGCCCCGCTCGACTAGGTAATCGCGCATCCCCGGCAACAGGGTGATCACCGTCGTCGCCCGCCGCACGAGGAATGCCTCGATCGAGCGGAGCAGCCGCTCGCCGGGCGACCCGACGCGCATCGCACCGAGGTCCACGAGCGTCTCCGGCCAGAGATCCCGGACCTCGAAGACGAAGGCCGCGCCCCGCAGCCGGGCGACCATCCAGGCGCCCAGCGCCGCGAACGGGTGGACGGTCGAGCCCACGATCGTGTCCGGCCGGGGCAGCCGGGTCTGGACGATCAGCAGCATGGCGAGGAACGACAGCATGTTGACCTGGCGCTGCCAACCGTTGCCACGGTACGGGAACGTCCGGAGCCAGACGAAGCGGACGCCGTCGAAGACCTGTGTCCGGTGGAGCCGGCCACGCCGGAGCCGCTCCTCGCGCCCGGTGACGTGGCTGAAGCCGGAGGCGATGATCGTCACGTCCCGGCCGTCGGCGACGAGACGCCGCGCCAGGTCGAAGTGACGGGTGCCGTTCGCGCGGTCCGGCGCGTCCGCGTAGTGGTTGACGATCCAGAGACGGCGTCCCCGGTCGACGGCAGGCTCAGCCGCCAACGGAACCGACGGCTGCGGTCAGGGCTTCCGCAACGTAGGCGACGTCCTCGTCCGGGAGCCGGCTCGAGAAGGGCAGCGCAAGCGTCGACGCCGCGACCCGTTCGGTGACCGGGAAGTCCCCGGGCCGGTAGCCGAAGCTCTCGCGGTAGAACGGCTGAAGGTGGATCGGGCTGAAGTACGGCCGCGACGACACGCCCTGCTCGGCGAGCCGGCCCATTACTGCGTCGCGATCGATCGCGGGGTCCAGGCGGATCACGTAGACGAACCAGTCGACAGACTCGCCCTCCCCGGATCGCGGCAGCGTGACCCAGTCCCTGCCGCCGAGCTCGGCCTCGTAGGCCCGGACGACCCGGTCGCGACCCCGGCGGAGCTCCTCGAGCCGCTCCACCTGGGCCACGCCGACGGCCGCCGACATCTCGTCCAGCCGGTAGTTGTAGCCGAGCCGCACGTGCCGCAGCCAGGTCCCGTCCGTGTCCCGGCCCTGGTTCCGGAGGCTGCGCATCACCTCGGCCAGCTCCGGGTCGTCGGTCACCGCGATCCCGCCCTCACCGGTCGTGATCTGCTTGTTCGGGTAGAAGGCGATGACCGAGACGTCGCCGAAGCTGCCGAGGGGCCGGCCGTCGATCGACGAGCCCAGGCCCTCGCAGGCGTCCTCGACGACGAGCCAGCCGCGGTCGCGGGCCTCTGCCTCGAGGCGCCCGATGCGGCAGGGCCGGCCGAAGACGTGGACCGGCAGGATCGCCCGGGTCCGGTCGCTCGCGGCCCCGGCCAGCTGGTCGGGGTCCATCCCGAGGCTGTCCTCCTCGATGTCGACGAACTTCGGGATCGCCCGCTCGTACAGGAGACAGTTGGCCGAGGCGACGAAGCTGAACGGCGTCGTGACGACCTCATCGCCGTCGCCGATGCCGAGCGCCCGGATGCCCATGTGGAGACCCGCGGTTCCGCTCGAGCAGGCGATCGCCTCGGAACGTCCCACGATGGCTGCGATGGCGGCCTCGAACCGGGGTGCGAACGGGCCGAGGGCCAGGACGTCGCTGTCGAGGACCTCGGCGACGAGCTCGCGCTCGCGGTCGCTGATATCGGGCCGCGCGAGGTGGATCGTCCGGGTGGGGGTGCGGGTGGGCTGAGACGTCTCCATGGGCCGTAGCCTACGAGATCGATCCCCGCGACGGCGTCGCGACGGCCCGCCGGCGGTGCGGCCCTGCGCCACGACCCATGCCGTGCGACGCTTCGGCCGTGCTCGGCGTCCCCGAATTCTCTGAAAACGTGCCGCTGTTCCTGCCCGGCACGATCGTCGCCATCGTCGTGGGGTACCTGGTGCGTGACCGCGTCGGTCGCTGGCTCGGCGGGTCGGCCGTTCTCGGCTGGGCGTTCGTCGTGGCGGTCGCGATCATCCTCGCCGCGACCCTGACGCCCCTCCGGGAGAGCGCGGCGGAGAGCAGGCGGGCCCAGGTGGGCTGCGACTTCTCGCGCGTCGGGTTCGCCTCGATCCGCGAGATCCTCCGCGCCGACGACCCGTTCCGCAACATCGTCCTGTTCGTCCCGCTCGGCACGGTGATCGCGTTCGTGCCGGGGCTGCGCCGGAGGGCGGCGCTCCTCGCCGCGGCGGGCCTCGCGCCGATCGCGATCGAGGTCGGCCAGCTGCTGCTCGCACCGCTCAACCGGGCGTGCCAGTCGGCCGACGTGTTCGACAACGTGCTGGGCCTGTTCGTCGGGTTCGCGATCGGCTCGGTCGTCGCGTTCGCGATGCGCCCCCATGGGGACGCGGGCCGTCAGGCGTAGCGATGCCCCGGGAGGGCGGGCAGGCGGTAGGCCAGCCCCTCCTGGAGCCGGCCGATGTTGTCGCGCAGGCTGACCCGGCGGTTGACCCGCCAGTGCCGGGGGTGCACGAGCAGGTAGATGATCGGCTCGGCCGCCGCGATCGCCGCGTACGGGTCGCCGCGGATCCAGAACGTCGGGTACGGCGCGTCCGACTGGTGGGCCGTGACGCTCGACAGGAACGGTCGATCCTGCGTCTCGAGGCTGATCGCCAGCTCCTCGCGGAAGGCGGGGTCCGTCAGGATCTCGTAGTTCCCGAGATCGAGGACCCGGTTGACGAAGTCGCCGTGCGAGGTCACGACCTCCATCGGCAGGCCGGTCCGCTCGCGGAGGCGGGTCAGGTTCCGCCGGAAGAGATCCTGCGCTTCCGGGATCAGCGTCTTCGCCGCCACCGCGTCGACCGGCCGGCGACGCTTCGCCACGGTCGCCAGCTCCTCGAAGTGATAGCTCACCGCACTGCCGCCCTCGGCGATGTCCGCTATCAGGGGCAGATCCACGGTCGAGAGCCGGAAGTAGTACGAGCTGCTGATCCGGAGCGACCGCTCGATCCGCCACATCTCGCCGGCCGTGTCGGTGTCCGTGTCGATGTCGTGCCGGAGGACGAGGTACCGCCGCGCCGGGTCGACGTCACCGGTCCGCAGCAGCTCCCAGTACGCCTCGATCGACACGAACGTGTAGCCGGCCGACAGGGCGGTCTCGAGCAGCCCGCGGTACGCGCCGAGCCGCGACGGCATCAGGAAGTCGCTGTAGATCCGGTCCGCGATCGTCCCGACCGGGCCGGGCAGCCTCATCGGCACGCGTGAATCGACAGCATTCGCGTCCCTCTCATCGATCGCCGTCACGCCCGCCATCCGGCGGCACCCGAATCCGGCCTGGCTTCGCAGGGGCGGACGACCCGGGGAAGTCTAGGGCAATCCGGGGACGGCGATCCAGCGCGCCGCCGCGATCGGGCGTCGATGCGACGCACCATGAACGTGCTGTGAGAGGCGGTTTGCAAGGAGTCATGGGCTACCATCCGGTCCGTCCTGTGAGCGTTCGAGTCGGAGTCCCGGTGTCCCTGCTTCCTGCCCCGTCCGCGCCCCGGTTCGACCGAGTCTGCCTCGAGCCCGCTCCCGTCGACCACGTCGCGCCGGACCGGCCGAGGGTTATCGTCCCGGCCGGCGGAGGATCACTGCCCGGTGGCTGAGGAAGCCGCGGCGTCGACGGGCCGGGTCGAGGCATTCTCCGACCGGGTCCTGACGGTCTTCGCCACATCGGTCTTCACGACGGGCATCGGCATCGTCATCGGGTTCGTCCTCGCGCGAATCCTCGGGCCGGCCGGGAAGGGCGACTTCTACCTGATCACGCTCCTTCCTGTCACGCTGATGGTGCTGACCCAGTTCGGCCTGCCGCAGGCGTTCGGCTACTACGCGGCACAGGGAAAAACGGCCGGCATCAACGCGAAGACCGTGCTCCTCGCAATCGCGCTGGCCGGCCCGGCCGTGGGAATCACGCTCGCCCTCCTGCCCGTCATCCGGGCGGTGTTCATGAGCCATGTCGAGCCGGGCGAGATCGTCCTGGGCATCGTCGCCCTGCCGTTCCTGCTCTGGGCAACGTTCACGACCGGTGTGGTCCTGGGTCGCCAGCAGGTCCGTTGGTACTCGTTCGTCAACGTCGTCTACACCCTCGGCTCGTTGGTCGTGTTCCTGCTGTTCATCGCGGTGTTCGACTGGGGAGTCGTCGGCGCGCTGGTGGCCTCGCTCGCGATGAACGCGTTGCAGGCCGTCCTGTTCTTCATCGCGTCGCTTCGCATCACGGGCGAGATGACGGACCGGCGTCCCGTGTCCTATCGGGAGCTGTTCCGGTTCGGCCTGCCGCTCTACCCGGGCAGCCTCACCCAGCATTTCAGCATCCGCGTCGACGTGTACCTGATCGCGGCGCTGGTGCCCGATCCGGCTGCGCCGCTCGGCTACTACAGCATGGCAGTGACGATGGCCCAGTTGGCGCTGTTCCTGCCGCTGGCAGTGTCGTCGCTGTTCTTCCCGCACGTGGCCGGTTCCGCCCGCGACGACGCGGACCGCCAGGTGCCGATGCTGTCCCGGGTCACGCTCCTGCTGACCGCCGGGATGGCGATCCTGATCATCCCGGCATCCGTGATCTTCATCAGGGTGTTCCTGCCCGCCTTCGAGGCGTCGATCCCGCCGCTCATCGTCCTCCTGCCCGGCGTCGTCGCGCTCAGCCTGACCGAGGTCCTGAGCAGCTATGTCGCCGGCGTCGGCTCCGCCGGCTGGACCTCCGCGGTCAAGACCGGGTCGCTGGTCGTGAACCTGGTCGCCAACCTCATCCTCATCCCGCGCTACGGGATCGTCGGCGCCGCCCTGGCCTCGCTGATCTCGTACACCGGCTCCGCGATCGTGATCACCTTCCTCGCGGCCCGGCTCTCACGCCGCTCGGTCGCCTCGTTCTGGATCCCGCGGGCGTCGGACATCCGGTTCACGATCGCGACCGCGACCGGGATGGGCGTCCGTGTCCTCCGGCGGGGCACCGATCTGCGATCCCCGAACCGACCGTGACCGCAGCGGGGGCCGGACAGCGCGCGGGGCGGCCCGCCGTCCTGATCGTCGCCGAGAGCGGTGAGGCGGGCGGAATCGGCCGCTACAGCGTCGACCTCGCCGAGGCCATGGGCGATCCGGCGCTGCTCGCCTGTCTCTGCTCCGCGCCGTGCTCCACCGGGGATGACTGCTGGCTCGCGGGTCAGTGCGAGGAGCGGGACCTGCCGCTCGTCCGGATCGCGATGCCGCCGAAGGGCTGGCGATCCGGCATCCGCGGGCTGGCCGGACTGTGGCGCAGGACCGGCCGACCGGTCGTCCACGTGAACGGCCGCCGCGGCAACGCCGTGGCATTGACCCTCCGGCTGGGCCTCCCCGGCTTCCGGTACGTCACGACCGTGCACGGCATCCTCGGCCTTCACAGCCGGCGGAACGCCGTGTACCGGGTGGTCGATCTCGCGGCCGGACGCCTCGCGACCTCGGTCATCGCCGTCAGCGAGCACGGACGTCGGGCGCTCGTGGCGGCGCGGAGCCCACGAGACCGGACCGTCACGATCGCGAACGGCCTGGCCGACCGCGAGCTGCAGGCGCTGCGGGTCGTGGCGGCCGCACGATCCGGGGCGGGACGGGACGGCCTGCCGGCCCGGGTCGGCTTCCTGGGCCGCCTGAGCCCGGAGAAGGGCACGAAGGAGCTGCTCGAGCTGGCCCGTGCGCTCGCGGCGTCCGGATCGGGTGCGACCCTTGACATCGCCGGGGACGGCCCGGACCGCGACTGGCTCGCGGCGACGTTGGCCGCTGTTGCCGCCGAGGACACCGTCCGCTGGCGGGGCACGGTCGCCGACTCGGCGGCATTCCTCCGAGACGTCGACATCCTCGTCCTCCCGTCCCACAACGAGGGGATGCCGTACGTCGTGCTGGAAGGGATGGCCGCCGGCTGCGCGGTCGTCGCGTTCGCCGTGGGCGGGATTCCCGAGGTGATCGGCAGCGGCGATCTCGGGGTCCTGGTGGACCCGGGCGACGTCGCGGCATTCGTCGCCGAGGTGACCGCGCTGGCCGGCGATCCGGACCGGGTGGCGACGATCGGGCGCGCGGCGTCCGAGCACATCGAGCGACGCTTCGCGCTGACAGCGCGGCTGCCCCTGCTCCGGCAGGCGTACGGCCTCGCCGCCCCGACCGACGGCACCACCGTCGGTGGCGGCCGGGAAGCCGCGGCGCGATGAGGATCGTCGTGGTCGATCTCCTGTGCAACTCGCCGTTCTACTGCGGGGCGCTGGCCGGAGCGCTGCGGGACGCGGGCGCGGACGCGGAGCTCGCCAGCCCGCGGTTCTATCTCGAGCCCGACGCACTCGACGCGTATCCACGCGCGCCATGGATCCTCGACCTCGTCGAGCACGTCAACCGGCCACGTCCGCTGCGCCTGGCCGCTCGCACCGCCGAGATCGGGTTCAATGCGGCCCGGCTGATCGGCCGGATCCTTCGGCGTCGGTACGACGTCGTCCACGTCCAGTGGGTCCCGCTCGACACGCGCTCGACGATGTTCATGCGGGTGCTCCGGGCCGTCTGCGATCGGTCCGGCACGCTGCTGGTGCTCACGGCGCACAACGCGATGCCGCACGACGATCCAGGCGCGAACCGGGCCGTCATCCGCCGGAACCTGAACCGGGCCCATCTCGTGATGGCCCTCGCCGACCACGTCGCGGCCGAGCTGGCGGCGACCGTCGGCGTCACGGCCCCGATCGCCACGGTCCCGCACGGACCGCTGTTCGCCGACCGGCCCCTCCCCGACCGGGCGGCGGCCGCGAGCCGGCTCGGCTGGCGGGCCGCACCGACCGTGCTCTACCTGGGCCTCATCCGGGCCTACAAGGGCGTCGATCTCCTGGCGGACGCGTGGCCGGCGGTCGTTGCGGCGGTCCCATCGGCGCGGCTCCTCGTGGTCGGGAAGGTCCTCGACCCGTCCGTTCGCGACGACGTGGAGCGCCTCCGGGCCGAGCCGAACGTCGAGGTCGTCGAGGCGTACGTGCCCGTGTCGCGGATGCTCGACTCGTACGCCGTCGCGGACCTCGTCGTCTTCCCCTACCACCGGATCTCGCAGTCGGGCGGCCTGATGACGGCGGCAGGGCTCGGCAGGCCGTCGGTGATCACGCCGGTCGACGGCCTCCTGGAGCAGGCCGAGGCGCTGACGGCGACGACCGTCGCGACCGATGTGAGCGGGCCGGCCGTCGCCAGCGCCGTGATCGAGACCCTGGGCCGCCTCGACGAGCGGCAGGCGGCCGCGGACCGCGACCGGGCCTCGATCGCCGGGTCACGGGTCGGCTGGCCCGCGGTGGCACGCGACACCCTCGCCGCGTATCGCGCGGCGATCGATCATGTCGCGCCGACGAGGGCGGCCGCGCGATGACCACTCGACGGTTGCGGATCGGCGTGGCAGGCGCCGGAGCCCTGCCACCGTGGCAGGAGCGCTGCCTCGACGACCTTGCCGCCGTGCCCGGCGTGGACGTCGTCCGTGACCCCGGCCCCGGGGACCCCGTCGACGTCGTCCTCGACCTGTCGCCGCTCGGCGGCGTCGGCCCGGCGAGGTCCGCGCCGGAAACCTGGCACTACACCTTCGGCACGGAGCGATCGCGCGATCCGGAGGCTGCCTCGCTCCGCCGCTATGCCCTCGGCCGGTCCGTGATGCGGGCGGCGCTCGTCCGGGAGCCGGGTGGGGACGTCCTGCGAGAGGGCCTCCTCGAGCCGGGATCGTGGTGGGCTCCCGCCCAGCTCCAGCGCGTCCTCCTGACGCCGGCGGGCTGGGTCGCGGCCGTCGCAGCGGAGCGCCTCGCCGAGGTCGACGGCGACCGGGACGAAGGCCCGCGGCCTCTGGACTCCACATCCGACGCGACGGGACCGTCCGTCCCGCGCCCGGCACTCGTGGCGATGGCCGTCGGACGCCGACTCGCCGGATCCGCCGAGGGCCTCGTCACCCACGACGACTGGCACGTCGGGATCGCCGACGCCCCGATCGAGCGGTTCCTCGACCCGGCCGCGCACCCGCCGATCAGCTGGCTCCGGCTGCGAGACGACCACTTCGCCGCGGACCCGTTCGGCATCGAGCGGGACGGCATGCTCCACGTGCTCTACGAGGACTTCGACCAGCGACGCGGCGTCGGGACGATCCACCACGTCGAGATCGGGGCGAACGGGGCGCACTCGGAGCCGCGGCTCGTGCTCGACGCGGGCGTCCACGCCTCGTATCCGTTCCTCGTCGAGGACGCGGGCACGGTCTTCATGCTGCCCGAGCTGGCTGAGTCCGGGGACCTCGTGCTGTACGAAGCGACGACCTTCCCCTCCGCGTGGCGGCCCGCGGCGACGATCCTCCCGGGAGTCCCGGCCCTCGACGCGTCGGTGGTCCGGTTCGAAGATCGCTGGTGGCTGTTCGCCTGCCGGCTGGATCGCGGCGCGAACCATGACCTGTTCATCTGGCACGCCGATCGGCTCGTCGGGCCATGGACCGAGCACGCGATGAGCCCGGTCAAGTCGGACATCCGCTCGGCGCGGCCGGGCGGAACGCCGTTCGTCGTCGACGGCGTCCTCCATCGACCCAGCCAGGACGACTCGCGGGTCTACGGCGGCCGCCTCGTGATCAACCGCGTGACCGAGCTGACGCCAGATCGCTTCCGGGAGGAGCCGGTCCGCGCCGTCGGTCCGGATCCGGCCTATCCGGACGGCCTTCATACATTGTCGGCAGCCGGGCGACGGACGCTCGTCGACGGCAACCACCGGCATCTCGTTCCGGGCGCCTTCCGACGCGTCGCGAGCCGCCAGGCCCGGGCAGTCCGCCGGCGGATCGTTCCGGGATGACCGGGGTGCGGGATGGAATCGTCGTCGGATGGTGGCGCGCAGATGGCCGGATATGCTTCGCCGGAGCGGCCGCGCAAGTCCGGCCCGATCCAGTGAGCGGTGAGGCGGGGTGGAAGCTCGAATCGGTGGGTCCGCGGTGACCGCCGCGTCGTCCGCGGGGGTTCCGGCCGGCCGGGAGCGGCTGCCGGCGCTCGACCTCCTCCGCTTCGTGGCGGCGCTCATGGTGGTGCTGTTCCACTACACGTTCCGGGGTGCCGCGGATCACCTCTTCACGAGCGCCACCTACCCCGAGATCGACGCGGTCACGCGCTACGGGTCGTACGGCGTGAACCTGTTCTTCGTCATCAGCGGGTTCGTGATCCTGCTCACCGTCGATGCCGGCGGCGGGCACCCGGGGCATTTCATCGCGTCCCGAGTCTCGCGCCTGTTCCCGGCCTTCTGGGTCGCCGCCACCGTCACGTTCGTGATCGTGCTGCTCGTCGGCGCCTCGTTCGCCGTCGGCATCGGCGACTACGTCCGCAACCTGACGATGATGCCGTCGTGGATCCGGGCGCCCTACGTCGACGGCGCGTACTGGACCCTCGAGATCGAGCTCACCTTCTACGTCCTGATCATCGCCTTCCTGCTCTTCCTCCAGCGGCGCATCAGGATCGAATGGCTCCTCGCCGCCTGGTTGCTCATCGTGCTGCCCTTCGCCCCGAACGACCTCGGTCCCGGCCGGTTGCGGCTCGGCCTGATGGTCGAGGCGGCGCCGTACTTCATCGCCGGCTCCTCGTTCTACCTCGTGTGGCGGTCCGGCTGGACGCCGCTTCGCGCGTTCCTGATCGCGGGCGCGTGGGTGGTGGCGGCAATCCTCGCGGTCCACAACTCCGTGACCGACTCGGCGACGTTCGCGACGTCGTTCGCACCGCTTGCGACCGTCGCCGTCGCCTCGATCGGCTTCGTCGTGTTCCTCGCCCTCGTGCTGCGGCCCTCCTGGTTCCGGTTCGGCGGCCGACCCGCGGTGCTGCTCGGCGCCCTGACGTATCCGCTGTATCTGGTCCACCAGAACATCGGCTATGTCGTGATCAACGGCATCGATCCGGCGTGGGGTCGCTGGCTCGCGTTCCTGGCCGCGTTCGGCGTCGCCCTCCTGCTCGCCTACGCGATCCACCGGCTCGTCGAGCGGCGCTACAACAGCAGGTTGCGCCGGTGGCTCGAGCCGCGCCTGGGCGTCTTCGATCGGATCGCCGAGGTCGGCGCGATGCCCGTCCCCCACGAACCGCAGCCGGGGCCCCAGGCGTGAACCTCCGGACGACGCAGGCCGCCCCCGCGTTCCCGGCCGCGCCGGGGGAGCGTCGGCCGTCGCTGCTCGTGCTCGGCGGCGCGATGGTGGCCCTGGTCGCCATCGGGTTGGCGGTCGCCTGGGCGACGGCGACCGGGCGCGGCATCGAGGTGGCGGCCGTGTCCGTGGCCGCCGTCGGCGTGCTGGTCAGCCTCCGCTGGCCGCTCGCCCCGCTGTTCGCGATCGCCGTGTTCATCCCGTTCGAGGAGGCCATCAACATCGAGGGCCTCGGGACGCTCGGTCGCTATGCCGAGATCCTGTTCATCGTCGTCTACGGCATCCCCCGGCTCGGCCGGCTGGACTTCCTGGCCATGCCCGGCGCGGGCTGGGGCTTCGTCGTGTGGGGCGCCCTCAGCGCCGGCTGGGCGATCGACTCGGCCACGACGTGGACGCTGATCACGCCCCTCGCGCTCGAGTTCGCGACGGCGGTCCTCATCGCCAACGCGGTCATCGAGCGGCCCGCGATCGTCCGACCGATCCTCTGGGCGTACAGCCTCGCCGCGGCCGGGACCGCACTCCTGGCGATCGTGAACGTGGTCGCGTCGGGTGGGATCGGCGCCCTGGGCGATCGGGCCGTCGGGTTTGCGAACCAGGATCCCGCCCACTTCGCCGCGATCCTCGTGCCCGCCTTGATCTTCGGGTTCTACGAGCTCGTCGAGGGTCAATGGCTGATCCCGAGCGCGACCGTGGTGTTGCTGTCTTCCATCGGGATCGTGCTCTCCGGCACGCGCAGCGCCTGGTTCGCGGTCGTGGTCGTCTTCGCCCTGTTCGTCATCCCTCGGCTCGAGCGGCGCCGACAGATCGTCGCGATCCTCGTGGTCGCCTCGCTCGTCCTGATCGTGAGCCAGATCCCCGGCGTCGCCGACCTCATCGGGGAGCGGACCGACACGGCGCTCTCGACTGGTGGGGCCGGCCGGACGGACATCTGGACGATCGGCCTCGCGATCTTCGCGTCGGCGCCATGGATCGGCGTCGGGCTCGCGAACTTCGCCGTGGCGAACACTCCGGAGGCGGCCCGCCAGGCGCTCTTGCCGATCACGTCCGGCGAGGGCCTCGCGAACTTCGCCCCGCACAACATCTACGTCGGGACGCTCGGCGAGCTGGGCGTGATCGGGATCATCCTGATGCTCGCCTTCCTGCTGCCGCTCGTCTTCCGCCGTGGTTGGGGCCGTGACGGCACCGTCGTCCAGGCGGCGCTTGCCGCCCTGCTCGTCATCGGCGTCTTCCTCGACATCCTGAACCGCAAGGAGCTCTGGCTCTTCGTGGGGCTGGCGTGCGGGCTGACGTACCTCGCCCAGCACGTCCGACCGACGTCGGAAGCGCCGGCCTCGGACCTGGCCTCGACGGACGGGCCATGAACCCGCCGAGCGGCTCGAGGCGCGCCGTGGTGACCGGTGGCGCCGGGTTCATCGGCAGCCACCTCGTCGAGCATCTCGTCGCGGCCGGCCGGGAGGTCCTCGTCGTCGACGATCTGTCCACGGGATCCGACGGGAATGTGCCGGGCCCGGCCCGTCTCGAGCGCCGCGACATCGCCACGGACGAGCTCGACGACCTGTTCCGCGACTTCCGGCCGGACGTCGTCTTCCACCTGGCGGCCCAGGCAAGTGTGCCCGCCTCGATGGCCGATCCGCTTCGCGACATCGCGGTCAATGTCGTGGGCTCCCACCGCGTGGCGCACGCGGCGCGCTCGTCAGGCGCCCGGCGCCTCGTCTTCGTGTCGTCGGGGGGCGCCATCTACGGCGAGACCCGCGAGCCGGTGACCGAGGCCGCGAGACCGGTGCCGGCCTCCTACTACGGCGTCCACAAGCTGGCCGCCGAGGGCCACGTCGCCCTCGCCGGTCTGCCGTATGCGATCGCCCGCCCGTCGAACGTGTACGGGGCGCGCCAGCCGGTCGGGCTCGATGGCGCGGTCGTGGCCGGGTTCATCGATCAGGCGACCCGGACGGGCGCGGTCCGGATCCACGGCGACGGCCTGCAGACGCGGGACTTCGTCCATGTCGACGATGTCGTGACGGCCCTGGACCTCCTCGGGCAAGCGGAGTCGCCGACCGGCATCTGGAATGTCGCGGCGGGCCGCTCGATCACGATCCAGGACCTGGCCACGATCGTCGAGCGTGCGCTCGGCCGGCCCCTCGAGCGGGTGCGGACGGATCCGCGCCCTGGTGACGTCCGCAGCTCCGCGCTGTCGGCCGCGCGGCTGGTGTCGCTCGGCTGGCGGCCGTCGGTCGAGCTGGCGAGCGGGATCGCCGGACTCATCGAGCCGGGCGTCGCCCAGAGGCCGGTGGCTTGATGCCCGGGAGCACCGCCAAGGCCGGCGACCGAGACCTCGATCATGCTCGCGGTGATAGGCTGCTCGCGGCCAATGGCTGACCACTCCCGTATCCGAGAGTCCCCGTGACGTCTTCCTCCTCCCGCTCCAGCTGGCGGGGCTGGTTCTGGTTCGTTCTCGTCGGCACCCTGTTCGGCACCAGCATCGCGGCCGCCGTCGCCCTGGTCGCCCCCGCGACCTACACGGCCCGGGTCACCCTCCTGGTCGCGCCCGTGAAGACCGACACGCCGATCACGAACGACGACCTCACCCTCGCCCAGGCCTACATCCCGACCCTCGCGGAGTTCGCGACGATCCGGCCGCTCCTGGAGAACGTCATCAAGACGACCGGCGTCGACATCGACGTCGAGCATCTCGCGGATGCCGTCTCGACCAAATCGCCGATCGGCACGAGCCTCCTGACGATCAACGTCGCCAACGCGATTCCCGCGAACGCGGCATCCCTCGCGAACGCCATCGCCGCGGAGCTCGGCAAGTACGCCTCGCCGAGCGGCGCCGCCACCGGCAGCTCGATGGAGCTCTCCGTCGTCGACCCGGCCCAGCCGCCGACGACCCGCGACGGACCGAGCCTGCCGATCCGGATCGGCCTCGGCGGGGTGATCGCCCTGTTCCTGACGATCAGCATCGCATTCCTCATCGAGAACGTCGGTCGGGGCGCGCAGAACTTCGGGCGGCGGGTCGAGGACAGCGGCGGCCGCCAGGCGATCGGTCGCGGAAGCGAATTCTCCGGTGGCCAGCCGACGGGTCTGATCGGCTAGAACAGGCGCCCCAGCACGAGGGCGAACAGCGACACGAGGATCGCCGCGGCCACGCCGACGCCGATCGCGCCCGCGATCAGCATGCCGCGGGAGACCGTGAACCGGCCGGCCCCCACGTTGACGGCGCCGCTCGGCGGCGGCTCGGGCGGCAGGACCGGTGGCGGGAGCGGCTCGAGCTCCGGCTCGGGTATCGGCGTCCGGATCAGGACCCGGGGCTCCGCCCGGACGGGCTCCGCCTGCGTGACGTTCGTCAGCCACGGGCGGACGGACGACGCCCGCTCCGCGACGTCGTAGTCGAACCCGCAGGTCAGGCAGTACCGGAACTGCCCGAGGCGTGTCCGCCCGCAGTTCGGGCACACCCGGAGGAGCGGCGGCGCAAGCCGGGGTGAAGGGGCCGCGGTTGGCGGCGGGGACGACAGGACCGGGCCGACGAGCGAGGGATCCGGCCACGACGTCGCGGCGGCCGGCTCGTCCCGCTTCGCGGCGAGATCCGGAATGGTCGGCGCCGGCGCCTCGTCGTCGGCGACGGGCTCGGCGTCCGAACCCGCCTGAACGGCGTCCGAACCCGCCTGAACGGCGTCGAGGTCCGCAACGGGCTCGGGCTCGGCGCGTGCCGGAGCCGCGGATGACGGCTCGGCGGACTCGGGCTCGGCAGCGGCCGCCGGCGTCGCGGCGGCGGCTCCGGCCTTCTTCCGCGAAGACGTCGCCCGCGGCTTCGCGGCCGGCTTCGCGGCCGGCGGCTTCGCGGCCGGCTTCGCGGCTTTGCTCGACGCGGACGTCTTCGTCGACGCACGGGCCCTGGTCGTCTTCGCCGGCTCCTTCGGCCCGGGCGAACCGGCGACCGGGTCGGTGGCAGCGGGGGCATCCGCGACCGATTCCGTCCCATGGGCGAACACGTCCGAAGACGGCGGCGGCTCCTCGGGCCGATCCGAAGGTCGTCCCCGGGAGCGTCGCGAGCGGGGTTGCGTCCCATCAGACCGCGCCACGCGCCACCTGCAGCCAGCTCATGTCTCGAGGCCGTGCGCCGTTCGTCGGCGCACGGGCTCCGGGCCCTCGCGCGGGATCATTCACGCCACCGTCGACGACGGCCACCGGATCGACACTGTACCGCGCGGCCGGCCCGCCCTCCCCCGTCACGGGGTAGAGGCCCCATCGTCCATCCAGCCCGTCGACTCCACCGACCGTGCTGCCGGGTGCGATCCCGAGGGTCCCCAGGGTCTCGGCGTTCTCCGGTGCGAGGATCCAACGGGCAGGGAACGCGCGGAGCAGCCGCTCGAGCTCATCCTTCGTGTACGTGTCGGCGAGGTACAGGATCAGCCGCGGTCGGGCGGCGTACGCGAGGACTTGCGGGGTCTGCGAGTACACGATCAGGACCGGCTCGTCCGGCCCGAGCTGCTGGTCGAGCAGCCGTGCAGCTGCACCCGCGACCGCGGCGCTGGCCAGGCCATCGTCCCGGGCGAGCACGGCGACGTACAGGCCGGGACCGAGGGCCACGAGGCACAGGACGATCAGCGCGACGGCGGGTCGCGGCGCGATCAGCCGATCGAGGACCCGGATGTCGGACAGGACCATCGCGAGAACGATGAGCAGACCCGGGAGCGCCGGCATCGTGTAGCGGAACTGGTTCTGGAAGAGCGCGATCGTCACGAGGTGGATCGCGACGAACGCGAGGGCCGCGATGATGACCCTGAGTCGGGGCGACCGGCGCTCGCGCCACGCGGCGACGACGGCCACGATCGCGAGGATGTTGAAGGTCCAGTAGAACAAGCCGACCGGCAGGCTGTCGAAGGCGTACAGCTGGTCGGCGAGATGGGCAACCAGCTTGGTCGCGAGCAGCCCCGCGTCGAACGGCAGCTGGTTCGCGAGGTTGGCCGGTGACAGGTCGAGGTTGAACCACATGTTGTCGGTCTGGCCGGGCACCGCCGTGTGGAGGAGCCGGGTGTACGAGGCGTCGACGTTCTGGGCCGAGAACAGCGCCTGGCCCGCGGCGGCGAATGCACCAGCGGCGACGCCCAGCCCCGCGGTGATCGCCAGCGACCGCCCGAGCGCGGAGCGGTCCGCACGGAGCCGCACGACGAGGAACCCGAGCGGGACCGCCAACAGGATCGGCAGGTAGCTCTGGCGCGACAGGTACAGCAGTCCCGCCGCCGCGACGACGGCGAGCCATCGCCGGCCGTCCGCCCCGGCGACCGCGACGAGGAAGACGAACAGCGCGGCGAACAGGCTCAGGGAGGTCTCCGCGAGCGGCTGGGACGCCTGCCACAGGGTGATCGGCAGCAGCGGATAGGCGGCGGCGCAGAGGAGCGCCGCCCATCGCGCCGCGTACCGCTTCGCCGTCAGATAGATCAGCACCGCGGACAGCAGCGTCGCGACGATGTCGAGCACGAGCCAGCCGTTGAACGACCCCACGAGGAGCGCGGGGATCGCGGCGAGGTACAGGCTCAGGACGTTGTGGATGAAGGCGGGCGGGACGTGCCCCCCGGGGCCGAGCAGGCCGACCGGCAGGACGGTGTTCGTCGTCAGGTCGCCGTGGACGATCGAGTCGACGTCCGAGGCATACCAGTACTGGTCGCTGCCGCGGATGCCGCCACTTGCCGCGAGGACCGTCAGCCCGACGGCCAGGAGGCCGGCCGCGACGATCGCCAGCCACATCAGCCGGCCCCAGGCCGGCTCGACGTTCCGTTCGGGTTCGATCACGCGGATGCGCTCGGCGGATCGGGATCGTCCTGTGAGGCTCGCGTTGCGCCGGCCGGTGATGGCGGCGACGGATCATCCGGGGCGTCCGCTCTGTTGCCCGGGGCGCCCGGGAGCGGGAACCCGAGCGCGTCGACGTCCTGGGCGGCGACCGCGCCCGATCGGCGGAACACCTGGCCGACCGTGGCCGCGAGGATCCGCGCATCGAGGCGAAGGCTCCAGTGCTCGACGTACCAGGCGTCGAGCTCCAGGCGATCGGCGAACCCGAGATCGTTGCGGCCGTTCACGATCGCCCAGCTCGTCACCCCGGGACGGACGTCCTGCCGGGTCGCCTGGCGCGGCGTATATGTCTCGAGGTAGGCGGTCAGGAGCGGCCGCGGCCCGACGAGGCTCATCTCACCGCGGAGGACGTTCCAGAGCTCCGGCAGCTCGTCGAGGCTCGTCGTCCGGAGGAGCCGGCCGAGCCGCGTCACCCGCTGCTCGTCCGTCCGGTACCACGCCTCGCCTTCCTTCGGCGGTCGCATCGTCCGGAACTTGACGATCGTGAATGGACGGCCGCGGAGACCCGGTCGGACCTGGCGGAACAGGACCGGCCGTCCGTCGGTCAGGGCGATGACGGTGGCCGTGCCGGCGAGGACCGGGGCGAGCAGGACGAGCCCGACGGCGGCCCCGGCCAGGTCGATCGCGCGCTTCACGGCCCGGGTCGCGGGCTCCCGGTTGGTCACCGCGTCTCGTTCTCCCACGATGAGCCAGGCAGGCGCCGTTGGGCCGGGCGCTCCTGCAAGGTCCGCATGGTACGCGGCGATCGGAGGCGCCCGCCACGGCTTCGGTGATCCGCCGCACCGGAACCATCCGGGCGGAAGGCACAATGGCGTTCGCCCGCGACGCGTCCGTTCGAAACGCGCGGACAGGGGCGACGGGAGGGCGACATCGAGACGGGTCCAGCGCACAACGTCCTCGTGACGGCGGCCGGCCGCCGGACGAGCCTCGTCCGGGCGTTCGTCGAGGCAACCCACGAACGCGGCGGCCGAACGATCGCGGGCGACGTCGACGGCCTCGCGCCCGCGCTGTACGCCGCGGACGCGGCCGTGCCGACCCTGCGAAGCGATGACGCCGGGTACGTGGCCGACCTCGTCCGGACGATCCGGGCCAACGGCATCGGCCTCCTCGTGCCGACGATCGACACGGACCTGCCCATCCTGGCGGCCCACCGCGCGGAGCTGGAGGACGCGGGCTGCCGCCTGGCGGTGTCCTCCGAGTCGTTCGTCGCGACGACGCTCGACAAGGTCTCCACGGCGACCGTGTTCGGCGCCGCCGGGATCGACGTTCCGCGCACGTGGCTGCCACCGCTCGGGCCGGACGTGGACCTCCCGGCGGATGTCTTCGTGAAGCCGCGCCAGGGCAGCGCCAGCAAGGACGCCCAGCGCGCCGGCCGAGCCGAGCTGGCCGGCATCCTCGAGCGCGTCCCCGGCGCCGTCGTCCAGGAGCTCCTCGAGGGGCCGGAGATCACGATCGACGCCCTCCTCGACCTCGCGGGCCGCCCGATCCATTTCGTCCCCCGCATCCGGATCAAGACGATCGGCGGCGAGTCCGTGCAGGGCGTCACCCTCGAGCACGATGACGCGATCGAGACGTGGATCGAGGGCGTCCTCCGCGCCTGCGAGGCGCTCGGGGCGATCGGACCGCTGACCCTGCAGGCCTTCCTCACGTCGCGCGGGCCGGTCCTGTCCGAGATCAATCCGCGGTTCGGCGGCGGCTTCCCGCTGGCCCTGGCGGCGGGCGGGAGCTACCCGGGCTGGCTCCTCGACATGGTCGCGGGCATCCCGGTCGAGCCGCAACTCCGCGACTACCGCGCCGGCCTCCACATGACGCGCTCCTACGTCGAGCACTTCGTGCAGCAGCCGATGTGGTGATCCGCGGCGTCGTCTTCGACATCGACGACACGCTCTACGACGAGCGGGACTACGTCCGCAGCGGGTTCGCCCACGTGGCCCGGGCGGCCGGTGGGTCGGCCGACGAGTCGGCGGCGGTCCTCGCCTGGCTGTGGCGGGCGTTCGAGTCCGGCGTTCGCGGGGACACGTTCGATCGACTTCTCGCCGCGTTCCCGGACCTCGCCCGGCGCGTCACGCGTGACGAGCTCGTGACGGCCTATCGCGGCCACGAACCGGACATCGCCCTGGCCGCGGGCTTCCCGGACACGCTCGACGAGCTTCGGCGGCGGGGGCTCCGGCTGGGCGCGCTGTCCGACGGCCCCGCGGCGAGCCAGTCGACCAAGGCGCGTGCCCTCGGGCTCGCCCGCTGGCTCGATCCGATCGTCCTGACCGGGGCGCTCGCACCCGGATCCGGCAAGCCCGCTACGCCCGGCTTCGAGCAGATCGAGGCAGCGTGGAGCGAGCGAGGTGCAGCCCTCGTCTACGTCGCCGACAACCCCGAGAAGGACTTCATCGGACCGCGCCGCCTCGGCTGGGCGACCGTCCGTGTCCGGCGACCCGCCCAGCTTCGGGCGGATGTCGAGCCGGCCGGCGCCGAGGCGCGGCCGGACGCGGAGGTCGCGACGCCCGACGCGCTGCTCGCGTGGCTGGACGGCGCCCCCGGGAGCTGAGCGGGCCCGGTCTCAGGTCCCGCAGGTCAGCTGGGCGTCGGCCCAGTCGCCGTGGTCGAAGTTCATGTCGGCGCCCGGGTCGAGGACGAGCTGGAGGGTCGTCCGCCCGGTGACGTCGACGGTCGCGGTCTTCGTCGCGGTCGCCCCGGTCATCACCCCCGAGTCGAACAGGGTCGCCCCGTCGGCGAGGACCCGGAAGGTGATCGAGCCGTTGGCGCCCGCCTCGTCGTCGACCCCGACCTTGACGGTGAAGCTCGTGCAGTTGCCGTTCATCGCGTAGCGGACGTCGGACGCGGCGTGGGCGCCGAGGCCCTTCGGGTAGACCGTCCCGTTGAGGGTCAGGGGCAGCCCGTCGCCGGCCGACTTCTCGCCGTTGCTGCGGTCCTTCTCGACCGGTCCCCAGGCGTTGGCGACGGTCGTGTAGGCGAGGTCCGAGAGGTAGGCCGTCGTGGCGCCGCCCGACGCGGTCGAGAACGTCGAGGTGGCATCGGCCACGAGGCGGTTGGTGGCGAGATCGGCGATGCCGGTGGGGCCGCCCTTGACCCGGACGGTGTAGGTCGTCCCGGTGGCGAGGGCGCTCGTCGGCGTCAGGGTCGCGGTCTGGCTCGGGCCGTCGTACGCGACCGACGCGGCGACCGCGGCCCCGCCGTTGGGCGTCAGGGTCAGGTTCGTCGTCGTCACGGTCGTCGGGTCGATCGGCTCGGAGAAGGTCACGGTCGGCCGGACCGAGACCGCGACGTTCGTCGCGCCCGCGGCCGGCGTCCGGCCCGTGACCGTCGGCGGGGTCGTGTCCGGGGCGGCCGCGGTCGAGAACGTCGAGGTGGCATCGGCCACGAGGCGGTTGGTGGCGAGATCGGCGATGCCGGTGGGGCCGCCCTTGACCCGGACGGTGTAGGTCGTCCCGGTGGCGAGGGCGCTCGTCGGCGTCAGGGTCGCGGTCTGGCTCGGGCCGTCGTACGCGACCGACGCGGCGACCGCGGCCCCGCCGTTGGGCGTCAGGGTCAGGTTCGTCGTCGTCACGGTCGTCGGGTCGATCGGCTCGGAGAAGGTCACGGTCGGCCGGACCGAGACCGCGACGTTCGTCGCGCCCGCGGCCGGCGTCCGGCCCGTGACCGTCGGCGGGGTCGTGTCCGGGGGCGGTCCGCCGCCGCCGCAGGTCAGCTGGGCGTCGGCCCAGTCGCCGTGGTCGAAGTTCATGTCGGCGCCCGGGTCGAGGACGAGCTGGAGGGTCGTCCGCCCGGTGACGTCGACGGTCGCGGTCTTCGTCGCGGTCGCCCCGGTCATCACCCCCGAGTCGAACAGGGTCGCCCCGTCGGCGAGGACCCGGAAGGTGATCGAGCCGTTGGCGCCCGCCTCGTCGTCGACCCCGACCTTGACGGTGAAGCTCGTGCAGCTGCCGTTCATCGCGTAGCGGACGTCGGACGCGGCGTGGGCGCCGAGGCCCTTCGGGTAGACCGTCCCGTTGAGGGTCAGGGGCAGCCCGTCGCCGGCCGACTTCTCGCCGTTGCTGCGGTCCTTCTCGACCGGTCCCCAGGCGTTGGCGACGGTCGTGTAGGCGAGGTCCGAGAGGTAGGCCGTCGTGGCGCCGCCCGACGCGGTCGAGAACGTCGAGGTGGCATCGGCCACGAGGCGGTTGGTGGCGAGATCGGCGATGCCGGTGGGGCCGCCCTTGACCCGGACGGTGTAGGTCGTCCCGGTGGCGAGGGCGCTCGTCGGCGTCAGGGTCGCGGTCTGGCTCGGGCCGTCGTACGCGACCGACGCGGCGACCGCGGCCCCGCCGTTGGGCGTCAGGGTCAGGTTCGTCGTCGTCACGGTCGTCGGGTCGATCGGCTCGGAGAAGGTCACGGTCGGCCGGACCGAGACCGCGACGTTCGTCGCGCCCGCGGCCGGCGTCCGGCCCGTGACCGTCGGCGGGGTCGTGTCCGGGGCGGCCGCGGTCGAGAACGTCGAGGTGGCATCGGCCACGAGGCGGTTGGTGGCGAGATCGGCGATGCCGGTGGGGCCGCCCTTGACCCGGACGGTGTAGGTCGTCCCGGTGGCGAGGGCGCTCGTCGGCGTCAGGGTCGCGGTCTGGCTCGGGCCGTCGTACGCGACCGACGCGGCGACCGCGGCCCCGCCGTTGGGCGTCAGGGTCAGGTTCGTCGTCGTCACGGTCGTCGGGTCGATCGGCTCGGAGAAGGTCACGGTCGGCCGGACCGAGACCGCGACGTTCGTCGCGCCCGCGGCCGGCGTCCGGCCCGTGACCGTCGGCGGGGTCGTGTCCGGGGGCGGTCCGCCGCCGCCGCAGGTCAGCTGGGCGTCGGCCCAGTCGCCGTGGTCGAAGTTCATGTCGGCGCCCGGGTCGAGGACGAGCTGGAGGGTCGTCCGCCCGGTGACGTCGACGGTCGCGGTCTTCGTCGCGGTCGCCCCGGTCATCACCCCCGAGTCGAACAGGGTCGCCCCGTCGGCGAGGACCCGGAAGGTGATCGAGCCGTTGGCGCCCGCCTCGTCGTCGACCCCGACCTTGACGGTGAAGCTCGTGCAGCTGCCGTTCATCGCGTAGCGGACGTCGGACGCGGCGTGGGCGCCGAGGCCCTTCGGGTAGACCGTCCCGTTGAGGGTCAGGGGCAGCCCGTCGCCGGCCGACTTCTCGCCGTTGCTGCGGTCCTTCTCGACCGGTCCCCAGGCGTTGGCGACGGTCGTGTAGGCGAGGTCCGAGAGGTAGGCCGTCGTGGCGCCGCCCGACGTGTAGGTCGCGGTGAGGCTCTTGCCCGCGAGCGGGACCGTGACGTTGTGGGACGCGGCGCCACCGTCGGACCACGACGCGAACGTGTACGTGACGCCGCTCATCGTCTGGGTCGGTGGCGCGCTCACGGTCTGGACGCTGTTGGCGAGCACGGTCTGCGTGAACGGTGCCGGCGCCGGTGCGCTGATCCCGACCCCGATCGACAGGCCGCTCGGCACGGTCGCGACGGACAGGCTCGCGGTCTTCGGCTGGATGTTCACGCTGGCCGTCCCCGTCCGGTTGGCCGAGTCCGTCGCCGTCAGCTGGACCTCGAGGTAGGACGGGTACTCATGATCGGGCGCCGTGAACGTGCCCGAGGCGACCCCGGGGATGGTCTGGACGACGTGCGTGTGACACGACGCCGGGCAGTGGTGGATGACGAATGTCCAGCTGAGCCGCGACGCCGGGATCGCCTGGCCGCCACTGTCGGTGGCGTGGCCGCTGTAGGCGATCGGGTCGCCGACGGCCCAGGTGAGCGAGGATCCGGGGGTGTCGATGACCGCGACCGGGGCGCTTCCACCGACGTTGATCGGGACCGTCGTCGTGTTCGTGGCGCCATGGCTGTCGGTGACCCGCAGCCCGACGTTGAAGGTGCCGGCCGTCGTGTAGGTCCGGCTCGCCGTCGCGAGGGTCGCGTCGCCGAACGTGCCGTTGCCGTCGAGGTCCCACGAGTACGTCAGCGTCTCGCCGGGATCCGGATCGCTCGACCCGGACCCGTCGAAGTTGACGGTGAGCGGCGGGTTGCCGCTGGTCGGCGAGGCCTGGATCGCCGCAACCGGCGGGTGGTTCGTCGCCGAGTAGGTGATCCGGTGGATCGTCCCGCCCTCGTGGTCGACGTAGAAGACGTCGCCGCCCGGCCCGATCTCCAGGGCGACGGGGTTGGCCGCGGCCTGGACGAAATTCCGGATCTGGCCGAAGTCGGGCAGGCCGTTGCCGCCGGCCGGCACCGCCCAGATGCAGTTGCGCGAGTGGTCGGCGAAGAACAGCGCGTTGTTGTACAGCGCCGGGTAGGTCCCGGCCGCGCCATAGAACGCGATCCCGGTGATCGACGACGACCCCGGGTCGCACGTCTCGCTCGAAATGATCTTCACCTGGTGCTGGTACGAGAACATCGGCTGGATCAGGCCGGTCGGGGTGTTGTACAGCGACGTGCACAGGCTGAGGTTCGCCGCCTGGAAAGCGCCGTTGATGCCACCGCCCTCATAGCACGGCCAGCCGCCGTTCGCGGTGATCGCCGCCTTGGGATTGACGATCCGGTCGACCTCCTCCCACGTGTTCGCGCCGACGTCGCCGATCCAGACCTCGCCCGTCCCGGGCCGGAACGTGAAGCGGAACGGGTTCCGGAAGCCGATCGCGACGATCCGCCGGGCGTTCGCGCTCCCCGACAGCGGGTTGTCCGGCATCGCGGCGCCCGTCGTCGGATCGACACGGAGCAGGGCGCCATCGAGGAGGACGGGGCCGGAAGCCCGGCGGAGACTCTGGCTGCGCAGCATCCCGCCCTGGGCGCTCGGCGCGGTCATCGCGCCGCCGACCCCGCCCGGCGGGTCGCCGCACGGGTTCTTCTGCGTCGGACTGTTCGCGCTGCCGCCGCCTTGACCGTAGTCGACGAACGTGAAGCTCGCCCCGTCGCCGCCGGACACGTACAGCGCGCCATCGGGACCGAACCGCAGCTCGCCCACCGAATGGCTCGGGTACTGCTGGCACCAGTCGTTGATCAGGACCTGCTCGGCGCCGGTCGTCACGTTGATCCGGGACAGTCGACCGCTGATCGGACAGCCGTCGGCGGTCGGGCCTGGTGGCGTCGGGCAGGCGTCGTTCCAGACGGGCGCCGTGCCGCCGATCATCGCGTCGTACGCGTAGAGGGCGTAGACGTACGGCGTTGTCGGGAAGTTCGGGTCGAGCGTGAAGCCGAGGAGGCCACGGTCCCAGTAGTTGTCGACTGACGGGCTCAGGTCCTTGACGACGGTCGGCGTCGTCGCCGACAGGCTCGCGAAGACCTTGATCAGGCCGCTCTTCTCGGCGACGAACACACGACCGTCCGGGGAGAACCGGACGGAGGTCGGGAACGCCAGGCCGGAGAACGCGACCGAGTCGGTGAAGCCGCTCGGAACGGCAGCCGTCGAAACCTCCGCGGTCGAGACGCCACCTGTCGGGACGGTGCCTTCGGACATGAGGCGGCTCGGCCGGACGACCGGATCCGCGGCGACCGTGACGCTCGGGGCGATCGACTGGGAGCCGACGAGCCACGCCGCGACCAGGATCGACCAGAGGACACGGGATTGACGGAACTCCCGCGGGCCTCGCACCGCACCACCCCTCTTCGGCACAACTCGCAGTCGCGTCGCGACCCTAGCCGATCAGAGCAGTCGCTGCCGGGCGTTCCTGCATGGATCCGATGCGTGAACGCAACGACCGGGACGGAGTTGACGATCAGGGGCTGTAGGAGACCTGCACCGTCAGGAAGTCGAGCCGGATGTCCTTCCCCGATCGATCCGACACGTCCGTGAGCCGGACGCGGAAGTTGGTGTTCGAGAAGTCGGAGCCGGACCAGCTTGACCGGCCCCAGAGGTCCGTCGCTCCGCCAAGCGTGAAGGTGGCGATCCCGACGCTCGTGAGGTTGGCGAACCGTGTCGCCGTTGTCCACGTCGCGCCGCCGTCCCAGGACAGCTCCGCGCAGATCCACGAGGTCCCCGAGTTGTTGTTCAGGCCCGCCCCGAGCTGGACCTGGATCCCGTTGACGGACGAGACTGTGGCCGGCACGCCGAGCCCGAAGTCCCACCAGCGGTGGCGGTCCTTGCCCGGATCGGTGCAGCTGAGGGTCGTGTTCGTGCCCGTGCCGGCGTCGAGGGCGTTCGCGTTGTCGTTGACGCAGGCGTTGGCCGCCGTCGTTTCGTAGCCGTTCCCGTCACCGCCGGTGTCGGCAACATTCGAGGCTGCGGTGCAGGCCTTGAAGCCGGTCGAGGTCGCGCCGAGGGTGACCACCGCGGACGCCTGGTTGCTGTTCGCGCTCCGCCAGTTCTGGAACACGCTCCGGAGCACGTAGAAGTACGTACCGTTGGCCGTCGGGGCGTTCGTCGTCGTGACCGTCGCGCGCGGGGTGACCGACGCGACGACCGTGTACGGGCCGCCGGACACCGTTGCGCGCTGCACGTCGTAGCCGGACGCGTAGACGTCGGGTGTCGCCGTCCACGACAGGGTCACGCTCGAGCCGCCGGTCGCGGTCAACGCGGTCGGCGGGTCGAGGATGTCCGTCGTGATCGTCTTCGACGCCGACGCGGCGTCCGTGAAGCGGGCCAGGGACAGGTCGATCGTCGCGCCGACGCCCGTGCTGGCGGTGAGCGGCATCAGGGCGACGGCGAGAATGGCCGCGACGAGGCTGCGGGGCGGACGCACGGTCAGCGGGTGCTCCCGGGCTTCCGATTCCGCATCCCCCAGCGCACCCGGCGGTTCCGCAGGTCGCGGCTCCGGGCGATCTGCTCGCGGGCGTTCGGCCGGGGCAGCGAGGCCGGGTCGAGGAGCAAGGGCGTCCGGGTTCCCGGAGCGACGATCCGGAGGACCATGCCGCCGGTGACGGCCGGGATCAGCATCGGCGGCGGGGCGACGACGGTTCGCGGTTGGCCGGGAACGCCGTCCTCGAGGGAGGCGCCGGCCGGGACGGACCGGCTGCCGGTCTGGGGCGCCGGCTCGAGCGACTCGAGGAGCCAGGCGACCGCGAGCAGCGTCGCTCCGACGCCGACGACGAAGACGACCCCGACCGGGATCGACAGGAGCGCCAGGAGGTAGCCCATGAGCGGGATCGCGACCTCGACCCGGCCGATGATCGCCGACGCGGGCACGAGGGAGGGATCGGGGTCCGGGTTGGCATCGCCCTTCGTCCGGATCCAGCGTCCGTCGGAGCGATCGACGACCTCGACGATCCGGTGGGTGAAGATCGCGTTCGCCTCGGTGATCCGCATCGAGACGACGTCGCCCGCGGCGAGGGTCGCCGGGTCGACCGGGGCGGTGACGACAGCGGAGCCGAGGGGGATCCCGGGCTCCATCGAGGCGCCGCCGATGGCGATCGTCTGGCGGCCGGTGAGCGGGACGACCTTCCCGAGGACGATCCCGAACAGGACGACCAGGACGACGACGACCAGGGCGACGTCGACGATCCGACGCAGCCACACCGTGGCCGCCGCGAGGATCCTCATCACTGTCCCTCCAGGAGCGGATGTCGTGACCGGTCCGCGGGTCGGAGCCGGTCCACCCGGGACGCCGGGCGAGCGTCCCGATCGGGTGTATCGCCGCCATCGGTGACGGCGGCCGGGTGGTCCCGGAAGGGCCGAGCTGCGGCCCGCCCCGGAGGGCGAGCCGCAGCCGGTGGTGCAGCCGGAGAAGTCGTGGTTACGGGTTGTTGGCGGTCTGCTCGGCGTTGAACGTGAACGTCGCGGCAGAGGTCGCCCCCTGGAGGCTGTCCGGAGCGGACAGCGGCAGGCTGACGCGGAAGCACAGGATCTCGCTCGTGCCGGCGTTGAGGTTGCGGTCGCCGGCCTGCGCGCCCTGGGTGACGCTGCCGAACGCGGAGCCGTTCAGGTTGGCCGGACCGGCGATCGTCGTCCCGTTGAAGGCGCCGCAACCGCCGCCCGAGTCCTCGGTCTTGACCGTCAGCTGGATGGCCGTGCCGAGCGCATTCGTCGCGACCGTCGACATCGAGTAGCGGAGCTGGGCCGTGCCGCCGTTGTGAACGGTCAGGGACTGCGTGTTCACGTCACCCGGCATCATCGGGTTGATCGCTGCGAAGGCCGTCGGGTTGACGCTGATGTCGATCGTCCCGGCCGTGAAGTTCCACGTCGACTGGGCATTGGCCGTGAACTGCGCGAGCGAGATCGAGCCGGCGCCGATCGTCAGCATCGAGACCGCGGCGAGCAGGGCGACGATCCCGCGCCGGCGCTTGCGCCGGCGCTCGATGCGATTGTCGACGACGAGTTCCTGATCCATGCGAATGAGTCCCCTTCCCGTGTGATGGCCGTGAGCCGGCGAGCAATGCCGAGTCGTCACGCCCGGACGGACGTGGCGGGCCGGTCGGGCAGGAGGCAGTCGCGGTTGCCCGAACGGGTGACGCCGTTCAGACCGGATTAACCGGCCGAACCGGGGAGGTCGCTACGGGACCACGGGACCAGCCCGAGCCGTACCTTGGTCCCATCCGGTTCCGTGAAGACCCGGACGCGGCGGTCCGGTGCACGTGGACGACGGCCGGTTCAGGCTCCGCCGGCCCGTGGTTCGCCGGCCGGATCGGCGGCCGCGCCCGGCTCGGGGCCACGACCGGCGTCGGCGAGCCGCTCGTCGTATCGGCGGTCACGCCACGCCAGGGCGGCCTTCAGGCCATCGCTTCGGACGATCGCGTCGAACTCGCGCGCCGTCGTGCTCATGTTCACGAACGACTGCAGGTCCAGGCCCATCTCGACCGCGGTCGCGAACCCGGCCGCGTCCATCGCCCGGTTCAGCATCAGCTTCGTCGGGACCATGACGTCCGGCGGAACGCGAGCCAGACGATCGGCCAGCTCGTCGACCGCGGCCGCGAGGCCGTCCGTCGGCACGACCCGGTTGACGAGGCCGATCCGTTCGGCCTCCGTCGCGTCGACGAGGTCGCCCGTCAGCAACAGCTCGCGCGACTTCTTCTGGCCGATGACGAACGGCATCAGGAGCGTCACTGGTGCCGATCCGAAGCGGATCTCCGGCTCGCCGAGGCGGGCGTCGTCGGCGGCGACAACCAGGTCGCAGGCCATCGCGAGCTCGAGGCCGCCCGCCAGCGCATAGCCGTGGACCTGGGCGACGACCGGCTTCGGGCACGACCAGACCGCCAGCGTGGCCTCGACGTCGCGGGCGAGGACGTCGCGCCAGCCCCAGGCAGTATCCGGCGCCGCCTCGGACAGGTCGTAGCCCGAGCAGAAGGCCCGGCCCGCACCGGCGATCGCGATCACCCGGACCCGGTCGTCGGCGGTGGCCTCGGCGATCGCATCGACGAGGGCGTCGCGCAGCTCGGCCGAGATCGCGTTCAGCTTGTCGGGGCGATTGAGGACGAGCCGCACGCCCCACGACGTCGCCTCGCGGCGGAGGACCGGCTCCGCCGCCGTCACGCGGCGATCTCGACGACGAGGGCGTCGACGGCAGCGGTCCCGCGCGGGCCCGAGATCAGCGGGTTCAGGTCGACCTCGATCAGGGTCGGATCGTCGAGCAGCGCCTGGCCGAGGGCGACGATCGCGGCGACGACGGCGGCCCGATCGATGCCCGGGCGCCCGCGGACGCCGTCGAGGATCTGCCGGCCGCGGAGCTCGTCGAGCATCCGGCCGGCCTCGATCGCGTCGAGCGGAGCGAGCCGGACGGCAACGTCGTCGATCGCCTCGGCGAAGATGCCGCCCAGCCCGACGAGCACGATCGGACCGTAGCTCGGGTCGCGGCGGCCGCCCAGGATCAGCTCGACCCCGTCGAGCCGGCGGCTGACGAGCAGGCCGCGTGACCGTGCGCCCGAGGGCAGCGGCAGCGCCAGCAGGTCGTCCGCGGCGGCACGGATCGACGCCTCGCTGCCGAACCCGACGCGCACGCCGCCGACATCGGACTTGTGGGCCAGGCCCTCGGCGTCGACCTTCAGGACGATCGGGCCGCCGATCCGCCGCGCGGCCGTGACCGCCGCCTCCGCGCTGTCGGCGGTGATGGAGGGCTCGACCGGAAGCCCGATGGCCGCGAGACGGTCGAGGCTCTCCCGCTCCGGCAGCGTCCGGGTCGGAGGCCGGTCGATGGCAGCCCGGGCGTCCGGATCGTGCCCGACGAACGGCGGGTCGGTCGCGAGTGCGGGCCAGGACGCACGGAGTGGGCCCCGCTCCAATCGCCGATCGCGCGCGGCTTCCCAGGCCGCGACCGCGGCGATCGCGCCGAATGCCTCGACCGTTCCTCGAAGGACAGGGACCCCGCCGGCGTCGCGGAGACGCTCGACGATCTCCGGCGTCGGTTCGCCCGAGGTCAGCGAGATGAAGACCGGCAGGAGGTCCGGTCGGTCCGCCGTCGCCCGGAGGAGCGGCTCGATCACCTCGTGCGCCGTCTCGACCTCCGAGGGGAGCGATCGATACGGGAAGTCGTGGACCAGGGCCAGCACGTCGTACGCCCCGGAGCCGGCAAACGCCCGGAACGCGGCGTCATAGGCGGCGGGCGGATCCTTCGCGCCCCACGGGTCGAGCGGGTTGCCGATGTAGCCCAGGGTCGGGAGATCGGCGAGGAGCTGCTCGCGGGCGGCGGGCGGGACGTCCGGCAGGTCGACGCCGGTCCGTGGGACGAGGTCCGCGATCAGCGATGCCTCCCCGGTGGAGACGGAGACCACGCCCGTCCGGCCGCGCCCGACCCGGCGACCCAGCCGGCGGCAGCCGGCCACGAGCTCGGCGGTCTCGAGCAGGGCGTCGAGGTCGTCGCACAGGATGACGCCGGCGGCACGCAGCGCGGCCTCCGTGGCGCGAGTCTCGCCGGCCAGCGACCCGGAGTGGGCGACCGCTGCGAGCTGGGCCTGGCGGCTCCGTCCGACCTTGACCGCCATCACCGGCTTGCCGGCCTCGAGCGCCCGGTCGGCGAGGGCCAGGAACCGCTCCGGCCGCTTGAAACCCTCAACGAACAGGATCACTGCGTGCGTGTCGTCGTCATCGATCGCGTAGGCGAGGAAGTCGCAGACGTCGAGGACGACCTCGCTGCCGCAGCCGATGATCCGGGAGAACCCGATCCGGGTCCCGGAGTGGATGAAGGCGTCCGTGACGGAGCCCGACTGGGCGATCCCGGTCACGCCGCCCCGCGGGAGCCACGGGTTGACGTCGCCGATGTAGGTCGCGCTGTTGGTCGTGAGGTCGACGAGGCCCATGCAGTTCGGGCCCAGCAGGGCGATCCCGTGGCGGAGCGCGATCTCCCGGACCTCCTCCTGCATCCGGGCGGCGGCCTCACCGCCCTCGACGACGCCGCCGCCGGGGATGACGACCGCGGGCACGCCGGCCGCGGCGGCTTCGGCGACGACCGCGGCGGCACGGAGCGGGTTGACCGCCACGAGGACGACGTCGGGGACCTCCGGCAGCTCGGCGATCGAGGGATGGCAGGGCTGGCCGTGGAGCTTCTCGTGGCGCGGGTTCACGAAGTGACAGCGGGTGTCGCTGCCCATGACGCGCAGGTTGGCCCGGACGGTCTCGGCGATCCCACCGCGGGCGGAGGCGCCGACGACGGCGATCGAGCGCGGGGAGAACAGCGGCCGCAGGTCGATCGGCGGGGAGGGTTCCGGGTCGGGAGCGGGTCCGGGCAGCGCCGCACCTCGTTCCCTAACGAACGTTCGGTTGGAGGTCGCCGCCATCAGCCGACGACCTTCGACACGCCCCGCTTCTCGAGGGCTCGGGCGACGATCAGCCGCTGGATCTCGGACGTTCCCTCCCAGATCCGGTCGACCCGGAGCTCGCGCAGGTAGCGCTCGGCCGGGTATTCCCGCATGTAGCCGCGGCCACCGAACACCTGGACGACCCGGTCGGCGCAGCGCCACGCCGCCTCCGATGCGAACAGCTTCGCGAGGGACGCCTTGGCGTGGAGGACCTTGGGATCGGCGCCCGCGTCGGCGAGGATCGCCGCCTCCCGGGTGAGCAGCCGCGCGGCGCTCGCGTCCGCGGCGGAGTCGGCGAGCGGGAAGCTGACGCCCTGGAAGTCGTAGATCCGCTCCCCGAACTGGACGCGCTGGGTGGCCCAGTCGACCGCCAGGGCGAGCAGGCGCTCCATCGCCCCCGCGCAGCGCGCCCCGATGTGGATCCGTTCCTCGACGAACCACTCGTTCGTCAACTCGTCGGCCTGCCCGATGCCGCCGAGGATGGCCGAGGCCGGCACCCGGACGTCGCTCAGGACGAACTGCGGGTGGCGGTCGGCGAACGTGTGGGTGTAGTCGGGGTCATGCCGCAGCTCGACGCCGGGCGTGTCGTAGTCGACGAGGAAGAGCGTCGGGCGCCGATCGCCGCCGGGCTCCACCACGACCCCGTGGAAGATCATGAAGTCGGTCTCGTCGGGCGGTCCCGTCACGAACCACTTCTCCCCGTTGAGCAGGTAGTCCCCGGTGGCAGGGTCGCGGACGGCTGTGGCCTGGAGGGTCCGCGCGTCGGATCCGGCGCCAGGTTCCGTGATCGCGTAGCTGCCGAACCGCTCGCCCCGCAGGCTCGGCTCGAGGTAGCGCCGGCGCTGATCGGCATCGGCGTGGATCAGGGCGTTGTAGGCACCCGGGATGAACGACCAGAGGCCGCCGGTGGCCTGGCCGAGCTGCTCGTGGACGAGCACCTGCTCGACGGCGGTCCAGCCCTGACCGCCGGCTTCCTCCGGGAGTGACCCGCCGTGGAGACGGGCGTCGATCGCCGCCCGCTTCAGCGCATCGCGGGTGGCCGCAGGCAGCCGGCCCCCCGACCGCTCGAACTCGACCTCGATCGGCTGGAGGCGGTCGACCACGTAGGCGCGAGCCCGCGCCTGGAGCTCCTGCTGGGCCGGCGTCAGGGTCAGGTCCACCGGCCGAGGATGACCGGCCACCTGTTGCGGCGCGTCGCGCGTCCCGGGTCGTGCGACGCGTGTCGATCAGCCGCCGAGCGTGCGCTTGCGCTCCTCGAACTCGGCCGCGTCGATCTCGCCGCGTGCGTACCGCTCGCGGAGCACCGCGAGGGCCGTGTCCTCGCCCGAGGCGGCGCCCGGCTGGTATCGGTCGTTCCGGTTCGCACGGAGCAGCCACCGGATACCCAGCACGATGAGCAGGATCAGTCCGCCCCAGACCAGGACGTTGACCGCGACGACGACCAGCCAGATGAACCAGAAGTTGCCGTCGAACGCGCCGAAGCCGGACATGGCGCCTCCTCGGCTCAGCTGGGCCAGGCGAGGACCATGATGCGGATCTCCGTCATGTCCTCGATCGCCCAGCGCAGGCCCTCCCGGCCGAGACCCGAGTCCTTCACGCCGCCGTACGGCATGTGGTCGGTCCGGTAGGTCGGGACGTCGTTGACGATGACGCCGCCGACCTCCAGCTCGTGGAAGGCCTGCCACGCGTGCCCGAGATCGTTCGTGAAGATCCCCGTCTGGAGCCCGAAGAACGAGTCGTTCACCTGGCGGATCGCGTCGTCGATCTCGCGGAACTTGAAGGCGACGACGAGCGGGGCGAAGGCCTCGTTCGAGCAGACCGCCGCCGTCGTCGGGACGTCCGTCAGGATCGTCGGCGCGAAGAATGTGCCGTTCGCCTTGCCGCCCAGGAGCGCCGTGCCGCCCGCCGCGAGCGCCTCGTCGACCCAGCGCTGGGTCCGCGAGGCCGCGTGCTCGTCGACCATCGGCCCCAGGTCCGTCTGCGGGTCGAGCGGGTCGCCCAGCCTGAGCGCCTTCGCGCCCTCGACGAACTTCGGCATGAACGTGTCCCAGATGTCCTCGTGGACGAACATCCGCTGGACGCTGATGCAGACCTGACCGGCGTAGGTGAAGGCACCGACGAGCGTCCGCCGGACGGCCCAGTCGAGGTCCGCGGTCCTGTCGACGATCACGCCGGCGTTCCCGCCGAGCTCGAGCACGACCTTCTTCTTGCCGGCCCGCTCCTTCATCCGCCAGCCGACCGACGGGCTGCCGGTGAACGTGAGCAGCTTGAACCGCTCGTCCGACACCATCCGGTCACCAAGCTCGCGGCTCATCGGCAGGATGCTGACGGAGCCCGCCGGCGCGCCGGCCTCCTCGACGATCTCGGCGACGGTCAGCATGACGAGCGGGTCCTTCGACGGCGGCTTCAGGACGATCGTGTTGCCGCTGGCGATGGCCGGCGAGAGCTTGTGCGCGGCGAGATTGAGCGGGAAGTTGAACGGGCTGATCCCGGCGATCGGGCCGATCGGGAAGCGCCGCGTGATGCCGACCCGGCCCTTCGATGCCGGCATGAGGTCGAGCGGGATCGTCTCGCCGACCATCCGCTCGGCTTCCTCCGCCCCGAGCCGGAAGGTGACGACCGCCCGGTCGACCTCGACCAGCGAGTCGCGGATCGGCTTTCCGGCCTCGAGGGCAATCAGCCGGCCGAGCTCCTCGCGGCGGGCCTTGATCCCGGCGCTGATGTTCCGGAGGATCGCGCCACGCTCGTAGGCGGGGAGCGTGCGGGTGACCTCGAAGGCGGCGACGGCCGCCTCGACGGCCTCCTCGTACTGCGTCTCGGTCGCGTGGAAGGTCGAGCCCGCGGGGTTCGCCGCGTCGGCCGGGTTGGCGACGATCAGTGGGTCGTCGGATTCGACCCACTTGCCGGCGAGGAAGATCGGATGCGGCTTGGCGCCGGTCACGGCGGTCATGCGGAGCTCCTGCGTTCGGATCGTCGTGCCATTCTAGACACGCCCACTCCGCATCCCGCCCCGAGGTCCAGCCGATGAGCCCGCGCCGTCCCGACTCCCTCCGGGTGCTGCTTCGCGTGAAGCCCGGCGCGCGGATCCGCCTGGCCGACGTCGACCCTGCCGCGACGCACGATCGGGGGAAGGCAGACTCCGCCGCGGAGCTCCAGCGGGGCCTCGAGCGCCTGACGGATCTCCAGGACCGGCTCTGGGCGGAGGGGAAGCACAAAGTCCTGATCGTCCTGCAGGGCATCGACGCCGCCGGCAAGGACGGGTCGGTCAAGCACGTGATGGGCGCCTTCAACCCGATGGGCTGCACGGTGACCTCGTTCAAGGCGCCGACCCCGATCGAGCTCGCCCACGACTACCTGTGGCGGGTGCATCAACGGGTCCCGGGCAAGGGCGAGATCGCGGTCTTCAACCGCTCGCACTACGAGGACGTGCTCGTGGTCCGGGTGCACGACCTCGTGCCGAAGAAGGTCTGGTCGCAGCGATACGACCAGATCAATGCCTTCGAGGAGCTCCTGACGTCGACCGGCACGACGATCATCAAGTTCTTCCTGTGGATCGACCGCGACGAACAGAAGAAGCGGCTCCAGGAGCGGGTGGACAACCCGGCAAAACGCTGGAAGTTCCGGATCAACGACCTCGCCGAACGCAAGCTCTGGGACAGCTACGTGGCCGCGGACGAGGAGATGCTCCGACGCTGCTCCACGGATGTGGCGCCGTGGTACGTCATCCCGGCCAACCGGAACTGGTTCCGGAACCTCGCGATCGCGGACATCGTGGCAGACACGCTCGACGAGCTGAAGCCCGCCTACCCGGCTCCGCCTGAAGACCTCACGGGTGTCGTGGTCGAATAGGGGCTGCCGCGACGAACGCAGTGGCGGTCCTGCCTAGCGCTTGCCGAAGAGCGTTCCGAAGACGCCGCGCAGGAGGTCCTGACCGGCCTTCGAGGTCACGACCCGGCCCGCCTCGCGGACGCCCGTCTGGATCATCCGGTCGCGCTGCCGGGCATCGGCCCGGGCTTCGCGTGCCTGAGCCGCCCGCGCCTTCTCGGCCGCCCGCTGGGCGGCGGCCATCTCCTTCGCCTGGCGCCGGATCTCGCGCTCCTGCTCGGCCGGCGTCATCGTATTGAGCCCGCCCGACGTGGTCGGTGGCACGCCGGCCGCCATCGCCCCCTGGGCCGCGGCATCGGCGGCCGCCTGCCTGGCGGCCGCGATCCGGCCCGTGATGATCTCGTGGGCGCTCTGCCGGTCGATCGTCTGGCCGTACTTCGCCCGCAGCGTCGCCGTCGCGATCCGCGCCTGGAGCTCGGAATCCGGCAGCGCGGCCATCAGCGAGTCCGGTGGCAGCAGCCGTGTCGCCGCCAGCGGTGTCGGGGTGCCACGTGGCGACAGGACCGTGACGAGCGCCTCGCCGGTGCCAAGCGACGTGATCGTCTCCTCGACCTTGTAGTGGGTCGTCATCGGAAAGGTCCGGGCCGTCTTCCGGAGGGCGTCGGCGTCCTCCGGCGTGAACGCGCGGAGTGCGTGCTGGATCCGGTTGCCGAGCTGGGCGAGGATCGACGAGGGGACGTCGGTCGGTGCCTGCGTGACGAAGTAGACGCCGACGCCTTTCGAGCGGATCAGGCGGGCCGTCCGCTCGACCTGCCCCAGGAGCGCGTCCGACGCGCCGTCGAACAGGAGGTGGGCCTCGTCGAAGAAGAAGCACAGCTTCGGCTTCGGCAGGTCGCCGACCTCCGGCAGCGTCTCGTACAGCTGCGCCAGCATCCAGAGCATGAACGTGCTGAACAGGCGGGGCTTCTCCATCACGTCGCGCAGCTCGAGGACCGACACGATGCCGGCCCCGTCGGCCGTCGTCCGGATCAGGTCGGTGACGTCGAACTCCGGCTCGCCGAAGAACGTGTCGGCGCCCTCCTGCTCCAGCACCACGAGCGATCGAAGCAGGACCCCGACCGACGCCGCCGACATCCCGCCGTAGTCCGCCAGGATCGGCTTGCCCTCGTTCGACGAGAGGAACTTCAGCGTCGTCTCGAGGTCCTTCAGATCGAGCAGCGGCAGGTCGTTGTCGTCGCAGTACTTGAAGATGAGGGCGAGGATCGAGGTCTGGGTCTCGTTGAGATCGAGGACCTTGCCGAGGAGGAGCGGTCCGAAGCTGTGGACGGTCGCCCGGACCTGGGAGCCGAGGGCGCCGGACAGCGACAGGAACTCGACCGGATGACCGGACGGCTCGAACGAAATGGCCAGCGACTGCGCCCGCTCGATCACCTTGGGGTTGGTTGCGTCGCCGGGCATCGCCATGCCCGTCACGTCGCCCTTGACGTCCGCCACGAACACCGGGACGCCGGCCTTCGAGAGCTGGCCCGCGAGGAGCTGAAGCGTCTTCGTCTTGCCGGTGCCCGTCGCCCCCGCGATCAGCCCGTGGCGGTTCATCATCGAGAGCGCCACCTGGACGCGGGCGTCGTTCGCGAGCTCGCCGTCGAGCATCGGGCTGCCGATCGTCAGACCCACTTCCGGCTCGGTGAGGGCGTAGCCCTTGGCCATCTCGTCGTGGAATGCCTGGTCCATCGGGGCTCGCTCCCGGGCAGAGGTGGGCGGGTCCCGAAGCGTATCATCGGGCCCTCGGACGGCCTTGCCCGACACGCCGGACCGGTCCGCGCACTGGCTACGGACCGGTGCCCGCGCTCGAAGACGCAGCCGCATCCCGGAGGACTCGATGCTCGGAGGCTTCCGCGCCTTCCTCGTGAAGTCGAACGCCCTCGCCCTGGCGATCGGCGTGATCATCGGTGCCGCGCTCGGCGCCGTCGTGAACTCGCTGGTCAACGACATCATCATGCCGCCGATCGGCCTGCTCCTCGGCGGCGTGGACTTCAGCCAGCTCGAGTGGGTGCTGAAGGAAGGGACGCCGCCCGGCGATCCCAAGACGACCGTGGCGATCCAGTACGGCCTGTTCGTCAATTCCGTGATCACGTTCGTCGTCGTCGCGTTCGTCGTCTGGCGGATCGGCGTCACGTTCATCAGGGACGCGCCGCCGGACGAGGTGAAGACGTGTCCGTTCTGCAAGGAGCCGAACGCGGTCGACGCGTCGAAATGCAAGGCCTGCACGAGCGCGATCTGAGGTCACGCCCGCGACTGCGTTCGTCGCGCATGGGCGTCGCTGGGAAGGCGCCGCCGAGAAGCGGAGCGAGCGCACATCAGGTGCGTGAGCGAGCATCGCAGGCGGCAACGCGCCCAGCGGCGTCCAGGCGTGACAGCCGGTGGTCTTGCCCTAAGCGTCTTCGCTGGGGTAGCTGCCGAGGACCCTGGTCATCGTCGTGACGCCGCCGAGCTCGTCCAGAGCGGCCGCCATCGCCGGGTCCGTCCGATCGCCGTCGAGGTCGATCCAGAAGACGTATTCCCACGGCCGCTCGCGCATCGGGCGAGACTCGAGCTTGCGCATGTTCAGGCCGTGGCTCGCGATCACCCCGAGGACGGCAAGGAGCGTGCCCGGCTCGTTGCGGACGGCGACGACGATCGTCGTCCGGGGCACGGTCCGCAGCTCCGGTCGGAGCGCCGGCGCCGCACCGCCGGCCCCGGCGATGACGACGAACCGCGTCCGGTTCCCGTCCAGGTCGCCGATCTCGTCGACGAGGATCTCGAGGCCGAACAGACCTGCCGCCCGGGGTGACAGCACGGCCGCTGCGCGGCGCTCGCCGCGATCGACGATCGACTTGCCGGCGCCGGCGGTGTTGTAGGTCGACAGGAGCTGCCACGGGCGGCCGCGGAGGAACGCCTCCGCCTGGCCAAGCGCCTGGATGTGCGAATAGACCCGCTCGATGTCGTCGATCCGCTGCCCGGGCAGCGCGGCGAGGCAGAGGGCGACCGGCACGACGACCTCGCCGTGGATCGCGAGGTCGTGCTCGAGGAGGAGGTCGTAGTTCTCCCGGACCGTCCCGTTGATGACGTTCTCGATCGGGATCACGCCGGCAACGGCCCGCGACGCGCCGACCTCGTCGAACACGGCCCGGAAGCTCGGGACCGGCCGGCGATCGACGTCGCCGAATGCCGCGAGGACGGCGTCCTCGGCGAAGGCGCCCGGCTCCCCGGCGTAGATGACCGCTTCGTCGTCCCTCACGGTGGACCGGGTCGCTCGGCGGGCGGGCAGGGTTGGGTCCCCGCCGACCGCGGGCCCGCCGTGCACGAGGAGATCATTCGTCCTCGCCGCGGCCGAACGACAGGCGGTAGAGCACGATGAAGCTGACGACCAGCGTCACCCCGAAGGCGATCATCGCCGCGTAGGCCACGCCGAGATACTGCGACAGACTCGGCTGGAGCAGGATGGCCATCACGATCGCGGTCCCGATCAGCTGGCCGACGACGATCAACCCGATGGTCGCCTGTCGTCCCACGGCGCCGACCTTCGCGATCGATCGACCGAGGTCGGAGGTGTCGACCTCGACGACGAGCTTGCCGCGGTTCAGGACGTCCAGCCATTTCAGCAGTGACTCGTCAAGTGACGGTGCGCGACGGGCCAGCTCCTTGCCGATCCGGATCGCCCGACTCTGCGCCTCCTTCAGGACGCGGTCCGGCTCGAGCGCCGCCATCAGGGCGATGCGCGCCTCCTCCACCGCAGCGGCCCCGAGATCGAGGTCGAACGACAGCTGCCGGGCCGTGTCCTCGGCCTGGACGACCGCCTTGACCGCGAGCGTCAGCTGGCCGTCGAGGCGGAGCCCGTTCTCGAAGGCCGCCCCGAGAAGCGCCCCGAGCGCGCTGCCGATCGAGTCGGCCAGGCCGTAGACGAGGTACTGGCGGGCGAGTCGGTCGATCCCGGCCCGGAACGCCGCTTCGTCGAAGGACGTCGAGGGCTCTCCCAGGGCGATCAGGCTGTCGGCGATCCCCGGGATGTCGACCTCTCGGACGGCGTAGATGAGGCCGAGCAGGTCGACCCGCTGCTCCGTGCTCAGCTGTCCGACGAGACCGAGGTCGAGCAGCACGACCTGTCCGGTCGCCGGAACGACGAGGACATTGCCCGCATGCGGATCGCCATGGAAGAAGCCGTCGATGAGCACCTGCTTGATGATCGCCCGCATGAACGTCGACCCGATCTCGGCTGGATCGAGGCCGGCTTCCCGAAGACCGTCGAGGTCCGTGATCCGGATCCCCTGGACGAACTCCATGGTCAGCACGCGGCTGGACGATCGGTCCTCATCGACCACCGGGATGTGGATCAACTCGAACCGGGCCATCCCGTCGGCAAGCCGACGGGCGTGATAGGCCTCGTTGCGATAGTCCAGCTCCTCGAGAACCCCGGCGGCGAACTCGGCGACGATGGCCCGGATGCTCATCTTCCGGGCCACCGCGAACGTCCGCTCGGCCGTCTTCGCGATCTCCTGCGCGACGCCGAGGTCGGCCTTCGTCTTCGCCACGATCCTCGGTCGCTGGACCTTGACCGCGACCGTCGTTCCGTCGGGAAGCGTGGCGCGATGCACCTGGGCGGTCGATGCCGCCGCGACCGGCTGCTCGTCGATCGTGGCGAACAGCTCCTCGGGCGGTCGGCCCAGCTCCGACATGATCACCCCGCGAGCCTCGGGCCACGGAAAGGGCTCGGCGTCCGAGCGCAACCGCGCCAGCTCGGTCGTCCACTCCGGGGGGAGCACGTCCGTCCGGCTCGCCATCATCTGCCCGATCTTCACGTAGGTCGGTCCGAGCTGCTGCAGCAGGGCGGCAACCCGCTGTGGGGCGCTCTCGTCGTCGGCCAGCCGCACGTCGCCCAGGACGTGACGCTCGAACCAGCGCCGCGAGCTGCCGATCGGCGTGCCCTCGAACGCGATGTCGATGCTCGTCTGGTACAGGGCCTCATAGACCTGCTGAAGGCGGAGGTTCTCGATGATCGCGTTCCGTCGCGGCGTCGGCAGCGACTCGAGGACGGTCCACAGCGAGCCTCCCGCGGGCTCGCCGATCTGTGGCCGGTCGAGGCCGAGCAACGCGTCCGCGACCACCGATCCCAGCGTGAACAGCACCGCGACGAGCACGAGCCAGAGGGGCTGCGGGTCGGCAAGCACGGCGATCTCGATGGGCGAGAGCCGTGTGGTCAGGGCGATCGTCAGCGCGGTGATGACGATGACGAACAACCCGAGCGTCGAGAAGATCAGGCGCCCGAAGAGCGCCACGAGGACCGGCCGGACGATCCGGTTGATGACGACGAAGATCGCACCCCAGAGGAGGTAGGCGAGCGGGCCCGACCCGACCGGTTGGACGATCGGAACTGATTCCTGGCCGAACGGGAACGGCTGGGTGACATGGATGAGGCTGAGCAGGAAGACGACCGCGATGGCGATCAGCCCATCGATGAAAGCGTGGATGAGGAATCGGCGCACGACACTCCCTCTCGGCGCCAGACGTGGTCGCCAGTGGCGTCAGCGTAATCCGAAGGAGCCGGCGCAGTCGGCGTGCCGCACGTCGGATCCGGCCGCGACAGGGATCCTGCCGGCGTCCGGACTCAGTGGTTGAACCAGTCCGTCGTGTCGATCTGGCCGGCCTCCTCGTCGAGCTCCGCGCGACGCGACTTCGCGTCCGGCTCGCTGACCCGGGCGCGTTTCCGGTTGCCGGCAGACTCCGTCGCCCCGGACCAGTGCTCCTCGGCGAGCAGCCCGTTGATCGCGTCGATGTAGGCCTCGATCGAGGCGGCGATGATGTTCGTCGAGGTCACCTCGCCGACGTAGCGGCCGGTGCCGCGGGCGCCCTCGGCCGACTTCGGCGGGGCGATCGCGACGGTGACCCGGCCCGCGGCGTCCGGTCCCTCCGCCACGGCGTGGACATCGTACGAAAGCAGGTGCGGGTGACCGGTCAGGACGCCGACGATGGCGCTGTCGACCGCCCGGAAGAGCGCGTCCACCGCACCGTTGCCCTCCGCCGCGGCCTCCCACTGGTGGTCTCCGGCGGCGATGACGACCGCGCCGCGGCTGTTCGCGTTCGATCCGGACGTCACGGTCCAGCGAGCCAAATGGAGCGTGTCGGCAGGGTCCGTTGTCGGGCGCGTCGATGGGTTCGGGGTCGTGGTCATGCGGGTTACCTCCCGGTCGTCGACGTCGCCGCCGGGGTCGCCGACGTCGTCGTGAAGTGCCGTTCGTCGCGGCGGCGGAGCTCCGCGCCGGATTTCCAGATCGCGTACTCGAGCGAGTCGGCGAGGGCCACCGCCGACGCCGCGATGATGTTCGTGTCGCTGCCCATCGTCGACCACTCGCGCGTGCCGTCCGACGAGTCGATGATCACCCGGGTCCGTGCCGCGGTCGCGGAGTCGCCGTCGAGGATCCGGACCTTGTAGTCGTACAGGTGGACGTCGTCGAGCTGGGGGTAGAACGCCCGGAGCGCCTTGCGGAGCGCCGCGTCGAGGGCGTTGACCGGGCCGTTGCCGTCGGCGGCCGTGTGGAGGACCTCGCCGTCGACCTCGACCTTGACCGTCGCCTCGGCGAGCAGCTCCTGACCCGCCCGCTGCTCGACGAGGCAGGTGTAGTCGACGATCCGGAACGGCGCCGCGTAGTCCGCCTGGTGGCGGCGGATCAGGAGCTCGAAGCTCGCCTCCGCGCCCTCGAACGCGAGGCCCTCGCTCTCGAGCTGCTTCACGAGCTGGCTGAGGACCTTGGGGTCGACGACGCCGTCGAGCTGGTGGCCGAGCTGCTCGGCGCGGATCCGCGTGTTGGCCTTGCCGCCAAGCTCGCTCACCACGAGCCGGCCCTGGTTGCCGACGAGCGTCGGGTCGATGTGCTGGTAGCTCCGCTCGACCTTCGCGACGGCGGCGCCGTGGACCCCGCCCTTGTGGGCAAAGGCGGACCGGCCGACGTACGGCTGCCAGTCGTTCGGGTTGACGTTGGCGATCTCGGCGACGGACCGGCTCAGCTCGGTCAGGCCCTCGAGGGCACCGCCGCCCGGCGGGACGAGGGCGTGGTCGGTCTTCAGGGCGAGGTTGGCCAGGATGGACACCATGTTCGCGTTTCCGGCCCGCTCGCCGTAGCCGTTGATCGTGGCCTGGACGTGACGGACCCCGGCGGCGACCGCGGCGAGGGAGTTCGCGACCGCGAGCTCCGCGTCGTTGTGGGTGTGGATCCCCCACTCGACCGGGGCGCTCGCGGCCTCCGGATCGGCCTCGAGCGACGATCGGACGTCGTCGACGATCGCGACGAGCTCGTTCGTCAGGGTCCCGCCGTTCGTGTCGCACAGGACAAGCGTCCGGGCGCCCGCCTGGCGGGCCGAGCGGAGCGTCGAGAGGGCGTAGTCACGATCGGCCCGATAGCCGTCGAAGAAGTGCTCCGCGTCGTAGACCAGCTCGCGGCCGTGGTCGACGATGAACCGGACCGAGTCCGCGATCATGTCGAGGTTCTCCTGCGGCGTCGCGCCGAGCACCTCGATCACGTGGAGCAGCCAGCTCTTGCCGAAGATCGTGACCACGGGCGTCTCGGCGGCGACGAGCTCGCGGAGGTTCGGATCGTCCTCCGGCCGGTTCGAGCGATGGCGGGTCGAGCCGAACGCCGCCAGCCGCGCCGTCTGCCAGGTCATCGTCCGGGCGGCCTTGAAGAACTCGATGTCCTTCGGGTTCGAGCCGGGCCAGCCGCCCTCGATGTAGGGCATCCCGTACTCGTCGAGCATCCGGGCGACGCGCAGCTTGTCGGCGAGGCTGAGGGTGATGTTCTCGCCTTGGGTGCCATCCCGGAGGGTCGTGTCGTAGAGGGTGACGGGGTGGGTCGATGGGGTGGTCATCGGTCTGGTGTCCTGCGTGCGGCGAGGGTCGACGGGGTCACGTCCGGGCTGCGGCGGTCGCCCGCGCAGCCTCCGGAATCGCGATCCGCTCGACGATCGCCTCGGTCATCCCGATCGTGCCGACGTGCCGGATGTCGGACTCGTCCCCGCCGCCGGGCACGAGGTCGGCGGTCCGGATTCCGTCGTCCAGGACCATCGCCACCGCCGCCTCGATCGCGCCCGCCGCGTCCTCCCGGCCGAGCGACAGCCGCAGCAGCATCGCCGCGGAGAGGACGGTGCCGATCGGGTTCGCGAGGTCGCGTCCCGCGATGTCGGGCGCTGACCCGTGGATCGGCTCGTACAGGCCGAACCTTCCGTGGGCCGTCCGGCGTTCGCCGAGCGACGCCGACGGGAGCATCCCGAGGCTCCCCGCGAGGACCGCCGCCTCGTCGCTGAGGATGTCCCCGAACAGGTTCTCGGTCACGACAACGTCGAAGTCCGCGGGCCGGCGGACCAGGAGCATCGCGCAGGAGTCGACGAGCTGGTGAGCAAGCACGATCTCCGGGTGCTCGGCGCCGACCTCGTTCGCGACCGATCGCCACAACCGCGACGTCGCGAGGACGTTTGCCTTGTCGACGCTCGTCACGTGACCGCGACGGCCCGCAGCGAGCGCGAACGCGAGCTCGACGACCCGTCGGACCTCGTGCTCGGAATACCGCATCGTGTCGACGGCGCGGCGCTCGTTGCCGCCCGCCGCGGCCGGCTCCTCGCGCTCGCCGAAGTAGATCCCGCCGGTCAGCTCGCGGACGATCAGCAGGTCGACGCCCGCGAGGAGCTCCGGGCGCAGCGGCGAGGACGGGATGAGCGCCGGGTGGACGCTGACCGGCCGGAGGTTCGCGTACAGCCCGAGCCCGCCGCGCAGGGCGAAGAGCGCCTGCTCGGGACGGACCGGAGCCGACGGGTCGGACCACTCCGGCCCGCCCACCGCGCCGAGGAGGATCGCGTCGGCGGCTCCGGCCGCGTCGACGTCCTGCGGCCGGATCGCGACCCCGTACGTGTCGATCGCGATGCCCCCGACGACGAGCTCCGTCCAGTCGACGACGAACCCGAATCGTGCGCCGGCCGCGTCGACGACGGACCGCGCCGCCGCGACGACGTCGGGCCCGACCCCGTCACCCGGGATCGTGGCGATGTGGTAGGTCACGCCTCGGGCGCCCATTGACGATGCCGGAGCGGCATGACGTCCTCGTCGAGTAGGCGTGATCGGGCGCGGAGGGCGCGGGATCCCCCACGCTCGGGTCGACTTCCATTCCGGGGCAGCATCGGTCGGGGGCCGACCGTGCCGCTCACGGGAGGTCCTCGGCCGTGCGACGCCCGACGAACGCCACGTCGACGCCGTTGATCTCGGCGCCGTGGAGCTTGTTCACCGCGACGAGATAGCCGTCGATCGAGGCCTCGATGATGTTCGTCGATAACCCGTGACCCGAGACGACCAGCGCGCCCGGCCCCTCGTCCGACGATCGCCGGCATCGGACCAGGACCTGGCCCTGGGCGTCCTCGCCGGCCGAGACGGCCTTGATCTCCCACTCGGTCAGGACCGGATGCCAGCCGAGGACCGGCTGGATCGCCTCGTCCACCGCGGAGTAGAGGGCATCGACCGGGCCGTTTCCCGTCGCCTCCGCCGTCCGGTCTTCGCCCCGGACCGTGAGCGTCACCGTGCCGGTCGCGTTGCCGCCATGTGACGAGGTCACGCTCCAGCCGATCAGGTCGACCGACGCCGGGACCTCCGATGCCCGCTGCTCGACGAGCGCGAGGAGGTCCTGGTCGGTGACCTCCTTCTTGGCGTCGGCGAGCGCGATCGCCTGGCGGTAGATCACCTCGAGGGCCTCGCCGTCGAGGTCGTGGCCCAGCTCGTGGAGCTTGCCCTGGAGGCCCTTCCGCCCGGACAGCTTGCCGATCGTCAGCTGGCTGCCAGCGAGCCCGACCGATTGCGGGGTCATGATCTCGTAGGTCAGCGGGTTCTTGATCACCCCGTCCTGGTGGATTCCGGACTCGTGGGCGAAGGCGTTGCCGCCGACGATCGCCTTGTTCGGCTGGATTGCGAACCCGGTCAGGTAGCTGACGAGGCGCGATGCGGCGGTGATCTGCTCGGTCTGGACGCCGCTGACGAGGTCCGGGAACTGAGTCGGCCGGGTCCGGATCCCCATGACGACCTCCTCGAGGGAGGCGTTGCCGGCGCGCTCGCCGAGGCCGTTGATCGTCACCTCGACCTGGCGCGCACCGGCCTGGACGGCGGCGAGGGTGTTCGCTGTCGCGAGTCCGAGGTCGTTGTGGCAATGGACGCTGACGGTCGCGTCGCGACCGACGAGGTCGACGACCTGCCCGACGAGCCCGCCGAACTCGGCCGGGATCGCGTAGCCGACCGTGTCCGGGATGTTGACGGTCGACGCACCGGCCTCCACGACCGCCGCGTACACCTTGAGGAGGAAGTCGGTGTCGGTCCGCGACGCGTCTTCCGCACTGAACTCGATCTCGGCATCGGCGCCGAGCGTCTTCCGGCCGTAGGCCACCCAGCGGACGGCCTCGGCGAGGGCCTCGTCCCGGGACAGGCGGAGCTTGTGCTTCAGGTGGATGTCGCTCGTCGCGATGAAGACGTGGAGGTGCGGCCGTTCCGCGATCGAGATCGCCTCGACCGCGCGCTGCGGGTCGCCGTCGCGGCAACGGGCCAGGGCCGCGACCGCGATCCCGCCCTTCGTCTCCTGGGCGATCCGGCGAACGGCCTCGAAGTCGCCCGGCGACGCGGCCGGGAAGCCCGCCTCGATGACGTCGACCTTCAGGCGGGCGAGCTGGCGGGCGACCTCGAGCTTTTCCGCCGCGGTGAGCCCGGCGCCCGGCGCCTGCTCCCCGTCGCGGAGGGTCGTGTCGAAGATCCGGACGCTGCCGGCAGGAACGGCGGTGCCGGTCATCGACCGGTGCCCGCCGCGGCAGGTGCCGCGGTTGCGGCCGACCCGACCGACGACTGCGCTTCGCCCGCCTCGACGACGACGGGGTTCAGGAAGGCCATCTGGCTCCGCAGCGCGGCGCCGACCTCCTCGATCTGGTGGTGCTTGTCCTGCTCCCGGAGCCGCCGGAACTCCTCGCCCCCGGACTCCTGGACGTCGATCCAGCGGGTCGCGAACGAGCCGCTCTGGATGTCGGAGAGGACGTCCTTCATCGCGGCCTTGGCGCCCTCGGTGACACGCGGGCCGGAGACGTAGTCGCCGTACTCCGCGGTGTCGCTGACGCTGAATCGCATGAAGTTCAGGCCGCCGCGGTACATCAGATCGACGATCAGCTTCAGCTCGTGCATCGTCTCGAAGTAGGCGAGCTCGGGCTGGTAGCCGGCCTCGACGAGCGTCTCGAACGCCGCCTTGATCAGCGCCGACACGCCGCCGCAGAGGAGGGCCTGCTCGCCGAAGAGGTCGGTCTCGGTCTCTTCCTTGAAGGTCGTCTCGAGCACGCCCGCCCGCGTCGAGCCGATCCCGCGGGCGTAGGCGAGGACGCGGGCCCGGGCGGTGCCGGACGCGTCGTTCTCGACGGCGAACAGCGCCGGCACGCCGCCGCCCTGCTCGTACACGGAGCGGAGGAGGTGTCCGGGACCCTTCGGGGCGACCATCCCGACGTCGATCTCGTCCGGGGGCTGGATCCGGCCGAACCGGATGTTGAAGCCGTGGGCGAACATCAGGAGCTGGCCGGGTCGCAGGTTCGGGGCGATCTCCGCGTCGTAGACCGACTTCTGGAGGGTGTCCGGGACCGCGATCATGATCACGTCGGCCGCCTTGACGGCGTCGGCGACATCGAGCACCCGGAGCCCGGCTTCCTCCGCGCGGGCCCGACTCTTCGAGTCCGGCTTGAGGCCCACGACGACATCGATGCCGGATTCGCGGAGGTTCTGGGCGTGGGCGTGGCCCTGCGACCCGTAGCCGATGATCGCGACGGTCTGCCCGTCGAGCGCGGACTCGTCCGTGTCCGCGTCGTAGTACATGCGCGCAGTCATCGCTTCACGGCCTCCTCGATCGAGCCGGAGCCCCGGCTCATGACCACCGAACCAGTCCGGACCAGCTCCTTGATTCCGTAGGTGCGCACGAGCGCGACGAACGCGTCGACCTCGCTCTCGGGCCCGGTCACCTCGACGATGACCGACTCGCCTGCGAGATCCACGACGCGGCCCTTCGACAGCTCGACCAGCCTGAGGATCTCGCCCCGGTTCGCGTCGGTGGCCCGGATCTTCACGAGCGCCAGCTCCTGGGCAATCACCGGCTCCGCGGTCACCTCCTGGACCTTCAGCACGTCGATCAGGCGGTAGAGCTGCTTGGCCGCCTGCTCGACCGCGACGTCGTCGCCGTGGAGGGTGATCGTCATCCGGCTGATGTCCGGCTGGTCGGTCCGGCTCACCGCGAGCGAGTCGATGTTGAAGTTTCGTGCCCGCATCAGCGACGAGACCCGGTTCAGGACGCCGGGCTTGTCGAGGACGATCGCGATCAGGGTGTGCCGCCGGGTCTCGCCGCCACCCGGGAGCGCCCGTGGCGGCGGGGCGGCGTGGGCCGGTGACGCGGCCGCGGCTGCCGGCTGGCGGCCGTTCGTGGGGGCGTCAGCGGTGAGCCGACGATCGCTCTCCGAGGTCGGAGGCTGAGCTCCGCGAGGCCATCCGCCCGAGGATTCGCCGCTCACTCGTCCGCCCCTTCCCAGGTCTCGATCAGGTCGGACAGGCCCTTGCCGGCGGGCATCATCGGGAAGACGTTCTGCTCCTCGGCAATCTCGAACCAGACGAGGGCCGGGCCGTCGACCGCCTGGGCCGCGCGGATCGCGTCGTCGACCTGGTCGGGGCTGCTGGCGCGAAACGCCGGGATGCCGAACGCGTCGGCGAGCTTGGCGAAGTCCGGGCCCGGCAGGTGGGCGGAGTGGTAGTTGCCCGCGTAGATGATCTCCTGCCACTGCCGGATCATCCCGAGCTTCTTGTTGTCGAGGAGCGCGATCTTCACCGGGATCCGGTCGGCGGTGAGGGTCATCAGCTCCTGGAAGGTCATCTGGAAGCCGCCGTCGCCGGTGATCGCCCACGTCTCGCGGTCCGGCGCGCCGAGGGCGGCGCCCATCGCCGCGGGGACGCTGAAACCCATCGTCCCGAGGCCGCCGGAGCTGACGTGGGTGTTCGGCCCCCGGAACCCGGTGTAGCGGGCGAGCCACATCTGGTTCTGGCCCACGTCGGCGACGTACGTCGCGGCGTGGTCGGTGAGCTCGCCGATCCGCTGGATCACGTAGTCCGCGGACAGGAGGCCGTCCCGCCAGGCGCCCGAGCCGTGCCACGACGAGCCCTCCGACTCGCGCCGCCACTCGGCCAGCTCGGCGAAGTAGTCGGCTCGTTCGGCGGGATCGACGGTCTCGACCATCGGCAGGAGGGCGGTCAGGACCCGCTTGGCGTCGCCGACGATCGGCACCTCGACCGCGACGTTCTTGCCGATCTCGGCCGGGTCGATGTCGACGTGGACGATCCGGGCGTACGGCGCGTAGGTCCGGACGTTGCCCGTGACCCGGTCGTCGAAGCGCATCCCGATCGCGAAGAGCAGGTCGGCCGACTGGATCGCCCGGTTCACGTGCTTCCAGCCGTGCATGCCCATGAAGCCGTAGCTGAGCGGATGCGTCTCGTCGATCGCGCCGATCCCGAGGAGCGTATGGGCGACCGGGATCTGGGCCTTCTCCGCGAAGGCGACAAGCTCGTCCCATGCCTGGGCATGGAGCACCCCGTGGCCCGCGAGGATCACCGGGCGCTTCGCCTTCGCCAGCTCTGCCGCGGCGAGCTTCAGCTGGCGGCCGTTCGCGTCGAGGTTCGGCCGGAAGCCGGGCAGCCCGGCGACGATCTCGTCGTGGGTCGGGTGCGGGGCACTGGTCTCCTGCTGGAGGGCGTCCTTCGTGATGTCGACGTGGACCGGTCCGGGTCGGCCGGTCCGGGCGATGTGGAACGCCTCGGCGAGGACGCGGGGCAGGTCGTTCGCGTCCCGGACGAGGTAGTTGTGCTTCGTCATCGGCAGCGTGATGCCGTTGATGTCGATCTCCTGGAAGGCGTCCTTGCCGATCAGGGCCGAGGGGACGTTGCCGGTGATCGCGACCATCGGGACCGAGTCGAGGAGGGCCGTCCCGATCCCGGTCACGAGGTTGGTGGCACCTGGTCCGGACGTCCCCATGCAGACCCCGACCTCGCCGGTGACCCGGGCGTAGCCGTCGGCCGCGTGGGCGCCGCCCTGCTCGTGGCGAACGAGGACGTGACGGAGCTCCGGGTAGTCGCCGAGGACGTCGTACAGAGGCAGGATCACGCCGCCCGGATAGCTGAAGAAGACGTCGACACCCTGGAGGAGGAGGGCCTCGCACACGACGTCCGCGCCGATCCGGGTGCGCTTCCGCGGCCGGGCGTCGTCGAGCATGGCCCGACGGGCGGCCTCGACGGCGGCCGCGTGGGCGGTCCCCTCACCGGGGATGTGGCTGCGCCGGCCCGTCTTCGTCGCCGGCTCCGGCGGTGCCGACGCCTGGCCCTTCGTCATCGTCATCGTCCTGCCTGCCCTCAATGCCGTGGTCTCGACGCCAGCGCGGCGCTCCCCTCCCCGCCGTGCTGGCATGATCCCTCGCGGGCCAACAAAAAACCCTCGCCACCCGGCGAGGGTCCCGTTGGTCTGCGGTGGTGCGTCGCGTCTAGCGCCCGTCCCTCCGTGTTCCTCCGTTCTCCCGCCGGGAGCCGGTAATGAGGAGGCCGAGAAGGCCGTCAAGACCGACGAGAAGCGAGCGAAGGAAGCCAAGGAGCGTGCCGTCGTTGAGACCTGCGTCGTTCAAGGGCATCTGGACGCGCCGACCGTCCGTCGTCACGACGACGGCGACATGGCGGCGATTCCGGCCATCGAACAGACCCACGTTGTCTCCCGCACGCTGCCCGGCTGAACCGGGCGGTTTGCGCAGTCTACGAGGCGCTCCGTGATCATGCAACCACCCGGACCCCACGTCAGTGCTCGTGCCTGCACGAAGGTGAACGGTGCCCGGCGCCGCCGGATCCCGCGTGGGCATCGGCCGTGCCGCGATCGGCCCCGAATCGACGAGACCGCCGGTCAACCGGCGGTCTCGCTTGGACAAGACCCTCGTGCGAGGGTCGAGCTAAACCTTCCAGCGCTGTCCGGCCTCGAGCACGAGCGCGGAGCTCGCGATCGCCGACACGACCAAGAGGACTCGAAAGGCCTGAGCCTTCAGCATTCGAGTCATCAGTCCCACCAGCGGAGGCCGGCGCCAATCGTCAGGGCCATCGACGCCACGAGCGCCAGCGCCCATGTGAGGCGCACCAGGTTGCCCTTCACATTCGACTCCTTCTGAGTCTGTCGAGGTCGTCGGCACCCTGGCAACCGGGCGGTCTCCGGGGGAGATCCCTGGCTTTGCGTCCCCGCCTCGCGACGGGTTTGCCCTGGACAGTAATGCCGGCGGAGGGACAACTCGCCCCTCGAGCCGAAGATGGGCCGTTCGTCCCCGTTCAGACATCGGACGAAGGTCCCGGAGGCCGACGGCGTGTGGGGGAGGTGTCGGCTGGCACCGTCACCCCGCCGCACCGGGTGAGTCAGGCCGGGCCGGGCGCCCGTTCCGACCGGTTGGCCGCCTTCCTGCCCCGCCGCATGACGGCGACGAGCAGCACGAAGACGCCGATCGCGAGCAGAACGTCGCCGATGCTGATGATGTTCGCGAACGGCAGCCACCTCGGCAGGGGAATCCGGTCGACGAGCAGCTCGAGAGCCGGAGACGCGACGATCGCGCTGTTCGAATAGGCGGACGGCGCTTCGCGGCCGAAGGTCGCGGCGGCTGCCTCCGTGGTCGGCATGTAGCCGCCGTTCGAGATGATCGCGGCCATGTTGCAGGCCGCGCCCAGCACGATCAGGGGCAACCCGGGCAGATCGAGATTGCGAAGGACGGCCGCGACGACCACAAGGGTCGAGGCCATGTACAGGATCGGTCCCGCATCGCCGACCCGTTCGGCGACGACGTCCGAGAACAACACGATCTGGGCCAGGAAGCCGACCAGGATCAGCGGAGCCCAGCGGAAGCGGATCTCGGCGAGTGCGGCGACCCGGCCACCCGTTGCCACGCCGACGACGATCCCGGCGATCAGGGCATACAGGATGAACATCAGCCGGCCCCGTGGCGTGCCGGTTGCGGCGCGACCCGCCGGACCGGCCGCGCGTTCTCGGCGGCAGCGGCGTCACGCCTGGACCACAGCTTGGCGGCCACGGTCCCGCCGTCGGCCGGCCGGGCGAACAGGTACCCCTGGCCGAGCTCGCAGCCGAGCTCCCGCAAGGCCGTCAGCTGGACGTCGTCCTCGATCCCCTCGGCGACCACTCGGAGGTCGAGTGTCCGGCCGAGCGCAATGATCGCCCGGGCGAAGGCCCAGTCGTCGGACGCCGCGTCGGAGCTGCCGATGAACTCGCGGGCGATCTTCAGGATGTCCACCTGGAAGCGACGGAGGTAGCCGAGGGACGAGTAGCCGGTCCCGAAGTCGTCGATGGCGATCCGGATGCCGAGGGCGCGGAGGGCCTGGAGCCGAGCGATCGTCGTGTGGGTGTCGTGGAACATCGCCGATTCCGTGAGCTCGAGGATCAGATCGGCCGCCGGGAAGCCCGTCTCGGCGAGGATCGCCTGGACATCGTCGACGAAGGTCGGCTGCTGGAGCTGGGCCGCCGAGAGGTTGACCGACAGGGCGACCTGGTCGACGTTCCGGTCGCGTCGCCACGAAACGACCTCGCGGCAGCTCTCCAGAAGCATCCAGCTGCCGAGGGCAAGGATGGTTCCGTTCTCCTCGGCGAGACGGATGAACTCGTCGGGCCGAAGGATGCCGCGGGCGGGGTGCCGCCAGCGGACCAGCGCCTCGACGCCGTAGGTCTCGCCGGTTTCGAGCGCCACGATCGGCTGATAGTGGGCGACGAGCTCGCCCCGGCCGATGCTCTTCGACAGCTCCGACGCGAGCGCGTGCCGCTCGACGAGCGCCGCGTGCATCGTCGGCTCGAACACTGCGTAGCGGTTCTTGCCGCCGGCCTTGGCCGTGTACATCGCGACGTCCGCGTTCCGGAGGAGCTCGTCGGCCCGCTCGCTCTCGACGCGTGCCGCGGCGACCCCGATGCTCGCCGCGATCCCGATCTCCTGGCCGTCGATCTGGAGCGGCGCCTGGAGCGCCTCCAGGATCCGCCGGCAGACGGCGACGCTTTCGCCGAGGTCGGTCGTGTCCTCGAGGAGGATCGCGAACTCGTCGCCGCCCAGGCGGGCCGCGAGGTCGGTGTTCCGAACGCAGCCCCGGACCCGGTCGGCGACCGCGATGAGCAGGCGGTCGCCTGCGACGTGGCCGAGGGTGTCGTTGACGACCTTGAAGTCGTCGAGGTCCACGAACAGGACGACCGGGCGCCGCAGGCCGGTGTCTGCAAGGATCCGCTCGTCGACCTGCTCGACGAACAGGCTCCGGTTGGCGAGCCCGGTCAGCGGGTCGTGGTAGGCCTGGTAGCGGAGTTGCTCCTTGAGCCGGGAGAGCTCGGCGAGCGACTGTTCCAGCTGGCCGTTCTCGAGCGCGACGGCGGCCTGGTTGGCGAGCGTCTCGAGGAGCCGCAGGTCGTCCTCGCTGAAGCTCGTTCCCTCGGTCAGCCGGTTGGCGACCAGCAGCGAGCCCATCACCTCGGACTCACCACGGAGTGGGGCGACCATCGCCTGGCGAATCGTGGCCCGGTCGGGCTCGAACGGCGTCGGGCTGTAGAAGAAGGCGTGCGGCTCGTTCCGGATGCGTCGCGAGATCGGGTCGTCCGGCGAGTACGGCACCGGCACCATCACGCTCGCCGGGGCGCCGTCGAGACTCGTCGTGCGGAGCGAGTCCTCACCGATCACGCGCGGATGGAGGACGACCTCCGCGCGCTCCGCGCGAAACATCTCTCGAGCATGGTCGAGCAGGGCGACGATCGCGGAGTCGAGCTCCGGCGAGTGCTGGAGGATCCGGCCGGACTGATACAGGAACTCGAGCCGTTCGCCTTTCTCGCGCTCCGAGAGATAGGCGCGATAGGCGAGGAAGACGGTCACGAGCGGGACCACGAGGAGCCACAGGAGGCCCGCATCGAGCCACAGGATCGATACGGCCAGGAGGGCGAGGCTCGTGTTGGCGACCGCGACGAGACCGCCGAACTGGATCATCTGCGGCAGCTTCTGGAACTGCGGGGCACCACCCGACAGCGAGATCGCGGTCGCAATCGTCAGCGCGGACAGGACGGTCGTCGTCAGCGTCGCCCCGAACGCGGCCAGCCAGTCGACCGCCTGCGGCGTCCCGTCCAGCGACGCGGTCAGGTGGAACACCACGAGGGAGGCCGTCGCGCCGAGCGCGAAGTTCGTGAGGTTGAAGGCGAACTTCAACGGCGGCTGGCGGAACCACGCCAGGGCGACGGCCGAGCCCGTGACGACGGCGAGAACGTAGTCGTGAGGGCTGAGCAGGAACAGGCCGATCACGGCCGGAAACTCGCTCAGGGAGAAGCTGTGGGCCTCGCGCCGGAAGTGGACGTCGATGACCTTCAGCTCGGCCAGGCAGAAGCCCGCCGCGACGAGCGGCCAGGGGAAGTCCAGCGGGACGGACGTGACGAACTCGCGCGGCTCCAGGATCAGGACGTCGAGGAGCAGCGCGACGAGGGCGAGCACGGCGGTGAAGAGCCAGACGCGAACGGCCGGCGAGAGGGCGGTCAGCCGCAGCCGATCGAGGCGTCGCCCGTCCACGACGGCGACGCCGACGTCGCGGTCCTGGTCGCTGCTGGCTCGACCGATCGCTGGCTGTTGTGGCGGGCTCCCGCCCACGCGCGCCTCCATTCCGCCCCGGTAGCACGTGTTGTACGTGTCCGACGGAGGCTCGGGCGGTAGGTCCGAGGTACGGGGTGGCGCAGGACGAATGGCGCGGGCGGCGTCAGGAGGCGGTCCCGATCGGGTCCGGTCGACGCCGCATGGCCGCCGCGATCGCGACGGCGACGCCGACGCCGATCAGGACGTCACCGACGCTGAAGACGTTGGCCATGGGCAGCCACGCTGGCAGGGCGAACACGTCGGTGAGCGGTGCGAGCACGGGCTCGGCGTCGACGACGCTGTTCGTGTTTCCGCCCACGCTCATCCCCAGCGACGCGAGGGCGTCGGAGCTCGCCGGCATGGCGCCGCCGTTGGCGACGATCGCGGCGACGTTCAGGCCGGCCCCGATCACGATCAGCGGCAGGCCGGTCAGCCGGAGATTCGCGAGGACGACGACCCCGACGAGGACGGTCGAGCCGACATAGATCGTCCGTGCGATCGGCTCCGACAGCCCGTCGGCGAGCGGCGAGAAGAGGACCAGCTGGATGGCCAGGGCGACGAGGGCGAGCGGCGCCAGCCGGAAGTGGACGCCGGCGAGGTGCTCCAGCCGGCCGCCGAGCAGGAGGCCGCCGACCAGCCCGGCCACGACCCCGTAGAGGATGAACACGCCACCAGTATCGGACGTGGCAAGCCGTCGCCGGACCCTGTGCTAGCCTCAGGCCCCGTTCCCTCCCCCACCGAGCCTGGACCGCCATGACCGACCACCAGCCCCGCACGATCGTCGACAAGATCTGGGACGACCACGTCGTCGGCCAGGACGAGGGCGCACCGGCGATCCTCGCGGTCGACCTCCACCTCGTCCACGAGGTCACGTCGCCACAGGCGTTCAGCGGGCTCCGGGCGCGTGGGCTGACGGTCCGCCATCCGGACCGGACCGTGGCGACGGCGGACCACTCCACGCCGACGCACGCGCGGTCGCTGCCGATGGCCGATCCGATGGCCGCGGCGCAGGTCGCCCAGCTCGAGACGAACTGCCGGGAGTTCGGCATCCCCCTCCACGGGCTCGGCTCGCCGGACCAGGGGATCGTCCACGTCATCGGGCCGCAGCTGGGCCTGACGCAACCGGGGATGACGATCGTCTGCGGCGACTCGCACACCGCAACCCATGGCGCGTTCGGCGCCCTCGCGTTCGGGATCGGGACGAGCGAGGTGGAGATGGTCCTCGCGACCCAGACGCTCCTCCAGCGTCGGCCGAAGACCTACGAGGTCCGCGTCGACGGACGCCTCGACCCGGGCGTCAGCAGCAAGGACATCATCCTCAGCCTCATCGCCCGGATCGGCGTCGGTGGCGGGACCGGCCATGTGTTCGAGTACACCGGCGATGCCATCCGCGCCCTGACGATGGAGCAGCGGATGACGATCTGCAACATGTCGATCGAGGGCGGCGCGCGGGCCGGCCTGATCGCCCCGGACGACGCGACGTTCGAGTACGTCGCCGGCCGCCGGCATGCGCCGCAGGGCGCCGCGTGGGACGCGGCCGTCGAGGCCTGGCGCAGGCTGCCGAGCGACGACGGCGCGACCTACGACCGGTCCATCTCGATCGACGCGGCCGTCCTCGAGCCGATGGTCACCTACGGCACGAACCCGGGCATGGGCATCCCGATCACCTCGCGGGTACCGTCGCCGGACGACCAGGGCGATCCGTCGTCGCGGCGTGCGCTCGAGCGCGCCCTCGAGTACATGGACCTCCGGCCCGGTCAGCCGATCCTCGGCCAGAAGGTCGACGTCGTCTTCGTCGGGTCGTGCACGAACGGCCGGATCAGCGACCTCCGCCTCGCCGCCGAGGTCCTCCGTGACCGGAAGGTCGCCGAGGGCGTCCGGATGATGATCGTGCCCGGCTCGGACGAGGTGAAGCGCGAGGCCGAGCGCGAGGGCCTCAACGACGTCTTCCGCGCCGCCGGTGCGGAATGGCGCGAGGCGGGCTGCTCGATGTGCATCGCGATGAACGGCGACCAGCTCTCGCCGGGTCAGTACGCGATCAGCACCTCGAACCGGAACTTCGAGGGTCGCCAGGGCAAGGGCGGCCGGACGTTCCTCGCCTCGCCGCTCACCGCCGCGGCCTCGGCGATCCGCGGCGAGGTCACCGATCCGCGGACCCTGCCCGGCATCGAAACCCTCGCGGCCGTCGGGGGACGCTGAGATGCCCGAGCCGTTCCGGACGTTCACGAGCGCGGTGATCCCGCTGCCGGCGGAGAACGTCGACACGGATCAGATCGTTCCTGCGCGCTATCTCAAGGTCACCACGAAGGACGGCCTCCGCGACGCCCTGTTCCACGATTGGCGCTACGACGAGGACGGCGGGCTCAGGGAGCCCCTGTTCGTCATGGATCGGGTCGCGATGCTCGACCGCCAGATCCTGCTCGTGGGCGACAACTTCGGGACCGGCTCGTCGCGCGAGCACGCGCCGTGGGCGCTCACCGCGTGGGGGATCCGGGCGATCCTGGCGACGTCGTTCGCCGACATCTTCCGGAACAACGCGTTGAAGAACGGGCTGCTGCCGATCGTCGTGGAGGAGGACGAGCATCGCCATCTCCTCGAGCTGGTGGAGGCAAACCCGGCCGTCGAGCTGACCGTCGACCTGGAGGCCCAGGCCGTCCACCTGCCGGGCGACGAGGACCTCCCGTTCGAGGTCGATCCGTTCGCGCGGATGATGCTGCTCGCCGGGACCGACGAGATGGGCTACCTCCTGGGCGAGCTGCCCGGCGATCGAGGCGTGGGAAGCCGGTCGAACGGCCCGCGTCGACACCCGCGTCGGAGCCGGCTGACCCGCGACTCGCCCCTCGTGGCTCGGCTGGACGAGAACCGGACAGACGGCGCCGATCAGCGGCCCGGGCCCGCGCCGACGATGCAGAGCCCACAGCCGAGGTGCGGCGCGGTGGCATGCATCCGGTGGACCGCGGCCTGGCGGCGCATGTTCCGGTAGGGCGAGCGGCGGTGGGTTCGAGACATCGTGCGGGTCCTTCGTCGGGTGAAGGCGCCCGCCGACCCTACGATCCCGGCCGACGGCCGGGCGCCGGCGCACGACCACTGACCGGCTGGACGGACGACGACGCGACACGCGCTGACGATCAGCTGGCCGCGCCCGGACCGGCGGGCCCGTCCGGCGCCGGAGCGAGTCGGCGATACTTTGCGCCAGGTGAACTTCTTCGACCTCCTGATCGTCGTCCTCGTCGTCCTCGCGATCCTCATCGGGATCGGTTCCGGTGCCCTTCCCCAGCTCGGCGGCCTGATCGGCGCGTTCACCGGTGGGGCCATCGCGATCCTTGCGCTGCCATGGGTCGAGCCGCTGATCGAGAAGGTCCCGCCGGCCCTCCGGGCGATCGTCGTCCTCGCCGGGATGCTGCTCGTCGTCGGCGCCGGCGAAGCGGTCGGCTCGGCGATCGGGCGGATGGCCGCCTTCCGCCTGCGGGGCAGCCCGCTCGGCACGGTCGATCGCGCCTTCGGCGGCCTCGTCGGCGGAGCCCAGGCCCTGCTCGTCGTGTGGCTGATCGGCGGCCTGCTCGCGGCCGGGCCGATGCGGTCGCTCGCCTCCCAGGCCCAGACGTCGATCGTCGTCCGCGGCCTCAACAGCGTCCTGCCGGCGCCCACGGAGATCGCCGTCGAGCTCGGCCGGCTCCTCGACGACACCGGGATCCCCGACCTGTTCGTCGGTCTCGAGCCGCTGCCCGCCCCGCCGGTGGCCCAGCCGGGTGACCCCGCCGCCGAGGCGATCGCCCGGGTCGCCCGGGCAAGCACGATGCGGGTGTCCGCCCTGACCTGCGAGTTCACCTCATCCGGGACCGGCTTCGCGATCGCCCCCCAGTACGTCGTCACGAACGCCCACGTCGTGGCGGGCGCCCGGACGATCCGCGTGACGAGCCCCGACGGCGGCCCGTTCGACGCCATCCCTGTCTTCGATGATCCGGAGCTCGACGTCGCGCTGCTGTGGGTGCCGGACATCCGGGCGAACCCGCTCCGCCTCGCCGCCGCCGATCCCGTCCGGGGCGCAATCGGGGCCACGCTCGGCTATCCGCACGGCGGGTCGCTTGCGGTGTCGCCGGCGGCCGTCGCGGGCTCGTATGTCGCCCAGGGCCGCGACATCTACGGCGAGCAGCGCGTCAGTCGCAAGATCCTCGAGCTGCGGGCGGAGGTCGACCAGGGCGACAGCGGCGGGCCGCTGATCCTCAGCGACGGCACCGTCGGCGGCGTGGTGTTCGCCGAGGCCCGGACCGACGACTCCGTCGGCTACGCGCTGACGCCGACGGCGGTCGCCCGCGCCGTCGCGCCGTCGATCGGGCGGACTGGAGCGGTCGAGACGGGGGCATGCATCCGATGAGGAGCGAACCGATGGAGCCCGACGAGACGAACCGGACGGCCGCCGACGAGGGCTCCCGGCTGGCGGCGCTCGCCGCCCACGCCTGGGACCAGCAGATGGAGGCGCACCCGGTCTTCGCGACGGCGCTCGGCGACCGCCGCTTCGACGACCGTCTCCGGCCGAACGGCCCGGGAGCCGGCGAGGCGCACGCGGAGCGGCTCGACGCCCTGGCCCGGCGGACGGCGGCGATCGACCCGGTCGGGCTGTCCGCGGCCGATCGGGTGACGCGCGACGCGCTCGCCGACTTCCTGGCCGCGGAGCTCGACATCGTCGATGCCGGGCTCGACGCGTGGTCCGTCGACCCCCTCGACGGCCCGCAGGTCGACTTCCTGAACATCCCCTCCTTCCAGCCCGTTCGCGACCTCGCGGAGGCTCGGGCACTTGTCGAGCGGTGGCGGGCGATGGGTCCGTGGATCGACAACCTCGTCGCGACGTCACGCGAGGCCCTCGCCCGCGGCATCGGCGCTCCGGCGGCGAACGTCCGGGGCGTCGTCGCGGAGCTCGACGACCTCCTCGCCCGTCCCGACGAGGAGTGGCCGCTCGAGGAGCCGGCACGCGACCTGCCGGACTCGCTGGCGGCCGATGAGCAGGACACGATCGCCCGCGACATCGCGGACGCGGTCGCAGGCGGGATCCGGCCGGCCTTCGTCCGCTACCGATCGTTCCTGACCGACGAGCTCGGGCCCCGGGCGCGCGGCGACGATCGACCCGGCCTCGCCTCGGTCCCGGGCGGCAACGAGGCCTACGCCCGGCTCGTCCGGGCCCACACGACCCTCGACCTCACGCCCGACGCGATCCACCGGATCGGCCTCGACGAGACCGCCCGGATCGACGCGGAGTTCTCGGCGCTCGGCGGCCGTCTCCTCGGGACGGACGATCGGCATGCGGTCATCGCCCGTCTGCGCTCCGATCCGGCGCTCCATTTCGATGACCCGGCGGAGGTCTTCGCGGTCGCCGAGGCCTCGCTGGCCCGTGCCGACGCCGCGATCCCGGACTGGTTCGGCCGCCTCCCGAAGGCGCCGTGTGTCGTCGTCGAGATGGGCGACCACGAGGCCCGCCACTCGACGATCGCCTACTACCGCGAGCCGGCCGCGGACGGCAGCCGGCCGGGCAGCTACTACATCAACACCAGCGAGCCGCGGACCCGGCCCCGCTACGAGGCCGAGGTCCTGGCATTCCACGAGGCCGTTCCGGGCCACCACCTCCAGCTCGCGATCGCCCAGGAGCTCGATGGGCTGCCGGCCTTCCGCCGCCTCGCAGGGACGACCGCGTTCATCGAGGGCTGGGGCCTGTACAGCGAGCGCCTGTCCGAGGAGATGGGCCTCCTGACCGGCGACATGGACCGGTTCGGGATCCTGTCCTTCGACGCGTGGCGGGCCTGCCGCCTCGTCGTCGACACCGGGCTCCACGCGATGGGCTGGAGCCGCGATGCGGCGATCGGGTTCATGGTCGACCACACCGCGCTCGCCGAGAACAACATCGCCAACGAGGTCGATCGCTACCTCGCGATGCCGGGCCAGGCCCTCGCCTACAAGCTGGGGCAGCTGGAGATCCTGCGGCTGCGGGAGCGCGCCCGGGCCGCGCTGGGAGGCGGGTTCGACATCCGCGCGTTCCACGACGTCGTGCTCGGCCACGGCGCGCCCGGGCTGCGCACGATGCGCGGGATCGTGGAGGCCTGGATCGACCGCAGGGCCTGACCGCAGCCGGCGTCAGTGGGGGACGTCGGGCTCCAGGTCGCGGAGCATCACCGCCATCGACTCCAGCACGCTCATCCGGATCGACGGGTACTGGTCCATCAGCTGGTGGAACTCGCGATGGCCCACGACGAGGAGCCGGCACGGCGTGATCGTGGTGACGGTTGCCGTCCGCGGCCGCTCCGTGACGAGGGCGATGTCGCCGAAGAACTGGCCCGGTCCCATCGTGGCCAGCTGGCGGCCGCCGCGGTCGACGCGGACCTCGCCCTCGATGATCACGAAGAACTCGCGACCGAGGTCGCCTTCCCGCATCAGGACGTGGTCGGCCTTCAGGTCGACCTCGTCGGCGAGGCGGCCGACCTCCTCGATGTCGCCGCGGCCCAGCCCGGCCAGCAGCGGGACCCGCCTGAGCAGCTCGAGCTTCTGGTCCGTGTGCGTCGCCATCACCCTCTCCAACGTGCGGCAGTCACGGCCGGTCGTCCGGGCAGCATAGCCGCGTGATCGGTCGTGCGGAAGGCCCTCCGGGCGACGCCGGAACGCGGCCGGCGGCGAGCCGCGCCGCGGGCACGCGGGCCGCGGGCGTGCCGCCCGACCGCGAGCTCGTCCTACACTGGCGGTCGATCGCCCTCCCCAGCCGGAGTTGTCCCCGATGTCCGATCCGACGCATCCCTACGATCGCCCGTCCGACCCGGCCAAGCGCCACTCCGCGGCTCTGACGGACGGCCCGGATCGGGCCGGCGCGCGGAGCATGCTCAAGGCGATCGGGTTCACCGACGAGGATCTCGCGAAGCCGATCGTCGGGGTCGGGACGAGCTGGATCGAGACGATGCCGTGCAACTACAACCACCGCCGACTGGCGGAGGCGGTGAAGGCCGGCATCCGGGCGGCGGGCGGCACGCCGATGGAGTTCAACACGATCTCGGTCAGCGACGGCGTGACGATGGGCACCGAGGGGATGAAGGCCTCCCTGATCAGCCGCGAGGTCGTCGCCGACTCGATCGAGCTCGTGTCCCGCGGCCATCTGTTCGACGGGGTGGTCTGCATCTTCGGCTGCGACAAGACGGGCCCGGGCTCGGCGATGGCGATGGGCCGGCTCGACATCCCGTCGCTTGCCCTCTACTCCGGCACGATCCATCCGGGCATCCGGACGGCCGCCGACGGATCGACGAGCCGCGACGCGACGGTCGTGACCGTCTACGAGGCGATCGGGGCATACCGGGCAGGGAAGATCACGCTCGACGAGCTGTACGCCACCGAGGCGGCGGCGTGCCCAGGACCCGGCGCCTGCGGCGGGCAGTTCACCGCGAACACGATGAGCATGGTCATGGAGGTCCTCGGGCTCTCGCCCGCGGGGCTCAACGAGATCCCGGCGGAGGATCCGGGCAAGGACCAGGCCGCACGACGTTGCGGCGAGCTCGTCATGGACCTCGTCCGCGACGACGTTCGCCCGTCGCGGTTCGTCACCCGCCGGTCGATCGACAATGCGATCGCGGCGGTCGCCGCCACGGGCGGCTCGACGAACGCGGTCCTCCACCTGCTCGCGATCGCCCACGAGTACGGCATCCCGCTCGAGATCGACGAGTTCGGGACGATCGCCGACCGGACCCCGATCGTCGCGGACCTCCAGCCGGGCGGTCGCTACACGGCGACCCACCTGTACGAGGCCGGTGGCCTCGCGCTCGTCCTCCGCGAGCTGATCGCCGGCGGTCGGATCGACGGCGCGGCCCCGAACGTCGACGGGCGGACGACGGCCGACATCGCGGCCGCGGCCAGCCCGACGGACGGGCAGGACGTCGTCGTCTCGATCGACCGCCCGATCAAGACCTCCGGCGGGCTGACGATCCTCCGTGGCTCGCTCGCCCCGGACGGCTGCGTCGTGAAGCTGGCCGGCCACGAGCGCCGCCTGCACCGCGGCCCGGCTCGCGTCTTCGACACGGAGGCGGCGTGCTACGTGGCGGTCCGCGAACAGCGGATCGTCCCGGGCGACGTCGTGGTGATCCGCTACGAGGGACCGGTCGGCGGACCCGGCATGCAGGAGATGCTGAGCGTCACGGCGGCACTGACCGGCGAGGGCCTGGGCGACACCGTCTCGCTGATCACCGACGGCCGGTTCTCCGGCGGCACCCACGGGTTGATGATCGGCCACATCGCGCCGGAAGCGGCGCTCGGCGGCCCGATCGGTCTCGTCGAGGAAGGCGACCCGATCGTCATCGACGTCGACGCCCGCCGCCTCGACCTCGACGTGCCGGCGGAGGTTCTCGAGCAGCGCCGCGGCCACTGGACCGCGCCCGCGCCGCGATACACCGGCGGCGTCATGGCGAAGTACGCCGCGCTCGTCTCGTCCGCGTCCGAGGGCGCGGTCACGACCGGCCGGCGGATGACGGCCGCCCTCGAGCGGACCCCGCTCGAGCACGGCGCGACGGTGGCGACGACCGACAGCGTGATCACCGCTGGATGACGATCCGGATCGGGTTCAAGACGTCCCCGCAGGACGTCGACTGGGCCACGCTCGACGCAACCTGGCAACGGGCGGGCCAGCTCACGGCAGCCGGCGGCGGGTTCGACAGCGGCTGGCTCAACGACCACCTGACGAACATGAACGCCGAGGTGCCGGGCGCGTCGCTGGAGGCACTGACGCTGCTCGGGACCCTCGTCCACCACGTGCCGGGCGTGATGGTCGGCCACGCCGTCCTGTCGAACACCTTCCGCCAGCCCGTCGTTCTCGCGAAGGCGGCCGTCGTCCTCGACCACGCCACCGAGGGCCGGTTCGTCCTCGGCCTCGGTGCCGGCTGGTTCGAGGGCGAGCACGAACCGTTCGGGCTCGAGCTGCCGCCGATCGGGCCGCGGATCGACCGGCTCGTCTCGGCGGTGGACACGCTCCGGGCCCTGTGGTCGCCCGAGGCCGCCGCCCCGCCGGGCGTGACCCGGGACGACCCGTTCTACCCGCTCCACGACGCCGTCAACGCGCCGCCGCCGCTGACTCCCGGCGGACCGCCGATCTATCTCGGCGGGCAGGGTCCGCGCGGCATCCGACTCGCCGCCCGGGCCGCGAGTGGCTGGCTCCAGCCGGGCAACCGGTCGGGCGACGTCGGCTATCTGGCCGAGAAGCGGGACATGCTCACGAGCGCCCTCGACGCGGAGGGCCGAGATCCGGCAGGGTTCGACGTCGTCGGCCAGGTCCTGACCGGCTCGACGGCGGCCAGCCGACGCGCGGCGGTCGAGGCGGCGCGCGGCCTCGTCGGGACCGGGGCGACCCACATCGTCCTCGGGATGCCGTCGATGCTCGGGCCTGCCGGCCTCGACGACGTCGCGAGGGAGTGCCTCGGCCCACTGCGCGACGCGTTCGGGTGAGCTCGCGCCAGGTGCGACGATCGGCCGGCGCGGCGATGATCTCCGGGTGAGCCTGCCCCGGACGCCCGAGCGCGACGCGACCGCGGACGACGCCGAACCGACGCCGGCGGCGCCATCGACGCCCGCGAGCCCCGCCGATCCGGCTGCCTACGACTCCGAGCGGGGCGCCGCGGCCCGTCGCCGCGGTCTGGCGGCCCCGTACATCCCGGGCGGCCGCGATCCCGACCAGGAGCAGGCCGAGCTCGAGGACCGCCGTTACCTCCGGATCCTGTTGATCATGGTGATCGCGATCGTCCTCGCGGGCTTCGTCCTCGGCATCCTGGCGGCGCTGGCCGGCCTCGATGCCCTCGTGGGGAACCCGGGTTGACGATGGCCGACGCCGCGCTGCCGTCCGCGGCGATCGAACCCGAGATTCTCGACCGTGCCCGCCACGAGCTCGTCGAGACCGTCCGATCGCTGATCCGGATCCCGTCGGTCAACCCGCCGCCAGCCGACGCACCAGATGGCGAGCGCCGGGTCGCGGACTGGATCGCGGCCGCCCTCGCCGATGCGGGCGTCCCGTCAGAGATCCTCGAGCTCGTCCCGGGTCGCGGCTCCGTCGTCGGGCGGCTGCGCGGCGACGGCACGGGCGGCGAGCCGCTCCTGCTCCTCGGCCACCTCGACGTCGTGCCGGTCGCGCCGGAGGGCTGGACCCACGACCCGTTCGGCGGCGACGTCGAGGACGGCTATGTCTGGGGTCGCGGCGCGGTGGACATGAAGGATCTGGTGGGGATGGAGCTGACGGTCGTCCGGATGCTCGCCGCCGAGGCCCGTGCCGCCGGGCGTGATCCCGCCTCGGACCCGATCCCCGGGCTGACCCGAGACGTGATCCTCGCGACGACCGCCGACGAGGAGGCGGGTGGCCTGAGCGGCATCGCCTGGATCGTCGCCGAGCGGCCGGAGCTCCTCGAGGCGGCGGCCGCGATCAATGAGTCCGGCGCCGTCGCCACGACGTTCGGCGGCCGCCGGTTCTACCCGATCGGCGTCGCCGAGAAGGGCTACGCGACGTATCGCCTCACCGTCCACGGCACGTGGGGCCACGGCTCGATGCCGCGCGACGACAACGCGGCCGTGCGCGCGGCGACCGCGATCTCCCGGCTCGCCGTCCAGGGCCCGCCGCGGCCGACCGCGGTCATGCAGACGTTCCTCCGCGGCGTGGCCGACCGGATCGATCCCGAGGGGGCCCGCCTGCTCCGGGCGCTCGCCAGCGACGATCCACGGCTCGGCGAGGCGGCGCTCGATGCGATGTGCGACCCGATGCAGGCCCGGGTCATCCGGGCCCTCCTCCGCGACACGGTCAGCCCGACGGTCGTCCACGCCGGCGTGAAGTACAACGTGATCCCGGGCGAGGCGACCGTCGAGATCGACTGCAGGCTGCTGCCCGGCACGACCGAGGACGACATGCGCGAGACCGTCATCGGACGCCTCGGTGACGTCGCCCCGTACGTCGACGTGGACCTGTTCATCCACGCGCCCCCGGTCGACGCGCCCGTCGACGACCCGCTCTATCGGCTGCTCGAGCGGACCGTCGTCGATCACGACCCGGACGGGATCCCGCTGCCGTTCATGGTCCCGTTCGCGACGGATGCCAAGCACACCGCCGCCCTCGGCATCCCGACCTACGGCTTCTCACCGCTCCGGCTGGAGCCGGACGAACGATTCCTGGAGCGGTTCCACGCCGACGACGAGCGGGTCGGCGTCGACGCCCTGCGCTGGGGACTGCCTGTCCTCTACGACGTCGTCCGCCGCTTCTGCGGCTGACGCCGGGCGGTTACTGCGGCGCGTCTTCCGATTCGGGGGGCCGGCCGCCGGTCGACACGACCACCTGCTCGTCACACTCCTTGCACCGGAACAGCGTCCCGCGCAGCCACGACCGCTCCGGGTCGGTCTCGGTCGAATCGTGAGGTGACGGCGCCAACCTCGACCACGAGCCATCGCTGTGGCGATGCTCGAGCTCGAGCTGAGAGATCCGGAACGTGTCCATGCGTCCTCCTGGGGTGGCCTACTCGGTCCGTGCCTTGATCAGCCGGCCGCGGCGCGAGATCGCATGGGTCGCCAGCGCGGCCACGCCCATCGCGATCAGGGCCCGCTCCGCGGTCGGCATCGGCCGAACCGCCGAGAGGAACTGGTCGGCCCGGGCGCGATCGACGACCCGCAGGAGCGCCGCTCCGCGCGGGGTCAGCTGGAGCGTCCGCTGCCGGCGGTCCTCTTCCTCGACGCGTCGCTCCACGAGGCGGCGCCGGACGAGCCCGTCGACGAGCCGGCTGGTCGCCGACGGCGATCGGTTGATCACCTCGGCGAGATCGCCGATCGTCATCGTCCCGGAGTCGGCCAGAACGTACAGCGCGGCGAGCTGGGTGAAGCCGAGGCGCATCTCGCCGAGCTGGGAGGCGAACCCGATCACGAGCTCACGCCAGAGGGCGCGGCCCATCGCGACGCGCTCGGAGATCTGGCGGACATTCGTGATCCTGGTCCCGGCCGCGAGGACCGTGGCGGACAGGTCGGCCTCGTAGCGGCGCGCGATCGTCCTGGCGGGCGGTGGCGGACCGAGGCGCCGGGCGCCGGTCTTCGTCTCGACGGTCATCGTCGGAGGTCCGGAAGCGTCGACATCGGGTCGAGCATAGCCCGGCGGCCCGTCTTGCGTGCAACGTCGCACAGGCCGGCCCGTACGAACGGCGAAACGACGGCTACGCTGCGTGACGATGACCACGTCTGCCTATGTCTTTCCCGGTCAGGGCTCGCAGTCGGTCGGCATGGGGGAGGCCCTCGTCGCCGCATCCCCGGCGGCCGCCGAGATTCTCGCCGCCGCCGATGCCGCGCTCGGCGAGCCGATCAGCCGGCTCGCGTTCGGTGGCCCGGCCGAGGAGCTCGACCGGACCGAGAATGCGCAGCCTGCGCTCCTCGCGACCTCGATCGCGTACCTCGCCGCCCTCCGCGAACGATGGGCGGCGTCCGGCTCCGAGGCGCCGCTCCCGGCCTTCGCAGCCGGCCACTCCATGGGCCAGTACTCCGCGTTCGTCGCGGCCGAGGTCATCTCCCTCGCCGACGGCGTCCGTCTCGTCCGCGAACGCGGCCGACTGATGCAGGCGTCCGGCGCGGGCCGCGACGGAGCGATGGCCGCGATCATCGGGCTCGACGAGGCCCGGCTGCCCGAGCTGATCGCGCGGGCGAGCCACAACGGAGTGTTCGACGTCGCGAACCGGAACGCGCCCGGCCAGGTGGTCGTCAGCGGCGAACGGGCGGCCATCGAGGCCTCTGTCGACGTCGCCCGGGAGCTCGGCGCGCGCAAGGTGGTCGTCCTGCCGGTCTCGGTGGCGGCGCACTCCCCGCTGATGGCCGAGGCGGCCGAGGGGATGCGTGCGGCGCTCCTGGACATCGAGTTCCGCGACCCGCGCGTCCCCTTGCTCGCCAACGCCGATGCCCGCCCGATCACCACAGGGGACGCCGCACGGGCGGAGCTCGTCGACCATCTCACCGCCGGCGTCGACTGGGTGGCAGCGGTCGAGCGGATGACGGCCGCCGGCGTGACGACGTTCATCGAGGTCGGGCCGGGCCGCGTCCTGACCGGCCTGATCAAGCGGATCGCCCCGAACGCCGAGGCCGTCCCCCTCGACGATCCCTCCGCCCCCGACCGGCTCGCGATGCCGGTCGCAGCCGCGGCGCCTGCCTGACGCTGCCGACCGATCCCGGACACCAGAAAGGACACCTCCGAGCGTGCGCAGACCCGATTACGACCGACGCGTCGTCGTCACCGGACTGGGGGTCGTCAGCCCGGTCGGCAACGACGTCCAGACTGCATGGGGGAACCTGATCCGGGGTCGCTCGGGTCTCCGCGAGATCACCCGGTTCGACGTCTCCGGTTACGAGGCGAAGGCCGCGGGCGAGGTCGAGGGCTTCGACCCGAGCCAGTGGATGGACCCCAAGGCCGTTCGACGGAGCGAGAGCGCGATGTGGTTCGGCGTGTCCGCGGGCAAGCAGGCCCTCGCCGACTCCGGCTTCGAGATCACCGACGCGAACCGCGAGGAGGTCGGCGTGGTCTTCGGCTCGGGCGCCGGCGGGCAGTCCCTGATGATCGACACCTGGGTGAACCTCCACGAGAAGGGCCCGCGGAGCGTCGCGCCGACGTTCATCGCCAACGCCCTCGTCGACTCGACATCGGGCATGCTCGCGATCGAGACCGGGGCGGTCGGCCACAACCTCTGCGTCGTTTCGGCCTGCGCGACCGGGACCCACAGCGTCGCCGAGGGCGCCGAGGCCATCCGCCGTGGCGACTGCATCGCCGTGATCTCGGGCTCGACGGAGGCACCGCTCCTCGAGATCGGCCACGCGGGCTTCACGAACATGCGCGGGATGGGGATGCCGCGTCCGGGCGAGGCGCTCCAGACGGTGTCACGACCGTTTGACAGGACCCGTGACGGGTTCGTCCTCGGCGAGGGCGCCGGCGGGCTGTTCCTCGAGGACCTCGAGCTGGCGAAGGCGCGCGGGGCGAAGATCTACGCCGAGGTCGTCGGCTACGGCTCGGCGGCCGACGGCTGGGACATGATCCAGCCGATCGCCAACGGAACCGGCTCCGCGCGAGCGATGAAGATGGCCCTCGAACGGCGGGGCGTGCCGGCGGACGAGGTCGACCTGATCAACCCGCACGGGACGTCGACGCCGCTCGGCGACAAGCGCGAGGCCGAGGCGATCTGGACCGTGTTCGGGGATCGCTCCGCCCGTGACCGGCACTCGCTCGCGATCAGCGGCACGAAGTCGATGACGGGCCACATGATGGGCGCGGCCGGTGCCTTCGAGGCATTCGCGACCGTGATGTCCGTCGCCGAGCAGTGCGTCCCGCCGACGATCAACTACCGCGACTTCGACCCCGAGTGCGACCTGTGGGTCGTCACCGAGGCGACCTCGATGCCGGTCCGCTACGGGCTCAGCAACAACATTGGTCTGGGTGGCCACAACGGAGCGGTGATCTTCAAGCGTTATGACGGCGATTGAACGGCCGTCCAACACAGTCGGGTCCGTACAATCCGCCCGTGCCCACGCCTCCTGAGGTAGCGCTCCGTGCCTGAGCTCGACCCTGCCCGCCGCGCCGTCGTGACGGGGCTGGGCTGCGTCATGCCGATCGGCAACGACTTCCCGACGTACTGGTCGAACCTCGTCGCGGGTGTCACCGGGACGCGCCGGATCCAGAGCTTCGACCCGTCCGCGTTCGAGGTCCAGATCGCCGCGGAGGTCCTCGACTTCGACCCGACCGCGGCGATGGACCCGAAGATGGCCCGCCGGATGACCCGCTTCATCCACTTCGCCATGGCCGCCGGCAAGGAGGCCGTCGCGGACAGCGGGATCGACTTCGCGGCGATGAGCCCGGAGGAGCGCGACCGGGTCGGCGTCGTCGTCAACACCGGCGGCGGCGGGATCGAGGCGATCATCGACGGCACGCACACCCACGACACGAAGGGCCCGCGGTTCGTGTCCGCGTTCGCGATCCCGGCCCTGTCCGGCTCGATGGGCGCGGCGCTCCTGTCGATGGAATACGGGCTCACGGGACCGGTGATGACCCAGGTCGCCGCCTGCGCGACGTCCGTCATCGCCTTCCATGACGCCCTCCGCCTGATCCGCTCCGGCGAGTGCGATGTCGTCCTCACCGGCGGCTCGGAGGCGCCGATCTGGCCGATGGGCGTCGCCGCGCTCGCGAACATGGGCGCGCTGTCGCGCCGAAACGACGACCCCGCCACCGCGTCGCGCCCGTTCGACGGCTCCCGCGACGGGTTCGTCCTCGGCGAGGGCGGCGGCGTCGTGATCGTCGAGTCATTGGCTCACGCGGAGGCCCGCGGCGCGACCCCGATCGCGGAGGTCATCGGCGGGGCGCTGACGGCCGACGCGTTCCACATCAGCGCCCCCGAGCCGACCGGCCGCGGCCAGGCGCGGGCGATGACGAACGCCCTGCGCAACGCCGAGGTCACGACGGACGAGATCGACTACATCGTGGCCCACGGGACCGCGACGCCACTCAATGACGTGACCGAGACGCGGGCGATCAAGGCAGCCTACGGGGCCCACGCCCACAAGGTCGCGATCAGCTCGCCGAAGTCGATGATCGGTCACCTCGTCGGCGCGGCCGGGATCGCGTCGGCTCTCGCCGGGCTCGGTGCGATCCGCGACCAGGTGATCCCGCCGACCGCGAACCTCCGGACGCCGGATCCCGAGTGCGACCTCGACTACGTCCCGCTGACGGCGCGCAAGGCGAGGGTCGACACGGTCGCGATCAACGGCTTCGGGTTCGGCGGCCAGAACGCCGTCGCGATCTTCCGCCGACTCGGCGCCTGAGCCGCCGCCCCTCAGGGGTCCCACCGAGGAGCCCCGCCGGGCTCAGTCGCGCAGGGCGTGCCCCTCGAACGCCTCGATCCTCGCGGCCACCTCCGGCGGCCACGGCACGGGCCGCTCCGTCTCGTAGTCGTAGCGGACGATCACGCTCCGGACGGTCCCGACCAGCCGGAGGGGTCCGTCTGGCGGCCCGGCCGTCATCCGGTGTTCGACCGCCAGGCTGGTCCGGCCGATCCGCGTCGCACGTGTCTCGACGACGACCGCCTCCCCGAACAGGATCGGCGATCGGAAGGCGAGCTCGGCCTCGGCGAGAATCAGTCCCTCGGCGCGATCGCCTTCGCGCTGGACGGCCTCGCCGGTGACCACGCTCCACCAGGCGAGTCGGGCCGCCTCGACGAACGTCAGGTAGGCCGCGTTGTTGACGTGGCCCATGGCGTCGGTGTCGGCGAATCGGACCTCCACCGTCCGGCGATGGGCGAAGTCGCCGGGAAGGTCGCGGGCGTCCGGAGGACCGGCGACGACGACCCGGGATCGGGGCGGAGCGGGGGTCGCGGACGTCATCGAGCGGGGCGGATCAAGGCGTGACCACGAACCGGCCGACCATGCCGCCCGCCGCGTGGCCGTCGACCGAGCACTCGACGTCGTAGCTGCCGGGCTCGTCCACCCGGAACCGGACCACCTGCGTCTGGCCCGGTCGGGCGTTGGCGTCGACGTTTGCGAGGCCCTCGACGACCCAGTCGTGGAACACCGGGTCGTCGTTGACGAACCGGACGACGACGAAGCGACCTGCGGGAACGGTCACGTCGGACGGGGCGAACCGGGCGTCGCTGGCGTGGATCTCGACGTGGACCGCCGAGGCGTCGATCGCCCGGTCGGCGGCGGACACCGCGCCGGCGACGCCGAGCGAGGCGAGGGCGACCGCGACGAGATACCAGCCGCGTCGAAGGGCGGCCAGCGGACCGCGGCTCCGATCCGGGCTGGCGGCGGCCCGCCGCGCGTCGAACGATCGCAGCCGGAGCGAGTTCGTCACGACCGCGACCGACGACATGGCCATCGCGCCCGCGGCCAGCGCCGGGTTGAGCACGATCCCGAAGGGGACGAGGACGCCCATCGCGACCGGGATCAGCACGATGTTGTAGGCGAAGGCCCAGAACAGGTTCTCGCGGATCACGGTCATCGTCGCCCGCGACAGGGCGAGCGCGGCCGGGACGCCGCGCGGGTCGCCGCCGACGAGCGTCAGGCCCGCCGCCTCGATCGCCACGTCCGCCCCGCGACCGATCGCGATCCCGACGTCGGCGCGGGCGAGCGCGGGGGCGTCGTTGATCCCGTCACCGACCATCGCGACAACGCGCCCGCCGGCCTGCAGCCCGGCCACGACCTCGGCCTTGCCCTCGGGCAGGACGTCGGCCCGCACGCGGTCCGGGCCGATCCCGACCCGACGAGCAACGTCATTCGCGACGGCGGGGTGGTCGCCGGTCACGAGCCAGACGTCGGCACCGGCGGCGCGAAGCTCCTCGATCGCCTCCCTCGACTCCGGCCGGATCGGGTCGCCGATCCCCACGAGTCCCGCGATCGCGCCGTCGATCGAGATCCAGACCGGCGTCCGCCCGGACGACGCGACCGCGTCGCCACGATCCTCGAACCCGGCCGCGACGCCCCGATCGCGGAGCAGCCGCGCGGTTCCGACGACGACCCGCCGGCCGTCGACCGTCCCCTCGACGCCGTGACCGGCGTGGGCGACGAAGTCCGTGACCGGTCGGAAGCCAAGCTCGTCGCGCCGGGCAAGGGCGACGATCGCGGCCCCGAGCGGGTGCTCGCTCCCCGTCTCCACGGACGCCGCCAGGTCGAGAACGTCGCCGGCCGGCCACGTCCCCAGCGCCTCCAGCGGTTCGGCGACCGGCCGGCCCATCGTGAGGGTGCCGGTCTTGTCGAAGACGACCGTATCGACCCGGTGAGCCCGCTCGAGGGCCTCGCCGCCACGGAACAGGATTCCGGCCTCGGCGCCGCGACCGGTGCCGACCATGATCGCGGTCGGTGTCGCGAGGCCCATTGCGCACGGGCACGCGACGATCACGACGCCGATGAACGCGGTCAGGGCGAGGGTGAGCCGCGGCTCGCTGCCGAACGCCATCCAGGCCACGAACGTCAGGGTCGCGATCGCGAGGACCGCGGGGACGAACGCCTCGCTGATCCGATCGGCGAGCCGCTGGATCGGTGCCTTCGAGCCCTGGGCACGGGCGACGAGGGCCACGATCCGGGCCAGCGCCGTATCCGCCCCGACCCGAGTCGCCCGCAGGACGAACGAGCCGGTGCCGTTCAGGGTCGCCCCGAAGACGGCGTCGCCGGCGTCCTTCAGGACCGGCACGGCCTCGCCGGTGAGCATCGATTCGTCGACCGTCGAGCCGCCCTCGACGAGGACCCCGTCGACCGGAACGCGATCGCCCGGACGTACGCGGAGCAGGTCGCCGGGCGCGACGTCCTCGAGCGGGACGACGCGGTCGCCGCCCGCCTCGACGAGCAGCGCGCTCGTCGCCTGCATCCCGATCAACCGGCGGATCGCGCTCCCCGCGCGGGTCTTCGCCCGCGCCTCGAGCCAGCGGCCGAGCAGGACCAGCCCGAGGATGATCGTCGAGCTGTCGAAGTACGTCTCGGGGTGGAGTCCGGCCTCATGGACCCAAGCCGGGTTCAAGGTCACGGCCACGCTGTACGCCCAGGCGGCGGTCGTCCCGACGGCGACGAGGGTGTCCATCGTCGCGCCACCATGGCGGGCCGCCCGCCAGGCCCCGGCGTAGAAGCTCCGGCCGGCCCAGACCTGGATGATCGTTGCCGGGACGAGGACGATCCGGTTGATCGTCTCCATCGGGATGGCCGTCTGCGGCCAGAACATCACGACCATGATGCCGACCGCGACCGCGATCGAGACGAGCGCCTCGACGAGGATCCGGTTGGCCGCCGCCGCGCGCTCGCGGTCCTCGGCCTCGGCGGCAGCCCGCAACGTCCGACGGGCCGCCGTCTCCTCGTCGGTCGGCGGCGGCTTCAGCTCGTAGCCCGCGGCCTCGATCGTCCGGGCCAGCTCGGCCCGGCCGGTGACGCCGGGAAGATAGCGGACCGTCGCGACCTCGGTCGCGAGGTTGACCGACGCCGACTCGACGCCGTCGCTCTTGCGGAGGAACCGCTCGATCCGGTTGACGCACGAAGCGCAGGTCATCCCCGCAATCGGCAGGTCGACCTGGACCGCGGCCGGTGCGGGGACGGGAACGGTGGCATCCTGCATACTCCCCAGGAGTATACAGCACCCGATTCGGCGGTCAGTGGCTGGGCGCCACCCACCGGCCGTCGCGGTAGACGTACCAGGTCTCGGCCTGTTCGCCGGCGAGCTCGCGGGGTCGGACGATCGCCGCTGGGTGCCGCTCGCGGAGGCGCCGCTCGAGGCTGGCGGGCGTGCGAGCGCCGTCCTCGACCAGATCCCTGGCGAGCGATCGGAAATCGGCGTCGTCAGGCGGGTTGAGGACGAGCAGCGGTCGCGGTTCCGACGTTGCCGTCATCAGCATTCCACCCCTACGGCCCACGGTGAGCGCGGCCGGATGACGGCAACGCGTCGCGAGCAGCGGGAATCGCTTGCAGGGGTGTTGCACCGACGCGCGGCACGCGGCTGGTCGATGATGACCAAGTGACGGATCCCCCTGCCAGATCTGGCGCCTTCCGCGTGGCGACCGCGCGCGGCCCGTGGGGCCCGATCCGGGTGGCGACGTCGGATCGCGGACTCGTCGGACTCGCCGTGCTCTCGCCCCTGGAGCCGTTTGTCGCGGACGTTGCGCGGCGGACAGGCGGCGAGCAGGCCGAGGGCGGCAGCCCGTTGCTCGACCGGGCCGTCGCCGCGGTCGAAGCGTTCCTCGACGGCCGTCCGGAGGAGCTCGAGGCGGTGCCGGTCGACCTCGTCGTCCGGTCCGACTGGGATCGAGCGGTCCTCGGGCGGGTCCGGCACGTGGGCTGGGGCGAGGCGACGAGCTACGGCCGCGTCGCGACCGCGATCGGCCGGCGGGGCGCCGCCCGGGCGGTCGGCGGCGCCGTCGGCCGGAACCCGATCGGCCTGGCGATCCCGTGTCATCGGGTGCTGGCCGGCGACGGTTCGATCGGCGGCTACGGCGGCGACTGGTTCGGCAGCCGCGACGAGCTGCTCGGGATCAAGCGAGAGCTCCTGGCGATCGAAGGCATCGCCCTCCCGGCGGTCGACCTCGTGGGCTGAGCCCGCCGCCGTCCGGCGCGGCACGGCGGGGCGGCAGAGACGCGGGGCCCTTCGGTACACTCCGCCGAACCGGGCGGACGACGTCGAGGCCAGCCGACCCCCGGGTCGGCCCCCTGAGGAACGAGACCAGCGTGACCGATGCGGCGCCCGGGACCGTGGACAACGGCCAGCCCGACAGCGACCCGTCGATGCCCGGCACCGGCCCGGCGCCGTCAGCCTTCGCCATCTTCCGGAAGCGCGACTTCCGGCTGCTGTGGTCCGCCCAGCTCGTTTCCACGATCGGATCCGCGCTCACCGACCTCGCCGCGGGGATCCTGATCTTCCGCGAAACCAACTCGGCCGCGGCCGTCGGCCTGATGTTCATTGCCGTGTCGATCCCGACGCTGGTCATCGGCCTGGTCGCCGGCGTCTTCGTCGACCGCTACGACCGCCGCAAGATCATGATCATCTCCGACTTGCTGCGGGCGGTGATCGTCGCCTCGATCCCGTTCATCTTCATCCTCCACCTGCCCCTCTGGCTGCTCTATGTCGCCGTCGCAGGCGTCAGCGCGATCTCGCAGTTCTTCAACCCGGCCAACGACGCCCTGCTGCCTGAGGTCGCCACCGACGAGGAGCTCGCCGCGGCGAACTCCTGGATCATGATCAGCTCCTTCGGCGCGACGTCGATCGGGTTCGCGCTGTCCGGCCTGCTCGCGACGGCCTTCGACATCGACTGGGCGTTCTGGCTCGACGCGGTGACCTTCCTGATCTCGGCCGGGCTGCTCGTGTTCGTCCGGGTCGGGAGGATCGAGACCGAGGAGGAGACGAGCGTCGGCGTTGTCATCGAAAACCTTCGCGAGGGGATCTCGACCCTGGTCCGGACGCCGGTCCTCCGGTCCCTGTTCATCTCGGGCGCACCGGTCTTCCTGGCGATCGGGCTGTGGAACGTGCTCCTCCTGCCGTTCGCAATCAACGCCCTGGGTGCGACCGAGTTCGAATACGGGCTGCAGGAGGGACTGACGTCGGTCGGGTTCGTCGTCGGCAGCCTCGTGATGGCGAAGTACTCGGCGCGGCTCCCGGAGGGGACGTGGATCGTGTTCTCGGTCATCGCCATGGGGATCGCCGGCGTCCTGTACGGGTTCGCCACGTCGATCGTGGTGGCGATCGTCCTCGCGACGATCTCGGGTTTCTTCAACGCCCCGTCGTCGATCGCCCGCCGGGTCATCCTCCAGCGGAGCACCCCGCGCGAGCTCCGCGGACGCGTGTTCGGCGCCTACAACGTCGCCCGCGATGTGATGTTCCTGATCGGGATCGGGCTGGCCGGCCTGGCCGACTCGATCGACATCCGGCTCCTCGTGATCGTCTCGTCGCTCGTCCTGATCGGGGCAGGCGTCCTGACGGCGTTCCTGCCGGGCGTCGGCCGCCCGGCGGCCGAATGGCGGCGCGCGATCACCACCCTCCGCCACGCCCGCCCGGCACCGGCGGCAGCGATGGCGGTCCGGCCCGCGACCCTTGCGGACTTCGACCGGCTGGCGGGCCACCTGCCTGCCCTCGGCCGGATCACGGGCGAGCAGCGAAGCGCCCTCCTCACCGCCGCGACGGTCCGCGAGGTCCCGGCGGAAACGACGATCGTCGGCGAGGGGGAGATCGGCGACGCGGCCTACTTCATCCTCGACGGCCACGCGGTGGCCGGGACCCCTGGGTCGGATGGCGAGTACCGATCCCTGTCGGCCATGGGCGCCGGCGACTTCTTCGGCGAGATCGCCGCGCTGACGGGCAGCCGCCGGACGGCGAACGTCGTCGCCGACGAGCCGACGACGGTCCTGGAGGTGCCCGCCTCGTCGCTGCGGGCGTTGATGAGCGTGCCCGAGCTCGGCTCCCTGTTCCTCTCCAAGCTCACCGAACGGCTCAACCGCACGAACAACGCCGACCTGCCCCGCTTCTCGGGCCTCGACCAGGCCTCCCTGAAGGACCTCCGGACGCCCCGGCCTGCTCCCGAGGCGTTGGCCAATCCCTCCTGACCGGGTCCGCGGGGGTGTATCGCAGTTGACAAGGCCCGCGTCCCGCGCGGCATGCGGGCCCGATCGTCGGGCGGCTATCGTGTCGTCATTCAGCGAACTCCGAACGCACGACACGACTTCGGGGGACAGGACGGAGGACCCGGCGATGCGGAAGCTCACCAAGACGCCTCACGAGCAGAACATCGAAGACAAGCTCCCGGTCAACGGCGAGGGCGTCCGATCGCCCAGCGCCGTCGACGACGACGTCCAGGCCCACCAGGCCGGCGCCGGCGACGGCGTCGGGACCCGGCTGCCGGGCACCGGCGGCGACTACCGCCGACCCTCGGGCGGCGGCGAGCTGACCGAGGACGACGTCGAGGGTCATCACAACTGACCCGAACCCACTCCGGGCGGATGCCCCCGCCGCCCACTCGCGCCCCGTCCGCCACGCGCCCCGTCCGCCGGACGGGGCGCTCGCGATTCAGGGACGGTTCGCGGTCGCGGCCAGGATCGTCTTGATCTCGAAGGGGGTCGCCGTCGGATGCGCCGAGCGGATCCGGGCCGCGAGACCCGCGATGTGCGGCGCCGCGAAGCTGTTGCCGGTGGCGACGATCCGTCCGCCGTCCCGCCAGGCCACGTCGACGTCGAGACCGTACGCGCCGAACTCGACCGGCGGGTGCGGGTTGTAGAACCAGGTATCGGCGTCGCGGACGTCGTGGGCAGCGACGGACACGACCGCGGCGAACAGTGACGGATAGCTCGCGATCGCCACGTTGTTCGCGGCGCAGACGAGCAGGCAGTTCGCGAAGTACGCCCGGTCGGCGAGCTCGTGGAGGGTGGCGAACATCGCCTCGCTCCGGGACGACAGGCTCAGGTTGACGACCGACGCGCCACGGGCGATCGCCCAGTCGAGGCCGGCAGCGAAGGCGAGGCCCTTGCCCCGGTTGTCCGAGCCCAGGACGCGGACGCTCACCAGCGTCGCCCTCCGGGCGAGGGCGTGGACGATCCCCGCGCACGCCGTCCCGTGGCCGACGGCATCGATCGCCTCGTCAACGACCACCGAGGGGTCCTCGCCGTGGAGCTCGACGCGAACGCTCTCGGCGAGGGCGCCGCCGATCGCGGGATGGGACCCCTCGACGCCGGAGTCGATCACCGCGACCGTCACACCGGCGCCGTCGGCCGGGCCGAACGCCCAGCCGCGATCGACAGTCGCGAATGGAGCGTCGCGGGCGAGATCCCCGCGATGGTCGGCGGCGAAGGCCTCTGCCCATGCCGGGAGCAGGGTCGAGGTGACGGTCGAGGCGGATTCCGGAGCCGTTGCCCGGTCCGTCATCGCCGGTGACCCGTTCGCGGTCGTCCGGGGCCGCCGTGCTCGGCCCGGCGCACGAGGACCGCGAGCAGCTCCCGCACGAGGTCCAGCTGAGCAGGATCGGCGGCCCGGAGGCGGGCGATCTCGTCGGCGAGGGCCCAGAGCGGATCGTCGCTCCCGGCGTCCAGGCCATCGACGGCCTCGGCCACGATCTCGTCGATGTCGCGGGCCGCGTCCGCACTCGTCGCGCCGGCCGACAGGACGGTCCGGAGGAGCGAGGCCGTGTCGCGCTCGATCCGGCTGCTCCGGATCGCGATCGTCGCCTGCCGCGCGAAGATGCCGGCCAGCTCCACGTCGCGCAGGTCGAACCCGCCATCGCCGCGCTTGTCGAGGATCTCGAGGACGCCGAGGATCCCGTCGTCGTCGGCCAGCGGAACCGCGATCAGCGACCGGGGCACGTAGCCCGTCCGCTCGGCGGTCGACCGGCCGAAGCGCGCGTCAGCCGCGACGTCGGCGAGGGCGATCGGCTGGCCCGTCGAGAACACGTAGCCCGCGACGCCCTGGCCGGCGTCGATGGCGAGCCCGATCACGCCCTGGCCCTGCTCCCCGGCCGCGACCTCGAACACGAGACGGTTGGTCGAGGGGTCATGGAGGGCGATCGAGGCGGCCTCGGCGCCGAAGAGCGCGGCGGTCGTCTCGACAATGGACCGGAGGACGGCGGTGCCGGCGGCCGGGCCCAGGCGGCCGGCGGCCTCGATCCGGATCGCGGCCGCCCGCAGCGCCGATCGCAGCCGGTCGTCGTCCGACGGCCCGTTCGGAGGCTCGCCGGCAGTCACCGCTCGATCGTGCCCGCCAGTCGGTCGACGTCGACGACGACCAGCTGGTCCCGCTCGAGGCGGACGACGCCCTGGTCGGTCAGGTCGGCGAGCAGCCGATTCACCGACTGGCGCGAGCCGCCGATCATCCCGGCCAGCTCCGACTGGGTGTAGGGCCATGGGATGCGAACGGACCCGTCGGCCGCCGGCGTGCCCGACGTGGTCGCGAGCCGGACGATCCGCGACGCGAGCCGGCCGGGCAGGTCGAGGAAATGCAGGTCCTCGACGTGGCCGGTCAGCCGCCGGATCTCGGCCGCGAGTGACGCGAGGAGTGCGCGGCGGAGCCCGGGATCGGTGTCGATGAGCCCGAGGAAGGCGTCGCGATGGAGGACCAGCGTCTCGGTCGCCTCGACCGCGACGATCGTCGCCGAGTGGGACGCGCCGTCGAGGATCGCCAGCTCGCCGAAGAACTCGCCCGGACCCAGGATCGCGACGATCGCGGGCTCCGCGCCTTCCTCGCTCGGCAGGACGACCTTCACGGAGCCGCTCGCAAGGACGAACAGGGCGTCGCCCGGATCGCCCTGGTGGAAGATCGTCTCGCCGCGCCGGAACCGGCGGACCCGGAGCACGCGGACGAGGGTCTCGATCGCAGCATCGTCGGCCGCCCCGAACAGCCCGCACCTCCGCAGGGCGGCCGCAGCCACCCGATCGTCCGCCGACGTCATTCCGGGCCGATCCCTCCGCGCGCTGCCCTCGTCCCCGAGGTCATCCTACGTGCTCCCGCCACGGGACACGGCGCGCGATCCGCGCGTGACCGGCCCGTCCGCGATCAGGAGCGAGCGACGGGCCGCATCGGATAGAGGCCGACGACGACAGGGCTGCGCGGGTCCATCGAGAGCTCGTAGCCGATCTCCCCGCCTCGGAGCAGCTCGCCGAGCAGCATCCCCTCGCGCCTGGGCAGGCCGACGAAGACACGACCGCTGCCGAGGTCGACCGGCGTCACGTCGTCCTCGCCACCGTCGATCCCGAACCGTCGCCGCAGCTCGTGCATCGGAACGTAGGGCCGGCTCTTGATGAAGCGACGGAGCTGGGGGGCAGTGCACGACGTCCCGAACGCAGGCTCGTGCGGCGCGCCGTGCGACCCGTTCGGCGCGGTCGACTCATGCGGGGCATGGGATCCATTCAGGCCGTTCGGCGCGGGCGGTCGACCGTCATGACCGGGATCGCCCTCGACGTGAAGCCTGGCGGCCGCATGGTCCGAGGAGGCGGCCGGGTCCGCCTCGGGCCCATGGGGCGGCGGATCGGAGCGCGGGGGCGGAGCGTCCGCCGGGGCGGTCAAGCCGGCGCTCGTGGTCGTCCCGGGCGCGGCGAAGGAGGCAGCGGATCCCGGCGGGAGCGGCGCCGGCCGGGCGTGACCGTTCGAGCGGTGCGGACGTCCGCCGTGGTGGCGCCGGCTCACCGGCGTTGGGCGACCGGCCGGAGGGCCGGCCCGTCGGCGTGGGCGGCGCCGGGGCGCCGCTGGAAGGTCGAGGTCATCGGTTCGATCAGTGGAGGGCGGTCGGAGGAGCGACCACCGTTCGACGATGATACCCCGCCCCTCGGGGGACGGTCGGCCGGGCAGCGGCTAGCCGGTGACGACGCGCAACTCGCGGGGCTGGAGATTCAGCAGGATCGGGCCGTCGGGCCCGCACACGACGATGTCCTCGATCCGCGCGCCGTAGCGTCCGGGCAGATAGATCCCCGGCTCCACGCTGAAGGCCATCCCTGTCTCGATCGGCTCGGCGTTGCCGGCGACGAGGTATGGCTCCTCGTGGCCCTCGAGGCCGATCCCGTGCCCGGTCCGATGGAAGAAGTTCTCGCCGTAGCCCTCACCGTCGATGATGTCGCGTGCCGTCCGATCGATCGCCTCGGCGGCGACGCCCGGCCGGACCGAGCGGGTCGCCGACTCCTGCGCGGCCTGCAGCACGCCGAACAGGTGCCGGAACTCCTCGGTCGGACCCTTCGCCTCGTCACCGCCCGTCACCCACAACGTCCGGGTCGTGTCGCTGCCGTAGCCGCCAAGCGACCCGCCGATGTCGAGCACGATCGGCTCGCCGGCCTGGATCTCCCGCTCGGACGCCTCGTGATGCGGCGACGCCGAGTTGGGCCCGGAGGCGACGATCGCGAACTCGGCGAGCTCGTGGCCCTCGGCGCGAAGCCGATCGCGGACCTCGTCGGCGACGTCGGCTTCGGTCCGACCGACGAGGCGGCCCGACGCGATGTGGTCGACGACGCGATCCGCGGCGGCGCCCGCGAGGCGGAGCAGCTCGATCTCGTCGGCGTCCTTCACCATTCGCAGCCGGCGAAGGACGGCCGTCGCCGAGCTCCAGCTCGCGCCCGGGAGCGCCGCCTGGAGCCGCAGCAGGTGATACGCCGTGAGGCGGTCGGAGACCGCGATCCGGGGCGTCCCGGGGGCGCCGCCGCTCGACCGACCGACGAGACCGGCAACGAGGCCGTGGGGGTCGTCGGTCTCCATCCACGTCGCGACCTCGACCGGCGTCCGCAGGCCGGCCCGGGCCGCAGGCTCCTCGAGCCGGGGTGCGATCAGCACCGGGGCCGCCCCGTCGACGACGACCAGCATCGTGAGCCGCTCGAGCGGCATCGCCCGATAGCCGGTGAGGTAGTCGAGGTCGGGACCGACGCCGATCAGGACCGCGTCGAACCCGTCGCCAGCGGCGAGCTCCGCCAGGCGCCTCAGGCGCTCGGCGTACCGCTCCGAGGGGATCGTCGGTCGCGCCGGGACCGCCGTCGTCATCGGCCGGCCGTCGCCGCGCCGGCCGCGTCGGCGGGAGTCGCCGACGCGGCACCACGCTCGGCGCCGGCGAGCCACCGCTGGATCGTGGCCGGCCCGTCCTCGTACAGCTTCCGGTAGGCGAGCACCTTGTCCGCACCGGCGACGAACGCCCGCTTGCGCAGCGCCACGTCGTCATGCGGACCGACCGCAAGGACCCGCGCGCCGGACGACCGCGCCCGTTCGATCGCGACGATCGGGTCGTAGGCCCGGGCCGTCAGGTCGACGATCGCGAAGTCGGCGCAGACGAGCGCCCGGTCCAGCTCCGGGGCGGTCTTCGCCCGGGCGGGCTCGGCGTCCGCGGCCTCGACGGCACGCGCCAGCCGGTCGGCCCAGACGAGGTCCTGGGCGAGGATCGCGATCCGGGGATGGGTCATCGCGGCTCCGTCAGTCCAGCGAGCGGGCCAGATGGTGGAAGACGTCGCGGGCCGAGACGACGCCCGTCGGCCGGCCGTCCTCGACGATCGGGATATGGCGGAAGCCACCGACGGCCATCTTGTTGATCGCGACCGCGAGCGTCTCGTCGTGGCGGAGGACGACCGGGTCGCGGGTCATCAGGGCGGCGATCGACCGGTCCGGCGGCACGGTGCCCGCGACCTTCAGGACCGCGTCCCGGTCGGTGAAGATCCCGACGAGCCGGCCGCCGTCCACGACGAGGACGCAGTCGGTGCCCTTGTCGTGCATCCGCCGGATCGCCTCGTCGACGTCGGTCTCGGGACCGACGATCTCCGGTCGGGCGCCGCCCAGCGCATCCAGGTGCTCGCCCAGGAGGCGGCTGTGGAACGCAGTCGCCGGTTCCGGGACGTCACGACCCGCCAGGTCGGACCCGCAGTTGTCGCAGACGTCGGACCCGAGCAGGTTGTCGTAGCCGCAGGTCGGGCAGCGCATCGTCCCCTCGCTAGTCGACGGTCCAGGTCTCGCCGCTGGCAAGGACGGCGGCGAGGTCGCCCTCGCCCGTGGCCGCGATGGCGGCAGCGATCTGGCCCTCGACGAGCTGGTCATGGGTGGGGCGGGGGACGGCCCGGAGGACCCCGACCGGGACCGGGAAGTCCGGCCAGAACATCCGCGACAGCATCAGCGCGAGATATGGCTCGGCCGCCTGCTCGTCGTGGACGAGCAAGTCCGACTCGGTGACGCCGTTCTCGCCGATCGTGACGACCTCGGGATGCAGGCCGCGGAGCCGGATCCCCTTGTCGCGGTCCTTGCCGAAGATCATCGGCTTGCCGTGCTCCAGGACGAGCATCCGGTCCTCGCGGACCTCGCGGTCGGTGAAGTCCCGCCATGCCCCGTCGTTGAAGATGTTGCAGTTCTGGAGGACCTCGACGAACGTCGAGCCGTGATGCATCCCCGCCCGCTGGAGGGTCTGCTGGAGGTGCTCCGTGTGGGTGTCGACGCTGCGGGCGACGAACGATGCCTCGGCTGCCAGGGCGACCGTCAGCGGCTGGATCGGCGTGTCGACCGTGCCGGCCGGGGTCGACTTCGTCCGCTTGCCGAACTCCGAGGTCGGCGACGCCTGGCCCTTCGTCAGCCCATAGATCCGGTTGTTGAACATCACCATCGTGATGTCGACGTTGCGCCGCATCGAGTGAAGGACATGGTTGCCGCCGATCGACAGGGCGTCCCCGTCGCCGGTGATCACCCAGACCATCAGCTCCGGCCGGGCCGCCTTGAGCCCGGTCGCGAGGGTCGGTGCCCGACCGTGGATCGTGTGGAAGCCGTACGTGTTCATGTAGTACGGAAGGCGGCCCGAGCAGCCGATCCCGCTGATGAAGACGATGTTCTCCTTCGGCACCCCGAAGTCGGGCATCTGCTTCTGGGTCTGGGCGAGGATCGAGTAGTCGCCGCAGCCCGGGCACCAGCGGACCTCCTGGTCGGACACGAAGTCCTTCCGGGTCAGCTGGATGACCTCGGCGTTCTCCGGGCTCAGCGGGGGCATCGATTCAGTCATTCGCGACTCCCAGGATCCGCTCGGCCTGGGCGACGATCTCGGCGATCGTGAACGGCTTGCCACGGACGCGGTTGTAGCCCTCTGCGTCGATCAGGAACTGGGCCCGGATGAGCATCAGGAGCTGGCCGAGGTTGACCTCCGGGATCAGCACCCGGCGGTAGCTCCGGAGGACCTTCTCGGTGTTCGACGGGAAGGGGTTCAGATGGCGGAGATGGGCGTGGGCGACGCTCCGGCCCTCGCCGTGGAGCCGCTCGACGGCGCTGCGGATGGCCCCGTAGGTCGAGCCCCAGCCGAGGATCAGGAGATCGCCGCGATCCGGCCCGAAGACCTCGAGCGGCCTGATGTCGTCGGCGATCCGGGCGACCTTCGCCTGGCGCAGGAGCTGCATCCGGTGGTGGTTGTCCGGGTCGTAGCTGACATTGCCGGTGACGTCGGCCTTCTCGAGGCCGCCGATCCGGTGCTCCAGGCCCGGCGTCCCCGGGACGGCCCACTTCCGGGCGAGCGTCTTCGGGTCGCGTTCGTACGGGTGGAACGTCTCCTTCTCCGTCCAGTTCGTGACGGAGATGTCGGGCAGGTCGTCGACGCTCGGGATCTTCCACGGCTCGGCGCCCGTCGCAAGGAAGGCGTCCGACAGGTAGACGACCGGCGTGATGTACTTCAGGGCGATCCGCCAGGCCTCGATCGCGAGGTCGAAGCACTCGCCGGGTGTGGCCGGCGCGACGACCGGCAGGGGCGAGTCGCTGTTCCGTCCGAACATCACCTGGAGCAGGTCGGCCTGCTCGTTCTTCGTCGGCATCCCGGTCGACGGCCCGGCCCGCTGGACGTCGATGACGACGAGCGGCAACTCGACCATGACGGCGAGCCCGAGGGCCTCGGACTTCAGGGCGATGCCCGGCCCGGACGACGCCGTGAGCCCGAGCGCGCCGCCGTAACTGGCGCCGATCGCGGCCCCGATCGCGGCGATCTCGTCCTCTGCCTGGAAGGTCTTCACGCCGAAGCTCTTGTAGCCCGACAGCTGGTGGAGGATGTCGGACGCGGGCGTGATCGGGTAGGAGCCGTAGAACAGCGGCCGGTCCGCGAGCTTCGAGGCAGCGAGCATCCCGAGAGCCGTCGCCTCGTTGCCGGTGATGTTGCGATAGGTCCCCGGCGGAAGGTGGGCGGGCGCCACCCGGTAGTGGGTGTGGAAGATCTCCGTCGTCTCGCCGAAGGCGTAGCCCGCCTTGACGGCGCGGGTGTTCGCCTCGGCGACCACCGGTCGCTTGCCGAACTTGTCGTTGATCCAGTTGATCGTCCCGTCGAACTCGCGGCCGTACAGCCAGAACATGATCCCGAGGGCGAAGAAGTTCTTCGTCAGATCCTTCTGCTTCGACGTCATGTCGAGGCCGTCGAGCGAGCGCTCGTTCAGCGTCGAGATCGGGATCTCGAAGACGCTGTACTGCTTGAGCGAGCCGTCGGTGAGGGGGTTCGCGGCGTAGCCGGCCTTGGTCAGGTTCTGGGCCGTGAAGGCGTCGCTGTTGACGATCAGCGCGCCGCCGGCCGGCAGGTCCATGACGTTCGTCTTCAGGGCGGCCGGGTTCATCGCCACGAGGACGTCGGGCTGGTCGCCCGGCGTGTGGATGTCGCTCGAGCTGAACGAGATCTGGAACCCCGACACGCCCGGCAGTGAGCCCGCCGGAGCACGGATCTCGGCGGGAAAGTCGGGCAGCGTGCTGATGTCGTTGCCGTAGACGGCGGCCGTCCGGGTGAACTGGGTGCCCGTCAGCTGCATCCCGTCGCCGGAGTCGCCGGCGAAGCGGATCGTGACGCGATCGAGCTCCTGCGTCTGTGGCTCGATCTCGCGGGTTGTGGTCACGCGGTGTTCAGCCCCCTTCGGCTCGGCGCATCGTCTGGTGGGGTCGCGGCGGCAGGTTGAGGAGCTCCTCGGGGAACGCCTCGGCGAGGTACTTCACGATGTCCTGCGGTCGGATGACGCCCTGGAGGATGTCGTCGTCGTCGAGGAGCGGCACGTTCCGGTAGCGACCGGTCTGCATGAGCTCCACGGCCTGGCGGACGGTCTCCTCGAGATGGAGGTGGTTCGGCTGGGTCGTCATCAACGTCTCGACCGGCTGGTCGAGGTCGATCGGCGGGACGTCGCCGCCGACGAGCCGGCCGAAGATGTCGCGCTCGGTGAGGACACCGAGCAGGCGACCGCTCGAATCGCAGACGAAGACGGAATCGCCCGTTCCGGACCGGCGGATTTCCTGGAGGCAGTCGCTGAGGCTGGTCCCAGGCGCGACGATGACCGGCTCGCGACGTCCGACGACCTGGAGCCGCTCGTCGAGCAGGGTCGGGACTCGGGCGACGACAGCGCCCTCGGTCAGGTCGTTCACGCGGGCAAGTGTATCCACTTCGCGTGTTCCGCCCGGTGATCCTCGGCCGGCCGACAGCGGGCCTGGGTCCCGTGCCGGCGGCGCGCGCTGCTAGCCTCCCGGGCGTGGATCGTCGCCGTGCCCTCGGGGTCGCCCTGATCGTCGTGTCCGCCTTCGGCTTCGGCTCGGGGACGGTCCTCTCCAAGCCGATCTACGCGGCCGGCCTCGACTGGCTCCAGCTGCTCGCCTGGCGATTCGCGATCGGGGCGGCACTGGCCTGGGGCTGGCTCCTCGTGTCCGGGTCGCGACGGGCGGCGCTCCGGCGGCTCGGCCGGCGGCAGGGCACCGGCGCGGCCGGCCTTGGCGTCTGGTACACGGGCAATGCCGGGACCTACTACGCCGGGCTCGAGACGGTCCCGGCGTCGCTCGCAGGCGTCCTCGTCTACCTCTATCCGGCGATCGTCGCGGTCCTGTCGATCCGCTACGCGACCCGGCTCGCCGGGCGCCGGCCGTGGATCGCGCTGGGCATCGCCCTCGTCGGCGTCGTCCTCGCCCTCGGCGGCATCGATCTCGATCCTCCGCCGCCGGTCAGCGGCCTGCTCCTGATCCTCGCCTCGCCCGTCATCTATGCCGGCTGGATCATCCTCTCGGCACGGCTGGCCGGCGAGCGGTCCGATCACCTCGCTCCCGAGTCGGCCGGGGGCGATCACGCCGACGACGCGGCCGCGGCCACGACCCTGATGATCACTGCGACCGCGGCCGTCTTCGTCGGGGCGGCGATCGTGACGGGCCGGCCGCTCGCTCCCGATCGGATCCCGGCCAACGCCTGGCCGTACCTCGCGGCGATTGGCTTCGCCAGCACGTTCCTCGCGATCCAGACGTTCTACGCGGGCGCCCGACGGATCGGCGCGGCCCAGGCTGCGCTGGTGAGCACGGTGGAGCCACTGATCATCGTCACCCTCGCCTGGTTCTTCCTCGACGACGTCCTCGCGCCGATCCAGCTTGTCGGAGCGGCCCTGATCCTCATCGGAGTGGTGATCGCCCAGACGGGCGAGCGACCGAGTGGCGCGCCGGAGCCGGCGACGCCGCTCGAGGGCGAGCTGAGCAGCTAGTCCACCTGGTCGATCGACGCCGGCTCGCCGACGGGAACGGGTTCGTCGATCGGTGCCGGCAGGCCCTCGAAGACGTACAGCAGCCGCTTCCGGTGGCCGCCATTGCCGACGACGACCCGGGTGGGCACGACCGGGGCGAACCACGCGAGGACGCGCTCGTTCGTGAGGCCGTGATGGCAGTTCCGGGCGTCGGCCATGACCCAGTCGATCGGGAGCGACAGGATCGCGTTGCGGGCCACCCGGCGGACCTCGCGGAAGGCCTCCGGCTGATGGGTCCCGAGGTGCTCGAAGACCTGGAGCGCGACGAACAGGTCGTAGGTCTTGTCGTCGAACGGCCACGGCGCCTTCGAGGCGTCGGCGACGATCCGCCGTCCTTCGAGCTCGAGTCGCGGGTTGTGGACGATGTCCATCACGTCGGCACCGCGGATGAGCGGTCGCAGGTGCGGCCCGAGCTCGAGGGCGGTCCGCAGGTGCTGCTCCCGGATGAGCCCCGAGGCGATCCTGCCGGCGACGCCCATGTAACCGAGGCGGGGCCTGTAGTAGGGCTCGACCGCCGCGAGATCGACGAGCTCGACCCGGCGGAGCGGGCGGATCGGGGGCGGACGTCGCCCGGCGGCACCGTAGACGGCGTCGACCGCGGCCATCCACCACCGCTCGAGGGTCGTCGGGATCGACGTCGGCGAATCGCGCGCGAGCAGCGGTCGAACGCGGTGCCAGATCGGCCGGAGGACCGGCCGGAACGGTCGCAGGAGCCGTCGAAGGCGGGCTTCCACCAGGGTCAACCGCGGATGGCGGCGAGCGACCGCTTCGCACCCTCGGCCACGAAGGCCGCGTCGGCGCCGATCCCGACGAACGTGAAGCCGAGCTCGAGGTGGCGCGGGACGACCGAGGTGTCGTAGACGAGGATGCCGGCGGCCTTGCCATGGGCCCGGCACGCCGCGACGACGCGCTCGAGGGCGGCGAGATAGTCCGCGTGCTGGAACTGGCCGGGGATCCGCAGCGAGTGCGACAGGTCGGCCGGTCCGACGAACAGGACGTCGACGCCGTCGATCGCGGCGATCATGTCGGCGTCGGCGAGTCCGCCCGTCGACTCGATCTGGACGATGCCCACGACCCGCTGGTTCAGGCGATGGACGTCGGGATGGGCCACGGTCCCGAGCCCGGCACCGCGGACGCGCGTCGCGACGCCCCGGATCCCGTCGGGCGGGTAGCGCAGGAACGTCACGGCCTCGCGAGCCTCCTCGGCCGAGTCGAGGCGCGGGACCATGATCCCGCGGGCGCCGGCGTCGAGCGCCCGGCCGATCCGCAGCCGCTCGCCCGACTGGGGGCGGACGATCGGCGTGGAGCCGCCGACCTCCACGGCGTGGAGCATCCCGAGCAGGTCGGCCTCGGTGGTCGCGCCGTGCTCGAGATCCACGAGCAGCCAGTCGTAGCCGGCGGCGGCGCACAGCTCGGCCGATGTCGGCGAGTTCAGGTCGAGGAAGAGGCCGAGCAGCGTCTCGCCGCCGAGCACGCGATCGCGGAAGGAACGGTCGAAGGGGTCGGTCATCGGCGTATCATGCCCGGCCGCGCGGCGGCAGGTCGGACGTCATCGCCCGCGAGCGGCTTCGAACCGCTGGTCCTCGGCGTGGGTGGACATTGAACCACTGGGCGGGTGGGACCATCAGTGGTGGATGAAGCGCCCCTCCGGGCGCCGCTGGAGTCCCGCCCATGCGGACGAGGTTGGTCGAACGGGCCCGTGACGGCGACGACGTCGCCTTCTCGGAGCTGGTCGACCTGGACGGCGACCTGTGCTTCGCGATCGCGTATCGGATCCTTCGCGATGTCGAGCGTGCCCAGGACGCGGTCCAGCAGGCATTCCTCCTCGCCTGGCGCGATCTTCCGCGGCTCCGGGATCCGGAGCGCTTCTCGCCGTGGCTCCATCGCCTCCTCGTGAATGCCTGTTACGAGGAGCACCGGCGCCACAAGCGATGGACCTCGCGGATCCGGGCGCTGCCGGTCGACGGACCGATCAGCCCCGACGACACCATCTCGGTCGACGACCGGGACGCCCTGGATCGCGCGTTCCTGCGGCTGACGCCGCAGCATCGCGCGGTCTTCGTGCTGCACCACCACGCGGGGCTTGGGCTCGCCGAGATCGCCGACATCGTCGGTGTCCCGGTGGGGACCGTGAAGTCCCGCCTCCACCACGCCACCCGATCCCTGCGCGCGGCCCTCGTCGCTGACAGCCAGGTCGAATCCACGGAGGCACGACCGGCATGAACCAGCCACGTGATCTTGACCCGATCATCGCCACATGGCTGGACGGAGGCCCGATCGAGCTGCCGGCAGAAACCCGGCGGGCGATCGTGGTCGGTCTGCGAACCCAGCCGCGCACGCGGCAGGTGGCAATCCTGAGGGGATGGCCCATGCTTCCGCTGAATCGCCTTGTCGCCGCGGCTGCCATCGTGCTCGCCGTCGGCGGCCTCTCCGTCTTCGTCCTGTCCAATCGCGCCGCCGGCCCCGGCGGTGGCGTCGCGCCCCCGTCGCTGACGCCTTCCGCGTCGCCGGCTCCAAGCCATTCGCTTTCACCTGCCCCGACGGTCACCCCGTCGCCAACCCAGCCGCCCGTCTCGTTCACCTCGCCGCTCTACAGCTACACGGTCAGCTGGCCTCCCGGCGGCGGCTGGGATGTCACACCCGCAACGGTCCCGTGGCCCGAGGGAGCGGGGATCAGCGACGCGTACGCAGACTCGTTCCGCGGACCCGCGGGGGCATACCAGGACTTCGACGACGTCTACGTCCTGGCGCAGCCCGTCCCCGAGGGGATGACGTCGGATGCCTGGATGCTTGGCTACGCGCAGCGGATGGCGGCATCCGCTCGAGACTGCAAGGGCCCGGTCGACGCCTGGACCAACGCCGTCGTCGGCTCGCTGGCGATCCGTCGCATCGACCTGGTGTGCCAGGAAATCCGCCTGTCTGACGTCGCGTTCGTGGTCGATGGAACGGCGTACGTGATCAGCGGCAACCAGGAGGTCATCGCGCTCTTCCTGGACACGTTCCAGCCGGGCGCGTAGCCAGTCTCAGTCCGGGAACGCCTCCGGGCCTCGCTCCGCGAGCTCGGAGGCTTCCCGCGCGTGGTCGTCCGAGGGCAGCCAGCTGTACGGGTAGTTCGGATCGTCGAGGTCCATCGCCGCCTTCGTGACGAAGAGCGGGTGGAACGTGTCGACCATGACGGCCAGCTCCTCGGTCGCGTCCTTGCCGATCGACGCCTCGACCGTGCCCGGATGCGGGCCGTGCGGGATCCCCGCCGGGTGGACCGTGAACGAGGCGATCTCCACGCCGCGCCGGCTCATGAAGTTGCCGGCGACGTAGTAGATGACCTCGTCGCTGTTGATGTTGCTGTGGTTGTAGGGCGCCGGGATCGCGAGCGGGTGATAGTCGAACTTCCGGGGCACGAACGAGCAGACGACGAAGTTCCGGGCCTGGAACGTCTGGTGGACCGGCGGCGGCTGATGGACGCGACCGGTGATCGGCTGGAAGTCCGCGATGTCGAACCGGAACGGCCAGAGGTAGCCGTCCCAGCCGACGACGTCGAACGGGTGGTGCCGGTAGTGGTAGGCCGTGATCCGGTCCGCCGACCGGACGTGGATGACGAACTCGCCCTCCTCGGCCGACGGCTCCGGCAGCTCCGGCGCGTGGAGGTCGCGCTGGCTGTACGGCGAGTGCTCGAGGAGCTGGCCGTAGTCGTTCCGGTAGCGCTTCGGTGGCTCGATCTCCGATGGCGCCTCGAGGTACAGGATCCGCTGCGGGCTGCCGTCGTCGGGGTCGAGCCGCCAGGTCGTCCCGATCGGCAGGACGAGGTAGTCGCCCGGGCCGTAGCGGAGATCGCCGAAGACCGTCCGGCAGATGCCGCTGCCCTCGTGGACGAACAGCATCTCGTCGGCGATCCCGTTCCGGTAGAACTGGTTCTCCGGCATCGCCTCCGCCGGGCGGACGACCCCGAACACGACGTCGTGGTTGAAGTAGAGCGGGATCCGGCCGGTGACGACGTCGCCGCGCGGCTCGAGGCCGCCGGTCTTCGTCAATCGATGGCGATGGAGGTCGTCGTCTGCGGCTTCCAGGGTGATCCGCCGGACCGGCTCGATCCGATGGGTCCGGGTGGGCGGCGTGAGGTGGTAGAGCAGCGAGCTCCGGCCGGTGAAGCCCTCGACCCCGAACAGCTCCTCGGCGTACAGGCTGCCGTCCGGCGCGCGGTGCTGGGTGTGGCGCTGACGGGGGATGCTGCCGCGGGCGACGTAGTACATGGGGGACGGGCCTCCTCGGGCTGAGGAACCCAGTCTATCGACGTCCCATGGCCTGGGAACGAACGGCTCCGGCTCGAGGAACCGGGCGGGATCCGCGAGCAACGAGCTGGGCGACGACGATGCGTCGAGCGCATCCTCGGGGCGGAGATCCACTCGAACGGCCGGCCCCCGCAAGGAGCCGGCCGTTCCAGGACGTCGAGGCGTGAGCGTCCGGCTACGGCGCGTTGATCCAGTGACCGACGTAGCCGAACCCGACTTCCATCTCGCTGAGATCGTCACCCTGGATGTTCACCGGCCGCAGGTCGGTACCGTCCGGGTTCATCATCCAGAAGTAGTTGTTGAAGAAGAACACGTGCTCGCCATCGGGCGTGTAGTCGGCTGCGATCACGCCGCCGCTGCCGGTCACGCGCTGCAGGTCCGATCCGTCCGGGGCGATCGTGTAGATGTCGGCCGTCCGGGCCGGATCGCCGAGGGGCACGGGGGCCATCGACAGCGGGCCGTCGAGGAACAGGATCCGCGAGCCGTCCGGCGACCAATGGGGATTGCCCGGGTAGGTCACGCCGGCAATGGAGATCCGGCTGGTCTTGTCGGTCGCGATATCCGTGACGTAGATGGCCCCCGACTCCGGGACCCCCTCGGACCGCCAATGAATCCGGCCGAACGCGATCCTGGACCCGTCCGGTGACCAGGACGGCCGCTCCGGGACATCGTTGTCGTTCGGTCCCTGGGTAGAGGTGAGGACGATCTGTCGCCCGCTCACGAGATCCTTGATCATCAGGAAGGCCCGCGTCTCCTGGACCCGCACGAAGACGACCTTCGTCCCGGTCGGGTCGAACGCGGGATCCAGGTCTCCGCATGGGGCGACCGGGCACGTCGTCGCGACCTTCTTCAGCGAGGTGCCGTCGAGATTGGCGGTCCACAGGGACTCGCCGTTCTGGTCGGCGTCCTGGAAGACGATCTTCGTCTGATCCGGGGAGATGGCGCCGGAGGTCTTGCCCGCGGCCGGTTGGCCCTTCAGGAACTCGACCGCCGTCGCGCCGGTCATCGTCTTCGGGTCCATCCAGTAGAAGCGCCTGCGGTCGATGTGATAGTCGCCATTGGCGGGCTCGGAGCCGTCCGGCGCATTGCCGGCGTGCTCCATGAGGATGCGTCCAGGGACCGCCGAGTAGTCGACCGGCTTCGCGCTCGGCTGGGCCGAAGGCGAGGCGATCGCCGCGACGGACGCGATGGGCGTGCTCGCGCTCGGGGACGGCCCACCGACGCTCTGGTTGCCGCCGGGCCTGAGGATGAGCGCTCCGCCGACGGCAAGGATCGCGATCGCGATCGCCGCCGCAGCGAGGCGGGCAGTGGTGGACATGGACCGAACCCTCCACGGGACACGGATGTCCCGCTCCTGGTGTGTCGTCTGGATGAGCAGGAGGGCGGTGTCGACGGCCCGGACGGGAGCGCTGGTTGGCCCCGACTCGAGCCACGACCGGGCGGCACGTTCGAACGAGCGATCGTCGGTCATGCCAGCCGCCCTTCCCGGAGCACGGGCTGCGCGTCGTCGACCACGGCGGCACGCAGGCCCTGGGTTGCGTAGTGGAGGCGCGATCGGGCCGTCCCCGCCGGGATCTCCAGCATCTCGGCGATCTCGACCAGGGGCAGCCCGAGGTAGTGGTGCAGGACGAATACCGCCCGCTGCTCGATCGGGATTCGCCGGAACGCGCGTTCCAGCTCGTCGCGGTCGACGACAGCCGAGGCGTCGTCGGGGGTCTCCGGTCCGTCGACCGGCAGCACCCGGACGTTCGCGGTCCAACGGCGGGACCGTTGTGCCTCGTCGTAGCAGGCGTGGACGAGGATCCGGTGGATCCAGGCCTCGAAGCGATCGGCGTCCCGCAGGTGCGGCAGCCGGCGCCAGGCCAGGACGAGGGCGTTCTGCAGCGCGTCCTCGGCGAGCCCCGTATCGCGGAGGATCCGGAAGCCGACCGCGAACAGCGAGTCGCTGACCTGGTGCACCAGGACGGCGAACGCCTCGCGATCACCCTGCCGGGCTCGCTCCACGAGGTCTCGATTCACGTCGACCTCTCGATGCGTCGCGGCCCGAGCGGCCGCGATCACCCATCTTGACGGTGGGCCGCAGGGCAAACGTTCAGAGTGACCTCAGCCCTGCGGCCGAGTCAGCGACCGACGACCGGCCTCCGACGCTCCAGGATCACGACGTCGCGCCATGTCCCGGCGGCGTCGCGGCCCATCGCCTCGTGGACGCCGACTCGACGGAAGCCCGCTCGCTCGTGGAGCGCCAGGCTCGCGACGTTCTCGGCCTGGACGCCGGCCATCAGCGTCCAGATGCCGGCCGCCTCGGCGGCCGGGAGCAGCGCCTCCAGGAGCGCCAGCCCGACGCCCCGGCCGCGAGCGGACGCGGCGACGTAGACGCTCTCCCACGCGACGCCGGCGTAGACCTGCCGTGACGAATACCGGGCAACCGCGGTCCAGCCCGACGACCAGGCCGTCGAGACGTGCGACGAGCCGGCACTCGGATCGATGGCTGGCGTGCCACGCACGCCAGGCGGGAACCACCGTCTCGAACGTCGCGACACCCGTCGCGATCCCCTCGCCGTAGATCGCAAGCACCCGCTGTGCGTCAGTCTCCGTCATCGGCGCGATCTCGAGTCGGTCGATCCGTTCCGCCCTCGCGGTCATCAGCCGCTCCGGCCGCGGGCGTCGACCGGCCACTCGGTCGCGGCGCCGTCGGCGGCGAGCGCGACCACGGCGTCGACGAGATCGATCACCGGGCAGACATGGTTCGGGATGACCGCGACGACCTCGCCGAGGGCCGGTCGGTCCGCGCCGGCCGGGACCGCGACGATGCCGTGGTAGTCGTTGACGCGCTCGATGACCACGTCCGGATAGCCCGCGATCGCCCCGTGGCCGGTGAGCCACGGGGCTCGGTCCTTCGTCAGCGCCTTCGCACCCGCGTCGATCACCACGCGATCGTCGAAGACCGAGACGACCGTCGCGGCAACCGCCACGGCGCAGCCATCGGCCGGGATCGCGCCGAGCACCCACTGCTGACGATCGCCGTAGACGTACGTGCCTGCGCGGATCTCGGTGACGGCACCCGTCGCCGCGGTCAGCATCGTCGGCGTCGCGCCCGCGCTGATCGTGGTCACGTCGATCCCTGCCGCCCGAAGCGCGTCCGCCGCCACGGTGAGCGTTCGAACCTCATCATCCCCGGCGGCGGCCGCGGCGCCCGGGGCGTATCCGTGGCCGCCGTGGCTGAAGACGCCGTCGACGACGAGCCCGGCCGAGCGAGCGGCGAGGGCGACCTGGACCGCGGCGTCCGGTCCGTCCACCCCGGTCCGATGGTTGCCGGGGTCGACCTCCACGAGAACGGTCAACGGACTGCCCGTGCCCGCGACCGCGGCGGCGAGGCATCGGGCGCCGGCGACCGAATCGATCCCACACCGGAAGCCCGGAACGGTCCCGTGCAGCGCCGCGAGCCGTCGACCCTTCGCGCCGCCGGCCCAGACCGGGTAGGCGAGGAACAGGTCCCCGATCCCCGCCGCCGCGAACACCTCGGCCTCGCCGGTGGTCCCGACGGTGATCCCGCGCGCTCCCGCCTCGAGCTGGAGCCGCGCGACCGCGACGCTCTTGTGGGTCTTGGCGTGCGGCCGGAGCGCGATCCCGCGACGGTCCATCTCGTCCTGGAGCCGCCGGATGTTCGCGTCGATGCGGGCAAGATCGACGACGACGCGCGGCGTATCGAGGCCGGGCGGCAGCGCGGGAAACGTCAGGTCGGTCATCGGTGCGCAGGGCGAGCGACGATCGGCGTTCGCAGCGACCCGAGCCGCTCGACCGCGAGCACGACCTCGTCGCCGGGCTCGAGGTACCGGCCGAGGGTCGCATCGCGGACCTCGAGGAGGCAGCCGGTCCCGACCGTTCCCGACCCGAGCAGGTCGCCGGGGCGCAGGCGCGCGTCCGCGCTCGCGCGCGCGACCATCTCCCCGAACGAGAACTGCGCATCCGACCAGCGACCGCGAGACGCCTCGGACCCGTTCACGGTCGCGGTCATCGCGAGGTCCGGGCCCGTCGTCGACCCCGCGCGCGCCCCGGCGAGCTCGTCCGGCGTGACCAGCCACGGCCCGATCGTCGAGGCGAAGTCCTTGCCCTTGGCCGGACCGAGCCGGACCACCGTCTCCTCGCGCTGGAGGTCGCGGGCCGACCAGTCGTTGAGGATCATGTAGCCGCCGATCGCCTCCTCGCCGCGTTCCGCGGATAGGTCCACCGCCGGCGTGTCGACGAGCGCCGCGACCTCCAGCTCGTAGTCGAGCTCGACGGACCCGGCCGGCGCCCAGACCGGGTCGTCCGGGCCGCGGATCTCGGACACGTTGCTGAAGTAGAAGATCGGGAGCCGGTACCAGGTCTCCGGCACCTCGCCGCCGCGTCGCTCCCACATCGTCCGGACGTGACCCTCGAAGGCGTAGAAGTCGCGGAGGCTGGGTGGCCGCAGGATCGGCGGGCCGAAGACCAGGTCCGCCGGGTCGAGGACCGCGTCGTCGTCCTCCCGTGGAGCGAACCCTTCGACCAGCTCCCCGAGCGACTCGACGCGGAGCGCGCGGCCGAGGTGGTCGTCGAGCGTCGTGATCGCCTGGCGATGGAGCACCCGATCGTGAGCGAGGTTCCGATCGGCGGCGATCGCCCGCCGCCGGGCGACCTCGAGATCGATCCAGGACGCGTCGTCGAGGGCGGCGGCGAGCCGCCACGGAGCGCCGGCCGGAGCGTGCCGCTCGCGGACGTGGGCGACCTTCACGAACGGACCAGGGCGGGCGGGATCACGGCCCGAGTGTAGGCCGACATGCCCGCCCGGTTCGTCCGCGGCGACGGCCACTCCAGGGGTCCTGCGCCGATCGGGGGATGACAGAACCGGTGTGTCGGTGCCAGCCTGTGCCGTCATGAGCGCATCGCCGGCCGATCGACGACGCCCGGCCGATCCGTCGCCGGCCGTCGCGACCCCCGGTGCGGCGATCCTCGTCGGCCTCGTCCGCCTGATCGGGATCGTCGCGATCTCGATCGGCCTGCTCGAGACCGGTGCGGGGATCGTCTACCGCGAGCCGCGGGCCGTGCTCCTCGGGCTGACGGCAGCGGTCTACGGGATCTGGGTGGCCACCCGCGTCAGCGGCCTCAACGGACCCAACCGCGAGTCGACGATCACCCGGATCGCGGCGACCACCCTCGCACTGATCGCTCTCGCGGCGACCCTCCAGCCATCGATGGCAACGGCGATGGCCATCGCGTCGCTCCTGCCTGCGGTGATCGTGACCCCGCTCGTGTCGAGCCGGACGGTCCTCCGCCTCCTCATCGCGAGCGGGCTCGTCGGCGCCTGGAGCGTCCTCGTCGGGGTCGTCCTGCCCGACACGAACCGCCTGCCGCTCACCGCGCAGGCGGCATTCGCGTTTGTGAGCCTGGTTCTCGCCTACACCTTCCTGATCATGTTCCTGTGGGAGGTGAGTCGCCGGCTCAAGGACACGGCCGCCGACCTTCGGAGCGTCGTCACGATGTCGGGCGACCTCGCCCAGTCCCTCGATCCGCGACTGGTGGGCGACCGGATCGCCGTCCACATCGCCCGGGCCGTCGGTGCCGACGACTGCGCCCTCAGCTACTGGGACCGGCCGACGAACCGGGTCATGACCCTCGGCTACGAGCCACCGGAGCGGCGCGGCGCCCTCAACGAGACCTATGCCGTCGACGACTTCCCGGCGACGCGGACGGTCCTGGAAACACAGGCGCCGATGCTGGTCGACGTCGACGACCCGGCCGCCGACCCGGAGGAGATCCGCTATCTCGCCTCGATCGGACACCGCTCGATGGCGATGGTGCCGCTTGTCGCGGCCGGTCGGACGATCGGGCTGATCGAGGTCACCGCCGCCCGGCGGCGAGCCTTCGGCGAGCGGACGATCGAGCTCGCGACGATGCTCGCGGGCGAGGCGGCGATGGCGCTCGAGAACGCCCGACTGTACGACCAGATCCGGCACCAGGCGCTCCACGACGGGCTGACCGGGCTCGCCAACCGCGTCCTGTTCCGCGACCGGGTCGAGCACGCGGTCGAGCGCAGCCGGCGATCGGGCGCCCAGCTCGCCCTGCTGTTCATCGACCTCGACGACTTCAAGACGCTCAACGACAACCACGGCCACGCCCGGGGCGACGAGGTCCTCGCGACGGTCGCGGGGCGGCTCGCGGACGTCCTCCGCCCGGTCGACACCGCCGCGCGACTCGGTGGCGACGAGTTCGCCGTGCTCCTCGAGGACGTGGCCGGCGAGGCCGACGCGCTGGCCGTCGCGACGCGCATCAACGACTCGTTCCGCCAGCCGCTGTCCCTCGACCTGACGCCGGTCCGGATCGCGGCCAGCATCGGCGTCGCCCTCGGGACCGGTCCGGAGTCCGCCGACGACCTGCTCCGCAATGCCGACGTCGCGATGTACGCCGCCAAGCAGTCATCGCGCGGCGGTGCCGAGATCTTCCAGCCGGGCTTCCGCGACGGCGCGGCGGAGCGAGCCGCGCGAGCCGAGCGGCTCCGCGGTGTCGAGCAGCGCGACGAGCTCCGCCTTGACTACCAGCCGATCGTCGACCTGGGGACCACGGCGATCGTCGGGGTCGAGGCGCTCGTCCGCTGGCAGCCGCCGGATGGGCCCGTCCTCATGCCAGGCGAATGGATCGACCTCGCCGAGCAGACCGGCGACATCGTGCCGATCGGGCGCTGGATCCTCCGCGAGGCCTGCCGCCAGGCACGCGACTGGCAGATCCGCCTGGACCGGCCCGACCTCCGGATCAGTGTCAACCTGTCGGCCCGCCAGTTCCGGGAGCACGACATCGTGTCGACGGTCCGGACCGTGCTCGAGGAGACCGGGCTGCCGCCGGCGAGCCTGGTCCTCGAGATCACCGAGAGCGGCCTCATGCGGCGGACGGCCTCGACGATCGCGCTGTTGACGGCGCTCCGCGAGCTCGGCACGCACCTCGCGATCGACGACTTCGGGACCGGCTACTCGTCGCTCAGCTACCTCGAGCGGTTCCCGATCGACATCCTGAAGATCGACCGGACGTTCGTGTCGTCGACCGGCGCCGGCGCGTCCCCGATCGCCCGGGCTGTGATCGATCTCGGACGGACGCTCGAGCTCGAGGTCATTGCCGAGGGGATCGAGCACGCCGAGCAGGCCCGCTGGCTGATGGACCTGGGCTGCCGGTTCGGCCAGGGGTTCCTGTATGCCAGGCCGGTCGGAGCGGCGGCGCTCGAGGCGTTGCTCGCGGAGGGCGCGGGCCTGGCAGGAGCGACGCCCGACGCCCCGCCTGCCCGCGACGAGCCCGACGATCCCCGGCGACTCCGGCTCGTCAGCGGCGACTGATCGCCCGCGGTCGCTCGGCCGTCAGAACGGCTTGAGCGTCATCAGCCAGACGAGGACCACGAGGCCGCCGAGACCGACGATCGCGAGGCTCTCCGGGCGGCGGTTGTCGACCCGTCGAGCGAGCTCCGCCGCGTCGATCGTCGGCGGCCCGCCGTCCTTCGGCAGCACTGCCTCGCGGAGCGGGTAGTAGAACGAGGCGCCCAGTGCATACATCCCCGCGATGACGATCACCAGGACCACGTAGGACGCGACGATCCAGCCGGCCGTGAGCTGGTTCGCGTTCCACGCGGCCCCGAGCCCGCCGATCACGAGCAGGAGCAATCCGAGGTACATCGCCTGGTTCGCCCGCATCGACAGCCCGAGGAGCAGTCGCGCCGACTCGGGCCGGGGATCGCTGCGGACGCCGAAGGCGGCCCACATCGAGACGCCGTGCATCAGCAGGAACAGCACCAGTCCGAAGAGGTGGACGAACACGAGCCACTGGTACATCTCAGCCTCCTTCCGTCGGTGCTCCGAGGACCGTCGCTCGCCACGCGTGACGGGCGTACCAGGCGCCAGCCCCGAACAGCAGCAGCGCGGTGACGGGATGCAGGGCGGCGACCCACGTCGGGCCGCTCCGGAAGTTCGGCAGCACCGTCTGGACGACGTACAGCAGGAGCAGCCCGAAGCAGATCGCGATGTCGCGACGCGGACGGCGCGCCGCGATGGCGGTCACGAGGAGCGCGGCGGACGCCAGCCCGACCCACGTGTAGCCGAAGTCGCGATGGGCCGAGAAGTCGCCCGAGCCGCCGAGGTTGGCGATCGCAAGACCCGCGAGGAAGACCTGGATGAGGATCGCGACGACGAAGACGATCGCCGCGATCGCGTGGATGCGTCCCAGCACGATCCGCTCCCTCCCTGACGGCTCCATCGACCGTCAGCCAGATCTTGCGCCCCTCGTGCGCGCCTCGTCACCCCGCCCGGCCGTCAGGGCGCCTCGCGGTTCGGTGACCGGAACCAGGTCTCGATCGCGACGGCGACGACGTGCGGGCAGAGCCCGGTCGCGGACGGCATGTCGCACGTGCACGACACGTCGAGCGTCGCCTCGCGGGCGATCAGCACGACGCTCCGGTCGACGCGGTCGGCGACGCTGGCCGTGACCCGGGTCGGGCCGAACTCGACGATCCGGACCGCGCCGCTGTCGCGAAGGACGTCGCCGGCCCGGACGAGGTACTCGCCCGCCCGGACCCGGAGGACCTCGGGCTCGAGCAGGTCCGCGACCGATGCCACCGCTACAGGTTGCCCCGCCGGGCCTGCTCGATCTCGATCGCCTCGAACAGCGCCTTGAAGTTGCCGACGCCGAAGCCCCGCGACCCGTGCCGCTCGATGATCTCGAAGAAAAACGTGGGCCGGTCCTGGATCGGCCGGGTGAAGATCTGGAGGAGGTAGCCCTCCTCGTCGCGGTCGGCCTCGATCCCGAGCTCCTCGAGCGTCTCGATCGGCACGCCGACATCGCCGACCCGGTCGGCGAGCTGCTCGTAGTAGGCGTGCGGCATGCCCAGGAACTCCACTCCGAGACGGCGCAGCGTCCGGACCGTCGCGACGATGTCCTCGGTCCGCAGCGCGATGTGCTGGGTGCCGGCCTCGCCGTAGTAGTCGATGAACTCCTGGATCTGGCTCTTCTTCTTGCCGCTCGCCGGCTCGTTGATCGGGAACTTCACCCGTCCGTTGCCGTTGGTCATGACCTTCGACATCAGGGCGCTGTACTCGGTGTGGATGACCTTGTCGTCGTAGTGGATGAGCTGGGCGAAGCCGAAGACGTCCCGGTAGAAGTCGACGAACCGGTTCATGTCGCCCAGCTCGACGTTGCCGACGCAGTGGTCGATCTCGAGCAGGCTCATCCCCTGCGCCGCCGGCGCGGGCTTCTTCACCTTCCGGAACCCCGGCGCAAAGACGCCGTGATAGTCGGACCGGTCGACGAAGCTGTGGCGAACCGAGCCGTAGGTGAACACGGCCGACCGGCGGAGCACGCCGTCCTCGCCCCCGTCGAGCTCGACGGGCTCGATCGCGGGATTCGCTCCGCGCTTCGTGGTCTCGGCGAACGAGCTCGCCGCATCGTCGACGAGGAAGGCGATGTCCTTGACGCCGTCCCCGTGGCGATGGACGTGCTCGGCGATCTCGCTGTCGGGGCCGAGCGCGCCGGTCAGGACGATCGTGATGTCGTTCCGGCGCATCACGTAGCTCGTCCGGTCGCGGACGCCGGTCTCGAGGCCGGCGTAGGCGATCGGCGTGAAGCCCCACAGGGTCCGGAAGTAGTGTGCCGACTGGCGGGCGTTGCCGACCCAGAACTCGACGTGGTCGATCCCGTTGAGCGGGAGGAAGTCCTGGGCTTCGTCGTAGGCGTTCTTGTTGACGTGGGCGCCCGCCTGGTTGGCGGCCCCCCGGGCGAGCGTGTCGGTCACCGCGGCTCTCCGTGCGGCTCCGCGGCGATGTCGGCGATCCCGCTGCCGGGCGAACGGCCGGCGCGCCACGGAACGGCGACCCGGCACTGCGCCGGGATGGTCTGGCCGTCCATGCTACGCCGCCGCGTGCCAGACTGGGTGGATGAACGACCTCGCCGATCGACTGCGCGACGCGGGCAGCGACCTCCTCGATCTCCGCGGTCCGCTCGTCGCCGGCGAGCCATGGCCGCTCAGCGCCGCGTACGGCACCGAGCCCGAGGCGGACTGGGGACCGCGCGAGGTCCTCGCCCACGTGAACGAGATGCTCGGCTACTGGACGGCGCAGCTCGAGTCGGTCCTCGCCGGGGATCCCGGGACGGCCGTCCCGTTCGGTCGGGTCGCGTCGGATCCGGACCGGATCGCCCGCATCGCCGCCGATCGCGAGCTCCCGTCCGGCGACCTCCTCGATCGGATCGACGCCGGGCTCGTCACCGCGACCGGGTTCGCCGGAGGGCTGTCGGCGGCGGACCTCGAGCGCCGAGGGCTCCACCCGACGCGAGGCGAGCTCACGGTGGGCGCCTCGCTGGAGCGGTTCCTCGTGACCCACGTCGAGGAGCACGTCGTCCAGCTCCGCGAGATCCTCGCCCGCCGGACCTGAGCGTCCACCCGGCGCGCCGGGTGGGCCTGCCCGTGCACCGTGGTGGTGCCGGCAGGCCCCGATCGCGTGCTCAACAGGACTTCCGGCGGGTGGGTCATGGTACCGACGGGCTATTCCCGTCGAACGGCGTCGTCTCGTACGTTCCTTCTCCGCGCGCGACCCCGTTGCGCCGGGAGGGAGGATCCGTTCAATGCAGAAGGTCAAGTCGCTGGGGTTCAGGATCGTCATGGTCCTGTCAGCGCTCGCCAGCTCGGCACTCGTGCTCGAAGCCGGGCAGCGCTGGCAACACTGAGCCCACACCGTCCCGCGACTTCGGACTCATCCGGCGGGCCTCCGACCGCCACTGCGCCACAAGCGCACCGACAGAGCCGCCCGTACCTCACGGGCGGCTCTTTCGATTCCGCGCACCACGCGCGGGTCCGGCCGCGGGCCGTCTGGCGGACCTGGCGACTTCCGGTGTCGCGCTCGCCACGTTCGGTCAGCGCCTGGTCCGGCGAAGGGACCAGGCGAAGGGACCAAGTGACCGCCGAGGCACGGATCTTGGCTCGGGGGACCGACAGAGGGTCGGTTCAGCGGTTCGTTGGTCCGTGACTCGGACCCCGGAACCGGATGCCCGTCTCAGCCGGCCTGGTGGTCGCGGCCCTCGCGCAGCACGCTCCGCAGGACGAACGCGACGTTCGCCGGCCGCTCGGCCAGCCGTCGCATGAAGTACGGATACCACTGCGTCCCGAACGGGACGTAGACGCGAACCCCGAATCCCGCCCGGACGAGGCGGTCCTGGAGATCGCGCCGGACCCCGTAGAGCATCTGGAACTCGAAGCGGTCCGGGGCGATCCCCTGCTCGCGAACGTACGCGACCGCCCGTGCGATCAGGCGCTCGTCGTGGGTCGCGATGGCCGGGAACGTCCCGTCGCTCAGCAGCCGCTCCATGAGGGCTTCGTAGGCTGCGTCGACGTCCGTCTTCGCGGCGTAGGCGACCGCCGCAGGCTCGACATAGGCCCCCTTGCACAACCGGACGCGGGCGCCCTCGCCGATCAGGACCTCGACGTCGGCCGGACTTCGGCGGAGGGCCGCCTGGATCACGACTCCGGAGTCGCCGTGACCTGCGTTCACCGGCCGGAGCTCGCGCCAGAGCGCGAGCGTGGCATCGGTCGTGTCGTGGCTCTCCATGTCGATCCGGACGAAGGCGTCGCAGGCGGCCGCTCGGGCGAGGATCCGCTCGACGTTGTCGCGGCAGACGCCGTCGTCGAGACCGAGACCCATCTGGCTCAGCTTCACGCTGACGTTGCGGTCGAGGCCCCGCGCGGCCAGTGCATCGAGCGCGTCCACGTATTCCGTCGCGGCGGCTCGCGCATCGTCGACCGACGTCACGGCCTCGCCGAGCACGTCGACCGTCGTGCGCAGCCCGGCCTCGTGCAGCCGCTCCAGCGCCGAGAGCGCGTCCTCGAGCGTCTCGCCGGCGACGAACCGGGCGACCATCGATCGCGTCACGGGGAGCCGGGTCGCCAGCCGGCCGATCGATCGACGACGGGACAGCCACAGCAGGAACGAGCGCAGGGCCCGCTCGGGGGCCGCGCGGAGGGCGGAGGTGGCCGGCACGGGCGCATGGTAGCCGCTCGGTCCGTGGGCTAGCATCGCGCCAGATGACGATCCCCGACCTCGGCTCGGACCTGATCAGCGTCGCGATCCGTACCGCGATCGTCTATATCGTCCTGGTCATCTTCTTCCGTGTCGTGGGCAAGCGGGAAGCCGGCCAGCTGTCCAGCCTCGACCTGGTCGTCCTCCTCATCATCTCGAACGCCGTCCAGAACGCGATGGTCGGCGAGAACACGACCCTCATCGGCGGCCTGCTCGCCGCCGCGGTGATCCTGGCCCTGAACTGGGGCCTCCACCAGCTCAACGATCGGTTTCCCAGGCTTCGCGAGGTGGTCGAGGGCGAGCCGATCCTCCTCGTCCGGGACGGCAAGATCCTCGGCGACCGCCTCACGAAGGAGGGGCTGACCGTCCGGGAGCTGGGCATCGCCCTGCGCCAGAACGGCCTGCTGACCGTTGCCGAGGCGCGGTTCGTCTATCTCGAGACCAACGGCCAGATCACCGTGATCCCGCGACGGAAGGGCGAGGACGAGACGGGCGACGTCGACTTCGACCCCGACGATCCCGACGCGGCGATGGTCGGCGATGCGGCGCCGGACGGGTCGCGGCCACCATCGCCGCCGCCGGCCCGGCAAGCTGTCGGGGACGTCGACCTAGCTGTTCCCGCGGGTCCGGCCGCCGGCCTTCCCGACCACATCGCCGTCGTCCGGCGATGCCTCGAGGTCGTCGAGCAGGTGCCGCCGAAGGAACGCCCGGATCCGGTTGAACCCGTCGCGCCGGTTCTCCGGACGGTCCCAGCCATGACCCTCGTCGTCGTACCAGTGGACCTCGTGATGCTTGCCCTCGATCTCGAGGGCCTCGACGATCTTCTCGGTCATGAGCGGGACGACGCGGCGATCCTTCCGTCCGTGGAGGATGAGGAGCGGCGCCTCGATCGCCTCCGCTCGATAGACCGGTGATCCGCGGCGAAACGCGGGGGCCTTCGTCGGATCGTCCGGCGAGCCCATCATCCGTCCGAGGTCGAGCCGGCCGGGCCGGTCCCCATGCCGATAGCTCTCGGCGATCTCGGAGTCACCGTACAGGTCGACCCCGGCGCTCCAGATCGACGGCTCGTCGACGAGCGCGCACAGGACGAGATAGCCGCCGTAGGAGCCGCCGTAGATCCCGAGCCGGCCGTTCGACCACGGCTGGGCGGTCGCCCAGTGAGCGGCGTCGATCATGTCGTGGGTGTCGGCGTTGCCCCACTCCCCGTGGTTCGCGACGCGGAACGCCCGGCCGTAGCCCGTCGAGCCACGGAAGTCGACGTCGAGGAAGGCGAAGCCCTCGCGCGCGAGCAGCTGCTTGAACGGGACCCAGGCTCGATACGCCTGCCACGTCGGGCCACCGTGCGGGTAGACGATCGTCGGGACCCGGGTCGCCCCGCGCTTGCCGGTCGCGGACGCGGGTCGCCAGAGGGTGCCCTCGATCCGCAGCCCGTCGCGCGCCTTGAACGAGATCCGTTCGCCTTCGATCGTCCGCTCGGGCGCGAACGCCGCGGCGAGAACGGACGGCAGCGAGCTCGTGACCTGGCGGGCACGGGCGCCGGCCGGAGCGACGCCGGGAACGGGCAGCAGCCAGACGTCCTGCGGCCGGTCCTGGCTCTCGCCGATCGCGACGAGACCCGTCCCGTCCGCCGTGAAGCCGACCGACCGCCAGACCCCGGGCCACGGGTTCACGACCTGGCCGGTGCCCGCGGCGACGGTCGGCGGCGGGTTCTTCGGCGGCCGGCCGCGGCCCCGCTTGACGGGCGCCGACCCGTCGATCGGGGCGATGACGAGATCGATGAGCGCGTCGTGGATGTCGGCGTGGACGAACCGCGATCCGTCCGGCGACGGCAGCGCCGCGAAGCCGAACCCGCCGCTCGGCTCGCCGTGCTCCCGGCGGCCGCTCGTCAGGACCGTCTTCGTCCGGCCGTCGGCTCCCAGACGGACGACCTGGAACCAGCCGTCGGCGTCGGACAGGTACAGGAAGCCACCGTCGGGCATCGCCCGGGCCCCGGCCGCCCACTCCTTGCCGCCGCCGGCGACGCGTCGCTCGGTCGCTGCCGCGACGTCGACGAGGTGGATCTCGGAAACCCCGAACTCCGGGCCGCGGAAGGACTGGGTCGCGATCGACCGGCCGTCGGCGGACCAGACCAGGTCCTCGACGTCGAACCCGGTCGCAGTCAGGCTCCGCGGCTCCGGCGGCTTCGGGTCGCGGGCCGGCCGGCCGCGGCGCGGGATCGGCGCGTCGACGACGAACACCTGCGACCAGCCGCGCCGCCGCGACAGGAATGCGATCTGGCGCCCGTCGGGCGACCAGCGCGGCGCCGACACGCCGGCAGGATGGCTCGACACGAGCACGTCCCGGCTCCCGTCGACGTCGACGATCCGGATCTCGTCACCGCGGACGTAGGCGAGGCGCCGGCCGTCCGGCGACCACTGCGGGTCGGCAACGTCCTTCTCGGACGCCGTGACCTGGGCGGGCAACCCGCCTCGGAGCGGGACGACCACGATCTGGCGGGCGTCCGCCACGGGCTGGGTGAAGGCGACCGTCCGGTCGCGGGGATGGACGCGGACCTCGCGCGGCGGGTCCACGGCGACGATCCGCTCGATCGTCAGCCCGCCCGTCGCCGCGGCCAGCGGCGCGCCAGATGCCCGGCCGCTCTGGCCGTCCGCTCGTGTCATCGATCCTCCTCGGAAGGTGTCGGGATGGGTTCGGTTCAGCCGGACGGCCTCGCGGCGGGCCAGGTGAGGCGGGCCGCCCAGGGCCCGATCATCGCGTGGTGGGCGCGAACATGGCCGTGGAGGTCCTCGTAGGCCCAGCCGAACCCCTCGGGGTCCAGCCACTCGTCGTCGCTCATCGCCCGGACGGCGAGGCGGAGGCGAGCGATCCCGGCATCGAACCCGGTCCGCAGGTCGACGGGTTGCGTTCCGCGGGCCGCCCGGACCTGTCGGTCGTTGAAGGCATCGAGCCCTTCGGGCGGCATGTCCGGCCAGGGCGCGCCCGCCGCATGGACCTCGAGCGCACGAGCTCCTTCGTTGAACCACCCGGCGAGATGGGCGACGTGATCGGCGAGCGACCATCCCCCGTCCTGCGGCTGCGACCAGCGCTCGTCGGGGATCGTCGCGATCGTCGCCCGGAATGCGGCGCCGATCGAGTCGTCCTCGGTCCAGAACCGCTCGATGGCGGCCGCGAGGCCACGGCGGGTCGGCTGCGGGTCCGGGCCGAACGGGTCGTTGCCGACCTGGCGGACGCGCAGCTGGTCGGCCCACGGCTCGACCACGGTCAGATGATCGATCGCGTGGCCGTGGAGGACCTGGTGGATCCAGCCCCACGCGGCGTCGCTCCGGATCGTCTCGGCAGGGAGCCGCCGCGCGATCTCGACGGCCCGTCCGTGGGCCACGCCCACTCGTCGCCGCAGCTCGGCCGGCGGGATCCTGGCGAAGCGGTCGCGGCGTCCCTCGTTGAACGTGTCGAAGTCGCCGCCGTCGTAGTCGTCGTCCGACGGCCAGTCGCCACCGTCCAGGACGCCCTGGATGTAGACGGCCGCCAGCTCCCACCAGTCGACGAGATGGCCGACGTGGTCGAGCAGCGACCAGTCGGGACCGCCGGCGTCGGACGGCGCCGCACCGGCGAGCCGCCACGCGGCATCGTCGAGACCCGCCCACGAGGCGGTCAGCCGATCGTGGAGGGCCGCTTCGTCGGCCCAGTAGTCGCGGGCGGCGGCGCGGTAATCGAGGGCACGGAGGTCGGCGAGCGAAGCGCGACGGAGGTCGACGCCGCGATCGATGGCGATCGTCACGCTCGCGGGTCGCGGCCCGACCGGTCCCGGCCGGGCTGTTCCCGTGTGACCTGCGCCTCGAGCTGGTCGCCGAGCTCGTTCGTCCGGCGGAAGGCGGCCCAGACGGCCTCGGAGAGGACGGTCCGGAGGCGCCCCGACTCGAGCTCGTGGAGCGCCGCGGCCGATGTGCCACCCGGCGACGTCACCATGTTCCGCAGCTCGGCCGGGTGCATCGCCGACTGCTTCGCGAACGCGGCACTGCCCTCGAGCGTCTCGACCACCAGGTCGTGGGCCACGTGCCGCGGGAACCCGAGGTGGACGGCCGCGTCGATCAGGGCCTCCATCACGAGGAAGACGTAGGTCGGCCCGGTGCCCGACACGGCCGTGGCCATCGCCACCATCTTCTCGTCGTCGACCTCGATCTGGGTCCCGAGGGCACCGAGCAGGGCCGCGGCCTGGGCTCGCTGCTCCTCGGTCGTTGCCGGCGTCGCGTACCAGACGGTCACGCCCTTGCCGAGCCGCGCCGGCGTGTTCGGCATCGCCCGGATCACCTGGTCGTGGCCGAGCGTCCCGACGAGCGCGGTCGTCGTCGCGCCGGCCAGGACGCTCAGGACGACCTGGCCGCGCTCCAGCGACGGGCCGATCTCGCCACCGACCCGGGCCAGCATCTGCGGCTTGATGCCGAGCAGGACGACGTCGGCGCCGTCGATCGCCTGTCGGTTGTCGCCGACGACGCGGATCCCGTACTCCGCCCGGAGGTGGTCACGGCGCTCCGCGCGGGGATGGCTCGCGACGATCTGGTCGGGCGAGACGAGCTCGCCCCGGAGCAGCCCGGCGATCATGGCCTCGGCCATCACCCCCGACCCGACGGTCGCGATCGTTCGTTCGCTGAGTGGCGTCATTCGGGCGAGTATCGCACGCGATATGCGCGGACGGCCTGCGGGTCGCCAGCTGCGACGGGGGGATTCCGTCGTCGGCGACCGGAACGCCGGTCTTTGTCACGTCAACGAACGAGCGTGGCGCCGTTCGTCCGCCTCGTCAGCCGCGGATCGCTGTGGCGAGGACGAAGAACCGGCCGGAAGTCGTTACCTGGACATCCGCGAACCCGGCCGTCCGGAGCGCGTCGGCGATCTCGTCGGGCGTCCGGTCCACCTTGACGATCGAGAACTCGCGGGCGTCGGCCAGCCGGCGGACGGACCGATCGTCGACGACGGGCGGGTGGTCGGACGCTCCGGACTGCGGGTCGGGCAGCGAATCGATGATCGCCAGGCGGCCGCCGGGCGCGAGCCAGTGGCGGGCGAGGCCGAGGAACGCGGCGGTCCGATCCCGCTCGACGTGGCTCAGCCAGAATCCGGCGAACAGCGCTCCGGCCGGATCGCCCTCGGGCTCCGCCCACGCGTCGCGGACATGGAGGTGGGCGCGCAGGCCGTGGGCGACGAGCCGTTCGCGCGCGCGGTCCAGGGGCGCTTCGGCGGCATCGGACAGCCACAACTCGCCCTTGCCGGCGAGGAGCGGCGACCACCAGCCGGTGCCCGCCGCGAGCTCGACGATCCGGCCGCTCATCGGGAGCGCGTCGAGCCACCGTCCCGCCGCGTCCAGCTCGGCGTTCCAGGCCGCGTCGTGGATCGGGCCGTGGGCATACCGGCCGCGACGCAGGTACCAGTCGTCGTATTCGCCCGCGCGAGCCTCGTAGTAGTCGACCATCTCCTGATCGAGCGCGCTCGTGGCCGGCAGGCTCGTGGTCGAGCGATCGGTCAGTGGGGGTGCCGGCGGTGCCGTCGCCTTCGCCCTTGCGTCGAGCGCGGCCCGCAGTCGGAAGCGGAGGAACGGGTTGTCGCCTGCCTTGCCGAGGCAGTCCGGACAGAGCTGGGCCCAGCCCTCGAGATCGTCGGGCCCTCGGGTCGTCCAGGCCTGCCCGCACCACAGGCAGGCGAAGCTGGACCGAGGGCCGGCGGCCGCGTCCCCGGCCGCGCGCGTCGAGCCGGCCACGTCAGGCGATCGGCGTCCAGCCGGTCGCGGGCGACAGATCGCGGAACGCCTCGGGGTCGAAGATCTCGGCGAGCATCTCGATCCCGTCGACGACCCTGGGCCCGGGGCGCGAGAAGTACGACGAGCCGTCGAGCGCGATCAGGTGGCCGCGCCGGATCGCCGGCAGGTCGCCGACCCAATCGGGACGTGGGGCTGCGCTCCATTCGGTGACCGTCTCGCCGAGGTGGTAGCCGCACGGCATCAGGAGGAGCAGATCGGGGTCCACCTCCGCGACGGCGTCCCAGGTCGTCTCGCGGGCCGGGCTGCCGTCCTGACCGAGCAGGTCCCAGCCGCCGGCCCGCCGGACCTGGTCCGGGACCCAGTGGCCGACCGCAAACGGTGGATCGAGCCACTCGAGCCCCACGACCCGCGGTCCGACGAAGCCGGCCTCGCGCCGCTGCTGGGCCTTCGCCTCGATTGCCGCGAGCCGCTCGCGGAGCCGTCCGACGAGGTCGACGGCCGCGTCCTCGGCATCAGCCATCGCGCCGACCGTCGCGATCGTGTTCAGGATCCCCTCGACCGTCGTCGGCTCGAGGGAGATGACGGTCGTGTCCAGCTCGAGCGCGCGGACGGTGTCGCTCACCTCGCGATAGCCGACGGCGCAGACCGCGCACAGTTCCTGGGTGAGGATGAGGTCGGCGTCGGCGGCCTCGAGGGCGTCCTCGTCGAGCTGGTAGATCGCCGAGCCACCGTGAACCGCGTCGCCGATGCGCTGGTGGATCTCGCGGCTGGTGGCGCCGTGGAGGTCCAGCGCGTTCCGGGTCATGACCGGCAGCCCGACGACGTCCGGGGGCCAGTCGCACTCGTGGGTGACGCCGACGAGCTCGTCGCGCAGCCCGAGCGCGCAGACGATCTCGGTTGCCGACGGGAGGAGCGAGACGATGCGCATCGATCAGGGTCGGCGGCTTGCCGACCCGGGCGTCACGCCGGCTTCAATTCGTCCACCGACGCGCGCGCCGCCGCCTTGTCCGTGTACCAGGTCGCGTCGATCTTCGTGTAGTTCGCCCACTCGACCGGTACCGACTCCTCGGGGAAGATCGCGTTCACCGGACACTCGGGCTCGCAGGCGCCGCAGTCGATGCACTCGTTCGGGTCGATGAAGAGCTTGCGGTCGGTGCCTTCCTCGTAGTGGATGCAGTCGACCGGGCAGACCGACACGCACGAGATGTCGAGCACGTCGATGCAGGGCTCGGCGATCACATAGGTCATGGGGTTCGTTCTCCTCGACCCGCGAGCTCGACTCGGACCGCCTCGATGGCGGACCCGAATCCTAGCACCGCGCCGGTCGACCGCGAGATGGCCGACGGCGCGTCGGGCGACGAGCCCGATGGGGCCGCCGAGGCGCCCGCGACCACGACGTCCGCGCGCATCCCCTTCTCCCAGTGGCCCGGGATGTGGCAGCCGAGCAGCAGCTCGTTGACCTCGGCCGGCGACGGTGGCACCGCCCACATGACGTCGACGCGCTGGCCCGACGGGACGACGACGCGGATGCCGGCGAGATCCGGCGGCACGCTGACGACCGGGGTCGGACCCGGCGGGGCGCCGACCGTCGTCAGTTCGGCCGCCTCCCACGCGTCCTGCACGGCCTGGTTGCCGATGACGAGCTCATGGATCTCGAGGCCTCCGTTGACGACGTGGAGGAGGACCGTCTCCCCGGGCACGACGTCGACCGGGTCGGGCAGGAAGATCCAGTCCTTCAGGACGATGTTGACCTCGCGCGCGGCGCTCGACGAGCCAGGCGTGATCGGCGGCGTCGGGGGTCTCGCGCCCGCCTCGCAGGCCGCGAGCAGCAGGACGAGGACGGGCAACAGGCCCGCCACGCGGCAATGACGAGGGAGGGTCACGGCGAGGAGTCTAGGTCGGTGGCGAGCGGGTCACCGCAGCGCGCGACGAGGCGCTGCGCGGCTTGACACTGCCGAGAACTGCGCCGCAATGTGCGGCATCGCTCGCGCGGGGGCGCGTGCGCCGACCGTCACGCCCGTGCACGCGGGCCGAGACTTCGGACCCAGACCGAGGACCTCTGTTGGCCGGACCGAGCCAGACCGCCGTCCCCGTGGACCGATCCACCGTCGCGACAGGCCCATCCGCGGGTCCGGTCGCGGCCATCCCGGCCGTCCGCCTCGAGGCCCTGACGAAGGTGTTCGGCAACGACGCCACCGGCCAGCGCGTGTCGGCAGCGATCGCGGAGCAGCGCGGCGCGCCGTCGCTCGTCGCCGTCGACTCGATCGACCTCGACGTCCGGGACGGCGAGTTCTTCTCGATGCTCGGCCCGTCCGGGTCCGGCAAGACGACGACCCTCCGGATGATCGCCGGGTTCGAGCTGCCGACCTCCGGCCGCGTCCTCCTCCACGGCGTCGACGTGTCGTCGCAGCCGCCGTTCCAGCGCGACGTCAACACGGTCTTTCAGGACTACGCGCTGTTCCCGCACATGACCGTCGGCGACAACGTCGCCTACGGGCTCGTCGTCCGGAAGGTCCCGAAGGCGGACCGGGTGCGACGCGTCGGCGAGGCGCTCGACATGGTCCGCCTGTCCGGCTACGAGAAGCGGAAGCCGTCGCAGCTGTCCGGCGGCCAGCGGCAACGGGTCGCCCTCGCCCGGGCGCTCGTCAATCGGCCCCGCGTGCTGCTGCTCGACGAGCCCCTCGGCGCCCTCGACCTGAAGCTCCGCGAGGAGATGCAGATCGAGCTGAAGGGGATCCAGCAACAGGTGGGGATCACCTTCATCTACGTGACCCACGACCAGGAGGAAGCGCTGACGATGAGCGACCGGATCGCGGTGTTCAACCGCGGCCGGATCGAGCAGGTCGGCGCGCCGGCGGAGGTCTACGAGCGACCGGCAACCGCGTTCGTCGCCGGCTTCGTCGGGACGTCGAACCTGCTCCGCGGCGAGGTCGCCCGCGCGATCGTCGGCGACCCGACGACCGTGACGGTCCGGCCGGAGAAGATCCGGATCGGCGAGCCCGGCGAGGCGGTGGGCGCCGACGAGACGTCGGCGCTCGGTCACATCCGGAGCGTCGTGTATCTCGGCCCGGACACCCGCTACGTCGTCGCCCTCGACGCGGGCACGGACCTCGTCGTGACGCAACAGAACCTCGTCACGTCGTCGACGGATGCGCTCGCCCTCGAGGGCAAGGCGGTCCGCCTGACGTGGAAACGACAGCACAACTACCCCGTCGCCGACGCGGGTGGGTGAACCGCGCCGGGAGGAGCCGGCGCGCCGAGCTCGGAGGAGGAGCACATGCATCGAAGGATCCTGACGGCAGCGGCCGTCACGGCGATCGTCGTGGGGGCGTGCAGCAGCGGCGCCACGCCGTCGCCGAGCGCCCCCGCGGCGAGCCAGCCGGCCGCCAGCCAGCCGGCGGCCAGCGCGGCCGGGTCGGGCGGCGCCAGCACGGCCCCGAGCGGTCCGCCCGAAGGCTCGCTGGCCTCCGTTGGCCCGACCGAGGGCGAGCTGAACCTCATCGCCTGGGCCGGCTACGTCGTCGGCGGCACCGGCGGCGAACAGGTCCAGGGCTACGACTGGGTCACGCCGTTCGAGCAGGCAACCGGCTGCAAGGTCAACGTCAAGGTCGGCCTCGACTCGGCCAACATGGTCCAGTTGATGAAGACGGGCCAGTACGACGGCGTGTCGGCCTCGGGCGACGCGACCCTGCGACTGATCGCCGGGAAGGACGTCGCGCCCGTCAACTTCGACCTGATCCCGAACTACAAGGACGTGTTCGAGGGCCTGAAGAACCAGTCCTACAACACCGTCAACGGCGTCGGCTACGGCGTGCCCCACGGCCGTGGGGCGAACGTCCTGATGTACGACCCGTCGGTCGTCAAGACGGCTCCGGACAGCTGGAGCGTCGTGTTCGACCCCGCCTCGCCGTACAAGGGCAAGGTCACGGCCTACAACTACGCGATCTACGTCGCGGACGCCGCCCTCTACCTGATGAAGACGAAGCCGGAGCTGGGGATCACCCACCCGTACGCCCTCGACGAGACCCAGCTTGCGGCCGCGAAGGACCTTCTCCTCCAGCAGAAGGGCCTGATCGGCAAGTACTGGGGCACGGCGCAGGAGGAGATCGACGGCTTCACCAACGGCGACATGGCGATCGGTACGGCCTGGCAGTACCAGGCGAACACGATCAACAGCGCCGGCGGCAAGCAGGTCGCGGTGACGAAGCCCAAGGAGGGCGCGACCGGCTGGTCCGACACCTGGATGATCTCGTCCCAGGCCAAGCATCCGAACTGCATGTACAAGTGGATGGACTACATCATCTCGCCGAAGGCGAACGCGGACGTCACCGTCTACTACGGTGAAGCACCGGTCAGCGACGCTGCCTGCGCCGAGGCCGAGAAGCAGTCGGCCGGCCATTGCGACACGTTCCATGCCAAGGACGACGCGTACTGGAAGGACGTCTACTACTGGAACACCCCGACGAAGACCTGCCTCGACGGTCGCGGCGACATCTGCACCGACTTCGACGCATGGACCAAGGTCTGGACGGAGGTGACGGGCGGTTGACCGTCCCTGACCCTCGAGTGGTTCGACCCCCGGCAGGCGACTGTCGGGGGTCGTCGCCTTCCGGCGTCCGGACGGCGGTCCGGGGTTGAGCGCGACCGCCGTCGCCGGCTCGCAACCGCCGCCGGGGCGGCTGCGACGCGTGGCGGCGGCGCTCTACCGCCACCCCCGGATCCAGCTCGGGCTGCTTCTCGCGGCACCGCTCGGCTGGCTCGTCGTCGCCTACCTCGGCTCGCTCGCCCTGTTCCTGATCTCGTCGTTCTGGTCGATCGACCCGGTCAGCGGCAACGTGGTGACGACGCCGACCCTCGCCAACTACGTCGAGATCTTCACGACGCCGGTCTACCGGACGATCGCGATCCGGACCGTGTTCATGGCGACGGCGGTGACCCTGACGACGATCGTCGTCGCCTTCCCGATCGCCTTCTACATGGCCAAGGTCGCCTCGGCCCGGACCCGTGGCCTCCTCGTCGTCTCGATCCTGCTGCCGCTCTGGGGCGGGTACCTGGTGAAGGTCTACGCATGGCGGCTGATCCTCGCCCAGAACGGCGTCCTCAACAGCGTCCTCGAGCCGTTCGGGCTGAAGGGCCCGGGGTTCAGCGACGTCTCCGTCTGGCTGGTCGAGAGCTATCTCTGGTTGCCGTACATGGTCATCCCGATCGCCGCGGGCCTCGAACGGATCCCGAACTCGCTCCTCGAAGCGTCGTCCGACCTGGGCGGCCGGACGGGGCTGACGTTCCGGCGGGTCATCCTCCCGCTCGCGGTGCCGGCGGTGGTCGCCGGCTCGATCTTCACGTTCAGCCTGACGCTCGGCGACTACATCACGCCGCAGCTCGTGTCGAACACCCAGTTCATCGGGAACGTCGTCTACAACGAGGTCGGCGTCGCCGGCAACCAGCCGTTCGCCGCGGCCTACGCGATGGTCCCGGTGACGATCATGCTGATCTACCTCTTCGTCGCCCGCCGCTTCGGCGCGTTCGAGGCGATCTGATGGTCCTGTCGCGGCGTATCCGCATCGCCCTCCGGATCGCGACCGGCGCGATCCTCGTCTTCGTCTACTTCCCGATCGCCCTGATCGTCCTGTACTCGTTCAACACGGCGCGGGTCGCCTCGTGGCCGATCCAGGGGCTGACCCTCGAGTGGTACGCCAAGGCCCTCACCAATCCGGGCATCCGGACGGCGCTCCTGACCTCATTCGAGGCGGCGATCGGCGCAACGGCCGTCGCGCTCGTGCTCGGCTCGCTCGTTGCGTTCGCCGTTCAGCGCTTCTCGTTCTTCGGCCGCCAGAGCCTGAGCTTCGTCGTCGTGCTCCCGCTCGCCCTGCCCGGCATCGTGACGGGCATCGCGCTGAACACGGCCTTCCGGGCCGGCCACATCGACTTCGGGCTGTTCACGATCATCATCGGCCACGCCACGTTCTGCGTCGTCGTCGTCTTCAACAACGTGATCGCGCGGCTCCGCCGCGTCGTCCGGACGCCCGAGGAGGCGTCGATGGACCTCGGTGCCGACACGTTCGTGACGTTCCGCCGGATCACGTTCCCCGCCATCCGCACGGCGCTCATGGCGGGCGCGTTGCTCGCCTTCGCCCTGTCGTTCGACGAGATCATCGTCACGAACTTCACCGCCGGCGCCTCGACCCAGACCCTGCCGATCTGGATCTTCACGAACTACCAGCGGCCGAACAACCTGCCCCTCGTGAACGTGGCCGCCGTGTTCGTCCTCGTCCTCTCGATCATCCCGGTCTATCTCGCCTCGCGGCTGACGTCCGGCGTCGAGACGACGGGCCGATAGGAGCGGCCGCCCGTCAGTGGCCCCAGCGCTGGCCGGCCTCGGCCGCGAGCGCGATCGCCGTCACGATCGCGAGCGGGGCGGCGACGCGCGCGGCGGCAAGGATCCGGGTGAGCATGTCGAGCCTCCTCCGGCCAGAGCCGGGTCCCGACGTCGGACCCCATCGAGGAGTGCCCGGTCCGGAACGCCGCGGCCAGTTTCGCGGACGGCGCTTATCTGGTGGTTACCGGCGGGTCACATCGACGGCTGGTAGTCCGGATCCAGGAAGCGCTCCGGGTCGTCGCGGAACTCGAGGAAGCAGCCCCGGCCGCAGAACCAGTACGTCGTGCCGTCGTGCTCGAGCTTGAGGTCCGTCGCGGTGGTCTCGACCTCCATGCCGCAGACCGGGTCGATCTCGATCGCCATGTGGACACGTTCTCCCGTGGGTACTCCCCGGGAGGATAGGCCGAGGCGTCGATCGCTGGGCCGACCTGTACGATCCGCTGGATGTCCACGACGCCGTTCGACCCGCACGCCGCCCTGTCCGCCGAGCGCGAGACGCTGCGCGCGGAGCTTGCCGAAGGGATCGTCGCCCCGGATCCGATGACCTACGGGTCGCAGGCGGCGGCGGCCAGCCAGGTCTTCGAGCAGCAGCGGGACCTGGCGCTGCGCGACCGGAACCAGCATCAGCTCGAGGCGGTCGACGCCGCCCTTGCGCGGCTCGACGCCGGCACGTACGGGGCGTGCATCCGCTGCGGGCGCCCCGTCGCGCCAGACCGCCTCGAGGCCCTTCCCTGGGCGGCCCACTGCATCGAGTGCCAGCGAGTGGTCGGCCGCGGTGGCTGAGGTCGCGGATCGGGCGGACGAGACGACGGCCGCGCCGCTCGTCACGATCGACGACGTCCGAGCGGCCGCTGCGACCCTCCGTGGCGTCGCGACGCGGACGCCGCTCGTCCCGTTCGGCCCGCCGGCCGATCGGCGCTACCTCAAGGCGGAGTCCCTCCAGCCGATCGGGGCCTTCAAGATCCGTGGCGCGTTCGTCGCGGTCTCGTCGCTCACGCCCGACGAGCGGGCCCGCGGCGTCATCACGTACTCGTCGGGCAACCATGCCCAGGGCGTCGCCCGCGCCGCACGGCTGCTCGGCGCTCCGGCGGTGGTCGTGATGCCGTCGGACGCGCCGGCCCTCAAGCGGGAGCGGGTCGAAGCCGACGGCGCGGAGGTCGTCATCGTCGGCCCGTCGAGCGACGAGCGACGGATCGTCGCCGAGGAGATCGCGGCCGCGCGCGGGCTCGCGATCATCCCGCCGTTCGACGACGACCGGATCATCGCCGGCCAGGGCACGGTCGGGCTGGAGATCGTCGAGGACCTTCCGGACGTCGCCGCGGTGCTCGTGCCGATCGGTGGGGGCGGGCTGGCGAGCGGCGTCGCGGTCGCGGTCAAGGCGCTGGCACCCGGCGCGCGGGTGATCGGCGTCGAGTCGGAGCTGGCCGCGGACGCGCGGGAGTCGCTCCGGGCCGGCCGGATCGTCCGCTGGGCGTCGGAGCTGGTCTCGCGGACCATCGCGGATGGGACGCGGACGACGGCGATCGGCCTACGGCCGTTCGCCCACCTCTCGGCCCTGCTCGACGACGTCGTGACCGTGACCGAGGCCGAGATCGCCGCCGCGGTTCGTCTCGTCGCGGAGGAGAGCCGGATCGTCGCGGAGCCTTCGGGCGCCCTCTCGATCGCCGCGATGACGTTCCGCTCCGACGAGGCCGGCCTCGCCGGACTCGACGGCCCGATCGTGGCGGTCGTCTCGGGCGGCAACGTCGACCCGGACCGCTTCCGGACGTTTCTCGAGGCGCCGATCCCGGCCCGGGGCTGATCGACACCGATCGCCAGAGTGCATCTCGCTGTGCATGGCGCTCACCCATGCTCCAACGGCGTGAACGGCGGCGACCGCCAGTCCCGCGCTCACGGATCCTTCACGCCATCGCCCACGGCCATCTCTCCAACAGAGGATCGCGCGAGTCGCTCCGACGATGTCTGTGGGCCATGCCCGGCAAGCTGGATGGTGGCGCGCCAGCGGGCTCGGCGCGGGTGCTCCCGCGGGCTCGGCGCGGGCTCGGCGCGCGCCCGCGGGCTTCGCGTGGGCGCGCCCGCCGGCTCGACACGGGCTCGGGCGCAGGCGATGACCCGACCTAGGAACGCGCCTCGCGCTCGGCCGCGAGTCGTTCGGCGAGGTTCGCCTCGCGGGCCCGGATCGCCGCGCGCGCGGTGTCGTCGCGGCGATCGACCGCGGCCTCCTGGCGCTTCTCGTGGGCCATCCAGCCCGCGAGGATCGCCGCCATCGCCGCGAGGAACAGGACGTCGCCGGTGATCCACATCACGCCGCCCGCGAGCTGCTGATCCTCGAGCACCGAGGGGCCCCACGGCCGGACCAGCGTCGCGTAGTGCGCGTACAGGACGACGCTGGAGTTCAGGATCGTCACCGCCAGGAACGTGTTCTGGGGCATCGCCAGGAACACGTACATCGCCCGGACCGGGTGGCTCATCCGCCACGGGCTCGGGTCCGGCCCGATGGCGGGCCACCAGAACAGCAGCCCGACCACGAGGAACAGGAGGTGCTCGCCGTCGTGGATGACCGGGTCCTCGAGGGCGGCGTCGAACAGCGGCGAGAAATGCGCCCACCACATCGTCCCCGCGAACAGGACCCAGGTCACGACCGGAAAGGTCAGGGCCCGCATTGCCCGCGAGTGGAGGATCGGCAGGATCACCCGCCGGCGGACGTTCGGGGTGGAGACCCGGAGCAGCAGCGTGATCGGCGCGGCGAGGACGATCAGCGGCGCGGCAACGAGCGTCAGCAACAGGTGCTGGACCATGTGGATCGAGAACAGCGTCGTGTCGTAGGCGTCGATGCCGGACATCAGGGCGACGGCGATCGCGGCCAGACCGGACAGGAAGAACACCGACCGGCGACGCGGCACCGGGTTCGTCGGATGCATCCGGTTGACCTGACGGACGAACCGGATCCAGACGACCGTGGCGAGGCCGAGCGCCAGGACCACGGCGGGCTCGAACGTCCAGCCGAACAGGAGGTTGGCCGGATCCGGCGGCTGAGCGGGCACCGGTCCGTGAGCCGAGGCGGTCCCGGCGACGACCAGCGCAGCGACCGACCCGAGCGCGACCGAGCAAGCGGCGATCGCCCCCGGGCGGACCAGGCGGAGCCATGACATCGGCGTCATCCTCGCACGAACCTCCTCACGGACGGCCCGGCGCGCTCGTGCCGTGCCGAGCCGCGACAGCCAGTTATCATGGCGATGTTCCATCTCCGATCTTCACCAGTGGCGCCGACGCTCGACCGGGTTCGGCGCGCCGACCGAGTTCGAGGACCGCCGATGTCGACTGCCCCGGGTAGCAGGCCTTCGTCGCCGACGATCGTCGGGTGGCTGATCGCCGCCGTCGTCGCGATCGCGCTGGCCGCCCTGGTGGTCCTCAACGCCTCGGCGATCTGGAACAGCTTCTTCCCGCCCGCCGCGAAGAGCGTCCAGGGCCAGAAGATCCGGGACCTGTACGACATCGTGTTCGGCATCGCCGTCGTGATCTTCTTCGTTGTCGAGGGCCTGATCGTCTGGTCCGTCATCCGCTACCGGCGTCGCGCCGGCGACGACGAGCTTCCGCCCCAGACCCACGGCAACAACCTCGCCGAGATCACGTGGACGTTGATCCCGACGGTCATCGTCATCTTCCTGTTCGTCGTCTCGTGGCAGACCCTCAACAGCGTCGAGGCCAGCTCGAGCCAGCCGAACCTCAAGGTCCGGATCGTGGGCGGCCAGTTCCAGTGGACGTTCGAGTACCTCCCCGCCGACGCAGGCCCCGACACGAAGGCGCTGTTCGCGATCACTTCGCCCCAGGGCCCGGACGGTGGGCTGACGCTGCCGGCCGGCCAGACCACCCACCTCTACCTGCACAGCCCGGATGTGATCCACGCGTTCTACGTCCCGCAGTTCCTGTTCAAGCGCGATGTCGTGCCGGGCCTCAACAACCAGTTCGACCTGACGATCCCCGACAGTGACGCCGGCCAGACCTACCGTGGCCAGTGCGCCGAGCTGTGCGGAATCGGACACGCGAGCATGCTGTTCGAGGTCCATGTCGTGACTCCGGTGGAGTTCGAGTCGTTCGTCGAGAAGCAGACCGCCGCGGCGAACGCGACGCCGCCGCCGGCCCCGTCCGGTGGCGTGGCCGGACCCGGCATCCCGCTGGTGGCCGAGGGCATCAAGTTCAACCAGTCGACGCTGACCGCTCCGACGACCGGCTTCACGATCCAGTTCGACAACAAGGACGCGGGCACGCCCCACGATGTCGACATCCTCGACGCCGGCGGGTCGAAGGTCTTCGACAGCCAGCCGTTCCCCGGCGTGGCGAAGAAGGACCTGGCCGTTCCGCCGCTCGCGGCAGGAACCTACAAGTTCGAATGCTCGATCCACCCGACCCTGATGTTCGGCACGCTCACGGTCCAGTAGAGGAAGCACGATGGCGACCACCACCCTGCCCCGCGCTGCCACCGCCTACCGGAGCGGTCTGTACGAGTGGGTGACGACCACCGATCACAAGAGGATCGGGATCCTCTACATCATCAACTCGTTCATCTTCTTCTTCATCGCCGGGCTCCTCGCGTTGGGCATCCGGACCGAGCTCGCCCAGCCCGGGATCCAGGTCGTCCCGAACGCCAGCTTCTACAACCAGCTCTTCACGATGCACGGCACGGTGATGATCTTCCTGTTCATCATCCCGATGCTCGCGGGGTTCGCGAACTACGTCGTCCCGCTCCAGATCGGGGCGCCGGACATGGCCTTCCCGCGGATCAACGCCCTCTCGTTCTGGATGCTGCCGCTCGGCGGGATCCTGCTCCTGCTCGGCTTCGTGACCGGCGGTGCGGCATCGGCCGGCTGGACCAGCTACAGCCCGCTCGCCCAGGACAAGCCGCTGGCCTCGCCGGGCTCGGGCGAGGACCTCTGGATCATGGCCCTCGTCCTGATCGGGACGAGCTCGATCCTCGGCTCGGTGAACTTCCTCGTGACGATCTTCAAGATGCGCGCGCCGGGCATGACGATGTTCCGGATGCCGATCCTCGTCTGGACGGTGCTCGTCACGAGCGTCCTCGTCCTGATGGCGACGCCGGTCATCACGAGCGCGCTGATCATGCTGTTCATCGACCGCAACTACGGCGGCCACTTCTTCGACCCGGCGACGGGCGGCAGCGCGATCCTCTGGCAGAACGTCTTCTGGTTCTACTCGCACCCCGCCGTGTACGTCATGGTCCTGCCGGCGATGGGGATGATCAGCGAGATCCTGCCCGTGTTCTCGCGGAAGCCGCTCTTCGGCTACAAGGCGTTCGTCTTCGCCACCGCCGCGATCGGCGCCCTCGGGTTCTCCGTCTGGGCCCACCACATGTTCACGACCGGTGCCGTGTACCTGCCGTTCTTCAGCCTGATGACGTTCCTCATCGCGGTCCCGACGGGCGTGAAGATGTTCAACTGGGTCTTCACGATGTACCGCGGCAAGCTGAGCTTCTCGACGCCGCTGCTCTTCGCGCTCGGGTTCCTGACGATGTTCCTGATCGGCGGCATCAACGGCGCGTTCTCCGCCGCGGTGCCGGTCGACTTCGCACTCCACGACACCTACTGGGTCGTCGCCCACCTCCACTACGTCCTGTTCGGCGGATCCGTGTTCGGGGTCATGGCCGGGCTCTACTACTGGTTCCCGAAGATGACCGGCCGGATGCTCGGCGAGGGTCTCGGCAAGCTCCAGTTCCTCCTGATGTTCATCGGGTTCAACCTGACGTTCTTCCCGATGCACCAGCTCGGCCTGATGGGCATGCCCCGGCGCATCGACGACTACGCGAGCAACGCCGGCTGGAACGACCTGAACATCGCGGCGACGATCGGCGGCTTCACGATCGCGCTGTCCATGCTCCCGCTCCTCTGGAACGTCTTCTCGTCCCTGCGTGGCGGCGCCCCGGCGGGCGACGACCCGTGGGGCGCGAACACGCTCGAGTGGGCGACGAGCTCGCCGCCGCCGCCGTACAACTTCGACCACCTGCCGGAGATCCGATCGGAGCGACCGCTGTTCGATCTCCGCCACGGCCGGACGGCGACCCACTGATGGCCGTCGACAGCCAGGCCCTCATTCCGGCCGGTCACGCGCCGGTCGAGCACAGCCCCGTCGGCGGACTGTCGCACGACGCCCGCGGAGGGATCGCCAACCCGATCCTCGGGATGATCCTGTTCATCTGCTCGGAGGTGATGTTCTTCTCCGGGCTGTTCGCGGCGTACTTCAGCGTCCGGGCCTCGTCGCCGGTCTGGCCGCCCGTCATCACCGGTGGGACGGATCCGGCGTCGGTCGAGGCCGCCAGGGAGCTCACGGAGTCGTTCCAGCTCCACAGCGAGCCGTGGTTCGCCGCGCTCCTGACCCTCGTCCTGATCATCAGCTCGTTCACCTGCCAGATGGCGATCTGGTCGATCCGGCGGGACGACCGGGCGGGCTTCGTACGGGCGATCGGCATCACTCTCGTCCTCGGCATCGCGTTCCTGATCGGCCAGGTCTACGACTACTCGACGCTCGGGTTCGGGATCTCCGACACGCCGTTCGGCACGACGTTCTACACCCTGACCGGCTTCCACGGGGCCCACGTGTTCGGCGGCGCCGTGATGCTGTCGGTGATCCTCTATCGCGGCCTCGCCGGCCAGTTCAGCTCACGCCACCACGACGCGGTCGAGGCGGTCTCGCTCTACTGGCACTTCGTCGACGTCGTGTGGATCGTCCTGTTCTCGACGCTCTATCTGCTGTAGGCAGGAGGCCCGATGCATCCGCTCCGGCATCCTCGGAACGCCGCCTTCCTCGGCGTCATCTTCATCGTGATCGCCGTCATCTACTGGGCATTGCCGTACTTCCTGGGCGGGCACGTCGACTACGCCGGGGTGACGATGCTGCTGGTTCTCGGGATCGCGATGTCGCTGATGGCATACGTGCTCGTCGCCGGCTCGTCGAACGACTGATCCCGGCAACGGACTGACGACCCGGCATGGAACTTCTCCAGAACCTCTGGAACGGGATCCTTCAGCTAGCGTCGCTGTTCGTCATCCCGGACTGGGGCTCGCTGATCGCCCTGCTCCCGGTGTTCATGGCGGTCGTCGTGATCGTCTACCTGATCTGGCTCGTGGTCCAGGCCACCCGGATCGGGCCGCGCCGGCGGCGGCCGGGACGGATCACCCCGCCGCCACCGCCGGGGATCCACATGCCGGGCCCGACGTACGCGCCGTTCTTCGCGGCCGCTGGTGTGTTCCTGCTGTTCCTGGGCCTCGTGTTCCCCGGCCCGCTCCTCCTGATCGGCGTCGTCATCCTCGTCCTCTCCCTCCTCTACTGGGGCAGGGAGAGCTTCCGCGACTACGACCACGTGGCCGAGGCGCATCCGGAGCTCCCGCCGCCCGTCCACACCGGTCCGCCGCCCGGCGTCCACGTCCCCGGTCCGACGTTCCGCCCGATCCTCGCCTCGATCGGCGTCGCGATCCTGTTCCTCGGCCTCGTCTTCCCGGGCTGGATCCTCGCGGTTGGCATCGCCTTCCTGGTCGTGGCCCTGCTCGGCTGGCTCAACGACGCCAGGAAGGAGTACCAGCGGACCGTCCGCGCCGACACGACCGGGCATCTCGAGAACGGCCCGGATCCGGCCTGGCCGAAGGCGATCGGCTGGGTGTTCACCGTCCTCGTCGTGGTCGCGATCGCGATCACGGCCGGCTGGTTCCCGCCGCGATCCGCGGTCGGCGGGACCGCCGAGGGCTCTCCCGCGCCCGGCGGTTCCGGGGCTCCCACCGGATCCGGGGCACCCGCAGGATCGGGGGCTCCCGGCGACCTGACCGTCGTCGCACACGGCATCGCCTTCAACGTGACGACGCTGGCCGCGAAGGCGGACGCGCCGTTCCACATCCTGTTCGACAACCAGGACGCGGGGACGCCGCACGACATCGACATCCTCCAGGCGAGCGGGACCAAGGTCTTCGACGGCAAGGACTTCCCGGGCGTCGCCCAGAAGACCTACGACGTCCCGCCGCTGCCGGCCGGGACCTACAAGTTCGAGTGCTCGATCCATCCGGCCCTGATGAACGGGCAGCTGACCGTCGGCGGCTGAGCCGCCTCGCGCGCCCGTGACCGAACCGACCGCGGCCCGTCCCGGCCGCCCCGACCGACGGATCGCCGTGCTCGTCGGGGTCGCGATCGTCACGACGCTGGCGATCGTCGCCCTCGTGGCGCTGACGCGGCCGCCAGGCGGCTCGTCTTCGTCGGACACGATCGCCAAGGGATCGCCCGTGCCGAACATTCAGGGAACGGCGCTGGACGGCTCGACCGTGGACCTCGCCTCCCTCCGGGGCAAGCCGGTCGTCATCAACTTCTGGGGCCCGTCCTGTCCGCCGTGTGTGACCGAGCTGCCGCTGCTGGCGACGAAGGCGGCTGCACACCCCGGCCTGCAGATCGTCGGCGTCCTCATGGGCGACCCGGTCGCCGGTGCGCAGGAGTTCGCGACCGCCCACGAGGCGACCTGGCCGACCGTCATCGATCCCGATGGGTCGATCAAGCGCGACTACCGCGTCCTCGCCCGGCCACAGAGCTACTTCGTCGACGCGAACGGCGTGCTCCAGTCGATCCAGATCGGGTACCTGACCGATACGGACTTCGAGCGGCAGTACGCGATGATCGCCGGCGGATCGTGACCTCGGTCTCCGACGCAGCCGCGCCGGCGGTCGAGGTCGCCGGACTGACGAAGGGATACGGCGGGCGCCAGGTCGTCCGCGACCTGTCGTTCCGGGTGGGGGCGGGCGAGATCGTCGCCCTCCTCGGGCCGAACGGGGCCGGCAAGACGACGACGGTCGAGATCATCGAGGGCTACCGCCGGCCCGACGCGGGATCCGTCGTCGTCCTCGGCGAGGATCCGGCGCGCGCGGGCCGGGAGCATCGCGCACGGGTCGGGCTGATGCTCCAGGGCGGCGGCGGGATCGACCCTCGGATGACCGGCAGCGAGGTGGTCCGGCTCCACGGCCGGTTCCATGCCTCGCCGCGGGAGCCCGACGAGCTGCTCCGGCTCGTCGGCGTGCCGGAGGCCGTGGCCCGGACCCGCTACCGGCGGCTTTCGGGTGGCGAGCGGCAGCGCGTCGGACTCGCGCTCGCGCTCGTCGGACGGCCGGAGGTCGCGATCCTCGACGAGCCGACAGCCGGGATGGATGTCGAGGCCCGCGCCGCGACGCGGGAGCTGCTGGCCGGCCTGCGCGACGACGGCGTGGCGGTCCTGCTGACGAGCCACGACCTCACCGACGTCGAGCGCCTGGCCGACCGGATCGCGATCATCGACCGCGGACGGCTCGTCGCAAGCGGCAGTCCCGCGGAGCTGACGTCCGCGTCGCGGCCGCGACTGCGGTTCCGCATCGCCGGGACGGTCGACGAGACGGATCGCGCCGACCTCGCGACCAGCCTGGGAGAGGTCGCCGCGTCGGGTGGGCCCGGAGGGAACGCCGTGACCGTCGAGCCCGAGGACGGGCTCGGCCGCTACCGGGTCGACGGTCCCCCGCCGACGCCCGCGGCGATCACCGCGCTCGCCGCGTGGTGCGAGTCGCGCGGCGCGGCGATCCTCGAGGTCCGGTCGGGTGGCGGCAGCCTCGAGGAGCGGTACCTCGAGCTGATCGGGTCCGCCACCGACGACGAGGAGCCCGGATGACACGGGCCGCCTCGCCGATCCGCGCCGCCTCACCGACCCGGGCGATCGCGGCAATGACCGCGATGGAGCTCCGGCTCGCCCTCCGGCGCGGCGAGAACCTGTTCGCGACGATCGTGATCCCCACGATCGTCCTGCTGCTGTTCTCGTCGGTCTCGATCCTGCCGACGGGTCCGGGCCGCCCGGTCGACTTCCTCCTGCCCGGGACGATCGCGCTCGGGATCGTCGCGACGAGCCTCGTCAGCCTCGGGATCACGACCGCCTACGACCGCTCGTACGGGGTGCTCAAGCGGCTCGGTGGGTCGCCGCTCAGCCGCGGCGAGCTGGTCGTCGCCCGGCTGCTGACGGTCCTCGTCATCGAGGCGGTCCAGGTGACACTCCTCGTCGCGGTGGCCTTCCTTGGACTCGGCTGGGGCCCCGGGCCGGGCGCCTCGCCGCTCCTCGCGGTCGTCGCGGTCCTCCTCGGCACCGCCGCGTTCGCGGGCCTCGGGCTGACGCTCGCCGGCACCCTCCGGGCGGAGACCGTGCTCGCCCTCGCCAACGTCCTGTTCCTGGTCTTCCTCGTCATCGGCGGCGTGATCGTCCCGATCGATCGGCTACCGGCGCCGCTGACGGCGGTTGCGGCCGCCCTGCCGGCGGCCCCGCTCTCGGAGCTGCTCCGGATCGCCCTCGGCTCGGCCGGAACGGCCGGCGCGGACGTGGCGAGCCCGTTGGTGCTTCTCGGGGCGTGGGCCGCCGGGCTGCTCGGGCTCGCGGCCGCGACGTTCCGCTGGGAGTAGCCAGGGCCCAATTGGGGCGGGCATGCCGGAAAAGGATGAACCCCGGGCGGTCGGACCCGGGGTTCGGGGATATGCGGCTGGTTGCGGGGGACGGATTCGAACCGCCGACCTTCGGGTTATGAGCCCGACGAGCTGCCGCTGCTCCACCCCGCGACGGCCAATGGTAGGGACCGGTCCGCGATCGGTCAAATGGCAACCCACCGGTACGGAAGTCCCGGCCGAGCCCGCGACGAACGAGCCAATTGCGTCGGTGCACCGCTCGGCGCACCGTCCGCGACATGTTCGGACGACCCCGCACCACACCGGACCGTGATCTGTCGGCCATCGCCGAGGCGTTCCAGGAGCGCCTCGCCGGATCGCCGGTCGCCCGGCGCCCGGAGACGCCCCGCACCGATCCGCGCGACCTCCGACGCCGGCTCGGCGTCTCCCAGTCGCCAGGGCTGCGAAAGCGCCTCGAGGGCCGGCTGAGCCCGACCTGACTCGCGACCGGCGTCAGACCGCCGGCTGGATCGTGGCGGCTTCGAGTGCCGCGGTTCGCTCCCGAAGTCGCGGCCAGGCGACGATGAACCCGGCCGTCGAGAGCACCGTCATCACGATCGCGAACAGGAAGAACGGCAGGCGGATGTCGATCGCCGCCGCGCTTCCCGCGACGAGCGACGCGACCACGAATCCGAGCGTCCCCGACGCCCCGACGATCCCCTGCGCGGTCGATGCCCGGCCGGCGGGGCTGCCGAGCGCGATGACCGTGAACAGCGCCGGACTGCCGATTGCCGATCCGGTCGATTCGATGAGGATCAGCGGCACCGACAGGATCGGGTCGATGATCACCGTGTAGGCGAGGGCTGCCGCGACCGGGAGGATCGTCCCGGCCAGCAGGTACGGCGTCAGGCTGCCGCGGTCGATCCGCCGGCCGAAGTACGGCGACAGGACGAGGATCGGCAGACCGAACATCGCGAACGTCAGGCCGATCAGCTCGAGGCCTGCGCCGAGATGGGCGAGGAAGAGGGACCAGATCACCTCGTACGTCCCGAACGCGAAGTTGCCCCCGACCGTGAACAGGATCGCGGAGATCAGCCAGCGGTTGACGATCGATCCCGGAGCGCTCTGCTCGCCGGGCCGGCCCTCGATCCCGTCGCCGGCAGGGATCGCTCGCGCGACGAGATGGTCCGGCCCCGGACCCAGCTCCGTGAGCTCGAGCGCGCCGATCCGGCCGGTCTCGTGCGGGCGCTCTCGGACGCGGATCGCGATCGCGGCGGCCGCCACGAACGAGCTGATCGCGCCGAACACGAAGATGAAGCCGACCCCGCCGAAGACCGCCGCCCCGATCCCGCCGATCGCCGGGCCGAGGAGCAGCCCGCCCATCTGGGCCGCGCCGTACAGGCCGAACGCCTCGCCGCGCCGATCGGGTGGCGTCGCGTCCGTGATGTAGCCACGAGCGGCCGGGTCGTACATCGCGGTCGACAGCCCCGCGAGCGCGCGCAGGACGATGAACGGGACGGCTCCGACGAAGACCAGCGGCAGGAACAGGAAGATCCCGGCGAGGACGTTGCCGGCGACCATCAGCGGGACCCGCCGGGTTCGATCCGCGATCCAGCCGAAGACGGGCTCTCCGACCAGCCGAGCGGCCGGCCACGCCGCTACCACGACTCCGAGCGTCTGGAGATCGACGCCGTGTTCCGTGAAGTAGAGCGGCATGATCGGGAGCAGGGCGCCGAAGCCCAGCCAGACGATCAGCTCGGCGGCGAGAAGGGGGAGGATCGCGCCCCAGCGGCGGTTCCAGGCGGCGATCCCGGCGACGAGGTCGCCCGGTCGGGCAGGCATCTGCCGGGATCGTACGGCGTGACGCTGCCGTGACGGTCGCTCCGTATCATCGAGCGGTGCCTGGCTCCGAGCGCGCCTCCCGGCGCATGATCATCGGCGTGCCCGGTTCGGCGGGCCGGAGTCCCCGATGAGCGGGCCGATCGGTCTGCACGGCGGCGGCGAGTACCTCGCGGGCGACGAGCCCTTCCTCGATGCCCTGCTCGCCGCAGCAGCCCGGGCGGTCGGCCGGCGTGCGGAGGCCGACGACCTCTTCGACGTCACGAGCCACGGCGCGGCCGTCCCCGATGCGCCGGTCCGGGTCGCGGTCGTGCCGACGGCCGCCGGACGCGGGATGCCCGACCGCGCCGCCGCCACCGGCGTCGCCGCCTTCGAGCGCCGGGCCGATGCGGTGGGGATCCCGGCGCGGGTCGAGGTGGTCCGCGTCGTCGACCGCACCTCGGCCGCGGACGCCGAGCTCGCCCGCCGGCTGGCCGACGCCGATCTCGTCCACCTGCCCGGTGGCGATCCCGACCTGATCCCGACGATCCTCGAGGACAGCGCGGCCCTCGCCGCGATCGAGCGTGCCTGGCGCCGCGGCGCGGTGATCGCCGGGGCGAGCGCCGGGGCGATGGCCCTCGCCGAGTGGACGTGGACGCCTCGCGGCGGCATGCGCGGGCTCGGGTTCGTCCATGGCCTGGCGGTCGTGCCCCATTACGACGACGTCCGACGCACGACGTGGCAGGAGACGATCGACGGCCTCGCCCCGGGCGGCATCGGCTACCTGGGGCTCGACGAGCGGACCGGGATCCTTGCCGAGTCGAACGGCGGCGGCGAGCGGACGTGGCTCGTCGCGGGACAGGGTGCGGCCTGGTGGTTCGCCCGCGGCGCCCGGCAGCCGGTCGTCGGCCGGTCCGGTCAGCGCCTGCGCCTGCCCTTCTGACCGTCGCGGGCACGCACCGCCGTTCGAGGCCGCCGGGCTCCGCCTTACAAGCGCCTTACCGGCGGCCATCGATCCGGCACGGATCCTGTCGGATGGTCTGCCCGACGCGGGATCCGACCGCGAACCTGTCCAGTCACCACGAGGTTCACCGCAATGGCCGCTCTGCTCCGACGATCCGCCCTCACGATCGTCGCCGTCCTCGTCCTGTCGCTCCTCGCCGTCGGCCTCGTCGAGGCCGGGATCGCGATCGGAACGGCCGCCCGGGCGCCCGCACCACTCGGGGCGGCCTCCGTCGCAACGTCCGACGCCGCGGATGGCGCGGTCGCCGGCGAGATCGATGCCCTGCTCGCCGCCGACCAGACGACGACCGCGACGCCGGCCGCCGCGGGTCGCGTCAACAAGGCCGTTGCCGGGCTCCGCCGCCTGGCCGCGGCCCGCAAGCTCGTCCACGCGACGGTCGTCGTCGACCTGCCGAAGCTCGGAGGGCTCACGACGGTCCAGCTCGACCACGGCACGATCACGGCCGTGAGCGCGACGTCCCTGACGGTCTCGGAGACCGGCGGGGCGACCGCCACCGTCAAGCTCGGCGACGAGACCCGCGTCCGGAAGAACGCCGCGAAGGGCGCGGTCGCCGACCTGAAGACCGGCGACGAGGTCTTCGTGATGAGCAGGGTCGAAGGCGGCGCGACCGAGGCCTATCTCGTCGTCGTGCCGAAGGCCTGACGATCGATCCCGCGATCACCGCCGGTCAGCCCGTTCGCTGGAGGCCGGCGGCGATCCCGTTCACGGTCAGCTGCACGAGCCGGAGGAGGCGCCCCCGCCCCGGATCGCCGGCCGGCGTCGCCCGGAGGCGGCTCAGCAGCGTCACCTGGAGCTCCGACAGCGAGTCGACGTAGGGGTCGCGGAGGCCGAGGCGCCGGCGCAGCTCCGGATCGTGGTCGAGGAGTCGATCGCGGCCGGTGATCCGGCCGACCCACGTGACCGTCCGGACGTACTCCGCCTCGATCGCCGTCCAGAACGGCATCCCGGCGGCACCGGCGAGCCCCGCGTACTGCCGCCCGACGCCGAGGTCGGCACGGGCGAGCGACAGCTCGGCGTTGTCGACGAGGCTCGCGAGGAACGGCCAGCGGCCGTAGAGCCGGGTGAGGTTCGCGATCGCGCGGCTGCCATTCCGGGCCGCGTGCGTCTCCAGGGCAGACCCGAGCCCGTACCAGCCGGGCAGCTCGATCCGAGCCTGTGACCAGGCAAAGACCCACGGGATTGCCCGGAGGTCCGCGATCGACGCTGCGGGGGCCGGGCCGGAACGCTCACCCGACCGGCCGCGGGCGGCCGGTCGGGAGCCCAGCCGGAGGGAGGCGATCTCGTCGATCGGGGTGGCCAGCCGAAAGAACTCGACGAAGCCCTGCGCGCCGACCAGCGCCCCGTAGGCGGACCGTGACGTCGCGGCGAGGTCGTCGAGGATCGGCCCGCCCGCTGTCTCGGCGGCCGACTGGGCGTCGGCATGGGCCGCCGATGAGGCGACAAGAGTCGCCGCGGCGAGACCCTCGAGGTGGCGCAATGCGATGCCAGGGTCGGCGTAGTTGGCGGCGATCACCTCGCCCTGCTCGGTCAGTTTCAGCCGACCCTCGACCGAGCCCGCGGCGAGCCCGAGGATCGCCCGGTTGGCGGGTCCCCCGCCCCGCCCGATCGCGCCGCCTCGGCCGTGGAAGATCGTCAGCTCGACGCCGTGCAGGCGGGCGGCCGCGGCGAGGGCGGCCTGGGCCCGGTGGAGCTGCCAGTTGGCGGCGAGATAGCCGGACTCCTTGTTCGAGTCCGAGTAGCCGAGCATCACCTCCTGGCGATCGCCCCGCCCGCGGAGGTGTCGGCGGTACGTCCGGTCGGCCAGGATCGCGTCGAGGATCGGACCGGCCGCATGCAGGGTCGCCGCGTCCTCGAAGAGAGGCACCACGTCCAGGACCGGCGGCGGAGCCTCGTCCCCACCGGCGAGCCCGGCCAGCCGGAGGACCCGCAGCACGTCGGACGGGTCGGCGGTGAACGAGATCACGTACCGACCGGCGGCGGCCGGGCCGTAGCGGGCCTGCGCCGCGGCCACGCCCCGGAGCGTCTCCACGACCTCTGCCGCGGCGACACCCGGCACCACCTCTCGATCCGGGGCGTCGGCGGCGAGCGCCGCCTCGGCGTCCCGATGGACGGCGCTGTGCTGGCGGATCTCGAGCGACGCGAGGTGGAATCCGAACGTCGCGACCTGCCAGCGCAGGTCCGCGACCTCGCCCCAGCCGACCCGATCGAGCCCGTCGGCGGCCAGCGCCGCCTGGGCCTCGGCGAGCTCCGCGTCGAGCTCCGCGGCGTCGGCGTAGCGACCGGTGAGCGGCGCGGCCTGGCCCGTGAGATAGGCCCGCGTCCGGCGCAGGCGCTCCGCGATGAACCCGAACCGCTGGCGGTACGGCTCGTCCGGGAAACGGCGGCGGAGGGTCCGGTCGAGCTCCGGCAGCAGCTCGGCGTCCCGGGCCAGACGCATCTCGAGGGCATGCCCGAGCCGGTCGGCCGGCACGGCCGCGGCGATCGTCTGCGACAGCCGCGTGGCGACCGCCTCGTAGCCGCGCAGGACGTGGTCGGCCTGGATCCGGAGGGTTCGCTCGGTGATCTCCGAGGTCACCGACGGGTTGCCGTCCCGATCGGCGCCGATCCACGAGTCCCAGGCGAGGAACGGCGCGACCCGCGGCTCACGGGTCCCGGTCCGGCCGGCGTCGGTCGCCTCGCCGACTGCAGCGCCCACGGGGCCCGGGGACCGGCGCCCGCCGCGGGCGCCGGGCTCGTCGAGCGCCGCGTCGCCCTGCCGGTACAGCCGGGGGACGACGCTGAACACCGTCTCGTCGAAGAAGGCGAGAGCGGTCCGCACCTCGTCGAGCGGCGAGACGGCCGTCGCCCGCAGGTCCGCCGTTCGCCAGAGGAGGGTGATCTCCTCCCGGAGCCGGCGCCGGACGTCGCGGTCCTCTCCGGGACCGATGTCGCGGTCCGCGAGCCGCTCGAGCAGCCGGTCGACCCGCCGGAGCGCGATCAGGACCGTCCGGCGACGCGCCTCGGTCGGATGGGCCGTCAGGACAGGGGTGATCCGGAGCCGGCCGAGCGCCTCCCGGATCTCGGCGTCGCTCGCCCCGCTCCGGCGAAGCCAGTCGACGGCGCCGGCGAGCGAGGCATCGGCCGGTTCCCCCTGGGCGCGGCGCGCGCGATCCGCGCGCCGGGCGGCGCGGACGAGCTCCCGTTCCTCCGCGAGGTTGACGAGCCGGAAATAGAGGCTGAAGGCGCGGGCGACGACCTCGGCGCGATCCGGGTCGAGGGTCGCGAGCTCCGCGACCAGGCCGGCGCGCAGCGCGGGGTCGTCGCCGCGGCGCAGCCGGATCGTCGTCCGCCGGACCCGCTCCACGAGATCGAGCAGGTCGCGTCCCGCCTGCTCGGCGATCACCTGGCCGAGGAGCGAGCCGAGCAGGCGGACCTCGACGGCGAGGGGATCGCGGGCGCGACCCGTCCCGACGATCGCGGGCTCGGCCCGGACGGCCTCGTTCTGACCGCGTCCCGGCGGGCGTCCGGCCGTCACGCGGCGACCCCGTTCCGCCCCCGGCGCGGCCCGGTCTCGCAACCTTTCGGCTCGGATTCGCCGCCTAGGCTTGTATCGTGATCGCCATGGAGGCGCCCGAGATCGACCCACGGGGCGGACCGGACCAGCTCGAACAGCTCCGGTTCCTTCACGACGTGGCGCGCCTCGCGACGACCGCGCGCACGTGGGACGAGCTCCTCGAGACGGTCGTCGACGGGACCCGGGATGCCCTCCACGCCGACGTCACCTCGCTCTACCTGCTCGATCGGGACGGAGCCTACCTGACCCTCGCGGCGACGAATGGCCTCGACCGGTTCCAGATCGGGCGGGCGAAGGTGCCGTTCGGCGAGGGCGTGACCGGCCGCGTCGCCGCGACGACCACGCCCCTGGTCATCCCCGACGTCCGGTCCGACCCGCGCTTCCTGTGGGTCCGGGGCATCGACCAGAAGCGCTTCGTCGCGTCGATGCTCAGCGTGCCGCTCAGCTGGAACGACCAGGTCGTCGGCGTCCTCAACGTCCAGACCGAGCAGACCCGCGAGTTCAGCCGGACCGACGTCGCCCAGCTCCAGGCCATCGCGGACCTGCTCGCCGGCATCGTCGAGAAGGGCCGCCAGCAAACCGAGGCCGAGGAGCGGCTCGAGCAGCTCCGCCAGATCGACGAGGCCCGCTCGGAGCTGATCGCTCTCGTGACCCACGAGCTGCGGACGCCGCTCGCGGTCGTCCGGGCCTACACCGAGCTGCTCGGCGACGATCCGCCGCTGGAGGGTCGCGAGTCGCGCGATCCGGAGCGGCGTGCCCAGCGACAGGCGTGGCACGACGCGGCGATGGAGCAGGTGGAACGCCTGGACCGGCTCGTCGACTCGATCCTCGCGTCCGTCCGGATCGTCCCCGCCGAGGCCGCCACGGTCACGCCGACCGACGTCGAGTCGGCGATCGACGAGGTGGTCGATTCGATCCGTCCGATCGTCCGCCAGCACCACCTCGAAGTCCAGCACGGCCTGCGCCACCACGCTCTCGCCGACGCGCCGCGGCTCAGGCAGATCCTCGAGCACCTGATCGAGAACGCGGTGAAGTACGCGCCGCCGGAGACGACGATCGCGATCGATCACTCGCTCGTCGAGGGCTTCGTCCGGATCGGCGTCAGCGACCAGGGGCCGGGCGTCCCCGAGGAGTGGCGCGAGCGGATCTTCGAGCCGTACGCACGACGCGAGACGCACACAGCGCGCGGCTCGGGGATCGGGCTGTACGCGGCCAAGCGCCTCGGGGAATCGATGGGAGCCCGCCTCTGGGTCGAGCCGGCCCAGCCGACGGGCGCCCGGTTCGTCCTCGCCCTTCCGGCCGCGGCCGCCGTCTAGCATGAGGTCCTGATGCTCGCCAGCCGTCCGCTCCGCATCCTCGTCGTCGACGACGACCCGGCGATGGTCGGGGCGATCACGGCGCTCGTCGGAACCGAGGGTCACCAGGTGATCACCGCCTACGACGGATTGACCGCGGTGAAGCGGTTCCGCGAGGAGGCGCCGGACATCGTGCTCCTCGACCTCGCGATGCCGGGTCCGGACGGGTTCACCGTCGCCGGCCAGATCCGGGCAGCCGGGCTCGCGCCGATCCTCGTCGTCTCGGGCGAGAGCGCGGAGGAAGCGAAGGTCCGGGCGCTCGGGATCGGTGCCGACGACTACCTCGTGAAGCCGTTCGGCAAGGCCGAGCTGCTCGCCCGGATCGCCGCGGTCATGCGGCGCGTCGATCGTTCGACCGGCGGCCCGGCGACCGGACCCGTGACCGCGGGTGCGCTCGTCCTGGAGCCGGCGCGTCACGAGGCCCACGTCGGCGACGTGGCCCTGGCCCTGACGCCCACGGAGTTCCGGCTGCTGGAGGCCCTCGTCCGGGCCAACGGCGACATCGTTCCGCACCATCTCCTCGCCCGGGCCGGCTGGCCGGCCGAGACGGACCCCGATCTGCTCTGGCTCAAGCCGCATCTCGCGCGCCTGCGGGCGAAGGTCGAGGGCGCCGGCGGTCCGCAGATTCTCGCCGTCCGCGGCGTGGGATACCGGATCGAGGCCGGGGTCTAGCCCAAGCAGCACCCGTCCCCGACTGCGTTCGTCGCGCATGGGTGCGTCAGCGCAAGGCGGACCCGAGCACCGGAGCGAGCGGGCTCAAACGCCCGTGAGCGAGGAGCGCAGGTCCAACGCAGCGATGGCGTGCCCAGGCGCGACAGCCTTCAGGCCAGGGCGAGAGACGGCGCGCGGTACCCGGCCACGTCATGCGCGGCATCAACGCAGTCGACGCGACAGCCACGGGCATCGCGGCCGCCGAGCGGGCTGAAATGGAACCAGGCGATGTCGTTGTCGGCGATGCCCGCGCGAAGGCGGCAGCCACACGTGGCGCACGTCACGGGGGCGCCGTGGCCGTCGCGAACCGCCAGCGGACGGGTGATCTCGGGTTCTGACGGGTGGATCATCGGACGACCTTTCTCGCGCGAGAGACGACGAGACGGCGTACGCGACGCCGTCGCCGCATCGTGGTCCAGCCGAGGACCGGCGAACGTCGCCGAGCGCGTTGCCGCTCGGTTGCGATCCGGTGTCGTCGCGCGGGTTCCGAAACCGCGGCGTCAGGCCGACGCGGCGACCCGCCCTGTGCCGCCAAGCGCGGGCTCCGAGACGACCGCCTGGGGCGTCACCACCTCGGCGCCGACCGGCTCCACGAGCCAGACGTCCGCGACGACGCCGGCCAGATCCGCGAGCAGGCGATCGGCCAGCGCGGAACCGGCGTCCCGCTGGCCCTCGAGCAGGGCGATCAGCTCCTCGACGAGGGCCGGACCGTCCTCACGCTCCACGGCCGTGGCCGAGAGCCGGTGGCCGTGGACGCTCCGCGTGTCGAGGGCCGCCAGGTGGCGCCCGTCCGGGTCGTACAGGAACGCCCGGCCGCCGGTCATCCCCGCGCCGAAGTTCGCGCCGACCGGCCCCAGGACCACGACCGTCCCGCCGGTCATGTACTCGCAGCCGTGTGGGCCGAGGCCCTCGACCACCGCGCTCGCGCCGGAGTTGCGGACCGCGAAGCGCATCCCCGCCCGGCCGACGACGTGCAGCCGCCCGCCGGTCGCACCGTAGAGGCACGTGTTGCCGGCGATCGCCTGTCGATGCGGCTCGGCGGCGAGCCCGGGCTCCGGCGCGACCACGACCGTCCCGCCGGACAGGCCTTTCGCGACGTAGTCGTTCGCCTGGCCGACGAGCCGCAGCTCGATGCCCTGCCGGGCGAAGGCGCCGAACGACTGGCCGGCCGCGCCGCGCAGGCCGAGTGAGATCGGTCCGGCGAGCTCACCGCGCTCGATCGACCCGGTGAGACCGGCGCCGAACGACCGATCCGCCGTCGAGAGCGCGAGACCGTCGGCCCGGAAGCCGGACTGGCCGCCGAGGGCCGTCGCGAGCCGGCGCTCGAGCGGGCTGGCCTCGCCGCGCCGGACGTCACGACCGGCCGACGCCGGGGCGCGACGGCGTGCCGGGCCGGCGGACCACGATGCCGCACCGACGACCGGCGCCAGGTCGAGGGTCGCGGTTCTGCGATCCGGAACCAGGAACCGGCGCGACTCTCCGACAAGCTCGCCGACGTCCCGAGCGCCGACGGCGGCAAGCTCGACCCGGAGGCTCTCGGCGAGGGCGAGGGCGAACCGCTCGACCTGCTCGGGGGTTCCGGCGAACTTCGCCCGGAGGTCCTCGCGCTGCGTCGCGATCCCCGTCGGGCACGTGTCCAGGTGGCACTGCCGGGCCATGTCGCAGCCGACCGCGACGAGCATCGCGGTGCCGAAGGCGAACTCCTCGGCGCCGAGGAGTGCCGCGATCAGCAGATCGCGACCGGTCCGCAGGCCGCCGTCCGTCCGGAGGGTGACGCGGTCGCGGAGGTCGTTCCGGAGCAGGGTCTGGTGGACCTCCGCCAGCCCGAGCTCCCACGGGGCGCCGACGTGCTTGATCGAGCTGAGCGGTGACGCCCCCGTCCCGCCCGCGTGGCCGGACAGGTGGACGTACGTCGCGCCGGCCTTGGCGACGCCGGCGGCGATCGTCCCGACGCCGCGGCTCGCGACGAGCTTGACCCCGATCCGGGCGCCCGGGTTGATCGCCCGGAGGTCGGCGATCAGCTGGGCGAGATCCTCGATCGAGTAGATGTCGTGGTGGGGCGGCGGGCTGATGTAGCTCATCCCGGGCTGGCCGCGGCGGAGCGCCGCGATCCAGGCGGTCGCCTTCTTCGCCGGGAGCTGGCCGCCCTCGCCGGGCTTCGAGCCCTGGGCGATCTTGATCTCGAGCTGCTCGCCGCGGGCGAGGTACGTCGAGGTGACGCCGAACCGAGCGGACGCGACCTGCTTGATCCGGGCGTCGTGGCGCTCGCCGTCGGGACCCGGGACGTACCACGAGGGATCCTCGCCGCCTTCTCCGGTGTTCGCCGCGCCGCCGGCACGCTGGATGCCGATCGTCAGCGCCTGGTGGGCCTCGGGCGACAGGGCGCCGACCGACATCGCACTCACGACGAAGCGGCGGGCGATCGATCGCGCGGGCTCGACCTCGTCAAGCCGCACCGGTGCGAGGCCGCGTGGCCGCCGGACGCGGAGAAGGTCGCGAACGACCGACACGCCGGTGGTGGCGAGTGCAGACGACGCGGACGCGGCGGGTTCGTCCGGCGATGCCGGCGCGAACCCCGACTGGGCCTGCAGCTCGGCCACGATCTTCGGGGCGTAGCGATGGAGCTCGCCGTCGGCCCGGAAGCGCGCGAAGCCGGGATCCTGGAGCTTGTTCGTCGGCGTCACGGCCGCGACCGCGCGGGACGCTGCACGCCTGCGCAGCTGCCGCTCCGCCAGATCCACGAGCCCGATCCGGCCCGTCCACGCCGGCGCGGCCGGGAAGCACCGGTCGCGAACGTTGGCCGCGAGCTCGATCGATTTCGAACAGCCCGCCGCCGATGTAGGACGCGGCGGTGCTGATCCCCATCCGGGCGAGCGTCTTGCGCAGCCCGGCGTCGAACGCGTCGATGAGGTTGCCGACGATGGTGGCGGTGTCCAGCTCCTCCGCGCCGCGGCCGCCGGCCAGCTCCGCCGCCAGCTCGACGGCGAGCCACGGGACGACGACGGTGGCTCCGGTCGCGAGGACCATCGCGGCGCCGTGGACGTCGAGGACGTCGGCCGCCTCGACCACGACGTCGGCGCGACCACGAAGACCGGCCTCGGTGAGGGCGGTGTGGACCGCACCGGCCGCAAGGATCGAGGGCACGGGCAGGCGATCGACGCCGTAGCCCCGATCGCTCAGGACCAGGAGCTCGGTCCGGCCTCGGGCGGAGGCGACGGCGTCACGGCCGAGACGATCCAGCGCCGCCGCCAGACCCGCCGGCCCGTCGATCGCGGGCCAGGTCGCGTCGAGCCGGCGGACCGGCCCGGAGAACGCCCGAAGGAGCGCCGGCAGGTCGGCGAGGAACGGCCGCTCCAGCCGGAGCGTCCGCGACGCCCGCGGCGGGCCGCCGAGAAGGGACGAACGCCGCCCCAGCTCCACCCGGAGGTCCATGACCGCCCGCTCGCGCTCCGGATCGATCGGGGGGTTGGTGACCTGGGCGAACGACTGGCGGAGGTGGTCTGCGATCGGGCGGTCGACGCGTCCGAGCGCCGGCGTCGGCGTGTCGTCGCCCATGCTCCAGAGCGGCTCGTGGCCCTCGAGGGCCATCGTCCGGATGTCGAGCCTGGCGTTCTCGGCGTGGAGGCCGGCGAGGAACCGCAGGTCGGCGGTCGTCGGCGCGGCGTCCGGGACGAGCGACGAGCCGTCGTCGCCCGGCGCGGGATCCGTGTGGGTGTGGCGTGGCGCGTCGTGGATCGGGAGGCGCCGCAGGAGGTGGGCCTTGGCGTCGGCGTCCTCGAGGACGAGGCCGCGCCCCGGCTCGACGAGGAACAGCTCGCCGGGCCCGAGCCGGCCGCGACGGACCGTCTCCTCGGGCCGGAGCGGGATCGCACCCGCCTCGCTCGCGACCGCGACGAGCCGGTCCGCCGTCACGGCGAACGCGGTGGGCCGGAGACCGTTCCGATCGGCGATCGCGCCGACCCGGCGGCCGTCGCCGAAGACGATCGCGGCCGGACCGTCCCACGGCGCGAGGAAGCCGGCGGTCCGCCGGCGGAGTGCGGCGACGTGGGGATGCGGCGCCCGACGCAGACCCAGGGCCTCCGGCATGGTCGTGAGCAGCGCCGCGCCGAGGTCCCAGCCCGTCGCGACGAGCAGCTCGAGCGCCTCGTCGAGCGATTGCGAGTCGGATCCGTCCGCGGCGATGAGCGGGCCTGCGGCGATGAGCTCAGCGGCGGCCGTCGCCCCGGCGCCGATCGGATCGCCCGTCCGGCCGCGGACCTGGGCCCGGTTGCCGCGGACCGTGTTGATCTCGCCGTTGTGGGCGATCGTGCGGAACGGCTGGGCCAGGCGCCAGGTCGGCTGCGTGTTCGTCGCGTAGCGCTGGTGGAACAGGGCGTAGGGCACCCGGATGCCGGGCGACCGCAGATCCGGGAAGAGATCCGCGAGGTTCGCGCCGGCGACGAGGCCTTTGTAGACGATCGTCCGGCACGACGCCGACGGGACGGCGATCACGTCGCCGAGCCCCGCATCGCGGGCAGCCGTCTCGAGCCGCCGGCGGGCGATGACGAGCCGCTGCTCGAAGGCGGCATCGGCCAGGAGTCCCGCGCCGCCGGCCAGCGGCGGTCGATGGACGAAGACCTGGACGAAGGCCGGCCGGCAGGACCGAGCCGCCGCACCGAGCGCGGTGGGGTCGGCGGGAACCGTCCGCCAGTCGATCACGGCGAGCCCGGACGACCGGAGGGCCTCTCCGACGAGCCGGCGGGCCGCGCCGTCGCGAACGCCGGGACCGGTCCGCGGCAGGAAGAGCTGGAAGACGCCAGGACGCTCCGCGATCCACGCCGGGTCGAGGCCGAGCGCCGCGAGGACGGTCGGGTCGAGCGGCAGGGAGATCCCGGCGCCGTCCGACGACGCCCCGTCGGCGCCGAACGCGCCGCGATGGGCGAGCGCCGCGAGCCCGCCGAGCGCAAGCGGCAGGACGTCGGCGCGACGCTCCCCACCGGCGTCCGCGACGAACCCGATCCCGCACGCATCGTGCTCGAACGCCGGGTCGTAGAGCGGCGCGACGACGCCGTCGGCTCGGCGGCGAAGGCGACGCTGTGGCGGCTCGCTGGTCATCCGGACGGTGGCTCCGTGGCGGTGGCTCGACCGACCGCCCGGGAGGAGCCGAGCGGTCGGTCGATCGGTGGTGGGGTCGGCAGCAGCCGATGGGCCGGTGGCGAGGGCCGGGAGGTCGACGGCCCTCGTCCCGGGTTGGGTCAGGCCTGGTAGGCCACCTCGCCGTGGGTGGCCAGGTCGATGCCGATCTCCTCCTCCTTCGGCGAGATCCGGATCCCGAGGACCAGGTCGACAACCTTGACGATCACGAACGTCGCGACGACCGCATAGGCGACCGTGGCGGCGACCGCGACGAGCTGGGTGAGGACCTGGCCCGGATTGCCGTCGATCAGGCCGGAGTAGCTGGCCTGGATCGCGCTGGTGGCGAAGACGCCGGTCGCGATCGCCCCGAAGACGCCGCCGACCCCGTGGACCGCGAAGACGTCGAGCGCATCGTCGACCTTGAGGCGAGCCCGCAGGAGCGTCGCGCTGTAGCACAGGCCGCCGGCGACGAGGCCGATGACGATCGCGCCGCCCGGCGTGACGTAGCCCGAGGCCGGCGTGATCGCGACGAGCCCGGCAACGGCGCCGCACGCGGCGCCGACGACGCTCACCTTGCGGTGGTGGAGGTAGCTCGCGCCGACCCAGGTCATCGTGGCGGCCGCAGCCGCGGTGTTGGTGACGATGAACGCGCTGGCCGCCAGGCCGCCCGCGGTCACCGCGGACCCGGCGTTGAAGCCGAACCAGCCGAACCACAGCAGGCCCGCCCCGAGGACGGTCATCGGGATGTCGTGCGGCTCCATCCGGTCGCCGTTGATGACGCGGCGGCCGATCAGCAGGGCAACGATCAGCGCCGACAGGCCGGACGAGGCATGCACGACGGTGCCGCCCGCGAAGTCGAGCGCGCCGAGCTTGTACAGCCAGCCGTCGGTCGCCCAGACCCAGTGGGCGATCGGGGAGTAGACGAGGATGGACCAGAGGATCGTGAACAGGACGAAGGACGCGAACCGCTTCCGCTCGGCGAACGCGCCGGTGATCAGCGCGGGGGTGATCGCCGCGAACATCAGCTGGAAGGCCGCGAACAGGACGAAGGGGATGGTCGTCGCGTAGATCGTGCTCGGCTCGAGGCCGACGTTGAAGAACCCGACGTAGTCGAGATTGCCGATGAGCCCGGGGATCCCGAGCAGGTTCGAATCGGTGCCGAACGCCAGGCTGAAGCCGATCAGGATCCAGACGATGCTGACGATCGCCAGCCCGAAGAAGCTGTGCATGATCGTCGACAGCACGTTCTTGCGGCGGACGAGGCCGCCATAGAAGAGGGCCAATCCGGGAAGCATGATCATGACCAGCGCCGTGGCCATGAGCATCCAGGCGGTGTCGCCGCTGTTCATTCGATCCCGTCCTCCACGCCGTCGGCCGTCACGCCCGTCGGCCGCTCTGCGGGGAGGATGGGCGCCGCGCTCGGACGGTTCGTCGCCGAGCGGGTCCCGAAACGATTGCGATCGGGTAGCGGTGGCCGCTACGTCGCCTTGTCGCCCTTCGCGGCCGCGGTCGCGTCGTTCTCCGCGACCCGGATCCGGATGACCCTCGCCACGGTCTCGACCGGGATGGGCTTCGACGCCGGGAACCGGATCGTGCCGCGGCCTGCAAGGTAGGGCTGGATCTCGTCGCCGAGGCCCTCGACGACGCGGTCGCTGGCGGGAAACAGGCTGTAGTGGTGCTTGTACGCGTCGTACGAGACGAGGAACCGGCCGTGGGTCTTGAAGGCCGGCATGTTGTACGAGATCACCTCGTCGGCCTGTGGGGCGGCGGCCCGGATCGTGGCCCGGAGCGTGTCCATCGCGGGACGCTTGTCGTCAGGGAGCGTGGCGAAGTACTCGTCGACCGTGGTCGGCTCGGCCATGTGTCTCCTCCTTGGCACTTCGAGCACCGTGGGCACGGATACCATCGCCGATGTGGGGATCAGGGACCGGGCACGGACGCTCCGGCAACGCTGGCCGGAGCAGCGACGCCTCCAGGTCGCGGCGACCCTGGCGATCCTGGCCATCTTCGTCGCGACGGTCATCGCCTCGTCGCGCCTGCTCCGCTACGCCTTCGATGACCTCGACATCTTCGCCTACATCGGCCTGTTCATCGCGTGCTGGGTCGGCGCCGGCGGGGCGCTGGTCCCGGTGCCCGGCGTCCGCCCGATCAGCTGGCTGATGGTCATCCAGCAGGCTGCGGCCCTCAACCCGTGGACGGTCGCGGTGGTCGCGGCGACCGCGATGGCCCTCGGGCAGTCGTCGTACTTCCTGGCGACCCGGGCCGCGATCGCCCGACACGAAAAGAGCGTGGCGTCCGGCGACGAGGCAGACTCCGCCGTCGAGGAGGACCCCACTGTCGAGGACGAGACGACCGAGCCGGAGGAGCCGAGCGGCCGGGCCGCGGTCGTGATCCGCATGAAACACCGGGTCGATGACCGGGTCCACCGGCACGCCACGAGCACCGCGTTCCTCACGACGATGTTGCCGAGCCCGTTGACCACGATCGCGACCACGGCCTCGGCGTCGGCCGGGACGAGGTACCCGAGATGGCTCGCGCCGGCGTTCCTGGGCTATCTCCTGTTCGCGACGGTCCTCGCCGTCGTCGGCCAGGGGCTGCTGACGATGATCCGGGGGATCCGCCTCTGAGGTCGAGGCGGCGGCGGTCGGTTCGCGAGCCGGGTGGGATTCGAACCCACGACACAGGGATTAAAAGTCCCCTGCTCTGCCACTGAGCTACCGGCCCGTGCCCCAAGCGTAGCGGACGACGGATCGGCTTCCGGCCCCTCCCCGATCCCGTCGTCGGATGGTGGGCGAGCGGCCGTCTGCGGCCGCGGGTCCACGGATGGCACATACCGCGGATTCACCGGCCAAATCGGGTATTGTTCCTAGCCATGGCCAGAGACGACACCAGCATTCGCATCGGCCGCGCCGCGGAGATGATGGGCGTCACGGTCGACACCGTCCGTCGCTGGGCGGACGACGGGCAGATCCAGGCCGCGCGGTCGAACGGCGGCCAGCGGCTGATCCCCATCGACGAGGTCACCCGGGTCATCGCCGAGCGGCGGCGGGCCACGGCCGACCGCCCGATCGTCGCCCAGTCGGCCCGGAATCGGTTCGCCGGGATCGTGACCCGGATCGACAAGGACGGCGTCGCGGCCGTCGTGGAGATCCTCGCGGGACCGCATCGTCTCGTCAGCCTCATGACCGCCGAAGCCGTCGACGAGCTCGAGCTCCGGATCGGGGACGAGGCGATCGGCGTCGTCAAGGCGACCAACGTGATCGTGGAGATTCCATCCAGCCGGGAGGTTCGTTCGTGACGATCGGGGGCCGTCGTCGGATCCTGTCCATCCTCGCGCTCGCCTGGCTCGTCGCCGCGTGCAGCACCGGGGCCAGTCCGTCACCGTCGGGCGCGGCGCCCTCGCTCGCGCCGAGCCTGGCGGCCAGCGAGGCCGCCTCCACGGCGTCGTCGGCGGTCGCGGCCGCAGCGCTGACCGTCTATGGCGCCGCCTCCCTGAAGAACGCCCTCGGCGAGCTGAAGAAAGCCTGGGAGACCGCCAACCCGGGATCGACCATCACGTTCTCGACCGATTCGTCGAGCGCGCTCGAGACCCAGATCGAGCAGGGGGCACCCGCCGACGTGTTCATGTCGGCCGACACGAACAACCCGAAGAAGCTCGTCGACAAGGGCCTCGCCGCAGGCTCCGCGGTCGACTTCGCCGGCAACACCTTGACGGTGATCGTTCCGACGGCCAATCCGGCCAGGATCGCGAGCCCCGCGGACTTGGCGAAGAGCGGAGTGAAGGTCATCGCCGCCGGCGACGACGTGCCGATCACGAAGTACGCCGGCCAGGCCGTGGCCAACCTCGCCAGGCTGCCCGGCTACCCCGCCGACTTCGAGGCCGCCTACAAGGCGAACATCGCGTCCAAGGAGCCGAACGTGTCGGGCATCGTCACGAAGGTCGGTCTCGGCGAGGGTGACGCCGGGATCGTCTACGTCACCGACGCCAAGGCGTCGAAGGACGTCACCCCGGTCGCGATCCCCGACGAGGCGAACGTGCCGGCCACCTACGCGGGAACGGTCGTGAAGTCATCGGCCAATCCGGACACCGCGAAGGCCTTCCTCGACTGGGTCGCCGGTGCCGAGGGCCAGGCGATCCTCGCGTCGTTCGGGTTCCAGCCCCCCTCCGCAGCCGGCTGATCGCTCGTTGGCCCTCGCCCTCACCGCCCTGCTCGGGCTGTTCCTCGGGCTTCCGGTCGCGCTGCTGATCATCCGCTCCGTCGCGGTCGGCGCGCTCGAGGTGGCGATCACCGACCCGGCCGTGCTCGACGCCCTCCAGCTGTCGCTGATCACGACGGCGATCAGCCTTGCGCTGACCGTTGCCATCGCGACACCCGTGTCGCTGCTCCTCGCGCGGCGGAGGTTCCGCGGGGCGTCGTTCGTCGAGACGATCATCGACCTGCCGATCGTCCTGCCGCCGTCGGTCGCGGGGCTGGCCCTCCTGCTGGCGTTCGGCCGGCGCGGACTGTTCGGCGAGCCGCTCGCCGCCTTGGGCATCTCGATCCCGTTCACGACCGCGGCCGTCGTCCTCGCCCAGATGTTCGTCGCGATGCCGTTCTTCGTCCGCGCGGCGCGAGCCGGGTTCCTCGGCGTGCAGAAGGCGTACGAGGATGCGGCCCGGATCGACGGGGCGAGTGAACGGCAGGTGGCCTGGTCGGTGACGGTCCCGCTCGCCGGCACGGCCCTCGCGTCGGGGATCGTCATGACCTGGGCCCGCGCTCTCGGCGAGTTCGGCGCGACGATCATGTTCGCCGGTAACATCGCGGGCAGGACCCAGACGCTGCCGCTCGTCGTCTACGACGAGTTCCAGTCCGGGAACGTCGACGCGTCGGTGGCGGCGTCGTCGATCCTCGTGATCGCCGCGTTCGCCGTCCTGATCGCCGTCCGTGGACTCGGCTGGGGACGCGCCCTCGATCTGCGAACCATCGGGTGACCGGGAAGCCTCCCCACCCGCCATCCGCAAGGAGTCTCTCGATGAAGCTCAGCGCACGCAACCAGCTGCCCGCCAAGGTGAAGCAGGTGATCGAAGGCGCCGTGATGTCGGAGGTCGTCGTCGAGGTCGACGGCGGACACGAGGTCGTCGCGGCGATCACCGCCGAGTCTGCGCGGAACCTCGGCCTCAACGCCGGCAAGCGCGTGACCGTCGTCATCAAGTCGACCGAGGTCATGCTCGCCGTCGACGACTGACGGCATGGAGCCCGTCTCGTTCCGGCCCATCGGCGTGATCCGCACGCCGTTCACGGACTCAGCCGGCATGCCGATCCAGGCCGTGGCGGCGGTCGGGATCGCCGGCCGGATCGAGCTGGACTCCGCGTTCGAGGCCGGCCTCACGGACCTCGAGGGCTTCAGTCACCTGATCCTCGTCTACCACCTCCACCGGGCGACATCGCCGCGCCTGACGGTCACGCCGTTCCTTGACGACACGGCGCACGGGATCTTCGCGACGCGCTCCCCGGCCCGCCCCAACCCGATCGGGATCTCCACGGTCAGGCTGATCGGCATCGACGGGACGACGATCTCCATCGAGGACGTCGACATGGTCGACGAGACGCCGCTCCTCGACCTCAAGCCGTACGTGCCGGCCTTCGACGACCGGCCGGACGCCCGGATCGGTTGGTTCTCGGACCGCCTCGGCCCGCTCGCCGAGACGAAGGCGGACGAGCGCTTCCGCTGATCGCCGGAGCGACGCCGTATCAGGCTCGGTCGTAGACCTCGGGGTTGATCGGGGTCGGCAGCCGGTCGCCCCGGACGCCGGCGAGGAGATTGGCCGCCGCCATCTCGGCCATCTTCCCGCGTGTCGCCCGGGACGCCGACGCGATGTGGGGCACGATCAGGCAGTTGTCGAGCCCGACCAGCGGATGGTCCATCGGGATCGGCTCCGGGTCGGTGACGTCGAGCGCGGCCGCGAAGATCGTGCCGCTGCGAAGCGCATCCGCGAGCGCGTGACCGTCCACGACCGGTCCCCGCGACGTGTTCACGAGGACCGCGGTCGGCTTCATCCAGGACAGCTTCTCGGCGTCGATCAGGCCCTTCGTCTCCGCCGTCAGGTTGACGTGGAGCGAGACGAAGTCCGACCGCCCGAGGAGCTCCTCGAGCGGCACGAACGACGCCGCGAACGTCGCCTCGACGGCGGGGTCGGCGCGCTGGACGTCGTGGTACAGGATCGTCATCCCGAAGCCCTGCGCCCGGCGCGCGACCGCCTGGCCGATCCGGCCGAACCCGACGATCCCGATCGTCGATCCATGGACGTCCGGCCCGAGGAGCAGCAGCGGGCCCCACGTCTGCCACTGGCCAGCCCGGACGTAGCGGTCGCCCTCCGGGAGCCTCCGCGCCGCCGCCATCAGGAGGGCGAACGCGAGGTCGGCCGTGGTCTCGGTCAGGACGCCGGGCGTGTTGCCGGCCGGGAGGCCCCGCGCCGTCACTGCCGGGACGTCGATGTTGTCGAAGCCCACGGCGTAGTTGGAGACGACCTTGAGCCGGGGCCCGGCCGCATCGAGGAACTCGTCGTCGACCCGGTCGGTGAGCAGCGTCAGGACGCCGTCGCAGCCGCGGATCGCGTCGAGCAGGACCGCCCGTGGCGGTGGCAGGTCGTCCTCCCAGACCCGCGCATCGCAGGCGTCGAGGATCGGTCGGAGCCCGTCCTCGGGGATGCGCCGGGCCACGAAGACGATCGGGCGGTCCGCGGTCACCTCGCCGAACCGGCGATGGCCGCCTCGGCCGGCAGGGTGTCGACGAACGACCGGATCCGGCCGAGCGCGTTCGTCAGGTTCGGCCGCGAGGTCGCGTACGAGATCCGGATGTGGCCCGTGGCGACCCCGCCGAACGCCGTGCCGGCGAGGACGCAGACGTTGGCCTCCATCAGGAGGCGATCGGCGAACTGCCGCCCGCTGAGCCCCGTCCCCGAGATGTCCGGAAAGACGTAGAACGCACCCTTCGGGCTGAGGCAGCGGACGCCCGGGATCGCGTTCAGGCCGTCGACGATGAGATCGCGCCGCGCCCGGAACTCGTCGACCATCGCGCCCATCGGCTCCTGCGGCCCACGGATCGCCTCGACGGCGCCGACCTGGGCGAACGTCGGGACGCAGCTGATCGTGTTGATCACGAGCTGGCCGTAGGCCGAGACGAGCCACGGCGGGACGATCGCGTAGCCCATCCGCCAGCCGGTCATCGCGAAGGTCTTGCTGAACCCATCGAGGACGATCGTCCGCTCGGCCATCCCGGGCAGCGACGCGATCGAGACGTGCTCCTGCCCGTCGTACAGGATCCGACCGTAGATCTCGTCGGCGAGGACCACGAGGTCGTGGCGGATCGCGAGCTCGGCGATCGCCTCCAGGTCTGCCCGGGTGAGGACGCCGCCCGTCGGGTTCGCCGGGGAGTTGATCACGAGCAGCCGGGTCCGCGGCGTGACGAGCGACGCCAGCTCGTCGAGGTCGATCCGGAAGTCGTGCTCCATCCGGATCGGGACCGGGACCGGCGTGCCGCCGACGAACCGGGTCAGCGACTCGTAGATCGGGTAGCCCGGATCGGGGACGAGGACCTCGTCGCCGGGGTCGACGAGTCCGAGGATCGCGTAGAGCATCACGCCCTTGCCGCCGATCGTGACGAAGACCCGGTCCGGCGTGACGGCGAAGCCCTTCCGGGCCGTCGCGTCGGCGGCGATCGCCTCGCGGAGCTCCGGGATGCCCGGGTACGGGGCGTAGTGGGTTGCGCCGGCGTCCAGGGCCCGCTTCGCCGCCTCGCGGATGTTCGCGGGCGTGTCGAAGTCGGGCTCGCCGATCTGGAGATGGACGATGTCCCTGCCCTCGGCCTCGAGGGCCCGGGCGCGGGCCGACACCTCGAATGCGGTCTCGGTCCCGATGTTGCTCATGCGATGGGCAGTTCGCACCTTGAGCTCCCTTTCCGCCAGGTGCCAGGCTCCGGTCCGCGCAGTCTAGCGCCGGGTTCGGACGGTCGACGGCGGCGACCCATCGGACGAATCCGCCGCTCGGTCTAGAATCGCCGGATGACCCGGTTCTACGACCTCGACGAAGCGAACGACGCGATCCCCGAGGTCCGCACGATCCTCGAGTCGCTCCGCGACCAGCGGGCCGAGCTGATCCGTCTCCGCGACGAGGTCCTCGCCAACGGCGCGGACGACGAGACGCGCGGCGAGGCGAGGAGCGACGCCCCGACCGAGGCGAAGATCGACAACGACGTCCGCGTCCTCCGTCTGCGGATGCAGGGCGTGATCGACCGGATGCAGGCGGGCGTCGTCCGGATCGACGAGCTCGGCGTCACCCTCCGCGAGATCGAGACCGGGCTGATCGACTTCCCGGCCCTCGCGAACGGGCGCCAGATCTGGCTCTGCTGGCGCCTCGGCGAGGGCGACGTCGAGTGGTGGCACGAGCTGAGCGACGGCTTCTCCGGTCGACGTGCCCTGACCGACCTGACGTGATCGACCGGGCCTCGCCGGACGATCCGGGCTCGCCGACGGCGAGACCGGCCACCGTCATGCAGGGCGGCCGGGCCAAGGCGTATCGCCCGCTCCCCGAGGCGGACCGCCGGCGGGCCTCCGACGACGCCGTCGCCGCATACGAGCGGGGCGACTTCTTCGAGGCCCACGAGCTCCTCGAGCCGGCCTGGATGGGCACCGACGACCTCCCCGAGCGGGCCCTCCACCAGGGCCTGATCAAGCTGGCCGCGGCCTACGTCCACGGCGTCCGCGGCAACCCGCTCGGGATCGCCAAGAACCTCCAGGGAGCGCGCGACCATCTCGCGGCCGCGGTCGGAACGGACGCCGAGACCTGGTCCGGCCTGGACCTCGCCGCGCTCGTCGGCGAGATCGACGAGCGACTCGCGCGCCTTGCGGTCGATCCGACGGATGCGTCGGTCGATCCACCGGGGCTGCCACGGAGGGACGCACGATGAATGCGACCGGGATCCCGACGATCTCCCCACGCGAGGCTGCCGTGGCCGCCGGCCTGGCCGGGGACCGGATGCCCTCCGACGACCCGTCGACCCCGCTGATCGTCGACGTCCGCGAGCCGGACGAGTTCGTCGCCGATCGGATCGCCGGCGTCGTGCTGCTGCCGATGTCGCAGCTCCTCCAGCGGCACGACGAGCTCCCGAAGGACCGGCCGCTGTTGATGGTCTGCCGCTCCGGCAGCCGCTCCGGGTCGGCCACGATGTTCCTGCTCCAGCGCGGCTGGACGGACGTGCAGAACGTCGATGGCGGGATGCTGGCGTGGCAGCGCGACGGGCTGCCGGTCCGATCCGGACCGCCGGCCGAGGGCGAGGGCGAGCTCGCGGGCTGAGCCCTGGCTCAGAGACGGGCCTTCAGCTCCTTCTCGCGGCGCCGCCGATCGCGCCACTCCCTGATCTGCGGACGGTGGGCCCACGCCACGCCGATGGCAACGAACAGGGCGAAGTTGATGATCCCGACGGTGTTCGCCGCGAGATAGCCGAGCTGCTGCCCGATCTCGCCGTCGATCTTCAGGGCCGGGACCGTCGCGCCGAACAGCCCGACCTGGAAGTACGGCTCCGACGGGGCGATGTTCGCCCGAATGCTGGCCTGCGAGACGCCCTTCGTGTTCGTGCCGGCGATGACGATCGCGTTCGGCCCGAGGATCAGGGGCGCGCCACCGGCGTTGCCGGTCTCCGGGAGGTCACTCGTCGGGAGGTTCTTCCACTCCGGGATGTTCCCGTCGCTCGTCGGCACGCCCCAGAAGACCGTTCGCTGCGGCGTCTTCCCGTCGGTGCCGCCGACGGCGTAGAGGTTGCCGTTCGCGGCGAAGCCGCTGAAGTCGGCCCGCGGGGCCGGCAGGTTGACCTTTCCGTTCGCGACGCCGAACTGGATGACCTGGGTCGCCTGGTCGTTGACCCCGAACTGCCCGCGCTGGACGGTCGCGGTGACCGTCCCGTCGGCCATCGATCCGCCGTAGACCCACATGAACGCGCCGATGATCGCCGCGGACGCGTCGCTGACCGGGGTGAACAGCTTCCCGGGCTGGGCGGTCCACTTGCCCGGAAGACCGGTCTTGTCGAACGTCGACTTGTAGACCGTGTCGCCCGGTCGAGTCCCGTCCGTGCCACCGATCAGGAAGAGCCCGTCGGAGCCGGCGATGAGGACAGCGCCCGCGAGCGGCGCCGGGAGGTCGAGGGCGACCTTCGCCTCCTCCGACGTCTGCCACTCACCCAGCTCGCCGGTCTGCGCGTCCGGGGTGAGGACGTACGTCGTGGTGGTCGCCTTGCCGTCGGCTCCGAACCCGCCGACGACGTAGATCTTCCCGCCGGAATAGACGACGCCGGCGTCGGAGCGCGGCGCCGGCAGGTTCGGACCGTTCGTCCATTTGTCGAAGTTGCCCGCGCCCGAGACCTTCGAGACGTACGTGGTGTCCTGGGCGGTCTTGCCGTCCGACCCGCCGATGTAGAGCAGGGTCGTCCCGGACTGGATGACCGCGCCGTCCGTCCGGGGCTGGGGAAGGTCGATCTCGGTCGGTGAGGTCTGCCACGGGACGACGGCGCCGGTCGGCGGCGGGCACGGCAGCGTCTGGTTGCCCTCCGGGCAGAAGTTGACCGGCGCCCAGGCGAGGATCCCCAGGTCGATCGTCTTGTTGACGGTGAAGTAGTAGGCCCGGTCCGGGAGGTAGCCGAGCATGAAGATCAGGAGGACGAACCAGACGGCGGCCTTCAGCGACGCCCAGGCCCAGCCGCTCGCATCGAGCAGGCCGAAGAAGGCCCGCCCGCGGGTCTGCGTCGTTCCTGAACCCAGGGCCTGCTGCGCCATCGTCCTCCCATCCAACCCGGACGCCCGCTGCGTCCGGCTCCGAGCCGTCGACCCGGCGGTGCTACTTGACCTCGAGGGTGCCCTTCATCGTCGTGGGGTGGACCTGGCAGAGGAAGGGGTACACGCCGGCCTTGAGGGCGCCGATCGCGTACTGCTTCGTCTGCGGTCCGGTGAAGAACGCCGTGTCGCCCATCGGGACCGGGGTCCCGTTCGAGTCGCTGATCACGATGTTGTGCGGTGCCGTCGTGTCCTGGTTGTCGAACTCGAGCGTGAAGGCCGTGTCGGCCTTGGCCGACAGGGTGGACGGATCGAAGCCCGCAGTCGCCGCGCCGGGTGGGGCGGTGACCTTGACGAGCGGAGCGGTCGGATTGATCGAGGCGCCCGGGGCCGCCGACCCGCCGGCGGCCGGGCCGCCGAGGGCGTCGAGGTAGCAGGCCGGATAGGGCGTCGCGCCGGGTGCCGGCTTGTAGTTCGGGTCACGCCAGCCGGTGAAGGTCTCCGGCTTGCCAGTCGTCGGGTCGATGATGGGCTCGTTCGTCGACGGGTCGCGCTTCGTGTACGTGTGCTCGTTCGTCGCCCGGAGCCACGCGATCAGCTCGTCGATCTGGCGGTAGTTCAGCGGCCCCGGTGGATTGCCCTTGTCCGACCAGACCGGCATCGCCGAGTTCGGGTTGCCGCAGACGTAGCGGCCGCCGGCGGTCAGGACGTTCTGCAGGTACTGCGCGTTGAGATGGGCGAAGAGCTTTTCCTGCGAGTTCAGCTGCGGGCCGATGTAGCCGACCGTCGCGGCATCCGGCTCCTTCGGGCCGAGGCCGTTCGGGCCGTGGCACCGGGCACAGTTCGCCTGGAACAGGTTGTAGCCGCGCTCGACGGCGACGACCTGCTGGGCGGCCTCCTCGACCGCGAGCCGCGGCTGCGAGAGCCCGAGGGGCGAGCCGATCTCGTAGAACCAGTAGCCGACGATGAACAGGCTGACGATGACCACCGTGAGGAAGCCGACCCACCGGGCCGACGCCGACTGGCGGACGATGCCCGCCGAGCGGGCCGGCGTCAGCCCGGCATTGGCCTTGATCGGCGGCGCGGCGGTGAACCGGTCGGCGCTGAGCTGTCGCGGCGGGATCGTCGCGGGGAGGCGCTCCTCGCCCGCGTCGGCGTCCGCGGCGGGCTCCGGCGTGCCCTCGGGCACGGGAGCCGGCGTCGATGGGTTCTGATCGGTCATCAGATGCAGCCGGTCGGCGTCAGCGGCGGGATGATGCCGGGCTGGCCGACCGCGACCGGGAGCGGACCGAGGGTGATCTTGCCCGTGTCGAGGCTGAGCACGCCGCCGCTGTCCACGCTCGCGGCGAACCGGTCCATGCTCCGCGGCGCCGGGCCGTACTGGGGACCGGCGGCCTTGATCCCGAGACGGTCATAGCGCGACCCGTGGCAGGGGCACTCCATCCAGAAGTTCTTCAGGCACGGGTTCGGCTTGCAGCCGAGGTGCGGGCAACGCTGGTACAGACCGCGGACGTTGAGCGGCGTCCCATCGCCGCTCGGATCGTCGCCGGGCACGAACCGCTGGTTGCTCGTGTCGATCAGGACGACGTAGGCCCGGGCCTCCGGGAAGTAGGCCGGGAAGCCCTCGTCGATCGGCAGGTTCGAGTTCGCGAGCTTCACGTCCTCGAACGTCCCGATCTTCACGGTGCTGCCGAAGCCGCCGGAGAGGTTCGGCCAGATGAAGCCGATCGTGCCGGCCGTGACCTCGAGGAGCCAGAGGGCGATGCCGCCGCCGATCGAGTAACGGAGCAGCTGCCGCCGCGAGATCCCCTGGACCTGGCTGCGTCGGAGCGACTGGATCGCCTTCGGGACGAGCGCCTTCGGGCGGTCCGCGGGCTCGACGGTGTAGTTGCTCATGCGTGGTCGCTCGTGGAGGTCATGCAGGTCCTGTCCGACTGGTCAGAGGGAGAAATGGAGGCCAGGCGAGGAGTTCTCGAAGAAGGGCAGGTACGGGATCACGAAGCTGTAGCCGGGTCCCCGGAAGAAGATCCCGACGAAGGTCAGGACGAGGCCGAGGCCGCAGAACAGCGTGAACAGCACGACGGCGGTCTTCCGGTCCGACGGCCGGGTCGCGGTCAGGTTGCCGCGGTCGACGTACGGGATGAACCCGGCGCCGACGAGGACGAGGAGCGGCGTCAGGACGCCGGCGACCGTCGGATGGAAGTAGGCGAGCAGCTCCTGGAGCCCGAGGAAGTACCACGGGGCCTTGGCCACGGCCGGCGTCACGTTGCTGTTCGCGAGGTCCTCGAGCGGCGCATTGATGAACAGCCCCATCAGGAGCAGGAAGATGCTCATCATCCCGGCCGCGAGGAACTCGATCGAGAGCAGGTGCGGCCAGGTCATGACCGTGTCGTCGGGCTCCTTCTGGACCCGGACGACCGCGTCCTGCTTGACGAGGGCCAGCAGCCGGTACGGCCGCGCCGACATCGGGACGCGCTGCTTGTCGATCTCCGTCCGTCGCGCGGGGTCGACGGGGAGGACGACCCGCTTCTCGGGCGGCGCCTTCGTGTCAGTCAAGGCGCGTGTCCTCCGGCCCGACAGGACCGTCGGATGCAAGGCGCCGCCGAGCACCGGAGCGAGCGCACTTCGTCATCACAGGGGTCCGCTGATGCCTCCGTCCTTGCGGATCCGCCAGAAGTGGACCGCCAGGAAGATGGCCGCCGCCAGCGGGAAGACCATGATGTGGAGCACGTAGAAGCGGAGCAGCGTGTTCTGGCCGACCTCGAGCCCGCCGAGGAGGAGGCGGTTCACCGGGACGTTGATCAGGGGCGCATAGCCGCCCATGTTCGTACCGATCGTGATCGCCCAGAACGCGATCTGGTCCCACGGCAGCAGGTAGCCCGTGAACGACAGCATGATCGTCAGGAAGAGCAGGACGACCCCGACCACCCAGTTGAACTCGCGCGGCGGCTTGTAGGCCCCGTGGTAGAAGACCCGCATCATGTGGAGGAAGACGAAGAAGACCATCAGGTGGGCGGCCCACCGATGGATGTTGCGGGTCAGCAGGCCGAACGTCACCTGGCTCTGGATGTCGAGGATGTTCGTGTACGCCAACGTGGCCGACGGCACGTAGAAGAACATCAGGTAGACGCCGGTGATCGTCAGGACGAGGAACAGGAAGAACGACAGCCCACCGAGACAGAAGGTGTAGGCGAACTTGACGGCGTGCTGGCGGACGCGGACCGGGTGGATGTGGAGGAACACGTTGTTCATCACCGCGTACGCCCGCGACCGCTCGTCGTTGGGGTACGGCTGACGGAAGAGCGAACGCCAGGCCGCGCTGCGGCGGATGCCTTGGTCGACCCGCTCCAAGAAGCTCAACGGGCTCCTCCTGCGACGCCGGGGGTCCCGGCCAGCTGCGCGTCCCGGTACGACTCCTTGTAGAGCCGGCCGTCCGTCGAGATCTCCTGGAGCTCGAACCGCTCCATCGTAATGGCGTCGAACGGGCAACGCTTGACACACAAGGCGCAGCGGATGCAGCGCTCCTCGTCGAGGATCATCGCGGCCCCGTTCTCCCAGCCGTACGACTCCTCGATCTCCGGCAGGAGGCCCTCGGTCTTGAGCTGGTTGACGTCGACCATGTGGATGACGCCCTCGGGACAGACGTCCGCGCAGGCGCCGCACAGGACGCACCGGTACGGGTCGAACCAGATGTTGTAGTTGCACATCAGGCAGCGGGTCGACTCGGCGACCGCGGCCGTGGCGTCGTAGCCGTACTCGACCGGCGTGTTGAAGTTGACCTCGGGATCGGTCGACGGCATCCGTGCCTGCAGCGGCGCCATCGGGATGTGCTGGCGCGGCAGGACGTCGTAGAGCTCCGGCATGTCGTGCCGCCACGAGCTCGTGATCTTCACGTTCGGGCTGACCGTCACGTCCGTCCGCCCGGCCAGGTAGCGGTCGATCGCGTAGGCGCACTTCTTGCCGTGGCCGGCGGCCTCGATCAGCGTCGTCGGGCCCGTCACGAAGTCGCCGCAGGCGAAGACACCGCGGGCGTTCGTCGCGTACGTCGCGGGGTCGACCTTGACCCGGCCGCGGTTGATCTCGAAGGTCGCCTCGACCGGCAGGAAGGTCAGGTCGGCCGCCTGCGACACCGCCGGGATGATCACGTCGGCGGGGATCGTGAACTCGCTGCCCTCGATCGGCACCGGCGACCGCCGGCCCGAGGCGTCGGGCTCGCCGAGGCGGTTGCGGATGAACTTCACGCCGGTCACGTGGCCGTCCGCGCCGAGGACCTCGACCGGAGAGGCGAGGAACTCCATCCGGACGCCTTCGCGCTCGGTCTCGCCGAGCTCCTCCTCGTCGACGACCAGCTCGGACCGCGTCCGGCGGTAGACGATGGAGACGCGCTCCGCGCCGTGGCGAAGGCTCGTCCGCGAGCAGTCCATCGCGGTGTAGCCGCCGCCGATCACGACGACGTCCTTGCCGACGTACAGCTCCTGACCGAGGTTCGCCTTCTTCATGAAGTCGACGCCGTAGTCGACCCCCTCGAGGTCGCCGCCCGGGATGTCGAGCGCGACCGGGTCCATCGCCCCGGCGGTGAGGGCGACCGCGTCGTAGTCGCGCTGGAGCTCCTCGAACGTGATGTCGACGCCGACGTTCGTGTTGAACCGGAACTCGACGCCGAGCCGCTCCACGAGCCGGACGTCCATCTCGATCGCCTCGCGCGGAAGGCGGAACGCGGGGACGCCGATCAGCATCGTCCCGCCGCCGTACGGCAGGCTGTCGAAGACGGTGACCTGGATCCCCTTCATCGCCAGCTCGCGGGCGACGGCGAGGCCGGCCGGACCGGCTCCGACGACGGCGACGCGCTCGGCCCGCGGGGTGATCTGGGGCATGACGTCGGGGATGCCGGACGCCTCGTGCCACTCCACGAGGAACCGCTTCATCGCCCGGATCGCGAGCGGCCGGTCGATGTCGCCGCGGCGGCAGGCCCGCTCGCACGGCGCGGAGCACACGTACGAGCACATCGCCGCGACCGGGTTCGGCTCCCGCGACAGGATGTAGCCCTCCTCGAACCGCCCCTCGGCGGCGAGGTTCAGGTAGCCGCGGCAGTTCGTCCCGACCGGGCAGGCCTCCTGGCACTCGATGTTGCACTGGAGCCAGGAGGCGTCGACGGGCTGAACGAGGAATTCCTGGAAGGGGTCGATCGCCAAGTCGAGGACGTGCCTTTCGAATGCGGTCCGAATCCCGGGAAGTCGAAGCGTCCGGCATGGCCTGCGAGGCGCCGCGGCCGGCGGTTCGAATCTACCATCGCAGGCTCGGCCTTCGCAAAGACGCGAGCCCGCCATCCACAGGCTCGCGATGGGTGTCCTGGCCGGTCCTGCCACGCTCCCGAAGCCTCGTGGGCCGGCGCGGCGGAGTTGACCCGGGCAGCGTGCGCAGCTGACGCTCGCGAGGGGTGGCGCGTGCCACACGGCCGATGGCCGGGGAGGACGGCGGATCTTGACCGCGAGCGAGTTCACGTTCCTGGCCCTTGGACTGCTCCTCGGCGTCGCCTGTGGAGCCGCGATCATCGAAGTCCTCCGGGCCCGGCCGCCGGCTCCTCGCGAGGTCCGCGTCACCGTCGCGCCGAACGCGATTCACGCACGATTCCCGGCCACCCTGTCCGATCCGACGGCATCGCTCGAGTCGGGCGGACCGGCCGCCGGCGGGCCCGGCGACCAGCGCTGGCATGACGATCCGCCGGAGCCCGCGCCGACGGATGGCGGGCGGCGCGCCGACGACCAGCCCGTCACGGTCGCGGCGACCGCCGGCGTCGCCGCGGTCGCGGAGCGTGACGCGAATGCCGGAAGTGGAACGCCTGTTCCATCGCGCCCACAGCCGCTCTGGCTGTCTCCGCCACCGACGGCCGAGGCGGCCCTGGTGCCTGTCCCGATGTCCATCGAGCCCGATCCGCTGACCGCGGCCCTGCGGTCGACGGCTGCGAAGGTGGCGACCGTCGCGATGGCCGGCCCGCGATCCGGCGAGGCGCCGTTGCATCCGATGGCGGCCGCGAGCGGAGCGATGTCGACCGAGGGCGCCGCCGCGGCGGCCGGGCTCGCGGCCGGGATCGCGGCGGTGAGCCGGGCGGAGGGCGAACCGGGCGGCGCCGGTGTGATGTCCGCCGCGTCGACGGGCGGCGCCGCCGCGCCCGCGGCGAGCGAGCCCGACACCGGTCCATGCGCGGACGAGCGTCGGGTCGCCGACGAGCGCTGCGCGGTCGCGACCCGCGCCCGGGCCGGTGCGGAGACCGCGGCCGAAACCCTTCGGGCCGCGCAGCGGACCCACGACGAACACATGGCGGCCGCCGAGGCGGGCGCGGCGGCCGCGGACCCACGCGCCGTCCGGACGGCCAAGGAGGCCGCCCAGCAGCGGTTCCGCGACGCGCGGGCGAAGGCCGCCACCCGCGACGACGTGGAAGGCGCCGCGCGGGCCTGGCTCGCCGAGATCAACGAGATCAACCATGACACCCGCGAGGCGACCGCCCGGGTCGAGCGCAGCCGCGCCGCCGCGACTGCCCTCGCGATGACCCTGGAGCGTCTGGCGGTCGAGGCCGACGCGACCCGGATCTCCGCCGAGCAGGCCGACGAGGCCTGCATCGCCGCCCGCGAGGCGCTCGCCACCTGCGACGAGGCCCGGAACCTGGAGGCCGCCGCGGCCGCCCGGATGGCAACGCCCGCCCCGGCGGCCGTCGAGCCGCCGGGCGCGCCTGCCGACGAGGGCCGGATCGCCGCAGCCACACCGGTCCCGGAGGCGGAGTTCGCGCTCGGCGGGTCGATGGGCTCACGCGCCGGCCAGGACGCCCTCCTGCTTCGGATCCTCCGCGGCGATCACGGCGCGTTGCAGCACGCCGTCGCCCGGCTCGCCGGCCCGGAGCCGGAGTCAGCGAGGCACTGGCAGACGATGCTGGGCGGGCTCGCCGAGGCCCTGATCGCCCGGTCGATCGAGGCGTCGGCGTTCGATTTCCCGCACGACCACTTCTTCTGGGGACCGTTCAACCAGGCCCAGTGCCGCGACATCTCGGCGGGACTGTCCTCGCTCGGCTTCCGGTTCGACGGGTTCGGCGGCTGGGTGGACGACCGGGTCCCGAGCCAGCGCGATCTCGCGATGGCGGTCGGCTACGCGGGCGAGGATCCGATGCGGATCCGCAAGTGGCCGAATGACGCCGAAACACGGGTCCTGCTCGCAGACGTTCGGGTGGCTGCGGACGAGTACGTCGCCGCGACCGCCGGCGGGCTGACGCTCGGCGAGCTTGTCACGCTGCTCGGACGGCGGGCCGACGGCCTGACCGAGCTGTGGAACGAGTGGGGGACGGTCCGGCCCGTGCTGCTCGAGGGCGGCTGACCCGACCGAGCGGGTCGACCCTCAGCCGGTCGTCGCCGTCGCCGTCTCGCCGGCCAGGCCGGAGTCGGGCCCCTCGTCCTCGTCGTCGTCGATGACCACGAGCCGCAGGGCCTCGGCGGCCGCCACGCCGATCGGCTCGCCCTCCTCGGCGGCCCAGGCCCGGATCCGCTCGTCGAGCTTCGACGGCTCCTTGATCTGGCTCGCGTGCGCCGCAAGGGCGGCGATCTTGCGATCGAGGGTGGTCGTGATGTCGATCCGGACGTTGGGCTCGTTCGGCCAGAACAGGTACAGACGGCGGACCGAATGGGCCTCCAGGCCGTTGCGGGCGAGGGCAGGGAACGCCATCGGGTTGCGGGACGCCGGATAGACCGCGTCGACCGCGGCGATCCCCGACTCGCGATGGTCCGTGTGGTTGATCCCGCCGTCGCGGTAGAAGACGACCGTCGGGTCGGTCGCGAGGACAGCGTCGGGTCGGAAGGTCCGGATCTCCCGCACCAGATGCTCGCGGAGGACGAGGTCGTTGACGAGCGCCCCGTCGGGCAGATGGAGGAAGGTGACCCCGGCGTAGCCGATGATCTCCGCGGCGGCCCGCTGCTCGCGCTCGCGGAGGGCGGCCAGCTCGAGGGGATCGGCGTGCGGATCCTCGCCACCGGCATCGCCGCTCGTGCAGCAGACCAGCCAGCCGGTCGAGCCCTCGTCGATCCATCGTGCCGCGGTTCCCGCCGGACCAAAGTCGGCATCGTCGGGATGACCGGCGATGACCATGAATCTGGGCGGTCGCCAAGGATGGGCTACGTCATTCATCGGAGGGCGTTCCGTCCCGTGGTTCGGCTGTTTCGGGTTTCGCGACGGGTCTATCATTCCGGCCGAGGCTTCGCTCGTCTCCCCCCACGAGCGAAGCCTCAATTTGCTGTCCGGAGTGTCGCGGCGGGCGCAACCGCCGTCAGCGCAGGCGCACCAGCCGGTCAGCGGGCGACGGCGGACTGCGCCTCGTCGAGGGCCGCCAGCACCTCGGCCGCATGGCCCTCGGGCTTCACCTTCTCCCAGCTTCTGGCGACCAATCCCTGTGGATCGACAAGGAACGTCCGGCGGGCCGTCCCCATGTACGTCTTGCCGTAGTTCTTCTTCTCGACCCACGACCCCCAGGCGTCCGCGACCGCATGGTCGGTGTCGGCCAGGAGCAGGAACGGCAGGCCGAACTTCTCGCGGAAGCTGCGCTTGCTCTTCGCGCCCTGCGGGCTGATCCCCCAGACGTCCGCGCCGCGCTCCGTGATGGTGTCGTTCGCGTCGCGGAACTCGCACGCCTCGACGGTGCAGCCCGGCGTGTCATCGGCCGGATAGAAGTAGACGACCGTCCATCGGCCCCGCTGGTCCGACAGGCGATGGATCGTGCCGTTCTCGTCGGGGAGGGCGATCTCGGGGGCGAGCTCGCCCGCGGTCGGGATGCTCATCGTCAGAGCCTAACAGGGGTCTCCACGACCAGCAGCCGGCCCTCCCGCAGCGAGAGGCCGGCCGCGGGGTCGACGCGCACGTTCGAGAGGCCGCGCGACGGACCGATCCGGAGCGGCTCGTCGCGGAGCCGATAGCGCAGGCCGTCGGTCACGATCCCGACGACGTCGCCGCCGAACGGCAGGAGGGAGACGAGGTCGCCGACCCGCCCGCCCAGCTCGGTCCGGCCCGGTCCGACGAGCCGGATCCGCGTCCGCGCGCCCAGCAGGCAGGTGTCGCGGCCGGCCAGGCCCGGATGGGCGAGCAGCCAGACATTCCCCAGCTCGTGGTCCAGACGCGCTCCGCCGAGGGCGCCGAGGATCGTGATCCTGGACGGCTCGGCGCGGATGGCGGTGAGCAGCGCCAGCTCCGCGTCCGTCTCGTCCTTGTCGACCGGCGCGCGGTCGATCCGGACGCCCGCGGCCGCCAGTCTGTCCAGCTCGACCGGGTCGATCGAGTCGCCGTCGCCGACCCACGTGTCGATCGCGCGGCCGAGGGCCACGGCATGCCGCGCGCCCCCGTCGGCCGCGACGACCAGATCGATCCCGTCCGACCAGCCCGGCCAGGCCCGGTCGAGGTCGGCCGCGGGCTCGACCGTCCCGTCGGCGAGGATCAGCACGTGGCGCGCGGTCATCGCCGCCCGGCGCGGGTCATCGCCGACGGGCGGCGCGTCACGACGGGCTCGCAGCCTCCGCGGCAAGGTGGCGATCGACCCAAGCGGCAACCGACGACGCGATCTCATGGGCCCCCGCCGCCCGGAGCTCGTCCGGGTCGCCGAGAACCAATTCGATCCCGATCGCGCGAGCACCGACCGCGACGGCCATCTGCATGTCGGTCGGTGCGTCGCCGACGTACGCCGAGGCCTCCGGGCGATGGCCATGCCCGGCGAGGCGGAGCGCCCGGCGGAGCGGCTCCGGGTCGGGCTTGTGGACGGGCAGGTCGTCGCCGAAGACCCGGACCGGCAGGAGCTCGCCGAGCCCGGTCCGCTCGAGCTGCGGCTCGACGACGTCGCGATGGCCGGCGGTCACGATCCCGAGGCTGGCCCCGGCGTCCCGAAGTCGCACCAGCGCGTCCGCCGCGCCGGGGAACGCCCGGACCGTGTCGCCGTCTGCGGCGAAGGCCGTCTCCCAGAGGTCGTTCGCCTCATCGATGCGGTCGCCGGGGACGCCGAGCCGGCGATACATCTCGCGCCAGTCCGGAACGTAGTTGCGGCGATAGACGACCACGTCGAACGGCAGCCCGAACGCCGCCATGACCGTCGAGTTGGCGGCATGAAACGCACCGAGCGAGTCGACGAGGGTGCCGTCCCAGTCGAAGAGGATCGCCTCCATCGACCTCGGATGCTAGCCGATCGCCCTCGCGAATCGACCGGTCCGCGCCCGCGACCCGGCCGGTCCGCTCCCGCGACCCGCCCACGGCGATGCCGTAGACTCCGGCCGTGCCCGAGCCGCCCGACCATCCAGCGATTCAGCGTGTCCGCGATGCCGCCGCCCGGAAGGGCGTGACCCTCGACGTCCGGGTGTTCGACGCCTCGACCCACACGGCCGAGGAGGCCGCCGCGACCGTGGACGCGGAGCTCGGCCAGATCGTGAAGTCGTTGGTGTTCGTGACGCCGACCGACGATGGCGACCTCGAGCCGCTGCTGTGCCTGGTCAGCGGCCCGAACCGGGTCGATCTCGCCCGGCTGGCGGCCGTGACCGGCGGGCGCGACGTCCGCCGGGCGACCGCGCGCGAGGCGCAGGAGCTGACCGGCTACTCCATCGGCGGGATCCCGCCGATCGGCCACACGCCACCGATCCGGACGATCATGGACCCCGACCTGACCCGGTTCCCCGTCGTGTGGGCGGCAGCCGGCACCCAGACCGCGGTCTTCCCGGTCCCGCCCGGCACGCTCCGGGTCCTGTCCAACGCGACGGTCGCCCCGATCGTCGAGGAACGGCGCGCGGCGGACCTCGAGGCGGAGGCCCTGGCCCGGTCGGCCGGGCGCGGCGACACCGGCGGCGGGGTCGATGCGGCCGGCGCGCTGGAGGCCTCGTCCGGTGCCGGCGTCGGCGACGGGGGCACGACGGCGTCGAACGCCAGGGCGTGACGGCCGACACCCCGGGGCACGGCGCCGGTGGCGGTGCCGGACAGCCGCGGGACGCCACGATCGGTTACCCGGGCGGGCTGCGGGCGCGATGGCGATGGGCGGGCAGCGGCCGGGGTCCCGCGGTGTTCGCCCTCTCCGAATCAGGTGGCACGCTCGAGGACCTCGGTCCGCTCGTCTCCCCGGAGTTCGAGCAGCTCTGCCGCGCCGAGCTCCGGGTCGACGGGCCTGCCGGCGCGTGGACGGTCCGCTTCGCATCGGTGATCAGCGACGACCCGGCCGGCCTGGTCTGGGACGACGCGGGGCTGCTGGTCGTGAAGTACGGCTTCCACACGTACGGGCTGGAGTCGCGCACGGGCCTGCTCCGCTGGTCGCACCGCTCCGCGTCGCCGGTGATCGCGGTGTTCGGGTCGCCGCGACTGCCGCACCTGATCATCCAGTCGGAGATCGAGACGTTCGCGATCGAGGCCGACGGCACGGTCGGCTGGCGGATCGCCCACAGCGACGTCGTCTCGGAGGCTGCCCTGATCAGCGGGCGCCTGGTCCTCACGAGCTATACGGGACAGGCGACGGCGCTCGATCCGGCGACGGGGCGGCCGGCCCAGGGCTGAGGGCCACCACGGGTGGGCGCGCCGGTCGCCGGGCAGCAAAGGGCCCGAAGGAACCTACCCGCGGCGTGGGCGTTGATGCGATCGCTGCCGTTAGCCTGCGCTCGACCCCTCCGGGCTGGGTGGAACGCTATCGTCCGCGCGGCCTGACGGTCAATCCCGGTTGTCCACGAGTTCGGTGGCGGCGGTCGCGGTTATCCACAGGCTGTCCAGCCGGGCCCGCGGCCGGCCGGGACCTCGGGTCGCGAGGGCTATCATCCGGCCGTGACTCCCCTCCTCCTCGGCGCCGCGGGCGTGCTCGCCCTGGTGCTGGCGGGCCTGCTCCTGCGGACGTTCGGATCGCGCTACCGCGTCGCCCGGCTGCTCGCGACGACGCCGCAGGTGACGGTCGCCGAGGCGAACCAGCTGGCCCGGGACGGTCGTCGCGCGTATGTCCGGATCGACGGTCGGATCGATGCCGACGACGAGTTCGAGGGGCCCGACCACCAGCCCCTCGTCCTCCGGCGGGTTCGCCTCCAGGCACGCTCCGGCGGTCGGTGGCGGACGTTCGAGGACCAGCGCCAGGTCGTCCCGTTCGCGATCAACGAGGGCCTGGACGCGATCGCAGTGGACATGGACGCGCTGGATGCCGGCCTGGTCGTCGTGCCCCGCGAATCGGTCGGGACGGCCGCGGACGTCGCGGACCGGGTCCCGGACGGGATTGCGCCGGACGCGCCGGTTCGCGCCCGGATCGATCAGATCTCGTCCGTCGAGCACGCGATCGTCCTCGGCTACCCGGTCCTCGGCGTCGCGGGCGAGGCGACCGGCGACGCGGCCGGCAACGGCCCGCCCGCCCGGATGACGTCCGGGCGATCGAGGCCGCTCGTGCTCACGGTCCTCGAGCCGGACGAGGCGATGCGGGTCCTCGCGGCCGACGGACGGGGTCGGACCCGTGTCGCGGGCGCCCTGATCGCCCTTGCCGTCGTGCTCGTCCTCGGCTCGGCCGCCTGGGCCGTCGTCGGCCTCCTCTCGCCGGCGGCCGCGATGCTCGTTCCGGGCATGGACGGGCTGGTCGCGACCGCCCTCGGGGCCAGCCCGGAAACCACGCCCGAGCCGGGTGGCGACCCTCGGAGCAACGGGCAGGGGCCGGGCCTCGTCGGAGCGCCCGGGCTGGCGATCCTCGGCGTCGCGACGATCGCGATCCTGGCGATCGTCGTGACCACGGTGTACGTCCGCCTGACCGCGTCAACGCGCGGCTCCGGCACCGCCGAGCCGCCGGATTCGAGCACGAATCGAGCTCGCCGAGGGAGCTGAATCGGCGCCGAAGGACTTTCGTCCTATTGGCAAGAAGTGTGAGATTGGTAGGCTCCGGCGCGTCGAGTTGACATTTCCTCACGAGTCTTCCGTGCCGAGCGCTCCTCTCACCCGTCCGATCGACGCGACCCTCTCGGTGACCAAGGCCGCCCGGATGCTGGGCGTCCACCCGAACACGGTCCGGGCATGGAGCGACGCCGGACGGATCCGCTACTACCGGATCAACCCCCGGGGCGATCGGCGCTACCGGCTGGGCGATCTGCAGCGCTTCCTCGCGGCCGCGGAGAACAGCCCCGACACCGGCCCCGGCATCGCCGTCTCGACCCCGATCATCGGCCGGCGTGGCGTCGCCATCGCCGCCGCCGCCGACCGGAACCATGACGGCCGGACCATCCCCACCGACCGCGAACGCCTGCGCCGGCGAGCCGACCTCGCGACGATCGGCGCGCTCGCCCGGATCGCGGGCGATCCGGAGACCCTCGACGAGGTCCTCCGCAAGGCGGTCCTCGTCACCCTCGAGCGCGGCGGCTTCCGGACCGTCACGATCCACGAGCTCCGGAACCAACGCCTCGTCGCCCGCGCGACGACCGCGCCGTCCTCCGCCCGCCTCCCGGATCTGCCCCGCACCTTCGGCGCGATGGGCGCGGCCCTCGACCGGGCGGCATCGGCCGATCCGGGACCCGTCGCCGGCGACGGGTTCGGTGGCATCGGCGACGGTGTCGGCGGGATCCGCGAGGTCTCGATCGCGATCCCCGGGGCCGATGCGCCGTGGGGCGTCCTCACGATCGTCGCCGATCCCGACGGTGACCAGACCGCGATCGACCCCGACCTGCTCGTCGAGCTCGCCGCCGTGATGGGGGTCATCGTCGAGGCCGCCGTCCGGACCGACGAGGCGGCCCACCGCCTCCATCGGGCCGACGCCCTCCGGCGTGTCGCCGGCGACATCGGCAGCCGGCTCGACCTGGACCGGATCCTCGCCGGCCTCGTCGACCACGCGATGGTCCTGTTCAACGGCGACCGGGCCGCGGTGTTCCTCCGCTCGCCCGACGGCCGGGCGACCGCCGAGGTCAGCCGCGGCCTGTCATCCCGCTACCTCGATGCCGTGGTCGACTTCCCGACGCGCTCCCTGCCGTCGATCGCCGCCGCTGCTCGGCGGCCGCTCTACGCGACGGGCTACCGCAACGACCCTCGGGCGGCCGATGTCCGCGCGGCCGTCGTCCAGGAGGGGTTCGACACGCTGTGCACGGCGCCCCTGCTCGACCACGACGAGCTGCTGGGCCTCCTGAACGTCTACCACGACAGTCCCCATGAATGGACCACCGACGAGCTCGACACGATGGCCGCGCTCGCCGAGCAGGCCGCCGTCGCGATCAAGAACGCCCAGAACTACGAGCAGATGGCCTCGTGGGCGGCCCAGCTCCAGTCGATCCAGCAGCTCGGCGCTCGACTGGCCCGGCTGGCCGACGAGCGCGAGATCGGCAACGCGATCGCGACCGAGCTCCGCCAGCTGATCGACTACCACAACGTCCGGGTCTATCGCCTGCACGGCCTCGATTTGATCCCGGTCGCGATGCTCGGCCAGATCGGCGAGTACGTCGACGAGACCATCGAGCAGCTCGAGGTCAGGTTCGGCGAAGGCATCACGGGCTGGGTCGCCGAGCATCGCCTCGCCCAGAGCCTGCCGGACGCCGCCGCCGATCCCCGGGCGAACACGATCCCGGGCACCGAGGACGACATGGACGAGTCCATGCTCCTCGCCCCGATGATCTACGAGGACCAGGTCCTCGGCGTCCTCGTCCTCTCGAAGCTCGGGCTCCACCAGTTCGCGGACGACGACCTGCGGCTGCTCGTGATCTACGCGAGCTTCGCCGCCCAGGCCTTCGCCAACGCCGAGGCCACGAGCCTCCTCCGCGCGCAGTCCGACGCCCTCGGCCGGCAGCTCGCGAACCAGCGGGCCCTGCTGGCGCTGACCGAGTCGATCCTCACGACGCTCGAGCCCCAGGCGATCCTCGACCAGGTCTCCGAGCGGCTGTCCGAGCTCGTCGGCTACGACAACCTCTCGATCGAGGTCCTCGACCGGATGAGCGGCCTCCTCCGACCGCTGACCGCCAAGGGCGTCCACGCAGCCGAGTACCTCGAGCCGTGGCTGCCCGGCGAGGAGGGCCTCGCAACGTGGGTCGTGGCGAACAACGAGCCGGCCCTCGTCAGTGACGAGGCGGCCGACCCCCGGGTCAACCAGTTCCGCGACACCGGGCCGCTCGACGGCAGCCTGATCTGCGTCCCGCTCCGCGGCCGGGACGGCGCCACGGGCGTTCTCACGCTGGAGCGCCTCGGCCGCGACCAGCGCTACAGCGAGGAGGAGTTCGAGCTGGTCCAGCTCTTCGCTGCCCAGGTTTCGATCGCACTCCAGAACGCCGAGGTCCACCGCGCGGTCGAGATCCGCGCCCAGACGGACGACCTCACGGGCCTCCTGAACCACGGGACGTTCCAGAGCTGGCTCGCCCGCGACGCGCTGGCCCACGAGCCGTTCAGCCTGATCATGCTCGACATGGACGACTTCAAGGGCGTGAACGATCGCCTCGGTCACCAGGCCGGCGACCGGCTGCTCGCCGAGATTGCCCGCGCCCTCGTGGCGGCCGGGCGGGACAGCGACCGGGTCTTCCGCTACGGCGGTGACGAGTTCGCCCTGATCCTGCCGGGTGCCGAAGCGGCAGCCGCCCTCGGCGTCGCGGAGCGCGTCCGCGGGGCGGTCCAGGAGATCGGTGGCCGGGGCTCCGCCTGGGACGAGGCGGGCCTCGCGGTCAGCGTCTCGGTCGGGCTGGCGACGTTCCCGCGCGACGGCGTGACGGCCGAGGAGATCCTGCTGGCCGCCGACCGGGCATGCTTCGTCGCCAAGCGGACGGGCCACGGCCTGATCGCGACGGCCGACGAGGGTCTCGCGATCGCCCGCGACTTCTCGTTCAAGTCGCCGACGCCGATCGACGTGGCGGATCCGATGATCTCGGCCGCCCGGCCGCCGCTCGCGACGGAGCGGCTGCCGGTCGACCCGCTCCCGACCGAGCCGTAACCGGCGGCCCCGTCCGGCCGTCCCACCGCCGACCGATGGCCGTCGACCTCTTCTCCCGCCGCATCCCCCGCTTGAGCGCGCGCCCGCGCGAGCTCGTGGCCGCTGCCGGGTTCCTCGTCCTCGCCGCGGTGGTCGCCGGCTGCCTGCCGCCTCGCGCCGGGACCGGCAGCGGCTCCCCCGGCGCCGCGCCCGCCACGGCGAGCGTCGCGCCGGTGCCCAGCGGCCCGACGCCGCGCCCCTCCTACATCGCGCCGACGCCCACGCCGGGGCCCACGTTCCTCGTCTACACCGTGGCCCGCGGCGACAGCCTGAACTCGATCGCGCACCGATACGGGACCACGGCGAGGAGCATCGCCTTCTGGAACCGCGCGACCTATCCGAGCCTGGATCCCGAGTCGTCGAAGTACCGGCCGAACCTGCTCCAGCTGGGCTGGACACTCCTCGTGATCCCGAACGTCGAGTTCGACGAGCAGACGCTCCCCGAGCCGAGCGAGCTCCAGGGCGAGCTGCCGTCGCCGACGCCGACGGACGGCGAGATCCAGTACGAGGACGACCCCTCGCCCAGCGGATCCTGACCTCGCCCAGGCTTGAGTCGCGGTTGCGACGCGCTAGAGTCGCCCCGCCTCAATGATCCGCTGCAGGAACTGGCGGGTCCGTTCCTCGCGTGGTCGGCTGAAGATGTCCGCCGGCGGGCCGCTCTCGAGGATGCGCCCGCCGTCGAGGAAGCAGACCCGGTTCGCGAGCTCCCGGGCGAACGTCATCTCGTGCGTGGCGATCAGCATTGTCATGCCGGACGCCGCGAGGTCGCGGATGACGTTGAGCACCTCGGCGATGAGCTCGGGGTCCAGGGCGCTCGTGATCTCGTCGAGCAGAAGGAGGTCCGGCTCGCATCGCGAGTGCACGGACGATGGCCACGCGCTGCTGCTGGCCGCCCGACAGCCGATCCGGGTAGTCCGCTCGCTTGTCGAGCAGGCCGAACCGTCCGAGCAGCTCCTCGGCGCGCGCGTCCGCCTCGGCCCGCGTCCAGCTTCAGGACCGTCCGGGGCGCGAGCGTCACGTTGTCGAGGACGGACATGTGCGGGAACAGGTTGAAGCTCTGGAACACGATCCCGATCCGCCGTCGGATCCGATCGACGTCGACGCCGGGCGCCGTGATCTCGTCACCCTCGACCACGATCCGGCCGGCGTCGATCGGCTCCAGCAGGTTGACGCATCGAAGGAGCGTCGACTTCCCGCTCCCGGACGACCCGATGAGGCAGACGACCTCGTGCTCACGGACCTCGAGGTCGATGCCGACCAGGACCGCCCGCTCGTCGTAGGACTTGTGCAACCCCTCGATGAGGAGGGCCGGCCCGTCGGCGGAGCTCATCGGCTCCCGGACGCCGAGAGCCGAGAGCGGTCGCGGGCGACGAGCCAATCAGTCAGGCGTGCCAGGGGGATCGTTGCGATCAGGAAGACCAGGGCGGTTGCCAGGTACGGCGTGAAGTTGAACGACCCGGCCTGACGGATCTGCGACTGTCGGAAGATCTCGACGACCCCGATGAACGACACGAGCGCCGTGTCCTTCTGCAGCCCGATGAAGTCGTTGAGCAATGGGGGAATGACTCGCCGGATCGCCTGCGGAATGACGACGTGACGCAGCGTCCGCCAGCGCGACAGGCCGAGCGAACGCGCCGCCGCGCTCTGGGACGGGTGCACGGATTCGATCCCCGCCCGGTACACCTCGGACACGTAGGCCGAATAGAGCAGGGTCAGCGCGACGACTCCCCAGAAGAACGGGTCGTTCGGGAGTCCCTCGATCCGGAGGGACGGGATGCCCAGCCCGAGGATGAAGATCACGAGAACCCCGGGCAACGCCCGGAAGAGGTCAACGTAGATCGTCGTCAGCAGCCGGATCGGGAAGAACACCGGGCCCGGGAGACCGCGCAGGATCGCGATCAGCAGGGCGAAGACGAGGATCAGGGCCTCCGCGATCAGGAACAGGCGGACGTTCACGAGGAACGCCGCGGCGATCAGGGGCAGGGACGCCACGAAGACCTTGCCGTTGAGGAACTTGTCCTGGAACGCCGGCCAGCCGGGGGCGTTGACGATGATCGCCGTCAGGACGACCAGGACGACGATCGTCGATGTCGCCGCGATCGCGATCGCGCGGCCGCCGCCGGCGCCGATCCCCAGCCTCGATCGAGGACGGCGGGTAACGGGATCCGTTGGATCCTGGCCGCCGTCGAGCCCGAGACCCGACATCAGGGCGGCATGCTTCGACCGACGGTCGGGGCTGAGCCTACGGCTGGAGCTCGGGCACCGGGTTCGTCTTGTCGGGCAGCCACTTGTCGCGGAGCTGGTCCAGCGTGCCGGCCGTCTTCAGCGCCGCGATCGCGCCGTTGAGGCAGCTCGTCAGGGCGCTGCCCTTGTCTAGCAGCAGGCTGAAGTGCTCCGGTGCGCCGCCGGCCGCCGTTCCGAGCTGGCCCGCGATCGCCGTGTCCGGCGCCTGGATCGTCGTGAGGAAGTACGCCGTCGGCAGGTCCACGACCATCCCGTCGATCTGCTTGGCTTCGAGGGCCTGGATGGCGGCGTCGTTGGAGTCGTAGACGGATGCCTCGGTCGTCGGCTTGATCACGTTCTGGATCGCCGCGAGGCTCGTCGTCCCAACCTGCGCGCCGAGCTTCGAGTCCTTCAGGCCGGCCACGCTCGTCACCTTCGCGAACGGGCTGTCCTTGCGGACCACCACCGTCTGATTGAACTCGTAGTAGCCGTCGGTCAGGTCGTTCGACTGGGCCCGCTCGGGCGTGAAGGAGACCTGGTTGATGTCGAAGTCGAAGGCCTTCGGTCCGGGCGCGATCGCGTTGTTGAACGGCGCCACCACCCACGTGACATCGGTCTTCGCGAAGCCGAGCTGATCGGCGATCGCATAGGCGACCGCGCTCTCGAAGCCCTCTCCGGTCGTCGGATCCCCCTGATCCTTGTCCCACGGGGCCGTGTTGCCGGCCGGACTGCTCGCGTAGTACGGCGGATAGGCGGGGTTGTCGGTCCCGACCGTGAGCTTGCCCGCGGTCTTCAGCGTCAGGCTGTCCTTCGCGCAGGCGACGGCGCTCGGGCTCGGGGCGCTGCTCGCCTCGGCCGACGGCAGCGCCGACGGGGCACTCACCGACGGGGCGGCCGAGCTCGGCTGAGGGGTTGCTCCGGAGGAGCACCCGACGACCGCAAGACCGGCGAGCAAGACGACGAAACCGGACCGGACGCCACGCATCGTGAGAACCTCGTGCTCGGGCAAACGCCCGCGGAGTGTAGCCGACCGCGGACGGATGCCGCCGACGAGGTGCCGATCAAACGACGTGGGCGGGGCCGGATCAGCGCCGGATCGTAACGCCCTGGTCCTCGACCAACCCGAGCAGATCCGCCGCGCTCGCCAGGCTGGCCGCGACGCAGATCCGCCCGTAGGAGTCCTCGTAGACGAGGGGCTCTCCGGCTTCGACCTCCCCGAACGTTCCCTGCCAGGGCACGTCGACGAGCTGTCCCGGACCCCCGGACCAGCCCGCGATGTCCAGCCGGAGCCGGTCGCCCGGCCGGAGCGGGCCGACCGCTGCCTCGAGGTCGGCCCGCAGACCGGCGAGCTTGACGTTGCCGAACGTGTCGACGTACACGACAGTGGATCGGAGGGCGCCGTCCTCACGCATTGGATCGGCGATCGGCGACGGCACGAGGCGCGCGGGGTCGAGGGCCGGCCCGAGGTCGTGGATCCGGGCGCCGAGGGACAGATGCGCCGCGGCCGGGGCGAAGATGTCGCGACCGTGAAAGCTGGTGCTGACCACGGGCAGGCGGTACGCCTCGGCTTCGAGGACGTGCACCCGGTCGATGCCGCCGATACGGCCGGCAGCCGCAACGAGGAGCCCGTTGTCGGGACCGACGAGGACGTCGCCCCGGGTCGTGGCGATCGCGACCGGCAGCCGCGCGGTGCCGACACCCGGGTCCACCACCGCGACATGCTGCCCGATCGGCATCCATGGGAGGGCGCACCAGAGGATGAGCGCCCCGTCGCGAATGGCGTACTTGTGGACGTCGTGGCTGATGTCGATGATCCGGGCGTCCGGCGCGATCCCGAGGATCACCCCGTGGAGGATCCCGGCGCTCGGATCGCGCGCCCCGAAGTCGGTCAGCAGGGTGATCAGCGGCTGGGCCATCCGGAGCGATCCTACGGCGTCGACGCCGGCCGGAGTGCGGGGCGTGGTCGGACCGCAGCGGGACGTGGAAACCGCATCGGCTCACGGGTTTGCTCGTCTGCCACTGCGGGACGCCCATGGGGCGCACGGTGAGCGGCGAGGGGACGCCGCGCTACCGATGCAGCCTCGGGGCCTCGGACAAGAGCCACTCGCGGCCCTACATCGTCCCGGAGCGGGCGCTCATGCCAGCAGTCCGGGACGATGCCGCCCGGCTGCGCGTGCCGTACGACCTGGTCGAGATGGCCGACCGGGACGACACCCGGCGAGCAGCGCTCGAGGCGAAGCGTGAGCGTTGGATCGAGCAGTACGGCGAGGGGTTGATCGACAAGCCGACGCGGGACGCCCGCCTGGCCGACATCCGCGAGCAGATCGGCGCCATGGACGCCGCGAAGGCCCTCAGGGACATCCCGCCGGCGATCGACTGGTCATGGACGCCCGAGGAGCTGAATGCGGTCCTGCGGGCTCTGGGAGCGCGTGGAGCTCGGCCCGGACCTGATGCCGGCGCGGTTCGTGTGGACGGTCCCGGAGTGGCGGGCTTGACCGCCGAGGCGCGGGCGATCCTCCACGGCCAACCGGCCGCCAAAACCGCCACGTGCTACGGCTGCACGGAGCTGCTCGCCACCCGCGGCGCGACGGTTCGCCTGGCGCCGAGGCTCGTGCCACGCCCCGAACGCGAGCGCTCGTCGGGACTGCCACGGTTCGGACTGCCGCGACGAGCGGGGCAGCCGTACGGCGCGGCACGCCGAGGACTTCCTCGTCGATGGATCCACTCGCGACATCGGCAATCCGGGCGCGATCTACGTCAACTGCCCCGGGCGATTGCTTTCGACGCTCGCGGCTCGCGAGCTCGTGCCCGGTCTCGAGGCCGGGCTGTTCGGTTCGTCGTTCCGGTTCTCCATCCCGCCTGATGGCGATTCGTGGGTGCGCAACCCGGCGCGCAGCTCGTACAACCCGGGGGCATTGCAGGAGAGGACGATTCGTCGGGCCACGCTCTTCGAGCTCGGGCCGACGACGTTTGCGGCATATCCGACGACATCGGCCGGCACGTCGACGGGCGGCCATCCGCCGCGGTCGACGACACCGCCCAGGCGTCCGATGTCCGTGAAGGAATGGGCCGACACGGTCCTGCCGCTACCGCTCGGCGTGACCTCCGAGGACGTCGCCCGCCACAACCGCCGCGCCTGGCTCGACAAGGTCGCGCCGATCCCCCGCGACTACCGCCGCTGAGACGCGGATCGGGGTGGCGTCGAGCGGGAGTCGACGGCTCCGCGGAGCCGTCGACGGGGGGGAGAGTCGACGGCTCCGCGGACCAGTCGGCCCGTGCGTCAACCAAGGTCGTGGTTTCCAGGCGCGGCGCCAACGCGACTCGTCTGCAGTACCGCGGGTCCGCGATTGCCGCGACCCTGCAGCCCGCCTCGGCCCGTCGGAAGGCCACCTAGCGCTTCTTGGCAAGCAGCCACGCCCAGCCAGCCTCCCAGTACCGGCCGTCGCGCTCGAGGCCGTCTTGGGCGACCCTGAGTCTCCCACTGAGCGACCAGGCGCTCGGCCTGATCAGGTGTCTCGCCCTCGCCGATCAGGCGCTGTCGCGTGGCCTTACAACAGCGACGCCGGGGAGGACGCCCGCTCGGAGTTGTGACCTCGGCTGCTAGAGTCCACCTCCCGATCACCAACCGAGGTTCCGCCGGTGCTTCGACCCGAGGACGCCTATCAGCGGTACGAGCGAGCCTGGAACGAGCCAGAGCACGCGGCAGCGCTCTTGGAGGAGTGTTGGGCGGAGGATGGCGTCTACTCCGACGATGAGGTACCCGATGGCGTCGTGGGACCGGCGGCGCTAGTCGCCCTGATCGCGGCCACGCACGATGCCCTGCCCGGCTTCCGGGTCTGGGCGACCAGCGCCCCGAGGATGCTGGACAGTCGGCTGGGCGTCACCTGGGCGGGCGAGGGTGGCGACCCGCCGGAGTCGTCCGCCGGAACCGATGTCATCGAGTTCGCCGCCGACGGGCGCATCGCGCGTGTCACTGACGTGCTCACCACGACCTAGGCCGCCACGTCGACCGCTCCGCTTCGTCGGCTACGTGTGACAGCTAGACCGACGGCGACGGCGGGCCGCTCGCGAGGGTCGTCGTCAGACGGCGGTGCGTCGACCCACGAAGAATCGGTACGCGGCGACGACGATCACGGCACCCACGACGGCGACCACGATGCTCTGAATGTTGACGCCCGTCACATCTGCCACCTTGAGGACGGTTCCCGCGAGGAAACCTCCAACGACAGCTCCGACGATGCCCAGGATGATGGTGGCGATGACGCCTTCCTTGCCGCCCATGATCAGGTTTGTGATCCAGCCGGCGATCGCACCCAAGACGATCCACGCGATGATGCCCACAGCCGCCCTCCGCCGACGAGCCAACCCCGCCTTGGATACGGACCACGGCATCGAGGGATCCGGCTTCGTCTTGGCTGGATAGTACGCCGCAGGATTCTGGATCTGGGCTCCGCGCGTCGGCTACGTCCTCGAGGCTAGACCGACGGCGACGGCGGGCCTTCCTATGCCCCGTGACGCCTCGCGTCGACCTCGACGAGCGTTCCGTCCTCGCCGTCGACGCGGCCGTAGCCGCGCAGTCGAGCCGTTTGCTCGCAGCCCGGATGAACGTAGCCGTGCTCGGTGGACATGATCGGCTCGGGGCTGCCAGGTACATCCACCGCAACGCTGCGGTGGACCCCGACGACGGGATCTGCCGGCAGGAGCCTCTCGCCGCACGACGCGCACTCGTGGATGACGCTCGACATTGCCCAAAGGGTAAACGCCCCGAAGCGACGCCTTCGGGAGCCCCGGTAGGGAGGAGGTTCTACCGGTGCATCCTTATCCCTGTAAGAGGGAAGGCGCCGCTTCGGGGAAGGATGCCGCGACGACGGGAGGAGGGTTCCGGCGCCTCGGCGGGCAGTGGGCAGGAGCGGGTTCGCCCGGGTCAGTGCAGGGGCGGATCCGAGGACTCGGCGAAGTGACCGTTGCGGTTCATCTCGCGCAGGAAGAGCAGCTGGTTGATCTGGCGGAGCGTCCAGTGGGTCTCGGCCACCGAGATGCCCGCGAGATAGGCGGTCAGGTTGGCGGCCTCGTCAGGCGCCAGGCCCCTCATGATCAGGTTCCGGTACGTCGCCCGGGTTCGGACCTCCGGGCTCACCGTCGGGCTCGGCGCCGGGCTGGACGAGATCGTGGTGGCGGTGTCCGACCCAGACGCGACCGCGGAGGCCGCCGCGATGAGCGGCCAGGACGAGCCGGCGCGAGACGATCGCCCCGTTCCCCGTTCCCCTCGACGTGCCTGGCCTGCCATGGTTCACCGATCCGTCCTGTTGGCCTCGATTGGTTCGGGCGTCCTGCCCGTCAGTGGTCCATTCGTGATCGACCCCTCGACCGGATGGTCCCGGTCCGACGTTCGGTCGATCTGGTGTGGTGACGGGATGTTCGGCCGATGGTTCTGCGGGAACGATGACCCGTCAGTCCCCCTCCCCCCGGTACTTGCGCCGACCCGGTCGGACGATGATCCGGAGGGGCCCGGGTAGACTCCCGACCACCGCCCGATCGTGGAGTGCTGCGCGTGCGTGTCCGGATCCTGGAGCTGCGACTCATCGGCCTCGTCCTGGTCGCGTGCTGGATCGTGGCCGCCGTCGAGGTCCTGATCGGCTACCGGCCCGGAGGCCCGGCCGACGTCGCCGTCGGCGTCGCGGCCCTGGTCCCGGCGCTCGTCGCCCTCGCGGGAGTCGTCTGGCCGCCCGTGGCACGCAGCGATCGCGGGTTCGCGGCGATGGTCTGGCTCGCCGCCGGCTGTCTCCTTCTGCTCGTCCCGTCGATCGCGGGGGTCTCGGGCCAGCTCGGCGGACGCGGCGCCCAGACCCTGCTGCCGTCCGTCGAGGCCGCCTACCCGTGGGTCCTCGCGCTCATCGGGACGTGTCTCTTCAGCGGGTTCGGCATCGCCCGGCGATGGCTCGGAGCCGCGGCCCTGCGCCGGCATCGCGTCTTCCGCGGTGTCGTCGTCGGGTCGCTCCTCGCCGCGGCGACCGGCATGGTGTTCGCCGCGGTCGCGATGGGCAACGAGCTGGCGCTGCGCGACCGGATCGCGGCCTCGTCCCGGTTCGGGCCGACCGCTCTCGACCACGACCCGCCGACCTGCGACGGCCCGATGGGAATCGGCCCGACCGCCCGGCTCACCGTTCATCTCGATGCGACGCTCGACGGGCGGTCGCTCGGGTCGGTCGACCTCTCGGGCGAGCGCGACGTCGCCGACGTGCACTGGCTGGCGTACGTGGCCTCGAGCCGGGAGCTCGGGCTCCATGGCGCGGCCACGCTCGGCGCCGACACGTGGATTCGCCCGCCGTTCGCCCAGTGGCGCCGGGCGACCCCCGGCGAGGTTGTCGACCCGGACCTCGATCTGACGGCGTTCCGGACCGCCCTCTCGCCGGAGGCGCGCGCGGCCGCCGAATCCAGGGGCGTCGCGATCGTCGAGGGGGCGAGCTCGCGCCAGTGCCGGATCGCGATCGACGGGCCGACCTTCAAGGCCGCGTTCCCGCAGGCGGCCTGGCTGATCGGCGACGCCGACCTCGCCCGCTGGCGCGGCCAGCTCGACTACTGGGTCTTCCTCGACGGCCAGATCGGCCGGATCGCGGGCAGCGTCAACGGCGACGCGGCCGACATCCAGCCCGGCGCCCTCCAGTCGACGGTGCGGGTGGACCTCACCGCGACCGACCGCGGCAGCCCGGTCGAGCTGACCGCGCCGACGGGATGATCGGAGGCCGCGGGACGACGGCCACGGCCTGCGCCGCGTCGCGCAGCCGGTGATCATGGCCGCAATGGACGAGGAGCACGGATCGGCAAAGCGGGATCGCCTGGCCCGGATGACCCGGATCCTGGCGCTCCTGAACGCCCACCCGGACGGCATGAAGCCGTCCGAGATCGCCCACCGCGTCGACTCGTCGGTGCGGACCGTGTATCGCGATCTCCGCTCGATCGAGGGCGAGCTCGGGATGCCGCTCTGGTCGGAGTCGGGCCGCTGGGGCCTCGAGGCCGAGGGCTTCCTGCCGCCGCTGAAGCTGACCCGGAGCGAGGCGATGGCGGTCGTGCTGTCGGCGCGGCTGATGGTCCGCTACGCCGACACGTACGACCCGGACCTCGCGGCGGCGTTCGAGAAGCTGGCGGCGATCCTGCCGCCGGCGCTGCGCGAGCACGTCGACCGGAGCCTGGATGCCCTCTCGCGACGACCGACCGACGAGGCGTTCAGCCGGCACGTCCATCTCCTGACCCAGGCCTGGGCCGAGCGCCGGGTGGTCGCGTTCGAGTACGCCCCGGCGCCGTATGCCCCGGAGGCGGCGCCACGGACCGCGCGCGTCCGGCCGTACCTGATCGAGCCGTCGCTCTCGACCCACGCCCTGTACCTCGTCGGCTGGGACGAGACCCGCGACGCGGTCCGGACCTTCAAGATCGAGCGGATGCTCGACGTCTCCGTGACGCCGGATTCGTTCCCGCCGCCGGAGTCGGAGGTCGTGGCCGGGATGTTCGAGCGCGCCTGGGACATCATCGCGGACCAGGAGCCGATCGACGTCGTCCTGCGCTTCTCGCCGGCGGTCGCGAGCCGGGTCCGCGAGGCGCGCTGGCACCCCTCGGAGCGGGTCGAGGCGACCGACGACGGCAGCCTGACGTGGCGGGCGACGGTCGCCGGTCCGATCGAGATCCGGCTGTGGATCCTGTCGTGGGGAGCGGACGTCGAGGTCCTCGAGCCGGCGACGCTCCGTGCCGACGTGGCGTCGACCCATGTCCGCGCCGCCCGCCAGTACGAGCCCCGCTGAATGGCCCGCCATCCGTTCGCCGCGGTCAACCTGATCAGCGACCCCATCCACGGCTACGTGGAGCTGACCAAGCGGCTCACGCCGGCCGAGGCACGCGAAGCGGGGCTCCCCGAGGAGGACGCCGCCGAAGAGGACCTCCTCGATACGGCCTGGCTCCAGCGGCTGCGTCGGATCAGCCAGCTCCAGAGCGCGCGCTGGGTGTTCCCGACCGCCGAGCACTCCCGGTTCACCCACGGGCTCGGGGTCATGCACGAGGCCGGGCTCTGGGCGCGGGCGCTGTACCCGTCGCTGAGCGGGACGCTGGCCGGGCGCGGCGAGCCGGCACCGAGCGAAGGCCTCGTCGTCGAGACGCTGCGGATCGCCGGGCTCCTCCACGACGTCGGCCACGGGCCGTTCGCCCACTTCTTCGACGAGCACGTCCTGATCGACTTCGCCGCCCCGCCCGACCCGCGCCGGCCGGCCGGCAAGCGGCTGACCCACGAGGACCTCTCGCAGCTGATCATCGAGCGCGAGCTCGGCGGGCTGATCGGCGGACTCCGCCGGGCCCCGGGCGCACAGCCCGAGCGCGACGCGTTCGCGACCGGCGAGTCGATCGAGCCGTCCTGGGTCTCGTTCCTCGTCAGCAAGCCGGCCCTCGCCGATCCGGACATGCCGCTCTGGGTCCGCTGGCTGCAGCCGCTCCTGTCGGGCGTCTTCACGGTCGACAACCTCGACTACGTCCGGCGCGACGCGTGGATGACGGGCGTGGCGGTCGACGTCGACGTAGAGCGGCTTCGGCGCTACTCGTTCGTCGGCGAGCGCGGCCTGACGCTGTACGAGCCCGGTCTCGGCGCGCTGGAGCTGTTCCTGCGGGCGCGGCTGTTCCTCTACCTGCAGGTGTACTTCCACCGGACCGTCCGGGCGATCGACCTCGACCTGGCCGAGGTCTTCGGGCCGTCGGTCCGGGCGATCTTCGGGGACGCCTCCCCGGTCGACGCCCTCGATGCCTACGCCGACCTGGACGAGTACGCGCTCGTCCACCGGGCGGCGCGCTGGACCCGGGGCGAGGACGTGGGTCCGGACCCCCGACCCGGCGACGGGACGGTGACGCCGGCGGTCGCCGAGGCATGGCGGGCGATCCTCCTGCGGCGGCCGCGCTGGCGGTCGGAGGCCGAGATCCGCCTCGAGTACGAGGCCGGCGGTCTCCCCGAGGACGAGGTGGCGGCCCTCGGCGCGGCCGAGCCCGGCCGGATCGCGATCGACCTGGCCACCGTCGACGCGCGTCCGGCCGACGCGACCGCGACGGACTCGCTGCTCGCGGTGGAAGGCCGGGACGGGTCGGCGTTGTCGCTCGCCCGCTCGCTGGGTCGTCTGCCCGCCTACGCGACGATCGCCCGACGCTACCGCCGCCAGGACCCGCCTCGTTCGTGAGCGACGTCCTCGCGCCGCATCTGCGACCTGAACCCGTCACGATCGGCACACCGGGCACGGGCGTGATCACGCTGTTTGCGGCCCGCTGGGTGTCCGATGGCTCCGGGCCACGATGCCGATCCGGATCGAGGCCGAACGCCTGACGGCGTCGACCGAGCTCGAGTTCGAGTCGTGGGGCGGCGCGCCGGATCGCTTCGCCGACTGGTTCGAGGGACTCGCTCGTGACTGGCGAGGCTGGGCCGGCGAGCGCGTCTTCAACGACGACGCGGTTGCAACCTTGCGAGCGACCCACGACGGCGTCGGTGGCGTGACCCTTGCGATGGATGTACGCGGCCGGCTCACCTATGACTCGCTAGGCGAGTGGAAGCTCAGGACGTGGGTCCGGGTCGAGCCGGGAGCACTCGACTCGATCGCCCGCGGTGTCCGGGCCATCCTCGCCCTTCCCGAACCTTCCCCTTGATCCGCGGTGGATCCACGTCGGCCGAGCTCTGCCGGTTGGATCAAATGACAGTCTCGGCAGCCCCAGGAGTCCGCCTTTCGGTGTAGCGGGCCGACGCCAAATCAACCGCTTGCGGGGCTGTCACTTGAACGCGGACGCGAGGCAGATGGACCAATTGGAGGGCTGCGCGCCACCGAAGGCTCTCGTGGCTGTCGTTTGATCGTTCCCGGGCGCGCGCGACCTCGACCCGGGGCCTAGCGAGCCGCGGCCGCGGCCTTGATCGCCTTCGCGATCGATCGCGTGCGGAGCGCGACATCGCCGCCGGGGAGGACGAGGAGCGGGTCGATCCGGGCGATCTCGTGCTTCGGCACCTTCATCCGCCGGACGATGTCGGCCCGGACGCCGAACAGCTTCGTCTCGAACGGGCTGAACAGTCCGTAGTGGACGTGGCATCCGGAAGCATGCCCCGTGGCGCCTTCGTGGCCGATCAGCTCGCCCGCGTGCACGGTCTGGCCGGCCCGGACGGTCACATCCCGGAAGTGCGCGTACATCGAGCGGTAGCCGTTGCCGTCGTCGATGACGACGACGATCGGCAGCTGGCCCCACAGGTCGCCCTTGTCGAGCCGGCGGTAGTACGGCCCCAGGTCGCCGACCCAGCCGATCTCGTCGTCGAACCGGCGGCCGGCCGCGAGGACGACGCCGTCGTGGGCGGCGACGACCGGCGCCCCGCAGAACGACGCCATGTCGACGCCGTCGTGGAACAGCTTGCCGTCCTTGCTGAACTCGCCGCCCGGGATCGCCTTGAACGGCAGGGTCACGCGTCCGTTGGTGATCGGCCAGCGGTACCCGGTCAGGCCGGCGATCGGCGGGACCCCCCGAACGACGACGGCCCGGGGGCCGTCGGCATCGGTGGCTCGCCGCGCGACCAGGCGGCTGTCGACCACGGGCTCGGCGAACGAGATCGGCGTTGGGCTCGGGCTCGGCGACGGATCGCTGACGGCGCCGGCCACACCACCCGCCAGCGGCGCGATCGGCGGCGGGGCGGCCTGCCCGAGGGCCGCACCGACCAGCGGGATCGAGACGGCCAGGGCCGCCGCGGCGAACGCCAGCCCTGCGACCCGACGGCCGAACCGGCGGCGGCCGGACGCGCCGCGGTCGCGGTCGGCGAGCGGCGTCAGCGGATGCGGTCGAAGGTATTCCGCGGTCGCCTGGTCCGGGATCCGGGGACGGGCGTGCGCGGGCCGTTGGTCAGGACGACGGGGCACTGCGGATGTGTACCACCAGCGATCGCTCGGGCGCAAGCACGAGCCGACGGACGAGAGAAGGGAGGGCGCCCGGTGGGGGACAGCCGGGCGCCCATGGTGTGTTCCTCTTGCGGTCAGCGGCTGTCGTGCCTGGACGCCGATGGCTTCGTTGCCGGCTGCGGTCCGCGCTCACGCACGTTCAAGTGCGCTCGCTTACGGTCCTCGCCGGCGCCTTGCCCTCGACGCCCATCCGCGACGAACGCGGTGAAGTCTTGCCTATGCCATCGCCTTGGCGGGGAGCCACCCCGGTTCGGGGTCGCCGAACTTCGCGAGGAGGTAGTCGCGTGACGCCTCGACTGCCTTGCGCGGCTCGGTGAGGGATGCGACGAGCTTGAAGTCCTGCTTGAGGATCTCGCCGTCGACCAGGACGGTCTTGACGTTCGAGACATCGGCCGCGCAGACCACCGCCCCGACGGGGTCGATGACCGGCGCGACGTTCACCGCGGACCCGTCGATGATGACGATGTCCGCCTTCTTGCCGGGGGTCAGCGAACCGGTCCGGTCCTCGATCCCCGCGACCTTGGCCCCGCCCAGGGTCGCCCACTCGAGGACCTGGCGCGAGGTGATGAGCCCGGGCGATGCCTCGAGCCCGTCGAGGTTGGCCTCCCACGCCTCCTGGTGCTTGCGGCCGCGCTCGGAGCCGAAGATCGACCGCATCTGGGTGAACTGGTCCGACGGCGCCGTGGTGGCCACGTCCGACGAGAGGCCGATCGGGAGGTTGTGCGCCAGGGCGGTGACAGCCGGCGCCCAGCCGTGGCCCATCTGGACCTCGATCTGGGGCGCGAACGAGACGTTGCCGCCCGAGTCGCTCGCGAGCTTCCACTCCTCGTCCGTGAAGTGCGAGGCGTGGACGTAGGTCGTGTTCGGGTACAGCAGGTCCATGTCCCGGAGCATCGCCACCTGCATCTTCGTGTAGCCGAACCGGTCCATCGCGACGTGGACGGTGATGTTGAGGCCCAGCTCCTTGGCGAGCTCCCAGTCATGCCGGACGACGTCGGGCTTGCAGAAGTTCGGCCCGCGGGTCGCGAGCGCCATGGTGATCCGCCCGTCGTCGGAGTTGAAGTACTGCTTCCGGATCCGGCGCGCGTCCGGGCCGTCCGAGGTCAGCACGCTGCCCGCGTAGTCCGGCCCGAACCACCAGTCCACGAGGGACGTGTTGCCGAAGCCGTACGCGTAGACGGACCGGATCTTCGCCTCCTGGAGCCCGCGGATCCCCGCGTCGGCGTGCTCGGGCGTGTTGATGATGTGGGACCAGTCGACGAGCGTCGTGATCCCGGCATTGATGCACTCGAGGCTGCCCCACAGGTTGCCGGCGTAGACGTCGTCGGGACGGTAGTGCGGCGCGAACTTGTCGAGGATCGAGCCGAAGTAGGTGATGAGCGCGAAGTCCGGCGCGCTGGTCCGGATCGAGGTCTCCCAGGTGTGCCGGTGGGTGTCGATGAAGCCCGGGATCACGATGTCGCCCGCGGCGTCGATCACCTTCGCCCCTTCGGCCGACAGGTTGGGGCCGACCTCGGCGATCGTGTCGCCGTCGATGAGGACGTCGGCCTGCGGCAGCTCTCCGAGCGAAGGGTCCTGGGTGAGGACGATCGCGTTCTTGATGAGGATCCGGTCGGCCATGGTTGCTCCTCCAATCCTGGTGCCCGTGAAGCGATCCCGATCGTGTGAGATGCGGCGATCCGCCGGCGCCGACGGCGGCGTGACGGGTTCCGATGCGGTGGACTGCCTGGCGCCTCCTGTGTCGGCTGTCGATCCCCCTGGCTCCTCCTCCAGCTAGGCGACGGGCGTCCCGGTCCGACGGGACCGGAGCTCGCCGGCGACGGTTGCGAGGTCGTTGCCCGAGCGGCCGTCGGCCGCCGCGGCGCGGACAAGCTCGAGGTTGACGGCGGTCTGCGGCAACGGCTGCCCGACCGATTCGGCGGTCTGCAGGATCAGGCCGAGATCCTTCTCGGTGAGCGCGAGAGAGAAGGCGACGGGCGTGGCCTCGGGCTCCACGAATGCGGCCCGCTTGTATCCGACGAACGGCGCGCCGGCGGCGCCGGCGGCGATCACGTCGTACGCGACGCCCCGGTCCACGCCGGACGCCTCGGCCAAGGCAAGCGCCTCGGCGACGGCCCCGTTGAGGCCGAAGATCACGGTGTTGACCGCGAGCTTCATCACCGCGCCCGACCCGAGCGGCCCGAGATGGAAGATCGTCTTCGAGACCGCCTCGAGCGCCGGACGCGCCCGATCAAGATCCTCGGCCTCGCCCCCGACCATGAGCGTCAGCGCGCCGGTCTCGGCCAGCATCACGCTGCCGCTCACCGGCGAGTCGAGGAGCCCGGAACCGGTCGCCCGGACCGCGTCCGCGACGGACCGGATCGTGTCGGGCAGGACCGTGCTCATGTCGACGAGGACGCCGCCGGCATGCGCGCCGGCGACCAGTCCGTCGGCCCCGGTGAACACGGACCGGACCGCGGCGTCGTCGGCCAGCATCGTGATCGTCACGTCGGCGGCCGCGGCGGCCTCGGCCGGCGTGTCGACGATCCGGCCGCCGATCTCGTCGGCGAGGGGCACGCAGCGCTCGCGGGACCGGTTCTGGAGGATCACCTCGTGGCCCGCCCGGGCGAGGGCGCGGGCCATCGCACCGCCCATGCGTCCCGTGCCGACGACCGCGACCGTCGTCATCGCCGGCCTACTTCGCGTCCTCGAGCCGGCGATGGATCGTGTCGACGATCCGATCGACGGTCGGGATCGCGGCGTCCTCGAGGACCGGCGCCGACGGCAGCGGGATGTGGGGCGTGGTGATCCGGACGAGCGGGGCGTCGAGGCTGTAGAAGCCCTCGTCGGCGACGATCGACACGATCTCTGCGCCCCAGCCGAGCGCCCGCGGGTTCTCCTCGACCGTGAACAGGCGGCTCGTCTTCGCGACGGACCGGAGGACGGCCAGGGCGTCGAGCGGGATCAGGCAGCGCAGGTCGATCACCTCGGCGGAGATTCCGTGCTCGGCCTGGAGCCGGTCGGCCGCCTCGACCGCCCGGGGGACCATGGACGCGATCGAGACGATCGTGCAGTCGGTCCCGTCGCGGACGACCGCCGCCTGCCCGAGCGGCACGACGTTCTCGCCGTCGGGGACGTCGCCCTTCGTCGGCAGCAGCGCCTTCGACGCGCAGAAGATCACCGGGTCCGGGTCGCGGATCGCGGCCGCCATCAGGCCCATCGCGTCGACCGGCGTCGACGGCGCAACGACCTTCAGACCCGGGATCGCCATCGCCCAGTTCTCGATCGCCTGGCTGTGCTGGGCGCCGAACCGGAGGCCCGCACCGTTCGCCGTGTGCAGGACGAGCGGCAGGGACACCTGGCCGTCGGTCATGTAGCGGGTCTTGGCGATCTGGTTGGCGACCATGTCCCACGTCACCGCGAAGAAGTCGCTGAACATCAGCTCGGCGATCGGGCGGAGCCCGGTCATCGCGGCGCCCATCGCCGCCCCGACGATCGCCTGCTCGCTGATCGGCGTGTCGCGGACGCGCTCGGGCCCGAACCGATCGATCAGCCCCTCGGTCAGCTTGAACACCCCACCGGCCGCGCCGACGTCCTCGCCGATCAGAACGACGGTCTCGTCGCGATCCATCTCCTGGGCGATCCCCGCCGCGAATGCGGCCCGGTACGTCAGCTCAGCCATGATCGATCACCCAACCATCCGAGGTCGGAGGCTGAGCTCCGCGAAGCCATCCGCCTGGGGATTCAGTTCCGCCATGCCGAGCCCCCGTCCGCCCAGACCTGGGTCTCGATCACGTCGGGGCTGGGCTCGGGACCCTCGCGGGCCTCCGCCTCGGCGGCCGCCACCTTCGCCGTCACGTCCGCCTCGATCGCGTCGAGCGTGGCGGCGTCGACGCCCGCCGCCTCGAGCCGTGCGCGATAGGTCGGGACCGGATCGCGGGCGAGCCATGCCTTGACCTCGTCGTCCGGACGGTACTTGCCCGGGTCGGCCCGGGAGTGTCCGCCGTGGCGGTACGTGATCGCCTCGACGAGCGACGGCCCGGCCCCGCTCCGTGCCCGCTCGATCACGGCGGTCGCGACCGCGAACACGGCATCGACGTCGTTGCCGTCGACGACGATCGGCTCCAACCCGTAGGCGGACGCTCGGTCCGCCGCCGGCCGAGCGACCGCCGTCACCTCGGCGATCGCCGTGTACTCCATGTACTGGTTGTTCTCGCAGACGAAGACGACCGGCGCCTTCCAGACCGCGGCGAGGTTGAGCGCCTCGTGGAACGCGCCGATGTTCGTCGTGCCGTCGCCGAAGAAGCACACGGCCACCTGGCCGGACTTCCGGTACTGGGCGGACCACGCCGCGCCGAGAGCGATCGGCAGGTGGGCGCCGACGATCGCGTACGAGCCCATCATGGAGTGCTCGACGCTCGTGATGTGCATCGAGCCGCCCTTGCCGCCCATCAGGCCGTTGGCGCGGCCGAACAGCTCGGCGTAGAGCGGTCCCATCGGCGTCCCGCGGGCCAGCGCGTGGTTGTGGCCGCGGTACGTCGCGAACGAGTAGTCGTCGTCGCGCATCGCCGCGCCGAACCCGGCAGCGACCGCCTCCTGGCCGACCCCGAGGTGCGTGGTCCCGCGGACGAGGCCCTCGAAGAACAGCTCCTGGGCGCGCGCCTCGAACGTCCGGCATTCGACCATGACCCGGTACAGCCCGAGCCGGGCGTCGGTGCCAGGGGCGGTTGACGGCGGAGCAGGCTTCGTCGATGCCATCCGGACCTCAGTACGCGTTGGCGACGAACAGCTCGGCGGACGGGAACCGGGTGATCACCTGGGGGCCGTCGGCGGTGACGACGACCTCCTCCTCGATCCGGGCGGCGGAATAGCCGTCCGTCGCCGGACAGTACGTCTCGAGGGCGATGACCATGCCCTCCTTGATCTCGACCGGATGCTCGAGCGAGTTCAGGCGGCTGATGATCGGGCGCTCATGGAGGAAGAGCCCGACGCTGTGGCCGAACTGCAGCCCGAAGCACTCCATCTCGCTCGAGAAGCCGAACTCCTCGGCCTTCGGCCACACGCCGGCCACCTGGTCGGTGCCCACGCCGGGGCGCATGAGCTCGATCGACGCGTCGATCCACTCGCGGGCCCGCTTGTAGGCGTCGCGCTGGGCGTCGCTCGCCTTGCCGACCACGAAGGTCCGGTAGTAGCAGGTCTTGTAGCCGACGAACGTCTGGATGATGTCGAAGAACGCCTGGTCGCCGGGCCGGATGATCCGGTCGCTGAAGACGTGCGGATGCGGGCTACAGCGCTCGCCGGACACCGCGTTGATGTTGTCGACGTGCTCGCTCCCCAGATCGAACAGGAGCTTCGTGACCTCGGCGACGAGCTGGCTCTCCTTGATCCCCGGCTTCAACCGCTCGGCGATCAGCTGGTAGGCGCCGTCGACCATCGCGCAGGCCGTGTTGAGGAGGGTGATCTCGTCGACCGACTTCACCTCGCGGGCATCCAGCATCACCTGCTGGCCGTCGTGGACGGTGATGCCCTCCGCCTCGAGAGCCGCGATCATCGGCGGCTCCGCGATGTCGATCCCGAGCGGCATGTCGAGGACGCCCTCGGCCTTGAGGATCTCGCAGATCTCGCGGGCGGCGGCACGGAAGAGCCCGGCGTCCGGGGCGACCGCTCCGCGCAGCCCGACCATCCCGGCGTGGATGTTCTCCTGGCGCAGCCACGGGCAGTTGAGCCGGTGGTGCTTCGCCGCCGACCCGAAATCCCAGATGTGCGGGCTGCCGCCGCGGGTCTGGAGGGCATAGCGGGTCATCTTGTCGCGGGCCCACTCGCCGATGTGGGTGCTCGTTACGTAGCGGATGTTGTTGAAGTCGAACAGCAGCAGGGCGCCGAGGTCGGACGCCTCGAGCGCCGCCTTCGCGCGGCCGAACCGGTAGGTGCGGAGCCGGTCCGGGTTGACCCGCTCTTCCCAGTCGACGGTCTGCGCGCCAGGGGAGGCGAACGGTCGCGACACGGCTCAACCCCATGACTTCGCGTGATCGGGGCCGACGGCGGCGGCGTCGCCGGCCATGCGTGGCGTTCAATGATGCTACACAGCGCGATCGGAAGGCAACCGGGCTTGGTGTCTGGATCGGCGACGTCGCCGCGACGACGGACCGGGGCTACGATGCCTCGCGACGAGCGTCTCAAGGAGGTGGCGTGGCCCGTTTCGACAGCGGTTCGGCGCCCGAGTACGGCGAGATCGGCGGCCACCTCCGGGAGGTCCGCCAGGCGAGGGGCCTGAGCCTGCGCGCGCTTGCGGATCGCGTGGGAGTCTCGGCCAGCCTCATCTCCCAGGTCGAAACCGGTCGCGCCCGGCCGTCGGTTCGGACGCTGTACGCACTGGCGAGCGAGCTCCGGATCTCGCTCGACGAGCTGCTGTTCCCGGATGCGGAGGCGGACCCCCTGGAGAAGGACGCCGACGGCCCCCAGACCTCATGGGCGGAGATCCGCCTGCCGCAGGAACCCGTGCAGCGAGCCGATGATCGGAAGCAGATCCGCCTGGCGTCGGGGGTGGTCTGGGAGCGGCTGACGACGGCCTCGATCCCGAATGTCGACTTCCTGCGGGTCACGTACGAGGTCGGCGGCGCCTCAAGCCCTGAGCACGAATTCCAGCGGCACGCCGGCCAGGAGTGGGGGTACGTGCTCAGCGGCTCGCTCGGCGTGACGATCGGCTTCGACGAGGTCGTCCTCGGCCCAGGCGACGCGATCACGTTCGACTCGACGACGCCACATCGGCTGTTCAATGCCGGCTCCGAGCCGGTCCACGGCATCTGGTTCGTGCTCGGCCGGCGGTCGAAGCCGTTTGAGACCGCGCCCCATCCGGAGGCGGACGCGGCCCGCTGATCGCCGTTTGACACGTGTACAGCGCCACTGCACACTCGGTCGACCCGGGAGGTTCCATGCACCACGTCGGGCGCATCGACTGGTCGTTCACCGAGCGCCCCCAGCCTGCCTCGAACCGGTCCTCCGGCCTGGCCCGGCAGGTCCTCGTCGGAGCGGACCAGGGCGCTGTCCACACCGAGCTTGCGGCGGGGTCCTTCGCGCCCGGTGGCTGGCTCCGGCGACACGTCCACTCGTTCGAGGAGGCACTGTACGTCCTCTCCGGGCGAGCTCGTGATCGACATCGGCGGAGCGGTCCACCGGCTGGTCGCCGGCGACTTCTGCCTGATGACGATCGGGACGTGGCACGCGCTCGCCAACGGCGGCGACGGCGAGGTCCGCTGGCTGTCGCTGAACACGCCCCAGCGTCTGCCGGCCGACGGCGGCCGGAAGGACACGTTCTTCTCCCGGGCGCCCTTCGACGCCGCCGACCTCGTCGGGCGGGCCGTCCGGCCCCGCTTCGGCGATCCGGCCGTGCGGTTCGTCGGCCACTACGACGGGACGCCGCCGCAGGCGGAGGCCCTCCGCGTCGACGACCCGGCCCGCGGCCGGAAGCCCGCCGGCATGGATACCGCCCTCCTCGCCTACAGCGGGATCTCGGTGAAGATGCTGGTCGATCGCGTCTTCGGCGCTGACCTCCTGACGATGTTCACGGTCGACTACGAGCCGAACGGGTCGGCCCAGCAGCACGACCACCCGTTCGAGGAGGCCTACGTCTTCCTCGCCGGTGTGGTCGAGGCCGAGCTCGACGGGCAGCCCTACACGCTCCGGCCCGGCGACGTCGTGTTCTCGGCCGTCGGCGGCGTCCACGGCTTCTACAACACCGGCACCGAGCGGGTCCGCTGGCTCGAGACCCAGGCGCCGCAGCCCCCGGTCCGCCACGCCTACCGCTGGGTGCCGACCTGGACGAAGTTCGAGGAGGACAACGATGTCGAATGAGGGTGCGGTGGTCGTCGTCGGCGGCACGCGCGCGATCGGCCTGGAGCTCGTCCGCCACTACGCCGACAAGGGCGACGACGTGATCCTCACCGGACAGTCGGCGGCGAACGTCGACTTCGCCGTCTCGTCGGCGGGCAAGGGCGGGGGCCGCGTCCGAGGGGTCGTGTTCGATCTCGCCCAGCCCGAGACGATCGCCCCGGCGCTGGCCGACGTCGGTCGCGTCCGGCGTCTTGTGCTCGTCGCGATCGAACGCGACCAGAACACCGTGCGGGAGTACGACTTCACGCAGGGGCTCCGGCTCGTCACCCTGAAGCTCGTCGGCTACACGGAGGTCGTCCACCAGCTCGTCGACCGGCTCACCGACGACGCGTCGATCCTCCTGTTCGGCGGCATGGCAAAGGAACGTCCGTACCCGGGCTCGACGACGGTCACGACGGTCAACGGCGGGGTCGTCGGGCTGACGCGGACGCTCGTCGAGGAGCTGAAGCCGCTCCGCGCGAACTCGATCCACCCGGGCGTCGTCGGCAACAGCCCGTACTGGGCGGAGAAGCCGGCGGCCATCGAGAAATACACCTCGGAGACGCCGATGGGCCGCCTCGCGACGATGGACGAGATCGTCGGCGCGGCGGTGTTCCTGCTCGAGAACACGGCGGTGAACGGGGTCGACCTGATCGTCGACGGCGGCTGGCACTGCCGCTAGCGGTATGATCCGGGCCGTCCGCCCGTAGCTCAGTGGATCAGAGCGACTGACTTCGGATCAGTAGGTCGGGGGTTCGAATCCCTCCGGGCGGGCCATGACGACACATCTTCGGCCGAAGGCCCCGCCGCACACGCCCAGGTCGCCTCGGATCGAGCGCCGTCACGCCTCCCGCAAATCGGTCGTCGGAGGCAGACTCGAGCGCACTCTCGGTAACGCGACGGGCGTTTCGCCAGGACCGGGCTCGTGTGCTTTCCGTAGGCGCCCGAAGCCCTCTCGGTGGCGGGAGCTCCGCTGGCGTGCGACGCGTTTCGACCCGAGACCGCATGATGTGGCCGTTCCATCGGCGCCACCGTGAAGGCAGGCCGAATATGCCCCGATTGCAGGCCAAGAGCTTCGCGGCACCGGACGATGTCCGCACGGCGCCGAACGTCCGGTTCGAGACCGTCGAGCTCGACGACGCCATGGTCGGCCACTGCCGGTTCGAGCCGGGCTGGCGCTGGTCGACCGACATCGGCCCGCTGATGGGAGCCACATCGTGCCCAATCCGCCATCTCGGCTACTCGATGTCCGGCGCGGTGCGTGTCGTGATGGACGATGGGCAGACGCTCGACGTTGGGCCTGACACGGTGTTTGACATCCCGCCGGGCCACGACCAGTGGGTGATCGGTGACGAGCCGTGGGTCGCCATCGAGTGGGGCGCCAGCGGTCGTGCCCTCGGCGCGGCCTTGCACGAGGCAGGGACCCGGTCGCTCGCGACGGTCCTGTTCACCGACATCGTCGACTCCACAGCCAGGCTCCAGCTGGTCGGCGATGCCGCCTGGCACGACTTGTTGGCCGCCCACAACGCGCGCCTCCGCGAGCAGCTGAACATCTTCCGCGGTCGCGAGGTGAAGACGACGGGCGACGGGCTCCTGGCGATCTTCGACAGCCCCGCCCGTGCCGCTCAGTGCGCAGCCGGGATGACTCGCTCCGTCCGGGTGATCGGCCTCGAGATCCGGGTCGGCCTGCACACCGGGGAAATCGAACTCGTCGGCGATGACGCCCGAGGAATCGCGGTGCACACGGCGGCGCGGGTGCTCGCACTTGCGGGCCCCAACGAGGTGCTGGTCTCATCGACGACCGCCGGCCTCCTCGAGGGTTCCGGCCTGGCGCTACAGGACGCCGGCGTTCACGAGTTGAAGGGCCTGCCCGGGTCGCGACAGCTGTTCCGGCTCCTCGTGCCACCGCAGCCGTAGCGCTGTTGTTCGGGCGCGCCCGAATCCCTCCGGGCGGGCCATCCGCTTTGAACCTGAACGACCTCCGGAGCACCCGGAGGTCGTTTCCCGTTGCGCCATGCGGCCCGGTCTCGGGGTACCGAGTCGTGAGCGGCTAGCGCCGCTTGTTGCTTCGCTTCGGCCTCGGGATGGCGAGCGCGATGAGCACGGTGACCGCGAGGACGACGAGGGCGATCCGCCATGACTCGTCGCTCGGGGCCTGGCGGGCGCCGAGGCTATCGGTCGGAGGCGGGGTCGTGCCGGGCGTTCCCCTGATGCCTTCGACCTGGCTCGAGGGAGATGGGGTCACGCCGGCGCTCTGCGTCGGCAGTTCGCCACCACTCGGCGTGGGCTCGGTCGACTGGCCAGGATCGGTCGACTGGCTGGGCGGCGTCTGGGCGCACGCCTCCGCACTCAGATTGAACACGAAGTCGAACTGCGTCTGACCGTCCGCCGAGTGGAACGTGACCACCGCCGTGTGGGCGACCGTCGGGCTTCCGGCGTCGTGGACGTCGGTCGCGCCGGTGTTGGCGTCGAACGGGCCCTGGACCGAGCCGCCGTCGACCGTCAGGGAGTACGTCGAACCAGCGGGCCAGCCGGACCCGTTGACGTTGACCACGGTGCCACCCGCACCGCAGGTCATCGTGGCGGTCGCGTCATGCGCGGCCACCGTGCCGGCCATGACGAGCAGGAACAGGAGCGCCGCCACCGGCGCCGCCATCAGCTTTCTCACTGGACCTCCCTATCGCCGGCACTGAACCCACCGGCCCTCAAACAACGACATGCGGAGAACCCGTACCGGGCGTCACCGTCTGTCGACGAGGTCGCGCGTCGGTCGTAGGCGACCGACGTGTGACGGCCCGGCGCTAGGTCGGGGGGAACCTGCGCCGGGGCTGCCGAGAATCATACGCCTCCGAGTCACGTTCGAATGAGCCGCACGCAATTAGGGCTTGTGGACAGCTCCTTCGGCCCGCCGCGCCGCGCGTCGGCTACGTCCTCGAGGCTGGGCCGACGGCGACGGCGGGCCACTCCCGCAGCCGTGACGGGCGGGAGACGGACGACGGGTAGCCTCGCGGCGGAACACGCAGGGGGAGCATCGTGGCAGGCGGCACCATCAGGTTCCAGGCCCAGAATCCCGCGATCAGCGGCGACCGCAGCACGCACCTGAACGCCCGTGGCGTCCGGGTCAAGTCCGGCTGGTCGAACTGCACGGCGTTCGTGGCGGCGATGGGAGCCCAGTTCGACTCCGGGGTCAGCCTCACCGGAACCCAGGTTCGCAGGGAGAGCAGCGAGCCGGTCCCCGACTCCCACTCGCCCGGGCTGAGCCTGACCCAGGTCGCGGCGGTCCTGAGGCGCCACGGCGTTCGCCTGATCGTCCGGACCCCGATCGACTTCGACCGGCTCGACGCGCTCCGGCTCGCCGGCCACGCGATCGGGTTGCAGCTCTCGTACGCGCCGATCCAGCGCACGAAGTTCACGGGCGATCCCGCGTTCGACGGCGGACACATCGTCCTCTGGCTACCGAACGGCGACGTGTACGACCCGCTGCATGACCACCGCAGGGCGGGGATCGCGAGGGCTCCCGTCCGGATGCCCCGATCGATGCTCCGTGAGGCCGCCGGAGCCCTCCAGCTAGGCGGCGGCCGGCACGTCGGTCTCGGCCGGGCGTACGCCGGGATCTTCGCGAGCCGGCATCCGGCCGGCGCGGGCGGCGGGGGCGGGGGCGGTGTCCATGGGGCGGTCCATCACCCCGGCGGCACCCACCACCCGCCGGCGGCCGGGCGGCCCGGCGTGCCCTTCCGGGTCGTGGTGCCGGTTGCGCTGGTTCGGTCGTCGCCCGGCGGAGTTCCGGGCAAGGGCAACGTCGTCGGGCGGCTGCAGCGCGGGGCCCGCGTCGCGGTGTTCGGGACGACGAAGCGCGGCCAGCCGGTGAGCGGCAACCGGATCTGGCACCAGGTCGATCGTGGCGGGCGGCGGTTCATGCACAGCTCGGTGATCGACCCGGCAGCGCGGACGACCCGCGGCATGACCGACGACGAGGGCCCGGACGTCCTCGCGATCCAGGTCGACGACCCCGACGCTCCGGGGCCCGACCAGGACGATGTCCTCGACGGACCGTTCGACGAGGACATCGACAGCGGCGGTCCCGACGACCTCGAGCTCGAAGGCGAGCTCGACCTCCAGCCTGCCGACCCGATCGAGCCGCCCCCGAAGAACGATGCGATCGAGGAGGAGAGCGCCGATTCGATCGAGGAACCCGCGGACGGCGGCACGGCCGACCCGCCGATCACGCCGGCGCCCTGAGGGCCCCGGGAGACGTGGACCCGTCCGCCTTGTGACGCGGCCCGGACCGGCAACTACAATCGCCCCGACGACGACCACCGTCGTCCACCGAAGTCTCAGGCGCGCGCGCTCGGCAGCTCCGGGCGTGTGAGACCAGGATCGAGGCAGGCGATCGGTGCCCACGGGGACGGGCCGGCGATCGCCGAGGTGCCGGAGCAGGCGCCGGCACGCAGGGGTGAGGAAGCCGGTGATCCTACGCGTCGTTGACGGCACGATTCCCGCCGGGCAGCTCGAGGAGATCCGAGTCGCACTGGAGCGGGACTACGTCCCCACCGCGATGCGGACGCCCGGGCTGGAGCGCTACATCGTAGCCACACGTCCGGCGGACGGCGGGGACCAGCTCGCGATGCTGACCGTCTGGGCCGACCTCGATTCGGCGCTTCGTGCGTACGGCGGCAACCTCGGGGCCGTCGCGACGCTCGACGGGATCGGCCACGGCGAGGTCCTCGAGCATGTCGACTACTACGAGGTCGATGAAGGCGAGTCGCGCCGCCTGCCGGGCGTTCCGAAGTTCCTCCGGCTGTCGACCGGGTCCGTGGGTCGCGGCCTGGATGCCGACATCCAGCGGGATCTCCGCGAGCGCCTCGCGGACCTCGGGCCGGAGATCGTCGACGCCTACGTCGGGCGGCGGGTCAAGGGCCCGTTCGTCGAGATCGCCCTCGCCTCGGCCTGGCTCCGCCCACCGGCCGATCGCTCGCTCGACGACCCGCTGTGGCCGGACCTCTCGGAGTTCTTCGAGACCTTCGGGATCCGCGTGCTCGAGGTCCTCCTCGAGGGCGCACCGCCCGGTCGGGGCTGAGCCACCGCGGGAGCGGATCGCCACGCTCCTGCAAGCCCGAACCGGGCCTTCGGTGGCGTCGCTGACCCGGCGCCGGTCCTAGCCTCGGAGCACGGCGGTCGGCGTCGCCGTCCGCGCGCCGTCCGGATCGCCGACGGAGGACCTCGATGGCGACCAAGACCCGCCGCCGCTCGTTCGGTGGCAACGGCTCCCACCCGACCCCGCGCTCCACCGAAGGCGGTTCGCGCCGGCGCCTGTCCGCCGAGCCGCGCCTCGGTCAGCGCGCACCCGAGATCCAGCGATACGGATCGCTCCGCCAGCTGCCGATCGCCCTCTCCGCCCAGGCGCGGACCGAGAGCTGCCAGCTCCTGAACGAGATCCTCGCCGACACCGACGTCCTGTACGCCCTCTACAAGAAGTCGCACTGGAACGTGGCCGGGCCGACTTTCTACCAGCTCCATCTGTTGTTCGACAAGCACGCCGAGGAGCAGCTGGAACTTGTCGACATGCTCGCCGAGCGCGTCCAGATGCTCGGCGGGATCAGCGTCGGCGACCCCCGTCACGCAGCGGAGCTGACGACGATCCCGCGGCCGCCGGACGGCGCCGAGGAGGTGCCGGTGATCCTGGATCGGCTGCTGGACGCACACGAGACGATCATCGAGAAGGTCCGGGCGGGACTCGATGCCACCGAGGCATCGAAGGACTGGGGCTCCAACGACCTCCTGATGGGCGACGTCCTCCGACGCCACGAGATGCAGGTCTGGTTCCTGTCCGAGCACATCGTCGACGTGCCGCTCGTCGAGGCGTAGGCGCGGCGCCCGGCAAGGGAGGCGTCCCGGCGATCCTTGTCGCCACCCAGATCGGGCGGCAACATGCATGACGAGCCAGGGTTCTGCGCCTGGCACGAGCCGCCGCGGCGGTGCCTGCTACGCTCGCCGGCGTGACCACGACCGAACGGACGGCGGCACAGCTGCTCGTCGAGTGTCTCGCCGCCGAGGGCTGCGAGTACGTCTTCTCCGTGCCGGGCGAGGAGACGATGGACATCCTCGACGCCCTCGGCTCGGCGGGCGACGCGCCGCGCCACGTGACCACCCGCCACGAGCAGGGTGCGGCGTTCATGGCCGATGTGTACGGACGCCTCACGGGGCGAGCCGCCGTCGCGATGGCGACGCTCGGACCTGGCGCGACCAACCTCATCACCGGGGTCGCCGATGCCTTCCTCGATCACGCGCCGATGGTCGCGATCACCGGCCAGGCCAGCTCGGACAAGCTCCACAAGGAGGCCCACCAGGTCGTCGACATCGTCCGGATGTTCGAGCCGGTGACGAAGTGGAACACCCGCGTCGAGCGGGTCGAGGCCATCCCGGAGATCGTCCGCAAGGCCTTCCGCGTCGCCGTCCTCGAGAAGCCCGGGCCGACCCACATCGAGCTCCCCGAGAACCTCGCAGCGGCCCACGTCGCGGACACGGCGCGGCCGCTCCTGCCGGGCCGGACGTACTTCCCGGAGCCGACCGACGAGGCGATCGCCCGCGCCGCCGAGCTGATCGCGACCTCCCAGCGGCCGCTCGTCCTGGCCGGGAACGGGGTCCTCCGGCGGCGCGCCGCGCCCGAGCTGCGGGCCTTCGCCCGGGGGCTGCACGTCCCGGTCGCCGTGACGTTCATGGGCAAGGGCGCGCTCGACGACCGATCCCACCTGAGCCTGATGGCCGTCGGGCTGCAGGCCCGCGACCACGTGCTGTCGGGGTTCGACCGAGCCGACCTCGTCATCTGCATCGGCTACGACCTGGTCGAGTACGCACCGGCCCGCTGGAACCCGGACGGTCGGAAACGGATCGTCCACATCGACACGCAGCCCGCCGAGGTCGACGCGCAGTACCGGCCGGAGGTCGAGCTCGTCGGCGACATCGACGGAAGCCTCCGGCGGCTCCTCGCCGCGGTCCAGCCCCGCGGGATCAGCGGCCGCGACGCCGGGGAGCGGCACGAGGCGCGCGAGACCCTCGTCCACGCGGACCTCCGGACCGCCCTCCTGGAGGAGCTCGCCGGGAGTGCCGGCTCGTCGGACGCCGCCCTGCCGATCACACCGCAGCGGGCGATCGCCGATCTCCGCGAGGCGCTCGGTCCGGACGACATCGTCGTGTCCGACGTCGGCGCCCACAAGGTCTGGGTCGCCCGCCTGTACCAGACCTACGAGCCGAACACCGTGATCATCTCGAACGGTTTCGCCGCGATGGGCATCTCGGTCCCGGGCGCGATCGCGGCCAAGCTCGTCCATCCGGACCGGAAGGTCGTCGCGCTGTGCGGCGACGGCGGCTTCCTGATGAACAGCCAGGAGCTCGAGACCGCGAAGCGGATCGGGGCGAACGTCACCGTCGTCGTGTGGCGTGACGACGGCTACGGCCTGATCGACTGGAAGCAGCGGAACGAGTTCGGCCGCCCGTTCGGCGTCGAGTTCGGCAACCCGGACTTCGTCGCCTACGCCGAGTCGTTCGGGATCGCCGGCTTCCGGCCCGACTCCGCCGCCGACCTGCTGCCGACGCTCCGTCGGGCGCTGGACGTCGAGGGACCCGCCCTCGTCGAGGTCCCGATCGACTACCGCGAGAATCTCCGGCTCACCGAGCACCTCGGCGCCCTGTCCGGGGCCTGACGGTAGCAGCCGCGAGCCGCTGCTAGGCTCCGCCGCGTGACGGCGCCCCGGCCCTCCCCTGCCCGCGCGTTCCTGGCCCGGATGTTCACGATGCCGAGCTACCCGCCGGACGAGCGCGACCTGCGGACGTTCCGACTCGCCGGACTCGAGCTGCCGGTCCGCTCGACCGTCGTCGTCGTCGCGACGATCCTGATCGTGATCTTCGACTTCCAGCGGACCCTGATCCCGGACGAACTCCTGCGCTACGACCGGAACCCAGGCGAGCAGCGGCTCCAGGCGTTGAGTCGGGTCGTCCTCTTCCTCGTCGTGCCGATGCTGATCATCCTCGTCGGGTTCCGCGACCGGCCGGGCCGCTACGGGCTCCGGCTCGGCGACTGGCGCTGGGGCCTCGGCCTGGCGGTCGCCGGCGCGGTCGTCATGACGCCGATTGTCCTCGTCCTCGCGGCGCAGCCGGACTACCGCGCCTACTACGCCCCGTCGGACGAGCCGCTGCCGAGCCTCCTCGTCACGAACGTGCTCGACCTGTTCTCCACGGAGTTCCTGTACCGGGGCTTCCTGATGCTCGCGCTGGCCCGCGTGTTCGGGCCGATCGCCCTCGTGATCGCGCTCTTCCCGTTCACTCTGACCCACCTCACGAAGCCGGAGACTGAGCTGCTCTCGACGTTCATCGGCGGCGCGATCTACGGCTGGGTGACGTGGCGAACCGGCTCGATCCTGTGGGGCGCCGCGGCCCACGTCTACATCGTGACGCTCGTGATCGTCGCCGCCGGCGCGGGACTCGTGGGGACTGCCTGACGATCCCGCTCATGCATGCACCCAGAGACTGCTCGCGCGAGTCCATGCGACTTCGTCGGGTGCCGTTCGCCCTGGGTTAGCCGCCCGCGGCTACCTTCCGATCCTGATGATCCGGAGCGGGACACGTCCACCCCGGCATCTGCGCCAGGAGTCTCCGGATGACTGGGTGATCGGTTCGCTGCCGGACTCCCCGAACTCAGACCCGGAGCGGGTGCTCGAACAGCTCGCCATCGCGCAGCTCGAGGACCTGGTCGGCCACGTCGAGCATCACGGGGTCGTGGGTCGCGACGATCGCCGTGACGCCTTCCGTCCGGACCACATCGCGGAGCAGCAGCATGATCACGTGGCCGGTCTCGGAGTCGAGCTGGCCGGTCGGCTCGTCGGCGAGGAGGATGCGCGGCCGGTTGGCGAGGGCCCGGGCGATCGCGACCCGCTGCTGCTCGCCACCCGACAGCTCGTGGGGTCGGTGTTTCATCCGCCCGCCCAGGCCGACCATCTCGAGCAGCTCCCGGACGCGCGCGTCGCGGACCTTGGCGTCGGCTTTGACGAGCCGGAGCGGGACCTCGACGTTCTCGGCCGCCGACAGGATCGGAACGAGCCCGAACGCCTGGAAGATGAACGCGACCGACCGACGACGGACGTCGACCAGCTCGTCCTCGCTCATCGCGCTGACCTCGTCGCCGTCGATGAACACCTGGCCCGACGTCGGGTGATCGAGGCCGCCGAGGATGTTCAGCAGCGTCGTCTTGCCGCTGCCGGACCGGCCGCGGACGGCGATCAGACGGCCGGGCTCGGCGGTCATGCTGACCCCACGGAGGGCGTGGATGATCGTGTCGCCCGACGGGTAGTCGCGGACGACGTCGACGGCCCGGAGGATGGGACCGTCGGGATCGGGATGGGCCATCCGGGGCGGGGCGTCGAGCGCGGTCACGACGCGTCCTCCGGCGGGTTCGGGCGGCTCGGTGGGGTCGCGTCGACGTCCGGCCAGATCTCGACGTGGCCATCCTCGAGCCGGAGCCGGACCCGATCCTTCAGCCCGAGCGCGGCGACGTGCGACTTCGGCAGCTGGAGCCGCCCGGCCCGATCGAGCACCGCGTACTCCTCGCTGATCAGGGTGTGCTCGCCGGTGTCCGAGACCGCGCTGCGACGGACCGTCTCGGTCGACGTCCGGCCGTCCCGGATCGCGACCGTCCGCTGGACCTGCTCGGACACGAGCGCGTCGTGGGTGACGATCACGATCGTCGTTCCGAGCTCCTCGTTGACCCGTCGCAGCAGGGAGAAGACCTCGTGCGAGGTCGTCGTGTCCAGCTCGCCTGTGGGCTCGTCGGCGAACAGGACCTCCGGCTCGTTGGCGAGGGCAACCGCGATCGCGACCCGCTGCTGCTCGCCGCCGGACAGGCGCTCCGGGCGGTGGTCGAGCCGCTCGCCCAGCGCGACCAGCTCGAGCAGCAGCCGCGCCCGCTCGGGGCGCTTCGGCCGTCCGTCGAGCGTCATCGGCAGCTCGACGTTCTCCTGGGAAGTCAGGTACGGCAGCAGGTTCCGGGCCGTCTGCTGCCAGATCATCCCGACGACGCGGCGGCGGTAGCGCGTCCGCTCGCGGCGGCCCATCTGCCCCAGGTCGTGGCCGGCGACGACCGCCCGTCCGGCCGACGGCGTGTCGAGCCCACCGAGGATGTTCAGCAGCGTCGACTTGCCGCTGCCCGACGCACCGACGATCGCGATCATCTCGCCCACGCTGACGACCAGATCCAGCCCCTGGAGCGCGACGACCTCCAGGTCGGCGACCTTGTAGATCCGGACGAGGCCCTCGCAGACAATCTGGCGGCCGTCGACCGCCAGGCGCGGACGCCGGGGATCGGGGCCGCTGGAGCGCAGGAGATGCTCCACCGAGGAGCCGCCGACCAGGCCGCCGGGCGGCAGGTCGATGACCTCGGTCTCCGTGACGAGGTCTCCGTCGTTCGCGTGCGCGGCACCCGACTTCGTCGCGGCGCGGCCCTCCCGTCCGGTTCTCAATCTGTCGTTCCGCGCAGCGCCGCGATCGGGGTGCCCCGCCGCTGCGTCCAGGTTGCCAAGGCGACGCCGAACGCCGCGATCGCCAGCACGACACCGAGGATCGCCCCGAGCTGCCGAGCATCGATGGTGAACGGCACGTCAACCCGAGACCCGATCAGGCCGTCGAGGCCCAGGCCCGGCTCGACGAGCAGGAACACGCCGAGGCCGAGGGCGATGCCGGCGATGGCGGCGATCACGACCGTCGGACCGTGCTCGAGGGTCGCCAGGCCCAGCGTGTCCCGTCGCGACAGCCCCATCGTCCGGAGCCGAGCGATCTCGCGCGCCCGCGCCGCGCCCGACAAGGCGAGTGCCGCGGCCACCGACACCGCTGCATAGAGGGCGGCGACCACGCCCGAGACGAGGATCCCGGCCTGGATCGCTGCCGTGACCGGCGAGCCGGTGAAGTCACGTTCGAAGGCGAGCCGGCTCTCGACGACCCCGATCGGCGTCGCGGCCATCACGGCCGACTGGATCGCCGGCCCCGCCGATTCCGGCGCGTCGACGAGCACGATGGAGGGACCGAGCAGCGCCTCCGGATGGACCGCCTTCAGCTGCTGGCGATTGACGACCGCGAAGAACGAGGATGCGTCGACGCTCGGGAAGGTCCGGCGAACGCCGACCACCCGCGCCTGGAACGGATAGCCGCTCACCGCGATCGGGAAGGCGTCACCGACGTGGATCCCGTCGGGTCGCGTCGCGAGCGACTCCGACACGAGCAGAGGGATCACGCCGCCGGCCGGTTGCTCGGCGAGCATCTCCGGGGGTGGAGCGAGATCCCCGGGCGACCCTCCGGTGATCAATTCGTATGCGGCGAGGTCCACGGCGAGGAGGCGTGGTCGCTGTCGATGCTCGCCCATCGCGACGAGCGACTGGAACACCGTGGCGGCCGTCCGGACGCCCGGGAGGTGCGCGACGTCCAACGTGGACGGCAGGGTCCCGGGGAGGGCCGTGATCCGGAACGGGGCGCCGATCTCCTGCCAGGACGAGGCCACGCTTGCTCGGTCGAGGTGGACGAGGGCGGCGGTCGAGAACGCGCCGATCGACGCGGCCAGCAGCAGGACGACGAGAATCGCGGTCGTCGTGCCGCCCTGGGCGGCGTGCCGGAGGGCGAGGACCGGGACGAGCCCGCGGCCGCGGGCGGCGACGCGACCAAGCGCCCGGAGCGGGATCGGGGCGAGGCGCACGAGGATCAGCCCGGCCGCGACGCCGACGAGGACCGGCACGGCGGCGATCAGCGGGTCGGCCGCGGCGAGGGTCGTCGCGCTGCTCGCGCCGCGGATGCCGCGTTCGCGCAGGAGCCATGCCGCGGCCACCGCGAGGACGATCACGAGCCCATCGAAGACGAGACGGCGAATCGAGAGGCCGCGTGGCACGTCGTCCTGGACCCGCGTCGAGAGACCTGCGCCGCGCAGTCCCGACAGCGCCGTCACCAGGACGATGAGGATCGCGACGATGCCGACCGCCGCGGCGGCCACGAACGTCTGGGAGTTGCTCGCCGCCGGGACGAGCCAGACTGCGGCCAGCGCGGCGAGGGCCACCGCCGGAACGACGATCACGAGGGCTTCGAGGAGGACGGCCCGCGTCACCTGTCCGATCGTCGCGCCTCGTCCGCGGACGAGAGCCAGGGCGGGCCGGCGGCGGCGAGCCGCCAGCGTCGCGACGAGGGCGAGCGCGGCGGCCGCGACGGCAGCGGGGCCGAGCGCCACGACCGTCAGGATGGCGCTCGCCGACGACCAGCGGGCCTGATGGGCAACGAGCAGCCCCAGGAGGCCCGTGCGCATCGCGACGCCGTTCAGCACTGCGGTGCCGGTCTGCGCCTGAGGGTAGGTGGACTCGAGGCGTCGCATGTCCCGGATCGTCGTCGCGAGGCTTGCGGCGGTGAGCCGTCTCGCGTCGACGAAGTGCCGCCACGCGTAGCGGACCGGGACGTTGAAGGCGTTGCTGACGTCGGCGAGGCCCGCGTACGCCGAGGCGGGCAGCAACGCACCGATGTCCAGCAGGCGGGTGTCGCCGCCCAGGGTCCGGATCCCGACGTGGTTGATCGTCTGGTCGTTCGACCAGAACGGATCGTGCTCGTCGGTGACCTCGAAGATGCCGTCGACGCGCAGCGCGACCACGCCCACCGCCCGGCCCACGAGCGAATCCCGCTGATCGAGGGACAGGAAATAGGAGCCCCCGACCGTCGCGCCGAGCGTCTTCGCGGACTCGCTCGAGATCGCGGCCGCCACGACGGGGACCTGGATGGGCTCTGCCGCGGGCTGGTCGGCGAACTGGGTGAACCGCCGGAGCTCTTCGGGGAGCATGACGGTCTCTGCCGTCGTCGCCGGCGCGGCGCCGGCGACGTACCGGACCCTCGCCTCGGCACCGGGCTGGATCCGGAACCGGACGAAGGTTGGGTCGTTCGTCGGGTTGCGAACCTCGAAGCGGGCGCTGTCGACGACCGTCGAGCGGCTCGAGAACAGCCGAGAGACGGAGTCCGGGATCGGCGCGTCGAGCCGGTCGCCCTCCTCGTCCACGACGTGGAGCGGGTCCGCGGGATCGGCCGGGAGCGACTGCTCCTCGAACAAGGTCACGTCGCGTCGGATGGGATCGGCTGCCGCCACCACGCCGTGGAGCGCATCGTCGCCGACGCGGTCGACGATCCGCGGCGCGAGCCCGGCGACGGTCGCCGTGATGAGGACGAGCAGCCCCAGGACGAGTGCCGGGACGCGATCGTCGCGGAGGCGCCGGAGGGCGACGAGGACGCTCGACACCTCAGCCCTCCCGCGCGCGGAGAACGCCCGTGATCCGGACGTCCGGCAGCTGCCGGCGGGCCAGAAGGGGGGCGAGGACGAACAGCGCGATGGCGCCGACGTATACCGGCAGGAGGACGTCCCACGGCATCACCACGACCGGTGCCGGGACCGGCGCGGCGCCCGTCCGGGTGAGGGTCGTGAACGGCAGCACGAGCCACGCCAGGATCGCGCCGAGCAACGCTCCGGCGGCCAGGCCGACCACGAGCAGGAAGATGCTCTCGATCGACAGCCACCACGTCAGCTGGCGGGTCGACAGGCCGAGTGCCCGGAGCAGCGCGAACTCGCTGAGGCGTTCGCTTGCGGAGACCGTCGAGGTCACGAGGAAGCCGATCGCGGCGAAGATCATCGCGGCGACCGAGCCCAGCCCCAGGATGCCGATGAGCCCGAGCGGCACGGGATCGGTGGTCAGGCTCCGGGTCAGCTCCTCCCGGCCGATTGCCCGAGCGGTGTCCATCCCGCTCGCCCGGAGCGCGGTCAGGACGGACGCTTCGGCGCCGGGTGCAGCGCGGATCCACCACTCGTCGGCCTGCGCGACGCGAGTGGTCGCGCCGAACCGGGCGAGGTCGACGGTCGACAAGTCGCCATACAGGTACGGCTTCGTCGGATCGAACGGCGCGAGGCCGGGCGTGCTGCCGACGATCCGCAGGCCGATCGTGCGGCCCGTGCTCGACACCTGGACGGGATCTCCGACGGACAGGCCGGACATCGTCAGGAAGGTGTCGGACGCGACGACGGGGATCGGCTCGGGCTCCGGACCCGCGTCGGCGCCCGGACCGGCCGCCAGGCGGAACCGGACGCCGCCGGTCTGGCCGCGGAACGCCGGCTCGTTGCTGGTGAGCGCGACGTGGTTCGGCTGGTCGGCGGCAATCGGAAACGGCTGCGGTTGCGCGTCGTCGGTCCGGTCCCAGTGCCAGCCGGGCGTCGCGCCGGAGATCGCGATCGCGATCCACGACGCGTCGCCGGTGTCGTTGGCCGTGGCCTCGAGGCCGACGAGGTCCGCAGCCCCGGTGATCGGGTCGAAGCTCGGCGGCGAGATGGAGAGCTCGACGGCCTCGATCGCGAGCGGCGACGTCGGCAGGAAGCCTGCCGCGGTCGGGTCGGCGAGGTCGACGACGAGCCGCTGACTCCGGCCGGCGAGCGAGCCCTCGGCCGGCGCCGTCCGGAAGAGTCGCCCGTCCCCGTCACGCAGCACGAGATCGACCGCGAGCCCGGGCGTCCCCGGTTCGATCGCCATCGACCCCGCCGGGCCGGAGTCGTCGCCGCCGGCCGTGACCATCTCGAACGCCGCGTCGACGGTCACCGCGACACGGCGCGTCCCGTCCGGGAGCGCGACCACCGGCGCGGACGGCCGCGCCGCAACCAGCGGGGCCAGCGCGGTCGGGGGACTCTGTGATGGTGAGCCGCCGGCGGGCGGCGTCGCGATCGACCCTGCCGCGTCCGGATCCAGGCCGATCAACGTGCCCTCACGAATCGCCCGTCCCACCTCGAACGGGACCTCGATCACCGGCATCGCCGCAGTCACGCCCGGAATCGACCGGTAGACCGGGCCTGCCGCCCAGGACGGCAGCGTCGGGTAATCGGCTGCCACGGCGCGGACGTCGGCGACGGCCTGCCAGGCCGCCTGGTCATGCTGGGAGCGCAGCCAGGTCGCGGCATGGGAGGCGGCGAGTGTGCCGAGCGCGGTGGCGAGGATCAGCAGGAGCGCTGCCCGGCTGTAGCGCAGCGGACGGCGCGCGAGCTGGCGGCCGCCCAGGGATCCGACGAGACCCCGGCCACGGACGAGGAAGCGCTCGAGGATCTCGGCAGCGCGAGGCACGATCCGCAAGGCGAGGACCGCGCCCGCGATCAGTCCGATCGCCGGGGCGGCGACCAGCAGCGGGTCGAGCCCGAGCGCGCCTCGCGCGTTGACAGTCAGCGGAGCGCCGTAGAGGCGCAGTTGCCAGAGGGCCACCACGGCCACGGCGACGAGAGCGAGGTCCAGGCCGAGCCGCTGTGGCAGCGAGACCGTGGCCGAACGCGCGTCCGCCGCACGGGCGCCGGCCGGACTTGCGGCAACGGACAGCGTCGGCAGCGTCAGCACGATCACCGCGGCCGCGCCGCCGATGAGCGAGACGACGACCGCCCGAACGCTTACCTGTGCATCACCCAGCAACCCTAGCCCGGCCGTCGGCCCGATCGACCCAAGCAGCCCCACGATCCCCACCGCCAGGAAGGGTGCGATCAGCGCGGCCGGGACCGCGAGCAGGACGGCCTCGAGCAGCGCCATCCACGTCAGGTGGCTCGAGCTGGCGCCGCGGGACCGCAGCAGTGCGATCTCGGAGCGGCGGCGCTCGACGAGCAGGCCGGCCACGAGCAGGACGGCATAGCCGGCCAGGATCGCGAACTCGATCGTCAGGAGGATCACGCCGCTGCGGCTCACCAGCACGTTCCGGCCGATCGTGTCCAGCGCGTCGGGAAGAGCCGTGGTCACTCGCGGAGTGCTCGCGATCGGGACGGCCTGACCGAGGCGCGAGCCGAGGCCCGCGACCCCGGTTCGAAGGGCGTCGACGTCCTCGATCCGGAGCGCCGCGACATCCGGCAGACCGCGCCACTCGACGTCGATCCGGGAGGTGCCGGCCAGCCCCACGAGATCGGCGTCGCGGACGATCAGCGGCCCGCGCGTCGTGAACGAGCCACCGGTCGTGACGCCCGTCGTCTCGAGGGGGTCCCCACGCGACCAGGCTGCCGTCGGGTCCGCCCGCCAGATCCCGACGATGACCGCGTCGACACGAACCTTCGGGTCGCTCCGGCTGGCCAGCGAGAGGCGGTCACCGACGCCGACGTGGAGCGCCTTCGCCGCGAGGTCGGAGGTGGTGGCCTGGAGCGGCTCGCCACCGGCCTGCGGCCACGAGCCGTCGACCAGAATCGCCTGGTCCTCGATGCCATCGACGCTCTCGAACACGGTGAGATCGGTCACGGTGTCCGCCGGAGTCGCGGCGTCCGCGAAGCTGCCCGTCCGGCCCGCACGAAGCACCGGGCCGCCGGTGACCGTCATGGCCCGCTCGAGCTCCGGCCGGACGATGGCGTCGAGCGATTCCATCTGGCCGGGGCCGACGGCCATGCCCACGACCACCGACCGCGTGGCCGGCGGTGCGTCGAGCAGCGCTCGGTGGAGCCCGCCCGCGGCCACCGCGTCGCCGTACACGACACCCGTCGCGAGGAGGGTCGTGGCGCAGATCAGCAGCAGCAGGGCGGCCAGGACCACCGGCCAGTCGGCCAGGCTGCGCTGCACGACCGCGCCTGCCAGGCCGGTCCGGGGGGTCACGTCGGCAACGTTCTCCCGCTCGTGTCAGACGTCGGATATGACGAGATACACCGCTCCGAGCGAAGCGGGTTCACCCGGGCCCACGAGCGGGCGAAGGGTAGCGCACGAGAGCGGACCGGCTCGTTCGTGCGTTGAGCAGCCCGAACGGCCGGCGCAGGCGCCGGCCGTTCGGTGGAGCGAAGAGGCGACCCGGGTCAGCTCACGCGGCTGACCGAGAACGGGTTCTGCAACGGATGGTGGTTGGCCCGGCCGATCCAGATCCGGCCGATCGGCAGCTTCGAGGCTCCCATCGAGCCCGCGAACGTCACCCGCCGGGCGCACGCCGTCCTGAAGTTCAGGCCGTCGACCTTGCCGTAGTTCGTGAACCGGTACGTCAGCGTCTTGTGGTCGGCGCTGAGGGCGATGAAATCGCTCCCCTCGAGCCGCACGGCCTGCGCCGACGTGATCACGGCGCTCGACACGACCCGTCCGCTGAACACGACCTTGCCGCTGCCGCGGTGCGTCACGCGGAGGTGCCAGCCGGTGCTGTCGTGCCAGACGTAGTCGCCGGCGGCTCCGCCGATATGGTAGGCGGTCGGAACCCCCTGGACCGATGCCGGCCAGCGGCCGTCGGTGCAGGCCGTGGTCGTTGGCGTCGTGGCGGTCGCGGTTCCGGCCGTGGCGGCGAAGGTCGTGACCGGGGCGACGAACGCCGCGGTCAGGGCCATCAGGGCGATCAGACCGGCGAGGAGCGAGCGTCGGATCTTCATCGGGCGCCTCCATTGGGGGGGGTGGAGTGGTCCGGGGCACCGTGGGCGGCCGACGTACGACCGTCCGCGGCGGAACGTCAGGAGGACGTAAGACTGCCACCGAACCGCAACCGGGGCTGCGCCACGCGTCCGTTCGACGGTCGGTATCCTTCACGCGTCCCGCTGACGGACGTCGTTCCGTCGATCACACATGTCAGGTGGTGCCCATGAAGGTCGGCGTCGCCAAGGAGACCGCGCCCGGAGAGCGGCGAGTCGCCCTGGTACCCGAAGTGCTCGGCAAGCTGACGGCCGCCGGGCTCGAGATCCTCGTCGAGGCCGGCGCCGGTGCCGGGTCCGCGATCCCCGATACCGCGTTTGCGGATGCCGGCGCGACCGTCGTCCCGTCCGATGCCCTCTACGCCATGTCGGACGTCGTCCTCCGCGTCCAGAAGCCGAGCGCCACGGAGGTGGGCCGGCTGCGCAAGGGCCAGGCGGTGCTCGGCCTCCTCCAGCCGCTGATCGACCCTGCGGGCGCGAAGGCCCTCGCCGACGCCGGCGTGACGGCGATCAGCCTCGACGCCATCCCGCGGACGCTGAGCCGGGCCCAGACGATGGATGCCCTGAGCTCGCAGGCGAATGTCGGCGGCTACAAGGCCGTCCTGATCGCCGCCAACGCCTATCCCCGCTACTTCCCGCTGCTGACGACCGCGGCCGGGACAGCGAAGCCGGCCAACGTCCTGATCCTCGGGATCGGCGTCGCCGGGCTCCAGGCGATCGGCACGGCCAGGCGTCTCGGCGCGATCGTCCACGCCTACGACGTCCGGCCGGAGACGCGCGAACAGGCCGAGAGCCTCGGCGCGAAGTTCGTGAAGCTGAAGACCACGATCGATGCCACCGGCGCCGGCGGCTACGCCCGCGAGCTGACGCCCGAGGAGCGCGCCGCGCAGCAGGCCGAGCTCAACGAGGCGATCGGCAACATGGACGTCGTGATCACGACCGCCCAGGTGCCCGGACGCAAGCCGCCGGTCCTCGTGACCGCGGCCGCCGTCGAGCAGATGAAGCCGGGCTCGGTGATCGTCGACATGGCGGCCTCGACGCTCGGCGGCAACTGCGAGCTGTCGAAGGTCGGCGAGACGGTCGAGACGGCGAACGCCGTGACGATCATCGCTCCCGACAACCTGCCGGCCTCGATGCCCGCGGGCGCGTCGGCGTTCTACGCCCGCAACATCTCGGCCCTGCTGCTCGGGATGGTCAAGGACGGAGCGCTCCATCTCGACTTCGAGGACGAGGTCACGAAGGCGACCGTCATCACCCGCGACGGCGCGATCGTCAGTGAGCCCGTGAACAAGCTGCTGAACCCCGGAGGCGCGGCGTGATCCCGCAGGACGTCCTGGACCTGCTCAACAACCTGACCGTCTTCACGCTGGCGATCCTCGTCGGCTTCGCGGTCATCAGCAAGGTCCCCGCGACCCTCCACACCCCACTGATGTCGGGCGCCAACTCGATCCACGGGATCGTCCTCGTCGGCGCGATGCTGATCGCGGCCGGGGTGAACGACGCGATCGGCTACGTGCTCGCGCTGGTGGCGGTCGCGTTCGCGACGATGAACGTCGTCGGCGGCTACGTCGTCACCGACCGCATGCTCCAGATGTTCCGCAAGAAGCCCACGGCCCCGAAGCCGGCCGAGGCCGACGTGGACGGCGGAGCGTAGCCGATGGATACCCTCGCCTGGATCGAGATCCTCGTCCGCGTCCTCTGGATCGCGGGCGCGGTCTGCTTCGTGCTGGGCCTCGTCCGGATGAACTCCCCCGCGACGGCCCGCAACGGCAACCTCCTGTCGGCCGGCGGCATGGCCGTGGCGATCGGTGCAACCGCCGTGCTCATCCTCGCCCGGCAGTTGCTCGGCGACGGGTTCAGCGCGACCGGCTGGGTGATCATCCTGATCGGCATCGCGATCGGTGGCGGACTCGGCCTGTATGCGGCGCGGACCGTGAAGATGACGGCGATGCCGCAGCTGGTGTCGCTCTTCAACGCGGTCGGCGGCGGCGCGGCGGCCCTGATCGCGATCGAGGACTACCTGGCCCGCGCGTCGGCCGGTGAGTCGATCCGGCTCGACACCAACATCTTCATCGTCCTCGACATCATCATCGGCTCGATCACGTTCAGCGGCTCGCTGATCGCCTCGGGCAAGCTCCAGGGCCTGATCCCGGGCAAGCCGATCATGATCCCCGGCGGCCGGCTCGTGACCGCGGCACTGGCCCTCGTCACTGTCGTCGCGGCGATCTTCCTGTTCACCAGTGGCACGCCGAATGTCGCGGTCATGCTGGTGATCCTCGCCGCAGCCCTGATCTTCGGCGTGACGATGACCCTGCCGATCGGCGGCGCCGACATGCCGGTCGTCATCAGCCTCCTGAACTCGTTCACGGGCACCGCGGTCGCCATGGCCGGCTTCGTGCTCGACAACCCGGTCCTGATCATCGCCGGTGCGCTCGTCGGCGCCTCGGGCGCGATCCTCACGAAGCTGATGGCCGACGCGATGAACCGCTCGGTCATCAACATCATGATCGGCGGGTTCGGCGGGGGCGACGGCGCCGCGGGACCGGTCGGCGCCGAGGGCGGCTCGGTTCGCGAGATCGGCGTCGACGACGCGGCGATCCAGCTGGCTTACGCCCAGAACGTGATCATCGTCCCGGGCTACGGCCTCGCGGTCGCCCAGGCCCAGCACGCCGTCCGCGAGCTGGCCGAGCTCCTCGAGAGCCGCGGCGTCGACGTGAAGTACGCGATCCACCCGGTGGCCGGCCGGATGCCGGGCCACATGAACGTCCTGCTCGCCGAGGCCAACGTCCCGTATCCCCAGCTCAAGGAGATGGACGACATCAACCCGGAGTTCGATCGGGCGGACGTGGCCCTCGTGATCGGCGCCAACGACGTCACGAACCCGGCGGCGCGCCGGCCCGGCTCGCCCGTCTCGGGCATGCCGATCCTCGACGTGGACCACGCGAAGTCGATCGTGGTCATCAAGCGGTCCATGGGCAAGGGCTACGCCGGCATCGACAACGAGCTGTACACGAACCCGAAGACGGGCATGCTGTTCGCCGACGCGAAGGACGGCCTCGCCGCGCTCGTGGCGGCGGTCAAGGCGCTGTAGCCGGTCCGGCCGGCCGCGGATCGCACGGCCGCCGGATCCCCAATCGCCCCCGGGAGGGTCCGATGCAGAAGATCCTCAACGACCCGGAGCGGTTCGTCGACGAGATGCTCGAGGGCATCGTCGCGGCGCACGGCTCCGAGCTTCGCCGCGTCGGGTCCCGCGGGATCGTGCGCGCGTCGGCGCCCGCAGCCGGCAAGGTCGCGATCGTGACGGGCGGCGGCTCCGGCCACCTGCCCGTGTTCATGGGCTACGTCGGTCGCGGGCTGCTCGACGGCGCCGCGATCGGCGAGGTCTTCGCATCGCCGAGCGCCGACCAGATGCTCGAGGTGACCGAGGCCGTGTCCGCGGGCCGCGGGGTGCTCTACCTCTACGGGAACTACGGCGGCGACGTCATGAACTTCGACCTTGCCACGGAGCTCGCGGGGGCATCGGGCATCGAGATCCGGACGTTCCTCGCAGCCGACGACGTCGCGTCGGCACCGCCGGATCGCGCCGACCGCCGGCGAGGGATCGCCGGCATCTTCCTGCTCTACAAGGTCGCCGGCGCGGCCGCCGATCGCGGCGGCTCGCTGGACGAGGTCCTCGCCGTCACCGCCCGCGCCGCCGCCGGGCTGCGCACGATGGGCGTTGCGCTGTCGCCGTGCACGATCCCGGCGGCCGGCGTGCCGACGTTCGAGCTGCCCGACGGCCAGATGGAGATCGGGATGGGGATCCACGGCGAGCCCGGCGTCCGCCGGGGCGACCTGGAGCCCGCCGACCGGATCGCCGACGAGCTCGTCGACGCCATCCTCGCCGATCGGCCGTGGCCCGCCGGATCGCGCGTCGCCGTCCTCGTCAACGGCCTCGGAGCCACCCCGAAGGAGGAGCTGTACATCCTCTACCGGCGCGTGGCGCGGCGGCTCGACGAGCACGGGCTGTCCGTCCACCGGGTCTGGGTCGGCGAGTACGCGACATCCCTCGAGATGGCCGGCGCGTCGGTCAGCCTGATGGCGGTCGACGACGAGCTGGCCGCGCTGCTGGACCACCCGGTCGCGACGCCGTTCGTCGTCCAGGCGTGACGGGCGATGCCGGCACCGCGGACGTGCTGGTGGCCGTCGCGGCCGCGCTCGTCGAGGCCCGCGATCAGCTGAACCGACTCGACGGCGTGGCCGGCGATGGCGACCTCGGGCTGACGGCCCAACGCGCAGCGGACGCGCTCGTGGAGGTCGCGCCCTCGATCGTCGGACTGGATCCGGCAGCCGCCGCGAAGGCGATCGGGCTGGCGCTTGCCCGCCGTGCCCCGTCGACGGGCGGCACGCTGATTGCGTTCGCCTGCCTGGCCGCGGCCAAGGTCGAGGCCCCCGTGAACGCGTCGGCGACGGCGATCCTCGCGGACCTGCTCGCGGCGGCTCGCGACGAGGTCGCGGCAAGGGGCAAGGTCACGACCGGCGACCGGACGATGCTGGATGCGCTCGCACCCGCCACCGACGCGATCCGCGCCGCCGCCGATGACGGCTCGACGGTCGCGACAGCGCTGGGTCGCGCCGCGGTCACCGCCGACGCGGGCGCGACCGCCACCACCGACATGGCCGCGACCACCGGGAGAGCGGGCTGGCTCGCGGATCGGGCGCGCGGCCACGAGGATGCCGGCGCACGGCTCGTGGCGATCGTGTTCGCCGCCGCAGCGCAGACGGCCTCCGAGCGAGCCTGACCGGGCCCGGAGCGCCGGTTCGCTCAGCGTAGACTTGGGCGCGTTGCTGGGCGACGCGCCCAGGACAGGGGAAGGAGGGTCCCGTTGTCGTCGTCGTTCGACGGTCCGCCGCAGCCAGAGCAGCCGGCCCAGCCCGAGGGGCCGCCGCCGGACGTGCCCGCGCCGCCCGATCAGCCGGCCGCGCCGCCCGATCAGCCGGCAGCGCAGCCCGATCAGCCGGCAGCGCAGCCCGCGCCGGTCCCGGACGCGACGACACAGGCGGTCGCTCCTCCGCCGGCCGCTCCTCCAGCGGTCCCGGTGCGACCAGCCGACCTGCCGCCACCCGGGCCGCCGCCGGGCTCGGAGTACCCCGTCAAGGTCGCCGTTCCGCGGGACTCCGGGCAGAACCGCCTCTGGGGCATCCCGTTCGTCGGCGTCTGGGTCCGCGGGATCCTCCTGATCCCGGTCGTGTTCGTCCTGTTCTTCCTGGTCCTGATCGTGTCGATCCTGTTCCTCGTGAGCTGGATCCCGATCCTGTTCACCGGCCGCCAGGCCGCGTTCATCTACCAGCTCGTCGGCGGGACGATCCGACTGTCGATCCGGGCGGCGCTGTACGCGCTCCTCATCACCGGCCGGTATCCCTGGTTCAGCGTCGACCATCCCGTCACGCTGACGTACGACGAGTACGAGGAGCAGAACCGGCTCTGGGGGATCCCGATCGTCGGGATTGCGGTTCGGGTGATCATCCTGATCCCCCACTTCTTCATCCTGTGGGTCCTCGGGATCATCGTGGCGCTGCTGATCTGGATCACCTGGATCCCGGTCCTGTTCGGCGGCCGCCAGAACGACGGCATCGTCGAGTTCGTCGGCGGCGTCTATCGCTGGACGACCCGGGTCAGCTCCTACGCGCTGCTGCTGACCGGCACGTATCCGCCGTTCCGCCTGAACGACTGAACCCGGGCCGCGGCCGGGACCCGCGAACCGGACCCACGGCGCTCCCGGCGCCTAGGCGCTCGGGACGACCGCCGCGGTCCGGGGCACGACGTTCACGTCGGCGATCTCGAGCGGCGCAAGCGTCCCGAGCGACTCGGCCACGACGACGGCATCGTCGCCCGGCTCCAGGAGGAACGTCGACTCGGGGTTGACGAAGGCGTGGCCGCCCCGGTTCACCGACAGGAGCGTCGCCCGATGCTCCCGACGGAGCCGGGCGGACACCTCGTCGATCGTCATGCCGCAGTACTCGTCGGGCAGGCTGATCCGGTAAAGCTCGGAGCCCTCGCCACCCGACACGATGTCGGTGACGATCCCGGTGAGCCCGGGGTAGAGCGCCGACCTGGCCAGCAGATGCGAGGCGACCTTGGAGGTGACGAGGACCTCGTCGACCTCCGCTCGCCGGAAGTGCGGCTCATGGCGCGGGTTGTTGATCTCGGCGACGGTCCGGACCTGCGGCGCGACGTGCTCGATCGCCATGATCGTGAGGATCGATTGCATGTCGGCCGAGTCCGAGGCGTCCATCGGGAAGATCAGCGCCGCGGCGGCCTCCTCGATCCCTGCCCGCTCGAGGTCGTCGACATTGGTCGCGTCGCCCCGGACGAAATAGACGCCGTTGCCGGCCGGGTTCTTCTCGAGGTCGGCGATGACGACGACCTTCGATTGGTAGTCGTCACCTTTCAGCTCGTCGATCAGGTCGCGGGCGGTCGTGTTCCAGCCGCAGACGACGATGTGGTCCGTGTAGCCCGACGCACCCAAGCCCTGGCCCTCCTTGAGCAGGAAGTCGATGACGAGCGCGACGAGCGCTCCCGTGAGCGTTCCGATGATCGCGATCCCGAAGAGGCTGAAGAACCAGCCGACGATCCAGCCGACCGGGCTGGTGACATACGACGAGTCGCCCTGGCCCAGGATCGTCTGGACGCCCCAGTTGAGCGACGCGCCCAGCGAGCTGAACGTGAGCGGCTTCTCGACGAGCGTGATCAGCGACGCCGCGATCAGGACGAGGACGAACGCCCCGAACAGGAGCTGACCGAAGAACCGGCGATCAACCGCGCCTCGAACCCGACTCAGGTGCCATCCGACACGCCGGAAGACGGGGCTGCTGAAGATGGGGGCGAGGAAGCGCTGCACGATCGCGCGTCATCGTGCCACAGCGTCGCGGTCTTCCGAACGGTGTCCGCGTCAGTCGACTTCGACCGCGGACTCCAGCACCTCGACGTCCGGGATCGCCGAGATCGCGTTCAGGAGGTCCTTGGGCTTCGAGCCCTGGCGAATCCGGACGTTCAGGTCGATCTCGTAGTGGTCCTGGTGCGTCCGCTCCGTGCTGATCCCGGTGATCACGATGCCGCGATCCGCGAGCACCTGTGACACCGTGCCGATCGCATCGAGCCGCGCGACGTCCAGCCGGAGTCCGAGGGCGTGGCCGCGGTTCGGGTAGATCCGCCGGACCACCGCGGGAAGGGGCCCGAGGGAGAAGACCACGAGGGCAGTCGCAACGATCGCGAGGATCCATTGACCTGCCCCCGCCGCCATCCCCACGGCCGCCGTGATCCAGAGGCTCGCCGCTGTCGTGAGCCCGCGGATCGAGGTGCCGTACTTGATGATCGCGCCGGCGCCGAGGAAGCCGATCCCGGTGACGATCTGGGCCGCGACGCGGGACGGGTCCACCGGGGCCGTTCCATCGATGCCGAGCCCGACGAACCCATAGATCGAGATGACCGTGAACAGCGCGGAGCCGAGCGAGACGAGCAGGTGGGTCCGCGTGCCCGCCGGATGCTCGTGCAGCTCGCGCTCCACTCCGATCGTGGCGCCGAGCGCCGCGGCGAGGAGCAGCCGCAGTCCGAGGTCCACCTGGAGTGCGAGGTCGATCGGTGGCATGGCGGCGCGTCCCTCCGGCTCGGACGGAGACAGACCGTCAGTCTAGGGCCGGCGCGACGGACTCAGGCGTGCGAGTGGTCGTGGGGAGCCTCGGGGATGCTGACGTCCGCGACGCGTGCGTCGAGGGCCCGGACGAGGTCGTCCGGGGCGAGGTGGAGGTTCACCCCGAAGCCGCCACCGCCGATCGCCACGACCGGCTCGTCGACGATCGCCGCGTCGGCGACGACCGGCCAGGCCGTCGACGACCCGAACGGCGTGATCGTGTAGCGCTCGTACCCGGTGACCGTCCGCGCCTCCTCCGCGTCGGGCATCGTCATCCGGCGCACGCCGAGCAGCTCGCGCAGCTTCGGCCAGTCGAACCGGCGACCGGCCGGCACGAGCACGAACAGGTAGTCGCCCTCACCGCGCCGGACGACGATCGTCCGCAGCAGCTGGTGCGTCTCGATCCCCTGGAACCGGGCGGACTCCTCTGCGGACGACGCCCGCTCCGTGCGGACGACCCGATGCGGGACGCCGGCCGCGCGGACTGCCTCGATCGCCGGGGTCGTCGCCTCCGCCGAGTCGCTCATCGAGCGATGGTAGGCGACGTTGACGGCCGCGTCCCGAGCAGGAGACCGCAGACGGGGGCCCGTCGTGAGCGGCCGGTGTGCGACGATCCGTCGATGGGCGAGGACCTGCGGCTCGTGATGATCGGAGCCGGCTGGATCGTGCCGTTCCACCTCGCCGCGCTCGACCGGCTGGGCCGAACGCGGCTGGTCGGCGTCGCGTCCGCCCGGCTGGATCGCGCGGCCGCGATGGCGAAGCCGCGAGGCGCGGTCGCCTCGAACGAGCCGGAGCGCCTGCTCGACGAGCTTCGGCCGGACGTCGTCTACCTGTGCGTGCCGCCATTCCGCGCAGTCGCGCTCGGGACGGCCCTCGTCGAGCGCGGGATCCCGTTCCTCGCCGAGAAGCCACTCGCGGCGACGGACGACGCCGGCCCGCGACGGCTCGCCGAGTCGATCGCGGCTCGCGGGCTCGTCGTCGCCGTCGGCTACCACCTGCGCGGCCTCGAGAACCTCCCGGAGCTCCGCGAGCGCCTCCGCGAGAACCCGGCCCGCCTCGTGTCGGGTCGGTGGCTCGGCAGCACCCCGGGGCCGGACTGGTGGCGTCGCGTCGACCAGGGCGGCGGCCAGGTCGTCGAGCAGGCGACCCATCTCTACGACCTCGGGCGCCACCTGGTGGGCGAGGCGGAGGTCGTCGGCGCGGTGTCGGTCCACGACCGCCCGCCCGTGCCACGGGACGCCGACGTGGCCGACTCGACGGTGTCGATCCTCCGGTACGAGAACGGGGCGATCGGGAGCTTCGTGAACAGCCGCCGGTCCGAATCGGACCTGATCGGGCTCGACCTGGTCTCGGACGGCCTGCGGAGCGCCGTGCAGAAGGCCTCCGACGCGCCCGGCGACTGGGAGATCGTGCTCGCCGACGAGTCGTCGACCCGGACGCTTCGGTCAGGCCGCGACCCGTACGAGATCCAGGCGGAGCGTTTCCTGGACGCCGTCGAGGCCCGCGATCCGGCGGCCGTCCTGTCGAGCTACGCGGACGCCGTGCGGACCCACGAGCTCACCCGCGCCGTGGTCGCGGCGACCGGCCGTCCGGGCTGAAACGGGCGGGCCTCAGGAGTCGGACGGCAGCGGCACCGGGCGGGCACCGGCCCGGCGACGCGACCCTCGCCTGCGCTCCGGCCGCGCGAATCGCGCGAGGTGGATCGGGCGGTAGCGGTCGTAGAGCGTGACGATCAGGGTCAGCAGGAGCACGAACACGAAGGCGTGCTCGAGGATCCGTCCGGCCAGGAACCCCATCAGGACCTGGCCGACGACGAGGATCACGATGTTCGCAACGAGCAATGCGCCGAAGTGGCGGATGGTCGTCGATTGGGCCCGTCCGGCCCGGGTCACCCACTCGCTCAGCATCGTGTCGACCACGATCACGAGGCCGACGCCCACGGCGATGGTCCATGGCGCCGCGTCGATGTCCGGGAGCATCCGGCTGAAGATGACGCTCACGAGCGAGACCAGGGCGATCTTCTCGACGAGCTCCCGATTGAACAGTCTCTCGGCAAGCCGCAGCCGCTCGGCCGCCACCCGATCCGGGTCGACGGCCGGCTGGTTGGCGTCGGCATCGAACGTCGCCGGATGATCGGCCGGCGGCAGGCGCCGGGTGACGAGCCACCAGGCCGCGACGCCCAGGACGACGATCGCGAGCACGGTGATCACGACCACCGAGGGGTTGGCTGCGATCGCATCGGCCCAGCTCGATCGTGGCGGGGACGCCGAAGATCCGGGTCTTGATGGTGTCGGTCGCATCGAGCTGGGCGACGTGGATCCACCACTCCTGGGGGAGCTTGATGAAGATCCAGATGAAGGCCGCCGCGCCGACGACCAGCCGGACGCTCATCCGCAGCGGGTTCCAGCGGACCCGGACCGCCTCGTAGAAGTCGAAGAAGTACTCGAACGTGTTCGGGAAGATCAGGAGCACCGCCCGGACCTGGCTCAGCTCGAACAGGACGACGCCGACGAGCCGGTAGTAGAAGAGGAACCGGCTGACGCCGAACGCCGGGAGATGCGTCCAGTTCCGCAGCGTCGCGGTGTAGGCGATCGCGAGGTAATAGACGTCGAGGGCCTTGTCGTAGCTCTGGTAGCCGGACAGGTCGAGGCTGGTGAAGGTCTGGAAGATCGTCTGATCGATGCCGTCGATGACGAGCGCGGCGAGCATCGCGGGGAGCGGGAACCGCGGGATCGCGAGCGGGACGAGCACCCGGGCGGCGACCACTGCCCAGAAGATCACTCCGTCCACGCGGACGCCTCCTTCCGAACCGTCAACCGTTCAGGCAGGGTCGACGAGCTCCAGCCGGATCCGCTTGTTGATCCGGCCCTTCGACTCGTAGCCGGTGACCCGGATTCCGCCGACCTCGCTCGTGTTGGAGACGTGGGTGCCGCCGTCGGCCTGGAGGTCGAGGCCGACGATCTCGATCGTCCGGATCTCCTCGATCCCCTCGGGCAGCAGGTTGATCTTCGTCCGGATGAGGTCCGGGATCGCGAACGCGTCCGCCCGCGGCAGGACGTTGACCCGGACGTCCCGCTTCTCGGCGAGCTCGGCATTGACGGTCGCCTCGATCTCCGCGACCAGGTCGCCGCTCATCCGCTCGAACTCGAAGTCCATCCGCCCGCCGCCGGGCTCCATGTTGCCGCCCGTGACGAGGGCCCCGTAGTCGCGCCACACGACGCCGCAGAGCGCATGGAGGGCGGTGTGGGTTCGCATCAGCGCGTAGCGCCGGGCCCAGTCCAGGTCGACGGTCACGGTCTCGCCGCGGGCGGGCGGGCCGGCCTGGGTCGGCTCGAGCTCATGGACGATGTCGCCGCCGGACTTGCGGGCCGCGCGAACCGTCCAGGTCCGGCCATCGGTCGTCCGCAGGAGGATGCCGCGATCGGATGGCTGGCCGCCGCCGCCCGGGTAGAAGACGGTCCGATCGAGGACGACGAGCGGCGCGTCGCCCGTGGCGTCGACGCTCTCGACGCGCGCGTCCGCGGTCCGGGCGTACGCGTCCGAGTAGCAGAGCTGCTCCCGAGCGTCCATCGGGCTCCTGTCGCGCGCGGGGCCGATCGGCGCCCCGGCTACTGGACCGTCAGCGTGCCGATCATCGTCGACGGGTGAACCTGGCAGAAGTAGGTGTACGTCCCGACCTTCAACGGTGGGACGCCGTAGTCGCGGGTGCCCGGCCCGGTGAAGAAGGGCGTGTCGCCGGTCATCGCGATCAGCGTGCCGCCGGAGTCCTTGACCTGGACATTGTGCGGCGCCTGGTTGTCCTGGTTATCGAAGTGGATGTCGAACGCCTTGCCGGCGGCCGTCGAGAGGGTCTTCTCGGTGTAGCCGGCCGTTGCCGCACCCATGGGTGCCGTGACGGTCAGCACTGCGCCGGACGCCGCCGGGCTGCCGCCGGCGGACGGGGCCGCAGACGGAGCCGCGGACGGGGCACCGGACGAAGCCGCTGAGGGAGCAACCGACGGGGCTCCGGACGGAGCGGCCGACGGCGCCGCGGACGGGGCACCCGACGGGGCTCCGGATGCCTCCGGCGAACCGGACGCGCCGCCCGAGGGCACGGGCGTCGCCGACGGGACGGGGGCGTAGGTCCAGCCCGGAGCCGAGCTCGATGACGAGCACGCGGCGAGGACGACGGCCACGATCGGCACGAGCAGGACGGACAGACGGCGCATGTCGGCAGGTGACCTCGATGTTCGTCAGGTGATGGATCGTCGGACCCGCTGCGCGACGGGGCGGTCGCGTCCTCCCGAATCTGACCGCCCGGGCGGCCTTCCTGCCGCGCTTGTCTCCGTCAGCCCGAGGCGGATCGCCACCGCGGCGGCCTCGACGCGGCCCGACACGCCGAGCTTCGCGAGGATGTTCCCGACGTGCACGCCGACGGTCTTCTGGCTGATGAAGAGTCGCTCGCCGATCTCCCGGTTCGTCCGGCCCTCGGCGATCAGGGCGAGGACCTCCCGCTCGCGCCGTGACAGCCCGAACGTGTCCTTGCGGGCCGCGGACGCATCGCCGACGACGCCCCGGACGACGGGCGAGCGCCGGTCTTCCGTGGCGCCATCGCCGTCAGGGCCGGCGGCGGTCGCGTCGCCGCGGGTCGTTGTCGGGCCCGCCTCCATCCCGTCCGTGCCCGGGCCGACGGCGACCAGCGCCCCGGCGTCGTGGCCGTTCCCTCCGACCGTCGCCGCGGTCGCGTCGACCGGCTCGAGCGGAGCGTCCTCGACACCGGGCAGCCGGATCATCGCCCGGCCGGCCAGCTGGCTGACTTCGCGGAGGAGCGGCCGCGCCCCCAGCTCGACGGCGAGCCGCGCGGCCTCCTCGAGCGCCGGCCTGGCGCGGGCGCGGGCCGGCCGCCCCTCGCCGGATCCCAGGATCGCCTCGGCTTCGTGCCAGCGCGCCTTCGCGAGCTCGTACGGGTTGGCGAGCGCGGCCCAGGCGGCCGCGAGTCGCTTCCAGGTCGCGGGGTCGTCATGACCCTCGAGTCGCTCGCGGTGGGCGCCGGCCTGGGCGAGCCACGCGTCGGCCTCGCGGCGCGACCCGATCGTCGGCCCGACCCCGGATCGCTCGACGGCCTTGCGGGCAGCGGCCACGACGTCCCGCGAGCGGGAGCGAATCGACGCGAGGGCGGCGAGGTCGCGGCGGGTCGAGGCGTCGCTCGCGGCCGCGGAATCGACCTCCGCGACGGTCGCGGCCATCTTCGCGATCAGGCTCCAGTCGCCCGTGTCCTTCACGAGCTCCCAGCCACGGGCGGCGGCCCGACCCGCATCGGCGTGATCGCCCTGCCACAGGGCAAGTGATGCCGCCGCGCGATAGATCGGGACGGCGTGCTGGGCGTCACTGACCGTGTCGAGACCGATGAGGATCTGACCGAGCTGCCGCCCGGCCGCCTCGCCCGCGTTCGTCTCGATCTCGACGATCGCGAGGCTGTCGATCGGCCGAGCGATCGCCCCGCCCGGGCTCCACTCGAGCGCGGTCGCGCTGATCGCGCTCGACTCCGCCCACCGGCCGAGCAGGTACAGGGAGTCGGATGCGTTGGCCCGCAGGAAGTTGCCGAAGACGGCCTCGAGGCCCTCGCGGCGGGACGCCTCGACGCCCGCGTTGGCGACCTCGACCGCCTCACCGCGGCGCCCGACGAGATCGAGGACGGTCGTGAGGTTCGCGTAGACGCGGAACAGCTCGTCGAGGTCGCCCCGGGTCTCCGCCATCGCCTGCGCCTCGCGGAGCAGGGCGACGCCGGCCTCGGGCTCGTCGCCCCAGCCGAGCGTTACCCCGAGCGTCGTCGTCGCGTGGAGGCGGACCGCGTCACCGGCCGGGCCGAGGTCGGTGGCCATCCGGATCGCCTCGCGGGCGAGCTGCTCCGCCCGATCGAACGAGCCGTCGATCATCCGCATCTGGGCGAGCGCGGCAAGGACGCCCGCTCGCTCGGGGCTCTGGGTGGCCGGCACGAGGTCGACCGCCCGTTCGAAGGCCGCCAGCGCCCCCAACCGGTCGCCCGCCGCGCGGCGGTACCGTCCCAGACGCTCGTACAGGACCCCGAGGGCGAGCCGATCCCGGCGCTCGTCGAAGCGGTTGACCAATGCCTCGACGTAGGCAGCGGCACGGGCGGGTCGTTCGGCCCCGAACGCAGCCTCGGCGGCGCGCAGCTGGAGGGTCGTCGTGACGTCGTCGGCCGCGCTCGACCGCGACGACGATCTGCCACCGGTCGGTGCCGACGGTTCGAACAGGGAGAGCGCGAGCTCCAGGGCCGCGAGGGCGTCCTCCGGCGCGTGCGCCGCCTCGGCCCGGCCCGCGGCGTCGACGGCGGCCGTGAACGCGCGATCCGGCACGTTGGCCGCCACCCAGTGCCGGGCAGCCTCACCCGGGTGGGCGACGAGTCCGATCGCCAGGGCGAGGTGATAGCGCCGTCGGAGTCGCGGCAGCAGGTCCGTCGCCGCGGCGCGCCGGATGTGCTCGTGGCGGAAGGCGATCCCCTCCGCGTCCTCGATGAGGATCCCGTGGTCGATCGCCTCGTCGAGCCCTGCGCTCAGGTCGGGATCGAGGGCGCCGTCGCCCCGCCGCGGGCGCGTCGACGATCGTGGCGGCAGCCGATCCGCGGTCAGCTCGAACGTCCCGGCCGAGTCGGCGATCTCGCCCCGGTCGATCGGACGACCTGACAGCGAGAGAAGCCGCAGCAACCGCCGGCACTCCGGTCCGCGGCGAGCCAGGCGGGCGATGACGAGGTCGTCGAACGAGCTCGTCAGGCTGGCATTCGAGACTTCCCGCCGAGCGGCGAGCAGCTCCTCGGCGACGAGCGGGAGGCCTCGTGACCGGTCGGCCACGAGAACCAGTGCCGCGCCCGTCGGGCGCTCGCCCTCGATCGCCTGGACGAGATCTGCCAGCTCGGAGCGCGCGAATGGTTCGATCCGGATTCGGAGCGGCCTCGAGCCCTCGCCGGCGGTCGTGTCGGCAAGGGTGGCGCTGAACGGGTGATCGCGCGTCAGCTCGTCGGAGGCGAAGGTGCCCACGAAGCAGACCCGGTGATGGCGGCGGACGCGGCTGAGGAACGTGACGAGCGCCCGGGTCCCGGCGTCGGCGTCGTGGAGGTCCTCGAGGACGACGAGCACGGGTCGCCTTTCCGACAGCCGACCGACGACGCCGAGGATCGCCTCGAGCACCCGGCCCTGGCGACGCTCTGGCGCCGTGATCGTCGGTCGATCGGGCAGGGCGCCCGCCTGGCCGAGCCGGGCCTGGACCTCGGGGAACAGCCGCGTCACGTCCTCGACGGCCGGACCGACGAGCCGGACGAGCTCGTCGTCGTCGACCTCGTGGAACACCGGCCGGAGGGCCCGGACGATCGGTCCGTACGGATCGTCGGCACCGGGGCGGTAGGCACGTCCCCGCACCACGATGAACGGCTCGCTGAGCGCGCCGACGCGCCGGGCGACCTCGTCGACGAACCGGGTCACGCCGACACCGCCGGGTCCCTCGAGGAGCACGGCCGTCGCTTCGCCGCCGGCCGCCGATTCCAGCGCCGGCGCAAGCCGGATGAACGCCGCGTCGCGTCCCACGAACCGCGCGCCGTCATTCGTCGCGGGCATGGCCGTCATTCTAGAGGTCGATTCCGCCGTCGAACCGGTCCGTCCCGTAGGTCCGTGTGCGTTGACGCACCGCCGATACTCGGGCCGTGCGCCGTCGCGCACGCCTACCGTGCCGTTCATCCGCACGGCGACCCGCCGCGAACCACGTGGCAGGAGGCCCGCGCTCTCCCTGAGCCGGACCTCGGGAACGTGAGCCGCTCGGCGCGATCGCGCCGTCCACGGAGGTAGGGTCGGATCATGGGCAATACGAACACTGCAACGGCCTGGTCGGCGCTCGTCGGCATCGTCCTCGTGGCGGCCGGCCTCGTCGGATTCCTGAACACGCCGCTTGTCGGAAGCACGAGCGGTGCGCTCGTCGCCACCGACAACGTCCACAACATCGTCCACCTGCTGACCGGCGCGATCGCGCTGTTCATTGCGTTCGGTCTCAGGGACGAGGCGCAGGCGAACGCCGTCCTCGGCTTCGGCCTGCTCTACGCGATCATCTTCATCGCCGTCCTCGTCAGCCCGACGCTGTTCGGCATCTTCTCGGTCCCGGCGAACCCGGCCGTCCACGTGATCCACCTTGCGGTGGCCGGGGTCAGCGTGGCGATCGGCTGGATGGCCCGCGGACGGACGTCGGCCATGGCGAGCTGACCGAGACGGTCGAGACGATCGGGAGGCGACGGTGGAGGTGGGCCATGCGGGCCACGACACGATCGAGCTGATCGCTGCCGCGATCATCGTGGTCGGCGGCGCGATCTTCACGGCGATCTCGTTCCGATCGCGGCCGGCCCGGACCGGGCCGGCCGCGTTCCGCGTCCAGGCTCCACCGAGCGAGGACACGGCGCCGGCCGTCCGCCGCTCGATCGTCCTGATCGTCGCCGGCCTGTCGGCCGGTGCAGCGGTGATCCACCTCGCGGCGGCTCCGTCGCACTACCGGGAGCTGGGCGACCTGGCCTCCGGGTTCCTGATCTCGGCCGCGTTCCAGGGCTGGTGGGCGGTCCGGGCACTGGGCGGGCTCACGCATCGCCTGGTCGATCTCGGGATCGTCGTCAACCTCGCGATCGTTGTCACCTGGGCGTGGACCCGGACCGCTGGGCTGCCGATCGGCGAGTTCGCCGGTTCGCCGGAGCCGATCGGGCTGCCCGACGCGGCGTGCACGCTGTTCGAGCTCGTGCTCGTCGGTCTGCTCGTCGCCTGCCGCCGGGGCCTCGACCTCGAGGCGGCCCGCCGGCCGTGGGGCCGCCCGCTCGCATCGATCGCCGTCGTGCCGGTCCTCGGCCTCGTCGTGGTCCTGACGTCCCTGTCGACGGTCGCCATCGCCGCCGGCCTCGACCATGGCGCCCCAACAGGGCCGGCGGGCCCGCACCTCGCCGGCCACTGACCAACGCCGCCGGCCGTACCCGACTGCGTTCGTCGCAATGGGCGAGCCTGGAGAAGCACCCGGAACTGCCGGCATGGGTCGCGACTGCGTTCGTCGCGCCTGGGCGAGGCTGCCAAGGCGCCGGTGAGAAGCGGCTCAGGTCGCGACAGCGTTCGTCGCGCCCGGGCGAGGCTGGCAAGGCGCCGGTGAGCAGCGGAGCGAGCGGGCTTGAAGGCCCGTGAGCGAGCAGCGCAGCCGGCAACGCAGTCCAGCGTCGTCCAGGCGCGACAGCCCTAAGCGCGGGCTCGGGCTGCGAGGTAGGCCGTGAGCACGTCGTCGTCGATCTCGGACTGGGGCGAGGTGGCTTGCTGCGGCTCGTCGCGGACGACCTCGCCGAGCGTCATCTTGTGGAGCCAGCCCTTGCGGCCGTTGGGGCAGAGCACGAGCCAGTAGGCGCCCGATCGCTCGAGCAGCTGGACCTCGTCGCCTTGGTCGAGCTGGCCGATGTCGGTGCCCCGCAGCTCGTCCGGCGCATCGAGGAGCCGCACCACCCGGTAGCGAACGATCCGCCGCTCGTGTCCGTCGACCGCGTCGACCAGCCCGTTGTCGAAGCTCAGGCGGCCCTGCTCCACGTACCGGGTCGGATCGGACTTGCGCGCCGCCTGGACGGACGGCCGTCGCCAGCGCGGCATCCCGGCCTCGATGTCGACGGGCGCCGGGAGGGCGATCGGCGCCTGGACCACGCCGACGACCTCGCCACCGGGCACGGAGCCATGCCCGCGGGCGGCCTGCGCCTGGAGGACCTCGTCGGGAGCCGGGGCCTCCTCGTCGCGGCGCTTCTTGCCGAAGATCGCGAACGCGAACGCCATCGTCGTGGCGGTCGAGGTCCCGACCAGCATCGGCAGAGCGGCGGTGGTCGGGGACGGGCGGATCCCGACGTAATCGAGCGCCGCCGTCAGGGCGCCCCAGCCCGAGGCGCCCTCGGTCCCGGCCGCGGCGCCCCCGCCGCCGCCGGTCGAGCCCGATCCGCTGCTGGAGCCGCCGGTCCCGCCGCCGTCGATCGGGCCGGACCCGATCGTCGCCACATCGCCCTCCGTACCGGCTGTGCCCCCGTCGGGGCCGCCGGTCGTGGGTTGCGTCATGGGGTTGATCGGCCCATCCGGCGGGTTGCCCGAGCCGTCATCACCGCCGGTGCCGGAGTCATCGGTCCCGCTGCCGATCGGCGATGCGAGGCCGCCGATGCCAACGGGCGGGTAGCTCGCGGATGGATCGTCGGTCGAAACGGCATCGGTCGGTGATGGCGTTGCCGGGGCGGCGGTCGGGTCGTTCGTCGAGCCGGGCGTCGGGGTCGGATCCGGCGTCGGGTTCGACCGCGGAGCCGCCGTCGGCCCGGCGGCGGGGGTCGGAGTTGGATGAGGCGTCGGCGTCGGATCCGGTCGCGGCGTGGGCGTCGGCCTGGGCGTTGGCGTGGGATCGGGGGTCGGCGTGGGCGTCGGCTTGGGCGTCGGGGTGGGTGTCGGGTCCGGCGCGGCGATCACCACGACGCCCGCATCGTCCTCGTCGCTCGAGCCGTTCAGGTCGACCGCAACGAACTTGATCGCGTGCGTCCCGACCGGGAGCTTGCCCGACCAGTGCATCCGCTCGCCGATGCCCCAGCTGTCGCCTGATGCGGTCATCGCGTGGGCGGTCCCGTCGATGACGACGTGGACGTGATCCGGCGCGACGCCATCCAGGTTCACATACCGGACATCGAAGTTGATCGTCGTCGTGGTGGTGCCGACCCGGGGCGAGGCGCGCCCGTGGTCGAGACGAGTCGGACCACTGGTCGCGAAGGCCGGCGCGACCGTCGCGAGCACGATGAAGATCGCGGCCCACAGTGCGGCCACGGGGGCCGCCGCGAGTCGTCGATTTCGAGTGCGCCGCATGATCAGCACGCGATGAATGCCTCCGCTCCGGGCAGGGGCGCCCGTGCTGAGGTGACCTTGGCGGCCGATCGGGGCGGTCGCAATGGTACGGGTTTCTCACCCAGCTCCCCGAGAGACGGGAGGTCGCGACCCGGGCGTTGCCTGCCGACACCGGCGCCGTGCGGAAACCTGACAGGCTCGATCGAGAGCCATGGGCCGGACGGCGGCCGGTCCTGACCCGAAGGTGTCATTCCCAAGCCCGGGTGCGCGCGCGACGATCCGCCCGTGCAACTGATCGCCGCCTCCCGCCGCGTCCGGCCGCCCATCGGGGCGGCGCTCGTCGGCGCGCTCGCCGGGATCGCCCTCCTGGCGGGAGGCGTGTTCCTCGGCTACCTGGCGTTCGCGACTCCGATGGTCAGCGCCCTGACCCCGCACGTCATCCGGCCGACGGTCCAGCAGATGGCCCTCGGCGGACTCGTCTGGAGCATCGCCCTCGTCGCGCCGCCGGCCTTTGCGATCGTCGGCGCCTGGCGACTCAGCCGCGTCGTGCGAGCGGTCACCGCCCGTCCCGGCGATCGGCTGCTCACGAAGGCGGCCTCCCAGCTCGGCGACGAGTACGTCGCGATCAACGACGTCATCCTCCCCGAGGGCCGCGTGATCCACGACGTCGTGCTCGGCCCGTTCGGGCTGGCCGTCTTCGGCGACCTGCCGCCTGCGCGCTACGTCCGGCGGACCGGGCAGGCGTGGGAGGTCCGCGGCAACGGCGGACGCTGGCTGCACATGGAGAACCCGCTCGAGCGATCCTCGCGGGACGCCGAGCGCATCCGCCGCTGGTTCGCCGGCACGGAGCGCGACTACGTGGTCAAGGTGTTCGCGGCGCTCGTGACGAACGATCCCAGCATCACCCGGACGCCGAACTGCGCGGTGGTCACCGAGGAGCAGATCCCGGCCTGGCTGACGTCGCTGCCCCCCGCCCGTGCGCTCACGCCGGACCGGCGCGACGAGATCGTCGAGCGCATCTCCGCGCTGATCTGAGCTGGTAGGGGAGCCAGGACTCGAACCTGGAACCAGCGGGATATAAGCCCGCCGCTCTGACCATTGAGCTACTCCCCCGCCGCGATGCTACTGCGCCACCCTCTGCGTGTCAGGTCGGCGGGACCCGCCGATCGCGATCCGCGAGCCATCCCGCCTTGAAAGGTCGACGCGCCGCAGGGATCAATGGTCGGGTGGGGTCGTGGTCCCCATCCGGAGAAGCGCGTGCCGGCGAGGCAAGGTGCCGGCCGTCGACGGCCGGCGCGACGTCAGTTGTCGCCCTGTCCCAGGATGCGGCCGGCGAGGGCCTTGAGGCTCAGCGGCCGGGGCCGGAGGACGGGGTCGTCGCCGTGGCCCGAGTGCGTCGACGAGCCGCCATTCGATCCACCCGCGGCATGCGCGTAGGCGGGGAGGGCGGCGATCAGCTCCTGCTCCTCCTCGGTCCGAACGGCCTCGATCGGTAGGTCGTCGGGATCGAACGGGCGCTCGATATCGGCCGCCGGACGGGGCGGCCGGCCGTAGGCGGGGGCGCCGTAGAGCTTGGGCAGTGCGACGTGCTGTTCGTCGATCGCCACGGAGAGGAGTCCTCGAATGACCTTCGCCGGATACCCGACGAAGGGATGATATCCGTCCGAGAGTACCGCGGAATGGTACGAAAGGACCAGTCCCGGCGATTGGATGCGGACGCTGGATGGTGCCCTGCCGCACCACGATGATGGAGCTTTGGGACCCGCTCCACCTCAGCCGATCAAGGGCTCCAGGACCTGGACCACGAGGACCAGCACCAGGTAGCAGACGGGAACGGCCGCGAAGAGCCCGAGAGCGGCGCTCCAGGCCGATCGCGTCGTCCGATCACCCGATCCTCGCGGCTGCGGGACCACGAGCCACGTCACGACGCTGCCGACGAGGAGGACGATCACGACGTCGGCAACGAGGTAGAGCGTTCGCAGGTCGCCGCCCGGGAGAACGGCACCGCGGTGGATCGCGACGTCGTAGGCGAGATAGCCGAGACCGAGGACGATCGCCACGATCAGGCTCGACAGGACAGCCCGGACGACCGGCCGCGGCGCGTTCCGGAACTGGCGCCAGCGGATCTCCAGCCATGAACGCCGGCGGACCTCGGGCCCGTGCGCGGGTGCCGTCATCTGACGTCGTCCTGCCCGATGATCGTCAGCCGGGGCCGCTGCGGCAGCGTGGCCGGTGTGTGGGCCGCGAGCAGCTCGACACAGGTCGCGACCCGCTCGATCTCGTCGTCCGAGATGAAGAACCCCACGCTCAGGCGGATCGCGTCGAGCGGCGGGATCGTCCGGGCGATCGCGAAGGTTCGGCCCGCGAGCTCCGTGAGCGCGGTCGCGGCGTCCCAGCCGGCGATCCGGAACGTCACGAGCGTGGCCATCCGGTCGCGCGGCGTCAGCACCTCGACTCCGTCGATCGCCGTCAGTCGGTCGACCGCGGATGCGGCCATCGCCGCGCCGCGGGCATGGATCCAGGGCCAGCCGACGTACATCGACAGCCAGCCGCAGCTCCGGGCGAGGCCCGTGATCCCCGGCCGATATGGTCCGCTGTCCTCGAACCGGCGGGCGTTCGACCAGGGCACCGCCTCGTCGGGGCTGATCCGCTCGTAGGTGAACCAGCTCGCGTTCGAGACGCGTGACGCCGGCGTCACGGCGGGCGCAGCCCAGAGGGCCCCGGTCCCCTCGGGCCCGAGCAGCCACTTCTGGCCCGGGACCGCGTAGAAGTCGACCCCGAGATCGGCGACGTTGACCGGGATCGCTCCGGTCGACTGGGCGCCGTCGACCGCGACGATCGCGCCGCGATCGTGGGCGAGCGACGCGATCGCCTCGAGCGGCAACCGTGCACCGGTCGTCCAGAGGACGTGCGAGAGCGCGACGAGCCTCGTCCCGGGCCGGATCGCGGCATCGAACGCCTCGAGGATCCGGTCGTCATCGGTCCCGGACCCGACGTCGATCGCGACGACCTCGGCGCCATTCCGCTCGGCGGTCGCGTGGATCGGGCCGAGCCCGCCCGGGTGCTCGTCGCGGGTCGTCACGATCCGGTCGCCGGCGCACAGGTCGAGCGACCAGATCGCCGCGTTCAACGCCGCGGAGGTCGAATGGGTGATCGCGATCTCGTCGACGTCGGCGCCGATCACGGCGGCGACCGCGCCCCGCGCTTCGGCCAGGCGCTCGAGGAAGGCGTCCCAGTAGTCCATCGCGGCGCGACCGATCCGCAGCTCGTAGTCGACGATCTCGGCCATCGCGGCCGCCGTCTCCGCCGGCATCGGGCCGACGGAGCCGGTGTTCAGGTAGATCCCGGCGCCCAGCGCGGGAAGCGCCTCGCGGATCGCCGCCAGCTTCTCGGCATCGGGCAGGAAGGGGGCGACCACGTCCGTATGATATGGCCGATGTCGTCGCCCTCCGCCGGCCGCCGGCTCCAACGGACACGGGCCCGGACCCCGGGGGGCCTCGCCCGACCGGAGCTCCTTGCCTCCACCGATTGGCTGGCGGACCAGCTCGGGCGCCCCGAGGTCCGGATCCTCGACGTCCGCTGGCGACCGGACGGCAGCGGCCACCAGGTGTGGGCGGCCGGCCACATCCCGGGCGCGGTCTTCGTCGACTGGCGCGCGGACCTGACCGACGTCGCCGAGTCCGGAGAGACGCTCCTCCTCGCCGGGCCGGAGCAGGTTGCCCGGACGCTCGCCCTCGCGGGGGTCGGCGACGGCGCGACGGTCGTGGTCTACGACGACACGGTCAGCCTGTTCGCCGCGCGGGTCTGGTGGAGCCTCCGCGTCTACGGCCTCGAGTCCGTCCGCGTCCTCGACGGCGGCTTCCCCGCGTGGGTCGAGGAGGGCCGGTCCGTGTCGAACTCGACCGCCCCGCCACCACCCGCCCACTTCACGCCCCGCGCCCAACCCCGGATGCGTCTGACGACCGCGGACGTGCGGGCACTCCTCTCCGCTCCCGAGGCGACGCTCATCGACGCGCGGGCGCCGGCCGAGTACCGCGGCCACGAGGGCACGACGAAGCGACTCGGCCACATCCCGGGCGCGGTCAACGTGCCCGTCGGGACGATGAACCGGCCCGGCAGTCAGCACTTCAAGGTCGGCGACGAGCTCCGCGACATCCTGCTCAAGGCGAACGTCGCCCGGGGCCGACGGATGGTCTGCTACGACGGCTCGGGGATCGCCGCGGCGAAGCTGGCGTTCGCCCTCACGCTGCTCGGCCACGAGGACGTCGCGGTCTATGACGGCGGCTGGTCCGAGTGGGGCAATCGCCTGGACCTGCCGGTCGACCGGTAGGGATCAGGCTCCTGTCGAGGCCGGGCGGCCGTCGACGGGCGGCCCGCCGCGGGTCAGCCGAGGTCGCCGGGACGGCGGTCGACGGCGGGCCAGGCCGGGTCGCCGCCCGTCGCCTGAACGGACGGCGCGGATGCGCCTTCCCCGGATCGATCGAGGCCCGCCCACGGGTCGACCTCGCGGTGCGGCGCGAGGATCTGCGCCCGTTGGTGGTTGATCGCGACCATCGGCACCGTCTGGCGCGCCTCGCCGACCGAGTCCGACCAGAACGTCGCGTCCGTCACCGGGACGAAGCGCCCCGTGAGCTCCGTGAGCGCCTCGCGAAGGTCGCGCTCGGGCAGGAGGTGGATGCGACCGATGATCCGGAACGGCGGGATCGAGATCATCGCCTGCTCGGGGATCTTCGGCGTCCGGAGGTCGGGACGCGGCTCCAGGCTGGTGTCGGCGACCGCGAACAGCACCGCTCCAAGGTTCACCTGCGCGTACTCCGATCGCGACGCGAGGTTCCGGGACCCGTATTCGTCGATCACCGCGTCCGAGAGGACGAGGAACTCGTCGTCGGCGTCGTTGAGGACGTCGGTGATGCGGGCCTGGCGGGTGCGCATCGAGCCCCTCACCACGAAGCTGTCCGTGTACAGCGTGAGCGGGACGATCTGGGGCTCGCCCCCGAGCAAGTCGAACATGGCCGAAGGATACGCGGGCCGGCGGCCGGGAATACCTCGATTCGGACGGCGGATCGAGGAGGCTGACTACTTCCTGGCGCCCGCCGTCACCAGCTGCTCGGCGCCCTGCTGGAGGCCCTCATACAGCGCGCCGACCGTCTCGAGCGTGTCGATCTCGTCGGGCGTCTTGTCCGGGCGCAGGTTCGCGATTCGCGGGAACCGGAGGGAGTAGCCCGACTGGTGCCGGCGCGACCGGACGATGACGTCGAAGGCGACCTCGACGACGATCAGTGGCTCGACCTGGCGATACCGTCCGAACCGGGCGATCGTGTGGTCTTCGAACCAGCGGGTCATCTCGGCGATCTCGGCATCGGTCAGCCCGCTGTAGGCCTTGCCGATCGTGACCAGCCGCTCGTTCTCGGTGTCGCGGACCGCGAACGTGTAGTCGGACAGGACGCCGTGGCGCTTGCCGTGGCCGACCTCGACGCCGACCACGACGCAGTCGATCGTGGCGAGGGCCTTCTTCATCTTCAGCCAGCCGAGGCCCCGCCGGCCCGGTGAGTAGATCGACCGCGGATCCTTGACCATCAGGCCTTCGTTGCGGCGCTCGCGTGCGCTCCGGAACGCGTCCTCGAGCCCGTCGACGGAGGTGACGCTCGCGAGGTGGCTCAGGGCGAACACGCCACCGTCGCCGGCAAGCGGCAGGTCCAGGGCCTCGAGGCGTCGACGACGATCCTCGAGCGGCTCGCGAAGAAGCGCCTCGACGGCCTCCGCCGGCCGCGATCGGGGCGCGCTGCGTGCCACGTTCGGTGTGCCGTTCGACGTCGTCACGACCCCGGCTCCCCGTCCGACGCCGTCCGACGGCCCGAGCCCGAGCGCGTCGAACGCCACGAAGATCACGGGCACGTCGGCCCGGATCGCCGCCGACGGCGACTTCCGCCCGAGCCGGGCCTGGAGCGCGATGAACGGGAGAACCGTCCCGTCGCGGAACCCCAGGATCTCGCCGTCGAGGATGCCGTCCCAGTCGAGCTCGCGGGCCCCCTCGACGACCTCCGGAAACTGGTTGCCGATCTCGTGGAGGTCGCGCGAGTAGAGGCGGGCCTCCGATCCGTGGCGATGGAGCTGGGCCCGGATCCCGTCGTACTTGTCCTCGACCCAGACCGGGACCCCGAGCCGCTTGACGATCTCGGCCGCGTCCTCGGCAGGCGAGGCGAGCATGAACTTGATCGGGTGGAAGAGGACGAGGCTCGCCTCGGACAGGCGATCGTCGCGGGCCATCTCCGCCATCCGGCCGATGTCGCCGGTCAGCATCCCGGCCCACTTCACCTCGTCGAGCGGGCGGTCGTAGGCTTTGGCGATCGCCGCCTCGACGAGCCCCTCGCGGAGGCCGATCCGGAGCTCTCCGGAGAGGACCTTGACGACGTACTTCGCGGTGAGCGGGTCGGTCCGGGCGAGCAGGTCGCGGAGGATCCCACTCTTGGCGGCCGGCCCGGACGCAGCCTCGATCGCGGCGTAGGCGGCGGCGACCTCGGGCAGCGTGGGCGACACCGCGGGGTCCGGATCGTGTCCGGCGAGCGTGAGGACGTCGGCGACGGCACGACCCAGGTCCGACGACCGGTCGTAGGCCTCGCCGAGCGCCGATCGGGGCACCCGGGCGAGGTCCGTGACCGTCGTCGCGATCGCCGACCAGCCGAGGCCGGCGGCGCGCTGGTCGGCCTCGGCGAAGGGTCGGCCGGTGAGGAATACGACGGCGATCGGGAGCTCGTCGGCGCGGAGTCCGGCAAGGTATTCGGCCAGGAGCGCTGTCTTCTCGGAGGTCCGGGTCGTGGCGGCGACGCGCTCGGCGACCTCGCTCCAGCGACGCATGGCGGCGATGGTATACCGTCCCCTCCGATGGGCCCTCGACGCTGGTTTCCGGACACCCTGAGGGGCGAGCGCGTCGTCCTCCGGCGGCACGCGCCGGACAACATCCGGGCCTTCCAGCGGTGGTACAGCGACCCCGAAGTGGTCCGCCTCACGCGCTACCAGGACGGGCCGATGCGGCGGGAGGAGATCGAGCGGTTCTTCGCCGCCCGAGCGCTCGGCGCGGAGTCCCTGGCGATGGCGATCCACGTCCGCGACGGCGACCGGCTGGTCGGGACCTGCGCCCTGTCGCAGCTGGACAGCGACAACGGCTCGGCGCTCTTCCACATCACGATCGGGGAGAAGGACGCCTGGGGGCTCGGCTACGGGACCGAGGCGACCCGGCTGATGATGGGCCACGCATTCGACGGGCTCGGGCTCCATCGCATCGCCCTGTCCGTCTTCGCATTCAACGAACGGGCGATCCGGTCGTACCAGTCGGTCGGCTTCATGATCGAGGGACGCGCGCGCGAGGCGATCTGGCGCGAGGGCCGCTGGTGGGACGAGATCTCGATGAGCCTGCTCGACTCGGACTGGGTCGCGATGAGCCCCGACCCGACCCCGATCGCGGCCGGCGGACAGGGCGGGCGAGCCGGAAGCGCGATCGCCGGGCTCCTGGGACGGCGCCGATGAGCAGCACCGGTCCGGCCGCCGACGCGGCTCGCGCGGACGTCCGCGAGCTGATCAACGCGAAGGGCCACGTGGTCGACAACGCGCGGCTCGCGGTCGAGCGCCTGGATCGGGCGTTCGAGGCGGGCGACCTCCAGCGGACGCCCGAGCTGATGTTGTTCCTGGCCGATCTCGGCCCGGCGCTCGAGCAGGACGAGGGCCAGAAGCTCGGTGGCAAGAGTGCCGAGGCCGCGCGGTTCATCCTTCGGGCGATCGACGGCGAGCTGGACCGGGCCTAGCCGCCCCCCGCTGCGCTCTCGGCTGGAGTCGGGTCCGGAGTCGGGTCCGGAGTCGGGTCCGGACTCGTGAGCGGCGCCGGAGTCGGCTCCGGGGACGCTGTCGGCGTCGGATCCGGGGTCGGTGTGGGATCCGGCGTCGGCGTCGGGGTCGCCTCGGTCGTGGACGCGTCCGAGGACGCGGTCGCGGTCGGTGTCGCGGTCGGTGTCGCGGTCGGGTCCGGGGTCGGAGTCGGGTCCGGGGTCGGTGTCGGGTCCGGGTCGCTCAGGCCGGACCGGGTCGGGATGATGAGCACGTAGCGGCGATACCACTCCGACGAGCTTGACCGAATCGAGCTTCGCCGCCAGCCGACCGTGTACGGGTCGTCCAGCGGGCTGTCCGTCTCGCGATAGGTCTGGAACCGATAGCGGAGGCTCCCCGAAAGAAGCGACAACCGGTTGATGTAGCGGTTCACGACCCCGTCGGACCGAAGCGGGTCGGACAGGTAGAGCCCGTTCACGACGAAGTTGCTCGACGTCGCCGGATTCTCGCCGGTCACGACGTAGCCGGTCGCGACCTGGGCATGGCCGCCGGCGTGACCGAGCATGCCGACAGGCATGTGATACCGGGCGATCGAGATGACGGCGCCCTTCAGCGCCGCGTCGAAGGAGCCATAGGCGCGATCGTCATAGACGCGCTTCGCGGGGTTCGTCATGGCGGTCGAGCCCCAGCCGTAGTAGTTCAGCGCGTTCCGCCAACCGTGCGGATCACTTCCGCGACGGCCGGAGGAGAGGGTGTCGTGACTGCGGGAGAACGACAGGATCGAGGTCATGTCGGTGACGACGCGCCGATCCGAGTGGTTCTTCGTCCGGAAGAGCGTCCAACGGAAACCGTCGCCGCCCGTGTCGTTCAGGTCGACGAAGTTGAGCATCATCATCGTCGCCGCGGCCGTGCATGCCGTGTAGAACGGGTCCTGGTAGAGGAACCCCGAGCTCCGGTAGAGGTTGTACCGCCAGACCGTGGCGGCCTGCGCGGACAACGGGAGGAGACCGGCCAGCAGGAGCAGGCCGGAGAGGACCGTGAGCGCCCGACGGTGACGGCTCAAGCGATCGACTCCTCCCGAAGGTCGGACCGCCATCCGGCGGGCGTGGCGTGGCGCGCACAGCGCCACCGGGGGCCAGCATGGGCGAAGGCCCCCGGCCGGCCAATGGATCGATCGTACGGAGGCGCCGACACCCCGATGCCGCGAGCCAGCCTCGCCGGGCGCGCGCGGATCCGTGGCGATTCGGCGTTCACCGTGGGCCCTCCACCGCTTCGCGGTCATCCCGGACGACCCGCCCGCCCCGGGCCACGACGACCGGCCGTTCGAGCAGCGTGACGTCCGCGAGCGGGTCGCCGTCGACGGCGACGAGGTCGGCGAAGTGCCCCGGAGCCAGCGATCCCACGTCGTCGGACCAGCCCATGGCCTCCGCTGCGACCGTCGTCGCGGCCCGGATGGCCGCCAACGGCGCGAGCCCGCAGCGGACGAGCAAGGCGAACTGCCGGCCGTTCAGCCCGTGGGGATAGACGCCGCTGTCGGTCCCGAAGGCGATCCGGACCCCTGCCTCCACCGCCTTCCGGACGACGATCTCCGTGGAGTCCTGGGCCTCCTGCATCTTCCGCATCGTCTCGGCCGGCCAGCCCGCGGGACCGCCGTGCTCGAGGGACCACTCGCCGTCGTACAGATCGGCCGTGTAGAACGTGCCGGTGTCGGCGAGCATCCGGATCGCCTCGTCGTCGAGGTACGACCCATGCTCGACCGTCCGAACCCCCGCCCGGATCGCCCGGATGGCACCCACGGCCGCGTGCGCGTGAACGGCGACGTACGCGTCGTAGTGGGCCGCCTCCTCGACCGCGGTCCGGAGCTGCTCCTCGGTCAGCTCCGGCGCGCCCGGCACACCGCCCCGGGTGAGGACGGCTCCGGTGCCGATGCACTTGATCACGTCCGCGCCGCCGATCAGCAGGCGCCGGACGCGGTCGCGGACGTCGTCGACCGTCGTCACGACGCCGAACCGGAGCTCGTCGGGCAGCCGGATGTCGTGGGCGAGTCCGACGACATCGCCGCCGCCCCACGGCGAGGTGATGAACGCGCCGGCGCACTGCATCCGCGGCCCGGCGACGTCGCCGCGGTCGATGGCGTCGCGCAGGGCGCAGTCGGTGAACGCCCGGAACGGCCCGACGTCGCGCACGGTCGTGAACCCGGCGAGGAGCGTCTCCCTGGCGTGCCGGACGCCGATCAGGACGTCCTCCGCGGCCGAGGTCGTCGTCGCGGGCACGTCGGCGGTCTGGACGTCGCCGACGAGATGGGTGTGGATGTCGATCAGACCGGGGAGGACGGTGAGCGACGACAGGTCGACGACCGTGGCGGCGTCGGGGATCCCGTCGGCGGCCGCCGCCTCGGCGGTCACCCGGTCGTCCAGCACGTGGAGGATCCGCTCGCCGCGAACGGCGCCCGACTCCACGTCGAGGAGGGCGCCGCAGCGGATCGCGGTCGGACGGCCCCCGTCGCGGCTCGGATCGGGCATGCGGCAACGATAGTCGGCCGGGACGCCCGGGCGCCGCCCGGTTGCCGGTCCGGACGATGCGCCGAAATCCTCAGTCAGGCCTTGACTCTCGACCTACCGGAGAGTCCACGATGGGGCCGTGGATGACGATCTGCTGCCGATCGGACGGTTCGCCAGGCGTTCGGGCCTGAGCGTTGGCGCCCTCCGCCATTACGACGAGCTCGACCTGCTCCGCCCGGCCGACACGGATCGCTTCACCGGCTACCGCCGCTACCGCTTCGACCAGCTCGAGACCGCCCGGACGATCGCCCGCCTGCGCGACCTCGAGATGCCGCTCGACGAGATCCGGGCCGTCCTGGCGATGGACGACCCGGCCGAGCAACGGCGGCGGATCGCGGCCCACCGGGCTCGGATCGAGGCCCGGACCAACCGCCTGCACGGACTCCTCCACGTCCTCGGACGTCTCAGCGACGGAAAGGAACCGATCGTGACCACTTCCGCCACCACTGCCACCGCCACGAGCGTCGAGCTCGACCCGGCAACCCACCGCCAGCTCGGCGTCGATCTCTACAACAGCACCTGGACGCTGCTCGAGAAGGCCGACCGGACCCCGGCCGAGACCGACGAGATGATCCACCGCGCCCACGCGTCCCGCTGGCACTGGGCCCGGGTCGGGTCCGACGTGAACCTCGCCCGCGGCGAGTGGCTGTGCTCCCGGGTGTACGCCACGCTGGGGCGCGGCGAACCCGCCCTGTGGCACGCCCGCCGCTGCGTCGAGATCGAGGAGGCATCAACGAACCGCGAGAGCTGGGACATGCCCTCGGCCTACGAGGCGATGGCTCGCGCCTCGTTCGCCGCCGGCGACGCCACGGCCGGACGCGAGTGGAAGGCGAAAGCCGCGGCCGCTGTGGCCGCGATCCCCGATGCCGACGACCGTGAGGCCATCGAGCAGGATCTCGCGACCCTGCCCGACTGAGCGGAGGACTAGAATCCGGGGGCCCAACCCTTGACGCGTCGGCGGCGCCGGCTCGGCCCGCCCCGGAGGCCCTTCCGCCATGACCCATGTGAAGATCGGGATCAACCTGTGGAGCCAGGCGACGGACTGGCCCGCGTTCCTCGAGGCGGCCCAGCGCGTCGAGCGCCTCGGCTACGACTCGCTCTGGACCTGGGACCACCTCCACGCGATCGTCGGCGAGCCGCAGCAGCCGATCTTCGAGGGCTACACGACGCTCGGCGCGTGGGCGATGGCGACGGAGCGGGTGAAGCTCGGCCTGATGGTCGGGGCGAACACGTTCCGCAACCCGGGGCTCGTCGTGAAGAGCATCACGACGCTCGATCATGTCAGCGGCGGCCGGGCGATCCTCGGCATCGGCGGCGCCTGGTTCGAGTACGAGCACACCGCCCACGGCATCGACTTCGGGACGGGCTTCGGGCAGCGCCTCGACTGGCTCGATGAATCGGTCGCGGCGATGCGCGCTCTCCTCGACGGCGGGACGGTGACCTCGAAGCCGGGTGGGAGATACCAGTTCCAGGACCTCCACCATGTCCCGGATCCGATCCAGCGCCACGTGCCGATCATGATCGGCGGGACGGGCCGGACGAAGACCCTCCGGACGATCGCCCGGTACGGCGACCAGTGGAACGCCGCCGGGACGCCGGAGCTCCTCGCGGAGCTCGGACCGATCCTTGACGGATATCTCGCCGAGGAGGGCAGGCCGCTCGACGCGGTCGAGCGGACCTCGAACCTCTGGATGGTCATCCGCGACGACGAGCGCGAGGCGCGGCGGGTCTGGGACGAGACGATGGCCTACAACCAGAAGGTCGTCGACGAAGAGCTGGTCGCCCAGCAGCGGCCCATGCTCGGCCCGGTCGAGAAGGTCGCCGCGCGGATCCGCGAGTACGTCGATGCGGGCTTCGCGACCCAGATGCTCGAGGTGCCCGCGCCCTATGACCACGAGACGCTCGAGCGGCTGATCGGGGAGGTCGTGCCGCTCGTCGACCGCGGCTGACGGCAAGGCCGATGACGGGCTCGACCCGACCGCCGTCGATCGGCAGCGCCGTCGGCCGGCTGATCGCGGTGTTCGATGACCGCGACTCGCTGGAGGCCGCCCGGGCCGCCCTCGTGGCCGCCGGGATCGACCCGGGCGCCATCGAGACGTTCGCCGGACCGGACGCGGCGGCCGCCTTCGACGCGAGCGGCCGACGCCACGGCGTCCTCGGCGTCGTCTACCGGATCTTCGAGTTCAGCTGGGCCGATCAGGCACCGGATTTCGCGTGGTACGAAGCGGCCGTCCGCGAGGGACGGATCGTCATGAGCGTCCGGGTCCGGGGCCAGCGGCGCGTCGCCCACGTCGCCCGGATCATCGCCGAGCACGATGGACACTTCATCAACCACTTCGGCTGGTTCGAGACCCAGGAGCTGGCCCGCTGGAGGGGCCCGGAGCCCGACGTGCCCGGATTCCTGCGGCGCTGATCAGCCCGCGACGGCGGCGAGGATGCCCAGCACTTCGTTCTTCGACGGAAGCCGCGGGCTGTTGTTGATCGCTACGTCGTCGACGGCGTCCTGGGCGATCGTCTCGAAGGCCCCGGTCCCCAGGCCCTGGGCGGCGAGCGTCCGCCGCTGGCCGACCCGGTCGAGAAGGTCGCGGATCCCCTCGATCGCGGCTCGCGCCGCCAGTGTGTCGTCCTCTCGTGGGCCGGCCACGCCGAGGGCGACGGCGACCAGGGCGAGCTCGCGATCCCGCACGCCGAGGTACGTCTCGAAGACCTCCGGCATCACCGTCGCGAGGGCGGTTCCGTGTGGCAGCCGTCCGCGCGCGCCGATCGCATGGCCGATCGCGTGGACCGCGCCGACGCCCGTGCCGCTCTGCTGGGCGACGCCCGCGTAATGCGCCGCGAGGAGCATCCGGCTCCGCGCCTCGAGGTTCGAGCCGTCCTCCACGGCGAGCGGCAGCCACGCCGCGACGGCCCGGACCGTGCCGAGCGCGATCGCCTCGGCGAACGGGTTCGGGTTCCGCGATAGGAGCGATTCGAGCGAGTGGGTCAGGGCGTCGACGCCGGTCGCAGCCGTCGGCGCAGGCGGCAACCCAAGGGTCAGCTCGGGATCCAGGATCGCGATGCGCGGCAGCACGCTCTCGTGCCCGACGTAGCCCTTCCTCCCCACGGCCTCGTCCGTGATCACGCCGTAGGTGTTCGTCTCGGACCCGGTGCCGGCCGTCGTGGGGATCGCGATCACCGGCAGGCCGGGCGTCACCGTTTCATCGTGGTAGCCAAGTGACATGACAGCACGCTGATTGGGTGCGTGGAGCGCGATGACCTTGGCGGAGTCCATCGCCGAGCCGCCTCCCAGCCCGATCACGGCCGGCGGACCGCCCGCCGCCTCGACGAACGCCCGGAGCGCCTCGGTGCCGTGCTCGATCGACTCCGTGCCCGGGTTCGGCTCGACGCCATCGAACAGCCGGGTCCGGATGCCGGCGCGATCGAGGAGGTCGACGACGCGTCCGGCGACCCCGGAGGCCGTGACACCCGCGTCGGTGACGACGAAGGCCCCGGACACCTTCATCTCCCTTACGGTCCCCGGAAGCTCGGCGACGACGCCGGCGCCGAACCGGGCGCGGTCGCGAGCGAGGATGTCGAGCCGTCGCCCGGCGTAGCCCTCGAACGTCATCGGATCTCCAGGACACGGTCGGCCCGGGTGTCCCGGCGAACCGTCAGCCAGCGCCGGCAGCCGGCAGCATGGAACCAGCGCTCGGTCGTCGCGCCGTCGGGGTTGTCGAAGATCCAGACTTCGTCGAAGTCCCGATCGGCGGGGTCCTCGATGGACGACGGCGTCGTCCGCCGCTCGCCGCCGAACACGAACTCGTCGAGGGGACGGCGACCGCAGCGCGGGCAGTCGAGCCCATGCATCAGCGGGTTCCCGCCGAGGCCTGGTCCGCCAGGACGTGGTCGCGCCGGAATCGCTCGAGCGAGAACGGCGCAATCAGCTCGGGCGTCCGACCCGTCGCGATCAGCTCCGCCATCTGCTCGCCGCCGGCGGGGATCGCCTTGAAGCCCCAGGTTCCCCATCCGGTCGTGATCAGGAATCCGGGCACCCCGGTCTCGCCCATGATCGGGCTCCAATCCGCCGAGATGTCGCACAGCCCGGCCCAGGTCCGGAGGATCCGCATCGAGCGCAGGAACGGCAGCAGCATCGTGATCTTGTACGCGTAGCTCCGGAGCGCGTCGAACGACGAGATCCGCGAGAAGGACGGCTGGCTGTCGAACTCGGCCCCGATGAGCATCTGCCCCCGCTCCGTCTGCGAGACGTAGCAGGCGAGCTCCGTCGAGGCCACGATCTTGTCGAGGCCCTGCTCGAAATCGTTCGTGACGAACGCGTGGAGCGGGTGGGTCCTGATGGGCAGTCGGACCCCCGCCATCGCCGCGATCTCGGTCGACCACCCCGCGGTCGCCGACAGGACGATCCCGGCATGGATCGGGCCGGCGGCCGTCTCGACGCCGACGACCCGTCCGACATCGTCGCGGAGCAACCCCGTCACCGCCCGGTGCTGGATCACGTGGACACCACGGGACGTCGCACCGGAGGCGTACGCCCAGGCGACCCGGTCGTGGCGCGCCGTCGCTGCCGGGACGTGGTGCGAGGCGCCGAGGACCGGATACCGCCCGCCACCGGTCAGGTCGATCTGCGGGATGAGCGCCTTCACCCCGGCCGGGTCGAGCAGCTCCGTGTCGACGCCGAATGCCCGGTTCATCAGCACGCGACCGCGCTCGGTGCGGAGCGCCATCTCCGTGTGGGCGATCCAGACATGGCCCTTGACCCGATGGAAGATCGCCGCCCCGGTCTCGGCCTCGAGGCCGGCATAGAGCCGGCGCGAGTGGTCGTAGAAGCGGATCGCCTCGGGGACCGCGTAGTTCGAGCGGATGATCGTCGTGTTCCGACCCGTGTTGCCCGACGCGATGTAGTCGGCCTCCAGGACCGCGACGTTCGTCATCCCGTGACGCGTGGCCAGGTAGTACGCGGTCGCCAGGCCGTGCCCGCCGCCGCCGATGATCACGACGTCGTAGGTCTGGCGCGGCTCGTGCCAGACGATCGGCTGGAGCGAGGCGGCGGCCTGCGCCGCAGCACTCATCGGCGCCATCCGAGCCGCCGTTCGAGTTCGTCCGCATACGCGGCGTTCGTGATGAGGAGCGACGGTGCGCCGAGGAGCAGCTTCGCGGGGACGCCGGCGATCTTGCCCTGCGCGAGCGTGCCGGGCTCGCCGGGGAGTGGCCAGTCGGTGTGGGCCGCCAGCGCGGCCACCTCCGCGGCATCGAGCAGGGCAACGGCGAACCCGGCCTCCGGCTCGACGATCGCATCCGGATCGTCGAGGGCGACCTCGGTCGCGCCGAGCCCGAGCGCCTCATCGGGAGCGATCCGGATGACGTCGACGTCGTCGCCTGCCCAGCGCGCGGCGTCGAGCGCGGCCGAGGCGGCGACGACGCGAACGCCCTCGACCGGGTCAAGCGCGGGCACGAAGACCCTCCGGGTCGTAGAACGGCGTCGGCGTCACGGCCGCCTGGCGGCCGTCGATGTCGACGAGCTCGGCGAACGGGGTTCGGCGCTGCCAGCCGAGCATCACCGCCCTGCCCAGCAACGGCGAGTGCCAGCTCCCCGTCACGTTGCCGATGACCTCGCCGGTCGTGATGGACCGGATCGGCGCGCCTTCGACCGGTGCCGGCCCGTCCATCGAGAAGCCCATCCAGCGCCGTTCGTCGTCGACGTTCGACGTTCGTTCGAGCGAGGCCCGCCCGATGAAGAACGGCTTGTCCATTCGCGCGGCCCAGTCCATGCCGAGGCGTCGCGGGGTCGTGTCGAGCTCGGTGTCCATCCCGACGATCACGTGGCCCTTCTCGAGCCGGAGACCGAACAGCGCCTGGAGCCCGTGCGGTCGGATCCCGTCCTCGCGGCCTGCCGCCATGAGCGCGCGCCACAGCTCGACCGATCGGTCGAATGGATGGTGCAGCTCGAAGGCCGCCTCGCCGGTGAACGAGAGCCGCATGACGTGACACGGCACGCCGGCGATCTCCGCCCGGACGTGGCCGAGGAACCGGGGGACCTCGGCGAGACCGAGCCGCCGAAGGAGGGTAGCCGCGAAGGGCCCGGTCACGTTGATCGCGGCGAGGGACATCGTGCGGTCCATCACGTGGACGCGGAGACGCCACGTGTCGATCCAGTCACGGATCCACATCTCGGCGTTCGCCGCGCCACCCGACGTGAAGGTCAGCGTGAACCGCGTCTCCGCGTCGCGGAGGATCATCCCGTCGTCCATCACGTGGCCGCGCTCGTTGAGGAGCAGCGCGTATCGCGATCGGCCGGGCGTGATGTCCCCGACGTGGCAGGGATACAGCCGCTCGAGGGCCTCGACGACGTCCGGGCCGGACACGACGAGCTTGCCGAGCGTCGAGACATCGCCGATCGAGACGCCCTCGCGGACCGCCCAGTACTCACCGGGGACGTCGCCGTAGTGCCACGGCCGCCACCAGCCGCCGAACCGGTCCATCCGCGCACCGAGCGCGAGGTGCTCGTCGTGCAGCGGTGTCCGCCGAAAGGCGTCGATCGCCACGTCGGCAGCGGCCTCGGCGAGCGTGATCTGGCGGGCTGCCGGTCGGGCGGTGAACGGATCCGGGACCGTGCCGGTTCGCGCGGCGATGAAGGCCCGGACGTGGGGCAGGCAGGCGCCGCCCTGGCACGGACCGAGACCCGCCCAGCTGGCGCGCTTCAGCAGCTCGAGGTCCGTGTAGCCCTTGTCCCAGGCCACGACCAGGTCGTCGACCGCCGTCCCCATGCACGGGCAGACGACGCCTGCGATCGGCGCCGGCGGCAACGGGTGCTCGTCCGCAGCCGCGCCGGCGGCGGTCACCGCGTCGTCGTGGGACATCCTGGCCAGGACGTCGCGGGCGGCCCGACCCAGATCGACGACCGCGGTGTCGCAGTCGGACGTGGTCTCGGACCCGTCGGCGCCGCGGGTCACGACCGCCCGCACCCGACCGCGGTCGTCGCCCTCGAACCGGATCAGCTCGCGGCCGACCCGCGCCACCCGGCCCAGGTCCACCCCGGCCGCGACGAGCCGGTCGGCGGCGCGCGGGGTGAGGATCCCGGCCAGATCACTGCCCGGGCAGACCGGCTGGAGCTCGACCGAGCCGGTCGCGACGATGACCTCGTCGACCTGGACGTGGAGCATGCCGCCCGGCCCGCGGGCCACGATCGACGGTCCGGGATAGATGCCCATGACGTCGATCCCGTCGGTCGAATCGAGCACCAGGCTGCCCGGGTGCCCCGATCCATCGCCGACGATCGCAAGCGGAGCCTCCACCCGACGGACCGGGACGTGAGTGACGATGGGGAGCCGGGTCAGGTCCCCGAGATCCGCCGACGGCAGAGCCGGCTTGGCCGTGACGGGATGGCGCCGGACGACCGACCCCGGTCGCGCGGGCGCCTGGCAGGTCCGGACGTACGCGACGCCGTCGACCTCGGCCAGGCAGTTCCCGCAGTCCCCCGCGAGACAGAGGCACCCGCCGTGACCCGGCACCTCGCTCGCCCGGAGGATCGCGACGGCGACCGAGTCGCCGGGTTCGGCCTGCAGCGGCCGCCCGTCGACGACGATCCGGCCGCCGACGGACTCGGTCACTGCCGCATCCGGAGCCCTTGCGGGTCGAAGAGGGGCTCCGGCTGGATCCGCGCGGGCCGCCGGCGACCGATGATCTCGATCTCGAACCGGTCATCGGCGGCATCGACGAGCTCGGTGGGGACATAGCCGAGCGCGATCGACTGCCTGACGTGGTGGCCGTAGCCGCCCGACGTGATCCAGCCGACGACCGTGCCGTCGTGCCAGACCGGCTCGTCGCCGATGACGTCGGCGGGGTCGTCCGGCTGCGGGTCGACGACGAACGTGACCAGGCGCCGCTTCGGGCCGCCGTTGGCGAGCTCCTTCTCATGCGCCGCTCGCCCGATGAACTCGTGGTCGAGCCTGAGGTAGCGCGTGATACCGCCCTCGGCCGGGGTGTAGATCGGGCGGTACTCACGGAACCACGTCCCGTAGCTCTTCTCGAGCCGGAGCGACATGAGCGCCCGCATCCCGAACAGCCGGAGTCCGTGGGGCCGGCCCGCGGACACGATCCGGTCGTACAGGGCTCGCTGGTGCTCCGGCGCGACCCACAGCTCGTACCCCAGGTCTCCCGAGTAGTTGATCCGGGCGACCAGGGCCGGCTGCATCCCGAGATCGACCCGTCGGAACGTCATGAACGGGAAGGCGTCCGTCGACAGGTCGAGGTCGGGCGCGACCGCCGCGAGGACGTCGCGCGACCGCGGACCGGTCACCGACAGCCCGACGAGCCCCAGGCCCAGGACCTCGAACGTCACCGACCCGTCGTCGGGCAGGTGGTGTCGGAACCAGCGTGAATGGTGGGTCTCGGCCGGAAGCGACCCGAACAGGAAGAACTCGTCGGCCTCCGACGCCCGGGCGACCGTGAACTCGCCGACGATCCGGCCCGCGTCGTTGAGCATCGCCGTCAGGGTGATCCGGCCGGGGGCCGGCATCCGGGCGGTGAGCAGCGACGACAGCCAGGCCTCGGCGCCGCGGCCGGTGACGCGGTACTTCGCGTAGTTCGAGATCTCGGTCATCCCGACCCGCTCCCGGACCGCCGCGACCTCCTCCGCGACGCACTCCCAGGCGTTCGACCGGCGGAAGGTCACGTCCTCCTTGGGCTCGAGCCCGGCCTTCTGGAACCACAGGGCGTGCTCCAGGCCGGCCGTCGCGCCCCAGACGGCATTCGCCGCGGTGAGCCGATCGTGGATCGGCGTCGTCAGGAGCGGCCGGCCGGCGGGCAGCTCCTCGTTGGGGAACGTGATCCGGAACCGCCGCCGATAGTTCTCCTGGACCTTCGCGTTCGTGTAGGAGAGCGTCGCGTAGTCACCGTAGCGCGCGACATCCATCGCCCAGATGTCCATCCCGGAGTCGCCGGAGTCGCCGGCGGTCATCCACGCGGAGAGCGCGAGACCCACCCCGCCGCCCTGCGACAACCCCGCCATCACGCCGCAGGCGACCCAGTAGCCGCGCAGGCCGCGGACAGGTCCGACGAGCGGGTTGCCGTCGGGCGAGAACGTGAACGGGCCGTTGACGACCTTCCGGATCCCGGTGTCGCGCATCGGCGGGTAGTGCTGGAAGGCGACGTTCAGCTCGGGCGTGATCCGCTCGAGGTCCGGCTTGAGGAGCTGGGACCCGAAGTCCCACGGCGTCTCCCTCGGGGACCACGGCACGGCCGCCTGCTCGTACGTCCCGAGGAGCATCGCCCCGCCCTCCTGGCGGATGTAGATCTCGCCCGCGAAGTCGAGCGCCATCGGCATCTCCTTGCCGGTCTTCGCGACGTTCGCGGCGACCTCGGGCATGTCGACGGTGAGCAGGTACATGTGCTCCATCGCGAGCACGGGCAGCTCGATCCCGACCATCCGGCCGACCTCGCGCGCCCACAGCCCGCCGGCATTGACGACGTGCTCGGCATGGATCGGCTCGCCGTTCTCGATGTGGACGTCCCAGGTCCCGTCGGGTCGTTGGCTGAGCGCCGTCACCATCGTGTGCTGGCGGACCTCTGCGCCGGCAAGCTGGGCGCATCTGACGTAGGCCCGCGTGACGCCGGTCGGGTCGACGTGCCCCTCGACCGGGTCGTAGAGCGCGCCGACGAAGAACTGCGGGTCCATCAGTGGGAACACGTCCGCGGCTTCCTTCGGCGTGATCAGCTCGAGATCCATCCCGAGGTAGCGGCCGCGGGCCTGGGCCATCCGCAGCCAGTCCATCCGGACCTCGGTGTCGGCAAGCATCAGGCCGCCCGGGAGGTGGATCGAGCAGTCCTGGCCGCTGACCCGCTGGATCTCGTCGTAGAGCTGGATCGTGTACTGCTGGAGGCGGGCGACGTTCGGGTCGCCGTTCAGCGTGTGCATCCCGCCCGCAGCGTGCCACGTGGAGCCGGCCGTGAGCTCACGCCGCTCGAGGAGGAGGACGTCCGTCCAGCCGGCCTTCGTCAGGTGATAGAGGACGCTCGCGCCGACCACGCCACCACCGATGACGACGACCTGCGCAGACGACTTCACGCGGACCCCTCCAGCATTCGGGACCTCGACAGCCTACGCGAGGAAGCCTGTTCGTCGCCGAACGGCCGGCGGATCGCGACGCTACCGTTCGGTCCGGAGGCGAGTCGATGCAACGATCACGGAGATCGCCGGCCGGGGCTGCGTTCAAGTCGCTGCTCAAGGGCCTCATCCTCCTGCCCGTCGTGCTCTTCGGAGCCTGCGTCGCCGGCGCGATCGTCGAGCAGGCAACGACCGGCTGCTTCGCGATGCCCGGCACCTCGGACGGCTGTCGGGATCCCTACCTCGTGCTCAACTGGACCAGGGGCCCAGTGACGATCACGCAGACCATCGGCACGGAAACGCACACCCTGACCACGATCGACGCCGGGACGAGCCACGTGATCCCGCAGTACCGACCTGGCGATGATCGCTGTCAGGACGGCTTCGGCCTCGTCGCCCTGAACGCAGCAGGAGGCGAGCTCGCCCGACTCGACCGGTGGTGCCGGTTCGAGACCTGGATCGTCCTCGAACCGGGGACGACGGTCCCACCGGCCTGACCGCCTGGTCGGGGAGTCAGAAGTCGGTCGGGACTCCGCCTTCGGCGACGCGACGAGCGACGAACGCGTCGAGCTCCTCGCGGCGCGCCGGGTCCATCGGCGGCGGCTCGTAGGCCGCGAGCAGCGCCTTCCAGATCCGGTTCGCCTTTGCGGGCGCCTCGGGCGAGCCCGCCTCCTCCCATGTCTCGTAGTTCCGCCAGTCCGACAGCATCGGCTTGTGGAAGGCCGTCCGGTAGCGCGACTGGGTGTGCTGGGCGCCGAAGAAGTGGCCGCCCGGCCCGACCTCCTGCATCGCCTCGAAGGCGAGGGTGTCCTCATCGACCGTCACCGGATCGAGGAACGCCTCGACCATCCCGAGCAGCTCCGCATCGAGGATCGCCTTCTCGAAGCTCGCGTGGAGCCCGCCCTCCATCCAGCCCGACCCATGCATGAGCATGTTCACCCCGCCCATGATCGCGCCCCACAAGGAGAAGACAGACTCGTACGCCGCCTGGGCGTCGACGGCGTTGGCGGCCGACACATTCGAGGACCGATAGGGCACGTCGTACCGACGGGCGAGCTGGCCGCCGATCATCGCCGTCCGCATGTATTCCGGCGTCCCGAACGCCGGCGCGCCCGACTGCATGTCGACGTTCGAGGTGAACCCGCCGTAGATCACCGGTGCGCCCGGGCGGACGACCTGCGTCAGGGTGATCCCCGCCAGCGCCTCGGCGTTCTGCTCCGCGAGCGCGCCGGCGAGCGTGACCGGCGCCATGGCACCCGCGAGGGTGAAGGGCGTCATGCAGATCACCTGGTTCCGCGCCGAATACTCCAGGATCCCGTGGAGCATCGGCGTGTCGAGGCGGAGCGGCGATGACGAGTTGATCACGGTGAAGATCGACGGCTCTCGATCGAGGGTCGCCTCGTCCACGCCGCGGGCGATCCGGACCATCTCCAGGGCGTCGAGGTTCCGCTGCCGGCCAAGGCTGTAGGCATGCAGCGCCTTGTCGGCGAGCGTCAGGACATCGTGGATCGCGTGGAGGTGGCGGATCGATGCATGGACATCGATGGGCTCGACCGCGTAGCCCGCGAAGAAGTGGACCGAGTTGAGCATCTGGAAGAGGCGGACGAGGTTCTGGTAGTCCTCGCGGTTCCCGACGCGCCGGCCGCGATCCAGGTCCGCGACGTTCGGGGCACTGCCGACGGTCCCGAACGCGGTCCAGTCGCCGCCCATCACGAGGTCGTGCGCCGGGTTCGGCGCGTGGAGCGTGAACGTCGACGGGGCCGTCCGGATCCGCTCCTCGACCATCGCCGGATCGAAGCGGACACGCTGGCTGTCCGGCCGGACGTCGGCCCCGGCCCCCTTCAGGAGGTTCCGGGCCTCCTCGTCGAGGAAGTCCATGCCGATCTCGGCGAGGACCCGCAGCGACGCGACGTGGATCGACTCGAGCTCGTCGGCGGACACGACCTCGACAGGCCGGTAGCGGATCCGTGGCTGGGCCCACGGCCGCTGCGGCGGCAGCTCGCTCCGGGCGTGGCTCTCGCGGCCCCCTCGCCGGCGGCGGGGCTCCTCCCCGCCGGTCATCTCGCTCTCGGTCATCCCGCCTCTCGCTGCTTGGGGGTCCGCCGGCATCGTAGCCGTCCTACTCGTCCTCGCGGCCGAGACCGCGGATGTAGTTGATCAGGCCGACGATCAGGAGGATGAGGAAGCCCAGCAGGCCCAGCTGGACCCACGTGTACGGCATCTCCTTGGGCAGGGTCGAGCGGGTCTCATTCGGGAAGGCCAGCACGACGTACAGCAGAGCCCCGATGACCAGGACCGAGACGCCGAGCGAGATCAGCCGTCGACGGGCGGACCGGATCCGTCGACGGAAGCCGAACAGCGAGCTGGTCGCCGCGCTGATCACCGGCTTCTGGGCCTCGAGGAACTCGAGCAGCTCCATCGCGTGCTGGAACTGGCCGCTCGTCGCGTACAGCCGGTCGAGGGACCGGCGCGGGTCGAGGAAGGCGATCGCCTGCTGGCGGCCCAGCCGGCGGGTGAACCGCCGGACGGTGGCCTGGAGGTCGTACTCGACGGCCAGCTGGAAACGGAGCGTGCCCAGCGTGACAAGCATCTTCAGGTAGCCGACGATGCTCGCCGCCATCGTCAGCTGTTGCTCGCGGACGGTCTCGAGGATGTCGACGGCGAGCTTCGAGTAGGGGTTCTCGGCCGCGTGGCTCATCGGCCCGGGCGCGCTCGACGTCGCTCGCATCCGGTCGGCGACCGTCTCGTACAGGAAGGCCTGGTGGATCCGGATCAGCCGCCAGCGGGCAATGTCCGTGTCCGTCGCCGGGCCGGGCGCGAGCCAGCGCATCAGCTCCCGGACGGCGCCTTCGACCTCGCCCCGGAAGAGAAGCCAGCTGTAGCGGATCAGCGAGCTCCGGACCGAGTCCGGCAGCTGGCCGACGATCCCGAAGTCGACGTAGCCGATCGAGTCCCCGGGCAGGACGAACAGGTTCGCGGGGTGGAGGTCGGCGTGGAAGTAGCCGAACACGTAGACCTGGTTGAGCATGTTCCAGTCGAGGTGCCGGACGATCCGGTCGAGATCGTGGCCGGCCGCGGCCAGCCCGTCGAGGAACGCCTGGTTGCCTTCCCGCCTCGCGATCATGATGTCGATCAGCGGGATGCCCTCGATCAGCTCGGTCGTCAGGACCCGAGACGTGGTGTAGTCCCGATGGACGCGGGCGATCCGCTCGTGGCGGTCGCCCTGCGCGTTCTGATAGAGGAGCACCGCCTGTCGGGCCTCGACGAGGTAGTCGAGCTCGTCGGCCGTCCAGCGCGCGAACTCGTCGATGACGGTCCGGCTGTTCGTCGTCCCGAAGACGTGGGTCAGGTCGAGCAGCCAGGTGGTGCTGTACATCAGGGCGATGTCGGCGGCGAGCGTCTCGCGGATCCCGGGACGCTGGACCTTGACCGCGACCGCCTCGCCGCTGTGGAGCACCGCGCGATGGACCTGGCCGATCGAGGCCGCCGCGAAGGATTCCTGGGCGAAGGAGCGGAAGACGGTCTCGGGCGGGCCGCCGAGCTCCCGCGTGATGATCGCCGACACCTCGTCGTAGGAGAACGGCGCGACCTGGTTCAGGAGCTTGAACAGCTCGTCGCAGTACGCGGCAGGGAGCAGGTCGAACCGCAGCGCGAGCATCTGGCCCAACTTGATCCAGGCGCCGCCGAGTCGCTCGAAGGCGACGCGCAGCCGGACCGGCCGGCTGCGCCGATCCGAGCCCGGCAGGTGGAGAGCGGGCGCGAAGAACAGCAGGATGAAGGTGATGAGGACGTACGAGACCCGCCGGGGGTGCCGGAACAGGCTCCTCACGTCGAATGGTCGCGATCAGCCACGTCGGGACGCCCGGTCGGGCGCCGCCCGGACGCTTCCGGCGGGGCGGGCGCTACCGGGGATCCGTCCGTCGCGCCGCCGCGATCACGAGGTCTCGTCGTCGATCGTCACCCGCCGCCGTCGGACCGGGAGGGACGTCTCCTCCTCCCACTCGCGCCCGGCCTGGACGAGGTCGGCGAACGTCCGCCGGGTCATGCGGATCATCAGGGCGATGGCGCCCTCCGCGGCCAGCTGGGTCTCGCGGGTGTAGTGAACGCCCATCCTGAGGGATTCGGCCAGTCGCGCCTCGCCCTCCTCGAATGTCTCGGCGAGACGGCGCTGCTTGATGCGGCGCGCGTAGGCGGCGCGCTCCTCGTCGGTCGGGCCCTTGAGCCACTCCTCGCGACGGTGCCGCTCGCGAGCGGCCCAGTCGTCGATCTCGGCCTGGGTCGGCTCGAGCGAGGCTGCGTCGACGACGGCGTCGTCGTCCTTCACGCGGTCGGTCGATTGGGTCATGTCCAGCCGCCCCCTGATCTGTCCCCGTATGTCGAGGGCCGAGTGTACGCCTGCGGCGTTCTCGCCGGGCGACCGGCCGTCAGTCTCCGGACAGGTCGAACCAGGTCGTCTTGAGCTGGGTGTAGCCGTCGAGCGCGGCGAGGCCCTTGTCGCGCCCGAACCCGGACTGCTTGAAGCCGCCGAACGGCACGGTGATGTCGGCCGTGTCGAACGTGTTGACCCAGACGACCCCGGCGCGGATCGCCCGGGACAGCCGGTGGGCCCGGTTGACGTCGCGCGTCCAGAGCCCCGCCGCAAGGCCGTACGGCGTGTCGTTCGCGATCCGGAGGGCGTCCGCCTCGTCCTCGAACTCGGTGACCGTCAGGACCGGGCCGAAGATCTCCTCGCGGGCGACGCGCCAGCCGTTGTCGACGCCGTCGAGGATCGTCGGTGCGACGTAGAAGCCGCCAGTCTCCTCGCGGACGCGCTCGCCGCCGGCGACGAGCCGGGCGCCTTCTTCCTGGCCCAGCCGGACGTAGCCGAGGACCTTGTCGAGCTGGCGGTCGTCGACGAGCGACCCGAGGCGCGTCGCGGGGTCGAGCGGCTCCGCCGGCGCGAGCTCGCGACCCATCACCGCGATCCGCTCGACGAGCTCCTCGCGGACGCTGCGATGGACGATCAGCCGCGACCCGGCGTTGCAGGTCTGGCCGGCGTTGTAGAAGATCCCCGACGCGATCGTCGAGGCCGCGACCCCCACGTCGCGGACGTCGGCCAGGACGATCTGGGGACTCTTGCCACCGAGCTCGAGGGAGATCGCCTTCACGTCCGTCTCGCCGATCGCCCGGAGGAGCGTCTTGCCGACCTCGTTCGAGCCGGTGAAGGCGATCTTGTCGACGCCCGGGTGGCGGGCCAGGGCAGCGCCGACGACGGACCCGGGCCCCGGCACGACGTTCAGGACGCCGTCGGGCAGACCGGCCTCGACCGCGAGCTCCGCGAGGCGGAGGGCGGTGAGCGGCGACTGCGACGCCGGCTTCAGGACGACCGAGTTGCCCGTCGCCAGCGCCGCCCCGATCTTCCACGCGGTGATGATCAGCGGGTAGTTCCACGGAACGATCGCCGCCACGACGCCGATGGGCTCGCGAGTCACGAGGCTGAGCGTCCCCGGTCCCGTCGGCCCGACCTCGCCGTAGACCTTGTCGATCGTCTCGGCGTACCACTGGATCGTCTTCGCGGCCGAAGGCACGTCGACCGCGAGCGTGTCGCGGATCGGCTTCCCGACGTCGAGCGACTCGAGGAGGGCCAGCTCGTCGCGGGCGCCCCGGATCCGCTCGGCAACCGCCAGGAGGATCCGCTTCCGATCGGCCGGCGACCGATCGGCCCAGCGGCGGTCGTCGAAGGATCGCCGGGCCGCGGCGACGGCGCGGTCCACGTCCTCCGCCCCACCCTCCGCCACGCGGGCGATCGTCGACCCGTCGCGTCCCGCGATGTCGTCGAAGGTTCGACCGGATGCCGCGGGGACGAACCGGCCGTCGATGAACGGTTCCGTCCGCGGGGTCACGGCAGCCGCGCGGGCCAGCCACTCGTCGAGGGTCGCCCGCGGCTCGCGCGTCGTGGTCATGCCGCGTAGCGCCGGATCGCGACGTCATCGAGGACGATGCCGAGCCCGGGCAGCGGCGGGACGCGGAGGACGCCGTCGGGCCCGGGCCGGATCGGCTCGGCGAGCATCGCGTCGCGCCGCTCCGGCGTCCAGCCGGGCGGGTCGTACGGGAACTCGAGCCACGGCCCGCCGCCGACGCCGGCGGCGACGTGGAGGTTCGCCAGGAGGCCGATCCCGTTCGTCCACGTGTGAGGCGTGAACCAGCGATTGCGGGCGAGCGCGACCTCGGCGATCGTCCGCGTCCGGAGCATGCCGGCGGCGAGAACGACGTCGGGCTGGTAGACATCGAACGCGTCGGCGTCGAGGGCGGCGAGGCCCTCGGCGAACGTCCGCGTCATCTCGCCGCCCGCGATCCGGACCCCGAGTCCCAGCGACCGGAGCGCGGCGAGGCCGCGGAGATCCGTCCCGGCCAGCGGCTCCTCCAGCCAGACGACGTCGAGCTCGGCCAGCTGGGCCGCGATCCGCCGGGCCGCGTCGACGTCGAGCGAGGGCGACACGTCGCCGGCCATCCGCCAGCCCTGGTTGAGGTCGACCATGATCGCCATCGTGTCCTCGACGGCATGACGCGTGGCGGTGACGGCCGCCAACCCTTCGTCGAGCCGGCGCGGATCGACCCGGATCTTCAGCGCCGTGAAGCCCTCCTCGCGCAGGCGCACCGCGGACTCGGCGCGCGCCGCGGGCGGCAACAGCATCCCGCACGAGGCGTAGGCGGGAATCCCGTCCGACGCACCGCCGAACAGCGTCGCGACCGGCAGCCCGGCGACCTGCCCGGTCAGGTCCCACAGGGCGACCTCGAGGGGCCAGTATCGGCCGGCGTGGAAGTCGATCGTCTCGAGCGCTCGAACGTGGCGGGCGATCGCCAGCGGGTCCTGGCCGATGAACAGGTGCTCGAAGGCATCGAAGCCGTCCATCGTGTCGCCCGAGCCGATGCCGACGACCCCCTCGTCGGTCTCGACGCGGACGATCGACACCGGGAACCGGGTCCGCGGCACGGGATCCCACGCCGCCGGAAAGGGCGGATCGAGCGGAACGACGAGACGATCGACGCGGATCGCGGTGATGCGCATGTGTGGCCAGTATCGCCGACCGTCGTGTGGATCGGTTACTGTCGGGTGGCATCGTCCATCGGCAGGAGCCAGCCCGGGAGGAGGGTCGCTGGTCCGATGACCATTACCCAGCACCAGGCCGCGGTCGTCGAGTTCGACCACGTGACCAAGCACTACGACGCGCCGACCGGCAAGGCCCGGGAGCGTCCGACGCCGGGCGCGGTCAACGACCTCTCGATGCACGTTCCCGCCGGCAAGATCTGCGTCCTCGTTGGCCCGTCCGGCTGCGGCAAGACGACCTCCTTGAAGATGGTCAACCGGCTGATCGAGCCGACGTCCGGCCGGATCGTCATCGACGGCGTCGATGCAGGGACGCGCGAGCTGACGGACCTCCGGCGCAGCATCGGCTACGTGATCCAGCAGGTCGGCCTGTTCCCGCACCAGACGATCGGCGAGAACGTCGCGACCGTGCCGCGCCTCCTCGGCTGGACGAAGGAGCGGCAGCGCTCGCGGGCCGAGGAGCTGCTCGGCCTGGTCGGGCTGGATCCGGCGAAGTACCGCGACCGCTTTCCCAGCCAGTTGTCGGGCGGCGAGCGGCAGCGGGTGGGGGTGGCACGGGCGCTCGCGGCGGACCCGCCGATCATGCTGATGGACGAGCCGTTCGGCGCGGTCGACCCGATCGTCCGCGACCGGCTCCAGAACGAGTTCCTCCGGCTCCAGGAGACGATCGCCAAGACGATCCTGTTCGTGACCCACGACATCGACGAGGCGATCAAGATGGGCGACCTCGTCGCCGTCTTCCAGACCGGCGGCATCCTCGCCCAGTTCGGCGCGCCGCTGGACATCCTCTCGAAGCCGGCGTCGGCGTTCGTCGCCCGGTTCGTGGGCCAGGACCGCGGCCTGAAGCGGCTCTCGCTCCTGCGGGTCTCCGACATCGAGCTGCGCCCGGCGTCGACCGTCGCGGTCGGGGAGACCGCGGCGGAGGGTCGCCGGCTGGCGGCGGCCGACCCGCAGCGGTACGTCCTCGTGGTCGACGAGGCGCGGCGGCCCCTGGGCTGGATCGGCCATGACGAGCTGCCGGCCGAGGGCACGATCACCGCCGAGATGGCGAACCCGGTGTCGCCGACCGTCAACCGTCGGACGACGCTCAAGGACGCCCTGTCGATGATGCTCGACGCCGACGTCCAGACGGGGGTCGTGGTCGACCGGACGGGGGCCGTCCAGGGGCTCCTCACCGTCGGTGCCATCGCGACCAAGATGCAGGAAGGCGAGCATGCCCCGGTCTTCGATCAAGATGCCGGTGCCACGGGCGACGCCGTGTCCGAAGCGGCTCCCGCCGACGAGGAGCCGGACCCGATCGAGGCGAGCGGCTAGGGCATGGACGTCTCGGTCGACTGGGGGTGGGTGACCTCCCACCTCGACGCGATGGGCGAACGCTTCGGCCAGCATCTTCAGCTCGTGGCGATCGCGGTCGGCTTCGGCTTCGTCATCGCCCTCGGGCTGGCGATCTGGGCGTATCGGAAGCCAGGCATCTATCCGCCGATCACCGCCATCACGGGCCTCCTTTACACGATCCCGAGCCTCGCGGCATTCGCCCTCCTCCGACCGATCACCGGGTTGAGCCTCGCGACGGCGGTGATCCCGCTGATCACCTATACGCTCCTCATCCTCGTCCGCGCGAACGTGTCGGGGTTCCAGTCGGTGCCGGCCGACGTCATCGAGGCCGCCGAGGGCATGGGCTACACCCGTCGCCAGCGGCTCGTCCGCGTCGAGCTGCCACTGGCGGTGCCGATGATCATGTCCGGGGTCCGGCTGGCGGTCGTCACGACGATCGGCCTGGCGACGGTCGCATCGATCCTCGGCGAGAGCTTCGGCGGATTCGGGTTCTTCATCACCGAAGGCCTGAACCGGTTCTTCCTGACGGAGATCTACGTCGGCGCCGTCCTGTCGATCGCCTTTGCCTTCGCCGCCGACTTCCTGCTCGTTCGGGTCGAACGCTGGATGACGCCGTGGGCGCGGACGCGGGCCGGAGCGCGCTGAATGGGCGACATCGTTGGCTGGTTCCTGGATCCGGCCAACTGGACGGGGACCGGCAGCATCCCGCAGCGGATCTTCGAGCACCTTGCCCTGTGCGCCGCGGCCATCGTCACCGCGACCGTCATCGGGCTCCCGATCGGGCTCTACATCGGGCATACCCGCCGCTTCGCCGGTGCCGCGATCAACGTCGCCAACATCGGTCGCGCGCTGCCGTCCTACGCGCTCGTGGTGATGATCCTGCCCTTCTCGCTGACCCTCAGCCCGGAATACGGGCTGGATCCCATCCCGACATACGTCGCGATGACCCTCCTGGCCATTCCGCCGATCCTGATCGGCGCCTACGCAGGGCTCCGGAACGTCGACGCGGACCTCATGGAGGCGGGCCGCGGGATGGGCCTGCGCGAGCGACAGATCCTGACGGGACTCGAGCTGCCACTTGCCTCGAGCGTCATCGTCGGCGGCTTCCGGACGGCGACGCTCCAGGTCATCGCGACGGCGACCATCGGGGCGATCGTCGCAGGCGGCGGGCTCGGCCGCTACATCGTGGACGGGATCCACAACCAGGACTACACCACCGTCGTTGGAGGCGTGATCCTCGTCGCGACGGTCGCGATCGGCGCGGATCTGGTGCTCGCCTTCGTCCAGCGCCGGGTAACGCCGCGGGGGATCCAGGTCAGGACCGACGGGACTGGCGAGGTGCTCGACGTCGGACCTCCGATCCCGTCGCCGAGCACGACGTGACCGGTCGTACCTGACGGCTTTCGACTCGAGCCCCTGTTACCCTAGCCGCTCCCCGTCTGCCAGGGGCGGGGTCGAACGAAGGAGGAGAACCCATGCGGTTGAACCGCACACTCGCCCTTGGGGCGTCAGTGCTGGTGCTGCTCGGCGCCTGCACGACGGGTGGGGGCGGGACGCCGTCACCCTCGGCGCCGGCTGCGTCCGCCGGTGGCGCTTCGCCGTCCGCCGCCGGTGGCGCTTCGCCGTCCGCCGCCGGTGGCGCGTCGCCGTCCGCGGCCGCGGCGTTGACGCCGGCGGACATCAAGATCGGCTCGGACGACTTCTACGAGTCCAGCGTGGTCGCGGAGATGTGGGCCCAGGTCCTCGAGAAGAACGGGTTCAAGGTCGATCGCCACTTCAACATCGGCGCTCGCCAGGTCCGCCAGCCGGCGCTCGAGGGGGGCCAGATCGACCTGGTCCCGGAGTATGTCGGGTCCGGCCTCACGTATTACAAGGGCACGGCGACCGGCGACGGCGAGGCGAACCGCACCGCGCTGCAGGCGATCCTCACCGGCAAGGGCGGCGGCCTGACGCTCTTCAACATCAGCCCCGGCCAGGACCAGAATGCCTTCGTGGTCCGCGCCGATACCGCGACGGCCGACAACCTTTCGAAGATCAGCGATCTCCTGTCGAAGCAGGCGAGCTACACGTGGGGACTGCCCGCCGACTGCGACACGAACCCGTCGTGCTCCGGCGCGCTGAAGGATGGCTACGGCTTCACCTATCCGCCGGCCAAGCGGAAGGCGCTCGACGCCTGCTCGTCACCGATGGCGCAGGCCCTCAAGGCCAAGGCGATCGACATCGCCGAGCTCTGCTCGACGCAGCCGGCGATCGGCCAGTTCGGCTTCAAGTTGCTGGATGACGACAAGAAGACCCAGGGCGCCGAGAACATCGCGGCCGAGGTCCGCAATGACTACCTCGCGAAGGTCGGTGATCCGGCCGCCTTCCAGGCGCTGCTCGATGGCGTCTCCGCCAAACTGACGACCGACGAGCTGACGAAGCTCGGCGTCGAGATCCAGGTCAACCACAAGGACGTGAAGGTCGCCGCCACCGATTGGCTGAAGGCGAACGGCTTCCTCTAGGCCGAACCGCCGATCGTCGAACGCCCGCCCGGTCCCCGGGCGGGCGTCTCGCTGTCCTGATCCATTGATGTCGCGTTCGGACCACCGTCCGTGAGACGATCCCCGCCTCGGCGATGGACGAGCACGTGTTCGACGCCGGCCGAGCCCAGGCACGGCGCAACTCATCCGGCGGGCCGCTGTCCGCGAACAGGGAGCATGGGGGTCACTGGTGCGCGTTGACGTCGAGCGGCCGACCGCCCGGGATCGCCCGCCGGAGGAGGCCGCCGAGGACACGTCATTCGCGCGCGGGCTGCGGGTGCTGCTGACGATCGCGGACCGCGGCGAGATCCGGGCGGACGAGCTGAGCATGCTGCTCGAGACGCCCGTGTCGACGATCTACCGCTATCTCCGGACGCTGGCCTCGTTCGGGTTCATCGATCGCCAGGGCGCCGGCTACCGGCTCGGTCCGCGGCTGATCATCGGCAGCGGCGCGAGCGTGACCGCTGAGGAGCTGATCCGCACGGCGGCTCCGGTGCTCCAGCTGCTCGCCGACGAGACCGGCGAGACGGCGGTGATCGTCCGCCGGATCGGGCTTGCCGCCGTCTGCCTGCACGAAGTCCCCTCGGAGCACGCACTTCGCGTGACGCTGCCGCCCGACACGTCGCTGCCGCTCCACAGCGGCGCGCTGGGCAAGGCCCTCCTGGCGTTCGCCCCCGACGAGATCCTCGACGAGATCCTCGCCTCGGAGTCGGCTCGCGACCGCGACCCGACCGCGATCGACCCCGACCGCCTGCGCGCCGAGCTCGCCGAGGTCGTGACGAGCGGCGTCGCGCGCTCCGTCGGCGAAGCGATTTCCGGGTCGGTGGCGATCGCCGTTCCCATCCTTCGAGAGGACGGCATCGTCGCGGCGATCGGCGTGATCGGTCCGGAGGCCCGCTGCGGCCTCGCATGGCGTCGGCGGGTCGCGCGTCTGCTGCCTGGCGCTGCGAGCTCGGTCGTCGGCGCGCTGGGCCCGGAACTTTCCTCCCAGGACTCCCGCGATCCGGAATAGTCCGATCTCAGTATTTGACAATCGCGTGACCGCCTCTATGCTGCGCCGCAATGGACACGCTGCCGCGCCTCGCTCCGGTCTCGGAGGAGTACGCGACGCTGCCCGTCGCGGACGCCTTCAACTGGACCGACGGCGCGACCGAGCTGGGCGCCGGCGATTGGTATCTCGTGGCCTTCCGGTCCGTCCGCCGATCCGGTGCCGACGAGGCACGCCTGAGCGCATTCGACGAGCTGGCCCACCAGGAGGCCGCCGGGTCGCCGGGCTTCGTCCACTATCTGAAGGGACCGTCGGCGCGCGACGGCAGCTGCCTCTCCTTCTGCCTGTGGAACAGTCGCGATGAGGCCAGATCCGCGGCGCGCCAGCCGGCCCACGTCCAGGCCGTCGGCCTCCTCGACGAGATGTACGCGCAGTACACGCTCGAGTTCCTCCACGTCCGCCGCGACGAGCGGGGCGTGATGGCCTTCGAGCCCTTCCGCCCGTCCGCGCATGTGCTCGGCGAGGCGGTCGAGCCGGACACGAGGTCCGGCCCCCCGACCCTCTCGATCCGACCCGCGATCGCGTCCTGAGCGTCACCGAGCCGGGCCGGCCGGCGCCCGCCGGCCGTCGCGCCGCGCTGCTTGTGCCCGGCCTCGTGGCGGCCGTCCTCGTCGCCGGCCTGGCTCGCTGGGTGACCGGGTTCCTCCCGCCGGTCGTGTCCGAGGTCACGATCGCGATCCTGTTCGGCCTGCTGATCGGCTGGATCCCGGCCGTCCGGCGGGCCGGGCTCGGCCCCGGACTCGCGGTCGCGTCGCAGCAGCTCCTCCGGCTCGGGATCGTCCTCCTCGGCGCGAAGCTGAGCATCCAGCAGGTGATCGGGATCGGGCTGCCCGCGGCACTCGTGATCGGCGTCACGATGGCGGCCGCGATGGCGCTCGTCCTCGGGCTGTCGCGGGTTGCGGGGATCGACGCCCGGCTCGCGACCCTCCTCGCGGTCGGCGCCGCCGTGTGCGGCAACTCGGCCGTCGTCGCGACCTCGCCGGTCATCGGGGCGAGGCCGCGGGACACGGCCTACGCCGTCGCGACCGTGACCCTGTTCGGGACGATCGCGGTATTCGCGTACCCGCTCATCGGCCACGCGGCGCACCTCGGCGATCCCACGTTCGGGATGTGGTCGGGGGTCGCGATCAACGACACGAGCCAGGTCGTCGCCGCCAGCTCCGCCTACTCGCCCGCAGCGTTCGAGATCGCGACCGTGGTCAAGCTGATCCGCAACGCCCTGATGGCGCCGCTCATCCTCCTGATCGCCTGGGCATGGAGCCGGCGGACCGGGGTCGCGGGCGACACCCGCGCGGGCCTGCGTCGGGCGATCCCGCTCTTCGTGTTCGGCTTCCTCGGGATGGCAGCGCTCCGGAGCGTCGGCGTCATCGGGGCGGAAGCCGCACTGACGTTCGAGGCGATCGCCCGGACACTGATCCTCGTCGCCCTGGCGGCGGTCGGCCTGAGCGTCCGCGTCGGCGACCTTCGCTCGGTCGGCTCGAGACCGCTGCTGGTCGGCCTGGGGGCCGCGGTGATCATCGGCGTCGCGACGCTCGTCGCGATCGAGACCCTGGGTCTGGCGGCCGGCCTGACCGCCTGATCAGCGCGGCTGGGCGGTCTTGACCGACGGAGCAGGTTCGACCGATTCGCGCCGCCAGCCGAGGGCGATGAGCGAGATCCCGCCGCCGACCGAGGTGACGACGAGGATCGATACGTGCACGATCAAGGCGAGGGCGAACGCCTCATCGCTCGGGATTCCGATCGTCACCCCGACGGCGACCGCGGCGAACTCGAACGTCCCGAGGTTGGCCGGGCCGGCCGGCACGGCGGCAGCGAGGGCGACACCGGAGGCGATGAGGGCCGCCTGACCGATCGACAGCTCGAGCCCGATGGCCTGACCCGCTGCCGCGGCCGCGAGGATCGAGCACGACCACGAGACCGCGCTGCAGGCGAAGGCCTCCGCAAGTGTCCGCGGTCGCCCGGCGACCGCCAGGCCGTCCTGGAGCCTGCGAGCCAGCTCCTGGACCCTCGGCCACCGAGCGGCCAGGGCGCGGAGGCGATCCGCCCCCGGCAATCGGTGGGCCGCGATCCCGATCGTGAGCACGACGAGGAGAAGCCCCGCGACGCCCGCCCCGACGAGCACCGCGCTCGAGAGGACGCCGCGGACGTTGAGGACGAGAAGCGACACCGACGCGATCGCGACCACGGAGACGAGGTCGACCACGCGCTCGACGACGACGGTCCCGAGCGCCGACGTCCGGCTGATCCCCTCGCGGTCCCCGAGATAGTGACTCCGGACCAGCTCCCCGAGGCGGGCCGGCAGGACGTTGTTCATCAAGTAGCCGATCAGCGTGTAGCCGAGCATGTGGAGGTACGCCACGCTCTTGATCGGATGGACGAGGCGCTGCCAGCGAAGGCCGCGGATCGCGAGGTCCAGGCTGAGGAACAGGACCGTGACGACGATCCAGCGCGGATCGGCCGAGCGGAGGACGCTGGCGACCGCCTGGAGGTCGACGTTGCGCACGACCAGCAGGAGCGCGACGAGGGAGACGATCCCTCCGATGAGGGCTCGAGGAGCTGGACCACGCAGGATCGGCATCATGGGGATCCGCCCTCAGGCCGTCGGCCGCGGCGGCTCGGGGTTCCGGGCCGTCAGCTTCGGGGAGCGGCGCAGGCCGATCCGGTGGAGGAGGTAGCGCAGCACGACTCGCATCGTCGAGAGGCCGTAGACCACGCTTCGCTTGAATCCGACCGAGCTCGCCTCGTCGAAGTACCGCGTCGGGACGCCGATCTCGCCGATGCGCCGGCCCATGCCGGCCGCGACGACCTGCGCGATCAGCTCCTGATCGAACACGAAGTCGTTGCTGTTGAGCTGGTACGGGATCGTCTCGAGCAGCCGCCGGCTGTAGGCCCGGAGGCCCGTGTGGTACTCGGACAGGCGCAGGCCGAAGGCGAGGTTCTCGACGGTCGTGAGGAAGCGGTTGGAGATGAATTTCCACCTCGGCATCCCGCCGGCCAGCGGATCGCCGAGGAACCGGCTTCCGAGCATCAGGTGCTTCTCGCCCGAGAGGATCGGGGCGATCAGGTCGGGGATCCGGGTCGCGTCGTACTGGTAGTCCGGGTGGAGCATCACGACGACGTCGGCGCCCTGCTCGAGCGCGGCCCGGTAGCAGGTCTTCTGGTTGCCCCCGTAGCCGAGGTTCTGCTGGTGGATGATCACGTCGAGCCCGAGCTGCCGGGCGATCTCGACAGTCTCGTCCTTCGAGACGTCATCCACGAGGATGATCTTGCTGACGAGGTCGTGCGGGATGTCGGTGTAGGTCCGCTCAAGCGTCTTCGCGGCGTTGTAGGCCGGCATGACGACCACGACCCGCGGGTGGCTGTCCGGTGGGACGGATCGGGCGCCGTCGGTGGCGTCGGTTGGGCGGTCCACGAGGCGGAAGCCTACTCGATCGGCTGCTCCGCGAGGCCCGATCCCCATCGCTCGATCGTCCCACGAGCCGCGCGGATGGTCCCGTTCGGGGCGGTCCGGACCGGTTTCGCGGCCTCGGCCGGCGTCACGGCGTCGACACCGGTCATTCGGGAGCCTGTGGCACGATGACCGCCGACGCCCACCTCGGAGACGCCCATGTTCGAACGACTCTTCGGCGGCAAGGAGATGGATCCTGCGACCGCCGAGCGAATCCCGCCCGGCCAGTACAAGACCGACAAGTTTCCGGTGCTCCACTACGGCTCCGTCCCGAACACGGACGTTGCGACGTGGGACTTCAAGGTCTACGGCGAGGTCGACAACCCCTTCACGCTCACCTGGGACCAGTTCAAGGCGCTGCCGCGCAAGAAGGTCCACACCGACATCCACTGCGTGACCCGCTGGACGAAGCTCGACACGGACTGGGAGGGGGTCGCCATCCAGGAGATCCTGAAGCTCGCCCAGGTCCGGTCGACGGCCACCCACGTCGTGTCGCACGCGGAGCAGGGCTACACCGCGAACGTGCCGCTCGCGGTCCTCGACGACGATGACGTCCTGCTGGCCGATACGTTCGACGGCCAGCCACTCGAGCGCGAGCACGGCTATCCGCTCCGCCTGTTCATCCCGAAGCGGTATTTCTGGAAGAGCAGCAAGTGGGTCCGCGGGCTGGAGTTCCTCGATCACGACCAGCTCGGCTTCTGGGAGCGATACGGCTACAACAACGATGCGGATCCCTGGAAAGAGGAGCGGTTCTCTGAGTAACTCCCGGCCGTCGCAGTTGCAGCGAGCGGCGGAGGCGCGGGGATGTCGACAACCGTCCGGTGGTGCGTAAGCGAGCAGCGCAGCCGGAAACGTTGTCCAGCGTCGTCCAGGCGCGACAGCCCTATTTCAGGACGATGAACGCGTCGAGGTCGATCCTCGGCCGGCCGATCAGTCCGTCGACGACGACCTTGATCGTGCGGCTCCTGGTCGACGACCAGGTCGCCTGCCAGGCGACCGCTCGGAACACCGTCGGCGACGCCAGCATGTCGACCCGGGTCACGTACTTGCCGTCGAGGTAGATCCGGACCGTGCCGCGGGTCGTCGCCATCGTGGAGACGAGGGCGATGCCGCGGCCGGTGAACGTCCAGGTTGCGCTGGAGCTCGGCTTCGATGACGCCCTGGCGCTCCCACCCGAGTACGACGTCGACCTCGAGGTGCTCCACGTGCCGGCGTAGTGGATCGAGCTCGTCGTCTGCTGGACGAGGGAGGCGACGACGGTCGGCCCGGTCACCCACGCTCCGACGTTGCCGGTCGCGTCGACCGCGCGGACGCGAACCCGGATCGACGCGCCGGACGAGAGGCCCATCGTCGTCGAGGGCGAGGTCAGCGTCGTCGAGAACGTCGTGAAGGATCCGCCGTTGATGCTCCGCTGGAGCTCGTAACGGACCACCCCGGTGCCGACGTCCGCGCCGGACCACGCGACGCGGATCGGCGCGACGGAACCGCCGACGACGGCCCCGACACGCGTCGTGACCACGGGAACGCCCGTCGTCGGGAGGGAGTGGTCGACGACGATCGATCCGCCGTCAACAGGCGCGACGGGCGACACGTTCGCGCCGAGGTCGGTCAGTGAGCTCGCCTTCAGGTTGAGTGCCACGGTGCCCGTGCCGCAACCGTTGACCGGGACCGAGTACGTCGTCGCCCCGGTCTTGACCGGGACGCCGACGGTGCAGGCGGGGGCGGAGCCGGACCGAGTGAAGTCGCCGGCCGCAAGTCCGGTCACCGGCTCGGAGAACGTCAGCGCCCAGGCGGGCGACGAGGCACGGGTCGGTGAGGCGGGCGCGGTCAGGGTCGCGGTTGCGGCGGTCCGGTCGATCGTCACGACCGACGAGGTGGCGTTGGCCGTCGGGCCGCTGTTCGAGGACCGGTCGGTCACCGTGTCGGCGGCCATCGACAGGGCGACCGTGCCTTCCGAGCAGCCGGTGATCTGAACCGCGAACGTAGCCGGTCCGAGCGCCGTCGGAGCACCGACGGCGCAGCCGGTTGCCGTGCCGGAGGTCCAGAGATCGTTCGCTCCGAATCCGATGACCGGTTCGTTGAAGGCGACCGTGGCCGTCAGCGTCGTCAGCTTCGTCGGGCTCGGCGGCGCCACGATGGTCACGGTCGGCGCGAGCCGGTCGATGTGGACGGTCGGACCCGCGGTCGCGATCGTCGGACCGGTGGATGTCCCGTCGCTGACGGAACCGGTCTCGAGCGTCAGGACGACCGTCCCGTCGGTCGGGCCCCCCGACGTCAGGGTCACGGAGTACGGCCCGCTGCCGGACCCGGTCACGCCGCCCACGGCCCAGCCGGCCGACGTACCGCCGACCGTGAAATCGGCCGGGACGAGCCCCGTGACCGATCGGGAGAACGAAACGGTCTCGGTGAACGATGTTCCGACCCCGATCCCCGACGGCCCGGTGATGACCGCCGACGGCGGGACGCCCGCGCCGCAATGAGCATCAATGAGCCTGGCGACGTCCAGGCGCCGGCCGCTCGCCGTCCACGCCGTGAGGGCTGCGGTCGGCGTCGCGGCGGCGAGAAGGTCCGCCCGGAGCTGGGCGGGCGTCAGCCCGTAGTCGCACGAGGCCAGAAGCGCGAGCGCGCCCGTGACATGCGGCGCCGCCATCGACGTGCCCTCGAGCGACGCATAGCCGGACGGCGGGTACGTCGACACGATGTCGACGCCCGGGGCACCAAGATCGACGCTCGTGTGTCCGAAGTTCGAGAACCCCGCGAGCGTGCCGCCCCGGCCGATCGCGGCGACCGACACGATGCAGTCCCAGCCGCGGGGCGCCCCGCTCGGGTAGTGCTTGTCGCACCTCGACGCGGCCGGGTAGAACGCCTGCGGCCCGTCGTCGTCGATCCCGGAGTTTCCCGCTGCGGCGACGAACAGGATGTCCTGGTCACCACCGCGGTTGATCGCATCCGTGAGCGCCTGGCTGAACGGCCCGCCGCCCCAGCTGTCGTTCGTCGCCACGATGTGCAGCCCGTGGCGGATCTTCAGGTCGGTCAGGTAGTCCAGCGCCCGGATCGCGTCGGCGGTGTCGCCGGTCTCCTCGAGGAACTTCGCGCTGATCATCGTCACGGACCAGTCGACCCCGACGACGCCCTGGCCGTTCCCGCCGACGCCGCCGATCGTGCCGGCGACATGGGTTCCGTGGTAGTCGGTGGCCGGGCCGTCGTAGACCGAGTTGTCGTCGTGCAGGAAGTCCCAGCCGTGGACGTCGTCGACGTAGCCGTTGCCGTCGTCGTCGATCCCGTTCACCGGGTCCCACGGATTCGTCCAGATGTTCGCGGCGAGATCGGGATGGTCGACCTGGATGCCCTCGTCGACGACGCCGACCACCACGTTGCGGCTACCCGTCACGCCCTGCGCCCAGGCGTCGATCGCCCCGATGCCGAACGCATTCGGATGCGCGCTACCCGCCGACAGCATCCCCCACAGGGTGCCGTCGGTGAGGGCCGGGTCGTTCGAGCTGGCGTCGGTCCGAAGGATGTAGTCGGGCTCCGCGTAGCGCACGTCCGGGTTGCTCCGGAGAGCCGAGATCGCTGCATCGGCCGAGACGACCGACGGCAGGGTGAGCTTCTCGGCGCCGCCGGCGATCGGCGACAACGACCGGGCCGACGTGGCGTGAACGAACCGGCGGGCCGCGGCGCGGGTCCTGGTCGGCGTCCCCGGCTTGTAGCCGACGAGGACGACGCCGGGAACTGTCGGGCGGCCTTTGGCGGCGAGCCGGGCGGCCGTTGTCGCGGCTGCCGGATCCTGGTGCGACGCGGCACCGGTTGCCGCGGCGACGGGGGCGATCGGGCCGGCCAGGCTCCACGCGAGTGCCACCGCGGCCATGACGACGGACCAACCTCGCGGGGCGCGCCGGGACGCATTCGCGGTCCTCGAACCGGAACGGCGATCGGGCTGCACGAGGGTCGGACCTTCTCCATCCCCCGGTCACGGTCAGCGAGCTGTCCCGGTGACGCGGGCATTCGCCGGCCGCTGCGCGCACCGGAGCCGGACGGAGGCTACAGGGTCCGGACCGGCGAATCAATCTGCCGATCGAGTGATATCGGGGCTGGACGCCTCCGGTTCAGCGTGGCGACGCCTCGACGGCGCGCGACCGCGCGTGGTTCCGGCCCGACCGGGCAGAATCGCCCGATGCGGTACGGCTTCCTCGTGACCACCGGCGAGCCGCGCGTCGTGGCAGAGCTCGCCGAGACCGCGGAGCGCCATGGCTGGGACGGCGTCTTCACCTGGGACGGGATCGCCGTCGGCAACGTCGAGACGTACGACCCGTGGGTCCTCATGGCGGCGATGGCCATGCGCACCGAGCGCGTCCGGCTCGGCGCGATCCTCACGCCGCCCGCACGCCGTCGGCCCTGGAAGCTCGCCCGGGAGACGGCGACGCTCGACCGGCTGTCCGGGGGGCGATTGGTGCTGCCGGTCGGGCTGGGTACGCTCGACGACCTGGGGTTCGGCAACGTCGGCGAGGCGACCGAGGCGCGGGTCCGGGCGGAGCGACTCGACGAATCGCTCGGGATCCTCCAGGGCCTCTGGACGGGCGAGCCGTTCGGGTTCGAGGGCCGCCATTTCCGGTTCGAGCCGATGACATTCCGCCCGACACCGATCCAGCGCCCGCGGATCCCGATCTGGGTCGCCGCGACGCTGGCCAGCGATCGCTCCGTCGCTCGGGCCCTCCGCTTCGATGGGATCCTGCCGCAGACCGCCGACCCGGGACGGATCCGCGAGCTCGCAACCCTCGTCGCGGCGTCGCGGCTCGACGCGGACGCTCCCCCGTTCGAGATCGTCGTCGAGGGAACGACGAACCCCGCGGACGGCAACGATCTGGATCGCGTCGGGGCACTCGCCGACGCCGGCGCGACGTGGTGGATCGAGTCCGACTGGCAGGGCGCCACCGTGGGCTCGCTGCGCGAGCGGATCGCCGGCGGCCCGCCACGAGGTCCGGGCGAACGCTGAGACCGCGCCGGGGACGCGCGGGTCAGACGGCCTCGGCGAGGGCCCCAGTGAACTGGCTCTGGTAGAGGTCGGCGTAGGCACCGCCGCGCGCCAGCAGCTGGTCGTGGCTGCCCTGCTCCACGATCCGGCCCTTCTCCATCACGAGGATCGTGTCGGCATCGCGGATCGTCGACAGCCGGTGGGCGATCACGAAGGTCGTCCGGCCCTTCATCAGCCGGGCCATCGCCTTCTGGATCAGGACCTCGGTCCGGGTGTCGACCGAGGACGTCGCCTCGTCGAGGATCAGGATCGGCGGGTCGGCCAGGAAGGCCCGGGCGATCGTCAGGAGCTGCTTCTCGCCGGCCGAGACGTTCGTCGCGTCGTCGTCGATCACGGTGTCGTAGCCCTCCGTCAGCGTCCGGGCGAAGTGGTCGACGTGGGCTGCCTCCGCCGCCGCGTGGATCTCGTCCTCGGTGGCGTCGAGCCGGCCGTAGGCGATGTTCTCGCGGATCGTTCCGTGGAACAGCCAGGTGTCCTGGAGGACCATGCCGAAGGCCCGCCGCAGGGCGTCCCGATGGAGGTCCCGGGTATCGATCCCGTCGATCGTGATCCGCCCCTCGTCGAGCTCGTAGAACCGCATCAGGAGGTTGACGAGGGTCGTCTTGCCCGCCCCGGTGGGCCCGACGATCGCGACCGTCCGACCGGCATTGACATTGAGGGTCAGGTCTTCGATCAGGGGCCGCTCGAGCTCGTAGCGGAACGAGACGCCATCGAACGCGACCGCGCCGACCGGCTCGCGGAACGCGGGCGCGGCAACGGGCTCGGGCGACTCCTCCTTCTCGTCGAGCAGCTCGAAGACCCGCTCGGCCGACGCGACGGCCGACTGCAGGACGTTGACGACGCTCGCGAGCTGGATGATCGGGAAGGTGAACTGGCGGGAGTACTGGATGAACGCCACGACGTCGCCGAGGCTCATCTGGCCGGACGCGACCTGGAGGCCGCCGACGACCGCGATCGTGACGTAGTTCAGGTTCGAGATGAAGCTCATCACGGGCTGGATCGTCCCGGAGATGAACTGCGCCTTCCGGCTCGCCTCGTACAGCCGGGCGTTCTCCTCGCCGAACCGCTCGATGGCCTCCGGCTGGCGGCCGAAGACCTTCACGATCGAATGGCCGGTGTGCATCTCCTCGACGTGCCCGTTCAGGGCGCCGGTCGACGCCCACTGGGCGACGAACTGCTGCTGCGACCGCTTGACGATGAAGACCGTCGCGAACAGCGACACGGGGACCACGAGCAGCGAGACCACGGCCAGGAGCGGGCTGATCAGGAACATCAGGATCAGCACGCCGACGATCGTCAGCAGCGACGTGACGAGCTGGGTCAGGCTCTGCTGGAGCGACTGGCCGATGTTGTCGATGTCGTTCGTGACGCGGCTGAGCAGGTCGCCCCTGGGATGGCTGTCGAAGTAGCGAAGCGGCAGCCGGCCGAGCTTCTCATCGGCTTCCGTGCGGAGGCGGAGGACGCTCCGCTGGGTGACGCCGGCCATGATCCAGGCCTGGGCCCAGCTGAAGATCGCGCTGGCGATGTAGACGGCCGCCAGCGTGAGCAGGATCGAGCCAAGCTGGGCGAAGTCGATCCCGACGCCCGGCGTCAGCGTCATCGCCGAGAGCATGTCGGCCTGCTGGGTCTGACCCTGCAGGCGGAGGCCCGCCTCGATCTGGGCCTGGGTGGCTCCGGCGGGCAGCTGCTTGCTGATCGCGCCCTCGAAGATCACGTTGATCGCGTTGGCCAGGATCTTCGGACCGATCACCGCGAAGAACACGCTGATGACGGCGAACACGAAGACGAAGACGATCCGGAGCGCCTCGGGGCGGAGGAACCCGAACAGGCGGATCAGCGAGCCGCGGAAGTCCTTCGACTTGGCGGGCGGCAGCCCCATCCCCATGCCGAACATGCCCGGCCCACCGGGCCGGCGAGCGCCCGGGCCGGCCGCGGCTGCTCCGGCCGGGCCACCCGGTCGTGCGCCGTCGCCGCCGGCCGGTGCGCCGGGGAACGCCGCCGCCGGGCCGCGTGGCGCCGCCCGACGCGCCGGCGCCCGTGCCGTTGCCGCTCGTGCCGTTGCCGCCCGCTGCGTCGCCGGGACGCCCGCTCATGCGACGGCCTCCGACTCGGACAGCTGGGAGTAGACGATCTCGCGATAGGTCTCGTTCGAGTCGAGCAGCTCGCGATGGGTCCCGATCCCGACGATCGCCCCGTCATCCATGACGATGATCTGGTCGGCGTTGAGGATCGTCCCGACCCGCTGCGCGACGATGATCACCGTCGCGTGGCCGAGCTCCCGCTCGAGGGCGGCGCGGAGCCGCGCGTCGGTCGCGAAGTCGAGCGCGCTGAAGCTGTCGTCGAAGATGTAGAGCGGGGCGTCCTTGATGATCGCCCGGGCGATCGACAGCCGCTGCCGCTGGCCGCCCGAGACGTTCGAGCCGCCCTGGACGATCGGGGCATCGAGCTGGCCGTCCATCTCGCTCACGAAGTCGCGGCCCTGGGCGATCTCGAGGGCTCGCCACAGGTCGTCGTCGTCGGCGTCTGCCTTGCCGAAGCGGAGGTTCGAGGCGACGGTCCCGGAGAACAGGAACGCCTTCTGCGGGATGACGCCCATCCGCGACCAGAGCTCGTTGCGGTCCATGGCCCGGACGTCCACGCCGTCGACGAGGACCGTGCCGGCCGTCGCGTCGTAGAAGCGCGGGATCAGGTTGATCAGGGTCGACTTGCCGCTGCCGGTGCTGCCGACGATCGCGGTGGTCTTGCCGGGCTCCGCCCGGAACGAGATCGATCGGAGGACCGGCTGCTCCGCGCCCGGGTAGCGGAACTCGACGTCGCGGAACTCGATGACGCCCTTGTCGGGCCCGTCGTCGGCGGGCACGACCGGGTTCGCCGGGTCGTGGATCGACGGCTCGGTCTCGAGGACTTCCTGGATCCGCGCCGACGACACCGCCGCGCGCGGGATGAGGATGAACATGAAGACGGCCGTCAGGACGGCGAACAGGATCTGGAAGAGGTACTGCAGGAACGCGGTGAGGTTGCCGATCGGGAGGTCGCCGGACTCGACGCGCATGGCGCCGAACCAGAGGACGGCGACGGTCGAGAGGTTGAAGATCGCGAAGATCACCGGCTGGGTGATCGCGAAGACGCGGGTCGCCGAGAGCTGGACGTCGTAGAGATCGCGGCTCGCGGTCTCGAACCGGGCCTCCTCATGACGCGTTCGCACGAACGCCCGGATCACGCGGACGCCGGACAGCGTCTCGCGCATCACCTGGTTGATCCGGTCGATCTTCGTCTGGGTGGCGCGGAACAGCGGGATGAGCCGGAGCATCGTGAGGATGATCACGACGGCCATCGCCGGCAGGATGAGCAGGAGGAGGCCCGACAGCGGGACGTCGGTCCGGAGCGCCATGAAGACCCCGCCGACGATCAGGATCGGGGCCGAGACCATGATCGTGAGGGCGACGAACACGACCTGCTGGACCTGCTGGACATCGTTCGTGTTGCGGGTGATCAGGGTGGCAGGGCCGAAGGTGTTGACCTCGACCTGGCTGAACGACTCGACCTGCGTGAACACCGCGGCGCGGACGTCCCGGCCGAAGCCCATCGCGACCTGGGAGCTGAAGTACACCGCAGCGATCGCGGTCAGGCCGATGATGGCCGTGACCACGAGCATCAAGGCGCCGACCCGGAGGATGTACGCCGTGTCGCCCTTGACGACCCCGTTGTTGATGATGTCGCCCTGGAGGTCCGGCAGGTAGAGGTTGCCGATCGCGCCGACGAGCAGCAGGGCCGTCACGATCACGAGCTGCGCCGTGTACGGGCGAAGGTACGTCCGCAGGAGCGGGATCATCGGCCGGCCTCCGGCGGGGAGGATGCGACGGGGGTCGTGAGCGCCGGTTCGACGATCGGCCCGGCGGGTGCGTCGAGGTGCAGGGACTCCCGGGCGGCGCGCACCGCGCGGAGCCCGGTGAGGAAGCCGTGGAGCTCCTCGTCCGACAGCTTCCCGAGCAGCTGCGTCAGGTGCTCCCGGCGCTGCAGCATCATGTCCTGGAAGACCGCGAGCCCGGTCGCGGTCGGCACGACGAGGACGACCCGGCGGTCCTCGCGGTCGTGCTCGCGCTCGACGAGGCGACGCTCCTCCATCCGGCTCACGATCCCGGTCGTGCTCGCGACCGACACGTCGAGCGTGTCGGCGAGCTTCGACATCGGGAGCGGCCCCTCGGCCTCGAGGACCGTCAGGACGTGGAGATGGATCAGGCTCAGCGACCCCTTCAACCACGACCGGAAGACCTTGACCCGGTCGCGCGGGCTCCAGGACGTCATCTCGCCGACGAGCTCGGCGATGACGACGTCGCGGCCAGGTGGGGTCGATGCGCCGCCGGAATCGCTCTCGTCGGCGCTGATATTCAATGACACATTGACAATCTACGCCACGTGCAAGGACGACGTCAAACGCGGCTCCGACGCCCCCGGCCGCGGACGTGCCGAGGCCGCGACCCGTGCCGCGGGTCGCCGCCTCGGTCGGCGTCCGGCCGCCGCTCAGGCCGGCCGGATGTTCTGGTTCAGCCGGAACAGGTTCGACGGGTCGTGGCGGCGCTTGATCGCGGCGAGCGACTCGTAGGCTCCGTTGGGGTAGGCGGACCGGATCCGCTCCTCGCCCTCGGCCCCGAGGAAGTTCGCGTAGACGCCGGTCATCCGGCTCAGGAAGGCCGAGAAGAACGCCGACGTCCAGGTGTCGCTGGGCGTCGGGTCGCCGTCGATCTCGAACATCGCCATCGCTGCGACGAGCACCCCGGCATCACGCTGGGCGAAGGCGGTCGCATCGGCGTCGACGCGGGCCATCGCCCCGCCCAGCACCCGGATCTGGGTGATGACGGCCGGGCTGGGCCCGTGCTGCATGAACTCGACGATCGTCTGCGCGTCGGCCAGGTCCACGTCGTCGGCGAACCACGAGCGGATGCTGCCGCCGCCCCGGGCGGCGCCTTCGGCCGTGAACTGGTAGATCGCCGGGTAGGGCATCGGCCCGACGAGGTCGGCGATCGGCTCGGCGAGCGCCCGGATCGGTGCCCACGCGGCCGCGCCGGCCTCGAGGTCGCCCGCATGGACGCCGAGGACCATCACGGCCAGCTCGCCGACGCGGTCCGGCGGGATGAACGGCGCCGGCGGAGCCGGCATGACGAAGTTGATCAGTGTCAGCTCGTCGGGCGCCGCCTTGGCGGCCTGGACGAGACCCGCGATCACGTCGGCCGTCGCCGGCAGCACGAGTCCGCCACCGAGGACCAGGCCGACGTCCACGAGGCGGTAGACGAACCGGGTCACGACAGCGACGTTGCCGCCGCCGCCGCGGATCGCCCAGAACAGGTCGGGGTGGCGCTCCTCGTCCACGGTCAGGATCCGGCCGTCGGCCGTCACGATCTCGGCCGCGACCAGGTTGTCGATCGTCAGGCCGAACTTCCGGGTCAGGAAGCCGATCCCGCCACCGGTCGTCAGCCCGCCGATCCCGACGCTGCCCGTGTCGCCGAACGGAACGGCGAGCCCGTGCTCGGCGGCGGCCGCGGTCACCTCCCCGGCGGTCAGCCCGGGCTGGGCCCAGGCGAGTCGCCGATCGGGGTCGATCAGGAGGCCCTTCATCGGCGACAGGTCGAGGACGATCCCGCCCTCGGATGTGCCGTGGCCGGCGAGGCTGTGGCCGCCACTCCGGACGGCGAGCTCGAGGCCCGTCTCGGACGCGAGCGTGACCGTGCGGGCGACATCGGCCGCGTCGGCCGCACGGACGACGATCGTCGGGACGCGGTCGAAGCGGCTGTTGTGGACCTGGCGGGCCTCGTCGAACGCCTCGTCACCCGGCACGACGAGCGTGCCGGTCAGGGAGGCGGCGAACGCCTCGAGGACCTCCGGTGTGAGCGCGGGGACCGCGGCGGGGGAGGCGTCGAAGGAGCGCGGGCGGGCGGCTTCCATGGATGGTCACTCCGTGAGGTCGATCGAGTGGACGAGGGGGCGCGTTGCACCGACCGTACGGAGCGGGAACCGATGAGAGAGCCGACGGGGACCGACATCCCGGGGTCGCCGTCCGGCGTGAACCGGACTGGACGGATGACGATGTGGATGCCGGGCCGTACGGTCGTGCGGTCGTGCGGTCGTGCGGTGGGCGTCAGCTCCGTCGCGAGCCGAGAAGACGGGCGTCGGGGTTGAACAGGCGCAGCCGGCGCTCGAGGAGGAATGTCTCCCGATCGATGACCGCGAGCAGGCTCCGGAGGCGGGCCTCGCTCGTCGCCGCCTCGAGCAGTGCCTGTCGCCGCGGCGCCTCGACCTGGACGATGCCGGCGAGCAGGTAGGACAGGATCGTCGGGTCGTCCGGGATCGTGACTCGCCGCTTCCGTGGTGCGTCCGCGTCCGCATCGCCGACGCCGGTGTCCTCGTCGGGGGTCTCGGCCGCGTCGACGGCGGCCGTCTCCTCGTCCTCGTCCTCGGTCTCCACCTCGACCCGGACGTCGATCTCGTCGGCCGTCTCGCCGGACCGCGGCTGGAGGAGCTCCAGGTAGGTGACGAAGCGCCGCGTCGCGGTCATCGCGAGGCGCTGGGCGACCGCCGGATCTCCCACCTGCTCGTCGAGGACCGCGACCTCCGCGACGAGGTACGGCCGTTTCGTCGCGACGACGCGCTGGATCTCGAACCGCCGGGTCCCGACGATCAGGAGATCGAACCGGCCGTCCTCGTACGTCCCGGCGTCGCGGATCTCGGCGATCGTCCCGATCCCGGTGAAGCTGATCGCCCCCGTCCCGACCTCCCGGCCCTCGCGGATCAGCACGACGCCGAACGGCGAGGACGTGTCGATGCAGTGTCGGACCAGGGCGCGATAGCGGTCCTCGAAGATGTGGAGGGGCAGGGCGATGCCCGGACAGAGGACCGTGTTCAGCGGGAAGAGGGGCAGTTCCATCCGGCGGTCAACCCGTGCAGGCGTCGGGTGGATCGGGCGCAGGTCGCCGCGTCCATCGGGAGTCTATGCGTTCGCGCCGGGCCGACGCGCGCTGTCGGGCGTTTGACAGCTCGCGACCTCCCGCAGGCGCAACGGTGCCCTGATCATTGCGTCGAGGGGTACATGGACTGGTACGGATCGAAGCGCGCGATCGTGGCCCGGCTCGACGGGCTCGTCGGTCGACTGGCCCGAGCCGGGGTGGCGCCGGATGCGGTCACCCTGGCGGCCGTTCCGGTCGCCGTCGTGGGCGGGGTCGTCCTGCTCGCCTCGCCGGCCGTCCCGCCGCTGCTCCTGCTCGTTCCGCTGTTCGTCGCCGTCCGGCTGATCCTCAACCTCGTCGACGGGGCGCTGGCCCGGTGGACGGGCCGGACCCACCCGCGGGGCGAGCTCTTCAACGAGCTCGGCGACCGCCTCGCCGACATCGCGTTCCTCGCTCCGGTGGCGTTCCTGCCCGGCGCCCAGCGCGAGACGGTCCTGCTCGGCGTGACCGGCGCCGTCCTCGCGTCGTTCGTCGGCGTGACCGCTCGAGCGGCGGGCGCGCCACGGCTCTACGGCGGCGTCCTCTCGAAGCCCGGCCGGATGGTCCTCCTGGCCGGCTTCGCCGTCGGGGCCTTCGTCCTGGGACCGTCGGCCTGGGGTCCGTTCGGGCCCATCCTCCTCGCAGGGACCATCCTCACCGTCGTCGAACGCAGCAACGGCGCGATCCGGCAGTCTGCCGTGACCCCGTTCCCGTACACGATCGTCGTCCTCGCGATCGCCGCGGTGCTCGGTCTCGTGGCCGCCGGCATCGCGGCCCTTGTCCGTCGCGGCCGCGATGCGGGTGGAGGGACCGCGTCCGGGACCGTCGTCGCGCGGGCCCTGAGCTACGCTGGTCTCGCGGCGGTGCTCGGGGTCGCCGCGTGGACCGGGGTGGCGGGTATCGCCGTGCTGGCGGCGGCCATCGGTGCGGTGGGCCTCCTCGAGTGGAGCGTCCTCGCCGATCTGCCGAGTCACCATCGGGTCGCGCTCCAGGTCACCAACCTCGCGATCGTCGTGCTCGTCGCGACGCTCGGTGCGGGCGCGGCCGTCTTCATCGTCGGTGGAGCGACGCTCGCCGGGATGCTGTGGCCCGTGATCCGCGCCGATCCACTCCGGGCGATGCGCGACCTCGGCTTCGCGGCGATCGGGACGATCCTCCTGCCCGGCATGCTTGCGCACGGGATCGGCCTCGTCGTGGAGCGCGGCGCGCTCGGCTCGGCGACGTTCGTCGCCCTGGCCGTCGCCGTCGCCGCCGCCGACGTCTGCGCCTTCCTCGTCGGACGACGCTTCGGGCGGACTCCGCTCGCGCCCCGGCTGTCCCCGGCAAAGACCCGTGCCGGCGCCGTCGGCAGCCTGCTCGGCGCCGCCATCGGGATTGCCCTGTTCGCCCCCGTCCTGATCGGTGGCTTCGGTGCGGGCTTCACGGCGGCCCTCGTCCCGATCGTCGCCGTCGGCGCGATCTGGGGCGACCTGTTCGAATCGGCCGCGAAGCGCGAGGCCGGGCAGAAGGACGCGGGCGGGTGGCTACCGGGCTTCGGCGGCATCCTCGATCGAGTCGACTCGCTGCTGATCACGCTGCCGCTCACCTACTGGGCGCTGCGGTTCCTCGACCTGGGCGGAGCGCCGGGATGACCTGGCAGTTCTCGACGCCGGCGGTCGTCGCGCGCGAGACGACGGCGCAGCTCGTCGGGCCGTTCGTCGCCGCGCTGGTCGGCGGACCGAGGGTGGTCGGCCAGGACCGCCTGGCCGCGCTCGACGGGCCGTTCCTGATCTGCCCGAACCACAGCAGCCATCTCGATGTCTCGACGCTCCGGCTGGCCCTCGGCCGGCAGCACCGTCGCCGGCTGGCGGCGGCCGCGGCGGAGGACTACTTCTTCGTCGGCCACCGATTCCGGTCGTTCCTCGCTGCCTGGCTCGGTGGCTTCGCCTTCCGCCGGCGCGGCGCGAACCCCGGGTCCGTCTCGGAGATCGAGCGACTCCTCGCGTCCGGCTGGAGCGTCCTGATCTTCCCGGAGGGGACGCGGAGCCGTGACGGCGAGATGTCGCCGTTCAAACCGGGCATCGGGCTCGTCGCGACGCGAACGGGCCGGCCGGTCGTCCCGGTCCGGATGGTCGGCCTCCACGCCGTCCTGGCTCCCGGCAACCGGCTCCCGAGACGCGGCCACGTCGAGGTCCGGTTCGGCGAGCCGCTCCGGGCCCGGGCCGGGGAGGACGCCCGGGCCTTCACCGCGCGCCTCGAAGCCGCCGTCCGCTCCCTCTGACCGCGGTGTCCACGCTGGAGCCGTTCGCGGCGGTCGCGGAGTCGCCGTGGATCCTCGTCGTCCTCGTCGCGTGGGGCGTCGGCGAGGCGCTGGTCCTGCCGGTCGTCCCGGACGTCCTGATCGGGATCCTCGCCATGGCGGCACCGGAGCGCGCCCCGGTGCTCCTGGCGGCGGCGATCCTCGGGGGCGTCCTCGGCGCCCTCGCCGCGTGGCGGATGGACACCGCGCATCCCGCCACCGGCGATCGAATCCTTGCCCTCCAGCCCGGTCTCGGCCGGCGTGGCCTGGACGCGGCGGAACGTCGTCTGCGGGAGCGAGGGCTGGTGGCCGGGTTCGTCCAGATCGGACCCGGGCTGCCGCTCAAGGCCTACCTCCACGCCCTGGCGGCCGTGTCACCGCGGCAGCCGGATCGAACGGTCGCCGGCCTCGCCCTCGTCAACCGTCTGACTCGCCTCGGCCCGGTCACGTTGGTATTCGCCGCCCTCCACCCGATCGTCGTGTCGAGCGGCTGGTCCGCCGCGATGCTGGCCGTGGTCTACGCCACGGGCTGGATCGTGTTCTACGCGGCCTACTGGACGGCACGCGACCCGCGCCGGACCGGCTGATCCGTGACGCCCCGATACGACAAAGCCGCCGGACGATGCCGGCGGCCTGGATCGTGCGACCGAGCCCGCGTGGCTCGGCGAAGTGTCAGTGAGCGCAGGCGCGTGCGCTGCCCTCGTCATCGGCCGTCCGGAAGCTCGAGCCGCAGCCACAGGCCGCGACGGCATTCGGGTTGTTGACCGTGAAGCCCGCGCCCATCAGCGTGTCGACGTAGTCGATCTGGGAGCCCTTGAGGAGGTCGATCGAGGTGCCGTCGACGTAGACCTTGACGCCGTTCGCCTCGAGAACCTTGTCCTCGGCGGTGGGGGCGTCCTCGAGCATCATTCCGTAGCGGAAGCCCGAGCAGCCGCCGGAGTAGACATAGACGCGGAGCCCGATCGACGGATTCGTCTCCTCGGCCGTCAGCTCTCGCAACTTCGAGGCGGCGGCATCGGTCAGGCTGACGACGGTCGGCTGGGCTTCGAGCATCTGGGTAAGTCCTCCGGGCGGGTACGGCACGATCGTCGCTGGACGCGCGCGGCGCGTCGATGGGCCAATCGTACGCACGGCAACGAGTTTCGACAAGCGTTCTGTCGGAACTCCGACACCCTCATCCCGGGCCGATCCGCGATGCGGATCAATGTGGCAGTCGGCGCTCGTTGTCAGGTGCCGCTGGAGCAGGTGCTGAGCGTGCACGAAGCGGCTCTGATCCGGGACTCGAATGACACCGAAGTCGGCTAGCCGTCGATCCGCTCGATGACCGTCGCGATCCCCTGCCCCACCCCGATGCACATCGTCGCCAGGCCCCACCGGCCGCCGGTCCTGCGCAGCTCGTGGCTGAGCATCGTGATCAGGCGCGCGCCGCTCATCCCGAGCGGATGGCCGAGCGCGATCGCCCCGCCGTTCACGTTGACCTTGTCCGGGTCCAGGCCGAGCTCGTCGATGCAGACGAGCGATTGCGAGGCGAAGGCCTCGTTGAGCTCCACGAGATCGAGGTCGTCCACACCGATCCCGGCCCGTTCGAGCGCCTTCCGGGTGGCCGGCACCGGGCCGTAGCCCATGATCGCCGGGTCGACGCCGGCGACGGCGGTCGAGACGATCCTGGTCATCGGCCGGAGACCGAGCTCGCGCGCCTTCTCGGCCTCGACGAGGAGCACCGCCGACGCTCCGTCGTTGATCCCGGAGCTGTTGCCCGCGGTGACGGTGCCGCCGTCGCGGAACGCCGGCCGGAGCCGGGCAAGCGCCTCGGCCGAGGTGTCCGCCCGCGGGTGCTCGTCGCGGTCGACGACGACCGGATCGCCGTTCTTCGTCGGGACGGAGATCGCCACGATCTGGTCGTCGAACCGGCCGCTCTCGATCGCCGCGACGGCCTTCTGTTGGGAGGCGAGGGCGAAGGCGTCCTGTCGCTCCCGCTCGACGGACCAGCGCTCGGCCACGTTCTCGGCGGTCTCGCCCATCGAGTACGGGTAGTGCATGGCCGCCAAGGCCGGGTTGAGGAACCGCCAGCCGAGCGTCGTGTCCTCGAGCTCGCGGGGGCCGCGGTCCCACGCCGCCGACGGCTTGGCCATGGCGTACGGCGCCCGGGTCATCGACTCGACGCCGCCGCCGATGAACACGTCCCCGTCGCCCACTGCGATGGCGTGCCCGGCCGAGTTGACGGCCTGGAGCCCCGAGCCGCAGAGACGGTTCACGGTCAGCCCACCGACCTCCACGGGCAGCCCGGCGAGGAGCAGGGCCATCCGCGCGACGTCCCGGTTGTCCTCGCCGGCCTGGTTCGCGCAGCCGAGGATCACGTCCTCGATGAGCGTCGGGTCGATCCCGGACCGTTCGACGACCGCCCGGATCGCGGCCGCCGCGAGGTCGTCGGGGCGGACCGCGGCCAGGGCCCCGCCGTAGCGGCCGATGGGTGTCCGGACGGCCGCGACGACCCAGGCCTCGCGGAGAGGCCGATGGAGATCTCGTGTCACCGCCCGATTGTATGGGGCGGCGCCGTCAGCTCCGTGGAGCGATGCCGACGCGCCGCCGCGAGGTCAAGGCATACTCTGCAGGATCGTCCCGGCGTCACTGTCGTTCTTGGCCGAGACGAAGATCACGGCGTCGCCATGAAAGTACACGTAGCTCGTCGAATCAGGCCCGACCGTGACATAGACGTCCTTTCCGCCGACGTTCTTCTGGGTCGCCGTCTCGCCGGACTTGGCCGAGGCGGCGAGCATCGCGTTCTTGAGCAGGTTCGGGTCGACGTCCTTGATCCGGAGGATGCCCGCCGTGCAGTTGCTGTCGGGCCCGGCGGCGATGGCGAACGTCACGTCGTTCGCCGTCTTGCCGACGGCCTTGAGGGCGTCGAGGAACTCGGATTGACCCGACTCGGCAAACCGAGCCCCGCTCACGCTCGCCTTGGTCGTCTTCACGCCACAGATCGTGTCCGGCAGGAGCGCCTCGAGGCCTTTGTCATCGCTCGGCAGCGAGAAGCTTGGCTCGGCGCCGAGGGACGCGGCTGCGGCGTCGCTCGCGGCGGCGCTCGGCTCGGCGGCCGACGGTGCGGCCTCGGACGGGACAACCGCCGAGGCGGCCCCGGACGCCGCGGACGCGGGGCTGCTTGCGACCGGCTGCGGCGTCGCCGCTCCCGAGCACCCCCACAGCACGATGGACAGGGCGACGGCGGCGAACGCCGTGACGAGCGATCGACGAACCATGGCTGTTTCTCCCCGAACGAACCGGTCGACAGAGTCCGGCGGGCACCGGACGGCACTGCGGGAGTCTAGCGGTCCTGTGTTTCCGCGCCGTCTGGCCTGCCGGCCCGTTCGCTTTCGAAGGAACCGGCGGGATGCGCGGCGCCAAGTCGAAGGGCGAGATCGACATCTGCCGCAGACGCGACCCCATCGTCGACCGCCAGCCGCGCCTCGAGGGCGACGGCCGCGAGGATCCGGGCGCGGATCACGGCGGCCGGCGGACCGCTCATTGCCCCCGCGAATTGGTCCGCCGGACCCACGGTCCGGCCGTCCTCGTATCGATAGAAGCCCTCGCGGGTCTTGCGGCCGAGGTGCCCGGCCGAGACGAGGTCCGCCTGGATCGGCGACGGTCGGAGACGCTCGGGCCGGCCGAGACCTTCCCAGATCGCCGTCGCGGCGGCCGTCGTGACGTCGATCCCGGTGAGGTCCATCAGCTCGAACGGTCCGAGGGGGTAGCCCGCCTCGCGGAGGGCCCCGTCGATGGCCTCGACGCCGGCGACGCCCTCCTCGAGGATCCGGAGCGCCTCGATCGTGAACGGCCGGTTGACCCGGTTGACGATGAACCCGGGCGCGTCCGCCGAGCGCACCGCTGTCCGGCCCCACGACTCGACGAGCCGCGTCGCCCGATCCACGACCCCGTGTTCCGTCAGGGATCCGGGCACGACCTCGACGAGACGCATCACCGGCGCCGGGTTGAAGAAGTGAAGCCCGAGGACGCGCTCTGGATGCTCGGTGACGGCGGCGATCGCGGCGATCGACAGCGAGCTCGTGTTCGTCGCGAGGATCGTCGCGGGATCGGCGACCGAGTCGAGCGTCCGGAAGATCGTCTGCTTCAGATCGAGGTCCTCGAGCGCCGCCTCGATCACGACGTCGGACTCGTCGCCGATCGCCTCGAGGATCTCGGTCGCGCGAAGGCGGGCGAGCCGCTCCGCGACCCAGTCGTCGATCGCCTCCGGCTCGACCTGCTTCGCGGCGCGCCTCGTCAGCCCGTCGCCGATCCGGTCGCGGCCGCGGACGAGGGCGGCCTCGTCGACGTCGTGGAGGACGACCTCGTGGCCGGCCTCGAGGGCGAGCTGGGCGATCCCGTTGCCCATGGCCCCCGCGCCCACGATACCGATCACCTCGAGCATCAGACCGGCTTGAACGCCTCGAACGGATTCCGGCAGTCGCGACAGAAGAAGAGCGACCGACAGAGCGTGGGGCCGAAGAGGCCCTCCATCGCCAACCGCGCGGACGCGCAGTACGGGCAGCGGACGTCCGCCGGATCGGACGGCGGGGCGATCCCGGCGGCCCGGAGGCCGGCCCGGCCCTGCGGCGTCAGCCGATCGGTCGTCCAGGGAACGGCGAACGTGAACGTGACGGTGACCGGCCTGCCGAGCGGCGCGAGGGCTTCCGTGGCGGTGGCCCGGATCACCTCGAGCGCCGGGCAGGCGACGAAGGTCGGCAGCAGCTCGACGCGGATGCAGCCGTCGGCGACCCGGATCTCGTGGACCAGGCCGAGGTCGACGATCGAGACGGTCGGGATCTCCGGGTCGTGAACCCGTGTGAGAACTGCCCGGACGTCCCCGATGGAGACCGGTGCCGCGATCACCACGTCGCTCCGGCCTCCGAGCGGCGGACCATCGTGAACTCGGCGTGGAGCGCCCGGAATGCCTCGGAATGGCGCGTCCGGGCGGTCAGGGGGTCGCGGGTCGGCGGCAGGGCGGCGAGGCCGAGTCGTGCCAGCGCGGCGTCGGCCTCGGCGCGCCACCGGCGCTCGATGTCGGCGAAGGACTCGGCAAGGATCCCATGCCGGACGAGTGCCGGCTCCCCGGGGAGCGGCGCGAGGACCGTCCCGGCGTCCGGAGCCAGGTCGTCGAGCGCCGCGACGAGGCGCCGGCGCGGCTCCCCGCCGGCATCGGCCAGCCGGTCGAGCCACGCGTCGACGTGCATCCGGTGATAGCGCTCCTCGCGACGGAGCTTGGCGACGAGCTCCCGGAGCGGCGCGTACGCCGTGTCCGCGAGGGCCGTCAGACGCGCCGCGTCGGCCGACTCGTACAGCCAGCGCCGGGCGATCGTCGCCGCCCAGTCGCCGCGCGGGTGGTCCAGCAGCCGGGCGTGGAGATAGCCCTCCGGCGGCCGGTCGTAGGCGACGGCATCGGCATCGCGGCCGTCGGCGACGACGTCGACGAACAGCCCATACAGCGCCTGGGCGTGGCCGAGCTCGTCCTGCGCCAGCGAGCTGATCGCCACGTCCTCCTCGAGGATCGGCCCGATCCCGGTCCACTCGGAGTCGCTGAACCCGATGACGAACTCGTCGTCGGCCATCGACAGGAGGAGGAGGGCGAGCGCCCGCTCCCGGCCGTCGCCGGCGGCCGTGAAGTCCATCGCGATCCGGTCGGTCGCGGCGAAGTCGGTCATCGGTCGCCCGCGTTCGCCTTCGGCTTCGCCTGCCCGCTCTGCTCCCGTGCGGCCGCAAGCTTGTCGCGCATCACGTAGCCACCGGGCTTCTTGAACGAGCGATCGAGCGGTGGCTGGAGGAGGTCGAGGTCGGCAAGATCGTGGATGTCCGCCCGCCGGACGACCCAGAGGTGGACGCTCTCCTGGCGCCGGCTGTACATCTCGCGGGCATAATGGAGTGCGAGCGTCGCATCGGGCGCCATGACGGACCCGCCGTGGCGCATCGGGTCGCCGTCCTTCTCCTGGCGGAAGACCTCCCAGGGCTCGAGGACTCCCGGCTCCTTCCCCGCCGCCGTCGACGACTCCGTCACGCGACGGCCGCCCGAGGATTGCCGAGGATCGCGTCGCGGACCCACTGGGTCGCGGCCCAGTTGTCCCGCCGGAACTGGAGCCGCTCCTCGGACTTCGGACCGTGGTTCGTCACGACGGTCCGAAGCTCGTTCCAGTCGGGCTCGCCGTAGCGCCACTCGCCGGCGGTCTCGTCGTATCGCAGGTCCGGATCCGGCAGCGTCAGCCCGAGCTCGCGGATCCGCGGGACGTAGATCCCGAGGAACTCCTGGCGGAGCTCCTCGCTCGTCTTCGCCTTGATCCGCCAGTGGATGTCGCGATCCTTCGCTCGATCGCTTCGCGGGCCGTGCATCTGCATGAGCGGCCCCCACCATCGATCGAGCGCCTCCTGGATCGCGGCGCGCTGGCTCGGCGTCCCGGTCGCCATGGTCACGACCACGTCGCGGCCGTGCATGATGTGGACCGACTCCTCCCAGCAGATCTTCCGCATCGTCCGCGCGTACGGCGCGTAGGAGGAGTCCCGCAGAGCCTGCTGGGCGACGATCGCCGCGGCGTCCACGAGCCACGCGATGATCCCGATGTCGGCCCACGACTTCGTCGGGTAGTGGAAGACGTTGTGGAACTTCGTCTTCCCGTCGAGCAGGTCCTGGATCATCGCCTCGCGCGGCTTGCCGAGGTCCTCCGCGACCCGATAGAGCAGCTGCGCATGGCCGACTTCGTCCTGGACCTTCGCCGTGAGGGCGAGCTTCCGGCGGAGGGTCGGCGCACGCATGATCCATTCCCGCTCGGGCAGGACGCCCATCAGCTCGCTGTTCGCGTGCATCTCGACGAAGCGGAGGACCTGGGTCCGGTACTCGTCGGGCATCCAGTCGGTCGCCTCGACCTTGCCGCCGCCGGTGACGTGCTCCTCGAAGTGGCGATACCGCTCGTCATGGTCGAGAGCCTGGTCGTTGAACGGCAGCCGGCTTCGCTCGCGGGCCGGCAGCACGGGATCGAGGGCGAGCGGGTCGGTCATTGGTGGTCCTCCGACAGGGCGCGGAGCGAGAGGTCGACGTAGTGGTCGGCGATCCGGTCCGCGCTGAGACGGCCGTCCGGGCGGAACCACGTCGCGATGCCGTTCAGGGCGGTGAGGACGAACGTCGCCGCGACTGCCGCATCGGTCGCGTGGAACGCCCCGACGGCGATGCCGTCCTCGATCGCGGAGCGGAACCGGGCCTCGTAGGCGTCGCGGCGGTCGGCGATCGCGTTGCGCCGGACGGCGGACAGGTAGCGCCATTCGGTGACGAAGACGCTCGATCGCTCGGGGTCGCCGGTGATCACCTCGACATGGGCCTCGACGAGGGCGGCCAGCCGGTCGACCGGATCGGCCGAGGTCGCGTCGGCGCCTGCGGCGTCCGCCGCCCGCTCGAACGCCGCGGCCGCCTGGTCGACGATCGACCACAGCACGTCCTCTTTCGACGCGACGTGCGCGTAGAGGCTCGCGCCCTGGATGTCGAGCGCCCTGGCGATGTCGCGAACGCTCGTCCCGGCGTAGCCATTCGCGTGGAAGAGCCCGCTGGCGACCTCGTCGATCTCGCGCCGGCGGGCGCCGGTCTCGATCATCCCCCCATAATCCGACCTAACGTTCGTTAGGTCAAGACGGGCCCTGGTAACAGGCTCCTCCTCCGTGCGGGCATCAGCGGGACCTTAGGGAAATCGGACGCTGTCGAGAAGCCCCTGCAGTGCGGCGCGGTCCTTCGCGTCGTTCGCAGCGTGGATTCTGAGGTCGCGAAAGCCGAACAGATAGGCCACCTGGTGGTGGACGGTGAGCGCGTTGTTGATCAGGATCCCGCAGTTCCATTCGAGGAGCATCCCCGGCTCGCCGCCGATGGTGATCTTGCGCTGGGCTTCGGGTGCAGCCGGACACGTATCGCTGTGGTACTTGACGGTGTCCGAGATCGCCTGTCTGACGACGTCCGCCAGGCCGCCCTTGGTCGGTGCCACGTTGGCCCACGCGCTCCTCGTGTAGGACTCGACGAACTGGTCGGACTCTGCCGCGTCGTGGCTCAAGCTCGACACCCCGTCCCACGCCGTGGTGGCCTGGATCGCGGTCCAGCCGGCCGGCACGGTGAGGGAGTAGCCGTAGGTGGCCGAGGTGAACGTCGTCGGAACGGCGGCGGCGCTCGGGGCGCTGGTCGGCGTCGGCGTCGGCTTCGGCGGCGGCAGGGTCGGCTTTGCGGTCGGCACGGCGGCGAGCGATTGAGCCGGCGACGCGGTCGACCCGACGCTGGACGACGGGCCAGCCCCGGCCGGCCCGCTTGTGCACGCGCCGATCATCAGCACCACGACGGCCAGGGCCGTCGTGCGCCTCATGCTTCCCATCATCGCCTCCGCGCCATCCTGCGGCCGAGGACTCGCTGTCCGATCTGGAGGCCGCTGTTCCGGCGGAGCCTCGTCGCGGGCAGTCCAACCCCACCCCATACCGGCTCTACGGGCCCTCTATCCCTGAGGGCCGGGTCTAGAGTCCACAGGCCGCTTCGGAGACTCCGAGCCCGCGCGCCGCCTCCTGGCGGTCCTTCGGGACGCATGGGACGTGGATCGTTCCGGCGGCGATCTGGACGCCGAGCTTCTCGAGGCGCGGGCGGAGGTCGTCGATGAACCCGCCGCTGTACGAGAGGCCGACCCCGTTGGAGGCGAGATCGAACGTCCGCGCGCCGGGAAGGAACTGACCGTTGGCGAATTCCTTCAGCAGCGTGTACACCGCCAGGTCCTGATGGAGGACCACCGACGTCAGGATGTGGCCGCGCCATGCGTCCGGATCGACCGCGCCCGTCAGCGACCGGACCGTCTCGTACTGGTCGCTGTCGACGCCGATCGCCCACAGCTGGCGACCTGGACCGGACATCGTGGTCGCGGCTTCGAAGAGGCCGATCCCCGACCCACCGGCCGCGTGGAAGATGACGTCGGCACCGGCGTCGTACATCGTGCGGGCCGCCTCGCGAGCCGCCAGCGGGTTGCTGAAGGCGCGGTCGAAGTCGTCACGCGAGAGATACTCCGAGAGGACCCGCACATCCGGATCGATGCTTCGCGCTCCCGCCTCGTAGCCGGCCTGGAACTTCCACATGAATGGGTGGTCGAGGCCTCCGATGAACCCGATCGTCCTGCTCTTGGTCGTCAGCGCCGCAGCCGCTCCGGCCAGGAAGGAGCCGTCCTTGGCTGCGAACGCGATCGTCGCGACGTTCGGCGCCACGAGCCCGGCATCGACGACGAACCGGGTGGCTGGGTAGTCGTGAATGACTCGCCCGACGTCGTCCACCACCGCCCCCGACACGATGATCAGCTCGGAGTCATCGGCGGCGAGGTTCCGGAGCTCGATTCCTGCCCCCTCGCTCTCGTCGTAGAGCCGCTCCTTGCCTGCAAGGCCAAAGTCGGTGACGGCCCGATCGAACCCGTCCTCGTTCAAGTCGTCGAGCGCGGCGACGCCGGGCTTCAGCAGGGCGACGCGCGGCACATGGCCGCTCGCCGTTGCCCAGGCTCCGTAACCCACCGCGACGACGAGCAGCGCGATCGCGATCGCGAGCGCGACGAGACGGATGTGGGCGCGGCCCTCGAGTCGTCGGTTCGCGTCGCGTCGCTCGGCCTCCTCTCGTTGCTCCTGGCTCCGCCGGGCCAGACCCGCTTCGAGGAATTCGCGTTCGCGGCTCGTGAGCTGGAGGATCCCTTCCCGGCTCCAGGCTTCGAACTCCGCCAGCCGCCCGCGGGTGAGCAAGTAGTCGGGGTCTCGCTGCGAGAGCTCCCACTCCTCGACGGCGGCCGCGAACGTCTCGTGTCGACGCAGCGCAGTCCGGTGCCGCTCGATCCAGCTGGCCAGCCTGTCCCATTCACGAAAGAGGGCCTCATGGGCGACCTCGACCATCGCCTTGCCCGTGACGGCATCGCGATCGAACGACAGGAGGCGGTGACGGCCGAAGGCGCCGAGGACTTCGGACAGAACGACCGCGTCAAGGTCCAACCCGGTCAGGTCGGAGAGGGGCAGGCGTCGCCGCGAGTCGATCGTCCCGCTCTCGAGGCGAACGAGGCGCAGGAAGACCTGCATGACGGCCCGCTGCTCGTCGGGGGTCATCGCGGCGTAGAGCGCTTCGGCCCGGCGGGACAGGATCCCGTTCAGGCCACCGAGAGCGCGGTATCCGGACAGCGTGAGACTGGCGGTCGCCCGCTGATCGAAGAGCTCTGTGAGGGCGTATTGGAGCAGGGGCAGGGCGCTGGACCGGTCAGCCGTCTCGGCGACCAGCTCGGCAAGCAATGCCGGCTCGACGCTCACGCCGACCCGGGCGGCCGGGCCGACGATCGCCGCCTCGAGCTCAGCGGTCGTCATCGGCAGGACGTTCACGACCGCGGGAATGAAGACCTCGGCGAACGACGGATCCGTTAGCGGCCGGTCGTAGAAGTCTGCCCGCAGCGCGAGCACGACGACGAGCTGTCCACCGGGCTCGGCGACAGCAGCGGCGAGGGAGTGGAGGAATTGCCGCCTGACCGGCTCATCGGTGACGGAAAAGACCTCCTCGAACTGGTCGATCGCCAGGACCAGGCGACCGTCCTCGGGCATCATCCGCAGCGTTGAAGGCGCCGACCCGCTCGACGGACCCGCGTCGAGGAGCTGGGCGAGGCCGGCGGGCATGCCGGCGATCTTCGAGACCATGGCCGCGACCTGCTCGAAGGGATGCAGTCCCGGGGTGAACGGCGCGATCAGCCAGCGTTCCGAGCCCGGCAGCGCACCCGCTCGAAGGCGCTGGAGGAGGCCGGCTGCAAGCACGCTGGATTTGCCGGACCCGGACGGTCCCACGAGGGCGAGCATCCGCGCGCCGTCGCGGAGCCGGTCGAGCAGCTGTACCTGGAGCACTTCCCGCCCGAAGTAGTCGCCGGCATCAGCCTCCGTGAACGGGCGGAGGCCCTTGTAGGGGTTCCGCGACGTTTCCGGCCCGGCCGAGACGCCCGGGGGCGGCATCAGCGCGGGGTCGTGGATGAGGATCCGTTCCTGCATCCGCTGGATCGGCGGCGACGGCTCAAGACCGAGCTCGTCGTCGAGAAGGACCCGGAGGCGTTCGTACGTCCGGAGCGCCTCGGCGTGTCGCCCGGATCGGTACAGCGCCAGCATCAGCAGCTCGCGGGAGCGCTCGCGCATCGGGTCCTCGCGGATGGCCCCATCGAGCAACGAGATCACGTCGACCGCCCGGCCGGACGCGAGCTCAGCCGATGCCAGGGCCTCGATGCCATCCAGGTGCAGGTCGTGCAGCCGACGGATCTGGGGCTGGGCGAACTCGTCGTAGGTGAAGTCGGACAGCGGCGGACCGCGCCACAGGTCCAGCGCTGCGCGGACGTTCGCCGCGCCCTCGTCGCGCGCGCCGGCCTCGATCCTGCGCGTTCCGTCCTCGATCAGCCGCTCGAACTGGCCGGCGTCGACGGCGTCCGGGTCGACCTCCAGCTCGTAGCCGGGTGGACGCGTGACGATGAGGCGATCGCCGGCAAGCGGCTCCAGCGCCTTGCGCAGCTCCGAGACGTAGATCTGGACCGAGTGGAGGGCAGTCCGAGGAGGGCTCTCTCCCCACAACAGGTCGATCAGGCGATCCGCCGGGACGACCTGTCCGACGTGCAGGAGGAGGATCGCTAGGACCGCCCGTTGCTTGGGCGGACCCAGCTCCGCGCGCGCGTCGCCGGTGCCCGCTTCGAGTGTCCCGAGGATCCGGAACTGCATCGACTTGCCTTTCCTGGCGCGGCAATTGTGGCGATGGTGGGCGCCGCACAACACAGGGGTCAACTCGCGGACAGGCTCGTCAGGCTGGTTCTAGGGCCGCTCTACGGCCGCCAGGCGCACCCTCCGCAGAATGCAGGTGCGCACGCTTCCCACACAGCCTCGCGCCGATCCGGGATACTCTTGTCGCCTGACCGGTCGGTGTACCGGCGTCCGCTGTGGACGCCCTCGGCCCTTCTTGAGCAAGGACCGAATGACGGTGACCGACAACACCGTGCGTCCCACGACGCACGCTCCGGCTCCTGCTGTGAACTCTCTCGCGGATGATCGCGCCCTCCTCGAAGAGCTCGAGCCCGAGGCGGCCCGGCTGTACGACCGCCACGCGAAGGTGGCCCAGGAGTGGTTCCCCCACGACTACATCCCCTATCGGCTCGGGCGCGACTTCGACAAGGAGCCGTGGACGCCCGACCAGCCGCGGTTGACCGGCGTCGCCCAGGTCAGCTTCGAGGTCAACCTCCTCACCGAGGACAACCTGCCCTCGTACCACCGCCTGATCCACGGGATGTTCGGCCGCGGTGACGGCGCCTGGATCAACTGGATCGGGCGCTGGACGGCCGAGGAGGGCCGCCACGCGATCGTCCTCCGCGACTACCTGACGGTGACCCGGAATCTCGACCCGATCGCCCTCGAGCGCGGCCGGATGAGCCAGCTCCAGCAAGGTTACGACCGGGACTCGATCGACACGCTCCGCGGCCTGGCCTACGTCGCGTTCCAGGAGCTGGCGACCCGCATCTCGCACAAGAACACGGGTCGCTACTCGCAGGACCCGGTGGCGGATCGGATCATGAGCCGGATCGCGGCCGACGAGAACCTCCACATGGTGTTCTACCGCGACATCCTCGCGGCCGCCATCAAGATCCAGCCGTCGCGCGCCGTCCAGGCGATCGTCGCCGAGGTCCTCGCGTTCGAGATGCCCGGCAACGGCATCCCGGGCTTCCTTCGGAAGGCCGCCGCGATCGCCAAGGCCGGCATCTACGACATCCGGATCCACCGGGACGAGGTCCTGATGCCGATCCTCAACCACTGGCGGATCTTCGAGCTGACCGGGCTGGATGCCGCGGCCGAGGACGCCCGGCGGGTCCTGCGCGAGCACCTCGACAAGCTCGAGGTCGCCGCCCAGCGGTTCGAGGAGAAGATGGCGCTCGGCGGCACGACCGACCGGATGGTCCGCACCGGCTGACGCCGAGGGCCCGTCAGCGGTGCGGTCCGCCTCGTAGGATTGGCCGACCAGCCGATCAGACACGAGGAACCCGATGGCCCAGCCGCTGACCATCCTGTTCATGCCCGAGTCGGCGTACGGGCCGACGAACAACTGCGTCGGCATCGGCGACGTCCTCCTCCGGCACGGGCACCGTGTGGTCTTCGCGGCCGAGGCGTCGTGGACCGGCCGGCTCGAGCCCCTCGGTTTCGTCGAGGACCTCGTCCACCTCGCGCCGCCACCGCCGCCGGACGCTCCGGCCCAGGACGCGGGCCAGTTCTGGAAGGACTTCATCCGCGACACGGCGCCGGAGTTCCGGAAGCCGACGATCGAGCAGCTCGCGACCTTCATGGTCCCGACGTGGCAGGCCCTGATCGACGGAGCCCGCTACTGCGAGCCGCATCTCCGCGAGATCATCGCCCGTCAGGCTCCGGACGTGATCGTCGAGGACAACGTCGTCGCCTTCCCCGCCCTCGAGACGGCAGGCAAGCCGTACGTCCGGATCGTGTCCTGCAACCCGCTCGAGATCCGCGGGCCGGAGATCGCGCCGCCGTATTCGGGCCTGCCCGCGGACGACCGGTCGGGATGGGAGGCGTACCGGGAGGAGTACGACCGGACCCATCGACCGACCTGGGAGGCGTTCGACGCCTGGTGTCGCGAGAACGGGACCGAGCCGCTCCCGGAGCTCGAGTTCGAGCACGCCTCGCGCCACCTGAACCTGTACGTCTACCCGCAGGTCGCCGACTACACCGACCGCCGGCCGCTCGACCCGGCCCGCTGGCGACGCGTCGACTCGTCCGTCCGCGCGACGGACGCCGCATTCGAGCTGCCGCCCGAGATGGCCGATCGGCCGCCCGGATCCGGGCTCGTCTATCTCTCGCTCGGGTCGCTCGGGAGCGCCGACGTGGACCTGATGCGGCGGCTCGTGGCGGTCCTGGCCGACACGCCACACCGGTACATCGTCTCGAAGGGCGCCCAGCACGCGGAGTACGAGCTGGCACCGAACATGTGGGGCGCCGAGTTCCTGCCCCAGACATCGATCGTGCCCCTGGTCGACGTCGTGATCACCCACGGCGGCAACAACACGACGACCGAGGCGTTCCACTTCGGCAAGCCGATGGTCGTCCTGCCGCTGTTCTGGGACCAGTACGACAACGCCCAGCGCGTCGACGAGACCGGCTTCGGCATCCGGCTGCCGACGTATGCCTTCGAGCCGGCCCACCTGGCGGAAGCGATCGACCGGCTCCTCGGGGACGTCGAGCTGCGGAACCGGATGGCGGGGATCGGGGCGGAGATCCGGGCACGGGACGGCGTCGCGAAGGCCGCGGCGGCGATCGAGACCGTCGGGCTGGCGGCCCGGTGAGGCGCGGCCCGGAGCTCCGCGTCGTCCGGGCGACCCGCTACGTGACCGCATTCCGGGAGGGCGGCTCGCTGCCCGGGCTGGTCGAGGCCGACGACGACGGGATGTACGTCGTGAAGTTCCGCGGCGCCGGCCAGGGCCCGCGCGTCCTCGTCGCGGAGTGGCTCGTCGGCGAGATCGCCCGCGCGATCGGACTCGAGGTCCCGGACATCGTCGCGGTCGATCTCGACCCGGCGATCGCCGACAGCGAGCCCCACCAGGAGATCCACGACCTGCTGGCCGCGAGCGTCGGGCGGAACGTCGGCCTCGACTTCCTGCCCGGGGCCCTGACGTTCAACCCGGCCGTCGACCGGGTCGCGGACCCGGACTGGGCCGCCGCGGTCATCTGGCTCGACGGGCTCGTCACGAACCCGGACCGCTCGCCGAAGAACCCGAACCTCCTGACGTGGGGCGGGCGGACCTGGCTGATCGACCACGGCGCCTCGCTCTCGATCCACTTCACCTGGCGCGATCCGGACGCGCATGCCCGCCGGTCGCACGCCGAGCGACTGGCCGATCATGTCCTGCTGCCGTACGCCTCGTCGGTCGCGACGGCCGACGACCGACTCGCTCCGCTCGTGACCGACGACCTTCTCGAGTCCCTCGCGGCCGCGATCCCGGTCGACTGGCTGGCGCCGGACCCGGTGGCCGGCGACGCCGACGACCAGCGACGCGCCTACGTCGCGTACCTGCGTCGCCGTCTCGAGGCGCCGCGGCCCTTCGTCGAGGAGGCCGAACGGCTTCGCCTCGCTGCGGCGGCGGCAGCCTGATGGCGGAGCATCCGTTCCAGTACGCGGTCGTCCGGGTGGTTCCGCGCGTGGAGCGGGGCGAGAGCCTGAACGCGGGCGTGATCCTCCTGTGCCGGCCGAGACGGTTCCTCGGTGCGCGCGTCGGGCTGGACGTCGCCCGGCTGCGCGCGATCGCGCCGGACGTCGAGCCGGCGACGATCAAGACTCATCTCGCGGGCATCGAGAAGATCGCGGCCGGCGATCCGGCGGGCGGGCCGATCGCGTCGCTCGGCCAGGGCGAGCGGTTCCACTGGCTCGTCGCGCCGTCGTCGACGGTCATCCAGCCATCGGAGGTCCATACGGGCCTGTGCGACGACCCGGACGCCGAGCTGGACCACCTCTTCGAGCAGCTGGTCCGCTAGGTCGGACCTCAGCGCCTCGCGTCGTCGCGCGAGTCGGGCGGGCCGATCGTCAGCGTCACGAAGCGCTCAAGCCGCGGTCATCTTCCGGCGGCGCCTCGGCGATGCGGCAGCCGACGCCCGGCTCGGCGACGATCGCTGCGGCTGTCGGGGAAACCCCGCGCGTGCGGGCACCCACACCCGCACGTGGTCAGGCCCCGTACGATCACGCAGGACGCCGGGTCGAGAGAGGGAGACGTGGGGCAAGCCGAGACCGACCGACGAACGTCGGCCGCTGACGAAGAGCGCACGCTCCGGCTGTTCCGGTTCCGGCCGGTCCGGCCGGCGTTCGACGCGATCCTGCGGGACGTCCTCCTGCCGGACCTGGCCGCCGTCCATGGCATCGACGAGATCATCGTCGGGCGCCGTGGCCCGGGCGAGCTCGGGGAGCGACTCATCGCCACGATCTGGAGTTCGCGTGCGGCCATGGTCGCGAGCGTCGGCGAGTCATTCGACGAGCCGGTCTTCCACGCAGAGCTCCTCGACGAGTCGACCGACCGGAGGCTGGAGGTCGCCCCGATCGTGTTCGACGTCGGGTCGACGGAGCCCCAGGAGCCGTCGGTCGTCCGACTGGTGCTCGGTCGAACGAAGCCGGACGCCCATGCCAGGTATCTCGAGGTGGCCCGAGCGGGGACCGACGCCGATCTGGAAGCCGGCCGAGGACCGATCCGGCTGTGCCTGGCCGATCTCGGCGAGGACCGGTTCGCGACCGTGTCGATCTGGGGACAGTGGGACACCGTGGGCGAGGCGACCGGTGGCTCGGTCGTCGACCCGACGGCAACCCGTCATTCAGAGCTCCTGGACGAGTGGCAGGTCGACCATTACGAGCTGGTCCCCGGCATCCCCCAGCCGACGTCGCGGGGCTGATCGGCTCGTCCACGCCACCCGCGACATCGCCGGTCGGCGAACGCCGCCAGTACTGCTGATCGATGGTCCGGCTGGTGGGACGGCCATACGGTGCCGATCGCGATGGACGCGACGTCAGCGGCAACGCACCGCCTCGAGCTCGAACCGGAGCCGCCCGCGGCGCGCCCCGGGGCCGGCCCCTCGGCCTTCAGCCAGATGGCCGCGCCGCGCTGGACGGCCCTGGCCGCCTCGGCGGTCATCGCCCTGGCCGCGCTGGGAATCGGCGCCAACCGCCTCGCGCCGACGTCGGAGACCCAGGCAGTCGTCGCGTCCGCATCCGCGGCGACGATCCTCCGGAACGGGCACCTCGCCCCGCTCGCGGCCGAGACGGAACTCGCGCCGGGCGACGCCGTGGTCGCCGCGCCGACCGGGAGCGTCGTCATCCGCCTCGGTGCGGCCGAGGCGCGACTCGCGGGCGGCGCAGGCGTCCGGATCGACGAGCTCGACGGCGGAGTGCTGCTGGAGCAGCTGAAGGGTCGTGTCTACCACCGGATCCCGACTCCGGGCGAGAGCGCCTATGTCGTCGCCACCGGGTCGGTGACCTGGACCGCGGCCGGCACGGCGTTCGTCCTCGATCGCGAGCCGGTCCCCGGGTCGGTCCTCGAGCGGGTCGTCGGGACCGCGATCGAACGGTCGATCCTTCTCCACGGCCCGTCTCTGGCCGGCACGCTCGTCGAGGGGCGCCAGGCGACGATCGTGCTCGGAACGGAGACACCCGAGGTGTCGACGGCCGAGGCGCCGCCGGCGTGGTTCGACGACCCGTGGCTGGCCGAGAACGCCCGCCTCGACGAAGCGGACGGCGGAGAGCCCGCATCGCTCGGGCGGCGGGCCGCCGGAGGGTCCCTCAGCGAGCCCTGACCCGGGCCGGCGTCACTCCCCGCGGAACCGTGGCGGACGTCGCTCGAGGAACGCGGCGATGCCCTCGGCGTGATCGGCGCTCGATCCGGCCCGACCCTGCAGCTCGGCTTCCGTCTCGAGCTGCTCTTCCAGCGTCGACTCCCACGCGAGCTCGAGCGCCTCCTTCGTCAGCGCGAGGGCGATCGGGGCACCGGCGGCCAGCCGCGCGGCGAGCGCCTGCGCCTCGGCCAGCAGATCGTCCCCGGGCACGACCCGTGCCACGAGCCCGAACCGCTCGGCGTCCGCAGCCGACAGCGGCTCCGTCGTCAGCGCCAGCTCGGCGGCCTTCGCGCCGCCGACGAGTCGCGGCAGGAGCCACGTGGCGCCGGTGTCGGGGATCAGCCCCACCCGACCGAACGCGAGCAGGAACGATGCACCCTCGGCCGCGATCCGGATGTCGCAGGCGAGAGCGAGGGATGCCCCGGCCCCGGCGGCGATGCCGTTGATCGCCCCGACGATCGGCTTGCCGAGGCGACGCATCGCGAGCAGCAGCGGGTTGTAGCGAGCGCGGACCTCCTCGGCGAGCGGGAGCGCATCGGGCTCGAGCCGCTCCCGCAGGTCCTGGCCGGCGCAGAAGGCGCGGCCGGCCCCCGTCAGGACGAGCGCTCGGACGGCAGGATCGTCGCCGAGGCCCTCGAACGTGGCCCGCAGGGCTTCCTTCAACGGGATCGTCAGCGCGTTGAGAGCATCGGGACGATCGAGGGTGACCGTCGCGACGCCGTCCCCGACCTCGACGCGAAGATCCGTCACGACCCGATCGAACGCGGTCGTCAGGCGGGCGTCGCCAGGCCGACGGCCTCGACCAGCCGGCCGTCGACCAGCTCGAAGACCCGGCGGTCGACCGGCTCATCCGCACCGCCGGAGGCCTCGACGACGAAGTCGCTGAACAGGGCGGCAAACTCCTCGTCGCCCGGACGGAGCGCGCCGGCCACGAGCAGGTGCCGCTCGGGCAGGCCGATCAGGACCCTGCCGACCGCGCCGAGCTCGGCGGACAGCCGCTCGAGCACGTCGGGCAGGAGGATGCGGGCGGCGTCCCAGCCATCGCCCGTGTCGCTCGAGATGAGGCGTCGCTCGCCCGAGACTTCGTCCGTCCATGCGGCGGTCGCCGACCACTCGGCGAGGTTCCGGAGCGCGGCTTCCTGAACGGCGGCGGTGGTCACGCCCCAGGACAGCAGGTGATCGCCGTTGACGATCACGTCGAACCCGCCCGCGTGGAGGACGTAGACCACGGTCAGACCGACCGGCCCCTCGTCGACGAGCGGCTGGGAGTGGTTCCGCGCAGCGTCGGCCTGGAGAGCCTCGGGATTGATGTCGGCGACGACGAGTCCCTGGGTTCCCGGCGGCCGGAGCGCGGGGAAGATGATCAGGGACGCCGCATCCCAGCTCTGCTCGGGCGAGTCGGCGATGGAGCTGGGTTGGTCGGTGGCGGGAATGTGGCCGGATACCGGGGCGGACGCGTCGATCGGGGCACGGAGGTCCGGTGCGGTGTCCCGGAAGCTCGCGGGCGGCTCGTCGCCGAGATCCCGGCGGTCGAGGCCGACGTCGCTCGGCTCGCTGGGGTCACGTTCCATGGGTCAGCGTCCCTTCCACTCCGGTCGGCGCTTCTCGACGAAGGCCGTCATTCCTTCGGTCTGGTCCTCGGTCGCGAAGAGCGCATAGAACGCCCGTCGCTCGTGTCGCAGCCCGGCCGACAGGGGCAGCTCCTCCGCCAGCCGGACGGCCTCCTTCGCCGCCTGGACGGCCAGCGGCGCCTGGGCGGCGATCGTCGCGGCGAGCCCAAGCGCCTCCGACACCACCTCGGCAGCGGGGACGACCCGACTGACGAGGCCCATCGCCTCGGCCTCGCGGGCGGTGATCGTGCGGCCGGTCAGGATCAGGTCCATCGACCGGGCGCGGCCGATCGCCCGAGTCAGCCGCTGCGTCCCGCCGGCGCCGGGCATCACCCCGAGGTTGATCTCCGGCTGGCCGAACCGCGCATCCTCGCCCGCGACGATCAGGTCGCAGCTCATCGCGAGCTCGCAGCCGCCGCCGAGGGCGAACCCGCGAACGGCCGCGACGAGCGGCTTGCGGATCGCGCTGATCCGGTCCCAGACGGCGAACCGGTCCTCGACCGTGAGCGTCACCGGCGTCTGGCGGGCGAGCTCCCGGATGTCGGCGCCGGCGGCGAACGCCCGCTCGCCCGAGCCCGTGAGGACGATCACCCGGCAGGCCGGGTCGGTGTCGAGGGCGTCGAGGGCGTCGGCGAGCGCATCGAGGAGATCGAAGCTCAGGGCGTTCAGGACGTCCGGGCGGCGGATCGTGACGAGGGCGACGCCACCGACGGGTCCGTCCGGCCCGGCGGCGGGGACGGCGACGCTGACGAGCTGGTCGTCGGCCGGCTGGTCCCGAGCGGTCGGCGCGGTCTGGGTCAACACGATCCCTCCGTCGGTGCCCACAGTAGCAGCGGGCGACGCCCAGCGGAACCGATCCGACCTGGGTCGGGAACCCAATTCACGGCGGACCGGCGTCGTCCTCGAGCACGACCAGCGTCGACAGCCCCGGGGCGATCTCTCGCAGGTTTCGACCCGCCTGGCGCATCGCGTCGGATGCGAGCCCGGCGTCGAGCGCGGCCCGGTCGTCGAACTCCATCGCGGTGATCATGACCAGGTCCGTGTCGCCCCCGAGCGCCTCCGCGACCCGCTGAACCCTGGTGGACCGCAGGCCCGGCGTCTGCGCGACGAGGGGCAGGTGCTCCGCGTGGTAGCGCCGCAGGAACGTCGCGAGGGCGTCGTCGCGCCGACCGGGCGGCGGAAGAGTGCGAGCAGCGTGGTCACGATGAGTCCTCCTGACGGGCAGTGCGGCTCGCATCGGCGAGCCAGTCGCGATCGGATCGCTCGTCGTCGGGCGGGCCGCCGGCGAGCGGGTTGGGATCGGCGGTCGCGGCCGCCGCCGGCGTGGCGAGCGCCCGCGACCCCGTGCCGGCCTCGGCCCGCGCCGACGCGACCGCCTCGGTCGCCCGGAAGAACCCGGCCAGCGCCTCGTTGAACAGCGCGGGCTTTCGGGCCATCACCTCGTGGCCGCACGCGGGTGCCACGAACAGCCGGCCGTCGGGCAGCTGCCGGCGCAGGCCCGAGGCGTGCTCGACCGGGGCGAACGGATCCCGGTCGCCGCAGACGACGAGGCTCGGTGCGTCGATCCGACGCAGGTCGCGCGGCGAGAGCAGCGGCTGGCTCGCGACATCCGCCGCGATCGCGGGGAGGAGGCGGCGCCACGCGCCCGCGCCCTGCCCGGCTTCGTGCCGGCGTCCCAGCAGGGCCGCCCAGGCCGGGTCGTCGCGATCGGCCCGGACCGGGTCCATCAGGCGCCGGGCGACCGACGCCCGCGGCTCGCGCTGGGTGGTGATCCCGACGGTCGTCATCGTCCGGAGTCGCTCCGGGTGGCGGACGCCGAACTGGAGCGCGGTCATCGCCCCCATCGAGAACCCGACGACGTGGAACGTGTCGAGCCCGATCGCGTCGACGAACGCGGCGAGGTCGTCGACGAGCCAGTCATGGCGGAAGCCGTCCGCGGCGTCCCAGCGCGTGCCGCCGTGGCCGCGGGCGTCCGGGACGATGCACCGGAACCTACGGGAGAAGAGCGGGATCTGCGCGGCGAAGTCCTCCCGGCCGAGTGACGTCGCGCCGTGGAGGAGCAGGAGGGGCGGACCGGCACCCTGGGCCTCCCAGGCGATGTCGAGGCCGTTCGCCCGGATCGTCGGCACGCGCTGGCTCCTCCTTCCGTCCGCCGGCAAGTCTACGGTCACGCTCCGCGGGGCCGGTGCCGCAGCGGTATCGTCCGTTGGGCCTTGGCAAGGGGAACCCTCACCTCGCGCGCCTTCTCCGGTCCGGACGACCTCCGGATCCTGACCCGGATGCTCTCGGCGGCGTGGGCGGGCCCCACCCGGCCGCTCGTGTCCGCGACCCCCGGCGACCTCGAGTGGTGGACCGCCCAGGGCGGACCCGACCCCGACTGGCCCGGACGAATCCGGATCTGGGAGATCGGCGGGCACGCGGTCGGCTGGTGCTGGTTCAAACCGCCGGTTGAAGCCGACTGGTTCGTGGCGCCGGATCTCGCCATCCACGACGCCACGCACGTCCGGGATGAGATGCTCGCGTGGCACCGGCTCCAGGCGCTGCGTGGCGCCCGGGATCGCCCCCTCGCCGGCACGGACGACGGCGAGCCGCCGGCCCTCGAGCTGTGGGCGGCGGACGGCTGGCCCGACGCCGCGTTCCTCGCGGACCGCTCGTGGACCCCGGGCGGGGTCATGCTCACGCAGTACCACCAGGCGCTCGACGTCGAGCTCGACCCGCCACGGGTCCCCGACGGCTACCGGATCCGGACCCTGACGGGACCGGACGACATCCCGGCTCGCGTCGAGGTCCATCGGGCGGCATTCGCCCCGTCGAAGCTCACCATCGAGAAGTACGAGACCCTCGTCCGCCAGGACCACTACCGGTTCGACCGGGATCTCGTCATCGAGGCCCCGGATGGCTCGTTCGCGGCGTTCGCGATGTGCTGGGTCGACCCCGTCGGTTCCATCGGCGAGTTCGAGCCGGTCGGCGTCCACCCCGATCATCAGCGGCGCGGCCTCGGCAAGGTCGTGATGCGCGATGGCCTGCGCCTGATGCGGGCCGCGGGCGTCGGTGACGCGATCGTCTTCTCGCTCCGCTCGAACGCCGCATCGGAGGCGCTCTATCGATCGGCGGGTTTCCGGGAGCTGGCCGTTCACCGCCGATACACGAAGCCGATCGCCTGAGCCGGCCGCCTACAATCGCGTCATGACGACGGAGCCCCGGGCGGCGACCCGCATCGAGCGTGACTCGATGGGCGAGATGGAGGTCCCGCTCGACGCGCTGTACGGCGCGTCCACGCAACGCGCCGTTCTGAACTTCCCGATCTCGGGCCAGCGGTTCCCGCGGCCGTTCATCCGGGCGCTGGCCCTGATCAAGCGGGCCGCCGCCGAGACGAACGCCGACCTCGGGCTTCTCGATGCCGACGTCGCGGCCGCGATCGGCACTGCCGCGGCCGAGGTCGCCGAGGGGCGCCACGACCAGCAGTTCCCGATCGACGTCTACCAGACGGGATCCGGCACCTCGACGAACACCAATGCGAACGAGGTCATCGCCCACCTCGCGACCGAGCGTCTGGCGGCCACCGGGAGCCCGACGAAGGTCCACCCGAACGACCACGTCAACAAGTGCCAGTCCTCGAACGACGTGATCCCGACCGCGCTGCAGCTGTCCGCGGCGATGACGATCGGGGAGGCCCTGATCCCTGCCCTCGAGACGCTCCGCGCCGCGTTGGACGCGAAGGCCGACGAGCTGTGGCCGGTCGTGAAGACGGGCCGGACGCATCTCCAGGACGCAACCCCGATCCGGCTGGGCCAGGAGTTCCGCGGCTACGCCGGACAGGTCGAGGAGTCGATCCGGCGGGCCCGGTCGGCCCAGGCAGAGCTGCTCGTCGTGCCGCTCGGCGGGACGGCCGTCGGCACGGGGATCAACGCCCACCCGGACTACGCGCCCGGCGCGACCCGGCGGCTGTCGGCCCTGACCGGGCTCGACGTCCGCGAGACCGGCAACCACTTCCACGCCCAGGCGTCGCTGGACGCGGCGATCGCCGCCCACGGCGCGATCCGGACGATCGCCCTGTCGCTCTGGAAGATCGGCTCGGACCTGCGGTTGATGGGGATGGGGCCGCGGGCCGGGCTTGGCGAGATCGCCCTCCCCGAGACCCAGCCCGGTTCGTCGATCATGCCGGGCAAGGTGAACCCGGTGATCATCGAGAGCCTGACGATGGTCGTCGCGCGGGTGATCGGCAACGACGCGACGGTTGCGTTCGGCCAGACCGGCTCGCTGCTCGAGCTGAACGTGATGCTGCCCGTGACCGCGGTCTCCCTCCTCGAGTCGATCGCGCTCCTCGCCGCGGCTGCCCGCAACCTCGCCGCTCGGGCGGTGGCCGGCCTGACGGCGACGGACCGCGGACCGGCGCTGGTCGAACAGGGCCTGATGCTCGCGACGGCCCTCGCCCCGGAGATCGGCTACGACGCCGCCGCGGCGCTCGCGAAGGAGGCCCTCAGGAGCGGCCGGACGATCCGCGAGATCGCAGCCGAGCGGGGCATCGCACCGGATCGCCTCGATGAGCTGCTCGACCCGGCGGCCATGACGGAGCCGGGTCTCGGCGGCGGTCCCGCGGGCGGCTGAGACCCGACCGGATCAGCCTCCGCAGCCGCGGGCGACGCGCGGCGGAATCAGGCCCGGCTGGCCGAGCACGACCGGCTGCGGGCCCTGGGTGATCTGGTTCGGCATGACGGTCAGGACGCCGTCGCGGTCGACCTCGATCGCCATCCGATCCATGCCGCGATCGGCCGGTCCGAGGCCCGCGGCCTTGATCCCGTGACCGTCGTAGCGCGACTGGTGGCACGGACAGTGGAACCAGAAATCCTCCACGCACGGGTTCGGCCGACAGCCGAGATGGGGACAGACCTGCGAGAGGACCCGGACGTTCAGGGCTGTCCCGTCGCCGGTGGAGTCGACTCCCGGCGTCCAGCCCCTCGCGGGATCGAGGGTCAGCACGAACGCATGCGCGTCGGGCACGTAGGCGGGGAACCCATCGGAGATGGGCAGGCTCGGGTTCGCGGCCGCCAGGTCGGCCAGCGTCCCGATCCGGACCCGCTTCGAAGCGGCGATCGACGACGGCCATCCGCCGCCAACGACGGCGGCAAGCGCCTCGACCCCGAGGACGCCGAGTCCGGCTCCGATCGACCGGCGCAGGAGCGAACGCCGCGAGAACCCGGCTGTCGGTCGGTTCCGGGTCCGGGCGATGGCTCGTGCCGCGATCAGGTCGTGGCCGTCATCCGGTTCGAGCGGGCCCGGCGTGCGAGCGCCCATCGGGTCGCGGTCAGCCGCCGGCCGGCGCGGGCTCGCCCACGGACCGTGTGCGGAGGGCGAGGAGGCCGATCAGGATCCAGACGATCCCGAACGGGACCGCGACCAGCGCCTGGTCGTTCTCGGTGTTGAAGATGAACATCGGCAGCGCAGCGATCGCGAGGACGGCGCCGATCGGCCGCGACACGTCCGCGACGAGCGCGCCACCGTACACGATCGCGGCGATGAGGTAGCCGTAGAAGCCGATCACCATGACCGGCCACGGCAGGATCATCACGAGCGACAGGACCACCATCGCCGCCCCGCTCTTCGACATCGCCGGTGACGGTCGGGCGAGCGAGCGCTCGAGCGCGCATGCCGCAAGTCCGGTCAGGAGGGCGCCGAGCACGAGGAGCAGCATTGCACCGGTCGCGTCCCGGTAGCCGAACTCGTTATAGCGCGCGGTCTTCATCGCGAGGCCGCCAGCGGCCCACGCGCCACCACCGAGGACGCCCAGGATCGTCGCGGTGAACCGGCCCCAGCTGCGATCGTCGGAATCGACGGCCGCAGCGGTCTTGACGAGTTGCGGGTGCCGCCACGCATCCATGGCGCCGCGGATCAGGTCGAGGCGGTCGCCGACACCCGGCGGACGAGCCTCGAGGAGGTCGTTGACCTCCGCTTCGTATCGCTCTCTCCAGGCGGCCGGATACAGGCGCAACAGTCGGCTCATGCCAGGTCCCCTCCGAGTCGCTCGAGCCCCGTCCGCAGGAACCCCTCGAGCTGGGCGAGCTGTGCTCGCAGGGTGGTGGCACCGAGGCCCGTCAGGCGGTACGGCCGCCGTCGCTCGTCGGGCTCCATCGCCTCGATCAGGCCGCGACGCTCGAGCCGCGCCAGCGCCCCGTACAACGTCCCGGGCCCGAGCGGCGACCCGGACATCGCCTCGACGTCCGTCATGATCGCGTAGCCGTGTCGCGGCCCCGAGCTCAACGAAACGAGGATGTAGAGCGACGGCTCCGCGAAGCGTCCGAGCTGGCCGACCGGCTCGTTCATGCATGACCCTCCGTGCCCGCGGTCAGACGATACGCCGCCCGGCCCTCACCGTTCGTCGTGCATTCGATCAGCCGGCCCCGTTCCAGCCTGGCGATTGCCGCGTAGAGCGAGCCCGGACCGATCGGCCCGTCGAGGCGGCGGACCTCGTCGAACAGGCCGGACGCCGGACGCGGTCCGTCGCGGAGCGCGACGAGGACGAGCCTCGCCGGCTCCGCGAACCGCCCGAACCCCCGTCGGTCGACCACCTCAGTCGGCCACGATCACGCCGCACGCGATCCGACCACCGCTGTTGCCGTTCGTGGCATCGGTGACCTGGTCGTCTTCGTTCGCGTGGATGATGAACGCACTGCCGACGGCGTTGACGGTCTGGTCGAACAGGGTCGTCGGCCCGTCGGTCAGGGTGACCCGGTCCGTCGTCGCGTCGAGATGCGCGACGCCGGCGCCGTTCACGATCAGGTTCGGCAGGTCGCCCGCGTGCGCCCCGGCGGGGTTCAGAAGCCCGTGCTTCAGCCCGAGCGGGTTGTAGTGGCCGCCGGCCGCGGCGAACGTCGGGCCGCAGGCCGCGACCGAGTGGATGTGGATGCCGTGGAGGCCAGGCGTCAGGCCCTTCACGTGGACGTTGACGTGGACCGTGCCCGCGCCGTCCTCGATGAGCTTCGCCCAGCCGATGACCGCACCGCCGGCGTCGACGAAGGTTGCACTCGCGTGCGTCGCACCACCTCCGGCCATTGAGCTGCCGGCAAATGCCGCCGTCAGGGCCACCAGCGCGCCGAACGCCGCGATGCCCGTGAGGACCTTGCTCCGGGTCGTCATGACCCACCTCCGAGATGCTCGCCTGATGATATACCGCGTGTCGATATATCGTGTGGCGATATATACACCCGGTGAGGGCGATGTCAAGAGGCGAGTCGCAGCCGCAGCCCGTCGGGCGACCGAGCCACGCCGCTACAATCGCCGCGATGGCCACCACGCGACGATGGGACGGCGCCGCCGACCTGATCCCCGCCCCGACCGGCCGGCGGCCGCGCCCGGAGATCGTGGCGCTCCCGGCCACGTCCCTCCCGTCGCTCGGCGAGCTCTTCACGTTCATGCGCGACGCCGAGCTCCGCTTCGACACGCTCCGGATGCGGATCGAGGAGGTGTCGTTCACGGTCGGGCGGCGAGCACACCGTGGTCTCGGACGTCGTCATCCGCCATCCCGACCAGGCGAAGGTCACGACGAGCGTCCCCGACCACGAGCCGCGTGGGAGCTACGACATCTGGATCTCCGACGGCGCGACGGTCCGGACGTGGAGCGGCGTCCATCGGCTCGGGACGCAGCGACCGGTCCGGCGGACGCTCGTCGGCATCAGCGGGCCCGAGGCGCACGACCTGCCGGGCACGTCCAGGGTGTACCGGCCGCTCACGGACCTGCCGATGGAGACGCTGCCCGACACGTTCATCCATCCGGCGGGCTACTGCCAGAACGTGCTGTCGACCGGTGACTGCCGGATCGTCGGCCTCGACGAGGTCTCCGGGCGCGAGACGATCGTGGTCGAGTGCGACCACCCTCGGACGATCGAGATCACGGCCGACCGGCCGGACTTCCGGATCCGGATGGCGGTCGACCGCGCTGACGGGGTGATCCTCCGGCTCGAGGAATCGATCGGCGGCGTGGCCACCCGGGACGCCCGCGCCACCGAGTACGCGCCGAATGCCCCACTCGCCCCGAACGCGTTCGACTTCGTGTTCCCGGCCGGCGCGACGATGCTCTTCTGACGAGCACCTCCGTCGCCTGAATCGGAACGCCCGGCCGGTGGCGGGGCGTTCGTCATGTCGAGCGGGATCGGGCCTCAGGCCTCGGCGAGCTCCAGCTCGCGCTCGATGGCGGCCAGCTCCTCAGGCGAACCCTGGACCTTGGGGCCCTTGAACCAGTTCTTGGCCGATACGACCCACCATAGCGCGGCGCCACCCAACACGATCAGGAACACGACCGGGGTGTAGTTGAACGTGGTGATGTTGATCGGCTGCGCCTGGGGAAGGGTGAACAGGATCACGATCACGATCACCCAGATCGTCCCGAGGATCCCGATCGGACGGCTCCAGCGGCCCAGCGTCCAGGGCCCTTCCTGGAATTTCGAGCCCGCCCGCACGCGGAGGAAGACGGGGGCGATGTAGGCGACGTACAGGCCGATGACCGCGATCGACGTCACGGCGGCGTACGCGACCGGGCTATAGAGGTACGGCAACGCGAGGATGAACGCGCCGACGGCCGCCAGCCAGATCGAGTTCGTTGGCGTCCGCGTCCGCGGATTGATTCGGTGCCAGAAGCTCGCACCGGGGACGGCGCCGTCACGCGAGAATGCGTAGATCATCCGCGAGTTGGCCGTGACCGACGACATCCCGCAATAGAACTGGGCGCCGATCACGAGCAGCAGGACGATCAAGCCGCCGGTCTGGCCCACGGCGTCGATCCAGATCTGGACGGGCGGACCGGCGTTGGACAGCGAGGCCGCCGAGTCGAGCGCGTGCTGATAGCCGGCGACCGCGTTCGGCGTCCCGTCAGGGCTGGGAAACACCGTCTCTGGGGTGATCCCGACGTTCATCGCGGTGAGCAGGATGAACCCCATGATCACCGAGACGACGACCGAGAAGACGATGCCGCGCGGAGCGGACGTGTCGGCGTGGTGCGTCTCCTCCGACATGTGGGCGGACGCGTCGAACCCGGTCAGCGTGTACTGCGCGTTGAGCAGTCCGATGAGCATCACGTAGAGCGGGATCCCGAGGACGATCGGACCCGGCCATTGGGGGTTGTCGCCGCCACTGCCGGTGTTGTTCACGAACGTCGAGAAGACGGTCCCGATGTCGGTCCGACTGTGCTGGTTCAGAACGACGCAAACCAGCACGATCGCGGAGACGCCGACGACGTGCCACCAAACGGAAACGTCATTGAGCACCTTCACCAGCCGGATCCCGAACGTGTTCAGAAGCCCGTGGATGAACAGCACGATCGCGAGGATCAGGATCGTGACCGGCGGCGCCGTCGAAACGCCCCACACGATGTTCAGGAAGGCGTTGATGAAGAACGCCAGGCCGAAGTCGATGCCGGCCGTGACGGCGACCTGACCGACGAAGTTGAACCAGCCGACGAACCAGCTCCAGGCTGCGGGATTCCCGCCGGACTCGGGCGCCAGCTTGGCCGCCCAGTAGTACAGCCCGCCGGCCGTCGGATAGCTCGAGGCGACCTCGGCCATTCCGAGCGCGACGAGGGTCACGAAGAACCCCACCACGAGCCAACCCAGCGTCATCACCGCCGGGCCGCCGGTGTTCATGGCGAAGTAGAACAGCGTGAGGCAGCCCGACAGGATCGAGATGATCGTGAAAGAGACCGCGAAGTTGGAGAACGTCCGCATCCCGCGGCGGAGCTCCTGGGCATATCCGAGCCGGTGCAGCTGCTCGGTGTCCGAACCTGCCATCCCTTCCTCCATTCGTCGCATCTGACGATTCCCGGGACGCGGGGACTCCCCGTTCGCAACAATAGGCTTGGCCGAATGGGGCGCACAAGGCGATGACGCGGTGGGTGGGCCCACGAACTCGGGCCCGTCCGGCGTCGGAGGTGGGCGATGGGCGATCGATTGGCCGGCAAGGTGACGATCGTGACCGGGGCCGGGTCGGGCATCGGCCAGGCGACCGCGATCCGGTTCGCCGAGGAGGGCGCCCGGGTCACCTGCGTCGACATCGCGCAGGACGCCGTCATGGCGACGGCGTCCGGGATCGGTGACGCCGCCCACGCCGTGGTCGCCGACGTCTCGGATCCGGCGCAGGTTCGCGCCTACACGGACGCCACCGTCGAGCGCTGGGGCGGGCTCCACGCGGTCTTCAACAACGCCGGGGTCAACATCCCCGGCGTGTTCCATGAGGTCCCCGACGAGGTGATCGACCGGACGCTGGACGTCAACGTCAAGGGCTGCATCTACGGCTGCCGTTACGCGATCCCTCACATGCTCCGCGGCGGTGGCGGGTCGCTGATCAACACGAGCTCCGTCAACGGGCTCGTCGCCGAGCCGTTCCTGGCCGTCTACGCGACGTCGAAGGGCGCGATCGTGATGCTGAGCAAGGGCATCGCCCTCGACTACGCGAAGCAGGGCATCCGGTGCAACGCGATCGCCCCCGGCTGGGTCGACACGCCGATCAACTACGCCCATGCGGAGATGCTCGGCGGCCTCAGCGAGGTCTATGCGACGATCGACTCGTTCCAGCCGATCGGCCGGCCGGGCGAGCCGCGAGAGATCGCCAATGTCGCGCTCTTCCTCGCCTCGGACGAGTCGTCGTTCGTCACCGGCAGCGTCGTCGTCGCCGACGGCGGGATGACCGCGAAATGACGTCCCCGGCAGGCCGCCGGACTGGCGGAGGAGGCTTCCGATGACCACCGCGGCCCACGACGACCATGGCTCGCACCAGGGCGGTCCGGAGCACCCCCGTCTGCAGGAGCTCCAGGCGATGGTCCGCGACGGCAGGATCGACACGCTGATCGTCGCCCTCACCGACATGCAGGGCCGGCTCATGGGCAAGCGCGTCCAGGCCCAGGCGTTCCTGCAGGGCGTCATCGACCACGGCGCGCACTTCTGCACGTACCTCCTCGGCACGGACATGGAGATGAACACGCCCGAGGGGTTCGCCCTGATGAACTGGGAGACGGGCTACGGCGACTGGATCGCCGAGCCGGTCTGGGACACGCTGCGGGTCCTCCCGTGGCTGGAGAAGACGGCCCTCGTCCTGTCGGACACCTACACCGACGAGGACCACGGCGACATCCCGGTCTCGCCACGGACGATCCTCAAGCGGCAGGTCGCGCGCGCGGCCGACGCCGGCATCGCCATCAAGGCCGGCTCGGAGTTCGAGTACTACGTCCTCAAGGAGTCATGGGAGGAGTCCGCCCGAGCCGGCTGGGGCATCCCGCAGCGGTTCGGCTACTACAACGAGGACTACCACCTCCTCCAGGCCACGAAGGCGGAGCCACTCCATCGCCTCCTCCGCAACCAGATGACGGAGGCCCGGATCCCGATCGAGTTCAGCAAGGGCGAAGCGGCTCCCGGCCAGCACGAGGTCAACATCCGCTACGACCACGTCCTCGAATCGGCCGATCGGAGCGTCCTGTTCAAGCATGGGGCGAAGGAGATCGCCTACCTGAACGGCTGGGGCATCACGTTCATGTCGAAGCCGGACCACACCTGGACCGGCTCGTCGGGCCATCTCCACATGTCGATCTGGGACGCCGCGGGCGACCATCCCCTGACCCACGACGAGGACGCCGGGCTGCCGTACGGCATCAGCCGCCAGTTCAGCCAGTTCGTCGCCGGGATGATGGCCCACTCGCGGGAGCTCGCCATCTTCATCGCCCCGAACATCAACTCGTACAAGCGCTACGCGTCGCTGTCGTGGGCGCCGGTCAACATTGTCTGGGGCCGCGACAACCGCACGACCGGCTTCCGGCTCGTCGGCCACGGGCCGTCGCTCCACGTCGAGAACCGCTTCCCGGGCGGCGACATGAACGCGTACCTCACCTACGCGGCGATGATCGGGGCCGGGCTGCGCGGCATCGAGCAGGGCCTGACGCTCGCCGACGAGTTCAAGGGCAACGGCTACGTCGCGACGGGCGTGCCGCGGATGCCGCGGGCCCTGTACGAGGCGATCGCGGAGCTCGAGAAGAGCGAGGCGGCCGTCGACATCTTCGGCCAGGACGTCGTCGACCACTACCTGAACGCCGCACGCGTCGAGCAGGAGACCTACGACGCGATGGTCCACGACTGGGATCGCGAGCGGTATCTCGAGCGCGCCTAGCGGCAACCCGCCCAGACGGCAACGCCATAGGAGTCGTTCGGCAGACAGCGCCGGCCCGCGGCCGGACGGTATGCTCGCGGCCACGAGCGCCGGCCGGGCTCCGGCGCCTCTGAAGGAGCAGCGTGGCGTCCAAGGCTCAGGGATCGGGGACCCGCGCATCCGCGACGACGGACCTCGATGCCCTCCGGGCGCGCGTCGCCGAGCTCGAGGCGCGGGAGGCCGAGCACTCTCGATCCGAGCGTGTCCAGGCCGCGCTCTACCGGATCGCCGAGGCGGCCAGCGCCGCGACCGACCTCCCCGAGTTCTACCGGACGGTCCACGAGATCGTCGGCGAGCTGATGTACGCCCGGAACTTCTACATCGCCCTCCACGACGCCGACCGTGGGCGGATGAACTACCCGTACTACATCGACGAATTCGACAAGGACGTCCCCGACCCGAACGCCTGGGAGCCGTTCGGCGAAGGTCAGGCGCGCGGGATCACGGCATACGCACTGCGCCTCGGCCGTCCGTTGCGGATCGACGGGGCGGCGTACCGAGACCTCATCGAGCGCCAGGAGATCGAGCTCCTTGGTGTCGTGACGGACGAGGCGGTCTGGATGGGTGTCCCACTCCCGGCCGAGGGACACAGCCAGGGCGTGCTCGTGATCCAGAGCTACTCCACGGACCATCGCTACTCGGACAGTGACCTGGACCTGCTCACATTCGTCGGTCAGCACGTCGGATCCGCGCTGAGCCGGGTCCGCGCCATCGAGGAGACCCGCCAGCGAAACGCCGAGCTCGCTGTCATCAACGAGATTGGTGCGGCCCTCGCCCGGCAGCTCGACTTCGACTCGATCTGCGAGGTTGTCGGGGAGCGGGTCCGATCGATCTTCGGTTCTCGCGATATGTATGTCGCGATCCACGACAGCGCGACCAACATCATCCGATTCGCGTACGAGGTCGTGGCCGGGGACCGGATCCACAGCGAGTCCATCCACCTCGGCGAGGGACTGACCTCGGAAGTCATTTCCTCGAAGCGCCCGCTCCTCCTCCGCACCTACGAGGAGAGCGTCGAGCATGGAATGATCGCCGTTGGCACACGTGCGGAGTCATGGCTCGGCGTGCCGATCATGGCCGGCGACCGGGTCCTCGGGGTGATCGCGCTGGAAGACCTCCGCCCACACGTGTTCGGGGACGCCGACGAGCGACTGCTGAGCACGCTCGCTGCCGGCATGGGCGTCGCGCTCGAGAACGCGCGCCTGTTCGACGAGACGAAGCACCTCCTGGCCGAGTCGACCGAGCGCGCGGCCGAGCTCGCGGTCATCAACGAGATCAGTGCCGCGCTCGCCCAGCAGCTCGACTTCAACGCAATCACCGAGCTTGTCGGCGAACGCGTTCGCGAGCTCTTCGATGCCCGTTCGATCTTCATCGCCCTGCATGATCCCGTCACGAACACGATCTCGTGGCCGTACGACATCGACGAGGGCGAGCGGTTCGAACGCGGCGTCTATCCGTTCGGGCCAGGGATGACCTCGCGCGTGATCCAGACCGGCAAGCCGCTCCGCGTCGGCACGTCCGCCGAGCAAACGGCGGCCGGTGCCGTGCAAGCTGGCGGGACGGACACCAAGTCCTGGCTCGGCGTGCCGATCACCGGTGCGGACCGGGTCATCGGCGTCCTCGGACTCGAGAGCGTCCAGGAACACGCATACACGGATGGTGACGAGCGGCTGCTCAGCACGCTGGCCGCCAGCATGGGCGTCGCGCTCGAGAACGCCCGCCTGTTCGACGAGACGAAGCGGCTCCTGACCGAGACGGATGCGCGAGCCGCCGAGCTGGCAGTCGTCAACGAGGTCCAGGGCGGGCTGGCCCAACAGCTAGACTTCGACGCCATCGTCCAACTCGTCGGCGACCGGATCCGCCGGATCTTCAAGGCTCGGACCATCTATATCGGCGTTCTCGACGCCGCCACCGGGATGTTGTCGTTCCCGTTCGATTTGACAGACGGTGAACCGGTCCACACGGAGCCGTACGTCGTCGGGCCAGGGCCCGTCTCGATCGTCGTACAGACCTCGAAGCCGCTCCTGCTGCGGAGCTCGGAGGAGGCGCGGCGGGTCGGTCATGTCGACTACGGCACCCCAACGGAGTCATGGCTCGGCGTCCCGATCGTCACCGGCGACCGTGTCTTCGGCGCGCTCGTCGTCGAGTCCCCGGAACGCGATGCCTATGACGACGGTGACCAACGACTGCTCTCGACCCTGGCATCGAGCATGGGCGTGGCGCTTGACAACGCCCGGCTGTTCGACGAGACGAAGCGCCTTCTGACCGAGACCGACGAGCGCGCCAGCGAGCTGTCGGTCATCAACGAGATCGGCTCCGCGCTCGCCGAGCAGCTCGAGTTCGACTCGATCATCGAGCTCGTCGGCAAGCGGATCGCCGACATCTTCCACGTCGACGCGCTCCAGGTGCTCCAGTACCACGAGGCCGCCGGCCGGATCGAGCGCCGCTACGGGATCGAGGCCGGCGTCCGGAGCGAAACGATGGCCTTCCCGTTCGGCGAAGGGCTGACGTCGCGGGTGATCCGGTCCCGGACGCCGCTGAACATCGGGTCGGACGACGACCTGAACGCGGCCGGGGCGATCCGGACGGGCCTCCGCAACGAGTCGTGGCTCGGTGTCCCGATCCCGGCGGGCGACCGGATCTTCGGCGTGATCGCCCTCGAGAGCATGAAGAAGCAGGCGTTCGACGAGCCCGACGTCCGCCTGCTGAGCACCCTCGCATCGAGCATGGGCGTCGCCCTCGAGAACGCCCGGCTGTTCGACGAGACGAAGCGCCTCCTGACCGAGACGAACGAGCGGGCTGCCGAGCTCGCACTGATCAACGACGTCCAGCGCGGCCTCGCCGAGAAGCTCGACATCCAGGCGATGTACGAGCTCGTCGGCGACAAGATCCAGGAGATCTTCGACGCCCAGGTCGTCGACATCGGGATCTACGACAGCGACGAGGACATGATTCGCTTCCCGTACGCGATCGAGCGCGGCGTGCGCTTCCCGGACGACGCGATCCCGATCCGCGGCTTCAGCCAGTACGTCCGCGACCGACGAGAGCCGGTCCATGTCTCCGGCGACCTGTCGGGGTGGCTGGTGGAACGCGGGTACGAGCCGGCGGTCACCCAGGGAGAGGACGCCAAGACGGTGCTCTTCGCGCCGATGATCGTCGGCGACGAGGTCCGTGGCCGGATCTCGCTCCAGAACCTGGACCGCGAGGACGCCTTCAGCGAGTCGGACGTCCGGCTGCTGACGACGCTCGCCGCCAGCCTGAGCGTCGCCCTCGAGAACGCCCGCCTGTTCGACGAGACCCGTCGCCTCCTGACCGAGACGAACGAGCGGGCCGCCGAGCTGGCCCTGATCAACGACGTCCAGAGCGGGCTCGCGAAGAAGCTCGATCGCCAGGCGATGTACGACCTCGTCGGCGACCGGATCCAGGCGATCTTCGACGCTCAGGTCGTCGACATCGGCGTGGTGGACAGCGGAGTCGAACGTAGTCCACTTCCCGTACACGATCGAGCGCGGGCGTGCGATTCCCGGAGGAGCCGATGCCGATCCGTCGGCTTCCGGAAGGCCGTGATCGAGTCGCGCAGACCGCTCCGCGTCAACCGCGACACTCAGGCGCGGTCGCCGAGAGCGTGCGCGTCGAGCAGGGCCCGATCCTCCAGGCGAGCTAGCCGACTGTCCGGGCTGTGGGTCCCGTCGACGGTGGGCGACGAGGTCCGAGGCGTCATCTCGCTCCAGAACCTCGACCGGGAGGACGCCTTCAGCGACTCGGATGTCGAGCTGCTGACGACGCTCGCGTCGAGCCTGAGCGTCGCCCTCGAGAACGTCCGCCTGATCGACGAGACGCGCCAGCGCCTGGCGGAGCTGGCGACGTGAACGAGGTCGGCAACGCGCTCGCGACCCAGCTCGACCTCGACAACCTGATCCAGCTCGTCGGCGACCAGATGCGCCGGACCTTCGAGGCGGACATCGTCTACGTGGCGCTCCACGAGGCCGACCGGGGCTGATCCGTTCCCGTACTACAACGAGTTCGGCAGCGCGGACCGGCCAGGAGGCGATCGCCGTACGGCGAGGGCCTCACGTCGGAGATCATCCGGGATCGGCACGGTCAGCTCCTCCTCAACCGCGAAGCGGACTGGGAGGCCCTGGGGACCCGCGGCGTCGGCACGCAGTCGAAGTCATACCTCGGTGTGCCGATCATCGCGGCGACCGGGCGATCGGGGCGATCAGCGTCCAGAGCACGAACCGGGAAGGCCGATTCAGCGAGTCGGACGCCCGGCTCCTTCGACGATCGCGGCGAACGTCGGCGATCGCGCTCCAGAACGCGCGGCTCTTCCGGAGGCGCACCGCCGCGGCGACGAGATGGCGGTGCTCGCGGAGGTCGGCCAGGAGATCTCGGCGACGCTCGAACGCCGCGACGGTCATCGACCGCATCGGGGAGCGGGTCCATAGTCTGCTGGCGGCCGACACGACTGCGCTCTTCGGCGCCGACCCGGACGGGCGGACGTTCCGCGCGATCCTCGCCATCGGCGAGCTCGCCGACGCGATCCGCGCCGACGCGATCACGGAAGGCGAAGGGATCATCGGCGACGCGATCCGGACGGGGACGCCGCAGTTCGTCAACGACGCTCGGCACGGACCCCGGACGGTCGATATCCCGGACACCGACGAGCACGACCCCCGAGCTCGAGCGCCTGATGATCGCGCCGCTCGATCGCGCGCGACCGGGTCACCGGCGCCGCGGCGATCTGGCGCACGGCGGGCGAACCGTTCAGCCAGGCGGACCTCGACTTCCTCGTCGGGCTCGCCCGCCAGGCGTCGATCGCCCTCGAGAACGCCCGCTTGTTCGGCGCTGCGCAGGACGCGCAGGCCGCGGCCGAGGCGGCGAACCAGGCGAAGAGCGCGTTCCTCGCGTGCGATGAGCCACGAGATCCGGACGCCGATGAACGCGGTGATCGGGATGAGCGGCCTGCTCCTCGAGACGGAGCTCGACCCGGAGCAGCGTGACTTCGCCGACACCATCCGGACGTCGGGCGACGCCCTTCTGACGATCATCAACGACATCCTCGACTTCTCGAAGATCGAGGCGGGCAAGGTCGACCTCGCGGCGGAGCCGTTCTCCCTCCGGACGTCGGTCGAGAGCGCCCTCGACGTGGTCGCGCCGACGCCGCGAGGAAGGGCGTCGAGCTCGCTTATGCGATGGGCGCCGACCTGCCGGAGGCCATCGTCGGCGACGCCGGACGACTCCGCCAGATCGTCCTCAACCTGCTCTCGAACGCGATCAAGTTCACCGAGCATGGCGAGGTCGTCCTGTCCGTCGAGGCCAAGCCAGGGCGACCGGACGCCCGCGAGCAGTGGACGATCGACATCGACGTGCGGGACACGGGCATCGGGATCGCGGCGGACCGGATGGACATGCTGTTCCAGTCGTTCAGCCAGGTCGACGCATCGATCCGCCGGCGGTACGGCGGGACGGGCCTCGGCCTCGCGATCAGCCGGCGCCTCGCGGAGTCGATGGGCGGCACGCTGTCGGCGACAAGCAGCGGCGTCGCCGGCGAGGGCAGCACGTTCCACCTCGGTCCTGCCCGCCCAGGCGACGACGCTGCCCGACGCGCCGCCGGCGGCACCGGAGCGGAGCATCCGCGGCTGCCGGATCCTCGTCGTCGACGACAACGCAACGAACCGCCGGATCATCACGAGCTTCCTCGGCGCTGGGGCGTCGACGGCGAGGCGACCGCCTCGCCGAAGGAGGCGCTGACGTGGGTTCGCGCCGGTCGGGAGTTCGACGCGGCCGTCCTCGACTTCCTGATGCCCGAGCTGGACGGCGTCGAGCTCGCCGAGGCGCTGCTGAAGCTGCGGCCGGACCAGCCGATGCCGGTCGTCATCCTGTCGTCGATCGGCCAGCACGCCCGGCACGGCCGCGAACATCACCTCGACGCTCATCAAGCCGGTCAAGCCGTCCGCCCTGCATGACGCGCTCGCGGACGCGCTTGCGGGACTCGGCCGCCGACGATGTCCGTCGACGCCGCGCCCGGAGCCGCAGCCGCGACGCCGAGACGCCGCCAGGTCACGCCGGCCGCGAGCGCGACCGACGTGTCGCGCGACGGCGCTGCGCATCCTCCTCGCCGAGGACAACGCGGTGAACCAGAAGCTGGCGCTGCGGTTGCTCGAGCGGATGGGCTTCCGGGCCGAGGTCGTGGACGACGGTCGGGCGGCCGTCGAGGCGATCGGCGATGGCGAGTACGACGTCGTCCTGATGGACGTCCAGATGCCGGAGATGGACGGCCTCGAGGCGACCCGTCAGGTGCGGTCGCGCTGGCCGGATCGACCGATCCGGATCATCGGCCTGACCGCCAACGCGATGGCCGGCGACCGCGAGGCCTGCCTCGCCGCCGGGATGGATGACTACGTCAGCAAGCCGATCCGCCCCGAGGAGCTCGAGGCGGCGATCGCAAAGGCCCGACCAACCCTGACCGGAGGACCTGCATGACCCCACCCGGCGACGGAACGACCCAGCCGGGGCGGATCCTGGTCGTCGACGACACCGCGTTCAACCGGCAGCTGCTGGCGCGGTTGCTGCGCGGGATCGGCCACGAGCCGGTCGAGGCCGAGGATGGCCGCAAGGCCCTCGATCGGCTGCGCGACCCGGACCAGCCGCCGATCGACGTGATCCTCCTCGACATCCTGATGCCGGAGATGGACGGCTACCAGGTCCTCGAGGCGCTGGCGGCGGACCCGGCCCTGCGGCATCTGCCGGTGATCGTCATCTCCGGGGTCGACGAGCTCGACAGCGTCGTCCGCTGCCTCGCGATGGGCGCCGCCGACTACCTCCCGAAGACCGTCGACCCGGCGATCCTCCAGGCCCGGATCGCGTCGTCGCTCGCCCGGAAGCGGCTCCACGACGCAGAGCGTGAGGCCGTCGACCGCCAGGCCGCGACGAACGAAGTCCTCGCAATCATGAGCCGTTCGGCGTTCGATCCCCAGGTCGTCCTGGAAGCGGTCGTCCGGGCCGCGGTCCGGCTGTGTCGGGCCGACTACGGCGTGGCCTACGTCCTCGACGGTAGCTCGTACCGGGTCGCCGCCTCGGCCGGCGGCACGCCGGAGCTGGACGACTGGGAGCGCGACCACCCGATCCGACCGGGGCGGGAGACGGTCGTCGGGCGAGTCGCCCTGATCGGCGAGGCGATCCGGGTCGACGACGTCCTCGCCGACCGCGAGTACCAGGCGAGCCCGGGCCAGGCGGTGGGCGGCTATCGCACCCTGGTCGGCGTCCCGATGGCACAGGACGGAGCGGTCAGCGGCGTGCTCGCCCTGACCCGCAACGAGGTCCGCCCGTTCACCGATGCCGAGACCGCGCTCGCGGTCGGCTTTGCCGAACAGGCGGCGATCGGGATCGCCAACGCCCGGCTGCTCGAGACGATCGAGCGGCAGCGCGGCCAGCTCGCGAGGTTCCTGTCGCCCCAGGTCGCCGAGCTCGTCTCGAGCGCCGAGGGAGAGGCGATGCTCGCCGGCCATCGCCGGGAGATCACCGCGATGTTCTGCGACCTGCGCAACTTCACGACGTTCTCCGAGGCGGCCGAGCCGGAGGAGGTCCTCGGGTTCCTGCGCCGCTACCACGCGACGGTCGGCGCACTCGTGGTGGAGCACGAGGGCACGCTCGAGCACTTCGCCGGGGACGGGATCATGGTCTTCTTCAACGACCCGGCCCTCCAGGACGACCACGCCGCGCGAGCCGTGCGAATGGCGATCGCGATCCGTGAGCGGTTCGTCGAGATCAGCGAGGAATGGCGCCGTCGCGGCCACGTCCTGCAGGTCGGGATGGGGATCGCGACGGGCTACGCGACGATGGGCCGGATCGGGTTCGAAGGCCGCTACGACTACGGCGGCATCGGCAACGCGATCATCCTCGCGTCGCGGCTCAGCAGCGAGGCTGTGGCCGGCGAGATCCTGATCTCCCAGCGGACCTACGCGGCGATCGACGGCCAGATCGAGGCCGAGTCCGTGGGCGAGCGCCAGTTCAAAGGGTTCAGCCGGCCGATGGAGACGTACCGCGTCGGGGCCGCGGATCGCCGCGGGGCGGTGGCGGCTCCGGCCGCGGAGGCCTCATGAACGCCGGTCTCCCGATCGATCCGGTCGCCTTCGCGAATCTCGTCGAGATGACAGGCGGCGACTACGGATTCATCGACGACCTCGTCGACACGTACCTCGAGGAGGGCGTCGGGCTCATCGACGGGCTCCGCGCCGCCGCGTCGTCGGGCGTGCCCGACGATCTCGTCCGGCCGGCGCACTCCCTGAAGTCGAGCAGCCAGAACATCGGGGCGACCGGGCTCGCCGACGCCTGTCGGAGCCTCGAGGAGGAGGCCCGCGGCGGCGCCGTGCCGGACGCGCCGGAACGCGTCGCGGACATCGCCACGGCATTCGACGCGGTCCGGATCGCGCTGCTCCAGGAGCGGGCCCAGCGCGCCGCCGGCTGAGGGCGACGCGCCGGATCCTTTCGTCAGCCGCCGACGAACCGATCAGGGAGCGTCCCGTCGCCAGGCAGGCAGGGAGCCGACCTGCCAGTCGACGTGCGACTCAACGCCAGTCGCCGGGTCGATCGAGACGAAGTCGTCCTTCGTGAGGTACAGGAGGATCGACTTGCCGTCGGGCGACCAGATCATGTCGAGCGACGTTCCATCGCCATTGAAGTGGTGCTTGCCGATCTCCCTCGCGGGTCCGCTGCCGTCCGCAGGGAACAGGACCAGCCAGACTGCCGACGGATCGAACGTGAACCGCTGCGCCATGATCGTCGTCCCGTCGGGTGAAAGCCTCGCCCACGCCTGATTCACGCCGTCCACCGGGGCCGGCAGCCGGACGTCGCCCGACCCATCGGGGTTGACGAGGTGCATCCGGAACTGGCCGTCGCCGGTCTTCGGGTTCCGCTCGACGGCGTTGTACGTGATCCGGTCGCCGTTCTGGTTCCAACCGGCGCCGGACAGGTCGTACTCCGGGCCAAAGATCTGCTCGCTGGGCAGACCGAGCGCGTGGAGCTCGGAGCCGTCGGTCCGAACCGTGAACAGGTCGACCGAACCATCCGGTTTCTGGGCGCGGATGAGGAACTCCCGATCGTCGGGCGGCCGCCACTGGAAGTCCATCAGGGTCAGGTCGCCGAGCGGAACCGTGGTCAGGCCGGTTCCGTCGACGTTGACGACCTGGAAGATCCGCCGACCGTCGACCATCGAGGCGACGGCAAGCCGTCGACTATCGGTTGACGACTGGATCCAGGGGTTGGGGTCGACGAGCAGCTGCGGGAGGACGCGAACCGGGTTCGAGCCGTCCGCGGCGGCCGACATCAGGTAGACCGATGTCCCCTCGTGGCGGAAGAACACCAGTCGCTCGTTGTCCGCACCGAGGTAGCCGGGGCCGTCGTCGTTGGTGTCGCCCGTCAGGAGCGGACGGATGGCGCTGGTCAGCGAGTCGCGGATGAAGAGATCGCCACCCTGGGAGAAGACGAAGGGCCCGTTCGCAGCCGGTCCGAACGGCGGTGGGGCATGCCGTCGCGAACCGACGACGAACAGGGTCGCGGCGAGGATGACGGCGATCAGGGCGAGGACGCCGATCACGCGCCACGGGATCGGAACGTTCGGCAAGCGCCGAGCGGCGAGGTCCATGGGGATCCACCTTTCGGGGAACGTCCAGGCAGGCCGCTGCCGATGCGTCGCGGTCTGCTCGAACAGCTCATCTCGGTAGTCGGGGGTCCCGGCGAGGTACATCTCGGCGAGGAGCGCCGGGAGGTCCTGCTCGAGACGTCGCGGAGTGGTCATGCGAGCTGCCCTCCCACGACGACGTCGGTGCCGGGTTCGTCTCGGGCGGACACGGACCGGCGCATCGCGGCGAGCGCGTAGTGCAGCCGGGACTTGGCCGTCCCGAGCGGGATGCCGAGGGATGCCGCCACCTCGGGCAGCGGCAATCCCAGCAGGTAGTGCAGGGCGACGACCGCTCGATGCTCCGGATCGAGGCGCGCCAGCGCCTCGTCCAGGACCTGGCGATCGTCGACGCCGCCGGTCGCGTCCATCGCGACCGGGACGTCGAGTGGGGTGAGCTCGACCTCGATCACCCGCCGGCGTCGGCGGCGAACGAGGTCGAGACAGGCATGCATCAGGAGTCGGTGGAGCCAGGCATCGAGACGGTCCGGGTCGCGGAGGACCGGGATGTCCCGCCAGGCTCGGATGGATGCCTCCTGGACCGCGTCGTGCGCGAGCTCCGGGTCCCGGAGGATCAGTCGGGCCGCCGCGTCCAGCCGCGCAAGGCGCGCGTCGAGCAGGGTCGTGAAGGCGTCATGATCGCCTCGCCTCGCCCGCTCCACGAGTCCTCGCTGGTCCACGGTCGCCTCGTCTGCGGCACGGCCAGGACGGTCGTGCTTGCCACAGTAGGCGTCGGGCCAACACGAATCGTTCAGCTGTTTCGGGCGCGCGCTACCAAATGCGAGCGGCGAGCTGGGCGTGGCCGGCCGCTGCCGCGAGGTCGGCCGCCGTCCGGCCGTCGTCCGTCCGGGCGGTTCGGTCCGCGCCTGCGGCCAGCAGCCGGTCGACCGTCGTCTCCGCTCCGTTCTGGGCGGCGCCATGGAGTGGCGTGTAGCCGCCGCGCTGGGTCGCGTTCACGTCCGCGCCGGCCGCGATGAGGACCGCGACGACATCGTCGTGGTTGCCGGCGCACGCCGAGTGGATCGGCAGGACGTCGAAGTCGTTCGCCGAGCGCGCGTCCACGTCCGCGCCGGCGTCCAGCAGCGCCCGGGCGACGGTGGCTGCGTCCCGCCCGCCGAAGAACGCCGTGTAGTGGAGCGCGGTGAACCCGTCCGGGCTGGACGCGCGGGCCAACGACGGATCGGCAGCCAGGAGCTCCCGAACGCGGTCGGCGCGTGCCAGCGCCGCCACCTCGAACACATCGAGGGCCGGCAGCGCCGAGGCGAGCTGCTCGGCGATCGCCGGCCGGCCCCGATACAGGGCATGCATCGTGGCGCTGACGCCATGGCCGTCCCGGGCTGCGGCGAGATCCGGGTCGGCCCCGAGCATGGCGTCGACGGCGGCCTCGTCACCCGCATCGATCGCCTGGAGCAGATCGGCGGCGGTCGCGGTCATCGGTCCGATCCTGCTGGGGTCATCGGTCGATGGTAGTTGCCTCCTCGGCGACACCTGACCGCGAGTACCATCGACGGACCGCGCGGGATCGCGGTTCATCCGGCGCTCGGCCCATCCCGCCGGCGGCGCCCCGCAGCCCGAGGGAGGCCTTCGACCGTGCGTCTCCAGGACAAGGTCACGATCATCACCGGGGCCGGCGGCGGCATGGGCCGGACGGCCGCCCGGATGTTCGCCGCCGAAGGCGCCCGGGTCGTCTGCGTCGACGTGACCGAGGAGATGGCCGAATCGGCGGCCGCCGAGGTCCGGGCGGCGGGCGGCGAGGCGACCGCGGTCGCCGCGGACGTGTCGCAGGAGGACCAGGCCAAGCGGATGGTCGATCACACGGTCGCGACGTACGGCCGGGTCGACGCCCTGTACAACAACGCCGGGATCATGCCCGCCGCGGACCACTCGGTTGTCGACACGGACGTCGCGACGTGGGACAAGGTCATGGCCGTCAACGTCCGCGGCGTGTACCTCGGCTGCAAGTTCGCCATCCCGAAGATGGTCGAGCAAGGCTCCGGCTCCGTGATCAACGTCGCGTCGTTCGTGGCGATCCTCGGCTGCTCCGTGCCCCAGGACGCCTACACGGCGTCGAAGGGCGCCGTCCTCGCGCTGACGAAGAGCCTCGCGGTCCAGTTCGCGCCGCAGGGCGTCCGGACGAACTCGATCTCGCCCGGGCCGATCGAGACGCCGCTCCTCTTGGACTGGCTCGTGAAGGACGAGGAGGCGAAGCGGATCCGCCTGGCCCGGAACCCGACCGGCCGCTTCGGCAAGCCCGAGGAGATCGTTCATGTCGCGCTGTACCTCGCGTCGGACGAGAGCCGCTGGACGAACGGGGCGAACCTCGTGATCGACGGCGGCATCACCGTCAACTACTTCTGAGGCCGGCCGGATGGACGCGCCATCGACCAACCGGATCGCCGTGGGGGTTGACGTCGGCGGAAGTGGGATCAAGGCCGCCGTCGTGGACCTCGATCGAGGTCTGCTGGCGGGACCCCGCCTGCGGGTCGCGACCCCCCAGCCGTCGACGCCGGACGTCGTCGTCCCGGTCATCATCCGGACCGTTCGTCGGGCCCTCGTCGAGATGGGCGTCATCGCCGGCCGCAATGCGGTGGTTCGCTTCCCCGTTGGCGTCGGGATGCCCTCGGTGGTCATCGACGGCGTCACGAAGACCGCTGCGAACATCGACCCCGGTTGGGTCGATTTCGACCTCGGCTCGCGGCTCCGCGACGTGTTCGCGGGGACCGTTGTCGTCCTCAACGACGCGGATGCCGCCGGTCTCGCCGAGATGCGATTCGGGGCCGGCGCCGGCGAGCGCGGCGTCGTGTTCGTCCTGACCCTCGGGACCGGCCTCGGGTCCGGCCTGTTCAACGACGGCGTGCTCGTCCCGAACACGGAGCTCGGCCACATGGAGATCCGCGGCCGGGACGCCGAAAAGCGGTCGGCCGCCGTCGCCCGGACCAGGCGGGGCCTGTCGTGGAAGGCCTGGGCGACCGACCTCGACGAGCATCTCCACGCGATCGATCGGCTGTTCTGGCCGAACCTGATCATCCTCGGTGGTGGCGTGAGCAAGAACGCCGACAAGTTCATCCCACGCCTGACGGTCCGGCCGCACGTCGTGCCGGCGACGCTTCGCAACGACGCCGGGATCGTCGGTGCCGCGCTGGCCGCGGGGGAGCACTACGTCGAGGGTGGGGTGACCTGAGCCCCGGGCGTCAACTCGGACGAGGTTCGGGTGGCTCGCCGCAGACCCAACGGAGATAGCCGGAGCGGGGCTGCTGCGTGACCTGGGGCGGATGCTCCGGATCGACGACTTCGCTCACCACGAACGCCGCGACGCCCGAGCGATGGTCCGGGTCGGCCTGGACGAGCCGCCGGTCGCCCGCGTTGCCGAACGTCGAGACATCGCCATTGGCGCTGGTGGCCTCGATCTCGAGCCGTGGCGGATCGATGAAGATGTTGCCGGCGACCTGCGGTCCGCCTCCGACCGACGTCGGGAGGCCGTCGACCTCGGTAACGGCCGATCGATCGGGCGACCAGACACACCAGGCCGTCCCCTCGACCGCCACGGCGGCTGGCGCGGTCAGGCACAGCCGGAACCGGCCCGGCCCGGAGTCCGCCGTGTCGACCAGGTCGCCGCCGCCCTTCGGTGGCGCATCGGCCGGGCCGGGCGCCTGCCCGATCGTGCACGTCGAGGGATCGATCGCCGCATCGGTCGATGCCGCCGGGGTCACCTCCTGGCTCGGCCCGGACGGCCCGGTTGAGGCGGCCGGCGGCTGCGAGCCATCCAGGCCGGAGCATCCGATCACCACGAGGGCGAGCCCTGCGATCGAGGCGAGGACGGCAGGCGCGCGATTGGGCCGCTTCACGCATCCGAGACGCCTCCGATCGCGGGTCCGTGACGGCGAGCGGCGTACCATCTGGCGCACGAGCAGCGGCCGTCCGCCGCACCCACCACACTCCGAGGAACCCCGACCGATGACGACCGAACAACAGACCCCGGGCGGGACCGCGACCGACGGGCCGACGACCGCCCGGATGGTCATCGGCGGCGAGTCCGTCGATGCGGCCGACGGCCAGACGTTCGACGTCGTCAATCCGGCCAACGGCGCCACCGTCGCGACGGCGCCGATGGGCGGTCGCGAGGACGTCGACCGGGCCGTGGCCGCCGCCCGGAGGGCATTCGAGGATCGGAAGGGCTGGCCGAGCTGGGCCGCCGGCAAGCGCGGCCGGTCCCTGTCCAGGCTCGCGGACCTGATCAAGAAGAACAGCGAGGAGCTCGCCTGGCTGGAGAGCCGGAACGTCGGCAAGCCGATCGGCGGCGCGCGTGGCGAGGTGATCGGGGCGAGCCTCGTCTTCGACTACTACGCGGGAGCCGCGAACAAGGTCTTCGGCCAGACGATCCCGGTGTCGAAGCCCGGCCTGGACCTGACCCTCCGCGAGCCGATCGGCGTCGTCGGGCTGATCGTGCCGTGGAACTTCCCGCTGCTCATGGCCTCGTGGAAGGTGGCACCCGCGCTGGCGGCCGGCAACACCGCGATCCTGAAGCCCGCCTCGTACTCGCCGCTGACGGCGATCCGGCTCGGCGAGCTCGCCCTGGAGGCCGGCATCCCGGCCGGAGTCCTCAATGTCGTCACCGGGCCGGGCGGCACCGCCGGCGCATCGATCGCGGCGCACCCGGGGATCGGCAAGGTCGCCTTCACCGGCGAGACGACGACCGGCCAGGAGATCATGCGGCTGGCCTCGGGCAACGTGAAGAAGATCAGCCTCGAGCTCGGCGGCAAGAGCCCGAACATCGTGTTCGCCGACGCCGACCTCGAGAAGTTCGCCCGCGAGTCGCCGTATTCGGTCTTCGACAACTGCGGCCAGGACTGCTGTGCCCGGAGCCGGATCCTCGTCGAGCGGTCGGTCCACGATCAGGTGGTGGAGCAGTTCGCGGCGGCGACGCGGAACGTGAAGGTCGGCGACCCTGCCGACGACGCGACCGAGGTCGGGACCCTCGTGAGCTTCAGGCAGCGCGACCGGGTCACGGACTACATCGAGATCGGGCTGAGCGAAGGCGCGACGATCGTCGTCGGCGGCGAGGCCCCGGACGATCCGGCGCTGGCCGGCGGCGCGTACCTGATGCCGACGGTCTTCGACGGCGTCTCGAACGAGATGAGGATCGCGACCGAGGAGATCTTCGGACCGGTGGTCTCGATCATCCCGTTCGACACCGAGGAGGAGGCGCTCCGCCTCGCGAACGCGACGCCGTACGGCCTGTCCGGCTCGATCTGGAGCCGCGACATCGGCAAGGCGCTGCGCGCGGCGAAGGCCCTCCAGTCGGGCGTCATCTCGGTCAACTCGAACAGCTCGGTCCACACCGAGGCGCCGTTCGGCGGGTACAAGATGTCGGGCATCGGCCGCGAGCTCGGGATGTCCGCGCTGGACCTGTACACGGAGACGAAGAACGTCTTCATCGACCTCACCTGACGGGTTCGCTGCCCGGGCGCGGGTCTCTCGCGGGCGCGGCTGGCAGGTGTCGCTGGTCGTTCCGCCACTGGCCCTCGCCGCGGTGATCGGGCTCGCCGTCACCGGTCGAGATCGCCCGGCCTCGCCGGTGGTCGCCGACGCGGCGCCGAGGAACGTGGTGCCCGCTCCGTCGCCGACGCCCGGGGTCGCTCCGAACACCGAGGCCGCCGCCGTCCCGGTCGCGACGCCGCTGCGAGTCCTCGTCAACGGGGAGTACCGAAACCGGTTCACGGTCGGTGAGCCGATGACGGCCCGGGTGGAGCCGGCCCGCCGCAAGCCCAGCCGGCCGAGCTTCCGGGTCGGCGGCCCGGCCAACGATCGCGTCGACCCCGACACCCGCTGACGCGGCTCCGTCCGTGGCCCGGCCCGCGGACCGGTCCGTTCTCCTGCGCAGCACCCTCCAAACGGCGGCCGGCAATGACTCGCCAGCCGAAACCGAGTGGATCGGGCTCGTCCGACGTGGATTGGCGCGGCCGTCGCCCGAACGCAGCCTGGACGGGGACCCGGGCGTCGCGTCTTGCGTCCGGTACATGACGAGGCCTTCGCGTCACAGCACGACGATGCCGCTCCGGCCCGGAGCCGTCCCCCGACGCAACGGACCAAGCAAGGCGCGCGAGTCGCGACTCAACCCGCTGAACGCGCTGGGCGCGGCTGCGAGGGCCCGTCGATTCCGCCGGGTGTCCGACACCAGCAGGATCACATGCTCGATCGCTCCGTCGCGCTGCTTGAGCGCAAGCCGTCGTTCGACAGCCTGGAGATCGTCGAGGGCAGTCTCGGCTTCCACGGCGATTCGCCATCCGTCCCCACGGATCAACGCATCCCATGCCCTCCTGTCGCCCTCGACGGGAAGCGGGACCTCGGTGCGCCAGTGGAGATCCGCAGCGACTTGCGACCGTAGGCGGCGGAGGAGCCGCTGCTGGCCGGCGTCGCGGATCGGGTCGCCGGCGACATAGGCCCGCAGCCGCAGCTCCAGTCCGACAGCAGCAGCCATCCCAGCCAACAAGCGCAGGTCAGGACTCTCCGTCGCCCCCGATATCGTTCGAGCGGCGGTCGAGCCGGCGACGTGGCAGGCGGCCCCGATCGAGTCGAAGCTGAGTCCGGTCGCGAGCCGCGCGGTTCCGATCTCGAGGCGAACGCGGTGCAGGTCTTCGTCGATCCGACGGGCAGCTCGAGCGACGGGTCCTGATCGTGTAGCCATGTACGCCATCGTGGTCGAGACACGTTGCCCAGCGGTTGGCTGCGACTTCACGCATCGTCGGCACACCGTCGTGTCATTGCGAGGTCAACCCGCTACCGCTCGAGCATCCAGCGCCTGATCCGGCGACCGAGAACCAATGAGATCGGTCCATCAGCCCGCCCAGGGCATCATTCGCCGTCCAACCCTGCGTGGGACGCGCCAAGCGACGGCCGACGGCATCGCCAATTGTCATATCGGGCGTCCGGCGCATCAGCGGGGACCGAAGAAGTCGAAGAAGCCGCCGGATGCGACGGCAGGGCGACGCGCTTACTCGTCCCAGTGCCGGTCGGCCGGGTGGATGTCCGGGCGGCGGCGATGGAGCCAGTCACGGATCGCCCAGTACGACGTCTTGAAGGCGATCCCCGGCCAGGGAATGGCCTCCGGTAGGAACGACTGGATCTCGAGGGCCTCCGGGTTCAGGCGCGGGGTCCCGCCGACGACCCGGGCCTCGAACGCGAGCACCACCACGGCGGCCTCGAGCCGCGAGTAGAGCCCCACGATCTCGCCCGGCTCGACGATCAGGCCGGTCTCCTCGAGCGTCTCGCGGACGGCCGCCTCGCCGACGGTCTCGTCGACCTCGAGGAACCCGCCGGGCTGGGCCCACCAGCCGCGACCGGGATCGATGCCCCGGCGGAGGAGGACGATCTCGCCGGCGTCGGTGACCGGGATCGTCGTCACGACCAGGCGAGGGTTGACGTAGGCGATGTGGCCACAGGCGGGGCAGCCGAGCCGGTCGCGGTCCTCGCCCTCGATCGGGCCGAAGGTCAGCTCCGTCCCACACCGGGAGCAGTAGTTGAGCATCCCCGCCATCCATGACGGGATGCCGCCGCCGGACGGGATGCTCGTCGATCGGGCATCCGGACCCCGGCCGAACGCGTCGAGCAGCTCGCCCGCCTCGTCGGGCAGTCCGCCGAACGACGAGCCGTCGGACATGATCATGCGAGCAGAACCGCGATTGACGCGGCCACCAGCGCTGCCAGTCCGACGATGCTGACGACGACCCAGGCGAGCCGGAAGAGGCCCTTCGACCGGTCGACCGGCATCCACGCCCAGGCGGACCGCCAGATCCGGACGACAGCGTCCGCGGTCGTGATGACGAGCAGCGGCGCGGCGATCAGGACGCACAGCTTGACCAGCGGGCTGCCGAGGGGCGTGCCGAGCTCGAGTGCGGTGATGGCGATCGCGCCGAGGATGAGGACCGGGACCGACAGCAGGACGTAGTGCTTCTGGAGCGGCGTGGGGGCGGTCTCCGGGACCGAGCGCGGCGGGAGGCCCTGGAGGCTCGGCGGGAGCGTCGTCACCGGGGAGATGGGCCGAGCAGGCCGCGCCCCGCCGGCCACGCCGACGGCCTGGCGGTCGAGGACCGGCATCCCCTGCTCCCAGCGCTCGTCGTCCATCAGGCGCCGAGTGTACGACCGCCGTGGAAAGAGCCTTCGGCATGGCTTGCGCCCCCTGCCAGACTGCCGCCATGGACAAGCGCAGCAGATACGCCGACGTCAACGGGATCCGGATGTATCACGAGACCGTCGGAGACGGTCCTCCGCCCCTCGTCCTCCACGGCGGGACGTGCACGATCGACCTCCCGGGGATGGAGATCCCGTTCTTCGCGAGCGAATTCGAGGTCATCGCCCCCGAACAGGTCGGGCATGGCCGGACCGAGGATCGACCGGACCGGGACCTTCACTACCACGACATGGCCGAGGACACCGTCGAGCTCCTCAGCCAGCTGGACGTCGGTCCGGTCTCCGTGTTCGGGTTCAGCGACGGCGGGATCATCGGGCTCGACCTGGCAATCCACCATCCGGAGCTCGTGACGAAGCTCGTGCTGACAGGGACGAACTTTCGCACCGACGGACTCGGTCCAGGCACGGGCGAATGGCTCGCGACGGTCAAACCCGAGGAGTGGCCGGAGTCGTTCCGACTCGAATACGCGCGACTCTCGCCGGACGGGGCCGATCATTGGCCGGTCGTGCCCGAGCGACTGAAGCGGATGTGGGCGAGTGAGCCGAACTACACCGACGAGGAGATGGCCGGCATCGGCGCGCCCACGCTGGTCATCGCCGGAGACCGCGACGCGATCACTCCGGAGCACGCCGTCGCGACGTACCGACTGATCCCCGACTCGCAGCTCTGCATCGTCCCGCACGCGGGGCACGGCGCGATGGCCCGCGAGCAGGTCCTCGCGTTCCTCAACGAGCCGGCTGCGGTCGTCGCCTGACCCCGGCCCCGAGGCTACAGGCCCTCGTTCGCGGGATCCGCCGCGATCGATGCCGCCTGGGCGGCGCGTCGCGCCGCGAGCCGTTCCCGGAGGGCCGGATCCGACACCGCGAGGATCGCGGCGGCCAGGAGACCGGCGTTCTCGCCGTTGCCGACGCCGACCGTCGCGACCGGCACGCCCTTCGGCATCTGGACGATCGCGAGGAGTGCGTCGAGACCGTCCGACACACCGCCCGGCATCGGCACCCCGATCACCGGCAGCGTCGTCTGCGACGCGACGACGCCCGGGAGATGCGCGGCCAGCCCGGCGATCGCGATCACGACGCCGATCCGCCGCTCCTCGGCCGAGGCGATCCACGAGGCCAGCAGGTCCGGCGCGCGGTGGGCCGAGATCACCCTCGTCTCGGACCCGACGCCGAGCTCGTCGAGGACGGCAGCAGCCTTCTCTGCCGCGGCGATGTCGCTTCGGCTCCCGACGACGATCCCGACCCGGTTCGACGGTTCCACGTGTTCCTCCATGACAGGCGATCAGCGATCCGGGGCGCCGGCGGGCGCGCCCGCCTCGCCGACCGGGCCGCCCTGGACGTTGACCGGCCGCGGAATCCCGAGCCGGTCGAAGACCTCGAGAATCCAGTCGCCCTTTTCGGCCTGGTAGCGGACCGCGTCGACCGGGCCGCCGTCGGGTCCGGCGATGTCGGACTTGACCCGCGCGTAGCCGTCGCGGAGCTCAGGGTCCTCGCGAAGAGCGTCCCGGAATCGGAGGTCCTTGTCGAGGTCGGCGGTGCCGTGCGGCTGGACGTGGAAGTGGATCCGGTGCTCCTCGCCGTCGACGACGATCGACCCGACGAGCATCGGGCGGGTCGGCGGCCACGGAGCGGGTCCCGGCTGCGGCCCGAAGCCGAGGCCGTACAGATCGGTCCTGATCGCCGGGATGTCGGCCGGGTCCACCTCGGTGCCGAGGTCGATGATCCCCTTGCCGGGCAGACCCGGGACCGCGGTGCTCCCGATGTGCTCGATCTCGAGCTCGGGTCGGACCGAGTGGACGATCTCGGTCACGCGCGCCGCCGCGATCTCGTACTGGGGATCCCACGGACGGACGCTCGCGGCGCGGCGCTCGTACGGACCGATGGGCGTCGGGGTCGTGGGCACGGGACGAAGTGTAGAGTTCGGCGATCATGCGCCGTGTCATCGGCCGGCGACTCCACGAGGTGGACGTCGGCTAACTCGCCCATCGGACGGCAGACGCCGATCGAGTCCTCGTCGACCTCGGCACCGGTGACGGTCGGGTCGCCGTCGGCCTCGCTCGTCGGAGACCGACCGACTTCGTGATCGGCCTCGACGCCAGCGCCGCGGCGATGGCCGAGATGTCTCGTCGTGCCGCCCGGCCGCGGTCGAAGGGCGGCCTGCCGAACCTGCTGTTCGCCGTTTCGGCCGCCGAGTGCCCGCCCCACGACCTGTGCGGCCGAGTCGATGAGGTGACTGTCCTGTTCCCGTGGGGCTCGCTGCTGCGGGGCCTGCTTGCCCTCGATCCGGCCGCCGCCGGCGGGCTGGCGGCGCTGCTCGCGCCGGCCGGCATCGTCCGCGCGCTCGTGTCGATCGCCGACCGCGATCGGGCGGCCACCGACCTCCGACCGCTGAGCGCAGCCGACCGCGACGACCTGGCCCGACGGTGGGCGAAGTTCGGCCTCTCGGTCGTCGCGTTCACGCCGGCATCGGACGAGGAGGTCCTCGCCTCCGGCTCCAGCTGGGGCCGCCGCCTCCGAGCGGGCGAACGAGCCCGCTCGCGCGACTCGATCACCGATCGAGCGGTCTGGCGGATCGAGCTCCGACACCAGACGCCACGGGTGTCGATTGGACGGTCCGATGACCCGCGCTAGAATCTCGCGACCGTGCGTCGCCTCCCGGTCCGCCGCCTGCCCCGCCCCAGCGCCCTGGTCGTCGCCGCGATCACGGCGCTGACGCTCGCGCTCACGAGCGGTCCGTCCCTCGCGCCAGCTCCGACGGTTTCCGCGGCGACCACGACGCGATTTCGCATCGACACCGCCCGCACGGGAGACTTCGTCGCCCAGGCGAACTTCGTCCAGTGCGTCGGGGCCAGCATGCAGATGATGCTGAACATCATGAACCCACGGAACGACCGCACGGCCACCACCCAGCGACGACTCCAGTCGTTCGCGCGCGACCTCTCGGGCCCGACCCGGGAAGGATTTGCCCGGAAGGGCGCCAGCGTCCGGGGCTGGTCGGCCGGGCTCAACAAGCTGGGTGCCGGGCCGTACCGCCTCGTCGGGACGACGACGCTCGCGGAGGCGATGCGGCTCGCCGCGGTCTCGATCCGGAACACGGGCAAGCCGGTCGGGCTCCTCGTCTGGGCCGGTCGCCACGCATGGGTGATGAGCGGGTTCGAAGCGACGGCGGACCCCGCCAGGACCTCGACGTTCAAGGTGACGAAGGCGATCGTGATGGATCCGCTCTATCCCTACGGCTCGAGCCGCTGGGGCGCCAGCCCGAGACCGCGCGAGGCGATCACGACGGCGACACTCGGCAAGCAGTTCGTGCCGCGCCGCCGCGGAATGTGGGCCGGCGCGGTCTCGAGCACCGAGAGCGCCGCGACGATGAACGCCCTCGCCGGTCGCTACGTCCTCGTGCTCCCGTACCGGCTGGTCCTTCTCGCCCGCCACCGCAGCGTCGCCGCCTGACCGCGCCGCTCCGTCCGACCGATGAGCCGCGCGGCCGGCCGCCGTCTCATGACCGAAGGGCCCAGGACATCGCAACGGCGATCGGGCCGCAACAACGAGGTGCACGCGTGGACCCGTGGCCCAGGAAGCTCTCCGCGATCACCCTCTTCACCGAGGATCTCGACGCGACGAAGCAATTCTACGCCGAGGTCTTCGGCGTGCCGAAGGTCCTCGAGGACAACGATTCCGCTGTCTTCGACTTCGGCAACACCCTCGTGAACCTGCTCCGGATGTCGGCGGTTCCGGAGCTGATCGACCCCGCCACGCCGGGTGAGGCCGATGCCGGTCCGAGGTTCCAGCTCACGGTCGACGTCGAGGACGTCGACGCCACGTGCGCCGAGCTGGCCCGACGAGGTGTCCAGCTCCTGAACGGCCCGATGGATCGCCCGTGGGGCGTCCGGACGGCGACCTTCCGCGACCCGGCCGGGCACGTCTGGGAGATCGCGAAGTAGCCGACCGCGTCGGCGGAACAGGCGGTACCGTCAGGGCATGACGACGACCCCACTGATCCTCGACGTCGACACGGGGATCGACGACTCGCTTGCGCTGCTCTACGCCGCGGCCTCGCCCGAAGCGGAGATCGTCGCCGTGACCTGCGTCGGCGGGAACACCGACGCCCGGCAGGTCGAGCGGAACACCCGCGCGGTGATGGAGCTGGCCGGGCGGACGGACGTGGAGGTCTCGCTGGGACGAGAGCAGCCCCTCGTCCGGGCGGTCGAGACGACGCCCGAGACGCACGGCCCGCAGGGTCTCGGATACGCCGAGCTGCCGCCGCCGAGCCGGCCGCTCAGCGAGCGCCACGCCGCCGACCTGTTCATCGACGAGGCCCGCCGCCGGCCCGGCGAGATCACGCTCGTCACGTGCGGGCCGCTCACGAACGTTGCGGTCGCCCTCCTGCGCGAGCCCGCCCTGCCCGTCCTGCTGAAGGGCTGGGTGCTGATGGGCGGTTCCTATCGCCATCCGGGCAACACCGCGCCGACGACCGAGTGGAACATCCACTGCGATCCCGACGCCGCGAAGATCGCGTTCTCGGCCTGGGGTGCGTCGGCGACGGCGCACGGGCACCCGCGACCGGTCGCGCTCGGGCTCGACGTCACGGAGAAGGCGAAGATCCTGCCGGACCACGTCGTCGCCCTCGCGAGGGCCGCCGGGAGCACGCCGGACGACTCGATCGCCCTCGCCCGGGGCGAGGAGCCGATGCTGGCGACGCGGTCCGTGGCGAGCAATCCGATCGTCCGCTACGTCGCCGATGCGCTGCGGTTCTACATGGAGTTCCACAGCCACTACGACGGCTTCTACGGCGCCTTCATCCACGATCCTCTGGCCGTCGCCGCGGCCCTCGATCCGGGCCTGCTGACGACCCAGCCCGTCGCCGTCGACGTCGAGCTCGGCGGGACGCTCACGACCGGCGAGACCGTGACCGACTGGCGCGGTGTCTGGGGCCGCCCGCCGAACGTCGACGTGGCGGTGGACGCCCGCGCGGACGAGTTCCTCCGTCGGTTCGTGGAGCGGGTCGGGCGGCTGGCGGCCGACCGGGTAAACGTGGCACAGTGATCCCCGGAGGGATCGATCGGGCCGACGAGCGGGCTGTGGCCGCGCGGCGCGTGAAGGTGCGTGGGAGTGCCGGCGGGAGACGCCGACGACCGGAGGATGTCCGATGAACCTCGAGCTGGCTCACGATCTGCCCCGAGGGCCAGACCCAGGACTGCATCCAGTCGATCCAGCTCGTCTACCTCGCGGCACTCGTCATCGGCGTCGTCGTCATCGCCGTCATCGCCGTTCGGTCGCGTGACCTGTCGACGTCCACGCTCGTTCTGATGTCAGTGGCGATCGCGATCAACATTGCGGTCGGCGCGATCATCGTCGCTTTGCGCCTCCCGATCTACCTCGACTCGATCGGCACGGTGCTCGTTGGCGCCCTGGCCGGGCCGTGGGCCGGCGCCCTGACCGGATTGCTGGCGAACCTCATCTGGTCGATCCTGCCCGTGCCAGGCGGGGCCGGACCCGTCATCGCGTTCTTCGCGCCGGTGGCCGGCGTCATCGGCCTGATGGCTGGCTTCTGGGCGAGCCGGGGCGTGTTCCGCCTCCGGCCGAACGACACCCGGGTCGGTGGGTTCCTGGCGCTCGCGGCGGGCATCGCTGCGGCGGGCGATCGGGCTCCTCGTCGTCCAGCTGACGATCGGGATCCCCTCGCTCGACTTCGACGATCCCAACGCCACCGACAACCAGACCCGGTTCGTGCTGATCTCGGTCGCCCTGCTCGACCCTCGGCATCGTCGTCACCTGGATCAGCGGCCGGACTGTCTTCCAGCTCGATGGCCAGCCCGATCGGGCACGAAGCTATCTGCAGGTGGCAGCCGCGTTGACGGCGGGCCTCTTGATCTTTGCGGTGATCCGCCTCCTCATCGGCCCGACGGGCTATTTCTCCGGCCTCGACGGGATCGGACCCGGACGGCGACGGCCCGCTCGGTCCGCTGTTCGGTGGGGCGAACCTGACCGGGCTGGCGTTCGCCGACCCGGGAGGCCTGATCGTGGCCCTCGGGATCGGGTTCGTCATCGCGGCGCTCGTCTGGACGTGGGCTCGACGCGGCGAGAACGCCCGCCTGTTCCCGGTCTGGGTCGGCGGCCTCACAACCGGACTGGTCGCCGCGGCAATCTCCGCGCCGATCGCGGCTGGCGTTTTCGGCAGGCGTCACCGGCGGCGGCACTGACGCGCTGGTCGCACTGTTCCGGACGCTCGGATTGAACGTGTTCCAGTCCGCCTTCGCCCAGGGCCTGACGAGCGACCCGCTCGACAAGACGATCAGCTACACGATCGTCTACGCGATCCTGATCGCCCTGCCGATCACGGTTCGGACGATGTTCAGTCGGGGCGAGGAAACCGTGGTGGAGCCGGCGGGGGCCTAGCCCCGCGCCACCGCCTCGGATCCGGAACGACTCGAGGGTGTCAGCGACCTCCGGCTATTACCGATCCGGCACGAGCTGGCTCCACCATCGGCATCCGGTGACGAAGCTGCTTGGGGTCGCGTTCGTCCTCCTGACCACGTTCATCTTGGCGCCGGTCGTCCTGGTCCCGCTCGCGGTCGGTCTGCTCCTGCTCGCCGCGTCCGCCGGGCTGCTCCGAGCATTGATCCGGGCTCTCCGGATCCCGCTCGTCCTGTTGGCCTCGATCGTCGTCGTCAATGCGCTCTTCTTTCCGGGCGCCGTTGATCGGCTGTTCTCCATAGGGCCGCTTTCGGTCACTCGAGAGGGCTTGACGTTCGGGGTCGTCTCGGCCGGACGGGTGTTCGTGGCGTTCCTCGCGTCGGTCCTCTTCCTGTTTACGACTCTTGCGGACGACCTCCTCGAGGCGCTCGTCGCGCGTGGCGCCAGCCACCGCTTTGCGTTCGTCGTCCTGTCGGCCGTGCAGATGGTGCCGCGGATGCAAAGCCGGGCAGGCTCGATCCTCGAGGCCCAGCAGGCCAGGGGTCTCCCGATCCGCGGATCGCTCCGGGTCCGGGCGCGCGCCCTCGTGCCGTTGATCGCACCCGTCCTGTTGGGGTCGCTGATCGACGTCCGTGAGCGGACGTTCGCCCTCGAGGCGCGCGGCTTCGGGGCTCGTCGGGAGCGCAGCGCATACCGCGTCGTCGTCGATCCCCCCGGAGATCGCCTGCTGCGTTGGCTGATCGTCGTGGCGATGTTCGGAGTGGTGGTGCTCGCGGTGACGGGCGCCCTCGGCCGATGACCGAAGTTGCGGCGGATGCCTCGGACGGGATCGCCGCCCGGGACCTGCGAGTCCGCTATCCGGGCCGTTCGACGCCGGCCCTTGCCGGGATCGACCTCGATGCGAGGCCGGGTGAGCTGCTGGGCGTCGCCGGACGAACCGGCGCCGGCAAATCGACGTTGGCGCTCGCCGTCGCAGGCTTCCTGCCACGTGTCGTCCGCGCGGCGGTCGAAGGAACACTTCGCGTGGACGGCATCGATCCCATCCGGGCGACCGCCGCCGACCTGCTCGGACGCGCCGGGATCGTGTTCGCGACGCCGGCCAACCAGCTGTCCGCCTCGAAGCAGACGGTCCGCGAGGAGCTCGCGTTCGGGCTCGAGAACCTCGGCGTCCCCCGTCCGGAGATGGATGGCCGGATCGACGATGTCCTGGACCGACTCGGGATCGCCCTCCTGGCCGATCGAGAGCCGTTCGCGCTGTCCGGCGGGGAGCAGCAGAGAGTGGCGATCGCGAGCATTGTCGCCATGGGCAGCCGCGTCCTTGCCCTCGACGAGCCGACCGCCCAGCTGGATCCGGGCGGAACGGCGGCCGTCGTCGAGCTCCTCGTCGCGCTGGCTCGCGATGGAGCGACGATCCTTGTTGCGGAGCACGATCCCGTGGTCCTCGGCAGCCTCGACCGGGTCCTCGTGCTCAATGCCGGCCGAGTCGCGGCGAGCGCCAGACCTGGCCTCGCGCTCGGCAGCGCCGCTCTCCGGCCGATCGGCCTCGAGCCGCCGACCCTCGTCCGCCTGGCCGAGGCGGCCGGCCTGCCGCCGGGACAGGCGTTCGACGAGGACGCCATCGCCCGGGGCCTGACGAAGGGACTGGGCCCGACGGTGGTTGGGCAGGCGGCGGACCCTGGTCCCGCCTCCAGCCTCGACTGGACGGCCGTCTCGGATCGGCCATCGGTCCGGATCGAGGTCGCCGAGGTGACCCACCGCTACCCCGGCGGCATCGAGGCCGTCCGTGGGGTTTCGCTCCGGTTCGAGCCGGGCGAGACCGTCGCGATCGTGGGCCAGAACGGGTCCGGCAAGACGACGCTCGTCAAGCACCTTGACGGCCTGCTTCGGCCGGATGCCGGACGGGTGCTGATCGACGGCAGTGACATCGCCGGCCAACCGATCCATGTTCTCGCGAGGACGATCGGCTTCGTCTTCCAGAGCCCTGACGATCAGCTGTTCCAGCGCACGGTCGAGCGCGAGATCTCGTTCGGGCCACAGACGTTGGGCGTGGAGACCGCACGCATGGCCAGGCTGATCGCCGCAGCGATCGAGGCGGCCGGCCTGGCCGACGTCCGGTCGACCAACCCGTACGACCTGGACCTGAGCCGTCGCAAGCTGGTCGCCTTGGCCAGCGTGCTGGCAATCGATCCGGCCGTGCTCATCCTCGACGAGCCGACAACTGGGCAGGACGGTGAGGGCGTCTCGAGGGTCGGGTCGATCGTGGACGCCTTCGCCAACGCCGGTCGAACCGTCTTGGCGGTCACCCACGACATGGAGTTCGCCGCGCGCCATTTCGAGCGAATCGTCGTGATGCGGCAGGGCGAGGTCGCGCTCGATGGACCGCCGAGCCGTGTCTTCGCCGCGGACGAGGTTGAACTGCTGGCTACAACCGGTCTAATCCCACCGCCCGCCGCTCGCGTCGCGGCTCGCCTCGGGCTGATTGATGTCCCAGCGGACGCGCCCGGACTCATCAGCCTGTTGCGGAGGCGAGCCGTCTCCTGATCGTCAGCCGCGGCGGTGGAGCGAGACGACGACCAGCAGGAACGACGTCTCGAGGACGTCCACACCGGCGATCACGAGGGCGACCACGAGGGGCAGCGGGTGGCCGATCAGCCAGCCGGAGGCGGCGGCGAACGCGGCGACCGCGAGGAACACCAGCCGCACGCCGCGGATCATGCCGGTCACGTCGCGCTCGGCGACGAGCCCGCTCCTCGCGATCGGCACGTCGGCGGCGTCCGGGTCGCCCGCCAGCCGGGTCACGGCCGTCAGCAGCAGCACGATCCCCAGCGCAACCGAGCCGCCCACGAGCGCCGCACGGATCAGCGGCGGCGGGGTGACGACCGTCGCGAGCGCGGTCGGATCCCAGCCGAGCGCCGTCCCGGCGGCGATCGCCGCCGCGCCACCCAGCAGCCACAGGAGTCGCGACGAGTCGGCGCCGTCACCGGCCCGATCGTCGTGCCGGCCGCGGTCGCCGCGCTTCGGATCGGGATCGTGCCCCGGCCCGGACTCGGTCGGGTCGGCGCCCTCCGGCCGGCGATGCCCGGGCTCGAACTCCGCGCTCATGCGGGCGGAACCCGGGCGACCACCCACAGGAACCGGGCGTCCTGGCGGTCCTCCGGTTCGGCGACCACGTCGGCGCGCTCGACGACGAAGCCGGCCTCCTCGAGGAGCCGGAGGCTCACCCGAGCCGAGAAGTGGCTGAAGTACATGTCCACGCCGAGCCAGTCCGCCTCGATCCCGCCCGGATCGTCCTCCACGCCGAGCGACGCGATGAACCGGCCGCCGGGTCGAAGCCAGTCACGGATCCGCCGCAACAGCGTGGCCTGCTCGTCGCGCGGGACGTGGGTGAGGGAGTAGAAGGCGACGACGGCGTCCAGGCTGGCACTGGGCCACTCGAGAGTCGTCATGTCCGCCTGCCGGAAGGTGGCCTCCGGGACATTGCGGCGGGCCCGTCGCACCTGCTCCCGCGAGATGTCGATCCCGGTCAGCCGCCGGCCCGCGGCGAGCCGGGCACTCATCGGCAACCCCGCGCCGCAGCCGAGCTCGAGGACGTCCGCCCCCGCGGGGATCAGCGCGTCGGCCAGGTCGAGCGCCGCGACCCGGGCCGCCGACGGCCGGAGCGCGCTCCACTCGAGGTAGCGATCGGCGATCGCGTCGTAGCCGGCGGCGACCACCGCCTTCGGGTCGACCGGGCCCGACACGTTCGCGGTCACGACGCCCCCACCAGGATCTCGACCGGATGGATCGTGCCGTCGACGATCCGGTACGCGCCGAGGGCCGGCTCGTCCGCGGCGAGCGACACGAGGAGATAGATCGCGTCCGGGTAGAACGCCAGCCCCACGTCGGTCGGGCTGGGCGACGCGGGCGAACGGACGTGGCTGTGGACGATCGCCCAGAACACCTCGTCGGCGTCGTCGGTCGCGATCGTCAGCCGGAGCAGGTCGTCGGGGTGGATCTCGTAGCGGTACGGCGACGCGGCCTTGTTGCGGGTCGGCTCGAAGCGGAGCGCGGTGCCACCGGCGGCCGCCGGCCGGTCGCCCACGATCAGGCCGCAGGCCTCGTTGGGGTCCTCCGCCCGGGCATGGGCCACGATCGCCTCGACGAGCGCGACCGGCAGGTGGACGGACGGCGGCCCGGGATGGGACACGAGGGGTGACGACATCGTCAGCCCATCCTATCCCGGCGCGGCCGACCGCCCCGCCGAGGGTGGTTCGGGTGGATTGACCGCCGCCTTGGATCGACCGTACCGTTGCCCGACGATGGGTGCCGATCCTGGTTCGACGGATCGTGGGGCGCGCACGGCGGCGGGCCGCCGTCTCGGGGCGCTGGCGTGCGTCGTCCAGCTGATCGTCGTCGGCTGCGGAAGTGCTCCCGTGCCACCGACCACGCGGCCGGCCGCGACCGACGTCCAGGTGGCCGTCGGCTCGCCGGTCGCGACAGCGACTCCGATCCAGACCGCCGAGTCGTCGGCCACGCCCGGCCCGTCGCCCACGAGTTCGATCGTGCCGCAACCCTCTCCCGTCGCCTCGACGCGACCGCCAGGATCGAGCGTGCCCGACCCGGACCCCGGCACCGACGCCCGCAGCGACGCCGCGCCCGACCCCGAGGGCCGCGTCCCCGACCTCGTTCTCGTGGAGCGTCCTCAGGATCGACCCGGACCCGGTGACGTTCAGCGGCACCGGCCATCCCGGGAAGCCGAACAGCGTCGCGTCGATCGCGGGAAACCTGATCGTCGGCGGCTACCGCGCGCCAGGTCCGAGCACGGGCACCGCGACCGGAGCCGTCTGGACGTCGTCGGATGGGCACTCATGGACGGTGACCGAGCTCACCGGAACGGGCGGCGTCGCGGTCGCGTCCGATGGATCCCACGCAGTCGCGCTGGGCGGCGACGATGGCTGGATCTCCACCGACGGCCGGACCTGGACGCCTGTCCCGTCGTCGCCGCCGTCGTTCGGCGGCAGCGTGATCGGCCTCCCTTCGGGTGGGTTCCTCGCGAGCGCGGACCGCGGCGCCGCGGACACACACTGTTCGGTCTGGTTCTCGCCGACCGGCGAGACGTGGAGCCGACGCTCGACAGGTCCGGTCGGCGGCACCTGCCCAACCGACCTCGCCGTGGGTCCCGACGGCGTTGTCGCCGTCGGCTCGACCTTCCCGACCAGCAACCATGGCTGGATCTCGTGGTCGGGCGATCTCGGCCGGTCGTGGCGGACGGTGGTCGCTTCGATCGGTCACCCGGTCACGGTCGTCAGTGCCCTGAACGGCGGATTCCTCGCAGCGACGAGCTCCTTCGGCGCCGGGCAGGACCTCCACGGGGAGACGTGGCGATCAGCCGACGGACAGGCGTGGAGGATGGTCGGAACGATCCCGTTGCGACACAGCTATTCGTACACCGACCTGCACTCCATCGTCCGCTTCGGCACCGGGTATCTCGCGTTCGGCCACTCCGGGATCCCGGACTCGACCTTCGCCGAGGCGAGGTCCAGCCAAACGGGCTCGACCTGGAGCTCGACGCCCTGGGGCGTCGAGCGGGGCGACGTCGAGCTGCTCGATGGCGTCGTCTGGAAGAGCCGCGTCGTCGTCGTCGGCGAGTCCGACTCCGCCTCCGAGGGCGAGCTCAACAACGTCCTCGCGTTCATCGGCACTCCGAGGTAGCGTCGGGCGGTCAGCACCGCCCAGGTTCGCCCAGCCTCGTCGGCAGAGCTACGTCAGCTCGTCGGCGAGGAGATCCATCAGCAGCCCGTCATGCCAGGACCCGTCGCGCCAGCGCTCGTACCGCCGCATCGCCCCAACGGGCCGGAAGCCGACCGCGGTGTAGGCCCGGACCGCTCGCTCGTTGGCGAGCGACGGATCGATCGTCAGCCGATGGTGGCCGCGGACGTCGATCAGCCAGCGCGCGACGGTCCGCACGGCGTCGCGGCCGAGGCCGCGCCCCTGCCCGGCATCGACGAGGGCGATGTCGATCCCGGCGTGGCGGTACTGCGGGTCCGTCTCCTCCGAGGCAATCACCAGCCCGATCCCGACTCCATCGGACTCGACGATCCAGATGGCGAGCTCCTCGTCGGCGAGCAGCTCCGCGACGTCGGCCGGCGGATCGGGCGCCTGCCACCACGCGTCGACCGTGGGATCCGAGATGATCGCCGTCATCAGGGCCGCGTCAGCCGGGGTCGCCGGGCGCAGGTGGACCCGGTCATGGTCCAGTGGCTCGATCGCGTCGCGGATGGATGGCAGCCCGGCCGGTGACCGGCTGTCGCTCACCACCAGTTGACGCCGCCCTCGAGATCGTCGTGCATCTCGTCGAGGTCGCGGGTGAACGTGCCGGCGCTCAGGTACTTCCAGCCGCCGTCGGGCAGGAGCGCGACGATCGTGCCGCCGTCCATCAACTTCGCCTCCCGCGCGGCGGCCACGAGGACGGCACCGCACGACGGTCCCCCGAAGATCCCCTCGCGGTCGACGAGGTCCCGGAGCGCCGCGATCGCGTCGGCGTTGCTGATCAGGTACTTCGTGGCGAGGAGCGTCGGATCCAGGATCTCGGGGATGAACCCTTCCTCGAGCGAGCGGAGGCCCTGGACGCCCTCGCCGGGCAGCGGCTCGGCCGCCACGATGCGGACGCCGGGCTTCGCGCGGGCGAGATAGCGGGCGACGCCCATGAGCGTCCCGCTCGTCCCGAGACCGGCGACGAACACGTCGATCTCGGGGCAGTCGGCGAGGATCTCCGGGCCGGTCGTCTCCTCGTGGGCGCGTGGGTTGGCGTCGTTGCCGTATTGGTACGGCATCACGAACCGCGCGTCCTTCGAGACGAGGTGCTTGGCGAGGGCGATCGCCCCGTTCGAGCCGAGCTGCCCGGGCGAATCGATCACCTCCGCCCCGAACAGGGCGGCCATCTGGCGCCGCTCGTTCGTGACGTTGGCGGGCATCACGAGGGCCACCCGGTAGCCCTTCCGCCGGCCGATCATCGCGAGGGCGATGCCGGTGTTCCCGGACGTCGGCTCCAGGATGATCGAGTCCGGCCGAAGAAGGCCGCGCGTCTCGAGATCCTCGATGAGGTACTTCGCAACGCGATCCTTGACCGAGCCCGTCGGGTTGGCCATCTCGAGCTTCGCGAAGATCCGGACGCTCGGGTTCGGCGACATCCGCGGGATCTCGACGAGCGGCGTGTGCCCGATCGCGTCGAGGATGTCGTCATACCGACCGCCGTGCGGGGCCCCGGCCTCGTGCGCGCGGGCGTGGTCGCCCGCCGAGGTGTCGACGCCGGCCGGATCGTCCGACCCGCCGCTCCCGGTCCCGGGGGCGACGAGCGGCTTCGGCAGCGCCATCGTCACCCCCCGGCCATCGCCGGCAGGATCCGGACCTCGTCGCGATCGCCGACCGCCGTCTTGAGGCCGTCCAGGTAACGGACGTCCTGGCCGTTGACGTAGACGTTCACGAAGCGGTTCAGCTCGCCGCCGTCGGCGAGGAGCTGGCCGCGGAGCGCCGGGTACTGGTCCGCGAGCGCGGCGACCAGCTCGCCGACGGTCGACCCGCCGAGCTGGAGCTGCTTGTTGCCGCCGGCCTGGGCCCGGAGGACCTGCGGGATCCAGACGGTGCTCACGCCTGGCCCCCGAGGACGAACGGCTCGTCGATCGCGGCCGTGCCGGCGCCGGCGAGGGCCCCGAACACCGGGATCGGCAGCGGCCGGCCCTCGGCCCGGGCGGCGACCGCCTCGGTCGAGCAGACCGGGCAGGCCGGATCGCGGCGGAGCTTCAGCTCGGTGAAGGTGGAGTCCAGGGCATCGAACAGGAGCAGACGCCCGGCGAGGGTCTCGCCGATCCCGAGGAGGACCTTCAGCGCCTCGTTGGCCTGGAGCATGCCCATGATCCCGGGCACGACGCCGAGGACGCCGGCCACGGAGCAGCCCGGTGCGAGCTCGGGCGGCGGCGGGGTCGGGTAGAGGCAGCGATAGCACGGTCCCTCGAACGGGATGAACGTCGTCAGCTGACCCTCGAACCGGAACACGCTGGCGTGGATCACCGTGATGCCCTTCGCGACCGCGGCGTCGTTCAGGAGGTACCGCGTCTCGAACGTGTCGGTCCCGTCGATGATCACGTCGTAGCCAGTGATGATCCGGTCGACGTTGTCGGCGACGAGCATCTCCTCGTACGTCACGACGTTCACGTCGGGGTTCAGGGCCGTGATCGTCTTGCGGGCCAATTCGACCTTCCGCTCCCCCACCCGCTCGTTCGTGTGGAGGATCTGGCGCTGGAGGTTCGACAGGTCGACGACGTCGAAGTCGACGATGCCGATCGTGCCGACGCCCGCGGCGGCCAGGTACAGGGCCGCCGGGGAGCCGAGACCGCCGGCGCCGATGAACAGCGCCTTGCTGTCGAGCAGCCGCGCCTGGCCCTCCGGTCCGACCTCGGGGATCAGAAGGTGGCGGCTGTAGCGCTGCTTCTGCTCCTGGCTGAGGGAGACCGGCTTGTCCCAGGGCAGGCCGGCGGACTTCCATGCCTGGAACCCGCCCGACATCGAGGCGACGTTCGTGTAGCCGAGCTGCTCGAGCGTCTGAGCGGCGAACAGCGATCGGACACCGCCGGCGCAGTACAGGACGACCGGCGCGTCGCGGTCGCCGACGGCGCCCTCGATCTGCTGCTCGACGTAGCTCTTGCTGATGTGGAGGGCATTGGGCAGGTGGCCCTGGTCCCACTCCGAGTCCTCGCGGACGTCGATCACGGTCGTGCCCTGGGGCAGGGCGTCGACCTCCCCGGGTGTGACCTCCCGGATCTGGGAGCGGGCCTCCCGGAGGAGGTCGGCGTAGGTTCGTGGCATGGGCGGGGTGGCTCCGGTGACGACGGGCTGCCGGCTGGTCGCGCGGCAGGGCGGTTCGACGATGTGGCTGTGGCGTGGGCGCTCGGCCCGCCGGCTCAGGCCGGCCCGAGACACCTGCAGCGGCCCGGCAGGGGTTGTCGCGTCACGCCGTCGCGCCTTCCGGCGGCTTCGCGCCGCCGGTCTCGGCCAGCGCCTTCTGGAGGGTCTCGTGACTGAGCATCGCGCACTTCAGGCGCGCCGGGCTGATGTCGATCCCGAGCAGGTCGAGGAGGTCGTCCGCGCGGAACGCCTCGACCTCGGTCACGGGCTTGCCCTTGATCTCGTCGGTCAGCAGGGATGCCGACGCCTGGCTGATCGCGCAGCCGCGGCCGGTGAAGCCGACCCGCTCGACGACGCCGTCGCGGACGCCGATCTGGAGCGTGATCCGGTCGCCGCACAGGGGGTTGCTCCCCTCGAAGGTCGCGGTCGGATCCTCGATCACCCCGAAGTTGTGGGGCCGTCGATAGTGCTCGAGGATGTAGTCGCGGTAGAGGTCGTCCATTCGGTGTCCGGTGCGTGCGATCGAGGGAAGATCAATCCCGAGGAATTTGATCGGGATTGATGCTATGGCCGAGTCCGGGCGGCGTCAATCGTGCGTGCCGACAGGTCGCTGTCGTGGGGTCCACGCCCCCGCGGAAGAGGGACCGGCCCCTTGCACCAACCGTTGTCCGGGCGCGTAGACTCCGCCACGTCACGGTCTGACCATCTCCAGCCTTTCGAGCCCGCAGTTGGGGACGCGGCGCGGACGCTCGTCATCGAAAGGAGCGAGTTCATCAACGACTCGCGGTCACACCTGGGAGGAAGCCGCAACCGGTCTCCGGAGATCGGTCGCGGATCAGGGAACGCAGAGCCCATCTCGGAGGAACGACACGTGCCAAGGTTGAGTTCACGGATCGCCGCGACATTCGGTGTCACGGCCATCCTCGTCGCCGCGTGCAGCACCGGCGCCACCCCCTCGCCCAGCTCCGCCGCGCCGAGCGCCGCCGCCCCGAGCGCCGCGGCGCCCAGCACCGCGGCCTCGGGCGGCGCCAGCCAGGCCGCCGCCGGCGACCCGAAGACGGCGAAGACCGCGGCCGAGGCGGGCGGCGTCGACGCCGTCTGCGCCGCCGGCAAGACCGAGGGTCAGGTCAACATCATCGCGACCCCGCCGGACTGGGCGAACTACGGCCAGATCATCACCGACTTCTCGGCCAAGTACGGGATCAAGGTCCAGTCGGACAAGCCCGACGGGAACGGCCAGGATGAGATCAACGCGGCCACGCAGCTCGCCGGAACCGGGCGCCAGCCCGACATCTTCGACATCGGGTCGTCGTCGTCGCCGCCCACACCGACATGTTCACCCCGTACCAGGTGGCCACCTGGGCGGACATCCCTGACGGGAACAAGGAGCCGACCGGACTCTGGAACAACAACTACACCGGCTTCGTGTCGATCGGATACGACACCAAGCTCGGCGACATCGCGAAGGTCAGGGATCTCGCCGATGCAAAGTACAAGGGCAAGGTCGCCCTGAATGGCGACCCGCTCAAGGCGTCCGCCGGCTTCAACGGCGTCGTCATGGCCGCCCTCGCCAACGGCGGCTCGGCCGACAATATCGCCGCCGGTGTCGACTTCTTCAAGAAGCTCGCCGACAGCGGGCAACCTCATGCCGGTCGACCCGAACCCGGCCACGATCGCATCCGGCCAGACCCCGATCGTGATCGACTGGACCTACAACAACGGCGCCCAGACGGCGGTTCTCGCGCCGAAGGGCATCACCTGGAAGACCGTGATCCCGAGCGACGCGGCACCGGTCGCCTCGTTCTACAACGACGCGATCAACAAGGACGCGGCACATCCCGCGGCCGCCCGCTGCTGGATGGAATACATCTTCTCCGACGCCGGCCAGAACACCTGGCTGAAGGGCTTCGCCCTGCCGATCCGACTCGCCGCCGATGCAGAAGGCCGGAACCGTCGACGAGACGGCGCTTGCCGCGCTCAATCCCGCCGACGACCCCGCCGGTCCAGCTGACGCAGGCGCAGATCGATGCGGCAACGAAGTACCTCACCGACAACTGGAAGTTCATCGCCATCAAGTAGCAGACGCAGGACGATCGACCGGAGTCGCCCGCGTGACCGATCGTCGGTCAGCGCGCCCACGCCGCCCACGGCACAGACAGCCGGCCTCACCTCCGGCAGGGCCGGCTCACGCCGCTTCCGGAAGGCGGGGAACTACCTCGCCCTCGTCCCCTTCCTCGGCTACGTCGGGATCTTCCTGATCCTTCCGACGCTTGTCGTGGCCGTCGGTGCGTTCACGACGGCGAGCGGCCAGTTCACCCTCGACAACGTGTCGCGGCTGTTCGCCGACGAGGTGTTCGTCAACGCGTTCGTTCGCTCGATCCAGCTCGCCGTCGCGACCGCGATCGCCGGGGCGATCCTCGGCGCAGTGCTCGCCTGGGCGGTCGTCCGCGGCGATCCGAACGGCGTCTTACGCCAGCTGGTGATCGCCGCGTCGGGCGTCCTCGCCCAGTTCGGCGGCGTGATGCTCGCGTTCGCGTTCCTGGCGACGTTCGGGTTCAACGGCCTCGCGACGCTGTTCTTCCGAGACATCCTCCACGTCGACCTCCTCACCGACGCGTCGTGGCTGTACAGCCTCGCGGGCCTCGTCGTCGTCTACACCTACTTCCAGATCCCACTCATGCTGATCGTCTTCCTCCCGTCGCTCGATGGGCTCCGCCAGGAGTGGTACGACGCGTCCGCGAGCCTCGGCGGCTCGCTCGTGGTCGTTCTGGAGGAACGTCGGCGGACCGATCCTGGCCCCGGCGTTCCTGGGCTCGCTGCTGCTGCTGTTCACGAACGCGTTCTCCGCATACGCGACGGCTGCCGCCCTCATCAGCCAGGGAAGCCCGATCATCACCCTGCAGATCGCCGACGCCATGCAGAGCGAGGTCGTCCTCGGCCAGGAGAACGTCGGCAAGGCGCTGGCGCTCGGGATGATCGTCGTGGTCGTCGCTGGTGATGCTGGTGTACGCCTTCATCCAGCGGCGCGCCTCGAGGTGGGTCCAATGACCGCGTCGCCCGGCGGCCCGCTCTCGGCCGCCGCGCCGCATGGCGGCGCCCTCGTCCGCCCCCAAGGGACGCGGGTCGGCCGGCGCGGCTCCCGCCGTCAGCTCGGTGTCCGGATCGCGATCCTGGTCCTCGTCTTCGGCTACCTGGTCCTGCCGCTGTTCGCGATGCTCGAGTTCTCGACCCGCGGCAACTACGGCAGTCGGACGCTGAATTCGTACGCCGCGATCTTCAGCAACCAGGACCTGATCGACGCAGTCACCACGTCGCTCGAGATCGCGGTGCTGACCGTCTTCGGCATGCTGCTCCTGCTCGTCCCGACGATGGTCTGGACGGTCGTCCGGGTCCCGCGGCATGCGCCGCGTCGTCGAGTTCCTGTGCCTCCTGCCGCTCGCGATCCCCGCGATCGTCATCGTCGTCGGCATCGCCCCGATCTACCGCTGGATGGGCCAGCATCTCGGCGCGGTCGGCGCATCACCGCTGACGCTCGCCCTCATCGACATCATCCTCGTGCTGCCGTTCGCCTACCGGGCGATCGATGCGAGCCTCCGGTCGATCGACACGGCGACGCTCTCTGACGCCGCGCGCAGCCTCGGCGCCGGCTGGCCGCGGACGATCCTCCAGGTGATCGTCCCGAACATCCGCGGCGGGATCCTGTCGGCATCCGTCCTCGCGGTCGCGCTGGTCCTCGGCGAATACACGATCTCGTCGCTGCTGTCCTTCAACACGCTCCAGGTCGTCATCTACCTGCTCGGCAAGCGCGATCCGTTCATCTCGGTCGCGGTCGCCTTCGCCGCGCTGCTGTTCGCGTTCGTCCTGCTGTTCGTCATCACCCGCGTCGGAGCCGGCGGCGACCGCCGTGCCCAGGTCGAGAGCGAGGAGCCCGCCACATGACCGCCGCGAGCGCAATCCCGATCGAGACCGGGCATGGCGTCGCCGTCGAGTTCGACGAGCTGCATCGCTGGTACGGCTCCGTGCATGCGCTCGACGGGCTGACGATCAACATCGCGCCCGGGCGAGCTGATCGCCCTGCTCGGGCCGTCGGGCTGCGGCAAGACCACCGCGCTCCGCGCCCTCGGCGGGCTCGACGAAGTCGACCAGGGCCGGATCCTCGTCGGCGGGAAGGAGATCACCAACGTCCCCGCGAACAAGCGGAACATGGGTGTCGTCTTCCAGGCCTACAGCCTCTTCCCCAACATGACGGCCCGCGACAACGTCGCCTACGGCCTGCGACTCCGCGGGATCAGCGGCGCGACCCGCAAGAAGAAGGCCGAGGACATGCTCGAGCTGGTCGGCCTCGGCCAGCAGGCGAGCCGCTACCCGCACCAGATGTCGGGCGGCCAGCAGCAGCGGGTCGCGCTCGCGCGCGCGCTCGCGATCGAGCCGAGCGTGCTGCTCCTCGACGAGCCGCTGTCGGCGCTCGATGCGAAGGTCCGGCGCCAGCTGCGCGAGGAGATCCGGCGCATCCAGATCATGATCGGGATCACGACCCTGTTCGTGACCCACGACCAGGAGGAGGCCCTCGCGATGGGCGACCGGGTCGGGGTGATGTCCGCCGGGCGTCTCGAGCAGATCGCCGCGCCGGCCGAGCTCTACGACCGGCCGAAGACGCGCTTCGTCGCGGAGTTCGTCGGATTGACCAACCGGATCCCGGGGACGGCCGCCAGCGGCGGCGTCGAGCTGCTCGGGACCCGCGTGCCGCTGCTCGAGGGCTCGGCGACGTCCGGTCCGGGTCCAGGCCCTCGTCCGGCCGGAGGCGATCCGCATCGTCCCGGACGAGGCGGGCGACGCCCACGTCGTCGCCGTCAGCTTCCTCGGTTCGGTCTGCCGGGCCCAGGTGGCCCTCAAGGACGGCACGATCGTCTTCGGTCAGCTGTCCGCGGCCGAGGCGGAGGGCCTCGCCCAGGGCACCGCCGTCCGGGTGAGCGTCGTGCCGTCACCGGTGTTCGCGGTCGCCGACTAGCCCGCGGGAAGCCTGCGGGTGACCCGGATCCGCGAGCCGGCCCGGTCGGTCGACGTCATTCACGAGACCGACGTCCTCGTCGTCGGGAGCGGTCCCGGCGGCCTGTCCGCGGCGCTCGCCGCGGCCCGCGCCGGCGCCACGACGACGCTCCTCGATCGCTACGGCTGCTTCGGCGGGAACATGACCCAGGTCGGCGTCGAGAGCATCGGCTGGTACCGCCACGAGCAGACCGTCGAGGCCGACGGCATCGGCCGCGAGCTGGAGGAGCGGGCGGCGGCGATGGGCGCGGCGAACCCCGAGAGCCAGTCGTTGAGCATGGGCATCGACGGCGAGCGGTTCAAGTTCGTCGCCGACGTCCTCGTCGGCCGAGGCGGGCATCACGCCGATGCTCCATCGCCTCGCCGTCGCAGCCGATCGTCGAGGACGGGGCGATCCGCGGCGTCATCACGGAGAGCAAGTCGGGCCGGGAGGCGATGCTCGCGAAGCGGGTCGTCGACGCGACGGGCGACGCCGACATGGCCGCCCGGGCCGGCGCGCCGGTCCGCAAGACGCCGCGCGAGGAGATGCTCGCCGCGTCGGTGATGTTCTCGATGACCGGGGTGAACAAGGGCAGGTTCCTCGACGAGGTCAAGGCCGATCCGCAGACCTACCGTGACTGGGCCGGCAACGCCGAGTGGGACATCGAGACGACCGGCAAGGAGGACGAGCTCTTCTCGCCGTTCCTCCGCAAGCCGTTCAAGAAGGCCGTCGAGGAGGGGTTGATCCCGCCCGGCCTGATCACGCTCGCCGGCACGTGGGGCACCGTGACCGACCAGGGCGACCTGACCTACCTCAACCTCGTCCACCTCGCGGAGGTCGACGGAACGAGCGCCGACGACCTGACCCGTGGCGAGATCGAGGGCCGCCAGCAGGCGATGCAGGCGATCAAGGCGCTCCGGGCGTTCATGCCGGGCTGCGAGGATGCGAAGCTCCGCAACTTCGGGATGACGATCGGGATCCGCGACACGCGGAAGATCGAGGCCCTGTACGACCTGACCGGCGAGGACGTCCGCGAGCAGGGACGGTTCGAGGACTCGATCGGCATCTTTCCGGAGTTCATCGACGGCTACGGGATCCTGATCCTGCCGACCACCGGGCGCTACTACCAGGTGCCCTACCGGTCGCTCGTTCCGAAGGAGATCGGCAACCTCATCGTCGCCGGTCGCTCGATCGGCGGCGACCAGGTCTCGCATGCGTCGACCCGGAACATGATGTGCTGCACGGTCAGCGGCCAGGGCGCCGGCGTCGCCGCGGCGCTCTCGATCCGGACCGATCGGCCGTTCGATCGCCTCGAGATCGGGCCGGTCCAGGCCGAGCTGCGCCGGCAGGGCGTCCGGCTCGACTGAACCCCGGAAATGGCCTCGAGGGCCTCAGTCGCCGAAGAGCTTCTGGACCTCGAGCAGGCCGTCGGCGAGGCGATCGATGTCGTCGCGGGTCGTGTAGACGCTGAAGCTTGCCCGGGCGGTGGCCGCGAGATCGAGCCGCTCGTGGAGGGGCATCGTGCAATGGTGCCCGGCGCGGACCGCGATCCCGAACCGATCGAGGACCTGGGCGACGTCGTGCGGGTGGATGCCCGGCAGGTTGAACGGGACGACGCCGCCGCGCTTGTCCGGGTCGAGCGGGCCGTACAGCTCGATCGCCGGGATCCGGGCCGGCAGCGTCTCGAGCGCGTACGCGACGAGCGCTCGTTCGTGCTCGCGCACCGCGTCCATCCCGATCTGCATCAGGTACTCCGCCGCCACGCCGAGCCCGATCGCGTCGCCGACGGCCGGGGTCCCGGCCTCGAACTTCCACGGGATGTCATTCCAGTCCGAGCGACGGAGATGGACCTCGCGGATCATCTCCCCGCCGGCGAGGAACGGCGGCATCGCCTCGAGCAGCTCGCGCCGGGCCCACAGGGCGCCGGAGCCCATCGGGGCCAGCATCTTGTGACCGCTGAACGCGTAGAAGTCGGCACCGAGCTCCTGGACGTCGACCGGAACGTGCGGGACGGCCTGGGCCCCGTCGACGAGGACGAGGGCGCCGGCGGCGTGGGCCATCTCGACCATCTCGCGGACCGGGTTGATCGTGCCGAGCGTGTTCGAGACGTGGGTGAACGCGACGAGCTTCGGGCGGAGCTTCAGCAGGACCTCGAACACGTCGAGGCGGAGGAGCCCGTCGTCGGTGATCGGGATGAACTCCAGGTCGCCGTCCCGCTCCTGGACGAGAAGCTGCCACGGGACGAGGTTGGCGTGGTGCTCCATCTCGGTCAGGACGATGGCGTCGCCGCGCGAGATGTTCGTCCGGCCCCACGAGTAGGCGACCAGGTTGATCGCCTCCGTCGCGTTGCGGGTGAAGATCACCTCGTGGGCGTCCGGCGCGTTGATGAACCGGGCGACCCTCGCTCGGGCTCGCTCGTACTCGGCCGTCGACTTCTCGCCGATCGTGTAGATCCCGCGGTGGACGTTCGCGTTGTACTCGCGGTAGTAGGTGTCGATCGCGTCGATCACGACCTGCGGCTTCTGGCTCGATGACGCGGAGTCCAGGTAGATGAGCGGGTGGCCGTTGATCTCCTGGGCGAGGATCGGGAAGTCGCGCCGGAGCGCGACCGGATCCAGCCGGGTGGCGTCGGCGCGCGGGACATCGAAGGTGACCGTCAGATCGGTCAGATCCTCCCCTCGATGGCCGAGCCGGATCGTCCCGGTCGTCCCGGTGTCGTGCCAGGCGAAGCGAGCGACGATCGTCTGGTCGTCCGGCTCGGTGGTCGACAACACGTCGATCGTGTCGTCGGGCGGATGGTCGCGGTAGGCCTGGGCGATGGCGTCGCGACCGTGGAATGGCCCGAACGGCAGGCTCACGAACGTCGCGGTTGCGTCCTCGGTGAAGTGGCCGACCATGTCACCGAAGTCGCCCGATCGGACGCCCGCGTTGAAGCGTTCGATGTGCGCGGCGAACAGCGGCGCGATGGGCGCCGCGGAAGGTGCTGCCGCCTTGGCCTCCGTCTCGATCGCCATCGTGATCGCGCCCGCCCTAGCGGGCGACCGCCGCCGGCTCGTGCTCGCCGGTCGTCGTGGCGTCGGCGTCGTCGCCGGCCGGACCCCGCGGGACGAGCAACGCCTCGTCGGAGACCGTCGTCTCGAGACCAGCCTCGCGGAGGATCGGGCCGTAGCCCTCGTCCTCGAGCCGCAGGGCGAGGTCCTTGCCGCCGCTCTTGACGATCCGGCCCTGGGCGAGCACGTGGACGACGTCGGGGGTGATGTAGTTCAGCAGCCGCTGGTAGTGGGTGATCAGCAGCACGCCGAGCTCCGGGTTGAGCATCGCGTTGACGCCCTCGGCGACGATCCGCAGCGCGTCGATGTCGAGGCCCGAATCGGTCTCGTCGAGGATCGCGATCTGCGGCTCGAGGACCGCCATCTGGAGCATCTCGAGGCGCTTCTTCTCGCCGCCGCTGAAGCCCTCGTTCACATAACGGGTCGCGATCGCCTCGTCCATCCCGAGGAGGGCCATCTTCTCGCGCATCTTCGTCCGGAAGTCACGCATCGAGACGCCACCCTTCATCGGGTCGGTCGGGTCGACGTCGCTGGTCTTGTCCATCCCCTGGAGCTTCGCGTTGAGGGCGCTCCGGATGAACGACGCGACGCTGAGGCCGGGGATGGCGGTCGGGTACTGGAAGGCGAGGAACATCCCGAGGCGGGCCCGCTTGTCCGGGCTCAGCTTCAGGACGTCGCGTCCCTGCCAGGTGACCTTGCCACCGGTCACGACGTAGGCCGGGTGGCCCATCAGGGCGTAGGCGAGGGTCGTCTTGCCGGAGCCGTTCGGGCCCATGATCGCGTGGACCTCGCCCTTGCCGACGTCGAGGTCGATCCCCTGGAGGATCTCGGTCTTCGGGCTGGCGACGGGCGCGACGCGGAGGCCGCGGATGACGAGGCGGTCGGTCTGGTCGGTGTCGGTCACGAGGTGATCAGTGCTCCCTGGAGGTCGTCGACGGCGACCGGGCGCGACGGCACCAGGTCGGCGAGGGTCATGGATTCGAGCGCCCCGGTGATCGCGTCGCGGACGCGGACCCAGAGGACGTTGACGGTGCACCGGGAGCTGCGATCGCAGACGAGCGCGTGCTCCGGATCCTCGGTCGCGCAGAGCATCGGCGCGATCGGGCCCTCGAGGGCGCGAACGACGTCGCTCATCCGGATGTCGGCCGGCGGCCGCGTCAGCTCGTAGCCGCCGTGGGCGCCGCGGGTGCTGGCGACGAGGCCCGCGTCGCGGAGGCTCATCACGAGCTGCTCCAGGTACGCCCGCGGCAGGTCCTCGTCGGCCGCCATCTCGGCGAGGCTCGCCGGTCCGGTCCCGTACCGCCGTCCCAGCTGGACCATCAGCCGCACGCCGTACTCGCCCTTCGTGCTGAAGGCGACGGCGCCCGAGCCGTGGAAGGTCGGGCGGGTCGTGGAGGTCGAGAGCTGCTGAGCCAGGGGAGGGTCCTCGTGGTCCTCGGGTCGACGGTCAATCCCGAGTGATTTCGTCGGGATTAGTGTAGGCGGGCCGCCTGACGGAGCGCAACGAGGCGGTCCCCGCGCCGGCCTCCCACGTCCCGCGACCGAGGCTCGCCCACGCTGGATGCGAACGAAGGCCGGAGCTCGAGATCAAGAGCTCCGGCCTTCGATGAGTCCCCGGCGGTGTTCGCCGACGCGGTCAGCATGGGTGCCCCCAATCCGGATGTCGAGGCATCCAATGGTCGTGGTGGTGCCTGCCGGCTCCAGTCCGGCGCCCGCCCGGCCGCGATTGTCGGTTGCCGTTGCCTCCACCAGGCTCGATGCGCTCCCTGATTGCCCGAGGATCCGCCTGATGCCGCACTGGATGTCCGGTGACGAAGCCTGGGAGCTCCTCCGCGTCCGCGTCCGGCCTGGGAAGGCCTTCGGCCGAGCAGGCGTCGCCGGATGACTGCGACCCGCGATTCCTGACACGCCCCGGCGACAACGCGACGGACCATGCCTCCATGGATGACGAACGTCCGATCGAGGTCTTCCTCGACGACTACCCACCCGCGATCCGCGACACCGGCCTCCGCCTGCGCGAGCTGATCTTCCTCGCGAGGCCGGATGCGGTCGAGGGCGTCCGGACAGGCTGGCGCTGGATCGGCTACTCGCTGCCGGACGGACGTCGCAAGCGCACGTTTGCGTGGATCGGGCCGGAGCGGAAGCACATCCACCTGGGCTTCGAGCACGGGGTGCTTCTGGCGGACCCGGAGCACATCCTCCACGGCGCCGAGGAGCGCCTCCGGAAGTTCCGCTACTTCACGTTCGCCCCGTCGATCGACCTCGACGACGACGTCATCCTCGACTACCTGCGTGCCTCGGCCGCCCTCGCCACGATGCCGGCGGCCGCACGCCGCGCGATGGCGGAGATCGCAGCGGAACCAGTCGAGGCCGACTGAGGGTCCGTCAGCTCCCGCCGGTGAGCGAGGTCAGGACCCGGAACCCGTCGGCCGTGCCCGGCCATCGCCCGAGGAGCATGTCGCGGCCGAGCCGGCGGCGGACGTAGCGCAGGACGACGACCGTCACGATCACGTCGTCGATCGGACCGACGAGCGGGATGAACTCCGGGATCAGGTCGATCGGGCTGATCAGCCACACGAGCAAGATCACGAGTGCCGCGCGGACGCCGGTCGGTGTCGACGGGTCCCCGATCAGGCTGCGCGCCAGCCGGACGATGTCCGGGACGACCCGCACGATCTCCCGGGCGCTGACGTCACGCGGGCGGATCAGCCACAACAGCACGATCAGCGCCAGCCAGGCTGCAACGAGTCCGAGGATCACGGCCGCGAGGACTTCCGTCATCTCCGAAGTATCCGCGTCCGAACGGTCGGGCCCGATCCCTTCGATCGTCCTACCCTAGCGGCCATGCACGACATCGCCACGAGGGCCGTCGAGGCCGCCCTCGCCGCCGGCGCGACCTACGCCGACGCGCGTGTGATGGAGATCCGGACCGAGGCGATGAGCGCGCGGAACGGCGTCGTCGAGGCGCTCGACCGTGAGGAGCGCGCCGGCGTCGGCGTCCGTGCCCTGATCGGCAGCAGCTGGGGCTTCTTCGCGGTTCCCGACGTCGGCTCGTCCGCGGCGCGGCGCGCCGGGGAACAAGCGGCGGCGGTCGCCCGCGCGTCAACACTCGTCGCCGGCAAGGACCTCGGCCTCGCGCCGGAGGCGCCGGTCACCGGCCACTGGGAGAGCGAGTGCCGGGAGGATCCGTGGTCGGTCGGGCTGGCCGAGAAGGGCGACCACCTCGCGCGCGTGACGCGGACGATGCAGGAGCACGACGCCGACCTCGCCGAGGCCAGCCACCGGATCTGGGACACGCGGAAGTGGCTCGTCTCCTCGGAGGGAACGGCCGTCGACCAGCACATCGTCGAGACCGGCGCCGCGATGAGCGCGACCGCCGTCGGCGAGAACGAGACGCAGCGGCGGTCCTATCCCGGCATTCGCGGCCAGTACGGGACCCGCGGCTGGGAGCTCGTCCGCGACCTGGACCTGTCCGGCAACGCAGCCCGGATCGCGGAGGAGGCCCGCCGGCTCCTGACCGCCGACGTCTGCCCGTCGCTCGACGCGACCGACCTGATCCTCGGCAGCGAGCAGATGGCGCTGCAGATCCACGAGTCCGTCGGGCACGCGACGGAGCTGGATCGGATCCTCGGTTGGGAGGCCGCCTTCGCCGGCACCTCCTGGCTCGACCTGCAGCAGCTCGGCTCGCTCCGCTTCGGCTCGGAGCTGATGAACGTCACGGCAGACGCGACCCTGCCGGGGGCGCTCGGGAGCTTCGGCTACGACGACGAGGGCACACCCGCCCATCCGGTCGACATCGTCAAGGACGGGATCTGGGTCGGTGCCCTGAGCGGGCGCGATTCCGCCGCCCTCGCCGGGATCGAGCGATCCGGCGGCGCGGTCCGGGCCGACGGCTTCGACCGCATCCCGATGGTCCGGATGACGAACGTCGGACTGCTCCCGGGCAGCGACTCCCTCGAATCGATGATCGCCGCGACCGATGACGGGATCCACATGGACACCAACCGGTCGTGGTCGATCGACGACAAGCGGCTCAACTTCCAGTTCGGCTGCGAGATCGGCTGGGAGATCAAGGGCGGCAAGCGCGGCCGGCTCCTGAAGAACCCGACCTACACCGCGATCAGCCCGCGCTTCTGGGGATCGATGGACATGCTCGGCGGCCACGACGAGTGGACGTTCTGGGGAACGCCGAACTGCGGCAAGGGCCAGCCCCAGCAGATCGGCCACACCGGCCATCCGTCCGTTCCGGCACGGTTCCGTGGGATCCGGGTGGGAGTTCGGGGATGAGCGACGTGGCGAGCACCGAGACGCCGGGGAGCGCGGGCCTCAACTCGCGAGTCGGCCGGGTCCTCGATCTCGTCCGGAAGCGGTCCGCCTCCGCCGAAGCCGAGGTCACCGCCCGGTGGGGCACCTCCGCCCTGACGCGCTTCGCGACGAGCTTCATCCACCAGAACGTTGCCGAGGAGGTCAGCCACACGTTGCTCCGCGTCGCGGTCGACGGGCACGTCGCATCGGTGACGCTCGACGGACCACCGGACGACGAGCATCTCGCGCGTCTCGTGGACAACGCCTTCGACGCGGCCGAAGCCCTGCCGGTCGACCCCGGGTGGCCCGGCCTGACGCCCCCGACCGTGGGCATGCCGGCCGACCACTTCGACGAGGAGACCGCGGACTGGAACGCCGATGCGCGCGCCGCGAGGGTCCGGGCGTTCGTGGATGCCGCGGGCGGGCTCGAGACGGCCGGCTTCTGCTCCACGTCGGTCGTCCTGCTGAACTTCGCCAACACCGACGGTCACCACCTCAGCGGTCGCGGGACGGTCGCGGAGATCGACGGGATCGCCCGGACCCCGACGGCCGATGGCTCGAGCCGTCACGCGTCCGTCCGGATCGGCGACCTCGATGGGCAGGCGACCGGCGAACGAGCGGCGACGAAGGCCCGGACCGCGAGCAACCCGACCGACCTCGAGCCGGGACGCTACGAGGTCATCCTCGAGCCCGATTGCGTCGCGAACATCCTGTCGTTCCTGCTCGTCGCCGGCTTCAACGGCAAGGCGGTCGAGGAAGGTCGGTCGTTCGCCCGCGTCGGCGACGCTCAGTTCGATCCCTCGATCACGCTCCGCGACGACGTCACCGATCCCGGCACGCTCGGCATCCCGTTCGACATCGAGGGAACGCCCAAGCGGCCGCTCGACCTCGTTCGCGACGGGGTGACGCGGGGCCTGCTCCACACCCGTCGGACGGCGAAGGCCGCCGGCGTCGAGAGCACCGGCCACGCCGTCGAAGGCGGAGCCGCCTGGGGCGCGCTCGGAGCGAACCTCACCATCGACGCGGGCGAGAAGACGACCGACGACCTGATCGCGGGCGTCGAACGAGGCGTGCTCGTGACCGACTTCTGGTACACCCGGATCCTCGATCCGAGGACGCAGGTCGTGACCGGGCTGACCCGGAATGGGGTCTGGCTGATCGAGGATGGCCGTGTCGTTCGGCCGGTGACCAACCTCCGGTTCACGCAGTCGTTCCTCGACGCGCTGGGGCCGGACTCCGTTCGCGGGATTTCCGCGGAACGAGCCCTCGTGATGGCCGGCTGGGACTCGATCTACCTCGTGCCGAGCCTCCACCTCGCGTCGTGGAACTTCACGGGCGGCGCGAAGGGCTGATGACGGAGCTGGACTACGGCGCGTTCGACGCGCTCACGTTCGACTGCTACGGCACGCTGATCGACTGGGAGGCGGGGATCCTGGCCGGCCTCCGAACCGCGTTCGCGCCGCACGGCGTCGACGCGCCGGACGATGAGCTCCTCGAGTCGTTCGCCACGGTCGAGGCACGGCTGGAGAGCGGGACGTACCTGCCCTACCGGACGATCCTCGCGATGGCCGCCCGCTCGGTCGGCGCCGGGCTCGACGCGGCCCTCACCGACGACGAGGCGATCGCGTTCGGAGGATCGGTCGAGGACTGGCCGGCGTTCGACGACTCGACGCGATCGCTCCGGATCCTCCGAAGGCGGTTCCAGCTCGGCGTGCTGACCAACTGCGACGACGACCTCTTCGCGGCCTCCAACCGGCGGCTCGGCGTCGACTTCGACTGGGTGGTCACCGCCCAGCAGGTCGGCTCGTACAAGCCCAATGTCCACAACTTCGAGGTGCTCCGCGAGCGGCTGCACACGTCGGGGATTGCGGCCGGCCGCATCCTGCACGTCGCCCAGAGCCTGTTCCACGACCACGCGCCTGCCCAGCGGCTCGGGATGCACACCGTCTGGATCGATCGACGCCACGACCGACCCGGGGGCGGCGCGACGCCGCCGTCCGACGCACGACCGAACGCGACGTACCCGTCGATGGCCGCCTTCGCCGCGGCCGCCGTGCCGAAGGCCTGACGCCCTGGTCATCCGCCCTGGTCAGGCTCGGCGCGCCCGCCGGATCTGGTCGGCGTGGTCGTGCGGGTGCGAGGCGTAGATCCGGACCCAGCCCTCGACGCTGTACGGCCCCGACTCCGAGTGCGTCCCGGTGCGTGACCACTCCTCCGCGGTCAGCGACTCGAGCAGCTGGAGACTGGACGCCCGGACCGCCCCCATGACGGCCAGGGACGGCTCGATCGGCCGGTCGTAGTGAAGCCGGCGGGCCCATTCCGGCTCGTCGTATCCCTGGATCGTCGGCTCCGAGTCCGCGACGAGCCGCCGCAGGCGCGTGTAGGCCATCGCCTCGCTGTCGGCCAGGTGATGGACGACCTGCCGCGCGGTCCAGCCGTCCGCCTCGGCGGGTTGCCGGTCGAGGTCGTCGTCGGTGATCCCGGACAGGGCGTCGTCGACGGCTGCCGAGCCGGTGCGGTAGCGATCGATCAACAGGGCTCGTTCGGTGTCGTCCACAGGTCCTCCTTGGGTCGAGGATCGCACGTTCGCCCGCGGGCCACTCGACGACCCTCGTCCGTCATGCATGTCGTCACCCATCGCTGGGTGGCCACATGCATCGGCAGAAGGGGCGAGCGGGGACGCCGGCGCGGTACCCTTCCGGCCCGTGCCCGATCCGACCGTCCTCGTCCGCGACCTCCGCAAGACATTCAGCGTCCCCGTCCGCGAGGGCGGGCTGTCGGCGGCCGCTCGCAGCCTCGTCCGGCGTCGGAACCGGGAGATCCAGGCCGTCGCCGGCATCTCGTTCCAGGTCGATCCAGGCGAGGTCGTCGGGTTCCTCGGCCCGAACGGAGCGGGCAAGACGACCAGCCTCAAGATGCTCAGCGGACTCCTCTACCCGACGTCTGGCGAGGCGACGGTGCTCGGCTTCGTCCCGTCGCGCCGCGAGGCGTCGTTCCTGCGCCGGATCACGATGGTGATGGGCAACCGGAACCAGCTCCAGTGGGACCTGCCCGCCCTCGACTCGTTCGAGCTGACCCGGGCGATCTACCGCCTGGATCCGGCCGACTTCCGCCGGACTCGCGACGAGTTCGTCGAGCTGCTGGATCTCGGTGAGCTCGTCCACAAGCCCGTCCGCAACCTGTCCCTCGGGGAGCGGATGAAGATGGAGTTCGTCGGTGCCCTGCTCCACCGGCCGCAGGTCCTGTTCCTCGACGAGCCGACGCTCGGCCTCGACGTCACGATGCAGAAGCGGATCCGGAGCTTCGTCGCCGAGTACAACCGGCGCTACGGCGCGACGGTGCTCCTGACGAGCCACTACATGGCCGACGTCCAGGCGCTCTGCCGGCGGGTGATCGTCATCCACCACGGCCGGATCCTGTTCGACGGCAACCTCGCCGATCTCGCGACCCGGTTCAACGCGACGAAGACGATCGGGGTCACGCTCAAGGACGGACCCACCGACACGGCCCCGGTCGACTTCTCCGCCTACGGCGAGATCCTCCCGACCGACGACGACCGGGTGATGCTCCGGGTCATGCGGACCGACGCGGCCGAGGTCACGACCCGGCTCCTCCGCGACCTGCCCGTCGCGGACCTGACGATCGAGGACCCGCCGATCGAGGACGTCATCGAGCAGGTCTTCCTCGAGGCGCACGACGAGCGCGTCGAGGCGGCCCCCACCGGATGAGCGCGGCGGCGCCGGCCTCCACCCTCCCGCCGACGGTCCGTCTCGGACTCCTCGGGGCCGTCCGCGCCTGGGTCGACTTCTACACGACGGAGATGCGGGTCGCGATCGCGACCCAGATCCAGTACCGCGTCTCGAACTACTTCTACATGATCGGGATGATCGCGGAGCCGGTGATCTACCTGGTCGTGTGGTCGACGGTCGCGACCCAGCAGGGCGGCGAGGTCGGCGGGTTCACGCCCGGCGACTTCGCCGCCTACTACATCGTCTGGACGCTGGTCCGGAACATGAACATCGCGCTCACGCCGTGGGCCTGGGAGGAGCGGGTCCGGCAGGGCGAGCTCTCGGCGATGCTTCTCCGCCCGATCCATCCGATCCACGCCGATCTCGCCGGCATGGCCGGCTGGAAGGTCGTCGTCATCATCCTGTGGCTGCCTCTGGCGGCGTTCCTGTCGCTGATCTTCCACCCGACGTTCGACACGAACCTGCTCGACATCGTCGTCTTCTTCATCGCGATCTGGGGCGCCTACGTCCTGCGCTCGATGCTGCTCTGGCTGCTCGGATTGGTGACCTTCTGGACGACCCGGGTCGGGCCGGTGTTCGACATCTTCTTCACCGCGGAGCTGCTGCTGTCCGGCCGGCTCGTGCCGCTGAGCCTGATGCCGGAGTGGGCCCAGCAGCTCGCGGCGGTCCTGCCGTTCCAGTGGTCGTTCGGCTTCCCGATCGAGGCGCTGATCGGCCAGCTCCCGCCCGAGCAGCTGGCCTACGGCCTCTTCATGCAGGTTCTGTGGATCACGATCAGCGCGGTCGCCGTCGCGTTCACGTGGAAGCGGGCCGTCCGTCGCTTCTCGGCGGTCGGCGGATGAAGCCGCGATGACCGCGATCGTCCCGGACTCGGTGCCGCCCCCGGCCCGGCCGTTGCCGGCCGATCCGCCGCGCCAGCTCTTCCGGTCGATCCGCCTGTTCGCGATCTTCTTCCGGATCGGCGCGCTGAACGAGCTCCAGTACCGGGCGAACCTCGCCGTTCAGCTGTTCCAGTCGCTGATCGCGCTCTTCACCGGGCTCGCGGTGCTGGCCCTGGTCTTCGACCAGACGTCGAACCTCGGCGGCTGGTCCCAGTCGGAGCTCCTCGCGGTGATGGGGGTCCACATCCTGATGGGCGGGGTGATCCGGACGGCGATCCAGCCGAACATGGAGCGGCTGATGACCGACGTCCGCCAGGGCACGCTCGACTACCTGCTGACGAAGCCCGAGGACGCCCAGGTGATGATCAGCGTCCGCGAGTTCCGGATCTGGCAGGCGGTCGACATCGTCGTCGGCGCGGTCGTGCTGGCGATCGGGATCGGGCGGCTCGAGACGTCGATCGGGGTGGGATCCGCGCTGATCTTCGCCGGGGCCCTCCTCCTCGGCGCGGTGATGATCTACTGCTTCTGGCTGATCCTCACGACGGCGGCGTTCTGGGTCGTCCGGATGGACGAGCTCCACGAGCTCTTCGACGGGATCTACCAGTCCGGTCGCTGGCCGGTGACGATCTACCCGGGCTGGCTCCGCATCGGGCTGACGTTCCTCGTCCCGATCGCGTTCGCCGTCACGGTCCCGGCCGAGGCGCTCACCTCGCGGTTGACGCCGGAGACGCTCGCGATCGCGGCCGCCTTCGCGATCGCCCTCATCGTGGTCAGCCGCTGGTTCTGGCGGACCGGCCTGCGCCAGTACTCGGGGGCATCCGCCTAGGCAGGATCCAGCGGTTCGACGCCGACCCTTCCTGGTCACGCCGCCGGCGGACGGAGGAGGCGGAGGGGGATCACGGTCCCGAGGTAGATGGCCAGGACGCCTGCGCCGGCGAGCGCCCCGAAGATCAGGGCCGGGGACGGGGACGCCCACGGACCTTCCCGGATCGCGTGCCAGAGATCGAAGGCGACTGCGGCGCCGACGGCGAGGACGACGCCGAAGAGCCAGCGGTGACGGCGCGGGCTCAGCGACGATCGATCGAGGAACCGCTCGAGATCCGAGGCCGCCCGGTCGATCGGGCGGCCGACACCGATCACGTTCGCGATCTCGGACGCCAGGCCGATGAGGTCGTCGACGACATCGGGCTCGAACGCTTCGAGGGGCGATGTGGGCGTCGCGACGGCGGCGGCCCGGATCGTCGAGGCGAGCGCCAGACCCGACAGAACGATCGACGCGGCCACCAGGCCGACGAGGACCGGTGCCCCAACGCCCGCTTCGGGCCCGAACCCGTTGGCGACGATCGCCTGGGCGTCAACGCCCGCCGCGATGAGGACAATGCCGGCGGCGAGGCCCGATCCGAGGCGGATCCGGGATGCGGTCGCCGCGGGGAGGACCCGCTCGCGATGGCGGAGGCTGCGGATCCACGTCGCGCTCGCGACCACCGGCAGGAAGATCGCGGCGTAGCTCGCGAACGCGTCCCATGGGTCGTCGCCGAACGGCGAGAACTCGCGGATCGTCGCGACCTGGGTCGACAGGACCCAGAGGATCGCGTACCCGACCACGGCCGCGGCCGCGATGTTCGCCGCGTCGCGGGTGGCCCGGGTCGCGCGATCGGGCGAGCGGTGCCGATGCGTCACCTCCGGAGGCTCGCGATGTGCTCGTCGTCATGGTCCGCGGCCTTCGCCATCAGCCCGGCAACGTCGATGACGCCGAACGTGTCGTGCGTGCCCGTCCGCGCCCAGCCGTCCGGGCCGAGCGCGTCGAGGATCGCGAGGGTGGATGCACGCGCGGCGGCATGGGTGGCGATGACGTCCTCGAGACCGGCGCCGGGCGCGCCGAGCCATTGGTCGGGCTCGGCCCACGCCCAGCGAGGGTGGTCCTCGGTCTCCAGCTGGCGAAGGCGGACCTGCCAGACCTGTTCCTCGACCGCGATCAGGTGGCGCACGACCTGCGTCGGCGTCCACTCGCCGGGCGCCGGCGAGTCCTGCGGCGAAGAGCGCGCCGCCTCGGCCAGCTCGCCCGGGACCGCGGCGAGGCGGTCACGAACGGGCAGCGCATTGACAGTCACCGCCGCATTGTCGGGTGCCGCGCAACCCGATGCGATACTCGCCCTCGAGGTCGGACGAGGAGGCCCGGATGTCGATCTTCTACAACCAGTTCGCGAACCGCAGCCTCGACCGGATCGCCGCGCTCAGCGACGGGCTGTTCGCGATCGCCATGACGTTGATCGTTCTGGAGATCCAGGTCCCGCACCTCGACCCGGGCGCGACCGATGCCGACCTCGCCACGGCCCTCGTCGCCCTTGCGCCGCGCTTCGTGACCTACCTGTTGAGCTTCCTGACGCTCGGCATCTTCTGGAACGGCCAGCAGACCCAGCTGACTCACATCGACCACAGCACCCGCGACCTCGCCTGGCTCGAGCTGCTGTTCCTCGCGATCATCGCCCTCTTCCCGTTCACGACCTCGCTGCTCGCCGAGAACATCGACCTGCGTCTGGCGCTCGCCTTGTACTGGCTGAACATCTTCGCGTCCGGCGCGGTCCTGTACGGCATCTGGTCGTACGTGGAGCGGGCCGGTCTCGTCCGGACCGACTCACCGCCGGAGATCGGGGGCCTGATCAAGCGCCGGATCGCGATCGCCCAGGGGCTCTACTTCGTGGGGCTCGTGATCGCGCTCGTCGTCGGGACCTACCCCGCGATCGCCTGGATCGTCCTCGTCCAGCTGAACTTCGCCATCGCCCCGCGGATCGGCTTCCTCCACCGCATCTGACGATGCTCATCCGCCGGTGACGATGCTCATCCGCCGGCGAGGTGGCGGATCGCGACCGCGGCGTGCAGGGCGACGCCCGCCGGCATGACGCCCTCGTCCATCACGAACCGGTTCGAGTGGAACTGTGGCGCTGTCGCCGGGTCCAGGCCGGGCGGGCAGGCCCCGAGGAAGACCTCGGCGCCGGGCACCTGCTCGATCACGTACGAGAAGTCCTCGGCGGACATCAACGGGGTCGCCATCTCGACGACATGCCCCGGCCCGAGGACCTCGCCGGCGGCATCGCGGACCAGCCCCACGAAGGCCGCGTCGTTGACCGTCGCCGGATAGCCCGGCTCGAGTTCCACCTCGACCGTCGCCCCATGCACCGCGGCGATCCCCTCGGCCACCCGCCGGACACCCTCCCGGACCCGCTCGCGGGTGGCCGAGGACACCGTCCGGGTGGTGCCGTTGAGGAACACGGTCTCCGGGATGATGTTGTTCGCCGTCCCACCCGTGATCTGGCCGATGGTGACGACCGACGGCTCGGCCGCGTCGATGGTCCGGGCCACCATCACCTGGAGCCCCAGCACGATCTCGGCCGCGATCGGGACGGGATCCAGGGCAAGGTGCGGCGCGGAGGCATGGCCCCCACGTCCCCGGACCCAAATCCGGATGACGTCGCTCGCTGCGAAGATCGGCCCCGGCCGGAGATGGACCTCGCCGCTCGGGAAGCGCGTCGTGAGGTGGATCGCGAAGGCGCCGGTCGGCGGCGCGGCGTCCGGACCGGCCGCACCGAGCAGGCCCTCCTCGAGCATCGTCCTCGCGCCGGCCGGCCCCTCCTCGCCGGGCTGGAACATCAGGATCACGCGGCCGGGAAGATCGTCCCGGCGGTCCTGCAGCAGCCGCGCCGCCCCGAGGAGGATCGCCACGTGGGCGTCGTGGCCGCAGGCATGCATCGCCCCGGCCACCTCCGACGCGAAGTCCAGACCGGTGTCCTCGTCGAGCGGCAGCGCGTCCATGTCGGCCCGGAGGAGGACGGTCCGGCCGGTCCGGCCGCCCTCGATCGCGGCGACGACCGAGGACAGGCCCTTGCCCGGCCGGCCCTCCAGCCCGATCCTCGCCAGCTCCTCCATCACGATGGCCTGCGTGACCGGCAGGTCGTTGCCGACCTCGGGGTGGCGATGGATCCGACGTCGGATCGCGACGACGTCGGGCGCGATCGCCCGGGCGGCGGGGAGGAGCGATCCGGTGTCGAGGGCGATGGGATCGGTCGTCGTCATGGCGCCGAGAATAGCCCGCGCATCGCTTCCGCCGGCGGCCCGGACAGTCGTACCGGGACGGGGGGTACCGAGGGTTGCCCGGGGTCAACGGAACCGTGGCGGGGTGCCGAGGGGTCCGCCCCGGACGAGGTCGATCCGGTGCAGTCGGCGAGTCGCCACAGGTACTGGACGCCGGGCAGGACCCTCCCGGAGACTGCGCCGACGCCGGGGTCCACTGACCGTCTCGCGACCCGCCCCGGCCACGCATCCCACGGAGGGAACATCGATGGCTCGGGGACCCCGTCGACGACGTCACGTCGACAGATTGGCCGCGATCGGCTCGGCGCTCCTGATCGGATCGTTCACGATCCTCGGGACTGCTGCGCCCGTCGCCCTGGCCGCCAACAGCGCAGACCTCACGCCGGCCGCGACCGCGACCGGCACCTGGACGGACGCGGACAACGCCCTCAGCGGCTCCGACGACGGCCTCGTCGCATCGACGACGGCGGAGGACGCCCAGCAGGGCTACCGCAACTTCGGCTTTGCGCTGCCGGCCGGATCGATCGTCGATGGCATCACCGTCAAGGTCGACGCCGCGTCGACCGACGCCAGTGGCTGCCGGCTCGGCGTCCGGCTGTCGGGCAACGGCGGCGACGACGTCACCAGTCGCAAGATCGGCAGCCTCACCGACGCCTCCACGGTCCTGACGTTCGGGGCCGCCGGCGACTACTGGGCGACCGCGTGGGACGCCTCGAGGCTCTCGAACGCGAACTTCCGCGTGATCCTCGAGACGATCGACCCGGGCGTCGTCTGCGACAACGACTCGACCTTCTCCGTCGACTGGCTCTCGATGACGGTGACGTACCGGACCATCGCGGGCGGGACGAACAACCCCGCCCTGAGCAGCGAGGTCTGCGACACGGCCGACATCAACTTCGTGGTCGACATGTCGGGCTCGATCGGCCCGCAGGGCGGCGTCCCCTCGAACCTCGATCAGCTTCGCGACGGGATCACCGGCTTCGTGGACGCCTTCCAGGCAGCCGGCGGCGATGGTCGTTACTCCGGCACCCGGTTCTCGGGCGGCTCAGCCGATGAGCTCACGTCGGGCTACGTCTCGGCCGACGCCTTCAATGCCGCCATCAATGGCCTCAGCGGGCCGGCCGGCCTGACGCCGACCGGGATCGGCATCAACACCGCCGCAGGCAACAACTCCAACGACCGACTCGGCGCCCCGAACGTGATGTTCGTGGTCACAGACGGCTCGCCCAACGTCCCGAACGGCAACGGCAACGACCTCTCGTACCCGGATACCTGGCTCGACGGTGCCAACGCGGCGATCGCCGCCGCCGACGACGCGCGGGCCGGCAGCGGCGCCTCGAAGTTCGTCGTCAAGGCGGTCTACCTCAGCACCGACGGCGACCCGGGCGACACGAGCCTTCCGTTCACCGCCGTCGGCGACGCGGCCTGGGCCAAGGCCGTGATGCAGAACATCGGCGGCGGCGCCTTCCTCAACGCCGACTTCAAGGACTTCGCCGGGGACCTGATCAGCTCCCTCCACTGCGCCCCACCGCCCCCGACGATCGAGGTCACGAAGACCGCGTCGCCGGTGACGATGCCGGAGCCCGGTGGGAACGTCACGTTCACGGTCGAGGTCCACAACATGGCCCTCGATCCGATCAAGCTCGACTCGCTCGTCGATGACGTCTACGGCGACCTCGACGGCAAGGGCACCTGCGACACCGGCGGCACGATCGGTGCCGGCGACACCTACACCTGCCACTTCAGCGGCGCGGTCTCGGGCGCTCCGGGCTCGAGCCACACCGACACCGTCACGGCCGATGCCTTGAACAGCAACGGCAAGGCCAGCGACAGCGATGACGCGACCGTCCGGATCACCGACGTCCTGCCGGAGATCTCGGTCGACAAGACCGCGTCGCCCGAATGGCTGCCCGCGGGCGGCGGCTCGGCGACCTTCACGGTCGTCGTCACCAACCACTCGGTCGAGCCCGTCACGATCAGCTCGCTCGTCGACAACGTCTACGGCGACCTGAACGGCCAGGGCAGCTGCGCGATCGGCGCGGTGCTCGCGCCCGATGCGTCCTACACCTGCTCGTTCGTCGGGGCGATCCCGGACGTCCACGGCTCCCATGTCGACGTCGTGACGGCCAAGGCGGTCGACGACGAGCAGAACCAGGCCATCGACGACGACGACGCGCTCGTCACCGTCGCCGACCCGACGCCGACGCCAACCCCGACCCCGTCGGGCGAGGTCGAGGGTGCGACCGGCACCCCGCACGTCACGCCTCCTCCGACCGACGCAACCCCGGTGACTACCGATGCCGGCGACGCCGGCCTGCCGGCTCTGCTGGTGGGCATCCTCGCCATCGGGGTCGCCAGCTTCCTCGCGGTCCCGCGCCGAACCCCGGCGCGGGTCCGCGCCAAGCCTCGCAACCGCCGCATCCGCTAGCCTCCCCGGCACCGTCCAGGTGCCAGCCGGCGCCGCAAGGCGCCGGCCCCTCCCTTCGGGTCCCCGAGACCGTGCGCGGGGCCTGCCCTTGGGCAGGCCCCGCGTGTCTTTGTTCCCTGGTCAGCGCTCACGAACCGGGCTGGAGTCGCCACTCGACTCAACCCGGCCGCTTGGACGCTCATCCATGCTCGAATTGCAATTCGGCCGAGCGTGCAGAACCGAAATCCGAGTCGCCTTGCGACTCCGGCACCCTCGCCTCGAGAGCCGCGCGACTCGAGCATCCGGCGGCGCCACGGGTCGGTCGCCTCAACGGGCGTCCGACGCCTCAACGGGGCGTCGGCTGCCTCAACGGGGCGTCGGCCGGATCGTCGTCAGTCGGCGACCGTTGCCGGAACAGGGGTCTGGGCCTGACCGTCGTCGGCAAGGTTCGGGGCCAGCCATCGCTCCGCCTCGGCGAGCGCCATCCCCTTGCGAGCCGCGTAGTCGGCCAGCTGGTCGCGCCCGATCCGGCCGATCCCGAAGTAGGCGGCGGCCGGGTTCCAGAAGTAGTAGCCGGAGACCGAGGCGCCCGGCCACATCGCGAAGGACTCGGTCAGCCTGATCCCGGCACGTGGCTCGGCCTCGAGAAGCTCGAAGAGCGTGCCCTTCTCCGTGTGGTCCGGGCAGGCCGGATAGCCGGGCGCGGGCCGGATTCCCTGGTACCGCTCGGCGATCAGGTCGGGGTTCGAGAGCGCCTCGGCGGGCGCATAGCCCCAGAGCTCACGGCGCACCCGCTCGTGGAGCCGCTCGGCAAACGCCTCGGCCAGGCGGTCGGCGAGGGCCTTCGCGAGGATCGCGGAATAGTCGTCGTTGGCGGCCTCGAACCCGGCGACGAGCTCGTCGACGCCGTGGCCCGCCGTGACCGCGAACGCGCCGACGAAGTCCGGGATCCCGGTCTCGACCGGGGCGACGAAGTCGGCGAGGGCGCTGTTCGACCGGCCGTCGGGCTTGGCCATCTGCTGCCGAAGGGTCCGGATCGTGGCCAGGACGTCGCTTCGAACCTCGTCGCGCCACACGACGACGTCATCGGCATCGACGGTGTTTGCGGGCCAGAACCCGACGACGGCATTGGCCGTCAGCTCGCCCTTGGCAACGATCCGCTCGAGCAGGGCGAGCGCGTCCCGGTGGAGGTCACGGGCGGCCGGCCCCAGGCGCGGGTCATCCAGGATCGCCGGGTAGGCCCCGCGCAGCTCCCACGTCGCGAAGAACGGCGTCCAGTCGATGTACTCCGCGAGCTCGGCGAGCGGGTAGTCTCGGAACGTCCGCGGCCCGAGGAAGGTCGGGCGAGGCGGCTGGACGGTCGCCCAGTCGATCGGGACGTGGTTCGCCCTGGCCTCCGCCAGGGTCAGGCGCTTCTCCCTCGCCCGCTGACCGGCTCGGTCGCGGCGGACGCCCTCGTACTCCTCCCGGATCCCCGCGACGAAGGCGTCGCGCCGTTCCAGCTGGACGAGGGCGCCGGCCACGCCCACGGCCCGCGACGCGTCGACGACGTGAACGACCGGCCCGGAGTACGCCGGGGCGATCTTCACCGCGGTGTGGGTCCGTGATGTCGTTGCCCCACCGATCAGGAGCGGGATCGTGAAGCCCTGCCGCTCCATCTCTGACGCGACGTGGGTCATCTCATCGAGCGACGGCGTGATCAGCCCGGACAGGCCGATCAGGTCCGCGCCGATCTCGTTCGCCTTCTCCAGGATCCGGGCGGCGGGGACCATCACCCCGAGGTCGACCACCTCGTAGTCGTTGCAGCCGAGCACGACGCCGACGATGTTCTTGCCGATGTCGTGGACGTCGCCCTTGACGGTGGCGGTGACGATCGTTCCGGCACGGCGACCGGTGCCGGCCCGCTCGGCCTCGAGATACGGGATGAGGACGGCCACGGCCTTCTTCATCACGCGGGCGCTCTTCACGACCTGGGGCAGGAACATCCGGCCGGCGCCGAAGAGATCGCCGACGACGTTCATCCCGGCCATCAGCGGGCCCTCGATGACGTCGAGCGGCCGGGCGGCCGCCTGGCGGGCCTCCTCGGTATCCGCTTCGATCCAGGCGTCGATGCCGGCAACCAGGGCGTGGGTGAGCCGCTCGTCGACAGGTCGCTCACGCCAGGCGAGGTCCTCCGCCGGGCGCTCCATGCCGCCTGCCCCGGCGTATTGCTGGGCGAGCTCGAGCAGGCGTTCCGTCGCGTCCGGGCGACGGTTGAGGACGACGTCCTCGACCCGCTCGCGAAGCTCCGGCTCGATGTCGTCGTAGATCGGCAGTGCCCCGGCATTGACGATCGCCATGTCGAGCCCGGCGCCGATCGCGTGGTAGAGGAAGACCGAGTGGATGGCCTCGCGGACGCGGTCGATCCCGCGGAACGCGAACGACACGTTCGATACGCCGCCGGACGTTCGCGACCCGGGAAACTCCTGCTTCAGGCGGCGGACGGCCTCGATGAAGGAGACGGCGTAGGCGTTGTGCTCCTCCATCCCGGTCGCGATCGCGAAGATGTTCGCGTCCAGGATGATGTCCTCGGGCGGAAACCCGACGACCCCCACCAGCAGGTCGGATGCGCGGCGCAGCACGGCCACCCGCCGTTCGACGAATTCCGCCTGGCCCTGCTCGTCGAACGCCATGACGACGACGGCGGCCCCGTAGCGCCGGCAGAGGCGGGCCTGCCGGAGGAACTCGTCCTCGCCCTCCTTGAGCGAGATCGAGTTGACGACCCCCTTCCCCTGAAGCTGCTGCAGACCGGCTTCGATCACCGACCATTTCGAGCTGTCGACCATGACCGGCGCTGCCGCGATGTCCGGTTCCGCAGCGATCCGGCGCAGGAAGCGGGTCATCGCGGCGGGACCGTCGAGCATCGCCTCGTCCATGTTCACGTCGATGAGCTGGGCGCCGTTCGCGACCTGCTCCCGGGCGATGTCGACCGCCTCGTCCTCGGCCCCCGCGGCAACCAGCCGGGCGAACTTCCGGGAGCCGGTGACGTTCGTTCGCTCCCCGACGTTCACGAACGCGTTGCCCGGCCGGGGGATCACGAGCGGGGCAAGGCCGGAGAGCCGCGTCGTGCCGGCTGACGCGGGGAGCTCGCGGGGCGCCAGACCGGCGACCGCGTCGGCGATCGCGGCGACGTGCGCCGGCGTCGATCCGCAGCAGCTGCCCGCAACGTTCAGCAGCCCGTGGCGGGCCCACTCCCCGATCGCCGCGGCCATCTCCTCGGGAGTCTCGTCGTACCCGCCGAGCTCGTTCGGCAGGCCCGCGTTCGGGTAGGCCGACACCGGTAGGTCGGCGACCTGCGACAGGACATCGAGGTGCTCGCGGAGCTGACGGGGGCCCAACGCGCAGTTGAGCCCGACGATCAGCGGGTCGGCGTGGCGGATGCTGTGCCAGAAGGCCTCGACGGTCTGGCCGGAGAGGGTTCGGCCAGACGCGTCGACGATCGTCCCCGAGATGATCAGCGGCAGCCGCCAGCCGAGCTCGTCGAAGAGCGACTGGACCGCGAAGATCGCCGCCTTCGCGTTCAGCGTGTCGAAGATCGTCTCGATCAGGAGGAGGTCCGCACCGCCTTCGACCAGCCCGGCCGCGGACTCGCGGTAGGCGACGACGAGCTCGTCCCACGTGACGCTCCGGGCGGCCGGATCCGAGACGTCCGCGCTCATCGATGCCGTCCGGTTCGTCGGGCCGAGGGAGCCCGCGACGAATCGCGGCCGATCCGGCTCCTCGCGTTCCGCCGCGTCCGCCGCGTCGCGGGCGATCCGCGCAGCGGTGACGTTCAGCTCGCGGACCGTCGCGCGGTCGAGGCCATAGTCGGCCTGGGCGATCCGCGTGGCGGTGAACGAGTTCGTGCTGAGGATCTCGGCGCCGGCGGCGAGGTAGCCGGCGTGGATCTCGGCGACCGCGTCGGGCTGAGTGAGGCACAGCAGGTCGCTGTTCCCGCGGACGTCGCGTGGATGATCTCGGAAGCGTTCGCCCCGGAAGTCCGCTTCTCCGAACCGATACGCCTGGAGCATCGTGCCCATCGCCCCGTCGAGGACGAGGATTCGCTCGCGGAGGAGGCCCGGCAGCAGCGCCAGGCGTGCGTCCCGATCGAAGGGCGAGCCCTGGCGCAAGCCCGTCAGCGGGGACGAGGCAGCGGTCACGACGCCACCGCCGCGGCCGGATGCCGCGCCCGGATCCGGTGGACGAGCTCGGCGCACTGCTCGTACCGCCCGAAGCTGGGCATGATGTAGGTCCCGGCAACCTCGGCATCCATCGCGGCGAGGAGGCGGTCCGCCATCTCGATCCCGACCTCCGACCCGCGCTCGCCGGCAGACCGCATCGCCGACCGGCTCTCGTCCGGGATCGTGATCCCCGGGACCTCGTTGTGGAGGAACTCCGCGTGGCGGGTCGAGACGAGCGGCAGCACGCCAAGCAGGACCGGAACCGGGAAGCCGGCCGCGCCGAACCGCCGCCGGGCCTCCGCGAGCATCGACTCGACCTGCCCGATGGAATAGAGCGGCTGGGTCATCACGAGGTGTGCGCCGGCCTCGAGCTTCCGCTCGAGGCGGTCCCATTCGGTGGCCTGGTCGGCCGCGGTCGAATCGAGGGCGCAGGCGATCGTGAAGCCCGCCCGCTGTCCGATTGACGCACCGGAGGGGTCCTCGGCCCGGTTCAGCCGCGCCAGGATCTCGATCAGCCCGATGGAGTCGACGTCCCAGACGCCGGTCCCGGTCGGGTAGTCGCCGATCCGTGGCGGATCGCCGGTCAGGGCGATGATGTTCCGGACGCCGAGGGCGTGGGCGCCGAGCAGCTCCAATTCGAGGGCCATCAGGTTCCGGTCGCGCGTCGTGCAGTGGACCAGGCACTCGAGATCCAGGTCGTGCTGGATCCCGAAGGCCACCGACAGGGCACTCATCCGGACCCGAGCCATCGCCGAGTCCGACACGTTGACGACGTCGACGCCTGCGTCGCGCAGGAGCCGCGCCGCCTCGATGGTCCGCTCGATCCGGATGCTCCGCGGCGGGTCGATCTCGACCGAGACGACGAACCGTCGGGCGGCGAGCAGCTCGGCGAGCCGGGTCGGCGGCGGCGCCTCCTCCGTCGGGGTCAGGCGGGACGCTCGCTCGGCCAGGGACGACGCCGGCGAAGCGCGGGAGACGACGATCGAGGGCGAAGCCGCGGCCCCGTCCATCGCCGTGGTGGCCTCGTCGAGCGCGAGCCGCATCGCCGCGATGTGCTCGGGCGTGGTGCCACAGCAGCCGCCGAGCATCCGGGCGCCGGCGGCGAGCATCCGCGACGTCATCGTCCCGAAATACTCGGGGCTGGCGGCGAACACGAAGCGGCCCTCGAGGCGCTGCGACAGCCCGGCATTCGGCATGATCAAGCGGGCTGGATCGCCGTCGGCCGGCCGGCCCATCGCCGCCAGCGCATCCAGACACGGCGTCGGACCGGCGCCGCAGTTCACGCCAACCACGTCGGCCCCGGCGCGGCCGAGCGCCGCCGCGGCTTCCGCCGGCCCGTTGCCGTCGATGAGGACCCGCTCCTCGCCGAACGTCAGCGATGCGATGACGGGCATGTCGGACGCTCGACGCGCCTCATCGACGGCGACGAGCAGGGACGCGAGATCGGAGAACGTCTCGAGCACGATCACGTCCGCACCGCCCTCGAGGAGGCCCTCGATCTGCTCCCGGAACGCCGCCCGGACGTCCGCCTCCGGGAGCGCCGCCTGGCCGTGCGCCGGGGGCCCGAGCGGACCGACCGAGCCGCCGACCAGCGCGTCGCGGCCGCTGACCTCGCGGGCGCCGCGGGCAAGCTGCGCGGCGCGCCTGCTGAGCTCGCCGGCCCGGCCCTCCAACCCCCACGTCGCGAGCCGCCGTCGGTTGGCGCCGAATGACAGCGTCTCGATCAGCTCGGCGCCTGCCTCGAGATACTCCCGGTGGGCGGCGCCGACGAGCTCCGGCTGGCTGATCACCAGCTCTTCGAGACAGGCACGCTGGGGAACGCCGCGGCTGAACAGGAGGGTGCCCAGCCCGCCGTCGACGAGGAGCGGCCGCGTCGAGAGCCGCTGCCGGAAGCGCGGCCTCGGAAGACCGGCCGGGAGATCGGCCGTCAAGCGCTGAACCTCTCGGCACGGAACGTGGACGTCGCTGGGATCGGCATGGCTCCTCGGGGCGATCGGGTGGCCGGGACCGGGGGAAACGGAAAGACCCTTCCTGCCCGGAAGGGTCCTGGGGGGAGGTCCCTTATCGCGCAGGCGAACCTGCCCGGAATTGGCACCTTGCCGGCGCGACGCCGGTAGGTTGTCGTGGCTTCAACGGGCCGGTCCCTCCGCCACTCTGGATAAGTCGTTGTTCGGTTGTCCCGAGATGGTGCCGCAGGTGGACGGACTGGGCAAGTGCGGCGGTCGATCCCCCGTTCGGTCAGCCCTCGAGCCGCTCCAGCATCGATCGTCGCCAGGTCTCGGTCGCCTCGACGGCATTGAACGTGTACAGGTGGAGGTCGACGATCCGCGCCGCCGGGTCGGCGATGTGCGGCGCCAGGCCTTCGAGCAGGCCGTCCGGCCGGTAGAAGCCGCCCGACCGCATGAGCCGCGCGACGAACCGGATGTTCTTCGAGAGGAATCGGTGGGTGTCCGCGACGCCGATCCGGGCGCTGATCGCCAGCAGCTTGTGCGGCTCGGCCACGCCCGGGATGCCGACATGGACGGGCAACGCAATGCCGTCGGCCCGGCGGGCGGCCAGCCAGGTCGCGATCGCGCCGGGGTCGAAGCAGAGCTGGGTGGTCATGTAGCTGGCGTAGGGGGCCTTGTCGCGGAGCGCGTCGAGGAGCAGCCGGTCGGCGATGAAGGCGTGCCCCTGGGGGTAGCTCGGGATTCCGATCTCGCGCAGGGGATGCCCGATCTCGGCCATCGCCCGCAGCAGCGACAGCCCGTCGGGGAACTCGCCGGGCTCCTTCGCGTCCCCGCCGACCACGAACGCGCGGTCGACGCCGGCTCCTTCCATCCAGGCGATGAGCTCGGCGAGGTGCGCCCGATCGCGGATCTGGCGCGCCGACAGATGCGGAACGGCCCGAAAGCCGCGGGCCTGGAGCTGTTCGCAGAGCCCCACGGTCGCCTCGATCCCCTTCGCCGGGGACGAGGTGACGGTGACGGTCGCTCGAGGCGGCAGGAACGCCGCCTGGTCGATTGCATTCTTGAGGGGCACGAGCTCGAACGCCGGGTGCGCGAGGATCCGGGCGAGTGCCTCGCGCGCGACCGGTTCGAGCGTCTGGCGGCGGCGGAACAGCACCCGGGGCTAGACCTCGGAGTCCGGCATCGACGCCTTGCGCTTCGCGATGAACTCCTGGAGCCCCTCGTCGACCCCCGGATCGATCGGTGGCGCCTCGTACTCGCGGAGCATCCGCTTCCAGATCGCGTTCGCCCGCTGCGCCGCGTCGAGCGAGCCGTCCTCCTGCCACTGCTCGAAGCTGTTGTTGTCGGCGGTCTCGCTCCGGTAGAACGCGGTCTCGAAGTTGGCGAGCGTGTGGGCCGACCCGAGATGGTGCTGGCCCGGGGCGTTCTGGAGGATCGCGTCGAGCGCCTGGCCGTTCTCGGACATGTCGACGCCCTTCACGAAGACCGCCGCCATCCCGCACTGGTCGGTGTCGAGGATGAACTTCTCGTAGCCCACGGTCAGCCCGCCCTCGAGCCAGCCCGCCGCATGGAGGACGAAGTTGACCCCGCCGAGGATCGTCGGGCCGAACGTGGCCGCGCTCTCGTACGCGGCCTGGGCATCCGGGATCTTGGACGCGCAGAGGTTGCCGCCGGAGCGGAACGGGACGCCGAGCCGGCGCGCCAGCGAGGCCATGACGAAGAGGACGAGCGCGGGCTCCGGGGTGCCGAATGTCGGAGCGCCCGATTGCATCGAGATCGAGCTGGCGAACGAGCCCAGGACGACCGGGGCGCCGGGGCGGACGAGCTGGACGAACGCCATCCCGCCCATCGCCTCGGCCAGCGTCTGGGCGCAGACCCCGGCTGCGGTCACCGGCGCCATCGCCCCGGCGAGGATGAACGGCGTGAGGAGGGTCGCCTGGTTCGCCTCGGCGTAGGCCCGCGCCGCGCCGAGCATCGTCGCGTCCCAGACGAGCGGCGAGTTCGCGTTGATCAGGGACAGGACCACCGGGTGGGTCTCGAGGTACTCCGCCCCGAAGGCGATCCGCGCCATCTCGACGGTGTCGCGGGCGCGCTCCGGCGCAGTCACGGACCCCATGAACGGCTTGTCGCTGTAGCGGATGTGCGAATAGACCATGTCGAGGTGGCGCTTGTTGACCGGGACGTCGACCGGCTCGCAGACCGTGCCGCCGCTGTGGTGGAGATGCGGGCTCAGGTAGGTGAGCTTCACCAGGTTCCGGAAGTCCTCGATCGTTCCGTAGCGCCGGCCGTTGTCGAGGTCCCGGACGAACGGCGAGCCGTAGTTCGGGGCGAAGACGGTGTGCATCCCGCCGATCTCGACGTTGTTCGCTTCGTTGCGGGCGTACTGGGTGAACTGGCGGGGAGCGGTCGCCTGGACGATCCGGCGGGCAAGCCCTTCCGGAAAGCGGACCCGCTCGCCCTCGACGTCGGCGCCGGCATCCTCCAGGAGCCGGAGCGCGTCGGCGTCGCCGCGGAACTCCAGCCCGACCTTCTCGAGGATCGTGTCGGCGTTCGCCTCGATCGTCGAGAGGCCCTCGTCGCTCAGGACCTCGAACGGGGCGAGCGTCCGGGTGAGGAACGGCTCGCGGGCGAACTGGGCATGGAGACGGGCCGCGCGCCGGGCGTCGCGTCCGCCCGATCGCCGGGGGCTGCTGTCGACGGTCATCGGTTCTCCTCGGCGATGCTCATGGCCGCACGCTCGGCGGCCCGGACGGTCGGTGCGGCGGCCGCCGCCGGTCGAGTTCGCGCCGCGTTCCGGCAGCGCGACCACCGCCGACAGGTGGGTCGACGGCGCCGTCCGGTGGGGGAACGCCATCGCGTCGACGAAGTGCTCCTGGAACCGCGGCTCGACCGCTGTCTCGATCTTCTCCACACGGCGCACGACGCCCTCGATCTCCGCGCGGGCTGCGGCGCTCAGGAGGGCGATGAGCGCTCCCGTGCCGGCGGCGTTGCCGGCCGCCTTGACGTGGTCGAGCGGGGCATCCGGGACCAGTCCGAGCACCATCGCGTGGAACGGGTCGATCTGGCTGCCGAACGCGCCGGCCAGGCGGACCTCGTCGACGGCCTCGATCCCGGCGTGGTCCATGAGCAGGCGCACCCCGGCGTAGAGGGCGGCCTTGGCGAGCTGGATCGCCCGGACGTCGTTCTGGGTGACGGCGATCCGGAGCCGGCCGTCGGAGCCGTCGTGGAGGACGTAGCTGAACGTCCGGCCCTCGGCGACGACGCGCGGCGTGCGCGCGGCGAGCGACCCGTCGACGATCCCGTCCGGGGTCACGATGCCGGCGAGAAACAGCTCGGCGATCACCTCGACGATCCCGGATCCGCAGATCCCGGTGATCCCGGTGTCGGCCGTGGCGTCGGCGAAGCCAGGCTCGTCCGACCAGAGCTCGGAGCCGATCACCCGGAACCGCGGCTCCAGCGTCTCCCGGTCGATCCGGACACGCTCGATCGCGCCGGGTGCGGCGCGCTGGCCGGAGCTGATCTGGGCACCCTCGAAGGCCGGTCCGGTCGGCGACGACGCGGCCAGGAGGAACCAGCGGTTCCCGAGGACGATCTCGGCGTTCGTCCCGACGTCGACGACGAGCTCCACCACCTCGGACTCGTGCGGCGTCTCAGCGAGGATCACGCCGGCGGTGTCGGCCCCGACGTGGCCGGCGATGCACGGCAGGAAGTAGGCCCGGGCGCCCGGATGGGTCGTGAGGTCGAGCTCACTCGCGCGGACCGTGACCGACCGATCCGTGGCGAGGGCGAATGGCGCCGAGCCGAGGGGGATCGGGTCGATGCCGAGGACGAGGTGGTGCATGATCGGGTTGCCGACGATCGCGAGCTCGAGGATTGCGTCGCGCTTGATCCCGGCCCGCATCGCAAGCTGGGCGAGCAGCCCGTTCAGCGCCGAGCGGACGGCCGCCGTCATCTCGGCGGCACCGCCGTCGTTCATCATCGCGTAGCTGACCCGGCTCATCAGGTCCTCGCCGAAGCGGATCTGCGGGTTCATCGCGCCGGCGCTCGCGAGGACCTCGCCGGTCTCCAGGTCGGCGAGATGGCCGGCAATCGTCGTCGAGCCCACGTCGATCGCGACGCCGAACGCACGGTCGTGGAGACCCGGCCAGACGCCGGTGATCGTCTGGCGGTCGTGGACCGCAACGGTGACGCCGAACTTCCCGGCCTCGAGGGCCGGCTGGAGCGCCCGGATCACCGCGAGATCCGCCTCGAGGTCGCGGATGTCCCATTCCCGCGCAAGGGCCTCCTGGAGACGGAAGAGGTCGCCGGACGGCGAGGCCAGCTGGGGCGGCTCGACCTCGACGTAGTGGAGCCGAACGACCGGGTCGAGGTGGAACTCGCGGACGTCGAGGCCCTTCCGGACGACCTGTCGATAGACCTGGCTCTCGGGCGGCACGTCGATCACCACGTCGCCGCGGAGATGCGCGGCGCAGGCGAGGCGCCGGTCGTGGTCCAGGCCCTTGCTCTCGCGATACGCCGCCTCGATCGACCCGAACGGGGTCAGGTGGTCCGCGGCGGAGACAATCCCGTGCTTCGCGAACTCGCCGATCCCCTGCTCGACCTGGCACCGGCCGCAGATCCCGCGGCCGCCGCAGACGGAATCGATGTCGACGCCGAGCTTCCGACCCGCGTCGAGGACGGTCGTCCCGACCGGGAACCGGCCACGCCGGCCCGACGGGGTGAAGATGACGAGCGGGTCGTCCGCCACGGGCTCGGCGTCCGGTCAGCCGCCGAGAGCGGCGCCCGCCTCGACACCCTGGCGGCGCCGGTTGACCCGACGGCCGCCCGCCTCGCCCTCCGGCGGCGCGACCCGGAACTGGCGGATCCAGCGCGCCGCGTCCCGGTCGTTGCCCTGGAGGACGTCGGCGGCCATCACCGCGGTCCGGACGCCTTCGGCGATCGGGTTCGTGATCGCGGAGGTGAGCCCGGACGCGATCGCCATCGCGAGGAACGCGCCGTTGATTCCCTCGCGGTTCGGCAGCCCGAAGCTGACGTTGCTCGCCCCGCAGGTCGAGTTGACGCCGAGCTCGTCGCGGAGCCGGCCGAGGATCCGGAAGACCTGACGTCCGGCGGTCGGCATCGCCCCGATCGGCATCAGGAGCGGGTCGACGATGACGTCCTCGCGAGGGATGCCGTGGTCGGCGGCGCGCTCGACGATCCGCTTCGCCACCGCGAACCGGACGTCGGGGTCCTCGCTGATCCCGGTCTCGTCGTTGCTGATCGCGACGACCGCCGCGCCGTGCTTCTTCACCAGCGGCAGGACGCGCTCCAGGCGCTCCTCCTCACCGGTCACGCTGTTCACGAGCGCCTTGCCCTGGTAGACGGCGAGGCCGGCCTCGAGCGCCTCGACGATCGAGCTGTCGATCGACAGCGGGAGATCCGTCAGCGACTGGACGAGCTGGATCGTCCGGGCGAGGATCGCCGGCTCGTCGGCGAGCGGGATCCCGGCGTTGACGTCGAGCATGTTGGCGCCGGCCTCGACCTGGGCGATCGTGTCCCGCTCGACACGCCTGAAGTCGCCGGCCTTCATCTCCTCGGCGAGCAGCTTCCGTCCGGTCGGGTTGATCCGCTCGCCGATCACGACGAACGGCCGGTCGTCGCCGATGACGACCTCGCGCGTGGCCGACCCGACGACGGTCAGCGTCACGCCGGATCTCCCTCGCGGTCGGCGACGTGCGCCGGCGTGGCTTCCGCTTCCGCCCCCGCTGCCACGCCGTTGCCGTCGCGCGCGCCCTTCTGGGTCTCGTCGTGGGCCGGCGCCAGGGCCGGACCCCCCTCGACGCCGCCGCTCTGGATCAGCGCGGCGAGGCGGTGCTTGTCGTACTCGGCTTCGAGCCGGTTCGACTCCGCGGTCACCTCTGCCTCGAGGTCGTCGCCGCAGCCACGGGCGACCTTCCGCCACTCCTCGATGTAGTCGTTGTACGTCCGCTTGCCGGCCCGGCTGGCCGCCTTGTCGATCGCGACCTGGAAGCGGGGATGGAGCACGACCTTGCTCGCCCGTCGGCCGTCGCGCGCGAGGACCTGGGCCGGGATGTCGCGCCACCAGATCACGGTGAGCGTGGCCATCAGTGCGGTGCCGCCGTTCGCGCCCAGATCTCGATCGGCGAGGCCAGGTGTCGGACGCCGGTCGGGCGGTGCTCGAATGCGAGGCCAAGGCGGTCGGCGGCCCGGCGGGCCATCGCGAGCAGGTCGGGATCGTCGGTCTGGGACAGGTAGACGACCCGGGTGTAGTGAGCGAAGTAGGTCGCCAGGAGCTCCGGGTGGCGGTCGATGCCGAGGCCGCGGATCACGAGGCGCTCGAAGTTGCGGGCGAGGAAGTCTGTGAGCCAGAACGTCCCGGGCTCCGCGTCGGCCATCGTGGCGAACGTCGCGCTGCCCGCGAACACCTCGTAGCAGTGGGCGCCCGGAAGGCGCTCGACCCCCTCGTCGGCGAGGACGGGATCGAGGAGGCCGCCCGTGCCGCAGTCGGCGTAGGCGACGAAGATTCGCTCGTGGCCGTCGGCGCGAGCTTCGCGGATCCGGCGGCGGACGGCGCCCGGGATCCCGCCGGGTCGGTTGTGCAGGTCCGGGGAGAGGCAGGCGACCTCGAGGCCCGGGATCCGCTCGGCAACGGCGAGCAGCTCGCGCGCGAGCGCGCCGCAGCCGATGACGAGGGCCTTCGGGGCGGTGACGCCGGCGTCGGCCCTGGGCCGCATCGGCCCGCCAGGATGACCCCCATCGCTATTTCCCGGGCCACGGGCCGGATTGGAGGCATCCGCCCGGGTGGAACGTGCTCGACCGAGCGTGGTTTCAATGGTCGAGGCCGTTTCCGCGTCTTCTTGTCGGCCCACTACCCCGTCGGATAACGATGCGGCTGGTATCCCGGGAGCCTGGGGCGACGGAACGCGCGCCGGTCCGGCGCTACGCCGCGGCACGGCGCTCGTCGATGAGGCGGCGGGCCGTCTCGGCGGCGACCCCGGCATCGCGGCAGTAGGCGTCCGCCCCGACGGCCATCCCGAACTCCTCGTTGAGCGGCGCGCCACCGACGAGGACGATGTAGTCGTCGCGGATGCCGCGATCCTTGAGGGTCTGGATGACGACCTTCATGTACGGCATCGTCGTCGTCAGCAGGGCGCTCATCCCGAGGATGTCGGGCTTGTGCTGCTCCAGGGCCGCGATGAACTTCTCGGCGTCGGTGTTGATCCCGAGGTCGACGACCTCGAAGCCGGCGCCCTCGAGCATCATCCCGACCAGGTTCTTGCCGATGTCGTGGATGTCGCCCTTGACCGTCCCGATCACGACCTTGCCGACCGGCTCCGCGCCCGTCTCGGCGAGGAGCGGGCGGAGGATCTCCATGCCGGCCTTCATCGCGTTCGCGGCGAGCAGGACCTCGGGCACGAAGAGGATGCCGTCGCGGAAGTCGATGCCGACGATCTTCATGCCGGCGACGAGCGCGTCGTCGAGGACCTTCGTCGCGGTGAAGCCGCGCCCGAGCAGGATGTTCGTCCCCTCGACGATCTCGTCCCGCATGCCGTCGTAGAGGTCGTTGTGCATCTGCTCGACGAGCTCGTCGTCGCTCAGTGCGTTGAGGTCGATGTCCTCGTAATCCGCCACGCGTGCCGCTCCTGACCGCCCGCCCCACACGCCATCTGTCGGGGTTCCACATCGTGGAACGGTACCGTATGATGGAACGCAGGCCGGGAATCTAGCCCACGAGGGTGCGCGTGTCCAGAGTCCAGTCCATCGAACGGGCGTTTGCGGTGCTCGCCGCGTTGACCGACGGCCCCGTCGGCGTCACCGAGGTCGCCGAGCGGGCCGACCTGCCGAAGTCGACCGCCGCCCGGATGCTGGCATCGCTCGCGGGCGAGGGCGCGGTCGAGCAGGTGCCCGGCGACACCCGCTATCGTCTGGGTCCCCGCATCGAGTCGCTCGCGACCGCCTTCGGTGCGACCCGGAACCTGGTGACGATTGCTCGTCCCCACCTCACCGAGCTGGCGGCGGCCGTCGGCGAGGTCGCCGGGCTGTCGGTGCCCGACGGCCGCGAGGTCCATTACGTCGACCAGGTCGACGCGCCGAACCCGAACCCGGTCGGGATCCGCGACTGGACCGGCTCCCGGGTGCCGATGCATGCGGTGTCGTCCGGGCTCGTGTTCCTGGCCCATCGGCCGTCGGCGGCGGTCGAGCGGTATCTCGCGGAGCGACCGGCGGCGCTGACCGAGCGCACGGTCACCGATGCGACGGCGATCCGTGAACGGCTGCGTGCCGTCGCCTTGGCCGGCTACGCCTGGGTCCATGACGAGTTCGCGATGGGGGTCTCGTCGGTCGCCGCGGGCATCGCGGACGCGAACGGCGAGATCGTCGCGGCGATCCACGTCCACGGCCCGACCTATCGCTTTCCGCCCGCCGGCCGCGAAGCCGCCCTCGGCATCCAGGTCGCGACGACGGCAACCCGGATCACGAAGGCTGTCCGCCAGGACGCGGGCTGATCCTGAGGAGGTCGCCCAGCCGTCCCCCGAGGACGACGTCGGTCGACCACGGCGCGATGCCGACGTCGGACGGCCAGACCGGGCAGGGAGCGTGGCATCGGGATCGATCCGGACCACCGAGCGGCCGATCTCGATCCCGGCTCGGAGGACGCGAACCTCGACCTGCGTCGCCGTCACGGAGGCGGTGCCGCTCACGTGGACCATCGTTCCTCCGGTGGGGATCCCGCTTCGTCACCCACGTCAACGGCCCGGGCCCGCGCGGCGTGGTCGTGGACGCGCAGCGGAACCAGACGACCGAGACGGTCACGCCGTCATCTGCCCAGGCCGCGGCCCTTCTCGAACACGAGCTGGAGGTCCTGTGTGATGCCCGTCGCGAAGCCCGCCTCGCTGATCGAAAGGTAGTAGTCCCACATCCGGATGAAGCGCTCGTCGAAGCCCATCGACCGGACCTCGTCGAGGTGCGCGACGAACGCGGACCGCCAGGCACGCAAGGTGAGGACGTAGCTCGCAGCGATGTCGTCGACCTGACGCACGAGGAGCCGCGTGCCGCGCAGCGATCGCTCGATCGCCGCCAGCGATGGCAACACCCCGCCCGGGAAGATGTACGTCTGGATCCAGTTGGCGCTGCGGAGCTGGCGTTCGTAGGAGACGTCGGGAAAGCAGATGACCTGCACGCTCAGCCGCCCGCCGGGCCGGAGCACGCGGTCGCACGCCTCGAAGTACGTCGGGAGGTATTCGGCGCCCACGGCCTCGAGCATCTCGATCGAAACGATGGCATCAAAGGTCCCGTTCAGGTCGCGGTAGTCGCACAGCTCGACATTCACGCGGTCGGCCAGGCCGGCCGCTCGGACCCGCTCGGTCGCCAGCGCATGCTGGGCCGGTGAGATCGTGACGGTCGTCACCCGGCAGCCGAGCTCGCCGGCGGCGTAGAGGGCGAAGCCGCCCCAGCCCGTGCCGATCTCCAGCACGTGCTCGCCGCCCGCGATCCCGGCGCGTTCGGCCATCACCGCGTACTTGCGCCGCTGGGCGTCGGCCAGGGACAGGCCGGGCCGATCGAACACCGCGCTCGAGTAGGTCATGGTCTCGTCGAGGAACAGGCGATAGAAGTCGTTGCCGAGGTCGTAGTGCGCTTCGATGTTGCGGCGACTGCCGGCAGGCGTGTTGCGCCGCGCCCGATGGACGAGGGTGTGTCGCCAGCGCCGTGGCGCTCGCCACCAGCCCTCGGGCATCGCGAGCGCCTCGCGGTTGCGCGCGGCGACCGCGAGCAGCGCCGGCAGGTCCGGGCTGGACCACAGCCCGTCCACATAGGCCTCGCCGGCACCGACCTCGCCGCCGAGCAGCATTCGCATCGCGGCCGCTGCGTCGTGGACGCGGACCTCGCCGACGTCGAGGGAGGCCGGATCGCCGAACGTTCGGAGCGAGCCGTCGGGGAGGACGACCGACACGCGGCCGGTATGGATCCGCGACGCAGCGACGAGCATCGCGCGGACGGCCGCCTCCTCCACGATCCGTCCGACACCGGCCGGGCCGCGCCGGCCGACAGCGACACGCGTGCTCATGGCACCACCCGTGGCGGCCGGCCGACCCGCGACGAATGGGCGCTGGCGGCGGCTGCATGAGACAGCGATGCGTGCCGGAAGAAGGGCGCGCCGCGGAGCCACAGCCGCAGCGCGTGCCAGTGGATGAGCCCGATCGTCCGGTGCGGCATGAGCGGGTGCCGGACCAGCATCCGCAACAGCGTCCGGTCGGTGAGCGGCAGCCGGCGAAGGACAAGGCTCGTGCTCAGCAGGTGCTGGCCGTCCTGGCGCAGGGTGATCGCCAGTCGAAGTCCCTCGGGCTCGTCGCGGACGGCGACGGCGTAGCGGCCGCGGAGGTCGATGAAGGGCGAGACGAAGAACCCCTTGTCCATCGATCCGCCGAATGGCCGGCCCGCTCCGGCGCCACGCGACCGCAGCAGGTAGCGATGGCGCTCACCGAACGTGTTGTGGACCTCGACCACGACGGCCCGGAGTCGATCGGACCGATCGCGGCACAGGTAGAAGCTCGCCGGATTGAAGACGTAGCCGAGGGACCGAAGGCTCGTGATCAGGGTGATCCGCCAGCCATCGGGGTCGTCGCTGGCCGCGCGCAGGAGAGCCCGGATCGAGACGTCGACGTCCGTGGCCCCGGCCAGCACGTGGTCGGTGTCCCGGAATGTCGTCGCGGCGCGACGGTTGCGTCCGAACAGGCGCAGGCGTCGGTCCAGGTGGTCGAGCTCGGCGAGATCGAGCGCCGCGTACCAGACCGAGTGCTCCAGGCCATAGGTGAACGGGCGGGCGCGTCGGTGGCGGACGACGCCCTCGAGCAGGTGCGACCTCATGCGGCGGCCTCCGCCACGGCCTCTCGGACCATCGCCGCCGCCTCGAACCCGGACCGGCAGCCATCCTCGTGGAACCCGTAGCCGAGGTGGGCGCCGGCGTACCACGTGCGATTGCGGCCCTGCAGCGACCGGAGCCCGGCCTGCGCCGCGAGGGTCCGGAACGTGTAGGTCGGGTGGGAGAACGCGCGTTCCAGGATCACTCGCTCATCACGCACCGTGGAGCCGGGGTTGACCGAGACGCAGTACTGGACGTCGCCCGGCAGCGACTGGAGCCGGTTCATGTCATAGGTCATCGACAGCGCCGATCCGGGTCGCCGGCAGTCGCCGACCCGCACGTTCCACGATGCCCGCGCTCGGGGATTGGCGGGCAGGACCCGCTCGTCGGTGTGCAGGACGACGGAGTTGGTCGTGTACTCGAAACCGTCGAGCACGTGGCGCTCGCGTGGATCGGCGTCCGTCAGCAACCGCAGCGCATCGTCTGCGTGGGTGGCCACGATCAAGGCGTCGAAGCGATCGCGACGGCCCCCGGCGGTCATCACGGTGACCCCTCCGGAGTCGCGTCCGACCGACATCACCGGATCGCCGGCCCGGATCGACCCGGCGGGCAGCCGCTCGACCAGGCGCGCGACGTAGCGGCGCGAGCCACCGCGCACGACCCGCCACTGAGGCGCGTTGCCGTAGCCGATGAGGCCGTGGTTGTCGAGAAACCGGAGCAGATACGCGACGGGGAAGTCCAGCACGCGGCCGGCGCCCGTCGACCAGACGGCCGACGTGACCGGGACGATGAAGTGGTCGCGGAACGGCGCGCCGTAGTCGCCATCGTCCAGCCAGTCGCCCAGCGTCGCGAGTGACCCGTCGTCGGCGTCGAGGAGGTGCCGGGCGTCGCGGTAGAAGCGCCGGATGTCGGCAAGCATCCGCCACTGCGTCGCGCGGACGATCGTCCGCCAGTCGGGAAAGAACCCGCGCGCACCGCGGGAGCTGAAGGCCAGGCCGCACGGTCCGCAGGCGAGTCCGAAGCTCATGTCGCTTGGCTGGGTCGGGACGTCGAGGTCGTCCAGGAGACGGACGAACGCGGGATACGTGCGCTCGTTGTGGACGATGAAGCCGGTATCGACGTCGGTCGGGCCACGTCCGCCCTCGACGGTCACGGTCTTCACGTGGCCACCGGCCTCGTGATCTCGCTCGAACACGGTCACCCGGTGGTCGGGCTGCAGCGCGTGGGCGGCCGAGAGCCCGCTGATGCCCGAGCCGATGATTGCGACGTCCATGACCGTCAGGTGGTCGCGGCCTGGCGCTCGAGCGCCGCTTCCATCCCATCGCGCGCCGCGCGGCCGATGCGGGCCAAGGCGCCGCCGGCGAACGGGCCGGCCAGTCGGAGGAGACCGACCAGCCGGATGTCCGCCGAGTAGTCGATCCGCGTGCCGTCGGCGGTCGGAGCGAACCGGATGTCGTCGACCGCCCGGACTCCGCGGCCCGAGCCGGCCAGCACCACGCGCCGGCCGGGCTCGTACTGGACGACCTCGTAGGCCATCGGCGCCAATCGCCCGCCCATCCGGACGACGAGCCGGTAGGTCGCACCAACACCGAGCGGGCCGTCGTTGGTCCGCAGCGACGTCAGGACTCCGGGATCCCAGCGTTCCGCGTTGGCGAAGTCGGCGACGAACGCAAAGGCCTCGTCGACCGGCAGGGACGTCTCGATGCGCTCGTTCAGCATGGTCATGTCGCCACGCATTGTATAGTGATTGTCTAATGTTGTCGATGAATGATGTGGACCAGGGCGGCATGACGTCGAGGGTTCGTTCCATGTTGGCGACCAGCCTCGACGCCGCGCTCGAGCTGTCCGTGATCGGCAGCTTCAGCCGGATCGGGCCTGCGCTCCGTAGGCCGGCCTTCGGCTGGACCGAACCGCAGCCGGGGATGCTTGCAGGCCGGACAGTCGCCGTGACGGGTCCGACGTCCGGCCTCGGTCTTGCCGTCACGCGGGCCATGGCCGGGCTCGGTGCGCGCGTCGTGCTGGTCGGCCGAACCGAGGCGAAGCTCCAGGCACTCCAGGACGACCTCGGTGGCGTCGACGGCGGGGCCGACAGCCACCCAGTCGTCGTCGCGGACATGGCCTCGCTGGCCTCGGTCCGGGCTGCCGTTCAACGGATCCGGTCGACCGAGCCCCGGCTGGACGTTCTCATCGACAATGCCGGCGCCATCCACGATGCGCGGCAGGAGAGCCCCGACGGCTACGAGGCCACGTTTGCGCTCATGGTCGTCGGGCCATTCGCGCTGGAGGCCGGGCTGTGGCCGCTGCTCCGCTCGACGCCCGGCGCTCGCGTGCTCGCAGTCACCTCCGGTGGCATGTACGCCCAGGGCTTGCCGCTCGATGACCTCGACTACCGGCGCGGGACCTACTCGGGACAACGCGCGTACGCCCGGTCGAAGCGAGCGCAGGTGGCACTCATGCGCGAGTGGGCGCGACGTGGTCGCGGAGCGGTCGCGTTCGCCGCGATGCACCCGGGCTGGGCCGACACGCCGGGCCTCGAGGCCGCGCTTCCCGGCTTCCACCGAGTGATGGGCCCGCTGCTGCGCTCGCCGGCCGATGGCATCGACACCCTGGTCTGGCTGGCGACGCGCGAGGACGCGGGATCGATCAATGGCCGCCTGTTCCTCGATCGCCGTTCGCGGTCCTTCGACCGCTCGCCGTTGACCCGGTTGTCGGCTTCGGACCGCGGCCGGCTATGGGCGGCGGTCGCCGGGCGCTCGGACGTCGAGGACCCGACCGCGGGCGGATCATCCGCGGCCGGCCATGGCGCACACGGCAGACGGCGCGGTCCTGCGCCTGCCTAAGGGCGACGGCGCCCGACGGCCCTGGCGACTGCGGCCGCCGCGTCGACGACTCGATCGGGCACGAGAACCGTGCCAGGCGCCGGCTCGCCGGTGCTGGTCGACGCAGCCGCACCGCCCAGCGCGATGATGGGGACACCGTGGGAGAGCAGTGCGGCGACGACCTCGGCCGCGGCCTCGCGATCGCCCTCGGTCACGACCCCGACGACGGCGGCCCTCGCCCGGGTGCGGGCCATCGCGTCAACCCAACCGTCGACGGTCACGTCCGAGCCTACGTACAACACGCCGACGCCCCGCCTCCGCAGGGCCGCAGCAAAGGCCAGCGCTCCGAGCTCGTGGCGGGATCCCGGGGGCAGACCGACGACGACCGATACCCGACCCGGAACGCCCGCTGCCTGAAAGATCGCCGAGAGTCGGCGTGCCACCGCGGCACTCGCCGCGTGCTCCCCCGCCACGCTCAGACGGCCATCCGCCCACGCGTCTCCGAGGGCGGCCGCTGCAGGCAGAAGCACGTCGTCGACAACCGATTCGAACGAGCCGGCGGCGAGCATGTCGTCGAGAGCCGCCTCCGTCTCAATGGCGGAGTTCGCCTCCGCGGCCCGGACAAACCGCGTGATCTTCGACGCCCGATCGCCGCTGTCTCGAACTCCGGTCGGCGCCGCTACCGGCGCCGCCGCGACGGCCGGTGCGACGGCTTCGACCTGCACCTCGCCGGCGCCGATGGCTCGCGCGGCCTCGGACGGCGTCCAGCCGGAGGCTACGAGCGTGCGCATCGCAACGAGGATCCGGATCGTCGCGTCGTCGTAGAGCCGGTAGCCCGACGCCGTCCGCCCCGGCTGCACAACGCCATACCGTCGCTCCCACTGCCTGATCAGGGGCGTGGCGACCCCGGACCTGGCGGCGGCCTCCTTGATCGTGTACACGGTCTGTCGAATCTTAGCAGGGGCAACCATGAGCACCGGCGGTTGTGACGCGGCATCCGGTCGAGCTGGCCGGTGGCTACGGACGGGTGGCCTCGACGCCGACCATGCTCGCCACCGTGGGCTGCCGACCAGGCACGATCGTCGCCAGGAGCAGGACGATCATGGCGGCTGCCCCGATCAGAGCGACCACGGGAACGATCGGCGTGCCGGACTCCTTGACCGCGATGCCGGCATACGCCCACACGATCACCGCTCCGTAGGCGACATCGGCGAACTGCCAGACGAAGCGAAGGGCGATGGCGAGGCCGAGCAGCAGGACGGCGGTCGCGATGATCGGGGGGCTGATGCCGAAGCCGTCGAACCCGATCGCCTTGAGGGTCTGGGCGATGTTCGCAATGGTCGCAACCGTGATCCATCCCAGGTAGACGGAGAACGGCAGGCGGACGGTCCAGCGCGGGACGCCGGTCAGGCGTTCCCTGTCCGCGAAGGTCACCGCGTTGATCGCGATCAGGGTCACCAGCAGCCCGATCATGACCGGGACCGTGAGGACGAAGACCTCGTACTGGAAGAGGAGCAGCCAGACGGTGTTCAGGACCCCCGTCAAGGCCGGCAGGTAGCCGAGGCGACGAAGCGTCGGGTCCGATGCCCGCGATGGCCGCGCCTGGTCGATGGTGAACGCGCCAAGGAGGGCGTAGATCACGCCCCAGATCGCGAAGACGTAGCCCGCCGGGGTAACGAGGACGTCGAACCGGTCGCTGATGGAGGCGGTCGACTGACCGTTGATCGGCAGGGCGTTGGCCGCGCCGTTGACCGCCACCGTCATGACGAAGCTGGCAACGGTCAGCCACTGCCGGCGGCGGTCGGAGTCCATCGATCCGAACCTCGACTCAGAGCGATCGCGTGACGAGGACGCGGTCGTCGATGGCCAGCGTCGCGTCGGGTGACGAGCGGCCCAGGTAGGTGCCCAGCCCTTCCGCAAGCGGCGTCAGGCGTCGGGGCATCTGTTCGAGGAGGGGGCCGATGTCCACGACCGCCGGCTGGTTGATGAAGTCGATCGCGTCCGGCGTGAGCAGGGGGGTTCGGAACCACGACATCGGGATCGCGGCGAGCTTGATCAAGGCTGTCGGTCCCGGAATGATGGGTCGCCGCAGGTCGGCCACGCGGAGCGCCGTGGCGATGATCTCGCGCATCGGCAACGTCCCCGGGCCGCCCAGCTCGAACAGGCGGTTCTCGGCCGCCGGGTCCTCGAGCGCGTCAGCGATCAGCAGCCCGACGTCGTCGACGAAGACCGGCGCCAGTCGCTGCCGGCCGAGGTTCGTCATGGGCACCACGAGCAGCTGCCGGGCGAAGCCGAGGAACCGGTTCAGCGCGACATCGCGCGCTCCGAAGATCCACGTCGGGCGGACGATCGTCCAGGTCATCCCGGATCCGCGGACCGCCTCCTCGGCCCGCCACTTGGCCCGGAACCAGTGACGAGCATCCGGCGCGGCGCCCGCCCCCGACACGTAGGCCACTTGTCGAACGCCCGCTGCTGCGGCCGCGGCGACCACCCGTTCCGTGCCTGCCGCGTCGACGTCCATGAAGGTCCGCTGCCGCCGCGGCGCCTCGATCGGGGAGTTCTCGAATGCGAGCGCGATCACCACGGCGTGGACGCCACGAAGCGCCTCGGCGAGCCCCTCGCCGGTCCTCACGTCGGCACGGCGGACCTCGATGTCGTCGGGAAGCGGAGTGGCGTGCGCCACCGCGTCGTGGGACAGGACGACGACATGGTGGCCGCGTCGGTGCAGCTCGAGCGCGATCGACCCGCCCACGAACCCGGTCCCGCCGGCCACCGCGATCATCCGGCCGGTGGCCGGTCTCGACGGCGCAAAGATCGCTCTGACCGCGGCAGCCCGGTAGCGGAAGATCCACTCGATCTCGCGCCGGACGACGAGCCGGTGCGCGACATCGCCCAGCGGCCCGAGCGGAAGGCGGTAGTGGATCTCGTCGTGGACGAGGGTCCCGCCATCGACGGGCTCGAACCGGTGGCGATGCTCCCAGAGACGGTACGGACCGTGGGTCTGGATGTCGACGAAGCCGCGCGATGCATCCGCCTCGGTGATCCGCGTCGCCCACGTCGCCGGGATGCCGAGCAGCGGCCGGATCCGATAGCGGATCTCGAGCCCCTTGCGCGTCGCGAAGTCGTCGGTGAGGAACTCGAAGCCCATCGATCTGGGCGTGAGCCGGCCGAGGTTCCGCGGGTCCTCGAAGAAGCGGGCGACCTCGTCGACCGGACGCGGGACGAGCTGACTGGCGAGGAGGCGGTGGGTGGTCATGTCGGCAAACCTGAGGACAACGGGCCTGGTCAGACTTCGGGTTCGTTGGCGACTACTGTACAAGGTTTGTCTAAACCATTGGAAGACAGACCGCGAAGTGGACAGCGCACATTGCCAAGGATGAGTTCCGACGCTTGGCTGCGACCCTGCGTCGCCGAACGCTTCACGCTGTACACCAGGCTGAGCCGTGCGGCCCGGAGTGCACCCACCCCCGTCGCCGGGAGTCGTCGGCAGGACGTCGATCCGCCATCATCAGGCCCAGCGTTGCCAAAGATGCGACGCCGCGGCTCCCGGATCCAATTGGGAGGGTATATGACCGAATCGCTTGCCTCGCCGATCAGCCGATGGCGATATGGCATGCATCCGAATGCGACCGAGCTGCGCGTCCGCTCGCTTGGGCGGGTCTACCTTCAGCTCGGTGAAGCGCTCCGGCTGGAGATGGTGAGCGAGCCGGAAGACGACATGGTCCACGTCCAGTACTACATCGCGACGGAGCTCGGGCCATGGGCGCTCTGGGTTTCCTGCACACGGGCGGATCTGGCCGAGTGCGAGGCGTCCCTTCGGGAGCTCACGCCGCCGTTCGGGGACGAGCGACCGACCTAGTCGGACCGTTCGTCCTCCACGTCGCCGCCCTCGACCGAGACCCGCAGCGCCTCCAGCTTGCGCTTGTACTCGGCGGTCGCCGCCGGGTGGCGCAGGCTCCAAGCGTCGTACGGAGAGTGTGCGCCCTCGCGCAATCGCGATCGCGCGCCGCCGCCAGGTCCTGAACTCCTCCGTGCCTCCTCCACGCCTGCTTCACAACTCGCGTCCACCGTGATCGTCAACGCGGCGAGCCTCCAGCTCACCGCCCGAACGGATCGTCGGAGGACGACATGAACGAACAACGAAATCGCGGCGACCACCGGTGGGCGCTGCTGCTCATCCCGGCAGCCCTGATCATCGCCAAGGGGGCGAGGCATCGGCGGGCCATGTGGGAGGCGGGATCTGGGCCGTCCGGATCATACGGATTCGGGCATCGCCATCCCGGGCGCTTCGGCCGCGGCGAAGGGACTGCGGATGACCGCGGCGCCTACCGGCTGCCGCCCAGAATCGAGTCGATGCTCGACAGCTGGCACACCCGTGCGCATCAGTCGACGGATACGGAGACGACGACGATCTGACCGTCCGGTGCCTGCGTCAGGCCGCGTTCGGGTCCTCGAGCGACGAGACGCCGTGGCGGTAGAAGGGCGTCGTCTGGGGTGGGAGCGGTGCGTTGCCGGCGATCAGGTCGGCGGCCTTCTCGGCCAGCATCATCACCGCGGCATAGATGTTGCCGTTCGTGATGTACGGCATCGCGCTCGCGTCGACGACCCGCAGCCCGTCGACCCCCTGGACGCCCATCGTCAGCGGATCGACGACCGATCGATCGTCGGTGCCCATCCGTGCCGTGCACGACGGATGGAGGGCGGTCTCGGCATCGCGGGCGACCCAGGCGAGGATCTCCTCGTCCGTCGCGACCGTCGGGCCTGGTGAGATCTCGCCCGTCGAGTACGGCTCGAATGCGGGCTGAGCGAGGATCCGCCGGGCCACCCGAATCGCCTCGACCCATTCGCGCCGGTCCTGGTCGGTCGACAGGTAGTTGAACAGGATCGCGGGGTGCTCGTGCGGATCCGTCGACGTGATCCGGACGAAGCCGCGGGCATCCGAATACATCGGGCCGACGTGGACCTGGTAGCCGTGCCTGCTCGGGGCGGGCGTGCCGTCGTAGCGGATGGCGAGCGGCAGGAAGTGGAACATCAGGTTCGGGTAGGCCACGTGCTCGTTCGACCGGACGAAGCCGCCGCCCTCGAAGTGGTTCGTGGCGCCCGGCCCGCTCCGCAGGAACAGCCACTCGGCCCCGATGAACGGCCGCCGCCACTTGTCGATCGCGTGGGGCTGCATCGACACCGGCTGACTCGAGCCGTGCTGGACATAGACCTCGAGATGGTCCTGGAGGTGGTCGCCGACGCCCGGCAGGTCGGCGACCATCGGGATGCCGAGCCCGCCGAGCAGGCCGGCCGGGCCGACCCCCGACAGCTGCAGGAGCTGCGGCGAGTTGAACGCGCCGCCGCACAGGATCACCTCGCCCGCGGTGATCGTCTCGGTCCCGCCGCCCTGGCGCTCGATCTCGACCCCGACCGCGCGCCGGCCCTCGAACAGGATCCGCGTCACGAACGTCCGCGTCCGGATCGACAGGTTGCGTCGTCGCTTGACCGGATGAAGGTAGGCCCGTGACGCGCTGATCCGGCGACCGCGCCGGATGTTCCGGTCGAACGGCGCGACGCCCTCCTGGCGGTAGCCGTTGACGTCGGTCGTCCGCGGGTAGCCGGCCTGTTCGGCCGCGGCGAACCAGGCCGCGAACAGCGGGCCGGTCGCGGGGCCTCGCTCCAGCCCGAGCGGCCCGCCGTGGCCGCGCCACGGGTCATCCGGAGCCGCCGCCGTGCAGTCCTCCATCCGCCGGAAGTACGGCAGGCAGTGGGCGTACGACCACGTCTCCATCCCGGGGTCCGCGGCCCAGCGCTCGAAGTCGAGCGGGTTGCCGCGCTGGAAGATCATCCCGTTGATCGAGCTCGAGCCGCCGAGCACCTTGCCGCGGGCATGCGACACGCGCCGGCCGGCCATGAACGGCTCGGGCTCCGACTCGTATCGCCAGTCGTACCAGCGGCTGCCGATCGGGAACGTCAGCGCGGCGGGCATGTGGATGAACGGGTCGATGCGGTAGTCGGGGCGGCCGGCCTCGAGGACGAGGACTCGCGTCGACGGGTCGGCGCTCAGCCGGTTGGCCAGGACGCTGCCCGCGCTGCCTCCGCCGACGATGACGTAGTCCCACACCCGATCCGCCATGGCCGGGGATGCTAGCAGCGAAGCGAGCCATCACATCGCGCCGTTGAGCCCCCCCGATCGCCAAACGTCCGGGCGATTTCAAGAAGGCGTATTTGGAGGCAGTTCTGGGCCTCACGCCGGTCGGATCGACCGGTTGTCGACCGTCCGAACACGAGAAGGCGTGAAACGTGGCGCTGGCCGGCCCCGGAGCGGCTCCGCGACCGGCGTCCCGCGCGGTTTGCGGTCGTTGACGCCTTCTTGCGATACCGGGCTCAGTGGGGATCCGCGCCGAGCGGGGTGGGAGCACGGCTGTTCGGCGCTCGGGCCCGGACACGCGAATGACCCGAGCCTCGCGGCTCGGGTCATTCGGACGGTGGAGGGCGATCAGCCGGGAGCACCGGCCGGGAGCGGCACGGTTTGGATCTGCGCGCGCCACGGGGTCCCGAGGAACGGGAGCAGGTAGCGGTCGAGGCCGTAGTAGCCGGCGACCTTCCAGCCGAGGATGAGCCCGATGGCCATCGCGAACATGATCGGGTTCGTCGACGCGGATCCGGCCAGGAGGAACGACATGTTCATCGTCGCTCCGAAGAACGCCGCGATGCCGACGAGCGCTCCGACGATCAGCGCGATCCCGATCGCCATCTCGCCGAAGGTGACGACCCAGGCGAACCACGTCTCGTGGTGGCCCGTGAGCAGGACGTTGAGGAAGTCGCGGTACCACTCGAAGCTGATCGCCGGACGGGCCGGAGCCTCCGGGATCTTCACGGCGGCCTGCCAGTAGCCGGCGAGGGCGGAACCGCCGTCGAGCCACCCGGTGCCCGTGATCTTGTGCCAGCTCGCCTCGATCCAGGAGAACCCGAGGAAGAGGCGGATCGGCAGCCAGAAGAGGCCAGCCTGGGTGTTCGAGAAGAGATAGCGCGTGAACGCGGGCCCTTCGACCTGGACCTCCGTCGCGCCGGCGTTCTTCCGCTCGCCGAACATCAGGACGACGACGGCGATGAAGAGGACCCAGAACGACACGGTGGCTGCGGCCTGGACCGCCGGACCGATGTCCGCCGGCGTGAACCACGGGTTCACCATCCAGAACAGGACGGCCGCGGCCACGAGGCCGAGCACCGTCACCAGTCGTCGATTGCCGGACATCTCTACTGCCCTCCATCTGCGTTGTTCGACCGAGCCCGGGGCCGGGCCACCTGCGGTGATCTTCGGATCGGGGTCGCACGGGATGCAGGTGTCGAACGGCCCGTGGGCCCATGCCGTCCGGCTCGTTTGCGACGGGACGATGACATCGGTCGAAGCCGAGTCAGGACGTCGCGGTCGGCACCCGGCAGGCGAACGCGGTCGAGCCGCCGGCAGCTGCCGCCGATCGGATCGGGTCGACGGAGACCGAGGCCGGTCGGCCCAGTGCGCTGGCGGGGAACCCCCCAGAGGCTGTCGCCGGCTCCTGGATCACGAGCGCGGTCACCATGCCGAACATCCCGTCATGGCCCTCGGCGTGGGGCAGGATGTGGCAGTGGAAGGCCCACGCGCCCGGGTCTTCGCATTCGATGATCACGTCCCAGCGCTCGCCCGGGTTCACGCCGAGCGTGTCGCACAGGAATGGCTGGGCGAGGGGATAGCCATCACGCGCGACGACCTTCATCGGCATCCCGTGGAGATGCCACGGGTGCATCATCGAGCCCTCGTTCATGAACCGGATCGCGATCGTGTCGCCGACGGTCGCGACGATCGGTGACGTCGCCGGGAAGCCGCGGCCGTTGATCGTGAACCCGCCGATCGAGTCGTTGCTGATCCAGATGATGTCCTGCGAGACGCCGAACCGACGGACGTAGCGATCGGCCGAGTCCTTCGGCTGGACGATGAACGCCCCGAGCAGGCCGCGCCCGACCTGATCCGTCGCGTTGTGGTGCGAGTGGTACATGTGCGAGCCCGGAGTCCGGACGGTGAACTCATAGGCGAACGAATCGCCGGGCTGGATCGGGTCCTGGGTGATGTGTGGAACGCCGTCCATGTTGTTCGGGATCCGCTGGCCATGGAAATGCACGCCGGTCGTCTCCGACATGTTGTTCTTGAAGATCGCCCGGATCCGGTCGCCCTCGACGACCTCGATCCGCGGGCCCGGCCAGGTGCCGTTGAAGCCGAGCGCGGCGACGGGGTCCTTCACGGCATCGATCTGGTGCTGGATCTCGTCGATCGTCATCTCGTAGACCTTGACGCCGTTCTCGACCCGGGTCGGCGCCAGGGGCTGGTTGCCTGCGCCATCGAGCTTCGCTCCTTCGCCGTCCAGGAACCGCTGGACGACCGCGAGCGCGGCGGCGTCGTGATCGACGGGGGCTCCGGACGGCGCGGCCGAAGCGGCCGGCGACCCGATGGCGCCCGACGCGGCGGGGTCATGGCTCGCGTGATCGGACGAGGTGGACGTCGGAGCGGTCGACGGTGCCGCCGGCGGCTCGGAGGATGGTGGGCGGATGCTCCACCCGGGCGCGGCGGCCGCGGGGGCGCAGGCGGCGACCGCGGCGGCGATCAGGCCTCCGCCCGTCAGCGCCCCTGCCCGGAGAATGACCCGTCGCGAGAGGATGGCGCCGGACGGGTCGACGCGCGGGGTGGCCGGTTCCGGCCCGTGATCGCTCATGCGCGGAACGATCGCCGAGGGCTGGGTCGTCAGGCCCGTGCCGGATGGCCCGACGGACTGGGCCGGACGTCATCGACGGGAGCAGTCGCGGACGCCGCCGGGTCCCGCTCCGGCGTTGGCTCCCCTCCCACGACGACCGGATGGACGATCAGCACGGAGGTCGATGCGTGACGAAGGACGTGTCGGGCAACGCTGCCGGCCACCAGACGGGCCACGCCGGTCCGTCCGCGCGAGCCGATCACGATCGTATCGGCGTCGAGCTCCTCGGCGGCTCGAACGATCTCGTCCGCGGCGTCCCCGATGCGGTGATGGGCGTTCGCCGTGAGGCCGGCCTCGCGCAGTGCCCGAGCGGAGGTTTCGGCCGCGGACTGCTCCGCGGCGCGCGCCTCCACGTTCGTCTGGAGCAGTTGATCGAAGCTGTCCGTGCCATAGGGGCTGACGCCGAGCCACCACGGATAGGCGGTCGGCGCCACGTCGACAACCCATGCCGTCAACCCCTGGAAGGTATCGCCGGTCATCAGGATGTCGACGCCTGCCTGCGACGCGGGTGAGCCATCCACGGCGACCATGACCCGCCGCAGGCGAGGCTTCCGAGCGACGAGCACCGGGATCGGCGATCGGTCGACGACCTCCTCCGACACCGATCCGAGGAGGATCGACGACAGGGTGGCGTGGCCTCGATGCCCGACCACGATCAAGTCGGCGTTCCAGCGAACAGCCTCCGTGACGACCTCTTCGGACGGGCGGCCCTCGAGGACTGCGGTGGTGGGAACGAGGTCGGGTGGCGTCTCGTCGAGCTCCCGACGAAGGCAGCTCTGGAGATGCGTTCGGGCTGCCCGCTCCACCGGCTCCGGATCGACCATGGGTCCTGGCGCGAAGAACCCGCCCAGGAGATCGCTCACAGGCGGCAACACGGCGACGATCCGGACCTCACCGTGGGAGAGCGTGGCGACGTCCCGGGCCAGCTCGCAGCCGATTGCCGCGGAGTCCGAACCATCGGTGGCAGCAAGAACCTTCATGTCGGAATTCCCGGGCTCAGCCGGCGGTGCCTGCCGCCTCGGCGATCGGCCGGCTGCCGTGATGGGTCATCGTCTCGAGGACCGGGATGAGGAACCGCTCCTCGCGCTCGATGTGGGCCCGAAGGAGCGCCTCGAGGCCGAACAGGTGGCAACGGAGGCTGCCGTGCCGATCGATCTGGTCTCGCGTCGAGAGGGCCTGTTGATCGGACCGGACGACCGCGATCATCTCCCGGATCTGTTGGTGGTCGAACCGCGCGGCTCGCGTTGCCCACGGCGTTCCCGCCCGGGCGTCCAGCTCCGGGTACAGCCAGCCCTCTTCCCAACCAATGTGGGGTTCGAGGACGTTCTCGACCCAACGAAGCACTTCAAGGACCTCCGCCGACAGGTCCCGGGTCGCGAGCTGGCCGATGTCCCAGGCGACGTCGTGGATCCGGTTGATCCCACGGACGAGATCCAGGTGTTCATGCTCGGCGAAGGCCCGGATCGGCCCGCCTGCGGTGGCTTCCGACAACATCGTGCGCTCCCTACGCGACCGCTTCCTGCGTCTCGCGCGGTCTCCACGCATCACGATGCCGGGCCGCCTCGACGTGCGACAGAGCCGTCGGTCATGAGCATCGGGTCGGAATGGCCCGGCCGGATCCCGCGAAGCTCCGGATCCCGCGATCACCCCGGGTGCAGTACGTTCCAGCGGTGCATGCCCTCCGGCTTCGACGCGCGGCGCCCGCGGCCGAGAACCCGCTCGAGCTCGTCGAGCTCCCGGGGCCCGTGCCGGCCCCGGACGAGATCGCCATCCGTGTCGCCGCATGCGCGGTCTGCCGGACGGATCTGCAGCTCGCGGAAGGCGACCTGGCACCGCGTCGCCTGCCGATCGTGCCGGGTCATCAGGCGGTCGGTCGCGTGGCCCGCGTCGGACACCGCGTCACCGACTGGACGGTCGGTGACCGGGCCGGCGTCGCCTGGCTGGCATCCGCCTGCGGTGTCTGCCGCTTCTGCACCTCAGGCCGCGAGAACCTCTGCCCCGACGCCCGGTTCACGGGCTGGGATCGTGACGGCGGCTACGCGACCGAGGTCGCCGTCCGTGCCGACTTCGCCGTCCGCCTGCCCCATGGCTTCGACGACCTGGCGGCAGCGCCGTTGCTCTGCGGCGGGATCATCGGCTACCGGTCGCTGAAGGTCTCGGGCCTGCAGCCGGGCGGTCGACTTGGGCTGTTCGGGTTCGGGGCCTCCGCCCTCCTGACCCTGCAGGTCGCGCGCCACTGGGGCGCCGAGGTCCACGTCCGGACCAGATCGACCCGGGAGCACCGGCGGGCCCTGGAGTTCGGCGCGACGAGCGCGGCCGGCTACGACGAGCCGGTGCCGCCGCTCGACGCGGCGATCACGTTCGCCCCGTCCGGCGACGTCGTCGTCGCTGCGCTCCGGAGCGTCGACCGCGGAGGCATCGTCGCCGTGAATGCGATCCACCTCGACCGGATGCCCGAGTTTGGGTACGACCTGCTCTGGCTCGAGCGCGGGATCCGGAGCGTCGCGAACTTCACCCGGGAGGACGCGCGGGAGTTCCTGGAGCTGGCCTCGACGATCCCGATCCGGACCGAGATCCAGGCGTTTCCTCTCGAGGACGGCAATCTCGCCCTGCAGCGGCTCGCAGCGGGCGAGCTCGAGGGAACCGCGGTCCTGACGACGTCGCCGTAACCCACGAACACGTCCTCGGAGTTCCGTAGCCGGTTCGCGGTGTATCGCCCGATGCCGCGATCTGGTCGCGCCATGCCTGCTCGCATCGCGACGAGAACGTCTACTGCTGTCCTTCGGCGTCTCCTGGCCCGCGGAGGGCGACGAGAAGGATGAGCGCGCCGAGGCCGATCAGGGCGACGGGCCAGAACGCATCCCAGGACACCCGCAGCCAGACCGTGGCGATCCCGGCCACGCCGGCGACGATCAACAGCGCGCCGACGAGCACTCCGAGCCGACCGGACCCGGCTGTCTGCGCACCCTCCGGCGCCTCGGCGCCGTCCTCGGGGACGACGATGGCCGCGAGCAGATAGACGAACAGCATCGGAAAGATGCCCGTGAACACCGTGAGGAGGACCGTCAGCAGCCGGACGGCGCGCGGATCGGAGTGGTAGTACTCGGCGATCCCGCCGCACACCCCGGCGAAGACCCGATTCGAGTTCGACCGGTACAGCCGCTTGACGGTCGCCGTGCCAGGACGATCCCCATTGACCGTGGTTGTGGTTGGCTGAGCAGTCATGGCCGCACTCCTTGGCCTTCGTCGGTCGGCGACCTGCGAGCGGGTCCGCGGAATCCCGACGAGGCTCCGGGGCAGGTCGCTCGACTGAATCCTCCCGCGGATGGTGGCTTGCGACCACGGCCGACAGGACCGTTCGCGCAGGCCATCGCGCCCGTTCAGGAGTCGACGAAGGCGGATCGGGACAGACTAGAAGCGACCTTTCGGCACGGTGTGCCAGTAGGTCTTGTTGAAGACGATCTTGCCCAGATGCCAGAGTCGACCGGGCTTCGGTGGCTTCGGCGGATCGCCGCCGACCGCGACGTACATGAAGCCCGGCTGGTAGACATGGCGGCCGGTCTGGTCGACGACGGTCACCTGCAGGTCCGGCTGGCTGGACCGGCGACGGGCGAGGAGGTTGGCGACGATGGTGCCGCCCACCCCGCCTCCGAGGATCAGGACTCTGTTCATCCAGTGTCTTCCTAGCGGAGCTTCTCGACCACGATCTCGTCGTAGCCTTCGAGCTCCGTGATGCCGATCAGTCGATGGCCGGCCTTGTCGATCCACTTCGGGATGTCCGTCCGCGATCCCCGATCCGAGGATCGAACCGCGATGACGTCGCCGACGGCACTTTCACGGATCGCGCGGATCAGCTCCATGAGCGGACCGGGGCAGAAGCTGCCTCGGGCATCGACCAGGCGCGGGGTCATGGTGGCTTGCGCAGTCATCGCATGCCTCCTAGATGAAGAGCGAGGCGTTGGCCTCGGTCATGATCGAGATCGCCGTCGCGGCTCCGGCAGGCTCGCCCATCCCGGGGATCAGGCTTCGGGTGATGCCCAGCGAGCCGACCCGGTCGAGCTCACCCGACCAGCTGACGATCACCAGCTCCTTCGTGGCGACGGCGGCCCCCTCCTCCTGGGCGGTGGCTTCGAACGGGATCGGCGGAGCGACCTCGGTCGCGCGGTCGAGCACTGCGGTTGTCATGGCGTTCTCACTTGTGGCGGATGACGAAGCGGTAGGTCACTCCGTCGGAGGTTGATTCGAGAAGCTCGTTGCCGGTCGTCCTGGCCCAGGCGGCGAAGTCACGAACGGCGCCGGCATCGGTCGCGAAGACCTCCACGATGTCGCCGGAGTTGACCGAGCGGAGGGCCTGGGCGGTCTTGACGATCGGCATGGGGCAGGTCAGGCCTCGTGCATCGATCAACATCGCGATCTCGTAGACGGGCATGGCGGACCTCCCTGCTAGATGAAGACGATCTGGCCGGAGCCGGCGGCGTCGAGGAATGCGGAGACACCAGGCTCAGGGGCTCGGTCTCAGGGGCTCGGTCAAGTCGCCACCCGGTTGTGGGACGAGCATCGTCAACGAGCCTGTTCGAAGGCAGTGCCTGTCGGCTGGATCCCGCGAGCCGTTCGGCCCCTTCCACCCGGAATGTCGCGTCCTCGCTTCGGTCGGGCCGGCCAGCCCGTGCGGTAGACGACGTTCGGCACTGACCACCTGGGGCCGCACGACAGCCTTGAGGGCGAAGTCGTCGGAGGCTGGACAGATGTCCCTCTCGCACAGGGCGTCCGCGAGCGCCAGCGCGGCCTACCGCGGCGCGTACGCGCGATCGATGGAGCTGTGGCCGATTCCGTTCGAGTCACGGCTCGTCGACACGCCGTTCGGAGCCACGCACGTGGTCGTCTCGGGCGCATCCGATGGCGAGCCGTTGGTCTTCGCCACGCCGTCGATGTCGACCTCTCCGATCTCCTTGGCGAGGCCAAGGGTCTCCCGCCAGTGCGCCTGGCCGGCTGCTGAGAGACGCGCGACGGCCTTCGCGCCCGCGGACCCGGCCTCGGGCGCGAGCCCGTGATCGGCCAGGATGCGGTCCGCGCGGAAGGCGTCCACCGCCCAGTACTGGAGAAACAGATGGACCGGGCGTCCCATGGCGGCTGCGCCGGCGGTCAGGACGGCCGCTGCCTGCAGCTTGGTCGTCGGTGCCGGATGACTTCCCTGCCGCCACCCGTCGAACGGTTCGTTCGGCTGGCCACTGGCGGTCGAACGCCCCGGATCGAGACGATGGTCCTGGAGACCGACGCCTGGATGAGACGCCAAAGATGCCACCGCTCGGGCTCGGATCGCATGTCGTCACCCTCGTCGTGGCGATCGTCAACGGGCCGACGTAGGCAGTGGACCTGTCGGTCGCTCGGATGGCGCGTCGCGAGCCGTGGCTGTGCGGCCCCATCCACCCAAGGTGCGTCCGATTCGGTCGGCGCCGACCGGCACGTGGGGTCAGGCACTGGTCGTTCCGAGCGCCTGGCTTCACCGGACCGACGTTCGTTGGCGTGCCGTGGACGCGTGCACGGCAGTGCTGGTCGCGACCGGCGAGCACGGGGAGGTGGCGTTGACGGTGGCATTCGACGGCCGGTCCGGCTTTCCGGTGTCCTGTGAGGCGGATCGAAGCAAAGGCAACGGTCCGAAGGTGCGCTGGACCGGCCGTTGGAGCCGGTGGCGCGCGGCGGGGGCCGGCATCCTCGCCCCCAGCCGCATGGATGTCCAATGGGCGGATGAAGACCGGCCCTGGCTGGAGCTGAAGGTCACGTCGATCCGCCTGAACGCCGAGATCGACAAGCACCTTGCCGCGGCGCGTGGGGTCCTCGCCGGCGTCGCCGAGGCGAGGGCGATCGCCTCCAGCCCCGGCAGCGCTCCTCAGTGAGCCGCGGCTCGCGGAGACAGACGGGCCCGGCCGGCCTCGTTCAAGCCTGGAGCAGGGCAGCGACCTGACCCGCGATCACGACGTCCTCGCGGGCACTGACGCCCAGGACCGCCGGTCCTGACGAGGTGCCGAAGATCGTGTCGCCATCGACGTCACGATCGCGTCCGTCGAGGGCCACCTCGTGCAGTCGATCGCAGATCCGTGTCCGAACCGTCGTGGCGTGCTCGCCGATGCCTCCGGTGAAGACGAACGCGTCGATCCGCTCCAGGTTGGTCGCGGCCGCGGCGATTCCGGCGGCCGCTCGTCGGACGAACATCTCGATGGCGAGTCGCGCCCGCTCGTCGTCGCGGCCCTCCGCGGCGAGCAGGTGCTCCATGTCGGCCGTTCCGGCGACGCCGGTGAGACCGGACCGACGATCGAGGTCGGCTTCGAGATCGTTCGGAGAATGACCGCCCCGGAGCAGGCGGAAGATGATGCCCGGATCGATCGAGCCCGCCCGGGTTGCCATCATCAGGCCCTCGAGCGGTGTCATCCCCATCGACGTGTCGACGGATCGACCCCCGTCGACCGCGGTGACGGAGCAACCGCCGCCGAGATGGGCGACGACCAGACCCAGCGAGTCGGCCGGCCTGGCGAGCAGCTCCGATGCCCGCCGAACGGACCAGTCGACGGACAACCCATGGAACCCGTACCGGCGGATCCCGGCGTCGGTCCAGTTGCCCGGGACCGGGTAGCGTCGGGCGGACTCCGGCAGGGCCGCGTGGAACGCAGTGTCGAACGCGGCCACATGCGACGCATCGGGGAGCAGACGACGGGCAGCCCGGATCGTGGCGACGGCGACGGGATTGTGGAGTGGGGCGAGATCGGCGAGGGCTTCGATCGCGGCGACCTCGTCGTCGTCGAGCCGCGCCGGACCGGTGAAGCGCTCGCCACCGTGGACCACGCGATACCCGACGGCGTCGATCGGTGGACCGGCGGCATCGACGATTGCCTCGACCGTCGCGAGGGCCCCGCCGCGAGGATCGCTCCCAGCCCAATCGATCGTCCGATCGAACGACCGCGCGCGGTCAGGAGGCGAGACCAGGCTCGCCTTCAGGTTCGAGGAGCCGGGGTTCAGGACGAGGACGCGCATGCGTTCGGTGCCGCGGTCAGGCCGGCCACGTCCAGTCCCGGATCTCCGGCGCATCCTCGCCGTGCTCGCGCGCGTACGCCCGGGCGCGCATTCGTTCGTCCTCCAGGTGCTGACGGAGAGACGCGGCGTGGGAGCCGAGGCCGGGCACCCGGTCGATGACGTCGATGACGAGATGGAACCGATCAAGATCGTTGCGAATGACCATGTCGAACGGCGTCGTGACCGTCCCCTCCTCCTTGTAGCCGCGAACGTGCAGGTTGGCGTGGTTGCGTCGCCGATACGCGAGCCGATGGATCAGCCATGGATAGCCGTGGTAGGCGAAGATCACCGGCCGATCCGTCGTGAACAGCGCGTCGAACTCGCCATCGGTCAGTCCGTGCGGATGCTCGTTCTCGTCGACGAGACGCATCAGGTCGACGACGTTCACGACGCGGACCTTCAACGAAGGCAGGTGCTCACGGAGCAGGCCGACCGCGGCGAGCGTCTCGAGCGTGGGGACGTCGCCGCAGCAGGCCATCACGACGTCCGGCGAGCCGTCGTCGTTGCTTGCCCAGTCCCAGATGCCGATCCCGCGGGTGCAATGCAGGACCGCGTCGTCCATCGAGAGGTAATCGAGGGCGGGCTGTTTGCCGGCGACGATCACGTTCACGTAGTTCTGGCTGCGCAGGCAGTGGTCCGCGACGGACAGCAGGCAGTTCGTGTCCGGGGGCAGGTAGACCCGGATGACCTCGGCCTTCTTGTTCACGACGTGGTCGATGAAGCCCGGGTCCTGGTGGCTGAAGCCGTTGTGATCCTGGCGCCAGACGTGGCTGGTGAGGAGGTAGTTGAGGGAGGCGATCGGCCGGCGCCACGGGATCTCGCGGGTCATCTTCAGCCACTTCGCGTGCTGGTTGAACATCGAGTCGATGACGTGGATGAACGCCTCGTAGCAGTCGAAGAGGCCGTGGCGACCGGACAGCAGGTAGCCCTCGAGCCAGCCCTGGCAGAGATGCTCCGAGAGGACCTCCATGACCCGACCCGATGGGGCAAGGTGATCGTCGCCGGGCCGGAGCTCGCCCATCCAGGCGCGATCCGTCACCTCGAACACCGCGTCAAGGCGGTTCGACGCCGTCTCATCGGGCCCGAAGACCCGGAAGTTCGTCGGGTTGTCCCGGACGACGTCGCGGAGCCACGTGCCCAGGACGCGTGTCGCCTCCGTCGATGACGTCCCGGGGTTGGTGACCGCGACGCCGTAGCGACGGAAGTCCGGCAGCCTGAGCTCCTCGAGCAACAGCCCGCCGTTCGCGTGCGGATTGGCGCTCATCCGTCGGTCGCCGCTCGGAGAGAGCGCGAGAATCTCGTCCTGTGGCCGACCGGTGTCGTCGAACAGCTCCTCGGGTCGATACGAGCGGAGCCACGCCTCCAGCTGGGCCAGGTGCTCGGGCTTCGCGCGAACATCGGACAGCGGCACCTGGTGCGACCGCCACGTCCCCTCGGTCCGTTTGCCGTCGACGACCTTCGGACCGGTCCAGCCCTTCGGAGTTCGGAGCACGATCATCGGCCAGGCCGGTCGGTCGACCGATCCGGCGCGGGCGGCGACCTTGATCGCGGCGACCTCGTCCATGACGGCATCCATCGTGTCCGCCATCAGCTCGTGGACCGCCATCGGCTCGTCCCCGGCCACGATCTTCGGTGCGTAGCCGTAGCCCTCCAGGAGCCGGATCAGCTCGTCATCGCCGATCCGCTCGAGGATCGTCGGGTTCGCGATCTTCCAGCCGTTCAGGGCGAGGATCGGCACGACGGTCCCGTCGACGGCCGGGTTCAGGAACTTGTTCGAGTGCCAGCTCGCGGCGAGGGGTCCGGTCTCGGCCTCGCCATCGCCGACGACGCAGAACACCACGAGGTCCGGGTTGTCGAACGCCGCGCCGAAGGCGTGCACCAGCGCATAGCCGAGCTCGCCTCCCTCGTGGATCGAGCCCGGCGTCTCCGGGGTGACATGGCTGCCGATGCCGCCAGGAAACGAGAACTGGCGGAACAGTCGATGCATGCCCGGCTCGTCCAGCGTCAGCGCCGGATTGACTTCCCGGGCGCTTCCTTCGAGGTAGGCGTTGGCCACGGCGGCCGGCCCGCCGTGGCCGGGCCCGACGATCCAGATCGCGTCGAGGTCGCGCTCGCGGATGACCCGGCTCGCATGGACGTAGACCAGATTCAGGCCCGGGGTCGTGCCCCAGTGGCCGAGGAGGCGAGGCTTCACATGCTCAGGCGCGAGGGGCTCGCGAAGCAGGGGGTTCGCCATGAGGTAGATCTGGCCGACCGATAGGTAGTTGGCAGCCCGCCACCACGTGTCGATCGCGGCCAGGTCATGTGGTGATCGCGAGGCGACCCGCTCATCCATGTCCGGTCCTCCGCTCATTGCCTGCCAGCCACGGCAAGTATCCGGGCCCCGGACCGATGCGATCGGGTCGCTGGTCCGGTTGCTGGCGGGATGAATGGCTCTGGTCCCGATCGGAGTGCCGGCGGATGCTTGATGCGAACGCAGGGAGATGCCGTGAACACAACCCGTCGGCAGCCGGTCTGGAGCGACAGGCTCACCCGCCCGATGGCCGGGCGGATCTCCGAACGGCGTCGACCCGTCGCCCTGCGGGCGATCAAGGCGGTTCACACGACCGCGTTCGTTGTCATCGCCGGCTGCATCGCCGTCTTCGCCTGGGACGGCGTCCGCAGACGGAGCGGGCATCGGACGCTCGTGACTGCGGGGATCGCGATCACCGAGTGCCTGATCTACGGGAGCAACAATCAGGTCTGCCCGCTGACGCCACTCGCGGAGGAGCTCGGTGCCGAGAGCGGGACGGTGTCGGACCTGTACCTTCCGCGTCCGATCAGCGATCGGATCCCGCTGCTTGGAGGCACGGCACTCCTGGTCGGGCTGGCATTCCACGCATTCGGATGGTGGCGCCGCGCCTGACTGGTCAGGCCGGAACGACGACCACCTCGCACCCTGCGAGCTTCGCGACCTGGGAGGAGACGCTGCCGAGGACCAGACGGCGGACATTCGTGCGCGGCCTGGAACCGAGCACGATCGTGTTGGCATGTTCCGCTCGCGACGCCTCGAGGATCGCCTCTGCCGGATCACCCTCCCAGATCAGGAAGGTCGCCTGCACGCCGGCGTTGCGCGCTCGCTGGACGATCTCGAGCGCACCGGATGTCAGGCGGTCACGCTCCTGATCGACTCGCCGCGATCGCCCGCCCGGAAGGTGCAGGTTATGCGGCTCGACGACGCTCAGAACGATCAGGGCGGCATGCTCCGACACCGCGCGATTGATCGCTTCCGTCGCTGCGCCACGCGAGGAGCCCGACTGATCGACCGCAAGGAGGATCCGCGGGACCGCACGCCCCAAGGCTGCTTCCATCGCCTTAGCCTGTGGGATCACCATCCGGTGGCCACGGGCCAAGAGGCACGTTGTCTCGGGCCGACCGGCCCGCAGCATCGCAGCCGGACATGGGCACTCTGCTACCGTGATTTCGGTGAGCGGGCTCCGGGAAGGTCCCACGTCGGGCGGGGTGGTCGGTGCCTTCGAGACGGCGACCCGCGCGATTGCCGAGCTGAACGCGGTCGACGACGTCCTGCAGGTCATCGTCGACCAGGTCCGGCCGCTCATCGGGGCCCAGTACGCGGCGCTGGGCATCGTCGACGCCGACGGCGTCATGGAACGCTTCATCACGGCCGGCATGGATGCCGAGATGCGAGCCCGGATCGGGCACATTCCTCGCGGTCACGGGTTCCTCGGGCTCATCGTCCGTGAGGGCCAGTCGTTCCGCATCCCGGACATCGCCGTCGATCCGCGACGCTACGGGTTCCCGCCGTACCACCCGCCGATGCACAGCTTCCTTGGCGTTCCCATCATGGTCAAGGGTCGCTCCGTCGGGAACCTGTACATGACCAACAAGGGCGGCGCCGACGAGTTCTCCGAGGACGACCAGGCATTGGTCGAGACGTTTGCCGTCCATGCTGGCATCGCAATCGAGAACGCTCGGCTTCACGAGCAGGTCCAGCGGCTCGCCGTGGTCGACGAACGCGAGCGCATCAGCAAGGACCTGCACGACGGGATCATCCAGAACATCTACGCGGTCGGGCTGTCGCTCGAGGACGTGCCCGATCTCGTACGCGACGACCCGGCGGAAGTCGAACGGCGCGTCGAGCGCGCCATCGACAGCCTGCATTTGACGATCCGCGATATCCGGAACTTCATCTTCGGCTTGCGGCCGGAGCTCTTGAGCGGAACGACGCTCGTCAACGGCCTTGTGGCGGTCGTCGAGGAGTTCCGGCACAACTCGTTGATCGATGTCGAGCTGCACGTCGGCGACGTTCGACGGGAGCCCGACCCGACAGCGACCAGTCACCTCCTCGGCGTGGTCAACGAGGCACTGAGCAACATTGCGAGGCACTCGGGCGCGACTCGCGCCATCGTCGTTGTGGACAGCCCGGAAACGGGTGGGCTCGACCTCGTGATCGAGGACAATGGCCACGGGTTCGACCCGATGACGATCGGCACCCTCGGTCACCAGGGCCTCATCAACATGCGCTCTCGCGTGGCGGAGATCGGCGCGACATTCGAGATCTTCAGCGACGCGACCGGGACGAGGGTCCAGGTCCATCGGCCGGCCGACGAGCTCGCTTCGAACCCAGGGAGTGAAGACGCATGACCGAGGGACCGACTCGACCGCTGACGCTGCTGGTTGTCGACGACCATGAGGTCGTCCGCCAGGGACTTGTCTCTCTGCTGGACCGGAGAGCGGAGTTCCAGGTGGTCGCCGAGGCGGGCACCGTCGCGGAGTCGCTGGAGGCCGCGCGTCGTTTCCAGCCCGATCTGGTCGTGATGGACGTCCGACTGCCGGACGGCTCCGGGATCGAGGCCTGCCGCGACATCCGGGCGGAGTTCCCGTCGACCCGCGTCGTGATGCTCACCAGCTATCCGGACGAGGAGGCGGTCATCGCAGCGATCGTTGCGGGAGCCAGCGGGTACCTGCTCAAGCAGGTCCGAGCCCGGGATCTGGTCGCCGCCCTCGAAGCCGTCGGGCGCGGGGAATCCCTTCTCGATCCGGCCGTCACGGGCAAGGTCCTCGAGCGGATGCGGCGGATCGCATCGTCGGACCAGCCGGACGAGCTCGGGACATTGACGCAACAGGAAAGAAAGATCCTGGCGCTCGTGGCAGAGGGCAAGACGAACAAGGAGATCGCGGCCGAGGTCTTCCTGTCGGACAAGACGGTCAAGAACTACGTCAGCTCGATCCTCGCCAAGCTCAACCTCGAGCGACGCGCCCAGGCGGCCGCCTACATGGCCCGAATCAAGGGTCACCCGGTCGACTGACCGTCGAGCCCGGGCGACCCTGGAGAGGCGGCGGTCAACTCACCACCGCAGGCGCGGGCACCGGCTCCCCCTTCAGGAACCGGGCGATCTCCATCGCCCAGTCCGCGATGTCGTCCCACGGTCGGAAGTCACCGTCGGCGTGGACCACCGTGACGACAAGACGCTCGAAGACGCCAAGCTGGCTTCGAGTCACTCGGCCGGCGAAGACCTGGTGATCGATCGCGTTCGTCGCCGCGTCCATCTCGGCCAGGTCGGTCGGGTCCGCCGTTGGCTTGGGTGGATCCCCGATCGGTCCGCTCGAGAAGAGGAACACCGGGCGGTCGGCAAGCTCGATCCGATAGCGGCGGACGAACGCCTTGGCCGGCTCGAGCCAGTGACCGCCGTACACAGCGGAGCCGAGGATGACCGCGTCGTAGCCAACGAGGTTGTCCACGGACTCGGGGGCGATGACGTCGGCCTCCACGTCGGCCGCCCGAAGGACGCCGGCGATCACCGTCGCGATCTCGGCGGTCGAGCCGTGCTTCGACGCGGTGGTGACAAGGACCTTCATGACGGCATTCCTTTCCAGGTCGAGCCTGTGGTTCAAGAACCGACGAGGCTCTGCGGCGTCCAGTCGGCGGCGAGGACGCCCCACAGGACGGCCACCTCCGCGATGAGCGGCAGGATCGCCAGCGGGCTCAGGTAGATCACGAACAGGGCGATCGCGCTGACCGATCCGACAATCGCGGACGGTCGGAACCACTCGGACGGGATGACGATCCCCCAGAGGCTGGCGATCGCCACGATGAACGCGAGGGACGAAATCCCCGCCAGCGCCATCGCCAGCGTCGGAGAGACCACGGTCGTGAGTGAGCTCGGCGCGATCGAACCCTGCAGACCGTCGAACACGGGGGTCGACGCCTTTCCGAAGGGCCAGATCAACCAACCTCGCTCCGTCGGGGCGTCCTGGGGAACGAAAAACGTGGTCGGGAAGTGCCACGCGACGATCAACAGGATCGTCACGGCGATCCGCAACATCGGTTGCCTCCTTGATCTCGTCAGATCGCCGGGGCTGGCTCCGCCACCGCGCCTTCCGTCGGCGCCTGGGCGCGAAGCGCAGCACGAGTGATCATCCGGCTCGCCACGACGGCGATCAGCGTCGCGGCGAGGGACAGGGCAATGGGAACGACGATCTTCATCGAGAACCTCCTTGCGCTTGGTTGGTGATCGCACCCGGATCGGCGAGCCCGAGGCGGCGGCTGACCAACCGGCGACCAGGGCCGCCCAGATCAGGACCAGGTCGATTCCGACGCCCACAGCGAGCCGTGTGCTGCCGCAGATCAGGCTGAGCGCAGGCGGCCTGGAGTCCCAGCGCCGTTCGTCGTGTAGACCCGGGCCGTTCGTCACCGGGCGCCGGCCGGACCGCCAGAGATAGAGGCGCTCGGCCTCGCGGTGCAGGTGGCTCGGAAGTCCGGATGGGCGATGGCGATCTGCTCACCCGCGCGCTCGCGCAGGCTGAGGCCGAGGCGCACTCGATCGACCTGCCGGATGGACGACGTGGAGAGGCCGTTCGGACCTGATGTCCTCGCGGTGATCTGTCGTCAAATCTGGTCATGACGGTCATGCGTTCGCCAGGTTCGTACCGGATCCGACCCATCGCCCGAAGTGATCGCGATGGACTGACCCGCTTCTACGCGGACCTCTCCCCGGATTCGCGGGAAGCGCGGTTCCACGGCGCCGCGCCGGGCATCGGCGACGGCACCGCCCGCTTCTTCTGCGGTCCTGACCATGAGCACCGGGAAGGGCTCGTCGCCGAGTCCACCGACGCGGACGGTCGACGGATCATCGTCGGCCACGTCTGCCTGGAGCCGATCGGTGCGGGGCAAGCGGAGATGGCAATCGCCATTGCGGACAGCTGGCAGCACCTCGGGCTGGGTCGGGCGATGCTCTTTCGGGCGATCGCCTGGGCGCGTGGCCATGATGTCGCCAGGTTGAGCGCCTCGATCCGCTGGTCGAACGGCGCGATGATCGGCCTGATCCGGTCAACGGGCTTGCCCGTCACGGTCGACGACGGCGGCGGGGGCGTCGTCGACGCGATCATCGACGTCGGCGTGCCGGTGCCCGACGCGGCTTGACGGATCCGGACGACACAGGAAGAGCACCGACACCCCTCCCGGGCGCCGGTGCTCGAACTTGTGCGCGCGGCGCCGGACCTACCGAGCGACGATCACCGTCGCCGTCGCGTGGGTCGCGACGTGCTCCGACACGCTGCCCTGCAAGAACCGCGAGACGGCGTCAAGGCCACGGGACCCGACGATGATCGTGTCGAAATGGCCCTGGTCCGCCACGCGCTCGATGGCCTTGGCCGGATCTCCAGCGGGCTCGATAAGCTCGGCGACGACGCCTCTGCTCGCGAGGTAGTCGCGAGCCTCGGCCAGCTGCTGGTCGTGGGTGACACGGTCGTCCCATGGGTCGATCGGCGCCCGCCCGCCATGGACGGGTACGACGCTGACGACCGACAACGTCGCGCCGAAGCGGGTCGTCAGCTCGACGGCGGTCTCCAGAGCCCGATGGGCCGGCTCGCCTCCGTCGTAGGCGACGAGGATGTTCTTCATGGTCACATGCTCCCTTCGATGGTCGCGAGCAACCGCGCGACGAATTCCCTTCGAGCATCGACCTGCGCCCGATCTCGGGAACCTGCGCAACGTCACGATTGCAAGGGCCATGAGGCACCAGCTCCCGGGCACCACGGGGCCCGCCGAGTCGGACGACTCGGCGGGCCCACGCCCGCCCACGGTCCGCAGGGACCGTTCAGGCGGACATCGCCCCGTGGGTGTAGTGGCCGCCGGTCAGGAATCGCGTGGCGACAGCCACGACGAGACCAACCACCAGTCCGCCGACGACCGCGGGCACGAGGGCCAGGCCGTCGAAGACCGGTCCCGTGGCCTGCCAGGCGACGATGAACTCGCTCGCGACGAGCGCCCCGAGGCCCGCGGCGATCCCGTCGACGACCCACTCGTAGTCGCTCCGCGCGTCGCCGACGAGCTGGGCCGCGATGCCGAAGAGCGCCGCTCCAACGATGAGGACCAGCCAACCGGCCAATCCAAGGGTGAGGGTGAGCTCCATGGAGGACCTCCATTCCGCGTGTTCACGGCCTCCATCGTGCGATCAAATGGTGGTCGCGCATAGAGCGCTCGGACTCCCAACGCGGGGACCTTTCCGACTGATTTGCCGATCGGGCTCTGGGCCGAAGGTCAGTCGAGCCCGGCTGTGTCCGGGAGCATTCCGGCGGCGTCCCGAACCCCCGCGCTCCGCTGTGTGGATGTGCAGGCCCCCGGAGCAGGCGATCCAGGTCGTCGAGCGGCGCGCGGGTCTAGGCGTCGCCTTCTTGCCGAGCTGAGAACGGGGTCATCTCGGCCTCCCCGGATGACGCGTCGACGGTCCGTGAAAGGAGCCGCCAGAGTTCTCGTCGCTCATCGACCGTGAGCGCATCGAGGACCGGCGCATCGACCCACAGCTCGTCCGCGAGCTTCTCCCGGAGGCGCCGTCCCTCCGCCGTGAGCGCGAGGCTCTTGACGCGCCGATCGGTCGGGTGCGGCCGACGCTCGACCAGCCCTCGCTCCTCGAGCTGGTCGGCAATCGTCGTGACGTAGGACGCGTCGATCCCGAGGCGGTCGGCCAGAGCGCTCATGGACATCGGCTCGTCGAGGGCGTGGAGCGCCCAGTTGTGCTTGAGACTCAAGGAGTACGGGGAGAGTCGCTCCTCGGCGTGGTCCCAGATCCGGCGCATGACCAGCCACATCAGATCGACGAGGGCGGCCGTCTCGCGAGCAGCCGGCGAGTTGCTCATGAACGCAGTCTAACGCGATTCAGGGTCAATTCAGTCGTCGTCGATCACAATAGTCGGTACTTGTAATCATTGACTAGTCAGGCGTATGCTGGGCGCCATGACAGGGCGGCTCGGCGCGCTGGGCAAGAGCGACGTGATCGTTCCACGACTCGGGGTCGGGGCGATGACCTGGGGCGACCCGTCGGGCCGTGCCCGCTGGACCCCGGCCAAGCTCGCCTACGGTGGCGGCCCCGCGAGTCGCGACGAGGAGCAGCGTGCCTTCGACGCCAGCGTCGCCGCAGGTGCGACCTTCTTCGACACCGCCGAGATGTACGGCGCCGGCGCCTCCGAGCGCCGGCTCGGCGAGCTGGCCCACGGGCAGGATGTCCTCATCGCGACGAAGTTCCCGCCGAACATGCTGTCGAGGACCGACGCGATGCCCGCGGCGCTCGCGCGGAGCCTCGAGCTCCTCCAGCGGACGACTGTCGACCTGTACATGCACCACTACCCCTCTCGCTGGGTCTCGATCGCGCGACTCATGAACCTGATGGCCGACGCCGTCGAGCAAGGCAAGGTCCGGGCGGTCGGCGTCAGCAACTACTCGGCCGACCAGATGCGGCTCGCCCACGCCGTCCTGGCAGAGCGCGGCCTGCCGCTCGCCTCGAACCAGATCGAGTACTCGCTGCTCCACCGCCAGCCGGAGACCGACGGCGTGCTCGATACGTGCCGCGAGCTTGGGGTCACCCTGATTGCCAATCAGCCGTTGGCCAACGGCGCCCTCACCGGCAAGTACTCGGCAGGCGCCAGAGCGACCGGGTTCCGCCGCTTCATGCCCCGGTTCCGCGGGAAGGAGCGCGAGGCGGTGACGCCCGTCGTCGCCCTGCTCCAGGAGATCGGCGACGCTCACGGTCGGAGCCCGGCCCAGGTCGCCCTGCGCTGGCTCATCGAGAACGAGCTCGTCGTTCCGATCCCGGGCGCCAAGAACGAGCGCCAGGCGGCCGACAACGCCGGCGCCCTCGCCTTCTCGCTCACCCCTGACGAGATCGAGGCCCTGGATCGGGCCACGGCCGCCTGGCGTGGCACGAAAGGAACGACGTCATGAAGCTCGGACTGCAGATCTACTCGTTCACCTGGCCTGGCGGACCGGAGGCGATCGGCCCGACCCTCTCCCGTTCCGTCAGGACCGCCGATGAGGTCGGCTTCGACTCCATCTGGGTGATGGACCACTTCTGGCAGATCGGCGGGCCGGACTCGGAGCTCCAGCCGATGCTCGAGGGCTGGACGACGCTCGGCTTCCTGGCCGCCCACAGCCAGCGGGCGCGGCTCGGGCTGATGGTCGGCGGCGCCGCCTACCGCGCCCCGGGCCTGTGGGTCAAGGCTGCGACGACGCTCGACGTCCTCTCCGGCGGCCGGGCCTGGCTCGGCATCGGTGCCGGCTGGAACCAGGCCGAAGCCGACGGCCTCGGGTTCCCCTGGCCGTCCACCTCGGAGCGGTTCGAGATGCTCGAGGACACGCTCCAGATCGCCCACGGCATGTGGCAGGGCGAGCGCGGCTCGGAGGAGGATTTCGAGGGCCGCCGGTTCCACGCGTCACGCCTCCTCAACGTCCCCCAGTCGATCTCCCGGCCGCGCGTCCCGATCCTCATCGGCGGTGGTGGCGAGAAGAAGACGCTCCGGCTCGTTGCGCAATTCGCCGATGCCTCCAACCTGTTCGGGGGACCGGATCAGGTGCTGCCGAAGTACCGGGTCCTGGCCGAGCACTGCACCGCGGTTGGTCGCGACTTCAGCGAGATCGAGCGGACGAACATGCAGGGCGTCGGGCTCGGCAGCGGCGGGGCCTGGAGCCAGGCGCCCGAGTCGCCGGACGCGATCGTCGAGCGCTTCGGCAGACTGGCCGAGGCAGGCGTCCAGCACGTCATCGTCAACTTCGCCGAAGCCAACGACCCGGCCCTCATCGAGCTCCTCGGGAGCCGGGTCCTGCCCCAGCTTCGCGACATCGAGGCGGCCGACCCGCGCACGGTGGCAGCGACCGCCGCCGGCGGTACCTAGGCCGACGAGCGGGTCTCGTTGCTACGCCAGGGCGGCCGCCCCGATGAACGTGAAGATCAGGATGTCCTGGACGAGGTGGATGACCCACGGCCAAAGGAGGCCACGCGTCTCCAGCAGGGCCTTCGTGGTCCACCAGGCGAAGAAGGCGGCCATGGCCACCCCGAGCAACCCCGACGGCACGCCGAAGTAGTGGGGGATCGCGAAGATGGCCATGACAAGGAGGACGAGCTCGCGACGGCCGAGGACGCCGTCGAGGGCAGCCACCGGCCCCGCGCGGAAGGTGACCTCCTCGTTGACGCTGTTGAGCGCCGCGATCACGAGCACGGCCGGCAGGACCGCCAGGGCGCGTTCCAGGGTCGGTGCGTTCCCGGCGGTGACCAGGAACGCCAGGGTGCCGAGTCCGATCAAAGCCGCGGACACGGGTCCGACGTGGGCCCAGCTCATCGGGCCGTGGATGAGCCCCCGGACTGGTTCGACCGGCGCGTCAGCCCGACCCGCTGTGAGGAAGATCCGGCGCCGCCGGAGTCCGCTGAAGAGGAGGGCTGCGACGATCGCACCCGCGACAACCGACTCGAGCAGGAACTCCGCCCGGAGTGGCTGCCCGCCAGGGAGTGTCGCCTGCCAGGCCGCCAGCGACCGTGGCCAAAGGTCGGAATGGACGGCGGGCTGGAGCAGGAGCAGGACAACGAAGAACCGAGACAGCGAGCGCGCCGGTTGCCAGGCGAGGCTCAGCGCCAACGCTCCGGCGACCAGGGCCACATCGACGACGGGCAACCAGCCGGGAGCGGCCACGCCGAGCAGATCGAACCCGATCTGCGGCAGGCCAACGGAGACCAGAGCTACCGCCCAGACAACGCCCCGGATGATCGCAGCGCGGGCGCTGTGAACCACGTTGTCGGTCCGCGAGACGTCGGTCCTCGAGAGGATCACCGGTTCGAGCCCTGCATGACGCGCCGAGGACCCAAGCGTTGGCCGGCTGGTCCGGCGGAGCGCGATCGCCGCTGCAAGCCACGGGCGGAGCCGTCGTTGGGCAATGACCACGGCCACCTCTGCGTGCGTCGCATCAGCGCAGGCACCGGTTTCACCAGTGGCCCTAGATTCGGGTCGGTGGGTCGGCGCCCGCCACCAGCAAGGCGCCGGCTGCCTCCCAACGCTCGGCCTCCGCGGTTCGGAGCCGCGTTGCCTCCCTTCGAAGCAGGGTCGTCAGCTCGTCATCGATCGGCCCCGCGCCGCCGCCCGCGGGCCGGCGAGCCAGGCCATCGCGGATGAACGCTGCGTAACGGATCAGCGGATCTGACTTGGCGAAGTCGGCCTCGAAGCCGGGCGTGAAGTCAACGGCAACCATGAGCCGTCCGAAGAACGCTCCGACCGCGTCGGCCCCGGGATCCATGCCCTGCGAGTGGCCGCCACGACGAAGGAGCGGGGCTGGCGAGGTGAATGCACCGACGACGACATCGTCGACCGACGCCGCGTCGAGGTGGCCCCCGAACGTCAGGTATTCGTTCGAGATCCCGAGCCGATCGACGAGCCGGATCAGGCCCCAGGCGAAGTCCTCGGAATGCGGCATCCGGGTGTCGTGGGTCAGGGTGCGTCGCTCACCGCGACCTCGATCCGTCACCCAATAGTCGACCGCCTCGGGGTCATAGTGCTGCAAGGTCGGGGCCGGCCTCAGGGCCACCAGCAGGAAGGCAGGTCCCGGACCGTCGGGCAGATCGGGGTGGGCCAGAAAGCCCCAATGCCTGACGCGGCTTGCGGCATCCGTCAAATTCATGGTCTTCAGTCCCGCGACTCCGGTGTCCATGCTTCGGCCTCCCGTTCCAGAAGCGGCAGGAGGAACGCCTCCTCGCGTTCGAGCGTGGCCCGAAGCAGCGCCTCGAGTCCGAACAGGTCGCCGCGGATCTCCTCGTTTGCGTCCGCGGACGGACCGTGCTCGAGCTGGGAACAATGCGTTCGGAGCTGCTCGGCCTGGTGGGCGATCTGTCGGTGGTCGAAGCGGGCCAGCCGCGTTGCCCAGCGTGTCTGTGCACGGTCGTCGATCGTCGGGAAGAGCCACGTCTCCTCCCATGTCATATGGGGCCTGAGTGTCTCCTCGACCCACCGCAGCACCCGTTCGACCCGTACTGATCTCGACGCGGCCGAGAGCATCGGCAGCTCGCACGCAACCTCGTGCATCCGGTCGATGCCACTGGCCAGCTCTTCATGCTCGTGATCCACGAAGGACCGGATCATCTGCCCGCCACCTGGCGCCAATGTGGACATTGTCGATCTCCAGCTGCGTTCACGATCACCATCCGGCTCGGGTGGATGCCGAACCAGTGCCGGACAGCCTCTCGTGGAGGGCTTCTCGAACCGGTTTCCGCCGACGGGCCGCCTGTCGCTTCCATTCGTGACCTCTGGCTCGTTTCGAGAGATCCCTGCATCGGCCAGCCTCCGGGAAGGAGGAATCGCTCATGAAGGTGCGTCGGCGTTCGAGGTCGTGGAGCCGCGATCGGATCCTGGCCGTCGAGGAAGGGCAGGTCATCTGTCCGCGACAAGGCCTCGTGCCGATCGAGCGGTGCTGGGTCTGCCCGGCGTACGACGGGCTGAGCGCCGGCCACATCGAGGGCGTGGTGTGTCGATGGTCCCTTTCGGATCCCATCGAGCTCGGATCGGCCGGCTCGTGACGATGCTCAAACCAGGGGGCCCTCAGACCTGACTCAGACCGGCCCTTCGGCACGATGTGCCACTACGTCTTGCCGAGCACGGTCTTGCCCAGGTCCGTGAGCTGACTCGGGCGGTGCGGCCGAGGCGGAGGGAACGCGTCGGTCGACGTCTTCCCTTCTGCCCAAGTCGGCCGCCGGTCTCGGGTCAGGCGGCAGAAGGCGCCGCCGCAGGTCCTTCGTTGAACGGCCGCTTCGCCACCCGGACGCGCTCCCGGATGCCGAGCAGCTGCCGGCGCATCATCACGAAGACACCGAAGCCGAAGATCGGTCGCAGGAACGTGGTCGCTCCCGACGGCGCCTCGAGGCGAGCTCGTGCGCGCTCGAGCAGCCGGGTGCCACCCGACTCGGTCGGCTCGAGGACGAAGGCCCAGCTGGCGGCGAACTCACCTGACGCGGCGTCCATGAAGCGTCCGGTCGCCTTGAGGTTCGGCGTTGCGTCGCCCGCGGGATGCTGGGCGGCCTGTTCCAGCGCGATCGCGCGGTCCAGGTACAGGACGAGGGCGTGCCCCGGCTCGATCGCCTTGACGACGAACCCACCACCAGGATGGGTGGGCATGATGTCGCCAACCTCGAGCGCCGGAAGGCCTTCGGCGATGTCCCGGGAGCTCGCGCGGTCCATATCGATCGCGTCGTAGCTGTACCAACCCGCTCGGCCATAGCCCATCTGGACAAGCCACGGCCAGACGTCGCCCGGAGGCGCCTGGAGGTCGATGCCCCGTGTCTCCACGGCATTCGCCCCGGCCACGAGATCGTCGCCGGGCAGGGTGCGAGCCGCCTCTTCCGGGTCGACGCCCCACGTGCGCCACTCGCTTCGAGCGACGACGAACGCGACGGCGGCCGAAGCGCTGATCGCCGTACCCACGAATGCGATGCGTCCGAACATGTCAGGACCTCCATTTCCGGCGGGTCGTGGCGGGCGCGATGGCGTGCGTTGTCCCGGCGCGGCCATGGTCATGCTCAGGCCGGCTTGCTGGTCGGGGCAAGGGCCGCTTCGCCTGCCGCCGTGGGTCATGCGTCACGTTGGTCATTGCCGCGAGCAGCCCAGCCGGGCTGGCCGGCATGCGAGTCAAGTCCCGATGGCACTACCGTGGCGCGCCGGCGTTGGTTGTGATGAGTGCAGACCGGGAATCTCGCCCGGGTCGTCACGTGTGCCCGGAGGATCGGCCATGAAGACGTTCCTTGTACTCGTCGTCGTCTCGATCGCCTTCAGCGTCGCGGTTTCGCTCGCTGTGGTGCTCGGGCCCAGGCTGGCTCGCCGGGATCGCCCGGAGGGAGAGGAGGTCCTCACATGACGGCGCGCCTGCTCGGTCTCGTGGCGGCGGCGTCCGTCGCCTTCATCCTCATGGTCCCGGTCGTCCTGGCGGCCGAGACCGTCGATCAACCGGGTCGCATCGTGGTCTCCGTCCGCGGGGATGTCACCGTCCCTGCCGGCGAGGAGGCCGATGTTGTCGTCGTCGTCGATGGTGTGGCGACGATCAGCGGCGAAGTGAACAGGCTTGTGACCATCAACGGGTCGGCCGTTGTCTCTGGAGCACACCTGGACTCGATCGTCGCCGTGGGCAGCGACGTCCAGCTGAACGCCGGGACGGTGGTCACGGGCGACGTCATGACCGTCGATTCGCAGGTCCACCAGGCGGGTGACGCCACGGTCCTCGGTGAGGTGACGGATCTTCGCGCGTCGCTCATCGCCGTTGGCGCCGTCCTGGCCCCGGCATTCCTGCTGTTCTGGATCGGGATGGGCCTTGCGACGATCGTCGCCGGGCTGCTGCTTGCCGGCCTCGCCAGCCGACAGGTTCGGACGGCTGAGCGGGCCATCGTCCGGGAACCGGTCATGACCCTCGTGGTCGGCGTGATGGGGCTCATCCTCATCCCGGTCGCCGCCATCGCGCTGATGATCACCATCATCGGTGCGCCACTTGGACTCGGCGTCCTGTTCCAGCTGTGGCCGCTGATCGCGTTCGTCGGCTACCTCGTGGCCGGCATCGGGATCGGCGAATGGATCCAGGCTCGGATCTGGCCGGGCGTGGTCCATGACCGCCCGTACGTCGCCGCGATCCTCGGCATCCTGGTGCTCCAGTCGACGTCGCTCGTCCCGGTCCTCGGGATCGTCAGCGTGGTCGCCAGCCTGTTCGGCTTCGGCGCCGTGCTGCTTGTGGCGTGGCGGACGCTGGCGTCGCGGCCGGACGTATTCGCGCCGGTCGCCGGTCCAGCGCCGGCTCCGGTCGCGGGCTGATCGCGGGGTCGAAGCAAGCCTGCGACGTGCAGGTCCCTTGGGTGAGGGCCGTCCAACGACGGCCCTCACTGTCGAGCTCGTGACGTGCGGATGGATCGGGTGCGGCCGGAGGCCACGTCCAACGAGCCCCCGGAAGGGGGACGAAGGGCCCTTGTCCCAACCGATCACGCGGACGGACGATCGCGAGCGACGAAGCTTGCCAGGAGACATGCCATGAAAGCCGTCGTTGTCTACGAATCCCATTGGGGCAACACGGAAGCGGTCGCGCGGGCGATCGCCGACGGCATCGGGCCGGGGGCGGAGGCTCTGCATACGGACGAGGCGACCGGGCTGGCGATCGAAGATGTCGACCTCATTGTCGCCGGCGCCCCGGTCATCGCCTTCGCGCTACCGCGCGAGGGTGTCGAGAAGCAACTTGCCAGCGACATCAAGGCACCGCGACCGGCCGACGTCTCGCACCCGCTCCTCCGCGCGTGGCTCGAAGCCTTGCCGATCGGGCGCGGCTGGGCGGCGACCTTCGAGACCCGGGTCTGGTGGTCGCTGCGCGGTGCGACGGGGACGATCGAATCGAAGCTCGGGAAGGCCGGCTACCGCCGGCTCGCCAAGGCCGAGCGCTTCATCGTCGACGGCGGCTACGGGCCGCTTCGCGACGGCGAGCTGGAACGGGCTCGGCGATGGGGCTCTGAGCTGGCCCTCGCGCTGACCGCGGCGGCACAGCCGGCCTGACGCGACCGGACATCCTGACCGTGGAGAGGACGTTCAGCGCCGATCGCGAGCCCATCGGCACTGGTCGTCCCCCATCCGGGGGGAATCGATGACAACGAGGCATCCGGCGATCGACCCACGCGCCGATTGGTCCGGCCTGATCCAAGTCGGAGGTGCGACGTGACCGCGCTGAACCACCCCTCGAACCGCGAGGGCCACCTGTTGATCGGCGGCGGCCTGATGGTCGTCGGCCTCATCGCCGCGGGCCTCATGGCGATCGACATCGACCCCTCCGGCTGGCTGGCCGGCAGCGGTTGGACTTCCTTCGTCATCATCCCGGGCGTGCTGCTCCTTGGCGCCGGCCTGCTGACACGGCGGCCCGGCTCGGAGGGGCTCACGATCGGCGGTGCGATCGTCACGACCGTCGGCCTGATGCTGCTGGCGATGGACCAGACCGGAACCTGGCAGAGCTGGGCGTACGCCTGGGCCCTGATCCCGGCCGCCGCCGGTGGCGGGCTCCTGCTCCACGGTCTGCGGTCCCACGACGGGACAGCGATCGCGTACGGAATCCGGGTCGGCCTCGTCTCGCTCGTCATGTTGCTCGTCGGGGCGTGGTACTTCGAGACGATCTTCCAGACCGGCGCCCCGCCGTTCGAGCTTGGGGACGCCTGGCCGATCCTGCTGATCGGCATCGGTGCCGCCGTCCTGCTGTCCGGCATGGTCCGGCGCTCTCGGGACACGGAGCACCCCAGCTGAACGTCGCATCGCGACGGTGAGCCGCGCTCGGGCGTGGTGACCTCGCTGCGACGTGCGCCGGGATGACCGGCGCCACGAGGGCTCCGGTCGCTCGGCCGGAGCCCTCGACCATGCCTCCACGCCGGCCGCGACCACCAATCGGGGCGCGGATGCCGCGCGGGCCGCGTCGGGCCGCGTCGGGCCGCGTCGGACGTTCCGAGAGGCGGCGGAGGTCCCAGGGCCTCGTGCCCAATGGCTCGGACGCAACGGGCCGTCCGACACGGGTGGTCGACGGACGGCCGGGCCAACCTTCCCTCAGGCCAAATCACAACATCAACAGGGCAAAGGAGAACAGGAAATGACGAAGCGGCTTCAACGCCTTGGAATCGTCCTCGCGGTCTTCGGGCTCGCGTTCGCGGCCGTCGGCGCGTTCACGTTCATCAAGACCCAGGAAGGCTATCGTTCGCTGAATGCGTTCAGCGCGGCGCAGAACGTCACGCTCGCCTACAACGAGCAGGGCCAGCTCACCTCGGGCGGCACGACCGAAGAGGCGCAGGGCATCATGGGCCTGCTGACGAACGACTGGGGCTATCCGGTCGTGGCCAGTGACCTCAACCCGAACGACCCGGTCGTCAACACCGGCAGCGAGTACATGTTCCAGATGGCGACGGTCGCCTATCACACGCTGCACGGCACGCAGGCCGTTGTCCTCGACAAGGACTTCACGGCGCCCGACGGCACCGTCTACAAGGCGGGCACCGAGTATCAGGTCCCGGTCGACGGCCGCTACTGGGCCAACTTCGACCGCACCAACCCGGTCGACGCGGCGGTCCGTGCCCAGGCCTGGACCGGCGTGGCCCACGCCCTGATCGGCGAGCTGGGTGTCGGCACCGTGACGGCTTCGGCCCTGCAGATGGGTCTTGGACTTGCCGGCCTCTTCGCAGGTGTCGGGTTCGTGTTCATCTTCGCCGGGCTCGGCCTGGTGTGGGCGGCACGACCGGAGACGGAGAAGGTCCCCGTGCTGCGGCCCGCAGGCGTTCCGGCCTGACGCCGATGGAGCCACGGCTCCGCTGACCCAGCACACTGCCGAAGGGCCTGCCGAGGGGACAGGCCCTTCGGCTCTTGCGTGTTCCGCGAAGAGCGACGCTGCGTGCGTCAGGCGTGGATCGCGTCCAGCGTGATCCGTCGGGCGTGGATCCGGCAGATGACCCGGGTGTCGCGCGCCTGCTGCTCCGCCGGATAGACGAACCCGTAGAAGCGCGGGTGGCAGGTGTACCGGCGCGCCAGCCGATCGACATGCTCGAGGGCGCCGTCGCGAACGAGCTCGGCATCGCCTCGGATCTGGATGAACCGGCCGGTGTTGTCCGGGTCGACGACGAGGAGGCTCGCCTTCGGATTCGCCTGGAGGTTCCGCGCCTTCCGGCGCTCGAGCGTCGTGTTCACGGTCGCGCACTCGTCGTCGTGGTCGACCCAGACGAGGCTCGACTCGGGCTGGCCGGTCGGCGACATCGTCGTCAGGACGCCGCAGATCGGCCGTTCCAGCAGGTCGAGGTGCGAAGTGGGAAGCGGCACTGCGGAGGGCGCGACAGGCGCTTCGATGCGAGTCATCGGTCCGTGCACCCCGGTCGCGCGTCCAGGGCGACGACGCGCGTCGGACGGATGCGGCAGAGGACTGGGATCTCGGTCTCGGCGAAGCCGGCCTGGATGCACTCGCCGAAGTACCGGACCGGCCGGCCCATGTACCGGGAAGCCAGGGCGTCCAGGTGGTCTGCCGCGCCGTCCTCGGTCATCTCGACGACCGTGCCCCGGATCTCGAGGTAGCGGAGCGACTCCCGCGGGTCGAAGCAGAGCAGCGTCACGAGCGGATTGCGGCGCATGTTCCGCTCCTTCTGAAAGCCGCGCATCGTGTTGACCCGGACGAGCTCGCCGTCGAAGTCGCACCACACCACCGAGGTCTGCGGCGACCCGTCGGGCATGACCGTCGTGAGGGCGGCGACCGGCGGGCAGTCGATCAGGTCCCGGTGCGACCCGGGAATGCCTGCGCCCGTGGGCTCGAGGATCCCGGCCACCGCGCTCATGCCGCGGCCGCCATCGGCGAGGCGCGACCGAGCCGGTCCAGCTCCGTTCGGACCGCGGCGGCGAAGACCTCGAGGTCCGGGTATGCCTCGCGATCGGCGGTGACGCCGATCCGGAGCGTGCCCGCATACGTCACCGCACCGACGCCGAGGGCCACCGGTCCGATCAGGGGCAGGATCGGGAACACCTCGAGCAGGCGCGCCCCCGCGAAGAACAGCGGCCGGCTCGAGCCGGGCAGGCTCGCCGTGGTCACGTTGACCCGCTGACGTGCGATCGCCTCGAGCAACAGGCGCCTCAGGAACCGGACGCGGAACAGCGACCCCAGCGAAGTCCGCGGCCGCGCCTTGCGGGCCGTGGTCTCGGCCGCGATCCCTTCGAGCCGGCGGATGGGATCGGACACATCGAGTCGGAGCGGAACGACCATCTGCGCGATCTCGTTGCCGGGGACCCGACCGTGCATCCGGCCGCGCAGCGAAACCGGCACGTAGACGGGGGTCGTGATGCCCTCGAGCGGTTCCCCCCGGCTGCGAAGGACGGCGCGCAGCCCCGCTGCCGTCAGCGCGAGGAGGACATCGTTTGTCGTCGCGTCGTGCGCGCGGGCGATCCGCTTCACGTCGTGGAGGCTCGTCCGGATCAGGGCCAGGTTGCGGTCCGGACCCACCCGGCGGTCGAGGCTCGTCTTCGAGCCCGGCGGCTCCGCGAGCAGCTCGCGGGTGCCCGGCCAGGCCGCCCGCAGTCGCCGAAGCGTCGATCGTGGCCGCAGCAACGTCGAAGTCACGACGATGAGCGACCGAAGATGTCGCCGCACGTTGTCGGCGAGCAGCGCGGCGGACGCCGGAGCATCGGCCGGCGTCCAGCCGAGGGCCGGCGGCGCGGGAGCCGCCGGGTCCAGGTCGAGGAACGCGGCGACCATCGTCAGCGCGGCCCGGCCGTCCGCGATGGCGTGGTGCATCCGCACGAAGAGGCCGACCCGCCCGTCCGACAACCCGGTCAGGAACCACAGCTCCCAGAGCGGCCGCGACGGATCGAGGCGGCGTCGCCGGAGACGCTCGGTCGCGCGCAGGAGCTCGGCCTCGTCGGCGGGAGCGGCCAGCTGGACGACGCCGACGTGATCGCCGACATCGAAGGTCGGGGCGTCCACCCAGTAGGGGCCGCCGAGCCCGCGGCGGGGCGTGCGGATGCACTGCCGGTACCGCGGGACGAGGTGCAGCCGGGCGTCGACGGCATCACGGACGGCCTCGATCCGGAACCGGCCGCTCGAATCGGACAGCTCGCCGCCGTCGAGGAGGACGAGCGCGGCGATGTCCTGGGGCCAGGCCGTGCTCGCGTCGAGCATCAGTTGGTCTTCCAGTGTGAGCCTGTCGATGGCCATCGATCCTCCTCGGAGGGTCCGTCTGCGGCGCTAGCCGGCCCGGCTTGGGCGCACGGTCGCCCGTCGCACCTCCGCCGCCCGGGCGGTCGTGGCGAGAACGGCCGCGAGCGCGGCGGTCGATACGCGAGCCCGGCGGACGCTCGCCCGTCGTTGCCGGCGCAGGGACATCGGGAACAGGTCCATGTGGACCGCCGTCGCCTGCCCCCCGTCCCGGCTGAACACGACGCGGGCCGTGGGCAGCCCGAATTGCCGGAGATCGATCCGGAAGACGTCCGGGTCGGCCGGGTCGTCCGGGTGCAGCGGCAGGCCCTTGAGGAGCGCCGGGATCGGGGTCAGCTCCCGGAGCATCAGCCGGCCGCCGCGCACGAAGACCTGGACACCGGCACCGAGCATCAGCCTCGCCCGGATGTTGGTCAGCGGGCCGGGCAGCTGGTACGTGCCGCAGATCCCGCTCCACGTCTCCGGCCGCTGCGGCACGTCCGTGCGGATCTCGTCGCGCGGAACCCCGAGCAGGTGGTCGAGCAGCCCCGCCAGCTCCGTGGGCAGCCAGAGCATCGCCAGGCTCGCCCCGGTGGTGAAGGCGATGACGCCGACCCGGTCGTCGGGGGCCACGAACATCTGCGAGTTGAAGCCGGGCAGGATCCCGCCGTGCCCCACGACGAGATGACCGCCGGCCATGTTGCGATCGAAGCCGAGGCCCATGCCCGGGACCCGCGGGTCGGGCCGGAAGTGGCGCTCGAACATCGTCGCGAGCGTGTCGGGCCTGAGGATCGAGCCGTGCTGGTTCGTGCCGCCGCCCATGAGCGCCGCGACGTAGCGGGCCATGTCGCGCGTCGTCGAGGTCAACGACGATGCGCCGGTCGTGACCCATGCCCGGTCGGTGACGGGCCTGGGCCCGCGCGGTCCGAGCGTGTACCCAGTCGCGAGACGGCGCTCGACGTCGTCGGTCAGGACGACGTCGCTGTCGGTCATCCCGAGAGGCTCGAGGATGCGCTCGCGGAGGAAGCGTTCGAAGGGCTGCCCGCTCACGTCCTCGACGATCTGCTGGAGCGCAGCGAATCCATGGTTCGTGTAGACGAAGGTCGTACCCGGCTCCCACTCGAGTCGGATCCCGGACCGGTAGTACGTCGCGAGCGAGGGGATCGGGGCGCCGGGTCGGACGCTGTCGCCCCAGTCCGGCCGGAGGAGGTCCGCGGGATGCAGCACCTCGGGCACGCCGGCGGTGTGGGTCAGGAGGTGACGAACGGTCGCGGGCGCGAACGTCGCGCTCGCGGGGATCAACCGGAACGCGCGGAGGTACTCGTTCGCAGGCGCGTCGAGGTCGATCCGCCCCTCCTCCCAGAGCTGCATCACGGCGATCGCCGTGAAGGTCTTCGTGATCGAGGCGACCCGAAAGACCGTGTCCTCCGTGATCGGTCGACCGGTGTCGATGTCGGTCACCCCGTGGCCGTGGAAGAACTCGAGCTCGCCGTTTCGGACCACGCCGATCGCGAGGCCGACCGCTGCGTGTCGGTTGAGGATCGCCTCGACCCTCGTCGTCAGCTCCCGCTGATCGATCCCGGATGACGCTCGTTCCGGCCCTCGACGCGGGCGGTCGCGTGTGATCGTGAGCATGTGCACCGCCTCCACCGCAACGGTGACGCGGGCGCGCTCGCACCGCCAGAGCCGACGGGCCTCAGCTGTGGCGTCGGACGGCTCGTGGCGGGAACGGCCCGTTCGAGCCGAACGGCCCGTGGGCTGGCGCGAGGTGGCCGCCCGCTCGACCATCAGAACGCGTGAGATGCCGCGATCCGAGTGGTTCGGGGCCGCGCGACGACACGATCGGGCGCGGACTGTCGCGGAATACGCCTTCCTGTGATTCCCGGTCAGCCGGCGGAGACACCCCTCCGACGGAGCTCGGCCGAGATCGCGGGCACGACCGCGTGGAGGTCGCCGATGACCGCGTAGTCGGCGACGCCCATGATCGGCGACTCGGCGTCCGTGTTGATCGCGAGGATGTGCTTCGCCGCCTTGCAGCCGACGATGTGCTGGATCGCGCCGCTGATCCCGCACGCGATGTAGAGGTCCGGCGCGATCCGCAGGCCCGTCTGTCCGATCTGGTCCGAGTGCGGCCGCCAGCCGGCGCTGGTGACGACCCGCGATCCACCGACCGCGCCGCCCAGGAGCGCCGCGAGCTCCTCCAGGTCCGCGAACCCCTCGGTGCTGCCGACCCCCCGGCCGCCACCGACCACGACCTTCGCGTCGGACAGCGAGATCCCTCCGCGCTCCGGGGCCTCGCGGCTCGTGACGTGGACCGCGAGATCGGCGTCGGTCAGGGTCACCGGGATCGCCTCCACGGCCGGCGCGGGCGAGGCATCCGGCGCCTCCGTCGCGACCGTGTTCGGGGCGACGGTGATCAGGCGGACGGCCGCGTCGAGCCAGCAGTCCTCGAGGAGGCTGCCGGCCCAGCGCTGGCGGGTCAGCCGGTAGCGGTCACCGGGCTCGATCGAGAGGCAGTTGGCCGCCATCGGCAGGCCCATCCTGGCGGCGACCCGGGCCAGGAGGTCGTTGCCGCGCTCCGTCCCGATTCCCAACACCGCCTCGGCGCCACGGGTACGGGCGACCTGCTCGACCGCCGCGGCCCAGCCGTCCGGGTGATCGAGGGTCAGCCCCGGATGCTCGACGACGATCGCGGACGTGGCCCCGGATCCCGCGAGCGACGCCGCCGCTGCCCGAGCCGTCGGGGCATCGGCGATGACGAGCGCCTCGAGCGCGCCGCCCGTCGCGGCAGCGAGGCGGCGGGCGAGGCGAAGGGTCTCCGCCGAGCCGCGGTCCGGCGCATCCCAGGCGAGGGAGACGAGGACGAGGATCGGGCCGCTCACGTGTCCACGACCCCGATCCGGACGAGCAGGTCGACGACCGCGGGTGCGGCGTCGGCGCCCTGGCCGAGGATCGTGGCGCTCGTGACTTCCTGCTGCGGCAATCGGAGAACGATCTTCTCGAGGCCGCCTGCGGCCCACGCCGGCGTCGACCGCTCGATCTCCTTCTTCCTGGCGCGGAGCCTCCCCGGCACGGACGGGTAGCGCGGGAGGTTGATCCCTTCCTTGACGGTCACGACCGCGGGGAGCGGCAGCGCGAACGATTCCCAGCCCCCGCCCATTGCCTCTCGTCGGGCCGTCGCGGTGCCGTCGCCCAGCGCAAACGCCTTGGCGCCGGTGACGCACGGGCGGCCGAGCGCGGCCGCGACCCGGATCCCGACCTGGAACCCGCCGCTGTCCGCCGACTCGTTGCCGAACAGGATCAGGTCGAACGGGCCGTTGGCCGCCTCCTGGGCCCGGACCGACTCGACGATCGCGTCGGCCGTCGCGATCGGGTCCCAGTCGCGACCGTCGGTCTCGAGCAGCACGGCCCGCTCGATCCCGATCGCCATCGCATCGCGGAGCTGTTCCTCGGCCTCCGCCGGGCCGAGGGTCAGAACCGTCGTCGTGCCGCCCTGCGCCTCGACGATCCGCACGGCCTCCTCGACCGCGCACTCCTCGTGCGGGCTGACCGTGAACCCGAGATGCCGGGTGTCGATGTCCGATCCGTCGGGCGTCAGCAGGATCCGGCCGCCGGTCGCGGGGACGCGCTTGACGCAGACGAGGATGTTCATCGACCGGTCAGGCCCGGATCCGGGCGTTCTCCGGGTCGAACAGCGGGGTCGCGCCGGCGACGGCGACCGTCACCGGATAGCGCTCCCCGAAGTACTCGACCAGCAGCTTCGTGCCTTCCCTGGCGTGCTCGGGCGGCAGGTAGGACATCAGGAGGTGCTTCCCGACCGACGGCCCGGAGCCGGCCGAGGTCACATACGAGCCGCGACCCTTCGCGTCGACGATCCGCCGACCGTCGAGGGTGAGGATCGGCTCGCGGCCGAGCATGTAGCGCTTGACGCCAGTCGACGAGGTCGGGTCGTCGAGAGTGAGGGTGCAGAGCGTGGCTGCCGGTGCCGTCGCCCGCTGTCGCTCGTAGGCCGCCCGTCCAATGAAGTCCGCGTCCTTGAGCGTCGGCCGGGCCATCCCGGCCTCGACCAGGTCAAAGTCGAGCTCGAGCTCCGCACCGTGAGCGCGATAGCCCTTCTCGAGCCTCGCCGTGACGGCATACGTTCCGATGCCGACGGCAACGAGGCCGTGCGGCCGGCCGCAGTGCCAGAGGGCATCCCAGACCCGCCGACCCTGCTCGATCGGGACGTAGATCTCCCAACCGAGCTCGCCGACGTACGAGATCCGCGAAGCGAGCGTCCGGACGCCGTCGATATCGACGGTCCGGGTGGACAGGAACGGAAACCCTGCGTGGCTGATGTCGGTGCTGCCATCGGCCGCCACGCCGAGGATGTCGCGAGCGCGCGGACCCCACAGCCCGAACGTCGTGAACGCGTTCGTCTTGTCGTGGAGCTGGGCCGAGCCGTCCGAAGGCAACGCGTCCGCGAAGATCTTCCGATCGCGCATCCCCATGCCGCCGCCGGTCACGACACGGAACCGGTCGTGCGTCAGCCGCATGATCGTGAGGTCGGCGAGGATCCCGCCGGCCGGGTTCAGGAGGGGCGTGTAGACCGTCCTGCCGGGCGCCACGTCGACCCGATTGACGCACAGCCGCTCCAGGACCGCGCACGCTGCCGGGCCACTGATGTCGAAGATCGCAAAGGCGGAGAGGTCGACGAGTCCCGCCCGTTCGCGCATCGCGAGGTGCTCGGCGTTGATGATCGGGGACCACCAGCGCGAGTCCCACTCGGCCGTCCGGGGCATCACCCGGTCGCCGTACTCGCCAAGCAGGTACTCGTTTCCGTCATACCAGTACGGCCGTTCCCAGCCCGCAGCCTCGAAGCACATCGCGAGCAGCTGGGTGTGCCGTTCGTGCGCCGGCGAGAGGCGGATCGGACGGTTGGACGCCCACTGCTCCATCGGATGGACGATGCCGTAGGTCTTGTTGTAGCCCTCGGTCGCCCGGGCGGCGATGTGCTGCCTGGTCTTGTGATGGTCGTAGAAGCGGGCGATGTCGGAGCCGTGAGGGTCGATCTCGGGCGTCCCGCGCGTCATCCACTCGGCCACGCATTTCGCGATCCCGGGTGCCTCCTTGATCCAGACCGCGGCGACGGACCAGAGGTTCTTCACCTCCGGCGTCTCGCCGATGATCGGGTTGCCGTCGGGGGTCAGGGACAGGAGCCCGTTGATCGCAAGCTTCACCCCGGCCTTCTCGTCGCCGACGATCTCGGGGAACAGCTCCAGCGAGTCCTCGAGCTGCGGGTCGAAGTCCTCCTTCGTGAACGGCAGCATCGTCGGCGACAGGGCCGACGCGGCGATCGACGGGATGTCGTCGGCGTCCATGAGGATCGCCCGATGCGCGTACGAGCCGATCTCGAAGCCCGTCCCGTGCTGCCGCTCGTACATGTTCGTGTCCATGTCCCGGATGATCGGGAAGCCGACGTCGCCCGTCGTGTGCTCGAACCGCGGGACCGGCCCGATGTCGATCATCTGGTGGACCGCCGGCGTGAGGGGGATCGAGGCGCCGGCCATCTTCGCGATCCGCGGGCTCCACACGCCGCAGGCGATGACGACGACCTCCGCCTCGATCGTGCCGGCGTCGGTGTGGACGCGGCGGACCACGCCGTCCTCGACGTCGATCCCCGTGACCTCGACGCCGGGCGCGACCGTGAGCGCGCCCAGCTCCTGGGCCTTCTGGCGCATCAGCGTGCCGGCCTGGAGCGAGTCGACGACGCCGACCGCAGGGACGTAGAAGCCACCGAGGATGACGGTCTCGTCGATGAACGGGACGAACGCCTTGACCTCGGCGGGCGTGAGGAGGCGGGCATCCTCGACGCCCCACGACGTCGACGACGCCATCCGCCGCTTCAGCTCCTCCATCCGCTCGGGCGTCCGGGCGACCTCGATGCCGCCGGTCTCCGTGTACATCCCCAGCTCGCGGTACTGCCTGGCGCTGTCGATCGTGAACGCCGCCATCTCCTTGGAGTGGTCGGTCAGGAAGATGAAGTTCGACGCGTGTCCGGTCGAGCCGCCCGGGTTCGGGAGGACGCCCTTCTCGACGAGGACGATGTCGCGCCAGCCGAGGCGAGCGAGATGCCACGCCATGCTGTTGCCGACGATGCCGGCGCCGATGATGACGACGCGTGCCCGTTCCGGGACCGAACTCATCTCGTGTCTCCGCCCTCGCGCCGGCTCGTGCACGGCGCCGCTCCGTGGACATTCGTGGGTCGCCCATCGTACCCGCCGGACGCTGCCTCACGGTCCTCGATCCACGCGACGACACCCGGCCACGGGCCCTTGCCCCGGGACTCGCGGAACGCAAGCCAGGCTGGCGCTACGCAGGCATTCGATCGGCTCGGGGTCGGAATCGAGCCTCGGTTAGCCCATCACGGCTAACGGAGGGGCGGAACCTCCGGTCCTGGCCCCGTAGTGCAAGCCACGACGGCATTCCGCAACTTCGCCCCGTGCGGTGGGGCGGGAGCGGGCGCGCTCCGGACCCGCAGACCGGAGCCCGCAGCGCGACCTGTGCGCCGATCGCTGGTTGGTGTACCGTCGCCCGCACGTCGCGCTTCACCGATCAGGAGTCTGCCGTGACCTCCGTCGCCGAGCCCGGCACAGCCGTCACCGGTTCACCCACGAGCGTGGCCGCCGAGCCCGCCGAGGCAGGCGCGCGCGACGTCACGATCTCCGTTCGCAACCTCTGGAAGGTCTTCGGCCCAGCGGAGCAGCGGCTCGCGAAGCGTCCGACGACGCCGTCCAACGAGGAGATCGAGGCCGCCGTGACGGAGAGCGGCGGGACGATCGCCGTGCACGACGTCTCGTTCGATGTCCGGTCCGGCGAGGTCTTCGTGGTGATGGGCCTGTCGGGCAGCGGCAAGTCCACCCTCGTCCGGTGCCTGACCCGGCTGATCGAGCCGACCTTCGGCGAGGTCCGCCTCGACGACGAGGACATCCGGACGGCCAGCCAGGAGCGCCTTCGGGAGCTCCGCCGGCGGCGGTTCTCGATGGTCTTCCAGAACTTCGGCCTGCTGCCCCACCGCCAGGTCCTCGACAACATCGCGTTCGGCCTGGAGCTGCGCGGCGAGTCGAAGACTGCGCGCCTCGAGCGAGCCCGCCAGATGCTCGGGCTCGTCGGCCTCGAGGGCATGGCCGGCCGCTACCCCGACGAGCTGTCGGGCGGCCAGCAGCAGCGGGTCGGGCTCGCGCGCGCGCTCGCGGGCGATCCGGAGGTGATGCTCCTCGACGAGCCGTTCAGCGCTCTCGATCCGCTGATCCGGCGCGACATGCAGAACGAGATCATTCGCCTCCACCGCGAGCTCGGCAAGACGATGATCTTCATCACTCACGACCTCGCCGAGGCACTCAAGCTCGGCGACCACGTGATGATCATGCGCAACGGAAAGTCGGTCCAGATCGGCCGTCCCGAAGAGCTGGTCGCGGAACCGGCCGACGAATACGTCGAGGACTTCGTCCGGGACATCCCGAAGAGCCACGTCCTCACCCTCCGCTGGATCATGCGCGACCCGACCCTGGACGACGCGCCGGACGGCCCGGTGTTCCCGCCCGACGCGATCATCCGGACCGCACTCCACGCCGCGGCATCGACCGAGAAGCCGATCCGCGTCGTGTCCGACGGTCTCGTGCTCGGCGTCGTGGACCGCGCCCGCATCCTGGAGACCATCGCCGGCGCCGAGGAGCCCGAGGGGCCCGGCGGTGCGGGTGGATCCGGAACCGTCCAGCACCACGACCCGCCGCCCAAGGTGGAGCCGGTCAACGAGCCGACGCAGGAAACCGCGGAGTTCCTCATCGAGCATCTCCACGATCCGGACGCAGGCACATGACCGCGATCGGGCTGCGGACCGGCGTCCACGTCGACGAGCGCCAGGCTCGCCGCCTCCTCGCTGTGGTGCTCTTCGGTGCCGCGGTCCTGACCTACATCATCTTCCGCAACACCTCGACGCTGCCGCACAACGACGACGAGCCGCTGTTCCGTTCGCTGAACGGGGTCAAGGACACCGTCGACGCCAACCGGACCGCCCTCGAGCCGATCCGGGCGGTCATCACCGGGATCGTGAACTTCTTCGTCGACGTGATCGCGTCGCTCGGCTGGCCCGGGATCATCGGCGTCGCCGCCGCCCTCGGGATGGTCTTCAGCGGCCTGCGGCTGACCCTCCTGGTCACGCTCGGGTTCCTGTCGCTCGGGGCGATCGGGCTGTGGGACGAGAGCATGGCCACCCTCGCCCTGATGCTCGCGGCCGTCGTCATCGCGATCGCGATCGGGCTGCCCCTCGGGATCCTCGCCGGCCGCAGCGACAAGGCGACCGCCGTCCTGTCGCCGATCCTGGACGTCATGCAGATCCTGCCGACGCTGGCGTACCTGACGCCGATCACCCTGCTGTTCCTGATCGGCGCGGCGCCGTCGACGGTGGCCACCCTGATCTACGCGCTCCCGCCGGCGATCCGGATCACGTCCCTCGGCATCCGCGGCGTCCCGCCGACGACGATGGAGGCGGCCCGGGCGCTCGGTTCGACCGGCCCGCAGGTCCTCCGCAAGGTCCAGCTGCCGCTGGCCCGGCGGGCGATCGGCCTCGGGATCAACCAGACGATCATGCTGGCCTTCTCGATGGTCGTCGTCACCGGCCTGATCGGGGCGCCCGGCCTCGGCCGGAGCCTCGTGAACGCCCTCTCGCACCAGGACGTCGGGGCCGCGTTCGAATCGGGCCTGGCGATCGTCATCCTCGCCATCGTCCTCGACCGCCTCACGTTCGCCGCGGGCGAATGGCTCGATCCGCGCGTGCGCCGGACCCAGGTCCGGCCCGGCGGAAAGCTGGTCACAGTCGTCGCGCCGCTCGTGATCCTCGGCGTGGGTCTGGCCGCCCCGTTCGTCGTCGACGCGACGACGTTCCCCGACGCGATCTCGATCTCGCTCTCGGAGCCGGTGAACGCGATCGCGACGTGGATCACGGACACGTTCTCGCCGATCACCGTCGCGATCAAGAACGTCCTCACGACCCTGATCCTCAACCCGCTCGAGACGGTCCTCGTGACGTCGCCCTGGTGGCTCGTCGTCGGCGTGACCGCGCTGATCGCGTGGTTCGTGTCGGGCCGGCGGCCCGCGATCGTCGCCTCGATCTGCCTCGGGTTGATCGTCCTGCTCGGCCTCTGGAACCACTCGATGATCACCCTGGCGAACGTGCTCCTCGGCACGCTGCTGACGCTCCTGATCGGGATCGCGATCGGTGTCCAGACGGCTCGCCACGATCGCCTCCGGGCGTTCCTCCGGCCCGTCCTCGACACGGCCCAGACGATGCCCGCCTTCGTCTACCTGATCCCGGCCCTCGCCCTGTTCCAGCCGGGCCGGTTCACGGCGATCGTCGCGGCGATCATCTTCGCGATCCCGCCGGTGATCCGGCTCGTCGACATCGGGATCCGGTCCGTGCCGGCGACCGTCGTCGAGGCGGCGCGCGCGTCCGGCGCCACGGATCGCCAGCTGCTCTGGAAGGTCCAGCTGCCGATGTCGATGAAGGCCCTCCTGCTCGCCGCCAACCAGGGGATCGTCATGGTCCTCGGGATGGTCGTGATCGGTGCACTCGTGGGGGCGGGCGCGCTAGGCTTCGACGTCATCACCGGCTTCGCGCAGGGCGAGGACTTCGGCAAGGGCCTCGCCGCGGGGATTGCCATCGTCCTGCTGGGGGTCATGCTGGATCGGATCACGCAGGGAGCCGGGAGCCGCCATCGGGCGGCGTCGGCGCGGGCCGGCTGAGCCGGCGGACAACGATCGACCGGCTCGGCCGGTCGGGTGCGAACGCCGGCCGCAGGCCGGCAGAGGAGGAGCGGACAGCGATGCATCAGAGCAGATGGGCTCGTCGCCTCGCGGGGGTGGCGATGGTGGCGGTCGTCCTGACCGGGTGTGCCCGGGGCTCCGGGGCCACTACGGCTCCGACGACACAGCCGAGCACCGGTGGCGGCGCCGTCGCCAGTGGTCAGCCGAGCACGGCACCCGCCGGCAGCCAGGCCGCGGCAGCCGCGACCTGCAAGGGCGACGGCAGCAAGGGCACCGTCCAGATGATGATCAACCAGTGGGTCGGTGCCGAGGCCAACGTTGCGGTCGCCCAGTGCCTGCTGCAGCAGATGGGCTACACGGTCAAGACCCAAACCCTCGCCGAGGAAGTCGCCTGGCAGGGCTTCGACACCGGCGAGGTCGACGTCATTCTCGAGAACTGGGGCCATCCCGATCTCGAGAAGAAGTACATCACCGATACGAAGAAGGCCACCGACACCGGCCCCAACGGCGTCACCGGGATCATCGGCTGGTACGTGCCTCACTGGATGGTCGAGAAGTATCCCGACATCCTCGACTGGAACAACCTGAACAAGTACGCCGACCTGTTCAAGACGACCGAGTCCGGCGACAAGGGCCAGTTCCTCGGCAGCGACCCGACGTTCGTCCAGTACGACGAGGCGCTGATCAAGAACCTCGGCCTGAACTTCAAGGACGTCTTCTCCGGCAGCGAGGCGGCCACGATCTCCGCCTTCCAGGCCGCCGACAAGAACAAGACGCCACTGATCGGCTACTTCTACGACCCGCAGTGGCTCCAGAACGAGATCAAGCTCGACCAGGTCAAGCTGCCGGCCTACACGAAGGGCTGCGACGCCGACCTGAAGAAGGTCGCCTGCGACTACCCGCCATACATCCTGAACAAGATCGTCCGCACGGACTGGCTGAACTCGGGTGGCGATGCCGCGACATTCATCAAGAACTTCAAATGGGGCAACGCCGACCAGAACGAGGTCGCGGACAACATCACGAACAAGAAGATGTCGGCCGAGGACGCCGCCAAGGCATGGATCGACGCCCACCCGGACGTCTGGCAGGCCTGGATCCCGAAGTCGTAACAGGGTTCTTGCCCCATCGATTCGGCCGGCGGGGAACCCCGCCGGCCGATCCGTTTCCAGCGGGAGTCCGCGCGTGAGGTGGTCCCCAGGCTTGCTCCGTCTCGCCGCCGTCGTGGTCGCCGCGGCGGTCGTCGGTGCGGGCTGCGCCGCCGACAGCCGTGGTTCGCCCGAGGCCTCCGGGCCCGGGTCGTCCGCGGACGGGCCGGCGGCCGGCTCGCTCGATCCGCTGGCCGAGCTGGTCCGTGCGGCCCAGGACGAAGGCACCCTCACGACGATCGGCATGCCGCCGGCGTCGTGCAATTACGACGAGCTGATCAAGGGCTTCACCGCGAAGTACGGGATCAAGGTCGTCGGACTCCAACCGGACGCCGGCCCGGAGGCGGTCCTCGACGCGCTCTCTGCCGACTCCGGGTCGGGGGACGTGACGGCGCCGGACGTCATCGATGTCGGGCTGCGCTCGGGGCCGGTCGCGAAGGCACGCGGCCTGCTCCAGCCGTACCGGGTCTCGACGTGGGACACGATCCCGGACGTCGCGAAGGACCCGGACGCGGCCTGGACCGGCGACTACTACCACGTCGTTTCGTTCGAGACGAACGAGGACGTCGTGAAGGACCCGCCGGAAGACTGGGTCGACCTCCTGAAGCCGGAGCATCGAGGTCAGGTCGCCCTCTCGGGGGACCCCACGAAGTCGGTCGAGGCGATGGCCGGGGTCTGGGCGGCCGCCTTCGCCAACGGCGGCGGCGCCGACGACCCCGCACCCGGCCTCGACTTCTTCGACCGCCTGAACACCGCCGGCAACCTCGTCCCGATCGCGGCCAGGACCGCGACCGTGACCTCCGGCCGGACGCCGATCCGGATCACCTGGACCGCCAACGGGCTCGCGGACCAGGACGCCGAGTCGGGCAGCACGAACATCACGGTCACGGTGCCGACGACGGGTCGCCTCGGCGGCATGAACGTCCAGGCGATCAGCGCCGGCGCCCCGCATCCGAACGCTGCGCGGCTCTGGATGGAGTACCTCTACTCGGACGAGGGCCAGACCACGTGGCTGGCCGGCTACTGCTACCCGATCCGCTACGACGACCTGGCGAGCCGCGGGGCGATCCCGACCGACCTCGTCGCGCGATTGCCGGACCGCGAGGGAACGTTCCTGCCACTCCCCGATCAGGCCGCAGCGGCGGATCGGGCGATCAGCGCGGGCTGGCCGAAGACGGTCGGCGTGAAGATCCGCGACTGACCCCGTCGATGGCGATCGCCGGCGACGCGCTCCATCCCGCGCTCGACGAGATCGACCTCGTCGTGTTCGACAAGGACGGGACGTTGATCTCGTTCGAGGCGATGTGGGGCGGCTGGGTGCGCGAGCTGGGGTCGCGGCTCGAGATCGCCACCCGTCGGCCGGTCGCGGGCGACGTCTTCACGACGATCGGGTACGACCCGGTGGCGGATCGGGTGCAGCCCGGCGGACCGCTGGCGGTCGCCACGATGGCCGGGATCGAGGAGCTTGTCGCCGCCGTGCTGCGGCGCTGGTGCCCGAACGTCGCCGCCGCCCGGCGGATCCTCGCGGAGGCGTGGTTCGAGCCGGATCCGGTCGCCCTCGCGGTCCCGCTCGCGGATCTCGGCGAGCTCTTCGCGCGCCTCCGCGCCGCCGGCCGGAGGATCGCCGTGGCGACGACCGACGACCGACGGCCGACGGAGGCGACCCTCGCCGGTCTCGGCCTCGCCGATTCGATCGTCGCGGTCCTGTGCGGCGACGACCCGGGGCCGACAAAGCCGGACCCGGAGGCGCTCGTCGAGCTGGCCGCGCGGTCCGGCGCCCCGATCGGCCGCACGGCGATGATCGGTGACACGCCGGCTGATCTCCGGATGGCGCGGCTGGCGGCCGCCGGTCGAGCGATCGGGGTGGCCAGCGGCGTCGCGTCGGCGGCGGACCTGGCGGCGGACGCCGACGTCGTGCTCGACGACGTCGGCGGCCTGATCAGGCACCCGCGCTGACGGCGACCGGCCGCCCTGTCCGGCCCGCGCGCCGGTACCTCTGGGCTATCGCTCGGGGTGGGGTCCCCCCGTACGGTTCGCCGGGGGGGATTTCCCAAGCAGCGGTGCCGGCGCCGCACCGTCGATGTCGCGCGTGGAGGTCGCCCCAACCAGATGGCCGTCGCCTACGAGCCACCCGACCCCGACGCGCATCGACCCGCCGCCTCGATGGACGGCGGCCCGCGGCCGTCCGCGCACGCTCGTGGCGGCACCCTCTCTCGTCCGTTCGGCGAGCCGGGTCTCACCGGTCCGGACGCGCTCGCCGGCGGCGACGCCCTGCGCCGCCTCGCCTCGGAGGTCAGCGGCCGCCTCGATCTCGAGACGCTCTTCGAGGACGTCGTCGCGGACGCGATGGAGATCTTCCAGCTGGCCCGGATCGGGCTCTGGCTGTACGACGGCCGGCGGCGGACGCCGCTGACGATCGCGGCCCACCACGGCCTGTCCGACGAGGTCCTCGACTGGGTGTCGTCACTGGCGGCGGACGCGCCGGTCGCCGGGTTCAAGGCCCTGGCCGATCGCGAGGTCGTCGCCCTGCGCGACGCCCTGAAGGAGTCCACCGGCGGCGCCCGCGACGTCTACGGCCGGAACGGCATCCGGAGCGTCTGCTTCGCGCCGATCATCTTCCACGAGGAGCCGCTCGGCCTCCTGGTCCTCTACCACGACCGCGTCCACGGCTGGACCCCGGACGAGACGGCGCTCGCTCGCGGCTTCGCGGACCAGATGGCGTCGGCCGTCGCCAACCATCGCCTGAACTCGGCTGCGAGCTCGCTCGCGGCGCGACTCGAGGCGGTCCAGGAGCTGGCGATCCGCCTGAACCGGACGCGCGACTTCGCGGACATCGCGGCGGTGCTCAGCGAGGGCACCGAACGGCTGATCGAGCACGACTCGATTCGGGTCTATCGGCTCGACCACGACGCCGGCGTGTGCGAGCCCGTGGCGTTCAAGGGTGCGCTCGGCGGCGCCCCCATGGCCGACGGCGCCCGGCTCCGGCTCGCGATCGGCGAGGGACTCACCGGCTGGGCGGCCGAACGGAACGAGACGGTCCTCGTCGGCGATGCGGCGGCCGATCCCCGCGGGCTGACGCGGCTGCTGCCGGAGTCCGGTCCCGAGTCGATTCTCGCGGTGCCGATCAGCTTCGAGGACCACGTCCACGGGGTGATCGCGCTGTCCGTGGCCGGGCGCGACCGCTTCAGCCCCGAGGACGAGACGACCCTGACGATCTTCGCCGGCTACGCGGCCCAGGCGATCGTGAACTCCAACCAGCTGAACCAGCTGGCCCGCCAGGCCCGCGAGCTCCAGCACCAGCTCGCGAGTCAGCGTCGCCTGCTCGAGATCAACGAGCGGCTGATCTCCACTCGCGATCCCAAGGGCGTCCTCGAGATGATCGCGGACTCGCTCAAGACGATCGTCCCGTACGACACGCTGACGATCTACCGCTGCGACTTCGGGACCGGGCTCCGGCGGGCGGTCGTCGCCCGGGACCGGTTCGCCGAGGTGATCCTCGAATACGCCGGGCCTATCGGCGTCGGCATCACCGGCTGGGTGATCGACCACGGCGAGGGCGTGCTCGCCAACGACGTCCACCTCGACGCCCGCTCGATCCAGATCCCGGGGACTCCGTTCGAGCCGGAATCGATGATCGTCGTCCCCGTCCGCGTCGCGGGCGAGGTCATCGGGTCGCTCAACGTCGGGCGGATGGGCGGCGAGGAAGCCCACTTCAACCAGAACGAGTTCGAGCTCGTCCAGCTGTTCGCCGGCCAGGCGTCGCTCGCCCTCGAGAATGCCGAGGTCCACGGGGCGGTCACGTCGCGCGCCGAGCACGACGCGCTGACCGGTCTCCGCAACCACGGCTCGTTCCAGCGCGAGCTCGGCGAGGCGATCGGCCGGTCGGAGGGGGCGCCGTTCGCGCTCGTCATGCTCGACCTCGACTCGTTCAAGGGCTTCAACGACACGTGCGGCCATCCGGCTGGTGACGCCCTGCTCGCGGCCGTCGGCGATGCGATGCGGTCCGCGACGCGGACGGGCGACGCGATCTACCGATATGGCGGCGACGAGTTCGCCCTGATCCTGCCCGGGGCATCGCGGATCGAGGCGTTCGAGGTCGTCGAGCGCGTCCGGCGCAACGTCGCGGCGGTGCCGTCGCCGACGGGCCCGCGGGTCGGGATCTCGGCCGGCGTCGCGTGCTACCCCGATGACGGAGACACGAAGGATCGGCTCGTGGCCGCGGCCGACCAGTCGCTGTTCCTCGCCAAGCCATCGTCCTCGCGGCGGGACGAGGAGGTCGATGCCGCGCGCCGCGACCCGTACCTGTCCGCCCTCGATGAGACGGCGATCGCCCTGATGAACCGGCACGACCCGGAGGATCTGCTCGAGACGATCATCGCGCGGGCCGCGTCGCTCGTCGGGACGCCGCACGGCTTCATCTACCTGCTCGAGCCCGACGGCCAGACGCTCGTCGTCCGCCACGGGATCGGTCTGTTCACCGACTTCCTCGAGTATCGCCTGTCGGTCGAGACCGGGCTCAGCGGCCTCGTCTGCCGCGAGAGCCGGCCGGTCGCCGTCGACGACTACGACGCCTTCGTCAGCCGCTCGACGGACCTGCCGACCCGCGTGTTCGGTGCCGTCGTCGGCGTGCCGCTGACGTCCGGCGGCCGGGCGGTCGGGGTGATCGGCCTCGCCTCGGGGAGCTACGAGCGGGTCTTCGGCAGCCGCGAGATCGGAGCGCTCAGCCGGTTCGCCCAGCTCGCTTCGATCGCGCTCGACAACGCCCACCTCTTCGAGAAGGCCCAGCGCGGCGCCCTGTACGACCCGATCACCGGGCTGCCGAACCGCGACCTGCTGACGGACCGTGTCCGGCATTCGCTCGAGTGGAGCCGTCAGGGCGAACAGGATCCGATCGCACTGATCCTGCTCGACCTCGACCGCTTCAAGGTCATCAACGAGAGCCTCGGCCACGCGGTCGGTGATGCCCTCCTCGTGAAGGTTGGCGAGCGTCTTCAGGCGTGCCTCCGGCCCGGCGACACCGTCGCCCGCTTCGGGGGCGACGAGTTCGCGGTCATCCTCGACGGGATCGGCGGGATCGACGACGCGCGGCGGACGGCGGATCGGATCCTGGCCGAGTTGAGCGCCCCGTTCCTGCTGGCCGAGCGGGACTGGTACGTCAACGCGTCGCTCGGCATCGCGATGGCCTGGCCGGGCCATGCGATCCCGGCCGACGTCTTCCGCGAGGCCGAGGTCGCCCTCGTCCGGGCGAAGGCGACCCCCGGGCCGCGCTACGTGCTGTTCGAGCCGGAGATGAGCGCCGCGACCCTGGCCCGGGTGGAGCTCGAGAACGACCTCCGCCGTGCCCTCGAGCGCGATGAGCTGCGTCTCCACTACCAGCCCCTCGTCGACCTCGCGACGGAGCGGATCGTCGGCCTCGAGGCGCTCGTTCGCTGGGCGCACCCGAAGCGCGGCCTGGTCCCGCCCCTGTCGTTCATCCCGGTCGCCGAGGAGACGGGCCTGATCCTGCCGATCGGGCGCTGGGTGATCGAGAGGGCGTGCCGCCAGGCACGGGAGTGGCTCGACCAGATGCCCGAGTCCGTGCTCGTGATGAGCGTCAACCTGTCGGCGCGCCAGGTCGCCCAGCCGGAGCTCGTCGACGACATCCGGACGATCCTCGAGGCGACGGGCCTTCCGGCGACCCGGCTGGAGCTCGAGATCACCGAGTCGATCCTGCTCGACGAGGGCGAGGAGAGCGGGAACACGCTCCGGGCGCTTCGCGAGCTCGGCGTCCGGCTGGTCCTCGACGACTTCGGGACCGGCTATTCGTCGCTCTCCTACCTCCGGCGCCTGCCGCTCGACACGATCAAGATCGACCGCTCGTTCGTCGACGGGATCGATGTCGACGGCTCGAACCTGCCGATCGTCCAGGCGGTCATCGCCCTTGCCCACGGGCTGGGGATCGAGGTCGTCGCCGAAGGCATCGAGACCGCCGCGCAGTCCGAGCGGCTGCGCGAGCTCGTCTGCGATCGCGGCCAGGGCTTCTACTACGCTCGTCCGCAGCCGCCCGAGGCGCTTGCGGCGCTCCTCGCCGGGGGGATCGCGCCGGGCGGCTGAGGCCATCCTTCGCCAGCCTCCGGATGTCGGGTCACTGACAGGCTCGCCGGCCCGCGAGCCGTCGTATGCTCCCATCGCGCGCGGTCGAGCCGCTGCCCATCGCTGATGCGCCGCCGCCGCTCGTGCGAGGGGGCGCCCGATGCGTCACACGATCGGTCGATCGGCCGGAACGCTGGCCGCAGGTGTTCTCATTCTCGCCACCCTTGGCCTTGCCGCGTGCGGCGGCGCTTCGACGCAATCTCCGGCGTCGAACGGGGGCCGGGGCATCGAAGGCGGCCGCTGGGGGCGGCGGCGCGGGGGCGTCGGATGCCGGCGCCGGCGGCGCGGCCGCGTCGACCGGCACCGGCGGGGCGGGATCGGACACGGCCACCGTCACGGGGAGCCTGGTGAGCTCCGGGCTCTACGACGCGACGTGGACCTGGCAGCCCGATCTTGCGGCGGACATCGGTGTGGGCGGCACCACGATGAAGTCGGACAAGGGGACGTTCGGGAACATCCAGGTCCTGCCCGATGGCTCGATCACGTTCACGAGCGGCGCGCCGGAGCTCAAATCGGGCTCGTACAAGGGCACGGGTGCGCAGGTCCACATGAAGGACGCCAGCGGGACCCAGCTGCCGTGCGGTTGGACGCTCGACAACGACGTGACCGGCACCGACGGCGTGATCCACCTGAAGGGCACGATGGACGTCATCGGCACCATCTGGGGTTGCCCAGGCTGATCACCGGTCAATCGGATCACACAGACGCGGGACAACCTTCACGAGTCTTCGGGGCGGCCGGAGACGGGTCCGGTGGCGCGGTCAGTGGGCCCGATCAGGAACCTGGCGTTCCGTGGTCCTCGTCGTCGTGGTCTGCGACGGCCCACGGCGCGATCGACCGCAGCATCCGGGCGGCCGCGCTCGAGCGTTGGGCGGAGGCAGTGACGCCTTCTTCGGGAGGTTCGACCGGCAGGTCCTCGGATCGCCCGACCGCGTCGGGGTCCATGACGCCGAGTCCAGCCTCGTCGTCGGTCGGCTCGTCGGCCGCGGCGGCAACCTCGGGCGGTTCCGAGGCTTCCTCGACCACAGCCTCCGCTTCGACCACGGGCGTCGCTTCGACCACGGGCGTCGCTTCGCCGACCGCGGGTACCAGCTCCTCAGTGGCAGGCTCGTCGATGGCCTCCTCGGCCACATCCTGTGGGGCGTTCGCAAACCTCGCGACCGCATTGGCCCGCGCCGCTCCCCGGACTGATTCCAGGTCGGGTGGAGGCGGAAGCGAACCGGCAAGACGGGCGAACTCAGCGGGGCCGGTCGCCCCTCGGAGCTGGCCGAAGAAGTCGTCAAGCGTCACGCGATACTCGCTGACGGCAGCGCCGACGCCGTCGATCTCGTTCGCGATGATCGAGTCGTGCTTGGCGAGGTGCCCTTCGAGCTCCTTCCGGCGCTCGTCCGTGCGCTGGCTGGCCTCCCGGCGGATCCGCTCCGTCTCCTCGGATGCCCAGGCCTGGATCCCGTCCACGTCCTCTTCCGCAAGCCGGCGCAGCTCGCCGGCCTCGACGGCCGCTCGCTTGTGAGCCATGTCGACCTGCCCGGCGGCGTCTTCGTCGACGACGGCAGCGATCTCTTCGCGCTGCTGCTCCGCGGCGGCCTGCATCGCCCGCGTCAACTCCGCGAGGAAGGACGGAACGACGCTGGCGCTCGCAGCGCCCGGAATCCGCTCATGGTCGGTCGCAATCACCGGGCCACCCCCTTCCGGCCCAGTGCCAACCGGGTCGTTCTGGTCCATTCGAGCTACCTCGCTGGGACCCGAACGTACTGCCCTTCGCACCAGGGAGGCAACGGGGCCCACACGATTTCCGGTGCGAGCCGGAACCGCTGCGGTCGGCTCGGTGGTCGCTCCCGAGCGGTTGTGTGGCGACGGGTGCGCTCCGGTGACGCGGGGCAACAGAATGAGCACTGGCCAGGTTCGAAGGAGCCAGTTCCGTGCCGCCGACGAGGCAAGGATCGGCGACCTCGTGAAGATGGCGGTGGGCTGATGACCGACCTCAAGACCACCGAGACAACAACGGCACCGTCGCGTGACGGCGCCGTTCGTCGTTTGCGAGGAGGTTCCTAGCGGCGGCCGCCGGTCAGCCGGAGCAGGAAGAAGAACAGGTTGATGAAGTCGAGATAGAGCGCCAGGGCGCCGATCACGGAGCCTTTCTCGAGCGAGCCGGTCACCGCGGCCAGCGTCCCGTTCTGGATCCGCTGGACGTCGTAGGCGGTCAGCGCGGTGAAGATCACGACGCCGGCGATCGAGATGAGCCACGTGACCTGGTCGCTGTGGAGGAACAGGTTCACGATCATCGCGACGAGCAGGCCGATCAGAGCCATGAACGCGATCGCGCCCACGCTCGCGAGCGAGCGCCGCGTCGTCGCGCCGTAGAGCGCCGCCGCACCGAACATCGCGGACGCGCTGAGGAACGCGGTCGTCACCGAGGCGCCGGTGTAGGCCTGGACGACGAGTCCCACGGTCAGCCCGAGGGTCGCGGCGTAGGCGAAGAACAACGCGAGCGCCGCTGTCGCGGACAGCCGGCTGATCGCGCCGACGATGATCCAGACGAGGGCGATCTGGCCGATGAACAGGAGGAAGTAGCTCCGCGAGGCGAACTGGGTCAGGGTCTCCGATGCCTGTACGGCGTACGCCACGCCGGCCGTCAGCAACAGCCCGGCGAACATCCAGCCGAACGCGTGGGTCACGAATCGCTGCGCGAGCGCCGGTGCCGGCCGGACTCCCAGCTGCTCGGGGGTCGCCCCGAGCCCGTTGTTGATCATCGATCGCTCCTCGTGCTGGCGGCAGGCCGCCGGTCAGGTCGGGATGGGGGCGCCGGTCGCGCCTCTGCCTGCTCGGCCGCTCGTGCGAGCACCCACAGCAGGTCGGCAAGTCGGTTCAGGTACGGTAGCAAATAGGGTCCCGGAATCAATCCCTCCGCACCGAGGGTGACCGCCCGTCGCTCGGCGCGCCGGACGATCGTCCGGGCGAGCTCCAGCGCGGCGCTGGTCGGGGTCTCGCCGGGGACGACGAACTCGGTCGGCATCGCGACGTGGGCCTCGGCCTCGCGGAGCATCGACTCCAGGCCCTCGACCATCGCCGCGTCGACCCGCGACACGCCGGCCTCCTGGCGGTCCCAGGCGTCCTCGCGGGTCGCCAGCTCGGCGGCAGCGACGAAGAGCTCGCGCTGGAGACGGAGGAGGATCGCGGGCAGGTCGCCGAACCCGACGTTCAGCGTCCCGACCCGGCTCTTCACGCCGAGCTGCGCCCGGGCCAGCCCGATCGCGGCCACCGCCTCGTCGATCGTTCCGTAGGTCTCGGTCCGGAGGTCGTCCTTGCGAACCCGCGGGCCGCCGAACAGGAGACCCGTCGTCCCGTCGTCACCGCGTCGCGTCGCGACAGCGGAGTCGAAGGGTGGATCGGGGTCGGGGGCGGTCACCGAGGAGTCGGCCGAGGGATCGGCCGCGTCACCACATCAGGCCGGCGTCGCGCGGGTCCCAGCGCTCGGCCAGCAGGGTCACCTTGACGTCGTGCTCGACGACCGACTCCGCCTGATCCTTGACCTGCTGGATCATCGACCCGGCGTAGGGGCAGAACGGCGTCGTCAGGATCATCTTGATCTCGGTCGAGTCCTTGCCGAGGATGATCTGCTTGATCAGGGCGAGCTCGACGACGTTCATCCCGATCTCGGGGTCGACGACGGCCCGCAGCGCGTCGAGGATCGCGAGCTCCGTCGCGCGGCGCTCGGGATCGAACGCGGGCGCATCGGTCGCCGGATCGGCCGCGGTCGCGGGCGTCGCCGCCATGGTCGGATCGGTCGTGGTGTCGGTCATCGCGTCGATCGTATCACCGGGTCCCGAAAACACCCCACCCGAGCGGATCCGGGCGATTCGAGCGAACAGGCCGCCCTCGTTCAGGCCGGGTCGCCCGCGGGGACCGCCGGCTTCACGACGATCCCGGGCAACCGGTACTGGGACGGCAGCCCGGCCGCGTCCTCCTCGGTGTAGCCGGGACCCGCGAGCGAGCCGTCCGGCTCGAAGAAGTCGGCGTACCGGTCGCGATGCTCGGCCGCGTACGCGTAGGCGGCGGCGATCCCGAGACGCTTCAGCTCGGGATGGTCCTTGATCAGGCGCGGCAGGTCGTAGCCGTTGCTCCGCAGCTCGAGCAGCTGGCGGACGGTCAGCCGCGAGCCGTAGCAGAACGGTTCGCCGTTCATGACGAGCGGGTCGACCTGGACCCACTTGATCGTCATCGAATGGTTGCCGCGAGCTCGCCGTGCACGATCAGGCGCCCTTGTAGATCGCCTGCAGCAGGCGGTTCCGCTTGCGCCCGTCACCGGCGAGCCGCTTGTGCCACTTGAATCGGTCCACCATCGCGTCGATCGCCGCGTCGACGGACGCCATCTCGGACGGCGGCAGGATGGCCCCGATCGCCTCGCGGATGCTCCGGCACAGGTTGATCAGGTCGTCCATCGGGACCTTCCTGCGCCGGTACGCCGGCGGCACCGCCTCGGCGAACTCGCGGGCGGGCCAGGGATCGTCTTCGGCCATCGCGTCGACCACCCGATCGACCAGGACGACCGTGTCGCGGAGGAGCTGGCGCATCCGGAGCTCGTCGTATCGCTCGCGGATCGTTGGGTCGCGATCGATCGCGATCTCGAGCGCCCTCGATGCCAGGCGCTCGCGGGCGCCGTCGACGCGGGCCGCGGAGGGCGGCAGACCGCTGGCTCGACCGACGGGCGGGAGGCCAAGGGACGGGTGGCTCACGCCGGGCAGTCTAACGTGCGCCGAAGGTGACGTCCCGGACCGGATCGGCCGGCGGCCGGCGACGGATCGATCGGGGCCCGACGACGCCCGGCTACGATGCCCGCGTGACGACGAACGAGCCCGACGGGACCACGAACGAGCCCGGCGAGCGTCGGCCGCAGCTCGATCGGCCACCCGGCGAGCGCTACGGGACGCCGGCGCCCGACGATGCCTCCGGGACCGGCTCCGCCGTGTCGTGGGCACCGATCGCGGTCGTCCTCGGCGGCGCCATCGCCTACACGGTCCTCGGCGGGATCCTGACCGTGACAGCGGGTCTGGTGATCCTCGCCGTGTTCATCGGCTGGATCCTCGGCAGGCTCGTCTCGCCGCCCGCGCTCGCGGCGCTCGTCGGGGCGATCGCGATCGTCGCCGGGCTGCTCGGGATCTGGCTGTTCGGCCGGGTCGAGGGCGGCGTGCTCGACCCCATCGCCTACCTGGACCAGGTCCAGGGCTGGCCGCTGGTCGCCGCCCAGCTCATCGGCGGAGCGGGCATGGCCGCGGCCGCATCCCGCTGACGTGGCCGAGCCTATTCTCCGGCGCCCGACCGAGGACGACCAGCCGCGCATCGCGGGCCTCGTCGACCACTGGTTCGGCGGGCGCAGCATCTGGCCGCTCGCCGCCCGGACGTGGTTCCGCCACTTTGCCGGCACCTCGTGGATCCTCGACGGCGCGGACGGGACCCCGCTCGGGTTCCTCATCGGGTTCCTGAGCCCGGGGCGGCCGGGCGAGGCGGTCCTCCACCTCGTCGCGGTGGAACCGAACCACCGACGCCGGGGCCACGGGCGCCGCCTGGTCGATGCGTTCGCGGACGACGCCACGGCCGGCGGGGCGGACACGATCCGGGCGCTCGGCTGGCCGGACGACCGCGGGGCGTACCTGTTCTTGACCGCCCTCGGCTTCCGACCCGACGACGGGCCCGGCAGCCAGAACCTGTATGGCGTGCCGGCCTGGCCCGATCACGAGTTCCCGGGGGAGGATCGGGTGATCCTCGTTCGACCGCTCGATCGTCGATCCTGAGCCCGTTCGACGGGTCCGTTCGAACCGCCCGGACCGGTACCGTCGGCCCGTTGAACTCGCTCGTTTCGCCCTCTTACCATGTCGCCGCCGCAGGCGGTGCCGTCACATCCGGCCGGCGGTCATGAGGGAGCGTGCATGAACGGTTGGATCTTGCGGATCGGGATCATCGTGGTGATCGCAGCGGGCGCGTTCATCCTGCGCGATCGTCTGTCGAGCAACGCGGGCGAGCTCCAGGTCGGCGACTGCTTCGACGATCCGGCCGGCGCCTCCGAGATCACCGACGTCCAGCATCACCCGTGCACCGAGGCCCACACCGCGGAGGTCGTGTACCTCGGCAAGCTGACCGGCGACAACGCCAGCGTTCCGAGCGAGAGCACGGTCGAGGCGTGGGTCCGGACGAACTGCCTGCCGGCGTGGACGGCCTACACGGGCAAGAACTTCGAGACCGAGCCCGTCCTCTCGATCGGCTATTACCAGCCGAGCCCCGAGGGCTGGGGCAAGGGCGACCGCGACGTGATCTGCTACGCCGCCCGCGAGGACAACGGCCTGATGTCGTCGTCCGTCAAGAAGGCGCCGTAGCCGACGCGGTCGTGTTCGCAAGCTCCGCGGCGATCGTTGCCGGAGCGAGCTGCTCGCGCAGGAGGCGACCGAACCGGGCGGGTCGATCGATCTCCGGCACGGCGTCGAGCCATTGCCGGAGCAGCGCCTCGCCTTCGTGGTACACGAAGACGTAGGTTCGCCAGAGCGGGTGCTCGATGAACTCGAGACGCTTCGCGGCGACGGCCGGCGCAAACCGTCCGACGCGCTCCAGCCAGGCCAGCACCTCGTCGTGCGAGGCGCCGTCGCTGTGGCGCATCAGGGCAGCGTTGACACGCGCCTCGCTGAGCCGGCGCCGGTGCGGCGCGAGCGCGACCGAGCGCTCCGCGGCCTCCCGGGCGGCCGGCGGGTCAGCAGCGATCGGCAGCCCGGCGCGCTCGTAGATCCCGACGAGCAGGTCCGCCTCGTCCGACGGCGGGGCGACGAGCTCGTGGCCGAGATCCGCGAGGCCCTCGCTGACGAGGCACTCGGGCGTGTTGATCAGGAGGACGCTCGCCTCGAGGCGTCGCAGTCCCTCCACGAGCTCGACTTCCTTGCGGCAGTGCTCCAGGTGGTGGCCCGGATAGGCCTCATGGGCGGCGATGCGGACCAGCTCCGACGCGCGGGACGGGAGATCCGCGTTGACGTCGAACCGGGAGCGTCGGCCACCGTCGTACCAGTTGTAGGCGGACCACGGCTGGTTCCGAACGATCCGGATCCGGATCTCCTCGTCGTCCGGCAGGCCGAACAGCAGCTCCGATCGGGATCGGAAGGTTGCGACGAGCCAATCGAGGACGGGAAGAACGCGGTCGGGCGGCACGGTGAGCCGCGCATCCCACGCGGCAAGGCGATCGGCGACGGTGCCCGGACCGGGCAGGAGCCGGTCGATCTCCACGGCAGCCGCGTCGAACACGTGCTCGTCCCGGCGGACCGGTGCCCAGTCGAAGCAGCTCGTGACGTAGTCGACGTATGACCGGCGCGATCCGGCGAGCGCCTCGGCCTGCGTCCGCAGCGCGGTGACCTGGACGGTGAGCCACGTTCGGCGATCGGGCTCCGCGACCTCGTCCGGGATCTGCCCGAGGAGCGTCGCGGCATCCGCGGCGAGGCTGGCCGGCGACCGGAGCTGCTCGAGGTCGACGGTCGCCTTCAGGTCGGCCGGGCCGTAGTAGCCGTCGACGAGGCCCGGCGCGTGCTGGTCGAGACGGAGGGCGAGCAGGAGGTAGTCGCGGGCGACCGCGTCCGGGACCGGGACCAGGCGCTCGCCGCCGACCGCCGGCGTCGTATTCGCGACCGGGTCCGTCATCCTCCGCGCTCGCCGGGGACCGAGCCCATGCCCTGGCCCGGGGCCATCCCCTTCTCCTCGCCCACGAACGGCATGCCCTGGCGTTCGACGGCGTCGAGGCTCATCCGGAGCGCGGACGTCTTCGCCTCGGCCACCTCACGGACGTAGCCGGCCTCCTCGTCCGGCGTCATCGGCCGCCCGCGGACGATGTCCTTCGGCTTGCCGACCATCAGCCAGGCGAGGTGATAGCGGTCCATCGAACCCCACGCGGATGCGAGCAGGTCGTCCGACAGCTGGAGCCAGGTCTGGAGACCGCGGAGCGTGGGCTGGGCCTGGAGCCGGTCGCCCTCGTCGACGAGCTGGCGGGTCCGGGCGATCAGCTCGTCGCGCGTCATCCGGCGACGGCCCCACCCGAGATGAAGGCCTCGCGGTCGGCCCGGGCGCGGAGCGTCCACCGGCCGGGCGCGCCAGTCCCGATCGGAGCGCCGGCGAAGCGAGTGACCGGCAGGATTCCCGCCACGGAGCTCGACAGGAAGGCCTCGTCGGCCTCGGCGAGATGGCGGACCGTGAGCAGGCCCTCCTCGCGGCCGAGACCCACCGACGCCGCCCAGCGCAGGATCCACTCGCGGGTGGTTCCGGCGAGGATCGCGCACGCGAGCGACGGCGTCGCCAGCGCGTCGTCGCGGACGAGGAACAGGTTGGCCGTCGTCGCCTCGGACAGGTAGCCGTCGATCGTCAGGAACAGGGCGTCGTCGGCGCCCGCCGTGTGCGCTTCGACCCGGGCGTGGACGAACTCGGCTCGCGACGTCGTCTTCAGGCCGTTGAGCGGACTCTCCGGGTCGCGCCGGACGGCGCTCGGGACGAGATGGAGACCCACCTCGAGATGCTTCGCCGCTGTCGGTGGCACGGCCCACGCCTGGACGACGATCGTCGGTGCGGGGGGGTCGTCCGGGGGCAACAGCCCGCGCCCGAGGACCGCACCGCGCGAGACCGTGATCCGCACGCTGGCGTCGCCATCCGGTCCGCCAAGGCCCTCGGTCACGATCAGCTCGTCGATTGCCCGCGCCAGGAGCGCCTCGACGTCATCGGGGAGCGGGATTGCCAGCCCCACGGCCGAGCCGCGCAGACGCGCCACGTGCTCCGCCAGCTCGGTCGGCCGGTTGCCTCGGGCCCGAAGCGTCTCGAACACCCCGTCGCCGAGCTGGAAGCCGCGGTCGAACGCACTGAGGACGGGCTCGTCGGCGGCGACGATCCGGCCGTCGACCCAGACGTGGCGCGGCGTCGCGGTCATCGGCGGCGTCGCCGCCACGCCGGGCCTGCCCGCGGCCGCGACGCGATCGCCCGACCCGCCCGTCATCCGGCCTCTCCGGGCAAGAGCTCGCGCCCGCCGATCGCACCGAGCGGCCCGCGGGCCTTGGCGACCGTCTCGTCCCACTCCGCAGGGGGTTCGCTCCGCCACGTGATGCCGCCACCGACATGGAGCGTCAGCTGCGTCCCGTCGGCGACGAGCGTGCGGATCAGGATCGAGGTCGCCATCGCGCCATCGGGCCCGATCCAGCCGAGGGCCCCTGTGTACGGGCCGCGGCGGGTCGGCTCGAGCTCGCGGAGGACCTCCATCGCCCGGATCTTCGGGGCGCCGGTGATCGAGCCGCCCGGGAACGACGCGGCGAGGAGGTCGAAGGCGTCCCGATCCGGGGCGAGCCGGCCGGTCACGGTCGAGACGAGGTGCTGGACCGCCGCCGTGCGCTCGAGCCGGCACAGGCGCGGGACCCGGACGGTCCCCGGACGGCAGACCCGTCCGAGGTCGTTCCGGAGGACGTCGACGATCATCACGTTCTCCGCTCGATCCTTCGCCGATCGGAGCAGCTCGCAGGCCAGGGCGCGGTCCTCGTCGCGGGTTCGCCCGCGCGGCCGGGTGCCCTTGATCGGATCCGTCGAGACGCGGCCGTCACGTGTGGCCGTGAGGAACGGCTCGGGCGAGGCCGACAGGATCGCCCGCGGGCGGGCCGGCGCACTGCCGAGCACGGAGCGATGGCCCGGGGCGCCGTTCCCGAGGTCGAGCCAGGCCGAGAAGAGCGACGGGTCGCCCGTCCGGAGCCGTCGATAGAGGGGCCACGGGTCGCCGTCGAACGCTGTCGCGAGCCGGCGGGTCAGGTTCGCCTGGTAGAGATGGCCCTGGGCGATGTGCTCCCGAACCGCCTCGACGCCCGCCTCGTACGCCGTCCGATCGAGGGACGAGCGGAACGCGAGCTCGACGGGTTCGGGGTCGGGCAGCGTCGCCACTCGCGGTCTTCCGATCCGAACCCGGTCGCGGACCTCGGCGAGTCGTCGAGCGAGGCGGTCCGCGTCGCCGTCGAGGGCCCGGCCGGCCAGCCAGGCGCGGCCCGTCCGCCGATCCCAGGCGATCGTCCAGTCGTGGAGCGCGAGCCGGAGCAGGGGCAGGTCTTGGTCGTCCGGGGGCGGCGCAGGCAGCCGCTCGAGCACGTCACCGAGCTCGTAGGCGAGGAAGCCGACGAGACCGCCGAGGAACGGCGGGGCGTCGGGCGGGCCGTCCGGGGCGCCAGCGGGGTCTCCGCTCTCCGTCTCGGCGACGGGCTCGTCCGCGGCCAGCCGCCGCAGCAGCTGCCGCGCCACGGCGAACGGGTCGCCGCCGGCGGCCGGCTCCGTGAGGACCGCGACGGGATCGGCCGCGAGGTAGCTCCACCGGGCGTTCCGTCCGGGCCGGGCGCTCTCGAGGAGGGCGAGCCCCGGCAAGTCTCGGAACGCCTCGGCGACGTCGATCGGACGGCGGTCCGCCACGGCGGGCAGCGGCAGGAGCCGGACGCGGCGAGGCGGCGCGACGGAACGCTCACCCGGGACGTGGATCACCCGGCGATGATAGGCACCGACGGCCGGATGGGTGATCGAGCGCGCGGCCCCCCGGCAACAGGAGACGCCCACGTGCGAGCACGCGACCTGGGGATCGTCATCGGCCATGCCCGGACCGGACCCGCCAACGCGATCACGGACGTCTCGGGCGTCCGGGTGGGGCAGGCGACCGTGATCCGCGGCGACGGGCCGCTCGTCGTCGGCGAGGGGCCGGTCCGGACGGGCGTGACGATGGTCGTCCCGCACGACGGCGACATCTGGACCGAGCCGGTGTTCGCGGGCTGCCACCGCCTCAACGGCAACGGCGAGCTCACCGGTCTCGAGTGGATCCGCGAGGCGGGTCACCTCACCGGCCCGATCGGAATCACGAACACCCACTCGGTCGGAGTTGTCCGCGACGCGATCATTCGCAATGCGGTTCGGAAGCTTCCCTTCGGGACGTCGTACTGGGCCCTGCCGGTCGTCGGCGAGACCTGGGACGGCCTCCTGAACGACATCGACGGGTTCCACGTAACGGCCGACCACGTCGACGGCGCCCTCGCATCCGCGAGCGATGGAGCGGTCGACGAAGGCAACGTCGGCGGCGGGACCGGGATGGTCTGCCACGAGTTCAAGGGCGGGACGGGGACCGCGTCGCGGGTCGTCGGCGAGGAGTGGGGCGGCTTCACCGTCGGCGTCCTCGTCCAGGCGAACTACGGCCGCCGCGAGCTGCTTCGCGTCGACGGCGTCCCGGTCGGCGAGGCGATCTCGATCGCGGAGGTGGCCAGCCCGTATCCGGCGGATGACGAGGACGCGCCGACCTCGACGGCCGGGCCCGGCGCCGGCGGCACGCCGCCGGCCGGCTCGGGCTCGATCATCGTCATCGTGGCGACCGACGCGCCCCTCCTGCCCCACCAGTGCGACCGGCTCGCCCAGCGCGCCGGGCTCGGCATTGCCCGGATGGGCGGCACCGGCGCCCATTCGAGCGGCGACCTGTTCCTGTGCTTCGCCACCGGCAACCGGAGCCTGCCCCGGACGTCGTTCCGGGCCGATCCGCGCGTCACCGTGGAGCTGCGCGCGTTGAACGACTTCGTGATCGGGGCGCTGTTCGACGCGACGATCGAGGCGACCGAGGAAGCGATCCTCAACGCGCTCGTCGGGGCCGCGACGATGACCGGGCGCGACGGGATCACGGCCACCGCCCTCCCGCACGACCGGCTGCTCGAGACGATGGCCCGGTTCGGCCGCCCGTCCGGGCCCCGGCGCACGGCGGCCTGAGCCATCGTGGGGGGAGCGTCGTTCGACATCCGCGTCCCGACGGATGACGACCTGCCCGCGATCCGGGAGATCCTCGCGGCCCACGGCAACGACGGGGCGGTCGTGATCGCCGATGTCGTCGGGCCGTACCTCCAGCACCTGATCGCCCGAGGCGGCGCCCGGGTCGCCGTCGAGGACGGAATGGTCGTCGGGTTCGGGGCGACGATCGACACCGGCCGGGCCGTCCACCTCGCCGACCTCTTCGTCCGGCCAGAACGCCTCGGCCAGGGGATCGGCCGGCCGCTCCTCGCGGCGGTGTTCGGCGACGCGGGGCGACGGACGACCTTCGCGTCGGACGATCCTCGGGCCCTGCCGATCTACGTCCGGGCGGGGATGCTCCCGCGCTGGGCGAGCCTGTACGTCGAGGGGCCTGCCGATCGGCTGCCGGCCGCTCCGGCGACACTGTCGATGCGCGAGGCCACGGCCGACGAGCTGGCGGCGGTCGAGCGGTCGTGGACGGGCAGCGACCGATCGGACGACTGGCGGCACTGGACGACCCAGCCGGACGCGGACAGCTTCACGGTCCTCGATGGCGACGAGGTGGTGGCCATCGCGACGGCCCGGGTCCGCCAGGCGAGCCCGGTCCGCGTGCTGAACCGACTCGTCGTCCACCCGGACACGGGCGTCGACCCGGTGCCGGTCACCCTCGCCGCGATGGCCCGCGCCGGCCGGGGCGGCCTCGTGATGTCCTGCATCCAGGGACCGAGCCCGGTCCTCCGCCCGCTCCTCGACCTCGGCTTCCGGATCGCGGACCGCGATCAGTTCATGGCAAGCGAGCCGGATCTCGTCGATCCGGCCCGCCTGATCCCGAACCCGGGAATGCTCTAACGGCACAGCTCCACGATTGCTCAACGGCCGGTCCGTCAGGGACACCAACCGCCAGGAGGACGCGGAGCGCAGAATGCTGCGGCAATGGTCCCCGAGACACGCTACGCCGAGAGTTCGGACGGCGTCCAGATCGCGTACCAGGTGCTGGGCGACTCGGAGCTCGATCTCGTGCTCGCGCCAGGGTTCGTTTCCCACGTTGAGCACTCGTGGGACGAGCCGGCCCTGTCCCGGTTTCTCAGGCGGTTGGCTTCGTTCGCGAGGCTCATCGTGTTCGACAAGCGCGGTACCGGGATGTCTGATCGGGATCCGAACGACGCGTCGCCACTCCTCGAGGATCGAGTTCGGGATATCGCCGCAGTCATGGATGCAGCAGGCTCTGCCAAGGCGGCGGTGATGGGCATCTCCGAGACCGCCGCGATGGCCTTGCTCTTCGCGGCGACCCATCCCGAGCGGACGACGGCCATCATCGCGTATGGCGCGTGGACGAACGGCAGCGCGGCCACCCCGGCGTATCCGTGGACACCGACGTCGGACGATGATGAATGGCTCGAGGATTTGCGGCGCAACTGGGGACGCGGCGCCATGTTCATCGATGCCATCGTGCCGTCCTTGGTCGACGATCCACGCTATGAAGCGTGGTACGCGAAGCTGGAGCGGCTGGCAGCCAGTCCGGGGGCTGCCGTCGCGCTGGCGCGGATGGCGATGCAAATCGACGTCCGCGACATCCTGCCGACGATCCGGGTCCCGACGCTCGTGCTCCATCGGCGCGACGACCAGGCGATCCCGATCGAAGACGGGAGGTATATCGCCGACCGCATCGCCGGGGCGAGGTTCGTCGAGCTTCCGGGCCGGGACCACTGGCCATGGATCGGCGACGATCGAGCAATCGAGGAGATCCAGGAGTTCCTCACCGGAGTGCGCGCCGCTGGGGATCCGGAACGCGTCCTGGCGACGGTGATGTTCATCGACATCGTCGATTCCACACTGCGTGCGGCCAGGCTGGGTGACCGACGGTGGACGGACCTCCTCGAGGCGTTCTACTCGGCCGTCCGACGCGAGCTCGACCGGTTCGGCGGTCGCGAAATCGACACAGCCGGCGACGGGTTCTTTGTGACGTTCGATGGTCCGGCTCGCGCCATTCGATGTGCCATGAGCGTGATCGAGTCGATCGAACGGATCGGCCTGCAAATCCGAGTGGGCATTCACACGGGCGAGGTCGAGCGCGCCGGCGCCAGTCTGCGCGGTCTCGGCGTCGTGATCGGGGCGCGCGTCGGAGCGCTCGCCGGACCCGGCGAGGTCCTCGTCTCGCGCACCGTGAGGGATCTCGTCGTCGGATCGGATGTGCGGTTCGAGGCCCGTGGTACGCAGCATCTCAAGGGCGTCCCCGGCGACTGGGACCTCTTCGCGGTCGATTGGCATCCCGATCGAACCGCAGATGCGGCCTCGCTGAGTTGACGCCGAGTCCCGCGCCGGATCAGTCGCACTCGTTCGGGCACACGAAGACAGCCGCGGCGCCTCGACGTCGAGTCGCCGCGGCCGTCATTTGAACCAGATACACGTCAGACGAATCCCAGGCGGGCGTTAGCCCGTCGTTCGCGCCTGACGCGCCGCCATCCACGCACGACCTGCCGCCGCACCGCTGTCAGGCGACTGGCTGGGGATCGTCTGACAGGACCTCACTGACCAGCGACCGCCTGAGGATCGCTTGACAGGAATCCCGTCAGAACGCCCCGGTGGCCTGGACTAAGCCGGAACCGCCACGGGTCGTTCGATCGGCATCCCGACCATGCTCCCCCATTCGGTCCACGAGCCGTCGTAGTTGCGGACCCGCTGGTAGCCGAGGAGCTCGTGGAGGACGAACCACGAGTGGCTCGACCGCTCCCCGATCCGGCAGTAGGCGACGACGTCCTTGTCGGGCGTCACGCCCTTCGCCTCGTACAGGTCCGCCAGCTCGTCCCGGCTCTTGAACGTGCCGTCCTCCCGAACCGCCTGCGCCCACGGGATGCTGGCGGCGCCAGGGATGTGGCCGGCCCGCTGGGCGGTCTCGGTCATGCCGGGCGGTGCGATGACCTCGCCGTTGAACTCGGCCGGCGAGCGGACGTCGACGAGGGCGAAGTCGCTCGCGCCGAGGCGGGGCAGGATGTCCTTCTGGAATGCCCGCAGGGCGAAGTCCGGCTCGGGCAGCTCATAGCCGGTCGCCGGGTAGGACGGAACATCGGTCGAGAGCGGCAGACCGTTGTCGAGCCAGAACTTGCGGCCGCCGTTGATGATCCGGACGTCCCGGTGGCCGAACAGCTTGAGCTGCCAGTAGGCCCACGCCGCGAACCAGTTGTTGTTGTCGCCGTACAGGACGATCGTGGTGTCCGGGCCGATGCCGCTTTCGGACAGGAGCTTGCCGAACTCCTCGCGCGACGCGATGTCGCGACGAACGCCGTCGGCGAGCTGGCTGGTCCAGTTCCAGCCGATGGCGCCGGGGATGTGGCTCTGGTCGTACGCGGTCGTGTCGACGTCGACCTCGACGAAGCGGACGGTCGGGTCGTCGAGATGCGCCTTGGCCCACTCGGCGTCGACGAGGACGTCGGTGGCGTAGCCGGGAACGGTCATCTGGGTTCTCCTCGAATGCACTGCCGACCGGCGTGCCGGGCGGCTTTCGGACGAGACGACGGGTTGGGGTCGCGGGCGACGATCAGCGCGATCGAGCCCGCCCGGGACACGCGCACATCCGGCTATCCCTCGCCATGGGCGCGATCCATCCGGCTGAATGCGGCCAGCCGCTCGCGGCACGCGGCACGCTCGCGCTCCGCTTGTCGGACGATCCACGGGTCGACGCGGCTCGAATCCTCGATCGCGATCGTCGGGCCGTACGGGCCGTCCTCCAGTTCGATCCCCGATCCGTTCCGGTAGTCGGCCAGCCAGTTCGCCTGGAGGGCGACCGCGACATCGGCGACGACCTCGGGCGGGAAGATCCAGTCGAGGTAGGTTGCGTTCAGCCGATCGGCCACGTCGGCGATCCGGATCGGCCGGCCACGCTCGATCCGGGCGAGCAGGTGGACGACGCGGAGACTGGTGAACGGATCGTTCGATTCGCCGACGACGGGGGGCGCGAGGTCGGCGTCCGGCAGGCCCGCTGGGGCCTCGCGGAGCGGGCCGAGACCGGGCGTGACGGTCGAGGTCGGGGTGTCGGCGGCCATTGCCGGAACGCATCTCCGAGCAAACTGGTAGGGATTGCCCGAAGCCTACTCCACGGCCCCGAGCCGCGCCAGAGGGCCGGCCGGTCAGCGAGCCGGAGGCCGATCCTCGGTCGGACCGACGATATGGTCGGCGTCTGCCTCGCCGTCCTCCGGGAAGCCGATCGTCAGGAGCGATCCATCCTCGCCGCTGACGCCGCGGACGGGCCTCGCCCCCTCGACGAGCTCGGCGGGCGGCTTCGTGGCCCGGAAGACCTGGTAGTCGAACCCCGCGATCACCCCGCCGAGCGCCTGCACGCCCGACGACCGGCGGCGCTTCGGCGCAGGTTCCGGCGCCGCCGGATCCTTCGTCGACTCGTTCGCCCGGCAACCCTACCCGACGCGGATAAGGCAGCCCAGACCGGTCGCCCACCGAGATTGAGGCACGTCCTGGCCTCCGACCACGGCGGCCGCCCGATGGCCGACGATCCCGGCGGCCCTAGGTTGGCGGTGGGTCGACAATCGTCGACGAGGAGACCAGGAGCCACGACCATGCTGCACCCCACCACCTCCTACGAGCTGGCCAAGCTCAGGATCAAGGAAGAGCACGAGTACGCCGCTCGCCAGCGGCTCGTCAGGGCGGCCACGAGCGACAAGCACCGCTCGATCGACATGGCGCGCCTCGGCGAGAAGCTCCGGATCCGCGTCTTCGGCGGTTCGCTCTTCGGCGGGCGACGGCCGGCGGCCGGCGCCGGCGCCTGACACTCGGCACCGGAACCACGCGCAACCGTCGTTCGCCTCGCGTCGGGGGGACAACGAGCGGACGACGGCATGCGCGTACGATCGGCGTTCGCGGCACTCCGGCGCATCGCCGGCCCGCGCGTTTTCGAGGGACGGTGCAATGCACCTGCAGATGCGCGCACTCCCGAAGAGCTCGCCCCCGGATCTCGAGCTGTTCCTGCGCCGGCTCAAGGAAGGGAACGTCAACCTCGTCAGCGTCGGCGGCAGCAACGTCGAGTTCGGCGGCGAGTTCGCCTTCGTGCCAGTGGATGACGACATCGACAAGGCCGAACAGGTCATGCGGCAGTTCCAATACACCTATCGCAAGGTGATGGTCGTCGACGACGTCGGTCTCGACCTGTTGGAGCTCGACGACGAGGTGGGTGCGCTGCATGATGGCCTCGTCGCCATCGCCGAGAAGAACCTCGAGAAAGGCCGGATCATCCGCGACGTGCTGGTCGGCCGGCCGACGGCCGAGACCACACCGGGCAAGATCCCGGTCCACGTCTTTTCCGAGGAAGTCCGGACGCCGCAGTCGCTGGGCGGCAGCGGAAGCTGATCCTCGCCCTCACGAGAGGCTGACGCCCCGGCGTCAGCCGACCCGCCGGCCCGTCGCCGGCTCCCGGTCCGCGTCCGGGTCCGGCTCCGCGTCCAGGATTCCGAGGCGCGCGGCGGCCATCGCCGCCTCGACCCGGTTCGACACGCCCAGCTTGTCGAGGATGTGGGTCACGTGGACGCCGGCCGTCTTGCGCGAGATGAAGAGCTCGTCGCCGATCTCGCCATTCGAACGACCGGCGGCGACGAGCCGGAGGACCTCGATCTCGCGGGCCGAAAGCGTGTGCGTCGGCGCTGCGGGCGCGCGTGACGAGGCGGCGGCCGCTCCGGCTTCGGCGGCCGTCTCGGCAGACTCGGCTCCGGCGGCGACGGCGGCCGGGGTCGGCAGGGCGATCCGCGCCCGTCGGGCGAGCACCTCGATCGCCGCCGTCAGCCAAGCTGCCCGGAGCTGTGTTGCCGCGCGCCAGGCCGCGATGAGGTCGGTGCCGACATCGGCCTTCACGCCGGACCGTCGAAGCTCCGCCTCGACGTGCCGATATCGGGCGTAGGCGAGCTCGGCGGGATCGCCCGCCTCCGTCCAGGCCGCGATCACCTCCGTCCAGGTGTCGCCGTCGGTTTGTTCGTCGAGCCGCGCCGTTTCGGCCTTGGCCGCGACGAGCCACGCGCGCCCGGTCGCCGTCACGACCCGGTCGGCTAACGCCGTCGCCGCCGCCCGGACCGGCGCCGCTGCGGCACGGAGCGTTTTCAGGCCCGGCTCGTCGCGCTCCGCTCGGAGGATCTCGGCGCGTTCGGCCGCCGCCCGCAGGCCGAGGCCGACCGTCGGGATCCCCCAGAAGCGGTCGCCCGAGATCAGGACTTCCTCGAGGACCTCGCCGACGGCATCGAGCGCCGCGGCCGGTCGACCGTCGATCAGGCCGACCTCGGCCGTTGCGATCGCGTGGAGGACCGCGAGATCGGGTTCGAGCTTCGTGCGGTCGATCGCGTCAAGGCGCGCCACCGCGTCGGCCACGTCGCCGCGCCGGCCGACGAGCCGCGCACGCACCACCTCGAGGTAGGGCGTGCCACGATGGCGACGGTCCAGCGCGAGACCCTCGATCGTGGTCCGATCGGCTTCGTCCCATCGACCGAGCCGGATCAGGATGTCCGTCACGAGGGCCGCCAGCTCCATGCCGTAGCGGCGCTCCAGGCCACCGGCCAGCAGCCCGTCCCTCGTTCCGGATGCGACGACCAGCGCCTCGTCCAGGTGGTCCGCGGCGAGCAGGTTCAGCCCGAGGTTGTGACCCGTCACGACCCAGAGCTCCGTGGGCTCGGAACCGGCCAGCGTGCGAGCCGCGCGGAGCTCCGCGAGGCCGGCCTCCATCTCGCCGAGGGCGACGAGATCCGATCCGAGCATCGTCCGGCCGCGACTCTCCTCGACGACCGCGTGACAGCTCACCGCGCAGGCGATCGCCGCCTCGCAGATCGGCCGGGACTCGGCCCATCGGCCGAGACCCATCAACGCGCCGCCGAGGCCGCCGAGAACGGCGGCGCGCTCGACCGAGGGCGGCTCGGCCGGGACCAGCTCGACGGCCCGGCGGTGCTCGATCAGCGCGCCTTCGCCGTTCCCGTCGGCCCAGGTCAGGAATGCGAGGCGGGAGTGCAGCGGGCCGAGGACCCGGCCGTCGGCATCGGGGCCGGCCAGCTCGAGAGCCGCGCGGGTGAGTTCCACGGCCCGGTCGTGGAGACCGGCGAGGTCCGCGACGGTCGCCGCCCGCTCCAGCGTCCGGCGCTGCTCGATCGCGTCGGGCGACGTCTCGGGCGGAAGTCGCGGGGCGAGCGTGATCGCCCGCTCCATCTGCCGGCTCGCGTCGGCGAACGCGTGGATCGCCTCCGCGGCAGCGGCCGCGGCCAGGCTCGCCCGGTAGGCCTCGACGGGCCGGTCGGCGCCCGCCCAGTGGCGGGCGAGCTCGGCCGTGGCCGCGGCGGGCTGCTGGTCGGCGAGGTCGGGACGGGCCTCGAGCTCGCGGGCGAAGGCTTCGTGGAGGGCGCGGCGCTCGCCCATGGACAGATCGGCCTCGACGATCTCACGCAGGAGCTCGTGGCGGAACTCGTGGCCGCCGTCGGGGAGCGCGGTCAGGATCCCCCGGGTCGCGGCCTCGCGGAGCGTCAGCCCGACCTCTCTGGGCTCGCGATCGAGGACGGGCGCGAGGAGGCGTTCGTCGACGCTCCGGCCGGCCACGGCCAGCGCGCGGACCGTCGCCAGGACCTCGTCGTCCAGTCGCGCGACGCGGGCGAGCAGGATGTCGACGAGGGACGGCGGGATCGGCGAATCGGTCGGCTCGGCGGCCGAGGCGAGAAGCTCCTCGGCGAACAGCGGGTGCCCGCCCGATCGCTGCCAGATCGAGCGGACCAGCTCGGGCGCGATCGGCTGGTCGGTGATCGCCGCGAGCTGTCGTTCGACGTCCGATCGGGTGAGCCGCCGCAGGTCGATCCGGATCGCCCCGGGTGCCCGGCCGATCTCGCCCAGCCAGGCGAGGGTCGGATGGCCGGGCGGCAGGTCGTCGGTCCGACAGGTCAGGATGGCCACGACCCGCTCGGTCGTGATGTTCCGCACGAGGAACGTGATCAGGTCGTGGGTGGCCGGGTCGATCCACTGGACGTCCTCGACGACCGCGAGGAGCGGGCCCTCCTCGCCGAGCCGGCGAACGACACCGAGGAACCGCTCGAACAGCCGCGCCCGGTCGCCGGACGAGTCCGCGGGTTCCGGCGCGCCCGCGCCGGCCGATGTCGAGGCGTCGCCGCCGAGCGCTGCGATCTCCGGGACGAGCGGGGCCAGGTCCGCCAGGGCCGGCCCGAGGATCGCCAGGGCATGCTCGCGGGAGGCCGTCCGAACGAAGATCCGGAGGGCCTCGATGAACGGCAGGTACGGGAGGCCCTGGCCGTCAAGGTCGAGGCAGGCGCCGTGAAGGACCGGGAGATCGGCGGCCCTGGCTCGCTCGATGGCATCCGCGACGAGCCGGGACTTGCCGATCCCCGCTTCGCCGCGCACGAGGACAAGCATCGGCTCGCCACCGGCGGCGCGGGCGAGGGCGCCGTCGATCGAGGCCTGCTCTTCGTCCCGTCCGACGGTGATCGGGCTCGAGCGCGTCCCCACGCCGCGGATGGTACGTCCGCCGCAACGCGGTGAGACCCTCCGATCGACGTGGTGGGGTCGCTCCGCAGGGGATCGACTCCCGCCGGCCGCCACGCGCCCGGCAGGCAGGAGACCGGTCTCAGGCGGCGTCACCGCCGTGAACGGTGCGCCGGAGCGCTGGTGGCGCGTCGGCCGGGGCGGCGCCGCCCGGGATTGCGCCGTCCTGGATCGCCGTGCGCCCTTCCTGCGCCCAGCGACGCCATGCGGCCGCCCCCTCGGGCGTGGATGCGAATGGCAGGAGGTCTCCCTCCGGTGGCGTCGGCGTCGGCGTCGAAGCGCCCCGCGCTGCGGCGGTGTCCATGGCTCGGGATCCAAGGAGGTAGGCAAGGGCTTTCATCGTTCGTCTCCGCAGGTGCCGGATCTGGTCCGGTGACACGGAGCGTCGTCTGACGGCGCTCGACTGCCATCGGGCAGCAGCCCGATGGCAGCCCCTTGAGGTACCTCAATCCCGGACTAGAATCCGGCGATGACGGATGGGCGGCCTCGGATCGATGACGAGCGCGCCGCGAGCCGGGCCCGGTTCGCCCGTCTCGTCGCGCATCCCGAGCCCGAGATCGACCTCGCCGTCGGGGCGCTGATCGTCGCGGGGTATGCCCGGCCGGATCTCGACGAGAGGTCGGCTCTCGCGCGCCTCGACGGTCTTGCCGATCACGTCCGGCTCCGCGTCGACACCGGCGATCCTGCGGCCGTCGTCGCCGGTCGCCTCCACGACGTGCTCTATCGCGAAGCGGGCTATCGAGCGCCGACGGCAGCCGAATACGGCGAACCCGCGAACAGCCATCTCGATGTCGTGCTCGGTCGCCGGATCGGGCTGCCGATCAGCCTCGCGGTCGTCGAGCTGGAGACGGCCTGGCGGATCGGACTGGCGCTGACCGGCATCGGGCTGCCGGGTCACTTCATCGTCGGTGGCCCGGACGCGATGCTGTTCGACCCGGCCGACGGCGGCCGATCCCTGACCCCGGACGACTGTCAGGCACTGATCCGGCGAACCGTCGGCGACGGTGTGCTGCTCCATGCCGGGATGCTCCGCCCGGTCGGCCGGCGCCAGATCCTCGCCCGGATGCTGCGCAACCTGCGGGTCGCCCACCTCGCCCGTCGCGACTGGCCGGCCGCGGTCGACGCGATCGAGCTCCTGCTCGTGCTCGAGCCGACGGATCCGGAGCATGGCCGCGATCGCGGGTTGCTCCTCGGCCGGATGGGTCGGTTCACCGAGGCCGTGACGGCCCTCCGCCGCTACCTGGACGAGCGGCCGGACGCCCACGACGTGAGCGACGTCCGGCAGGTGATCGGGATCTTCGCCGGCCGCCTCAACTAGGCGGACGGCAGCGGCGCCTCGACGGGAGGTGCATCGGCGGGCGGTGGCGCCTCCGACGACTCGCGCGAGCGATCGATCCGGCGACGGAGACGATCCGCGGCAACGCCGGCGCCGATGAGGATCAGCCCCTCGACCAGCAGCCCGACCTCGGTCGAGTCCGTCAGGTACCGGAAGTTGAAGTCCGTCAGCGCGGTGACGAGCCCGATCGCGCCCGCGAAGATGAAGGCGGAGCTGTCGCGGCGGAACGCGCGTTCGATGAGGATCAGGCTGACGACGAGGACGGCGAGCTCACCGATCCATGGCTCCACGAGGCGGCCGTACTCGCCGTTGCCAAGGCTCGCGCTCGTGAACATCGACGTGGCGACACCGGCCACTGCCACGAGCCCCGCCCAGAACCTCGTCAGTCCGGCACGGCGCTGCGCCGGCGCTCCCTCGGTCCGTGACTCGAGCAGACCCAGCACGCCGATCCCCAGCGCGACGAGGATCCACCAGATCGCCGGCAGGATGACGAGTTGAAGGACACTGGCGGCCGGCTCGACCGTGTCGAAGCAGCAGTCCGGCGGTACCGGCTGGAGCCGGACGAGGATCGCCCAGCCCAGGCTCGTGACCCCGAACAGCAAGGCGGCCTGTGTCGTCACGGCCGGCAGCGCGATCCGGCCGATCGTCGCGACGATCAAGGCGGTCGTCGCCGCGATGACCGCGTAGGTCAGCGAGTCGACCTGGAGGAGCTGCCCGAGAAACGCTCCGGCGGGGGCGGCCGCGAAGGTCGCGACGAGGATCGCGGCGCCGCCGGCCCGCCGGCGACGGGCATCGCCATTCCGCAGCGAGATGCCGATCCCGAGCAGAACCGCCGCGCCCAGGCCGGCGCCCACCGTCAGGGTCGTGTAGTCGGTCGAGCCGTCGGCCGTCCCGGCGATCCGGCTGAGGAACGTCGACCAGGCGGCGATCAGGAAGATCGCGCCGAGGTAGCCGAACACCTCGACGATCGTCGGTGTCGGCCCGAAGAATGAGCCGGCGGCCGACGCGACGCTCGACGCGCGGGCCGGGGCCGGGGCCGACGCATCGCCCGGTGCGGCGTTCGCCTCGGCGGCCCGAAGACGGGCCGCCGTCTCCGCGTCGATGACGCCTGCCGCCTGCCATGCGGCGATCCGTTCGAGAACCGTGTCCATCGCGCCCTCCGCGGACTGTGCCGTGCTCCCGCGCGAGTTGTCGGCCGTCATCGTGGAGGGGTCGCGTCGCTGGGCCGTCGCGTCGGTCGAACCAATGACGCGCGACGTGGGGCGGTGTTACGGATTGACTCGCCATCCGCTCGCGCATATTGTGCTACTTGTGGATAGCACGTTATCACGGGTGGCCACGGCGCCTGCGGACGAGGACCCGTCGCTCGTCGCGGTCCTCGTCGGCGATGGCCGCCCCCTGCTCGGCGTGTTCGCGGTCGGGCTTGCCCTGGCGGGGCTGTTCGCCTGGTTCCTCTCGGCGATCGGCGAGGCCCTGCCCCACGAGCTCCGATTCCTCGGGATGACCCTCGACGAGCTCCACCGACTGGCCGGTGGTCGGGTCGCCGACTTCATGACCCACGACCGGGTGGCGTTCGGCGGGACCCTGATCGCGATGGCGGTCCTGTATCTCTGGCTGGTCGCGGTGCCACTGGCGCGTGGCGAGCGGTGGGCGTGGTGGCTGATCACGGTCACGGGATCGATCGGCTTCGCGAGCTTCCTGGCGTACGTCGGCTCCGGCTACCTCGACGGCTGGCACGCGACCGCGGCCCTGGCCCTCCTTGCCGCGTTCGTGCCGGGGGTCGTCGTCAGCCGGCGACACCTGGCGGCCGGCCCGGGCGACCCGGCACGCGACGCGTCCCGGGTGAGCTGGCCGTCGTGGCGGACGATCGACGGCATCGGGCGGCGTCTGGTCGCGCTGACCGGGATCGGAATGGTCGCGGCCGGGTCGACGATCCTCGTCCTGGGCTCGATCGTCGTCTTCGTTCCGCAGGACCTGATCTACATCGGCTTCGACCGGGCGGCCCTCGATGCGCTCGACGCCCACCTCGTGCCGTTGATCGCCCACGACCGCACCGGGTTCGGGGGCGGCGTCGCGACGATCGGCCTGCTCGTGCTGGGCTGCCTTCGGTTCGGGCGGTGGTCACGCAGCCTCTGGCAGGCGATTGCGATCGCGGGGCTCGTCGGGTTCGCCGCCGCGATCGGGGTCCACGGCCTCGTGGGCTACCTCGACGCGAGCCACGTCGGCCCGGCGGTCGCGGGTGCGCTGGTCTTCCTGCTCGGGATGGTCCTCGCTCGGCCGCGCGCGACGATCAGCCCGCGGTCGATGCCGGCAGCCTGAGCTCCCTGAGTCCGACTCTGCCCACCCAGACGAGGCCCGGCGCGGATGGCGGTGTCGTGCCAGCGGTGATCGCCTGGATCCAACGGGCAGATGACCCACCGAACCGGGCGCGGAGGATCGCAGGGTAGCGACGAACGATCTCCCGGTTGGCGGTGGTGTCGACCATCGCCCAGACGGACCTTGTCGGCGCGCCGGACCGGATGTCGGCGATCTTCCGATCCGTCGAGCGCACGGCCGCACCAAGGTCGTCGAGCCGGTTCCAGATCTCGACGAGGATCGTGGTCCGCTGTCGGTTGAGCAGGACGATGTCGATGGCGTGCCGCGGAACCGCCGGGTTGCTCGGCGCCTCGAAGCGGGTCTCCCAGCCGGCTGCGCTCGCCACGCGGAGCAGGAGCTCCTGGGCGGCGAGGTGGCCGGCATCGGCCGGCATTGGATCGACCACGTCGCGGCTGAACCCGATCGCGATGGGCCGGTTCAGCGCCATGCCGATCGCGACCCACGTGTCGATCGACGCTCGCGCGCCGTGACCGCGCTCCAGATGGCTGATCTCGGACTGGCTCAGATTCACTCGCTCGCCCAGGGCCGCCTGGGTCAGCTGCCGCCGTCGCCGGGTGATTCGCGTCTCGCGGCCGAGCGTCGCGGCGATCGCACGCGCCTCGCGCGCTCCGGCGATCTGGGCAGCTCGACGCTTCCGGCCCGGCATATCACCGCCATCGTTGTCGACGGGGCTGCACAGCCGATTACGCCGAACGCCCTTCCGATCCCGCGGCTCGCCGTGCTCGCGAACACCTGAATCCACCGCGGGGCAGGGCCCGCGGGCGCTGCAATCGGAGTTCAAGCCCGCGGGATAGCGATGGCCGTGATATTCGATAGGACAACCGGGAGCCCGAACGGACGGCCCTTAGAGCAGCTCCCCGTGGGCCGATCCGGTCGGCTCGCCGTCGCGCGGGCGGGGCTCCTCGCCGGGAGCGTAGGCCGACGGCTCCGGCGTGGGCGTCGCGGTGGTGGCGGAGGCGTCGGCCTCGCCGCCCTCGAGCACGCGGAGCGGCCGGGCGACCTGGCCCTCGATCGCGCCGACCCCGAACGGGACCCACTTCGACGGGTCCTGGAGCCGGTGCGCCTCGGTGTTGCCGCGGGTATGGAGCTCGGAGAACCCCTTCGGCTCGATCCACATCCGCTCGCCCTCGAGCAGGCCGAGGACCCCGGACTGGCCGGGCTCGGAACGCTGCGACTGGCAGAAGCGGCACGACGCCTCGTCGTGGCGGGTGTAGGTCGGCGGCTCCTCGTAGGTCGTGATGTAGCCCTCGTAGTTCCGCAGCACGACCTTGTGATCCGAGTAGCTGATCAGGTAGTTCGGCATCACCGGGATCTTGCCGCCGCCGCCCGGCGCGTCGATCACGTACGTCGGCACCGCGTAGCCGGAGGTGTGGCCGCGAAGCCCCTCCATGATCTCGAGGCCCTTGCCGACCGGCGTCCGGAAGTGCCCCGAGCCCTCGACCAGGTCGCACTGGTAGAGGTAGTACGGCCGGATCCGGTTCTCGACGAGCTTGTGGACCAGCGCCCGCTGGATGTGGACGCAATCGTTGACGCCCGCGAGCAGGACGGACTGGTTGCCCACCGGCAGCCCGGCCTTCGTCAGCTTGTCGACGGCCCGCGACACCTCGGGCGTGATCTCGTTCGGATGGTTGAAATGGAGGTTGATCCAGAGCGGGTGGTACTGCTCCAGCATCGCGCACAGCTCGTCGTCGATCCGCTGCGGCAGGAAGACCGGCACGCGCGAGCCGATCCGGATGATCTCGATGTGGGGGATCTCGCGGATCCCGCGGAGGATCTTCTCGAAGAGCTTCGGCGCGAGCGTCAGGCCGTCGCCGCCGCTGATGAGGACGTCGCGGACCTGCGGGGTGCGGCGGAGGTACTCCAGCTGGGCCTCGTGGTCGCGCGAGTTGAAGTTCTGGGTCGGGTCGCCGACGATCCGCGACCGGGTGCAGTACCGGCAGTAGCTGGCGCACTGGGTCGTGACGAGCATCAGCACCCGATCGGGGTAGCGATGCACGAGGCCGGGCACCGGGGAGTGGCGATCCTCGGCGAGGGAGTCCTCCATCATCGCGGTGAACGCCTGCTGCTCACGTCCGAGCGGGATCACCTGGCGGCGGATCGGGTCGTCCGGGTCGTCGGGGTCGATGAGCGAGATGAAATACGGCGTGATGTCGACCCGGAACTTGTCCGGGGCGCTCAGCCCGTCCCGCTCCTCGTCGGTCAGGTTCAGGACCTGCTCGATCTCCTCGAGATCGTTGACCCGGTGGCTGAGCTGCCAGCGCCAGTCGTTCCACTGCTCGTCCGGGACGTCCTCCCAGATCGGGGCGCGGCGGCTGACGGCCGGTCGACCGTCCGGCCCGAGGACCTTCGCTGGGTCCCGCGGGTTGACAAACGGTGCCTCGGCTGCGGCTCGTGCCGCGTCCTGGTGCGCGACCGCGGTCTTGATCTCGTGGACGTCCAACGCGGGCGAGCCTCCTGGCGACGGGGTCGACGGCAGCGGTGCCGCGACTGCGAACGCATAAAGTCTATGCAGTCTGCAAGTTCCGGGGATGATAGCGCGGCCCGGATCGGCGGGTCCAGCCGACGGAGGTCCTGGCCCGTCAATGCCTCAGCGGAGGAAGGCCTTGCCGCGCAGGCCGCGAGCGCCCGGTCAAGCTCCGGTGCGATGCGCCATTGCGCGCGGCGTCGTCGTCCGGGACGCTCCGGCTACTCCCCGATCACCGACCAGAGAAAGCCCATCATGATGAAGAACCCGACGAACAGGGCGATCAGGCCGAGACCGCCGTAGGGTGAGTTCGCGCCCTCGTGGGGAACGAGCTGGAGGCCGATCCCGAACGCGACCGCCCAGGCGACAAACAGGAAGCCGAACACGTACTTCGTCGTCGGTCGGGTCATCGCCCGGCTGAGGCCGGACGGGCCCTCGGCGGTCATCGCCGAGCGGAGCAGGATCAGCAGCATCACGGCCGTGATCAGCGTGGCCGCACCGAACTCGACCGGTCGCGAGAAGAAGATCGTGAACAGCTGCACCGGAGTCCTCGCTCTGGCTGGCGAACCTGCATGCCGATGCTAGCAGAGGGCAGTCGCGACGACCGGCACGACGTGCGCCGGCGACCGCCGCGATGGGGCGTCGATCAGCGAATGGACGACCCCGGAAACGTGCCAAGCCACGCGTCGGCGACCGCCGTGAGCTGGTCATAGTCGCGGATCGAAAAGGCGCCGATCCACGGCGCCTCGACGTTGATCACCGCCACGACGGCGCCGGGCCGGCCCACCGGGACGGTCATCGACGACCGGCTGCGTCCGCCCGGAAAGTCGCGATAGTCCGGGTCAAGCGTCACGTCGATGCTGAGTGCCGCGGTGCCGGTCCGGTAGACGCGTCCGCAGACCGAGCCCACGAGCGGGACGGTCCATTCGCCGACGACCACCTGGCCGGTGTCCTCGCCGGCCCCCCAGAACTGGGCCACCAGCCGCAGGCCGTCGGACCTGCGGTCGGGGACGAACACGGACACATGCTGGGTGATCTGGTCGCGGGCGACCTCGTCGGCGAGACGAGACGCCCAGCCCGAGATCGCCGGCCAGTCCGGCTCCGCGATCGCGTGGTCGTCGCCGGGGCGTCGGGCTGCCCGCGTGGCGTCGATCGTCGTGCCTCCCTCGGCCCTGTCAACTCCGCCTTCTCCGGTCGGTGTATAGCATGACGACCGTCATGTCGGCCTCCCCCATTCGGCGTACCACGGTCGACGCTGCACCGGATTCCTTCGCGCGGCTGGGCCGGTTCGCGGTCCGGCGGCGATGGTGGATCGTCGGGTTCTGGGGCCTGCTCCTGATCGCCGCCATCCCCCTCGCCCCGCGGGTCGGCGGAGCCCTCCGAGCAGGCGGGTTCATCCTCGACGACCTCGAGTCGGCCCGAGCCAAGGCCCTTCTCCAGACGGAGCTCGAGACCCCGCCGTCGGCGGTCGTCGTGGTTCTCCACAGCGATGCGTCGACGGCCGGGACGCCGGCGTTCGAGGGACCGGCCGCGGCCGCGATCGCCGGCATGGCCGAGGCACCGGGCGTCGTCCGCGTCCTGCCTCACACGCTCAGCCCGCGCCAGGTTTCGGCCGACGGCCACACCGCCTACGACATCGTCTTCCTGTCGATCCCGCCCGACGATTCGCCGGCGGCGCTGCCCGGGATCCGCGACCGGCTCGCCCAGCCGGCCGGCCTCGAGGTCCAGCTCGCCGGTGGCCCGGCGTTCTACGGCGACGTCCAGACCGTTTCGGAGACCGACCTGCGGCGGAGCGAGCTCGTGTCGCTCCCCCTCGCGGCGGTGGCGCTCCTGTTCGTGTTCGGGTCGGTGGTCGCGGCGGCGGTTCCGCTGATCGTCGGCGGTTCCGCGGTCCTCGTCGCCCTCGCCGCGATCTACGTCGTCGCGGGCGTGACCCCGATGAGCATCTTCGTCCTGAATCTCGCCACCCTGCTCGGGCTGGGGCTCGGCGTCGACTACTCGCTCCTCCTCACGAGTCGCTTCCGCGAGGAGCTGGCGCTCCGAGGCGATCAGTCGGCCGACCCGCAGCGGGTCGCAGCGGCCGTGGAAGCCACGGTCGCCACCGCGGGACGGGCGGTTTTCTTCTCGGGCCTGACCGTGCTCCTCGGCCTCGGCGGGCTGGTCCTGTTCGAGTTCATGATCCTGCGGTCGGTCGGCATCGCCGGGGCGGTCGTGGTCCTCCTCGCCGCGTCGTCGGCGCTCACCCTGCTCCCGGCGATCCTCGCGATCGTCGGTCCGCGGATCGACGCCCTGGCGATCCGGACGGTCGTCCCGCGCGACGACCCGAACGGGCCGTGGGCGCGACTCGCGCGGTGGGTCATGCGGCGACCGGTCGCGGTCCTGATCCCGACGCTGGCTCTCCTGTTCCTCCTGGGCCTGCCGTTCCTCCACGTCCGGTTCAATGCCCCGGACTCGACGATCCTGCCCGCGAGCGTCCCGTCCCGCGCCGCCTTCGACCGCCTCGCCGGTGCGTTCGGCGAGGGCGAGTTCGCCCCGATCGTCCTCGCCATCCGAACGGACGGCCCGGCCACGTCGCCGGCGAACATCGCCATGCTCTACGACTACTCCAGGCGGCTCGCGGGTGACCCACGGATCCGCCGGATCGACTCCCTCGTCGATGTCGACCCGCGGCTCCAGAGGGCCCAGTACCAGCTCCTGTACGGCGATCCCAACGGCCCGCGCGACCGGTTCGTCGCGACCGCCCTGGCGGCCACGACCCGCGGAAACCTGACCGCCTTCACGATCACGACGCCGTACGGCCCCAACCGCGACGAGGGCCGCTCGCTCGTGGCCGACCTCCGATCCGGCGGTGGCGCGCTCGCGCCGCCGGCCGGGATGACCGTCCTCGTCGGGGGCGGAGCCGCCGACGTGACCGATGTCGTCGGTCGGGTGGCCGCGGACTTCCCTCGGACCGGGCTGTTCATCGTCGTGACGACGTGGATCGTCCTGTTCCTGCTGCTCCGGTCGGTCGTGCTCCCGGTCAAGGCCCTGGTGATGAACACGTTGTCGATCGTGGCGTCGTTCGGTGCACTGGTCTGGATCTTCCAGGACGGCAACCTGTCGGCTCCGCTCGGGTTCCAACCCCTGGGCTTCGTCGAGACGACCCAGCCGGTGATCCTGTTCTGCGTGCTCTTCGGCCTGTCGATGGACTACGAGGTCTTCCTCCTGTCGCGGATGAAGGAGGTCTGGGACCGCACGGGCGACAACCAGGAGGCCGTCGCGCGCGGCCTGGAGCGGAGCGGGCGGATCGTGACCTCGGCGGCGCTGATCGTCGTGGTCGTGGCGGGCTCGTTCGCCTTCGCGGACATCGTCCTGATCAAGGCGCTGGGGATCGGGATGGCGATCGCGGTGGCCCTCGACGCGACCGTGGTCCGGGCACTGCTCGTCCCGGCGACGATGCGGCTCCTCGGGCGGTGGAACTGGTGGCTGCCGTCGGGCCTGCGGCGGATCCCGCGGATCGAGACCGCTGGGATCGCCGGGCTGGTGGCCCTCGCCGTCGTCGCCGTCCCGCTCCTTGCCGGCTGCACGGCCGGATCACCGGTCCTCGCCAACCCGCCGGCGCCCCATCCCCTGCCACCCGCCGTGACCTCGGGCCCGTCGTCGCCGGCCGATCCGATCCCGATCGTCCTGCCGGCGGACGACGCCCCCCACGACCGGCTCACCGAGTGGTGGTACGACACCGGCCACCTCCGGACCGCCGACGGCCACCGCTACGGGTTCGAGTACGTGATCTTCCGCGCCGAACGAGGCGGGTTCCCCGTATCGTGGGCGTCGCATCTCGCGGTGACCGACGAGACGGACGGGGCGTTCCGGTTCGCCCAGCGTACGGAGATCGGGCCGCAGGTCGACCGGTCGCCGGATGCCGGCTTCGACCTCGCGATCTCCGCGACGGGCCAGCCGGGCGAGCCGGGCGGTGGCGTCGGCGCCGGCACGGCATCGAAAGGGACGTCCGCCTGGACGATGACCGGCGGCGACGGCCACGACCACCTCGCCGCGACGTCCGTCGCCGACCCAGCCAGCCCGACGCCGGGCGCCCTCGGGCTCGACCTGCGGTTGACGGCAACCAAGCCCGCGGCGCTTCACGACAAGATCGGCTGGATCGATTTCGCCGAGGGCGGCTCGTCCTACTACTACTCCCGGACGGCGATGACCGCGTCGGGCTCGATCACGATCGACGGCCGGACCCGGGACGTGACCGGCGAGGCATGGTTCGACCACCAATGGGGCGACTTCATCGCCGTCGGCGGCGGCGGCTGGGACTGGTTCGCGGTGAACCTCGACGACGGCACCGACCTGACCCTGTCGCTCGTTCGGGACGCGGACGGGTCGTATCCCCTCGTCTACGGCACGCTCGTGGCGCCGGACGGGACGACGCGCCACCTGCCCGCCGACGCGTTCCGGGTCGACGTCACGGGGCGCTGGCAGAGCCCGGCGACCGGCGCCGACTACCCGGCCGGGTGGCGGGTCACGGTCCCGGGCGAGAACCTGACGATCGACCTGACGCCGACGGTCGCCGACCAGGAGCTCGACACGCGCGCATCGACAGGCGTCGTCTACTGGGAGGGCTCGCAGCACGTGCGGGCCACGCGGGCGGGCACGCCCCTCGGCGGGGAGGCGTACGTCGAGCTGACGGGCTACGCACCAGCGACCCGCTGACGGCAGGACGCGCGGGCCGGGGCGCTAGGGCGCCGGCGGCGTCTGGGTGAGGGCGACCCCGTTTGCGGTCGCGACCTCGGCGATCCGGGCGTCGATCACCCGGAGACCGGCAAGCTGCCGGACCATCGACTTGGCCGAGGCGCGATAGGCGGACGGGTTCGTGACGGAGACGGCCAGCGCCTCCACGGCCGTATCGTGGATCGAGTCGTAGAGGGCGTTGAGATCGGCGCCGACCGCGGCCGAGCCGGACCAGGCCGCGACCTTGTCGGCGAGCTGCTGGCCGTAGACCGTATCGGCCGAGATCGACCGCAGGGTCTGGGCCACGGACGAGGAGTCGAACGGCGACGTCGCGAGGGCGGCGCTCAGGAAGCCCGAGGCGGTCCGGAGCCGGTCGTTGACGGTTGCGGCCTGGACGAGCGCCGAGCTGCTGATCGACGGCATGCTGCCGGTCGATCCGCCACCGGAGGTTGGCAGCCCGGACGAGAGCGGCCGGGCGGTGGAGCCCGGTCCGGAGCGGTCGCCGGGTACCGTCGTCGCGGCCCCGATCGGGGCGGTCGAATCGGCGGGCGTCGCGCGGGTGAGGCCGAGGACCGCGCCCCCGACGCCGCCGAAGACGATGCCGATGGCGAGACCGCCGCTGGCGAACAGGGACGCCTTGGACAGCGGGACCCCGACGACGAGCCGTGTCCGGCAGCCAGGGCAGCGGCGCGCGCCGACCGCGAGCGGGCGGCTGCAGTTCGGGCAGTCGAAGACCGTCTGGTCGATCTCGCCGATCGCCAGCGACTCCGTCGCGGCGATGACCGGCTCGGGTGCGGATGCGGCGGTCCGGCGACGAGGTCGCCGGACCGCGTTGACGGTCATCGAGATCGAGCCTCCTGTCCGCTCGACTGCGGAGGGCGGCGGTCGGGCCCCCTCGCGAGGAGTGTCGGGCAGGCGTACCAGCGCGGGCCTGAACTGAAGGTCCCGCGACCGGCCGTACGTTCGGACGGCGACGGTGGAAGGTCAGCTCCGATCGAGGAACGGCTCCAGCGGGCGGCGGTCGCCTCGCCGCACGACGGTGAAACCTTTCCGACCTCCAGGGACTCAGGAAGGTGAAGCCGGCACGCACCGGCCGAACAGGGGACGCCGACGTGATCGAACCGACGGCCGCAACCGCGGCCACGAACGACCCATTCGTACCGACGACGTCCGGGACGTCGCACGGAGACCGACACACTGGATCCGGCCCGACATCGGCCGCGCTCCGCCGGGTGCTGGCCCGTGGGCCGGGTCCTGCGACTCGGCTCCGCGGCGGCGAAATGCTCGCCCTGCTTGCGATCCTCGGTCTGGTGGCGATCGCGGCGACCGACCAGATCGTCCCGGCGACGTCGGTCCATCAGGCCCAGGTCCGCGTCTGGATCGCGTCCCGCGCGGCCGGCGTCGTCGCGCTCGTCCTGTTGACGGTCCAGATCGTGATCGGGCTGTTGCTCAGTCATCCCTCGAACAAGGCCGAGTGGCGGATATCGCGAGACATCTTCCCCTGGCATGACAGCCTGTGGCTCTTCGCCCTCGCGTTCATCGCCGCGCACGTCGTGTCGATCGTGGTCGATCCGTACGCCGGCGTCGGTCTGGCCGGCGCGATCGTCCCGGGGCTGTCGTCCTACCGATGGGCCCCGGTCGCTCTCGGCTCGCTCGCTCTCGATGCCCTGCTCGTCGTCGGGCTGACCGCCCGCTTCACGAAGGTGCTGCCACGAGGGGCATGGCTGCTGATCCATCGCGCCGGCGTGGGCGTCTTCGTCCTCGGCTGGATGCACGGTCTGCTCGCCGGCACCGACTCATTCGCCCTCCTTGCGCTGTACGTGGTGCTGGGAGGCACGGTCACCGCGGCCACCGCCTGGCGATGGTGGGGCCGAGCCCCATCCGACACGCCGGGATCCGACACACCCGCTGAGCTGCCCCGGGCGGCCACCCGCCAGGGACGGATCCCGTGATCGCGCAGCGGATCCGGCGGAGTCTGGTCCTCGGCGCAGTCGTCGGCAGCCTCGCCCTCGGCGTGGCAACCGTGCGCGCCTCCGCCGCGTGGACAGCCGTCGACGCTCCGATGTCGGTCGCGCCCGTCTCCGTCCAGGAGCTCGCCGGTCGTCTCGCGGAGGAGCAGTCGCGATCGGCCGACCTGCAACGCCGGCTCCTCGAAATGGAGGCGGCGAGCGCGGACCTGACCGCCGCGATGGACCTCGCCCGCGAACGGATCGCCACGGACGCCGAAACGGCGGCGAACCTGACCAGCCGACTTGCCCAGGCGAAGGCCCGCCTGAAGACTCTGGAGGCGTCGATCGCCCGCTCGCGCGCCGCCCTCGCGAAGTCGCCGCCGCCGTCGGCGCCGCCGTCGATCGGTGGAGGCGGCTCCGACGACGAGCATGAGGCCGAGTCCGATGGCTGATCGCGACGGGATCGACTCCGGGAGGAGATCGATCCGTGCTCCCCGGTTCCCCGGTCATGTCGTCGCCCTGATCGGTGTGTCGACCGCCGGCTACGCGCTCACGGTCGCGGGGATCGCCTCATTGCAGGCGCGAGCCGAAACCGAGAAGGTGGCGAATCAGGCCCCCGTCGTCGCCGGGATCGAGGCGATCGCCGCGGGCAACGAACGTCTTGCCGGTCGGCTCGACGCCCTGTCTGAGCGGGACACGACGTCGACGTCCGCGTACGGGACCTTGGCCGCCGGGATCACGGGGCTGGAGCGCGACCTCGGAACCCTGGCCGACGCTGTCTCGCGGGTGGACGGCGCCGCTCGTCACCTGCCGACGAGCGTCGCGCTGCCCCCGACCATCCGGTCGGTCCGGCCCGCGACGCGGACGCCGAGCCACGCGACGACGGGCGCTTCCGGCGTCCCGTAGGCGACGCAGCTCACCGAGGCCCAGGGCAGAGCTCCGGGACGCCATCGATCCGGGGTTCAGCCGGTGACGAACTCGCCCCCGTCGACCGAGATGATGTTGCCGCTGATCCAGTCCGAAATCGGTCGCGCTCAGCGTGACGATCGCGTCGGCGACGTCCTGCGTCGTCGTCATCCGACCGTGCGGGTTGCGCGCGAGGGTGACGTCGATCATCCGCTGGTTCTCGGGGATCTTCCGAAGGGCCGGAGTGTCGGTCACACCGGCCCTGATCGAGTTCACGGCGATCCCGCCGCCCTTCCGGGCGAACTCCATCGCGAGCTGGCGGACGTGCAATTCGAGCGCCGCCTTCGCCCCGGACACCACGCCGTAGGACGGAACGACGCGACTCGTCCCCTCGGATGTCATCGCGTAGACCTTCGAGCCCGTCTCGAGGAAGCCCGCGTGCCAGACGTCCTGGACCCAGTAGACGAGGCTGTTCGCCATCACGTCCTGGGTCATCTCCATCTTCTTGCGGTCGACGGCCTCCTTGGGATCGTCGGCGAGGAACGGCACGAGCGACCCGAACGCGAGCGAGTGCATGACCACACGGAGGTAGGGATGTCGACCGGCGGATCGGCTCTCGTCGAATCGTGCCCGGATCGTCTCGATCGCGGCCGCCCGCTTCTCGTCGTCGGCCGCGTTCATGTTGATGTAGAGCGCCTCGCTGCCGGCCGCGGCGATCGCCGCCTTGATCTCCTCGACGTGGGCCAGGCCCGCCCGGAAGTCGAGATGGACGCCGATGATCCGGTAGCCGGCCGCGGCGAGCGCCAGCGATGTCGCCTCGCCCATCCCGCTCGAGGCACCGAGGATGAGCGCCCAGCGCTCGCGGTCGTCGGTCATCGGGTTCTCCCGTTGGGTGTTCGGGCAGGCCGGCGGCGGTCGAACGGGCCGGCGGGTCAGCGGGGTGGGCGGCCCGCCGAGTCTAGCAGCGAGCGGTGGCCCCGCCTGACGGGTGGGTGTGCGTCTGCACCTTCCGGGGCCGGGGCCGATCGGACTCCACGAACCGGCCGTTCGACCCTCGTGGCGGGCGAGGCGCCGCGCTAGATTGACACGCAATGGCCGATTTCAAGCCGGAGCAGATCATCGCGCTCCTGCTCCCGATCGTCGTGATCCAGCTCGGGCTGATGATCGCGGCCCTGTTCGACCTGGAGAAGTCGGAGCGCCGCGTCCGAGGCGGCAGCAAGCTCGTCTGGGTCCTGGTCATCGTGTTCGTCAACGTCATCGGCCCGATCATCTACTTCGTGGCCGGCCGGGAGGAGTCGTGACCGCGACGGCCGCGGCCGCGATCCGGGCCCGGGGACTGACGAAGCGCTACGGCTCGATCCTCGCCCTCGACGGTCTCGATCTCGATGTCCCCGCGGGCTCGGTGTTCGGTCTGCTCGGGCCGAACGGGGCCGGCAAGACGACCACGCTCAAGATCCTGACCGGACTCGCGCGCCCGTCTGCCGGGTCGGCGACCGTCGCCGGCATCGAGGCGGGCCTCGACCGACCCGACCTGCACCGTCGCATCGGGTACCTCGATCAGGACCCACGCTTCTATGGCTGGATGCGCGGCCGCGAGCTGCTCGAGCTGTCCGGCCGGCTCAGCGGCCTGAGCGGCCCGGACCTGTCGAGCAGGGTCGCCGACATGCTCGACCGGGTCGGCCTGCGGAGTGCCGCCAACCGACGGATCGGCGGCTGGTCCGGCGGGATGCGGCAGCGCCTCGGGATCGCCCAGGCTCTCATCCACCGCCCGGCGATCGTGTTCCTCGACGAGCCGGTCAGCTCACTCGACCCGGAAGGCCGCCGCCATCTCCTCGAGCTGATCGCCGGCCTCCGCGGCGAGTCGACGGTCGTCCTCTCGACGCACGTCCTCAGTGACGTCGAGCGGATCTGCGACCGCGTCGCGATCCTCGATCGGGGACGGCTCGTGACAGAGGGTTCGCTCGACGGGCTGCTCGCGGAGCACGCCCGGCCGATCTTCCTGCTCGATCCGGATCCGGGTCAGGACCCGGCCGTCGACCGCCTCGTGACGCAGCTGGCGGCTGCGCCGTGGTCGTCGAGCGTGACCAGAACTCCGGATGGCCGGGTCCGGGTGGCCGTCTCGGACGCGGAGGCCGCCTCCGCCGCCATTCTCCCCGTCGTCGTCGAAGCCGGCGTGAGGGTCGCCTCGTTCGAGCGGGCGCGCCCGACCCTGGAGGACGTCTTCCTCGAGCTCGTCGGCCCGCCCGGATCCGACGATCTCGATGGTCGAGGCTTCGTGCGCGCTCGCGAGGTCGCGTCCTGATGGCCGGCGCGTGGGTTCTCCTTCGCAAGGAGCTCCTCGAACAGTGGCGGACGCTCCGGCTTCCGCTCGTCGCGATCGTCTTCGTCCTGATCGGCCTGTCGTCACCGGTCCTCGCAAGGTTCACGCCGGAGATCCTCAAGGCGGTCGGGGGTAACCTGATCCCGATCGTGGTCCCGACACCGACCGCGGCCGACGCCGTCGACCAGCTGGCGAAGAACCTCACCCAGCTCGGGGCGTTCGTGGCGATCCTCCTCGCTGCGGGCATCGTGGCCTCGGAGGTCGACCGCGGCACCGCGGCGTTCATCCTCGTCCGGCCGGTCGGCCGGGCCGGGTTCCTGCTTGCGAAGCTCGCGGCGATCGGGGTGACGCTTGCGGTGGCCACGTCGCTCGCGGTCGCCGGGGCGTGGTTCTACACGCTCGTCCTGTTCGAGCCGCTGCCGGTCCCCGGCACGATCGCGGCCGGCGTCCTCGACTGGCTCTTCCTGATGGCCTGGGCCGCGATCACGTTCCTGGGGAGCACCCTGACCCGTTCCGCCCTTGCCGCTGCGGGCCTGGGGATCGTGGCCCTGATCGGGGTCGGGCTCCTGAGCATCGTCCCCGCCCTCTCGACCTGGCTGCCGGTCGGCCTGATCGGTGTGGCGCGCTCGTTGGCGCTCGGGATCCCCGCGCCGGACGTCTGGCAGCCGATCGCGGGCACGCTCATCTTCATCGGCGCGTGCGTCGGCATCGCCTGGTTGTCCTTCCGGCGCCAGGAGCTGTGACCCGCGCTAGGTGACGCCGGCAGCCCGGAGTGCCGCGATCGCCGCTTCGTCGTAGCCGACCTCGGCGAGGATCTCGTCGGTCTGCTCGCCGAGGAGCGGGGGTGCCGTGCGCACAGAAGCCGGGGTCCCGGAGAGCTCGAACGGCGGGGCCACCTGGATCGTGGCGCCGAGAAGCGGATGGACGAGCTCGACGGTCCGGCCGGCGGCCCACGGCGAGGCGAACGCGGCCGAGATGTCGTTGATCGGGCCGGCGGGGATCTCGGCGGCGGACAGGGCGGCCAGCCAGTCGTCGCTCCCACCTTGCGCGAACCGATCGCCGAGGGTCGCGATCAGCTCGTCGCGGTTCGCGACCCGGTCGCCGTTGGTAGCGAACCGAGGGTCGTCGGCGAGGGCGGGCAGCCCGAGCGCCCGGCAGAACCGCGGCCACTGCCGCTCGCTCCCGACGGCGACCGCGATCGTCCCGTCGGCGGTGTCGAACGTCTGGTACGGGACGATGTTCGGGTGGGCGTTGCCGAGCCGGCCGGGCGCCGTCCCCCCGACGAACGCGTTCTGGGCCTGGTTCACGAGCGCCGCGAGAGTTGAGCCGAGGAGCGTGAGATCGATCCGTTGGCCGCCGGTCTGCTCGCGGGCGAGCAGCGCCGCGACGATCGCGACGGCGCCGTTCAGCCCGGTGAGGACGTCGCTCAGCGCCACCCCGATCTTCGTCGGCCCCGCGCCGGGCTCGCCGGCGGCCGGCCCGGTGATCGACATCAGGCCGGACTCCGCCTGGATCACGAAGTCGTAGCCGGGCCGGCCGGGATCGGGCGAATCGGCTCCGTAGCCCGTGATCGCGAGGTGGACGAGCCGACCGTTCAGCCCGGCGAGCGCGTCGTCGCCGAACCCGAGCCGGTCGAGGGCGCCGCTGCGGAAGTTCTCGACGAGGACATCGGCACCCGTGACGAGCCGCCTCAGGACGTCGCGCCCGGCCTCCTGGCGGAGGTCGAGCCGGATCGAGCGCTTGTTCCGGTTGACCGCGAGGAAGTAGGCGGCGGTCCGGGTCGCCGGATCGGCCTCGCCGACCCACGGCGGGCCCCAGCCGCGGGTCGCGTCGCCGTCCGGCGGCTCGATCTTGATCACGTCCGCACCGAGGTCGCCGAGGAGCATCGTCGTGTACGGACCGGCGAGGACGGTCGAACAGTCGACGACGCGTGTCCCGGCCAGGGGTCCGGGGGACGAGGATGCGGTCGACATGCGTCGATGGTAGGGAGTGGGACGAGCGCTCGCGGCGTCCGATCCTGCGCGATGCGATGATCCGGGCATGACCGATCAGCCCGACCCGACAACCCAGCCCGAGGAGCCGCCCGCTCCGCATCGCCTGACTCTCATGACGGTCCACGCGCACCCGGACGACGAGACGATCTCGACAGGCGGGGTGATGGCCAGGGCAGTGGCCGACGGCCACCGCGTGATCCTCGTGACCTGCACTCGCGGCGAGCAGGGCGAGATCGTCGTGAAGGAGATGGACACGCCCGACAACCATCGCCGGCTCGGCGAGCTCCGGGCGGCCGAGCTCGAGGCGGCCATGGCCGAGCTCGGCGTGACCGAGTGGGAGAACCTCGGCTACCGCGACTCCGACATGATGGGCCGGGAGGGCAACAACGACCCGCGGACGTTCTGGCAGGCCGACCTGGACGAGGCCGCCGGGCGCCTGACCTGGCTGGTCCGACGCTATCAGCCGGACGTGGTCACGACCTATAACAGCTTCGGCGGGTACGGACATCCGGACCACATCCGGACCCACGACGTCGCGATCCGGGCGTTCGATCGGGCCGGCGACGCCGCGTGGTATCCGAAGCAGCTCGAGGCAGGCATCGCGACGTGGGCGCCCTCGAAGCTGTACGAGACGGCGATCCCGGCATCGGTCCGCGACGCGATGGTGGAGGCGATGAAGGCCTCCGGCCGGCCGTCGTTCTGGGAGCCGCCGGAGGACGCGACGCCGGAGCAGATCCGGGAGTTCGAGGAGTTCGCCGCGAAGATGCTCGTCCCCGACGAGTCGATCACGACCTGGGTCGACGTCTCCGGCGACGCCATCGACCGGAAGTGGCGGGCCATCCAGCGCCACGTCACGCAGATCGCCATGGACAGCGGGTTCATGACCCTCGGCGAAGCCGGCTGGAAGGAGCACTGGGCGAAGGAGGCGTTCATCCTCCGCGAGTCCCGGGTCGAGTCGACGATCCCCGAGTCGGACCTCTTCGCCGGACTCAGCTGACCTCGGGCGGGCCCGCCGCGGCGGCCGCCTCGAGTCGCTCGAGCAGTCGCGTCCGCTCCGCGCCGCGGTGGCGCTCGATGAAGTCGAGGGTCAGGGCGGCGGTCCAGCCGAATCCGTCCGTCCCGAACGCTTCCCCGCCGAACGGGTCGAAGTACTCGTGGAACCCGGACCGCTCGACCAGTTGCAGGCTGCTGAGCAGGATCTCGTCGGCCTCGGCCGTCTGGCCGTGCTGGCGGAGGCCATTCCAGAGCAGCCAGTTCGTGTTGATCCAGACCGGGCCCAGCCAGTAGCGCCGCTCGTCGAAGCCCTTGGCCAGAAGGTCGTAGCTCGGCGCGACGAAGCCATCGGGTCGGTCGGGATGGAAGCTGGCCGAGCGGAGGTCGGCCATGATCGCGCCGAGCTGCTCGGCCGGCAGGTCCGGATCGAGAAGCGGCGCGAACGACACGATCGTGTCCTCGACGCTCCGCTCGTTGCGGACGATGTCAAGCGCGCCGAACCGCCGGGTCTCGGGGTCCCAGAGCTCGCGGATCAGGGCGTCGTGGATCCGGGCGGCGTCCTCGTGATGCGGCGTCGGATCGGCCCCGACGATCGCGGCGATCTCCGCGAGCGCGTGAGTCGACCAGAGATGGATCGCGTTGAAGAGTGGGTCCGCGATGAGGAACGGCACCTGCTCGACGAGCTGGCCGTCGTCGTAACCCGAATCGCGATAGCGGGCGGCGAGGAACACGAACCGGTCGTAGGCCTCGTTCGACGGGCCGGTCGGCCGGATTCGCATGATCGAGGTCGTGACGAACATATGGCGGGATCGCGCCGTCCGGGATCACCATCTCGACGAGGTCGCGCTCCCAGGCCGGCGAGTTGTCGAGGCCCGACTCCCACGGATGCATGATCACGGGCAGGCCCGTCCCGGTCGGGCGGCGATTGGAGTCGAAGTAGTCGTGCTCGGCGACGAGTCGCGGGTACAGCCAGGCGAGGAACGCCGTCGACGCGTCGACGTCCCGCGCGTGTCGGTGCATTTCGAGGGCGGCCCGGGCATGGACAGGCGGCTGGCTGATCCCGGAGGTCTGCGACGTCCCGCGGCGCCGACGCCGACCGGGCCGACGATTGCCAGAATGCCGGGACCCGGGAAGTAGGCGTCCTCGCCGACGTCGGGGTTGAACACGATGTGCGGAACGCGCCCGTCGGCCCACTGGGCACGGAACAGCGACCGGAGCTCCTGCTGGGCCCGCGGCTCGTCATACCACGAGCGACCCATCGCGATGAACGCCGAGTCCCAGTTCCACTGGTGCGGGTAGAGCGTCCGCGACGGCAGCGTCGACGCCCCCAGCCAGTTCGCATCGAGGACGCCACGCGCGCCGGCCGCCAGCCGAGTGAGGACGTCGCCGGTCGTCGCGGTCATCCGGGCACCGGCCGCTCGCCATCGCCGGCTGCCGCGACCGCGGCTGCGGCGGCAAAGAACTCCGTCCGATCGCGGTCGAGCGGCCCGCCCCGGCACAGGAGATGGGCGACGAGGCCGGTCCAGCCTGTCTGGTGCGAGGCACCGATCCCCGCCCCCGTGTCGCCATGGAAGTACTCGTGGAAGAGGAGCAGGTCGCGCCACTCGGGGTCGTCGCGGAACTTCGCGATCGAGCCGGCCACCGGCCGATGGCCGTCCGCATCGGGCAGCCAGATCGAGGCGAGCCGGCCGGCGATGTCGGCGGCGACGTCGCGCAGACGGACGCGTCGGCCGGATCCGGTCGGATGCTCGACAGTGAACGTCTCGCCGAGCGCCTCGTCCCAACGGAGCATCGACTCGATGAACAGGTAGTTGACGGGGAACCAGACCGGCCCGCGCCAGTTCGAGTTGCCACCGAAGAGGCCGGTCGTCGACTCTCCCGGCTCGTAGTCGATCGAGGCGAGGTAGCCCTCGATCTCGAGCTGGAATGGCTCCGCCAGGTGGCGGCGGGAGAGCGCGCGGAGGCCGAACGGCGAGAGGAATGCGTCTTCCGACAGCGCCTCCCTCAGCACCCGGTCGAGCTGGACCGGTGGCAGCAGGCTCAGGATCATCGACCTGCCACCGGGCTTCTCGATGAGCGAGCCCCGCGCGCGCAGCCGCTCGTCGGTGACGCCCATGTTCGCGAGGAAGCGCGCGAAGTGCTTGCCGAGGGCGGCCCCGAGCTCAGTGGCTGGTCGGGGGACCGAAACCGCGGGCAGGATCGGCAGCAGGCCAACCATCGAGTGGATCCGCAGGGCCACCGACGTGCCGTCGGGCATGCGGAGCTTGTCATAGAAGAAGCCGTCCGCCTCGTCCCACAGCCCGCTCTGGTTCATCGCCGCCGTGATCCGGGCGGCGCGCTCGAGGAAGGTCGTCAACAGGTCGGTGTACGCGGGGTCGTGGGCGGCGAGGACCGTCGCCATGGTCAGCATCGACACGCAGTAGGCGTACATCCAGGCCGAGGCATCCGATTGCTCGAGCTTCCCGGCCACCGGCAGGTGCGAGCGGTCGAAGGCGCTCAGGTTGTCGAGGCCGAGGAACCCGCCCGAGAACAGGTCGTTGCCCTCGGAATCCTGGCGGTTGAGCCACCACGTGAAGTTGAACAGCAGCTTGTGGAAGATCCTGGCGAGGAAGTCCGTGTCGCGTTGGTCGTCGATCGTCCAGACTGCAATCGCTGCGAGCGCATGGACCGGCGGATTGACATCGTCGAACGACCACTCGTAGGCCGGCAGTGCGCCGTTCGGGTGCTGGAACCACTCCCGGCACATCACCAGCAACTGGTACTTCGCGAACGCCGGGTCGAGGTGGGCGAGGGTGATGGCGTGGAACGCCAGGTCCCACGCGGCGAACCATGGGTACTCCCACTTGTCCGGCATCGAAAGGATGTCGGCCGCGTCGAAGTGCCGCCAGCCGGCGTTCCGGCCGGTCAGGCGTTCCGTCGGGGGCCGTGGGCTCGCCGGGTCGCCGTCGAGCCAGCGCCCGACGTCGTACGAGTAGAACTGCTTGCTCCAGAGCATCCCGGCGAACGCCTGGCGCATGATCATCGCCTCGTCGTCCGTGGCGTTCGCCCGACGCAGGTCGGCGTAGAACTCGTCCGCCTCCGCGGCGCGACGGGTCATCGTCTCGGCGAACGCCGCGCCGAGCACGTCCGCCCCGGTCGCCTTGCCGGGCGCGGTCCCGGGAGCCCGAGGACGGAGCCGCAGTCGGACCTCGGCCGTCGCACCGGGCTCGACCGTGAGGCGATACCGCGCCGCGGCCTTCGTGCCGGTCCGGGCCGGGTTGACGGTCGCCGCGCCGGCGATGACGTGGTCGTTGATCCCGTCCTTCGGCCACGGCGTCGTCGCCTCGGACCCGTAGATCCGCGGGCCGTTGGTCTCGTTCTCGCAGAACAGCAGCTCCGGCGCCGCGCCGTCCGGCCCGGGACCGACGAACAGCTCGTAGTCGCCGAGGTCCGGGTGGGAGGCGAGGATCCGGGACTCGGTGTCGCCGTCCGCGCGGACAGTCGGATGCGGACCGGCCGCGTCCCACGACCACTCGTTGCGGAACCAGATCGTCGGCAGGGCGTGGATCGTTGCCGCCTCCGGGCCTGCGTTCCGAAGGGTGATCCGAGCGAGGATGTCGGTCGGATCGGCCTTCGCGTAGTGGACCTCGACGATCCAGTAGCGGTCGTCGTCGAAGATCCCGGTGTCGAGCAGCTCGTACTCGGGCTCGAGCTTCGAGCGGCGCGCGTTCTCCTCGATCAGGTCCTCGTACGGGAACGGGGCCTGCGGGTAGTGGTACCGCCAGCGGAGCCAGGCGCTGCTCGGCAGCGCGTCGAGGTACCACCAGTATTCCTTGACGTCCTCGCCGTGGTTGCCCTCGCTGTTCGTCAATCCGAACATCCGCTCCTTGAGGATCGGATCCCGGCCGTTCCACAGCGCGAGGCCCAGATTGAGCCGCCCGAAGACGTCGGAGATGCCGGCCATCCCGTCCTCGTTCCAGCGATACGCCCGCGACCGGGCGTGATCGTGGGGGAACGAGGCCCACGCGTCGCCGTCTGCGCTGTAGTCCTCGCGGACCGAGCCCCACGCGCGCTCCGACACGTACGGACCCCACTGGTACCACGGGCTGGCGGTGTCGAGGCCCTCCTCGGGCTGGCCCGGGTCGGCCATGCGGGCGCGTTCGGCCCCGACCGGCCGGTCCGTTGCGCGGGTCATCCGCCTGTCACCTCCGGCGCTCGATCGGGGCTCCGCAGGGACGCGAGCACGACGACGGAGCGTGGTCCGGCCCGATAGACCCCACCGTCGACCTCGGGGGCATCACCCAGGGTCGCCAGGTCGTCCGGGCTCGCATTCGAGGTGTCGACGATCCGCCGCCAGACGTCCATCCCCGACTCCAGCGGCGGGACCTCGAACTCGAGGGCTTCCCAGTACGCGTTGAGGATGACGTGGAGGACGACCTGCTCGCCCCACAGGGCGAGGGCGATCGATCGCGACGACTCGCTCGTGTCCGGGTTGCCGAGGCGTGTCCCGTGCCAGTCGACGCGCGACCGCCCGAGCAGCTCCATGAGCGTGACGTCGCCGGGGATCCCGAAGAGCTCGCGTGCCCGGGTCCGCCCGGCGATCAGCCCGCGGCAGAACCGGAGCACGTCCGCGTGACGATCGACGAGCGTCCAGTCGAACCAGCTCAGATCGCTGTCCTGGCAGTACGCGTTGTTGTTCCCCAGCTGCGTCCGGCGGACCTCGTCGCCCATCGTGAGCATCGGCACGCCGACCGCGATCAGCTCGATGGCGAGCAGGTTCTTGACCTGACGGTTTCGCAGCGACTCGACCGCGGGATCGTCGGTCGGACCCTCGATCCCGCAGTTCCAGCTCAGGTTCTGGTCGTTGCCGTCGCGGTTGTCCTCACCGTTGGCCTCGTTGTGCTTCCGGTCGTAGGACACGACGTCGTTCAGGGTGAACCCGTCGTGGCAGGTGACGAAGTTGATCGTCTTCTGCGGCTCGCGATCGAGGTGGGCGTAGATGTCGGGGCTCGCCAGCAGCCGCTCCGCGACCGCCCAGGTCCGGCCCGGATCGCTCTTCACGAACGAACGGACGTCGTCGCGGAACCGGCCGTTCCACTCCACCCAGCGATCGCCCGCGAACGACCCGACCTGGTACAGCCCGGCGGCGTCCCACGCCTCGGCGATCAGCTTCGTGCCGGCGAGGACCGGGTCGGTCTCGATGTCCCAGATGATCGGCGGCCGCGGGACCGGGGCGCCGTCCTCGTCGCGTGACAGGACCGACGCCAGGTCGAACCGGAAGCCGTCCACGTGCATCTCGGACACCCAGTACCGGAGGCTGTCGAGGATCATCCGCCGGACGACCGGCTCGTTGGCATTGAGGGTGTTGCCGGTCCCGCTGTAGTCGGCGTAGCGCGAACGGTCGCCGGGTTGGGCGAGGTAGTACTCGTCGTTGGCGAGACCGCGGTAGCAGAACGTCGGCCCGCCGTCGCCACCCTCGCTGGTGTGGTTGTAGACGACGTCGAGGATCACCTCGAGCCCGGCCCGGTGAAGGGCCCTCACGAGATCGCGGAACTCGTCGACGGCAGCCTGGGCGCCGGGCCGGCTGCTGTAGGCGCCGTGCGGCGCGAAGAACGAGACGGGCTGGTAGCCCCAGTAGTTCGGGCGTCCGCCCGGCGCATCCTGCGCATCGAACGCGAACACGGGCAGCAGCTCGACGGCCGTGATTCCGAGGTCGATGAGGTACGGGATGCGCTCGATGAAGCCGGCGTACGTGCCGCGCCGGGCCGGCTCGACGCCGGAGCTGGCGTGGGCGGTGAAGCCCCGGACGTGGGCCTCGTAGATGACCGTCTCGCCGAACGACCGTCCGAGCGGCCGGTCGCCGTCCCAGTCGTAGGCGTCGAGGTCCACGACCACGCTCTTCATCGCGGGGCCGCTGCCGGAGCGCCGGTAGCCATCCGGGACGGCGATGCCCCGGCCGTACGGATCGATGAGGATCCGGTCCCCGTCGAACCGATGGCCCCGTTCGGGTGCCCACGGGCCGCGTGCGCGCAAGCCGTAGACCTGGCCCGCGCCGATCCTCGGTACGAACGTGTTCCAGTAGGAGCCAGTCCGCTCGAGCTCGATCACCCGGGTCGGCCGGTCGTCCTCCGCGTCGTCGAACAGGAGCACGTCGACGCCCGTCGCGCGCTTCCCGTAGACCGAGACGTTGACGCCGTCGGCCGTCAGCGTCGCGCCGATGGGCTGGCTCGCACCCGGTGTCGACGACGCGAGGGTCGCCGACATCGAGGCCGGGACGGGGATGGCGACCGTCACGGGATCAGAGGCCGACGCTGGCCTGCATCATCCCGCCGTCGATGATGTAGGTCGTGGCGGTTCCGTACGACGCCCCGTCCGAGGCAAGGAACGCGACGAGCCGCGCGATCTCCTCGGGTTCCGCGACCCGCCCGAGCGGGATCGCGCTCTCGAGCCTGGCCCGCGCCGCGGGATCGTTCAGCGTGACCTCGTCGATCGGCGTGTGGACGGCTCCGGGCGCGACGCCGATGACCGTGATCCCGTGCGGCGCGAGCTCGACGCCGGCAGTCCGGGTCAGCATCCGGACACCGCCCTTGGCCGCACAGTAGGCGACGTTGCCGGGCATCGGCCAGTCCTCGTGGATCGACGAGATCGTGATGATCCGGCCGCCGCCGCCCTGCTTGATGAACTGCTTGGCCGCGAGCTGGACGCCGAAGAACGCGCTCTTGAGGTCGACGCCCATGACCAGGTCGAACTGTTGCTCGGTCGTGTCGAGGATCCCGGTCCGCGTCTCCATGCCCGCGTTGTTGACGATGATGTCGAGCTTCCCGGTGGCCTTGACCGTGCTGTCGATCAGGCGCTGGATGTCGGCCACGGACGAGACGTCGCCCTGGACGGCCTGGCCCTTGCCACCTTCGGCCTCGATGGCCTTCACCGTCGCCTCGGCTGCGGCCTGGTTCTTGTGGTAGTTGATCGTCACGAAGGCACCCTGGCGGCCCATCTCGAGCGAGATGGCGTGCCCGATGCCGCTGTCGCCACCGGTGACGACGGCTGACTTTCCCTTCAACATCCCCGATCCTCCTGGATTCACTGCATGTCGTGATCGAACGGGTTCACCGCGCCGGCAGATTCCGGCGCACGATGACGAACGAGAGCGCCCCCATCACGAGGGCGATGGCGGCCGCGAGGCCGAAGATCGTGCCGAGGCCCACGCCCAGCTGGTCCTGGAGCGGCCCGTAGCCGAACGCCGCGATCCCGTAGCCGAGCTGGTAGGCGGCGATCAGGAGCCCCGACAGCGCGGCGCCGACCGCGACGAGGCTCCGCTGGCCGAAGCTGATCGTCAGCGGCAGCAGCGCGGAGCAGCCGAGCCCCGCCAGCCCGAAGGCGAGAACGCCCGCCGTGGAGTCGCCGCTGCCGAGCCGCGAGGCCACGGCGAGTGCCGCCGCCGCGACGAACGGCAGGAGCCGGTAGGTGCTCGTCTCGGGGAACCGCGCCTCGATCGCGGCGAACAGGACCCGCCCGACGGTCACCATCGCCCAGAATGTCGTCAGCGCCACGGACGCGATCGCCGTCGAAGCGCCGATTGACCCGGTCATGAAGAGCGTCGCCCAGTTGCCGCTCGTCGTCTCCACGATCCCGTAGAGGAGGGCGAACGCGGCGAACAGCCAGAACGCCGACGGCAGACCGGCCGGGTCCGACGCTCCTCCGGTCGACGCCGTCGATTCCACCCGGAGTGGCAGCACGGCACTCACGAGGATCAGGACCAGCGTCAGCACCGCGACCACGAGCGGCAGGCCCCACCAGAGGCCCAGGCCGAGGAAGACCGCGACGAGGACCGGGGCGAGCGCCGTCCCGAGGCCCAGGAGCGCGTTGAGGAAGAGGACCGCCCGATCCGCCGCCGCCGCGAAGAAGGCGGCCGCGAAGTTGTTCAACGTGGGCACCGCCAACCCGAAGCCGATGCCGAGGCTCGTGGTCGCCGCGAGCAGCATCAGGTACGCGAGCGGCCCCGGCCCGATCGCCAGCTGGCTCAGGACGAGGAGCGACATCGCCAGGAGATCGCCGGTCAGACCCGCCAGGAACACCCGCTTCGCCCCGGCCCGGCGGGTCAGCCCGGCGCCCGCCAGCGCCGCGGAGATCGCCGCGATCGCCTGGGGCAGGAACAGCGCGCCATAGGCGGTGCTCGAGAGCCCGTACTCGGACGGGCTCGTCAGGATCGAGCTGGCCGCCGGAAAGGTGACCAGCGCCACACCCTGAACGAGGCCGGCCGCGTAGACGGCGACGACCTCGTTCCGGCTCGCCATGCCAGGGACCCGTCCGACGGGCTACGTCGAGCTCCCGCCGGATCCGGCACCGACCGGCTGGCGGTCCGACGCGCCCAGTCGTTCCTTCAGGTGGTCGCCGACCCGGAGCGCGTTCGCGATCGCGGTCAGCGCGGGGTTCACCGCGCCGATGCTCGGGAAGAAGCTCGTGTCGACGACATACAGGTTGTCGAGCTCGTGGGCCTTGCAGTTGACATCGAGGACCGACGACGCCGGATCCGTGCCGAACCGGACGGTGCCGGTCTGGTGAGCCACGCCCGCGATCGGGATGTCGTTCTTCAGGTAGGTCGTCCGCGGGATCAGGTGATCGGGATGCATGCCGAGATGGCCGAGCATCGACTGGAGCTGGTGGTAGAGCCGCTTCTTCGGCTCCTGGTTGTTCGGGGTGTAGCTGAGCGCGATGTTGCCGTCCTTCGCCAGCGTCACCCGGTTCTCGGGCCGGGGCAGGTCCTCGGTCGAGAGCCAGAAGTCGACCGCGTGCTTCGCGACCTCGTCGAGGCTGAAGGTCGGCGCGAGCTTCGTCTGGAGCGGCTTCTCGCCGCGGAACATCGGGGCCGACGATTTGCCGACCATCTGGATGTTGCCCATGGGGAACTCGAAGTCCTTCGACCCGAAGTAGAAGTCGTTGACGCCGAGCGTCTTCTGGAACTTCGTCGGGTTCTCTTCCTTCGAGATCGCCAGGACGGCCGTGCTGTTGTGGAACATGTAGTTCCGGCCGACCTGGTCAGAGCCGTTCGCCAGGCCGTTCGGGTGGTGGTCGTTGGCGGAGGCGAGCAGGAGCTTCGCCGAGTTCGCGGCGCCGGCGGAGACCACCACGATGTCACCGCGATACGTCCGGGTCTCGCCGTCGACCTCGGCGACGACGCCGTTCACGGACCGGCCCGTCGGATCGGTCGTCAGCCGAACGACCGTCGCGTCGACCTGCAGGGTGACGTTCGGATGCTCGAGCGCGGGCCTGACGCCGAAGACCTCGGAGTCGGACTTGGCCAGGAGAAGGGACGGGAAGCCGTCGCAGGTCGCGCACCGGATGCATGGGCTGTACGGCAGGTTGTCCTCGATCAGCCGGACGCCGCACGGCGCATGGAATGGATGAAGGCCTGCGCGCTCGAGATCGTCCGACAGCTGCTGGATCCGCGGCTCGTGGGTGACGGCCGGGAACGGGTACTCGGCGCTCGCCGCCGGCTCCGTCGGATCCTCGCCGTGCTTGCCGCGGACCTCGTACAGGTGCTCGGCCTTCGTGTACCACGGCTCCAGCTCGTCGTACGAGATCGGCCAGGCCGGCGACACGCCGTCGTGATGCTTGAGCTCGCCGAAGTCCTCGCGTCGTAGCCGGTAGAGGGCCGCGCCGTAGAACTTCGTCTGGCCGCCGACGTAGTAGTGGATCCCCGGCTGGAAGCCCTTGCCTCCCTCGTCGTACCAGGTCTCCTTGGCAACGTAGCGGTTCTTGACGAAGACCTCGTCCGCGTCCCAGTTCTCGATCTCGCGAGGCAGCCAGCCGCCGCGCTCGAGGATCAGGATCCGCTTGCCCGTCGGGGCGAGGTGCCCCGCGAGGGTGCCGCCGCCGGCGCCGCTGCCGACGATGATGACGTCGAAGTCCAGGTTCGAGCTCATCCCCCACCTCTTGCGGTCGTCGCCGCTGTCGCGACGTCGTCGTCTTCCCACACCATCCGGGGCGTGCCGCTCCGGTCGAGCGGCTGCGGGGCGCGCTCGCTCCCGAAGAAGTCCTCGGCCCAGCTCTTGAATGCGTCCACGCGGTTGCTGCCGCCGGTCATCAGCGCGGCGTGCACGCCGAGCCACGCCACGAAGGCGGCCTTGCCGTGGAGTTCGATCCCCTTGACCTGCGCGACGGCGGCACCGCGCCCGATCATCGCCATCGTGCCCTTGTCGAAGTACGAGAACGGCTTCGGCGTCTGGCCCTGCCGATCGGCGAGGATCGTCTTCGCGGCCGCCTCGCCGCTCTGGAGGGCCACCGATCCGAGCTGCGGATGGGTCTTCCCGTCCTTCGCCGGGATGTTGGCGATGTCCCCGATCACGAGCACGCCGGGGAACCCGGCGACCGTGAAGTCCGGCGCGACGTCGATCCGGCCGCCGCGGCCCTGTGGCAGCCCGCTCGCCCCGGCGATGGGCGCGGCCATCAGCCCGCCACCCCAGACGACGCAGCGCGTCTTGATCGTCGATCCGTCGGTGAGCGTCACGTGGCCCGGACCGATGTCCGTCACCCCGCTGCCGAGACGGAGGTCGACCCCGTCCTTCTGGAGGACCCTGGCCGAGTACGCATGGCCCTTGTCGGCGAACATCTTCAGGAGCGACTGGCCGTGGTCGACGAGGTGGACCCGGGCCCGCGGCGCGAGAGCCGGGAACTCGTGGACCATCGTCGTGTTGATCATCTCGGAAAGGGCGCCGGCGACCTCGACACCGGTCGGCCCGCCGCCGACGATCACGAAGTCGAGCGCCCCCTCGTCGACGAGGGCCGGGTCACGATCGGCCTCTTCGAAGGTCTGGATGACCCGCGTCCGGAGCCGGTTCGCGTCGTCGAGGGAGTAGAGCGGGAAGGCGTGCTCGGCGCCCGGGGTCTTGAAGAAGTTCGGCTGCGAGCCCGCTGCAAGCACGAGGTAGTCGCCCGTGAACGTCTCGCCGGAGTCGGTAGTGGCCGATCGGGCGACCGGGTCGATCGCCGTCACCTCGCCCCGCTTGGCGACGAACCCGTCGTACTCGGCCGCGATCCGGCGGAGCGGGTAGGCGATGTCGCCGGCCGCGAGCATCGAGTTCGCGACCTGGTAGAGGAGCGGCTGGAATTGGTGATAGTCGTTCCGGTCGACCAGGGTGACCTCGATGTCGTCGTGCTTGGCGAGGTGCCGGGCGCAGGCGACGCCCGCGAACCCCCCGCCGACGATGACGACCCGGGTCGGCGTGGCGTCAGCGGCCATGTCGTCCTTTCTTCGTGGTTGCGGTGGCAGGCTCGGCGTCGCTGTGCGCGCCGTTCCGCCGGCCGGCGGCCGCCTTGACGGCGGCTGGACGGCGATCGGCAGGGACGTGGACCCGGCCGCGTCCGAAGGCGTCGAGACGCCCCCACCGGCCGGGGATGTCGAGCAGCTCGAGGTGGCCGATGTCGGACGGCAGGGCCGGATCCACGACGAGGTGGTCGCCGATCGGCTCGAGGCCGAGCATCGTCCGCAGGAGCAGCAGCGGCGCGCCGGTCGACCACGCCTGTGGGCTGCAGGCAGTCGGGTACTTGACCGGGTACTTCGTCACCGACCGGTCGTAGCCGCCGAACGCCTCGGGCAACCGGCCCTCGAACACCTCGGCCGCGTCGAGGATGCCGCTCGCGATCCGGGCGGCCTCCTCCTTGAAGCCGTAGCGACGCAGGCCCCAGGCGATGAACGAGTTGTCGAACGGCCAGACCGTCCCGAGGTGGTAGCCGACCGGGTTGTAGCGGCCTTCGCCCTCCGCGAGCGTCCGGACGCCCCAGCCCGAGAACAGCCGCGGGCCCATCAGGTGGTCGACGACCGATTTCGCCTTGTTGGCGTCGACGATGCCGCTCCACAGGAGCAGCCCGTTGTTCGAGGCGAGCGAATCGACCTGGCTGCCGTCGGCGTCGAGGGCGATCGCGTAGTAGCCGCGATCGGCGAGCCAGAAGTCGCGATTGAAGCGGCGCTTGAGGTCCGCCGCCTCGTCCTCCAATCGATCGGCCCAGGCCTCGTCCTTCCAGACGAGGCGGGCCAGGCGAGCGGCCCGGAGCTTCGCGTCGTAGGCGTAGCCCTGGAGCTCGCATGTCGCCCGCGGGAAGCTCGGCAGCCGTCCGTCCGCGTACGAGATCGAGTTCCACGAGTCCTTCCAGCTCTGGTTCTCGAGCCCGGTCTGCTCGTTCCGACGCTTGTACGAGATGTAGCCGTTGCCCATCCGGTCGGCGTACTGGTCGATCCAGTTGATGGCCGCCCGGGCCTCGCGCTCGAGGTCGCGGACGAGCGCCCGGTCGCCCGTCCAGCGCTCGTATTCGTCGAGGAGGATCACGTACAGCGGCGTCGCAGTCGACCGCCCCGTAGTACGGCGTGTGGGGTCGCTCCTCGAATGCCGCCATCTCGCCGTAGCGCATCTCGTGGAGGATCCGGCCGGGGTCCTCGTCGCGGAAGTCGTCCAGCCGGGTGCCCTGCCACTCCCCGAGGACCCGCAGGGTCGTCGCCGCGAGCTCCGACTGGAACGGCAGCGCCTGGAGGCTGGTGAAGATGCTGTCGCGCCCGAACATCGTCATGAACCACGGGAGGCCGGCCGCGGGCAGGCTCCGACCGCCGGCGATGGGCGGCGAGAACCGAAGTGCGGCGAGGTCGACGAGGCTCCGCCGGTAGGTCGCCTTGAGGGGCTGCCAGTCGCACTCGAGGTGAGGCGCCTCGTCGATCCAGTCCTCGAGGCTCTTCGCCATGTTCGGCTTGGCCTTGTGGCTCGACCGGCCGTACTTCGTCTGGGTGTTCCGGCCGGCCACCGCTGATCGAGGTGACGACGTCCAGGTCGGTCGTCCAGCTGCCGTGCGGCTCGATCCGGACGGCGAAGGTCAGGCCGTGCTCGTCGAACGTCGCCGGCGCCGAGGTCGAGATCGTCGTCTCGCGCCGGAATGTCTCGCGGCGATAGCCGAGGACGAGCCGTGTCGCCTCGACCTGGGTGTCATAGGAGCCGAGCTTCTTCAGCGCGTCCTTGATCTCGAACAGGTCGGCGAAGTCGCTGGCCGCGTCGACCCGGATCGTCAGGTCCGACGGCTCGTCGCTGTGGCTGAGGATCGTCAGCTCCTCGTGGAAGCCGTCGCCCACTGCGCGTTGCCGGATGATCGACAGCTTCGGATCGATGTAGACGGTGCCGGTCGCCGGGACGAGGAAGAAGCGGGCCTCGAAGTACTGGAGGTCGTCCGTCGAGAGGGCGTTGAGGCGGAGGTCGTTGATCGACAGGACCCACTGCGACAGGAACCGGGTGTCGTACGAGAAGAGCCCGGTCGGGTCGGTCTTGGAGGCCTCGATGTCGCCGCGCTCGTCGCTGACGACGAACGTGTTGCCGTCGAGGATCCGGACCAGGGTGGCGACCATCGTCAGCTCCTTCGCTTGCCGACGGCCCGGTCGCCCGAGACCTCGGGCATGCCCACGGGCGCCGGAAAGAGTCGCTGCAGCCGGACGACGAGGCGTGGCTCCCCCTCGAGGGTCAGGGCGCCGCGGAGGTAGGCGGCCATCGCATTCGTCCGGCCGGATGCCACCTTGTCGAAGTCGGCCTTGTCGGACCGGATCACGCAATCGGCGTCGCCGTCCGAGCGGGACACGTCGATCGCACCATCGTTGATGCCGAGCAGCCAGTGGTCGGTGCGCTTCCCGTCGACGATGTCGAAGCGCACGGTTGCCCGGAGCTTCCCGAGAAGCGGCTCCTGCCCCCGGGTGGACAGGTCGTCGAAGAACTCAGCCGTTGCGTCTGCCATCCCCATGCCTCCGGCGGGCCCCAGCCATGGCGGGTCCTGCCCCCGCGCGTGGCGCGGGCGTCGTGGCGCGTGCTCATGAGGATGGGTGCCCCACCCCTGCGGACGCATCACCCGGGACGAGGCTAGCCCGCGGACAGGGGCCGGCCTAGCGTGCGTACACGTCGAGTCGGGGGCGGTGCAGACGAGACTGTGGCGGGAACGACCGCCACGACCCGGCGACCGTGGCCCGGGGCGTCACTACCAGGGAAGCAGACCCTTCGACGCGTCGTAGATCTGGCCCAGGACGACCCTCCCGTCGCCGGCCGGATCCATGAAGTTCGGCTGGGCCTTGTCGAGGATCAGGTGCGGCCGCATCCGGGCCTGGACGAGCGTCGGCCCGTGAAAGGTCAGTTCGAGGGTGATCCCCTCCATCGTCGGCTCGGACCACGTCTGGTCGAACACGAAGTTGCCGAGGGCGTACCAGATCGGCTGGCCGTGGTAGACCTCCATCGCCCCGGCCCAGTGGGCGTGGTTGCCGATGACCATGTCGGCGCCGGCATCGATGGCCGCATGGGCCAGCTTCTGCTGGCCGCCGAACGGCGTCGGGTCGTACTCCGTCCCCCAGTGGGGGAAGACGATCACGACCTGGGCGCCGGCCTTGCGCGCCGCCGCGACATCGGCCTTCAATGCCGAGACCGACATCTGGGCGCTGCCGGCCCGGTCGGCGGTCGCGGCATAGGACTTCGCGATCGTGTCGTAGGCGAGGAAGGCGACCTTGGTCCCGCCCGCGGTCAGGATCGCGGGCTTGCGGGCGGCGGCGAGGTTCTTGCCGGCCCCGCTCGCCCTGATCCCGTGGTCCTTGAGGTTGGCGATCGTCTGGAGGATCCCGACGCCGCCGGCGTCGCGGATGTGGTTGTTCGCGATCCCGACCCAGTCGATCCCGGCCTTCGCGAGTCCCGCGATCAGCTTCGGGTCCGCGGAGAACACCGTCCCCGACGTGTGGTAGCGGAAGCTGTCGGGCGCCGGGTTCTCGAAGTTGGCGATCGACAGGTCGGCCGACTCGATGAGGTGCCGAACGACGCCAGCGTTGCCCGTTCGCCGGGTGTAGGGAAGGTCCCAGCCGAGCGGCGAGCAGTCCTTGCAATGGCCGGTGATGTCAGCCGTGCCGCCGTTGAACGGGAAGTCCGCGCCCTTGCCCTTGATCTTCAGCGTCTGGGCCACGCCGCGGTCGAGCATGATGTCGCCGCCGGCGACGATCGTCCAGGACGCGGCCGGGTCGAACACCGGCGTGTCGGCCGGCTGCGGGAGGCGGGCCGTGAGCCTCCAGTCGCCGGTCGTCTTGACGGCGTCGACGCCGAACAGGAACCGGCCGCCCCAGCCGAGGGCGCGGACGCCGGGCGTCACCGCGTCGGCGCGGAGGATGCCGAGGCGCTGGCGGTTCTTCGCGAGGTCGCGGGTGAGGGTGGCCGCGTTCGCGGCACGGATCAGCTTCGGCGTTCCGGACGGCAGGTCGACTCCGAGCCCGGCGAGGACGGCGTCCGCCTCGTCGCCGACGACCTCCAGCGCCTGCCACGTCGGGCTCGTCCCGGCCAGGGTCTTCCGGACGTCGTCGCGGCCGATGCTCGTGGCGGTCGTCCGGAACTGGGCAACCGGCACGATCGGGACATCGGCGGTCACGGTGGCGACGCTCGGGCTCGGCGACGGTGACGGTGACGGCGGGGCGGGCGCGGACGTGTCTCCGGACGACGCGGTCGGGCCGGCGGAGGCGGTGGGCGACCCGGCCGGTGATGGGCTGGCCGCGGCAATGCCGCCTGTCGACGGGCCCGGCGACGCCGAGCCGGCCGGCGCCGGCGCGCCCCAGCCGATGGCCGAGCCGGCGACCGCAACGAGCAGGGCACCGATCGCGACGGCCAGCGGAAGGCGTTTCACCGGCGGGATTGTGCCACGGGCGCCGGGGACGGCCCGATCACCGGCGGAGTCGACGGGCAGAAGAACGCCCCGTCCGGGCGGGCGGACGGGGCGTGAGGAAGATGCAGGTTGGCGGACCCGACCGGATTCGAACCGGCGATCTCCAGCGTGACAGGCTGGCATGTTGGGCCGCTACACCACGGGTCCGTGTGCGAGTGCGGAGGATAGCAGGCTCCGCTCACCTTGTCGTCCGATGCGACACCGCCTCCGGCCGAGCCCGCTGCACGGTGGTCAGGGCCCGACGATGTACGGGTACCAGCCTTCGCCGAGCTGGCCGAATCGAACGAGGATCCGGCCGTCGACGGCGTCGTGAAGGGTGAGTGACGACTGCCACGGGGCGTTCTGTCCGTTGGCGTCCACCCCGGGCGCCCCGATGGCGGCGATCACCGTCCCGCCCAGGATCGGCTGGACAGAGACGTACTGGGCGGCCGGCGTCCAGTGACCCACGAGCGCGAGCGTCGCCGGGTCGACGACGAACACGCCGAGGCTCTTCGGGTTGCCGCCGTCGGTCGAACCCGGCTGTCCGTACCCGACGAGGTAGATCCGGCTGCCGTCCGGCGCCCCGGTCATCTCCGTCGTCGCGTAGCGCCCGACCGTCGACGTCGGCCTGACCCAGACGGGGGCGACACCGGGCAGGGCCTGGCTGCCGGCAGCCCCCTCGAGCAGCGGGTCGAAGTGCTTCGTCGTGGAGCTCGGCCGGTCGAGGTCGACGCGGACGATGTTCTGGGCCGTGGAGTCCCAGAGCCAGACGACGTCGTTCGCCCGGTCCAACAGCGGCTCCGAGTACCAGTTGTCCGTGTTGGGAAGCTCCATCCGCAGGACCTCGTGGGCGTCACGATCGAGCCTGACGAGCTGCCAACTCGACCGGCCCGCCGCGTTGTCGTAGTTGGCGCACGTGGCCACGAAGGCGTCATCGCGGAGGAAGGCGGTGCCGTTGCAGTAGGGAGGCAGGGTGGCGAGGTCCTTCGCGGGGCCGACGGCGTCGACCGCCCCATCGGCGCCCAGCTCCACTCGCCAGCCGAAGCTCTCGATCGAGAGCGTGGCGTTGTCGGTGTACTGCTGGATGGTCGACCACACGAAGGCCAGCCGCCCGTCGGGCGACCGGCGGACGACCGGGCCGTACACGTCCGTATAGACCTGGAGGGGCGTCGCTCCGGGGAGTGGCGACTCCGACGGCGCCGGGGAGACGGCGGGCGGTGGGACGTTCCGACGTCCGAGCGACGTCGGCGGTCCGCTCGAGCCGGCGACGAGGTCGATCCGGCGGGCGCTGTAGCTCCAGACGGTGCCGGTGCGCTCGCCGGCAACGAGCAGGGCCGAGCGCCCGTCCGGTGCCGCCTCGATGTCCGTCTGGACGCCGCTCGAGCCGCGGTCGGGGTCGCTCTGCCCGCGGAGGGTCGCGACCGTCTTGCGACCGAGCTCGCCGCCGTTCGCGTCGAGCCGGACGACCTGGACGTCCCGCTCCACGCCGTTGTCGGGCGTCGGGCGCTCGGCGAGGCAGACGCAGGTCCACCCGACGCCGTCGGGCGCCCGCTGGATCGCGTCGGTTCCGGGCATCGCGGCGGTCCCGTTGGACAGCGATCCGGACTCCAGGTTCACGACCCGGAAGGTGTCCGTCCAGATCGCGATCTGGCCGCTGATCGATCGATCGTCCGGGCGCGTGACCGCCGGCAGCGGCGTCGGGCCGAACGGGACGGTCGGGGCCGGCGTCGGGGTCGCGGTCGGCGACGGGACAGGCGTCGCGAAGAACGCGACATTGAAGTTCGGCCGCTCGGCCAGGCGCGGCCCGATCCAGGCGGTCGCGACGATCCCGATCGCGACAGCGAGGACGACGACCATCCCGATCCGCCGGCGCCGTGACCCACGCGCCGACGAACCGCCGATCCGGACCGGCGTGACGGCGTAGCCCTCGTCCCCTCGTCGATCGGTCATGTCTCAACCTACACTGACGGCGGCCGCGCCGTTCGCGTTCAATCGCAGGGCAGCGACCTATACTCGCCGCCCATGACCGCGATCGATCTGCGCTCAGACACGGTGACGCACCCGACCGACGAGATGCGACGAGCGATGGCCGCCGCCGAGGTCGGCGACGACGTCTGGGGCGAGGATCCGACGGTCAACGCGCTCGAGGAGCGGGCGGCCGAGCTGCTCGGCAAGGAGGCGGGACTGTTCGTCTCGTCGGGCACGATGGGCAACCTCGTCTCGCTGATGGCCCACGTCCCCCGCGGTGGCGAGATCATCGCCGGCGCCCAGAGCCACATCGTCCGCGATGAGGCGGCCGGCCACGCGGTGGTCGTCGGCGCGAGCGTCCTCCAGCTCCGTGACCGCCCGGACGGGACGCTCGACCCGGACGAGGTCGCCGCGGCGTTCCGCGACCCGACCGATGCCCACGAACCGCTGACGAGCCTCGTGGCGATCGAGAATGCCCACAGCCATTCGGGCAACCAGCCCATCAACGTCGCGGCAACCGCCCACATGGCCGAGCTCGCGCATGCGCGCGGCGTGCCGCTCCACGTCGACGGCGCCCGGTTCTTCAACGCCGTCATCGCCCTCGGCGTCCGGCCCACGGACCTCGCGGGACCTGCGGACTCCGTGACGTTCTGCCTGTCGAAGGGGCTGTCGTGCCCGGCCGGCTCCGTCGTCGTCGGAGACCGGGCGTTCATCGGACGGGCTCGCCGCGCCCGGAAGCTGCTCGGCGGCGGGATGCGCCAGTCGGGCGTGCTGGCCGCGGCGGGGCTCATCGCCCTGCGGGACGGCACCGACGGGATGATCGCCCGGCTCGCGGACGATCACGCCAACGCCCGCCGGCTCGCCGACCGGCTGGCAGCGACCCACGGCGTCCGCTCACCGGGCGACATCGCCCAGCCGGGCGAGGGTCCGCTCGACCCCCGCCGGGTGACGACCAACTTCGTCCTCTTCCGGGTCGCCGCCGACCGCGGCGCGTTCCTTGCCGCGGCGGAGGCCCGCGGTGTCCGCCTCGACTGGTACCCCCACGGACAGGTCCGGGCTGCAACCCATCGCGGGATCACCGGGGCGGATGCCGATCGCGCCGCGGAGCTGATCGCCGACGCGCTCGCCGAGGTCGGCAGCCCCCGCGTGGCGGTCCCGTCCTGAAGGGCCGTGCCTGCAGAAAACCCGCCGGTGGGCGACACTCGCCGGGCAGTCCAGGAGTGATGCATTGAGCCCTTCCCTCGAGGACGTCCCGCTGACCCGTCCCGAGCCCGCCGGCCGCCCCGGCCCGCTCGACGACCACCTCTACGATCTCGTCGAGGGCCACTTCCGGGCCCTGGTCCGACAGAACCCGATCCTCGGGACGTACCTCGGAATCCACACCGAGGACCACTGGTTCGGCAACGGCACGCGCGACGCCGTCCTCGGTGAGCTCGACGGGGAGCGGGCCCATCTGGCCGCCCTCGAGGCGATCGATCCGGAGCACCTGTCGCCCGACGCGCGGTTCGAGCGAGATCTCGAGATCCACAACACCCGCCGGTCGATCTTCGACACCGCGGAGGTCCGGACGTGGGAGCGCCGGTCGACGGCCCTCGACCTGATCGGCGACGGCCTGTTCCTGATCTTCGCCCGCGACTACGCACCGCTGCCCGAGCGCCTCGACGCGATCGCCAGCCGGCTCGAAGCCGTTCCGACGTTCCTCGACGAGGCCCGGACGCGCGCGGTCGTCCCCCAGGTCCGGGCGTGGCAGGAGCTCGAGATCGAGTCCGCCGCGGACCTGCCCTCGTTCTTCGCCGAGATCACCGGCGCGGGCGCGACCTTGCCGGAAGCGGAGCGCCGCCGCCTCGAGACCGCCGCCGACGACGCGCGGGCCGCGATCGTCGACTACGCGGGCTGGCTGAAGGAGTCCCTGGCCGGCGGAACCGACGACTGGAGCCTCGGGAGCGAGCGATACGACGAGCTCGTCGGACTTCGCGGCTTCGACGGACTGGATGCCGACGCGATCCTCGAGATCGGCGAGGACCAGCTCGAGATGCAGAAGGCGGCCCGGATCCGGGCGGCCGCCGAGATGGACGACCGGGCGACCGAGGCGGCGGTCATCGACCGCCTGAAGAGCGACCATCCGGCGACGTTCGAGGAGGCCCTCGAGGCCTACCGCGACGCCATGCTCCGGGCGCGCGCGCACCTCATCGAGCGGGACATCGCGACCGTCCCCGCAGGCGAGCGGATCGAGGTCGTCGAGACGCCCGAGTACCTCCGCAACGTCATCCCCTTCGCGGCCTATTTCTCGCCGCCGAAGTTCGATCCGGACCCGCAGGGCATCTACATCGTGACCCCGTCGGTCGGGCACGACCCGAACGCGATGCGCGAGCACAACTACAGCGCGATCAGCAACACGAGCATCCACGAGGCGTACCCGGGCCACCATCTCCAGCTGACCGTGGCGAACGGCCATCCGTCGCTGAGCCGGCTCCTGACCGACGCTCCGGAGTTCGTCGAGGGCTGGGGGATGTACTCCGAGCAGCTGATGCGCGAGCAGGGCTTCGACGACGCCGCGCACTTCCGGGTGAACATGCACACCGACGCGATCTGGCGGGCCTGCCGGATCATCCTCGACGTCCGGATGCACCGGGGCGAGGTCTCGATCGACGAGGCGATCCGGTTCATCGTCGCCGAGACCAGCTTCGAGGAGGCGAACGCGCGAGCCGAGGTCCGTCGCTACACGTACACGCCGACGTACCAGCTGTCCTACCTGCTCGGCAAGGTCCTCCTGCTCCAGCTCCGGGCGGACGAGCAGGCGCGCCTCGGCGATCGGTTCTCGCTCCGCGACTTCCACGACATGCTCCTCCGCAACGGGTCGCTGCCGATCAGCTTCCATCGCCGGCTCCTCCGCGAGCGGCTGGCCGCCGGCTCGCAGCCCCCGGGCGAGCGGGGCAACGGTGGGAGCGGGGCGAGCCGGGCCGCCCGCACCTGACCAGGTGCAGGTCATCCCGGCAATCGATCTCGATCGCGGCCGCTCACGGGTCGTCTTCTGGCCGGGTGCCTCGACCGGCGTCGGGGCCCCGACCGACCGACCGGACCGGATCGCCGAGCAGTTCGTGGCCGGCGGCGCGCGACTGATCCACCTCGTGGACTTCGGTGGGGCGCGATCGGGCCGGCCCGAGAACCTCGAGGCGGTCGGGGCGATCGCCTCGCGGGTCGCGGTTCCGATCCAGCTCGCGGGCGGCGTCGACACGGCCGACGGGATCCGGCTCGCCTTCGCGGCCGGCGCGACCCGGGTCGTGACGTCGATGGCGATCGTCGACGACCCGACGGCACTCGCGGCCGCCCTCGAGGTCGCCGGCGCATGGCTCGCGGTCGGCCTCGACCCGCGTCCGGAGCGTCTCGCCGCCTTCCCCTGGCAGCGTGGCGGATCGCCGACGCTCGCCGGCGTCGTCGGGGAGCTGGCCTCGCTCGGCGTGACCCGGTTCGTCCTCGCTCACGGGGGACAGACGCCGGACCCCGCGATTCTCGGCCCGATCGCCGCCCGGCCGGATATCGACGTCCTCGTCGCCGGGGGCGCGTCCGACCTCGACGGCATCCGCCGCCTGCGCGACGCGGGGATCGCGGGCATCATCCTCGGCGAGGCCCTGCTCTCCGGGGCGATCGATTTCCCCGCGGCCGTCGAGGCCGCCGCATGACCGGCCGGCCGGAAGGAGTTCCATGACGAGCGTCACGATCGCGACCGAGAAGGGCGACATCGACGTCGACCTGTTCACGACCGACGCCCCGAAGGCGAGCCAGAACTTCGTCGACCTGGCGAAGAAGGGCTACTACGACGACGTGATCTTCCATCGCGTCATCCCGGGGTTCGTCGCCCAGGCCGGCGACGGCCAGCACGGGAAGAAGACGTCGCTGAACGCGGGTCGGGTCGGGACGGGCGGACCGGGCTACACGTTCGAGGACGAGCCGGTCAAGGGCGACTACGTCCGCGGCGCGCTCGCGATGGCGAACGCGGGACCGAACACGAACGGCAGCCAGTTCTTCATCTGCCACCAGGACCTGACGAACAAGCTGCCGAAGAACTACACCCTGTTCGGCCAGGTGACGAAGGGGATGGACGTCGTCGACACGATCGTCGGGGCGCCGCGCAACAGCCGCGACCTGCCGGACGATCCGGTGGCGATCACCGGGATCACGATCCACGAGGGCTGATCCATCGGCCGGAACGGCAGGGCTCGTTCGTTACGCGCGCGCAACGAACGTTAAGGAATTTACACAACTGCCTGCGCCAAAACTCTTGGTTTTCGAGATCGATGCGGGTAGCATCCGGATTGCGCTGCTGAGTCAGCCGAAGCTGCCCCAGCACCAAGGTCATGGGTAGGTAGGGTCAGGGTAGTCGGTGCAGCCGACGTGATAGATGCCCTTGGCGCGTGGCGGGCGTCCGGTTCGCCGGACTTTCACCGGGACAGCATCGAGGCCGGCTCCTCCGGGAGCCGGCCTCGTACTATCTCCGCGGCGCGCCCGGAACGCCCGATGCCTGCGTTGTCGCCTCCGCTCGCTCGCTCACGCACCCTCAAGTGCGCTCGCTCCCGCGCTCGGCTCCGCCTTGGCCTCGGCCGTCCGGGCGCGCCGCTTGGTCGATCCCGGTGGGCCCGGCGCGCGCTCGCCCGTCGACGCCTGGTCGACAATGGCCGTCGATGCCACGCCTCCAGCGGAAGTCGTTCGCGAGACCGGACCGGGTGCGCGCGCTCGGCTCCGGGCGAATCGAGACTGTCGACCTCGACGAGACGGTCGTCGGCCGGGTCACGTTGCCGCCGGGCTGGCGATGGGCGACTGACGTCCAGCCCGTCGTCGGCACGTCGAGCTGCGAAGTCCGCCACGTCTCGTTTGCGATCAGCGGACGACTCCACGTCCTGATGGACGACGGCACCGAGATGGACATCGACGCCGGCGACGTCCACGAGATCCCGCCCGGCCACGATGCGTGGGTCGTCGGCGACGAACCATACCTGGCGGTCGAGTGGGCCAACTCCGGCCGGTACGGCGAGGCGCCCGACGCGTCGGGCGAGCGGGTGCTCGCGACCATCCTGTTCACCGATATCGTCGACTCGACGGCCGTGCTCGGCCGGGTCGGCGACGCGGCCTGGCGGACGCTGATCGTCGAGCACAACGCGCGCCTCCGGCGGCAGCTCGACGCGCACCGCGGCCGCGAGGTCACGACGACGGGCGACGGGATCCTGGCGATCTTCGACTCGCCGGCGCGGGCCGTTCGCTGCGCGGCGGCGATCGACCCGGCCGTCGAGGACCTCGGGCTGCGCGTCCGGGCGGGTGCGCACACCGGCGAGGTCGAGATCGTCGCCGGCAGTCCGCGCGGATTTGCCGTCCATGCGGCCGCACGCATCGCGGCCCTGGCGGGCGCCGGCGAGGTGCTGGTCTCCGCGACGACCCGCGATCTGCTCGAGGGATCCGACCTGGCGTTCGACGACCGGGGCGATCACGATCTGAGGGGGATCCCCGGTCGACGCCACCTGTTCGCCTTGGTCCGTCCGAGCTGACCGGCTAACCCGCGCCGAGCACTCGTGCGCTCGACGCCTGATCCGTCGGCTGAGAGCCGTCGAACCTCCAGTATCGAGCTGAGACGGGCCCTTCGATCGTCAGGCCAGGCGCCCGACGCTTCGCCAGGCGGCCCGGAGTCGCCCCGAGCACTGCATCGAGCGCCCGGTGCAAGACCGCCGGCGACCGTGGATCAGCGATTCCGATCCGACCGGACGAACAGGTACGTGCCGACGATCGTGAAGACCAGGAAGAAGCCCACGGTCACGGCGAGGTCGAGCCAGGCCGGGTAGAGGACCGTGAACGCCGCCTCGGGCTTGCCGGCATAGAAGATGTTCCGGGCGAGGTCGATGCTGTAGGTCATCGGCATCAGCTTCGCCAGCAGACCCAGGATCCCCGACGAGCTGGCGACCGGGATCAGGGCGCCCGACAGGAAGATCTGCGGGAAGATCAGGAGCGCCACCCCGGCACCGGCCGTCTTCGGATCGTGGACGAAGCCGATGAAGAAGACGCCCAGTGCGCCCCCGGCGAGGGCGAGGATCGGGGCGAGGGCGATGACCCGGAGCAGGTCGCCGAAGTTCATCGGGATCTGCATGACGAAGACCATCGCGATGATCCCCACCAGGGCCATCAGCGACGCGATGCCGCTGCCGATGATCTTGCCGAGCAGGACGCTGTAGCGCGAGATCGGCGCGACGAAGAGCTCCGCGGTGAAGTCGTTCTCGCGCTCCTCGACCAGGTTCGTGACCCCGGTGATCGTGCCCTGGTACATCGTGTTCGCGATCATTCCGATCAACATGAACGGGAGGTACGCGTAGGGCAGGGCGCCGCTCAGGTTCTGGGAGATGCTCCCACCGAGGATCCCGATGAAGATCACCGGGAAGATCACGGTGAAGGCGATCGACAGAGGGCTCTTGACGGCCCGAAGCACTTCGCGCCAGGCGATCGCGAACGTCGCGTTGACCTCGCGGGCGACGCGGCTCGTGATGCCGGTCCGGGTGACGGTCGTCGGGGCGGTCGTGGCAGTCATGCGGCGGCCTCCTCGGCGGCCGAAGCCGCCTCGGTCGAGCGGAGGAGCTCGACATACGCCTCCTCGAGGCTGGGTTCGTGGACCCGGAGGACGCTCAGCGGCGTCGCGATCCGGGCGATGATCGACTGGGCGGTGGCGTCGTCGTAGGCGATCCGGACCAGGCCGTCGTCCGCGACGGTCGACCGGAGCCCGAGACCCGCGAGCTCCGCGAGGAGCGCAGGCCTGTCGGCGGCGTCCATCTCGATGGCGCGCTCGAGGAGCGCGACCTTCATCTCGTCGGGCGTCCCGATCATTGCAATGCGGCCGTGGTCGATCACGCAGACGCGATCGGCCTCCTCGGCTTCCTCGAGGTAATGGGTCGTCAGGAAGATCGTCGTGCCGTCGGTGTTCCGGACGCTCCGCAGGTACTGCCAGAGCGAGTGGCGGCTCACCGGATCGAGGCCGGAGGTCGGCTCGTCGAGGAACAGGACCGACGGGCGGTGCATGAGGCTCCGGATGATCTCGAGCTTGCGCTTCATCCCGCCCGAGTACGTCTTCAGCGGGCGGAACACCTCGTCGCCCAGGCCGACGACGTCGGCGAGCTCGCGGATCCGCTCGCGGTAGTCGCTCGGCATCGTCCGGAAGAACGGCCGGTAGCCATACAGGCCGTAGAGCGCGACGTGCATCCGGATGTTCTCCTCGCCCGACAGGTGGAGATCGAGGCTCGGGTTCTGGAAGATGATCCCGATGCTCCGGCGGACGGCCGTCGCGTCGCGGTCGAGGTCGTGGCCGGCAATCCGGACCTCGCCCGCGGTCTTCGCGAGCGTGGTCGTGAGGATCGAGATCGTCGTCGTCTTGCCGGCGCCATTCGGTCCGAGGAACGCGAACAGCTCGCCCGGTCGGACGTCGAAGCTGATGTCGTCGACGGCAGGGCGGGCCGACTTCTTGTAGCGCTTGACCAGGTGGTCGACCTGGATGATGCGGTCCATGAGGGCTCCTGTGGACGCGGCTGGTTCGTGGTCAGGGCCGGATCATCGCCGCGGATTGTGAACCAGGCGTGGACGGCGAGTGGCGATCCTGGCAACGCGTCGCGGTCACACGTGCGGGTCGGTGGGCCACGAGGTCATTGCTGCACAGTCTGTCCATCCCATGCGGCCGGTCCGTGTTCGAGGGCACGCCGGCACGGCCGGGATGCGGTTGACACGCGTCGCCGACGGGTCGACCGTGTGACGATCCGCCAACGCAACCCACGGGGAGGAGGGCGTCATGGCCGCCGACATCTTCACCAGGATCGGCACGATCAAGGGCGAGTCGCTGGATGCGAAACACAGGGACGAGATCGAGGTCCTCTCCTGGTCATGGGGGGTGAGCCAGAGCGGCTCGATGGCCCATGGCGGAGGCGGCGGTGAAGGCAAGGCGAACTTCAACGACTTCAACTTCACCCATCACATCGACAAGGCGTCGCCGCTGCTGCTCAAGGCGTGCGCGACGGGCGAGCACATCAAGGACGCCACGATCACGGTCCGGAAGGCCGGCAAGGGCCAGCAGGAGTACCTGATCATCAAGATGACCGACGTCATCGTCACGAGCGTCTCGCTCGCGGAGGGCACCGGCGACCTGACGAGCGAGAACGTCTCGATCGCGTTCGCCAAGGTCGATTTCGAGTACAAGCCGCAGAAGGCCGATGGCTCGCTCGACGTCGGACTCCACTTCAAGTACGACCTCAAGGCGAACAAGGAAGGCTAGGCCGCCCTCCGAGCATGCCGAACGGGCGACGCTCGTTGCATCGCCCGTTCCGGGCAGCGGTGGACGAGGGCCGCGTCAGGCGACCGGCGCCTCGGCCTGAGCCGACTTGGCCGCGTCGTTCACGGCCGCTGCCGTCTCGTCGTCGACCGGGACCGTCTTGACCTCGGCCGCATCCGGGATCGTCTGCTTCACGGCGTCGATCGCCGTGATCGCCACGACGGCGACGATGCCCGACGTGCCGGGAGTGATGACGTCGGCGAGCTCGTTCGCCACGTCGGACTTCGTCTTGATGTTGCCGGCCTTGCCTGCCGCTGCTCCGACGATGCCGCCGAGCGCGGCACCGGCCAGGATCGACGGCGGGAAGATGATCGCGAGGGCTGCACCGGCGACCGCTCCCCACGCAAAGCCCGTGCGCGTGTGGTGGTCGGTCATCTTCCGGACCGAGATCTTGCCCTGGTAGTCGGAGTCGACGACGAGGACGCCCTCGATGTCGATGGCGCGCTTCGCTTCGGCGTCGCGGAGTGCCTCGTAGGCGGCGCCTGCAGCGTCCATGTCGGCGAACCGGGCCACGAGCAGGGCCTGGTTGCCCTGGACGGCGATCCCGCCTTCGGCAACGGTATTGCCGTATTGATCCTGAACGGCACCCGCCGCACCGACCACCGGCTCCTCGGTCGGCTTCGTCTCATCGGGCATGGTGAATCCTCCAGCTGCGTCCCGGTCTGCGAGCCCCGGGTTCCCCCGCGCACCCTTTGTCGGCGCGATCGGTCCGTCTGACTCTACGCGTATCCGGGAGATTCCTCTCGCGGGGGTCTCTCGGCGCCTAGAAGCGGCGGCGACCCGGCGTGACAACGGCTCCCACGACGGCCGCCTTGGCGACCGGCGATGGGCCGGGCGACACGGCGGCGCCGACGACGGCGGCCTTGGCGACGGGCGACGGGCCGGGGCCCGACACGGCGGCCCCGACGACGGCGGCCTTGGCAACGGGCGCGCCGACGACACCGACGCGGCCGACGCGAGATGGTCTGAGCGGCATGTCAGGCTCCTACGGTTTCGAGGGCTTCGTCCGCCTCGACGGCGGCGATGATGGCCTGGATCGGGATCCGGCCGTTGGCGATCAGCTGGCCGCCGGCCCGGCGAACCGCCGACGCGAACGGCGCGGCCCAGAGGTTCTCGAAGATCAGGACGCCGGCCACGCTGCCCGGGTCCATCGCCGCCGCGAGGTTCGCGACGTCTTCCTCGGCCAGGGTCTCGGCGAGCTGCTCCTCGAGCTGGGTCAGGTCACCCAGCTCGTCGAAGTCGGAGAGCTCGTGCGCCTCGACGCTCCCGTCCTCGTCCTTGACGAGGATGAGGACGTCCATGACACGGATCGTGCCCGATTCATGCAGTCGGATGAGCTCATCAGCGATCTCGCCCTGGAAGTTCTGGGCGCCTGCCGGGAACTCCACGACCAGGTAGTCGACCGGACCGAGCCGGTCGAGCGCTTCATCATTCATGACTCTCCTTCGCGCGCCTCAAGTGGATGGATCCGTCACGCTTCCGCCGCGACGGTCTGGGGAGCCGCGGCCGACGCCGGCGCGGCAGGAGCGGGAGCCGGCTTGCCGAGCTCGATCCCGATGGATGCGAGCCAGCGCCGGATGTTCCGATAGATCGCCGGTGCCCCGAGCGGGACCGGCTCGTCCAGCTCCCATTCGACCGGATGGAGGATGAACGGCTGGGTCTGGAAGCCGCCGAGCCCGCCGTGCGACCCGATCAGCTCCTCGAACGCTGCCACCTCGCCCAGCTCCGGGTCGTACTGGCTGAGCAGGAGCAGGTCCGGCGCATGGGTCATGGCGTCCTCTCGCTTCAGGCTCATGATCGTGTGCTCGCCGAAGAGCGTCGTCGGGTCCTCTCCCTCGACCCGGTCCTCGTCGAGGTAGCGGACGCCGCGCGGGCCGATCACGACGGCTCCGTGCTCGGATGAGCGGACCATCAACAGGCCGACACCCGGATGCTGCGAGAGGGTCTCGACGAGCTTCGGGTGGAGGTCCTCGAGCTCCTCGATCGTCAGGCGATGATCGTGACCGGTGAACCAGACGAGCCCGAGGTTGCCCGACCCGACGACGGCGATCGTCGACTCGTCGGCCGGGGGCGGGATCTCCTCTTCGTCGAGGTCGACGACGCCATCCGTCGTCTGGTTCGCGAGCGCCGCCCGGGTGATCGCCGGACCGACGCCCTTGCTGCGGGTGATCTCGGAGAGCATCGAGTTCACGAAGGTCGATCCCTCGCCGGCGGTCTTCGGCTGGACGAGGGTCGCGCGACCGCTCATCAGGTCGCGGACGACCTCCCCGAGGCTCTTCCCGTAGCGCTGCTTGAACGTCGCGCCCAGGCTCTGGCCGTGGTCGGAGAGGATCACGAATTTGTACGGTCGCGGCGCATCCTCGGCCGCGTGGAAGATGGTCCCGATCGCCTGGTCGACACCGTCGAGCGCCTGGAACGACTCGACCCGTTCGGGCCCGCAGTGGTGGGCGAGCTCGTCGTAGTCGGTGAAGTCGGCGTAGATGACGTTCGCGCCGCGATACATCTCCTCGATGATCAGGGACGTGTTCACGTCGCGGAGGAGAACGTTGCTCGCGGCACGCATCCCCGCGTACTTCATACCTCGGTGCATCTGCGGGGTGATCCCGGACCGGACCGTCCGCCGGGCCTGGAATCGCTCCTTGGCGAACTCGGCGACGAACATCGTGAACGAGCGGAGATAGCCGGTCGGGCTGAAGAAGAAGCCGAGGAAGGCCTTGCTGTCGCCGATGCCCTGCGACTCGTCCTTGATCGCCCCGGTCGTGACATAGGCCCGGGTCGCGTCACCGGTCATGAGGTTGCAGATGCTGGCGCCGTCGTTGGAGAGCAGACCCTCCCCGTTCGAGAGCCGCCGGATGATCTCTGCGGCGTCGTCGGGATTGCTCGAGACCATGAGCTTCTTGCGATCGCGTTCGTACCAACGGAACGCGGGGATCCCGTCGTTGTTCCCGTGCAGGATTCCGGCCTGGCTGGCCGACGTCATCGAAGGGAGGATGGCCTCCCAGCGGGAGAGCTTGTGGGTGTGGTTGCGGACCCAGGCGCCCATCGTGTTCACCGAGCCGGCCCGAATGCGGGCCGCGAGGATCGGATGCGCCAGACCGTCGATCTGGACGATCACGAGGCCCGGCTTGTCGGTCTTCGCCGCCGCTTGATTGGCCATGAGGTTGGAGACGAGAAGCCCGAAATAGGATCCGCCGCGATCCACGCCGAGAATTGAGGTCAGGGCCGTGTTCACCCCCGCGTAGACGAAGGATGCGATCAGCGCCGGAACGAATCCGGTGACCTCGACACCGTTTGCGAGTGGGGCGATGACCAGGAACGTCACGACCTGGAGGACGAGGACGAGGATCCCCAGGAGCACGAGGGACACCGATGCCACGAGTGTGAGCAGCACCGGCCGGACCGCGGCGTTGAACAGCGCCATCAGGATCACGGCGACCGCCGCGTCCCGCAGCCGTCCGATCGAGACACCCGGGACGATCACCGCCGTCAGCCAGAACGAGAACGTCGCGACCAGGAGGGTGATGACCATCCGCTTGAGCAGGGCGCGCCGCCCGCCCCGCCACTCCCACAGGATGCGGAACTGGGTCTTGTAGAAGTTGAGGATCCTGCTCATTCGCACCGACACTAGGTGGCGCCGTTCACGGCGGTCATCGTCCGATCTGGGTGATGCAGTGCTGATCCTGCGAGCCCGTGACCCGTGATGACAAGGTGGCCCACGCCCGCGCGTCCACGACTCAGGGCTCGTCCGGCCTCGTCGCCGCTGACCCGGGTCCGAGCCGGTCGAGCCGATCGAGCCGTTCGATCACGGCATCCAGGCGAGCCTCGAGGTTCGTCCACCGCGCGTCGTCCGCCTTGTTCTCGCGCGCCGACCGAGTGGCCTGGCGGGCCTCGATGAATGCCGAGGCGATCAAGGCGGTCAGGACGCTCAGGGAGGCGATTGCGAGCAGCATGACCGCTCCGCCGATGAGGCGGCCGGCCGGGTCGGCCGGCGTGACGTCGCCGTAGCCGACGGTCGTGACGGTCTGGAGGGTGTACCAGACCGCGTCCGCGAGCCGGGCGTACTCCTTGCGGTCCACCAGCCAGATGGCGACGGCGCCGATCAGGACAGCCAGGAGGTTGGCCCCGACGATCACGACGATCGCATTCCGGCCCGACGCCGGATCGTCGAGGAACCGATTCCACGCGCGGCCCAAGGGCATCCGGCGCTTGCCGGTGCCGGCGCCTTCGACCGGAGTGGGTGGCCCGGGCTGGCTCATGGTTCGATCCCTCCATTGCGGCGGCGACCGGCCGATCCGGTTCCCATCGTGGCATCTCGCGGTAGGCCTCATCGCCCGATCCGGGTCAGGAGCTCATTCAGTCCCAGAGATCCACCTGCGGCAGCCCCACCGCGCCGAGTGTGTCGTTGAGCTCGGCGACGTGGTAGACGTCGTGGCTGAAGACCCGCTGGATGACCGAGCCCCGGGTATGGACCCAGCTCTCGTCCCACTCGGGACGCCGCAGCTCCTCGGCAAGCATGTCCAGGGTCCATCGATCCAGGACGCCGTCGACGATCCGGAACGTCGAGTCCAGCGCCTCGACGAGATCGCCCGCGCCGAGGACATGCTCCAGGTCGTCGTCGCCGGGGCAGTCGTACCCGGCGTTCGTGAACCTGGTGGTCTCAGCGCCCGGCTCCCCGGCGAAGTCGCACAGCCAGAACACGCGCTGGCAGGCGGTGTGGCCGACCGTGGCCCACATCGGCCACCGCTGCGGCGACGGCCGGATCGCCAGCTGCTCGTCCGTCATGGCGGCGACGATGTCGCGAAGGCGCCGTTGGTACTCGGGCCACTTGCTGTATGCCGGGCGAATGGTGGACGTACTCATGGACCCGGCGCCGCCAATTCGCTCGAGCTCGTCGGGGGTGGGCGCGGTCATCGAGCGCGCTCGGCGGCCGGTGGCGCCAGGTACTCCTCGTCGGTCACCTGCTCGCCCCACTCGAGATCGGGGCCGTTCGCGGGCGCGTCCCAGATCGCGAGATGCGTCACGAAGCGGTCGGGCGCGGCCCCATGCCAGTGCCACTCGCCGGGTGGCGTGTCGATCGTGTCGCCCGGGAGGATCTCGAGCACCGGTCCACCCCGGGCCTGGACCCGACCGACGCCCGCGGTCACGTGGATCGTCTGCCCGACGGCGTGCGCGTGCCAGGCGTTCCGGGCGCCGGGCGCGAACCTCACGAGGTTGACGCGGACACGGGACGGCTCCTCGCCGCGGGCGATCGCGTCGTACCAGGCGTCGCCCGTGAACGTCTCGGCTGGAGCCTTCACCGTCGGCTGCTTCGGCTGGATCTTCATCACGAGGTCTCCTTCCGTCGGCATGCTGCGCTACCGTGAACGGTGATCGATCGACGTCCCATCCCAACCCCTCGAGGTCGCCGTGAAGGCTGCTGGCAAGGTCCTGGTGGTCACCGGAGCGGGCAGCGGCATCGGCCGCGCGGTCGCGAACGAGGCACTCGCCCGCGGGGCGCGCGTCGCGGCCGTCGACCTGAACCCTGCCACGCTCGACGAAACCGCGGCGTCGGCCAGCGCGGGCGATCGACTGTCGACCCATGTCGTCAACGTCACCGATAGGGCGGCGGTGGGGGCCCTGCCGGCCGAGGTCGCCGACCGCCATGGCGCGGTCGACGGGATCGTCCATTGCGCGGGGATCATCCAACCCTTCGTGAAGCTGAAGGACCTCGACGACACCGCGATCGAGCGGGTGTTCGCCGTCAACTGGTGGGGCACGCTCTACCTGACGAAGGCGTTCCTCCCGGTCCTGCTGGCCCGACCGGAAGGCCACATCGTCAACACCTCGAGCATGGGCGGCTTCCTGCCGGTCCCCGGCCAGACGATCTACGGCGCGTCGAAGGCGGCCGTCAAGCTGCTGACCGAGGGCCTCCATGCCGAATGCCGGGGGACCCGTGTTCACGTGACGGTCGTCTTCCCCGGCGCGGTCGCGACGAACATCACGACGAACTCGGGCGTCGACATCCCGATCTCGCCCGAGGACGCCGAGAAGGCGGCCCGCCGGACGACCTCACCCGACAAGGCGGCGACGACGATCCTCGACGGGATGGAGAGGAACGCCTATCGCGTGCTGATCGGCCGGGACGCCCAGCTGATGGACCTGCTCTACCGGGTCAACCCGAAGGGCGCGGCGGGCTTCATCGCCCGCCAGATGAAGGACCTGCTGAAGGGTTGACCGGCCTCGTCACCGCGGGCGATGAGTTTCGCGGGCACCCGGAGTCTTCAGGACGAGACGCCGCAGTTCCCTGGAGAGACACGATGACCGAGCCGCAGACCCACACGCTCGCTGTGCCGGGGGCCGTCCTGACCTACGACGTCAGGACCAACGAGTCGAGCACCGAGCCGGTGCTGTTCCTCATCGGCTCTCCGATGGGCGCGTCCGGGTTCGGGACCCTCGCCGGTCACTTCCCCGACCGCACCGTCGTGACCTATGACCCCCGTGGCGTCGAACGCAGCCGCAAGGACGACGACCGCTCGCAGTCGACACCCGAGCAGCACGGCGACGACCTGTCACGCATCATCACGGCGCTGGGCGCGGGACCCGTCGACCTCTTCGCCAGCAGCGGCGGCGCGGTGAACGCGCTGGCCCTCGTCGCGCGCCACCCGGAGCAGGTCCGGATCCTCGTGGCCCACGAGCCGCCGCTTGCCCAGGTGCTGACGGACCGCGAGGCGGCCCTGGCCGCGACCCAGGACGTCGGCGACACATACCAGCGCGCCGGGTTCGGCCCGGCGATGGCCAGGTTCATCTTCCTCGTCAGCCACAAGGGAGACATCCCGGCGGACTTCGCGAGCATGCCGATCGATCCGGCGATGTTCGGCCTGCAGACGACGGACGACGGCTCCCGGAACGACCCGCTGCTCTTCCAGAACATCACGACGTGCACCCACTACCGGCCGGACTTCGACGCCCTCCGGTCCGCCTCGACGGAGATCGTCTTCGGGGCGGGCACGGAGTCCGACGGCGAGATGGCCCATCGCGGTGCGATCGGTGCTGCGGAGCGGCTCGGAACGACACCGGTCGCCTTTCCGAGCAACCACGGCGGGTTCCTCGGCGGCGAGTACGGTCAGACCGGCGATCCCGACGCGTTCGCCGCGAAGCTCCGCGAGGTGCTGACGAGCGCAGCGTGAGGCCGATCCGGACCGGAATGCTTCTCATTCGACCGGGGGGTGCGCGCCCTCCGCGCACCCCGCGGCCGTGATCTATAGTCGGTTGGGTTAAGGCGAGCGTCAGCCTCTGATCGGGCGCGACGCCGGCCGTTTCAGCGACTTCCTCCGCCAGCCGTCAACCTTGCGAGGCGGGCCGTCGCGCAACAGCGAACATGGAGAGGACATGGCGATGGGACCGGTCGAGTACATGGTCGTGGCGTTTCCGGGGAACAACTTCAACGGGCAGATCGCGCCCGCGCTGAAGGCCCAGGTCGATTCGGGCACCATCCGGATCCTGGATCTGGCGCTCGTCGTGAAGGACGCCGACGGCAACATCGTCGCGATGGAGATCGAGCACGGCGGGAACGAGGTCTTCCAGGCATTCGAGGCCCTCGCCGAGGATCGCGGCGGCTTCGTGAACGAAGACGACCTGCGGAAGGTCGGCGACGCGCTGGAGCCGAATTCCGCGGCCGCTCTCCTCGTCTGGGAGGACCTCTGGGCAGCCCGCATCGCCGACGCGATCGCCGACTCCGGCGGAGTCCTGGTGGACATCCAGCGGATTCCGCGCGACGTCGTCGAGGCGGTCGTCGAATGGAATGAGGAGCACAAGGCCGAGTACGAGGACGATGCCGTCGCTCCGGCCAGTGCGTAAGCCAGCTCAAGAGCAGGAGGTACAGCGATGTTGATGCGTCGCAGGATGGTCGGGCGTGGGGTCGTCGGGGCAGCCGTGACGACCGCAGCTGTTGTCGGGACGGCCGGCGCGGTTCGCCACCACCAGCAGTCGAAGTACGAGGGCCAGGCGGCCGACGCGCAGGCTCAGCAGCAGGCCGCCTACGACGCGGGTGTGCAGGACGCGGCCGCGCAGGCCCAGGCCGCCGCCCCGCCCCCGGCATCCGCCGAGGACGACCAGATGGCCCAGCTCCAGAAGCTGGCCCAGCTCCACAACTCCGGTGTGCTGACCGACGAAGAGTTCGCGGCCGCCAAGGCCAAGGCCCTCGGGATCTGACCCCGCGATGATCAGACGCCGACCGGGTCACCCGGTCGGCGTCTTGCAGTTGTCAGGAGGTCGCGTCGGGGCTCGGGGCGTAGAACGCGATCGTGTTCCCGATCCCCCTGGCGACCGCGGCTTCATCCGCGCCCGCGACCCGGTTCGCGGCGCCCCACGCCTCGCTGCTTCGGGTGGCGAAGTCCCTGCCCTCCGGCGACATCTGCCAGGCCACCGGATCGCCAACGGACCCGCCCGTCAGGTGAAGCCCCAGCCCGAGCAGGCCCATGTCCCAGCCAACCCCGACCGCGCCGGGCCCGTATTCCGCCCAGGCCTCGTCGGGCACAATCGCGGTGTGCTCGAGCTCGAACGTCGTGACGTCGTCGCCCGCCGACGCGAGCCGTAGGTCGACGATGGAGGCACCGGCGTCGCCCGCGTCCCCGAAGCCCCAGGTGACGCGGAGGCCGTTCGGCCGGTCGCAGGCAACGATCTCGCCGCCGGCATTGCCCTCGAACTGGAACCGCCCGCCGACCCGGTAGTCGCCGCTGATCGGCAGGAACCAGCGACCGATCCGCTCGGGGTTCGTCAGGGCGTCCCAGACGTCCTCGATCGGGGCGTCGTACGTCCGGCGGAGCCTGACGGTGCGGGCGGGGCCGGCTTCGAGCCGCCCGGTGCCGGTCTCGCGCTGGATCGCGTCGACTTCGTGGAGGATGTCGATCATCGGGTCGTCTCCTTCGGGCTGTCGGGGGTGATGCCCGCGGCGAGACGGCGTGCCCGCTTCCCGCGGGCGAGCTCGGTCGCGAGCGAATCGAGACGCTGGTCCCAGAACCTGCGGAAGTGGTCGAGCCAGTCGTCGAGCTCGTGGAACGGCGCCGCGTCCACGGCGTAGAGCCGTCGTGCGCCCTCGGGCCGGACCGTCGCGAACCCGCTCTCGCGGAGGACCTTCAGGTGCTGCGACACGGCGGGCTGCGAGATGCCGAACTCGTCCTGGACGACGGCCGTGATCGTCCCCGAGGTCAGCTCGCTGTCCGCGAGCAGCTCGAGGATGCGGCGTCGGACCGGGTCTCCGAGAACGTCGAACGCGTGCATGGGCCAAGAATACCGTCATCGACTTATATAAGTCAACGTTGATATCGTCGCCAGGTGTCCGCGGCTGAACCGCCCGCGGCAGGGGTATCGTTGGCGGGCGCCGTCGACGCTCGCCGCGGGTGGACAGGAGGGGACGATGACATCGGCACAGCCCGGCATCTTCGCCCTCGGGACCGCGTCCCATGCCTATCTCGAGCTCGACCTGGCGTCCGGGGTCGAACCGTCCGCCGCCGTCGAGCACGTCGCCAGCCTGCGCGAGCCGCGGACGACGATCGGTGGCGTCAACCTCGTGGCCGGCTTCCGCCCCGAGCTCTGGGCGACGGTCGCGCCGGAGGCAGCCCCGCGCGACGTGACCGGGTTCAACGAGCCGATGGTCGGAGCCGCCGGCTACGTCCTGCCGGCGACGCAGCACGATGTCGTCATCTGGCTGACCGGCGCGTCGTACGACGTCGTCTTCGACCTGTCGCGGGGCATCGTCATGGAGCTGGCGGGCCTCGCCGACGTTGCCAACGAGATCGTCGGCTGGCCGTACCACCATGACCTCGACCTGACCGGGTTCATCGACGGCACCGAGAACCCGACGCTCGTCGAGGCGGCCGGCGTCGCCCTGATCCCGCCCGGATCGCCCGGAACGGACGGCTCGATCCTGCTGCTCCAGCAGTGGGAACACGACGCCGTCGCCTGGGAGAGCCTGCCCGTCACGGCCCAGGAGGACATCATCGGGCGGCGCAAGGCGGACAGCGCCGAGCTCGATCCGAAGCCCGCCACCTCGCACGTCGCGAGGACGGACCAGGACCGGTTCGGCAAGATCTTCCGGCGGAACATCGCGTACGGAACGCTGGGCCGTCACGGGACGATCTTCGTCGGCTTCTGTCGCGATCAGGCGATCCTGCGCTCGATGCTGGACAGCATGATCGGCGCGGGCGGCGAGCCGCCCGATCGCCTGACCGCTGTCACCCGCCCCGTCACCGGCGCGTACTACGTCATCCCGTCGGCCGACGCCCTGGCCGCCTTCGGGGACACGTCCCGGACGCCGGGCTGACCGTCGGGCTCAGCCGAACGTGAAGCAATACGCTTCGGCACCGCCCTCGAGGAACTCGATCTCGAACAGTCGGTCGTCCGTCGGCTCCGGCTGCCGGATCAGCTGGTAGGTCCCCTGCTCGTCGACGGTCCCGCGACCGGTGGCGTCGACGTCGGCTCCGTGCGACTCGTTCGGCGGCTGCCCGTCGAGGAGAACGCGGAACGGCACCGAGGTTCCGCGCGTCGCCGGTCCCATTACGAGGTTGACGTCGCGAGCGTGGAACTTGAACGCGATCCGTCCGCCGGGCTCGTTGACGATCCCGGCGTGCCGCGCGACGGTCCAGTCCCCGGACAAGGCCCATTGATTCAGTCGGAGCGGCGAGAGCGAGTACTCGGCTGACTCATCGAACGAGGCGACGTCCTCCTGGGCGAAGCCGCTGCTCTGGCCGTAGCCGACGTACGTCTCCCCCGACCGCACGTTCCGCCAGTCCGCGGCCACCTCGAGGCCCTGCGGGTCGACCTCGACGAGATCCTGGTCGATCCCCTCGGCACCGGCGTCCGGCAGCAACTGCTGGATCACCATCTCGGTCATCGCGTACTCGCCTTCGCCGAAGTGGTGGAACCGGAGGCGTCCCTGGGCATCGGCGATGTAGATGGCCGGCCAGAAGTGGTTGGCGAAGTCGCCCCAGACGCCGTAGTCGTTGTCGATCGCGACCGGGAACTCCACGCCGAGGGCAGGGACCTCGCGGGCCACGTTCTCGAGGTCGTGCTCGAAGCCGAACTCCGGGGTGTGGACGCCGACGATGGTCAGGCCCTTGTCGCGGTACCTCGTATCCCAGGCCCGGAGATACGGGAGCGTGCGCAGCCAGTTGACGCAGGTGTAGGTCCAGAAGTCGACGAGGACGACGCGGCCGCGCAGGCCGTCGGGTGTCAACGCCTCGGAGTTGATCCACCCGTTGGCGCGCTCGAACGACGCGAGGCGGCCCTCCACGGGCAGGACGTCGTCGTCGCCGGCGAGTCGGTGGGCGATCGAGCGGATGAGTCCCCCAGCGCGGGGTTCGGTTGCGACCGGCGATCCGTCTGACATCGGACGTTCTCCTCTGGCTCAGTAGCCGTCGACCTCGATGATCGCATCGGCGAATGCCCGGGGTGCTTCCTGCGGCAAGTTGTGGCCGACGCCGCCGGTGACGACCCGATGGGCATAGGTGCCGCTGAACTTCGCCCGATAGGCGACGGCATCCGGATGCGGCGCGCCGTTTGCATCGCCTTCCAGGGTGATCGACGGGATCGTGATCACCGGACCGACGGCCAGTCGCTTCTCGAGGTCGTCACAGCGCGACTCGCCGTCGGCGAGGCCGAGTCGCCAGCGATAGTTGTGGATGACGATCTCGACGTGATCGGGATTGTCGAACGATCGCGCGGTCCGATCGAACGTCGCGTCGTCGAATGCCCACGAGGGCGATGCCGCCCTCCAGATGAGCCGGGCGAAGTCCTTCGTGTACTTCTCGTACCCGGCCCGGCCGCGATCGGTGGCGAAGTAGTACTGATACCACCAGGCCAGCTCGGCCCGTGGCGGCAGCGGCGTCCGGTTGGCGTCGCGACTGCCGATCAGGTACCCGCTGACGGACACGAGCGCCTTGAACCGCTCGGGCCAGAGCACAGCGAGGATGTCGGCCGTCCGGGCACCCCAGTCGAACCCGGCGACGATCGCGCGCGGGATCGCCAGCGCGTCGAGCAGGGCGATCACATCCTGGGCCAGGACGGACTGCTGGCCGTTGCGCGGCGTCGCCGCCGACCTGAACAGCGTCGTGCCGAAACCGCGCAGGAACGGGATGACGACCCGATAGCCCGCGCCGGCGAGGATCGGCGCCACCTCGGCGTAGGCGTGGATGTCGTACGGCCAGCCGTGCAGCAACAGGACCGCCGGTCCGTCGCGGGGTCCGACATCCACGTACCCGACGTTCAGGTCGCCGGCGTCGATCTGGCGGATCGGTCCGAATGACGCGGTTGGCTCGGCGGTCGACGCCGGGGTGGTGGAGGCGGCCATCGACATCCCGCCCTCACCGGAGCGAGCGGAAGGTCGCTCGGATCTCCTCGGAGAGCACTTGTGGCTGCTCCCAGGCAGCGAAATGGCCGCCCTCGGCCACCCGGTTGTAGTGGATGAGCTTCGGGTAGGCCTTCTCGGCCCAGGTCCGCGGAGCCGGGTAGAGCTCGTCCGGAAAGACGGTCACGCCGACCGGGATGTCGACGCCCTTGGTGTCGAAGAAGGCGAGGTGGCTCTCCCAGTACAGGCGGGCCGAGGAGATCCCGGTGTTGGTCAGCCAGTAGTGGGTGATGTTGTCGAGGACGTCGTCCCGCGACAGGCCGCCCGCCTTGCCCACGAACGCCCGCGCGATCAGCTCGTAGCTGGCCACGTCGTGATCGATCATCCAGGCCGCCAGGCCGATCGGCGAGTCCACGATCCCGTAGAGGGTCTGGGGCCGGTTGCCCATCTCCCCCGCGTACCCGGTGCCGGTCGCGAAGAAGTGCCTGAGGATGTCGAAGGCCTTGTCCTCGTCGGGCGCGAGGCCCGCCGGCTTGGGACCTCCGCTCGCGAGCGCCTTCGAGACGTCCGGCGGCACCGTCGCTGGCATGTTCGTGTGGATCCCGAGCAGTCCCTCGGGTTTCAGCAATGCCGTCTGTTCCGTGACGGCATTCCCCCAGTCGCCGCCCTGGGCCACGTAGCGCGTGTAGCCGAGCCGCTGCATCAGCACGACCCACGCGCGCGCGACCCGAATCGGGTCCCAGCCCGTCACCGTCGGCTTGCCCGAGAACCCGTGGCCCGGGATCGACGGGATGACGAGATGGAAGGCGTCCGCCGCACTTGCTCCATGACTCGTCGGATCGGTGAGCGGCCCGATGATCTTCAGCTGCTCGACGGTCGAGCCGGGCCAGCCGTGCGTGACGATCAGAGGCAGCGCGTCATCGTGCCTCGAGCGGACATGGATGAAATGAACGTCGACGCCGTCGATCCGGGTGATGAAATGCGGCAGGGCCGCGAAGCGCTTCTCGAACGGGCGCCAGTCGTACTGCGTCCCCCAATACCGGGCGATGGCCTGGATCGTTGCCAGCCGCACGCCCTGCGAGGGATCGGTCTCGCGGTCGGGCCACCTCGTCGCATTGACGCGTCGGCGCAGGTCGGCCAGCTCTTCCTCCGAGGCCTCAAAGCTGAACGGGCGGATCGCGTCGTCGCGCTCGGCAACCGCGGTGCCCCCGGCGGACATGGAGTCGGACGTCATCTGGCGCTCCTCTCGCTCATGCGGTTGGCGAACGTTCTTCCGGCCGAGACGGTCGGGGGCCGACGTGTCGGCTGATCAGTGGCTGGCACAGACCGGCGTGTGAATGGCGCCCGCGCCGTCGCGATACGGGGCCAGGAATGCGGTCATTGCCTCCAGCATCTGGTCGGGAGCCTGCTCGGCGAGCCAGTGGCCGACGCCGGGGACAGCCTGGTCGGCGACACCTTCCGCCCGGTTACCCCTGGATCATCATCTGCACCGTCGCGATGACGACCGCAATGCTGCTCCCGGCTCGACGGGAGGTGCCAACCGGCCCCCACGCCTCCGGAACGCGAGCCGGCACGAGACGGATGCGAGCACCGGCACCGTACCGGGCAGGGTCGATCGGTCCTCCTCGCGGCGGCTCGGTCGCCTGGCCGCTCGTCATCCAGGCTGCGCATGGGTTCGAGCCGCCCAGCCCCGTGCATGACCAGTGAATCAGTTCCATGCCTGTGGAGACGTCGGAGATGACCTCGGGAACTCCGTGAGTCGTCCTACACTCCGTCGATGGTCCGCTGTTCTTCGTGCGGCGGAGAGAGCCCGGCCCGCTTCCGACACTGCGGGTATTGCGGCGAGGCGCTTGGGCAGCCCTCCCCCGCGCGCGAGACGCGCAAGACTGTCACGATCCTGTTCAGTGACCTCACCGGCTCGACCGCACTCGGCACGCGGCTTGACCCGGAATTGTTGCGCTACATCCTGGGCCGCTACTTCGCGAGCATGCGAGAGGTCATCGAGCGCCACGGCGGAACCGTCGAGAAGTACATCGGCGATGCGGTGATGGCCGTCTTCGGCGTTCCGCTTGCCCACGACGAGGACGCCCTTCGCGCCGTCCGCGCCGCGGCCGAGATGCGTGACGCACTCGAGCGGCTCAACATGGGCCTGCGGGTCGAACGAGGCGTAAGCCTGGAGGCGAGAACCGGGGTCAATACGGGCGTCATCGTCGTCGGACCGCGTGGACCGGGTGAAGCGATCGTCGTCGGTGACGCCGTGAACGTCGCCGCGCGGCTCCAGACGGCCGCCGCGCCAGGAGAGATCGTCATCGGCAGCGCCACGCTCGCACTCGTGCGCGATGCGGTTGAGGTCGGTCCCGCCGACTCCTTGGAGCTGAAAGGCAAGGCGGAGCCCGTGGTCGCGTACCGGCTCCTCCGCGTGGCGGCGGGCGCCGAGGGGCACCGCCGCCGCCTTGATGCGCCGATGGTTGGACGTCAGCGCGAGCTCGATGCCCTTCGGCAGGCGTTCGAGCACGCTGTCTTCAGCAGGTCCTCCCGGATCGCCACGATCCTCGGCACGGCCGGTGTCGGCAAGAGTCGACTCGTCGCCGAATTCCTCGGGCTCGTCCGCGACCGCGCTCGCGTCGTCCGCGGTCGCTGCCTCGCGTACGGCGAAGGCATCACCTACTGGGCCGTCGCCGAAATCATCCGACAGGCAAGCGGCATCGAGGACGATGACTCCGCCGAGACCGTGCGGGAGCGGATCGGGACGTTCGTCGCTGGCCTGCCGGAGGCGCCGGCCATCGCGCGCGCCCTCGCCAGCCTCATCGGTCTCAATTCGTCGGCGGCCAAGGAGGAGCTCGTCTGGGCATTCCGCCGCGCCCTTGAACACCTCGCCGACGAGCGGCCTCTCGTCGTCCTCATCGACGACATCCACTGGGCCGATCCGACCCTGCTTGACCTCATCGAGTCGGTAGCCGACCTGGCCCGAGAGTCACCGATCCTCTTCGTATGTCCAGCGCGTCCGGAGCTCTTCGACGACCGTCCTGCCTGGGGGGGCGCCAGGTTCAACGCAGACACCATCCTGCTCGAGCCGCTGTCCGAAGGGTCCGCCCTCGACCTGATCGATGCGCTCGTGCCCGGTGATGCCCTTCCAATCGCGGTGCGCGCCAGCATCGCCGACGCGGCTGAGGGCAATCCCCTGTATGTCGAAGAGTTCGTCCGGATGCTCATCGACAACGGGGAGCTGGTGGCGGATGCGGACGGATGGGCCGCGTCGCACGATCTCGGATCGATCGCGATGCCGCCGTCGATCGCGGCGTTGCTGACGGCTCGGCTCGATCGACTCGCCCCCGAAGAACGGGCAGTGGCGGAGCGCGCGTCGGTTGTGGGACGCGTCTTCGATCCGTCATCTGTTGTTGCCCTCTCGCCCGTCGAGAGACGTCTGGACGTTCCGCGAAACCTCATCGAGCTCGTCCGAAAGGAGCTGATCCGACCGGATCGCTCGGGGTTCGCCCAGGGCGATGCCTTTCAATTCCGGCACACGCTCATCCGCGATGCCGCGTATGAAGCGTTGCCGAAAGCGGAGCGCGCAGAGCTGCATGAGCTGTACGCTCGCTGGCTTGACCTGAGCGCGGGAGACCGCCGGAGCGAGGTCGAGGAGATCGTCGGCTACCACCTCGAGCAAGCGTTCCGGTATCGCGAGGAGCTGGCATCCATCGACGACCGGGCCCGTGGGCTCGCCGGCCGGGCTGCCGAACGGTTGATCGCCGCAGGCCGCCGAGCGTACGAACGATCGGATATCGCAGCGACCGTGAACCTGTACGGACGCGCGGCGACGTTGCTCGACCCCGCCGATCCGGCCCGTCTCGCGATCCTGCCCGAGCTCGGTCGCGCACTGGACTCGAACGGGCGTTTCGATGATGCCCGGGCCTGTTTCGAGGAGGCGCTCGAGCGGTCGGAGGCGGCGGGTGCTGAAGGGCCGTCAGCCCATGCTCGAGCCCTGCAGTGCCTGGGCTACATCGCAGAGGTCACCCTCGCGGACCGACGCCGGGTTGCGGATGCCTGCGAAGAGGTCTTCGTCCGCCTGGCGGACGAGCGCGGGCTCGCTCTGTGCTGGAGGCTTCGCGGCGAGGCCTCGTGGAGGGAGGGGAAGGCGGCCGGGGACGAAGCCGCTCTCGCCCGAGCGCTCGAGTACGCTCGCCGCGCCGGCTCGCACCGTGAGGAGGCCTTGATCGCCAACAGTCTCAGCGCCGGTCTTGTCCTCGGGCCGACGCCCGTGCTGGACGGGATCCGACGCTGCGACGAGATCCTCGCACGTGCACCTGACGACCGGGGCATCGAGATGGCGATGTCGCATGCGCTCGCACACCTTCATGCGCGTCTCGGTCAGTTCGACGTTGCTCGAAAGCTTGCCGTGCGTTGCCGCGAGATCGCCGTCGAGAGCGGCCAACGTGCCGACGCGGCCCACCTCAGCGAGGTCGAGTGGGACGTTGAGACCCTGGCCGGGAACCACCAGGCCGCCGAAACGATCATCGCCGAGGGTTGCAGTCAGTTCGCCGCGATGGGCAGGCGGCATGCGATGCTTGAAGCGTTCCTTGCCTTGTCGCAGGTCAGCCTCAGCCACGACGTGGACATCGAGACGATCGAGGCGTTGGCGGCCGAGAACCGTCAGGCGACCCGCGCATTGCTGGAAGCCGCGATGGCCGGCGCGCACCTCAACGCCGGGCGCATCGACGAAGCCGAGCGGAACGCCCGGAGCGCGGTCGACTACTTCGCAAGCACCGATCTCATCACCTTCCACGCCGAGACTGCTTTGATCCTCGGCGATGTTCTGCGCGCGTCGGGTCGTCGCGCCGAGGCAGACGCGGTGTTCCGGGGGGCCCTGGATCTCTTCCGCCAGAAGGGCAGCGACGTCGGCGCCCGGAACGCCGCGGCTCGCCTCGCTGGCTGACAGGACTCAGTCTCCCATCCGGGTCGTCCCGCTGAGACGGCCTCGATCGGGATGTCTGCCCCGCTCGGAGCATGGCCCGTGCGAGCAACTGGCGCGGCTCGGCAGGGACTTCGTCACGGACCCACGGGCCGGTCCCGATCGGAACGCGGCAACGCCTGGGGGCCGGAGTGGCTGAGCCTGGTGCTGGCGGGCCTCGCGATCGGCGCCGTCTGGGGCGCGATCTTCGGGTTCGTCGCCCAATCGGCCACCGGCGGCCAGCGTGACTTTGCGTCGACGAGCGCCATCATCGCCGCTCGGTACGAGGTCACGGTCGCCGACGCCTACGCCGACAACGCCCGAACGCTCTTCTCTTCCCTGGGCTGACTCACTCCTCCCGAGTCCAGCTCGCTCGGCGGTCGGCTCTGGGGGGCCGGCCGCCGGCTCATGCACGCAGCGGCTCGGGATCTGTGCGCAGGAACTTGAGGAGCGACTCGGAGTCGAGTCGTTCTGGATGCGACACCCAGGAGGGGTGCCGGCTCGATCGGTGCGTGAGCCGGTATGATCGGCGTCTCGCGCCTGTAGCTCAGTGGATAGAGCGTCGGCCTCCGGAGCCGAAGGTCGCAGGTTCGAATCCTGTCGGGCGCGCTCGAACACTTGTTCTATATCTGCGCGATCGCTCTCGGCGCGGGAACCGGCTGTGGGCGTCCTATGGGCGCCCTGAAGGTGCCTTGTAGCGAACACAGCTCGGATCGCACGGGTCGCGTCCGTTGATGGTTGTTGAGCTACTCGGCCGCCACCGCCGTGGAAGAGCAGCACGGACAGCCGCCCTCAGCGGCTCCCGCTACCGCGTCCGCTGCCTCGCAACAGGGCCCATCGAAGATCACGAGAGAACGACGTGGGCGCCCGAGGTGCCCGAGCAATCCGACCAGCCGAGCGTCGAGAGCCTGCAATCCCGCGATCCGGTCGGCGATCTCTGCGCGTCGTTGCTCGATCACCTGAGGCAGCTCCGCGGTCGAGTCCGCGCAGTGCCCTGAGTGACACCAGCCCGCGATCCTGGCCGCGTCCTCGAGCGGGAGGTCAAGCCGCCGAAGGTCGATCAGCAGGCGCAGATGCTCGACATCGGCATCGCCGTACTCCCGATAGGCATTGTCGCGCCGACTCGCCTGAGGGAGCCACCCCGAGCGCTCGTAGAAGCGCACGGTGTCCGTCGAGACGCCGACCTCCTGAGCGAGTTCACCGATCCTCATGTGCGCAGCAAGACCTTGGAGTGGCTCGAATGTCAAGGGCCTTCAGCGGACCTCCGTCAGGTCGCAGGTGTTGCCCTCGCTGTCCTTGAACCAGGCTGCCTTGGCGACGCCGAAGTCCGCCAGTCCGTCGATCATCCGGAGGTCCCCGAGGTCGTACTGCTCGAAGACCACGCCATGCCCGCGGAGATCGGCCATGACCGACTCGATGTCCTTGACCTCCCAGCCCGCGATCGTGTTATGGGCGGTCCCGGCCGACGGCGTGCCATACAGGTACAGCCAGGTCTCGCCGGCAAATCGATACCACACGTCGCCCGCGTCCTCGTGCTCCGGTAACGAGTCCGAGCCGTTCCTCGTACCAGCGGCGCGCCCGGACGAGGTCGATCGCCGCCGCCCTGGCGCTGATCGGGAACTGGCTCAACGGCGTCATGACATCGCCGACGCCATGACCGGCGCCGCCTCGACCTGTGTCTTGAGCCGGTGGAGTTCGCGCGCCGGACCGGCCTTCGCCTCCATCGCGACCATCGGCGACAGCAGCCGCCACAGGCCGTGGAGTCGGATGTCCGCGCCGTAGGTCGCCTTCGTCGACGCGGGACCGATGGACTCGAGGTCCAGCGTGACCTCGAGATCGAACGGCGCTCCGCTGACCGACCGCCAGGTGATCCGGCGCCCGGGCTGTGGCGTCAACGACCTCGAACTCCACGTCCCAGCCGAACGGGCCGAACCGCATCCGCTCGCGCCCGCGCGCCCCCGCCTGCGTTCCATCCCCGCTCACCGTCCGCGCGTCCGTGACGGCCATCCACTCCGCATGTCGAACGATGTCCGCGGCGTACGCCCAGACGTCCTGCGCGGACCGCGCGATCGTCTGCTGTGCCACACCCTTGCTCATGTCCGAGCCTCCTTCTGCTCGACGACCGGCAGCGCGCCGGCGATGACGTTGGCAAGGCGCGCGTAGGCGGCTTCCTTGTCGACCCGCATCCGCTCGACCGCGCCCCCGTCCGCGGGTGACCCACCCTGGTAGGCCCAGCGAAGCCGGAGACGCGTCCCGCTCTCGGTCGGATCGAGGTCGGCAGTGGCCGCGACCGGACCGACGCCCGGCACCGCCAGTCGCCAGGCGACGCGGTCGTAGGGCTGCCAGTCGACGATCTCCTCGAGCGTCGCGAGGCGGCCGGTCACGCACTGCGCGGTGGTCCCGACGCCCCGACGCCCACCAGCCGTCGTCTCCTCGATCCGGATGGGACCCTCCCATCGCGTTCGCAGGGCCGGCGAGGTCAGATGTGCCCAGACGACTGATGGCTCGGCGGCAAGGGTCGCCTCGAGGTCGATGGCCACGTCGGCGTCGGCGATGTCGAGACGTCGCTCTCCGCTCTCGGCCTGCCAGCGAGCTTCGAGATCGAGGGTGAAGGTGTCGACATTGCCGAGGTGCTCGATCGCCTCCCCGCCCGACCGCAGCCCGAGGGCGTCGGGGTCGAGACCGAGGGCGTCGACGGCGGCGGCGGTGAACAGGGCGAAGCCGTTGGCGTGCGCCTCGGCGGCGCCCGTCCCTTTCAGCAACCGGTGGACGATGATCACGTCCGACCCGGCCAGCTCGTCCCGACCGGCGATGCGACTCCAGACGAAGGACCCGTGGTGGATAAACACCTTGAGGTCGAGCTTGGGCGCCAGGCGGCACGAGTTGCAGTCGCAGGTCGTGGCCTGGTCGATGCTGCGCAGCCGTCGCCGGAAGGCGAGGTAGGACGCTTCGATCGCGTCGAGCAGGAGGGACCCGTCGGCGCGCCCGTCCTCGACGAACAGGAACGCGGCATCACCCTCGAACTTGGCCAGTCGGAACGGCGGCTCCAGGCGGCCGACGATGGTCTCGAGCAGATCGCCGGCAATGACCGGAGCGTGTTCGATCTCGCTCCCTGACAGGTACGCGGTATAGCCGGTCAGGTCGGCGATGACGAGGAAGCCGGACTCGGGTGTCGCTGCCATGGCGCGAAACGTAGACCTTGGAGTCGGTCCAATGTCAATACCCGATCTTCGGGTGACATCGCGAGGCGAGTATGGTCGCAATCGGACCGAACTCGGGTGAAGGAGAGGCAGTGGACGACATCGAACGCCTTGGGCAGGGATGGCGGACGTCCTGACCATCGGCGACAGCGCGACGATCGAGGCGGTCTTCAGCCCGGACAATGTGGAGGAGTACCCGCAGTCGGGCGAAACGATCCGCGGACGCTCTGCGATCCAGGAGATGCTGGCGAGCTTCCCAGGTGGGACCAAACCGATCGTCGTCGGTGAGCCGCGGATCACCAGGACCGACGATGGGTTTGTCGGCGAGTACCTTCTCGACTACGGGCCGCAGGGCTTGTACCACGCTGTTGGTTTCTACACGGTGCGAGACGGAAGGATCGTGCATGGCAAGGAGTACTTCGCCGCGCCGTTCGAGCCCGCCACATGGCGCGCTCGCTGGGTGGCGAACTCCTGAAACGGATGCGGCGTCCGCGAGACAACACCCGTTCAGCGGCGTTCGAAGCTCATGTAGGCCGCCCCTCGGGCATCGACATATGTCGGGTAGCTCTTACGTCAACGTCGCCGTGCCGAAGAGCACACCGAACTGATTGCACCAGATCACCACGCTCATGGCGGATATGACGTCGGTCCCGGCCGGGACGCGGTAGTTCTGATTGCCGCGGTCGGCCTTGAGCCGGCCTAACTCGATCGCGTCGTTCGCATAGCCCTTGCCGGATGGCGACAAATAGACGAACAGATCGGGTCCGTTGCGGACGGCGAAGTCTTCGAGCCGCACCGTGAACTCGCCGGGCGCGACCTCCACCAGCCGGGCGCCTCCCCGGGCGAAGTGGAAGTCATCGGCGCCGACGAATGTGCCTGACCGTTCGACAGCCGTGACCGGCCGGGACGTCGGTGTCGCTGGTGCCGCCTCGCTCGGCCGGTGTGTCGGCGGGCCGGGGCTCGCACTCGCCGGAGGAGTCGCGGATGGAACTGGGCTCGACGCGATCACAGCGATCGGCGCTGGCTCATCGATCGTCGTCGACAAGAACAACGGAGAACCCAGGTACCAGGCTGCGGGCACGATGAGGACAAACCCGAGTCCAAGGCCCGCAACAGCCGTTCGAGGGTGGCGCCTGACGCTCTGATCCCATCGGCCGCGCCAAGCCAGCACGCAGACGAGCATTGCGATGATGACGAAGATGATCGCGATCAGGACTCGATTGGGATAGATGGCGTTCGCAAAGCCACGCTCAACATCGCCCAGCCACTCCATTCGTCTTCCTCATAGTCCTCTTGCCCCTCCGAGCTTCGTCGTTTCCAGTGACGTTCGGGTGACATCGCAGCGCCCCGACCGTCCGCGCTGCCGCGGCGAGCACGGCTACGCGATCGGCTGCACCGCGGGGCGAAGGGCAACGACGGCGAGGTTGCCAGTCCGTCCGGCGATCTCCACCTCGCGCTCTGCCGGCGGCGTGCCGAGACCGGCACGATCCCAGGCGGTGCGGCTGATGAGCAGCTCGCTCGGGCCGGCCAGGCCACCGAGTCGGGCCGCGATGTTGACGGTGTCGCCGAGGGCCGTGAAGTCGACCTTCTCATCCCCGCCGACGACGCCGACGAAGGCTTCACCGGTATGCACGCCGGCGCCCACCATCAGGCCCTTCCGGGCGAGTCCGTCTTGTTCGACGGCATCGAGGATCGCCCGCCCGGCGTTGATCGCCCGACCAGCGTGGTTTTCGCCTGTGATGACGGGGATGAACAATGCCATCACTCCGTCGCCAAGAAATTTGTCGACGATCCCGCCGTTGTGGTCGATCGCGACAGCGGCCGAGCGGTAGTAGGACTGGATCAGGCTGCGGTAGTCAGACGCGGACGTTCGTTCGGCGAGGCCCGTCGAGCCGCGAACATCCGCGAAGACGACGCTGATCTCCAGCTCCGCTCCGCCAGCATGCTGGGCCAGCTGCCCGAAGCACGCCTTGCAGAGCAGGGGATTGTCGCGCATCGGCCCATGCCAGAAGAGGCAGGCAACCGCACCGCCGAGGCCATGGAATGGCGAGGCGCAGACCTTGCATCGTGGCGCAGCCGGAACGCGTTGCCACATCCGTCGCACCTTGCGGAGCGATGGGTCCTCCCCGGTCAGCAGTCGGCGCCATTGGGCGGTTGCTGGATCCTCGTCGGTCATCGTGACGACTGTCTCTCCCGCCTAGGGCCTGTGGCGTATTTCCCCGATCAAATCGGCTGAGAACGTCACAAGGAAGGTGTCACGACCCCGTGGCACGGTCCGACCGTGGCCTTCGCGATCGCCCTGGTAGCCACCGACGGTCACTCGACGCGGAGAACCTGGGTGACGTCTTCGGGCGAGTTCTCGCCGACCTCGATCACCCGCCCCTGAACCTGGCCCACGTCGCGGTAATCCTCGAGATGCTCGACACCAATGCCCGTTAGCCCGAGTCCGGCGGCCGCTGCGTCGGTGACGAACAGGTACGCTCGATACCCGAGGCGCGACTGGATGGAATTCTTCAGGAGGCGGTGAGCGACGTTGACCGCTGGGCCGAGGAGCTCGGGATTGGAACCGATCGTCTGGCGCACCGCCTGGCCCCGATGCAGCACCATCTTGAGGTTCAGACTCCCCACGACTGGGCAGCCTGTGCAGAGGTGATCCGACGCGCTCTTCTTCCTGTGCTCTCGCACGACGTAGAAGGCGCGCCAGACGGCCCAGAGCCGATCGAGCACCGCTTCCCCCTGACCATCGAGACCCTCGGCCGGCGCGACGGCGAACACGGCATCGCCCTCGAGCTTGGCAATGTCAAAGGCCGGCTGCACGCCCTCGACCACGGCGTCGAGGAGGGCGCCCAACACCTCGTACCCGGCTGGTAGGCCCGAGCTGAAGTCCACGCCGTGCGCCTGCTCGACCCCGCTCAAGAACGCCGTGTAGCCGGAGATATCGGCGAGCAGCAGGTAGCGCTGGCCCGCGACGGGATCGGCTTGGGTCGGAATCGCCATCTCGGTCAGGATCGTACTGCGGCCACCGCTCGGACAGCCGTCCCCAACGGGCCGCTGAGCGTCAGATCCCTCGGCCTTGGCTGGCTCCCTTCACACCGCTGTCCTATTGAATCGGCGCTGAGCGTCGCGACGAACTCCACCGTCGTTTGCGCTGGGAGTGGGCCGAGGGGGCTGGCTCATCGGGGAATGTTGCTGGTTCGACGTTCAAGCGCGCAATGCCGCGCGGCGTCCCTTGCGAGTGCAACGTCAGCCGCGCGGTCACTCGCGGGTCAGCCGACCGGTTCGGGGTTGCCGAGGACCGGGCATCGGAAGTCAGCAGCTGGGTTCCGCACCAGGGACACCTGACCGCTCGAGACGAGCGACTCCAGTTGCGACCAGCTCGTGACGAGCATCGAGGCGTCGCCGGATGTCCACGTCGCGGTGTAGACGGCCCAGCGGCCGCCGTGATGACCGGTCGGCGAGCCGGGCGCGAACTCGGCGACGCCGAACTGGTCGGCGTTCGTGGAGTTGGTGAACTTGGCGAATGGGTCGGTGCCGGTTCCGTCGGGCACGTTGGCCGCGTTTCCGAAAACCCGATAGATCTGGTCATTGGCGTAGACGGCACCGAAGGTGCGCGCACCCACTGGTCCCGCGATCGTCATCAGGGCGAGCATGCCGACAGCGGCTGCCACCAGGATTCGCTTCATCCGAACCTCCACCTTGTCTTACGCCGGCCCGGTGCCGGCGTGTCTCGACACGGTGGCGCTGGCACGTGACGAAACGACGACGGAGGCATGACGCTCCTGTGATGCGCCGCAGCGGATCGGAGGCTGAACGGCGTCGATATCTACGCCGTCGCGGTCGCCCGCAAGCTGTTCCATCCCTCGCGGACGACGATGACGCCGACAACCACGGCGGCGACCGCGTCGGCCCACCACAACCCGAGCGCATCGGAGGCGGCGAAGCTGACGAGGCTGATCAGCGCCAATGTGGCTGCCACCGCCGTGAGGATGCTATCGGCGCGCAGGGCGCCGCTCGCGAGGCGGGCCGCCACACGGTTCTTAGCGAGCGCGAGCGGCGGCAAGACCAGTACAGAGGCGATCAGCAGCACCAGGCCGATCGTCGAGGTCTCGGGATGGCCGCCGACGGCCAGCACGCGCAGGGCGCCGAGCACGAGGTACACGGCCAAGGCGATCAGGGCCAGGCCGACCGCCCGCTCGGCCGCCTGCTCGACCCGATCGGCTCGATGCGGGTGCTTCGCTTCCACCATGAACCGCCAGACAAGGACCACCGAGGCGAACGCGTCGATCACGGCATCGGCGCCGAATCCCAGGAGCGACAGGCTCCCACTCGCGAGGGCAACATAGACCGCGATCGAGCCGACGACGCCGCTCCAGACGATGCTGAGCGCAGACAGCCACTTGGCGTGGCGCAGGTCTGAAGCTCGGTCCTGCCTATCCACCCGGGCCGTCGCTGGCCGCCACCGCCAGCGACGTGCGCCCGAAGCCCACGTTCATCGTCTCGCGTGCATCCATGACCTGCTCAGGATACGGGCAATCAGTTCTGCGGCACCCCTCGACGGCGGAAGCCGACCGCCGCGGCGACCCAGAGGGCAGCGGCGATGGCGCCGAGGACGACGAGTGACGGCGCCTCGACCGTGCCGAGCGGAGGGTTGCCGACATGAGTCGTCGGGGCGAGGTCGAGCACCCACCCGGGCAGCTTGAGTCCCGGACCGAGGAAGGCGATAAAGGTCACGCCCGCCAAGGCGGCCCAAGCCGCAGGGAACGCCCTGGGGCGCAGGCCGAAGAGCGCGAGCGCCAGCCCGCCGACGAGGAGCTCCGCCGGCAGGTAGGCCGCGCCCGCTCCGAGCACTCGAGCCAGGCTCACCGACGCGCCCATCGACCAGGCCATCCCCGCGGCCAGCACGATCGATGAGACGACGATGATGATTACGAGGCCGATGACGGTGATCAGCCAGTGGGCGGCGAGCCAGCGCAGGCGGGAGAGGGTGCCGGACAACCGGATCTCGAGACGTCCCGCGGTCTCCTCGCCGCGCAGGCTGCCGACGGCCTGGACGGCATAGCCCGTGGCGATAATGGCGGCGTAAAGTTGGGTGAGGGCGACCATCGCGTCCTCGGGTCGCGCATCCGACACCCCGAAGGCCTCGGCCATGGCCGGGTTGCCGAGCACGGCATTGATGAACTGCTGGGCGAGCGCGCCCATCGTGCCCGTGAGGATCACGGCACCCGCGAGCCAGCCGAGCATCGCCGGACGGTGGATGGCGGTCGCGAGCCCGAGCGGGCTGCGCAGCCACGAGGTCGCGCGCGCTGAGCCTGCACCACCGCGGATGAGCGCGCTGCCGAGATCGCGGCGCCCGGCGACGAGGATGGCGATCGCGGCAAGCAGCCCGCCGACGGCGAGGGGGATCAGGAGGGCCCACCACCGCATGTCACCGAAGGGCGCGGCCTTCTCGGCCCAGCCGAGGGGCGAGAGCCAGGTGACCCACGTCTTCGTTACGTCGCCGACTCCCCGCAGCAGGTAGGCAACGCCGAGGATGAGCAGGCCCCACGTGTAGACGCCCCGGGCGTGCAGGGTGACCTGGGCCAGGAGTGCCGCGAGCCCGGCGAAGACGAAGGCCAGCGTCCCGAGGGAGGCCGCGTAGAGGCCCGACCGGGTCGCGGGTACCCCGAAGGCGACGAGCCCGAGCGCGAACGCGATGGTGGTGACCACGATGGCGGCGAACGCGAGCGTGAGCCCGGCCAGCACAGGGACATGGCGCGCGACGCGGCCCGCGAGGACCATCTCGAGCCGCCCGGCCTCCTCCTCACCCCGGGTGGCCTGGGCGACGAGGCTGATCCCGAGCAGGGGGATGAGGAAGGCAGCGAAGAAGCCGAACTCGTCCTGGATGATGCCGCCGAGACTGTCGATCCCCTCGATCTTGCCGTTGATCGCGACGAGGGCCTCCCCGGCAGTGGCGGCCTGGGCGTAGCTGTGGATCTTCTCGGGGGTGGGGTAGAGGCCGGCGATGGACCCGGCCGTGCCGACCATCATGGCGATGAGCGCGAGCATCCAGATGAGCGTGCCGCGGCGGTGCGTCCGCCACTGGACACGAAGCATCGCCCGCAGGCCGGTCGCGCTCACCGGGCCGCCTCCACGGGCTCGCCGAGCTCGGTGGCGTCGAGGGGCGCAGCGTCCCCGTCATAGGTGCGCAGGAAAAGCTCGTCCAGGCTCGGCGGGGTGACCGTGAGGGTGTGGATTCGTGCGGTATGCAGCAGGCCCACGACGGCGTCGAGGTGCTCAGCGTCGATCGTGAACCGGCTGTCGACGTGGCCGTCGAGACGCTCCGAGCCGTAGTCCGCGACGCCCGCCGCGGCAGCGAGGCCGTCTGGCGCGTCGACAGTCACCGCGTGGACGTGGGTGCGGGTGTGCTGTCGCAGTTCGGCCAGCGTTCCGGTCGTCACGGTCCGGCCCCGGCGGATGATCGTCACCCGATCGGCAAGGGCCTCGACCTCGCCGAGGATGTGACTCGACAGGAGGACCGTGCAACCCTCCTTGCGCCGCTCGCGGACGACCTCCTGGAAGGCTTCTTCCATGATCGGGTCGAGCCCGGAGGTTGGCTCGTCGAGCACGAGCAGCTCGGCCTTGGTGTCGAGGGCGGCGATGAGGGCGACCTTCTGCCGGTTGCCCTTGGAGTAGTCGCGGATCCGCTTGGTTGGGTCGAGGTCGAACCGCTCGATGAGGGCGGCGCGTCGAGCCTCGTCGAGCCCGCCCTGTGTCGCGCCGAGGACATCGAGACACTGCCCACCCGTAAGCCCCGACCAGAGCGCGACATCGCCGGCGACGTAGGCGAGCCTCGCGTGGAGCGTCGCGGCCTGGCGCCACGGGTCACCGCCGAAAAGCTCGACGTGACCGCCGCTGGCGCGCATGAGGCCCAGGATGATCCGGATCGTCGTGGTCTTGCCCGCGCCGTTGGGGCCGAGGAAGCCGTGCACCTCTCCGGGAGCCACGTCGAGGTCGAGGCCGTCGAGGGCCCGGACTTTCCCGAAGGTCTTGGTCAACCCCTGGATGCCGATGACGGATCCGGACGCATCCATCGGGTGTCACTCCTTCCTTCGGGGCGCGAAACGCGCCGTCGGTGTCGCGCTGTGCAGTAGCTGGTGGGCGCCAGTCCATAGGCCCGTGGCGTCGAGCCTCTCGGGCGTGCTCACAATGATAGCCACCTGGCACCTAATCGTGTACCATCCATTCCCGTGACCATCGAAGAACGAACGCGAACGGTCGTGGCCCGCTCGGGCGTCGACGCGCTCGCCGACGACCTTGAGCGGATCGCCGTTGGCGCGGTCGGGCTCACGACCCGCGCCTTGGCGCTGGCGGACACGGGCTTCGAGCTGACGTTTCCGCAGTGGCGTGCCTTGCTCGTGCTGGGCGAGGACGTCGGATGGGGCGCGGATCGGCGAGGTCGCGGCGCGGGTCGGCGTCACGCTGCCGGCGACGGGCCGCCTGCTTCGCCGACTCGAACGGCGCGGGCTGACGGCCCTGTCCGTCGACGAGCTGGACCGGCGCGCCACGCGAGCCCGGCTGACCGACCGCGGACGGACGGTCCGCGAGACGATCCTTGCCCATCGGCGCGCAGCCCTGCGCCAGATCGCCGCGGGGCTGCCCCGACTCCGAGCGACTCGACATCAGGAGCGGGCTCCGCGCGATCGCCGCCGGGCTCGAGCGGTTCGCGTGACGCCGCTCGCCCGACAGCTCGACGCCGGCCTTCGTTCGGTCAGGCGCCGCCTGCGCGGAGCGAACTACCTCCGCAAGTGGGTCGTCCTCGGTGCGCTCATCGGCGTCGTCGGCGGAATCGGGGCGATCGCCTTCTACACGGCCCTCGAGCTGGCGACCCACTTCTTCCTCGGCTTCCTGGGCGGCTACACGCCCCCGTCGCCCGCCGGCGAAGGCGGCGCCCCGATCACGGGCTTTGCCCGGGCCTGGGCGCTCCCCCTCGTGGTCGCCCTGGGCGGCCTGATCTCGGGGATCATCGTCTACCGCTTCGCCCCGGAGGCCGAGGGCCACGGCACCGACGCGGCGATCGCCGCCTTCCACCACAACCCGCGCGGCATCCGGGGCCGCATCCCGCTGGTGAAGCTGGTCGCCTCGGCGATCACGATCGGATCGGGCGGATCGGGCGGCCGCGAGGGGCCGACCGCCCAGATCAGCGCGGGGTTCGGGTCCTTCCTCGGCCGGACGCTCGACCTCGACGCACGCGATGCGCGGATCGCGGTCGCGGTGGGCATGGCCGCCGGTATCGGGGCGATCTTCCGCGCGCCGCTCGGCGGCGCCGTCCTCGGGGCCGAGCTCCTCTACCGCGACGATGTCGAGTCGGACGCGCTCGTCCCGTCGTTCATCGCCACGATCGTCGCCTACTCGATCTTCGGTGCCGTCGAGGGGTTCACCCCCATCTTCGGGGCCCAGGCCTCGTTCGCCTTCAGCAACCCCGCACAGCTCGCCTGGTACGCGCTGATCGGGCTCGCCTGCGGCCTCGTCGGCCTCCTCTACATCCGCAACTTCTACGGCCTCAGCGCCTGGTTCCACGCGCTGGGCGCCACCGCGCTGGCTCAAGCCCGCGATCGCGGGGTTCCTGGTCGGCTGCATCGGCCTGGTCATCCCGGGCGTGCTCGGCACCGGCTACGGCTTCGTCCAGGCGGGACTCGACCGGCAGACGCTGCTCGCCATCCCGCTCTGGATGGTCCTCATCCTGCCGTTCGCGAAGATCCTCGCGACCTCGCTCTCGATCGGCTCCGGCGGCTCGGGCGGCATCTTCGGGCCCGGCATGTTCATCGGCGGCATGCTCGGCGCCGGCATCTGGCGGCTGCTCGAGCCGATCGCCCCGGCGATCCCGGTCGACCCGGCGCCGTTCGTCATCGTGGCGATGATGGCCCTGTTCGGGAGCGTCGCCCACGCGCCGCTCGCGGTGATGCTCATGGTCGCCGAGATGACCGGCAACCTCTCGATGCTCGCGCCGGCGATGGTCGCGGTCGGCCTGGCGACGTTCGTCGTCGGGTCCAAGTCGATCTACCGCAGCCAGCTCGCGACGCGGGCCGACTCGCCGGCCCACCGGTTCCGCTTCGCGATGCCCCTGCTCGCGGCGGTGCCGGTCGGCGACGCGGTCCGTCAGGCACGCGTGGTCGTGCGAGCGGACGACACGGTGGCGACGGCGCGGGCCCGGATGGAGGCGATCGGCGTTCCGGGTGCACCGGTCGTGGGCGCGGATGGCACGGTCCAGGGAGTGATCGATCTTGCCTCGCTCCAGCTGCTACCGGATCACGAGCAGGTAGGCAGTTCGACGATCGTCCGTGAGCCGATCCTGGCTGCAGACGACGGCCTCGACGACGCCCTCGGGTCGCTCGCCGACCACCACCGAGAGTGGGCGCCGGTCGTGTCGGGCGGACGGCTCGTCGGCATCCTGTCGGTGCGGGACGCCATGACCGCCTATCGCACCGCCCTCAACGGCAACATCCGCCAGGTGCGTGGGCTCCGGGCCGGCGGGGTCATCGTCGAGACGCAGATCGCCGGCGGCTTCGACGCTCGCCGGGCGACTCGTGTCCGACGTCGCGTGGCCGCGGGAGGCCGTCCTCGTGGCAATCGAGCGGGACGGGAACGCTCATCGTGCCGCGCGGAGACCTCCGGCTGCTGGCCGGCGACCACGTCTCCATCTTCGCGACGCCGGCGGCCCAGCCGCAGGTCGACGACCTGCTTGACGCGCCTGGCCTCGGACCTGGACCTGGGTCCGGCGACGGCACGATCGGGGCCGTGGCAGCCTCCGACGGGACGTTCTGAACCACACCATCGCCCGTGGCGCGGGGAAGGACGGCGGCTCGTTCTCAAGCTCGAAGGTCGCGTCACAGTCGTGCGGGACGCAGCGAACCTGAATCCAAGCGGTTACCGTAGTCAGGACTCATCGTGGTCGCGGCTCTTCTTCGAGGAGCGCCCCTCCTGCCGCTCCTCGTGAGCCTGACACTCGGCCGCCTGCTTGGCCTCCCAACGGTGGAGTATCTCCATGGCCAGCGGGTACAGGATTCGCCGTGTGGGAGGGGGCGGCGTTCCGATGCCAACGACGGTAGTGCGACGGGTCCACGACGAGGCATCTGATTTACCTCCATTGCATGGTGCGGTATCGCATGGTCGCTTCGGTTCGCAGTCTCACGAATGCTCTTCGGCCATTGATGTCAGGCGATTTGCCCTGCTTCGAGTCCGCGGTAAGGGTGCTCGATCGGGATCCGGATACTTATGGCATCCGCGCGCTCAACTCCTGTCGGGCGCGCCATTGTCTTGAGTCGCGACATAGGCGACACATGAGTCGCGACATCGGCGACAGGTGTAATCGCTCCGATGCCGACGGACCCACTTGTAAGCGGTCGCCCGGCTGATCCCGAGCTGCTCGGCGACATGCGCTGCCGGCCAGCCGGCTTCCACTCGAGCGACGAGGTGTTGGCGACCGAAGACGGTCAGACGCGCCCTACGATGTGCCACGAGAGTCTCCTGCCTGGCTTGGTGCTCAACACCCCAAACCCTGCAGCGGGACTCTCGTCTGTCAACAACTGTGTGGGGACTACAGCTAGGCGGCCGACTCTGGTTCGCCCGAGAGCTGCAGTCCCGCGCGGGCGGGCCTGACATGTGGGCCGGCCTCCGCTCGCCACCCCGGTTCGGCGTGCTCGAGCGTGGCGATGAGAGCTTCGTCGACGCTCACCCCAACCCCGGGCTGGTCGCCGAGCACGATCCCACCGTCGGCATACTCCTGGTCGATCGAAACGCCGAACGGCGAACCGACGTCTTGGATCTCGGCGGACAAGTGATTTGGCACTGCCGCGGCAGCGTGAGCGACCGCGGCGTTCGCCGTGAGGCCCACCGGGCTGACTGGCAGGTCTCGGCTGTGTGCCGCGATCGACACGCGCAGAAAGTGCGTCACACCCCAGGTTGCGGCAGCTTGAACGACGTCGATGCCGCCCGCGTTGAAATGCGGTCGATATTGTTCCAGGCCAGTGAGGTTCTCTCCGGTAGCCACCGCAGCGCGTACTGAAGCGCTCAACCTCGCATGACCCTCTGCGTCCCAGCGGCGGATGGGCTCCTCGATCCAGACGAGGTCGTGAACCTCTTCGATCTGGGACACATAGCGGACGGCCTGCTTGAGATTCCAGGACTCATTCGCGTCGAGCATGAGGCTCGGCTCCGGGGTGTTGACTCGAAGCGCATCGCCGATGATGCCTAGCCGGCGAATGTCGCTGGCAACGTTTCTGCCGCCCTTGAGCTTCCCGCTCGTGAATCCACGGCCCGCCATGTCGGAATAGAAGAGCGCGAGTTCATCATCATCGAGCGCGATATCCAGTCCGGACGCATACCCGGAGACAAACCGATCGCGCCCCCCGAGCAGGCGCCAAAGCGGCTCGCCCGCAAGTTTTGCCTTGATATCCCAAAGCGCCATGTCAAACGTGCCGATGCCTCCGAATGTCGCGCCAGCATGGCTCGCCTTGAACACGCGCGCGAGCATGCGGTCGTAGAGCGCGGATACCGCGCGGGGATCCTCGCCCTCGATCGCCGGGAAGATCTGTGCCAAGTCTTGGTGCGAGCCCATTCCGACGCCGCTGACGCCCTCATCCGTGTCCACGATGACAACCGGCACCTCGGTGATACCCGATGCGATGTGCCCGTTGACGTCGCCCACAGGACGACCCCAGTCATGGATCGTCTGCAGCGTGCGATAGCCTGTGATCTTCATCGTCACCCTTGCTCATTCGTGCGGAGATCGGGGTGTCGCAGTGACGAACCCCTCGGCCAACCTGGACCGTTCGCCGTGCGGCTCATCTTCAGTTGGCGTAGTATTGATACGACATCATACAAGTAGAGGAGCGGGTGCGTACCGAACCGAGCCCTGCCTCCCGATCAGTTCGCCGTCGCGTCGCCGCGGCACATCGATCCCCGACAGTAGGATGAGGACATGGCGCAGAACGACGCGGACCCCGCAAGCACCGCCACTTCACAGGGGCAGACCATCTTCGGCGACAGCGTCGTCCGGGTGCGTGCAGCCAACCTCGGCGTCGCCGTGGTGAGGGACTTGGTGAAAGCGATCGTCACCGGCACGGTGGCTCCCGGCGACGTCCTCCCCCCAGAGGGCACCCTGAGCAAGCAGTTTGCCGTGAGTCGCACGGTGATTCGCGAGTCCGTGAAGCGAGTCGAAGAAAAGGGCCTCGTGACCGTCAGTCAGGGCCGAGGCACGGTCGTGAACCAGTCGAGTCGGTGGAACGTGCTCGATCCTGATGTCCTTTCGGCTCTTGTCGACCACGACGAGACCCTGGAGGTGCTCGATGAGTTGGCGGTGGTCCGTGGGAGCCTGGAGGCGACCATGGCGCGCGCCGCGGCAGCTCGGCAAACCCCAGAGCGCACCGCTGCGTTGCGTGAGGCTTTCGACCTTGCCGCGGCAAACATCGACGACATCTCTGTCTACAACGACGCGGATGCCGCGTTTCACGACCTTGTCATGGAACAATCGGGAATTCGGCTCGCCGCCAACATCACACGCATCATGTTCGAGCGCGCTCGCGAGAGCAGTCGATTCACGGGCATCACCACCGACGACGCAGCGCAGATGTCGCTCGAGGAGCACCGCGCCATATGCGAGGCGATCGCGGCGGGCGACGGCGACACCGCCGCGACTGCGATGCGAGAACACATCGCGAAGGCGTGGACACGAAGGCGCGCGCCGGGCGTCACCTAACGGAACCGTTTCCGTCGAGGTGCCCCACGGCGCCGAATCCTTGCCAGGCATTCGTCTCTGGTGTCCGGAAGCATGCGGCACGCCATTCCGAATCTTCGCGTCCTCTCAACGATGGCGGACCTACTCCTTTGTCGCGCCGGCGGTGAGGCCCGCCACGAGGAAGCGCTGCGAGAACACGAACACGATCAGCACCGGTGCGACGGAGATCAGCGTCGCGAGCGCCAGCTGTGGAAACGGGATCGAGTCGGAGGCGACGGTGGTCGGATTGATCTCCCGGACATTCGCGAGCAATTCCACCAGACCCACTTGAATGGGCTGTGTCTTCGACCCGGGAAGCATCACGAAGGGCAGGAAATAGTTGTTCCAGTTGGTGACGAAGTTGAAGAAGCCTACGAGCGCGACGACAGGGATCGCGAGCGGCAGCGCGATTCGCCGGAAGACCGCGAACTCGCCCGCGCCATCGATGCGGGCGGCGTCGAGAAGCTCGCGCGAAACGCTCGTGGAGAAGTAGATATACGCCAGATAGACGCCGAATGGGAAGAACGCGAATGGCAGGATGACCGCCAACGGCGACCCCACGAGGTGCACCGCATTGATCTCGAGGAAGACCGGCAGCACGAGCGCCGTGTTCGGGATGAGCATCACCATGAGGGTCGAGATGAGGATCGCGCGGCGAAACCTGAAGTTGGTCTTGGCCAGCGCGTAGCCGGCCGGAATTGACACGAGGAGCGTGAGCACCAACGCGACCCCGGCGTAGAACACCGAATTCCCGAGCCACGTCCAGATGCGGCCATCCTGGAACCCGACCAGCTCGTTCCAGTTTGCGACGAGTTGTTCGAAGGAGCCGAAACTCAGGGAAGCCTCGCCGTGAAAGCCGTTGAGTTGGGCGGTGTCCTTCGTCGGCGCGAGCAGGAGCCAAACCAGGGGAAGGACGAAGAACACCGCGAAGAATCCGGCGATCAGGAAAGCTGTCACGCGACCGAGCCAGCGGCCCGGCGCGAAGTCAGACCGCACGACGGATCGTTCTAGTCGCGGTCAAAGAGTCCTCCTCGGAAGACGAAGAACGCGGCAAGCCCCGCCGCCACGACGAGCAACATCATCGAGATCGCGGCAGAGCTGTTGAAGTCCGCTTGCGGGCCGAAGGCGGTGACGTATGCGAGTTGATTGAGGGAATAGTGCTTCGGGATCTGGTTCCTGCTCGCCTGGGCGAGGATTTTTGGTTCCGCGAACAGCTGGGTCCCGACGGCGACCGAGATGACGACCATGTACGCGATCCACTTCCGAATCAGCGGGAGCTGGATGTACCAAGCGGTCTTGATGGCGCTGGCGCCGTCACAGCGGGCAGCCTCCATGATCTCGTCGGAGATGTTGTTCAACGCGGCGTACATGATGATGATCCATGCACCGGCGCCGGTCCAGAACGCAATGACCGTGAAGATCAGGGGCAGGTTGTTCAGGTCGATGGCTTGAACGAAGTTCGTGTACCCGAACCACTTCAGGACGAAGGACACCGGGCTGACCGAGGGATTGAGCAAGAAGAGCCAGAGCATGACGCTGGCCGCACCCGCGAATGCGCCGGGGATGAAGAACAGGAAGCGCGCGGTAGAGGAAAGCCACCTGACGCGCACGGCGTGGACGATGAGCGCCAGCAGGGTGACGAGCACGGTCAGGGTCACGACCCAGATCACCAGGAAGGCCGCGACGTGCTGCACGGCCGGCAAGAACCGGAAGTCCCCGACGGCCTTCACGTAGTTGTCGAGCCCGACGAATTGCCCACTCTTGGTGAATGAGAGATACAGGGCATAGACCATGGGCAGAACGCCGAAGACCAGTAGCAGCAGCACGTAGCCGCTGCAGAACACGTAGGCGGCGAATGCCTGCGCGCGGGCTCCGCTTTGCGGCCGCCTTCGCGGGCGCAAAGGGGCCCACTGCCGCTCCTTTGTGGGGGCGGCAGTGGGCACGATGGCGTCAGTACGAGAGATGGTGCGTTCCTTCGCCTACTTGGTCACGACTGTGAAGCCGTTCACCTGGGCGTCGTTCACCATTCTCTGCTGCCAAGCGCTGACCTGCGAGGCAATGGTCTTTCCGGAAGCAAGAGCCGGATTCACGATCTCCGCCCACGGAGGCTCGGAACTGAAGGGGAGCGTGGCACCCCAGCCCTTCCAGATGTTGTTGGCTGCCTCATCGACGACGTCCTTGAACGTGTCCGAGTTGGCCCAGAAGCCACTACTGGTCTGCGCGTCCAACCACGCACTTGCGGTCGAGGCGTAGGCCGGGAGGCCCGTGATGAGCTTGACCGACTGGGGTCCGCTCGTCACGTACTGCAGGTAGGTACCCACGCATGCGAGGTTCGCCGAGTGGCTCGACCCGTACCAGAAGCCGCCACCCACGTTGCCGGTGCCGATCGGCTCGCCAGCCCAGTGGAGGGCGTGGCCGGCACCCCACTCGCCTGGCTGCCCGCCGAGGTTGTCCTTGTTCTGGAAGAGGGCTCCCGTGAACCACGTTGGGCCAGGGATCGCCAGGACCTTGTCCTTCCACTTCTTGACCCAGTCGGGGGTGAACAGTCCATCGATCGCCAGGGTCTTGTTCGCGAACATGTGGTCCAGCAGGGCGATCATGCGGGTCGTGTGGTTGTCCGAGAAGTCGCTGGTGAAGGTGGTGCCGTCGACCGTGTAGATCGGCGCCTGGGCGGCCCACATGTCGGTCAGCACGGCGGTGAAGGGATCGCCGATCGAGCCGAGGATGTAGCCGGGGTGCTCAGCCGCCACCTTGTCGCCGAGGGCCTGGTATTCCTCCCATGTGGTCGGGACGGTGTACCCGAACTTGTCGAACAGGGTCTTGTTGTACCAGAGCACCACGGGCGCCAGGTTGTCGCGGGCGCCGTAGACATGGCCGTCGACCGTGACAGGGTCGAGCGCGCCCGGCGTGTAGCCGTCGAGCCAACTCTGGGGAACGACGCCCTGGTCGAGCGGCGCGGCAAAGGCCTGAACGCCATTCTGCTCGTGGGCCGCCCAGCTGGCGTCGTTCACCTGTCCCGACCACGCAACGTCGGGCCAGCCCGAGCCGGCCTGGTCGAGCAGCGAGATCTTGGTGTGGAACGTGTCGCTACCCCCGGCGCTGGCGTCGTAGGTCTCGATGTTGAGCGGGCACTCGGGGTGGTCCTTCTGGAAGGCCTCGGCGATGGCCGAGCGGTCGGCGTCGACCCAGACGGTCATCTTGGCGGTTGGGTCCTGCGCAACGGTGGGGAAGCCGTACGTGCTGCCAGTCGAAGAGCCAGCGGATTCAGTCGGACCGCTGGTGGGCGTTCCAGAGCCAGCCGTTCCAGGGGTCCCAGACGGACTGCTGGTGGACGGATTGTTCGAGCAGCCCGCTGCGACAAGGGCGATGCAGGCTGCGGCTGCGGACACTCCCATCAACCTGCGGGGCGCGCTGCGTTCATGCAAAGACACGTCGTTGCTCCTCCTCAGATTCGTTCGACTTCGTTGAGACGACTCAGCCCCCTCGCGGCGACATTTCGAAGTAGCTCGTATCGGTGATGCCGTACCGATAGGAGCGGCCGAGGTACGCGGGTTCCTCCACATAGCGATGCCCAGCAAATTCAGCATACATCAGACATCATGTGTATTGCACGCCCCTGTGCTGTGCCCGGCATCCTGAGACGAGCACGTTCTAGGGGTCCGCGATGGGTGACTACCGGAGCCATTCCAACGGCCCGTGCGGGGTAGCGACGGCCTCTTTGTCGCGGAGACGCGACCCGCCCGTTCGGGCCAGCCCCGATGACGGCGACGACGACCGCGAGCTCGCGGTCCGTGACGGAGGTGCCAGACCCTCGACCAGCTCGAGGCCGTTCTCTAACGCCAGCCGCCCGGCCGCGGCGACCCACTCGTCGCGACCCTCGATCGGGATCTCGTAGGCTGCTAACACGCGCCCGACACCTGTCGGGCGCGCCACTCCAACCGTTTGCCGCAGCGCCCCCGTTCCTTCTTGGCCGATCGGGCCACGTCGGCAGCAGCGCCGCAGGTCTCGCCATGCGACGATCGTCGCGAGTGCCCGAAGCGGTGCCATGACGATCAGGTACGGAAGGGCGAAGAGCCACCCGAGGGCGAAGCTCACCGGCGCCATCACGAGGGCCAGCACTGCGCCACGACGCCTGCCCTGCCAGAGCCATCGGCAGATGAGGACGTCGACGATCGAGACTCCGATGAGGAGCCACGCCAGGGCCCAGCCAAGCGGCGTCAGGCGATCGGTCCCGATCTCAGGGTACGGGCCGCCAAGGAGCCGCCAGCCGAATGGGGTTCATCGCCAACTCACCCCGCTCTCGGTGGTACAGGATGACGGCCAGGGTGGCGACCGCCCAGCCGATGCCCGGCACGGCGTAGATCACCGCAAGGACCTGTGTCGTGCGCAGTCGCTCAGCCGAGATACCGGCTGGCGCTGGTGAGCTACGGCGCCATCGACGCGGGTGCGTACGTCGACCCGCCCATCACGACCATCGCCCTCCCGGCGGAGGAGATGGGCCTCCTCGCCGCCCGCCTGCTCGCGGCGCGGATCCGCGGCGAGCCGCCCGCGGGGACGACCCACCTGCCCGGACGGCTGGTCGTGCGACCCAGCTGCGGCCACCACGATGACCGGCCAGCGGGGAGCGAAGCATGACGACGCACTGAACAGGGCTTGCATCCGGAGATCGACGGGCGTATAAAGTGAACCAGATGGTTCAGTATCCCGATGGTCGGCTCGACGTCTCGTTCGCGGCGCTGTCCGACGCCACCCGCCGTGGCGTCCTGGAGCGGCTCGGACGGGGCGACGCGTCGATCACGGAGCTGGCCGGATCGTTCCGCATGACCCTCACGGGCATGCGCAAGCACGTCGGGGTGCTGGAGCAGGCCGGGCTCGTCACGACCGAGAAGGTCGGGCGCGTGCGGACCTGCCGGCTCGGCCCGCGCCGGCTCGAGGACGAGACCGCGTGGATCGAGCAGCAGCGCCGGATGTGGGACGCCCGGTTCGACGAGCTGGAGCAGGTCGTCGCGGAGCGACGACGGAAGGAGCATGTCCATGGACACCCGAAGCGCCGCTGAGCCCACCGCCACCCAGGACCGCACGACGGTCGAACGGACGTCGGAGCGCGAGCTCGTCGTCACGCGGACGATCGACGGCCCGCCGCCCAGCGTGTTCGAGGCGTGGACCGACGCCGACCTGTTCCGGCAGTGGTGGGTCCCGAAGTCGTTGGGCGTGACGCTGCTGTCGTGCGAGATCGATGCACGCGTCGGCGGCGGCTACCGGCTCACGTTCGACAATGGGGCCGCGGAACCGATGGCGTTCTTCGGCCGCTACCTCGAGGTGACGCCGCCGTCGCGCCTGGTCTGGACCAACGAGGAGGGTGATGGCGGGCACGTCGTGACGACCGCGACCTTCGAGGAGGATCACGGCCGGACACGGTTGGTCGTCCACGACCTCTATCCCTCGAAGGAGGCGCTTGACGACGCGGTCGCGTCCGGGGCGACGAGCTGGAATCCCGAGACGTTCGACCAGCTCGACGAGCTGCTCGTCAGGCTGGGCACGAGCACGCGTCGGTAGCGCGTCGCGTGCTGACGCCGGTCGCGGACGGGGTCGCGCTCCACCGGAGCGAGCTCCTCCAGAACCAGACGGTGGTCCGGACGCACCGCTGGGCCCGCAACTGGACGGGTCCGAGGCAATACCACGTCGGGCGCGATCTCGCGAGCCTCGCCGAGGCGGTCATCCGGGCTCGCCCGTCCGGCGAAGGCCTGCAGACGGTCGCCGTCCAGAGTGGGCGGCCCCCCACTGGATGACCGCAGCCCCGAGGTGGGCGAGGACTTCAATCACGCGATCAAGACGTACCGGTTGGAGCACGAGGCGGCAAGGGCCAGACGTCGTGAAGCTTCGGCGTCCTGGTGCGAGAGGATGGGGTTCCGGCTCACCCGGCTCGCCGTCCGCCGGCAAGGCCGCCGAGGATCAGAGCGTGTCGTTGGCGATGCCGAGCTGGCGTTGCGTCCAGCCGATGAGCCGGGTGACCTGATCCGCCCCGAGCACGTCGCAGGCCCAGCCCCAGTGGATCGAGACGACGTCGCCGGGACAGACCTCGCCAAGGAACCCGTGGCCGTCCCGCCATCCCGTGACCTGCTCGATGCGGGGCGGTCCGAACGACAGCTTGCCGTCGGTCAGGACAAGCGGCACCGCGTTGACCACGAGGGTGTCACCGACGCGATCCTGGACGCGGCCCCACCGAATTCGACAGGAGTCCATGGTCTCGAGAACCCTGTCGGCCTGTTCCGCGCGCATGAGCCCCACCTTGGGAAAGACGTCGAGGACATGGAACGCGTGGACCGGCTTCGCCCCGGAGGGTGCGCTCGCCAGGAGCCACTTCCACGCAGGCTTCCCGAGCCGAGGCCGGAAGCGCAGACGCAACGACTCGCCGAGCAGGTCGGGCGTCACCGACTCGAGGAGAGGACTTCCCAGCCAGTATGCCTCGACCACCCGTCGATCGAGCGGGTCCGTGATCGCGTTGGCCCGGGCGATGAGCTCCAGGTACGGGTAGGCGCCGTCGAAGCCGAGCGCGAGCTCGCGCAGCTCGCGCTCGTCACTGCCATCGCTCGTCTCGCCGAAGATGGCCTCGGCGTCGTCCGGCCCGCAGAGCCCGAGGCGGTTGGGGCCGTACGCGTACCTCGCGAAGAGGACCGGACCGGAGGGCTCGGCTCGGGCCGGGTCAGCCCTCGAGGGATGCGGGGGATGCATCGATCCGCCGGGGCCCGACCGTGGCCGCGACGACGAGCGCCAAGGCGACGACGATGAGGATGTAGCCGAGCACGACCCGCAGATCGGGTGTCGTGCCATTCGAAAGCGAGCTCAGGGCGCCCGTGACGACGGCCCCGGCCACGAGGATGCAGGTCACGGTCGTCGCCGGCGCGAGGCGCAGCGCACCGAACCATGTCGCCACATAGCCCGCGAGGAGGACGCCGGTGACGAGGATCCACAGGAGCGCCTCGCCGCCGATCGTCGCGAGGCCGCCGAGCCGTCCGGTCAGGGCCAGATAGCCGAGCAGGAAGACGAACCCGAGCCCCATCCGGACGGCCCCGAGCAGCGGCGCGGACACCACGAAGAGGAGGCGCTTGGCGAGGACGATCTCGACCGACCAGAGCAGCGTCGCGATGGCGATCATCGTCTCCCCGGCACCCCAGCCCATGCCCGTCGGTGGGGCCACGAGGACCTGGCCGGCGAACAGCACCCCGAGAGCGACGATCTGGATCAGCCCGATGCGTTCACCCAGAAACGGCACCGCCATCAGGGCAACCCAGATGAACAGCGTCTTCTGGATGAACGCGGCCGTCGGGGCGGTGGCCATGGCGAGCCCGCTGAAGAAGAGCACGAACGGGATGCTGCCGCCGATGATCGCGACGACGACGAGCCCGGCGCGATGGGGCCGGTCGAGCGACCTCGTCTCGCGAGCGGCACCGAGAGCGAGTGCCAGGCCCACCAGGATGACGGCGGCGACACCGTTCTTGGCGGTCGTGTAGACCGTCGCGTCCGGCACGAGCTTGACGCCGAAGGCATTCAGGTAGATCGAGAGCCCACTGATCGCTGCCGCCCCGAGGGCGAGCAGGACTCCACGCTCGGCGTTCAGAACGGGACGCTCTCCGGCCATCGCTATCCGACCCCCTGCGACTGAGATTCGTGGAGCAGGGCCAGGATCTCCGTGGCCTCCTCCGGCTCGACGATCTCGAGCACGGTGCCGGTCGCGACGATGACCCAGTCGCCGACCGCGACCTCCGGGACGAGCAGCAGCGACGCTCGTCGTCGGCGACCGTCGATCTCCACGAGCGCGCTGTCGTCGCCGACCTCGAGGACCTGTCCCGGATAGGTCACGCACATGGGGGCAGGATACGCCCAGCGACGGCGCGGCCGGGTGAGCCCACGGCATGCTCGGCCATCGGACTCACCGCTCTGTCCGTGCGATTCGGCCCGTGACTCGATGAGTGCCCCATGCGGGCGTCCGACGCCAAGCAGTCCATGCTTCCCATGAGATGATGGGGCAGCGCATCAGCATCATCGTGGGAGAAGGCCGTGCCGGTCGCCCAGGTCAAACCGCCCCTCCCGAGCGACGACGAGCGGTGGCGCATCGTCGAGACTCGGATGCGTCGCCTCGGTAACCGCCCCGACGCGCTCATCGAGGCCCTTCACTCGGCACAGGAAGCCTTCGGCTACATCGACGATGACGCACTGCGATTCATCGGCGACACGCTGTCGGTGCCGCCATCGACGGTGTTCGGTGTCGCGACCTTCTACCACTACTTCAGGCTCAGGGCGCCGGGCGAGCACACGTGCGTGGTCTGCACGGGGACGGCCTGTTACATCAACGGCGCGCTGGAGCTGCTGTCGTCGATCGAGGCGACATTCGGTGTGAGGCCGCACGAGACGACGGCCGACCGCAAGATCTCGCTCCTGACCGGCCGCTGTTTCGGGTCCTGCAGCCTCGCGCCCGCCGCGATCGTCGACGGCGAGGTCCAGGCACGGGTGGACGCGCCCGAGTTCGTCCAACGGCTCCAGGCCCTGTGACCGAACAGCCGGCATCCGCACCCCGATCACGGCCAGGCATGCAGAGCGTCGTCCGGTCCGATCCGATCCGCGCGTCCGCGTACGTCTGCGAAGCCGTCAGTTGTCTGTCGACGGGGTCGCACGAGATCCTCACCGGACTCGGTACCCGGATCGCCGACACGACCATGACCGACGTTGCCGTCAAGCGAGTCGGCTGTCTGGGGCTCTGCGCCGCCGGACCCCTTGTCCAGATCCCGGAGACAGGCGAGCTGTTCCGGCAGGTGAGGCCGGACGCGCTCGGGCCGATCATCGAGGCTCTCGAGACCGTGTCGCCGGCGTCCGGCCGGGTCACG